>CAVSKY010000001.1:0-1822585 GCA_963728745.1 uncultured Chloroflexia bacterium
GCCAACCTTGAGATTGCCGACCGACTGATTGATCTCGATCGCCGAACGTTTCCTCCTTCTCGCCTCACACCCGCACATAGGACGCAGCCGTTGCGATCTTCGGCCCGGCTTGCGGAGCTTCGTCATTGGCGCTTACGTCATCATCTATCGCGTTGAGGGCCCTGATGTGCTGGTGCTGCGGGTGTTGCGCGGGAGCCGAGACCTTCCGGCCCTGCTCGATACGTGAGGTCGTCCTGGATTCCTGTTCGGAACGCGATCGCCGCTGTCGACCGAACTGCTCGAAGGCCTTTAGGCTGCTCGTGTCGTGAGATGAACGAAGAAGACGTCAAGTTGCAGATCGTCGTGCTGTGCCTACCGAAAATTCGATTCGACCCTTCGCGAGTGTGTTCGGGACACCGTAGCGCCAGGTAACGCGCCGCATCGAACGCACTGATTCAACGCGGCACCCCGCCCAACCGCGTAAAGCGCTGCCCCTGAGCACGCCAATGGAATCCGCCAGGGATGGAGGATGAAGGGCTGGAGACTTTGAAACCGGCGGCTACGCCGCCGCGCGGTCGTAGCGGTGATGCAGCCCGTTAACCTGTGGAATCTCGACGATGCGTCCGGCGGACGAGCGGCGTGGCGGGTCGTGACGCCGGTGCGTCCTTGCCGAGACTCAGGTGCGTCCTCGTGTTCATGTAGTACGCGACGTAGTCCGCGAGGACGCGCTGGAGCCCGGCGACACTGAGGACGATCACGTGATCGAGGCACTCACGTCGGATCGAGCCAATGAGGCGCTCGACGTAGGCGTTCTGCCACGGCGATCGCGGCGCCGTGAGGACCTCGTGGATCTGCATCGCGCCGATGGTGGACACGACGTCCGTGAACACGGCATCGCGGTCGTGCAGCAGGTACCGCGGCGCTTGGTCCTCGGGAAAGGCGTTGCGGAGTTGTTGGGCCGTCCATGCGGCCGTGGGATGGTCGGTGACGGCGACGTGGACGATCCGTCGCCGGTCGTGCGCGAGGATGACGAGCACGAACAACAGCCGGTAGGTGACCGTTGGCACGACGAAGAAATCGGCCGCCATGATCTGGCCGACATGGTTGGCCAGGAACGTTCGCCACGGCTGTGATGGTGGCGTGTCTCGTCGCGGCATGTACTTCGCGACGGTCGCCTGACTCACCGAGATCCCCAGCTTCTGCAGTTCCCCATGAATCCGCGGCGCACCCCAGAGCGGATTCGCGGCGGCCATTCGACGAATCAACGCGCGGACCTCGGGGGCCGCGGCTGGACGACCCGTACGGTGCCGACTCTTCCACGTCCAGAACAGGCGGAACCCGCGTCGGTGCCAGGCGAGCACGGTGTCCGGCTTGACGAGGACGAGCGCCGGCCGCCAACCGCTCCACGCCTGCGACAGCCACGCCCAGAGCACCCGATCCGCCGCGGTCAGACGAAGTCGCGGGGGGCGCGAGCGATTCAGGACCGCCAACTGATGCCGGAGCGCGAGGATCTCGAGGTGCAGAGCCGCGCGCGATCGAGCGGCTGACCGAAGCGCGAAGACCAGCGAAACGACGACGGAGACCACGAGTCGAGCCTATTCGACGCCGAGCGCAACTTCAATCAACGCACCGCTTACGACGTTTCTGGTAGGCACACCCGCTTCGGGAGACTCTCGGGCGTAGCGCGCACGATCCGCCCAGGCGCGACCGCACATACACGCGCACGCGCGAGACCAGCTGCGTCCGCGTGCGAATCAACGCCTCCCGAGACACGCAGATCGCTTTGACCTCTTGGCTCAGCATCGTCGGGATGTGCACTGACGGCAAGTCCATTCGGCACGAGGCTTCGCTCAACACCCGTGCATCCCGCACATCGTTCTTCAGCCCGCGGTGGCCTACGCCGAGCGACCGCACCAGCGTCGCGGCAACGACTCGTACGTCATGCGCGAGACGCTGGGCCCCGGCGGCAATACGGAACGCCTCCGTGCAGCTCTCCACGATCACTCGGGCCGCGGGCCGTCCCTCGAGAAAGCTGAGAAGTCGGTCTGTGCGCCACCGCCATTCGCCCACAATCGTGCCGTCCGCCGCGCGCACGCAAATCTGGCTATCCTTGCTCCGAGGTCGATGCCGATCTGCTCCATAGTCAGCCCCCTATGAGCCCAAGTATCAGGCCCGCCCGAGAAGCCGGCCACTTCATCCTTTCTGATCACGCCCAGTCCTGTTCAAAGGCTTGGGAAGCCGCATAGTTGGTTGGTGTGAGAGAATGTTCTGCTCGCGATATACGATATAGTAGGCCTGCTCCAAACGGGCGTCGGTTGGGTTAGCAGGTGCCGACGGCGAGGGAATGCATGACACGCACACTGATTGCCGTGATACTCTGCGCGGTGCCTGGACTGGCGACGGCCGATCCCTTGACGGCGGCAAATTACCACGTCGAGATGGGAGTGACGGACGGATCATTCCTACTCTCTATCGATGACAAAAGGCCGTTATCAATTTTCAAAGGTTTCAAACGAGGAACCTGGGCGGTCACTCTGCAAGGGATGAGTTCGCTACAGAAAACGGCAGTCCTGGCAGGCGCCGCGAATCCCAGCGAAATTGCGTCCTCCCTTCCCGCAACGGGAGTTAAGGCGACAACGTCGTTTCAGATCAGGGTCACCACCAAGACACCACCTCCCGTGCTTATCACTCAGGTTCCGGTATTGACGACGGCACACGTGTCAGCTTCGTGCCAAGTTCTTCGGGGACCTGCTGAAGCGACGCTGGAGCCCCGATCGTTGCCGGAAATCAACTAGCCGGTCAAATCTCCTGTTGCAAGTGGGCATCAACGAAGACCTGCAATACGATGCGCTTCGTTTGCTTTGGAACATCGACGTGCCGACCGACATCCGAATGGAAGCCGGCGCCGGTGGACACGGATTCTGTCGCTGCGGGGAAGCGTTCTTGTGCGGCCATGGCTGATCCGACTTTCGAGAATCGACCCTACGTTCCTTTACGCTGATTATTTCGAGCTAGAGTTTTCGCCGGGGCTTGACGATGTCCCGCCAGTTCCAGAACACTCCGCCGGCCCTATGTTCGCAATTGGCTTGGCAGTGTTGATAGCGCGACGGATGCATCGTCGGCACGCGATCGCCTGAACCGTTGAGTTGGGTCCTCCCGTCGCTGGAGAGCTAGTATTTGAACCCGCGTGAACCGTCGGGGCAGCCGATCCGTGTTGTCTTCTTTTCTCGACATTTGCAGTGCCCCGCTTCTCGCGTCGTCGGTAACAATACGTAAAACGCCGCGGCGCCCCATATGCGCCGCGTTCTCCTAAGGCTGGCCGTGCACCGTCTGGACAGTCGCCTGCGAACGGTCGGACCAGATTCAGCTGCGTAATAACCGACGGCTGCGTGCGGCGATGCGATCGAGCCGGCTGCCGTCGTCAAACGGCCGGCGACTTCGACTACCCATTTCAGCCCTGTCCTTCGCCAAAACCGGCGCGGAGCGGTTGTCGGTTAGAAAGGCGACGTCCCGAGAGTTGGTCCGCCCCGATGATCACAATGCCTGGCGGTTCTGGCGTTCCGACGGAGCGTGCGTGTGGTCGCACGTCAGCTGAATTATGAGATGCACCGAGCAGCCGACGACGTCACGTCAGGCGGCGCGTCGTTCGTACCGGTGATGCAAGCCGCCGACTTCCCGGAATGCGATCACGTCACCCTCGGTAACGCCATGCACGCGTCGGGGCGTTGGTGCGTCTTTCGCCAACGAGAGATGAGTTCGTGATCCGTGATAATAGGCCATGTAGCCGGCAGAACACGCGCCACAGATGGCGCTCGCCGAGCACGACCACGTGGTCGAGACATTCGCGCCGGGGGGATCCAATCAGCCGCTCCGCGTACGGAGTTTGCCACGGGCTCGACGGACTCGAGATGACCTCCCTGATTCCCATGCCGGCGACGCGGCGCTGGAAGATGTCGCCATAGATGGCGTCACGATCCCGCAAGAGCCATCGAGGAGCGTGTCCGCCGTCCCGGCCGGCAGCGTGCTGGCCACGCCGACCGCGCCGCCGAGGGTGTCCTTGGCGGCGGTCGCGGCCTCCGGCGGGAGGCCGGTGAGGATGGTAGACGCGAAACCGCCTCGATACAGGGCCGCGCCGACGCTGCCGAGGATCGCGATCCCGAGTGCACCGCCGAGCTCGGCACCGGTCTCGCTGATGCCCGACGCGGCCCCCGCACGCTCAGGGGGCGCTGAGCCGACGATGAGCTCGGTCGTCAGCCCGAACACGGGGGCCAGACCGAGCGAGATCACGACCGAGGCCACGACCAGAAGTAGCAGCCCGTTCGTCGTCCCGACCTGGGTCAGCAGGAAGAGGCCCAACGTACCGAAGGCCAGCCCACCGCTGATGAGATACCCCGGCTTGACGCGCTGGACGATCCGGGGAGCCGCTTGCGAGCCGATGACGAAGGCGATCGCGGAGGGCAGCGACAGCAGGCCCGCCTGGAACGGCGTCAGGTCGGCGACGAGCTGCAGGTACTGGGCGATGAACAGGAAGTAGCCGACGACCACGAAGATCGCCAGGAAGTTGACGACGAGCGCCGCGTTGAACGTCGGTACCTTGAACAGCGCCAGGTCGATCATCGGGTCGGCGAGCTGCCGCTGGCGGCGCACCCAGAGGACGCCGACGACGAGTCCGACGACGATCGCGCCGATCGCGAGCGGTCCGGGTCCCTCCTGGGCGATCTGCTTGAGCCCGAAGATCACCGCCAGGACGGCGCCGACCGCCATGATGGCGCTCGCGGGATCGAGGCGGCCGGCCTCCGGGTCGCGGTACTCGGGCAGGATCCGCGGGCCGAGGATCAGGATCGCGACCATCACCGGGATCGCGATGAGGAAGACCGAGCCCCACCAGAAGAACTCGAGGGCGATCCCGCCGAGCACTGGGCCGATCGCGCTGCCCGCCGAGAAGGCGCCGATCCACACACCGATCGCGACCGTCCGCTCTTGCGGGTCCTGGAACATGTGGAAGATCAGCGACAGCGTCGAGGGCGCGAGGGTCGCGCCGGCGATCCCGAGGGCCGCCCGGCTGACGATGAGCATCTCCGGCGTCGACGAGAAGGCACACAGCAGCGACGTGACCCCGAATGCCGCCGCGCCGATGAGCAGGAGCCGCCGGCGGCCGATCCGATCGCCCAGGCTGCCCATCGTGATCAATGCCCCTGCCACGAAGAAGCCGTAGATGTCGATGATCCACAACAGCTCGGCGCTCGACGGCTGCAGTTCGGCGCTCATCTTGGGCACGGCGAGATGGAGCACCGTCAGGTCCATCACGTACATGAGTGCCGCGAGGGCGAGCACGGCCAGGCCGAGCCATTCGCGTCGGGTGGCCTTGGCGGGTGGTGTCGTGTCGATGGTGGTCTCGTCTGGGGTCGTCATGCCTACATCATCTCGAATCGGAGAGCCGTAGGTCAGGGCGTAGACTCCTCAAGCAGCCCCATGTGCCGACGCGTCGGAGAGTCAAGCTGATGTCCGAGGCCGACGAGTGGCGGCGAAAGCTCGACGGTTCAGACCAGGGAGTTCGTCCGCTTCGACGCTTCTGGCGGAGCTTTCCGACGGCGCCCCGCTGCAAGATGTGCCTCCGCCCGTTCGCCGGTCCCGGTGGCGCGCTCATGCGCATGGTCAACCTGGGTCCCTGGGAGAAGAACCCGAGGTTCTGCCGCGGCTGTTACCAGGCGATCGATACCGCCCACGGAGGCGCCGAGGTCGAGCTGAGCATGCTGTTCGCCGACATGCGCGGGTCGACCGCAATCGCCGAGCGGATGACGCCGCGGGAGTTCTCCGATCTGCTCAATCGGTTCTATGACGCCGCCACGCGGGTGCTCATCGAGCGGGAGGCGATCGTCGACAAGTTCGTCGGTGACGAGGTGGTGGGCCTGTTCATTCCGGGGATGTCCGGGCTCGATCACGCCGCGAAGGCCATGGACGCCGCGAAGGCCCTGCTCGCGGCGACGGGTCACGGCTCGACTGAGGGACCGTGGATCCCGATCGGCGCCGCTGTCCACACCGGCATCGCGTTCGTGGGATCCATCGGGCACGAAGGTGTCTCGGATTTCACGGCGCTGGGGGATGCGGTCAACACCACGGCCCGGCTTGCATCGGCCGCCGCCACGGGAGAGATCCTGGTCACGCGAGCGGCGGCTGATGCCGCGGAGCTCTTGGATCGGTCGCACGAACGACGCCTCGAGCTTCGCGGGAGGACGGAACCCGTGGATGTGTTCGTCCTCGCTACTGACGTCCCCGCCAACCGCCCGTAGCGAGTCAAGGGTGGGTGAAATTGACAGCCCGACCGGATTGTGCGTTGTTTGTGACCCGCGTGTCGTTCGCCGCCGAGAACTCCTTGCGATTGTCTGAATAGATCGTCGGCCACATGATCGTGCGCTCGTAGTCCCAGCACCAGATGAACTGGCTGACGCAGATCTTCTCCGCGAGATTGTGATCGCCTGTGAAGTTGTGTCCTATTTCGTGGCCGACCGTGAGCGTGTTGCGGACCGATGGGTAGAAAGGGCCGAGGTAGTGCACTTCGGAGAGAGCCCAGACCCCGGGCTGCCAGGCGATCCCGATCGTGGATCCGTCCATGTTGCGACCGGTCATCAGGTGCGCGAGCTCGATCCCGAGGCTCTGCCGCACGGACAGCTGGCGGATATCGCCGAGGATCAGCCGGACTCTGGCCCCGAACTGATCCAACAACGTGCCGGGGTTCTCAGACGAGAGGGCGGTGCCCGTGTGCAGAAAGTGACGCAGGATGTGGAACTCGATCCCGACCTTGGCCGGGTAGAAACCGTTCAGGTTGTTGACGACCGACGCCTGGGCTTCCCGCCACTCGAGTCCCATGATCTCGGCCTGCTCGCGGAACGCAACGTCGGACCATACGGCAAGGTCTACGTGCGGGTTGACGCGATGATCCCCGCCTCCTTCAGGCGGTTCCGTCCCGGACACCCTCACGTCATTCGCGACCCGTGCCCGGAAGACGACATCGCGCGGTCGATACACGACGAACTCCGAAGGATGCGCTGTCTTCCTGAACTTACGAAGCGGGTCGATCCAGTTCTGCTCATCGCCGATCCGCACGACCCCGGTGATGGTTCTCGGCGTGATCGTTAGCCGGACGTCACTGTCATCCGCCCCTACCACCGACCCAACGAACGTGACGATCGGCATTGCGGGCAGCTGCTCGAGGATCTCGCCGTCGATGAAGCTCGTGGCATCAGGACTCTGGACGGTCGATGGCCCGACCAGGACATCGACCTGTTTGCCCCGGATCGGCAGAGCGAAAGCCTCACCAGCCTCAGCCGATCGCTGGATCGCCATCGGATCCAACCGAACCTGACTGTACCGAAGCAGAACTGGATGTGGTGTCTGCCTAAGCAGATACCGCAGGATCCCGAGCAGCCGCCGCAACCAGTAGCCGATGTGGATGTCAGGCACCGAAGCGCTCCTTCCCCGGGGCGCGCTCGGACGAGAACGATGCTACACCCGGTTCGAACGCCTGCCGATCGCGCTGGCTGCGATCCGCCCGCGGCCGGATTGATCTGCGCCGGAGCCGAAGTCGTCTAGGACAAGTTCGCCACGACACGACGCCATTACCCTTGAACGCGGCCGAATGTGCCGCGTCACCGAGGGTGACTGTGGACCAGCGGGAACTCGTCGAACGGGCAGGCCGAGGCGATCATGACGCCTTCGCTGCGCTGGTCGGCGCGTCCGTCGCGCGGCTGGAGGCCGTCGCCCGCCTCATCGTCCGGGACCAGGAGCTCGCGCGAGACGCGGTCCAGGACGCCTACATCCGTGCTTGGCGCGATCTTCCGGGACTACGTGATCCCGACAGGTTCGACGCTTGGCTCCATCGACTGACTATCAACTCGTGCCTCGATGCCGTGCGCAAGCGAAAGCGCCGGCCGGTCGAGGTCGAGCTCTCACCGCTCATGTCGCCGTTCAGCGGCGACCAGAGCGGGCCTATCGCCGACCGCGACCAGCTCGAGCGCGGCTTCCGCCGCCTCGGGCCGGACATGCGGGCGGTGCTGGTCCTGCACTACTACGTCGGCATGTCCGCATCGGCGGTGGCCGAGACACTCGAGATCCCCAAGGGCACCGCGCAATCGCGCCTGCATCGAGCCCTGGCCGAGCTTAGAGCCGCCATCGCGGCCGACGAGCGCGCGCCGGCGGACCACCGGACGGTGATCGCATGAACCGTCACGAGAACCTCGAGCGCGAGCTGACGACGTGGTTCATCGATACCGCCGCGCCGCGGGTGCCCGATTTCACCGACGACATCCTCCGGCTGACCGCAGGCACGCGCCAGCGGCCGCGCTGGAGCTTCCCCGAAAGGTGGCTTCCCATGAGCGTCATCACGCTCGGCCGACGGTCGCTCGCGCCACTCCCGTGGCGCGCGATCGGCCTGTTGGCCGCTATCGCCCTCCTGATCGCTGCCTCCGTTGCCTTCTACATCGGCAGCCAGCAGCGTCTCCCGGCACCGTTCGGTCTGGCCGCCAATGGTGTGGTCGCATACGGGAGTGGTGGCGACATCTTCACCGTCGATCCCGCCACGGGATCGCGGCAGTCGATCGTCGCGGGTCCAGAGATCGATCGCGATCCACGCTTCTCGCTTGACGGCACGCGGCTGGTGTTCATGCGCGGGGATGGCACCAGCGGTGTGCCCGTGATCGCAAACGCCGACGGCAGCGATCTTCTCATCGCCAAGACCGATCCCATCTTCGGAGTCGACTCCGAGAACATCCTCTGGTCCCCGGACGGGCGTTCGATCGCTCTGCACGCGAACGGATCCGTGTTCATCGTCGATGCGAGCGATGGCGCTGTTCGGACCCTCGATGTGTCCAACAGCAATGGGGACATGTACTGGCGACCGCCCGACGGGCGCCAGCTGATGTTCTTCGAAGAAAGCGGCTCGGGGTCGCGGTTGTCCATCGTTTCGCTGGATGACGGCTCCGTGGAACCACTGCCGTTGCCCGAGGGGGACGTCGAGATCAATCGGGGTTCAGGTTGGACGCCAGATGGCAACCGGTTCGCCTTCTTCGGGTCGGTCGCCGGTCAGGGCGGGACGCACGTGGTCGATGTCGCGACAGGTGCGAGCACCCTCGTCCCCGTAGGGTACGGCCAGCTTTCCAACGACGGCACCCGCATCGTCGGCATCAACGGCGACGAGACACGGACCTGGCTATGCGTCGCCCGTATCGGCAGCGGAACGTGCGATCGGATCACGCCGATCTACGGGGACTCCTGGGGAACGCAGTACCGCTGGTCGCCGGACGATCAGTGGATCATCACGACCCGGTCCGACGGCGCTGTCCTTCTCTACGACTTGGATGGTGGCAACCAGGTCCAGCCATCGTGGCTGGCCGACGGCGGGGAGTCGTGGCAGCGCGTGGCGCCCTGAACCCCCGCAAGCTGAAGCCCGGCGTCATCGACGCCGGGCTTCTCCGTGTCATGAGTAACGCCAAGCACAGCACCGCGTCATTGGACGATGGACCTCGCTCGTCGAGCGTCGTCATCGCTCATCGAGGGAGGCTGCGATGCAGCGCTCACGGTTCCCCATCATCTCGGCCGCCACGCTGGCGACCCTCCTGCTCGCGGCCTCTGTTGGGACGGTCGCAGCGGACACCACGCCGATCACGATCCCGCCGGCTGGCGAGTTCCGCACGGCACCTCGACTCACCGTGTCCCCGAACATCAAGCTTGTCGGCGGGGTCGTCGCCACGGTCCACGTCGATGTCGTCTGCGACCCGATGCCGTCCGAATGGGATCCAAACATCGACCCGACCGCAGGGCACAGCGAGGGCACGACCGCCCAGGTCGTCCAGGCTGTCTCGAAGCGGGCGATCGCTGCCGGCGAGAGCTCGGGCGGCGGGACGTTCGTCTGTGACGGGTCGACCGTCAACCCGCTCGACATCACGGTCGTGTCACAGACCGTGCCGTTCAAGAAGGGCACCGCGGTGGTGGGCGTGCAGCTCCAGATCTGCAACGCCGACTGCAGCGGGTTCGGCTCCCGCAGCACCGGCCCGATCCTGGTGACGCTCAGCTCGAAATAGCGGGTCGCGCAGGTCGATGCGGGCGCGGAGGAGCACTCCGCGCCCGCCCTCGTACTTAGCGGCGGATGCGCAGCAGCCGACCACCCGTGAACATCCCGTCGGTCACGAAGATCTCGCCAGCCCGGGTCACCACGATGCCGCCCGGCTGCGAGAGCTTGCCGCGCACTAGCTCGCGGCGCGCGCCGTTGCGACGCACTTCGAGCAGTACCGCCGGCGGGAACGTGCCACCCGGCGCGAAGCCTTCCTCGAACGCGAGCCAGCCCTTGCGCGCGATCTGGTAGACGTAGAGCGTGCCGTTCCGCGGGTCGAACGCGAGGTCCATGATCGATGTGAAGCCCGACTTCCAGACCCGGCATGCCCGCGTCTTCTTGGTCACGTCGCAGACGGCGTCGCGGGCGTTCGGGTTGACGCGCCAGACGTGCGCAGAGCCCGGGCGCCCAGGGAAGCCGACCAGCTGGCCGACGTACGCCCAGCCATCGCGACCGATCGCGATGCTCGTCGGGACGGCCTCGGCAGGCAGTCGCCGCGGCAGCGTCGGGTCGCCGACCTTGTCGGTCCGGACGAGCTGGGTCTTCCAGCGCGCGACCGTCCACGCCGTGCCATCGGGCTTGACGCGGATGACGTCGTTGCCGGCCGCGTCGGCGATGAGGACGTCGTTCGACTTCAGCGCGGCGAGGCCGAACGGGTTGGTCTCGGCCGGGTCCTGCGGCGCGACGTTGTGCGGATCGGGATCCGCAGCCTGGTAGGCCTTGATGTCGAGGATGGGCTCGATCGAGCCGCCCTCCGCCTGCCGGTACAGGACCTGATCGCCACCGATCGCCCAGCCGGCACCGTCCGGTGTGATCGCCACATCAGCGATGTTGACGGGGTCCGTGAGTGGGGTCTGGGTGCCCTTGGCCGAACCCTTGAACACGTACGAGAACGCGGGTGCCGGTGGACCGTAGGCGCCCTGGCCGATGACCAGCTCCGTGCGAGACAGGATGGCCAGCGCCTTTGGCGAGTTCAGGCCGCTCAGGACGACCGTGGCTCTGCCTCGTCGGTCGTCGTCGTCGGCCGCGACGGGGCCGGCCGTTATCAAGACGGTTGCGCCGATGAGCAGACAAGCGGAAGCAAGGCTTCCTACGCGCCGGAGCCTCATGGATCGGTCCTCCCTCTACCTCTCCCGGGGGTCGAAGAGAGTGTAGAAGCCCGACGTCACCGGAATGTCAGCCGCCGGGCTTCTTCTGGTTGGAAGCGCGCCTCAGGCTGAGGGTGACGGCGATGCCGGCGTGTCCAGCGCGTCCTCCGGCTGGAGCTGCATCGTCGCGAGGATGTCGTTGAAAAACGCCTGGTCGTACCCCGCGACCGCCGCCGGGTCATCCGCCGAGGTGTACAGCATGATCACGTACCCCCGATCCCCGGCTGCCACGGCCGCGGCTCCTGGAGCACACAGCTGCCCCTGGGTCCCATCGATGGTGACGGGCTGGATCGGCGCCGTGCAATCGCCCCCTGCACCGATCTCGGCCAGCATGACGTCGACCCACTGTGTTCCGGTCTTGCCGCCAAGGGGCTGCGACGCGACCCCGACGAAGAGGTGGTCCTCCAGGGCCGGGTCGTGGATGACGTCGCCGCTTGTCGAGTAGAAATCCGGGAAGCCCTCCGTCCACGGGTCGGTCGCCGGTCGCGTCTCCCACCCGGTCGGGTACGAGATCGAGAAGCCGTGGCGGTTGGACGTGAACGTCTCGGTCAACGCTGGCGGTGACTCGGGAATGATGGTCGCGCCGAACGTGGGGGTCGGGGAAGGGGATGGGCTGGCGGGCGGTTGACCGCCGACGCTGGACGAGCTCGGCGGCCTGAGCACGCTCAGGCCAAGAGCCCCGACGGCGATCACGACCACGGCCGCGATCGCCACCTTGGCGAATGTGTTCATGTGCGGGAACCTCCACGGCACGCGGAAGACCACGCGCCGTTGTCGTGTCGTGTCGATGGTCTGAAGGGCCGACCGCAGCACCCAGTCGGGCGCTCGCGGTGGGGCCTCGGACTCGTAGAAGTCGGCGAGCTTGCGTTCGAGGTCGCGGTCGACGTTCATGCCATCCGGCCCTCCCGCACCGCGCCGACCGAGGGCCGTGCGTCGGCGGCCACGACCGCTCGAAGGGCCTCGATGGCGTAATGGAGCCGGGACTTGGCGGTCCCGACGGGGATCTCGAGTGCATCGGCCGTCTCGCTTGGAGATAGGCCGATGTAGAAGTGCAGGACCAGGATCGTCTGCTGCGCATCGGTCAGTCGCCGCAAGCCGCGCTCGATCTGATCGCGGTCGGCGAGGGCCGACGTCTGGTCAGGTTCGGACGGTTCCTGCGGCAGCATCGAGACCTCGGTCCGCCACCGTCGACGGTGGCGGCCGATGTCCGCGCTGGCTCGGACGATCAGCCGGTACAGCCAGGCATCGAACCGCTCGACGTCGCGAAGCGTCGGGAGATCGCGCCATGCCCGCACCAGTGCCTCCTGGGTCGCATCCTCCGCGAGTTCGGTGTCGCGCAGGACCATGCGAGCGATCGCGTACAACCGATCGACGGCGCCGGCAGCCAGGACGTTGAAGGCCTCACGGTCTCCGCGTCGCGCCCGCTCGACGAGCTCCGCCTGCACGCTTCGCTCCTTTCGGGGACGACCGATCTGGTCGTCTACACGCTACGGCGGAGCGCAAGGCTGGTGAGTTCATTATTTGGTAGTTGACGGCGCGGCGCGATGGTCATAACGTGTTACTGACCGGTAGCAAGTTAGATCGGCGGCACCAGTTGGGCATCTTCGTCGAGACCGTGATCCGCGCACCGATGGAGTCGCTCTGGACTCACTGCCAGGATCCGGAGGCCCATCAGCGCTGGGATGTTCGGTTCTCGACGATCGAGTACCTGCCGAGGGCATCCGACGAGCCCCAGCGATTCCGCTACGCCACGAGGATGGGCTTCGGCCTCGAGGTCGCCGGTGTCGGCGAGACCGTGGCGAATCGTGATCTCCCGGGCGGTGTCCGGGCCTCGTCCATCCGCTTCAGCTCGGCGCATCCGTTGTCGCTGATCCGCGAGGGGAGCGGCTACTGGAAGTACGGGGCGACACCGGATGGTGTCCGGTTCACGACGTGGTACGACTACCGGACCCGCCTTGGTCTGATCGGCAAGGTGGTCGATCGGTTCGCGTTCCGGCCGCTGATGGGCTGGGCGACCGCCTGGAGCTTCGATCGACTCCGACTCTGGCTCGAGCGCGGCATCCCACCTGCGGCGTCCGCGCGGGCTGCGGCGGTCCACGCGATCGCGCGGCTGGGGCTCGCGGCCGTGTTCCTCTTCCACGGGCTGGTCCCGAAGCTTCTGTGGCCCGACGCCGCGGAGCTCGCGATGCTGCGGAACACCGGCGTGCCGGAGGCCGGGATCGGGACTGCGTTGATCGGCTTCGCGGTGCTGGAGGTTTCCCTGGCCGTCGTCGTCGTTGCCTTCTGGCATCGACGCTGGCCACTGATCGCATGCCTGCTCTTTGCGGCCGCCGCGTCGACCGGTGTCGCGATCAGCTCGCCGGAGTATCTGCACGCTGCCTTCAACCCAGGGATCGTGAACGTCGCGGTCGCAGCGCTCGCGGTCATCGATCTGCTGGCGCTACCCGATGCGCCCGACGCCGGTCGATGCCGACGCCGCCCAGCGGTTGGCGGTCGATGACGTCGATCTACCAGCGCGCCCTCGGCTCGGACTTCGAGCGCCTCCATCCGCAGATCCAGCGCCGGTTCGGGTTCAGCAGCGAGGACGGCGTCGCATCGATCGGTCGAGGTGTCATGCACGAGGTCTGGCGCGGGCGCTTCTACACGCTCCCGTTCCTGCATCTCGGCACGTGGCGCCAGATCATGTTTCCTGAAGGCGGCAGGGACATCCCGTTCTCGGTCGAGAACTACGCCTTCATCGACGACTTCGGGCGCGAGACGGTGAGCTGGATCCGGACGTTCCAGATGCCGAGGATCCGACGGTTCGATGCCTACATGGTGTATAGCGAGCGTCGAGGCGCGATCCTCGACTACCTGGGGACGCACGAGCACCTGGCGGTCGATATCGACCTCTCGGTCGACGACGAAGGCGGGCTGCGGATCCGATCCGGGGCACAGCGGTTCTACGAGTTCCCCATCGGGTTCCGGTTCCCGATGCTGTTCAGCGGCGCTGCCGACGTGCGCGAGTGGTTCGACGAGCGCATCGGCCGGTTCCGAATCTCCGTGGCGGTGCGCAACCCGGTGTTCGGGCCGCTGTTCGGCTACCACGGCAGTTTCGACGTGGAGTGGCGAAAGGTCGACGGCGGAGGGTTGCCGATCCACATCCGGCCCAAGCGGCAGGAGCGCCGCGAGTGACTTGGCCACGCATCGGCCGGCTCATCAGCGCGACCGATTACTGCGAGCGATCGTTTTCGCGCTCAGGGAGCGACTGTGGGCCGAATCCGCCCGTCTCGATAGCTGTTTGATTGCTCAGAGCGATCGATCCAGCTTGGGACCGCCACCACGGGCTGCTTGCGTCTCAAATCGATCCCTGCGAGTAATCACAGTTGGCTGCTCGGCGCCGTAGTTGGCTGATCGGCGCCGTCAAGCTCCCACGGCGATCCTCGGCCGGTCCATCAGCGGTTGCGGGTGTAGTTCGCCTCGAGCTCGGCGTCGCCAAGCACGTGACCTTGCATCGCGGCCTTCACATCCTCGGCGCTCGGCGTATCAGCGATGCCAAGGGCCTGCTCGAGCGCGTACAGCGTGAATCGATAGCGATGCGTGCCGGACGGCGGGCACGGGCCGCCCCACCCGACCTTGCGGAAGTCGTTCACGCCTTGCGGCGGCGCGTCCGGCGACGACGAGATGCCTTCGGCCAGACCGCCGCTCTGCGAGCCGGTCATGTCGACCAACACCCAGTGGACGAAATCACGCGCATCGGGGTCGTCGACGATCAATGCCATCGCGGCGGTGTCGTCGGGCGCGTCGCTCCACTCGAGCGGGGGCGAGACGTTGTCGCCGTCGCACGTGAACTTGCTCGGGATGGCAGCGCCGGCCTCGAATGCCGGGCTGGTGAGTTCGAACGCCATGGTCGAGTCCTCCGGTAGCCCGTCTACCCTACGTCGATGGGTCATGAGCCGTATGCCGACCGTGGTCTCGCCGCGAGCCAGCTCGAGGAGTGGCTCGTCGCGTTCGCCGATACGGCGGTGGGACCCGTCGTGGCGGTGGCGGTCCCAGGCAGGGGAGGCGTGCTCTGGCGACCAGGTGAGATTCGCCTCGTCGGCCCCGTGAGCGCCGAGTTCGAGCGCGCGATCGACGCCCTGCTCGAGGACGTCGACCTCGGATCGCGAACGGCGGTGCTCGATGCCCTGCTGTCGCTCGGCGGGGCGCGACTCGTGGTTGACAGGTCCGACTTGGTCCACTGATTTCGCACCGCGGTAGGAGTCCTGTCTGTTGGTCGTACTGCTTGACGGGCAGTACGACCGAAGCTTACAGTTTCCATATGGCAAGCTCCACAGTCCACGCCCAAGCCCGTTTGCGCGCCAAGAGTCAGCTGACCCTTCCAGAGGCCGTGGTCGAGGCCGCAGGTGTGGCCGAGGGTGATCGCTTCCTCGTTGAGATCGCACCAGATGACCCGGACACGATCCGGCTTCATCGGATCCGCTCCAGCTACGCCGGCGCTCTTCGCGATATCTACGGCGAAACGGCCGACTACCTCGCCGGCGAGCGAGCTTCCTGGGAAGAGCGTGGCTGATCGACGCGATCAGCTCGAGCGATCGATCCCGCCAGGAGCATCGCTGTTGATCGACAGCTCGGTCGTACTCGCTTACCTGGCCGGCGGGGAGGTGGGCAGCTCACGAGCGGAGCAGCTCTTCGATGCGTTCGTCGCCACCGGGCGCAATCCCGCTTCGCTGTCGATGGTGACGGTCGCCGAGATCCTGGTCCGGCCCTTCCAGCGGAGCGCAGCCGCTCTCGCGACGGCCGAGGGCTTTCTCCAGCAGTTCTCGGACATGCGCTTGGTGCCGGTCTCATACGACGTCGCGCGAGAAGCGGCGCGGTTGCGTGCTTCCGTTGGCCTCCCGATGCCTGACGCCCTGATCGTGGCGAGTGCCGTCGTTGTCAGCGCCGATCTGCTCATCACCGACGATCGCTCGTGGCGTCCGCGCCTGAGTGACGTCGCTCCGGAGCTCGAGGTCCTCGAACTGACGGCTTGAGACCAGCTCAGGCGCCAGAGCGAAGGGCGAGATCGACGGCGTCGGCCGTCGCCATCGACTTCCCAGCGGCTCGCGTTCGCTCGAATGCATCGGCGCCCATCGCGTTCGGCAGGTCAGCCAGCAGCCGTTCGTAGTGGGGTCGCTCGTCGGGCGGCCACGCCATGTGTTGCGCCTCCATGAGCGCCTCGGCGGCACCGACGAGGGTCGCGGCGCGCTCGAACCTGCCGCGTTCCGTGGCGATCGACGCCAGGCCGCTGAACACGAACGGGGTGTTGAACCGGTCGCCGATCGACTCGCTGATCTGCAGGGACTCGTGCGAGAGCGACTCGGCGGCATCGAGATTGCCGAGTTGCCGCTCGACCATGCTGAGATTTCCTGCTTCCGACGCAACGAGGAACTGGTTTCCCTGCGTCCGGACGAGCGCCAGCCGTTGCGTCATCCACTCCTTCGCTTCCGGCAGGTCGCCCGCGATCTGGGCGCCGACGCCGAGGAGGTGAAGCGCGTTCGAACGCACGGCTTCGTCGTCGGCGGCGACACTGACATCCAGCGCTTCGCGGGCGATCCGCCGCCCCTCGGCGACGTCCGTGCGTAGCGCGACGCGCGCCAGGCCGCCCAGCGCCTGCGAGATCATCGGTTGGTCCGCGATCGCGCGGGCGATGTCGAGGCCCCGCTCGAACAGCTTGGCCGCCCGCTCGTCCTGGCCCATCCAGAACGGCATGAAGCCGGCGTAGACGTTGGCCTGGCCGCGGAGGCGCTCATCACCCTCGGTCGATGCGAGGGCGCGGTCGAACCAGTGGGCGCCCTCCTCGAACCGTTGCTTGGTGATCCAGAATCGGTAGAGGGCGTTCGCCAGCCGCAGCGCTTCGTCGGTGCGGCCCCCATCGATGAACCACTGGAGCGCGGCAAGCAGGTCGTCGTAGTCGCGTTCGAGTCGGTCGAGCGCCGCCTTCGGCTCGGGGCCACGTGAGGCAGCGCCCGCCTCCTCGGCGAGCGGTAGCAGTGCTTCGGCGCGCGTCGCATCCATGCGGTCGATGGTAGGTCGCGACGCGACGAAACGTACGTTCGGCCCGCGCAGATATCGACGTTTGTCGCCATGGAATCGGGCGCGTCCGGCGTCGAATGGGCAGTGGCGGAGCAAGCCGCCGTCCATCGGAGACGAAATGCCCAGGCTCATTCTCGCGGCGTCACTGGTGGCCGCATTCGTCCTTGCCGCGTGTGGCGCCCCGACGCCGCCGCCCAGCCAGCCGGCCGTCGTGGTGCCGCCGTCCGCCTCGCCGGTGCCGTCCGAACCGCCGGTCGTCACGCCTGCCCCGACCGTCCGCGCGACGCCGGAGCCGACGGTCCGCCCGATGCCGAAGCCGACACCCCGCCCGACTGCGCCGTCTTTCAACCGCGCCGAGCGCTACCTGATCGACGGCATCATGCGCGGCGAGGGTGACTGCTCGCCGGTACGCGCACGCGCCCTGCCCGGTGACGCGATCGCCGGCATCGACTGCGACCTCATCGGCTCGCCGGTCGCGCGGGCGGGTTACTACCTCTTCGAAAACGAGGCCGACCTGCTCGACGCCTACTTCGCTCGCATGCGCGCCGAGGGCATCGTGCCCGAAAGTGGTGACGGTTGCTTCAAGGTCGGTGGCGAATCGGGCTACATACCGTGGGACCCCAACGACGGCATGGCGCCGTACCGCCACGGCTGCTTCGTCAACGACCAGGGATACGGCAACTACCGCGTCACGCTGCCCGGGGCCAATGTCTACATCGGGCTGCTCGGTCGGACCGAAGAAATGCGCAGCCTCGAGGAGTGGGCATTCTTCGGGAACGTCGACACACCGGGCTTTCCCACGCTGTGGCAGCAGTCCTCGGTCTATCAGCCCTAGCGCCAGAGTCGGCGCCGGCCTGCACGTAGATCGCCACGCAGTGCGCGTGCCACGATGACCAGCCCCAATCCGACTGCCGCCGCGCCGGCTACCCACGGCACGACCGGCGTGCTGGCTTCCTTGACCGTGATGCCGACGAATGCCCAGACGATCACCAGCCCGTACGCGACATCGTCGAATCGCCAGATGAACCGCGCCGCGATCGCGAAGACGCCGAGCAACACGATCCCGGCGATCCATTCGCCGGGGATGCCGGAACCGTCGAAACCCAGCGCCGATACCGTCTGCGCCAGGTTGGCGACCGTGGCCACAGTGATCCATCCGAGGTAGATGGAGAAGGGGACGCGAACCGTCCAGAACGTGGCTCGAGTGAGCTCGTGCCGAGCGGACCACAGTCGCCGATGGACGGCGACCAGTGTCAGCAGGAGGCCGACCATCACCATGACCGTCAGCGCGAACAGCTCGTAATGGAACAGCGGGATCCACGCCGCATTGAGGACGTTGCTGATCGCAGGCAGCCAACCAAGACGACGCACGACCGGGTCATCGGCGTGCAGGGCCTGGTACAACGTGTACGCCCCGATGCCGAGGTAGATGACGCCCCAGATCCCGAACACGTAGCCGGCGGGGATGACGAATACGTGGAATCGGTCACTGATCGCCGCAGTCGTCTGCCCGTTCATCGGCAACGCGTTCGCGGCGCCGTTCACGGCCAGCGTCACGAGGAAGGTGACGACGGTGCCCAGCGTCCGCATGCGGTCGAGGTTCATGCCACGAGCCGCTTGTACCGGATGCGGTGCGGCTGGTCGGCCGCGGTCCCCAGCTCCTTGTGACGGAACGCCTCGTAGTCGCTGACGTTCCCCTCGAAGAAGCGGACCTGCGAATCGCCCTCGAAGGCGAGGATGTGGGTCGCGATGCGGTCGAGGAACCAGCGGTCGTGGCTGATGACGACGACGCAGCCAGGGAACGACTCGAGCCCGGCCTCGAGCGCGCGCAGCGTGTCGACGTCGAGGTCGTTCGTCGGCTCGTCGAGGAGCAGGACATTGCCACCCGACTGGAGCAGTTTCGCGAGATGGACGCGGTTTCGTTCCCCGCCCGACAGCTGGCCGACCAGCTTCTGTTGGTCGGGCCCGCGGAAATTGAAGCTGCTCACGTATGCACGGGCCGGCACCTCGCGAGCGCCGGTCTTGACGACCTCGGCGCCCTGGGTGATCTCTTGGAACACGGTCTTCTCGGCCGCCAGGTCATCCCGTGACTGGTCGACGTACGACATCTCGACCGTGTCGCCGATCGTGATCGACCCAGCGTCTGGCGGCTCCTGACCGACGATCATCCGGAACAGCGTCGTCTTGCCGGCGCCGTTGGGGCCGATGATCCCGACGATCCCCGAGCGCGGCAGCTTGAACGCCAGATCCTCGATCAGGAGTCGATCGCCGAAGCCTTTGCGGAGGCCGTCGACCTCGATGACTTGATCGCCCAGCCGCGGCCCGGGCGGGATGGCGATCTCGAGCTCGCGCTCCGTGCGCTTCGCGTCGTTCGATTCGGCCAGTAGTTGCTCATACGCCGACAGCCGAGCCTTGCCCTTCGATTGGCGGGCCTTCGGCGAGAGGCGCACCCACTCGAGTTCGCGCGCGAGCGTCCGCTGGCGCGCATCGGCCGTCTTCTGCTCACGCGACAGGCGCTCGAGCTTCTGCTCGAGCCAGCTCGAGTAGTTGCCCGAGAACGGGATGCCGCGCCCGCGGTCGAGCTCGAGGATCCACTTCGCGACGTTGTCGAGGAAGTAGCGGTCGTGGGTGACCGCGACGACCGTGCCGTTGTACTCGTCGAGGAAGCGCTCGAGCCATTCGACCGACTCGGCGTCGAGGTGGTTGGTGGGCTCGTCGAGCAGCAGCAGGTCGGGATGCTGGAGGAGGAGTCGCGCCAGCGCCACGCGACGACGCTCGCCGCCGCTCAGCGTGCTCACGTCCTGGTCGTCGGGCGGGCAGCGCAGCGCGTCCATCGCGATGTCGACATTGCGTTCCAGGTTCCAGGCGTCGGCCGCGTTGATCCTATCCTCGAGCGTCGCCTGCTCGGCGCCGATGGCGTCGTAATCCGCATCCGGATCGGACCATTTCGCCATCACTGCGTTGTATTGGTCGATCAGATCTTGTACTGGCCGGACGCCGTCGAGGACGTTGCCCTTCACGTCCTTGGTCGGGTCGAGCTGCGGCTCCTGGCTGAGATACCCGACGCTGAAGCCGGGTGTCAGCCGCGCCTCGCCGGTGAACCCGTCGTCGAGGCCGGCCATGATCTTGAGTAGGCTCGACTTGCCGGCGCCATTCGGCCCGATGACGCCGATCTTGGCGCCGGGATAGAAGCTGAGCGAGATGTCCTCGAGGACCGTCCGGTCCGGCGGGTAGTGCCGGGCGAGCCGATACGTGGAGTAGATGAACTCGGCTGGCATGCTCGCCCAAGCGTACCCGCCCGGACTGCCTCAACCCGCGGTCATGCCTCCGCTCGAGGTGCCTCGCCCTCGCCCGCGTCCGCGCCGGCCACCGGGATGTCACGCAGCAAGAGGACGAGCACGGCGGCGAGGATCGCGGCCGCGATGCTGACCCAGAAGGTCGAGGCGATCGCGATCGCGAACGCCTGATGGATCGACAGCACGATCTGGGCGATGAATGGCTCGACGAGCGACCGGAACTGCGCTGGCACGCTCTCGAGGATCTGCGCCCCGAGGTCGCCTGTGCCTGTCAGGTCCAATGCGCCTCCGGAGGATCCGGACGCTGTGAACTGATCGACCATCACCTGGGGGAGGCCGTTCGCGACGAGTCGTCGTGGGATCTCCTGCGTCAGCGTATCCGCGAGGAGCGTGCCGGCGATGGTCAGGCCGATCGTGCCGCCGATCTGCTGGAAGAAGGTCAGGCTCGAGGTCGCGACGCCGACGACCGCCGGCTTCACGCTGTTCTGGACAAGCGCCGTGAACACCGCGAACGACGGCCCGACGCCGAGGCCGGCGACGATCATCCAGGCCCAGAGGATCGGCAGCTCCGTATCCGCGCGCAGGTTGGTCAGGAGAAACAGCCCGACCGCAAGCACGATCATCGAACCCAGGATCACGACCTTGTAGCGGCCCGTCCGGGCCACGACCTGCCCGCTCACCGTTGCCCCCACGATGAGCGCGAACACCAGCGGCAGGAGGTTCAAGCCGGACTCTGTGGCACCCATGCCGCGCACGACCTGGAACCATTGAGGCAGGAAGACGACCGCGCCGAAGAAGCCGAACGCGGCGAGGAACATGCACAGGACCGAGATCGCGACCGTGCGGATGCGGAACAGCTCGAGCCTGACGATCGGATCGGCCGCCCGCGACTCCCACCAGACGAAGACGGCCACGATCGCGAGGCCGAGCAGGATCAGGCCGCCCACCAGTGGGTCCGTCCATTCGAGCGTGCGCTTGTTGCTGAGCCCGAGGAGGATCGGTCCGATGGCTGCGGCGAAGAGCGCAGCCCCCACATAGTCGATGTTGCGGCCCGTCTCCGGATGCTTGATTGGCGGCAGGAGCCGCCAGCAGACGAACAGCGAGATCAGGCCGAGCGGTACGTTGATGAAGAAGATCCAGGGCCACCCGAAGACATCGGTGATCCCCCCACCCAGGAGCGGCCCGAGGACCGACGAAAGGCCGAATACGGCCCCGAACAGCGCGCCGTATTTCGCGCGCTCTTCTGGTGGATAGAGGTCGGCGATGATCGCGAACGCGATGGGGAACACCGCCCCGCCGCCGAGGCCCTGAAGGCCGCGCGCGAGGATGAACTGCCACATCTCCTGGCTAAGGCCCGCAAAGACCGACGCCGCCAGGAACAGGCTGACCGCCCAGATGAAGATCGGCCGCCGACCGTATAGGTCGGACAGCTTGCCGTAGATCGGCCCGCTGATCGTCGAGGTCAGCAGGTAGATCGTGAAGGCCCACGTGTACAGCGACTGGCCGTTGAGCTCGGTCGTGATGATCGGCAGCGCCGTCCCGACGACCGTCTGGTCGAGCGCGAACAGGAACAGGGCGAGCAAGATCGCGCCGAGGATCTCGAGCTTTTGGCGCTGGCTCAGGTTGAAGCTGTGGCCGTCGGGATGGGCTTCGAGGGCGGCCGGGGACGTCATGGTTCTCCTCAGGGGCGATAGCTCGTTGGGCTGCTGCGACGGGGTCCTGCCGAGCCTGGCGAGTATGCCAGTCGGGCATGAGCGAGATGTCCTCGAGGACGGCGTACGGGGAGGCACCGATCTACAACCGTCCATACGTGGACTGACGGTTCATCATGGACAAGTGACGTCCGACACCACGATCGACTTCTCGATACCGCCCAGCGGCGCGGGCTGCGTCGACTGTGACGCCACCGGCGGTTGGTGGTTCCACCTCCGCCGGTGCGTCCAGTGTGGGCGGGTCGGCTGCTGCGACTCGTCGCCGTCGCAGCACGCCAGCAATCACGCTCGCGACGCGGGCCATCCGATCGTCCACAGCTACGAACCGGATGAGGACTGGTTCTGGAACTACGAGAGCGAGCAGTACCTGGACGGTCCGTCGTTGGCGCCGCCGGACCACCACCCGCTCGACCAACCGGTGCCGGGACCGGCCGGTCGCGTCCCACCCGACTGGCAGGAACAGCTGCATTGACCCGGTCCCCGACCACGGACGCATCCGCCGGACCGCCGGTCGAGCACCCGTATGCGGCCGACATCGAGGCGGAGCGGCGAGGCTGGTACGAGATCATCGATCTCGTCCGCACGTTGACGCCGGATGAGTGCCTCGAGCCCGGGTACCAGCGTGACCCGGATTGGACGGTGCGCGACGTCGTCGCGCATGTGGGGACGTGGCTCGCCGAGGCGCAGACCCAGTTCGAGCGGATGAACGGCGGTACCTACGAGGGTCACGACATCGACATCGACGCGTTGAATGCGGCGCTGCTCGAGGCGATGGGCGGCCAGCCGTGGATCGTCGCCTGGGTCCAGGCGAATGCCGGGCGGACGCGGATGATCGAAACGTGGTGGCAGCTGCGCGACACGAGCGACGAGGCCGCGTGGTGGATCCGGAAGTCGGGCAGCGAGCACTACGCCGAGCATCTCGATCGCCTGCGCGAGTGGCGCGATGAGCTGATCGAGCGGCGCGCGCCGTAGCCGGTCACCCGTGGAGATCCTGACCGCCGTCCTCGCGATCTTGCTAGCCGTCGCGATCCTGTTCGAGATCGCGCGCCGGGTCGGGGTGCCATATCCCAGCCTGTTCGTCATCGGCGGGTTGCTGCTCGCGCTGGTGCCGGGGCTGCCGCGGATCGAGCTCGACCCGGAGCTCGTGCTGATCGTGTTCCTGCCGCCACTCCTCTTCCAAGCGGCGGTCGAGATGCCGGTCAGGGAGTTGCGAGCGAACCTCGCGCCGCTGCTGCGTCTCTCGGTCGGGCTGGTGATCTTCACGATGACCATCGTGGCCGTGGTGGCGTACGTCGCGGTCCCGACCCTGGGCTGGCCGGCGGCCTTCGCCCTGGGCGCGATCGTCGCGCCGACCGACGCGCTCGCCGGCACGACGGTGTTCCGCCGGCTCGGTGTGCCACGGATCGTGACCACGCTTGTCGAGGGGGAGGCGCTCCTCAATGACGCGACCGCGCTGGTCGCCTATCAATTCGCGGTGGCGGCGGTCGTCACCGGCACGTTCGTCCTGGCCGACTCATTGGCGACGTTCGTCATGGCCGCCGTCGGCGGCGTCGCGATCGGGATCGTGGTCGGTCGACTGACCGCGGAGCTCCTGCGTCGCCTGGACGACCCGCCGGTGGAGGTGGTGATCTCGCTGGTGGCGCCGTTCGCTGCGTACCTGCCTGCGGAACGCCTCGGCCTGTCGGGTGTGCTCGCTGCGGTCGCCACCGGTCTCGTGATCGGTAGTCGGCTGGGCACGATCCTCACACCCGGCAGCCGGGTGCTGTGGCTGACGACCTGGAAGATGGTCGGCTTCGTCCTCAACGGTTTCGTGTTCGTGCTGATCGGTCTCGAGCTCCCGGACATCCTCGACGCGCTGGGCGGTCGGTCGGTGGCCGGGTTCCTCGGTCTCGGCGCGCTGATCGCCGTCGTCGTCGTGGTCGCGCGCTTCGTCTGGGTCTTCGCGAGCAGCCTCCTCCCGGGGTCGCCGAGGCAGGTCGTCGCCCGCCGCGATCCGGTGTTCGCGGGGCGCCTGACCTTCGTGGTCAGCTGGGCGGGGCTGCGTGGCGCGGTGTCCCTCGCTGCGGCGCTCGCGCTCCCCGCCGAATTCCCTGAGCGCAACCTGATCCTGCTGGTGACCTTCGCGGTCATCCTCGTGACGCTCGTCGGGCAAGGCCTCACCCTGCCGGCGGTCGTCCGTTGGGCGACCCGCTACGGCATCGAGCTCGACGGCGACGAGGCGACGGTCGCACGCACTGCCGCGTACCAGGCCGGGCTCGACGAGGTGGCCCGCGCGCGGGCCGCCTGGACGACCCACCAGCCGCTGTTCGACCGACTCGAGTCGTCATTGCAGGACCGGACGCAGCACCTCGCGACCGAGGATCCCGACGAGACCGCGGAGCGGCGACAGGAGCGGGAGGAGCACGAGGAGATCCAGCGCGGCGTGATCACCGCGCAACGGGCAGCTGTGATCGACCTGCGCGATCGAGGCGAGATCAACGATCAGACGCTGCGCTCGATCGAGCGCGAGCTCGACCTCGAAGAGCTCCGGATGGAGGGCTAGGCGGCCCGACTATCGCCGTGCGCCATCAGGCGACCGTCAGGCCGGTGCCGCGCCTGTGTCGTCCTCGACATCGTCTTCTTCCTCGGCGGGCGCCAGCTCCGTGCGGCTCAGATGGCTGGCTTCGACGAGGGTCGGGCGGCCGTCGCGGTCCTTCCAGCGCGTCTGCACCTGGACCTCGTCGTTCTCCCCGACGAGGCGCAGCACGACGACATAGCTCGAGCCACCCTGGGCGACCGACTCGATCGTCGCCTTCTTCGATGGCAGCGGGAAGAGGCTGATCACCTCGCCGAGGTTGCGCCGGAGCTCTGGGCTGACGTCCTCGATGGCGCGGTCGACGTCGCCGACGACGATCGCCTCGCACATTGCCCGGGCATGATCGCGAACGGTCTGCTCATCCATGCGCGCAGGATAAACGGCCCATGGCCTAGGCCGACACTCGCTCGGGTTCCAGGCAGCCGCCCCCGGGCTCCTCGCGACGGCGCGACACGCGGACCCAGTCGACCTCGAAGACCTTCGGGTAGTCGGCCGGGTCGCGGGGATCGGGCGTGTCGTCGGCGGGTGGGAACTCGTACACGTCGAGCATGAGCTGCATCGGGTAGTCCGCCGACTGCTCGACGACGCGGATCAACCGGTCGTCGATGTACCAGGCGATGTGGTCGGGGGTCCAGTCGGCCGAGTAGGTATGCCACTCGCGAACGTCGATGGCGACCGCTGTCTCGACGAAGTCGTCGATGATCGCGGGATCGCCGAACGGATGGACGCCCATGCCGATGTGGGCGCGATCGCCAGTGACATTGCGCCCGAAGATCTCGGCGACATTGATCTCGGACGAGTGCTCCGGCGTGTCCTCGAGGCCGATCATCCAGAGCGAGACCATCGCTCGTGGGTCGGCGAGCGCGCGCATGCGCCCTTCGATCAGTTCGCGGTGGACGGTGAACAGCGCGCGGTTCTCCTGCGCGGTGCGCACGACCACGTCCGGGTGGAACTGGAGCTGGCCCTCGCTGCTTCCGACGGGGCCGGCGAACACACCGGTCTGCAGCGACGACACCCTGAGGTCGCCGTCGAGGGCCGGGCACCACGGCGGCGTGTCCGCCTCGATCAGGAGCCGAAGGACGCCGTCGCGGATCTCGTACCGGGCAGCTGTCCGGTCGGGCGTGCTCCAGTGCGGCAGGTAATGCGGGAGCCAATGCGTCTCGTCGAGGGCGGGTTGGTCGAAGTCGTCCTGCCAGACGAGGTCGTATCGCGAGCGGTCCAGGGTGGCCGGCACGCCCGACCGACCTTGGAACATGACGTGTTACGTCCGGCGAAGGAACGGCCGAGATCGACGCGTTCCGCCGCGATCTGGAACATCAGGACGTTCCAAACAGCCGATGAACGGCCAATTCCGAGCCCGATCCGCCCGCTCAGCCGCTGGTTGTAACACGTGATGTTCCAACGGCTGCGCGGGCGGCCTCGGAAGGCCTCGAGCCCGCGGTCGACCATCTCGTCGCTGGCGGTGAGCGAGATCCGGAACCAGCCGGGTGACTCGACGATCGTGCCCGGCAGCACGAGCGCCCCGAGCACGCAAGGCGAGACGAGAACGCCTAGGTCGTCCGGATCCGGCGAGCGGACCATGACGTAGAACGTGCCTTCGGGCTTCGTCACCTCGTAGCCCATGTCGCGCAGCGCCGGGACCATGCGATCGCGCCGCGACTGGAGTGCGCCGATATCGATCGACAGTCCCTCGAGGTCGCCGATGGCGTGCTGGAGCAGCGCATTCGGGAAACCCCAGCCGGCGGCCAGCTGCTGGACGAAGATCCGGTAGTTGAGCGCCTCGCGATCGGGGAAATCGGGCGTCAGCGCCGCGTAGCCGATGCGCTGCCCAGGAGCAAGCAGCGTCTTGCCGTAGGTGTAGATGGTGATCGTCGCGTCGTAGTCGAGCGCCGGCGTCCGGAAGTCGATGCCGTCGAAGACGATCCGGTTGTACGACTCGTCCGAGATCAGGACGATCGGCCGGCCGTGCCGCGCAGATGCCTCCCGAAGGACCTCGCCGAGCGCGGCGAGCTCCGGCTGGCGATAGATCCGGCCCGTCGGGTTGTGCGGGCTGTTGATCAGCACGGCCCGTGTCCGAGGCGTGATGGCCGCGGCGATCGCCTCGGGATCAAGGTCGAAGTCGGGTGCCTGGAGCCGGACTCGAACCGCGGTCGCGCCGGCCGAAGCGATCATCAGCTCATAGAAGAACCATGGCGGCGAGAGGAAGATGACTTCGTCACCCTCATCGGCGAGCGCCCGGATCGTGACGCCGAGGCCGCCGAATGCGCCGGCGGTCAGCGCGATGTCCTCGGGCCGGTAGTCGATCCCGGTGCGGTCCTGGAGCGATGCGGCGACCACCGCACGCGGCTCGGCCTCGCTGAACTTGTACGCGAACCAGTTCTTGTCCTTGGGCACCGCGGCCTGTTGGAGCGCGTCGACCAGCCCGGGGAGCGGCAGCTCCTGCGGGTTGCCGAAGGCGAAATCGGCGATGCCTGGGTCGAGGTGATGGCGCTCCCAGTCGCCACCGGTGAACCAGCTGAACACGTGCTCGACGCTGGCCACCATGCGGTCCATGCGCGCCTCCGCGATGGTCATCTCAGCCCTCCGCTTTCGTTGGTCCGGGTCGCTCAGCGGGCGGTTCTGGCCGCCGGCTCGTACTCCATCAGCATGCCGCCGCCCGAAGACGGGGTAGCGCGCAGCATCTTGAGCCGGAGCCGTGTTTCGAGCGCGCTGTACAGCGACTTGCCGCGACCGAGGACGGTAGGGGTGACGAGGAATCGGTACTCGTCGATCAGCCCGGCAGTCGCTAGGTCCGCGAACAGCTCGGCACCGCAGCCGAGCATGATGTCCGGCCCGTCGCCCGACTTCAGGCGGCGGACGTACTGGAGCACGTCGCCGTCGATCCTGGTGGCATTAGCGCGAAGGGTCGGTCGACCACGCGAGGCCACGTGCTTGGGCGTGTCGCGCCAGAAGGTCGCGAACTCGCGTTCGACATCGGTCACGTTGGGATCGTCGACGTCGAGGTCGTCCCAGTACTGCATCACGTCGTACATCACGCGACCCATGACGACGTCCCCCGCGGAATCGAGGAGGCGATTCGCGTAGCGGTGCTCCTCGTCAGAGGGCTCGAACTCGGCCAGGCCGCCATCCTGATCGGCGTACATGCCGTCAGCGGTGACCGTGATGTAGTAGATGACGCGTCGCATGGTCAAAGGGTAGCCCCGGTGACGCCGGAGATAACGCCGCGATGAGCGGCGACGCCCATACTGGTTAGGTGCCCCGTCCCGACCCTGAGGCGCTCCTCGTCGACCTGAACGACGCGCAGCGCGAGGCCGTCCTCGCCACGTCGGGTCCGGTCGGCATCCTGGCGGGGGCAGGTACCGGCAAGACCCGGGTCATCAGCCGGCGGACGGCCTACGCCATCGCCACCGATGTCGTCCAGGGGGACGAGGCGCTCATCGTCACCTTCACCGACAAGGCTGCCGGCGAGATGGTGGAGCGCCTGAAGGGGCTCGGTCTGCCGGGTGTCACGGCTCGCACGTTCCATGCGCATGCCCTGAGCCAGCTGCGGCATTTCTGGCCGCTCCATCACGATGGCTCTCCGCTGCCTGCCCTGCTCGACTCGAAGGTTCCGTTGCTCGTGCCGCTGGCTCGCGGGCTACCCGGCCACTATCGATTCACGCCGGCGAAGGATCTCGCCGACGAGATCGAATGGGCCAAGAGCCGCCGCCTGACCCCGGCGACGTACGAGCGTGCCGTTGCCGGCAGCCTCACGACTGCGTCGCGCGAGCCACCGATCCCGGTCGATCTGTTCACGCGGCTGTTCGCAGGGTACGAACGCGCCAAGACACGCGCGGGACGGATCGACTTCGACGATCTGCTCGTCGAGACCATCGACCTGCTCGAGGGCGATGCGGAGGCGGCGGCGACGGTCCGCGCCCGGAAGCGCTGGTTCAGCGTCGACGAGTACCAGGACACGAACCCCAATCAGCAACGGCTGCTCGAGCTGTGGCTCGGCGAGCGCAGGGACGTGTGCGTGGTCGGAGATGCTGACCAGACGATCTACACCTTCACGGGCGCCACCAGCACGTTCCTCACCGGGTTCACCGACTGGTTCGCGGATGCGCGCGTGGTCACGCTGGCCGACAACTACCGGTCGTCGCCCGAGGTGCTCGAGCTTGCCAATCGCTTGCTCGCGTCGAGCGGTGGTACGAAACGGCTCGTCGCGACGCGCCCGAGCGGACCAGAACCGACCGTCGCGCGTCACGGGACCGAATCGGCGGAGCTCGGGGCACTCGCGCAATGGGTGCGCCAGCGCTTGGCGGAGGGGATCGCCGCGTCCGAGATCGCGATCCTCGTCCGGATGAATGCGCAGCTCGCGCCGATCGAGGCTGCGCTGACCAGGGCCGGGATCGCGTACCAGGTTCGCGGGGTCAAGTTCTTCGATCGGGCGGACGTGCGCGGTGCGATCGATCTGGTTCGACGGGCCAAGATCGAGACGACGGGGACGGCGCTCGCGGGCTCGGTGCGGGCGCTATGGGCAAAGCACTTGGGCTACGACGATGACAGCGTCGCGGGTCACGCCGGGGACGAGGCTCGCGAGCGGACCGCTGCGCTCGACACGCTACTCGACATCATGGCCACGCTGTCCCGCTCCTCCGCGAGCGTGGGTGCAGCAGGGTTCCTCGCAGAGCTCGACCGGCGGCGTGACGCGGAGCGCGCGGGCTCGGCCGACGGCGTCAATCTGCTGACCTACCACCGCGCGAAGGGTCTCGAATGGGACGCCGTCGCGCTGCCCGCGGTCGAGGAGGGCATCTTGCCGATCCGCCAAGCAGCCGATGACGACGAGCTGCTCGCCGAGGAGTTGCGCCTCCTGTACGTCGGCATCACGCGTGCGCGACGCCACCTGGCGATCTCGTGGGCTGCCGAGCGCGAGACACGTGGGCGCACCACTCGCCGCCAACCGAGCCGGTTCCTCGCCGACCTGCGGCGACGGCCGATCGATGGGGAGGGGCACATCACCCAGCACCCCGACCGCTTCGCCGCGGACCAGGGTGCGCGCCGCGCCGCGTCGGCGGCCATGGCCGCGTCGGGTTACCGCGTCGCCGATGACGATCCGTTGTACGCGGCGCTCCGCGAGTGGCGCACGATCCGTGCTCGCGAGGACGGCGTCCCCGCGTACATCATCTTCCACGACCAGACCCTGGCCGAGATCGCCGAGATGAAGCCGCCGTCTGCGGCGGCCCTCCGCCGCGTCAAAGGTGTCGGCCCGGCCAAGATCGACGCCTACGGCGATGAGGTCCTGGCGCTCGTCAGCCGCCTTCGTTGAGGGTTCGCTATCGAACCTGCGTTGTCGACACGTACCGGCAGGCGCACGATGGCGGGAACGCCGGAGGTTCTGGATGACCGACCCACGTGACCACGACCACGACGAGCATGGCCACGACGAGCATGGCCACGACGAGCATGGCCACGACGAGCATGGCCACGACGAGCATGGCCACGACGAGCACCACCATCACGAGCACCGCCCGCCGTCCTATGAGGAGGCGATCGAGGGCTTCCGTGCCGACAAGGACGAGTTCTTCCGGTCCAGTCCGCACAGTCCGGTCCCGGAGGGGGAGCGGCCCGGTTTCACCGGTTTACCGTATTACCCTATTAACATGGCACTACGGTTCGAGGAGCTGGTCCTGGACCCGTACGAGGGCGACGAACCCACCGACTTCCAGATCCCGACATCGGACGACCGGCTCCGGCCGGCGCATCGGGCTGGGCTGCTTCGGTTCGATCTCGACGACGCGGCGCACGTGCTGACGGCGTACACCTTCGATGGTGGCGACGGACGGTCGCTGTTCGTGCCCTTCCTCGACAAGACCAGCGGCAAAGAAACCTACGGCGCCGGCCGCTACCTCGACCTCGAGCCGGAGGATGACGGGACCTACTCGCTCGACTTCAACCTCGCCTACCACCCCTCGTGCGTGTACGACCCGAAGTATTCGTGCCCGCTCACGCCAGCGGAGAATCGTTTGCCGATCCGGATCGAGGCCGGGGAGCGCCTGCCGCCGGACTGATGCTGGACGCGGGGCCGGCGGAGCGCCTGCCGCCGGACTGATTGTGGACGCGGGGCCGGCGGAGCGCCTGCCGGGCGGCGGTCCGTGGAACGCCCCACGTTCCAAGCGGCGAAGGAGCGGCCGGGAATCGGGCCCTCAGCCTCCAGGTGGAACATCCCCAGGTTCCAAACGGCGAACGAGAGCCCGATTTGCGGTCTGATCCGGCCGCTCAGCCTCCGGTTGGAACATGTGATGTTCCAAACGCCGACCGCGGCCAGCCGGCGGCCAGCCGGGAGCGACCACAGCCACGACCAGCCGAGGGTCAGTAGCCCGCCGCAGGTCTCGGCCAGGGCTTTGCGTACTCGACCATGTCGTAGCCTTCCTGCGCCTCGGCGTGTTGCCGCGCCCAGGACCGGACGATCGCCGTGACGTCCTCACATGGCTTGCCGACCAATCGGGCATTCAGCCGTTTCATGTAGTCGCGACCGATGCGCACGTGGCCCGCTTCGTGGTCGGCGATGAAGTCGACGATGCGGCGCCACCAATCGAGCAACCGCTTCGGAACGCGGTCGGGATCGGTCCAGCGTGGCAGGTGGATGACGTACGACGAGGTGACCGCCGCGCGCGTGATCCGGCACGTCCCGGCTGCGTTCGTCGAGGTGCGGATCGACCCTCGCAGGTCGCTTACCCGCGTCAGCGTGCAGGCGGACGGGCGCGCGTCGCCGCGGAACCATTCGTAGTCGATCATCCCGCATGCCTTCACGCCGCCTCGTCCCACGCTCGCGACGAGCTCGATCGACGTGTCGCCGGTCACGCCGAAGTACCTGACCGTCGCGCCGCTCACCTTCGGACTCAGCGTCGGGAGCCGCACCAGGGCGGCGCCGCGCGGCGGATTCACGTCGGGGATCGCGGGACCGCCATCCGGGTCGCGGACGGCGACCTCCTCGCGGCGGCCCGACAGCTCGAAAGACGCGGCTTGGGGCGTGCAGCCTGCCGACTCGCCGATGTCGGTCGGTTTGATATCGACGTCCACTGCGCCGCGAAGCAGCGTCGATGCGACCGACGAGCCCGCCGGTCGCTCTGTCGCGATCCACAGCTGGAGGGTCGAGGTGGAGCTCGCACCGCCATCGACCCGGTCACCCAGCGAGGTGAGACAGCTCGCTGTCTCTGCGGCTGCCGCCGTCGATGCGTATGTCGCCCCGTTTCGCGTCAGCTTGACGACCGTGGCCGGCGCCGACAGGCCGAGCGGAGTGGTCGTGACCTCGATGGTGTCGCACGGCTCCGCGGGGCAGTCGGCCGCGACGGTGTAGGTCTCCTCGTCGAACGTGGGGTCGTCGATCAGGCCCGGCTGGTCGGGCGACAGGACCTTTCGGACCCGCCACGTGCCGGAGATCGGGAGCAGCTCAGCGGCGGGTGACGCGCTCGGATCGGGCGTCGAGGTCGATGCCGGTGTCTGCGGGTCTGTGGTCGGCGAGGCCGAGGCTGCCGGGGATGCTGCCGGCACCGTGGCCGATGGCTGCGGCGTCCCCGGAGGCGGCAGGGCGCATCCCACCACGAGCAGCGCCAGTGCGACGAGAGCGGCGACCCGACCCGCGACCGTGTGCATCGACCACCCCTGCACGAGGATGGGCAGGCTACCAGAAGGTCTCGATCCGACGGCGTAGGCTTGGGGTCGATCAGACCATGCAGATCGCACCGTCGCTCCACCGTCTCGGCTCCGGCGTCGTGGCGTCCTACCTCGTCGCGGATCCCACCGGCGTCACGATCATCGATGCCGGGTTGCCCGGGTTCTGGCGTGAGCTGCCCAGGGAACTGGCCGCGATGGGTCGGTCGCTGGAGGATGTGCGCGGTGTCGTCCTGACGCATGGCGACACCGACCACGTGGGCTTCGCGGAGCGGATCCGGCGCGAGCGAGGCGTGCCGGTGTTCGTCCACGAGGCCGATGCCGCGCGTGCACGCTTCGAGGTCCGCAAGCCGTCGTCCGGTTGGGGTCCGATCAAGATCGGATCGCTGCTCGGGTTCCTCTGGTACAGCGGCCTGCGCGGTGGCCTGCGGGTCCCACCGCTCACCGAGGTCGAGACATTCCAGGACGGCGCGACACTCGACCTGCCGGGTTCGCCGCGGGTCATCCACATGCCCGGCCACACGCCCGGAAGTACCGCGATCCACGTGCCGAGCGTCGATGCCGTGTTCGTGGGCGACGCGCTGACGACGCGGAACGTGCTGACCGGGGAGATCGGCCCGCGACCCGCACCGTTCACGCTCGATCCGGCGGGTGCGCTGTCGTCGCTGGGTCGACTCGAAGGGCTCCACGCGCGATGGGTGCTGCCGGGCCACGGTGAGCCTTGGGACGGTGGGGTCGCCGAGGCCGTTCGGTCGATTCGGATGGCGGCGGCCGCAGGCTAGCGGCAGCCGGTTAGCGCAGCGCCGCCGCGATCTCCGTCAGCTCACCGACGACCGCGGCTGCCCCGGCACCTTCGAGCGCCTCCCGCGTCACCGCCGCCCCCGCCGTGACACCGATCGGGATCATCGCCGCGGCCACGGCGGCGACCATGTCCCACGTCGAGTCGCCGACATACCACGCGCGTTGTGGCTCGATGCCGAGCTCCTCGGCCGCGCGGAGCAGCAGGTCGGGCTCGGGTTTGGCGTGCTCGACATGGCTTGCGTCGACGATCCTGGGCTCGCGATCGAGGCCGAGCGCCTTGACCGAGGTCGCGACCTGGTCCTTGCGGCTCGACGTCGCGATCGACCAGGGGAGGCTCCTCGCCTCGATGGCCTCGACGAGCTCGCGAACACCGGGCAGCGGACGCGGGGAGTGGTTGAGCCCCTCGTAGATCTCGCCGGCGCGCTGGTCGATGGCTTCGGCGCGATCGTCGTCGAGGACCTCATCGGCGAGCGCGGCGATCTCGCGGGCGAGTCGCTTGCCATCGACCCCGATCAGCGGCGCGAGTCGCTCCCGATCTGCCGGGATGCCGACCTCCTCGAACACCGCGAGCCAGCCCTCGATGCGCGTCTCGACGGTGTCGACGAGGGTGCCGTCGAGATCGAAGATCACGGCACGCGGCGTCGGGAGGTCGCGGACGCTGGTCACCGGATCGCCGTCGCGATGAGGACCTGGTAGATGATCGATGGGTCCGAGGGGACCGCGTCGCTGGCGACGAACCAGCCCGCCGGTGCGGAGCCGCCGAATGACACGGACTGTGCATCGGGGCAGGGCAGGTCGAACGTGGTGAGCGATTGCGGCGTCGCGGCGGGCATGTCGGACGGTGGGCTGACACTGACGGTGACCGTCAGTGTCCCCGTGCCGACGCATTCGGCGTGGATCTCGACCGTGTTCGTGATCGAGCGGAGGACTTCGACGTGGGTGATCTCGCCGGCGTTGGTCTCCGTTGCGGCCATCGCCCAGGTGTCGGCGCCGCCGGGGAAGAGCTCGATGCCGTGGAGCGCAAGCGTCGGGGCGGGGGTGGGTTCGGGAGTCGGTGCGGCCGTGGGGGTAGCGGCTGGTGTCGGGGCGGATGGGCTCGGGGAGCTCGCGGGCCGTGCGGGCGGGCTCGGCGTCGCGGTCGGCGTCGGTTGGGCGCAGGCGGCGGCGATCAGCGCTCCCACCACGAGCCCGGCGAATCTCACCGGCCGGATGCTACCGGAGTCGGCGTTCTACAGGATGACCAGGCAGTCGCCGCCCGGGTCCTCGCCGCGACCGAGTGCGAGCAGGCAATGACGCGTGTCGATCGGGAACTCGCGCCGCAGGTCAGGGACTTCGGCGATGACGTGTCGGTTGTGGCGGGTGTCGGCGACGAGCAGGATCGCCCGCGGCGCGTCGAGATCGCGCTGCTTGGATCGCAGCCGACGCTCGGCGGCCTGGATGTCGTCGAGGCGGGTCTCGGCTTCGATGATCGCGGCGAAGTCCTGGGTGGCGGCCTTGCCGTCCGCGCTACGGGCGTCACCCGGGATCGGCATCGGGACCTCGGTCCGCCATTCGATCGACGGGTGGAGACGGTCGGCGAACCTCCCCAGGAGTGCAAGGTGTGCCTTGTCCCGCACCGGGGCGCCGACGGGATGGATGCCCATGCTCAGCTCGCAACCCACGACGGCTGCGAACCGCGCAATGAGGTCGATATCGATATGCGGCGCAGTTCCCGCTTCGATCCGCTGGACCTGGGTATGCGAGACGCTCAGTACGGCTCCGACTTGACGGGTGCTCAGCCCGGCCGCGATGCGGGCCCTCCGCAGCTCGTCGCCGATCCGGGCAAGCAACGACCGGGCGCGCCGTGCGGCGCGGTGCTTGGTCGACTCCCATGTCGGCATCCTCGCGATCGTAGGGAGCGGCACTTAGCCGCGGCTCACCTGCAAGTGGAACATCCCCATGTTCCGATCAGCGGCTGAGCGCCCGGGAATCAGCCCCCAGACCATGAAATCGCCCAGTCGTTTGCGATTTGGAACGTAGGGATGTTCGAAACGGCGACGGAGAGCACTACCCACTCGCCTCCTTCGTCGGTTGGCACATGGGGATGTTCCAGCGGCGGGCCGCGGCGACCCGGCGAGCGGGGCGCCCGGCGAGCGGGCGGGCCGGCTGGAGCGGCCGGGCCGCGGGCTGGACCGGCGGGCGTAGAATCGGGAGTCTCCCGACCCGCCTTCGCTGGGACGCGGACAAGGTCCCTCGGACGGGCCGAGTGCCCGGAGGAGCGCCGATGATGCGGCAAGCATTCCTGATCGAGCTCGAGGACAAGCCCGGTGCGCTCGCCGATGTCACCGAGGCCATCGCGGCCAAGCGGGTGAACATCGTCAGCGTGAGTGGCGCGACCTGCGGCGACAAGGGCCGCATCGCGCTCGTCACCGACGACGACGCGCAGACCCGCGCCGCGCTGGCCGACCTGCAGCGCACCTTCGAGGAGAAGGAGATCACCACTTCGGCCCTTCGACATGAGCCGGGCTCGCTCGCCAAGGCCGCTCGCCAGCTGGCCAAGGCGGGCGTCAATGTCGAGTCGGTGCTGCTGCTCGGGATGCAGGGCAACGACATCGAGGTCGGGTTCGTGACCAGCGATCCAGTCATGGCTCGCAACGCACTCGCCCATGCGGGGTCGGCGTCCGGCTAGCGGCCGACGACACGCGAACAGGGAAGGGCAGGACCCGCGAGGGACCCGCCCTTCCCGTTCGAATGGGTGCTGCACGCCGACCAGAACGTGGTGCATCTGGTCACCGAAACACCCCACCAGACCGCACAAGACCACCCCCGAGCACGGCAGGATAGGGGCCGTGGTCCGGGATGGGCCGCATCCCCACAGTGCCACTACCTGAGGAGGCCGAGCCCCCAGACGGCCTCCACCGGCGGCGACGGAGCTACGGCTCCGTCGCCGCCTTTCCGTCGGGGCGCCAGACGGACCAGATCCCGACCACGACGAGGATGACGCCGAAGACCGCGATCGCGGCGCCGGTCGACACGCGATCGGCCAACGGACCGGCGACGAGCGACGGGACGAGCGAGGCCGCCGATACGATCGAGGCCAGCACGCCGAAGACGCGGCCACGGACGTCGGCCGGCGTCGACTCGACCAGGTTGGTCTGGGCCGTCACCGACGTGACGGCATATGCCGCGCCCGCGATGACCGCGACACCGACGACGAACGGCAGTGCGCCGAACGAGATCCCGGCGCTTCGCAGCACGCCGTCGAGCCAGCCGGCACCGGCCAGTGCGGTCGTGACGATCCCGAGGACCAGCAGCCCACCTTCCGAGAGTCGGCGGCGGGGCCACGACTCGCCGAACCGGCGCAGCGCGAAGACCCCGATCACGACCCCGATCCCGAGCGGGATGACGACCACCGCGAGCTGCTCGGGGTCGAGCCCGACCGTGGTCGCCAGCGATGGGCCGAGGACGCCGAGGACGCTCGCCACCGAGGTCGCCGTCGCGAGCAGCACGATCGGCCGGCTGATCGATGGCTCGTGGCGAACGACGCGGAACCCGTCTCGCAGCTGGTCGATCGGTTCGCGCAGCGAAGGGGTCCGTTCGCCGCTCTTGGGCGGGATGGGCGGGGCGCTCGGCAGACCGATGCAGGCGATGCTCGCGGCCACGTAGAACGCGGTCACGACGAACAGCACGAACGACGGGCTGGCGACCGTCACGAGCAACGGACCCAGGAACGCGAAGCCGATCGCGAACGATCCCTGGAGCGTCAGGTTGAAGACGCTCATCGCCGTCTCGAGCTGGGCTTTGGGGACGACCCGCGGGATCATCGATCCCTCGGCAGGTGTCAGGGCCACGCTCATCAGGCTCACGCCGAGGTTGAGCGCCAGGACCATCGGGATGTCCGCCCCGACCAGCGCGAGCCAGAGTGTCAGCCCGGTCCGCACGAGGTTCGGGACGACGAGCGCCCAGCGCAGGTCGAGCCGATCGACGATGACGCCCGCGAACGGCGAAAGGGCGATCTGCGGCAGGACGAACGACACGAGGAGGGCGCTCACCGCGCTGTTCGACCGCGTCGACGAGAACACGAGCACGGTCAGCGCGTAGAGCGCCATGTTGCCGCCGACCTGGTTGGCGGCCTGGATGAACCAGAGCCGCGCAAAGACCGGATCGCGAAGGATGCTGCGAGCCCCGGCGGCGTCGATCGTCACGATGGCACGTGAGTCTAGGGGACGTGACAGGGCTGCTGCCGGGTGGGGAGGGACCTCGGGCGGCGACCCCCAGTCGCGCGCCCGGGCCCTCTGGATCAGGCGATCGGGTCGAGTCGGAAGTAGCAGCCGGTGGCGATGACGTGGTCGCGCGCCCGACCGTACAGCGACCGGAATGGCTGGCGCTGGGCGTCGCGATGGGCGTCGATCACCTCGACGCGATCCGGACCTGTCGGAAGCTCGGTCGCAAGCACCGGAGTCAAGGACCCATCTGGTCGAACGACCGTGCCCGAGCCCGCATGGAGGAGGTTGCGGACCCATTGGGCACGGTGTCCGTTGGGGTGACCGATGTACCACGCGCCGTCGTGCTCGACGACGACGGCGAAGAACGAGCGCTCGATGCCGGATCGGCGGCCGATGACGCGGATCTCCTCGACCGGGGCGACCACGCCGCGCCGGTGGAGTGCACGCATCAGCGCGGTCGGTGTCGTGGCGAAGAGGAGCGCGAACGCGCGTCGTGCGGCGGTCGAGCCCCCCACACCGACGCGGACGCGGCTCGTCGTCGTGTTCATATCCATATAGGCGCCGCGCGCGTCCAATTCGTTCGTTCTTCGTCGATCAGACCGGTTCGAAGCTCCACTGGTCGATATCGATGACCGGCTCGTAGCCGATCGCCTGGTAGATCTTGTTCGAGGTCGGGTTGGCGATATCCGTGAACAGGAAGACGAACCGCCGACCCTGGTCGAGCTGGGCCTGGGTCGCGACCGCGGTCACGGCGCTTGCGAACCCGCGGCCGCGATCCCCGGGCGGCGTGTACACCGGCCCGATACGGATCCCGTTGGGCGTGGGGCCGGTCACGCCGGCGACCGACACGGGTCGACCGTCGTGTTCCCAGAGATGGAAGGTGCGGGTGCCGGTCTGCAGCGCGCTATCGACCATGGCGGCGGCCTGCTCGGGATCGCCGTTGGGGAGGGCCTCGCGCAGGAACGCATCCATCCATCCCACGAGGAGGTCCCGATCGCGAAGGTCGGCGATCCGCACGGTGCCCGGCACTCCCCGGGGAGCTGTCACGCGCTCGGCGCGATAGATCCGCTCGGCGATGATCCGGAGCGCCGTCATGCCGTGTGGGTCGGCCCAGCGCTCGACGAACGACCGGGCCATCTCCACCGGCGCGGTGATCCCCGGGACCGCGGCGACGGCCCCGATCGAGGTCCCCGGCGAGGGCCGTGACGGCATCGGGATCATCGGTCCACGACATGACCACGTTGAATGGCGGCGTCATCAGTGCCGCGGCGACCACCTCGCTCCCTCGGCGGATCGCTGCGAAGTACGGTGGCGCGCTCATCCGCCGGTCTGGATCACGGATGAGGTTGGCGGCGATCCCGAAGAGCAGGTTGTGCTCCGCCTCGCGCTCGGCAAGGAAGGGGCCGGCGACGTCGAGGAATGCCTGGGCACCGGCCAGCCGCTCGACCTCGACCGCGGGCTCGGACATCCGGCGAGTCTACGCGGCGACCGACCCCGGATCCGCGGCCACGACCGGATCCTCCTGCTCCTGTCGCCACGCCGGGATATACAACGGCGCGGCGAGGGCACAGATGATCCCGCCGACGACCATCGCGGTCCCGACGGTCGTCCCGTCGGCGAGCGACGTGAGCGTGATCGTGCCGAGTGAGCCGGCCGGCTGGGACACCATCGAGTTCATCGAGAGCACCGTCGTCCGATGCCCGCCCACGACCTGTCGATGGAGGAGGGTCGTGTGCATCGGGTTGGACGCGCCGTGGGCGACGTAGCACCCGAGGTACGCGGCGACCACCCCGATCGGACCGGCGATCAGCCCCAACGCGACGATCGTCAGCCCCTGCACGATGCGCAGCAGCGCCGCGGACCGCGCGACGCCGATCCGCCGGCTGATCGCAACGATCCCAGCCGCGCCCGCGGCCGACGCGAACCACGCCGCCGAGCCGACCGGACCCATGATCGCGGCGGCTGCGTCGGTGCCGCCGACGAGCTCCGACAGGCGGATCGGGAACAGGCTCTCGAACGTGACCATCGAGAAGCCCCAGAACAGCTCGACCAGCACGATCCCAAGCAGTACGCGCGAGGAGCGCAGCAGCCGCAGCCCCTCGCCGATCACGCCCGGCACGGCCCGGACCGACGCGATGATCGCCTCCGGATGGCGTGGCCGCGGTGCCTCGGCCATCAACGCGGCGACCGCCGCGAAGTGGACGGCGTGGAGCACCAATGCGACGAGCAGCGGTAGCAGGAGGGGATCCCATCCCGGCACGGGGTGGAGTGCCACGAGCGCGCCTGACGCCAGGGAACCCAGCGCGATCGCGATGCTGAGGGCGGCCGATCCGCGGCCGAGACCGTGCTCGATCTCCGCGTTGGGATCCGCGGCCAGCGTCGTATCCACGTACCACGCCTCGAGCGGCCCCGAGTCGAGCGCGCGGTAGATGCCCTGGAGGACCATCGCCGCCATGAACATCGGCGCCGAGTCGGCGACGGTGAACAGACCCAATGACACGAGCGCCACGAGGCCGGCCAGCAGCAGGACCGGACGGCGCCCCAGCGAATCCGACAGCCCACCGGTCGGCAGCTCGAGCGCCAGCACGACCAGGCCCTGGACGGCGAAGACCAGGCCGATCTCGGTAAGCGACAACCCACGGGAGAGGGGCACGAGCACGAAGATCGGGATCAGCAGCCCGACGGGCAGCCAGCGCAGCGTCGTGAGCAGCAGATAGCGGCGACGAGCGGATCGGACGTCGAGCGGCGTCATCGGTCCATCGGGACCAGGTGGTAGAACAGCTCGACGTCACGTGCCTCGGGGTCGTCGGTCGCGGCGGCATCGCGATAGCGATCGAGGAGCCGAGTCAGCTCGTCGTGGAAGTCCGTGAGCTGGGCCGGCGTCACATGGAGCTTCGTATCGCCCAATTCGGCAGCTGCTCGCCAGTCGAGCGGCCAGGCTGCTGCCGTGGCGAGCCACCGTTCGTATCGTTCGACGAAGCTGCGCAGGTAGTAGCGCTTCAGCCAGTCGCTGGCGGCCTCCGTCTCGCTATCCCCGGCCAGGTCGCGCTCGGTCCAGTCGTGGCTCGGGGTCGACGGGCGCCACCAGCGCTCGCGGCCGCGACCCTCGTCCGTCTCCTCGACCAGCCCGACCGCCGCCAGCTTGCGGAGGTGGTAGCTGGTCGCGCCCGTGTTCGTATCGAGCGCCCGGGCGAGGGCAGTGGCCGTGGCGGGTCCGTCCATGCGCAGGGCGGAGAGCAATCGCGATCGCAGCGGGTGCGCGAGCACACGAAGTGCTCGTCCATCCAGCCGGAGGGTGGTGAACGGCCGATCGGTCATGCGCCCACCGTAGCATGCACAAGAGTTGTGCACAAGTATTGTGCAACCATGTGAGTCGGGGCCGCTCGGTGTCCACGTTGACCGGCGACGTCGACCCCTGCTGCAACGCGTACATGTCCTCGCCCTCGCCCGAAGTGGACATCGGGGGGTCGGAAACGGGCGCGACTCGCGCACGAACGACCAGGACCGCAGGAGTAGAGTTCGGGCGGGATGATCCTGCGCATCGTCTTCGGCCGGTTCCCGGCGGGCCTCGACGCGAAGGCGCTCGTCGATCTGCGCGGGCGGCTGGCTCGCGCGGCTCGCGATGTCCCGGGGCTCGACAGCCTCATCGTCGGAGCGCGCCGCTCGGCGACCGACCCGTCGGACACCGCAGCCGAGGCGCTGCCCGTCGAGGCGGCGATCGTGACGGTCTGGCGCGACGCGACCCTGATGACTCGTGCGACCAGCGTCGAGGAACAGGACCGGTTCCTCGGCACGCGGCTGCGACTGCCGCTCGAGCTCGATGAGGCCGTCCACTACGAGATCGTCGGTCGGACGTTCGCGGCACTGCCGCCCGAGACCGCCGCGTACCTGCGGCTGCTGACGGTCCGTGCCCGGCCGAACGAGGAAGCGCGCCTGATCGAGACGCTCCGCGCTCAGCAACCCAGGTTCGTCGATCTGGGTCTCGTCGCGTCGCACCTCGGGCGGCGCGTCATCGGCCGCGAATGCGAGGCCGTGACCGTCGGCGTGTGGCCCGACCGCGCGACCATCCGGCGGGCGACCGGCGGCCGGCCGGAACGCCCGCTGTATGCGCAGGACCTGGCCGATTGGTCGGACCAGATCCATCTCGAGACCTACGATGGGATCGAGATCGCGCCGCGGCTACCCGCGGCGAGCGGTCCACCGATCTACGTCATCGACGAGGACCTGCGGATCGTCGATATCACGGCCGCTGCGGCGGCGGCAATCGGCTGGGCGGCGGAAGACCTCGTCGGCAAGTCGGTGCTCGAGTTATCGCTGGGCGATCCGGATGCCAGCGCCGAGGTGTGGCAGACCCTGCTGCAGGAGGGCCGGGTCAGCGGCGAAGGGCCGTGGCTCGTCCCCGACTCGGGCGCGGTGTTCATCCACTTCATCGCCGAACGCGACGTCCCGATCGTCGGCCGGCACACCGTGCTCGTCCACCGCTGGCATGAGCCGGTGCCGACGGTCGAGGACCTCGAGGCGGCCCTGCGTGAAGCATTTCCGGCACGAGCCGGCTAGGCGGACAGACCGAAGCCCCCCGCGTCTCCGCGAGGGGCTTCGGAAGGATCAGCGGCTCTGGTTGATGGGGCGCTGATCACGCTCGAGCGGCTTCGTCCCGCTCGGCTGCGCCGGGTCGGTGCCCTTGCCCTGCTCCATGTCGTCGGTGCCCTGGCCGCGCCAGTCGTTCTGGCCCTGACCCTGGCCCTGACCCTTGTCCTGCTGCCAGTCGGGCTTGCGCTGACCCATCTGGGTCTGGTCCGTCTGGCCGCCTTGGCCGGTCTGGCCGCCCTGGCCCGTCTGGCCCGTGTGGGTCTTGCCAGCCTGGCCCGTCTGGCCCTGGTTCTTGTCCTGAGTGCCCATCGTCGCACCTCCTGAGAAGCGGTCCGGGGGTCAGCAGGGAGTCTGGGCGCTGCCGCGCGCACCGTCAGCAACCGTCTCGGTCCCGTGCCTTACGACCATGTGACAGCGACGAAGTCGGTCACGAGCGTGGCGCGGATGTCGGCGGCATCGACCGGGTTGACGAAACGCAGGCGCAGCCGCAGGTCGCGCGGGATCGCATCGCCCTCGCAGCGCGGCCGAGCGAGCGTCATCGTTCGCCCATCCGGCTCGATGTCGAGGGAGTGGATCGTGTCGCACGGCGTGCCCGTCCAGGTCAGGACGAGCACCCTCGGATCGGCGGGGTCGCTCGCGATCTCGATGCCTTCGCTGACGGACCCGCCATCGGCGGGCTGTCCTGAGTCCGCACTCACCACCGTCCCGGACCGATCGGTGATCTCGATCGAGGCGTCCTGGCCGGCAACCTCGATCAGGTCGACGTCGAACATGCTGGGGGACGGCCTCGGCGATGGTGAGACGATCGGGCCCGGGGAGGGGAGTGCCGGCTCGTGCCGATCGAAGAAGCCGCCAGCCACCGCCCCGCCGAGTGCCGCGACGACGATCAGGCTGACGGCCGCAAGGAGCGGCACCGGCGCGAACAGTCCGCCCGAGAACGGTCCGCGCGACATCGGGTCGCGGCGGAGCGCCGCGAGCGGATCGCGGCGACGGGGATGCGAGCGCGCATGCGCCAGGGCCGCCTCGATCGTCCGTTCCGGGACGCGCACGGTCTCGTCGGTGAACCACGCGGCGATGCGGCGGTCCGTGTCGTCGAAGGTCGTCACGCCGAGCGCTCCTTCTGCGTGTCGAGTCGCGCATCGGCGTCGAGTGCGGCTCGGAAGGCCTGGGTCGCGTAGTGCAGGCGAGAGCCGGCTGTACCGACCGGGATCCCGAGGACGTCGGCGATCTCGGGCGACGACAGTCCGGCCACGTGGTGGAGTGTCAGGATCGCCCGGTGATCGGGCTTGAGGCGGCGAAAGCCGCGCTCGATCTCGTCGCGATCGGCCACCGAACCGATGTCGTCGGGCGCGCGGGACGCGTCGGCGTCAGCGGGCAGCAGGCGGACGACCGTTCCGCCGCCCGGGCCGCGTCCCTCCCGCTTGGCTAGTGCCACGCTGTTGCGGGTGACGACTCGGTACGACCAGGCATCGAACCGTTCCGGATCACGCAGTCGCGGCAGCTCATCCCAGATGCTGACGAGCGTCTGCTGCACGGCGTCCTCCGCTCGGTGGTGATCGCGCAAGATCCGATATGCGATGGCGAAGAGCCGGTTCGCGGACAGCCGGACCAGGGCCTCGAAAGCTTCCTGATCGCCGCGCGCGGCCCGTTCCACCAGATCTCGTTGCAACGCGTGTCCTGCTCCTGTGGTCGTCGTCCAGGGAGTATGAGGAGGGATGTGCCCGAGTCCTTCGATCTTCGTAGGGGCCGACGGAAGGGCCGGATCGCGATCCTGCGGCATACTCACGACACCGCCATGACCGTCGCCGCGCCTCGACGCCTCCGCGTCCCCCTCACGATCGCCCTCGGCCTCGCCGTCCTCATCGCCGCCTGCACGCCGACCGAGGATCGATCGGATCCCACGTCGGCCGCCACGATCGCCACGCTCCAGTCGGCGCTACCCAGCCCGACCGCAAGCCCGTCCCCGAGCAGCCCAGCGCTCGCAGCCGGACCGGACCCCACACGCTCGGCCCGCCCGTCGGAGAGCGCGCCAGCGCCCTCGCCGACCCAGCGACCCCCGGCGGATGCCACTCGGGAGCGCGAGCCCTTCTCGATGAACCTCTACCGTCGCGGCGACTTCGTCGCGCAGTACACGTTCGAATGGTGCGTCGGCGCGAGCCTCCAGATGGCGCTGAACATGGCGACCGACGAGAAGCGCACCACCAAGGCCGATCAGCAGCGGCTCTGGGAGATGGCGCGCGACCGGTCGTTCAGCCCGTTCGGCGGCGCCAATCCGCGGGGCTGGACGGCGAGCCTCAACGACCTCGGCATCGGGCCGTACCAGCTCGTCAGCCTGCCAACCTTCGACGACGCGATCGCGACGGCCGCCGCGGCGATCCGCACGACGAAGCGCCCCGTCGGGCTCGTGATGTGGCGCGGCCGTCACGCGTGGGTCATGAGCGGTTTCGAAGCCACCGCCGACCCGCGCCACTTCGACGATTTTCGGGTCAAGCGTGTCCGCGTCCACGATCCGCTGTACCCGCACGGTAGCTCGGTGTGGGGCAAGAGCCCGCGACCCAACAGCCTCGTGACGCTCGACGTGCTGAGCGAGCAATACGTGATCCGCGACCGCGGTCGGGTCGACCTCGGTGTCCCGCCTGGCTACCTGCTCGTCCTGCCGGTGGAGGAGGCCGCTTGATCGAGGAAACGACCAGCGTCCAGGTCCCCGGTGCTCGGCTGAACGTCCTCGACGAGGGCGACCCCGACGCGCCGGCGATCGTGCTGCTCCACGCGGGGATCGCCGACGTGCGGAGCTGGGACGATGTGGTGCCCCAGCTGGCGCAGGCGGGCTATCGCGTCATCCGGTTCGACATGCGCGGCGCCGGTCGAACGACGAGCGAGGCGGTGTCGTACTCCCGGTCGGCTGACGTCCTTGCGGTCCTGGATGCAGCCGGTGTCGAGCGGGCGGCGCTGGTCGGCAACTCGCTGGGTGGCTCGATCGCCTTCGACACGGCGATCACCGCCCCGGAGCGTGTCGTGGCGATCGTCGCCATCGCTGCGGGGCTGGGTGGGTTCGACGGTGGCAGGAACCCCGAGGAACAAGCTCTCTTCGACGAGATGGACCGGGTCGATTCGGCCGTGCCGCCCGACCCCGACGCCGTGGCCGATATCGATATCCGGGTCTGGGTCGACGGTCCTGGTCAGCCTTCCGATCGGGTCCCGGTTGCGGTGCGCGAGCTTGTGCTCGAGATGGACATGATCGGCTACGAGCCTGGTCATGAGACGGGCAGCCTGATCCGCCTCGAGCCACTCGCCGCGCAGCGTCTCGACGAGATCCGATGTCCGGTCCTGGCGCTCGCCGGCGAGCTGGACGTGTCGGGCGTAGCGGTGACCGCCCGACACCTCGAGGCGAACCTGTCGAACGCGCGGGCCGAGGTCTGGCCGAACGTGGCGCACATGATCGGGATGGAGCTGCCCGACGAGGTTGCCGCCCGGATCGTCCAGTTCCTCGCACCACTGCCGCGCTGGGCGTGACAGGGTCGTGACGGCGAGCCAGGCACGGATCGTGTCGAGGACGCTGTCGGTCGTTCTGATCGCGGCGATGCTCGCGGGCTGTGGTGGCACGCCACCGAGCAACCCGAACTCGGGCGAGCCGGCCGCCTTGGCGACGGGTCCGGCTGCCGGGCTGCCGACCCCGAAACCGACCGTCATCCCGGTCCCCAAGCACGAGGTCTACGGCTACGTGCCGTATTGGGAGATGGACGACTCGATCGCCGACCACATCGGTCGTACCGAGCTCACGACCCTCGCCCTCTTCTCCGTCACGCATCGCCGCAACGGCAAGCTCGATAACCAGAACGGGCTCCGCCGCATCCGCGGCGAGGTCGGCGGGGCGATGATCCGTGCCGCCAGGCGGCAAGGCGCGCGTGTCGAGATCGTCTACACCAGCTTCGGCAGCGCCAAGAACCGTGCGTTCTATGGCGATCCGAAGGCGCAGGATCGCTGGATCGCCGAGATCATCGGCCTCGTCGAGGAGCTCGACCTCGACGGCATCAACGTCGACGTCGAGGCCCTGCCCATCGACCTCGTGCCCGACTACGGTGCGTTCGTCGGCCGGCTCCGCACCGAGCTTCGCGAACGGGTCGCGGAGGCGCAGGTGTCGGTCGCGACCCAGGCGAACGAGGTCGGCGCGGCGATGGCCGCCGCAGCCGCGACCGCCGGTGCCGACCGCATCTTCCTGATGGGCTACGACTACCGCTGGTCGGGTTCGCAGCCGGGCGCGTCGGCGCCGATCGACCGGATGGACGGCGAGGTCAAGGATCTCAACTGGTCGCTCGATCTCTATGGCGCGTTGGGCGTGCCGAGCGACCGGTTGATCCTCGGGCTCCCGCTGTACGGCGTCACGTGGCCGGTCATCGGCCCGGGCTTCCTCGCCCCGTCGAGCGGTCGCGGTGATCCGTGGGTGCCGCGCCGCAACCTCGGGGTCTTCGCCGACCCGGCGTTCGCGCCGGCCTATGACCCGACCGAGAGCGTCGAGTGGTACGCCGTCCCGAGCGCCTATGCGACCAACCGCCCGTCGGCCGCCGTGCCGGGCGTCCCGGCGAGCGCCACGCCCGAGCCCATCGCGTGGAACGCTGTCTATTACGACTCGCCCCGCAGTCTGACCCCGAAGCTGCGCCTTGCCGACGCACGCGGCCTGGCGGGTGCCGGCTTCTGGGCGATCGGCTACGAACGTGGCCTGCCGGGCTACAGGGAGCTCATCGCCACCTTCCGGGCGGGCGACCTTCCCCGCGAGTGAGGGCCGAGCGATGACATCGATCGAGGACCACCTGCGGACGGCCATCCGCCTTGCCACGGACAACGTCGCGACGGGGCAGTTCCCGTTCGCGGCGCTGGTCGTGGCCGATGATGGCGCCGGCGATGTCGTCGCGACCGGCGTGAACACCTGCCGGCGCGACGCCGACCCGACGGCGCATGGCGAGGTCGAGGCGGTCCGCGCGGCCTGCCGGCGCCTGGGTTCGTTCGACCTGTCGGGGATGGTCGTCGTCACGAGCTGCCACCCGTGCCCGATGTGCCAGGTCGTGGCCGGCATGGCCGGCATCGAGCGAGTGATCTTCGCGGCGACGCGCGAGCAGGCGGCCGCCGCCGGGTTCGGGTTCACGGAAGCCGTGGCCGGTCGGCTGGAAGCGAGCGATGGCGCGTTCGTCGCGCTCGAGCACGTCGAGATCGATGGCGCGGCGGCGCCGTTCGACGCCTGGATGGCCGGCGGGCATCCGGTGGACACGGCCGCCAGGCCGGTCCATGAGCTGCGTGTCGCCGTCACCGCCCCGGACCACGAAGCCGCGGTCCTGTTCTATCGCGACGTCCTCGGGATGCCGGAAGTCGCCGACTGGACCTCAGCGGATGGCAAGGTGGTCGTCCTCGATGGCGGGCGCGCGACGCTCGAGCTCATCGACGAGGCGCAGGCGAGCTATGTCGATGCCAACGAGGTCGGGCGCAGGGTCGCCGGGCAGATCCGGCTGGCACTCGAGGTGGACGACGCGGCCAGCCTGGCCGAACGCATGCGCACGAATGGTGCAGTCCTCCTCGGGAAGGGCCCGGTCGATACGCCCTGGGGCGACCGCAACGTTCGCCTCTCCGCGCCGGCGGAGCTGCAGCTCACACTGTTCACCCCGAAGGGCTAGGGGCGCGACGGCGTCGCGCCCCCGATCGGTCTAAGTGCCCCTGCGGACGACCAGTTGCAAGCGCCCGCTGTCGCCGCCGAAGCCGCCGGCCTGGACGTAGTAGGTCACGCCCGCGACGGTCTCGATGGTGACCCGCGACTGGAGGCTGAAGTTGGGTTCGAACACGTCATCGACGCAGGCGATCTGCGTGAAGGACCCGGGCGACCCGGTGTACACCGCGAGGATCGTGTCGAAATTCGATCCGGCCGTATCGATGGTCACCGGTCCGCCGGGGCCGACGAAGGTCCACCAGGCGGTGAACCCGAACGGCAGCTCGAACTCATCGTTGGTCTCCGGATCGACGACGACGCATGGCTCCTCGGGGGTCTGGGCGTTCCCGCCGGTAACGATCCTGATCGTCTTGCCCAGGCGAGCCGGGGCCGCGTCCTCTGGCGCGTCATTGGCGAGCGGGCCGGGTTTCGGGCCGGCCGGACGGACGGAATGGAAGAACGCGCGCTCCTCGGCGGCGAAGCAATGCTCCCCGTCCATCGGCAGGGTCTGCGTCCCGCCGGGGGTCGTCACTTCGAGCTGGCCATCGACCGCGAGCGGTCGTGTCGTGAAGCGCGCGAAGTTCGGAGGAGAACCGTCCTTGGTCCGGATCGTTTCGCCGGTCGACGCCAGTGTCGCCGACGCCGAAGCGGTGCCGACCGCCGCCTGGCCGTCCGGCTGGAGGAACAGGTCCCATGTACCGTCGAAGGCCGTTGTCGTCAGCGTCACGTCGGCGAAGCCCGCGTATTCGCCAGTCGCGTCGCTCACGAAGACATCACCGAACGCCGTGAACATGTCGGCATTGGCGGAGAGTCCGACGAATCCGATCCGCCGTCTCCCAGGCGCAGGACAGCGAGATGTTCTCGAAACGTTCGACGAACGAGGACGGGTTGGTCGCGAAGAAGGTCAGGTCCTGGATGGCCCCGAAGCAGTTAGCGGCATCGAAGGTCGCAGCGCCGGGCACATCGAGCGTCCCTTCGACAGCCATCGGCTGGATCGTGCCCTCGACGCGGTTCCACCGGTTCCCCTCGCGGAAGCGGTCCGATACGGGTTCGGCTGGGCCGCTGGGGGTCAGCGTCACGCGCAGCTCGGCGGTCCCGCCCGGGTCCTCGCTGGGTAGCTCGATGAGCTCGTAGTCGGCGGACAGGCTCGTGTCGGTGGCCGAGACGCTCGCACCGATCGATACCAGGGTCGGATCAGACGTCTGGGGCGTCGCGGGAGCCGCCCAGAAGGCAAGCTCGCCGAAGCCGCCGAATTCGGAGCTGTCGGCTGCGAACGCGCCGACCGTCCCGTCTTCGTTCGTCAGGGAGCAGTCGACCACGACAGCATGTTCTGTGAATCGTGTCGCCGGCGCCGCTGACGCGGCGGCGGGCGCGAATGCCGCCAGGAGCAACAGCGTGCTGGCCGCGATGAGCGATCGGCGCATGGGATCGAACCCCCTTCTATCCTGAGCGCGTTCCGATCCGGGAACTCTACGCCGACGGCGTTTGTCCGCGTCGCGAGTCGCGGCTAGGGAACCTCTTCGAACGCGACGATCGAGGGGTCGATCGGGTGATCGAATTCGATGATCACCGAGCGCCCGATCCCAGCGAGCAAGCTGGGCATCGCGGAAACGCCATCCTCCAGCCGCCGCCCTGACCCAGCTCGATCGACGTGACCAAGCCCGTCCGCTCCGCCACGGTGATCGGCAAGGCCTCGATGTCACCCATGGCCGCGAACGCGTCTTCGAACACGCCGTCGGCATCGCGGAGGCCGGCCACGGAATACCACGCTTCCACGATGCAGTGGTCACCCGCCTGGCTGCAGTCCTCCTTGACCGAGACCGGAACGAGGTCAGGGCTCGAAAGCGCGTGGTCGATGCGGAGGAGCCCCATCCGCATCCACTCGAGGCGGCTCGGGCGCCACGTCCAGCCCGGCCCCTGGCCGACCTCGGCGTGGGCGTCGTGGAGGCCATCGGTCAGTTCGGCGAAGGCGGGCTCGGTCGGGGAGATATTGAAGTCGCCGAGGATCGCCACGGTCTCGCCGCGGCCGATCGCCGCATCGACGCGATCCCGGATCCGTGCCAGTGAGGCGTCTCGCTTCGCCGAGTCGTGGCCGACGGGGAGCGGGCCGACCAGGTCGAACCTGCCAGCCAACGGATGGACGGTGATCACCGTGAGCCGGCGCCCGCCCCCGAGGTCGACGACGGCTTCGATCAGCGACGGATCCTGGTGGAAGTCCGCTCGGAGGATCGGCCAGCTCGAGAGCAGGCCCATCCCGAACACGGTCGGGTCCGGGTAGAGCGCCTGGTGCGGGTAGCGCTCCGCGAGGCGCTCCGACGCGCTGATCGCACGGGCGTGGTCCGGTCCCAGCTCCTGAAGGGCGACGATGTCGACGTCCAGCGTCTTGATGCCCTCGACCGCGTCGTCGCCGGCTCGGGCGCCGAGCTCGAGGTTCCAGCTGGCGGCGAGGAACAGGTTGTCAGAGGCGTCTGCGTCGGGCGGGAGCGAAAGCCACTCCCCGCCGAACCGCAGCGCCACGATGAGGCCGAGGACGGCGAGGCTCGACCGCAATGCCAGGCCGGGCCGGACGACCGCGACCGGGACGAGCGGGACCGCTGCCAGCGCCAGGTGGACCGACAGGATGTTCGCGAGTGCCAGCGGCCCGGCTCGCGGCGCCAGGATCGAGAGGACGACAAGGAGGGCGGCGACCGTCGCGGGATAGAGGGCGAGTGCGCGCGTCACGTCCACCAGACGGAGCAGGCCCCGTCGGCGTGTCGCCGGTCAGACGAGCGGCGCCACCTCTTGCTGGAATCGCTCCATGTTTCGCACGAGCTCGGCGGGCTCGGTGGCCTTGAACCACAGCGCGACATGCTCGACGCCGAGTGCGGCGAACGCCTTGATCTCGGACGCCACGATCGTCGCGATCGCGGTGCAGGCGGCCGACCTGCAGGCACGTGGCGTCCTCGTCCCCCAGAACTTCCTCAGCTATTTCACGATCCAGAGCAACCTGATCGCGGTCGCGGTCTTCCTGGTCGGCGTGGCGTGGTGGCGGACAGCCCCGACCCCGGTCTGGGAGCTCGTCCGCGGCGCGTCCGTGCTGCACATGACGATCACGTTCGTCGTGTTCGCGGTCCTCCTCAGTGGCACCGATGTCGATACCGCCATCCCGTGGGTCAACTCGGTGGTCCACCAGGTGATGCCCCTGGCGGTCATCGCCGACTGGCTGCTCGATCCGCCACGACATCCCATCCCGCTCCGGACGAGCCTTCGCTGGCTGACCTATCCGCTGCTGTGGCTCGGGTACACGCTGGTGCGCGGCGCGACGACCGCCTGGTATCCGTATCCATTCCTCGACCCCGCGAATGGCGGCTACGGGTCGGTCGCGCTGTACACCGTGACGATCCTCGTCTTTGGCGCCGCTCTGTGCGCGGCGATCGCCTGGGTCGGCGATCGTCTGCGTGCCCGTCGGGAGCCCGAAGCGGAGCGCGCCCCGGCCTGAGCCGGGCGCTCTGCAACGCGTCTGCGCCACGGGCGGACCGCCCGTGGCTTCCACGCAACACGGCGGCTGTTGGAATCGGATCGAGACCAACCCCCACCAGCGATGGAGTGCCCGGATGAACGCCTTGACCCTGCTCGAAGACGACCACAAGAAGATGCGCAAGCTGCTCGAGGAGCTCGAGTCGACGACCGAGCGCGGCGTCAAGACTCGCGAAGAGCTCTACGCGACGATCAAGGGCGAGCTCCTCGTCCACGAAGCGATCGAGGAGGAGATCTTCTACCCAGCGCTCAAGGAGCATCCCAAGGCGGAGGACATCGTCCTTGAGGGGTACGAGGAGCACCACGTGGTCGACGTCGTGATGGCCGAGCTCGAGGGTCTACCGGTGGACGACGAGTCCTGGGGCGCCAAGGCGAAGGTGATGAAAGAGAACGTCGAGCACCACATGGAAGAAGAGGAAGGCGAGATGTTCAAGCAGGCTCGCGCCGTCTTCGACCGGGCGGAGCTCGAGGCACTGGGCGAGCGGATGGCCGCCCGAAAGGCGAATGCGCAGAAGGAGTTCAGCGTCCCAGCTGGGCGGTCGTAGGCGACACGCGCCGGGTATGGAGGAGCCCGGCCCAATTTGTGGGGCCGGGCTCAGGTCGACGATCCTGGCGGGGAGGCCGGGCGGGAGCGTCGCCGATGCGCAAGGTAGTGCGCGCCAGACTCCGGCGCGATGCATGAGGACCGTCCGGACATTGCAGATGCGTAACGGGATCAGCCCATCGACCGCCCGCCGACGTTACGCGCGAACGAGGAAGGAAGCGGCCGGCTGCCAGGCCTGCGAGCTGTGGGCACGCGCGACGCAGACGGTGTTCGGCGTGGGTCCGGTACCGGCGCGGCTCATGCTCGTCGGGGAGCAGCCGGGCGACCGCGAGGACACCGAGGGTGAGCCGTTCGTCGGGCCGGCCGGCCGCATCTTGAGCGAGGCGATGGACGTCGCCGGTCTCGATCGCGAGATGGTCTTCCTGACGAACGTCGTCAAGCATTTCCGCTGGCGTCCGAGCCCGAACGGCAAGCGTCGGCTGCATGAGAAGCCGACGAATGCGAATGTCACCGCGTGCCTGCCGTGGGTCCAGAAGGAGCTCGAGCTCGTCCAGCCCGAGGTGCTGGTCGCACTCGGCGCGACGGCGGCCGAAGGGCTGCTCGGCAAGGGCGTGTCGGTCATGCGCGACCGGGGTCGGAAGATCGACTCGCCCCTCGCGCCGACCGTGCTCGTCACGATCCATCCGTCGGCGGTCCTTCGGGCACGCGACGATCGCGACGAGATGTTCGACGGGCTGGTCAAGGACCTGCGCGTCGCCGCCCTGGCACTCGCTGCCTAGTTGTCGAGGTCGCGCAGCAGCTCCGCAAGCATCAGCGCGTTCGTCGCGCCGTAATTGGCATAGCAGTTGTTGAACAACACGTGGGTCTGCTTGGCCTGGCCGGCGGCATCCTGGACGCGAGGCGCCCACTCCTGGAGCTCGTCCTCGTCGTAGAGGTACCGGAAGCGCTCGACGGTCTTGATGTTCTGGGCCTCCCACGTCTCAGCACGACGGCCATGGAAGCGGACGACGGCGAGCTCGGGCGAGGTCGCGGCCACGATCGGCGGCACGCTCGACTTGAAGCCCTGCGGCCCGTCGACCATGACCAGCGGGATCTGCCGGTCGCCTAGGAACGCGAGCGTCCGCTCGATGTTCTTCTCGTTGAACCACGTCGCGTTGCGGAACTCGACGGCCGGCGTCATGCCCACCTTGCGGAGCCTGTCGACTGCGTCCTCGATGATGTCGCGGTTCTCCGACGACGTGAAGAACCAGCGCGGGTACTGGAGCAGGACCGACCCGAGTTGCCCCGCCTCGGCGAGCGGCTCCAACCCGTCGGCGAACCACGCCCAGACGTCGTCCTTGAGATCGTCGGGCAGGTCCTTGGCGTAGATGCGCGACTTCGCAGCGACTTCGGCCGGGAGCGCCTCGCGGAGATCCTTCGGTAATCGCTTGGTCTCGGTGGGCTGGCCGGTCATCAGGGCATGGGCCTTGATGTCGAAGGTGAAATCGGGCGGCGTCCGCTCGACCCACAACTCCGAGGTCCGGCGCGCCGGCAGCGAGTAGTAGGTCGCGTCGACCTCGACCAGGGGGAACCGTGAGGCGTAGAACTGCAGGCGCTCCTCGGCGCTGTCAGCGCCGCTCGGGTAGAACACGCCGGCCGCGGTCATCGTCGGGTCTGTCCAGGACGCCGTGCCGATGCGGATCGTGCCGCCGTTCGGCGCCGGGAAGGGGTTCGCGGCCACGTCCGTCTCGCCATCGAAGGTCGCGGCAGCCGCATCGGGACCCGGATCGTGGACGTTCAGGTCGGTCATCCAGACAGCCTACTCGCGGCGTTGGGTGACGTCCTGCGATGCCCGTGCAACCCAGTCCGAACCACCGAGAAGGACCTCCTGACGGGCGACGTCCCAGCATGTCTGGGTCCACTGGAAACCCACGAGGAGGTGGCCCATGCGAGGTCAGCACCGATACGAAGATGAGACCCGGTACGAGGATCGTGAGAGCGACCGCGACCGTCGCGAGCTCCAGCGGCAGAGCGGCAGTGAGATGACCGCGTCGCCGGAGCGCCAGGGCGAGTGGTACGGCTACATCCAGCCGTATCGGTACTACGGCCCGGGCTACCGCGGTGTCGGTTACTACTCCGTGATGTATCAGGGTCGCGACCCGAACATGTCCGACGAGCGCGAGGTCACCGGTGAGCAGCCGGGGTTCGACCGGCGTTTCGATCAGCGCGGTGTCCACTATGGCCAGGGCCAGGGCGCCAATTCCGCGTGGGGCGACCGGGCCAGTCAGTGGGGTCAGTTCGGTGGCCAGCTGACCGGCGGGTTCGCCGGCCGCGGCCCGAAGGGCTATATGCGCTCCGACGAGCGGATCCGCGAGGACGTCAGCGACAAGCTGATGGAACATCCGGATCTCGACGCGTCCGAGATCGAGGTCGGCGTCGCCAAGGGCGAGGTCACCTTGACCGGGAGCGTCGACAGCCGCTGGGCCAAGCGCCTGGCGGAGGACATCGCCGAGTCGTGCGGCGGCGTGCGCGACGTGATGAACCAGCTCCGGGTGCCGTCCGACTTCGAGTCATCACGGCAGTCCACTCGCCAGTCGTCGGCCGAGCCCTCGACCCAGACCCGAAATGGGCGTCGGCCCGTCGGCTCGAAGCGCTGACGACGACGTCCGACCCGGTTCGCGAGCGTACGATCGGTCGATGACGGATCGGTCGACGCGGTCGCTGGATCTGCACCTCGACATCGCCGATGACGAGGAACTCGCCGAGCTCGAGCGCGCCCTGTTACGGGCCCGCGCCGCCGAGCTCGGCGCGGTGCGTCGCCGGAACGTACGCCTGACGGCAGGCTACGGCGACGACACCACCCGCGAGGTCCTCGACGACGAGGGCCGCCGGGCGCAAGTCCGCTACGAGGTCATGGGCAAGCTGCTCGACGCGTTGAAGGGCGCGCGGTAGCGCGCTCCACCACTCCCGGGGGTCGCTGTGCGTCTGCAGAGCACGATGCAAGCCCCCTCGAAGCCACTTGTGACGTTCGCGATCCTGGCCGCGATGATCCCGTTGGTGTTCGTCATGGGCCAGTTCGCCATCACGGCCGCCCGACCCATCGCGACGACACCTGGATCGGCCGCAGCGAGCAGCGCCGCGGCGAGCGCATCGCCACCGGCCGCGTCGCCGACCGAGGCGGCTCCTACGCCCGAGCCGACGTGGGAGCCAGCGCCGAGAATGGCTCCTGCGGCAAACGATGTCCTGGCCCTAGCCGGTCACGACGGCGTGCCCGGTCTTCTCCTCTGCGGCGGGCTTCCGTTCGACTTCGACGCGCTGGACAACCCCATCGGAGTCGAAGATCGGGTCGGTGCCGAATACCAGGCCCTTCGTGACTCCCTGAACATCAACGTGACTCACGGCGATACGCAGCTGGGCGCGGATCCAGGTGCGCGGGAAGTCGCGCGCAGTGATTCCCGCGTGGTATTCCTCGTCGACCGTGCTGACCGTGGGCCGTGGGGCGAGGACGGTGGGCCCTACCTGTACGTGCATTTCGACCGGTCCCAGGATGCGTGGACTTGGTCCGGTAGCGGGGACTGTCAGCCGCGCGCTTATGCGCCGCCAGCCTACTTCCAGGCCACCTGGACACTGGATCCGGCCTTTCGACTACCTCGGCCGGCAGACCGCGTGCTTCACATACTCGTTTCCGAATTCGAGTGCTCGAGCGGACGATCTGCCTCGGGACGGATCGGTCCGGCGTATGTGATCAGCGACCGATACGAAGTGCACATCGAGGTCCTGGTAAAACGACTGCCAGGAGCGCAGGACTGTCAGGCTGCCCCGCCGACAGCCGCTTTCTTGCGATTGCCGGAGCGCGTCGGCGATCGCACGCTTCGCGACACCAGCGCGCATATCCGCAATGGGGGGACCGGAGGCTGACTGGCGAGTTGCGTAGGTGCACCGAGTGCACCTTGGGCGGCTCTTGGACTGGTTGCGGCTGCGTCCGGAGTCCCTGGACGCCTCGATGCTGCACGGATCGACCGGTGCGAGGGCTAGCGGGAGGGCGGCTGGCCGCTGGATTCGCCCAAGGCATGGCCTTAGGTGCAGGTCATGCACCTACGTCAGGATCGAGGCCCTTGATGTCAGGCCGCGCTCAGCGCGTCGGTCGTTGGAACCCGTCCTTGTACTGGTCGTAGCTCTCGCGGGCGAGGTCGCGCACCGCGTCGTCGTCGATCGACGCAGGATCCGTGATGTTCAAGCAGCTCCGGCCGATCTTGGTGCCGGGGAACCGGTCGTGGATCGCCTCGACGAGGTAGCCGCCAGCCCGCTGCCCCATCGAGAACAGCGAGATATAGCCCTTCCGGTTCGCCAGTCCCACCGAGAACCAGCGACCTTTCGGCTTGCCGCTGCTGTCCGTGTAGTCATACGACCCGTAGCCGATCAGCGTGCCGCCGTACTCCCACATCGTGATGTCAGCTTCCGGGATCGCCGCCACGATCACCTCGTGGAGGTGCTGCATCTGCGAGCGGCGTGGCTCCGGCAGTGCGTCGATGTGCTCCTGGGCATCCGCGGCTCCATCCATCGCGAAAGGGTAGGCGCCACGCGGACTTCCGTACCAGCCAGAGGCCGCAGATGGAGCGCTTGACGGAACGCGCTCCAGAAGGGAAGGTCTTAGCACCCAGGTCCTGCTGCCGGCGAGGGCGATCCTGCCGCCGGCGCTCGAAGAGACTCCATTGCCCGACCGTCCGTCACGCCACCGTCACGGCCACCCCCGCTCCTCCGCGTCTACGCGCGCGACACTGCTGGCAGTCCTGCTGGCCGTGACGATCATCGCGCCTGTCGCGGCCGCCGACCCGAGCCCGTCTGCGAGCGCCGAGCCCGGGCCGACCGTCGGTCTCGCAGAGGCGACACCGACCCCCACACCGACGCCGACGCCCACCCCGACCTCGAACCCGCCGACGTCGCTTGCCGTGTCGATGACGCAGAGCGCGACCAGCTACGACGCTACGACCAACAAGGCGCAGGTGCGGGTGACGGTGACCGCTTCGGGTGCCGCCGTGCCATGGACCTATGCCGTGGCCGTCCGCGGCACGACCGTGCGCTCCGGGACGTCATCCGCAGGCTCCGTCAGCGTGACCGTGACGAACGACTGCTCGATCACGACGCAGAGCGTCACCGCGCAGGTGACCGACGACCTCGGCCGCACCGCGGGCGCCGCGGCCACGCTGAACAGATCCTTGTGTCCGCCACCCCCGGACACTCCCCACGCGCGCGACAAGATCCTGGCAGGCCCGACGCTCACGGAGGCGTCCTTCATCGACCGCCTGCGGGCGGTCGGGTCGCCCGCCCTGGCAGAAGGTCGGTCGATCTATCGCACGCTCGTGAGCGGCGGCGTCAACCCGGCGTTCGCACTTGGGACGTTCCACGCCGAGAGCCATTCGGGGACGCGCGGCTATGCCGTGATCACCAAGAACTGGGGCAACATCCTCTTCTACAGCTGGGAGATCGAGTTCGGCGCGACCCCGTACGCGCCGGGCAACGGCTACACCTACGCCAAGTACCCGACCTGGCTGGCGAGCGTCCGTGCCTATGTGGACCTGCTGCAGCGCTACCACCGCAACGGCTACACGACAGTGAGCTCGGCGTCGGCTCGTTGGCTCGGCACGATCGAGGGCAGCGATCGCCACCTTCGCTACCTGAACAACATCACCGCCGTGATGCGCATCCTGCCCGACGACGCGGTGCCGTCGATCACGTCGTTGTCGGTACCGGCGACGAGCAAAGCGACGGTCAACATCAGCTATTCGGCCAAGGACAACTTGGCCGTCACCGGCTACCAGGTCCGCTACCGACGCGGCACGACCGGCACCTACTCAGCGATCCAGTCGACCACGCTTCGCACCCACACCGTCACGTTGACGACCGGCAGCTGGACGATCGCGGTCCGGGCCTCGGACGCCGCGGGCAACTGGTCGGGCTGGCGGTACGGTCGCGTGACGGTCGACGCGATCGCCCCCGCGATGACCTCGCTGCGGACGTCGATGACGGTCGTTCGCTCGATCGATTCGCGCTTCACGGCATCATGGGCCGGGACCGACAACGTCGGCATCACCCGTTACCAGTGGCGGACGCGCCGCCGACCGGACGGAACCCCGTCCGTCGGGACCACGACGAGCCTGCGCAGCGGCACGTTCCGGCTCGGCGCAGGTACGTGGGAGCTCGACGTGCGCGCTCGCGACGCGGTGGGGAACTGGAGCGCCTGGCGCTCGGTCAGCGTGATCGTGCCGCGCGACGACAAGCTGTTCACGTTCTCAGCGGGGACGACGCGCCGGACCCACGCCGCGGCATATCGAACCACCCTCACGACGACCAACGTGGCGGGCGCTCAGCTGGTCGTCACGACGGCCGACGGCGACGGATTCTTCCTCGTCGGCCGTGCGGGACCGGCATATGGACGCATGCGGGTGACTGTCGACGGGGATTCCTGGATCGTCGATACCGCCTTCTACAAGGGCGTGCGCGCGACGTCGTACCACGACCGCGTGCTGCTCTTCTCGACGCGGTTCGCGCCCGGTCCGCACACCGTGACGATCGAGAACCTGGCGACGACCGGTCGTCCGACCATCGCCATCGATGGGCTCGATTTCTCGCGCTGAGCCGGGCACTCGATACCGAGGCAAATAGCCGCTAGCTCCTAGACACGCAGGACGCTAGCCACCGATACTCCTCGGTATGCCTCGGTCCATCATCGGCCTCGCGATCTTGCTGGTCGCGGCGGGTTGCTCGGCAGGATCGGCTTCATCCCCCAGCGCCGACCGTGCCCAGCTGACGATCTACGGCGCAGCGTCGTTGAAGGGCGCGCTCGAAGCTGCCAAGACGGCCTACGAAGCGGTCACCCCCGGGACGACGCTGACGTTGTCGACCGACTCGTCATCGACGCTGGCGACGCAGATCGAGCAGGGGGCACCGGCCGACGTCTTCCTGTCGGCCGACACGACGCAGCCGGCGAGGCTGGTCGAGGGCGGGTTCGCGAGCGGCGGCGCGGTCGTCATCGCGACGAACCGCCTCACGATCATCGTCCCGGCCGACAACCCGAGCGGCATCGGAACGCCTGCGGACCTGGCCCGGTCCGGGGTCACGATCATCGCGGCCGGTGAGGGGGTGCCGATCACGAGGTACGCCGAGGCACTCGTGGCGAAGCTCGCCGAGGAGACGGGCTATCCCGCCGACTTCGCGGCCGCATACGCCGCCAATATCGAGTCCCGCGAGGACAACGTGAAAGCCATCGTTGCCAAGATCGAGCTTGGTGAGGGCGATGCCGGCATCGTCTACGTCACCGATGCGAGGGCGTCGACCAAGGTCACCGCCATCGAGGTCCCCAGCATGGCCGATGTAGCAGCGACCTATGCCGGCGTCGTCGTCAAGGCATCCCCCGATCAGGACGCGGCGAACGCGTTCCTCGACTGGTTCGCGGGGCCCGACGGCCAGGCGATCCTGGCCTCGTTCGGGTTCGGGCCACCAGGCTAGATACTCCTCTGGGGTATTGACAGGAAGCTTGACAGAACGGGCCGTTTCGGCGCATCCTTCCTCGTACCGGGCTTGTCAAGACTTGACAGGCCCACAGGTGTGTCCGGGACCAGCGGAACGGCGCTTCGCGGTGGTCCCGACGGGCAGGAAACGGAACGCATCGCCTGGTCCACGGTGCGAGCAAGGAGCGGAGTTTGTCGGTCGGCGTCACTGCCGAAGTCAAGGGCAAATTGTCTGTCGTCGAGGTCGTCGGCGAGAGCGTCAGCCTCAAGAAGGCGGGCACCACCTACAAGGGCCTGTGCCCATTCCACGGCGAGAAGACGCCCTCGTTCGTCGTCACGCCGGCCCGTGAGTCATGGCACTGCTTCGGCTGCGGCAAGGGCGGGGACATCTTCAGCTTCGTCATGGAACGCGACGGGCTGTCCTTCCCGGAGGCGCTTCGGCTGCTGGCCGGCAAGGCCGGGGTCGAGATCGACGAACGCACCAAGCACGAAGACCTGCGCCGGGCGCGTCTGCGGGGGGTGCTCGATACCGCGATCGCCTTCTACCACTCGGTCCTGATGAACTCGAAGACCGGCGCACCAGCGCTCGCGTACCTGCGCGGACGTGGCTTCACCGACGACACGATCGAGACATTCCAGCTCGGCTGGGCCCCGGCTGGTTGGGACGTGATGGCCCGTCAGCTGCAGGCAAAGCGCGACATCCGGCCGGACGATCTGGTCGAGGTCGGGCTCGCCAGCCCCAGCCAGCGCGGTCGCGGCGTCATCGACAAGTTCCGCGCGCGGGTCCTCTTCCCGATCCGCGACCAGAACGGCAACGCGGTGGGTCTCGGGGGACGGCTGCTCGAGGGGGAGGGCCCCAAGTACCTCAACTCGCCGACCACGCCGCTGTTCGACAAGAGCCGCACGCTCTATCTGATCGACAAGGCCAAGGGCGCCATCCGTCGGGCCGGCAACCAGGCCGTCATCGTCGAGGGCTACACCGACGCGCTGATGGCGCACCAGGCCGGCTTCGACAATGTCGTGGCGAGCCTGGGGACCGCGCTCACCCCGAACCAGATCGGGCTGCTGACCCGGTACGCGAATCGGATCGCCCTCGCGTACGACGTCGACCCGGCGGGCGAGAAGGCCGGCACGGTCGGCATCACGGCGCTGGCCGGGCTCATCGGCCAGCTCCAGGGCGATGACTCCGGCGTCAAGCTCGAGGACGTCCGCGTCGTCCGGCTGCCGCCCGGCAAGGATCCCGACGAGGTCCTGCGCGAGGCGCCGGCCGACTGGGAGTCGGCGATCGCGAAGGCCAAGCCGCTCGTCGAATACCTGATCGATCACCATGCCTCGCGCCACGACCTCAAGACCGCTACGGGCCGCATCGGTTTCGTGGAAGCGGTCATCCCGTCGATCCGCGACATCGCCGACCCGCTTCGGCGGGACGAGGCGCTGCAGGAGATGCGGCGCGTATCGGGCGTCGAGGAGCGCGTACTGCGGCAGGTGCTCGATCGCCGGATCGCGGCGGCCGGGGGTGCCGGCCCGCGGCGCGGGAGCGAGTCACAGAGCCGCATCACGGCCGATGCCGTGCTGGCGTCGCCGGATGCGCTGCCCGTCGGCGACATCCTCCGCGCGGTGAGCCCGGTCGAGGCGGAGCTGCTGCGCTTGTTGCTGCTCCTGCCCGACCAGCAGTTGCGCGTCGTGGATGAGCTCGGGCCCGACCAGCTGCCCAGCACGCTGGCCCGCGAGCTCTACCGCGCGATCGTGCTCGGTCGAGCGCCGGACGATCTTGGTGTGCATCCAGCGTTCGATATCGTGGCGTTCGTCAACGGCCTCGAGGACGGCGAGACCCGATCGCTGGCCCAGGCGGTCATCGCCATGCGCCGGCCGGACCCTGATCCGCGCGAGGTCAATGGCCTCCTGCTGGAGCTTGAACAACTGCAGCTGCGCGCCCGCAGCGACTACAACGAATCGGCCCTCAGCGAGGCCGAACGGGCCGGCGATCGAGACGCGATCGAACGTCTCGAGCTCGAACGTCGCCAGATCAATGAGATGCGTCGGTCACTCGACCGGCGCCGTGACCAGACACGACTGCTCGCACGGCCCGAGATGGCCGTGCGGGTCTGAACCAGCACCAGAAGGAGGCGCCCATGCCCGCCGATCCGCTCGACAAGCAACTCGTGGATGCCGTCCTCTCACGACCTCGGCGCGCCAAGGCCGATCTCGAGGAGGCCAAGCTCGCCGGCCTGCGTCCCGCGCGACGCGGGGCGGTGGCCGTCGCCGCCCCGGATGACGAGGACGACGACGACGACGACGATCTCGACCTCGGTCCGGAAGTCGCCGCCGCCGCGGCCGAAGAGGATGGCGAGGTGAACGTCGAGGTCGTGGCCGAAGACGGCACGACCGACACGGCCGCGCGCCTGCCGACCGAAGGGCCGACCAAGCTCGACCCCAAGGAGGTCGAGGAGCCGACCGCCGAGGACCTCGAGGCCATCAGCGCCGACATGATCGGCATCGATGACCCCGTCCGGATGTACCTCAAGGAGATCGGCAAGGTCGCGCTGCTGACCGCCGAGGAAGAGGTCGTCCTCGCCAAGGCGATCGAGCTCGGCGAACAACTGGTGGAGGAACCGTGGAAGGGCATCCTGTCGCTCCACGAGTGGACCCTCCACGATACGGAGCGCAAGACCCGCACCGCCAAGCCACAGCACCGGCTGCCGTACGGGGACGAGGCGCACGCGATGGTGCGCTCGGGGATCGCGTCACGGTCGGCTCGGAGCCTGATGACGCAGACGCCCGACTTCCACCTGATCCGGGCCGGACGAGACGCGCAATCCGAAGGCACCAAGGAGCTGCTCAAGGAGGGCAAGAAGCTGGTCGCGACGTACAACGCGTCGCCCCGGACCGATACGTTCCTGCCGCTGCTCGACTGGGCGTTCTTCGCCGTGCATAACGGTGATCTCGACTCGCGTGACAACGTCGGCTTGCGCGCGATCTGGGACTGGACGCGCGAGGGCGTGGCATGGCCGGCGCTGGAGCGCTACATCCTGGCCGCCAACGAGGCCGAGCTGCTCAAGAAGATGGGTTACGACCCGGAGGTGCCGCTCAACACCAAGCTGCGCGACCGCAAGGGCGTGATCGTCGAGATCGGACGCGATGCGCGCGAGCAGCTGACGTCGGCGAACCTGCGGCTGGTCGTGTCGATCGCGAAGAAGTACATCGGGCGCGGCATGTCGTTCCTGGATCTGATCCAGGAGGGCAACATCGGCTTGATCCGGGCGGTCGAGAAGTTCGACTACGAGAAGGGCTTCAAGTTCTCCACGTACGCCACGTGGTGGATCCGCCAGGCGATCACCCGGGCCATCGCGGACCAGGCGCGGACGATCCGTATCCCGGTCCACATGGTGGAGACGATCAACCGGCTGATCCGGGTCTCGCGCGGGCTCCTCCAGGAGCTCGGCCGCGAACCGACGGTCGAGGAGATCGCCGAGGCCATGTCGAAGGGCCAGGAGGTCCAGGTCACGCCCGAGAAGGTCCGCGAGATCATCAAGGTCTCGCAGGAGCCCGTCTCGCTGGAGACGCCGATCGGTGAGGAGGAGGACTCCCACCTGGGCGACTTCATCGAGGACCGCGGTGCGCTGGCCCCGGCCGAGGCGGCCTCGCACCAGCTGCTCAAGGAGCAGGTGGAGGCTGTGCTGGACTCATTGACCGGCCGCGAGCGGCGCGTGCTGCAGCTCCGGTTCGGGCTGGAGGACGGCCGAGCGCGGACCCTCGAAGAGGTCGGCAAGGAGTTCAACGTCACCCGTGAGCGGATCCGCCAGATCGAGGCGAAGGCGCTGCGCAAGCTGCGCCACCCATCACGCTCGCGGAAGCTCAAGGACTACCTGGAGTAGTCAGCCGTCCGGCGGGTCGCCGGGGTCGTCGCCGGTCGCGACGGGCGGGCCGGCCGGCCGCCCCGAGCCACCGCACTTGCCCGAGCCACCGCCTTTGCCCCGAGTCGCCGCCTTTGCCCCGAGTCGCCGAGAGCCGTCCCGGCAGCGTTCCCGCCACCTGATGCCGGAAAACATGCATGTCCGTGCATCAGATGCAAGCACCTGAGCTTCGTGGCCGCTCGGCTGCAGCTAACCCGGCATCTGGTGCCGTTTTGGCGTCGAAAGCCGGGTGGCGACGCCTCGGGCCAAACCCCATTGAACTGGATCCGGCGTCCGATGGCGGGTTTCTGACCGCTGCGAGGCGATCGGGCGGTCGTAGCCGACTGTGCTTGCATCTGATGCAACCCACCCCGCTCAGAGCAGGATGATCGCGTTGCCTCCAGGATCGACGCCCGCGCCGATCAGCTCGAGGGCACGATCGCCCGCGATCGGAAAGCGCGAAAGGAGCTGCGCACCGGACGCCCGCAGGGCAGTTCGATTGGACCTCGAGTCGAGCACCAGAAGGATCACCCGATCCATCCCGCCGTCGCGTTCCTTGAGGGCCAGACGCCGATCCAGCGCTTGGACGTCGCGGATCCGCGTCTCCGCTTCGATGCCGGCGCGGAAGTCGGGGCAGACGGCCGTCGCGTCCCAGGCGCGAAGGTCGTTCGCGATGGGGAACGGAACCTCGGTCCGCCAGACGATCGAGCGATGACACAAGGCATGCAGCCGCTCCAGGAGCGCGGCGTGGACGGCATCGCGGATCGGATCGCCCGTCGGGTACGCGCGAATGGCAAGCTCCATGCCCAGCACCGCGAACAGTCGGACGGCCATGTCGATCGACAGATCCGGCGACAACCCTCGCTCGATGCGGCTGTACTGCGATACCGAAATCGCAAGGGCACCCGCAACATCGTCCTGGCTCAGGCCGGTATTAAGTCGGATAGTCCGCGCCTCGGCGGGGAGGCGAGCAAGGATCTCCCGAGCGCGAGCGGCGCCGATATCGATCGCCCGTTCGCGGCTGCCCATCGCAGCACGATGGCGGCTGGGGGTCGACCCGGACGTACGGGGTGCTTGCCGGCGGATCACCTGGGTCACGTCCCGGGGTTGTCGCTCTCCTGTGCATCACCCGGGGGCTCGCCGGGGTCGTCGCCGGTCGCGACGGGCCATCCCTGCTGCGTCCAGTCGCTGTACGAGCCCGGATAGAGGGTCGCGTCCGGCAGCCCGGCGATCCTGAGTGCCAGCGCGTCGTGCGTCGCCGCCACGCCGCTTCCGCAGGAGACCACGACAGGGCCGCGCGTGCCGTCGGCCCCGAGCTCCCGATACCGGGCTGGCGAGCTGCTCTCGGCGGTAGGAACCGCTTCTCGGCCGTCAGGTTCTCGTCGGTCGGGGCACTGATGGCCGTGGGGATATGGCCGGCGTATGCGTCGATCGGTTCGACCTCGCCGCGGTAGCGCGCAGGTGCACGCGCATCCAGCAGTCGGACCGATCCGAGCGATGTCCGCAACGTGTCGCGCTCGATCACCCGACTCCAGTCGTCGCGCAGGGAGAGTGACGCCGGCGGCCACGCCGGCGCTGCAGCCGTGAGCGGCTGGCCGGCCGCGATCCACGCCTCGAGCCCGCCATCGAGCACCGCCACAGCGTGATGTCCAAGGTCATCGAGCATCCACCACAACCGCGAGGCCACCCAGCCTCCCAGGTCGTCATAGGCCACGACGGTGTGCTCGTCACCGATCCCGACCGCCTCGAGTCGCGCTCGGAATACGGCGGGCTCCGGCAACGGATGCCGACCCGGCCCCGACGGCGCAGTGAGGTCGGTGTCGATGTCGAGATGGATGGCGCCCGGCAGGTGGCCCGCGTCGTATGCGGCGCGGCCGTCACCGGGTCGCCCCAGGTACCAGCGACAATCCACCAGCCGCAGTGCCGGGTCGTCGATGGCATCGCCGACGTCAGCCACCGACACGAGCGGGCCCGACAACCTGAGGCTCACCGTCGGAGTGCCCAGCGGTCAGGCGTGAGCCCGATCGGGATGTCAGCGAGCGCTTGCGCCTCCGACGCCGACCCGTTCGCCGGCCGCAGGAGCCCGGTCATGTAGTCCCGATACCAGGGCGACCACGTTCGTGAACTGCGCTCGTACTCGGCGTACGAGCGCCCGAACGGCGGCTCGTCGACCGGGCGCGTCGAGGTGAACTGCGCCGCATCGTGCAGCGGCGGCAGCTCCGCCTCAGAGACGCCGAGCGCCCGGATAGACCGCCTCGACCTGGTGGAGCCACTCGTGGACATAGCCCTGCGTCGGATCCGGGTCGGTCAGGAGCGTGCGCCAGTGGTCGGACGAGATCGACGAGAACCCGGCGCCGAACGTGGCATCGGACGGCCCGAGTGTGCAGCCCCAGCCGCACTGGGGCACGTCGGGGTCGGCTGGCCACAACGCGTAGACGGAGTCGTATTCGGCGCCGGTCGCCGCCACCTCGGCGAGCTCGGGTCGCACCTCGCGAGGCCCGACCCACCATCGACCCTGACCGCTCGATGACAGCGACCCGACCGGCCGGCGCACCTCGATGATGTCGAACGGCTCGAACGACGCGAGGCCGGAGCTCCAGTCGAGGACAGTCGCGGGCAGCCGCTCAAGCACGCCATGGACCGCCTCCGCGCTCCTCGCGGGCCATCACTCGCCGCGCCCGACGCCGCGTGATGCCGGACCCGAAGCGCGCATCCAGCACCGGGTAGACCAGGACGAGGGTCCGCCAGCGCTGCGGAGCGGGTGGGGGAGGGGTCACGACGGCAGGGTATCGCCTGCTAGCATCGGCTGAGTGGATACACAGACGTTCTACGTGACGGTGAGCTCGATCTCATTCACGTTGCTCGGCCTGTGGTGGGTGGTCGTCCAGGCCCGCGAGACGTGGCGGATGAACCTCGCCCGCAGGCGGATGGCCTATGTCGTGTCGCTCCATTTCGTGCTCCCAGGCGTCATGTCCGTCCTGGCGCTGGTCGCGCCCGATCTCGGCATCCTGTGGCGGATCACCTTCGTGTCCGCGGGTCTGCTCGGGCTCATCGGGGCTGGCTACGTCGCGGCGACCCTCACCGACGAGCACGATTGCCCACCGCTCGTCCGGTTGATCGAGTGGGTCGCAATCCCGACCTACGCGCTGATCGCCGTGATCGCCGTGATCCCCGAAGCGGTCCAATGGATAGGCATCGGCCTCAGCCCGCTGCAGGTCGAGGGGATCATCCTGGCGATCCTGCTCTTCTTCGGCGTCCAGGCGGCGTGGATCCTCATGGTCGAGCCACCGCGTGATACGCCTGCGTGACCGATCAGTGGGTCGAACGGCTGCCCGATCGGACCGTGGCGATGATCCGCGCCTTCTCGCCGGCGTTGAATCGGTCGATCCTGGTGGGCGGCGCACTCGCCGTCGCCGTCGGGATCCTGGGCACGCCCCTGCTGTCGACCGGGTTGCCGACGCCCGTTGAAGTGATCATGGCGGCTGTGCTGGGCGGGGCGATCGGGCTCATCGTGGCGTACCTCGCGTTCCCTGCGCGGACGAGGCGCGCGTTCGAGACGTTCAGCTGGCTCGGCCGCGCCGAGGTCGACCGGTTCCAGCAGCGCACGGGCGGGCCGGTCCCCTCGAAGCCCGAGGACGTCGAGCACTGGCTCGTCAGGACGCAGTCGACGCCGTCGACGCGGCTCCCTCGCGCTGAGATCCTCGCCTTCATCGGCCGCTACGAGCAGGCGCGGGCCGAGATCGTCGATGTCTCGAGCGACTCGCCCGAGGATGCGGTCGAACTGGCCTCACTGCGCCAGTACATCGGCTGGCTCGAGCACGGCACGGTCGACACCAGCGAGCTGGCCGCGGCTGCAGAGGCGCTGCCGGCGGGATCCGAAGGTCGCGCCATGGCCGCCGTCACGATCGCACTCGCGGAGGCACGAGATCGCTTCATCCGGCGAGAGCCAGGCTGGTCCGAACCGCTGGAAGCCGCCCGGCCGCCGCTCGGTCGCGCGCCGTCGATGGTCGCGTGGCGCGACACGTGGAGCAAGCTTGGTGGGCTGTTCTTCATCGCCGCGCTGATCGCGGCGATCGTCGTGCTCCTGCTGCGCTAGCGGGGCTGCGGTATCCTTCCGACCGGCCACGCGTGGCCGCAGCGGGCGCCACGCTCGCATGACCGTTCCGGCGTAGCTCAGTGGTAGAGCGGGCGGCTGTTAACCGCCATGTCGTAGGTTCGAATCCTACCGCCGGAGCCACTCGCATACGGAATCCGACCGGTTAACACGCTCGGCGGTCGCGGCCCTCCAGAGGGCGACAGCCTTCTCGTCGCGACTGTCGACGTCGATCTGCTCGAACAGGTCTCGGACCCACGCCACCCGCGTCGCCAACGGCGCGTGGTCGAGGATCCCGTTCATGTCGTCGATCGTCTGCCGAACGAGCATGGTCGTGATCCGGAGTGGCCGCTCTGTCTGGTCAAGCTCGGCAAGTCGGGTCTGCACCGTTGCTGTGGCGCCAACCGACCCTTCCCGCGGCGGACCAGCACGGTGCCCGCGGGGGTTGACAGTCGAGGAGCGTAAGCGCTAACTTACGGTAAGTGAATACTTACGCATCGGTCCTGGACGCCGTCGGCGACGGTACGCGACGGGCGATTCTCGAGCGACTTCTCGAGCGGCCCGCGGCGGTCGGCGAGCTGGCGGCCGGGCTGCCGGTGAGCCGCCCGGCGGTGAGCCAGCACCTGCGCGTCCTGAAGATGGCCCGCTTGGTGACGGATACGCAGGTCGGCACGCGCCGCATCTACGCGGTCGATCCGGAGGGCGTCCGCGAGGTGCGTGAGTACTGGGAGCGCTTCTGGTCGCAGTCACTGGCCGGCTTCAAGGCGGTCGCCGACACCGAAGCCGAGCAGCGGGCCGGCATCGGCCGCAAGGAGAGTTCTGATGGCGATCGAGGTTGACGTGGAGGCTGACTTGGGGCGGGTGGTTCGCAGCTCGGTGACGGTGAAACTGCCGCGCGACGCGGCATTCCGGCTATTCACGGAGCGGATGGGCAGCTGGTGGCCGCTGGCCACCCACTCGGTGTTCCATGCCGAGGCGGTGGCGTTAACGATCGAGCCCGTCGTCGGCGGCCGCGTGTACGAGGCGACCGCCGATGGCCGCACGTCCGATTGGGGCACGATCACCGAGTGGCAGCCGGGGGAGCGGCTGGCGATGACGTGGCATCCCGGCGACGAGCCCGATCTGGCCACCCTGGTGGAGGTGACCTTCAGCGAAGAGCCCGATGGTTGCACGCATGTCGATCTGCTCCATACCGGCTGGGCGGTGCATGGCGCCGAGGCAGCGGCGAGGTCCGCCGGCTATCAGCAGGGATGGACGCCTCTGCTCGAGGGGTTCGCGGAGGCCGCCTGAGCGCGGCCGGGCAGCCGCCTCTCAGCTGGATCGGCCTGCCTCGAACGGCTCGCCGTGGCCGGGCACGACCCGATCGGCGGTGGCCAGGATCCTTGGCGGCTTGTCCCGAGCGTGTCCTGGTCCTCGGCCAGCGGATACACCTCCGGCGTGCGGTCGGTGTCCCACAAGGCGTGGGTACAGGCCACCACACCGTTGGCGGTCTCGACGATCACGCTGGGTTTACCCGATGGCCGTCGATGGAGTGGTCGAGCCACTGGTAGACGATGCTCCGGGCCGGATCGGAATCACGGATCAGTACGGGCATTGAATGGGAGACCACCGTGAAGTTTCACGCCGATGCGAACGGCGTCACCTCGGTCAGGCGCTCGCCGATCTAGGCGGGCGCGCGTCCTGCTGCGTCAGGTGGTGCGCGGCAGCTCCCAGCCGCGCTCAGGGCGGATCACCCGCTGAGCCGTCTCACCGTTCACCTCGGCGAGGTGGGCGAAGAACCGCGCGCGCCTATGGGAGACGATGCGGGCATCCCGGCACGGACACCCCTCGACCAGGCACCCCGACCGAGCCTCGCGTCCGGGTGCGGTGCTCATGGTGTTCTCGGTGCTCATGGTGTTCTCGTTCGCGTCCATGGTGCCTGACTCCGTGACGAGTTCCGATGACGCACTCTCGGCTCGCCGGGCAGCAACCCGGCTGCAACACGGCAACAGAGGCAGAAGACATCGACCCTTGCGCAGATCGCCGCCGAGCGAGGACACGAGCTGGCTGCTCCTGTGCGGCTGGACTTGGGAATGGGCTCAGTCGGCTGACCTACGTCACGACATCGAAGGCGGCGAACCCATCGATGTGGCCATCACTCGTCGCGACGACACGGCCGCCGCGCTTCTGCTGACCGTGCCGCATAGCGTCGCACTGAGCCGAATCGAACACCGGCCCTAGTGATCATCATCGTTCTGATGGTCTCTAGGCCGGATTGTTTAGGTCGCGCTGGCCGCCGCGCTGGCTGGGACCAGGGTGAATGGGCAGGTGCTCGAACGGCCGGCCCCATCGGGCCGGCCGTTCACAAAGGCCGATCGCGGCCAGTCGCCGGTCAGCGCTCGAGCTCGCCGCGACCCACTTGCTGCCGCGCGTGGTCGATGCGGTCGCTGCCGCCCGGGACCACGGTCGAAGGGGCCGGAGCGACGGCGCCGCCGCGCTCGCCGGCGCGCTGGTCGACCAGGCCGGGCTCCAGGATCTGCGGGGCGACGACGCCGCCGCGCTCGCCGTCGCGCTGGTCGACAAGGCCGGGCTCCAGGAGGGTCTGGTCGGTCGTTCGGCTCAGCGTGACGACCTTCGGCGACGTGCCGCCGAGTGCCGCCCAAGCGAGGGTGATCGCGAGGGCCGTGCCCGCGAAGGCGACGACGAAGATCTCGATCATCCGACGATGCTGGGGCTGGGTGCTCGTGATGGTCTGTCCCTGTGCAGCCATGTCCTTGACCTCCGATCTCGCACCCATGCCGGGTGCGTTGAGGAGACCCTGACCGTGACCGGTTGCAGACCGGCTGGAATCGGGCTTCAAGTGCGTGCAGCACAGCGATCCGACGGGTAAACGTGCAAATCTTGGATCCGCTGGAGGTCCTCGCCTGCAGCCGAACGGTCGACATGCGGGGCAGAAACAGCCCGCGCTGCTGGCGATCCTGATCATCCACGCCAACGACGTGGTCTCGCCCGACGCCCTCATCGATGACATGTGGCACGCGGGGCTCGACGATACGACTATCGTCACCGATGAGCCAATTCCCACGACGCGCGGGTGCCGAAGTGCAAGTCGAATTCCGCCTCCTCGGCGAGTTCGCAGTCCTCGAGGACGGTCAACGCCTCGATCTCGGGGGACCCCGTCAGCGGAGCGTGCTCGCGCTGTTGCTTCTGCAGCGCGATCGGGCGGTCTCGACCGCGGTGCTGGCCGACAAACTGTGGCCCGACGACCAGCCACTAAGCGCCATCAAGACGGTCCAGATCTACGTCTCGCGGCTGCGCGATATCCTGGGCGCCGAAGCCGGACGGCTAAGCTCCACGGCGTCGGGCTATCGCCTGGCGGTCGCTGATCACGAGTTCGACGTGGCGCGTTTCGAGCGCGGCCTACGCCAGGCACGCGAGGCGAGCGCCTCCGGCGACCAGGACCGCGCACGCGCGATCCTCGAGGCCGCACTGGCTGAGTGGTCAGGACCCGCCCTGGGTGACATGGCCGATGAGCGTTTTGCGCGAAGCGAGGCTGATCGGCTCGAAGAGCTCCGGCTGCAGGCCATCGAGGAGCTGTACCAGGCGCGCATCGATGTAGGCACTGGCCGCGAGACGATCGCCGAGCTCCGTCGCCTCGTGGCCGACGAGCCCGGCCGGGAGCGGCTGTGGCGGCTGCTGATGTTGGCGCTGTATGCCGACAGTCGCCAGGCCGAGGCCCTCCAGGCCTACCAGGATGCCCGCCGGTATCTGGCCGACGAGCTCGGCCTCGACCCGAGCCCGGGCCTCCAAGGGCTGGAACAGGACATCCTCAATCAGAAGGCGCCACTCCCGGCGCGGCGCGAACTCGAAGCCGCTCCGACCGCGGCGAAAGACGCGCCCGCCGACGAGCCGCTCTCCTCGCCGGGCGTCGCCGAGTCCGGGGCGCAGCGCCGGCGCCGGATCGTCACAGTCCTCCGCGCCGACACGGTCGGGGCGACTGTCGACGGCGCCGACCCGGAGGTGCTCGAGGTGCTTGGGAGCCGTGCCGAGGCGGTCGTCCGCCGGGCGATCGAGCGTCATGGGGGCATCATCGACCGTGCTGATCAGAATGGTGTAACCGCCGTTTTCGGGCTGGCGGTCGCGCGCGAGGATGACGCGATGCGTGCCGTCCGGGCGGCCGCCGAGCTGCGCGGCGCAGCGGACGCGGATGCGACCGTCGCGCAGGTCGTTCTCAGCGTCGGCGTGGCCACCGGGGAGGTCCTCGCTGGCGCCGGCGACGGGCATGGCTTGCTAGTGACCGGTGTCCCGCTCCATCGCGCGGGCGAGCTCGCCGAGCGCGCCGGGGGTGACGAGGTCCTGCTGGCGCTCGAGACCGAGCGCCTCGTCCGAGGTGCGACAGCTACCGAGCCGGTGTTGCTCGACGGCGATGACGATGGTCCCGTGACGGTAGCGGTGCGCCTTGTGGCCGTCAGCGAGGCTGAGCCGATCGAGCGTCGGACGACCACCCCGTTCGTCGGCCGGGCCGTCGACCTGGACGCGCTGTCGGCCGCGTTCGAGCGCGTAGCCGCCGACGCCGCGCCCGGGCTCGTGACCGTCACGGGCGCGCCGGGCGTCGGCAAGAGCCGGCTCGTCGCTGAGGCCCTGGCCCCAATCGCCGAGCGCGCCACGGTCCTGCGCTCGCGCTGTCTGCCGTACGGCGAGGGGATCACCTATTGGCCGGTCCGCGAGCTCGTCCAGATGGCGACCGGGATCGAGCTCGGCGAGCCACGCGACGACGCCATCGTCAAGCTCGACGCGACCGTCGGCGGGATCGATCGGGCCGACCTCGTGCGCGGCAGCGTCGCGTCGATCATGGGCCTGACCGACGAGCCGGTGCCCGGCGAAGAGATCGCTTGGGCGGTCCGCCGCTTCGTAGAGGTGCTCGCAGCCGAGCGCCCGCTGGTGCTCGTGGTCGATGACCTGCAGTGGGCCGAGCCGGTGCTCATCGACCTGCTCGATCACGTGCTCGACCTCGGTCGCGGCCCCATCCTGCTCATCGCCATCGCCCGCCCCGAGCTCGAGGACGTCCGACCCGACTGGCTGGCCCGCCGGAGCCTGGCCCTCGTACGGCTGGACGCGCTCGTCGAAACCGACGCCGCGAGGCTGCTGGATCATCTTGCGCCGAAGCTGCCTCCAGGGGAATTGCGCTCGCGAATCCTGGCGTCCGCCGAAGGCAACCCGCTGTTCGTCGAGCAATTCGTCGCCTATGCGACTGACGAGGCGCTCGCAGGGCGGCCCACGCTCGACGAGAGTACGGCGGTCGACCTGGCCATCCCGCCCACCATCGGGGCGCTTCTCGCAGCCCGGCTCGACCGATTGCCCGAGGCCGAGCGTCATGTCCTCGAGCGGGCCTCTGTCGTCGGGAGGACGTTCTGGACCGGAGCCCTCACTGAGCTCCTGCCCGAAAGCGAGCGCCGGGAGGTAGCAGGCCGTCTGGCCCGCCTCGTACGGCGCGACTTCATCCGACCCCAGCGTACCGACTTCGCCGATGAGGACGCGTATCGGTTCCGTCATCTCCTCATCCGCGACGCGGCCTACGCGAGCCTGCGCAAGAGCGATCGGAGTGAGCTCCACGAACGGTTCGCCGACTGGCTCGAGCGAGTCAACAGACAACGGGAGCGTGAGACAGAAGTCGAGGAGATCCTCGGCTACCACCTCGAGCAGGCCTACCGGTATCGCATCGAACTCGGACCCATCGACGACAAGGCCGTCGCGCTCGGCGACCGGGCGTCGACCCGGCTCGCGTCCGCCGGTCGACGGGCCCTCGCCCGCAGCGACTTCCGCGCTGCCGCCAACTTACTCGACCGCGCAGCGCGGGTCCTCGATGAACGCAACGGGGAGCGAGCCAGGCTCCTCGTGTCGGCGGCCGAGGCCTACATGGAGATCGGCGAGTTCGCCACAGCCGATGACGCGCTCGTTCAAGCGGCGGCGGTCGCCGACGACGTCGGCGCCCGCCCTGTGCTGACCACCGCCAACCTTGTGCGACTCCAGCTTCAGTTCCGCAGCGAAGCCTCGACCTCCATCGACGACGTCATGCGCGAGGCGCAGGCCGGCATCAAGGACCTGAAGGCGTTCGACGACCCAAACGCGCTGGCTCGCGCGTGGCGACTGATGACCCTGGTCTACGGCGTGTCCGGGCGATATGAGGCAGCCGGCGATGCCAATGACCGCACCATCGAGTTTGCACGACGTGGAGGGGATCATGTCCTCGAGAAGCGCCTCTACTCGTCGGCAGCGCAAGTGGCTCTATCCGGACCTCTGCTTGCCCAAGCTGGGATCAAAAGGTGCGAGGAGTTGGTGCAGATCTCGGAGGGAGACCGTCGCTCTCAGGCGGTGACTCTGGCGGCTCTGGCCCACCTGCGGGCGATGGTCGGAGATTTCGTGCAGGCTCGAGAGGACTACCGGCGCGGGCGCGGGACGCTTGAGGAGCTCGGCTTGCGTTTCGACGCCGCGCTCATCTCGATCGACTCAGGGCCAGTCGAGCTGCTCGCTGGGGATCCGGTCGCGGCCGAGGCCGAGTTGCGGAAGGATCACGAGGCGCTCGATGCGATGGGAGAGAGGAACTACATCTCCTCCATCGCTGGGCTTCTGGCCGAGGCGCTGTATCGACAGGGTCAATTCGATGAAGCGGCGACATCCGCTGCCTTCAGCGAGGAGGTGGCTGCCCCATCCGACGTCTTTTCACAGCATCTGTGGCGCGGAGTGAGGGGCAAGCTGTTGGCCCGGGACGGCGCTCACGATGAGGGCATCGCGCTTGCCACCTCCAGCGTCGAGCAGATCCGGACATCCGACGACATCGAAGGACAGGGCAATGCGCTGATGTTCCTGGCCGAAGCGCAGGCCGCCGCTGGGCGCGACGACGATGCCACCCGCTCGGCGACCGAAGCGCGGACGCTGTTCGAGGCCAAGGGAAACATCGTGTCGGCCGCCAGGGCGGCCGTGTTCGCCTCGCCGGCCGAGGCCGGGGGCGCCTAGGTCCCTGACCACGTCGGCCGGGGCGATGTCACGTGGGGTCGGCGCGAATCCGACGACGGTGGCGTGACGGCGGTGGCGTATCATCGGCGCCGATGTTGCGCTTCGTGAACCAGCCGAGGACGGCCAGCACCGGCCGACCCACCCGGGATGGCCATGACAGCACCGGCGAAGCGATCAGGGTCGAGATCTACGACCCTGCTACGAACCGGACCGTCGACACGGACGCGGATGTGACCCTCACTCTGGGATTAGGTTCCGCACGTGGCAAGCTGATCGGGGGGACCGCGAAAGCGGTGGCCGGGGTCGCCACCTTCCCGGACCTGTCGATCGATACGCCTGGCCTCTATACGCTCAAGGCCGGCAGCGCGACCGACTCGGACACCCCGTTGTCCGACGGGTTCATGGTGGCCGATACCGTTGCCACGTGTGACGGCCCCGGCTGCAGCTTCCGTGAGACAAGGGAGCCGCACACCTACACGGCAACCCCGGAGCAAGGGTCGGCAGGTGCCAGATGGGCCTCCTCCGTCAATCTGCCGGGAGTGCGCATCTCGTGTGATTTCGCGCCCTTCGATTACCCGGACGAACGCCAGCCGAACACGATCTGGTATAGCTACGACGATGGGGACACCCGGTCCCCCAAAACGATCGTGATCGTCATCGACAAGGCGATCGTCGATCAGACGCCGGACAATGACACGTCCGACTATCGGGTCGGCTATTCGTCACCGGTGCCCTTTACCGACCGCACGGGCGAGCCGGCCAAGCCGGATCCCTGGGACGATGGTCCGAGCGCATACTTCGGGACCACCTGGTTCACCGGGCTCCTCCCGGACTGCGATCGGAACGATCCAGTGGCGCCTTGCGTCCTGGGATGGACCGACGATGGTGGCAACCGAGTCGGGACGTTCCTGGCACCACCTGGCGATCCCTCCTTCAGGTAGATAGCTAGGCAATTCAGCCCTTCGCCGCGCCTGCTGGGCAAACGCGGCACACGCATGGAGCACGCGGCTCGGGCCGTAGTGATTGGTCGTAGGTTCGAGTCCTACCGCCGGAGCCACTCACTCCGTGTGGTGCCTAGTCGGTGTGAGGTCGCCACGGCTTGTGCTCGTGCGCGAGCCAGACCAGCTCGGGGTCGAGCGCGCGCACCAGCAGCTGGCCTTCGGTGCGCGGCTCATCGAGCTCGCCGAACCAGACCGCCATGTCCCCGCCGATGACGACCGGGCGTCCCCTGGTCTCGACGACGACCACCTGGGTGCCGCGTGTGTGGCCCGGCGCCGGGAGGAGTCGGACCCCGGGCAGCAGCTCGAGCTCGCCGTCGATTGGCTCGTACTGCACGCCGGGCGGCTCCACCCACTCGCGGATCGAGTAGTCGTCCTGGCGGCGCGCGTCATCGAGCTCCCGACGCTGGACGTAGATCGGCTTGCCGGCGAAGAGGCGGTTGCCGCCGCAGTGATCGCCATGCAGGTGCGTGTTGACGACGATGTCGATGCCGGCGAGATCGAAGTCCTGCTCGCTCAGCGGCCAGAGACGGGGATCCATATCGGCCAGTAACGGATGGAGCTCCGTCATGCCGGTGTCGACCAGCACGCGCCCGTCGGGATGGTCGATGACGTGCACGTAGACCGGCATCCGCTCGCCCTCGACGGCCAGGTCGGCAACGAGGAGCGGCGTGATGGTGATCGAGGTGGGGACGTTCATGGTCTACCGCCCGCTGCGGTCGGGTCGTCCAGGTGGCAGGCCTCGTTCCACGTCTCGATGACACGGGTCGAGCGCTCCCACCCGAGGATCCCGATCGTCGCCGTCCCGAGCGCGAACAGCCCGCCCTGCCGCGCCGGTAGCCCCAGCCAACGCGCGGTCAGCGCGCGCAGGATGTGGCCGTGGGCGAACAGCAGGCAGTCGCCGTCGACGGCCGGGTCGAGACAGCGCGCGAGCACGCGGTCGACCCGGGCGGCGACCTCCTCAGAGGTCTCGCCGTCCCGCCACGGACCGGTCCAGATCGTCCAGTCCGGCAGATCCTTGCGGATGTCGGCGGTCGTCCGGCCCTCGAACTCGCCGTAATCCCACTCCATCAGGTCGTCATCTGGCTCGGCGTCGGGCAGGCCCGCCAGGCGCGCCGTCTCGGCCGCCCGTGACAGGGGGCTCGTCAAGACGAGCGCGAACTGATGGCCGGCCAGGCGCCGCCCAAGGTCGAGCGCCTGCTCGCGGCCCAACGGCGTCAAGGGGATGTCGGTCCGACCGGTGTGCTGCCCCGACCGTGACCACTCGGTCTCACCGTGGCGGACGAGGTAGACCTGACGTTCTGGCGCGGGATCGCTCATAGCTCCGTCGCGGGGAGCACGAGCTCATCGGGCTCGGCAGCGAAGAACTGGCGCTGGCGCCAGCCGAACAAGGGCGCGAGGAGCAGTGTCGGCAAGGTCGAGATCCTGGCGTTGTACCGATAGACCTGATCGTTGTACAGCTCGCGGCGGTCGGCGATCATCCCTTCAAGACGCTCGATCTCGTTCTGCAGGTCGAGGACGTTCGCGTCCGAACGGACCTGTGGGTACGCCTCGACGACGGCGAACAGTGAGCGCACCGCGCGCGATGTCGCTTCGGCATGGACCGCCTGGTCGGGGATGGGCTCGGTGGGCGAGTACGCCGCGCGCGCCCGGGCGATGTCGGTGAGTACATCCTGCTCGAAGGCGAGCAGGCCGCGCACGGCCGACACGAGCGCCGGCAACTGATCGTGTCGTTGCTTGAGGACGACGTCGATGTTGGCCCACGCCTTGTCGATCCGCTGCCGCAGCGACATGACGGCGTTGTAGCTCGTCACGGCCAGGAACAGGACGATCGCCAGCACCAGCCCGATCGCGAAGGCGGCAGCCGCTGTCTCAGGCGTCACGCTGGAGTCGACCTCATCGGCCGATCATCAAGGAAGCCGTCAGGGCGAGGGCCATCGCCGACGCGATGGCGACGACGGCACCCACCAGCCCGACCAGGAACCGACCGTGCTGGCGCTCGACCGCGACGCTCGGGGCACCGTGCGCGATCAGCAGCGGCACGCCCGGTGCACTCGCCAGTACGAGCGTCTCCGGGGCGATCGCGAATCGCTGTTCCGTGGCCTCGGCCGCGGCCGCGCTGGCGAGCGGCAGGGGATCGGCTGCCGGGTCAAGTTCGGGTTCGCGCACGGGCTGACCGATCCCGAACCCGGGGATCGCGGCGTTGCCCCAGGCCTCCTCCGCGGAATCCTCCAGGAGGCCGACCGAGCGGGCCTCGGCGATGTTGCCCGCGACCTCGGGGTCGTCAGCAGCGAGATCGTTTCCGATGGCGAGGTCTGCCTCGGTCGGATCGCCCAGGTCGACGAACGGCATCGCTCGCCCGACGACGGTCACCGCGTCGCCCGGCGTCAGAAGCGCCTCCCGGTACCGCCGGCGACGCCCGGAGCCGGGGCCATAGGTGCTCCGGATCGCCCCGCCGAGGACCGACAGCGTGCTGCGTGTCGCGGTCGGCATCGTCGTCAGGGCGGCGATGGCGGCCTCGCGATCGAGCTCGGTCCCGCTGATCGCCGGGCCGGTCCGAAGCAGCAGACCGGCCGGCTCATCGCCCATCAGCCCGGTCGCCTCGTCCAGGTCCACCGGTGCGTCCCAGCGGGCGCCGCGCGGGAAGACTCGAATGTCGCCAGTGGCATCGCGGACGCGAAACCCGACCGCCCGCTCCTCGTTGAAGGATGGATCCAGATCGACGCCATCGTCGCCCTCGTCGATGGTCGAGCGGTAGTACACGCACGTCGCGCTCTGGAGCGGCGAGATCAGCGTCAGCTCGGCGGATTCGATGACCCCGCTGACCTGCACCTCGCCGGCGGCGAGCGTGGCGATCCGCGAGACAGCCGTATCGCCGATGCGGGTCGCATCCTGGTAGCCAGTCAGGCCGCGCACCAGCAGCCACAGGCCGACGGCCACGCCGGCGGCGGCCATGAACGCGACCTGGGGAGCCCACTCGACCGACATCGTGCGCATCGTACGGGTCCGGATGCTGCCACGCACCACGCTTGACGGCTGGGCTGATCGGTCGGCAACGGCCCTGTGCTAGCCTCGGGACAAGGTCGAGGGACGCGGCCGCCAGGAGGAACCGATGCGCCTGAGCGAGTGGTCGAAACGCGCGCCACACAAGGGATCGATGGCACCGAAAGTCCTCGCGACCGTCACCCCGATCCTCACCGGGCTCGGGGCCACCAAGGATCCGTCGTGCTGGGTGGCATGGGGCGACGACCCGGCGGCGCGCTACGTCATCCTCGTGCCGACTGCCCCCGGTCTCATCCAGGTCCACGTGCGGGTGATGGTCCCGCAGGAGGGGCCTCGCTCATCGGGCAAGCTCATGCGTTGGAACCGCATCCAGACCGGGGAGCTGTCCGTCGAAGTCGTCGGCGGCCATCGTCTCGTCGGCTTCCAGATCGACAACATCATCCTGCGCGGCACGGACGAGGAGGGCGACGCAGTGTCGTCGTTCGCGATCGAGGTCTACGCGGCGATGGACAGTCAGCCGTGACCGACCGTGGCTCCGCGTCGCGACCCCTCCATCCCCTCAGGCGGACGATCCGCTACTACCTATCACGCCTGCTCGTCGCGCTGGTCACCAGAGGGTGGCTCCGGATGGAGGTAAGCGGGCGCGAGCGACTTCCGGACGGTCCGGCGATCTACGCGTTCAACCACCTGTCGTGGTCCGACCCGTTCGTTCTGATGGCGACGCTGCCGCTCCGACCGCGCCTGTTCTTCTTCGGGCCCAGAGAGGAGGACATGCAGGCAGGCGGACGGAACCGGCTGATGACGTGGACCGGCAGCGCGATCCCGTACAAACCGGGCAAGAACGACCTGCTCGAGGCGACACGGAAGGTCGGTGCGGTGATCTCCGATGGCGGCGTCGTCGCGATCGCGGGGGAGGGGCGCATCGGGGCGATCGAGGGCCGTCTCCTTCCACTCAATGACGGACCGGCATATTTCGCGCTCCGGTCGCGGGTGCCGCTCGTGCCCATCGCGATCAGCGGTACGAGCTGGCTGCGGTTCGGCGCGCGGGTGACGATCGGCGTCGGGGAGCCCATCGTCGGCGAGGGCCGCCCGGATCGTGCCGCCGTGGCGGCGATGACCGCGACCTTGGCCGCGCGCCTTCGGGCGCTCCTCGACGGGACGCCGGAACCGGTGCGGACCGGCCGGCTCGCGCTGTGGGTGAGCGAGCGATTCAACGACTGGCCGGAAGGTTCGCGGAGTGCTGCCCTGGCTGCCCAGTCGCCCGAGGAAGAGATCCCGCCGGCCCAGGCCGTCTGACGATCCCTCATCTGGCATACTCGGAGCCCGACCCAGCACAGGAGCGCACGTGGCAGCGTCCGGCCTCTCTGCCGATCCCAAGGAGTATCGGAAGCGGCTCGCCGAGCAGTCAGACCAGCAGATCGACGCATGGGCGGCGGAGCTCATGCGCGACGTCGCCAAGCGGCGTGGGGTGATCCGCGTCCTCACCGACCTCCGCAAGGCGGCCAAGCTCAGCGAGGACCAGATAGAACGTGTGTTCGCTTCTGGCAACGGTCCGACTGCCAGCGTGGGCCGTGATGCCCAAGGTCGGCAGATGATCCCGGCGGTCGCGCTATACGCGCTGGTGCCAGGGATCCGTGCCCAGGCGCGGGATGGCCGCCAGAAGCTGATCGACTATCTGGTCGAGAACTTCCACGAGCTCGTCTACGTCTGATCGCCCGGCCGACCGACCGCACGCATGGCTCCGGCCTGACGCCCGCCTGCCAGCGCTCATCCGGCTCCTCCATCCGTTCCCGTCGATCCTTGATGGCGTGGTCGTGGGTGCAGTGGCGTGGCTGGCCGGGGGAGGGGAGCGTCTCGCGTTGATCCTCGGCCTCTCGATGACTGCGCTGCAGTTCGCGATCGGCATCCTCAACGACATCGTCGACGCCCCGGCCGACGCGGGTCGGGTGCCGCCAAAGGCCATTCCCGCCGGGTACATCGCGGAACCGGTCGCAAGGGTCGCGCTGGTCGGGGCTGCGCTCGTGGGGCTGACGCTGGCGGCCACGATCGACGGGCGGCTGTTCCTGGTCGCCCTCGTCGTCCTGGCGATCGGTGCGGCCTACGACGTCGCGGCGAAAGGGACGCGCTGGTCCTGGGTCCCGTTCGCGGTCGGGATCCCGATCCTGCCGGTCTACGGCTGGTTCGGTGCGACCGGGTCGCTGCCCACCTCGTTCGCGACGCTCATCCCGATGGCGGTCCTGGCAGGTGCTGGGCTGGCCATCGCGAACGCTCGGGCCGATATGGATGCGGATCGAGCGAGCGGCACGGAGTCGGTCGCGACGTGGCTCGGCGCGGAGCGAGCATGGTGGGCGGATGTCGTCTTGATGATCGTCGCGGTCGCGCTCGGCCTGACGGTCATCGGGCGGGACGGTTGGTCGATCGTGACGTGGTCGTTAGTAGGCGTCGGCGTCGCCGTGGTCGGTGCTGGGCTCGTCCTCGGTCGGGGCGCCGGCTCGGTGCGGCGCCGAGCCTGGGAGCTCCAGGCGATCGGCGCCGCGATGGCGGCGACGGGCTGGGTGTCGGGGATCGGCCCCGGCACGTAGGCCCTCGTCAGTCGAAGCCGTTACCGGAGCGGACGAGCGCGATCGCGTTCTCGAGTCGAAGCTTCGAGATCGTGAGGTACTTGGCCAGGTTGTCGCGATCGACGTCGCCGATCGAGCCGATGGCGTCGGGCGCGCGCAGCACGCCGACCAGCTCATCGAGCGCGTCGGCCAGCGACGACTTGGCATTCACCAGCGAATCCTCGGTCAGCGGACGCGCCGCGGCGATCTGGGGCTCGGCCTCGACGACGACCTCATCCTCGATGGGCTCGTCCTCGATGACGTCGCCGTCGATCTCGATCGCGAAGATGACTGGCTCGGTGCCGTCGACAACCTCATCGGGCCGCGGCTGACGGGCTCGCCGGCCCTCGATCTTGTCTCGCAGCTTGATGAGCGTCAGCTCGCCGCGGGCCACTTGGTCCGCGAGCCGCCGGCGTCGCTTGGGGTCCTCGACCTTCATCAGCTCGTAGGCGTGTGACAGGGTGTCTTTGCGCAAGGACACCAGCGCGCGCACCTCGTCCGGGGCATCTGAGAGGCGTAGGCGGTTCTCGACGTAGCCTTTGTCCTTGCCGAGCTTGTCGGCGAGCTTGCGGATGCTGTACCCGTGCTCGGACACCATCCGGTCGAACATCGACGCCTCGTCCAGCGGCGAAATGTCCTCGCGCTGGAGGTTCTCGATGATCGAGATCTCAAGCGCCGTGTCGTCGTCGATCTCCTCGATGAGGGCTGGGATCGACTCGAGGCCCGCCAGCTTCGAAGCCCGCCAGCGTCGCTCGCCGGCGATAAGTTGATAGGTGTTCGGGCCGACGGGTCGCACGAGGATCGGCTGCAGGACACCATGTTCGCGGATCGACGCCGCGAGTTCGTCGAGCGTCTCCTGGTCGAACGCGAGCCGCGGCTGTTCGGGATTCGGCTCGATGTGGTCGAGCGGGACGATGCGGACACCGACACTGCGCGTCGGGCTATCCGGCGACAGAAGGCTGACGATGACAGGGGAGAGCTCGCGCTCCTCGGACAGGCGACGGGCGGCCGCCGCGCGGAAATCAGTGCGCGCCAAGATCCACCACCTCTCGTGCAAGCTCACGGTACGTCCTGGCCGCCTCACTGGCGCCCGCGTACGACGTGATCGGGCGCCCGACGAGCGGGGCCTCGCCGAGCTTCACCGTGTTTCTGACGATGCTGCTGAATACGTGGTGGTCGCCGACGACCCGCAGCTCGTCCAGCATGTCACGGGCGAGGTTCGTGCGGCCGTCGTAGAACGTCGGCAGCAGCCCGAGGATACGGAGATTGCGGTTGAGCTTGAGCCGGATCGCATTGATCACCTTGACGAGGTTGGTCAGACCCTTCATCGCGTAGTACTGGGTCTGGACCGGGATGATCACGCCGTTCGCGGCGACCAGACCATTGACGGTGAGCAGGCCGAGGTTCGGGGGGCAGTCGATGAGGACGTAGTCGTAACCCTTGATCTGACCGTCCATCGCCTCGCGCAGGATCTGCTCGCGGCCGAGCGCCGTGAACAGCTCACCCTCGGTCGATGCGAGATCGATGTGCGCCGGTGCGACATCGATGCCGGCGCTGTCGGTCGGCAGGATGACATCAGCGAGTTTGGATCGACCATCCGCGAGGACGTCTGCCATCGATCGCTCGACGGTGTTCATGTTGACACCGAGACCCGCCGTGAGGTTCGCCTGCGGGTCCATATCGACGCAGAGGACGCGATACCCGTCTTCCGCGAGCGCTCCGGCCAGGTTGATCGCCGTCGTCGTCTTGCCGACGCCGCCCTTCTGATTCGCGATCGCGATGACGTTCTTCACTGGGGCATCACCTCGGAATCGATCGCCCGGGAATGACGGGGAAGGGCGGGACGTCCGGACATGCTACTCCAGCACTTGTCATCGCGCGCACCCGGTTATCCACACGTGACGCGAGTTGTTCACCATTTCCGTGGATAACTGGGACCGTATGATGGCGGCTGTCCGTGCGCAAAGACACGCTGTTTTCGCGGAGGTGCGACGTTGTCGACGAACGAGCAGCGATTGGCGCAGCTGGAATCGATGCGTGCGGAGGCGCGACTCGGCGGTGGCCAGGACCGTATCGACCAGCAACACGAACGCGGCAAACTGACGGCGCGCGAGCGTCTCGAGCTGTTGCTCGACGCCGGTTCCTTCATCGAGCTGGACGCATTCGTCACGAATCGCAACCCAGAGGTCGAGACGGCATACCTCGGCGATGGGGTCGTGACCGGTCACGGCACGATCGATGGTCGGCTGGTGTTCGTCTTCAGCCAGGATTTCACCGTCTTCGGCGGCTCCCTGTCCGAGGCGTACGCCGAGAAGATCTGCAAGGTCATGGATCTCGCGATGAAGGTCGGTGCACCGATCATCGGGCTCAACGACTCCGGCGGGGCGCGGATCCAGGAAGGCGTCGTGTCGTTGGGTGGCTACGCGGACATCTTCCTGCGCAACACGCTGGCCTCCGGCGTCGTGCCCCAGCTGTCAGTGGTGTTGGGGCCATGCGCCGGTGGAGCCGTGTACTCGCCGGCGATCACCGACTTCACGATCATGGTCGAGGGCACGAGCTACATGTTCGTGACGGGGCCGAACGTGGTGAAGGCGGTGACGCACGAGGACGTCGACGCCGAGACATTGGGTGGCGCGACGACGCACACGACGCGCAGCGGGGTCGCGCATCTGGCGGCCCACGACGAAGCCGATGCACTGACCTCCGCGCGACGGCTGCTTGGCTATCTGCCGCAGAACAACCTCGGTGATGCACCCCGGGCGGCGACAACGGATCCGGCCGATCGCCGCGACAATTCCCTGGACACGATCGTCCCGGATGATCCATCGCGGGCATATGACATGCATGACGTCATCGAGCGCATCGTCGACGATGGCGCCTTCTTCGAGATCCAGCCGGGCTGGGCGCAGAACATGATCATCGGGTTCGCTCGACTCGACGGGCGGAGCGTCGGGATCGTCGCGCAGCAACCCGCGGTGCTGGCAGGTGCGCTCGATATCGACGCATCGACCAAAGCGGCCCGGTTCGTCCGCACCTGCGACTGTTTCAATGTCCCGTTGCTGACACTCGTCGACGTCCCGGGCTTCCTGCCGGGTGTCGGTCAGGAGCACGGCGGGATCATCCGCCACGGCGCCAAGCTGCTGTTCGCCTACTGCGAGGCGACGGTCCCCAAGCTGACGGTCATCACGCGCAAGGCGTATGGCGGCGCATACGACGTCATGTCGAGCAAGCACGTCCGCGGTGACATCAACCTCGCCTGGCCGACTGCCGAGATCGCGGTCATGGGCGCAGAGGGCGCGGTCAACATCCTGCATCGCGATGAGATCACGGCTGCGGCGGATCCGACCGCTGAGCGCGCGCGACTCGTCGCCGACTACGAGGAACAATTCGCCAACCCGTATGTCGCCGCGGCGCGCGGCTATGTCGACGACGTCATCCGGCCATCCGAGACCCGGCCGCGATTGATCGCGGCGTTGCAGATGCTGGCCGGCAAGCGAGATACGAACCCGCCGAAGAAGCACGGCAACATCCCATTGTGACGAGCGTCGCCCGGCCTGGACACGGCGCGTCTTTGCGCAAAGACGATCGCGCGAGACCATTCAGTCGGATCCTCATCGCCAATCGCGGTGAGATCGCGCTGCGAATCATCAGGACGTGTCGCGACCTCGGGATCGAGACCGTCGCGGTCTACTCGGATGCCGATGTCGACGCAGCGCATGTGACGGCCGCCGACGCGGCGATGCGCCTCGGACCGCCACCGGCGGGGGAGAGCTACCTCCGCGGCGACCGGATCGTCGAGGCGGCGCTCGCGACAGGTGCCGAAGCGATACACCCGGGCTACGGTTTCCTGTCCGAGCGCGCGGCGTTCGCCCGCGCGGTGACCGACGCGGGGCTGGTGTTCATCGGTCCGCATGCCGCTGCGATCGAAGCGCTGGGCGACAAGCTCGCGGCGCGGCGGACGGCCATTGCCGTCGACGTGCCTGTTGTCCCAGGGACGTTCGAGCCCGCCTCGACGGACCGTCCCGATGACGTCGAAAGGATGCTCGTCGCGGCCGAGCGCGTCGGCTTCCCCTTGCTCGTCAAAGCCGCGGCGGGTGGCGGCGGGCGCGGTATGCGTCGCGTCGGCACGCCGGCCGAGTTGCCGGCGGCGCTGGCGGCTGGTGCCGCGGAGGCCGCCGCGGCGTTCGGCGATGGCGCTGTCTACCTCGAGCGCGAGATCCGGCCGGCCCGGCATATCGAGGTCCAGTTGCTCGGCGACGAGCGAGGCGACGTGGTCGCGCTCGGCGAGCGAGATTGCTCGATCCAGCGGCGTCACCAGAAGCTGGTCGAGGAGACACCGGCGCCGGGGCTGACCGCCGGGGAGCGGGCCGAGCTCCACGCGATGGCAGTCCGCGCGGCGACGGCGGCCGGGCTGCATAACGCCGCGACCGCGGAATTCCTGTTCGATCCGGATCGCCGGTTCTGGTTCCTCGAGGTGAACGCCAGACTCCAGGTGGAGCACGGCGTGACCGAGCTCGTCACCGATCTTGACCTCGTGGCCGAGCAGCTCTACATCGCGGCTGGGGAGCCACTTTCGGACGCCGTCCGCGCGGTGGCGGACATCGCGATGCCGACGCGGCACGCCATCGAAGTTCGGCTGGCGGCCGAGGATCCGGCACGCGACTTCGCACCCGTGCCGGGTCGGGTCGGCCGCTGGGAGATGCCGTCGGGTCCGGGGGTCCGCGTCGACACAGCACTCCGGCCGGGCGATCGCGTGCCACCTGATTACGACCCGATGATCGCCAAAGTCATGACGGTCGGCCGTGATCGGCAGGCAGCCTTGCGGCGGATGCGTCGAGCACTCGGGGAGGTCGTCGTCAGTGGCATCCAGACGACGCTGCCGTTCGACCTGGCGCTGCTCCATGATCCGGCATTCGCCGAGGCGGATGGCTCCGCGCTCTCGACGGATTGGGTAGCCGACCGCTGGGACGGCGCGAGCGATCGCGAACGCGTCGCTGGAGCCGCAGCGATCGCCGCGGTCGGGGCCGCCGCCGCGTCGGCGAGTACCATCGAGGGTCCGGTGTCTTTGCGCAAAGACGACCAGCCGCTGAACGGGGCTCGTGCGTGGCGCGCCGCGGGCCGCGCCGACGCCATCGACCGCTGGCCGCGGCGATGACGGAACGTCGGTATCGGGTCTCGACCCCCGACTTCGACCCGGCCCCGCGGGTCGTCCATGCGGCCCATGCCTTGCCACCTGGACATCGGATCGTGATGGGCGACCCGACCCGACCCGACATCGACGGACGGCGGACGATCGAGGTCGTTGTCGACGGCTGGCGCTTCGAGCTGGTCGTCGAGGACGACGCTCGGGCGACGCTCAGGGAGCGGGCGGCGCGAGATCGGAGCGCGGGCACCGGGGCTGGTGGACCGCTCGAGATCCGTGCCATCATCCCGGGCAGGATCGCTGCGGTCGCCGTTGCCCCGGGCGATCGGGTCGAGCTCGGCCAGACGCTACTTGCCGTGGAGGCGATGAAGATGCAGAACGAGCTGCGCGCGCCACGGCCGGGGACGATCGTGCGCGTCCCGGCGACCGCTGGCGCGACCGTCGAGGTCGGCGACGTCCTGGTCGTCATCGAATGAGCTCGTGACCGACGCCACGCGCCAGCGGCGCCCGGTCGGACCGGGGGACGACCCGGCTCGGGAGCGCTGGCGCGCCACGCTTCGAGCCAAGGCACTCGCCGCCGCCCCGGAACGGCGCGAGCGGTTCGAGACTTCCTCGGGCATCGAGGTCCGCGACCTGTACACGGGCGCCGACATCGCCGGCCTCGACGAGGATCGCGATCTGGGACGACCTGGCGAGTTCCCGTTCACCCGCGGTGTCCAGCCCACGATGTACCGCAGCCGGTTCTGGACGATGCGCCAGTACGCGGGGTTCGCGACGGCCGAGGAGACCAACCGCCGGTTCCGCTACCTGCTCGACCACGGCCAGACCGGCCTGTCGGTCGCATTCGATCTGCCGACGCAGATGGGCTACGACTCTGACGCCCCGGCCGCGGATGGCGAGGTCGGGCGGGTGGGTGTCCCGATCAGCAGCCTGGCCGATATGGCGATCCTGGTCGATGGCCTGCCCCTCGGCGAGGTCAGCACGTCGATGACCATCAACGCCACCGCCCCGATCCTCCTCGCGCTCTACGTCGCCGCCGCGGAGTCACAGGGCGTCGAGCGGGCGCGCATCAGCGGCACCACCCAGAACGACATCCTCAAGGAGTACATCGCGCGCGGTACCTATATCTACCCACCGCGACCGTCGATGCGGCTCGTGACCGACGTGTTCGAGTTCTGCGCGCGCGAGCTGCCCAAGTGGAACACGATCTCGATCTCTGGCTACCACATGCGCGAGGCGGGCGCTACCGCCGTCCAGGAGTTGGCCTTCACCCTGGCCGACGCGATCGCGTACGTCGAGGCGGCGGTCGAGCGAGGTCTGGACGTGGACGACTTCGCCGGCCGGCTGTCCTTCTTCTTCGCAGCCTGGTCGGAGCTGTTCGAGGAGGTCGCCAAGTTCCGGGTCGCCCGTCGGATGTGGGCGACGATCATGGCCGAGCGATTCGGGGCGACGAACCCGCGCTCGATGGTGTGCCGGTTCCACGTGCAGACGGCCGGGTCGTCGCTGACGGCGCAGTCGATCGACAACAACGTCGTCCGCACGACGATCCAGGCGCTGGCCGCGGTCCTCGGCGGCGCCCAGAGCCTGCATACCAACTCGCGCGACGAGGCACTCGCGCTGCCGACCGAGGAGGCCGCCCGTCTCGCCCTGCGAACGCAGCAGATCCTGGCCTACGAGGCCGGTGTCACCGAGACGCCCGATCCGCTGGCCGGCTCGTACTTCGTCGAGAGCCTGACGAACGAGCTCGAGGCCGCCGCCTGGACCTACCTCGATGAGATCGAGTCGATGGGTGGCACCCTGGCTGCCATCGAGCACGGCTTCCAGCAGCGTGAGATCCAGGAGGCCGCGTACCGCGTCCAGCGGGCGATCGACGCCGGCGACCAGATCGTCGTCGGCGTCAACCGATTCACCGACGACGAACCGGCGACGCCGCCGACCCACCGCATCGACCCCGAAGGGGAGCGCCGCCAGATCGAACGGGTCCAGCGCGTCCGGGCCGAACGATCGTCCGAGGCGTGGCTCGCCGCGATGGACGAGCTCGAGCGGGTGGCCAGGGCCGATGGCAACCTCATGCCCGCGATCGTCGATGCCGTCCGAGCGTACGCCACGGTCGGCGAGATCAGCGATCGGCTGCGCGTGGCATGGGGAGAGCATCGAGAGCTGATCACGGTCTGAGAAGCGCGCGATAGCGGTCAGGAGGCCCCGCCCATGTCGCAGGTCCCGCCAGCCATCCGAAGGCTCGGCAAGATCCACCATGTGGCCCTCGTCGTCGAGTCGATCGAGGACGCCCTCGGCCTGTGGCAGACCATGCTCGGCCTCGACCTCGAGACGATCATGGACATCCCCTCCGACCGCGTCCGGATCGCGTTCCTTGCCGTCGGCGAGTCGAAGGTCGAGCTCGTCCAGCCGACCGACGACACGACCGGCGTCGCGCGCTTCCTCGCATCGAAAGGGGAGGGGTTCCATCACGTCTGCTTCGAGGTCAGCAACCTGGCCGAGGCGCTGATCCGCCTCGAGTTGGACGGCCTCGAGCTGATCGACACGGTGCCACGGCGCGGCGCCGAAGGCCCGGTGGCGTTCATCCATCCGCGCTCGTGCCATGGGGTGCTGGTCGAGCTCATCGAAGCACCCGGTGGCCCGGCCTGGATGGCGCTTGGGTTCGATCAGGCGGGCTGACCCGACAGGGCTCGGCTATCCTCGACGCATCACTCTTATCTGGAGGAGCCACCCGTCATGATCATCTCAACCACCCCGTCCCTCGAGGGCCGGTCGATCGCGGAGTACCGCGGGCTCGTCGTCGGCGAGGCGATCCTCGGCGCGAACATCTTCAAGGACCTGTTCGCCGGTATCCGCGACATCGTCGGTGGTCGCTCAGGTGCGTACGAGCAGGAGCTGGCCAAGGCGCGGACGATCGCGCTCCAGGAGATGGAGGCGGCCGCGTCGGCCCTCGGTGCCGATGCCATCGTCGGCGTGGATCTCGACTACGAGACCGTCGGCCAGGGGGGCTCGATGCTGATGGTCACCGCGTCAGGGACCGCCGTGCGGTTGGGCTGACGCTCAGGCGGGTTTCGAGGCGAGCACCGAGAACATGAGCGGGAGCTCGCCGGGGCCCTCGGGCAGGACGTAGACGCCGCTGCCCGGTTCGCTCTCGACCAGGAAGTCGGCCGGCCACTCGAGGAACGGCTGCTCCTCGAGCCGATCGATGCGGAGGCCCGCGTCGATCAGCGCCGTGACGATCTCGCCCAGTCCGTGGTCCCAGCCGTGCTCCTTGTGCTCGGTGCCGAGATCCGCGTAGCGGTCGGCATACGACCCGTGGACATCGAACACCAACGGGTCGCCGTGCTCCCAGTAGGGGTACTGGAGCCGCAGCTCGCGGGGTGACACGCCCTCGTTCTCGAACACCTGCAGGACGGGGTGGACCTCCGAGATGTAGAACCGCCCGCCGGGCTTGACGAAGCGCGCGACGACACGCGCCCAGCCGCGGATGTCGGGCAGCCAGCCGAGGACCCCGCGCGAGGTGTAGACGATGTCGAACTCGTCGCCGAGCCGGAGCGGGAGCTGGTAGATGTTCGACTCGATGAAGCGGGCGTCGGTGATCCCGAGGTCCGCCGCGAGCTCGCGGGCGAGCTCGATCGATGCCGAAGAGAAGTCGACGCCGGTGACGTTCGCGCCGAGTCGCGCCCACGACAACGTGTCCAGACCGAAGTGGCACTGGAGGTGGAGCAGGCTCTTGCCACTGACGTCACCGATCGCGGCGACTTCGTACGGCCGCACTCTGACCCCGCCCTGGCGGAAGCCGGCCACGTCGTAGAACTGTCCCTCGGCGTGGATCTTGGTCCACGCGTCCCACAGTCGCTGGTTCGCTGCGAACGAGGCTTCGAGCTCGGGTCGATCGCTCGGTCGATCGGTCATGTGATGGCCGCCATCAGCCGTCGTAGCCCGCGGCGCGAAGCAGCGCCGGCAGCTCGGTGGGCGACTCGGCGACGTGGAACCCGGCAGCCTCGAGTGCCTCGACCTTCGATGCCGCCGTGCCGGCGCCGCCGGAGATGATCGCGCCGGCATGGCCCATCCGCTTGCCCTCCGGCGCGGTCCGACCCGCGATGAAGGCCGCCTTCGGGATGTCCCGCAGGTGCTCGCCGGCCCACGCGGCGGCGGTCTCCTCTGCCGCGCCGCCGATCTCGCCGATGAGGACGATCGCCTCGGTCTGGGCATCCTCGGCGAACAGCTGCAGGGCATCGAGGAAGGTCGTGCCGATGATCGGATCGCCGCCGATGCCCAGACATGTGGACTGCCCGAGCCCCGCGTCGGTCATCGCCTGGACCGCCTCGTACGTGAGGGTTCCCGACCGGCTGACGACGCCGACGCCGCCCTGGCGGTGGATCGCGCCGGGGATGATGCCCACCTTGGCGCGGCCCGGCGAGGTCGCACCTGGGCAGTTCGGGCCGATCAGACGGGCGCCGTTGGCGCGCACGACTTCGACGGTCGGGATCATGTCGAGGGCTGGGATCCCCTCGGTGATACAGAAGATCGTGTGGATGCCGGCGGCCGCGGCCTCCATGACGGCGTCCGGGGCGCCCGCGGCCGGGACGAAGATCAACGACGTGTCGGCGCCGGTCTCGCGGACCGCCTCGACCACGGTGTCGAACACCGGGACCGTCCCATCCAGGACGAGCTGGCCGCCCTTGCCCGGCGTCACGCCGGCGACGACGTTGGTGCCGTACGCCTGGCACGCCCGCGCGTGGAACTCACCCTCCCGCCCGGTGATGCCCTGCACGAGGAGACGGGTGTCGTCGCCGACCAGGATGCTCACGCGGGGGTCTCCGCTCCGCGGGCCGCGGCAACCGCCTTCGCCGCCGCCTCGTCGAGCGAGCTCGCAGTCTGGAACCGTGCTTCCTCGAGCAGGGCGGCCGCTTCAGCCGCGTTGGTCCCGACGATGCGGACGACCATCGGCACGTCGCGATCCTGCTGGGCACGTGCCTCGATGAGGCCGCGGGCGACCTCGTCGCCACGGGTGATCCCGCCGAAGATGTTGACGAGGATCGCGTCGACCTTTGAGTCGGCCAGGATCAGGCGCATCGCGTGGGTGACCTTGTCGGCGCGGGCACCGCCACCGATGTCGAGGAAGTTGGCCGGCTCGCCACCGGCGCGCTTTACCAGATCCATCGTCGTCATCGCCAGGCCCGCGCCGTTGACCATGCAGCCGATCGAGCCGTCGAGCTTGATGAACGTCAACCCTGCCTCGCGGGCCTCACGGTCCTCGGGCGCCTCCTCGTCGGGATCGCGCAGGTCCTCCAGCCCGGGATGACGCGCAAGGGCCGAGTCGTCCAACGTGATCTTGGCGTCGAGGCATACCAGCCGCTCCGGCCCGGCGCCGTCGGCACCGGGCTCGCGCACGACCGCCAGTGGATTGATCTCGACCAGGTCGGCGTCGTAGGCGGTCATCGTCCGGACGAGTCCCTTGGCGATGCTGACCGCCGCCCGAAGATGCTCGTCGAGGCCCAGTGCGAAGGCCAGGTCGCGCGCCTGGAAGTCCAGCAAGCCGAGCATTGGATCTGCGTGCCGCCGGACGATCGCGTCCGGGTTCGTCTCGGCGACATGTTCGATCTCGACGCCCCCTTCGGCCGAACCCATGAGCAGGATCCGCCGCTCGGCCCGGTCGACCACCGCAGCCAGGTAGTACTCGCGCACGATGTCGGCGGCGGGTCCCACGAGGACCTTGCGCACGGTCATGCCCTTGATGTCCATGCCGAGGATCGCCTCGGCGACCGTCGCGGCCTCGTCAGGCGAGCTTGCCAGCTTGACGCCACCCGCCTTGCCTCGACCGCCCACGAGGACCTGGGCCTTGATCACGACCTTGCCGGCCCCGGTGGTGAGGAAGCGGCCCGCTGCCGCGCGCGCCTCATCGACGCTGTGGGCCACGGCCCAGTCCGGGACCGGTAGACCCTGGGCGACGAGAAGGGTCTTGGCGTCGGCCTCCTGCAGCTTCACCGGCGCATCGTAGCCGAGGGCGACCCGCTCATCCCGTCAGGCCCAGATGCCACCGGCGCGCGTCGGCGATGCGGTCGATGGCCGCGCTCGACTTGGTGGTCGCCCAGACGATGGTGTCGTCGATCCCGACCGCCGCCAGGTCATCGAAGAGGGCGGCGAGTCCATCCGTGTCGGCAACGAGACCGCGCGGGTCCCCGTCCGGTGCGCCTGGGTCGTGGACACGAATGCCCACGGTCCGGCGAAGGGTCGCCGGGTCACGCCCGACCTCCTGACATGCCGCATCGAGCTCGGCAAGCAGTGCCTGCAGTCGCGCATCCGCAGCACCGAACCACGCCGCGTTCCACGCATCCGCCCAGCGGGCAGTGAGTCGCAGCATCCGCGGGCCTTCCGCGGCGACGAGGATCGGGACACGCCTCGCCGGGGACGGGACGAGTACCGCCTCCCGCACAGACCGCCAGCGACCGTCGTAGTCGAGGCGCTCGCCACGCAACAGCCGAGTCGTGATCTCGAGGTCCTCGGCGAAGCGCCCGACGCGGTGGTCGATCGGGTAGTCGAATGCCTCGTACTCCGCGTCGTGCCAGCCCGACCCCAGGCCAAGGATCAACCGGCCGCCGGCGAGGTCGTCAAGCGTCGCCGCCATCTTCGCCATCAGGGCGGGCCTTCTGAACGAGGCGCACATGACCAATGTTCCGAGCTCGACGCGCGGAACCACCGATGCGAGGGCGGCGAGCGTCGTCCACGCCTCGCGGATCCCCTCGTCGGGCTTGCCCGGGTACCGGAAGACCAGGTGGTCGAACACCCAGATGGAGTCAAGGCCGGCCGTCTCGGCCTGCCTGGCGAAGGCCAGCGTCTCGTCGAACGTGGGGGCGTGACCATCCGGGCTATCGCCGCCGGCCAGCGGCAAGGTGACGCCGATCCGCATCCGACGGAGTCTAGCGGCGGCCCACCGTCGCCTCGAGACGGAACGATTTGCGCGGGTCGCCTCGCCATACTCGACGAGCGCGGCCATGTGGGTCGCGCCACCGCCGAGGGGCGTGATGCAGCGAGACCTCGTGGAGCGAGCGCGGAAGGGCGATCATGACGCCTTCGCCGAGCTGGCAGGCGCCGCGATCTCCCGTCTGGACGCGGCCGCCTGGCTCATGCTCCGGGACGTCGAACAGGCAAAGGACGCCGTCCAGAACGCGCTCGTCCGAGCCTGGCGTGATCTGCCCACGCTGCGCGACCCCGATCGATTCGATGCCTGGCTGCATCGACTGCTCGTCAACGCCTGCATCGACGAGGCGCGGCGGCTGCGACGCCACCGTCTCGACGTCGATCTGACCACGATCTCCATGCCGGTGTCCGCGCTCGACGACGTTTCGGTCGTCGAGGACCGCGACCGGCTCGAACGCGGCTTCCTCCGGCTCGAACCGGAGATGCGGGCCGTGATCGTCCTTCATCACTACCTCGACCTTCCGATGCCGGTCGTGGCGGCGACGCTTGGGATCCCGCTGGGGACCGCCAAGTCGCGGCTGCACCGCGCCCTTGCGGAGATGCGGGCGGCGCTCGAAGCCGACTCGCGCCTCCACGGCGATCTCGTGGAGGGCCGACCGGCATGACGTCGAACGAACGCATCGAACGCACCATGTCGGCCTGGCTCCGCGAGGATGCCGCGTTCCGGGTGCCCGATCACCTCGACGAGGTGCTGGGCGTCACCCGGGAAACGCGCCAGCGGCCGGCCTGGTCGAGCCTCGAAAGGTGGCTCCCAGTGGATATGACCTTCCGCCCACGCCTGTTCACCGTCCCGCGGGCTGGCCGCCTCGTGATGGTGGCGGCGCTCATCCTGCTCGTGCTGGCTATCGCGATCCTCGCGGTCGGCAGCTACCAGCAACGCCTGCCGGAACCGTTCGGGCTCGCTCGCAACGGCCAGTTCGTCACAAGCCGTGACGGTGAGCTCTACCTGCTCGATCCGGTCACGACCGAGCCCCGCCAGCTCGCCGTCGGCGAGGGCTTCGATTTCTCTCCGATCTTCTCGCGCAACGGGACCAAGATGGTCTTCCTGCGCTCGGATGGGCCGCTGACCGAACCGGTGACGCTCACCATGATGGTTGCCGACGCGGACGGCTCGAACCTGCGCGCGGTGACCCCGCCGACCAAGAGCCTCGACTGGTTCGACTGGTCGCCGGACGGTAGCCGGATCGCCTACATGGCGACGGGGACCCTGCACGTCGTCGACGTGGCCGGCGGCGAACCCGTTCGGCTCACGGACGCCGGCCGGTTGCACTTCCCGACCTGGCTGCCTCCGGACGGCAAGGACATCGTGTTCCGCCAGGAGACGCGGAATCCGGGCATCTACGCCATCGCCGCCGATGGGTCCGGACCGCGCCGGCTGCTCTCGACGACGCCGGCGAACAACGAGTTCGACTATCAAGGGATCTCGGTCTCGCCGGATGGCTCGAAGATCTCCTTTACCCGCTGGTCGGCGGCTGGCACGCCGCGCGTGTACGCCCTCGACGTCGCAACCGGCACCGAACGGCCGTTTTCGACGACGGCTGGGACAGGTCAGATCGGCGCGGTCTATTCGCCCGACATGAAGGTCGTGGCCTACGCGCGGATGGACCTTAAGGGTCAGTTCCAGATCGTCGTCGCCAACGCCGACGGATCCGGCAACGAGCGGCCGATCGGTCCGAAGAAGTCCGCACCGCAGGACAACAGCAGCGTCCCGGCTTCGTGGGCGTTTGCCCCTGACGGATCGGCGCTCCTAGTTCGATACGGGAACGACGAGGACGGAGCGACGCATCTGCTCCCGCTCGACGGCTCGCCTGGCAGGAGCCTCGGCTCCGGCGGCTTCGAGTTCGTCGACGTGCAGCGGCTGGCGCCCTGACCGTCGCCTCGCGGCACCACTCGTGACGTGGCCGGTCGCCCAGCGTGGGTGGCCGGCCGCGCCCCGTCGGTCAGCGCAGATACAATCGGGCTATGGCCCACCGTGTGACCCTGATCCCCGGCGACGGCATCGGTCCGGAGCTGGCGGAGGCATCGCGGCGCGTCCTCGACGCCAGCGGGATCGCCTTCGACTGGGAGGTCGTCGACGCGGGCGAGGCCGTCATGGCCGAATACGGCACGCCGCTGCCCGCGCACGTCCTGGACTCGATCAAGCGCAACAAAGTCGCCCTGAAGGGTCCGATCACGACGCCGATCGGGGCGGGGTTCCGCAGCGTCAACGTGACGCTCCGCCAGGTGCTTGGCCTGTACGCCAACCTCCGACCCGCGCGCAGCATCAAGGGTCTCGAGACGCGCTACGAGGACGTCGACCTCGTCATCGTGCGCGAGAACACCGAGGACCTGTACGCGGGCATCGAGCATATGGTCGGTCCCGACGCCGCGGAGAGCATCAAGATCATCACGCGCGCTGCGTCAGAACGGATCGCGCGCTTCGCCTTCGACTACGCCGTCGCCAACGGCAGACGCAAGGTCACGGCCGTCCACAAGGCCAACATCATGAAGTTGTCCGATGGGCTGTTCCTCGAGAGTTGCCGGACCGTGGCCGCCGACTACGGGGGGCGGGTCGAGTTCGAGGACCGCATCGTCGACAACATGTGCATGCAGCTCGTCCAGAAGCCGGATCTGTATGACGTCCTGGTGCTGCCGAACCTCTACGGCGACATCGTCTCGGATCTGGCGGCGGGCCTCGTCGGCGGGCTTGGCGTGGCGCCCGGCGCCAACATCGGGACGGAGGCCGCGGTCTTCGAGCCGGTGCACGGCTCGGCGCCCAAATACGCCGGTCAGAACAAGGCCAACCCGACGGCGCTCATCCTCAGCGGCGCACTGATGCTGCGCCATCTCGGTTACCCGGATGCGGCCGACCAGGTCGAGTCGGCGGTCCGCCATGTCATCGCCGGTGGCCGGTCGACCTATGACCTCGGTGGATCGCTCGGTACCGCGGAGTTCGCCGATGCGGTCATCGACCGCCTGTCGGCCGGCGTGAGCGCGGCGCGATGACAGGCCTCGTCGGCAGCCTGCGACCACCCCGCAAACCGGCGGGGACGGCGCCGTCCGGGTTCGGAGCAACGCGTCGCCGCGACCGCTGGTGGATCGCCCCATCGATCCAGGGGTTCATGTTCACGCTGCTCGCGCTCTACCTGTTCTTCTCGGGCATCGTGTGGACACCGTTGTTCGGGACCGGCTACGAGTTCGACGGGTATCTCTCGCCGTTGTTCTCGCCGCTGATCCGCCCGGACTGGTTGCCCGCCTGGATCAGCCCCGGTCTGCTCATCCTCTGGATCCCGCTGGGCTTCCGGGCGACCTGCTACTACTACCGCAAGGCCTACTACCGCTTCTATTTCGCCGACCCGCCGGGCTGCACCGTCGGCGAGCCGACCGTTCACCGTGGGTACGCGATGGAGACGGTCTTCCCCTTCATCCTCCAGAACTTCCATCGCTATTTCCTGTACCTCGCGTTCATCCCGCTGACGTTCCTCTGGATCGATCTGATCCCGGCTTTCCTTCCCGAGGGCCAGCCACGGCTCGGCCTGGGTGGCGTCATCTTCCTTGTCAACGTGATCCTGCTCACGGGGTTCTCGTTGTCGTGTAACTCCCTGCGGCACGTCGCCGGCGGGCGCCTCGACTGCTTCTCATGCTCACGTCGGGCCAAGGTCCAGCACGGCATCTGGCAGCGGCTCACGTCCCTCAACAGGAACCACATGGCATGGGCATGGGCAAGCTTCCTGTCGGTGACGCTCGCCGACGTATACGTGCGCTTGCTGGTCCTTGGCGTGATCAGCGATCCGGCGATCCACCTTGCGGGCTGACCGTCGCCCACAAAGACCATGACGTTCCCCACCGACCCACAGCAGCGCTCGCACGACGTGCTCGTGATCGGCGCGGGTGGCGCCGGGCTGCGTGCGGCGATCGAGGCGCGGGCGGCCGGCGCGAACGTCGGTCTGGTCTGCAAGTCGTTGCTCGGCAAGGCTCACACGGTCATGGCCGAGGGCGGTGTCGCGGCGGCCCTCGCCCACGTTGCCCCGGCCAATTCGTGGCGCGTCCACTTCCGCGACACCATGGTCGGCGGCAAGCACCTCAACAACCCGCGCATGGCGCAGCTCCATGCATTGGAGTCGCCCGACCGCGTGCGCGAGCTCGAGGAATGGGGAGCGGTGTTCGACCGCACGACCGACGGGCGCATCCTGCAGCGTCCGTTCGGCGGCCATTCACACCCGCGGCTGGCGCACGTCGGCGACCGGACCGGCCTCGAGATGATCCGTACGCTTCAGGACCGCGCCGTAGCCGCCGGGATCGACGTGTACATGGAGTGCACGATCACCCGGCTGGTCACCGGCGGCGACGGCGTGACGGGGGCGGTCGGGTATTGGCGAACGACCGGCCGGCCGGTCGTCTTCCAGGCGCGGGCCGTCGTCCTCGCCACGGGCGGGATCGGGAAGGCGTACGAAGTCACGTCGAACTCGTGGGAGTACAGCGGCGACGGGCAGGCGCTCGCCTACGAGGCCGGCGCCGAACTCATCGACATGGAGTTCGTGCAGTTCCACCCGACGGGGATGGTCTGGCCGCCCGGCGTGCGCGGGTTGCTCGTCACCGAGGCGGTCCGGGGTGAGGGCGGCATCCTGAGCAATGCCATCGGTGAGCGGTTCATGTGGAAGTACCTCCCCGAAGAGCGCCGCGAGGAATATGCCGCCAACGCCGAGGAGGCCGCTCGGTGGGTGACGGCGCAGTCGCAGGCCAAGCAGACCGACGCGCGGCGACCACCGGAGCTGTCGACGCGGGACAACGTCTCACGCGCCATCTACACCGAGGTCAAGGAGGGTCGTGGATCGCCCCACGGTGGCGTCTTTCTCGATATCAGCTACCTGCCGGCCGACCACGTCCGGCGCAAGCTGCCCTCGATGTACGAGCAGTTCAAGGAGCTGGCCGACGTCGATATCACCAGGGGTCCGATGGAGGTCGGGCCGACCACGCATTACGTCATGGGCGGCATCCGGGTCGATGCCGAAAGCGGCGAAACGACGGTGGCCGGCCTGTTCGCAGCCGGCGAGGTTGCCGGTGGCATGCACGGGGCCAACCGGCTCGGCGGCAACTCGCTCTCCGACCTCCTGGTGTTCGGTGCACGGACCGGCGCCGCGGCCGCGGCACGCGCGGCCGCATCGACCGGTCAGGCGCACCTCGACCCGGTCCAGGTCCAGGCCGCCATCCGGGACCTGGACGCGCCGCTCGAGCGCGTGGGTGGCGAGGATCCATATGCGATCCAACGCGATCTCCAGACGCTCATGCAGCAGTTCGTCGGGATCTTCCGAGTCGCCGATGACCTCGACCGCGCGCTGCTCGAGCTCGATGGCCTGCGCGAGCGCTGGACCACGACGTGTGTCAGTGGTGGTCGCATCTTCAACCCCGGCTGGGATCTCGTGTTCGAGCTCGGCAACCTGCTGACGGTGTCGGAGGCGATCGCGCGCAGCGCTCGACAGCGGACCGAGAGCCGCGGCGCGCACAGCCGGCTCGACCATCCGGACACGGATGACGAGCGGTGGGGCGGACGAAACAGCGTGGTGGCCAGGGGCAAGGACGGGCGCATGACGATCTACACCACGCCACTTCCGGCGATGCCCGCCGAGCTCGAAGCCGTGCTGGCCGGGGCTACTTGACCATGGAGGAGCGGATGACCGAGGCGCAAGCGGTAGAGCGTCGCGCCGGTCCCGGCCGACGGAGACGTCTCGGAGGCGGTCCTTCGCGTGTTCCGTGGGACACCGGGCGGCGACAGCCGCTTCGATGACTTCGACGTGCCCGTCGAATTGGGCATGGTCGTGCTAGACGCCCTGCATTGGATCCAGGGTCATCGCGCGCCCGATCTCGCCGTCCGCTGGAACTGCAAGGCCGCCAAGTGCGGCTCGTGCAGCGCGGAGGTCAATGGCCAGCCGCGGCTGACGTGCAAGACCCGCCTGTCCGACTTCGATCTTGATGAGCCGATCACGGTCGAGCCGATGCGCGCCTTCCCGCTGATCAAGGACCTCGTCACCGACGTGTCCTGGAACTACGAGGTCAACAAGACGATCCAGCCGTTCACGCCGCCCGATGACGTGCCGCAGGAGCAGTGGCGCTGGCAGCAGGAGGACATCGAGCGCGTCCAGGAGTACCGCAAGTGCATCGAGTGCTTCCTGTGCCAGGACGTGTGCCACGTGCTGCGAAACCACGAGACGACGCGGCCGTTCATGGGTCCGCGCTACCTCGTGCGGGCCGCCGGGCTGGAGCTCCATCCGATCGACCAGGCAGACCGCCGTGAATACCTCAAGGACAGCGGCGGGATCGGCTACTGCAACATCACGAAGTGCTGCACCGAGGTCTGTCCGGAACACATCAAGATCACCGACAACGCGATCATCCCGCTCAAGGAGCGCGTCGCCGACGAGTACTACGACCCGCTGCAGTGGGCATGGCGCAAGCTGCGCGGCAAGGAGTCGGGATCGAGCGCCCGGGTCGAGCTACCGGTCCTGCAAGGGGATCCACGGCCGCCGGAGCAGACACCCGACCCGGCGTCGGAGTGAATCCGGCCGCGGCCGACGACCGACCCGGGTTCATCATCCGGACCGATGGCGCCGCGCGAGGCAACCCTGGCCCGGCCTCTGCCGGGGCGGCGTTGTACGCGATCGAGCGCGTCGATGCGCGCGACCCGCGGGCGGCGCCGGACGCGTCGATCTCGGACTACCTCGGCGTCCAGACCAACAACGTGGCCGAGTACACGGGCGTCGTGCGGGCACTCGATCTCGCACGTGACCTGGGTGCCGGCGAAGTCCACCTCCTGCTGGACTCGAAGCTGATCGTGGAGCAGCTCGCCGGCCGCTGGCGGGTGAAGGACCCGAAGCTCATCCCGCTCTGGGCGGCGGCACGTGCCACGCTCCACGGCTTCTCGCGCTGGACGGCCATCCATGTCCCGCGTGCACAGAACACCATCGCCGACGCACTCGCGAACGAGGCCATCGACCGGGCCACGGCGGGTGGCGCCACCTCGGTCGTCCGCCGGCCGGACAGTCCCTGATGGACGACCCCACCCGCCGACCACCGGGCGTGTGGCCGGGCGACCGCAAGGTGCGCTGGCGCGGCGTCGCCGGCAACATGACGTGGTTCGTGGTCGGCACGGCGGCGGGCGCCTTCCAGCTGGCGATGGGTCTGCCCGTCATGGCCGTCGGTCGTGGCTGGCTCGGCACGGTCCTCGCCCTGGTCTGGGGTGTCCTGACGCTGTTCGCCGCCTGGGCGTGGGTCCAGGGCCAGTGGCGGGTCGTGATCGCGCCGATGCTGACGGCGCTGGCACTGTTCGCCGTCGTCCTGTTCGGCGGGCCACCGCCGATCCCGGTCTCGGGGCCGCTGCTCACGGACAACCCGGCCGGCGTGGTCGCGGGGGTCGACTATCGCCCGGAGATCGACCCCGTCGACTTCACGACGGAGGTCACGAATCCGTACATGCCGCTTGTCCCCGGGACGACGCGGACGTACGAGGGCGGTGGCGAGCGGGTCGTGGTGACTGTGACCAGCAGCACGCGGACCGTCATGGGGGTCGAGACCGTCGTGGTCCGCGACCGCGAGTACCGGGGCACCGCGCTCATCGAGGACACCGAGGACTGGTTCGCCCAGGACGAGGACGGCAATGTCTGGTACTTCGGGGAGGACACTGCCGAGTGCAGCAACGGGGCGATCTCCGGCCGGCCAGGCGCCTGGGAGGCCGGTGTCGACGGTGCGCAGCCGGGCATCGTGATGCTGGCGGCACCGCGCGTCGGCGACTACTACCGCCAGGAGTTCTACGCCGGCCGCGCTGAGGACGTGGCGCGCGTCCGCGAGCTCGGCGCGACGGCCGACCACGAGGGTCAGGTCTACCGGGCTGTCCTGGTGACCGAGGACTTCACGGCGCTCGAGCCCGGTGTGCTCGAGCATAAGTCGTACGCGCCCGACGTCGGCCTGATCGAGGAGCGCCATGTCGGCGAGGGCAGCCCGGTCCGCCTGACGGAGGTCACGGTCGCCCCGGAACCGGAGGTCTCGGACCCAGGTTCGCTCTGTCAGGGGTAGAATCGAGTGGTCAGCGAGGCGGTCGGATGGTCGCGCGGCGCCGGTCGGGGTGACCCGCACGGGACCGTGAGGAAAGTCCGAGCTCCACAGCGCAGGGTGGCGGGTAACTCCCGTCCGTCGCAAGACGAGGACCAGTGCCACAGTGACGATGCCGCCATACGGCTTTGGCCGGGTGGCGGAGTGAAACGGGCAAACTCCACCTGGAGCAAGGCCAAATAGGAGGGCGCAACCCGTGCCGGGCGACCGGCCGAGGGAGAGGCGCGCTGCCCAGCCCTCGGGTCGGCCGCACGAGTCGTCGGGTGACCGACGACCTCAGATGGATGGCCATCACCGGTGGCGCTTCGGCGCCGACCGGCACAGAACTCGGCTTACAGACCGCTCTCGCTGACGCTTTCTGACACGGACCCGAGGCGCGGCGGCTCGCCGCGCGCGTCAGTCTTCGTCGGGGCGGAAGATGTGCGGCGCTGTGCAGGTGTTGCAGATCGGCGTCGCCGATTCGAGATCGCCCAACGGGATCGGGATCTTCCGATCCGGGAAGAGGCACTCCACGTCGTAGACCCGATCCGAGCCTGCTTCCACGTCGATCAGGCGGCGGAACGTGCAGCGCCGGATCCGATGTGGCGCCAGGTGGTAGGCGTTGGGCTGAGGCGGGATGATGGGGAGCGGGAGCGCCATCTGGTGGGTCTGCGAGCCTCGTAGTCGGATCGCGGACTGGCGTCCTACGATCTTGGCGGCGGAGCCTAACACCCAATTCTTGACGACAGCAAGGCACGAAAGGTACTAGGCTGGGCGCTCGGATGCGCCCGACAGCGGGCACCGATCACGGAGGATGAGTGGCCGACGACCGGGGGCTTCCGCCCACTCCGCGCCCACGCCGCCGCCGCACCGACATCGATCCGAACGCTCCGTCACCGCCCGTCGCGAACGAGCGACGCCGTCGGGGACAGGGCAGTTCGAGCGATGCGCCGCTCGCCGGAGCTGACCAGCCACCCACGGCGGCGTCGCCTCCCGCGGTCGAGCCGGTCGCGCAGCCAGACCACATCCCAGTCTCGGCCGCGCCCTTCCACGTGCCGGGCATCGGCTCGGAGGAGCTGCGGGCATCGTCCCTCAGGACCCAGGTCGAGGACGCGGCGCTCGAGTCGTCACCCGATCGCCGGTCGTGGTTGCAGGTGCTCGAGGATCGCTCGCCGGACCCGGACGTCTGTCCCTTCCTGCGGGCGGCCGGCACCGACGGCCTGACGGCACCGCTCGAATCGCCCGACCCGGCGAACCGGTGCGCGGCCCTCGCGGAGGCTGTCCCGCAGTCGCTGCGCCAGCAGGAGCTCGTTTGCCTGTCCACCGGCCACATCAATTGCCCGCGGTACCTGCGCGGCGCGGCCGTGGTGGCCGAGACGCCGACCCCCGTCATTCGCGAGGGTCGCGCGATTTCACCCGCGATGCTGGGCTCGCTCGTGGTGCTCGTGCTGGCCCTAAGCGCGTCGGTCGGGTTCGTGCTCGCGCGGGGAGGGGCCTTGAACATCGGCCCGTCCGGCGTGATCGCCAGCCCGTCGGCCTCAGCCCTCGCGGTAGCGTCGCCGTCGGTCGCGGTAGCGAGCGTTCCGGTGGTCGCGCCGACCGCGAGTCCCGTTGTCACGCCGACCCCGTCGCCGTCGCCGAGTCCCACGCCGAGCCCGACGGCGACGCCCGCCCCGACTGCCAAACCGACGGCGCGTCCCACGCCCCGGTCCGATCGGTACAACCTGTTGCGCGCTTGCCCGAATACGCCCCGCTGCTGGATCTATCGCGTCAGGAGCGGGGACAACCTGTTCAGCATCGCTCGCTACTTCGGGGTCTCGACCGACAGCATCTACGCCCGGAACCCCTGGCTGCGTGACCGCGGCCTGCGAGCGGGACAGGAAGTGCGGCTTCCTCCGCCGACGCGCTGAGCCGGCCTGATCCTCACGGCTCGGTAGCGGTCAAGTAGGCGAGCGCCGCCTCGGTCGCTCGGATCTGGAACCGCCGCGCCACCGGACGCGCGAGCGGGGTCAGCCACGAGCCCGGTTGGCTTCGGACATCGATGTCGCCGGGTGAACGACGGCCGGGCACCGCCCACCACGTCGAACGGAGATTTCTCCATTGACGCGGGTCGAATCAGGCCCTACGATGCATCGAAGTGGTCCAAAGTGGTGGGAAGTGGGGAGAGAGGCCGCGGGGCGTGACCCAGGCCACGAGCCCTGAACCCAGTGGACCAGACCGAGGCAGTCCAAGGAGCCCCCACGGGTGTTCACCGGCGAGTACCGGCACACGGTGGACGACAAGGGACGGATCGCCGTCCCCGCGAAGTTCCGCGCCCAGCTCGGTGCTGGCGCGGTCGTGTCCCGCTGGCTCGACGCCTGCCTCGCGATCCACACCCAGCCGGGCTGGGATGGCCTCGCGGCGAAGGTCGCGGCGCTCCCGATCACGGATCCGAACGCTCGCCGCTTCCAGCGCCTGATCTTCGCCGGCGCTGCTGAGGTCGAGCTCGACCGGCAGGGCCGGATCCTGCTGCCGGCCTATCTGCGCGAGCACATCGACCTGGGCAACGAAGCGGTGGTCGTCGGCTCGCGTGACCACGCTGAGATCTGGGTCCCCGCGACCTGGGCGACCTACGCACAGGGACTCGAGGACAGCGACGAGCTGGCAGAGGCCTTCCAGGGCCTTGGCATCTAGCTCGCACCACATGCGCTTCCAGGGTCCGCTCGGGATCCGATCGACGAGGAGTGGAGGAGAGATGGAGGCAGGGCACATCCCGGTGCTGGCAGAGGAGGTCATGTCGATGCTCGCGCCTGCGCCGGGGAGCCTCCAGATCGATGCCACCCTCGGCGGCGGTGGGCACACCGAGCGGATCCTGGAGGCGACCGACCCTGATGGCCGCCTCCTCGGCCTCGATGCCGATGGGGCGGCCATCGCCAGAGTGGACGGTCGCCTCCGACCCCGCTATGGGGATCGCCTGGTCCTGCGCCAGGCCAACTTCCGCGAGCTCGCCGGCGTCGCCCGCGACGCCGGCTTCGATGCCGTCGACGGCACGCTGTTCGACCTTGGGCTGTCGAGCTACCAGCTGGCCGACACGGGGCGCGGCTTTGGGTTTCGAGCCGGTGGACCACTCGACATGCGGTTCGACACGAGCCGCGGCGTCCCCGCGGCCGACCTGCTGGCCACGCTCGACGTCGATGAGCTGACGGCACTCTTTCGCCGCTACGGCGAGGAGCCCAAGGCGGGTCGAGTCGCCCGCGCGATCGTCGAGGCGCGGAGCACGGCGCCCGTCGCGATGGCCGAGGAACTGGCCGCCCTGATCGAGCGCGTGTCCCCCCGCAATCCTCGCCAACCGCGACGGATCCACCCGGCGACGAGGGTGTTCCAGGCGCTGCGCATCGCGGTCAACGAGGAACTCGACGCCCTCCAGGAAGGGCTGGCCGCCGCCGTCGACCTGCTGCGGCCTGGCGGCCGGCTCGTCGTCCTCAGCTACCACTCCCTGGAGGATCGGATCGTCAAGCGCTTCTTCGCCGCCGAGCGGCGCGGCTGCGTCTGTCCCCCCGAGCTCCCGGTCTGCGTGTGCGGCCGGAACCCCCGCCTCCGTCTCCTCACCAGGCGCTCGGTCACGCCGACGTCGGGGGAGATCGAGGCCAATCCACGCGCCCGGAGCGCCCGCTTGCGGGCCGCCGAGCGGCTCGCCGCCTGAGCCCGATCACGACGGAAGGAGGAGCCCCCATGAGCAAGCGTCACCACAACAGCCGGCGCAAGGCCTATGGCCGCCGCCAGCACGAAGTGCGCGAGCGTCACGAGCGCGCTCACTACGCGGAGGCGTCAACCGTCGATCTCGAGGCATGGGGGTCGGGTGCCCCCGCCGATCCGCTCGCGTTCCTCGATCCGCGCGCGCCGCGCCTGCGCTTCGTGACGGGCGACTGAGGTGGCCGTCTACGAGGGCGCTCGCCCGCGAACCATCGCGCTGCCGCGTCGACCGCGCCTTATCGACGCCCCGTTGCTACCGCGCCGGCGCGCCCGTGCGGCGGTGCGCGCCCACCGGACGGCGACGGCGCGACCAAGCCTGCTGTTGGGGCTCATCGTCGTCGCGTTCATGCTGGCGTTCTTCTCCCTGGCCCAGCAGGTACGCGTGTCGGCCACCACCTACGACATCGGTCGTCTGCAGGTCGAGCGGGAGCGTCTCGACGCCAGGCTCCAGGAGATCACCTCCGACGTGAGCCGCCTGGGTCGCGAGCCTGCGGTTCGCAAGCTGGCACTCGATGCCGGCCTCGGCCAACTGGGCGAGGTCGTGATGCTCCCGGCCCGCTGATCGGCCGAGCTCCAAGCGATGCTGGGTCGCACCGATTCCCGCCGCCGCCTCCTCGTCCTGCTGACGGTCTTCATCGTCGGCTCGCTGGCGCTATTCGCCCGGACGGCGTACTGGCAGGTCCTCAACGGCGACTTCCTGATGGCACGCGCCGCGGCGCAGACCACCGTCCGCATCGAGGTCGCCGGGCGGCGGGGGGACATCTACGACCGGACCGGCACGGTCCTGCTGGCGACGACCATCGATCGGGACAGGCTCGTCGCCGCCGCCGATCAACTCGCGCGCGACCCGGCAGCACGCTCGAGGACCGCCGACGAGCTGATCCGGCTGCTCAAGCTCGACGAGGCCGGCGCGGTGACCCTCCGCGCGAAGCTCGCTTCGGAGCGCCCGTACATCGTGGTCGCGCGCGGGATCGAGCCGTCCATCGCCGAGCGCATCCGCCAGGCCTTGCGGGACGAGCGGATCGCCCACGTCGCGCTCGAGGCCGAGCCGGAGCGCGTGTACCCACAGGCCGGCGGTGGCCCCGAGTCCACGCTCGCGGCGCACCTGCTGGGCTTCGTCAACCGCGAGAACGCCGGTCAGTACGGCATCGAGCAGGCGTACCAGGAGACGCTCGCCGGGACGCCTCGGACCATGGTCGCGCAACGCGACGTGAACGGCCGGCCGATGCCCGAGACCGCCGTGGTCGAGGCGCCAGGTTCGATCGGCGAGGACGTCCGCCTGACCATCGACGCGAGCCTGCAGCTGGCCCTGGAGCAGGAGCTGCTGGCAGCCTGGATCGCGGATGAGGCGAAGAGCGTGTCGGCGGTGGTGATGGACCCCTACACGGGCGCCATCTACGCCGAGGCGACCTATCCCTCGTATGACGCGAACGACTATCGGACCGTCGCGGCCGAGGCGCCGAGCCGATTCATCGATCCGATCGTGTCGAATGTCTACGAACCAGGGTCGGTGTTCAAGATGATGACCGCCGTCACGGCGCTCGAGTCCGGGACCGTCACGCGGACGACCCCGATCAAGGATGTCGGGACGCTCCGGCTCGACAACGGCAAATCAAAGATCGACAACGCCGACCGCCGGGGCATGGGCTGGGTCACGTTCGAGGACGGGATCGCCTACTCGCGCAACGTCGTCGCCGCCAAGGTCGCGCTAGACCTGGGCGAGTCGACGATCGAGTCCGCGACGATGCTCTACGACACGTGGCGCAAGCTCGGGTTCGGACAGAAGACCGGCATCGACCTCGCCGGCGAGACATCGGGCAATGCCTACGTGCGCGACCCGAATGTCACCCCGTGGGGCGAGATCGACCTCGCGAACGGCGCCTTCGGTCAGGGGGTCGCGGTGACGCCGATCCAGCTGGCGACGGCTTATGCCGCGCTCGCGAACGGCGGGATCCTCGTCCAGCCGCACGTCGTCAGCGGGGTCGGGCCGCGTGACGTGACGGTGGGCGACCGTGGCCGGGTCGTGCCCAAGAAGATCTCGCGCACGCTGCTGCGGATGATGGATCACGTCGTCAAAGAGGTCTCGTTCTACCGGGATCGAACCCTCGTATCCGGCTATCACGTCGGTGGCAAGACCGGTACCGCGCAGATCTGGGATGCCAAGAAGAAGGCCTGGAAGGACAACCTTTTCAACTACACGTTCGTCGGATATATCAGCCGCGAGGCAGGGTCGCCCGACCTGATCGTGGCCGTCCGCATCGAGGAAGGTACGCCCAAGATCGCTCATGTCGGGCGATTGGAAATGCCGGTCATGTCCTTCGAGCTCTTCCGTCGGGTCGCGACGGACGCCATCCGCACACCGGACCTGCTCGACGATCGCGTCGTGGCCGAGCCCGTGCCCGTCACGGACCGGTGAGTGGGGTCTATGCGACACTGGCCGCCGTGAGCGTCGACCCGTCGGTGCCGACGCAGCCCGACACCGCGTCCGCACTCACCGCCGATGATCTCGCCCGCCTGACCGGCGGCCGCCTCCTCGCCCGCTCGGATCGCCGCGTGGCAGGCGCGGCCGTCGACTCCCGGCTCGTGGTCCCCGGGCAACTGTTCGTAGCGCTCCCGGGCGAACGGACGGACGGTCACCTGCACCTCGACGAAGCCGTTCGCCGTGGGGCCGCGGCCTTGCTCGTCACCCGCGGCGTCGAAGAGCCGTCGGCATTCGGCGACGTGACGATCATCCGCGTGGCTGACGGTCTGGCTGCGCTCGGGGCCGTCGCGGCCGGCTGGCGGCAGCGGTTCGATCCATTGGTCGTCGGGATCACCGGCAGCATCGCCAAGACGTCCACGAAGGAAGCCGTCGCGACCGTGCTCGGCGGTTCCCTGCGGACACTCAAGACCGAGGGCAACCAGAACAACGAGGTCGGGCTGCCACTCACGCTCATGCGTCTCGGCCCCGCTGACGAGGCGGCCGTGCTCGAGATGGGCATGTACGTGACCGGCGAGATCGCCGACCTCGCGGCCATGGCGAGACCGTCGATCGGGGTGGTGACGGCCGTCCAGGCCGTCCACCTGTCGCGCATCGGGACGCTCGAAGCGGTCGAGCGCGCGAAGGGCGAGTTGCTGGAGGCGCTGCCACCCGCGGGGACGGCGGTGCTGAACGCCGATGACCCGATCGTCAGCCGGATGGCGGGGCGAACGGTCGCGGACGTCGTGCGCTACGGGTTCGACGATGCGGCCGATGTCCGCGCGACCGACGTCGTCTCGGCGGGCGCGGACGGGATGTCCTTCGGGCTCCGGACCCCCGCCGGCGAGCGGAACGTTACGATCCCGGCGCTCGGCCGGCTGTCCGTCCATAACGCCGCGGCCGCGGCGGCGGTCGGACTGGCGGCCGGTCTGGACCTCGATGCCATCGCGGTGGCGCTAGCCGATGGCTGGGGCGCCCCGCACCGTGTCGAGCTCGTCAGACTGCGCGGGGTCACCGTCATCGACGACAGCTACAACGCCTCGCCTGGGTCGGTCACCGCTGCGCTCGATCTCCTGGCCGGGATGCCCGGCCGGCGCGTCGCGGTCCTCGGCGAGATGCTCGAGCTCGGCGACGCGCACGAGACAGGGCACCGCGGCGTCGGCGAGGCTGCCGGTCCGATCGTCGACCTGCTGATCGTCGTTGGGCAGGGTGCCGGTGGCATCGCTGCCGGTGCCATCGACGCCGGGTTGGAGCCTGGGCGGATCCACGTCGTACCAGACGCGGAGGCGGCCCTCGACGCCGTGCGGCCGCGGCTCCGGGATGGCGACGCGGTCCTGGTCAAGGCATCGCGCGGGATCGGGCTCGATCGCGTGGTCGACGGGCTCCGGCTCGAGCTCGGCGAGCGCGCCCCATGAGGGGCAACGTCGAGCTGATCCAGGGCCTGCTGCTGGCGTTCGCGCTGGTCGTGATCTTCATGCCACCGTACATCCGGCTGCTGCAGGCCATGGGCTTCGGCAAGCGCATCCGCCAGGAAGGCCCGGAATCCCATTTCGTCAAGGAGGGCACCCCGACGATGGGCGGGCTGCTCATCGTGCTCGTGGTCCTGGGCATCTACTTCTTCCTGCGTCAGCCGGACGCAGCCACGTTCGCGCCGCTTGCCGCGCTGGCCGGCGTCGGCGCGCTGGGGGCGTTCGACGACTACCTGAACGCCAAGACGGGGGAGGGGATCAAGGCGCGCCAGAAACTGATCTGGCTGACGGTCGTCGCGTTCGTGGCCGCCTGGCAGATCCAGCAGACCTACACGATCGATGCCATCCCGGTGCCGTTCTTCGGACCACTTGCCATCGAGCCGTGGGTGTACGTCGGCTTCGGCGCCTTCGCGATCATCGCCGCTGCGAACGGCGTGAACCTGACCGACGGGCTCGACGGGCTATCCGGCGGGACCGTCGCGATCGCCTTCGTTGCATACATGCTGATCGCGCTGCTCAACACACCGGCCCAGCCGAACCTCGCGCTGCTGTGCGCGCTGATCATCGGCGCGCTGCTCGGGTTCCTGTGGTTCAACGTGCATCCCGCCCAAGTCTTCATCGGCGACTCGGGGGCGCTGTCGCTGGGTGCGACGCTGGCGGTCACAGCCCTGATCACCGGTCAGATCCTGGTGCTGCCGTTGATCGGCATCATCTTCGTCCTCGAGACCGGATCCGTGATCCTCCAGGTGGTCTACTTCCGCCTCACCGGTGGCCAGCGCCTCTTCCGGATGAGCCCTATCCACCACCACTTCGAGCTTGGCGGCTGGGACGAGGAGAAGATCACGATCCGCTTCTGGATCGTCGCGATCCTGGCGGCGCTGCTGGGGGTCACGCTGTTCCTCGCGACCCTCCCTGCGGACCGGTTGCAGTGAGCGGGCTGCTGACCATGACGACACCGACGATCGACCCAGACAGCCTGACGATGGCCGCGATCCGCGGCGGGCTGCTGGCCGGCGCCCCGCTGACGGTGCTCGGCTTCGCGCGGAGCGGGATCGCCCTGGCGCGCTTCCTGACCGATGCCGGCGCGCGGGTGACCGTCTACGACGGCCGGTCCGCCGCCGATCTCGCTGCGGCCATCGCCGAACTGGAGGGTCGACCGGTGCGACTCGCGCTGGGCCCCGAGGTCGAGCCCTCCTCGACCTGGGCGGATGCCGCTCTCGTCACCACGTCGCCGTCGATCAATCCCGATTTCCCGACGACCGAGCCGCGCCTTCGCGCGGCGCTCGAGGCGCTGGTCTCGGCGCGGTCGGCGGGTGATCCCTCCGCGCCGGCGCTCCTGTCGGAGCCCGATCTCTTCCTCCGGCTGTGCATCGCGCCGACGGTCGGGGTGACCGGCACGAAGGGCAAGACGACGACGGCATCACTGACGGCGGCGATCCTCGCCACGGACGAGACGCACCCGGCCGTCCTCGGCGGCAACATCGGGATCCCGATCGTCGAGCGGTTGGCGGAGCTGACCACCGACCACCGCGTCGTCTACGAGCTGTCCGAGCTCCAGCTCCCGACGCTGTCACGCGGCACGACGGTCGCGGTCTACACCAACGTCACGTCCGACCATCTCGACCGGCACGGCTCACTGGACGCGTACCGACGCGTGAAGCGGATCCTGGCCGAGCGGGTCGATCCGGCCGGCGCGCTGTTGCTGAACGCCGAGGACCCGGTCGTCGCAGCGTATGCCGAGCTGGGGACAGCGAGGCCGGTGCTGTACCGCCGGGACGCACCACCGGCGGGTGGTCTCGGCGTGGTCGAGGGCTGGATCGTGGCCGACGGCGTCGAGCGCCTCGACGGGAAGGGTCGAGCGGACGGCGGGATCATGCCCGTCGAGGAGCTGGGCATCCCGGGCGCCCACAACGTCTCGAATGCGCTGGCGGCCGTCGCCACCGGGCTGCTGTTCGGGATCGAGCCCGAGGCGATCCGCGAGGCGGCCGCGGCCTTCACCGGCGTCCAGCATCGCCTGGAACCCGTCGCGCTCGTCGACGGCGTCCGATTCGTGAACAATTCGATGGGTACGCAGCCGGACGCCGTCATCGCCGCGCTGCATGCGTTCGACGCCCCCCTCGTCCTGATCGCGGGTGGCCAGGACAAGGGCGTGGATCTGACGGATCTCGCGCGACACGTGGCCGACCGGGCAAGCGCGGCGGTGCTCATCGGTGAGAGTGGCCCGGACCTGGAGCGGCGCTTCAATGCCGCGGGGCTGGACCACACCGAACGCGCCGCGACGCTGGACGAGGCTGTCACCCGGGCAGATGCCATCGCCCGCGCCGCCCTCGACGCGGCGGCTCCCAGGACCGCGACCGCGACCGTGCTGCTCAGCCCCGCCGCCGCCAGTTTCGACATGTTCCCCGACTACGCCGCCCGCGGGCGTGCCTTCAAGGACGCTGTCGCTGACCTGATCGCCGCCAGAGCCCGGAGGGACCGATGAACCTCGCACCGCCGATCCCGCGTTTCGGTCGCCCGATCCGCGAGGAGGCGGCCCGCGAACGGAAGCGCGCCTCGGAGACCCGTCGGGCTGCCAACAGGACGCCGACCAAGGACCTGACCAACGCCCTCCAGCGCGAGCGGCACGCGCCCGACTACATGATCCTGGTCGTCGTCGTCGCGCTCGCCGCGGTCGGCATCCTGATGGTCTACTCGTCGTCGGCCATGCGTGGCTACCTGTCGGCCGAGGCCGACACATTCCAGACCGTCGGCCCACAGATCCAATGGGCCTTGCTCGGCTTGCTGGCGATGGTCGGGATGATGCGCGTCGACTATCGCTATCTACGGCTCGTCTCGATCCCGGGCTACGTGATCGCCCTCGGCCTGCTCGTCCTGGTCTTCGTCGACGAGTACAACATCGTGGTGGGCGGTTCGGCCCGCTGGCTGCGGCTGGGTCCGCTGCCGGCCATCCACCCGGCCGAGATGGCCAAGCTCGCCCTTGTCGTGTATCTCGCCCACTGGTTCGCCAAGCGTGGAACCAGGGTCGGCGGCTTCTGGGGTGGCACGATCCCGTTCCTCTTGATCTCGGTGCCGGTCATCGCACTCGTCTTCAAGGAGCCGGACCTCGGGACGACGATCGTCATCACGCTGACCGCTTTCACGATGTGGTTCGTGGCGGGGGCGAACACGTTCCACCTCGGATCGATGGTCGGCGTGGCCGGGATGGCGGCCCTCGTCGTCGGCCTGGCCGGCTACCAGATGGACCGCATCCGGGCGTGGCTCGATCCGTGGAAATACGCCGACACGATCGGCTATCACACGGTCCAGGGACTGCTCGCCCTGGGGCTCGGCGGGATGTTCGGGTCGGGGCTGGGCGAGAGCCGGATGGCCGGCGGACTGTTCGTGCCGAACGCGTTCAACGACTTCATCTTTGCGATCATCGGCGAGGAGTTCGGGCTGGTCGGGGCCGGCATCGTCATCGCGCTGTTCGTCCTGCTGGCCTACGCTGGCATCCGCGTGGCGCTCGGCGCACCCGACACGTTCGGGGCGCTCCTGGCGGCGGGGATCACGGCCTGGCTGTGCATCCAGGCGTTCATCAACATCGGGGTCGTCGTGACCCTCGTGCCGATCACCGGTATCACGCTGCCCTTCATCAGCGCCGGTGGCTCGTCACTCATCATCAGCTTCGCGGCGATCGGGATCCTCCTCTCGATCTCGCGCGAGACCATCGAGAAGGGGACCTGGAACGACGATGCGACTGCTGATCGCCGGCGGCGGAACGGGCGGGCACATCTACCCGGCGCTGGCCGTCGCCCGCTCGCTGCGCGCGCGCCCGGACGGCGCTGAGCTCGTCTGGCTCGGCGGGCATCGGGGTCTCGAGGCGAGCATCGTCCCGGGCGCCGGGATACCGTTCCGGCGACTCGCGCTGCGCTCGCTGCGCTCGACGGAGCTCGACGTGCATGCGGTCCTCGACCCGCTGCGCCTCGGCGCATCGGTGCCGCAGGCGGCAGCGATCCTCGCGGCCGAGCGACCAGCCGCGATCTTCACGACCGGTGGTTACGTGGCAGTCCCGGTCCTCCTTGCCGCGGCGCCGCTCGGCATCCCGGTCGTGCTGTGGGACGGCAACGTGATCCCGGGTCGCGCGGTCCGTGCGACGGCCAGGCTCGCCGACGTGCTGGCGGTGTCGTTCGCGGCCACCTGCGAGACCCTCGCTTCCGCGGCGCCCGGCACACCCTGCTACCTGACCGGCACACCCATCCGCGATACGGCCACGATCGACCGTGAGGCCGCCCGCGAGCGGTTGGGCGTCGCACCGGGTGACCGGGTGCTGCTGATCTTCGGTGGGTCGCAGGCCGTTCGCCGGTTCAACGCGGCGGTGGCCGAGGCGCTCCCCACGCTCGTCGAGCGCGCGATCGTCATCCATGTGACCGGCGAAGACGGCTATGCCGCTTCCTTGAGCGGGCGCGAGTCGCTGCCGGCGGACCAGCGCGCGCGGTACCGCCCGCATCCGTTCCTGCGGGACGAGATGCTGACCGCCCTGGCCGCTGCCGATCTGGTCGTCGGTCGCGCGGGCTCGTCGACGCTTGCCGAGGTGACTGCCTTGGGTCTGCCGATCGTCGTCGTGCCCTACCCGCATGCTGCCGGCCACCAGAAGGCCAACGCTCGCCAGCTGGTCGAGGCCGGCGCCGGACGGCTCGTGGACGACGCCGCCTTCGACGCTGCGGCCCTACTCGAGGCCGCGCGACTGCTGGAGGACCCGGCTGCGCATCTCGCGATGTCCGCCGCATCGCGCGACCTTGGTCGCCCGGGCGCCGCCGACGCGGTCGCGGATCTCGTGCTGGCTGCCGCTCGCCGCGAGCCCTTACCCGACCCATCCGTTATCGAACGGCGCGCACGCGGGTCGCTGGTGTGACCGCCGCGACAGCTTTCGATGCGATCGCCATCGGGTCGGACATCCAGCGGCGCGTCGGGGTCAAGACCTCGCGCGACGAGCCGCTCGCCCGATTCACGACGATGCGCGTCGGCGGACCGGCCGACCTCTTCGCCACGGTCCACAACCTGTTCGAGCTGCGCGCGCTCGTCCGCTTCGCCCGCTCGCGGGCCATCCCGCATTTCATCCTGGGCCGTGGCAGCGATCTCGTGATCAGCGACCGCGGGGTCCGAGGCCTGGTGATCCAGGACCGCGCCGAGGGGTCGCGCATCGAGGGGCAGCGCTACACGGCCGATGCCGGCGTCGCGATGGCGCGTGCCGCGACGGAGACGCAGAAGGCCGGGCTGACCGGGCTCGAGTTCGGGCTGGCGATCCCGGGCACCGTCGGCGGGGCCGTGTGGGCCAACGCCGGCGCCCACGAGTCGGACATGGCGGGCGTGCTCGCGTCGGCGCGGGTGCTCGACGGGGCCGGCACGGAGGCGGTCGTCCCGGTCGAGGCGCTCGGCCTCGCCTACCGCGACAGCCGGTTCAAGCGACAGACCGGGGAGGGTCCGGCCGACCTGATCCTCGACGCGACCTTCGACCTCGAGCCTGCCGACCCCGACACCATCAAGGCGCGTCTCGACGACATCCGCCGCTGGCGGCAGGCGCACCAGCCGCTCGGGCTGCCATCGGCCGGCAGCGTGTTCCGCAACCCGGACGGCGAGTCGGCAGGGCGGCTGATCGAGGCTGCCGGGTTGAAAGGCCATCGCATCGGCGGCGCCGTCGTCTCCGAGAAGCACGCGAACTTCATCGTCAACGACCAGAAGGGCGCGGCCGCCGACGTGCGGCGGTTGGGCGACCACGTGCGCAAGGTCGTGGCCGACGCGGCGGGGGTGGAGCTGGTCTACGAAGTCGAATTCGTCGGCGACTGGGATGGTTGGCCGTGGCCGGCCTGACGGGGAGCGACCTGCCGCCGATCGTCGTCCTGCTCGGCGGGCCGTCGGCGGAGCACGACGTGTCGGTCGTGTCGGGCACGGCCATCGCCGCGGCGCTCAGCGATGCCGGCGCCGACGTGCGCCAGATACTGATCGACCTCGACGGCGGGTGGTGGTGGCTGCCGGCCGACCACCGTCGGGACGACCTCGCTGCCGCGGCGTATGACGAGCCACGCAAGCTCAGCGCCGAGGGCCCGCTGACGGTCGGTGCGGCCATCGACCGGCTGGCCGCGGAGCACCCGGCACCGGTCGTCGTCATCGGTCTGCATGGCCCGTTCGGCGAGGACGGGACGATGCAGGCGCTGCTCGATGCGGCCGGGCTCGCGTACACCGGAGCCGGGGTCGCCGCCTCAGCGCTCGGGATGGACAAGTCGCTGTTCAAGCGGATGTGCCGGGGTCTTGGCATCCCGGTCGTCGACTGGCGCGAGGTGCGCCATTCGCGTTGGAAGGCGGATCGCTCTGGTGTTCGTCGCGAGATGGCGGCCTTTGCCGCCGGTGAGGCGGATCCTCGCCTGATGGTCAAGCCGGCCCGTCTCGGCAGCTCGGTCGGGATGACGCTCGTCCACGACGCGGCAGAGCTGGCCGCCGCGCTCGACCTCGCGTTCCGCTACGACACCCTGGCGCTCGTGGAGGCGTACGTCCCGAATGCGCGCGATCTCGAGGTGTCGGTCATCGGCAACGACCCGGCCGCGATCGAGCTGTACGGTCCGGGCGAGATCGTGAGCGGCCACGAGTTCTACGACTACGCCGCGAAATACACGCCCGGCCTGTCCGAGACATCGACCCGGGCCGAGGTCAGCGACGTGGAGCGCGCCGTCATCCACAAGCTCGCGCGCGACGTGTACCGGGCGATCGGCACCGAGGGCTTCGCACGGATCGACTTCCTGATGGCCGGCGAGCGCATCGTCGTGTCGGAGATCAACACGATCCCGGGGTTCACGCCGATCAGCCTTTTCCCGACGATGCCGGCCGACGGCGGCTACAGCTTCACCGACGTGTGCCTGCGCATCGTCGAGCTTGCCATCGAACGCCATGCTGCCCGCCCATCGGCGCGGTTGGGGAGCGGCGACCTGCCGCGATGACCCTCCGCCCGCGGCCGCCGACCCGGCAGCCGAGCCGGCGCCCCGTCCCGGTCCGGCCCACCGCCCGGCGATCCATCGGCGGCGCATCCGTCCGCCGCACGCGGTCGATCCGGCGTGCATCGGCCGGTCTGACACCCGTCCGCGCCGGGGCGATCCTGGCGATGCTGTTGACCGCGACGGCCGTCTACGGCGTCGCCCATTCGCCGGCGTTCGTCCACGTGAACACCACCGTCGAGGGTGACATCTTCACGGATGAGGCCCAGGTCCGCGCCGTCCTCCAGGACGCGCAGGCAACGAACCTGTTCAGCCTTGTCACCCGTCCGTTCGAGGAGCGCATCCGCGAGCTCCCGACGGTCCGCTCCGTCGATGTGTCGGTGCGGTTGCCCGACACGGTCGCCGTCCGTCTCCGCGAACGGAGCCCGATCCTGGTGTGGCAGGTGGGGGCCCGCCGCTACCTCGTCGATGTCGACGGTCAGCTCTTCGCCAGGCTCGCCGACGCGCCGCCGGAGGCGGCCACCGACCTGCCGATCGTCGAGGATCGTCGCGCGGCATCGGTCGGACTCGCGGTCGGGCGCGCCATCGATCGGGTCGACCTCGATGCCGCCACCCGCCTCGCATCGCTGCTCCCGGCCGATGTCGGGAGCGAGGCAGAGGCGCTCCACGTCTATGTGAGCGATGCGAATGGCTTCACGATCCGCACCAGGCCGTCGACCTGGCAGGCCGTGTTCGGGTTCTATACGCCGACGCTTCGCACGCCCGAGCTCATCCCCGGCCAGGTCCGCTTGCTGCGCAGCCTGCTCATCGGGCGCGAGCCACTCATCGACCGGGTCATCCTCGCCTCGGAGACCGACGGGACGTACACGACCAAGGCCACGCCCCTGCCCAGCGCGACCCCGGCACCGTGATAGCCTTGGCCAAACCAGTGGAGGAGGGCGAGGGACCACGTGCTGCTTCCCCTGCTCGGGCTCCTCGTGGGCGTCCTTGCGGGCCTCGTCCTCAACATCAACGTCGGCTTCGAGCTCAGCCGGTACTCGGCGGTGGCGATCCTTGCCGCGCTCGATTCGGTGCTCGGGGCGGTCCGCGCGGAGCTCGATGGGGTCTACGACAATCGCATCTTCATCAGCGGGTTCCTCGTCAACGCGATCATCGCGGTCCTGCTGACGTTCATCGGCGACCGACTCGGGCTCGACCTGTACCTGGTGGCCCTCATCACCTTCGGGCTTCGGATCTTCGATAACGTGGCGCTCATCCGGCGGCATTTCCTGTAGGCCGGCGCTAGAGGGAGACGGACGGAAACGTGGAACGGGAAGCGGTCCTCGTCGGCATCGACGTCGGCACGAGCAAGGTCTGCGCGCTCATCGGCGAGGTGTCGCGCGACGGCCGCCTGACGATCATGGGCCACGGGACCGTCCCGGCGTCCGGCCTCAAGAAGGGCGTCGTCATCAACATCGACCAGACGGTCCATTCGATCGCCGATGCGGTGGAGAAGGCAGAACGGCTGTCCGGCTGGAAGATCGACCGAGCGTTCGTCGGCGTCGGCGGTCAGCACGTCGAAAGCCTCAACTCACCCGGCCAGGTGGCGGTCACGGGGCACCACCGCGAGGTCAGTCGCGAGGACATCAGCCGGGCGATCGATGTCGCTCGTGCGGTCCCGATCCCGTCCAACCGCGAGGTCCTCCACGTCGAGCGGCGGGGCTTCTCGGTCGACGGACAGGAGGGGGTCAAGGACCCGATGGGGATGAGTGCCTTGCGATTGGAGGTCGAGACCCACATCGTCACGGCGTCCGCGACCGCAGTGACCAACCTGTCCAAATGCGTCGCCGCCGCCGGCGTCAAGATCGACGAGCTGGTGGTCAACTCGCTGGCCTCCGCAGAAGCCGTGCTGAACGAGACCGAGAAGGATCTGGGCGTTGCCGTGGCCGACTTCGGCGCCGGAACGATCGATCTCGCGCTGTTCCTCGACGGATCGCCGTTCCACACGCGGGTCCTGCCGATCGGCGGCAACAACATCACCAACGACATCGCCGCGATCCTCAAGACCTCCCTCCAGACGGCGGAGGAGCTGAAGATCCAGAACGGGTCGGCCGACCTGCGGTCGGTGACCGAGGACGAAGAGATCAGCGTCAGCGTGCTAGGCGAGGACGCCGGTCGCACCGTCAGCCGGCTGGAGGTCTGTCAGGTCATCGAGGCGCGGATGCGCGAGACCTTCGAGCTACTGCGCAATGAGATCCGCGCCGCCGGCGTGCGCCAGCTGCCGGCCGGGGTGATCCTCACCGGCGGCTCGGCCCAGCTCGCGGGCATCGCCGAGCTCGGCCGCGAGGTCCTCGAGATGCCGGTCCGGGTAGCGGCCCCGACCAACATCGGCGGGCTCGTTGACACGCTGCTCACGCCCGCGTATTCGACCGGGGTGGGGCTCCTCCAGTGGGGCGCCACGACCCTCGTCGACGGCGAGCCGGTGCGCTACGAGTCGGCACCGGCGATGGGCGGCCTGGGCCGGATCCGCGACGCGCTGCGGAGCATCTTTCCGTAGACACGCGCCTCCTGACCGTCCGGACCGGTTCGGCGCGCGGTGTCGCCGACCTGTCGGCGGCCTGTGCTGCCTTCCTCGCGGATATCGGGGCGGGGGACGGGTTGCTGTCGGTGTTCGTGCCGCACGCGACGGCCGGGCTGGTCGTGATGGAGGTCGGCGCCGGGTCGGACGACGACGTCATGGACGCCCTCGACCGGCTGCTGCCGCGCGAGGATCGGCTGTACCGGCACCGGCACGGATCGCCGGGTCACGGCGCCGACCACGTGCTGCCACTGCTGGCGAGTCCATCGTTGACCGTGCCGGTCGTGGATGGGCGCGCCGCGCTCGGGACGTGGCAATCGATCTGCCTGCTCGATCCGAACGCCGACAACGCGGAGCGCACGGTCCGGCTCAGCTTCGTGGCGGGGTAGCCTCGGCCGGTCGCGAGCGATCGCGCTGCATCTCCGCCGCGTGGCGTCGCCTGCCAAGCGACACCGCGGGCCCGAGGAGGCTCGGACAGCCGCTTGGGCCGCGTGGCGTCGCCTGCCAAGCGACACAGGGCGGGCCGGTTCAGACATGTGGTGCCGTGGACTGAGAGTCCACACGGATCGCCGCAGGCGTGTCGCACGTCGCGCTCAAGGCAACGGCGTGGACTGTCCGACCACGATCGCCGCCGAGGCACTGCCCTGGGTGGTGCTCGGCCGCGCAGCGTGGACTGGGAGTCCACGGCGCGACTGGGAGTCCACGGCTCGACTGGGAGTCCACGGCGCGACTGGGAGTCGACTCTTCTAGGCGAGCGGCGGGGAGGTGGGGCCTCTTGGCGGGTCAAGCGCGGCTGGCAGTCGCGCGATCGGGGTAAGGATCATTCGCTCACGCCCGTTGCCTGCAAAACGTGCGTGGGAGGCGCGCCGACACGCTCGATGCCCCCTGCTTGAACTCGGCGTTATACTCCCCGGACCCACGGACCCGACCGCCACCGAGGCACGGGGTCCCGCCCGAGCGCGCCATACCGTGAACATCCGATGACACCGCCCAGGACCCGCCGAGGGTCGCCGGAGGAGAACCCGATGCCGTTGCGTTCCGATTCCGAGAACTTCGCGTTGATCCGCGTCATCGGTGTCGGTGGTGGCGGGAGCAATGCCGTCAACCGGATGATCCGGGCCGAGATGATGGGCGTCGAGTTCATCGCCTGCAACACCGATGCCCAGGCGCTGCTGCAGTCCGATGCCCCGCACAAGATCCGTATCGGCGACAAGGTCACGCGCGGCCTCGGGGCCGGTGGCGACTCGTCGATGGGGCAGCGCTCAGCCGAGGAGGATTCGGACAAGATCGCGAACGCGCTCGCCGAGTCGGACATGGTGTTCATCACCGCAGGGCTTGGTGGCGGCACGGGCTCCGGCGCAGCGCCGGTCGTGGCGCAGATCGCCAAGGACGCGGGTGCCCTGACGATCGGCGTGGTGACCAAGCCGTTCGCGTTCGAGGGCAATCGGCGCAAGCTCGTCGCGGAGAAGGCGGCCGAGGAGCTCAAAGCGCAGGTCGATGCGCTGATCACGATCCCCAACGACCGGCTCAAGGACGTCGTCCAGAAGAACACCAGCATCCTCGACGCCTTCCGTGTCGTCGATGACGTCCTCCGCCAGGGCGTCCAGGGCATCAGCGACATCATCACGGTGCCCGGCCTCATCAACCGCGACTTCGCCGATGTGCGCGCGGTGATGAAGGATGCCGGCTCGGCGCTCATGGGCATCGCCCGGGCGACCGGCGAGAACCGTGCGGTCGAGGCCGCCCACCAGGCGATCGCCAGCCCGCTCCTCGAGCAGGACATCCACGGCGCCCAGGGCATCCTCTGGAACATCACGGGTTCGTCGAACCTGTCGCTGTTCGAGGTCAACGAGGCGGCCGAGGCGATCAAGGAGGCCGCCGATCCGGAGGCCATGATCATGTTCGGCACGAGTCTCAACGAGCGGCTCGGGGACGAGGTCATGGTCACCGTCATCGCGACCGGCTTCGACGGCGGCAAGCGCCGCCCGATGCAGCGCGAGACGGCCGGCGTGATGGAGGGCGCGGCGGCGTCCCGTATCTCCCACGAGCGCGACTTCCTCCAGGAACTGGAGCGACAGCGCGAGCAGGGCGACGGCGCCTTCGGCCCGATCCACGAGGACGATGGGGCCGCGGTCGTCAGCTCGCCGCGTGTCGAGCGCACGGCGGGCGAGAACGCCGGACGGCGTCCGGTGACCTACGACGCCGACGACCTCGAGATCCCGAGCTTCCTCCGGCGCAAGTGATCCGTGCCGGCGGTCGGCCGGCATCGATGCCATGACCCTTCGAGCGTCGGACGTCGACGTGATTCGACAGGCGTACGAGCGCGTACTCGATCGGATCGCGGCAGCGTGTGCTCGGGTCGATCGCGATCCCGCGGAGGTCACATTGGTCGCCGTGTCCAAGGAGGTCGAGGCGAGTCGCGTTCGGGATGCTGTGACGGCCGGCGTCCGGACCTTCGGGGAGAACCGCGTCCAGGAAGGGATGACCAAGCGGCCGGAGGTGGAGGGCGAGGGTGAGGCCCTGACATGGCACCTCATCGGTCCGCTCCAGTCGAACAAGGCGCGCAAGGCGGTCGAGGCGTTCGATGTCATCCAGACGGTCGACTCCGTCGAGCTGGCCCGCCGGATCGATGCGATGACGGCGGCGGCCGGCATCGCGTTGGCGTACCCGATCCTGCTCCAGGTCAACGTCGATGCCGACCCGGCGAAGTCGGGGCTGCACCCGCCCGCCGTCGAGCCGGCGCTGGCCGAGATCGCGGCGCTGCCGCACCTCGCCGTCGAAGGCCTGATGACCGTCGGCCGCCTGGTCGACTCCGCCGAGGCCGCCCGCCCGACCTTCCGCGCGCTACGCGAGCTGTCCGACCGACTCCGCGCCACGACCGGTGTGCTCGGACCGGCCTTGTCGATGGGTATGACCGACGATTTCGAGGTCGCGATCGAAGAAGGTGCCACGATCGTCCGCGTGGGCCGGGCGATCTTCGGGGAGCGGCCACATCACCACGCGCCGGACGAGCCGCCGCACCGCCATCCCGGATGAGCCGGTGCGGGTTGGCTGGTAGACTCGGATCGTGGCCGGGACGTTCCTCTTCACCTTCATCCAGTTCCTCTTGATGGCCCTCTGGGCGCTCATCTTCGGACGGATGATCATGTCCTGGGTCGACCCCCAGGGACGCAATCAGGTATCCGCGTTCCTGTACTCGACCACCGAACCGATCCTGGGTCCGGTGCGGCGGATGCTGCCCCAGACAGGCATGATCGACTGGTCGGGATTCATCGTCCTCATCCTGATCGGGTTCATCATCGGGCGCCTTTGACGTCTTGAGTCCCACTGACGTCCGCTTCGCCGTCCGCCTCACGCCGAGAGCCGCGGTCGACCGGGTCGATGGTGTGATCGACGGGGTGCTGCGAGCACGAGTCGGATCGCCCGCCGTGGAGGGCGCCGCCAACAACGCCCTGATCCGGTTGATCGCGGAGGAGCTCGGGGTGCCGCGCAGCGACGTGCGCATCGTCGCCGGTGCCACGAGCCGCCAGAAGCTCGTCGTCGTCGACGCTGGCGACCTGGAAGCGATCGTTGCCCGCTGGCCGGGCCTGCGGGTATGATCACCGCCCCGGGCGATTGGCTCAGTGGTTAGAGCACGCGGTTCACATCCGCGGGGTCACTGGTTCGAATCCAGTATCGCCCACCATCCCCTCATTCGATCGGGTCCGAGGCTGCTCCCTGGCGTCGGGCGAGCAGCACGAACGGGATCGCCAGCACCTGCAGCGCCCCAGCCACCACGTAGGACGGCCCGTAGCCGTACACGTCGGCGACGCGACCGAGCGCCGGCTGAGCGACCGAGCCACCGATCGAGCCCATGAACGAATCGAATGACAGCACGGTCGCGCGCTGCTCGGACGGGATGATGCCGTTGATGAACGCTTGGCGGAGCGGGCCTTCGACGGCGAACGTCATCGCCCAGAAGGCGAGCAGGACGAGGGCGAGCACGAAGCTGCTCGTCCAGCCGATGATGGCGAGGGTGACCACGGTGCCGATGGTCGCGAACAACACGGCGTCGGTGCGGCGCCGGAACAGCCGCCGCGCGTACGGGACGAGGAGGCCGCCAGCGATCTGCGCGCCCGCGAAGAGGGCCGCGGCGAGCCCGGCGACGCTGTACGCCTCGGGGTCGCCGTACAGCTGCAGCAGATATGGCTGACTGGCGTAGAAGGCGAAGAACCCGACGCCACTCGTGAATGGCGCGGCAAGCATCAGTGCGCGGACCGGCGGGTTGCGCCAGCCGGCGTCGATCGAGCCGCGGATGACATTGCGGATCTCTGTCGCCGGGCTGGCGCCGCGTCGAGGCGTGAAGCCGATGTCGTGCATGGCCCGCCACGCCACCACGAATGTCAGCCCGAGCAAGGCGGCACGCAGGAGGTACGGCACGCCGAGGTCGGCCATCTGGGCGACGACACCGCCGGCGACGGAGCCGACCAGCATCGCCGCGCCCGACACGGTCTGCGCTCGACCGAGCACCGTCTCGAGCGTACCCGCGAAGCCCGTGGCGTTCAGGGCATCGACCAGCCAGGCCTCGGTCGCCCCGGAGAAGAACGTGAAACCGAGGCCGAGGAGCACCGATGCCAGCGCCCAGCCGATGAACGGGGCGTGGACCTGCCACATCAGGTAGTAGAGGAGCGTCGAGGCCAGCAGGGTGATCGCGCCGAGGATGTACGAGAAGCGTCGACCACGCGTGTCGGCGACGACCCCGGTCGGCACCTCGAAGATGACCTGCCCGACGGCGAAGAACGCGTTCGCCGCGAACGCCTCCGTGTTGCTGAGCCCCGCGTCGAGGAGGAACAGCGTGTTCACGCCCCAGATGAACGACGCGGCGAACGTCGTCAGGAGGGTGAGGGTCAGGTAGGTCCGCTGGACGGACTGGGCGGTCGCGGTCACGGATCGTCGATGCTACGCGATGGGGCCGTTGCGGGCTGCGGCGACGGGCGTCGGGCGACGGCGACCGCGCGGCCATTTCTGCCAAATGCTCACCACACGAGCCATCGACAACGTTCGATCGCTCGGATCGTCGCCCGACGTGAATGGCTATGCGGCCGAGCCCCGACTCACACCTGACCGACGCAGGCCACTGCATATCGATGCATCGATCCCGCCACCCTCATGCATGCGACCTCGCTGAATAGCCGTCTCACGAGCATTTGACAAGAATCAGGACGCTGCGGGTTCCGGCCGTCACGGGCCTTGCGGGTGGCGCGTCCCAAGATCGAAGCGACGACATCCTCCTCCGCGATGAAGCCCTCGGTCCTCCCCCGAGGGCTTCTTCGTTCTCGCCTTGCACCTGTGCGCCGATGGCGGCGTTGGCGCCCTCCGCGCCTCGCTCACGCGCTTCAAAGCGCGCTCGCTCCGGTGCTCGGTCGCCGCCTTGCCCTCGACGCACATTCACAATGCGTCAGGCTCTGGAATCGCTCAGCCCTCGCTGGCGAGCCGGCGCAGGACGGCCGGCAGGATGCCGCCGCCGCGGTAGTAGTCCACCTCGATCGGGCCGTCCAGCCGCGCCGTCGCCTCGAACGTCGTCGAGGTGCCGTCCTCGCGGGTCGCGACGACACGGACTGACTGCCGCGGCGACAGGCCGTCGGCCAGGCCCACGATGTCGTACGACTCGCGGCCGCTCAACCCGAGCGAAGAGGCGCTGTCACCCGGCTTGTACTGGACCGGTAGCACGCCCATCCCGACCAGGTTGGAGCGGTGGATCCGTTCATACGACTCGGCCAGCACGGCCTTGACGCCGAGCAGCATCGGTCCCTTGGCGGCCCAGTCGCGCGACGAACCAGATCCGTACTCACGCCCCGCCAGGACGAGCTGCGGGATCCCTTCCGCCTTGTAGCGCATCGCCGCGTCGTAGATGAACGTCTCGTCGCCCGACGGCAAGTGGACCGTGTACGGCCCCTCCTTGCCCTCGACCAGCCGATTGCGCAGGCGGATGTTGCCGAACGTGCCGCGCATCATCACCTCGTGATGGCCGCGACGGGCACCATACGAGTTGAACTCGAGCGGGCCGACGCCATGCTCCTGGAGCCATTGACCGGCGGGCGACCAGGGTGCGATCGAGCCGGCCGGTGAGATGTGATCGGTCGTGACCGAGTCGCCGACCATCACGAGCACCCGGGCGCCGCTGATGTCGCCCACCTCGCGCTGGCCAGCCGAGTCACCATCGAAGAAGGGCGGCTTCGCCACGTAGGTCGAGGCCGGATCCCAGGCGTAGCGGTCGCCGGACGGGATGGGCAGCGCCCGCCACCGATCGTCGCCCTCGAACACGACCGCGTAGGTGCTGCGGAACAGCTCGGGATCGATGGACGATCCGATCACCGCACGGATCTCGTCGGATGATGGCCAGATGTCGGCAAGGTGGACCGGTTGCCCATCGGATCCGGTACCCAGCGGATCGGTCGTGAGGTCGACATCCACCCGCCCGGCCAGCGCGAACGCCACGACCAGCGGGGGTGACGCCAGGTAGCTCGCGCGCGCGAGGGGATGGATCCGCCCCTCGAAGTTGCGGTTGCCCGACAGCACTGCCGCGACCACGAGGTCGTTCGCCTCGATGGCTTCGGCGACCGGCGCATCGAGCGGGCCCGAGTTGCCGATGCAGGTCGTGCAACCGTATCCAGCCAGCGCGAAGCCCAACCGTTCGAGCGGGTCCATCAACCCGGCAGCCTCGAGATAGCCGGTCACGGCGCGCGAGCCCGGCGCCAGTGACGTCTTGACCGTGGGCGCCACTCGCAACCCACGCGCCACGGCGTTCCGTGCCAGCAGTCCGGCCCCGATCATCACCGTCGGATTCGAGGTGTTGGTACAGGACGTGATGGCCGCGATCGCGACCGACCCGGAGCTCACCTTCACGGTCTCGTCGCCGACCGTGACCTCGACCGCTCGGTACTCGCGGTGATCCGCGGCGAGGGGACGGGTCGCTACCGCCGGCGCGGGTGGCGCCGGGGCGGCAACGGACTTGGACCTCGCGAATGCCGGCGCATCGGACGCCGGGAACGACTCGGCGGACGCCTCGTGGACGGTGTCGCCCGTAGCGACCTCGGTCGGCGGGGCTCCCGGGCCCTCGAGCCCGTCGGGGAAGATCGTCCTGAAGTTGTCGCGCAGTGCCTGGAGCGGGACCCGGTCCTGTGGGCGGCGCGGCCCGGCGACCGACGGCTCGACCGTCGCCAGGTCGAGCGTCAGCCGCTCGTCGAACACGGGGCCCTCGCCCGGCTCGCGCCACAACCCCTGTTCCTTCGCGTAGCGCTCGACGAGGTCGACCCGCTCGGGTGTCCGCCCGGTCAATCGCAGGTACGACAGCGTCTCGTCGTCGATGGGGAAGAGCGTCGCGGTGGCCCCGAATTCCGGGCTCATGTTGGAGATCGTCGCGCGATCGGCGAGCGACAGACCGGCGAGGCCGTCGCCGGCGAACTCGACGAACGCGCCCACCACCCCGTGCTGGCGCAGCATCTCGGTCACGACGAGCACCAGATCCGTGGCGGTCGAGCCCTGCGGTAGCGCACCGGTCAGGCGGACGCCGACCACATGGGGCATCGGCTGGTAGAGAGGCTGGCCCAGCAGGACGGCTTCGGCCTCGATGCCGCCGACGCCGTACCCCAGCACGCCGAGCGCGTTGATCATCGTGGTGTGCGAGTCGGTGCCCACCAGGGTGTCCGGGAACGCGACCCCATCGCGTTCGTCGACGACCGGGGCCAGGAACTCGAGGTTGACCTGGTGGACGATGCCCGTCCCGGGCGGCACGATGCGCAGATCCCGGAACGCGGTCTGCGCCCAGCGCAGGAGCTGGTAGCGCTCGCCGTTGCGCTCGTACTCGCGCTCGACGTTGAAGGCGAATGCGTCGCCCGTGCCGAAGCGGTCGATCTGGACGGAGTGGTCGATGACGAGGTCGGCCGGGACCAGTGGGTTGACACGCGACGGGTCGCCCCCGAGGTCGGCCATGGCGTCGCGCATCACCGCGAGATCCACGACGGCCGGCACGCCGGTGAGGTCCTGCATGATCACGCGTGACGGCATGAACGGGATCTCCGCCTCGGCGACGACACCCGGCCGCCAGGCCGCGAGCGTCGTGACGTCGCGCTCCTCCACGATGCCGCCGCCCGCGTGGCGCAGCAGGTTCTCGAGCAGGATCCGGACGGTCACCGGCAGGTCGCTACCGGCGCTGATATCGCTGATGGCGCTCAGCCGGTAGATGTCCGAGAGGCCCGGCGCTAGTGGCGCACGTGCGCCGAAGGGGTCGTTCCGTGACAAACGCGTCTGTCTCCGCAGGCTCGCTAGACTCGATCCATGCAAGCGTACCGCGCCCGGCCCCGCCGCCGCGCCGGCGCGCGCCGGTGAAGCCCTGGGGACGGCAACCCGGCGACGACCCCGAGCGTGATCGGGCCGAGAAGGAGGCGGCGATCGCAGCCGCGGGCATCGAGCTCGACCCCGTCCCCCCCGGCCACCACCGTCATGCCGATGGCGACGTCCATCCCGATGGCCACGAGCATCCGCATCAGCGCTCGGGTCCGGGTGAGACCCCGTCCACCGGCATCGTGGGCGCAGGTGCCGTCGGCACCGCGCTCGGTGATCGCGCTGACGCGTGCCGGCTGGCCCATCCACGCAGTCGCCAGCCGTGACGCCGGGCGCCGCACACGGTTCACGAGTGAGGTCGACGGGGTCCGCGCCTTCGCCGAAGCCCAGGCCCTGGTCGAGGAGGTCGAGCTGATCATCCTGGCCGTGCCCGATGACGCGATCGTGCCGCTCGCCCGCGAGGTCCGGATGTACAGCGGCCAGGCGATGATCCATACCAGCGGGGCGCTCGGCGCCGAGGTGCTCGCGCCGGCGATGGCTGCGGGCACACAGGTCGGCTCGTTCCACCCGCTGGTCGCCTTCGCCGACACGGAACGGGCGATCGCCGCGCTCCACGGCGCGACCATCGCGATCGAGGGTGACGACGACCTCGCCGCCATGCTTGCCGACATGGCCGAGCGGCTGGGCGCACATCCCGTGCGGCTCGCGGCCGGCTCGAAGACCGCCTACCACGCGGCCGCCGTCCTCGCGGCGGGCGGTTTCGTCGCGCTCCTCGACGCGATCGCGGAGCTCGGCTCGGTGGCCGGCCTGGACGAGGAGGGTTCGCTGGCGATCTACGGTCCGCTCATCGAGGGCACGCTCGGCAATGCCCGGGCGCTCGGCATCCGGGCCGCCCTGACCGGGCCGATGACGCGCGGCGATACGGGCACCCTTTTGGCTCACCTCGACGCACTGGCCGCCCACGCGCCCGGCGTCCTGCCGCTCTACGTGGCCGCCGCGCACCGCGAGATCGACCTGGCGGTGGGGCGTGGCGTGCTCGCACCGGAGACCGCGTCCGCGATGCGTGAAACACTCATGAACGTTGTTGCAAGGCAGGACTGACCTAGTACCATTGCGGCCCATGGGACACAGCATCGCCGCCAAATATGCGGCTCGACCGGCGGCGCGCTTCGTGCGTCCGTCGAGCCGTGCCCGCGAGCGGCGACTCGGTCTGGGGGCACAGGCATCGTTCTCCGCCGTGGCACCCGTCCAGACCGAGTTGCGTGGCCCTGACCCGGGTCCGTACCAACGCTTGAAGGCGGGTTGGCGTGGCCCACGGCCGACGCGGTCGGCCGTCCGCGATCGCCGGGTCCGGCCGCTGGTGACGATGCACTGGGCTCGCTCCGGGCGTTCCGGAACGGCTCGGCGTCGCAGCGCGGCCGCGGCGCCGTGGCACGCCTGAGGACTGCGACCGCCACTTCCGCGGGCGGCATCGTCGTTCGACACGAGGCCGGGCGCCCCCAATTCGTCGCAGGTAGCCGGCGTCGCGAGCGCGACGGTCGCACGTGGACGCTCCCCAAGGGCACGCCGATGCGGGACGAGACCACCGAGCAGACCGCCATTCGCGAGGTCGCCGAGGAGACCGGGCTGGAGGTCCGCATCACCGGACCGCTCGATTTCATCGAGTACACCTTCGTGAAATCCGGCACGCGGATCCACAAGACGGTCCACTATTTCATGATGGAACCGCTCGGTGGCGATCTCGCCCGACACGATCACGAGTTCGACCAGGTTCGCTGGGTCGACTTCGCCGAGGCAGCCAGCCTGTTGACGTTCGAGACCGAACGGGCGCTGGTCGCGCACGCAGCCGAGCTTCTCGAGGCCAAGCCCGCGGAGCGGGCTTCGTGACCGGACCAGAGGTCATCGAGTCGGTCATCCACGAGACGCCGCTCGCCAGCCGCCATGCGGCGCTGGGCGCCCGGATGATCGATTTCGCCGGCTGGCGTATGCCCGTCCAATACGACTCGATCCTCGACGAGCATCGATCCGTCCGCGAGCGCGTCGGCCTGTTCGACCTGTCCCACATGGGCGAGCTGCTCATCGAGGGCGCCGAGGCGGGCGAGGGGCTGGCTCGTGCTGTCGTGACCAACCCACCCGCGCTTGCCATCGGTCGGGCGCAGTACTCGATGTTGTGCGCGCCAGACGGCGGCGTCCTCGACGATCTGATCATCTACCGGCTCGCCGACGACCGCTTCCTGGTCGTCGCCAACGCAGCAAACGCCCAGGTCGTGTCCGACGCGCTCGTCGAGCGGATGGAGGGCTCCCGCGCCGTCCTCGATGACCAGTCGCTCGCGACGGGTCTCGTGGCGGTCCAGGGGCCGCGCTCGGTGGACGTCGTCGCGCCGCTCACCGACATCGACCTCGCATCGCTGCGGTACTACGGCATCGCCGAGGGCGCCGTGGCCGGCATCCCGGCCCACGTCGCTCGAACCGGCTACACCGGGGAGGATGGCTTCGAGGTGTTCGTCGAGACCGCCCGGACCGGCGAGCTGTGGGATGCCTTGCTCGATGCCGTCCGCGGCGCAGGCGGCGGACCGGTCGGCCTCGGCGCCCGGGACACGCTCCGGCTCGAGGCCGGGATGCCGCTGTACGGCAATGAGCTCGATCCGACGACGACGCCGTTCGACGCCGGGCTCGGCCGCGTCGTCAAGCTCGACAAGCCGGGCGACTTCGTCGGTCGCGCGGCCCTCGAGAAGGCCGCCGTCGAGGGGCCAAAGCGCCGGCTGGTCGGTCTGACCGTCGAAGGTCGCGGGATCGCCCGGCACGGCTACCCGGTCCACGTCGGAGAGCGACGGACGGGCATCGTGACCAGCGGGACCCAGTCGCCGACCCTCGGTGTCCCGATCGCGATGGCCTATGTGTCGCCCGACGACGCCGAGCCTGCGACCATGGTCGAGATCGAGATCCGCGACGTGCGTGTCCCGGCACGGGTCGTCCCGTTGCCGTTCTATCGGAGGAACAGCTGACGTGAGTTCACCGACCGACTTGCGCTACACCCGCGACCACGAGTGGGTCCGGGTCGACGGCGATGAAGCGACCGTCGGGATCACCCAGTACGCCGCCGATCAACTCGGCGATATCGTGTTCGTGGAGCTGCCGGACGCCGGCCGCGACCTGGAGGTGGCGAAGCCGTTCGGCGTCGTCGAATCGGTCAAGGCAGTCAGCGACCTGTTCGCACCCGTGAGCGGCAGCGTCACCTCGACGAACGACGCACTCGGCTCGCAGCCCGAGCTCGTCAACAGCGACCCGTACGGGGCCGGGTGGATGATCAAGGTCAGCCTGGGCGACCAGACCCAGCTCGACGACCTGCTGGACGGCGAGGCCTACGACGACCTCGTCGCGGCGGGCTGACGGGACGATGCCGTACGGGCCGCACACATCGGCCGACCGCGAGCGGATGCTCTCGGCCCTCGGTCTCGATAGCGTCGATGACCTCTTTGCCGATATCCCGGACGCACTGCGGGCGTCAGCGCTCGACCTGCCCCCGCCGGAGCCGGAGCTCGAGCTCGCGGCGCGTCTGCGCGAGCTCGCCGGCCGCAACCGCACGGACCTGGTGTCGTTCCTGGGGGCCGGCGTGTATCGCCACTGGAGCCCGCCGGCGGTCGACCAGCTCCTGCTCCGGGGTGAGTGGTACACGGCGTATACGCCGTATCAGCCCGAGGTGAGCCAGGGCACGCTCCAATCCATCTATGAGTACGAGTCGCTGATCGCAGAGCTCGTCGATCTCGACGTCGTGTCGGCGTCGCATTACGACGGGGCCGCGGCGACCGCGGAGGCCGCGTTGATGACCTGTCGCGCGACCCGTCGCGACAGGGTGCTCGTCAGCCGCGGCGTCCACCCGCACTACCGGGCCACGCTGCGGACGTATTTCGGGGGCGGGCTCGAGCTCGATGAGGTCCCGCTCGTGACCGAGGGCGACGCCGCAGGCACGACCGACCTCGGGGCGCTCGAGCGGATGCTCGCCGACGCTGATCGGCCGGTGGCCGGCGTGATCGCCGCGAACCCCGACTTCCTGGGGCTGCTCGAACCGATGCCGCGGATCGGCGAGCTCGCGCACGCGGCGGGAGCGCTGTTCGTCGCGGTCATCGAGCCCGTCTCGCTGGCCGTGCTGACGCCGCCCGGCGCGTATGGCGCCGACATCGCCGCCGGCGAGGGCCAGCCGCTGGGCATCGCGCCGCAGTACGGCGGTCCGTATCTCGGGATCCTCGCCTCGACCGACGCACTCGTCCGCCAGATCCCCGGCCGTCTGGTCGGCATGACGACCGATCTCGACGGCCAGCGTGCGTTCGTCATGACGCTCCGGGCGCGCGAACAGGACATCCGGCGCGACAAGGCGGCCAGCAACATCTGCACCAACCAGGCGCTGCTGGCGCTCGCCGCGTCCATCTATCTCGCGACGATCGGCCCGCACGGACTGCGGGATGTCGCCGCCACCGGTGCAGCGCGCGCGACCGAGCTGGCCGATGCGCTCGCCGCGATCGGCGTGGAGCGACTGCATCCCGGCCCGTTCCTCAATGAGTTCGCCGTGCGCGTCTCGGACGCGCGCACCGTCCACCGCCGGCTGATCGAGCGCGGGTTCCTGGCCGGCCTCGTGCTGGCCGATGCGGAACCCGACGATGCGACGCTGGCCGACGGCCTGCTGCTGTGCACGACCGAGCTAACGACCTCGCCCGATATCGCCCGGTTCGTGGCGGCGTTCGGGGAAGTGCAGACCGGCCGTCCGTCGATCGGGGTCGAGACCGGTGCGGGCAATTCGACCACCGCCGTCGGAGCGTCCCGATGAGCGTCACGGGAGCCAAGCTCCAGCCCACCCTGTTCGAGCGCAGCCGTCCCGGACGGGGTGGCGGCAAGATCCCGCATCCACCCAAGGACGCGCTGGACCGGCTGCCAGCCGCGGCCTTGCGCGAGACGCCACCGGCACTCCCCGAGATGAACGAGCCGGACGTCGTCCGCCACTACGTCAACCTCAGCCAGCTGAACCATGCCGTCGACACCGGGTTCTATCCGCTCGGCTCATGCACGATGAAGTTCAACCCCAAGCTCAACGAGTGGGCGGCACGCCTGCCCGGCTTCGCGGAGCTCCACCCCCTGGTGCCCGACGAGATCGCGCAGGGCACCCTCCAGCTGCTCTGGGAGCTCGAGGGGGCGCTGTCCGAGATCTCCGGGATGCGCGCGGTCACGCTCCAGCCCGCCGCGGGCGCCCAGGGCGAGCTGACCGGGATCCTGATGATCCGCGCCTACCATCGCGAGCGTGGCGACACCGAGCGCGACGAGGTCCTCGTGCCGGACAGCTCGCACGGGACGAACCCCGCGACGGCGTCCATGGCCGGCTTCAAGACGATCACGATCCCGTCTGCCGCCGACGGTGGCGTCGACCTGGAGGCGTTCGAGGCAGCCCTCGGTCCGCGGACGGCGGCGGTCATGATCACCAACCCGTCGACCCTCGGCCTCTTCGAGGCGCGGATCGGCCATCTGCTCGAGCACGTCCACGAGGCGGGCGCCCTGGCCTACATGGACGGTGCCAACCTCAACGCGATCCTGGGTCGCTTCAAACCGGGCCAGGCCGGTTTCGACGTGATGCACTTCAACGTCCACAAGACCTTCAGCACGCCGCACGGCGGCGGCGGGCCTGGCGCCGGCCCGGTCGGGGTGGGGGAGCGGCTGCTCCCGTACCTGCCAACGCCGCGCGTGCTCCACCTCGATGACGGCACGTTCCGCCTCGAGCGGCCTGATGAACGTCCGACATCGATCGGCCGGCTGCGTAGCTTCGTCGGCAACACCGGCGTCCTCGTGCGCGCGTATGCCTATATCCGGGCGCACGGCGGTTCCGGGCTGCGCGAGGTGAGCGATGACGCCGTCCTCGCTGCCAACTACCTCAAGTCACGGCTGGCGGGGACGTTCGACCTGCCCTACGACCGGCCATGCAAGCACGAGTTCGTGGCGTCGGCGGCGGGACTCAAGGCGCGGACCGGGGTGCGCACCCTGGACGTGGCCAAGCGGCTGATCGACTTCGGCTTCCATCCGCCCACGATCTACTTCCCGCTCATCGTCGAGGAAGGCATGCTCATCGAGCCCACGGAGACCGAGTCGGTGGAGACACTCGACGCGTTCGCCGAGGCGCTCATCGCCATCGCCGCGGAGGCAGAGCGCGATCCTGACCTCGTGAAGGGCGCCCCGCACACGGCGCCGGTCAAGCGGCTCGACGAGGCGACGGCGGCTCGCCAGCCCAACCTGCGCTGGCGACCGATGAGCGGAGCGCAGATGCCCTGCCCCGACTGATGTGGTGCAGGGCACTCCGGAGTGGTCCTGCGTGAGGGACTTCCGTCAAGTTGACGGGTCCGACCTTCGTGTGAATGATAGGCGCCATCTTGAGGCCCGCGGCTCGTCATCGTGACCGCGGGTGACTTCGCGCACGGCGCCAGTGATGGGAGGATCGCTGCCGCCGAGTCGGTCAACGCGCCAAGGTCCGCCGGACACGAACCGAGGCGTGCCCGCACAATCCGGGCGCTGCGGCAGGAGATCGCGGCGACGGGTCACGTGAAAGGGAACTACATGTCACAGAAACGTCTCCTCGCCCTCGTCGGCGCGGTCGCGATCTTCGCGTCTGCGTGCGGCGGTACGCAGGCGACCCCATCGGCCAGCGGTCCCGCGGGCGAATCGACTGCCCCGTCGACCGAGCCGAGCAGCAACCTTGCTGAGGAGCAGATCCTTCGAGTCGACATCGCCGGCGAGCCGCCGACCCTCGACCCGAACAAGGCGCAGGACTCGAACTCGCTGACGGTCCTGCGGGCGCTCCATCGCCCTCTCGTCTACATCAATGACAAGCTCGAGGTCGTCCCGGCTCTCGCTGAGTCGTGGGAGATCTCGGACGACGCGAAGACGCTGACCTTCAAGCTTCGCGACGCGAAGTACAGCAACGGCGACCAGATCGTCGCCGGCGACCTGGTCTACGGCTGGAAGCGGCTCGTCGACCCGCGCACCGCGGCCCCGTACTCGTACGTGATGGCCGAGGTCGAAGGCGGTGGCGACCTGCTTGCGTTGGCCGGCGCCGACCCGATGCCGGCGGATGCCGAGATCGACGGCATGCTCGACAAGCTTGGTGTCGCGGCTCCCGACGACTCGACCTTCGTGGTCACGCTGAGCACTCCTGCGACCTACTTCCTGAGCGCGATGACGCTCTGGGTCGGCGTGCCGATCCAGGAGAAGTGGATCACGGCCGAGAACGCGACCGAGGCGGCGAACTACGTCAGCTCGGGCCCGTTCATGCTGGACACGTGGGATCACAACAGCGAGATCATCCTGAAGCCGAACCCCAACTGGTACGGCGACGTCAAGCCCACCCTGACCGAGATCCATATGTCGATGTCCCCCGAGCCCGCGCAGGCGATGGCCGCCTACGAGGCCGGTGAGATCGACATGCTGCTGCCGGTCCCGTCCGAGGACGTCGAGCGCATCAAGACCGATCCGGTGCTTGGTGCCGAGTACAGCGAGAAGGACGACCTCAGCATCACCTACTACAACTACAACAACGGCAACGACCCGACAGGCAAGAAGAAGCTCGCTCGTTGCGAGGATCCGAAGGCCTGCCCGACCGCCAACAAGAACTTCCGGATCGCGCTGACCCAGGCCATCGACAAGAACGCGTTCATCGCGGCGACGTTCGCTGGGTTGGGCAAGCCGGCCGGGACGTTCATCATGCCGGGCATCCCGGGCAGCTCGGACTACGAGCCGTATCCGTACGACGTCGAGGCTGCCAAGGCCAGCATGGACAAGGCCCTCGCGGAGCTCGGCTTCGCCAGCGCCGCGGACATCCCGCCGCTGAAGTTCGGGTTCAACACCGGCGCCGGCCACGAGCCGCGTGTCGCGTTCCTCGCCCAGGCCTGGCAGGACGCCTTCGGGCTGCGCACCGAGCAGATCGGCAGCGAGTTCGGCGTCTTCCTGACCCAGCGCACCGCGGGCGAGTACGACCTCGCACGAAACGGTTGGGGTGCCGACTATCCGCACGGGAACAACCAGCTCAATGGTCTGTTCACCTGCGGTGGCGGCAACAACGACCAGCAGTGGTGCAACGAGGAGTTCGACAGCCTGCTCCAGCAGGCCGCGGTCGAAAAGGACCAGGCGGCACAGGCAGACCTGTACGTCCAGGCCCAGAAGATCATGGCCGACGAGGCGTCATCGCTGTTCCTTCGCTGGGCCGTGACGCCGCTCCTCGTCAAGCCGTATGTTGGCAACCTGACCCAGACGCCGATGGACTCGCAGGTCCCCGGCGAGCATTTCTACGAGACCATCCAGATGCTCCAGCGGGAGCCCTGATCGTCCACCGGACGACCCACGATGGGCCGGCCTCGCGGCCGGCCCATCGATCATCAGAAGAATCACGAGCTTGAAAGCATCAGAAGACTGCGAGTGACGCCGTGATCACCTATCTCACCCGGCGGATCCTCTGGATCATCCCGGTCCTGTTCGCGGTCTCAGTGATCACCTTCTTCCTGATGCACTCCGTCCCCGGCGGGCCATGGGACCGCGAGAAGCGGTTGCCGGCTGCCGTGGTGACTCGCCTCAACCGGGAGTACGGCCTCGACCAGCCGCTCCACATCCAGTACGTCAACTGGGCGGCCGATTTCGTCACGGGCGATCTCGGCCCCTCGTACCGCTATCAGGACCGCCGCGTCAACGAGATCGTGGCGGACGGCCTGGGCACGACCGTGCAGCTCGGGGTCATGGCCTTCGTGCTGGCGGTGATCGTCGGGATCCCGCTCGGGATCTTCGCGGCGTTGGGCCACAATCGCTGGCCGGACTATCTCTCGACGTCCTTATCGATCATCGGGATCGCGACGCCCAGCTTCGTGCTGGCCATCATCCTGATCGTGTTCTTCGGCGTGGTGCTCAGGTGGTTCCCGACCGGCGGTTGGAAGGGACCCGAGACCTGGGTGCTGCCGACCATCGCGCTGGCAGGGTTCCCGATCGCGGTCATCGCCCGCTACACGCGCGCGTCGATGCTCGAGGTGACGCGCAAGGACTACATCCGTACCGCCCACAGCAAGGGTCTCCGCGACCAGTCCGTCGTCTCGCGGCATATGGTCCGCAACGCGCTGATCCCGGTGGTCACGATCCTCGGCCCGACGCTGGCGTTCCTGGTGACCGGCTCGTTCATCATCGAGCGCATCTTCAACATCCCGGGTGTCGGACAGTTTTACCTCAACGCGATCTCGACGCGCGACTACAGCCTGCTCATGGCGATGACCGTCCTCTACGCGTTCGCGGTCGCGTTCCTCAACGTGGTGGTCGATATCCTCTACGCCTACATCGACCCGCGGATCCGGTACAGCTAGGGCAGCAGGAGACCAGCTGATGGCCACGCAGAGCGTCCTCGTCCGATCCGCCCGGCCCCGATCCAGCCCAGGTCTGTGGGGCGACGCGTGGGGCCGCTTGCGCAAGAACCGGCTGGCGCTCCTGGGCCTGGCCCTCGTCTTGACGATGTTGTTCCTGGGCGTCTTCGGTCCGCTGATCGCGCCGTGGCCGTATGGCCATCAGGACCTCAAGGCCGTGGCGGCGGCCGGGGGCGGACCGCTGCCACCCGGCAGCCCGACCCATCTGTTCGGCACCGACCAGCTCGGGCGTGACCTGCTGAGCCGGTTGCTCGATGGCGCGCGCATCAGTGTGAGCGTGGCGCTGGTGGTCCAGCTCGTGATCATCGGCATCGGCGTCCCCGTTGGTGCGCTGGCCGGCTGGTTCGGCGGGCGGCTCGACAACCTGCTGATGCGCTTCACCGACATCATCTATGCGTTCCCCGATTTGCTGTTCATCATCCTGCTGTCGGTCGCCTTCCGCGAGACGTTCCTCGGCCGCGCGCTCGACGGACTGCTGCTCGTGTTCGTGGCGATCGGACTGACGTCGTGGGTGACGGTCGCCCGCCTCGTGCGCGGCCAGCTCCTGGCGCTCAAGGAGACCGAGTTCGTCGAGGCCGCCCGGGCGATCGGCGTGCCCGATCGGAAGATCGTCACGCGCCACCTGCTGCCGAACGGGATCGGGCCGATCATCGTGGCCGTCACCCTCGGCATCCCTGGCGCGATCCTCGCTGAGGCGACGCTGGCGTTCATCGGCATCGGCGTCCAGCCGCCACGCGCGTCGTGGGGCAGCCTCATCGCCGACGGCCAGAAATACATCAGGTCCGAGGAGCACCTCGTGCTGTTCCCGGCGATCGCCATCGCACTCGCGCTGGTCAGCTTCACGTTCCTGGGCGACGGCCTGCGCGACGCGCTCGACCCGAAGCTCAAGGGCAAGCAGTAGGTGGCGACGACGGACAGGACCGTGACCGACGCGGCGCCGTCGATCATCGAGGTGTCGGCTGAGGACGCCCGACGCGCGACCGAGACGCCGCCGCTGGCGACGGTCCCGGAGCGCAAGGCCGAGAAGCTCCTCACCGTCCGCGATCTGTCGACCCACTTCTTCACGCAAGACGGCGTCGTCCAGGCCGTCGACGACGTCTCGTTCGAACTCGGCTACGGCGAGACGCTCGGCCTGGTCGGTGAGTCGGGTTGCGGCAAGAGCGTCACGGCGCTGTCGATCGCCCGACTCGTGCCCAATCCGCCCGGCCGGATCGTCAGTGGTGAGATCGTCTTCGACGGGATCGACGTTCTCAAGATCGACTCGGACGAGATGCGCCACCTGCGCGGCAAGGAGATCGGGTTCATCTTCCAGGACCCGCTCACGAGCCTCAACCCGACGTTGACGATCGGCTATCAGATCGCCGAGTCGATCCGGCAGCACATGGGCCTCTCACAGAAGGCGGCACTCGATCGGGTGGTCGAGCTGCTGAGCAAGGTCGGCATCCCGCGTGCGAAGGATCGTCTCAAGGATTACCCGCATCAGTTCTCCGGCGGCATGCGCCAGCGCGTCATGATCGCGATCGCCCTCTCGTGCGACCCGAAGCTGATCCTCGCCGACGAGCCGACCACCGCGCTCGACGTGACGATCCAGGCCCAGATCCTCGAGCTGATCTCGCGGTTGTCGGACGAGTTCCATACGGCCGTGCTGCTGATCACCCACGACCTCGGGATCGCGGCTGGTATGTGCGACCGCGTCAACGTCATGTACGCGGGCCGCATCGTGGAGACCGGCACGGTCGACGAGCTGTTCGAGCGACCGCGGATGCCCTATTCGTGGGGACTGCTCAATTCGCTGCCGCGCCTCGACGATGTCCGCGGCGACCGGCTGCGGACCATCGAGGGGCTGCCGCCGATCCTCATCACCCCGCCGGACGCCTGCCGGTTCGAGCCGCGCTGTCGGTTCGCCCGCGACGTCTGTCGCCAGGACGAGCCCGAGCTGACCAGGCGCGGTGACACCGGTCATCACGCCCGCTGCTGGGCGACCCAGCCCGACGGGTGGATCGCATGACCGTCACGCTGGATCTTCCGGATACGGCCCCGACCGCGGGCCAGCCGAACCTCATCGAGGTCGAGGATCTCAAGGTCCATTTCCCGATCCGATCCGGCATCTTCCAGACCGAGGTTGGTACGGTCAAGGCCGTCGATGGCATCACCTTCCAGGTCCGCAGGGGCGAAACGCTCGGTCTCGTCGGCGAGTCCGGCTGCGGCAAGAGCACGACCGGTCGGGCCATGATCCGGCTCCGCGAGCCGACGGCCGGCAGGGTCACGTTCGATGGGATCGAGCTGGGCACGCTCAAGAGCGAGCCGCTGCGCAAGATGCGCCGCCGCATGCAGATAATCTTCCAGGATCCGTACGGCTCACTCGATCCGCGCATGACGGTCGGCTCGATCGTGAGCGAGCCCATCGAGACCCACAAGCTGGCCAAGGGCGCCGCGCGCAAGGAGCGCGTCGCGGATCTGCTTCGCATCGTCGGCCTCGATCCCACCTACGTCAGCCGCTACCCGCATGAGTTCAGTGGCGGGCAGCGCCAGCGTATCGGCGTGGCCCGCGCGCTGGCGGTCGAGCCTGAGTTCATCGTGTGCGACGAGCCGATCTCCGCGCTCGATGTGTCGATCCAGGCACAGGTCCTCAACCTCCTCACGGACCTGCGCGAGCAGCTCGGTCTGACCTATCTGTTCATCGCCCACGACCTGTCGGTCGTCAAGCACATCAGCGACCGGGTCGCGGTGATGTACCTCGGCAAGATCGTCGAGATCGGGCCGCCCGAGAACATGTACGCGGCTCCTGGCCACCCGTACACGAGAGCGCTCCTGTCCGCGGTGCCGGTGCCGGACCCAGAGAGCGAGCGCAAGCGGAAGCGAGTGATCCTGACCGGCGACGTCCCGAGCCCAGTCAACCCGCCCGAGGGTTGCCGCTTCCACACCCGCTGCTGGCTGTACGAGCGCCTCGGCAAGCCCGAGGAGTGCCGCACCGTCGACCCGCCGGTCCGCATCCTGCAGGGCGACCACGGAGCGGCCTGCCATTTCGCCGAGCAGGCACTGGAATCGGACGTCGGGGTGGGCCACATCGACATGAGCCCGGTCCGACGCGGGACGCCGGAGGCGGCGCTGGCATCGATCCGGCCGGAGGACGGCGGCGCGATGTCCGAGGCGCAGACCATCGACGTCGCGGAGACCGTCATCGGCGGCCCGCCGGCCCACACTACCGACGGCACCGACGGCGACGGCACCGACGGCGCGACCCCGCCGATCCCGCCTGCGCCGACCGCGTAGGGCCCTCGCGCGCGGCCGTTCTCGTGGGACGGGAGCAGGGCGCCTCGGGCTAGGACGCCGCCGCGGGCGTCGGCTGCACGCCGGGCTCCCCCACCACCGGGACGTCGGGCGCCCCGGGGCCGCGGAAGTGGCACGCGGCTAGGTGGTCGCCGCCCACGTCCTTGAGCGGTGGTACGTCGGTCACGCAGACTTCCGGGTTGCCGAGCGTTGCCCGCAACGGGCAGCGCGGATGGAAGCGGCAGCCGGACGGCGGGTTGACGGGACTCGGCACGTCGCCCCGCAGGATGACCCGCTTGCGGCGCATCTCCGGGTCGGGCACCGGAATCGCCGACATCAGCGCCGCCGTGTAGGGGTGCTCCTGTGTGCGGAACAGGTCGATCCGTTCGGCGACCTCGACGATGCGACCCAGGTACATCACCGCGACGCGGTCGCTGATGTGCTCGACCACGCCCATGTTGTGCGCGACGAACACGTACGTGAGCCCGAGCTCGCGCTGCAGCGATTTCAGCAGGTTGAGCACCTGGGCCTGGATCGAGACGTCGAGCGCCGACACCGGCTCGTCGCACACCACGAGGTCGGGTTCGAGCACCAGCGCCCGAGCGATGCCGATGCGCTGCCGTTGGCCACCACTGAACTCGTGCGGGTAGCGGCGGGCGTGGTACGACTGCAGTCCGACCATGTCCATCATCCGCGCCACCTTGGCGCGCCGCTCGCTCGAGCTGCCCAGGCCATGGATCCGCAGCCCCTCGCCGATACTGTCGCCGATGGGGGTGCGGGGATCCAGGCTGGCATATGGGTCCTGGAAGATGATCTGGACGCGTCGCCGATAGGCCTTCAGGTCGCCGCCGCGTAGCGCGGTCACGTCCTGGCCGTCGAACCGGATCGTGCCCGCGGTCGGCTCGATGAGCCGCAGCAGCAGCCGGCCGACCGTCGTCTTCCCGCAGCCGGACTCGCCGACCAGGCCGAGCGTCTCGCCGCGTTCGATGTCGAAGCTGACGCCGTCGACGGCCTGGACGACAGCGACGGTCCGCTGCAGGACGCCACCGCGCAGCGGGAAATGCTTGACGAGGTCGCGGACCTCGACGAGCGCCGTCCCCGTCATACCGCGGCTCCGACCGCCTCGTCGCGCGGCATCGAGTTGCCCGCGGCGTCGTGGTAGACCCAGCAGCGGACGTCATGTTCGTCACCGACCGGCAGGAGCTCCGGGTGGACCTCGGTCGCCAGCGTGACGTTCTCCTCGATACGGGTCAGACAGCGCGGCGCGAAGCGGCAGCCCTTGGGCAGGTCGATGAGGTTGGGGACGTTGCCCGGGATGACGGCAAGCTCCTCCTGGACCGACCCGACGACCGGGATCGACCCGATCAGGCCGCGCGTGTACGGGTGGAGGGGGCGCCGGAACAGGGTGGTCACGTCGGTCTGTTCGACGATCTCGCCGGCGTACATCACGGCCACCCGGTCACACATCTCCGCGACGACACCGAGGTCGTGGGTGATGAGGATGATCGCCGTGCCCGTCTCATCACGGAGGTTGCGCATCAGGTCGAGGATCTGGGCCTGGATGGTGACGTCGAGTGCGGTCGTCGGCTCGTCGGCGATCAGCAGCTCCGGCTCGCACGCGAGCGCCATCGCGATCATCACCCGTTGCGCCATGCCGCCCGACAGCTCGTGTGGGAACGCCGCGAGGCGGCGGGCCGGGTCCGGGATGCCGACCATCCGCAGCAGCTCGAGCGCGCGGGCGCGCGCCGGCCCGTGACGCATGCCCCGGTGGATCTCGAGCGCCTCGGCGATCTGCCGGCCCACGTCCCACACCGGGTTCAGCGAGGACTGTGGTTGCTGGAAGATCATGCTGATCCGGTCGCCGCGGATGCGGCGCATCGCGTCGGTCGACAGCTTGAGCAGGTCCTGTCCGTCGAACAGCACTTCGCCGGCCTCTGTGCGGCCTGGTTTGGCCACGAGCCGCATGATCGACAGGCTCGTCACGCTCTTGCCGCAACCCGATTCGCCGACGAGACCCATGATCTCGCCGCGGTCGACGTGGAAGTCGATGCCATCAACCGCGCGCACCACGCCGTCGCGCGTAAGGAACGAGGTGTGCAGCCCCTTGACCTCGAGGAGCGGTCGCTCGCCGCGCTCGCGTCGCGGCCGGCGCTTCGATGCGGGGATCAGCTCTTCGATGACGTTGCCCTTGACCGACGGGTCGAGCAGCGCGTCCGTGGAGGGGGTCGCCGGCTCGACGAGCAGCTCTTCCTCGGTCACCGGTTGAGCCTCGGGTCGAGTGCGTCGCGCAGTCCGTCGCCAAGCAGGTTGAAGCCGAGGACCGTGAGCGTGATCGCCAGGCCTGGCGCCAGGATGATGTGCGGCGCGTTGAACAGCTGGTTACGCTCGAGCCCGATCATCGAGCCCCACTCCGGGTTGGACAGGTCGCCGGTCACGCCGACGAACGCAAGGGCGGCGATCTCGAGCACCGCGCCGCCGATACCGAGGGTGCCCTGCACGACGAGCGGCGTGAGCGAGTTGGGCAGGATGCGTCGGCCGAGGATGCCAAGCGACAATTCGCCGAGCGCGCGCGACGCGGTCACGAAGTCGTTCTCGCGGGTCGACAGCACCGCCGATCGGGCCACGCGCGCATAGATCGGCACCGACACGATGCCGATCGCAAGCAGCGCGTTCACCAAGCTGCGCCCGGCCGCGGTGACGATCGCGATGGCAAGTAGCAATGACGGAAAGGCAAGGACGACGTCCATAAGCCGCATCAGGATGTTGTCGACCCAGCCCCCGACGTAGCCGGCGACCGCGCCGATCACCGTCCCGATGACGATGGCGAACGCGATGGCCGCGAACCCGATCATCAGCGACGTGCGCGCTCCGAAGACGACGCGGCTGTAGACGTCGCGGACGTTCCCGTCGGTGCCGAACACGTGCTGCGGCTGGTCGACCGGGCAGCCTAACGCGTGGATACATGGCCCCGCTCGCCCTCCGACGCCGGTTTCGATCCCCAGCAGGGACTGGTTCGGATCGTGGGTCGCCACGAGGGGCGCGAAGATCGCGACGAGGACCAGGAAGCCCAGGATGAGCAGCCCGACCACCGCTGATCGTTGTCGAAGGACACCCGTGAGGGTGTCCCGCCATAGGTTGGCGGGACGGCCGGCCACGACTTGATCGAGAACGCCCTCCGCGGCGACGTTTTCAGTCACGGCCGCTGCGCTGTCATCGTTGTCGGATCCGCGGATCGAGCAAGCCGTAGGAGAGGTCGACCACGAGGTTGACGATGACGTAGATCACGGCGATCGCCAGGGTGAAGCCCTGGATCACGACATAGTCGCGCCCGGTGATGGCCTCGTAGAGCGTCCGACCTACACCGGACAGATTGAATACGGTCTCGGTGAGAACGGCGCCGGACAGCAACGCCCCGAGCTGCAGGCCGATGATCGTCACGACCGGCAGCAGGGCATTACGGGCGCCGTGCCGCAAGACGACCGCCCGTTCCTTGAGTCCCTTCGCCCTGGCGGTGCGTACGAAGTCATGGCCGAGCACGTCGAGGAGGCTCGAGCGCGTGATCCGGGCGATGATCGCCATCGGGATCGTCGCGAGCGCGACGGCTGGTAGCAACAGATGGCGGAGGGCATCGACGGCGGCCGCCCATTGGGCGGTGATCAGCGCTGTCGGTATGTAGATGCCGGACAAGAAATCCAGCAACCCACGTATCGGTCCCTTGAGGTCCTCGAGCCCCCATACCTCGACGAGCGACTCGACGCGCACCCCCGAGCTCAAGCGGCCCGAGGGCGGCAACGATATTGGCGTGTCCTTCAGGACGATCGCAAACAGGTATGCGAGGAGAAGGCCGAGAACGAAGACCGGCATCGAAACGCCGAGGTTCGCGAAGATCATCGTCCCGACGTCGGTTGCCGAATTGCGCTTGACCGCCGACAGCAGACCGAGCGGTATGCCGATCACGATCGCGATGACCATCGCCAGCAGTGTCAGTTCGATCGTCGTCGGCAATCGATCGATCAGCAACTCACCGACGGGACGAGAGATCTTCAGTGAGCGACCCAGGTCGCCGGTCACGACCTGGCCGAGATAGATCCCGAACTGGACCGGTATCGGCTGATCGAGGCCATTACGCGCCGCATAGGCGTCGCAGGCAGCGTCGCTGGCCCGTTCGCCCAGGGCGGCTCGGCACGGGTCGCCGGGGACTAAGCGGGCGAGGGCGAACACGAGGAACAGGATCCCGAGCAGGACCGGGATCGTCAGCGCAAGGCGACGGAGGATGAACCTGGTCATCGATGGCTCAACGCGTACGACCCTTGGCGAATATTTCGAACAGGGACGCCGGTGGCGCCCCTGTTCGCGTTGATGGTCGTGGTTGTCGGGTTACGAAGCCGGCGGGTTCAGGAAGCCGTTGAACAGGCCGGGGTAGTACTCGAAGACCCCGGAATTGCCGACGTGCAGCGGGTGGCCCGCATCCCATTGGACGGCGTACGTCGTCACCACGTCGTTGGCGTCGAAGGTCGCTCCGTCGTGGAAGGTGACGCCATCGCGCAGCGTGCACGTCCACGTCAACAGGTCTTCCGACGACGCGCACTCGGTGGCGAGTGCCGGAACCGGCGCCGTGCCGTTGATCTCGTACGCGTACAGCGATTCGAAGACCTGCTCGCATGCGCGCAGCGACTCGCCGTCCGATTCGTCCCCGCAGTACAAGCTGAGGGGCTCGGCGCCTTGCATGAACACCACGGTGTCGCGATCGCCCGGCGTCATGGCCGCCAGGATCTCCGTGGTCAACGGGGAAGCCTGCGCGCCCTGGATGTCGGCCTTGTAGCCGGCACCGGTGCCGCCGTGGATCAGGAACGCGACCGGGACGTTCTCCTTGATGAGGTTGTTGGCCTCTTCGTAGGCTGCCTGGCGGTCTGCGTCGGCAGGGGAGGTCGCGCCCTTCGTCAATGCGGCCGCGACCTCATCGATCGGGCCACCAAACTTCGGGCCGGAGCCGGCGCCGAAGTGGAAGTCCAGGAAGTTCGTCGCGTCCGGGTAGTCAGCGCCCCAGCCGTACAGGAACAGACCCTCGAGAACCCCGGTCGAGACGGCGGTGTTGAACGCACCGGACTCCTGCAGGTCGATCGACGTCTCGATGCCGAGGTTGTCGCGGAGCTGCGACTGGATCTCAGTCGCGATCACCGGGGGATCCGGCAAGTACGGGCGGACCGCCGCGCGGAAGGACAGCGGGTACGTCTTCGAGAAGTCGAAGTTCGCGTCGGTCAGGAGCTGCTTCGCGGCGGCGGCGTCGAACGTCCAGAACGACTCGCCCTCACACCCGAAGGGGACGAGTGGGGGGCACGGCGTGAAGTGCGTCGCGACCTCGGAACCCTCGGGATAGAAGTTGTCGACGATCCGCTGGCTGTCGATGCCCATCGCGATGGCCTTGCGGACGTTGACGTCGTCCCATGGCTCGACCGACCGGTTCATGCCGATATAGAAGGTGTTCATTGCCGGACGCGGGAGGAACTGCAGGCTCGAGTCGGCCTTGATCTGGGTGATCTCCTCGCGGCCAGGGTTATCGATGCCGTCCACTGCGCCCGACTTGAGCTCGACAAGACGTTGCGCCGTGCTGTCGCTCCAGCGGAGCTCGGCATTCGGTGCCTTGGGGGCCTCGCCCCAATACCCGTCGAATGCCTGGAAGACGAGGCGGTTGCCGGTATCCCATTCGGCGAGACGGTACGGCCCTGTACCGTTCGGCTGCGTCAGATACGACTTGTCGGGAGCGTGTGCCGCGAGGTAGTCGGCATCCTGGATGCCGAAGGTCGCGAATGCGGCCTTCTGCAGGAATGCGACATCTGGGGCGCACAGCTGGAACTCGACCGTCAATCGGTCGACCGCGGTGATCTTCTTCATCAACCCTGTGTAACTCGCGTCGCCGCAGGGGGCCTCGCCGGACTCCGGATATGCGACACCGGTGAAGTCGATCGCGGACGCGGAAGCGGACGTGGCGGGCCCGCTCGCCGGTGCACTGGCAGGTGCGCTGGCTGGCGTTGCCCCACCGCATGCCGCCACGATGATCGCGGCACTACCGAGCAGCGCTGCGAACCGCGACAGCCTCGTTGAACGAGTCATGCGCTGATCTCCTCCTATGGGTCCCGTTCGGCAGCCCCATGACCTCCCTGGGCGCTCGCGACAGGACACGGTCACGCCGCGGGACTTCGTCCCGGCGACGGTGCGCGGGAACCTTAGCACCGGTTCGCGCTCGTTGCTAGGGTGCAGGAACGGGCGCCGGCGGGCGCAGGAATCCCCCGAATCGGTCGATGAACGCCCCGAACGTGCCCTCGCGCCCCTTGTGCAGCGGGTGGGCCGCATCCCAGCGGATCGCGTACGACAGGACGACGTCGTTGGCGTCGAGGACGGAACCGTCGTGGAAGCGCACGCCGGCTCGCAACGTGCACGTCCACATGATCAGGTCCTCGTCCGGTAGGCAGGCTTCGGCAAGGGCCGGCGTGAGCGACGGCTCCGGCAGATCGTGGCGGTACAGCGATTCCGACAGCTGCGCGCAGACGCGCAGCGCGACGTCCGCGGTCTCGTCCGCGCAGAACAGGCCGCCAGGCCGGTCCTGCTGCATGTAGACGAACTGCGTCCGATCGCCCGGCACGACGGTCGCGAGCTTGTCGGTCGCCGTGGCCGACGCCTGGGCTCCCACGACATCGGTCCGGAAAGCCGCCGCCGATCCGACATGTGCCAGCGGGATCATCGGCACGTGCTTGCCCAGCAGGATGTTGACGCCGCCATAGCCCTTGGCCCGTGCCGCCGCGTCCGCGACGCGACCGCGCGTCAGCCAGTTGGCGATGTCGTTGAAGCGCTTGCCGAACTGGAGGCTGGCCGTCGGGCCGAAATGGCTCTCGAGCAGGAGGCTGGCATCCGGGTAGCGGGCGCGGGCGCCGAGCAGATAGAAGCCGCTGAGTCGCCCGCCGTCGACTGCCGCGGTCAGGTCGGCGAACGGCATGACCTTGAGCTCCGCCGTGACCCCGAGCTGGTCGCGGAGCTGGGTCTGGAGCGCGGTCGCCGCGGCGGTCGGGTCGGGCAGATAGTCGCGCGGTTCGTCGCTGTAGCTGATGGTCGTCGGGAAGCCCTCGGCGAAACCGACGCCCGCCAGCATGTCGCGCGCGAGCTCGGGGTCCATCTCGGGCCAGGCATTCCCCGCGCAGCCGTATGGGATGGCGCACGGCAGGAAATGGCTGGCGACCTCGGTTCCGGGCGGGAATGCCGCAGCCACGATGGCCGTCCGGTCGATGCCGATCGAGATCGCCTGGCGGACCACCTCGCTGTCGAACGGGGCGAACCTGTTGTCAAAGCCGACGTAGGCGATGTTGAGGCCTACCCGGCGGGCGATGGTCAGCTCGGGATTGCCGTCGACGGCTTCGATATCGCCGGGCGCGACAAGATCGATCGCGTCGACCGAACCCTCGCGCAGCTTCTCGAGGCGTCGCCCGGCATCGCCTTCGGCGACGAAGATCACCGCGTCCGTCTTGGCCCGATCTCCCCAGTACGTCGTCGACTGTTCGAGCGCGATGTCGCTGCGGCCATCCCACGACAGGAGGCGGAAGGGCCCTGTGCCATTCACCTCGGTCAGGATCCGTTGCCGCTCCGCTGCGGGATCGATCCGGGTCTGCAGCCAGGCCGTGTCATCGATCGCCAACGCCGGCGACGCGACCTTGGCCAGGAACGCCGGATCCACGTCGCACAGCTCGAACCGCACGGTCAGTTCGTCGAGCGCGATGATCCGGCGGATCGAACCCTCGTACGGCCCATACGCGGGATCGGCGCTCTCGGGCTCCTCGCACGGGGCTGGATCGTCGGCCGGATAGACCATCGGCTCGAACGGACCGCGGCTCGGCGGCGCTGTGGGGAAGGCCGCGGTGCTGCTCGGACCGGTCAGCTGGCTCGACTCTGGTGAGCTGGTCGGGCCCGGGTCGCCGCAGGCGACGATGACGATGACCATCGCCCCGGCTGCCAGCAGCCGGCCGGGCCGATAGCTCGATCGTGACATCCGTCCTAGCCTAGCATCGGGTTCGCGTATGCTCGCGCGCATGCACACGCTGCGCGTGGCGCTCGCCCAGATCGCGCCGGCCCTCGGCCAGCTCGACGTCAACCTGGCGCGCCACCACGAGCTGCTCGCGGACGCCCGCGGACAGGGCGCGGATCTCGTCGTCTTCCCGGAGCTCGGCCTGACCGGCTACCAGCTCCAGGATCTCGCGTCGGAGGTCGCGATCCGGCTCGACGATCCGAGGCTGGCCGATCTTGCGGAGGCGTCCCGGGATCTGTCGGTCGTGGTGTCGTTCGTCGAGGAATCAGCCGATCACCGGCTGTTCATCGCGGCCGCCCTGCTCGAGGACGGCCAGATCCGTCACGTCCACCGCAAGCTCTTCCTGCCGACCTACGGCCTGTTCGACGAGCGTCGCTTCTTCGCCCACGGCGACATGCTGCGCGCCGTCCCGTCACGGCTGGGCGTCGGTGTCGGGATGGCCGTCTGCGAGGACTTCTGGCACCTGACCGTGCCGCAGATCCTCGCCCTGGACGGTGCCCAGATTCTCATCAATGTGTCGTCGTCGCCGGGCCGTGACCTGGCCTCCACGAACGAGGTCGGGCTGGGCACCGCGACGTCATGGCGGACGCTCATGCGGACGTACGCGCAGCTCACGACCACCTTCGTCGTGTTCTGCAACCGCGTCGGCGTCGACGAGTCGATCTCGTTCTGGGGCGGCTCCGAGGTGATCGGCCCGAATGGCGCCGCCTTGCTGTCGGCGCCGCTGTACGACGAGGGGCTGTTCACGGTCGACATCTCCACGGCCGACATCCGGCGCGAGCGGATCGGGCTACCCCTGCTGCGCGATGAGCGACCCGAATTCCAGATCAGGGAGCTGTCACGGATCGTCGCCGAGCGGGCCGGTCTGGCGCGCGATTCCACGAGCGATCCCGAGGCCGAGGCTGGGCTCGACGTCGCGCCCGGCGACCGTACGCCGCGGCCGATCGGATTCCGCAAGCGAGCCGGCCGATGACCGCGTCGACGCCGGCCTTCGAGCTGCCGACCGAGCTCGCCATCGACACTGACGTCGCGCGGCGGATCATCGGCGAGTTCATCCGCGGCCAACTGCGCCAAGCCGGCTTCGAGCGCGCGGTGCTCGGGCTATCGGGCGGGATCGATTCGGCGCTGGTCGCGTACCTGACGACCGAGGCGATCGGCGCCGACCGGTTGCTATGCGTCCTGATGCCGTACCGGACGTCCTCGCCGGCGTCAAAGGCCGACGCCGAGGAGGTCGTCCGCAGGCTCGGCTGCGCGTCGGAGCTGGTGGACATCAGCCCGATGGTCGATGGGTTCTACGGTCTCGAGACCGACGCGTCGGCCATTCGTCGGGGCAACTTCATGGCGCGTATGCGCATGGCGGTGTTGTACGACCGCTCGGCGACGTGGGGCGGGCTGGTGGTCGGGACCGGCAACAAGACCGAGTCGCTGATCGGCTACACGACGGTGTTCGGTGACAGCGCGTGCGCGTTCAACCCGATCGGCGACCTGTACAAGAGCCAGGTGCGCCAGGTCGCGGCGGCGATCGATGTGCCCGATCAGATCATCCGCAAGGCGCCGTCGGCCGACCTGTGGCCGGATCAGACCGATGAGGTCGAGGGCGGCTTCAGCTACCCCGAGCTGGATCGGCTGCTGTTCTGGCGGATCGACAAGCGGCGTTCGATCGACGAGGTCGTGGCGCTCGGTTTCGAGCGCGAGATGATCGAGCGGGTCGATCGCATGGTCGCCGGCGCAGAGTTCAAGCGGCAAGTCCCGCCGATCGCCAAGCTCGGGCCGCGCACCGCCGGCGTCGATTACCTGTACCCGCGTCGACGACCGGGGTCGGCGCGCGAGTGACCGCGGGCCGCGGCGGCACGCTGTTCGTCGTCGCCACGCCGATCGGGAACCTGTCAGACGTCACGTTCCGCGCCAACGAGGTGCTGGGCGGCGTGCCCTTGATCGCCGCCGAGGACACGCGCCTCACGAAGCGACTGCTCGGTCGGTACGGCATCACCACGCGGCTGACCAGCTTCCATGCCCGCAGCGGACGAGCGCGACTCGGCTCGCTGCTCGACCACCTCCGCGGTGGGCAGGATCTGGCGCTCGTGACCGACGCGGGGACGCCGGGGGTCAGCGACCCTGGGGCGGAGCTCGTGGCGGCCTGGGCTGGCGAAGGTGGTCGGGTCGTGCCGATCCCGGGAGCCTCAGCCGTCCTGGCGGCGGTCGCCGCGACGGGCATCGCCGGGCCACGCTGGGCGTTCGAGGGGTTCCTGCCACGGTCCGGGCGAGAGCGCCGCGACCGGCTGGCGGCGCTCGCCGCGGACCCGCGGGGAACGGTCCTGTTCGAAGCGCCCGGGCGGGTCGCAGCGACGCTTCGCGATCTGGCCGCTGCGTGCGGCGGCGGGCGGCCTGCGGCGGTCGCCCGGGAGCTGACCAAGATCCACGAGCAGGTGGTCACAGCGAGCCTTCGGGAGCTCGCCGAGGCCGTGGTCGCCGGCACGATCCCGGCCCGGGGCGAGTTCGTGCTGGTGGTTGGGATGGGGGAGCCACCAGGCAGGGCTGGCGACAACGACGATGCGGTGGCGACGGCGCTCGCGGCAGTCGAGCGGCTGGTCGGCGAGGGCGTTGCGCGGGGCGAGGCGGCCCGCCGGATCGCCGCCGAAACGGGCGTGCCGAGACGCCGGTTGTACCGCCCGACGGACGTGTAAGGTTTGACCCGATGACTGCGGCCACAGCATCGAGCGTGGCGTCCTCGCGGATCCCCCTTGCGTACGTCGTCGCGCTCGTCCCGGTCGCCGCCGCACTGAACATCGTCGGCGGCACGATCAACACCGCGCTGCGTCTGCCGACATTCCTCGACATGATCGGGACTGCCGTCGTGGCGATCCTGCTCGGTCCGTGGTGGGGTGCCCTGGTCGGGGTCATCGGCAACGTCGGCGGGGCGTTCTTCACCGGCCCGGTCGGCGTGCCGTTCGCACTGGTCAACGTGGCCGGCGCGCTGATGTGGGGCTACGGCGTGCGGTCGCTCGGGATGGGCGCGTCCGCAGCGCGATTCTTCCTTCTGAACATCATCGTGGCGCTGGTCACGTCGGCGATCGCGGCGCCGATCGTGGTGTTCCTGTTCGGCGGTGCGACGGGGCATTCGTCGGACGCGCTGACCGCGGCATTCGCGACGGCCGGCCAGAACCTCCTCGCGGCAACGCTCGCCTCGAGCGTCATCGTGTCGCTCGCCGACAAGATCATCAGCGGGTTCCTGGCACTGGCGATCATCGACGCGCTGCCGCCCGACCTCAGCCGCGGCATCAGGCTCCCGGGACCGACCTCTGCCGGTCGGCTGGCGATCGCGATCGGAGGTGTCGTGGTCGGCGCCGCGCTCGTCATCGTCTTCCAGGTCTTCCTCGCACGGCCGCCGGCGCCCGCGTGATGGATCGCACCGTCGGACCGCGCGAGAGCCTGGGCGCCGCGATCATCGCACTCGGCATCCTGGCGATCGCGATGCCATTCGCCGTCGACTCGATCCCGGATATCAAGTCGGCAGATCATGCTGCCCTGGTCCTGGCCGGGATGAGCGTCCTGCTCGGCATCTTCGTCGTGATCGCGGGCCTGCTGTCGTTCCGCATCCGCGACTGAGCCGGCACCGCAGCGGCTCGCCGGCACCTCCCATGGCCGACGCGCCGATCCTCTCGCTCACCGACCTGCGCGTCACGTACGCGGGTGCCGACCGTCCGTCGCTGGCCGGCGTGGATCTCGAGATCGCCGCGGGCGAAGCCGTGGGGGTGATGGGGCTCACGGGTGCCGGCAAGACGACGCTCGGGCTGTGCCTCAACGGCGTCATCCCGCACCTGCTGCCGGCGACGGTGACCGGCCGGGTGCTCGTCGCCGGCAACGACCCTCGGATGAGGCCGGTCCGCGACATGGCGCGGATCGTGGGGATGATCTTCGACGAGCCGGAGTACCAGCTCAGCCAGTCCACGGTCGCCGAGGAAGTCGCGTTCGGGCTGGAGAGCCTGGGGGTCGCAGCCGAGGCGATGCCGGAACGGATCGCGACGGCGCTCGCCGTCGTCGGACTCGACGGGCTGGAGGACCGCTCGCCGTACGCGCTCTCGGGTGGCGAGCAGCAGCGGCTTGCGATCGCCGCCGTCCTCGTCATGGACCCGGCGATCCTGGTCATGGACGAGCCTACGTCGAACCTCGACCCGACCGGCGCGTCGGAGATCTTCGCCATCGTCCGGCGGCTCAACCGCGAGCGCGGGATCACCGTGGTCGTGGTCGAACATGACGTCGAGACGTTCGCGACGCTCGTCGACCGGATCGTCGTGCTCGACGCCGGACGGGTCGTCGCCGACGGGTCGCCCTCGACGGTGCTGCCGAGGGTGGACGACCTGCACGGCTGGGGCCTGCGTCCACCGCAGGTCACGGAGCTCGCATACGCGCTGGCGCCGGACGCCGTGAACCTGCCCGTGACGGTCGAGGAGGCGGTCGCGTGGCTGGCGATGCGGCGGTGAGCGACCCAGCCGCGGTCATCTCCATCCGGGACGTTCGGTACGTCTACCCGGGCACGCGCGTCGCGGCGCTCGATGGTGTGTCACTGGAGCTTCGTCGTGGGGACCTGGTCGGCCTGGTCGGCCGGAACGGATCCGGCAAGACGACGCTCACCAAGCACCTCAACGGCCTGCTCCGGCCGACGTCCGGCCGCGTGGAGGTGGCGGGGCTGGACACCGCTCGCGAGCCTCTGCGGCGGCTCGCGGGGCATGTGGGCTACGTGTTCCAGAACCCTGGGCACCAGCTGTTCGCACGGACGGTCGCCGACGAGCTCGCGTTCGGCCCCCGGAACCTGGGCTGTGCTCCGACGGAGGTCGATGCGCGGGTGGCAGCCGTCGCGGCATCCCTGGAGCTGACCGATGTCCTGTCGATCCACCCATACCGGCTGCCGTTCCCGGTCCGGAAGCTCGTGACGATCGGCGCCGTCCTGACCATGCGGACGAGCGTGGTCGTCCTCGACGAGCCCACGATCGGGCAGGATCACCAGACCGGCCGGCGGATCGCCACGATCCTGGACGGGTTGCGGGCCGCCGGCACCACCGTCGTCTGCGTCACGCATGCCATGTCGCTGTTGGCTGAGGTGAGCGATCGGCTCGTGGTCCTGCACGAGGGTCGGGTCGCCGCCGACGGCACGGCGCGCGACGTCCTGTCAGACCGCGCGTTGCTCGCCGCGACCTCACTCCGGCCGCCACAGATCAGCGAGCTGTCCCTTGCGTTGCCGGGTCGCGCCGGACGACCGGTGGCACTGACGGTCGATGAGCTCGTCGACGAGCTCCGGGGCGCCCGATGACTAGCGCCGTCGGGCCCTCGCTCGCCGCCGAGCGCGGCGCGTCCTGGCTCCACCGTTCGAACCCCGTCGCAAAGCTCGTCTGGCTCGCGGCTGCCCTCGTCGTGGCGTTCGCGACCTACCATCCCGTGGCGCTCTTCGCGATCGCCCTCGCGGGAATCGTCCTGGGCATATCGGCCCGGATCGGTCGGCGGCTCGTCCGGACGCTGCTGTTCTTCGCGCCGATCATGGCATCGATCCTCGTGATCCAGACGCTCGCCCCGGCCGACTGCCAGGGACCGTGCGTCCCGTCAGCGCACCTGGGGCCGCTCGCCTTGTTCGGCGACGGCACGATGCACGGGCTATCGCTGGCAGGCCGGCTCCTCGCGCTGGAGTCCGTCGCGCTGGCGATCTTCATGACGACACACCCCAGCGACCTGTTCGCCGCGCTCGCCCGGCTGCGCGTCCCGTATGTCGCCAACCTGATGGTGGCGATGACCCTCCAGCTCATCCCGATCCTCCAGCGCGAGTTCGAGATCGTCCTGTCAGCACAGCGGGCGCGCGGCATGCGTGCCACGGGGTTCCGGGCCGTGCTCCCGACGTTCGTCCCGGTGTTCGCCGGCGCCTTCGAGCGGGTGCAGCGGCTGACGATCGGGCTCGAGTCACGGGGTCTCGGGGCGACCGGCGAGCGGACGTCGTATCGACGGGTCCGGTTCGGCCGGGGCGACCTCGCCGTGGTCGTCGCGGGCGTCGGCGCCGGGGTCGTCGGGACGGCCCTCGGGCTGACGATCTGGGACGCCGATCACGCACGCGATCTCGTACTGCCTGTGCCACTGGTCCTCGCGCTGTTCGGCCTGGCCGCTACCCTGTTCGTCGGCGTGATCCTGGCCGGGATCAGGTCACTGGCGCGAGCCTGAGGAGGCCCGGTGAAGCGTGACGTGAGCAGCCCACGGATCGTCGTGGTGGGCAGCACGATGATCGACCAAGTCGCGTATGCCGACCGCCTGCCGGGCGATGGCGAGACCGTCATCGGGTCGACCTATGTGACCGGGTTCGGCGGAAAGGGCGCCAACCAGGCGGTGATGGCCGCTCGGTTCGGGGCGGCAGTCGCGATGGTCAACGCCGTCGGTGATGACAGCCACGGGACGGCGTACCTCGAGCAGTTCGCGAAGGAAGGGGTCGATACCACCTTCATGCGGCGCGTGCCCGGCTCGTCGGGTGTGGCGCCGATCTGGGTCGACCGGAGCGGCACCAACCGGATCATCGTCGTGCCGGGGGCCAATCAGCACGTTCGGCCCGAGGTGGCCACCGAAGCCGTCGAGACGCTCAAGCCGCAGGTGGTGCTCGGCCAGTTCGAGATCCCGCAGGCGACGACCGCTGCCGGGTTCGCCGCGGCTCGACGCGCCGGCGGCATCACCGTGCTCAACCCAGCCCCGGCCGCGCCGGTCGAGCCGGCGCTGATCGAGGTCACCGACTGGCTGGTCCCCAACGAGCATGAGTTCGAGCTGATCGCCGGCAGCACGCTGGGGGAGACCCGTGCCGACCAGGAGGCTGCGGTCCGCGCGCTCGCCGAGCAGCTCGGCGTCTCGCTGGTCGTGACGCTTGGCGCGGCCGGGGCGCTGGTGCTCCCGCGAGGCGAGGCCGCGTCGTGGGTGGCCGCACCGCGCGTCGAGGCGGTCGATACCACGGGAGCGGGCGATGCGTTCCTGGGGGCGTTCGCGGTCGGCCTGGCCCTCGGCCGGACTGTCGAGGCGGCCGTGCGACTCGGTTGCGTCGCGGCCGCTGACAGCGTGACCCGGCGCGGCACGCAGGCGTCCTATCCGGACCGAAGCGCTACCGCAAGATTCCTGGAAGGTCCAGTTACCTAGGATGGCCGTATGACCGCTGCCAGCCATCCAGCGCCGGGCCCGTCAGGTCGTGCCGGCCTGCCCATCCTGGGCCCGCTCTCGCCGATCGGGCGGATCGCCCTCATCATCACGGTCGTCGCGAGCGTCGCGGCGATCGTCCTCGACTTCGGGCTGCACGCCAATCAGAACCTGATCTTCGTCGTTGCCGCTGCGGCGATCCTGGGGCTGGCGTGGGTGGTCGGCCTCTCCACAGAGCGGCTCGGGTCACTCACCGGCCCGCAGGTGGGCGGCATCCTCAACGCGACGTTCGGCAACATCGCCGAGCTGATCATCGCGTTCTTCGCCCTGCAGGCCGGTCTGATCCAGGTCGTCAAGGCGTCGCTGACCGGATCGATCATCGGCAACCTGCTGCTGGTCCTCGGCGCAAGCATCTTCCTCGGCGGGCTGCGCCACGGGACCCAGTCATTCAGCCAGCGGATCGCATCATCGAACGCGTCCCTCTTGGTCCTGGCGGTCATCGGGCTATTCGTGCCGGCCGTGTTCGCGTTCACGACCGCGGATCCCGCCCAGGGCTCGCTGACCGAGGAGTCGGTGCTCGTCTCCATCGCCTTGATGGCCGGCTACGTGCTGTCCCTCATCTACGGGTTCAGCCACCCTGCGGAGACGCTGGGCGGCCACGGCGAGACTGGCGAGCATGGTGGCCCGCCATGGTCCGGCCGTGTCGCGGTCGCGGTGCTGATCGGGGCGGCGCTGTTGCTCGCGGTCCTGTCCGAGATCCTCGTCGGCTCGATCGAGACCTTCATCAATTCGTTCGGACTGTCGGCGTTCTTCGTCGGGGTCGTCCTGGTCCCGACGATCGGCAACCTCGCGGAGCACCTCGTGGCGGTCCAGCTTGCGGCGAAGAACAAGATGGAGTTCGCCATGGCGGTGAGCTATGGCTCGAGCCTCCAGGTCGCGCTGTTCGTCGCGCCGCTCCTGGTGCTGCTGGGCGCAGTCCTCGGTCAGCCGATGGACCTCGTCTTCGAGCCGATCGAGGTGGCCGCGGTCGCGGCGGCCGTCGGCATCAGCGCCCTGATCGCCCTCGACGGCGAGTCGAACTGGCTGGAAGGGGCGCTGCTGATGATCGTCTACCTGATCCTCGCGGTGTCGTTCTTCGAGTTCGTCGGACCGCCGATCGAGTAGGTCATGCCGAAGCAGGAGCGCATCGACCCCCGCCGGCCCCATCGATTTCGCGAGAGCGATGGCGGGCTGGCCGCCGCCATGACCGGCAGCTCGTTCGAGAGCAACCGGGCCAACATCCTCGGCGGGACGACGGCCTTCCTGCGCTCGACCCGCTGTGGGCTGCCCGGTTGCGAGAAGCCGCGGCAGGACCCGATCCATGCCACGCCCGAGGACGAGGCACGCATCGACTAGTCCGGACAGCATCTCGACATTTCGCGAAGAGCTGATATAGGACAGTCACCGTGGCGAAGCGGAACTATCTCGTGGAAGGGTTGTCAGGTGCCGGCAAATCCTCGGTGTACGAGGAGCTGGTCCGACGCGGCTACAAGGCCATCAGTACAGACCGTGCCTGGGCGTTCAGTGCCGACCCCGACACCGGCCTTCCAGGTGGGCCGATCGGTCACGACACGTGGATGTGGGATCTGCAACAGGCTGTCAGCGAACTCGAACGGCCAGAACCGGAGGTGTTGTTCGTCTGTGGGAGCAGCCGAAATCGCGACCGCTTCCTGCCCTATTTCATCAAGACATTCAACCTCCGTATCGACGATGACACGATGCGACGCCGCCTGCGAGCGCGCACCCATGACGACTGGCAGCTTGGCCAGGCGGGTGTCGAACTCATGCTCGAGCTCAATCGGCGCGACCAAGGACCGGCCGGAGCGATCGATATCGACGCCACCCGGCCTCTTGACCAGGTGGTCGACGAATTGCTCCGCTTGACTGAGGACGACGCAACGAAGTCGGAGGGGTCCTCGCACGCCTCTCCCTAGGATCAATGACCGGTCGCTGGCCCGGGATGTGCGTCATTTCGGCCCGCGGGACGTATCTCGGCATCAGCGCTGGTGACTCGCTGATCGCACAGTGGCGCGGCGACGGCACGGGAGGGGGTACGCGCCGCCGCCGCGAGATGGGTGCCTGCCTCAGGCCGCGTCGGCCTCGGCCTCCTCCTCGTCGTCGTCGTCGCCATCGGTTGCGATGGCCTCCGCCGACTCCGGAACCGGATCGGTGGGCGGCGCGTCGCCGAGGCGCTCCGCCTGGGCGACGAGGGACTCCGCGGCCTGCTGCGCCTCGTAGTCCTTCTTCCGCCGTCCCGACAGCATCTCGACGTGCGAGGCGACGATCTCGGTCTTCCAGTGCCGCTGACCCCGGTCGTCATCCCACGAGCGCGTCTGGAGCCGGCCCTCGATCGCCACCTGCTGGCCCTTGCCGAGGTACGTGCCGGCGATCTCGGCCAGGCGGTCCCACGTGACGATATTGCTGTACTCGGCCTTCTCCCGGCCGCCGCCGAGGAACTCGTTGCTGGCAACGGTGAAGGTCGTGACGTTCTTGCCACTCGCGAGGCTGCGCATCTCCGGATCGCGCGTGAGGCGACCCGTGAGCAGGACCTTGTTCACGGTCCGATCTCCTTCCCGGCCGGCCGGATGCTCCGGTCCCGACCCTGCGTCTGCGGCGGGTGACAAGACGCTAGCAAGGAGGGCTGCACGGGGACGTATCGCGGGCTTGCCTGCCGCTTAGCGGCGTGCGCTGCGGGAGCCGACCGCGGCGTCGTCAGCCGGCGGCGGTGTCGGTCCGGCGGGGTCGCGAGGCAGGCGTCGCCGGCGGCACCATCGGCGCCACCTGCACGCGCGCGGGGCCGATGCCGATCGAGCCATCGGGTGCCAGGGTCTGCGTTTCCCCGATCGCCTGGTCGTCGCTCGACTCGGTGCGGCGACGCTTGCGTTGGGTCCGTGCCGCCGCAGGCTCGGGCACGACCAGCGCGGTCGGTCGGTGTGCCGTCTCCCCGGCCGCCATCGCCAGGATCGTCGCATCGGGCTCCGGCGCGTGGTCCGCGTACAGGTCGCAGAACAGCTCGACGAGCTCCGGGTCGAACTGCGTGCCGCTGTGGCGGCGAAGCTCGGCGATGGCATGCTCGTGGCTGATCGCTCGCTTGTACGGCCGGTCGTTGATCATCGCGTCGTAGGCGTCGGCGATGGCCACGATCCGTGCCCCCAGGGGGATCTCGTTGGCACGCAACCCGAACGGGTAGCCGTGGCCGGCGTAGCGCTCGTGGTGGTGGAGGATGATCGGGACGGCGTCCTTCAGCGCGGCGGCCTGCTCGAGGATCACCTGGCCGATGCGGGGATGCTGGACGACGCTCCGCCACTCGGCCGACGTCAGGGCCGACGGCTTCTCGAGGATCTCCTCGGGGACGGCCACCTTGCCCACGTCGTGCAGCAGCGCGGCGACCCGGAGCCGGTCGATCTCGGCGTCCGACAGCTGCAGCTGACGAGCCAGCGAGACTACGATCGACGCGATCAATGCCGAGGGCTGGCCGCGATAGTGGGGCAGCGGCGTCAGCACCGACGTCAGGGCGGCCGTTGCCGCCTCGCGCGCGCGCTGGCCGATCTCGACCGCGCGGGCCCGGCCCGCCGCGGAGATCGGGGCGCGCGGCACGCGCGCGTCGTCATCGGGCTCGGCGAAGACGTACGTCTGGTTGCGGCCGAGCGACTTCGCCGAGTACATGGCCGCGTCGGCGTCGCGGACAAGCGTGTCCATGCGCAGCTTGGTGCCGGAGCCGCCGGCGATGCCGATCGAGATCGTGACGGCGATCTCCGGTGCTCCCTCGATCGCGAACCGCTGCCGTTGGACGAGCGTGCGCAGCTTCTCGGTGAGGACCGCGCCCTCCTCGATGTCGGTCTCGGTGAGGATCAGCATGAATTCCTCGCCGCCATAGCGCCCGATCATGTCGGAGGTGCGCAGGTTGGCGGAGATCGTCTGCGCCACGCCGCGCAGCACGATGTCGCCGACGGCGTGACCGTATGTGTCGTTGACCGCCTTGAAGTGGTCGATGTCGACGAACGCCACCGACAGCGGCCGGCCGTACCGCCCGGCGCGCTCCGTCTCGGCGAACAGCGACGCGAGCAGCGATTGGCGGTTGGCGACGCCGGTCAGTCGATCGAAGGTCGCGCGGTCGTGGGTATCGACGAGGGCCGCCGCGATGCCGTTGACGGCGACCGCCAGCCGCGCCTCGAGGCCGCCCCCGCGCGGGGCGACGTGCGCGGTGTAGTCGCCCGATGCGATGCGCTCCGCGGCCTTGACCAGCCGGTCGAAGCGGTAATTCATGTGCGAGCGCACCACGATCGAGGTGAGGATGACCCCGAGACAGGCGGCGACCAGCGCGCTGATCGCAGGGCGCAGCGGTGCCTCGACCCAGGGTGCCATGACTTCTGGGGCGAACATGAGCAGGATCCCGATCCCGACGGCAGCCGCGAGCGCCAGGATCCCGAGCAGACGGGCCACGGGCAAAGGCTAGGGGTGCAGCCGCTGCGACCGGACCCGCCGGTGGTACCCCGTTGTCGCGACGGTGGTACCGCATGGGTTCCGGAGAACCCGGCGGGCCTCCGGCGCCGGCCGCCCGCTTGCTATACTCCGCCCGTCCTCGTAGCAGCGGCCCGAGCACCGCGAACCAGGAGGTCAACGATCGCGCGAGTAGGGCGCATCGGCCGTTCCGTGAGCCGGTCGAGCGACCAGCCACCGATCCGCCGACACGTCGGCGGCGCGACGAGGGAGCAGTCTACCCAAGGCCCGATGAGGGCCTTTTTGTTTGGGCTGGGGGCCTGATGCCCGCAACCGTGATCGTCGGCTTGCAGTGGGGCGACGAGGGCAAGGGCAAGACGACCGATTTCCTGGCGGAGCAGACCTCGATGGTCGTGCGCTACCAGGGCGGCGACAACGCCGGCCACACGGTCGTCCGCGGCGACGAGGTGTTCAAGCTCCGGCTCACGCCGTCGGGCGTGCTCTACCCGCACATCACGTCGGTCATCGGCAACGGCGTCGTGGTCAACCCGGTGACGCTGATCGACGAGCTCGACATGCTCGTGGCGCGCGGCATCGACGTCGCGCGCGTGCGGGTCAGCCGCAGCGCGCACGTGATCATGCCGTACCACATCGCGCTCGATCAGGCCAACGAGGCGCGGCTGGCGGGCGCCGCCGTCGGCACCACCGGTCGCGGCATCGGCCCGGCCTATGGCGATCGGGCGTGGCGGCTCGGTCTGCGCATGGAGGACCTGCTCGATGGCGACATCCTGCGCGAGCGGCTCGGGCGGGTGCTGCCGGACAAGAACCTGCTCCTGGCGTCGATGGGCTGCCCGCCGCTCACCGTCGACGCGCTGGTCGACGAGGCCCTCGGCTGGGGCGCGCGGCTGCGCGACCACCTCGACGACACGACGTGGCTCGTCCAGACCGCGCTCGCGCGTGGGGAGGGAGTGTTGCTGGAGGGCGCCCAGGGCACGCTCCTCGATCTCGACCACGGCAGCTACCCGTATGTCACCTCGTCCAACCCGGTCGCCGGCGGCGCGTGCACCGGCGGCGGCGTCGGTCCGCTCCAGGTCGACGAAGTCATCGGCGTCATGAAGGCGTACTCGACGCGTGTCGGCTCGGGGCCCTACCCGACCGAGCTGCTGGACGGCATCGGGCGTGGCATTGCGGAGCGCGGCCACGAGTACGGCACCGTGACCGGCCGACCGCGGCGGGTCGGCTGGTTCGATGCGGTGCCCCTGCGCTACGCCGTCGCGGTCAACAGCGTCAGCTCGATCATGCTCAACAAGCTCGACATCCTGTCCGGTATCGACACGCTGCGCATCTGCGTGGCCTACGAAGTCGACGGTCGACAGGTCGAGATGTGGCCGTCGAGCGGCGCGACGCTCGCGCGCGCGATCCCCATCTACGACGAGTATCCCGGCTGGGCGGAGCCGATCAACGACGTGCGGTCCCTCAGCGACCTGCCGGAGAACGCGCGACGCTACGTCACGGCGATCGAGGCGCATGCCGGCGTGCCGATCGTGCTGGTATCCGTCGGGCCGGAGCGGACCCAGACCATCGAGCGCGCATGGCGGACGGTGCGCCAGCGCCAGGCGATGCCGGCATGAGCCGAGCCGGTCTCGTCATGCCGACACGTGTCCTCGTCGTGGGTGGCGGGGGGCGCGAGCACGCGCTGGCCTGGAAGCTGAGCCTCGAGCCCGGCATCAACGAGGTCGTCGTCGCGCCGGGCAGCCATGGCATCGGCACGGAAGCTCGCGTCCGGGTACTCAAGGACCTCGACCCGCTCGATGCCGAGGCGGTCGTGTTCGTAGCGAAGGCGATCGCGGCCGAGCTCGTGGTCCTCGGCCCCGAGGCGCCACTCGCCGCTGGCGTCGCCGACGCCCTCCAGGATGCCAAGATCCCGGTGTTCGGGCCCACCGCGGCCGCCGCGCGGATCGAGTCGAGCAAGGCGTTCTGCCACGATGTTGCCATCGCGGCCGGGGTGCCGATGGCAAAGGCCGGGGCGTTCGGCGTGGGCGACCGGGAGGCGGCGATCGCGTTCGCGCGAGCCCTCCAGGGCGAAGGACGGGGCATCGTCGTCAAGGCCGATGGGCTCGCCGCTGGCAAGGGCGTGACGGTCGCCGACGACTTCGACGCCGCCGAGGCGGCGATCACCACGATGATCGCGGGGGACGCGATCGTCGTCGAGGAGCGGCTCGTCGGCCGCGAGGCCAGCCTGATCGCGATCTGCGACGGCACGGATGCCCTGGCGCTGCCCATCGCGCGGGACCACAAGCGGCTGTACGACCTCGACATGGGTCCCAACACGGGCGGGATGGGCGCCTACAGCCCGCTCGAGGACCTGCCCGACACCGCCGCTGACGACCTTCTGGAGCGGTTCCACCGACCGATACTGGCCGAGCTGGCCCGCCGCGGCAGCCCGTTCCGTGGCGCCCTCTACGCGGGCCTGATGCTGACCGCCGACGGACCGGTGCTCCTGGAATGCAACGCCCGCTTCGGTGACCCCGAGACGCAGGTCATCCTGCCGCGCCTTGCCGCGCCGCTCGGGCCGTTCCTGCTGGCAGCCGCCAAGGGCAGGCTGCTGACTGCCGCCAAGCCACTGCATCTCGAGCGCAGCCGCCTGCCGACCCTGCCGGTGGCATCGGTCGGCATCGTCCTCGCCGCAGCCGGCTACCCGGAAACGCCCCGCCACGGCGACGCGATCGAGGGGCTGCACGCGGCCCGGGCCACCGGCGCGCTGGTGTTCCACGCGGGGACGACGCGCGATGCCGACGGCGGCTACCGGACCGGTGGGGGACGCGTCCTGACCATCGTCGGTCGCGGCCCGAACGTGGAGGCGGCCAGGGTCGCCGCCGAGGCGGCAGTCGACCGTGTGTCCTTCGACGGGCTCCAGCGTCGCCGCGATATCGGTTTCGATCCCGAGGTGCTCGCGGCGCTCATCGGTGCCGGCCGTTGATCCGTCGCTACACCCTGGCCGAGATGGGGGCGATCTGGTCCGAGGGGGCCCGCTTCGAGCAGATCCTGCGCGTGGAACTCGCCGTCGCGCGGGCGCAGTCGGCCCGCGGACTCATCCCGGCAGGCGCGCTCGAGGCGATCGAGACCCGCGCCACCATCGATGTCGACCGGATCGCCGAGATCGAGCGGACGACCGACCACGACATCATCGCCTTCGTCAGCCAGGTGGCCGAATCGGTCGGGCCGGAGGGCCGCTACCTCCATCACGGCCTGACCAGCAGCGACGTCGTCGACACGGGGCTGGCGCTCCAGCTCCGGGCAGCCGGCACGCGCCTGCTGGCCGACTGCGACCGGTTGATCGCGGTCCTCGTGAGCCGCGCCAGAGCGGAGGCGGATACCACGATGATGGGCCGCACCCACTCGGTCCACGCCGAGCCCACGACATTCGGCCTGAAGGTCGCCGGCTGGGCATTCGAGATCGACCGCGGGCGGACGCGACTGGCCGCCGCGGTCGACGAGATCGGGACCGGCAAGATCTCGGGCCCGGTCGGCACGTACAGCCATCTCGACCCGGACATCGAGGCCGAGGTGCTCGCGTCGCTCGAGCTGCACGTCGACCCGGTTAGCAGCCAGATCGTCCAACGCGACCGTCACGCGGCGTTGCTGGCCGCGATCGCGATCCTGGGCGGCAGTCTCGAGCGCATCGCGACCGAGATCCGCAACCTCCAGCACACCGAGATCGGCGAGGTCCAGGAGCCATTCAAGGTCGGCCAGAAGGGCTCCAGTGCCATGCCCCACAAGCGCAACCCGATCCTGTCCGAACGGATCTCGGGGCTTGCCCGATTGCTCCGCGGCTATGCCCAGACGGCATTCGAGGACCAGCCGCTGTGGCACGAGCGCGACATCAGCCATTCCAGTGCCGAGCGTGTCATCCTGCCGGACGCCACGATCCTGCTCGACTACATGCTCGTCCGGATGACCGGCATGATCGAGGGACTGGTCGTGCGCTCGGAGCGGATGCGCGAGAACATCGCCCGCGGGCTCGGGCTGCACGCGAGCAGCCGGGTGCTGGTGGCGCTCGTCGAGAAGGGCGGCATCGGCCGGGACGAGGCGTATGCGATCGTCCAGCGGGCCGCGCTGCGGGCCGCGGACGAGCGAGCCCCGTTGCGCGAGCTACTGGCGGTCGACCCGGTGGTCGCCAAGCGCTTGCCGCTCGCCGATCTCGACGCTTGTTTCGACGAGACGACGTTCCTGCGCAACGTCCACGCGGTCATCGACCGGCTCGACACGCTCGCTCCGACGACGGAGGTCAGCCGTGCTGACGGCTGACGCATTCCTACGGTCCGGCAAGGTCCGCGACCTGTATGAGCTGCCGGATGGTCGGCTGGTGCTGGTCGCGTCGGACCGGATCAGCGCGTTCGACGTGATCCTGCCGACCGAGATCCCGGACAAGGGCCGCGTCCTCACCGGGCTGTCGCGCTTCTGGTTCGCCGAGACGGCCGGGATCGTGCCCAACCACCTGCTCGACACCAAACCCGAGATCATCCAGGACGCGTACGAGATCGACGTGGCCGAACGGACCGCCGATCCTCCGGACGAGCTGGCCGTGATCGGATCGTTCGATGAGTGGCGCGGTCGCGTGATGGTCTGCCAGCAGACCGAGGTCGTGCCGGTCGAAGCCGTCGTGCGTGGCTACCTCGCGGGGTCCGGCTGGAAGGAGTACAGCGAGCGTGGCACGGTGTGCGGCATCGCGCTGCCGGAAGACCTGCGTGAGAGCGACCGCCTCCCGGAGCCGATCTTCACCCCGGCCACCAAGGCCGAGCTCGGCGCCCACGACGAGAGCATCGACTTCGACACGATGGTCGAGCACATCGGGCGGCATTGGCTGTTCTCGCCCGACATCGCCGGGCCGATCGCGGAGACCATCCGCGATCGGGCGATCACGCTGTACGGCTACGCCACGGCGATCGCCGCCCGTGCCGGGATCCTGCTCGCCGACACCAAGTTCGAGTTCGGCATCGCGGTGGGTCCGGATGTCGACCGGGATCCGGTCGGACCTGCGGCGGAGCGGATCGAGCGCAAGACGCGACCGCCGCGCGGACGTCGACCGGAGAACCGCAACGATCGGCTGCTCAGGGACCAGCTGATCCTCGTCGACGAGGCGCTGACGCCCGACTCGTCGCGGTTCTGGGACGCGGCATCGTACGAACCGGGTCGCCCGCAGGCGAGCTTCGACAAGCAGTTCGTGCGCGACTGGCTCGAGGGCCAGTCGTGGGACAAGACGGACCCCGGTCCGGCACTCCCCGAGGACGTCATCCGCGGCACACGCGAACGCTACGTGGCCGCGTTCGAGCGGATCACCGGCGCCAGCTTCGATCGTTATCTCGCAGAGGACGTGATCGCCCGATGAGCAGCCACCGGTACGCCGTGAACGTGACGCCGAAACCCGGCATCCTCGACCCGCAGGGCCGGGCGGTCGAGGGCAGCCTGGATCACCTCGGGATCGAGGGCGTCCGCTCAGTGCGGGTCGGACGACGCGTGGAGCTGACGGTCGAGGCGGCCGATGCAACCGCCGCCCTGGCCGTCGTCGAGCGGCTGGCCTCGGAGCTGCTGGCGAACCCGCTGATCGAGTCGTACGCCATCGAGCCGATCGGAGCCGTCGCCTGATGCCCGTCCGCATCGGGGTGGTCGTGTTCCCGGGCAGCAACTGCGATCGGGACACCCTGCACGCCCTCGAGCTCGCGGGTGCCGAGCCGGTGGCGCTGTGGCACGAGTCGGCTGGTCTCGACGCGGTCGCGGCCGTGATCCTCCCGGGTGGTTTCGCCTATGGCGACTATCTCCGCGCCGGCGTGATCGCCCGGTTCAGCCCGGTGATGCGGGCCGTCGCCGCGTTCGCGGCCGAGGGCGGTCTGGTCCTCGGGATCTGCAACGGGTTCCAGGTCCTTGCCGAGGCGGGGCTGGTCCCGGGTGCGCTGCTCCGCAATCGCCAGCTGCGCTTCCTGGGGCGGGACGTCCAGATCGCGGCCGACCGCCTCGACACGCCGTTCACGCACGCGCTCGCCGCCGCGGGTGCGTCGCTGCGCATGCCGATCGCCCACGGCGAGGGCTGCTACTTCGCCGACGAGGCCACGCTGGACGCCCTCGAGGCCGATCGCCAAGTGCTGTTCCGGTACGTCGACCGGTCGGGCGAGCCGGCCGCCGATGACGATCGTGCTGCCAACCCGAACGGCAGCCTGCGGGCGATCGCCGGCGTCCTGAACGGAGCGGGTAACGTCGCCGGGCTGATGCCCCACCCGGAGCGCGCCTCGGAATCGATCCTCGGGTCGGACGACGGGGCGGGCATCATCCGGTCGCTGGTGGACAGCGCGGCGCACGTCGCGGCCGGCGACCGAGCGGTCGCCGTGGGCGCCGGATGACGGTGGCCGAGGCGGACGCGGTGGCGACGCCCGATGTCGAACCGCTCCATCGGCGGCTCGGCCTGACCGACGACGAGCTCGCAGCGATCCGCGACAGCCTCGGCGGGCGCAAACCGAACGACCTCGAGCTCGCCATGTTCAGCGTCATGTGGAGCGAGCACTGCTCGTACAAGAGCTCGAAGCCGCTGCTGCGCACGCTTCCGATGGGCGGCGAGGATGTGGTCGCGGGACCGGGTGAGAACGCGGGCGTGATCTCGATCGGCGATGGGCTGGCCGTCGCGTTCAAGATCGAGTCGCACAACCACCCATCCGCGGTCGAGCCGTATCAGGGCGCCGCGACCGGCGTCGGTGGGATCCTGCGCGACATCTTCACGATGGGCGCCCGGCCGATCGCGGTACTCGATGCGCTCCGGTTCGGTGACCCGAGCGACGCACGGACGCGCCACCTCGTCGACGGCGTCGTCCGTGGGGTCGGTGGCTATGGCAACTGCGTCGGCATCCCGACGGTGGGCGGCGAGCTGGTGTTCGACCCCTCGTACGCCGGCAACCCGTTGGTCAACGTGATGGCGATCGGCCTGTTGGAGGAGCGCCGGCTGACGCTCGCCGCGGCACCCGGGCCGGGGAACCTCGTGGTCCTGTTCGGTTCGACCACCGGTCGCGACGGGATCGGCGGCGCGTCGGTGCTGGCGAGTGCCACCTTCACGGACGATGATCCCTCGAAGCGGCCGTCGGTCCAGGTCGGTGATCCCTTCGCAGAGAAGCTGCTCATCGAGGCATCCCTGGAGCTCATCGAACGCGGGCTGGTGGAGGGTCTCCAGGACCTCGGCGCCGGGGGGATCACTTGCGCGACATCCGAGACGGCCGACCGGGCGGGCACCGGCATCCTGGTCGACCTCGACGCGATCCCGCGGCGCGAGCCGGACATGGCACCGTTCGAGGTCATGATCTCGGAGTCGCAGGAACGGATGTGCGCGATCGTCCGGCCCGATCGGTGGGAGGCGGTCCGCGAGGTCGCGGAGCGCTGGGGGTTGCCGGTCGCGGTGATCGGGCGGGTGACCGATGACGGCGACATCACGGTCGCACAGGACGGCGTCGAGCTGGCGCGTGTCCCGGCCGCCGCCCTGACGAGCGACGCGATCGTCCACGAACGCGTCGCGCGAGCACCCGAGCATCGCCGAAATGCGCCCGCGCCGGGCCTCCCGCTCAGCCCGAGCGATCGACTCCCCGAACGGGGCATGGACCCGGGTGCGGTGCTCCTGGCCCTCCTCGGCTCCCCGAACCTCGCGTCTCGACGCGCGGTGTTCGAGCAGTACGACTCGACCGTCGGCGCGGACACGGTGGTCGGGCCCGGTCACGGCGCGGCCGTGCTGCGGATCAAGGGCACGACCAAGGCGATCGTGGCGTCGACCGATGGCAACCAGGCCGTCGGCGCTATCGACCCGTACGCAGGGGCCGCGATGAGCGTCGCCGAGGCGACGCGCAACGTGAGCATCACCGGCGCGCGCCCGCTCGGCGTGACGAACTGCCTCAACTACGGCGACCCGACGCGGCCCGAGGCGTTCTGGCAGCTCAGCGAGGGCGTCCGCGGGTTGGGCGACGCGTGCCGTGCGCTGGGCCTCCCCGTGACCGGCGGGAACGTGTCGCTGTACAACGAGTCGCCCACCGGATCCATCGCGCCGACGCCGGAGATCGGCGTGGTCGGGTTGTTGGATGACATCGAGGCGCTGGTCGGACCTGGATTCGTCGCCGATGGCGACACGATCGTCCTGGTCGGCGCGTCGAGCCCAGGGTTGACCGGCTCGGTCTACGCCGCGTTGGCGGGCACCGCGGCCGAGGACGACCCGCCGTCGCTCGATCTGGCGCGCGAGGCGGCATCGCAGGCGTTCATCCGCGAGGCCATCGCGCGCGGACTGGTCTCGAGCGCCCAGGACATCAGCGGCGGTGGCGTCGCGGTGGCCCTCGCGGAATGTGCGATGTGGGGCGGTCGTGGTGCCTCGGTGCGCTTGCCGACGGCCATGTCGCCGGCGGTCGAGCTGTTCGGCGAGAGCCCGTCGCGGATCGTCGTTACGACCACGCCACGGTTCGTCCCGGCGCTGGTGCTGCTCGCCCGCCAGCACGGCCTGCCGGTCGAGACACTCGGCACGGTCGGCGGCGAGCGCCTCGTGATCCAGCTCGTCGGGGCCGGCGCCACTGGCGCATCCGAAGAACGGGGGAGCACCGTCGCCGACACCCTCGAGGTGCCACTCGCGTCCCTTCAGCACGCCTGGGATCACGGCCTGACCCGCGCACTCGGTTGGGAGAAAGCCTGATGTGCGGCGTCTTCGGCGTGGTGGTGCCGGGCGGGGAGCCGACAGAGGCCGCCGCGATCGCCACGCTCGGCCTGTTCGCGCTCCAGCATCGCGGCCAGGAATCCGCCGGCATCGCGGTCAGCGACGGCGAGCAGCTGATGCTCTACAAGGACCTCGGGATGATCGGTTCCGTGCTGGACGAGCGACGCTTGCCCAGCCTGCGGGGCACCCTGGCGATCGCCCACTGCCGCTATTCGACGACGGGGTCGACCATCTGGGAGAACGCCCAGCCGACCTACCGCCAGGGGCCGCGCCGCGCGCTCGCGATCGGTCACAACGGCAACCTCGTCAATACGCGGGAGCTGCTCGGGCAGCTGGCGGGCGGACGTGCACGCCTGCCCGCCTCGACCGACACGGAGCTGTTGACGGCGCTGCTCGCCGATGAGCCGGCGGCGGACACGGTCGATGCGCTCCTCGCGGTGTTGCCCCGCGTCCGCGGCGCGTACAGCCTGGTCATCCTCGACCAGCAGCGGGTCATCGGCGTCCGCGACCCGCATGGCTTCCGGCCGCTGGTGCTCGGGCGATTGCCCGTCGGGGCTCGTCAGCCGGGTGGCCCGCATGATGGCGGCCTGTGGGGGGACGACGCGACCGGGTGGTGCCTGTCGTCGGAGACCGCGTCGCTGGACATCGTCGGGGCGGAGTACGTCCGCGACGTCGAGCCCGGGGAGATCGTGGTCCTCGAACCGGGCCATGCTCCGCGCTCGATCCGCTACGCCGAGCCGGATCCCGCGTTGTGCGTGTTCGAGCTGATCTACTTCGCGCGGCCCGATTCGTACATGGAGGGTCGAAACCTGTACGAGGTTCGCCGCCGGATGGGCGAGCAACTTGCCGGCGAGCACCCCGTGGACGCCGACCTCGTGATCCCGGTCCCCGACACCGGCGCACCGGCCGCCGCCGGGTACGCCGAGGCGAGCGGCCTGCCCTATCGCGAGGGCATGTACCGCAACCGCTACGCCGGGCGGACGTTCATCCAGCCGTCGCAGGGCATGCGCCATCGGGGCGTGACCATCAAGCTCAACCCGATGCCCGCGGTCGTCGCCGGGAAGCGGCTGATCGTCGTCGACGACTCGATCGTGCGCGGCACGACCACGAAGCGCATCGTCGAGCTGCTGCGTCGCGCGGGCGCGCGCGAGGTCCACGTTCGGATCAGCGCGCCGCCGATCTACCACCCGTGCTTCTATGGCATCGACACGTCCGTCGAGACCGAGCTGATCGCGTCGACCCACTCGGAAGACGAGATCCGTGAGTTCATCGGCGCCGACTCGCTGGGCTATCTGTCGATCCGCGGCGTGCTCGCGGCGCTCGACCTGCCGTACGAGCGGTTCTGCTTCGCGTGCTTCGACGGCAAGTATCCGGAACCCGTGCCGTATGACACCGAGAGCCGCAAGTTCATCCTGGAAACACCGGTCATCGCCGGTCGTGACTGAGAAGGACCGCACCGCCTACCGCAGAGCGGGTGTGGATGTCGATGCGGGCGACCGCGCCGTCGAGCTCATGCGCGCCCACGTCGATTCGACGCGCCGGCCGGAGGTGGTCGGTGGGCTGGGCGGGTTCGGCGGCGCCTTCTCGATCCCGGCGGGCTATCGCGAACCGCTGCTCGTCGCCTCGACCGACGGGGTCGGTACGAAGACCGCGATCGCGGCGGCCGTCGGCCGGTTCGACACGATCGGCATCGACCTCGTCGCCATGTGCGCCGACGACGTCGTCTGCACCGGGGCGGAACCGCTGGCGTTCCTCGACTACGTCGCTGTCGGGCTGCTGGACCCGGTCGGCGTGGCCGAGCTGGTCGGCAGCGTCGCCGCGGGCTGCCGCGCGGCGGGTGCCGCGCTGGTGGGCGGCGAGACGGCAGAGCACCCCGGGCTGATGGAGGCGGATGCGTTCGACCTCGCCGGCTGTTGTATCGGCGTGGTGGAGCGCGATCGCGTCATCGATGGTGCCGAGGTCCGGGAGGGCGACGTGATCCTCGGGCTCGCATCGAGCGGGTTGCACGCGAACGGCTTCTCGCTCGTCCGCTCGCTGATCGCCGAGTGGGACCTCGACCTCGGCGAGCCCTACCAGGCGCGTCTGCGGCGGACGCTCGGCGACGCCGCGACGGACGAGGCGCTGGAGGACGCCCCGCACGAGACGCTGGCGACGCTCGGTGAGATCGTGCTGACGCCGACGCGCATCTATGCCCGCGCAGTGCTCGCTGTCCGCGCGGCCCTGGTCGATGAGCGCCATGACATCCACGGTGCGGCGCACATCACCGGCGGCGGACTGCCCGGTAACGTTCCGCGGGCACTGCCCGAGGGGCTAGCAGCGAGACTCGATCCGCGGCGCTGGTCGGTACCGTCCGCCCTGCGGTTGTTCTGCGCGCTGGGCGGGCTGGACGACGAGGAGCTGCGGGCGACGTTCAACGGTGGGCTGGGGATGGTCCTGGTCCTTCCCGCCAAGGCGATCCCGACCGCCATCCGCGTGCTGGGCGAGCACGACGTCCCGGCGATGGTCGTCGGCGAGATCATCGAGGCCACGCCCGACGGGCCCCGCTATCTCGAGGGGCGGCTGGAGTCGATCGCGTGAGCGGCCGGATCGCCGTCGGCGTGTCCGGCGCTGGCTCGAACCTGCGGGCGCTCCACGCGGCCGCCCAGCGTCGCGAGCTGGGGGGTGACATCGTCGTGGTGTTCGCCGATCGGGCCTGCCCGGCGCTCGACTGGGCCATCGAGCAGGGGATCGACACCGCGCTGGTCGACGACGGTGACGACGAGGCGCTGGCCGATGTCCTGGCTGGTGCCCGACCCGACGTGATCGTGCTGGCCGGCTACATGCGCGTGGTCGGACCTCGGGTCCTCGCCGCCTTCGCCGACCGCACGCTCAATACACACCCCTCGTTGCTGCCCGCGTTCCCTGGCGCACACGCCGTTCGCGATGCCCTGGCACAGGCGGTCAGGGTCACCGGTGTGACCGTCCACCTCGTCGACCAGACCCTCGACGGCGGGCCGATCGTCGCCCAGGAGGCCGTGCCCGTCCTCCCCGATGACGACGAGGAGCGGCTGCGCGGGCGCATCCAGGACGTCGAGCATCGGCTCTTGCCGCAGGCAGTCGCGCTGGCCCTGGCCGGCGCGATCACTTCGGACGGGCGCCACGTGACGATCGACCTCGATCGCGCCGACGCGGCCATCCCACGACCGCGACGGGCGCTGCTGTCGGTGTCCGACAAGACGGGGCTCGCCGAGCTCGGGCGCGGGCTGGTTGCCCGCGGGTTCGAGCTCGTGTCGACCGGCGGCACGGCGCGAACGCTGCGCGACGCCGAGCTGCCTGTCACCGATGTCGCCGCCGTCACGGGCTCGCCGGAGATGCTCGACGGCCGCGTCAAGACGCTCCATCCGCGAGTGCACGCCGGGGTCCTCGCCGACCGTCGCCTCGACGACCACCGGCGCCAACTCCTGACTGCGGGCATCGCCCCGTTCGAGCTCGTCGTCGTGAACCTGTATCCGTTCGCCGCGGCGCTCGAGCGACCTGGGATCACGATCGACGAGCTCATCGAGGAGATCGACATCGGCGGCCCGTCGATGGTGCGCGCGGCCGCCAAGAACCACGCCAACGTCGCGATCGTGACCTCGCCCTCGCGCTACAGCGAGGTGCTCGCCGCCCTCGATCGACGCGCCGGACTCGATGACCGACTTCGGCGCGAGCTGGCCCTCGAGGCGTTCGCGCACACCGCTGCGTACGACGCGCGGATCGCGGCCGAGCTCCCGGCACGCCTCGCCGAGGCCGGGCTGCTGGAACAGCCCGCTGACCCCTATCCGCCAACCCTGTCAGTCTCCCTTGAGAAGGTCGAGACGTTGCGGTACGGCGAGAACCCGCATCAGGCGGCGGCGCGCTATCGACGTCCGGGCAGCACGCTTGGAGACGGCCTGTTCGGCGTGGAGCGACCGCCGCTGCAGGGCAAGGCGCTGTCGTACAACAACGTGCTCGATGCGGCCGCGGCGTCGGCCCTGGGTCGGGCGCTGCTGGGGCCGGCGGTCGTGATCGTGAAGCACACCAACCCGTGTGGTGCTGCCGAACGGCCGAGCGCGCTGGCAGCTTGGACCGCGGCGCTCGAGGCCGACCCGGTCAGCGCATTCGGTGGCGTGGTCGCGGTGACGCGACAGGTCGACCGGCCGCTGGCCGAGGCGATGACATCGATCTTTCTCGAGATCGTTATCGGGCCGTCCTACGCCGACGATGCGCTGGAGATCCTGGCTGCCAAACCGAACCTGCGCGTCCTGGTCGACGAGCTGCTGGCGTCCGACGATCCGGCGCCGGGCAGTGCGGCCGGACCGCTGGGCTCGATCCGGACGGCCGGTGGTGCCGTGCTGGTGACCGCGCCCGACGTCCTGACCGACACCGCGACGACCTGGGTGTGTGCAACGCGGCGGGCGCCGACCGCCGAGGAGCAGCTCGACCTGGACCTCGCCTGGCGGCTCGTTCGTGGCGTCACCTCGAACGCGATCGTGCTGGTCCGCGAGCGGCGGCTGGTTGGGATGGGCAGCGGCCAGACGTCACGGGTCGATGCCGCCCGCCAGGCCGTCGCCAAGGCCCACGCGATGCTCGGTCCGCTCGCGACGGTCGGGGCCGCCTGCGCGAGTGACGCCTTCTTCCCGTTCCCAGACGCGGTCGAAGCGTGTCTCGCGGCCGGCGTCCGCGCGTTCGCCCAGCCGGGCGGCTCGATGCGCGACAACGAGGCGATCGCCGCGGTCGACCGACTCGAGGGGACGATGCTGATGACGGGGACCCGCCACTTCCGCCATTGAGCGGCGCGTCGTCAGGCGCTGGCGCGGACGCTCCAGGCTCGCGCAGTCAGCGGGATGGAGCCGTCGGCGGCGACCGGTAACCGTGCGCGGATCCGTTCGCGCAGGTCCGCCCGGTCGTCCTCCGACAGGCTCATGGCGTGGCGCGGTGCCGGGGCGGTCGACATGAGGAATGGCTGCCAGTAGTCGTCGAAATCGCGGAAGACGGTCGGGATGTCGATCGGCTCGACCTCGATGTCGGTGAGACCCGCGTCCTGGAACGCCGCGCGAAGCGGCTCGGGCTTGCAGATCTCGAACCGAAGGCTCTCGGCCGTTTCGGCGACGCGCGGGTCCTGCTCGATCGCGGCATCCCAGAAGTGGCGCATGATCTGCATGCCGTCGCCGTAGTCCCACACGTAGATCGCGACGGTGCCGCCGGGTCGGGTCACGCGGCGCATCTCGGCGAGCATCGCGACGGGATCCGGCACGAAGTTCAGGACCAGTCCGGAGACGGCGGCATCGACGTCGTCATCTCCGAGCGGGATGCTGGCCGCGTCGGCGATCTCGAAGGCGACGCGGGGATCCTGGATCGCCAAGCGGGCGACGTCGAGGAAGGTCTCGGACGGATCGACACCGAGGATCGACTCGGGCGCACGGCGCGCCAGGATCGTCTGCGTGACGGCACCCGTCCCGCAACCGACGTCGACCCAACGCTGGCCCGACGGGACGTCAAGTCGATCGATGAACACCTCGGCGACGCGTCGACTCCAGCGCCCGACATAGGCCTCGTACCCAGAACCGCTCTGCCAGAAGGTCGATGTCGCCATCAATCCGAGTCTAAGCGAGTCGCTCCGCGTGGGGTGCTCGGGTACCATCGCGCTCCGATGTCCGACCGCCCGCGTTATTACCTGACCACGGCCATCGCATACGCGAACTCGAAGCCCGGCGTGCACACGTTGTATGAGGTGATCGGCGCCGATGTGATCGCGCGCTGGCACCGGATGATCGGTGATGACACGCGCTTCCTGACCGGCACCGACGAGCATTCGATCAACATCGCCCAGGCCGCCGTGGACGAAGGGCGTCCGGCCCGCGAGTTCGTCGATGAGAAGGTCGAGCTGTTCAAGGCGGCCGAGGACGCCCTCGGCATCTCGCCCGACCGCTTCATCCGGACGACCGACCCGGATCACATCCGCGCTGCGCAGGAGATGGTCCGCCGCGCCCATGCGAACGGCGACATCTACCTCGGGACATACGAGGGCTGGTACTGCCCCAACGAAGGCTTTCGCAACGCGACGGACGTGATCGAGACCGCGCGCGGGACCATCTGCCCGAACCATCCGGATGTGCCGCTCCAGTGGCTGACCGAGCGCAACTGGTTCTTCCGCTTGTCGGCTTACCAGGAGCGTCTGGAGCAGTTCTTCGCCGACAACGCGGACTTCGTCCAGCCCGAGTCCAGGCGCAACGAGATGCTCGGATTCATCCGCGGCGGGCTCGAGGACTTCTCGATCTCGCGCGAGCGGACGCCCGGCGGCTGGGGGATCCCGTTCCCGATCGCGGAGAACGGCGAGGCGGCCCTACGTGAGGACGGGACCTGGGATCCGGAGGCCGGTGTCATCTACGTCTGGTACGACGCGCTCATCAACTACATCACGGGTGTCGGGTTCCCGGACGATCCGGGCTCGTTCGAGCGTTGGTGGCCGGCCGACCTCCACGTCATCGGCAAGGACATCGCGCGGTTCCACACGATCTTCTGGCCGGCGATGCTGTGGAGTGCCGGGCTGGACGCACCGAGGCGCGTGTGGGTCCACGGCTGGCTGATGGCGGCCGGCGGCGAGCGGATGAGCAAGAGCCGCGGCAACTTCCTCGACCCGCATGACTTCGTGGCCGCGTTCGGCAGCGACGGCGCCCGCTACGTGCTGTTGCGGGAGGTGCCGTTCGACCGGGACGCGGAGGTGTCGTGGGACTCGTTCGTGCGGCGCTACAACGCCGATCTGGCGAACGACTTCGGCAACCTCGTGAACCGAACCGTGTCGATGACCAAGCGCTATCTCGATGGCGTCCGGCCGGCGCCCCGCGCGGAGTCGATGTCGCCGCTCGCCGAGGGCTGGAACGACACGGTCCGGCCGTACGCCGAAGCGCTGGAGGGTTGCCGACTCCACGATGCGCTCGGGGAGCTGTGGGAGTTCGTCGGCGGGGCGAACCGGGTGGTCGATGCCGAGAAGCCATGGGATCTGGCGAAGGCCTGGAAGGCCGGCGACGAGGCGGCGGGCGATCGACTCCGAGGCGTGCTCGGCGATCTCGTCGAAGCGTGCCGGCTGGTGGGTATCGCCGCCGCGCCGTTCATGCCGAGCACCGCACCGCGCGTGCTGGCCCAACTCGGCTACGGGTACGGCTACGGCATGGACGGCAACGGTGGGTCCTCGCTCCTCGGCGAGCTGGAGTGGGGTGCGCGGGCGGGCGAGGCCGGGCGGGTTGCGACCCCGGAGCCGATATTCCCGCGCCTCGACGTCGAAGCGGCGACCGAGGCTGAGGAGGGCACTCGATCGTGATTGCTCGCAGCTATCGTTTTCGGGACGAATCGGGGGCGCATGGCCGGATTTCATTGGATTGATCGCTCCGAGCGATCAAACCTATGAGATGAGCGCGCCTAGCGACGTGATGCTGTGCCAGATCGCGGGTTCACGCCCAGATCGATCCCTCTGAGCGATCACCTAGCGCCTGACTGCTCGTCGGTTCTCGTGTGACGGGAAGAAGGAGCGTCGCAACGCGGACCCCTACCATGCCCCGATGCGCCTCATCGACTCCCATTGCCACGTCAACGCCGATCGGTTCGAGGATGACGCGGAGGCTGTCCTGGACGCCGCCCGGGCGGCGGGCGTGGAACGCATCCTCGTGCCGGGCTGGAACGTCGCGTCCTCGGAACGGGCATTCGACCTGAAGGTACGCGTGCCGTGGATCGATGTCGCGGTCGGCGTCCACCCGCACGACGCCGCCAAGGTCGATGACGCCGGCTGGCGCACCATCGAGGGCTGGGCACGCGACAGGACCGTCACCGCGATCGGCGAGACGGGTCTCGACTTCGACCGCGTCTTCAGCCCGATCCCGGATCAGCTGACCAATCTCCGGCGAAATCTTCGCCTTGCGGCCGAGCTCGGAAGACCGGCCATCCTGCATTGCCGCTCGGGGGCCGGCCGGCGCGACGCTCAGGACGCGCTCCTCGACGAACTGACCGCGATGGGGCAGGGCAGGCCACCGATCGTCATCCACAGCTTCTCGGGACCGGTCGACTACGCACGGGCGATGCTCGACCTCGGTGCGTCGATCAGCTTCTCCGGGCTCGTCTTCCGCCACGGGGAGGAGGCGTCGGCTGAGGTCGCCGCGATCACGCCGCTCGACAGGCTCCTGGTGGAGACCGATTCGCCCTTCCTGGCGCCACCCGGCGCACCACGATCACGCAACGAACCGGCCTACGTCGAGATCACCGCGCGCTGGGTCGCAGAGCGCCGCGGGATCTCGCCGGACGCCCTCGGTGCGGCGCTGGTCGATGCCTATGATCGGACCTTCCGCGAGCGCGCTGCTGCGAGTTGACAGCGCAGTCGCCCGTTCGGTAGTCTGGCACTTAGCACTCTCACACAGAGAGTGCTAACATGCATCGACGGACCGCCCCGCGGGGCATGCGCCGCGATCGATGCGACAAATGACGATCGGGTCGGCTGACCGCGTGTCACCCCGAGTGGTCGCCGCCCACGGATCCACGCCCGACGGTCGGCCATGACCGTCACAGGAGGTATTGCACGTTGGCCACTGCCACTGCGACCAAGACCAAGCTTCGCCCGCTCGGCGACCGCGTGGTCATCGAGCCCACCCCGCGCGAGGAGATGACCAAGAGCGGCATCGTCCTGCCGGACACCGCGAAAGAGAAGCCCCAGGAGGGCAAGATCATCGCTGCGGGTCCAGGCAAGGTGAACGACGACGGCAAGCGCGAGCCGATGGACGTCAAGGAAGGCGACAAGGTCCTGTACGCCAAGTACGCCGGGACCGAATTCAAGATCGACGGCGACGAGTACCTCATCGTCAGTCAGAAGGACATCCTCGCGATCGTCGCGGACTGACGGGTCACCGTCATCCTCCGGCCGATGCGCTCCAGCGAGCGCGCTCGGCCGTCGGAGAACGAGAGCCGGCAGACCGTTGAGGTTGCCACCACCCTGGAGGACTTAGGACATTGGCTAAGCAGATCCTCTTCGACGAGACCGCTCGTCGATCGCTCAAGCGGGGCATCGACCGCCTCGCCGATGCCGTCAAGGTCACGATCGGCCCCAAAGGTCGCAACGTCGTCCTCGACAAGAAGTTCGGTTCGCCGACGATCACCAACGATGGCGTGACCATCGCCCGTGACATCGAGCTCGACGACGCGTTCGAGAACATGGGCGCGCAGCTCCTCAAGGAAGTCGCGACCAAGACCGACGACGTCGCCGGTGACGGCACGACGACCGCGGTCGTGCTCGGCCAGGCGCTCGTCAGCGAGGGCCTCCGCGTCGTGACCGCCGGGGCCAACCCGATGGTCGTGAAGCGCGGCATCGAGGCCGCCGTCGAGGCCGTGGTCGCGGAGATCAAGAAGCAGTCGCGCCCGGTCGACAACCGCGAGCAGATCGCGGCGGTCGCCGCCATCAGTGCGGCCGATCCCGAGGTCGGCGAGATCATCGCCGAGGTGATGGACAAGGTCGGCAAGGACGGCGTCATCACCGTCGAGGAAGGCCAGAGCCTCGGACTCGAAAAGGAGTACACCGAGGGCATGCAGTTCGACCGGGGCTACCTCTCGGCGTACTTCGTGACCAACCCCGATCGGATGGAGGCCGTTCTCGAGAACCCGCTCATCCTGATCACCGACAAGAAGATCTCGAGCGTCCCGGACATGCTTCCGGCCCTCGAGAAGGGCGTCCAGCAGGGCAAGCCCATGCTGATCATCGCCGAGGACATCGACGGCGAGGCACTCGCCACGCTCGTCGTGAACAAGCTCCGCGGCACCGTCTCGGTCCTTGCCGTCAAGGCGCCGGGCTTCGGCGATCGGCGCAAGGAGATGCTCCGTGACATCGCGACGCTGACCGGCGGCGCCGTGATCAGCGAGGAAGTCGGGCGCAAGCTCGATTCGGTGACAGCCGAGGACTTCGGGACCGCGCGCCGCGTCGTGGCGACCAAGGACGACACGACGGTCATCGATGGCGGCGGCTCGCAGGACCAGATCCGCGGACGGATGACCCAGATCAAAGCCCAGATCGAGGAGACGACCTCCGACTACGACCGCGAGAAGCTCCAGGAGCGCCTCGCGAAGCTGTCCGGCGGTGTCGCGGTGATCAAGGTCGGCGCGGCCACCGAGGTCGAGCTCAAGGAGAAGAAGCACCGCATCGAGGATGCGCTCTCGACGACGCGCGCCGCCGTCGAGGAGGGCCTCGTCGCCGGCGGTGGGACCACGCTCCTGCAGGCCATCCCGGCACTCGACAGCATCAAGCTCGGCGGTGATGCCCAGGTCGGCGTCGATATCGTGCGCAAGGCGCTCGAGGCCCCGGCACGGCAGATCGCCGACAACGCCGGTGCGCCCGGCGAGGTGGTCATCGAGCACGTCAAGAGCCTCAAGCTCGGCCACGGCTATGACGCGCTCGCGGGCGACTACGGTGACCTCTTCAAGAAGGGCATCGTCGATGCCGCCAAGGTGACCCGCTCGGCACTCCAGAACGCCGCCTCCATCGCCGCGATGGTCCTGACCACGGAGACGCTGGTCTCGGACATCCCGGAGAAGGAGAAGGCCGGTGCCGCCGGCGGTCACGATCACGGGGGAGGGATGGACTTCTAAGTCCTCTCGAGTCTCGAGAACCGGAGAAGGCCCCGGCGGTGACGCCGGGGCCTTCTTCGTGCCTGCTGGGCCTCGCGCTCAGGGCGAGCTCGTGGCGCGATGGGCCGCGCATACACTCAGAACCGGAACCGGCGATCGCCGGCATGGGAGGGACACGATGTTTCGCATCCGACGGTTCAACGTGCTCAAGACCTCGACCGTCATCGGGGCCACCTACATGATCATCATCGGGGTCATCATCGTCCCGATCTTCCTGCTGCTCGCCATCGTCGGCGTCGGCTCGAACGCCCCTGGCGGCGCGTTGGCGGCCATCGCGGTCGGGATCGCCCTGACCCTGTTCTACGGCCTGATCGGCTGGATCGGCACCGTGGTCCTCTGTCTGGGCTACAACCTCGCGGCGCGATGGTTCGGGGGGATCGAGGTACAGGTCGAGTCGGTCGGCCCGCCGCCGCCCCCGCCCGCGTGGATGCCGAGCACGACGCCGCCCCCGCCGGCGCAGCCACCCGCCGGGCAGTCACCCACGTCCTAACGCCGCGAATCTGGCGGCGATCCGCCCAGTACTCGGTCGAGTGACCGTCGCAGTGGGCCATCGAACGCACATCGACCGGTGCCTAAAGGTCCCACGGCCGGTGTCTTTGGCGTTGACAGCCGCATCCGGCGCGAGGACGCTCCGCGCATGCGCCACTCCACCGCGCGCCGCGCCGCGCCGCTGACCGCGCTCCTGGTCCTGGTCCTGGCCGCTTGCCAGGCCCAGCCGGTCGCGCTGCTCGAGGACCCGAACGCCATCCTGGCCGCCGCGGCGACCAACGCCGCAGCCGCGACGAGCGTCAGGGCCGAGCTCGCGGTCGAGGGCAGCATCGCTGCGGATCCCTTCGGCGGGGGCGGCGGTGCCCCGCTCGATCTGCGCGACACCAAGCTCACCGCCGACCTTGATCTCCGGACCTCCACCGGCCGCGTCGCGTTCTCGGCACCGGGCTTCATGGGGATGAACGGGGAGGCGATCATCACGGCCGAGGGCACCTACATCAAGACGTCCATGACCGGGCCGAAGTACCAGTTCAGCCCGAACGACGGCATGGTTCCAGCGCCCGAGAACCCGCTCAAGGGACTCGTCGACTTCATCGCCCGACGCGACCTCGGCCCTGTCAAGGGAGCCGACGTGCCATGCGCCGGCGGGACCTGCTACACGCTCACGATCCAGCTCACGGCCGAGGAGCTCGCAGCGTTGGGTGGGGGACTGGGACCGGGAGAGCTCGTCGGGCTGCCGCTGCCGGATCTAGTGAACGCGACGGTGGATCTGACCATCCACGTTGAACAGGCGACGGCGCGACTGTCAGACATCAACGCCAAGGCGGCGCTCGGGGCGCTCGGCGACATCGGCGTGACGGCCACGTTCACGCATTGGAACGAGGGCTTCCAGATCCGGGTGCCGCCGCCTGAGCTGGTAGAGCGTTTCGGATAACGGTTGCGGCGGGCACCTCGCACGCCCCGCCACCGACCGTTTGACAGGCCCGTCCGACTCGCGGAGTCTGGCCCGCATGCGGGGACTCCAACGAACTCTCCTCCTTCCGCTGATCGGGATCCTCACGCTGGCCCTCGCGGCGTGCCAGGGGCAGCCGGTCGCGCTGCTCGACGACCCCGAGGAGATCCTGGCCGCGGCGGCCACGACAGCCGCCGCCGCGACGAGCGTCCACGTGGACATCGCGGTCGAGGGGAGGATCTCACTCGACCCGCTCGGGACCGGCGCCGGTGCGCCGATCGACCTGCGCGACACGAGCGCATCGGCCGACCTCGACCTCGCGACCGGCCAGCTCAAAGGGACGTTCTCCTCGCCTGGGCTGCTGGGCATCGCCGGGGAGACCATCCTCGTCGACGACACGCTCTTCTTGAAGACCACACTCACTGGGCCCAAGTTCCGGCCGAGTGCACGCAGCGGACCGACCACGAACCCGCTCAAGGAGCTGACGGAGTTGCTGGCGCGCAGCGACCTCGACCCGCTCAAGGGCGACGACGTGCCGTGTGCTGGCGGGACCTGCTACACGCTGACGATCAAGCTCGATGCCGCCGACCTGGCGGGCCTCGGCGGCGCGACCGGTCTCCCGCTGCCGAGCGACCTCCCGATCCCGATCCCCGACCTGTCGGCCGCGGCGATCGACTTGACGCTCCACGTGGAGCAGCGCGCGACGCGGCTGTCCGGGATCACCGCGGTGGCCGGCATGGCCGACCTTGGCAACCTCGGGGTCCAGGCGACGTTCACCCGCTGGAACGAGCCGATGCAGATCGCGGCGCCACCGGCCGACCAGGTCGAGGGGACCGGATAAGGCTGCGGCCGGCACCCCGACCTAGAATGCCGGGGTGAGCCCACGGAGCCGTCGCCGGACCGGCGATCCCACCCTCGACGACGCCCAGGCGACCCCGGGCACGATCACCGCCGAGGTCTCGGAGGCCGCCCCGGACGAGCCGGAGTGGCTGCGCGAAGCGGCCGCCGCGACGCCCGGACGCGACCCGACCGCCCCGCCTGCGCCGCCACTCGACCCCGAGGTCCTGGCCAAACGTCGGACCGACCGTGAAGCACAGATCCTCAAGGCGCTCAACCCCGAGCAGGCGCGTGCGGTCACGACGACGGACGGTCCGCTGCTGATCCTTGCCGGCGCGGGTTCAGGCAAGACCCGCGTCCTCGCCCACCGCATCGCCTACCTCGTCGGCGTCAAGGACGTGCCGCCCTTCCGCATCCTCGCGGTGACCTTCACCAACAAGGCCGCCGCCGAGCTCCGCGATCGGATCATCAGCCTCGTCGGCGAGGGTGGCCGCGACGTCCAGGCCGGGACGTTCCATGCGCTGTGCGCCCGCGTCCTGCGTCGGGACGGCGAGGCCATCGGCATCAGCCGCCGCTTCGTCATCTACGACACGGACGACCAGCAGGCGCTGATGAAACAGATCCTCCGCGAAGAGGACATGCCGCTCACCGGTGAGCTGCGGCCGAGCATCGTCCTCGCGGCGATCAGCCGGGCGAAGAACGAGATGCTCGACCCGACGTTCCTCGCCGAGAACGCCACGAACCACCGCGAGCGGACCATCGCCCGACTGGCCACGCGCTATCAGCAACGACTCCAGGCGGCGCGCGCCCTCGACTTCGACGACCTGCTGCTCGAGGCCGTCCGCCTGTTCCAGGAGGCCCCCGACGTCCTGGCCCGCTACCAGGATCGCTGGCACTACCTCCATGTCGACGAATACCAGGACACGAACCGCGCGCAGTACCTGTGGATCAAGGCGCTCGCCGCCAAGCGCGGCAACCTGGCGGTGGTCGGCGACGACGATCAGTCGATCTACTCGTGGCGCGGCGCCGACCTGCGCAACATCCTCGATTTCGAGCGCGACTGGCCGAAGGCGACGGTCGTCAAGCTGGAGCGCAACTACCGCTCGACCCAGCTCATCCTCGACGCGGCCCATGCGGTCGTGTCGCGCAACACCGCCCGCAAGGACAAGAAGCTGTGGACCGAGATCTCGGGCGGGCTGAAGATCCAGCGCTTCGAGGCATACAACGAGGACGAGGAAGCCGAGTGGATCGCCCGCCAGGTGGAGGGGTTGATCGGCGGCCGCGGCACGGCGCTCACCCGACGCGCCGACGAGAGCGACGAGGACACGAGATTCCGTGCCCGCGACATCGCGGTGATGTACCGGATGAACGCCCAGTCAAGGGCCATCGAGGAATCGTTCCTCCGCTACGGCTTGCGCTACCAGTTGATCGGCGGGACGCGGTTCTACGCCCGGCGCGAGGTCAAGGACGCCCTCGCCTACCTGCGCATCCTGCGATCCGACACGGACAGCGTCAGCTTCGAGCGTGTCATCAACGTGCCGGCCCGCTCGATCGGCGACAAGACGGTCGAGGCGCTGCGCGCGGCGGCCGCATCGACCGACCCGGAGACCGGCGAACCCGCCACCTACTGGGGCGCCATCGAGCGCGGTGGGCGCGGCGACCTGCCGCTCCTCGCGGCGCGGACACGGAATGCGCTGGCCGAGTTCGCGGCGCTGGTCCGGCGGATGCGGACCCGGATCGGGGTGCTGCCGCTGCCCGAGCTGCTGGACGACGTGCTCGAGGCGTCCGGCTACCGGGCGATGCTCGCCGACGGATCGGAGGACGGCGAGGACCGCTGGGCGAACCTGCTCGAGCTGCGCTCGGTCACGACGCGCTACGACGACCTCGAGCCCGAGGATGCGCTCGATCGCCTGCTCGAGGAGACGGCCCTCGTCGCGGACCAGGATTCCTACGAGGGGGATGCCGATGCCGTGACGCTGATCACGCTTCACGCGGCGAAGGGACTCGAATTCCCGGTCGTGTTCATCGCCGGTCTCGAGGAGGGGCTGTTCCCGCACAGCCGCGCGCTCGATGACGAACAGCAGCTCGAGGAGGAGCGACGGCTGGCATACGTCGGGATCACGCGTGCCAAGCGTCGCCTCTACCTGTCCCATGCCTGGCGGCGCGCGACCTGGGGCATGGGCCAGGCCTCGGTGCCGAGCCAATTCCTGCTGGAGATCCCGGCGGAGCTGATGATCGGGCCGCGGCTCGGTGGCATCGATGAGCCCGAGCGCGACCTCGACCTGGACCTCGTGTTCGGCCAGCGGCGCACGACCCGCTTCAACACGCCGACCCGTGGGCCGGGGCCCGCCTACCGCCAGGGCAGCGGCCGTCCCGGCGCCCCGGCCGAGGGCGAAGCCTTCCGACCGAGCCGCGATCTCGCTGCCCGCCGCGAGGCATTCGAGGCCGGGGCACCGTCCGGCTCCTTCGAAGCGGGGCGGCCGCCAGCTCCTGCCCGTCCACCCCGCCCGGTCATCCCGGGCGAGCGCCAGTTTCGCGATGGCGATCGCGTGCGTCACGGACGCTGGGGCGACGGCATCGTGGTGACCTCGAAGCTCACCCGCAGCGACGAGGAGATCACCGTCGCGTTCAAGGATCCGGGTGTCGGCCGCAAGACGATGCTCGCGAGCCTGGCCAACCTCGAGATCGTCGGCTAGGTCGACGCTCCGGCCGACTCGAGCATGGCCACGATCTCCATCTGCCCCCGCGCCCGAGCGTGCGCCAGCGGCCGAACCCCGTCACCGTCCGCCAAGTCGACGTCCGCTCCGTTCTCGACGAGTAGTCCCACGATCTCCTGGTGGCGCGGGCCGCCGTCAGACAGCAGGATCGCCTCGAGCAATGCCGTCCAGCCGAGTCGATTGACGTGGTCGATGTCGACGTCTGTCTCGGACAGGAGGTAGCGCACGACCTCCACGTGACCCCGTTCGGATGCCGGGATGAGGGCCACGCCGCCGTACAGGTTCGTGATCGCCGGATCGGCACCCGCCTCGTTGACCAGCTCAAGGATGTCGAGCAGGCCCTCGGCCCCGGCGTAGAGGAACGGGTTGAAGCGCTCGGCATCCTGGGCGTCGACATCGGCCTCGGCGTCGAGCAGGGCGCGGACGGCGTCCGTCGACCGAGTCCTCGTCGCCAGCATGAGGGCCGGCGCACCCGTGGCGTCGCGCGCATCGGGATCCGCGCCGTCCGCCAACGCCGCGCGGATCGCGACGGCGTCGCCCGCTGTTGACGCCACGAGGAGCCGCCGGTCGGCATCCTTGGGAGGCATCGCCGAAGCGTAGCGGTTCGCCCTACGATGGCGAGATGGACGCCGAGGGCAGGATGCGCGACGCCGATCTCCAGCGATTCGTCACCCTCGCTGCGTTCGAGGCCCCAGCGCGGCTGGCGATGGATCCTGCCGCGTTCGACTACGTCGCAGGCGGCGCTTGGGACGAACGGTCGCTGCGCGACAATGACGAGGCCTGGTGGCGCTACCGGCTCCGTCCGCGCGTCCTGGTCGACGTAGCGACGGTCGACCCATCGACCACGATGCTTGGGATGCCGACCTCCCTTCCCGTCGCGATCGCCCCGATGGCGGTCCACGGGCTCGCCCATGCGGATGGCGAGCTGGCCACGGCCCGCGCGGCAGGCGCTGCCGGCATCCCGTTCACGCTGTCCACGACCTCCAGCCGTTCGATCGAGGAGGTGGCCGCGGGAGCCCCTGACGCGAACCGCTGGTTCCAGCTCTACGTCCAGGTCGATCCGGGCCGGACGCGCGAGCTCGTGGAGCGTGCCGCCGCCGCCGGCTACCGCGCCATCATCCTGACCGTCGATCTGCCACGGCTCGGCTATCGGGAGCGTGACCGGCGATCACGGTTCGAGCTGCCGGCGCTCGGCAACTTCGCGGCCTCGCCTGCCACGCATGCCCGCGGCATCCATGCCGACGGCTTCGAGATGCTCGACGCACAGCACGAGGTCGGCATGACCTGGTCCGACCTCGCCACCATCCGATCGTGGTCGGGGCTTCCGTTCGTGCTCAAGGGGATCCTGACCGCCGAGGACGCCATGCTCGCCGTCGAGCACGGCGTCGATGCCATCGTGGTCAGCAACCATGGCGCGCGGCAGCTCGACCGGACCGCGCCGCCGATCGACGTCCTCGAGGAGGTCGTCGACGCCGTCGCCGGCCGTGCCGAGATCTGGGTCGACGGCGGTGTCCGTCGCGGGCTCGACATCGCGATCGCGCTCGCGCTCGGCGCGCGCGCCGTGCTGATCGGCCGCCCGATCCTGTGGGCGCTCGCGACCGGCGGCGAAGCCGGGGTCGCCAGGGCCCTGGCCATCCTGCGTGAGGAGCTCGAGATCGCGATGGCGCTCCTCGGCACCCCGATACCGACCGACATCACCCGCGCACACGTGGCCCCGCCGACCTCGGTACCCTCAGGGACATGACGGTCCAGCTCCCGCCGGTCGATCCGGCGCTCGTCGAAAGCGCGTCCGCGCTGGACATCGACGCCGCGACCTCGCGGCACCGCGAGCTGGCGGCGGCGATCGACCGGGCCAACGTCCGCTACCACGCCGAGGACGCCCCGGAGATGACGGACGCCGAGTACGACCAGCTGTTCCGCGAGCTCGTCGCGCTCGAGACCGCCTATCCGGAGCTCATCACCGACGAATCGCCCACGCAGCGTGTGGGTGGCGCCCCGACGGGCGGCGTGTTCGACGAGGTTCGCCATCGACGACCGATGCTCAGCCTGTCGAACGCATTCAGCCACGATGAGCTGCGGGCATTCGATACGCGTGTCCGGCGAGGCCTGGCGTTGCCCGCCGCGCCCGAGCCTGCCGACGCCCTGCGCTACGTGGCCGAGCTCAAGATCGACGGGCTTGCGGTCACGCTGCGCTACGAGCGCGGCCGGTTCGTGCAGGGCGCGACCCGGGGCGATGGCACGACCGGCGAGGACGTGACCGCGAACCTACGGACGATCACGGTCATCCCCGACCGCCTGACGGGATCCGCGACCGCTGACGTGCGCGGCGAGGTCTTCATGCCGAAGGGCGAGTTCGTGCGGATCAACGCCGAACGCGAGGAGGCGGGGCTGCCGCTGTACGCCAACCCGCGCAACTCAGGCGCGGGGTCGCTGCGCCAGAAGGACCCGCAGGTGACCGCCAACCGGCTCCTGTCGTTCTGGGCGTACCAGTTGCTCGAAGAGGGCGACGGCTCGCTCGCGACCCAGTCAGCGGCGCTCGCACGCATCTCGGAGCTCGGCCTGCCGGGCAACCCCGAGCACGAGGCGGGTCTCGACATCGAAGGCGTCATCGCCTTCACCGAACGCTGGCGCGAGGCACGCCACGAGCTGCCGTACGAGACCGACGGCGTCGTCGTCAAGGTCGATCGGTTCGACCAGCAGGAGCGGCTCGGCATGGTCAGTCGGGCACCGCGCTGGGCCATCGCCTACAAGTTCCCGCCGGAACAGGTCGAGACGACGCTCGAGGACATCGTCCCGTACGTCGGGCGGACAGGGACGTTGACCCCGGTCGCCCACCTCACCCCGACGAAGGTGGCCGGTTCGACCGTCGCACGGGCGACGCTCCACAACCTCGACGAGATCCGGCGCAAGGACATCCGGATCGGCGACCACGTCGTGCTCCAGAAGGCCGGCGACGTGATCCCGGAAGTCGTCCGGCCGATCATCGAGAAGCGCACGGGCGACGAGCGCGAGTTCGTGATGCCGACGGCGTGCCCGGTGTGCGCCACGCCGGTCGTCCAGGACGAGGGCGCGGTCCGCGTCTACTGCCCGAATCCTCGCTGTCCGGCGAGGCTGAGCCAGGAATACGGCCATTTCGTCGGGCGTGGGGGGTTGGATATCGAGGGGGCCGGCTGGGCAGTACTGGGCCAGCTCCTGGAACGCGGGCTGGTGCATTCCCGCGCGGACTTCTTCCGGCTGACGGTCGACGACCTCGAGTCGCTCGAGCGCTTTGCGCGGAAGAGCGCGGAGAACCTTCACGGCCGCATCCAGCGGGCCCGGGTCGGGCGGCCGCTGGCGCGCGTGCTGAATTCGCTGGGCATCCCGCAGGTCGGAGAATCGACCGCCATCGACCTCGCGCGCTGGCTGGCGACACGGGTACGGCCCGACGACTACCCGCAACCCGACGCGCGACCGGAAGCCGGCCCGGATCCGTGGTTCGCGGCGGTCGACGCGGAGCTGCGCCGGGTCGCGTCCGAGGAGCCGGAGGCGCTGACCGAGGTCGAGGGTATCGGCCCGCTGGTGGCTGCTGCGATCGGGCGGTATTTCTCGGATCCGGCGACCGCCGAGGGCCTGCGCGAGCTCGTCGAGGCGGGCGTCGTGCCGGAACGGCCGGCCGTGCCGCCGCCAGGCGCGTCGACCGACGCCGGGCCGCTCGCCGGCAAGAGCGTCGTCGTCACCGGCACGCTGGAGGGCTTCGGCCGGACGGAGGCCGAGGAGGCGATCCGGGCCGCGGGCGGCAAGCCGGCCGGCTCGGTGTCGAAGAAGACCGACTACCTGGTCGCCGGCGAGTCGGCCGGTTCGAAGCTCGCCAAGGCCCAGGAGCTGGGCGTCCCGATCCTCGACGAGGCCGGGTTCCGGCGACTGCTCGCCGGCGAGTCCGTCTAGCGCGCTCGCAACCTGGGACCAGCGCCACGGGCGTAGCGCTCCATCAGCTCGCTGACCGCGGTCCGGGCCGCCTGCCACTCGGGCTGGTCGCCCAGGATGACGCCGTCGGCGCCCCAGCGGCGGATCTGGGTCATCGCCGTGACGATCATGTCGTGGGCGAGCTTGCGATTGCGCCCCGCTTCGACCTGCCCGGTCACGAGATAGCGCCGGACGGTCTCGAACGGCGCGGTCCAGCGGCCCCACCGGATGCGATCGCCCTCGCGCAGCGTCTCGAGCCATTCGTCGTCGCCGACGGGGTGCCGATCGTGCTCGGCCATGTGCCGCCGCAGGTCGACGCGCAGACCTGGCAGGTCGAGGCTGTCGGTCCGGCCGTCGTCGTCGACGCTGCGATAGCAGACGGGACAACTCGGGAGCTCGGCGTTCGCCCGCGGCGCCTCGCCGTAGGGGAGCCCGCAGCGCCGGCAGAAGGTCGCATCGCCTCGAGCGGCTGGGGTGCCGCACTGCAGACAGGTCGTCGTGATCATCGTGGCATAGCGTCGCCGAGCCCCGACCGTCTAGACCATCCCACCATCGGCCCGCCCGACCGGGACCCTTGGGTCAGCCCATGGCGTGGTTGAACTGGCCCCAGAGATGCTCGGGGTGCCAGTCGAGCGGAGCCCCACGGATCAGACGAGGGGCACGCCATGCCTCGGTCCAGCCGTCCGCCTCGAGCGCCTCGGCACCGGCGATGTTCTCCAGCAGGATCCCGCAGCGAACGCGCTTGTCGGGCCCGGACGCGAGGCGCCGCGCATGCAGGATGGCCAGCGCATCGGGGACATCGGGCGCGACCGTCGCCCCGCCACCCCATGGCCCCCGGATCACGAAGCCGGCCGGCCCATCGTCGCCTTCGAGGATGCGCGTGCCGTCGGGGCTGGCGAGGGCCTCGATGACCTGGCGCCGGTCCTCGCCGGTCGCCCGCCGATCTAGGGCGGTCATGCCGTCGAGATCGTCGGCGTCGAACGCGCGGATCCGCGGATCGGCGGGATCGGCGGGGGCAGACGTGCCGGCGGCCGGCAGACCCGGCGCCTCCATCGTCCGGTACCAGGTCTGGACCTCGAACCCGAGCTTCTCGTAGAGCGGTCGACCGCGGTCGGTGGCGACAAGGACCAGCGTGCGGCAGCCCGACAATTCCGCAGCATCGATCGTCCACTGGGTCAGTGCCCTGCCCAGCCCGCGTCCGCGACGGGCGGGCGCGACCCAGATGGTCCCGATCCAGCCCACCGGCCCGTTGATCGTCACGACCCCTGTCCCGACGACGGCGCCATCCGGATCCTCGGCCACGATCACGCGGCAGGCCGCGGAGCGCACCGCGAAATCGAACCAGGATCGGCGATCGCCCCATCGGTCGGCGAGGATGGCGGCGACCGTCGGCTCGAGGTCGTCGGGGTCCATCGGGCGCAGGCGCGGTGTGGGCATAGCCCGGCTATCATCGGGCCATGGCCACCCTGACGCGCGCCGACGTCGAGCACGTCGCCTACCTCGCCAGGCTCGGTCTGACGGACGAGGAGCTGGGCCGGCTCGAGGGGCAGCTCAACCACATCCTCGAGCAGTACACGATCCTGGCGAGCGTCCCGACGGACCACATCGCCCCGACCGCCCAGACCATCGAGCTCGAGAACATCCTGCGCGACGATGTCGCGCAGCCGTCGCTGCCGGTCGAGGCGGTCCTCAAGAACGCCGGCCAGGATGACGGCGCGTTCATCGTCGTCCCGGCGATCCTCGGCGGCGAGTGACGACGCTCACGCGGCTCCGCGCCCATGAGATGGCTACCTGGTTCCGGTCCGGTGAGGTGTCGTCGCGCGAGCTGACCGAGGCGCACCTCGACCTGGCCGAGCGTCAGGACCGCGGGCTCCATGCCTGGCTGACGATCGACCGTGGTCGCGCGCTCACTGAGGCCGACGCCGCCGATGCACGCCTGGCCGCTGCGCGCGGGGAGGGGAGTGCCGCGGTCGACGCCCTGCATCCGCTGCTCGGCATCCCGGTCGCGCTCAAGGACCTGGTATCGGTGGCAGGCGGTCAGTGCACGGCCGGTTCGCGGATCCTCAAGGGCTATCACGCGCCATACGACGCGCACATCACCGAGCGGCTACGCGACGTCGGGGCGGTGGTCCTCGGCAAGACCAACATGGACGAGTTCGCGATGGGCTCGTCGACCGAGCATTCGGCCTTCGGCCCGACTGCCAACCCGTGGGCGCTCGACCGTGTGCCGGGCGGATCCAGCGGCGGCTCCGCGTCAGCTGTCGCGGCCTATCACGCTCCGCTGTCGATCGGCACCGACACCGGCGGGTCGATCCGTCAACCGGCGGCGTTGACCGGCATCGTCGGGATGAAGCCCACCTACGGGCGGGTGAGTCGCTACGGCATCGTGGCGTTCGCGAGCTCGCTCGACCAGATCGGGCCGTTCGCGCGCGACGCACGCGACGCGGCGGCGCTGCTGCACGCGGTGGCCGGTCGCGACGAGCGCGACTCGACCTCGGCGCCCGAGCCGGTCTCCGACGCGCTCCTGTCGCTACCTGCCGACGACGAGGCCGCCGCGGGATCGCTGCGAGGCAAGCGGCTGGGTCTGCCGCGCGAGTACTTCGTGGCGGGGATGGAGCCGGGGGTGGAGGCACGCGTCCGCGGGGCGGTGGCCGCGCTCGAGGCCGCCGGCGCCAGCATCGAGGAGGTGTCGTTGCCGCACACCGAGTACGGGCTCGCGACGTACTACATCGTCGCACCCGCGGAGGCGTCGGCCAACCTCGCCCGCTACGACGGGATCCGCTATGGGCCGCGGCTGGGGGAGGGGCGCGATGTCCTGGGTGACTACCTGGCGACCCGTGGCGGCGGCTTCGGCCCGGAGGTCAAGCGGCGGATCATGCTCGGGACGTACGCGCTGTCGGCCGGCTACTACGACGCCTACTACCTGAAGGCGCAGAAGGTCAGGACGCTGATCAAGGGCGACTTCGATGCGCTCTGGGCTGCGGGCTTCGATGCGCTCGTGGCGCCCACCTCGCCGACTGTCGCGTTCCGCTTCGGTGCGAGGCTCGAGGACCCGGTCGCGATGTACCTCTCGGACGCGTGCACCCTACCGGTCAACATGGCCGGTCTGCCAGGCATCTCGATCCCGGCTGGGCTGTCGGACGGTCTGCCCGTGGGGCTGCAGTTCATCGGGGCGCCGTGGTCGGAGCCCGCGTTGTTCGAGCTGGCGCGCGGCTACGAGGCGATCACGGCGAACGAGGACTGGCGGTCGATCGAGCCCACCGACCTCGCCGCGCTCGACGACCCGGCGACGCCGTCACCGGCGGAGCGGATGGCATCGATGGCGGTCGTCGACCGGTAGGCGACTGCCACGTGGTGGCTAGTCCCATCGTCATCCTGCGCGATCCCACCGGCCTCGGGTAGGATTCCCCTGTCCTTATCCCGCGGCACCGTCACATGCCGCCACATCCCGCAGACCGTAGGGGGTTTCTATGGAGCCGGCCGTCGCCGTCCTGTTCATGTCCGGGATCATCCTCACCATCGTCGGATCGGGTCGCGCCGTAGCGGCTCGGGTCGGTCGCGGGGTGATCGCCGGCGACGACGCGGGAACCGCGCCGATCCCCGTCCTCGACCGTCCCGACGTGGCGCGCCTCGTCTGGCTCGCGGTGGCGCTGTACGGGCTGTTCCTTGCTGCTGCGGGGGTCCTCTTCGGCCGCTGATCTCCACGTGGACTCGCAGTCCACGCTAAGGGCTCGAAGGGGTATAGATCGCGGCCCGAACCGCGTCGTGTGGACTGGCAGGCCACAGAACCGGTCGTAGCGATCCGGAAAGGCTCTTCGGCGGTCCCGTGTGGTCTGTCAGACCACGGCCTTGGCCGCGACAGCGCGATTGCGCCGTAGGGCCTCCTCGATCGCCCAGATCGCGAGCGGACGCAGGTAGAGCGACGCTCGGAAGTTCCCGTGCTCGTCGTACGCCTCTGGTGTCCGGAACCACAGCCCCCGCTCGTAGGTGACCTCGGCGGCGCCGCGCGCCGTCTCCCAGCCCTCGTCCACCAGGCCCCGACCGATCATGAACGCGGCCAGGGCGTAGGTCGTGCCAACCCAGACCTCGGCCGACTGCTCGCTCGACCCATCCACTGACCCGTCCGGGCGCATGCCGTTCACGGCACCCATCCGTCCGCCGCCGAACCGGCGCACGTTGTAGCCGTGGATCGTGCGCAGCGCCTCGTCCACCCGGTCGGCGGGCAGGAGCTCGCCAAGCCCGGTGGCGTCGGCGTACCACTGGCCGGCCAGCTGGTCGGCCATGATGCTGGCTGAGCTGGCGCCGCCACCGTCGTCGTAGGCGTAGTACCCACCGCGCCAGAGCCGTCGGTCGTACGCCACCTGGGCACGTTCGAACCAGCCAGCCCAACGACCCGCAGCCTCCGTATCGCCGAGGCGACCGGCCATCGCCTCGGCCGCCGCGGTCGCCGCCAGCCACAGCGAGCCGCCGTAGGCCGACGGGCCGTGCATCGGCCAGGTGTCGTAGGTCTGGTCGGGCTCGCCGTCGTGCTCGGGCAGGCCGTCGGCGTCGCGGTCGGCGGCCGTGAGCCGCCGGAGGACGGCGTCGACCGTCGGGAACACGTCGCGGATCAGGGCATCGCCCCGACCGTCCGCGGCGACCGCGTCGCGCCACGCCTGGAGTACGAACTTCGGGCCGAGGTCCTTCCAGGCGTTGACATCCTGGAAGCGGTACCAATTCGGGCGGTGGAAGGGATCGTCGCCCGGACCGCCCACGTCATGCGGCACAGCGCCACCCACCTTGCGTGGCGCATCACGACCCGACGCCTGGATCGTCACGACCGTCGGGTCGTCGATCGGGATGGCCGCCAGCAGGTCGCGGATACCCCGCTGCTCCAGGTCCGGGAACAGCTCCAGCAAGGCGAACGACGCGTAGAAGTCGACATCGACCGTGTCGTAGAACGGGTAATCGATGCACTCGAGGAGCGCGAACCGGCCGACGTCGTCGGGCGCCGGCTCCGGTCCGCCGACCTCACCGGCCTCCCAGAACGTCCCGCCGTCGACCAGGAAGTACAGCTCATTGAACAGGGCCGCCCGATACCAGGCGGGCCGCCCAGTGTCCTCGAGGATCGGCCGTTGCCAGGTCTCGATGGCCGCCCGCCATGTCGGCGTTTCCGCCAAGGCGTGGACGGCGATGTCCCACGCCCGCGTCCCGGTCCGGCCCCACGAGCGGGTGTAGCGCTTCCACCAGCGCCGACCCGCCCCGAACTCGACCATCGGCAGGTCCCAGACGAGCGCGAAGCGGACCGACCGTCGTTGGCCCGGTCCCAGGATCGTGGTCGCTGCGAGGGCAGCGCCCGCCGGCCCGGCCGCGGGGGAAACGGCATGGGCCGGCGGGGCCGCGTCGAGACGGCCATCGGTGGCGAAGTCGGTCCAGAGGTCGGTGTCGGCGATCGGGTCGAAGTTGGCGCGCGTCGACATCGCCCAGCCCTCGCCGGCGAGCGCGCCGAGCGCGAGCGTGCCGCGCAGCGCGATCGGTGCCTCATCCCCTGGATCGTCGAATCGGATGCCGGCTATGTCGGGGTCGTCCGCGACGACCCGGTGTGCCCGACCGGGCGCCACGCCGTGGGCAGGTCCACCCGGCGGATCCGCCCACGTGGCCATGATCCCGACGGTCACGGGTTCGGGACCCGGGTTCTCGACCCACCATTCGAAGACGCCGACGGGCAGCGCGCTGCGCTCGAGATCGCCGGCGATCACCGGCGACAGCTGCTCGCCGACAAGACGCACGCCGACCGCGTCCGGCTCGAACACCTGCCAGGCGCGCGGGAAGAGCGCGTGGTAGGTGCCGCCGCCGACCGGCAGGTCCCAGCCCCAGCCGGGCAGCACGCCGTCAGGCGGGCGGAAGGCTGACAGCACGGTCGCATGGCTGGTGCCGTCGGCGCGACCGACGTACAGCGCGAACCCGTCTGCCGGCACCGGCTCGAACCGATGACGCCCGACCTCGAGATGCCAGCGCGCGACGTCGCCGCGGAATGTGCGCCCGATGCTCCCCGTGCCCATGCCCCCGATCGGGATCCCGGCCCACTCGCCATCGTCGATCATCGGGCTCGTCACCCGCGGCCGGCCGACCGACTCGCACGGCACACCGATCCCGCGCTTCCATGCCACCTCGGGGATGGCCGGCCACGACGTTTCGTGCGGCCCCGGCTCCTCCCCATCCGTGGCCGGCGTCACTTCTCGACCCCGGTCATCACCACGCCGCGCATGAACGCGCGCTGGGACAGGAAGAACACGAAGACGGGCACGATGATCGCGAGGATCGCGCTCGCCTGGACGAGCGGCGGGCGGGTGACGTACAGCGCCGCGAACTTCTGCATGCCGAGCGACAGCGGCCACAGATCCGGGTTCCCCCCGACGTACACCAGCGACATCAGGAACTCGTTCCAGGCGAAGAAGAAATGGAACAGGGTGACCGCGACGATCGCCGGGATCGCCTGGGGTGCGACGACCGACCACAGCACGCGGAACGGGCTGGCGCCGTCGATCATCGCCGCCTCGTCGAGGTCGGTCGGGATCGTCATGAAGTACTGGCGGAGCAGGAAGACGTTGTACGCGTTCGCGAAGAAGTGCGGGACGATCAGGGGCAGCCACGATCCGGTCCAGCCGATCCGCGTGAACAGGATGTACGTCGGCACCAGCGTGACCTGGGCGCTGAGCATGATCGTCGCCAGCAGCACCAGGAACAGCGGCGCCCGACCCCGGAAACGGAATCGACTGAAACCGTAGGCCACGAGGACTGCCGACCCGACCGCCCCGATCGTGCTGATCACCGAGATGATGGCCGTGTTGCGCAACAGCTTCGGGAACTCGATCTGGTCCCACGCGGTCGAGAAGTTCTCGACCTTCGGGTCGAACGTGTACGCCGGCTGCAGCGTCCGCCAGCGGCCCTCCCAGGTGAAGGTTCCGGCCGCGGGATCGGCCGGGTCGACCATCACCGACGACTCGCGCCCCTTCTGGACGATCGCCAGCTCACGCACGACGCCATCGATCGGGACGGCGTAGATGGGCAGGGCTTCACCCTCGTACGTGAACGTCCTGGGTGATGCCGGGTAGAGGGGTGCAGCCGGGTCGGCGACCTGGGCCTGGTCCTTGAGCGATGTCATCGCCATGTACGCAAGGGGCATCAGGAAGGCTGACAGCAACCCTGCCGCGACCAGGAAGATGGCCGCGCGCCCAGTGAACTTGCGCAGCGACCGCTGCAGCGGGGCGCCCGCGACGACGCGTGGCGCTGCGCGGGAGACAGCGGTCATCGCCGCTCACCCGCGTAGTAGACCCAGCGGCTGGACGACCAGAACAGCAGCATCGCCAGGCCGAGGACGATGCCGAACAGGACCCAGGCCAGCGCTGACGCATAGCCGAGCTGGTTGAACGAGAACGCCTCGCGATACAGGTTGACGTTGTAGAACAGCGTCGACGCGTCAGGCTGGCCGTTCGTGAGGACGTAGGCCTGGATGAAGTACTGCGACACGCCGACGCAGCTGATGAGCAGGCTGTAGAACAGGACCGGCGTAAGCAGCGGCAACGTGATCCGCCGCAGCGTCGTCCACGCTCCGGCACCGTCGACCTTGGCCGCGTCGTACAGCTCGCTCGGGATGCCCTGGAGCCCCGCGAGGGAGATCAGCATCATCGCCCCGATGCCCCACAGGCCGACGATCCCGAGCGAGGGCAGAACCCAGACCGGGTCGTTCAGCCAGTCCGGTCCCTGCAGTCCGACGATGGCGAGCAGCCCATTCACCCAGCCGGTCTCCTCGTTGAGGACACCGATCCAGATGAGCGTGCTCGCGACGAGCGGGATCTGGGTCGGCATGTAGAACAGCGTCCGGAATGCCCGGCGACCGACGAGACGGGGAGAGTTGAGCAGCATCGCCAGTCCGACGGACAGGGCGATCGTCGGCGGGATGGTCAGGACGGCGAACCTGAGCGTGATGCTCAGTGACTGGGCCACGTTGGGGTCGCGCAGGATCTGCTCGTAGTTCGCCAGACCGATGAAGCGGACTTCGTCGGGCCGACGCAGGTCGAAGTCGGTCAGGCTGAAGTAGAGCGCCATGGCCATCGGGACGGCCGTGAACAGCACGAACCCGATGATCCAGGGCGAGATGAATGCCCAGCCCCAGGCGGCTTCGCGCCGCGCAGCCGTCCAGCGCCAGCGCGAGCGGCGGATGGTCGACCCGGGCAGGGCAGGGGCGTCGGGCTGGCCGATCATCGATCGAGGCCTCGCGATGGCGAGTTGGGTGACGGAAGCGCGTCGGAGGAGTCGCGACGCGCTTCCGTCGATGATGGGCCTAGTCGGCCTGGTCGAACAGTCCCTGCAACTCGGCCCGAAGCTTCTCGGCCTCGGCCGTGACGTCCAGGCTGTCGGTCGTGATGAGGACCTCCTGGAAGGCCTTCACCGCGGCGTCCGACTTGAGGAAGTTGGGCATGTCCGCTTCGTGGCTGGGCACGTCCGGATGGGCCAGCATGTCGCGAGCGACCTGCCAGTCGATGTCGTTCGGCGAGAACCGCTCTTCGAGGGCGGTGAAGAACGCGTCCTGCTTGCTGGAGACGGCGGGCAGCGCGCCGTAGCGTGCGATCAGCGTGTCGTTGCCCAGCAGGTAGGTCATGACTTCGAACGCCTCGTCGGGATGCGCGGTGGACTTCATGATCCCGAACGTGTCGGCGTGGAGCTTGGCCGTGGTGGACCCGTCGTGGCTCGGCGGCACAGCGATGTCGAACGACTTCGCCTGCGGTTCACCCTCAGCGGGCCACGCGCAGCAGGTGTACCAAAGATGGACGAAGTCCATCGCGACATTGCCCGACTGGAACGCGTTGTCGCTGTTCAGCAGCTCGGAGCGGTTCTCGGCACCGGTCGGGATGAAGCCGTCCTTCCACATGCCGTCGTAGTACCACTGCCAGGCGGCCTGCCAGTTCTCGGGGATCTCGGCGGTCTTGCCGTCGCTGCCGACGAGCGCGCCGGGCCCGAACTGGGTGCCCCAGCCGCGCGGGTCGGTCCACTGCATGTAGTAGCCCCACTGGGACGTGTCGTCCTTGTCGAACGACGCGCTCGTCCCGTCGTTGCCGGCCTTGTCGACCGTCAGCTTCTTCGCGAGCTCGCTCAGGGTGTCCCAGGTCCAGTCCTTACCGTCGTACTGCTCGCCGACCTTGTGTGGCGGCTCGGGCACGCCGGCTTCCTTGAACAGGTCCTTGTTGTAGTAGATGAACGAGGGGTAGATCGCGAATGGGATGCCGACCTGTCCACCGAAGCCTTCCTTGTAGGCGTCGAGGATCTTGGGGTCGATCCCGCTCACGTCGTAGTTGGTCTTGTCGATGAACGGCTGCAGGTCGAGCAGCTGGTCGCCGTAGGAATAGAAGCCACGGAAGCCGACCGGCCCGATGATGTCCGGCGGGTTGCCGGCGGCGATCTGCGTGCTGAGGATGTCGTAGGCGGTCGTGTTCTGGTAGATCTCGAGGCTCAGCGTGATCTTGTCCTGGCTCTCGTTGAATGCCGTGACCACGGCTTGCTCGTCGGCGATCTGATCCGGCTGTGCGCCGGTGCCAAGGCCGACGAACCAGCGGATCAGCACCTTGCCATCGGCGGTGAGGCCGCCTTCGGCGGTGGGGACGGGCTCTGGCGTGATCGCCACGTTGGCGCTGGCGCTCGGGGCGGCCGCGCTTGGTGCCGCACTCGGCGTCGCGCCACCGCAGGCCACCGCGATGAGACTGATGATGCTTGCCAGTACGAGACGCCGGCCGGACCCGGCAGATCGGATATCCATCGCTCGATTCCTCCTCCGTTCTCGCTTCGCTTGAACCATTCGTATCGACATCGGGGTGTGGCGGACGTCGGTCGTCAGGGCATGGCCCTCCCCGCACTCGATGCGCGCGCGATCAGCTCGGTGGCGAGGACGATGTGACGTGGGACTCGGCCGTTCTGCTCGATGCCGCCGGCCAGGAGGTGGACCATCTCGCGGCCCATCTCCTCGATCGGCTGGCGGACGCTCGTCAGGGTCGGTCGCGTCGTGGTGGCGATCGGGGAGTCGTCGTAGCCGACCACGGCGACATCCTCGGGGACGCGCCGGCCGGCGCCCTGGAGCACGCTCAGCGCCGCGACGGCCATCAGGTCGGATGCGCAGAACACCGCATCGAGCTCCGGCCGCTCACGCAGGAGGCGCTCCATCGCGGCCTCACCCCCCGCTTGGGTGAAGTCGCCGGTCGCGATGAGCCCGTCGTCGACCGCGATCCCCGCATCCCCCAGCGCGTCACGGTAGCCAGCCAGGCGATCGATGCCGGCGACCATGTCGCGCGGCCCGGTGATCGTGGCGATCCGCCGCCGGCCGCGCTCGACCAGGTGCGCGGTCGCCCGCCGCCCACCATCACGGTTGTCCGCGTCGACGTAGTCGACGTCCACGCCACGGGGCGGCCGGCCGAGCACGACCGAGGGGATGCGCCGGGTCGCGAGCTGATCGGGCAGGGGGTCGTTGCCGTGGAGGCTCACCAGGATCACGCCGTCGACGTGGCCGGCCGTCAGGTAGCGGACCGTTCGTTGCTCGTCGTCCGCGTCGTTCGGCATCAGGAGCACCAGCTGGAGGTCCCGGACCGAGAGGGCGGCGCTGATGCCACGCACCAGGCGCGGGAAGAACGGATCGTTGAACAGTCGGCTGGCCGGCTCGGTGATGACGACCGCGATCGAGTCGCTCTTGCGCGTGACGAGGCTTCGCGCGGCTCGGTTCGGCACGTAGCCGAGGCGGTCGATGGCCTTCTCGACCGAGCGTCGGACATCGGCGCCGACCTTGGGTGAGCCGTTCACCACCCGGGAGACCGTCGCCCGCGACACGCCCGCCACGCGAGCGACCTCGTCAAGGGTCGCGACGGGTTTCGCGGGGGACGGTTCGAGTTGCGCCATCGGTCTCGTTGCGCCTCGTTGCGTGCCGCTGTGAGAGCGCTCTCACGTTCCGAAGCGGACCATATCACGCGTTGTCAAGAGAGCGCTTACAGACCGTTCTTGTTCACATGGCCAGTTGCTCGGAGATCGACCGGCGCCGTATGCGAGACTCTTCACGATGGCCATCGACACGACCAGCCACGACGCCGCGCCGTCCGCCCTCGATCGGTACGAGGCGGTGATCGGCATCGAGGTGCACTGCCAGTTGCGGACCGAATCCAAGATGTTCTGCTCGTGCTCGACGGCCTACGACGGCGCCGCGCCGAACACCCACGTCTGCCCGGTCTGCCTGGGTCTGCCTGGCGCGCTGCCGGTCATCAACAGGCGAGCCGTGGAACACGTCCTCGCCACCGGCATCGCGATCGAGGCCACGACCCCGACCGCGACGCGCTGGGATCGGAAGAACTACTTCTATCCCGACCTTCCGAAGGGCTACCAGATCAGCCAGTACGACCTGCCGCTTGCATCGGCGGGTCGGCTGACCATCGATACGTCGGCTGGCCCGGTGACGATCAGGATCACCCGCGCCCACCTCGAGGAAGACACGGCCAAGCTGGTCCACGCGACCGGCGCGGACGGCGCCAAGGTCAGCCTGATCGACTTCAACCGGTCGGGCGCGCCGCTCATGGAGATCGTCACGGATCCCGACCTGCGCACCGCCGAGCAGGGTCGCCGATACGCGGAGGAGCTGCAGCTGCTGCTGCGGACGATCGGTGCCTCTGATGCCGACATGGAGCGCGGTCAGCTGCGGGTCGAGGCCAACGTGTCGCTACGCCGGCGCGGCGCGACCGAGTACGGCACGCGAGTCGAGGTCAAGAACATGAACTCGTTCCGCTCGGTGGAGCGGGCCATCGCCTTCGAGATCGAGCGTCAGGCCGCGGCGCTCGATGCGGGCGAGTCGCTTGTCCAGGAGACCCGCGGCTGGTCCGACGACCGCGGGGCGACCTATCACATGCGCTCCAAGGAGACGTCGGACGACTATCGCTACTTCCCGGAACCCGATCTGCCGCCGCTGACCGTCGACCCGGCGTGGCTCGACCGGCTGCGTGCGGGACTGCCCGAGCTGCCGGCGGCCAGGCGAACGCGGTATGCCGCGGCCTTCGGACTGAGCGCGTACGACGCCAGCGTGCTCGTCGCCGACCGGGATGCCGCCACCCTGTTCGAGTCGACGCTCGAGGCGGACGCGGCGCTCGCGCCGAAGTCCGTCGCGAACTGGGTCACCGGGGAGTATCTGCGGCTTCGGAACGCGGCCCCGCCTGGCGAGCCCATCAGCGTGGCCCCGGCCGAGCTCGCGGCGCTGGTCAGGCTGATCGACCACGGCGGGATCTCGCGGGCGAACGCCAAGGAGACGCTGGCGGCCCATGCCGCGACCACGGCCCCGGTCGCGTCCATCGTTGCGGAGCGCGGCTACCAGCAGATCTCCGACACGGGCGTCGTCGGCAGCGCGGTCGACGAGGTGCTGGCCGCCAATCCGAACGCCGTCGCCGACTACAGGGCCGGCAAGACGCAGGTCGTCGGCTTCCTCGTCGGCCAGGTCATGAAGGCGACGCGCGGTCAGGCGGATGCGGGCGTCGTGCAGGCCGTCGTGCGCGAGCGACTCGACGCATGACGCTGACGAACATCGTGTTCTGGCTGCTCGGCGCTGCCCTCATGGCCGTCGGTTACGCTCGGGTCAGGGGGCCGTGGGCACGGTATCGGGCGCTGCGCGACCAGCAGGCGAACATCGACCGCTACGAGGCGTGGCGGGGTGGCCTCCGGGCCGACGGGGATGGGCCCACCGGCGCCTCGGTGATGATGGCGGAGGCGCGCCGCCAGGCACAGGCCGGCGGCATCATCATCGCAGTCGGCGTCGTGCTCTTCATGCTCGGCTTCCTGATCCGCTAGCCGCCGCGAGCGGCGGACCGTACGCCTCGTCGGGGAGCGGCCGGACCCACGCCGTCGGCAACGCTCCGCCGACCTTGCCGTGCTCGACGGCCGCCTCGAGGTCGCCCGTCCGCCACCACGCCGCCAGCATGTACGCGATGAACGCATCGCCGCACCCGACGGTCGTCCCCAGCACGGGTACCGGCGTGACGTCGATCGAGCGCTCCCTCCCGGCCACCCCGTCCACGATCAGCACGCCACGCGACCCGAACGTGACGACCAGCCGCTTTCCCTGGTCGAGCGCGACCCGTCGCAGCCCCTCCACGGTCGTGTCCGATGGAGCGCCGGGCCACCCGACGATCGCCAGGTCGACCCAGCGCATGGTGTCTGCGAACCGCTCCACCGTGTAATGCCGGAAGCCGAGGAAGTCGGCCACTACCTCGACGTGGTCGAGCTGCCCGGTACGGCCGAGACGGTCGATCTCGGTGATGACGCCCTCGACCAGGATCGCGTGCAGGTGGCGCGCGCCCGCAAGGACGCGTTCCTCGTCGGGCGTGAACCGTAGATCCGCGCACACCCCCTCGACGTAGTGATCCATCCAGATCTCCCGGTCGGGGAGGAAGCTGATGTCGATCGAAGCCGACGGCCCGCGAGCGACGATCGCGGCAGCATCGGTTTGGATCCCGTGGCGTCCGAGCATGTCCAGGAACAGGTGGGCCTCGCGGTCGCCGACCCGGGTGATTAGCCGGAACGGCAACTCGAGCGTTCGCCAGTGCCAGGCGACGTTGAGCGCGCCGCCACCCGGCAACACCGGCCCATCGGGTCGATAGCGGTCGAGACTGAGCGCGCCGAGCAGCAGCGTCTGCGCCGCCGTGTCGGTCACAGACCCGCCAGCGGCTCGCTGCGGGCGTCGCCGCGCTCGAGGAATCGATCGAGGCGGACCTCGACGACCTTGCTCATCTGCCAGAAGGCCTCGACCGACAGGTGACCGCAGCCCTCGGCGTGGTACCACTCCGTGCGTGCCGGGAGGGTTGAGATCAGCGCCGGGTCGTGCACAGGGACCACCGCGGGGTTGAGGGCATACCCGGGCGACAGCGGATCGCGGATCTGGAGGAGATGGTCACCGCGGAAGCCGCGGGCGCGCGGGACCTCGTGGCGATCGCCGGTCCCAAGGTCGACCAGGGACGCGATCTCCGGGGGCGTGTCGACGATGTCGGGCCAGGCGTCGTCGTCGACGAGCTCTGCCACCACCCGCCGCACCGAGACGTCCTGGTAGTGGTTCATCTCCGTTCCGGGTTGGTCGTAGGCGTCGTCGTGGACGTTCTCCACTGCCCAGTCATAGACGTTGCCGCAGGTCGTGGTCAGGAAGCGGACCAACGCCGGCCGATCGCGCAGGTAGCGGCGGTAGCTAGCCTCGTACTCGAGGATCGCTTCGGCGACCGGCACGACGGCCCCTCGCACGATGTGCGCCAGCCGCCAGCCGTCCGGGTCGAAACGGTCGTCGAGGACAGCCCGCCAGCGAGCCTTCTCCGGCCCCGCGAACCCTGGCGATCCGACGGGGATCCAGATCTCGCGCAAGGGTTCGCGCAGGTTCGGGTCGATGCGGCGCCACCAGTCAGTCCTGTCCACCGCGGCAGCTTAGCCGCCCATAGACTGGCGGCACACGAGTCGGCGCCACACGAGCGGCGTGCGCGGGAGAGGGACACCGGATGCGCGAACGGACGGTCGGACGCGGCCTCGCCACACGAGCCATCCACGCCGGCGAACGGCCGGATCCGACCACACACGCCCATCGGACGCCGATCTACGCGACCGCCACGTTCACGTTCGACTCGGCCGCCGAGAAAGAGGACGCGGTCGACCGGTCGCTCGCCTGGGAGCCCGGTGCGTACTTCTACTCGCGCACCGGCAATCCGACCAACCGCGCGCTCGAGGAGAAGCTCGCTTCGCTCGAGGGCGCCGAGGATGCGGTCGTGTCGTCGTCCGGGATGGCGGCCGTGGCGGCGACGCTGTTCGCACATCTGACCAGCGGCGATCATCTCGTCGCCGGCGACGAGTTGTTCGCGATCACCAACGTGCTGCTCGACGAGGACTTCCCGCGACGCGGCATCGCGGTGACCCGGGTCGACCCGACCGACCAGGCCGCGGTCGAGGGTGCGATCACGCCGACGACCCGAGCGCTGTTCGTCGAATGCTCGACGAACCCACGCCTTCGTGTCCCGGACCTCGATGCTTTGGCGGCGATCGCTCGGCGCCATGGACTCCTGTTCATCACCGACAACACGTTCCTCGGGCCCGTCCTGCTGCGTCCGCTGGAGCACGGCGCGGACCTCGTCCTGCACGCTGCCACGAAGTACCTGTCCGGCCACGGCGACGCGGTGTCCGGCGTCGTCGCCGGCTCGAAGGCCCACATCGACCCCATCCGCAAGCAGACCGACACGCTCGGCCAGGCGGCCAGCCCCTTCTCGAGCTTCCTCGTCCAGCGCGGGGTGCGGACGCTGCCGCTGCGGTCGCGGGCCGCCGCTTCCAATGCCGCGCGGGTCGCGGCGTTCCTCGAGGGCCACCCCAAGGTCGAATGGGTGCGCTACCCCGGTCTCCCGTCGCACCCGGACCACGCCGTCGCGCGGCGGCTCCTCGGGGAGTCGGGCGGGGCGATGGTCACGTTCAAGCCGGTCGGCGGACTCGACGGCATGGCCGCCTTCACCGACCACCTGCGCCTGTGCGACATCGGCGTCAGCCTCGGCGACATCCACACCCTGGTCTATCCCCGCCCGAAGGATGGTGGGATCGTGCGCCTGTCGATCGGCTGCGAGGACGTCGAGGACCTGCTCGAGGACTTCGAGCTCGGGCTGTCGTTCGTCGAAGCTCGGTCCTAGACCCGGCCCAGCACGGCAGCCGCCGCGAGCGCAGCGCCGATCGTGAGGTCGACCCGCCGGACGACTTCCGCTTCCGGCGGTCGGAACCAGTCCTCCCCACCCAGCTTGCGAGTGCCTTCGACCGCTGCCGGGTCGCGGATCACGTCGGACACCGTCAGGATCGTGCCGGCGCGCACGGGCCGACCCTTCGCTCGCTCACGCATCGCGAGGAGATAGACCGCCGCGGTCTCCATCTCGGCGGCCAGATAGCCGCGCCGGCCCCAGCGCACCACGCCGTCGGGATGCGGGTCGTAGAACAGGTCGGTAGTGACGACGGGTCCCACGTGCGTCGTCAAGCCCTGGGCCACACTCGCCGCGACCAGCGCGCCGACGACCTCGTGATCGGCGGTCGGAGCGGTCGGCTCGCCGCCTCCGAGGACGGTGCCGATGCCACTCGACGAGGCCGCCGCCAGCGCGACGACGACGTCGCCGATGTCAAGCGCCCCGAAGCCTCCGCACGTGCCGACCCGGATGAACGTTGTCGCGCCCAGGTTCAGCAACTCCTCGAGCACGATCGCCGTCGTGGGCGCGCCCATCATCGTCGTCTGGATCGAGACCGGCACACCCTCGACGGTCCCGGTGTAACCCAGCAGGCCGCGGTTGTCGTTGACCTGGCGCGTGGCGTCGAGGCCGCCATCGAACCGCGCGGCGATGCGCGTCGCTCGGTTCGGGTCGCCCGGCAGCAGGACCACCGACGCGTAGTCGCCCGGTTCCGCGTGCAGATGGATCTGCGTCATGGTCCCTCCATGCTGCGCCGTCCGAGCCGCCGCCATTCCACCGACAGACAGCGATCCATCACGACGGCCAGACCGCCGTCATGCGCGATCCGTGCCGCCTCCCAGCTGACGATCCCGAGCTGCAGCCACAGGCAGCGAGCCCCCATGGCGATGGCCTCGCCGGCGTGGGTGGCGCACGACTCCGGCCGCCTGAAGACGTCCACGATGTCGAATGGGCCACCTGCTTCGACGGCGTCCGCCAGCGTCGGGAAGGCCTTGACGCCTGCCACGTCCCGTACGTTCGGGTTCACGGGGACCGCATCTAAGCCGCTGGCGATGAGGTGCCCGAAGACGTCATGCGAAGGGCGACCCGGGTCGTTCGAGGCGCCGATCACCGCGATCCGACGGGCTGTCCCCAGGAGCTCCCGGATCCCGTCATCGCTGAGCGTCGGAACGGGTCCATGATCCTCGTGAAGGTCGAGGTACGCGATCGTCCGCGCGCGCTCATCCGGGGTCATCCGCCCTCCTGCAATTCGGTCGTGGCTACATCATCGACGCGGCCCCGTCGATAGCGTATCCTCGCTCACCGAAGGTCGCGGGCCGTCATGCGTGTCGCGACCATATGAGGAGGAGTTCACCTTGCGCAGCTCTATGCGGCTGCTGTCGCTCGGCGCGACCGCTGCCTTCATCCTCACTGCGTGTACCGGGGGCGGCGCCGCAACGACCGCCCCCAGCGTGGCGCCATCGGCGTCCGCGAGTGAAGCCCCCAGCGGCTCCGCGTCGGTCGCCCCGAGCGCCGCCGCGGTCGATTGGACCGCGTGCGTCGCGTTCGACACCGGTGGTCTTGGCGACAAGAACTTCAACGACCTCGCCAAGAAGGGCCTCGAGGACGCGCAGGCGGCCGGGTATAAGACGTTCTTCTCAGAGGCACAGGGTTCGACCGACTACGCAGCGAACATCCAGCGTCTGGTCGATCAGGGTTGCCAGTCGATCGTCACGGTCGGCTTCCTGCAGTCGCAGGCGACCGCCGAAGCGGCAGCGGCCAACCCGACGATCGGTTTCTCCCAGGTCGATACGGCCTGGAACGAAGCGGGCCCGGACTTCCAGATGGGCACCGCGGACGACACGCCGCGTCCGGCCAACTTCACCGGCCTCGACTATCAGATCGACCAGGCATCCATGCTCGCCGGCTACCTGGCCGCGGGTTGGAGCAAGAGCGGGAAGGTCGGCACCTACGGCGGCCTGGCGTTCCCGGGCGTGACCCGGTTCATGGACGGCCTCTACGCGGGCGTCCAGTACTACAACCAGCAGAAGGGCACGACCGTCGCGGTCGTCGGCTGGGATGGATCCCTGCCTGATCCCACGACGACGGGAACGTTCGTCGGTGGTAGCGGTGGCAACGACACCTGGAACGATCCTGGGAAGGGCGAGCAGTTCGCGACGACCTTCCTGGACCAGGGTGTCGATGTCGTCCATCCGGTCGCCGGATCGACCGGCAACGGGACCATCAAGGCCATGCACGCGGCCGGCAAGTGGGCGATCGGCGTCGATGCCGATCAGTGGATCAGCCTTGGCGACACCGAATATCACAAGGCCATCCTCACATCTGCCCAGAAGGCCATCGACGTCTCTGTGATCGATGTGATCAACAAGAACGCCGGGGGTGACCTGGGCGGCGAGGACTACTCAGGCACGCTCGCCAACAACGGCGTGCTTCTCGCGCCGTTCCACGATTTCGACAGTCAGATCCCAGCCGAGCTCAAGACTGAGATCGAGACGTTGCGGGCCGCCATCGCGGACGGCAGCGTCAAGGTCTGCACCTTCCTCGGCCGCGGCTGCTAGCGCAGTCGTCGATCCGACCGCAACCACACCGCCCCCGGCCCGAACGCGGACCGGGGGCGGTCTGCATCCCAGTCGAGGCCCACGATGAAGCTCGAACTGCGCGATATCACGAAGCGCTTCCCGGGCGTCCTGGCGAACGACAGCATCACGATCTCTGCTGACCGCGGCAAGGTCCTCGGCCTGCTCGGCGAGAACGGCGCGGGCAAGACCACGCTCATGAACATCCTGTCCGGGCTGTATAAGCCAGACTCAGGGCAGATCTTCATCGATGGCCAGGAGCAGGTCTTCGGTGATCCCGCAGCGGCGATCCGCGCTGGCGTCGGGATGGTCCACCAGCACTTCATGCTCGTCCCGGTCTTCGATGTCGTGGAGGCCGTCGCACTCGGCGCCGAGACCGTGCGCGGCCCGCTCGGGACGTTCGATCGTGCCGCGGCTCGGAAGCGGATCGTCGAGCTATCAGCGCAGTACAAGCTCGACGTGAACCCCGATGCGAAGATCGAGAGCCTCCCCGTCGGCGTCCGCCAGCGTGTCGAGATCCTCAAGGCGCTCTACCGCAAGAGCGACATCCTGGTGCTCGATGAGCCGAGCGCCGTCCTGACGCCCTACGAGACGGAAGAGCTGTTCACGATCATCCGCTCGCTCACGGCGACCGGCACGACGATCATCTTCATCACCCACAAGCTCAACGAGGTGCTCGAGGTCGCCGACCAGATCGTCACCCTGCGGCGCGGCCGCGTTGCCGGCACCGCCGACCCGAAGACGACGACCCGCCAGGAGTTGGCGAACATGATGGTCGGACGCGACGTCGAGCTGATCGTCAAGAAAGGGCCGGCCACGCCGGGCGACGTCGTCCTCAGCGTGCGCGACCTCCAGGTGCGGGACGACCGGTTGGATATGGCGGTCGATGGCGTCGACCTCGACATCCGGGCGGGCGAGATCGTCGTCATCGCCGGGGTCCAGGGCAACGGCCAGACGGAGCTCGTCGAGGCGATCGTGGGCCTGCGGACGATCGACTCGGGTGAGATGACGATCGGCGGACAACATATCGAGAAGTCGAGCCCCCGCGAGGTTTCCGACCTCGGCGTCGCCCACATCCCCGAAGACCGGGGCAGGGACGGGCTCATCAACTTCATGTCGATCGCCGAGAACTACGTCCTCGACACGTACCACCGCGAGCCGTACAGCAAGCGCGGAGTCATGGACCTCAAGGCGGTCAACGACGGGGCCTCCAAGGGTGTGAAGGACTTCGATATCCGGACACCGTCGATCCACACGTTCGCCGGTTCCCTTTCCGGAGGCAACCAACAGAAGGTCGTCGTCGCGCGCGAGTTCTCGGTGCCGGTGCGGCTCGTGATCGCCGCGCAGCCGACCCGCGGCCTGGACGTCGGCTCGATCGAGTACATCCATCGGCGCCTCATCGAGCAGCGCGACGCGGGTGCAGCGATCCTGATCGTGAGCACCGAGCTGGATGAGGTCCTGGCGGTCGGCGACAGGATCGCCGTCATGTTCGAGGGTCGCATCGTCGGGATCCTTGCCGGGGCTGAGGCGACGTACGAGAACATCGGCATGCTCATGGGCGGCGCGTCGTTCGGCGGGGGCGTGGCCGCATGACGCGCCTCAGGGTCCTCCTCGGCAAGGCACTCGTTCCCGCGCTGGCGGTGATCACCGCGTTCCTGTTCGGGGCGATCGTGATCGTCCTGACCGACCTGCAGAACCTTGCCCGGTTCCCGACCGATCCGGTCGGGGCGCTCATCGGCGCTGTGGGCGGCGTGGGGCGGGGTTACGGCGCGATGCTCTCCGGTGCGTTCGGCGACCCCGCACGGATCCTGACCGCGATCGGGAGTGGTAACGAGCGCGACATCGCGACGGCGATCCGCCCGATCACCGAGACGCTCGTGGCGGCCACGCCGTTGATCTTCACGGGCCTGGCAGTCGCGATCTCGTTCCGGGCCGGCATGTTCAACATCGGGGTCGAGGGCCAGCTGATGATCGGCGCCCTCGGCGCGACGATGACGACGATCGCCCTCGCTGGCCAGGTGCCGGGGTTCGTCATCCTCCTAGCCGCGATCGCGATGGGCATCATCTTTGGTGGCCTGTGGGGGTTCGTTCCCGGTTTCCTCAAGGCGCGGACCGGAGCGCACGAAGTCATCACGACGATCATGCTGAATTACGTCGCGGCGCAGGTCGTTTTCTTCGCGCTGCGTTCGACGTGGCTGCGCGCCCCGGGAAGCACCGCGCCGGTGTCGAAGAACCTGACACCGATCGTGGACGTGCCGACGATCATCCCCCTGGCCGGCATCCGGCTTGATTTCGGGTTCGTCGTCGCCCTGCTTGTCGGCGTCGCTGTCTCCTGGCTGCTCTTCCGCACGACGCTCGGCTTCGAGCTTCGCGCCTCGGGCTTCAACATGACCGCCGCCCGGTATGCCGGCATGAGCGCGGGTGGCTCCATGATGCTGGCCATGGCCCTGTCGGGCGCCCTTGGCGGGATGGCCGGGAGCTTCATGGTCGTCGGCACCGTGGGTCAGCTGTCGACCGACCTCCACGGCGGCGTCGGGTTCACTGCCATCGCCCTCGCGCTGCTCGCCAGCCTCCGGCCGAGCGGCGTGATCCTTGCGGCGTTGCTCTTCGGAGCGCTGACCACGGGCGGCAAGGTGATGGGCATCCAGTCGGGGATCCCATTCGACCTCCTGTCGTTCATCATGGCGCTCGTCATCATGTTCGTCGCGGCGCCCGGCCTGATCCGGTCGATCTGGCGGGTGCGCGTGAGCAAACCCGCGCCGGAGGTGGCCGCGACCACGCAGCCCACGGGGACCGTATGACCGCCGCCGGAACGGGTGAGGGGCGGATGGCGGGCGACCTTCCGGCCGCCGCCCTGGGGGGCGAGGGTCTTGCCGCACGACGGGCGCTGCGGGACGCGAGGATCCGCGCGATCGCCTTCTTCGCTGTAGCACTCGCTGCGTTCTATTTCGCGACGAGCTCGTTCGGGATCGCCGCCAGCTTCCTGTTCTGGATCGACCGGCAGGGTGGTTCCGCCGCGACATTGGAGACATCCGTCGGAGCACTGTGGGTAGTCGCCGGTGCGGCGTCCGTGCTCGTGGGCGGCCTGCAGCTGTGGCGAGGCGCCGCATTCCGCTGGCGTCCGTGGCTCCTGGTCCTGCTCTTCCCATGGATCGCCGCCGTCATCGCGACGTTGCTCACCGGCAGGCCGGCCAACCTGACGGGTGTGCTGGCTGGGAGCCTCGAGCTCTCGACGCCGATCGCGATGGGTGCCCTGGCCGGCATCCTTTCCGAGCGGAGCGGGCTCCTCAATATCGCGCTCGAGGGCAAGATGCTCGTGGGGGCGTGCGTCGCATCCATCGCGGCGAGCGTCGCCTTCCTGGCGACCGGCAGCGGGGTGATCGGCTCATTCGTCGGCATCCTGGCGGCGATGCTGGTTGCGGGCCTGCTCGGCCTCCTCCTGGCATGGCTGGGGATCCGCCACAAGGTCGATCAGATCATCGCCGGGACCGTCATCAACATCGGCGCGATCGGTATCACCAACTTCCTGTTCCTGCGCATCCTGAGTCGAAACAGCCAGTTCAACACTCCGCCGACGATCGAGCCGATGCGGTTGCCACTCCTGGCCGACCTCCCCGTGATCGGTCCGATCCTGTTCAACGCCAGGCCCTACGTCTACGTCGGTTACATCCTGGTGATCGTGCTCACCTACCTGTTGTTCCGAACGCGCTGGGGGCTGCGTCTCAGAGCGTCTGGAGAGAAGCCGGCCGCTGCAGGCACGGTCGGCATCAACGTCATCGCCATCCGCTACCGCGCGCTCTTCCTCGCGGGGCTCATCGCGGGCCTCGCCGGCTCGTACCTCTCGCTGGCCACCGCAGGCAGCTTCCAGATCGAGATGTCGGCAGGCAAGGGCTTCATCGCGCTCGCCGCGATGATCTTCGGCGCATGGCATCCGATCGGCGCCTTCTTCGCGGCGCTTGTGTTCGGGTTCGCCGGCGCGGTGCAAGCGTTGCTTTCCATCCTCGGCGTCGATGTGCCGCCGCAGCTCCTCAACAGCGTCCCGTACATCGTGACCATCGTCATCGTGGCGGGCGTCGTGGGGCGTGTACGAGGACCCGCGGCTGCCGGCCAGCCGTACGAGCAGGGCTGAGCGGGGTGAGCGCCGGCTATCCGGACGGGTCGGGACCGGTCCACGCGGTCCCGACCTTCTTCGGTGCGGAAGCCCGTCCGCGAAGCGCGCCCGTCGGGACCCCGGAGCGGCCGCTGCCGCTGATCATCGATAGCGATCCCGGACTCGACGACGCGCTCGCCATCGGGCTCGCCCTCGCGCGACCCGAGCTGGACGTCCTGGCGGTCACCACGGTGGGCGGCAACGCCGACGTTCGTCACTGCACGACCAACGCGCTTCGGCTGCTGCACGCCTACGGGCGCGACGACATCCCGGTCGCCGAGGGGGCTGCAGGACCGCTTGTCGGATCGGTGGTTCGCGCGACCGAGATCCACGGTGAGGGCGGCATCGGGACCACCCAGCTGCCGCCGACGACGACGACGGCGCGACCGGAGGGCGCGGTCGAGCTCATCGCGCGGCTCCTGCGCGAGCACCCGGAGCCGGTGGCCATCGCGCCGATCGGCCCGCTCACGAACATCGCGCTGCTGCTGCGGCTCTATCCCGACCTCGCGAAACGGATCGCCCACCTCTCGATCATGGGTGGCTCGATCGGGGAGGGGAACAGCACGGTCTCCGCCGAGTTCAACATCTACGCCGATCCGGAGGCGGCCGACATCGTGTTCCGGTCGGGTCTGCCGATCACGCTGATGGGCCTCGACGTGACCCACCAGGCTTTGCTCGACCGCGACGCCGCGGACGCGCTCCGGGCGACCGGCACGGCGTCCGGGCAGATCGCCGCCGAGCTGACCGACTACGCCCTCGCGCGCAACATGGAGTGGTCCGGGCGGACGACGACCGCCATCCACGATGCTGTCGCCGTCGCGCACCTCGCCATCGCCGATCTCGTCGACGTGGCGCCCTACCACGTCACTGTCGAGACGGGGACGGGCCCTGCGCGCGGTCGGACGGTGGCCGATGGCCTGCCATACCGTCTCCGCCGCGATGGCCGCGCACCCAATGCGGAGATCGGCGTCAGGATCGACCGCGCACGCTTCGAACAGGTGCTCATCGAGGCGTTCGGCAGCCTGCCGTAGGGATCGGATGCGCTACGTCGCGCTCGGTGACTCGTACACGATCGGAACCGCGGTACCCGCCGCCGATCGGTTCCCGGATCAGCTGGTTCGCGCAGCGCCCGATCTCGGCATCGAGCTCGTAGCCAACCTGGGCGTCAACGGCTACACCACGGCCGACCTGATCCGCGACGAGCTCCCGGCCCTCGTCGGTGCCGCGCCCGAGCTCGCCACGCTGCTCATCGGCGTCAACGACGTCGTCCAGGGCATCCCCACCGTGACCTACGAGGCGAACGTCACCGAGATCCTCGACGTTCTTCAGGCTCACCTCCCGGCCGACCGGATCGTGACGGTCTCGATCCCCGATTACACGGTCACGCCGGCGGGCGGCCAGTACGGGGATCCAGCGGACCAACACGACGGCATCGTGGCCGCGAACGCGGTCATGGCTCGGCTTGCCGGGGAGCGCGGCATCGCCTTCGTGGACATCTTCGATCTCTCGCTGCGGGCCGCTGCGGATCGGCGGCTCGTCGCCGAGGACGGGCTCCACCCGAGCGGCGCGCAGTACGCGCTGTGGGTCGAGCGGATCGCGCCCGTCGTCGATGGCCTTCTGCGGCGCGCAGGTTGACCCCGCGACCCAAGGGCTTCCTCAGCCGGCGCGCCGAGCCAGCTCTTCGAGCCGGGCGTCGCTGATCCCGAAGTGGTGCGCGATCTCGTGATAGACCGTCCTCTCGACGGCCGCGGCGAGTGCCTCCGGCGACCGGTAGGCGCGCAGGAGGGGGCCGCGAAAGATCGTGATCTTGCTCGGCAGCTGGGCTCCCTCCGCCCCGTACACGGTCCTTGGCACGCCCTGGTACAGCCCGAACAGGCCGCGCGCCCCCACGGTCGCCAGCAGCTCGGCGGTGGCCTCCTCCTCGACCACGATGGCCACCGACCCGAGCCGCTCGCGGTAGGGCGCCGGCAGACGATCCAGCGCGTCGACGACGAGCGCCTCGACGTCGACGTCCTCGGTCACGGCGCGGGCGAGGCGGTCGGTGTCGGCGTGAGCCGCGACAGATCGAGGATGAGACCGCCGCCATCCGACGGGACGAGCATCACCGAGATCTGATCGGACAGCTTCTCGATGTAGCGGTTCTGCAGGATCGCAGCCGTCAGCGAAGCGCCGACGAGGCGGTTCGATTCCGCCTCGCCGCGGGCACGCTCGATCTGCGACTCGGCGTCACCACGAGCGGCCGCCACCTTCTGCTGGGCGATGATCTCCTGCTGCGCGAGTCGCTGGCGCTCGGTCTCGACCTGTTGCTGGGCGGCCTGCTTCTCCTCGATCGCCGCGTTGTAGGCGTCGGAATAGCTGAAGTTCTCGAAGTTGATGCCGTCGACGATGATCCCGCGTGGCTCGAGCTGCGCCTTGAGCAGATCGGTCGCCTTCGTCCGGATCTCATCGCGACTGTTGAGCACGATCGCAGTCGGGTAGTCGTCGGTCACCGACTTCGGGATGTCGAGGAAGCGCGGCCGGATGATGGTCTCCTCGAAGTTCAATCCGAGGTCCTGGACGATGCGCGGCGCCGAGCGCGGGTCGACGTGGTAGTTGAGCGTCGCGTCCAGGAACAGGTCCTGCTGCTCCTTGCTCGCCGCGGTGTAGCCCTCGACGCGGATCGCCTTGACCCTGGTGTCGATCTGATCGACCGAGTTGACGAAGGGCGTCACGAAATGGAGCCCGGGGTCGAGCGTCATGCCCGTCACCGCGCCGAATTGGCGGACGACGCCGACGAACCCGGCCGGGATCTGGATGAATGCCGACATCGCGAGTGACGCTACCAGCGCGACCGCACCGAGCCCGAACAGGAGCCCGGAGGGCAGGTCCGGGCGGACGACCTTGTCGCGGCTCACTGCGGGCCGGACGCGGTTGACCACGACGGCCACTGCCCCGCCGATCACCAGCGCCAGCGCGCCAAGGAACAGCAGGCCACTGATGGCTTCCACGGGGTTCCCTCCTGTCGTGACGGTCGATGACCCCCAGTCTGAGGCCGATTGGCGCAAGACGTCGAGGTGCACGGCTCCGAGCATTTGTGGTGCGTACCGGCACCGGTGCGCCAACGCACATGCGACAGCTGTGGCAGGGACCGGTATGATGCCGGCGGCTGGAGTGCAAAGGGGTGCACACCGGTGTAGATGGGGGGATCCATCGATTGGCTACTCGCCGTGTCGGCGCGCGCGCCGCGGCTATCGGCTTGCTTCTGACAGGCCTCGTCTGGACACCGGCATCGACCGTGAGCGCTGCGAGCGCGACGTCGAACGAGCCGTCCGAGTTCGCGACACCGGTCCCGCTGGCGGCTCCAGTCGCCCCCGAAACGGCCTTTGCGAGCGAGCTGACCGCCCCGATCGATAGCGGCGAGTGGGGCCCTCTCCTCGACTGGGGCATCCAGGCCAAGCACATGGTCACGCTGTCGACCAACAAGGTGCTGGTCTGGTCGACCGGTAGCAATGCCCGAGTCTGGGATCCTGCGACCGGCACATTCACCCTCGCGCCTGCCACCTTCGGCGACCTCCATTGCGCCGGCCAGTCAACGCTCGCGGACGGGAGGGTCATCGTCGTCGGTGGCGTCAACGGCCCACCGCACGATGGCACCAACATCACGTCGCTGTTCGACCCCGTCACCCAGACCTGGACGCAGGGCGCGAACATGACCGACTACCGCTGGTATGCGTCGAGCACGACGCTCGCTGACGGGCGCGTGCTGGCGACGTCCGGCGATGCCCCGGACGGGACGCGATCGCAGGTGCCCGAGATCTACGACCCGGTCACCGACACCTGGACGCGGCTGACGGGCGCTGTGCGCGACCAGCCGCTCTACTCGTTCATGTTCGTGCTGCCGGATGGCCGGCCGTACGAGTCGGGCTCGAAGGTCAGCACGGCCACCCTCGATGTGAGCGGGACGGGCAGTTGGACGCCCGGTCCGAACGCCCGCTACGCGACGAGCGGCTACGCGGAGTCGGCGGTCATGTACCGCCCCGGCAAGATCCTCCGTGCGGGCGGTGGCGACCCGGCTCACGCGCGGACCCAGGTGGTCGACATGACGGCCGCCAGCCCGGCGTGGCGCGAGATCGCGCCGATGTCGTTCGCGCGTCGCCGCATGAACCTCACGATCCTGGCCGACGGCAGCGTAATGGCGATCGGTGGCACCGGTCAGGCCGATAGCGCCGCCGCCGCCGTCCTCCCTGGAGAGATCTGGGATCCGACCACGGAAACCTGGACGACGGTCGCATCGATGGGCGAGGCGCGGATGTACCACTCCGCATCGGTGCTGCTCCCCGACGGGCGCGTCGTGGTCGGCGGGGGCGAGGCAGCCGGGCGTCTGCGCGCGCAGATCTACTCGCCGCCGTACCTCTTCAAGGGACCACGGCCGACGATCGCCGCGGCCCCCGGCACCGCTGCGTATGGGACGGCGTTCGACATCACCAGTCCGGAGGCCGCGGACATCACGTCGGTGACCCTGATGCGCCCGACTGCGGCCACGCATGCGTTCGACATGAACCAGCGCTATGTCCCGCTCGCCTTCTCGAGATCCGGGTCGACGATCACGGCGACCGCCCCGGCAACCGGCGGTGTGGCCCCGCCCGGCGATTACATGCTCATCGTCAAGAGCTCCGCGGGCGTCCCGTCAGTCGCCTCATGGATCCGGATCGGGACGAGCGGAACGCTGCTGCCGGGCTCCGTGGCCGGGACCGTGACAGACGTCGCGACCGGTACGCCAATCGAGGGCGCGACGGTGTCGACCAGCAGTCGGTCCGCTACGACCGACGCGACCGGCCACTACACCCTGTCCGACCTGCCGGCCGGCGAGGCGCAGGTGACGGTCCAGGCGTCGGGCTACGCGACCGAGGTCCGGCAGGTCCCGGTGACCGGTGGTTCGACCACGATGCTCGATGTCGCGCTTGCCCGGCCTGGCAACGTGAGCGGCGTGGTGACGAACGCCGATACTGGCGTCCCCTTGGCCGGCGTGACCGTGGGTTACCCGGGCGGTATCACGCTGACCGACTCGGCCGGCCAGTACACGGTCTCAGGGCTGCCAGCGGGCGCGCACGAGATCACGTTCGCGGCGACGGGCTACGCGACCGGGACCAGGTCCGTGACCGTTGTCGCCGACCAGACCACGACGCTGGATGCGCAGCTCGCTCCATCGATCACGTTCGTGGGCGGCGAAGTGCGCGACGCGGTGACGACCGCGACCATCACGGGAGCGACCATCTCGATCGATACAGGCCAGACGACCACCACCGACGTGCAGGGTCGGTACCGCGTCGACCTGCCGCCGGGCACGTACACCGTGACCGCGTCCGCCCCGGGACACGTCACGTCAAGCGGGACCGCCGTCATCAACGGGGGCAGCTACGCCACGCTCGATTTCAGCCTGGCGCCAAGTGGCGGTCCGCCCGCGACCCTGTCGTTCGTGTCGGTCGCGGATTCCTATGTCAAGAACACCAATCCCACCAAGAATTACGGCACGGCGGTGGAGCTCCTGCTGCGGCAGGGAGACGCCGCGAACAACACCACCGGCACTGCTCATTTCCGCTTCGATGTGGCCGGTCTGGCCGGTCGCTCCGTGACGGGCATGACCCTCCGGCTCCGTGTCACCGACTCGGGTCCGCATGGCGGCACGGTGTACGCGACCAGCTCGGCATGGACCGAGAACGGGATCACCTGGAACAACGCCCCGGTGCCGAGCGGCTCCCCGCTCGCGACGATCGGCCCCGTGACAGCGGGTCAGTGGATCGATGTGATACTGCCGCCAGGGACCGTGACCGGCGACGGGCCGCTCGCCCTCACGCTGGTCGCCGGCAACCCCAACAGTGTCTATTACGCGAGTCGCGAATCGACCACCAAACCGCAGCTCCTCGTGACCGTGGCCGACGGTGGCGGGCCGACGCCGACTCCGACTCCGACGCCGACCCCGACGCCGACCGCAACGCCGACCCCGACCCCGACACCGACTCCGACTCCGACGCCCACGCCGACGCCGACTCCAGAACCGACGCCTGAGCCGACGCCCGGACCGACCCCCACGCCCGATCCTGGCCCGACCGCGACGCCGACACCTGCCCCGACTGCCACGCCGACACCTGCCCCGACGGCGACCCCGACGCCGACGCCCACGCCACCGCCGCCGCCGAGCAACCTGCGAAGCGTGACGTTCGAAGGCGGACTGCTCGATCCGACCACGGGCGTCGACAGCCAGACCGGCGTCGTCACGCTCGAGACCTCGTTGCCGATCCACGGGACCGCATCGGCACGATTCGCCAACACGACCGGCTACCTGCAGGAGAGCTTCCCCGCGACGCCGGACACGTGGGTTTCGTTCCGGATGCGGGTCAACGCCCTCCCGGCGGCCGCACCGCGGATCTTCCTCCTGATGAATGCGGGCACCACGGTCGGCAATGTGACGCTCAGCTCGACTGGTCGCCTGCGGCTGCGCAACGCATCCACGGCGGTCGGCCTCGAGTCGGCGCCGCTCCAGGCGGGAACGACGTACGTCGTCGGCGTCCACCAGACACGCGGCACCGGCGGCAACGGCGTGCTCGAGGCGTTCGTCGCACCGGACGGACAGCCGTTCGGAGCCCCGTTCGCGCGGATGACCAACGGGACGTGGACGACATCGGCCGACCGGATGCGACTCGGCGCGACCAACGGCGCGGCCGTCAACCTGACGCTCGACGATGTCCTCGTGGCGAGCGGCGGCGTTCCGGCACCGATCGCCAGCAGCGGCACGGCGATCCTCGCGGCGGCTGTTCCTGGCTCGTCCTATCCGACCGCCGTGCGGGCGAGCTGGTCCGCGGCGGCCCGCGTCGACTACCGCTTCTCGTTCGCTTGCCCGCTCCAAGTCTGAGTCTACCGGGCCGTCCGGGGCCCGGTAGACTTGGGCCTCCGTGACCCTCGCGCCGAACGACTTCACCCACCTCCACGCCCATTCCGAGTTCAGCCTGCTCGACGGCCTCGGCCGGATCACGGAGCTGGTGGATGCGGCCGCCGCCCAGGGCATGGACGCGATGGCGCTCACCGACCACGGCGCACTGTATGGCGCCGTCGCCTTCTACCAGGCCGCCAAGACCAAGGGCATCAAGCCGATCGTCGGCGTCGAAACGTACGTCGCACCCCGGTCGATGACCTCGAAGGAGGGCAAGGCCGATAGCCAGCCGTTCCACCTGATCCTCCTGGCGAAGGACTACGCGGGCTACCAGAATCTGTGCCGCCTGGTCACGGACGCGCACGTCGACGGCTACTACTACCGGCCGCGGATCGATCGCGAGCACCTCGCGCGCTACAGCCAGGGCCTGATCGGGCTGTCGGCGTGTCTTGGCGGCGAGGTCGCCAAGGCCCTCGAGGTCGACGACTGGGAGCTCGCCCGGGGGGTCGCCGGCGAGTACCGCGACATCCTCGGGGCCGAGAACTTCTTCCTCGAGCTCCAGGACCACGGCCTGCCCGAGCAGGCCCGGCTCAATGGCCAGTTGCTTCGCCTGGCACCCGAAGTCGGGCTGCCGCTGGTCGCGACCAACGACCTCCACTACGTCCGTGCCGAGCAGTCCGATGCGCACGACGTGCTGCTGTGCGTGGGGACCGGCAACAATCTCGACACGCCCGGACGCCTGAAGTTCGAGACCCACGAGTTCTACGTCAAGTCGGCAGCCCAGATGGGTGCCCTGTTCCCCGACCAGCACGACGCGATCCTCAACAGCCGGCGGATCGCGGAGATGACCGATCTCAGCCTGCCGCTCGGTCAGCTGCGCATCCCGCACTTCCCGGTGCCCGACGGCGAGACGGCGGAGTCGTGGCTGCGCAATGAGTGCCAAGCTGGCCTCGAGCGACGCTACGGCACGGTCACTCCAGAGCTCCAGGAGCGACTCGACTACGAGCTCGGCGTGATCACATCGATGGGCTATGCCGGCTATTTCCTGATCGTCGCCGACTTCATCCGGTTCGCCCGCGAGCAGGGCATCCAGACGACCTGCCGCGGGTCGGCGCCGGGCAGCATCGTCACCTACACGCTGGGGATCACCCCGGTCGACCCGATCCTCTACCAGCTGCCGTTCGAGCGGTTCCTCAACCCGGACCGCGTGACGATGCCCGACATCGACGTCGACTTCGAGGACGGCCGGCGCGACGAGGTCATCGCCTATGTCGGTCGCAAGTACGGCCAGGACCACGTCGCCCAGATCATCACGTTCGGCACGATGCTCGCCCGGGCGGCGATCCGCGACGTCGGCCGCGTGCTCGGCCACAGCTACGGCGAGGTCGACCGCATCGCGAAGGCCGTCCCGAACCAGCTCGGGATCAGGCTCGACGATGCACTCCAGATCAGCCCGGTCCTCAAGGAGCAGGTCGATGCCGATCCGGCGGTCAAGCGGATCATCGACTTCGCGCGGCATCTCGAGGGCGTCGCCCGGAACGCATCGACCCACGCCGCAGGTGTCGTCATCAGCCGCGAGCCCCTGACCGAGCTCATGCCGCTCCAGAAGGCCACCAACTCGGACTCGCTGATGACGCAGTACGAGATGCACGCGATCGAGGCGCTGGGGCTGCTCAAATTCGACTTCCTGGGGCTGTCGAACCTGACGATCCTGCGTCAGGCGGTCGACCTGGTCCAGGAGAACCGCGGCGTGACGATCGACCTCGACACGATCCCGCTCGACGACGCTCGGACCTTCGACCTGCTGGCATCAGGCGAGACGACGGGCATCTTCCAGCTGGAGTCTGCCGGCATGCGGCGCTACATCCGGGAGCTGCGCCCGACGTCCGTCTATGACCTCGCTGCGATGGTCGCGCTCTACCGCCCCGGGCCGATGGACAACATCCCGGCCTATATCAGGCGCAAGCACGGCCAGGAGCCGGTGACGTACCTCCATCCGCTGCTCGAGCCGTACCTCGAGAAGACGTACGGGATCTTCGTGTACCAGGAGGACATCATGTCCGCCGCGATGGCGCTCGGTGGGTTCACCGGCCCGGAGGCGGACACCCTCGGCTACGCGATCCGCAAGAAGAAGTCGAGCGTGCTGCGTGCCCAGAAGGAGAAGTTCGTCGGGCAGGCGGCCGAGCGCGGCGTCGACCCCGGCGTCATCGACGCCGTCTTCACGGCCTTCGAACCGTTCGAGCGCTACGGCTTCAACAAGGCGCACGCCACGTGCTACGGCCTCATCGCCTACCAGACGGCGTACCTCAAGGCCAACCATACGGTCGACTACATGGCCGCCGTCCTGACCGCCTTCCGGGCGAACGAGGAGAAGGTCGCCGCGGCCGTCGCCGAATGTCGCCGGATGGGGATCGAGGTCCGCCCGCCGGACGTCCACGCCAGCCACCTCGAGTTCACGGTGGAGGGCGACGCGATCCGGTTCGGGTTGCTGGCCGTCAAGAACGTCGGTCAGGGCGCGATCGAATCGATCATCGCGGCGCGGGCCGAAGGCGGCGAATTCCGCTCGCTCACCGACTTCTGCACCCGGATCGACCTCCGGCTCGCAAACCGGAAGGTGCTCGAGGCGCTCATCAAGGTCGGCGCGCTGCGGACCTACGGCCACGCCGGACAGCTGCTGCTCGGCCTGGACGATGCGATCGCCGCCGCCCAGGCGACCCAACGCGACCGGATCACCGGCCAGACGTCGTTGTTCGACATGGGCGCCGCGGACGCGCTCGCATTCGAGCGCCCGCTCCCGCAGGCGAGCGAGGTACCGGTCCGCGAGCGGCTGCGCTGGGAGAAGGAGCTGCTCGGCCTGTACCTGTCGGAACACCCGATGGGCGAGGTGGCCGAGCAGGTCGGCCGCTTCGTCAACGCCTACTCAGGCGACCTCAAGGACGAGACGCTCGATGGGCAGCGCGTCGTGGTGGGCGGCATCGTCACCGGGCAGCGGACGGTCATCACCAAGCGCCAGGAATCCATGGCGATCGTGACGCTCGAAGACCTCCAGGGATCGATCGAGGTCGTCGTCTTCCCGCGCCTCTACGAGACGACGAGGCCGCTGCTCCGAGACGGCTCGATCCTACTCATCGCGGGGCGCGTCGACCACAAGGGCGAGGAGGTGTCTTTGCTCGCCGACCTCATCGCCGACTGGGATGACGCGGCTGCGCGTGGCCCGGAGGAGTTCGCACGGGACGTGGCGGCCGGGGATCGTGGCGGGCGCAACGGGTCCTTCCGGCGCACGCCGGTGGCGGTCGGGCCGGGTGTCGCCGCCGCTGTTCCCAGCCCGGCAGGCGCAGCCCCGGCCTTCGTGTCGCCGAGGCGAGACGGCGAGCTCGGCAACGGGACCGGTGCGATCCCGGACGCGATGCCTCGGATCCAGCCGGGGGAGCCCATCCCGACGTACATCGAAGCCCCAGGCGCGATCGTGGCGGCCGGTGAGGATCCCCACGATGAGCCCGCCGTCCCCGATGAGGTGCGTGCCCGCATCGTCGGCGATGCCACGGCGGATGCGCCGGTGGCCGCCGGACCGGAGGCCGTGCTCCACGTGCGCTTCGAGGGCACCGCCGGCCCGGACCGGCTCGTGCGGGCGATGGAGACCGTCAAGCTGCTGCTCAAGGACCGGCCGGGCGGCACGAAGGTCGTGTTGCACGTCCCGGCACCGGGCGGGGGGCAGGCGCTGCCGATGGAGCTGCGCTGGGGCGTCGCCTATGACGCCGAGCTGCTGGCCGAGGTGCGCCGCCAGCTCGGCGACGGGCTCGTGGAGCTGCGGCTGGCGACCGCCTGAGGGGACCGGCTGGCCGCGGGTCAGCCGGCGGGCTCGACGGCGAGGACCACGGCCGACCAGGGGCAGTACCGATCGCCCGTCACGACGCCGTTCTCGACATCGGACGGCAGGCCGTCGCACACCTCGACCGTCACCTCGGCGAACTCGATGTCGTTGGGATCGAGCGACCAGCTGAACCCCACGTTGACGCCGGTCTCGCGCACCACGCGGCCATTAGGGATGCTCGGGACGTCCTCGCCGGCCAGCAGTCGCCGAGCCGTGTCGATATCTGCGGGTTCGGTGAGCAGGGCCTTGAAGCGTTCCTCGACGACCTCGAACGTCACGACGACCGGGTCAGACGGGCCGCCGGAGTTGCCGTTGCCGCCACCGCACGCTCCGAGTGCGAGGGTGCCAACCAGCGCGGCCAGCACCACCCGCCGACGCGACGGAGTCGCGCGCCTCACTGACCCTGGGCGATCCGGCGCACGGCCTGGACGGACGACAGCCGCTCGTGGAACTCGCGCCGCACCGCGTTGACGACGGGAGGGTCGAGGCCGAGCTCCTTCCCGATCTGATTGAGCTCGGCCGACTCCTCCGCGGAGATCGAGCCGCTCGCGGCGCCGACCGCGAAGCACGCCCGCAGCACGTCGGTCCGTTGCTGCTCGCTGGCGAGCGCGGTGAATTCGCGCGTCACGACGTAGTCCTCGGTGCCGCCGACCGAGCGTGCCTGGAGCTTGGCCATCTCGGTGACGAGCACCGCCGTCGCCTCGTCGATGGCACCGTGGGCCTGGAGCTCGCGCTCGATGACGGCCGTCTCGTCGTCGCTGATCTCCAGGTCCGCATGCGCCGCGCGTGCGAGGGTGTAGGCGGCGGACGCGACTAGGCGCGCCTGATCGGCCGGCATCTGCTCGAGACGCGCGACGATCCGGCGCACGGTCGCCGTGTCGCCCGCCGCCGCGGCGGCATCGAGCGAGGCTTCCTCGAGGTCGGCAGCCTGCTCGTGCTCGGGACCGGGACCGAAGATCCGTCGGAACATGGGCGGAGTCTAGGACGAGGGCGTGCAGCGTGCAGCGCGCAGCAGTATCCGCCCAGTAGGCTCTCCGGATGGTCTTGCTCGTTCGGGATGTCAGGGTGATCGACGGCATCGCCGAGGCCGGGCGCGCGCGGATGGACGTGGTGGTCGACGGTGAGCGCATCACGACGGTCGGCTCGCACGATCCGGTGCGGGCCGTCCCGCCTTCGACCGAGGTCGTCGAGGGCGCCGGGCGGACGCTGGTCCCTGGTCTGATCGATGCCCACGCCCACTACACCTTCGACCCGACCGAGGGATCGCTGCAGGCCATCGCGCGGCGGTCCGATGGCCGGATCCTCCAGGATGCGGCGCGCCACGCAGCGCTCGCGCTGCGCGCCGGGGTGACGAGCGCCCGTGGCGCGGGCTCGATCCGCGGGCTCGAGCTCCGGTTGCGCGATGCGATCGCGAGCGGCGATGATCCCGGGGCCACGGATCGTGGCGGCGGGCACGGCCGTCGGATCCGTCGGCGGCCATGGGTCGGCGTTCGGGCTGGAGGCGGACGGGCCGGTCGCGCTGTCAGCCGCCACTCGCCAGGTGGTGGCCTCCGGCGCCGACGTGGTGAAGGTCGTCGCTTCGGAGGCGGCCATGCTCACGACGACCGGCCACGCGCCGGGCGTCATGGTCCACGGTTCGCCCGAGCTCAGCGTCGACGAGCTGCGCGCCATCGTCGCGACGGCGGCGGAGGTCGACCGGCGGGTCATGTGCCACGCCCAGGACAGCGAATCGGTTCGCCGTTCCGTGGCCGCGGGTGATGACGTCGGTCGAGCACGCCTGGCTGGCGGATGAAGCCTCGATCGAGCGCCTCGCGGCCGCCGGCGTCTGGCTGGTCCCGACCCTCGTCGTGACCGACGTGAATCGGACCCTATCGGGTCTGACGCCGCTCCAGCGAGAGCGTCAGGACCTGATCGAGGAACGGCACCGCGTGTCGACCGAGACCGCCATCCGGCTCGGTGTGCCGATCGCCACGGGTACCGACACCGGCGAGGTCGGCGTGACCGCGGACATGGTCTGGCGGGAGATCGTGCTGCTGCACGAGCACGGTGCGTCGGCGATGGCCGCGATCCGCGCCGCCACGTCGGCCGCCGCCCTGCTACTGGGCATCGAGCAGCAGACGGGGTCCATCGAGCCGGGCAAGCTGGCAGACCTCGTGTTGGTCGACGGCGACCCGCTGGTCGACCTGGCGACGCTCTCGCGTCCTGTCGCCGTCTGGCAGTCGGGGCGCTGCGTCAGCGCTTGAGCAGATCGTGGACGTCCGGGTCAGGGCCCTGCCAGCGCACGATCTCCTCGGTCGCGAACCGCCCGTAGTAGTTGATGAAATGGCCGCCATGCTCGCGGACGATGTGGACCGCCTCGGCCTTCCGCTCGTCGCCCCGCAGCCGGACCATGATCACCGCCTGCCCAGCCCGGATCGCGGCGTCATACCAGGCCATATCCGGTAGTTGGTCCATGACGGTGAAGGACACGATGCGCCGCAGCCGCGCGATGAGGCCATGCACGGCGCCCGTCGGGTCGAAGCGCGACGCGCCCTCATCGCCGCGCAGGATCGTGATGTCGCGATCCGGGATGCCCGCGCCCTTCAATGCCGCAGCTGCCGCCGCGGCGCGCTCGCTGTCGGGCAGCACGGCGAGGAGCGAGTCGATCGGATAGCCGATGAACCGCGACTGGCGCCGGCCCCGTGCCGCTGTCATCGGTCGAGGATAGGCGTCCCGAACCGTGCCTCGCCCGGGAGATTGGTGCCGAAGGAGGGATTCGAACCCTCAACCACTTGCGTGGAGCGGTGTTTGAGACCGCCGCGTATGCCATTCCGCCACTTCGGCCCGGACGCCAATCGTAGCGTTTCGTGGCGGTCAGCCGATCGGGCCGTTGCCGTCCCACGAGAGCTGGCGACATCGGAAGTCGCCCTCCCGTCGATCACTGCCGTGGCGCGGAAGACGCCGGCACTCGCTGCCGCCCCACGGGAATCCACGACCGACCGGTGCCTGATCGGTCGTCTGCTCCCGCCCCACGAGAGCAGCAGATTCGATCCGCGTGCCCGCGGCCCGGAACCGCCGCCCGCGGGCTCGCGTCTGGCGACCGATGCTAGACTCCCCCCGCCTCACGTCAGCCAGCATCGCCGTCCGGAGGGATCCCCCGACCGTGGAGGACCTTCGCTCGACGACGGTCTCCGACGACCCCGTCCAGCGCCGCGATCTCATCCTCATCGAGCGTGCCCGGTCAGGGGACCTCGACGCGTTCAACGACCTCGTCACGCTCTACCAGGATTCCCTGTTCGCGCTCGTCGTCCGCATGGTGCCCGACCGCGATCAGGCCGCGGACGCGGTGCAGGAGGCCTTCTTCTCGGCGTACCGGAACCTGGCGTCGTTCCGCGGCGGCAGCGTCAAGTCGTGGCTGAACAGGATCTGCGTCAACGCCGCGATGGACACCCAGCGGGCTCGGAAGCGGCGTCCGGTCCAGCCGTATCCAGAGCTCGAGGACGAGAGCTGGCAGCCGAGGGCCGGCGATGAGGTCGACCCGGAACGGATCGCGGTACACGCCGAGCGCAGTCGCGCGATCGCGGCCGCCCTCGCCCGGATCACCCATGACCAGCGGACCGCGATCGTGCTGTATGACGTCGAGGGCTACGACTACACCGAGATCGCCGAGATGACGGGCGTCTCGCTGGGGACGGTCAAATCGCGGATCCATCGCGGCCGCCTGTCGATGCGTGACCTGCTCGCCGATCGGATGGAGCTCTTCCGTGGTTGACGGGAGCACGCATGCGAAGCACGACCGTTTCGCGATCGCGGGTGCGATCGGCGGTCCAGCCCCGGCACTGATCACCGGCTGCCCGTCCTGCGGCGCGCTCTTCGCCGACCTGCTGGCGATCCGTGCCGCGATCCGCGAGGCATGGGTGCCATCACGTTCCCGAGAGTTCCTGCTGACCACGGCCGACGCAGCACGACTGCGGCCGGCCGGGTGGCGCCGACTCCTGGCCGCGATCGGGACACAGCGCGACGCGATCACGCGACCCATCGCGGTCACCTGCACCGGGCTGGGGCTGGCGGGACTGCTGCTGACGACCGTGCCCTTCGGGGCCTTCGACGGCGCTGGCGGCGCATCGTCGGCTGCCAGCGAGGCCCCGCCCGAACGGATCCTCATCGCGGGCGAGCCGGCGACGCCGGTGACCGAGGACCTGCGCGTACGGCAGCCCGCGGCGAGTGTCCCGCTGACCGGCCTGTCGATCGGGCTGCTCGCGGCCGGGGGCGCCGTGTTCACGGCCCGGCGCCTGGCCCCACGGCTCAGCGGAGTGCGATGATGGATCCACTGATCATGCGCACGGGAACCGTGCGCCGGACGAAGCCGTCTAGACGGGTAGCATGACCGAGCCACACCTGCCCAGCGCATCCCCGCACGCCACGCACGACCTGACACTGATCGCGGCGCTGGCGGCGCGCACCCCTGACCTGACCGACGTCCAGATGGTGACCGCGCACGACCAGCTGGCATCCTGCGACCCCTGCACGACGCTCCTCGCGGATCTCGTCGCGCTCCAGACTGCGCTGCCGACGACCTCGACACCCGTGCGGCCTCGTGACTTCACGTTGACGCCCGCCGATGCCGCCCGCCTCCATCGTGGCGGATGGCGACGGTTGCTCGGCCTGATCGGATCGGGTCGCGACAACGTCACCCGACCGCTCGCCGTCGGGTTCACCTCGCTGGGGATGGCCGGATTGCTGCTCGCAAGTTTCTCGACCTTCTACGCGGGTGGGAGCGCGCAGAGCGGCCCTTCGGCCGCCGGCGCACGGGTCGAGCAGGCTGCACCCGCGCCCAGCGCGGCCGCCATGGCAAGCGCGGCCCCTAGCGGTGCGCCGGCCGCCGGCGGAGCCGCGGCCAGCGAGCCGGGCGACCAGGCGTATGCCACCAACGAGATGTCGGTGAGCGTCGATCCGAATGCCACTGGGGCCGAGGGTGGCGTCTTCTCCGGCTCCGGCGACATCGCCGGCGAGGGGAGTCTGCTGTCGCTCCGCGACGACGCCTCCGGTCTGTCGGTGATGTTCGTCGTCGCCGGCACCCTGCTGCTCGTCGGCCTGGGCCTCTTCGCCCTCCGCTGGAGCGCTCGCCGGCTGCTCTGAGAACCCGCTCCGCAAGCTCGCCGTGGCCGGTCGTACCCGCCGGTCGCCAGGCAAGCGCGACTACACTTGAGACGTGCCCACTGAGCGCCTGATGCTGCTTGACGGCTACGGGTTGGTCTACCGCGGATACTTCGCCTTGCCGCCGCTCACCACCTCGAAGGGAGAGCTGGTGAATGGGGTGTTCGGCTTCGCCAGCATCGTCCTGCGCGGCATCGCCGACCTCCAGCCTGACTACCTGGCGGTGTCGTTCGACCTGCCTGGGCCGACCTTCCGCCACGAGCAATACGCCGACTACAAGGCCACGCGCGTGAAGATGCCGGACGATCTGCGCGACCAGTTCCCCAAGGTCCGCGAGGTCGTGAAGGCCCTGCGTATCCCGGTCTATGAGATGCCGGGTTACGAGGCCGACGACGTCATCGGCACGATCACGACCCAGCTCGATTCACGCGAGGACCTCGAGACGACGATCGTGACGGTCGATCTCGACATGCTCCAGCTGGTCACGCCACGGGTCCGCCTGATGACCACCCGTTCCGGGGTGGAGAACACCGTCATCTACGACATCGACCGAATCGACGAGCGCTTCGGGCTGCGCCCGGACCAGATGATCGACTACAAGTCGCTCAAGGGCGACCCGACCGACAACATCCCGGGTGTGCCGGGTGTGGGCGAGAAGACCGCCGCGAAACTCATCCGCGAGTTCGGCGACCTCGAGTCGTTGTTCACCCGGATCGACGACGTCAAGCCCGACAAGCTGCGCGACAAGCTGCTCGATCACCGCGATCAGATCTTCATGGGGCACGAGCTGTCGACCATCGTGTGCGACCTGCCCGTGACGATCGATCTCGAAGCCGCCCGGCTCGGTGATTACGACCGGGACACCGTCGTCCGCCTGTTCCGCGAGTACGAGTTCCGCACGCTCATCGAGCGACTTCCACCGATGGCCGGCGAGACCGCCGAGCAGCGAACCGAGACACTGCGCTCGGTCGCCCAAAGCGGCTACGTACCGGCCGCGCGTGTCGCCGGTCGGCCCGAGGGTTGGGGCGCCGGTCGCGCGGCGGGTCGGCCGGGCAGCAGCGAGCTCCAGCTTCGGCTCGATTTCGATTCGGTCGTCACACCAGGCGCCGATGGGACCGGGAGCGGTCCTGCGGGCAGCGAGCGCGTGTTCGAGCCCACCGATGACCTGCCGGCGGCGCTGGCCGCGGCGATCGTCGACCCCGGGCGCATCGAGGTGATCGGCGCGGACCGTGTGGATGGCCTGGAGCCATGGCTCGTCGGGCAGCCAGTCGTCGGGGCGGCCCTGTTACAGGACGACCCCCGGCCACGACGCGGCACGCCGTCGGCGCTCGCGGTCGTCGGACCGGATGGCCGCGCCGTGGCCGCCGACGGCGCCGAGGCGTCCGATGCCCTGCGCCGCCTGCTCCAGCGGCTGCGCATCCCCTTGGTCGGGCACGAGGTCAAGCCCATCCTCGTGGCGGGCCTGGCGGACGACCCGACTTCCGGGCCGCTGCCGGTCGCCTTCGACACGCAGGTCGCGGCCTATATCCTCAACGCTGCCCTCCGCAGTCAGACCATCGCCGATGTCGTCGCGGAGCACCTCGACCAGATCCTGCCGCCACCGGCCGAGCTGCCAGCGACCGCGCAGGCCGGGCTCATCGCGCTGTCCGCTTTGGCCGTCAGGGACCCGCTCCAGCGCCGGCTCGAAGACATCGAGGGGCTCGATCGATTGTTCCGCGAGGTCGAGCTCCCGTTGATCCCGGTACTCGCCCGGATGGAGGCCACGGGCGTGGCGCTCGACCGCGAGGCGTTGGCCGTGCTCGACCGCGAGTTCGGATCGGAGATCGCCCGTCTCGAGCAGGGCATCTACACGGACGTCGGTCACGAGTTCAACCTCGGCAGCCCCAAGCAGCTCGAGCAGGTGCTGTTCTATGAGCTGAACCTGCCGAAAGGTCGCAAGACCAAGACCGGCTTCTCGACCGACGCGTCGGTGCTCGAGGAGTTGCGGCCCGCTCATCCGATGGTCGACAAGCTGCTCGAATGGCGCGTGTACACGAAGCTGCGCTCGACCTATGTCGAGGCGCTGCCCACGCTGCTCGCGGACGATGGCCGCCTCCATACGACGTTCCACCAGGCGGTGGCGGCCACCGGCCGGCTGTCGTCGTCCGACCCAAACCTCCAGAATATCCCGATCCGTACCGAGCTCGGGCGTAAGATCCGCCGCGCGTTCGTGGCGGGTGAGCCCGATCTCGTCCTGCTCGCGGCCGACTACTCGCAGATCGAGCTGCGGATCCTCGCGCATGTGTCGGGGGACGAGCCGCTCAAGGACGCGTTCGCCCGTGGCGCCGATATCCATCGCGAGACGGCCGCTCGCGTCCTGGGTAAGGCACCGGAGGACATCAGCCACGCTGAACGGTCGATGGCCAAGATGGTCAACTTCGGTCTGGCCTACGGGATGAGCGACTTCGGGCTTGCGAGCCGGGCCAACATCTCGCGCCAGGAGGCGCAGACGTTCATCAACAGCTACTTCACGGCCTATTCCGGCATCAGCTACTACATGTTGGCGATCAAGGACCAGGCGCGGGACCAGGGCTTCGTCGAGACCCTGCTGGGCAGGAAGCGCCAGATCCCCGAGCTGCGGGCGTCGAACCCGGCCCTCCGCGGGGCAGGGGAGCGGATGGCGATCAACATGCCCATCCAGGGCACGGCCGCCGACATCCAGAAGATCGCGATGATCCGGGTCGAGGCCGCCGTGCGCGAGGCCGGGCTGCGAGCGCGGCTGCTGCTGTCGGTCCACGACGAGCTGCTGTTCGAGACGCCCCGGGACGAGGTGGAGCCGCTGGCCGCCCTGGTGCGCGACAAGATGGAGGGTGCGCTGCCGCTGTCGGTGCCGCTCGTCGTCGACGTCAAGGTAGGCGATGACTGGGAGTCGATGACGCCGCTCACCCGCGCCGACGCGATCGCCGCCGAGGCCGATGAGATGCCGCTCGAGGCGCCGGTCGCCCCGATCGCCGGCTAGGTCGAGCCCATGCCTGAGCTTCCCGAGGTCGAAACGGTCGCGCGCGACCTACGCCCGCGCCTGGTGGGCGCCACGATCGTCGGCGCACGGACGAACTGGATCCGCACCTTGCGTCACCAGGACCCGGTGGCGTTCGCCGATGGTGTGGCCGGACGGTCGGTCACGGCCGTCGGACGGCGTGGCAAACAGCTCGTGGTCGAGCTGTCGGGCGGCGCGGCGGTGACCATACATCTCAAGATGACGGGGCAGCTGTTCGTGGTGCCGGCCGAGGTGCCGGAGGATGTCTACGTCCGGCTGGTCCTCGAGCTCGCCGATGGGCGCGAGCTGCGCTTCCGCGACATCCGCAAGTTCGGCAAGGTCGCGGTCTACGGGCGCGATCCGGTGACCGGCGATCTCGTCGAGGAGCTGGGCGGCGCAGCGGTCTTCGCGGCCGTGGGCCCCGAGCCACTCGCCGACGCGTTCACGCTCCGCGAGTTCCGGGCGCGGATCCGCCGGCGCAAGGGCCGCCTGAAGCCGCTGCTGACGGATCAGTCGTTCGTCGCTGGTGTCGGCAACATCTACGCCGACGAGGCGTTGTGGCGCGCCCGGCTGCATCCGTTGCGCTCCGCCGCGTCGCTGCGGCCACCCGACGAGCGGCGGTTGTACGAGGCGATCAGGACGGTGCTGGGCGAGGCCGTCGAGCGGCGCGGCTCATCCATCGACGACTACACGGCGCCGGACGGTGACGGCTCGATGCAGGAGCGCCTCGACGTGTACCAGCGGACCGGCGAGCCGTGCGCGCGCTGTGGCCGGCCGGTCAAGCGGGTCGTCATCGGCGCTCGCTCGACGCACTTCTGTTCGTGGTGTCAGCGACTGCCTGCGGCGGACCGGAAGGGCGCGGCTGCGATCCTGCGCACCATGACGGGCGGCGCGGTGCGGCGCGGCCGGCGTTGGACCGAGCTGGAAACCGGCGCGGGGACCGGTGCGGGCCGTCCGGCCACCGCTCGCGCCGAGCGGACGCGTCGCGCGGCCGCCACCCGACGCGCGGCGGCACGGGCTGCGGCAGGCGGCTGATGTCGATCCTGCGGCTCGCAGGGGTGACCCGCGAGATCGGCACGTTGACGATCCTCGATCACGTCGATGCCGCGATCGCACTGGGCGATCGGATCGGCCTCGTGGGGCCGAACGGTGCCGGTAAGACGACGCTCCTCCGCCTCGCGGCCGGGCCCGACGAGCCTGACCAGGGGACCGTCTCGCGTAAGCGCAACCTGTCGATCGGGCTATTGGCGCAAGAGGCGCACCTCGACGCGGTCTTCATGGCCGCACCTGACCTGCGGACGGCCGTCCGCGCGGGTGCCGCTCACCTCGAAACGATGGCCGCCGAGCTGGCGGCGCTCGAGCGCGCCGGCCGCGTGACCGAATCGGCCTACGCCGACCTGCAGCACCGCTTCGACGTGCTCGGCGGGTACACGCTCGACCAGCGGGTCGACGCGGCGCTGAGCGGCCTTGGCTTCATCCGGCACGAGTGGTCCAAGCCGCCGACCGCCCTGTCGGGCGGTGAGCAGACGCGTGCCGCGCTCGCGCGACTCGTGATCGCCGACCCGGACCTGCTCATGCTCGACGAGCCGACGAACCACCTCGATCTCGACGCCCTCGAATGGCTGGAGGAGCACCTCCGCCGGCGAGCGGGATCACTGCTCGTCGCCTCACACGACCGGGCCTTCCTGGACGCCACCGTCACGCGAGTCTGGGAGCTGCGCGACCGACGGTTGACGGCGTTCCGCGGCGATTACAGCGCGTACCGGCGCCAGCGCGAGGAGCGCGACGCCCGCGCCACCAAGGAGGCCGGCACGCAGGCGGACCAGATCGACCGCGAACGGGAGCTGGTCCAGCGCTACCGCAGCCATCGCAAGTTCAGCAAGATGCACGAGCACGAGGCTCGCCTCGAACGGCTGCTCGACGAGCGTCGTGAGGCACCGCGGTCGATGCGCAAGCTCACGCTCCCGCAGACCGCGTTGGTCGGCAGTGGACCGACCCGGTCGGGCGAGGTCGTCGTGCGCGTCGAGGAGCTCGTCGTCGGCTACCTGCCCGGACGAGGCGCGGTCGACACCGACGGCAGGGCGGCCAGCGAGCCGCGCCTCGTCGCCCGTGCGCCGTTCCTGGCGGCGCAGCGCGGTGACCGGATCGGCATCGTCGGGCCGAACGGCGCTGGCAAGACCACGTTGCTGCGCACGATCGCCGGGGAGCTGCCACCGCTCGACGGCACGCTGACCTTCGGCAATGCGGTCCAGCTCGGGTACCTCGCGCAACTTCGCGCCGCGGGCATCGCCGGCGCCACCGTCATCGACGCCCTGACCGGGACGATCCCCGTGACCCCCGGCGAGGCGCGCTCATATCTCGCGCGCTTCCTGTTTCGGGGCGACGACGTGTTCAAGGAGGTTCGCGCGCTGTCGGGCGGTGAACGTTCCCGACTCGAGCTGGCACTGCTCGGCATCCAGCCATCGAACCTGCTGTTGCTCGACGAGCCGACGAACCACCTGGACATCCCGGCGCGCGAGGCGATCGAGACCTTCATGCGCGAGTCGCCTGCCACGTTGCTGGTCGTGTCGCACGACCGGCGGCTGCTGGAGACGGTCTGCGATCGACTGTGGGTGGTCGACGACGGCGTAGCGGTCGGGTTCGACGGCGGCTATCGAACCTGGCGGACGGCGGTGGCCGACGGGTGGACGACGAAACGGGCGGTCGCCGACCGCGCACGCGCGCCGGCCAGGCCGACGCCACGGCCTGCGCCGGCGAAGGCGCCGGCGCCGCGTCGCGCCCGGCCGGGACGTCTCTCGAAGGATGCGTACGCACGCCAGCGCACCGTGCTGGATGCCGAGCTCACGCGTCTCGGGCTGCGCAAGAACCACCTCGAGCTGGCGATGGGTGATCCATCGGTCGCCGCCAACTTCGTCGAGCTGCGGCGCGTGACCAGCGAGCTCGCCGACGTCACGCAGGCGCTGGCGGTCGCGGAGGATGCGTGGCTGGAGCTGGAGGAGCGTGCACCCTGATGCTGCGCATCGGTATCACCGGCCCGATCGGCTGCGGCAAGTCGACCGTCGCGCGCTGGCTCGGCGAGCGCGCCGGCGTCCGCGTGATCGACGCGGACCATGAGGCCCGCCTCGTGCTGGCGCCGGAGACGCCCGAGGTCGAGGCGGTCTATGCGCGATTCGGGGGCGCGCTTCGGCGGCCGAACGGCGAGCTCGACCGCGCGGCACTCGGGCGCATCGTGTTCGCCGACGACGCCGCCCTGCGCGACCTCGAGGCGATCGTCCATCCCGCCGTGCGTCCGCGCATCCTCGCCGAGATCGAGCGGGCCGAAGCGACCGGGGCGCGGGCCGTCGTCATCGAGGCGATCAAGCTCGTGGAGGGCGGGCTCGCGGAGCTGTGCGATGAGGTATGGCTGGTCGCCTGCGACCCCGCGGTCCAGCTCGAGCGCCTCGTCGATCGCGGCGACCCGGCGGACGACGCCTCCGCCCGCATCGGCGCACAGGGCGATCTGGTCGAGCGGTTGCGGGACGCCGCCACGCGGATCGTCGACACGAGCGGCGATCCGGTCGAGACGCGGACGACCGTCGACGGGCTCCTGGACGAGGCGCTGCGCTCGAGGTAGCAGGCGGGGGGGCCGCCGCCCTCCACACACAGAGTGGCCGCCCGGACCACCGATGACGGCGGTCCGGGCGGCCCGGAGGCGCGCCGGGTCAGCGGCGCGAGATGGAATCGAAGTCCTTGCGGCGCGGGCCTACGAGGGACTCGCCGACGGCGACGCCGACGCGCCTGGCGATGCCGATGGTGACGGTGTCGGGACCGGGGTAGGTCGCGCTGTCGGGATCGGACCGGAGACCGGTGGGAACGCCACCGGGATCGGCAGGCCGTAGCGGATGATCACCTCGTTGGTGGTCGTCCCCAAGGGCGACGCATCGACCATGCGCGTGTCCACGTCCGGCCGGAGGGCGAGGCTGAACGAGGCCGACCCGCTGGCCTGCAGGTGCGAGATCTCCTCGGCGACGTCGACCGGTGCCTTGATCACGTAGAAGGTGCCCGTCTTGGCCAGCAGCAGCATGTTCTGGTACGAGAGCTTGGTCGACTTGTCCGTGTAGAACCCATCCTCGCCGAGCCCGGTCGAGGAGTCGGTCAGCACGTTGACGCTGGCGGTCACGAACACATCGACCGTCTGGTTGGCGGTCAAGAGCCCGCCCACCGCCCGGTCGTCGGGCACGGTCATCGAGATTGCCCGCCAGTCCGGCGAGTCGGGCGCGATCACATCGGCCGGGCCGAGGACGGAGAACTGCCCGCCCTCGGTGCTCGATGCGAGCAGGTTGGTCAAGACCATCTGGCCTTGCAGGATGGCGACCGCGGGGACGCGCCCGACGACCTTGTCCGGCGTCGAGGCGATCCCCTGCGCGTTCGTGTCGTCGAGCGGGATCTCGCGCACGATCACATCGGTCGCCTCGATGATCTTGCGTGCGGGGATCGTCTGTGCGGCGACGACGACCGCGACCCGCTGCAACCCGGCCTGGCCGGCCTGCTGCTGGGCCTGGTTGATGAGGAAGAACGCCGCACCGCCGGCGACGACGGCGAGGATGATGCCGATGACGACGATCCATCGACCCCGACGACTGGGGTCCTTGTATTCCATCTCCACGTGGTATGCCTCCGAAAGGGTTGGTGCCGTGCCCGCCCGGCTAGTTCCAGGGCACGAGTCGCGCCACCTGACCGCGGCGCAACGCGGGATCATTCATGTCGGCGTACACCCCCGAGATCGCGTAGCCGTAGACCGCATTGCTATCGAGTGATGTGATCCGGAACGTCGTGAAACCGAGGATGTCGACGTACTCGTTCGATGTGCTCGCAGTCGCGATCGCGACCGTGATGGGGACCATCCGGGTCACGGGCTGGCCGGCCGAATTGGTCCCCGTGACGCGGAGCGACAGCGAGTAGACGCCCGGACCGAGCGTGCCGCCGTTCACGGACACGGTCGCTGTCGACGACGTGCCCCTGTTCAGCGTGATCGTCGAAGGGCTGACCGAGACCGTGCCGATGCCGGTCGGCAGCACGCCGTTCGCGTCAGCGCCACCCTCGACGGTGAGGCTGACCGAGCCCGCCGAAGAACGTGCCGTTGTTGTTGGGCGTGCTGACGTTGACGCCGGTCGTGCCCGTCCCGCCGGTCGAGGCGATGAGGATCGCGGCGCCGCCACTCGTCGAGAAGTCACGGTTGACGCTGCCGATGGAGATGCCGACCGGATAGAAGTGGTCGAGCAACACCGGGCTGGACGAATTGACCCTGGATCCACACCGTGTAGACGCCCTGTGGCGCGCCGGTCGTCTGGAACGTCGACCACGTCACGGTCCCGTTCGGGGTGAGCGGGCTGGGGCTGAAGGTCATGGGGGTCAGCGTCGTGCCCCACGGATGGGCCGGCTCGCTCCAATTCGGGAAAGGCGCTCGTGGCGACGACGCCAGTGAAGGACGCGTTCTTCGTCACGCTCATCGTGATCGTGTTGTTGCGCGTCTGGTTGGTGTTGATCGTGGCAGTGCTGGGGACCGCATAGCTGAAGTCCGGGATGCTCGACACCGTCCCTGAATAGACGGCCGCCAGGATCTCGTCGCCCGGGGTGAAGCGCGTCGTCGATCGCGTCGACGATGATCCCGGAGGAGTTGCCGTCGATGATCCCGACCTGGTCGTTGGGGTCCGGTGGGACCGTGACCGGCGGGAAGTCGGGTCCGGGGTAGCCGGTCGCCACCCAGCCGGCCTCCATATCCTTGAGCGTATTCGCGTTCGTGCCTGCGGTGACCCCGTTGTAGAACACGTTCGAGGGCGGCGACGCGTACTGGAAGTTGCGGATGTCCAAGGCCACGAAGCCGCGGAAGCTCGCGGCGTTCGACGGGGCAGCGCCCTGCCCGACGAGGGCGATGATCGGCCCGTGATTGACCGGGTCGTCGTCCGGGGTCGTGGCGTTAAAGGGCAGGCCCGGATTGGGGGTCGAGCGAAGGGACCCGTCCGTGGTGCTGCCGAGACATGACGTGTTCGCCGTCGCGACGAGGTCCTGGAAGTGGTTGGTGTTCCCATCGCACGGGGCGACCGCACCCACGAACGGACCCGGGGCGTTGATGTAGTGACGGACGGCGATCGGGAGCAGGTCGCCCTTCGTGGCTACGAGCGCCTTCCCGCCGACGATCGCCGAGCTCATGCCTACGACTCGACCGAACGTGTACGTGACATCGCTCTTGACCGCGACCCTGACATCACCGCCGCTGATGAGGACCCCGCTCGACAGATACGTCGGGTCACCGGCGTGACCGGTCTCGTACTGCGGCGTCAGCGCAACAGACGCCACCGTCCCGGTCGGACTCCCCAACAGGTTGCGGGCCAGGACGTCGCGGCCCTCGGCCTCCGCATCGCTCGTGGACTCACCGCGGATCAGCGCATTCGCCACCGCCAGCGCGCCTGCGTCCGCGGCGTTCTGGAGGAAGCGCTTCTCGCTGTAGAACCGACCGATGTCGAAGGCGAGCCCGGCAGCGCCCATGATGCCGACCAACGCCATCGCGAAGAGCACCAGGATCTGGCCGGGTTGTCGGCGGCGGGTCATGCGGCGGCGGGGCGTGCGGCGCTGGGCCATCAGTTGGCCACCATCGTCACTTCGGACGTCAGGCCGAGGCGACCGTTCATATCCTTGGGTAGGAACTGGGGGATGAGCGGGATCACGAGGTCCTGGTGGTAGGTCGCCCGTACGGTGATCTGGTAGCCCACCCGGGCATCGGTGTCGGTCGTGCCGGCCGGAAGCAGATAGCTGACCACGAGATCGCCGTTCGTGTAGGTGTTGCCGCTCTGCGTCCAGGTCCCTGTCGTCGCGAAGTTCGGAGATGTCTTGGACAGCAGGTTCATCGACGCAAGCGTGGACGTCTTGATGAACTCGTTGCGGGCGAGGTCGTTCTGCGCCTTCGACATGCCCGCGTCGTAGACGTAGACGGTCCCGTTCCGCGCTCCCTCGCGGGTCGCGTTGGTCAGCGTGACGTAGGCGTTGAAGATGAACCCGAACTGGATGATCGCCAGCACGATGATGAACAGCGGCATCAGGACGAGCGAGAACTCGACCAGGCTCTGACCTCGATGATCGGGGCGATGGCGGGACCGCATCGGCGACAGTGGTTCTCCAGCGTGCTGTGGTCCCGAGTGTCGGGTGCGCATGGCCGCCGTCGGTATGAGTCATTCGTCCCCACGACGCCGGCCGAGAGGGGCATCCTCGGGTGCGAACGTTCGTTCGGTACTGCCGGGGTCCGGTGTAGACTGGACGGGTGCCCGACTTCGAACTCGTCGTCCCGTTCCAACCGACGGGCGACCAGCCGGCGGCCATCGACCGCCTGACGGGGGGCCTCGCCCAGGGTCTGCAGCATCAGGTGCTGCTCGGCGCGACCGGCACCGGCAAGACGGCCACGATGGCATGGACCATCGCCAAGCACCAGAAGCCGACGCTGGTGCTCGCCCACAACAAGACGCTCGCCGCGCAGCTCTATGCCGAGTTCCGCGAGTTCTTCCCGAACAACGCGGTCGAGTACTTCGTCAGCTACTTCGACTACTACCAGCCCGAGGCGTACCTGCCGCGCAGCGACACCTACATCGAGAAGGACTCGTCGCGCAATGACGAGATCGACCGGCTCCGCCACGCCGCCACGCATGCCCTGTTCGAGCGGCGCGACGTGATCATCGTCGCCAGCGTCTCGTGCATCTACGGCCTCGGCGCTCCGGTCGACTACGGCGCGACAGTGCTCAAGCTGCGGACCGGCGGCAAGTACCGGCGCGACGCCGTCCTTCGCCACCTCGTCGACCTCCAGTACCAGCGCAACGACCAGGCGCTCGGGCGTGCGCGGTTCCGCGTCCGCGGCGACACGCTCGAACTGCAGCCGGCGTCGGAGGAGTTCGTCGTCCGGGTCGAGTTCTTCGGGGACGAGGTCGAGCGGATCACCGAGCTCGACCCGCTGACCGGTGAGCTGCTCGCCGAGCGGCGTGAGACCAACGTCTTCCCGGCGACCCACTTCGTCACGCCCGCGGACAAGCTGAAGGAGGCGATCGTCGATATCGACGCGGAGATGGAGGTCCGGGTCGGCGAGCTGGAAGCGGAGGGTCGCGTCCTCGAGGCGGCTCGGCTACGACAGCGGACGACGTTCGACCTCGAGATGCTGCGGGAGCTCGGCTACTGCTCGGGCGTCGAAAACTACTCCCGCCATCTCGCGCGGCGCGATGCAGGGTCGCGGCCCTGGACCCTGCTCGACTACTTCCCGCCCGATTGGCTGCTCGTCGTCGACGAGTCGCATATGACGATCCCGCAGGTCGTCGGCATGTACAAGAACGACCGGACACGCAAGGAGATCCTGGTCGACTTCGGGTTCCGCCTGCCCTCGGCGCTCGACAACCGCCCGCTGACCTTCGAGGAGTTCGAGACGTCGGTCAACCAGGCGATCTACATGAGCGCTACGCCTGGCCCGTACGAGCTGGAGCGCAGTCAGGGTCAGATCGTCCAACAGCTCATCCGCCCGACCGGCATCGTCGATCCGGGGATCACGATCAAGCCGACCGAAGGACAGATCGACGACCTGCTCGAGGAGATCCGCACGCGCGTGGAACGAGGCGAGCGGGCCCTGGTCACGACGCTCACCAAGAAGATGGCCGAGGACCTCGCCGACTACCTCAAGGAGCTCGGCGTCAAGGTCCAGTACCTCCACAGCGAGGTCGACACGCTCGAGCGGGTCGCGATCCTGCGCGACCTCCGGCTCGGCGTGTTCGACGTGCTGGTCGGCATCAACCTGCTCCGCGAGGGCATCGACCTGCCCGAGGTCACGCTCGTCGCGATCCTCGACGCCGACAAGGAGGGCTTCCTCCGCTCGGCCTGGTCGCTCATCCAGATGATCGGCCGGGCGGCGCGCAACATCGGCGGCGAGGTGATCATGTACGCCGACAAGGTCACCGAGTCGATGCAGGTCGCCATCGACGAGACGGACCGCCGGCGCGCCGTCCAGGCGGCCTACAACGTCGAGAAGGGCATCGAGCCCACGACGATCGTGAAGGGCATCCACGACCTCAACCAGCGGCTGCGCGCCGTGGCCGAATCGACCATCGTCTACACGTCCGAACGCGAGGGCGGGCGCCCGTTCGACGAGACCGATCGGGTCAAGGTCGAGGCGCTCGTTACCCGGATGGAAGCCGAGATGCGGTCGGCCGCGAAGGAGCTCGAGTTCGAGCGGGCCGCGGCGCTCCGCGATGAGATCCAGCAGATCCGGCTGCGCGTGCTCGAGCAGGACGCCTCGGTGACGGTCGCCCGAGCAGCCGAGCGCGCAGCGCGCGGTGATGGCCAGTCGGCGACCGGGCTGACCGGCGCGGCCGACCGTGCCCGCGGCCGACGTGCGGTCGACGAAGCCGCCGCGGCGGGGACGCTGCTCGAGGTGACCAGCGTCACCGTGCTCCCCGCGGAAGCGGAACCGGTCGACTCGCTGGATGGGGAGCCTGGCGATGGCGACGCAGGCGAAGGTGGCACGGCGTCCGACTGGCTGCCCGGTATCCGTGACGAGCACGAGGACGATGGTGGCTGGCAGGCCCGCTGGCTCGATCGGCCGACATGGGACCGGACCGTCACTCCGAACATCCGCAAGCGGACCGGGCAGCGGCCAGCCCGCTCCGGTCGCCGGCGCGGCTGACTCGGCCCCTGGGCCGCAGGGCGCCCACGGCCGAGCGCGTTGGTGTTCGGATGCACCAGTTCCTTGACCGATCTGTCTCGAATCACATCGATTCGTGATGCGGAACGGACGGGTCCGCTCTAGTTTGGTGAGGTGTTGCTGCGGTTCGCCACACTGTTCGCGGCGCAGATGTTCGACTTCGCGACGTTCAACGCGATGGTCGGCTCGCGGGGTGCTGCCGCCGAGGCCAACCCGCTCATCCAGGCGATGTTCCTGAGCTTGGGAACGCCGGCCGTGGTCATGGCCAAGGTGCTGCTGATCACGCTGATCATCGCACTCGGGGTCGCCGCAGCGGTCCGCGGCGGGCAGGGCCGGTGGTCGATCGTCGGCGGGATGCCGCTTGCCTTGGGCATCGCGGTCGGCATCATCGGCGGCATCACCAACGCGGCGGCGATCCTCGGCTGACGGCTCACGTCGGAGCCGCGCGAATGCACGAACACCTGTTCGAAATGGGCGTCATCCGCTAGACTTCGACCGTGCCCCAGGATCAACTCGTCGTGCGCGGAGCGCGCGAACACAACCTCAAGGATGTGACGGTCGCGTTCCCCCGCGATCGACTCGTCGTCATCACCGGATTGAGCGGCTCCGGCAAGTCGAGCCTTGCGTTCGACACGATCTACGCGGAGGGCCAGCGCCGGTACGTCGAGAGCCTCAGCGCGTACGCGCGCCAGTTCCTCGGGCAGATGGAGAAGCCGGACGTCGACCAGATCGACGGGCTGTCGCCGGCCATCTCGATCGACCAGAAGGGCGCCAGCCGCAACCCGCGCTCGACGGTCGGGACCGTGACCGAGATCTACGACCATCTGCGGCTGCTGTTCGCCCGGATCGGGGTGCCGCATTGCCCGAATGGCCATGCCATCGAGCGCCAGAGCGTCCAGCAGATCGTCGACCAGGTGCTGGCCCTGCCGGAGGGCACCCGGCTGCTCGTCCTCGGGCCGCTGATCAAGGACCGCAAGACTGAGGGTGAACGGATCATCGATGCCGCCCGGCGGCAGGGCTTCGTCCGCGTCCGTGTCGATGGCGAGCAGTACGACATCGCCGACGCGCCGACCCTCGACAAGTACAAGCGCCACTCCATCGAGGTCATCGTCGACCGCTTCATCGTCCGCCACGCCGAGGCGCCGGATGACGCGAAGCGGGCGCCCGACGGCCGCCCGATCGACCCGGACACGGGCCTGGTCATCCCGGACCCGGACGCGTCCCGGCTGGCCGACTCGATCGAGACCGCCCTCCGGCTCGGCGAGGGCGTCGTCCTCATCGCACCGTCCCCGCGCGACGACGAGCCACCGGCGTTCGATGAGCAGCGCTACAGCGAGAAGTACAGCTGCCCGTATGACGGGTTCACGATCGACGAGCTCGAGCCACGCTCGTTCTCGTTCAACTCGCCGCACGGGGCCTGCCCGACCTGCACCGGCCTCGGGACCAAGCTCGAGATCGACCCAGCGCTGCTGATCCCGAACCCCGAGAAGAGCCTGGCAACCGGGGCGCTCGGTGTCGGCGGCCTGCTATCGACCGACGCGTCGTGGCGGATGAAGATCCTCGAAGCGGTGTGTGACGCCCACGGCTGGGACTTCCGGGCACCGGTCCGCAAGCTGCCCAGGGAGGCGCTCGACTACCTCCTGCACGCGAAGCGCGACCAGGAGCGGGTGCTCGTCCGCTACCGGCACGAGCGGGGCGAGAGCACGTACAAGGCCAACGTCGAGGGGATCATCACGAACCTCGAACGGCGCTATCGCGAGACCGAGTCGGACTACATCAAGGGCGAGATCGAGAAGTTCATGGTCAGCAAGCCCTGCCCGACCTGCAGTGGCAAGCGGTTGCGACCCGAGATCCTCGCCGTGACGATCGGCGACAGGAACGTCTGGGACATCGCCACGCTGTCGATCACCGATGCCCTCCGCTGGGCGAGCGGGCTCGGCGCGACACTCAACGACCGCGAGCGCGCCATCGCCTATCAGGTCGTCAAGGAGATCGTGGCGCGGCTCGGGTTCCTGGTCGACGTGGGGCTCGACTACCTGACCCTCGATCGGACCAGCGTCACGCTGTCCGGCGGTGAGGCGCAGCGCATCCGCCTGGCGACCCAGATCGGCACCACGCTGATGGGCGTCCTGTACATCCTCGACGAGCCGTCGATCGGACTCCACCAGCGTGACAACGCCAAGCTCATCGCGACGCTGACGCGGCTGCGCGACCTGGGCAACACCGTGCTCGTCGTCGAGCACGACGAAGAGACCATCCGGACCGCCGACTGGGTCGTCGACATCGGGCCGGGAGCCGGCGAGCACGGGGGCGAGATCATCTCGAACGGGACGCTCGATGCGCTCCTGGCGGAGCCCCGCTCGATCACCGGCGCATATCTCCGGGGGGACCGCCAGGTGCCCATCCCGAGCAAACGCCGGAAGGGCAGTGGCAAGACCCTCAAGGTGACCGGCGCGCGCGAGCACAACCTGCGGTCGGTGGACCTGAAGCTGCCACTCGGCACCTTCGTCTCGGTCACCGGGGTGAGCGGCAGCGGCAAGAGCACCCTCGTGACCGAGGTTCTGTATCGCGCCCTGGCCCGTGAGCTGAACGGGTCACGCGAACCGGTCGGCAAGCACGATCGCCTCGTCGGCGCGGAGCAGATCGACAAGATCATCGAGATCGACCAGAGCCCGATCGGGCGGACGCCGCGCTCGAACCCGGCGACCTACACGGGTCTGTTCGGGCCGATCCGGGAGCTGTTCGCGGGCGTACCGGAGGCGCGCCTGCGCGGCTACTCACCGGGCCGCTTCTCGTTCAACGTCAAGGGCGGTCGCTGCGAGAACTGCAAGGGCGACGGCATCCTCAAGATCGAGATGCAGTTCCTGCCCGATGTCTACGTCCCGTGCGAGGTGTGCAAGGGCAAGCGCTACAACCGCGAGGCGCTCGAGATCCATTTCAAGGGCAAGTCGATCGCCGACGTCCTGGAGATGACGATCGCCGAGGCGCTCGACTTCTTCTCGGCGGTCCCAAAGGTCAACGCCAAGCTCCAGACGCTGTACGACGTCGGACTGGGTTACGTCCACCTCGGACAGCCGGCGACGACGCTCTCGGGCGGTGAGGCGCAGCGGGTCAAGCTGTCGACCGAGCTGTCGCGCCGCGCGACCGGCCGAACGCTGTACGTGCTCGATGAGCCGACCACGGGTCTGCACTTCGCCGACGTGGAGAAGCTGCTCGAGGTCCTCCACCGCCTCGTCGATGGCGGCAACACAGTCCTCGTCATCGAGCACAACCTCGATGTCATCAAGACCGCGGACTGGATCGTCGACCTCGGACCGGAGGGCGGCGACCGGGGCGGGCGGATCATCGCCGAGGGCACGCCCGAGAAGATCGCAGCGACCCGTGGCTCGGCGACCGGGGAGTACCTGGACCGCGTCTTGCGCGGCGAGCCGCTCGTGCCGCTCTCCGACGTCACGTTCGCCGACGAGGCTGGTCGGGGGCGTGCCGCCGCGGATCGTTCGAACGGGCACGGGCCGGCGACGACACCTGTGCCGGCGACGCCTGCGCGCAAGCGCGCGACCGCCGCAGCCAAGGCCCGCTGAGCCAGCCCCTGTGCTTCGGGCCCCGGGCCAGGGGCTAGGATAGCCACGTGCCGGACATCGACTTCGCGTTCCTCGCAGATGCGGCGGAGACCATCCCGGGGCAGAAGTTCCACGTCCTCGGCGGTGGGATCGCCCGGATCGGCGGACGGCGCTTCCCCCTGCGCCACCCGCACCTGGCGCTCGTCATCGGACTGCAGGTAACGGCGCCCGAGACCGAGCGCGAGCACGACATCCGCTTCGTCCTGCTCGACCCTGACGGGGCCGAGGTCGCCGGCGCGACCGGCAGCCTCGTGGCGCGCAGCCAGCGCGACGGACGCGACGCCACGCTCACCTTCTCGATCGACCTGTGGAACCTGACGTTCCCCGCGCCGGGGGACTACTCCTTCCGGATCCTGGTCAATGGCTCGGAACGAAAGCGCCTGCCCCTCCTGCTGCTCGCGCCACCCGACGCGGGTGCCGGCTCGGAGCCCGCCACCGCCCCGGCGGATGCCTGATCAGACCAGCACCCGCGCGCGAGGACCGGCCCGCCACGAGGTCCCGGCGATCGACGACCTGGCGCTGATCGCGGCGCGCCACGGCGACCGCCTCGTGGCGGCGGCGCGCGAGCGACGAGTCGAGCGATGGATCGCGTTCCTCGACCCGTTGCCGGAGCATCTGCGCGACGACGACCTGCCGGCGCTCCGCTCCACCGCGCTGCGAGCTCGCGCCGCCTACGGCCCGAAGGACTCGGTCCGGGACGTCTTCCCGGCCGAGCTGACCGAGCCGTTCCTCGAGGCCATCGACCGCCTGATCCGCGAGATGAACCGGGCTGCCGTCAGGGGCTGAGCCCGAGCTCCTCGGGCGCGAACGCCTCGAGCAGGAACGGGGAGGGGACCGCCGGGTCGTAGCTCAGCGTGAGCGTGCGTCGTGCCCGCGTCCATGCGACGTACCCCAACCGCCGTTCCTCCTCGAGGGCCCGATCCGCGTCCTCGGCGTCGGCGATCGCCCGGCCGCTCGGGAAGCGGCCCTCCTCCAGCCCGACCACCGCCACATGGTCGAACTCGGCGCCCTTCGTCGAATGGGCAGTGGCGAGCGACAGTCGCGCGTCGTCCCGACGAAGCTCGGCCAGCCTCGCGCGCATCGTCGCGATGGCGGCCCGGAACGCCGCCAGGTCCTCGAACGGCGGTGCCCAGGCAAGGAGCCCCGTCGCCAGCTCGCGTTCCGCCCATGCGGCGCGGGGCAGCCCCGCGCGGAACCGGCCGATGCGCACCAGCAAGGGCGCCTCGCGTGGCGTGTCGCTCTCGATCCGGTCGATGACGCTGTCGACCAGGGGATCGTCGACGACGAGCTCGACCGACGGTGCCCGGAACGGCTCGCCGAGGATCAGGGCAGCCACGACCGCGGGTCGAAGCTCCCGATTGGTCCGCGCCAGGACGGCACGTGAGCCGTCGTCGTCCGGCCAGGAGCGCATGAGGCGCATCGTTCGTTCGGGTTCGTCGGTCGGGTCCGGAGCAAGCACCAGCGAGCCGGGGGCGCTTGCTCTGGGCCGGATCACCTTCGCGAACCGCTCCTGGTTGTGCCCGATCAGCCGCACGGCACGATCGACGACCGGCGCCGGACAGCGATGATTGACCTCGAGATCGACGCGCCGCAGGCCGGGCAGCGAAGCCCCGATGGCAAGCACTCGACGCACGTCCGCCAGCCGCCAGCCGTAGATCGACTGGTCGTCGTCCCCGACAAGGAAGATCCGGTTCGCCGGTGCGGCCAGGAGGAGCGCGAGTCGGAGCTGCGATCGATCGACGTCCTGGACCTCGTCGACCAGCAGGTTCTCGCAGTGGGCTCGCCACCGCCCGAGCAGTGCCTCGTCGGCGCCGAGGGCGGACAGCGCGTCGCGGACGAGATCGTCGAAGTCGCGTCCACCGCGCTCCGCGAGCGCCGCCTCGTACGCGACGAACGCCCCCGCCACCGGGCCGGCTGCGGCGTCGGCCGCGACCTCCGCCGCGGTCACGGGAAGATCGAGCTTCAGCCGCGAGAACGCGGTGTCGAGCCGGCCGCGCTCCGCCACGGTCGCCCGCGGCCACAGCTCAGCCAGCAGCGACGCCCGGTCCACGAGCGGTTCCACCCGACGTCCGGCGTCTCGCAGGATCTCGCGGCCCAGGGCGTGGAAGGTACGTACGCGGACGGAGCCCGCCTCGGGGCCCAGCGGGGCCAATGCCGCATCGGCGCGTTCCGCGAGCTCCTCGGCGGCGCGCTTGTTGAAGGTGATCGCGCTGATCGACGCCGGTTCCGCGCCTGCGTCGACGAGCCACGCGATGCGCGCGACGAGTGTCGTGGTCTTCCCGCTGCCGGCCGGCGCCACGCACAGCACGGGACCAGGTGGCGCGGTCGCCGCCGCGCGTTGATCGGCCGTCAATCGCTCGAGCCGCTCCAGCACCGCCGGATGGGTCATGGCCACGAGTATCAGGACGAGCTCTCACCTGGGCATCTACTGGTGCGCTGCTGCACCACCTGGATGCCGTCCGCGGGCTGGAGCGTTACCGCGACGTTCATCCGGCGCTATCGTGGTTCGTCAGACTCAGTGCGAGCCCGTCCGCGGACGGCCGCCTCCCATCGCAGCCTGTTTCGCGCCCCGTCGTCGTGCCCCGGCACTGGAGGAGGAACTGGTGAGTCGATCCCGATCGCGCCTGCTGGCGCTCGTCTCAGCGACCGTCCTGATCACTGCACTCGTGCCGGCCGCCTCAGCAGCAAAGCCGACCCCTCCACCTGCGCCCACGCGGCCGAAGGCCGACCGCGCGATCTTCTTCGCTTCCGATGGCATGCGCCCCGACCTGATGGAGCGTTACGCCGGTGACGGAATCATGCCCACCTACCAGGCGGTCATGAACGCCGGCGTGAAGGGCGCCAACGGTCTCAAGCAGGCCTTCCCGCCCAACACCGGCGTCGGCTGGTACACCCTGGCGACCGGAGCGTGGCCTGGCGAACACGGATCGACGAACAACACGTTCCATCGAACCGGCGAGTCGGAGTTCAACAACCGGGTCAGCCTGGGTGCATCGATCCTCCAGGCGGACACCATCCAGCAGGCCGCCGAGCGGCAGGGCCTGAAGGTCGCCTCCGTCGAATGGGTCGGCTCCAGGACGCACAACCTGGCGGGGCCCGTGATCGACTTCCGCAACTTCTTCTCCGGCCGCGGCGTGCTCACGACCCCGGCCGTCCCGAGCGAGCAGGCCGGCGCCGCTGCGTTCGGCGTGTCGTACCAGGTGGCAGCGGTCGCGCCGGCCTCGGGCTGGACGAACACGCCTGCCGGCGACGACGTCGTCGCTCCACCCCAGCAGACATCGCTCGCCGTGGCGACCACGTTCGCCGCACAGAACCCGAACCGGGTCTACGACGCCTACATCTATGACAGCGTCGTCGACGGCTCGGCCGCGTACGACAGCTTGATCCTGACCCGGGCAGGCGCAGCGAAGGACGCGAGCCAGGCTGCCACGGATCTCAACGCCGGGGAGTGGGACGAGATCCGACTGACCGGCGCCGACGGCCTCATCGGCGCTCGCGCCGGCCAGACCGCCGGCTTCTACGTGAAGCTCATCTCGCTGGCGGCGGACCTCAGCACGTTCAAGCTCTACTTCACGTCGGTCAGCCGCGCGATCGCGAGTTGCGCGTGTGACCCGAACTTCGAGAGCACCCTCGTCGACCGCTTCCCGACATCGACCGCGGCGGACTTCGCGCCGCTCGAGGCAGGGATCATCGACGAGGACACCTACGTCGAGCAGGGTCTCAAGTGGGCCGACTTCCATTGGGGTGCGCTCGACTACATCATGACGACGGTCCAGCCGGACACCGACCTCCTGATGCTCGGTAACCCGGTCACCGACGAGTTCTCGCATCAGTTCCTCGCCCTCACCGTCCCGACGGACATCGACGGCGATCCGAACCCGTATTTCGACGACCTCACCAACGACGACATCCCGGACGGCCGCGTCGCGGCGCGCGACGGTTACATCCGAGCGGCCTACCACGAGGCCGACCAGACCCTCGATCGCGCGCTCGACCACATGGGCGGCCTGGGCCAGACGGCGGTCTTCGCCTCGTCCGATCATGGCTTCGCGCCGCAGTGGTTCGCCGTCAACGCGAGCAAGGCGCTGGTCGACCTCGGGTTGCAGGAGCGAGAGCAGAGCAGCAACTGCAGGGAAGCCGCGAACGATCCCGGGACGACGACGCCCGGTGACACGCTCGTCAAGGAGTGTCACGCCGGCGGCACCGTCCAGTTCTACGTCAACCTCGCCGGACGGGACCCGGCACCCGGGAACACGCCGCAGGTGGCTGCGGCCGACTACAACGCCGTTCGCAACAGGATCAAGAACTACTTCCTTGATCTGACCGACCCCGCGAATCCGGGCAAGCAGGTCGTGGAGCGGGTCTTCCTCAAAGAGGAGCTCGGCGACGTCGACGGCACGAATTCCTTCCACCCGAATTGGAGCGGCGACGTGGTGGTCGTCTTCCGGCCGCCCTACCAGAGCGACGCCGCGACCCCTGGTCAGTTGGTCGCGTTCAGCCAGTTCTTCGGCCAGCACGGCTACCTGCCGGATCTCGTGAACATCGCGCGATCCGTGAATATGCACGGGACGTTCGTGGCCGCTGGCCCGGGCATCCGTCACACGGGTCCGATCGCGAACGTGAACGCGACCGACCTCGCCCCCACACTGAGCTATCTCCTGGGGATCGACCGTCCGCACAACGCGAGCGGCCGGATCCTGCACGAGATCACGACCAAACCCACGTTCAAGACCATCCAGATCCTCGACATCAGCGACTACCACGGTCAGCTCGTGCCGCTGACCGAGGCCAGCGACAACCTGCCGTCGCCGCCCGGCGCCAACCCGACGTTCTCGATCGGCGGATCGGCGTTCCTGAAGCCGTGGTTCGATCGGTATCAGGCCCTCGAGCCGACTCGTACCATCACGGTCGCGGCCGGCGACTCGGTCGGGGCCACGCCACCGATCAGCTCGTTCTTCGGCGACACGCCGACGATGGAGCTCATGAACCTCATGGGTGTCGACCTCGATGGGCTCGGCAACCACAACTTCGACAAGGGCTCAGCCTACCTGCGCAACACGCTGATCCCGCTCGCGAACTTCAAGTTCGTCTCGGCCAATGTGGTCTTCCCGGCGACCGGTGAGCCGCCCGCGGAATGGTCGAAGAGCCGGACCTTCAAGCTCGACGGCATCGACGTCGGGATCATCGGGTTCACGAACGATGATGCCGCGACGCTCGTCTTCCCCGGGGCCTTCGATCCGTTCGTCATCACGAACTCGACCGACGCCGTCAACAAGCGTGCAGCGCAGCTCGACAAGCAGCAGAAGATGGGCCCGATCGTGGCCATGGGCCACCTCGGCGCAACCGCCGGAACCCTGACCGCCCCGACCGGCCCCGCCGTGGACCTCGCGGACGCTGCCAAGAAGGTGGACGTCGTCATCGGCGACCACACCGACTTCCAGGTCCTCAGCCGGCGTCCGAACGGCACGCTGCTCGTCGAGAACCGGAGCAAGGGTCTGCGGTTCACGCGGGTCAGCATCGTGGTCGACCCCGCGACCGCGGCCACGATCTACACGACCGCCGACTTCCACAAGCCGTGGGCCGGCGCCGTGACCGCGGATCCCGCCATCCAGGCTCGGATCGACGAGCTCACCGCTGAACTTCAGCCGATCCTCGGCACCACGATCGGCACGGCCGGCAAGGAGATCCTCCGTTCCGATGCGTGCGGTCGTCCCGACGGCCGGTTGTGCGAATCCCTCGTCGGCAACGTTGTGACCGATGCGATGCGCAGCGCCTACGAATCGATCGGCGTCCAGTTCGCTATAACCAACTCGGGCGGCCTGCGCGACCGTCTGACGTGCCCACCGGCCGGCGGTGGCACCGGCTTCTGCCCGCCATCCACCCCGCCGCCGCATGTCATCACGCGCGGCCAGGTGCTGGCCGTGCTGCCCTTCGGCAACGTCGTTGCGACCGTGACGGTCACGGGCGCCGAGCTCAAACAGTTCCTCGAGAATGGTGTGTCGCAGATGCCGGCCGCCAACGGACGGTTCGCGCAGGTGTCCGGCCTGTGCTTCACGTACAACATTGCCGCCGCGGCCGGGGATCGCGTCACCGGCGCGGTCGTCACCAACCCCGACGGTACCTGCGGCACGACCGCCGTCAACCTGACGGCGGCGGGTTCGTACAAGATCGCCATCAACGACTTCATGGCGAGCGGCGGCGATTCGTATCCGGTCGTGAACAGCAAGCCCACCTACGCCACGCAGAACATCATGGATCAGGTCCTTGCCGACTACATCACCGCGAACAGCCCCATCAACCCGTCCGTCCTGGCCCCGCCGAACGGTCGGATCAATTGCGTCGGCGCCACCTGTCCGCCGCTCACGCCATCACCCTGATCGTGTGACGGTTCGGGTCCGACCGTGGATCCTGTCGAGCGCCGCCGCAGTCGCGGCGGCGCTCGTCGTTGCGGCGACGGTCCTCGCCCACGGCGGTGAGACGTTCTTCAGCGCGGAACCGACGATCGTGCCTCCCGGCGGCGGCGTCGGCGTCCGCGCCGACCTGCTCACCTCGGGTCCTGTCCGGCTGACGCTCGCCGGGACCGATGGGTCGCGGCGCGAGGTCGGTGTGGTCGAGGAGACCCAGGAGGGCCACTTCGAGGTCTTCTTCGAGGTGCCCAAGGACCTGCCGGTCGGCCTGTGGACGCTGCTTGCCGAGGCGGATGACACCGTCTATGGCTCGACGACCATCGAGGTGGCCGGGCCGGCGGTCGGCGGTGAGGAGGGTGGCGGTCAGGGTCCGCGCGACGAGGACGACCCGCTGCTCGTGCCGCTGCCGTCAGGCTGGCAGGCGTCACGCTCCAGCCCACCTGGCAGCACGACCCCGCCCGCGGCCCTGACGAACAGTGTCGATCTGGTGCCGCTGGTCAGTCTTGTGGCCGCGCTCGCGGCCCTGGCGTTCCTGTTCCTGCGGACGCGAGGCACACGCTCCGGAGGCGACGATCGGCCCGTTCGGTGACCGCGGGCACCGAATCGGTACCGAAGGGGGGCGCGACGAGGCACCGACCCGCCCGATAGGGCCATAGCGGCCCTGCATCGGGGCGCCACGATTTATGCATGCCACTCCCGACGGCGCGTCGATCGGGTCCTGGCGATGTGGGAGAACCGTCCCGATGTTGCACCGACCACTCCGCTGGGCAGCCGCGCTCTCGCTGGGCGCGCTCCTAGCGTTCGCAGGCACGGTATCGGCGGACACGCTGTTCGCAGATGCCGATGCGATGACCCCGATCCCCGACGGGTCGAAGCACCTGGGTGACGTGAGTCCGGGCGGGACCGTGTCCAGGGACATCGGCTTCCTCCTCCTGTGTGCGGGGTTGCAGCACGTCGATGCTTCCCAGTCCGTGGTCCTGAGCTGGTCAGACCTCGGGAGCGAGCCGCTCGACGGCGAGATCGTCAGCGTGACCAGCGTCACATTCGCGCTGGAGACCGCTTGGGCGGCCGACTCGCAAGGCTGCCCCGACCCTGTCCCCTCGCAGGCCGGCAAGGGGACCAGCCGCGTGACGCTCCGCGCCCCCACCGTCGAGGGTCTCCACACCTACACGATCGTCTGGGACCGCTCGTTGCAGCCAGGTGGCAACAACGACCTCAACGCCTTCAGCCGGACGTTGACCTCGGTCGACCTCACGCTGCGAGTCCTCCCCAATGCGGCGCCGACGCTGACCGTCCCTGCCTCGTTCGAGGTCCAAGGGAACACGACCGGTGGTTGGACGGCCGATTGGTCCGGCGTGTCCGCGACGGATCCCGAGGATTCGCCCGACCCCACGCCCACGTGCTCGCCGGCTGCGGGCACGGTCTTGCCAGTGGGCACGACCAGCGTGACCTGCACCGTGACGGACTTGGCCGGTGCCTCGGACACGGACTCATTCGTCGTGACCGTGGTCGACACGACTGCGCCCACCCTGTCCGGTGTCCCGGACGACATCACCGTCACGACCAGCGATCCGGAGGGCCGCGTCGTGACGTTCACCACGCCGACGGCCTCGGATGTCGTTGATGGATCTCGAGCCGTGACCTGCACGCCGGCCAGCGGCACCAAGTTCGCGGTCGATACCACGACCGTGACCTGCACCGCTTCAGACACCAGGATCCCCCCCAACACGCGGAGCGCATCGTTCGACGTGACCGTCGATCTCGAGGCCCCGCCGCATGCCGCGAGCGCGACCTGGCTGGAGCCGGTGGCCGGTGGCGGCACGACGTTCGAGGCGAACCGGGGGCGCACGCTGCCGGTCAAGGTCCGGCTGTTCGTCGATGGCCGCGAGCGGACGAGGGGCGACGCCGGGCTCACACTCAACCCGTGCGGCGGCGGTTCGGCGATCCACCTCGACCTCGACTGGGGCGGCGGGCGCTGGAACCACGCACTCGACACGTCGATGCTGAGCGGCGCTTGCTACGACGTCCGCGCGACGATCGACGGACTGACGGCGGGCTCGTTCCGACTCGTGCTCCGCGGCGAGGAGGCGGCGAAGACGGCCACGAAGCCGGCGACGAAGCCGGCGGTCAGCGGGAGCGGCGGCACTCGGAGCGCGCCCGAGACCACCGCAGTCGACGGTCGTAGCAGGAAACCGATCAAGACCTCGCGCTGAACGATCTTGCCCTAGCATCGGGGGCGTGACCCCCGAACTCGAGGCGACCCTCAAACGCCTGCCCGATCGACCGGGCGTGTACCTGATGAAGGACGCCCGCGGCGACGTGCTGTACGTCGGCAAGGCCCAGAGCCTGCGCCATCGCGTGCGCAGCTACTGGCAGAAACAGACGTCGACGATGGGCGAAGGCCATCGGATCCGGAGCGTCGTGGACCGGATCGCCGATGTCGAGGTCACCGAGGTCGACAGCGTCAGCGAGGCGTTGCTCCTCGAGGCGAACCTGATCAAGCGGTTCAAGCCGCGATTCAACGTCCGCCTCAAGGACGACAAGAGCTATCCGTACATCAAGGTCACCCTCGCCGACGACTTCCCGCGCGTCGAGCGGACGCGCAAGCTCGTCAACGACGGGAGTCGGTACTTCGGGCCCTACGCCTCCGCGACGAGCGTCGACGAGTCGATGAACCTCGTCCGGCGGCTGTTCCCATTCCGGACATGCACGATCGACATCAAGGACGGCGAGCGTGCGTTGCAGCGGCCCTGCCTGCTCTACCACATCAAGCGCTGCCAGGGCCCGTGCATCGAGGCGATCACCAAGACCGACTACCGCGCGGACATCGAGCAGGTCGAGCTGTTCCTGGAGGGTCGCCAGGAGACGCTGGTCAAGGCGCTCCGGCGGGAGATGACCGTCGCGTCCGACCGCCAGGAGTACGAGCGTGCCGCGACCCAGCGCGACAAGATCCGGGCGATCGAGCGGACGATGGAAAGCCAGAAGATGGCGGCCTTCGCACGGACGGAGCTCGACCTGGTCGGGATGGCGCGGCAGGACAATCAGGCCGCCGTGACGCTGTTCATCATCCGTGACGGGAAGTTGATCGGCCGTGACGTCTACCTGCTCGACGCAGTGCGCGAGGCCTCGGATGCCGAGGTCCTCTCGAGCTTCCTGGAGCAGTACTACGCGCGCGCCACATCGATCCCGCGCGAGATCTACGTCCCGAACGGCGTCACCGACACTGCCGATCTCCAGACGTTCCTCATCGAGAAGCGCGGAGGTCCAGTCCACCTGCGGACCCCACAGCGCGGCGAAAGACGCGACCTGATGGGGCTGGCTGCGCGGAACGCGGCCGAGACGCTTGCGCGCGAGCAGGCGCGCTGGCTGGCCGACCATGGCAAGACCCAGGCCGCGTTGGAGGAGCTGGCGGCTGCGCTGGACGTGCCGGGCAGCCCGTTCCGCATCGAGTGCTACGACATCTCGAACTTCCAGGGGTCCGAGTCGGTCGGGAGCATGGTCGTCTTCGAGGACGGCAAGCCCCGATCGGGCGAGTACCGCCGGTTCCGCATCCGCACGGTCGAGGGGCCGAACGACGTCGCCAGCCATCAGGAGGTGCTGCGCCGCCGGTTCCGGGCCACGAAGTCGGGCGAGGAGGGGAGCGAGGAGGAGCGGCGCTGGGCGATGCCCGACCTCGTGATCGTCGACGGCGGGAAGCCGCAGGTGAACGCTGCCAAGGCCGTGCTCGACGAGCTGGGGTTGCACGAGCTGCCGCTGGCGGGTCTCGCGAAGGAGCGTGAGGAGCTCTTCCTGCCGGGACGGCTCGATCCGGTGGTGCTGCCGCCGACGTCGTCGGCGCTGTATCTCGTCCAGCGACTGCGCGATGAGGCGCACCGGTTCGCGATCACCTATCACCGCACGTTGCGCGACCGGCGAACAGTCCGCTCGGCGTTCGACGACCTGCCCGGCGTCGGCCCCAAGCGCAAGCGTGAGCTGCTCAAGGTGTTCGGCTCGATCAAGCGGGTGCGCGAGGCGCCGGTCGAACAGATCGCGTCAGTCCCGGGTATCAGTCGAGCCCTGGCGGAGCGGATCAAGGCGACGCTCGAGGCCTGACAGGTCCGAGCGGGCGCCGTCCGACCGTTCACGGGGCCTTTCGTGTAGCATCCCGCCGGTATGCGTAGAGCAGGCCCCGCCCTCATCGTCCTGATCGGCGTGTTCGCCCTCCTGGTCGATTTCTTCCCCAACCTCAAACTGCCGGACCTCGCCGCACCTGACGGCACGTGGCGCACGATCGAGACGAAGCTCGGACTCGATTTGGAGGGCGGCCTCCGGGTCGAGTACCAGGCGCTTCCCAAGGAAGGGGTGAACCCGACCCCCGAGGGGATGGGCGTCATCAAGGACATCGTCGAGCGGCGGGTGAACACGACTGGCGTGTCGGAACCGGTCGTGGTGGTCCAGGGCAGCGATCGCGTGGTGATCGAGCTGCCGGGGATCACCGATGTCGACAACGTGCGCCGTCTCGTCGGACAGACCGGCCAGCTCGACTTCGTGCCGCTCGGCAGCACCACGATGAACGAGGGCCAGCCGGTCAACCTCGAGGAGTTCCCGCCGTTGTTCGGCGGCGACCAGCTCCAATCGGCGGCGGTCGGCCAGGACCAGACGACACAAGGGCTGACCGTCAACTTCGTCCTGAAGGACGAGGGCCCCGAATCCGGGGCGCAGCTCTTCGCGACCTACACGGCGGAGCACATCGGCGAGTACTTCGCGATCGTCCTTGACGGTACCGTGATCTCAGCGCCCGTGATCCGGAACTCGATCCCCAACGGCCAGGTCGAGATCAGCTCCGGCAACGCAGCCGGCTTCCCGCCGCAGGAGGCCAACTCGCTCGTCACGATCCTCAAGTTCGGCTCGCTGCCGTTCAAGATCCAGGAGCTGTCGAGCGAGCAGATCTCGGCGACGCTCGGCGAGCAGTTCCTCAACCAGAGCCTGCTGGCCGGGGCCATCGGGATTTCGCTCGTCATCCTGTTCATGCTCATCTACTACCGGCTGCCCGGCCTGGTCGCGGCCTTCGCCCTCGTCTACTACTCGGTCGTCGTGCTGGCGATCTTCCGGCTGATCCCGGTCACGCTCACCCTCGCCGGCGTGGCGGGCTTCGTGCTCTCGGTGGGCATGGCGGTCGACGCCAACATCCTGATCTTCGAGCGGATGAAGGAGGAGCTGCGGGTCGGCAAGTCGCTGCCGGCGGCCGTCGAGGCGGGGTTCAACCGGGCCTGGAACTCGATCCTCGATTCGAACGTGTCGAGCCTCATCACCGCCACGATCCTGTACGCCTTCGGCTCGTCCGTGATCCGCGGCTTCGCGCTCGTGCTGATCATCGGCGTGCTGACCTCGATGTTCAGCGCGATCGTCGTGACCCGCTCGATCATGCGCGTGCTCGTCCGCCAGGACTGGGCCAGGCGCGCGCGGCTGTTCGGTCTCCGCGACGACGAGTTCGTGGCGGTCACCCCGGGTCGCCCGAGCCGGCGCGTCCTGCCTGCCGATGTTTGACGTCATCGGGAAGCGCCGCTGGTTCTACCTGTTCTCGGCCCTCCTTACGATCCCCGGCCTGATCTTCATCCTGCTGTCGCCGTTCACGGATGCCGGCCTGCAGCTCACGATCGACTACACCGGCGGCACGCGCTGGGAGATCAAGTTCGCCGATCCGAACGTCACGCCGGCCCAGGTCGAGGAAGTGTTCGCCGCGAACGACCTCGACGCGACGGCGATCCGGACGGCATCAGGGTTCATCGAGATCAAGACCGAGCCGATCGGCTTGGTCGTCCAGCCGCCGGCGACCGCAGCACCGTCGCCGTCCGGGTCGCCGGGCGCGTCGGGCTCGGCTGCGGCGAGCGGGTCGCCGGCGCCCAGCGCATCGCCTGCGGCGTCGGCCAGCGCCAGCCCGAGCGCGTCGGCGAGCCCGAGTGCGTCGGCGATCCCGAGCGCGTCGGCCAGCCCGGGAACGTCAGCCTCCCCGGCCCCTCCGTCCGGCAACACTGAGCTCCCGACCGACGGCAAGCTGGGCGAGATGGTCGTCGCACTCGAGTCACGGCTCGGCGAGATCGACGAGCAGCGCAGCCTGACGACGATCGGCGCCGTGGTCAGCTCGGACCTGCTGCGGCAGGCGTTGATCCTGATCGTCGTCGGCTCGCTCGGGATCGTGTCGTGGATCACGTACCGCTTCCGCGACGTGAAATTCGGGGTGACCGCGCTCGTCTCGCTTCTTCACGATGTGGTCGTCGTCGTCGGCGCGTTCGCGATCCTCGGCACGTTCTTCCACGTCGAGATCGATGCGCTGTTCGTGACCGCGATGCTGACCGTCATCGGCTTCTCGGTCCACGACACGATCGTGGTGTTCGACCGGATCCGGGAGAACAAGGCGCGCCACCTGGGTGAGCCGTTCGACGAGATCGTCAACCACTCGATCCTGCAGACCTTCGCTCGGTCGATCATGACCAGCCTCACGGTCGTCCTGACCCTGCTCGCACTGTTCCTGTTCGGCGGCTCAGCGATCTCCGATTTCGTGCTGGCGCTGCTGATCGGCATCATGATCGGGACGTATTCGTCGATCTTCGTGGCCAGCCCGCTCCTGGTGGACTGGCAGGCGTGGGAGGATCGGCGCCATGGCCGGCTGCCGGCCACGCGCGCTCCGCGGGCCAGGCGGGCGACGTCCTGACGCACGCAGCGATGCGACCGGCGCCCCGTAAAGGCGTGGGTGAGCGCCGCATGGCATCCTGACGAGGTGCTCGAACCGCGCTACCGCTGGAGCTTCCCGGAGTCCAGCCCCGTCTCTCCGGAGCTCCTGAGCGCAGCGCTCGCGCAGGGTCTCGCCGAGCGGATGACCGGGCTGCTCGCGCGTCGGGGCGTGCTCGATCTGGCGGGCCTGACCGCGTGGTTCGCCGAGCCGCTGGCCGGGCTGCACGATCCATGGCTGCTACCTGATGCCGACCGCGTCGTCGACCGCTTGACGCAGGCTCGCGACCGCGGCGAGCGGGTCATGGTCTTCGGCGACTTCGACGCCGATGGGCTGGACGGTCTGGCGATCATGGTCATCGCCCTCCGCCGCTTCGGCGTGGAGGCCGAGCCCTACGTCCCCAGCCGGCTCGAGGAAGGCCACGGCCTGTCGGCGGCGGCGGTCGAGGTGGCGTCCGCGGCCGGGATCGCCGTGATCATCACCGTCGACTGCGGCACGAGCTCCGCGACCGAGATCGCCCTCGCGGGCGCGCGCGGGATCGATGTCATCGTCACCGACCATCACCGCGTCCCGCCTGAGCTCCCGCCGGCCCTGGCGGTCGTCAACCCGCACCGAGCCGACTCGCGCTATCCCGACGAACGCCTCGCCGGCAGCGGCGTTGCGTTCAAGGTGGCGCACCTGCTGCTGGGTGCCGTCCCGTTCGACCTGACCGATCTCGCGACGATCGGGACCGTGGCCGACGTCGCGCCGATCGTCGGAGAGAACCGCGCGATCGCCCGGCTGGGTCTTGAGCGGCTCAGGACGAACCCCCGCCCTGGGATCGCAGCCCTTCTGGCCCGGGCCCGTATCGCCCCCGAGGCGGTCGATCTGGACACGATCGCCTTCGCGCTCGCGCCGCGACTCAACGCCGCCGGTCGGATGGGAGAGGCGCTCGAGGCAGCGAAGCTCCTGCTCGCCGAGACGCCCGAAGAGGCGGCGGTGCACGCCGACGCGCTGGAGGCCGCCAACCAAAGCCGTCGCGACCTGACCGTGACGGTCGTCGCCGAGGCTCGCGAGCTGGTCGCCGCGAACCCCGACCGCCCCGCCTCCATCGTCCGCGGCCCGTGGCCGGTCGGCATCATCGGACTCGTCGCGGCACGGCTCGCCGAGGACCGTGCCCGTCCCGCCGTCGTCGGGGCGGAGCTCGGCGACATGATCCGGGCGTCGTGCCGGAGCGATGGGTCGGTCGACCTTGCGGCGGCGCTCAGCACCTGCGGCGACCTCTTCACGCGCCACGGCGGTCACGCGGGGGCGGCGGGTTTCGAGCTCCCCGGCGAGCGCTGGCCCGAGTTCGTGGATCGGTTTGAGGCGATCGCCGCGGCGGCCGTCCCCGCTGATCCACGATCGGTGCTACGGATCGACCTCGCCGTGCCGGCACTCGACGTCGACTACCGGCTCCTGCATGAGCTGGCGGGCCTGACGCCGTATGGACCCGGGAACCCGGAGCCGCTCGTCGCGGTCCTTGGCCTCACTGTCACGCGCGTGCGCGTTGCCGGCGACGACCACACGTCCCTCACCTTGCGGCGGGATCGCGACGTGCTCGACGGTATCGCGTTCGGCCGGGCGGATATCGCGACCCTCGTTCAGGAGGGTGATCGGATCGATGTCGTGGCGCGGCTGGCGAGCCGGATGTTCGGTGGGTTCGAGTCACTCCAGCTCGAGATCCGCGACGCGGCCCCGAGTGGGTCGCATCCGGAGGCCGCGGCGGTGCTGGGTGCGCCGCCTGCCCTCGCGGGGGCGGTCGCATGACCCGCACCGTGAAGCCGCGGTCGGCTCGCGCGCGCGACCCGTACGGGATCGGTCCGATCGGATCGTCTGTGGCGCCGATCGCCTCGGTCGTCGGTCTGATCCTGATCGCGATCGTGACCCTCAACCTGTTCAACTACGAGCTGCCCTTCGCGAACGTGGGTGGCAACGGGGGTAATGGCAACGGCAATCCCGGTGGCCCGGCGTTGACGCCTGCCCCGTCCGGTGTTGTCGTGGTTCCCGAAGAAGCGACGTTCCTCGGCTCGATCGCCTACGCCAAGGGCGGCAATATCTGGATCCAGAACGACGAGGGCGTTACCCAGCTGACCAAGACCGGCGGCGCCTCGATGCCCTCGTGGTCGGCCGACGGCAAGTGGATCTACTACGTCCGCTCGACTGAGGAGATCGGCAAGTGGCCGGTCCGCGGCCGCGACTCGTGGTACGACCTCTCGGTCCAGGAGCTGATGCGCATCAACTCGACCGGCACAGGCGAGCCCCAGCGACTCCTCAGCGGCCGGGTCAGGCGCGGGTCGCTGCGCTGGTCGGCCTGGATGCGCCAACCGGTCGTGTCGCCTGATGGCAAGACCGTGGCGCTCGTGACGGATGCCCCGCAACCGGACGACTCGAACGTCGTCCTCCAGTTCTACGACATCGGGCGCAAGCGGCTCACGCGCGCGGGCGTGCGCGAGATCGGCGTGCTGGGCCACCAGGACCCGGAGTGGCGCGCCGACGGAAAGCTTCTGCTCTACACGCAGAACGGCCGTGACGGGGCGCGCGGCGCACCGATCATCATGCGCTACGACCCCAAGACCAAGCGAACGCGGGCGATGACCGGTGCCGGCTACATGCAAGCGTCATATTCGCCGGACGGGCGGTTCATCGCCGCGACCCGGACGACGACGCTCGGGACGGACATCGTGATCCTCAACGGCAGCAACGGCAACGAGCTATTGCGCGTGACCGATGACGCCGCGTCGTGGGCGCCGACCTGGTCGCCCGCCGGTGATGCCATCGTGTTCCTCCACGTCGTCGGTCGGACCGTCGACCTGCGGCTGGCCAAGCTGGAGGGTCGTGCGCCGGCCTGGACGGTGACAGAGACGCTCGACCTGACCGAGGTGTCCGGGCTGGACGCGGCCTCGCGGCCGGACTGGTACATCCCGCCTGCACTGCTGCCCGCCGCAGAGCCCCCGGCGTCCGCGGCACCGGCGTCCGCGACGACCGCCGCCAGCCCATCCCCGTGACCGGCGGCCGGTGACGCGCTCGTACCTCGAGCGACTCGGCGCCCGCACGCGGGCGACCGGCACGGTCCTTTGCCTTGGCCTCGATCCGGACCCCGACGCCCTCCCCGACGGCTTCTCCCGCGATCTCGCGGGTGTCGAGCGGTTCGCCGCGCTGCTGCTGGAAGCCGCGGCGCCCGTCGCCGCAGCGGTGAAGCCTAACCTGGCCTTCTTCGAGGCCTTCGGGTCGGCCGGCATCGCGGCCCTCGAGCGACTGCGTGCCACCGTCCCGCCCGATCTCCCCGTCATCGCCGACGCAAAGCGCGGCGACATCGGATCGACCGCGGCTCGCCAGGCCGTCGCGCTGTTCGACGTCCTCGGCGCCGACGCGGTGACCGTCAGCCCGTACCTGGGCGCCGAGGCGATCGCGCCCCTGCTCGAGCGGCCGGACCGGTTCGCCTACGTGCTCTGCCGGACCTCCAACCCGGGCGCGGGCGAAGATCCAGGACCTCGGGCTGCTGGCGGACGACGACGCCGGCGCCCGGCCCGAGCGCGTCCACGAGCGGATCGCCCGGCTCGCGGCCGGTTGGGGTCCGGGCGGGACGGTCGGGCTGGTCGTGGGCGCGACGGCGCCTGAGGAGCTCGCCACGATCCGTGCGATCGCACCCGGCCTGCCGTTCCTCGTGCCCGGCGTCGGTGCGCAGGGCGGTGCGATCGAGACGGTCCTCCGCTACGGCCCTGCGACGGCCGACCCAGGGTCTGCCGGCACGGGTGGCGGACTATTGGTCAACGTGTCGCGTGCGATCGCATCGGCCGCGACGCAGCCGGGTAGCGCCGATCCGGCCGATCGCCTGGCGGCCGCCGCCGCCGACTGGGCCGCCCGACTCCCTGTGCTAACCTAGCCGCCGCGGTTTTCCCGCACGAGAGGACCTCCCAACATGCCGATGCCTGGACCCGTCGAACTCATCATCATCCTGGTGATCGCGCTGCTCATCCTCGGGCCGGGCAAACTGCCGGACGTCGGATCGGCGTTGGGCAAGAGCATCCGCGAGTTCCGCAAGGCGTCGTCGGACCTGAGCGACTCGGTGAAGGTCGATACCTCGCCGCTGCCGGCCAACCAGCCCGAATCGTCGTCGACCACGGCCGAGGCCCCGAACGCGCCGAGCGAGCCTGCGTCGCGCACCAACTAGGCCCCGCGTCGCACGCCCCGTATGGCCGACGCTGACGCCCTCCGCGACGCGCCCGCGTCCGGCCTCCCGACCCCGCCGCCACCCCCGGCCACGGTGACCGATCCGTCGGTCATGTCGCTCGTCGACCATCTCGGCGAGCTGCGGGATCGGCTGTTCCGCTGCATCCTCGCGATCGTCGTCGGTTCGGCGGTCGGGTTCTATTTCGCGGGAGCGGTCCGCAACTTCCTGCTGGAGCCCCTGCCGGGCGGGATCGCCCAGGTCCTCGGGCCTGGCGACGCGTTCGCGATCCAGCTCCGGATCTCCGTCGTCATCGGAATCATCCTCGCGATGCCGGTCCTGCTCTACCAGGTGTGGGCGTTCATCGCCCCCGGTCTGACCTCCGCCGAGCGCCGCGCGGTCCGGCCGTGGATCCCGCTGGCCCTCGTCTTCTTCGCCCTGGGGGTCGGGATCGCCCGGCTGGTACTGCCCTACGCCGTGGCGTTCCTCCTGAGCTTCACCGACGACCGCCTCGTGGCGAATATCGCGGCGGGCCCGTACTTCGACTTCGTCACGACGATGTTCCTGGCATTCGGGCTCGTCCTCGAGTTCCCGATCCTGCTGGTCGGCCTGTCGCGCGTCGGCATCGTGACGTCGGACCGGCTGCGCTCGGTGCGACGCTACGTCCTGCTCGGCATCGCGATCTTCGCCGCCGTCGCGACGCCGGGCGGCGACCTCGTCAGCCCGTTCGTGCTGGGCGGCACGATGTACCTGCTCTACGAGCTGACGGTCCAGTTCATCAAACGGACCGGGCGATGACGCAGACGGCCGACGAGCCCGTGACGGATGCGTCCGCGGAGCAGGCGGTCGTGATCCTGTCGGGGCTGTCGGGTGGCGGCAAGACCGCAGCTGCCAAGCTGTTCGAGGACCTCGGCTACATGGTCGTCGACAACCTGCCAGGGGAGCTGCTGCCCGACCTCGCCGAGCTCGTGTCCGACGACGAGGAGCGGTTCGCGCGTGTCGCGATCGTGCTCGACGTGCGCGCCGGCGAGCCGGCACTCGCGCTTGGGGCCATGCGCGGCGCCCTCGAGGGTCGTGGGATCGTGCCTCGCATCGTCTTCCTGGAGGCGCGTGACGACGTGCTGATCCGGCGGTTCAGCGAAACGCGCCACCGCCACCCGCTCAACGACCAGCGCGGGATCGCCAGCTCGATCGCCGAGGAGCGCCGCATCCTCGACCCCATCCGGGCCGAGGCGGACGTCATCGTCGACACGTCCGACCTGTCGCTCCGCCAGCTCCGCGAGCGGCTGTTCGCCCAGCTTGCGACGACCAGCCGGCCGGACCAGCTCGCCGTCCAGCTCATCAGCTTCGGCTACAAGTACGGCGTGCCGCTCGAGGCCGACCTCGTGTACGACGTCCGGTTCATCCCGAATCCCTACTACGTCCCGGAGCTCCGGCCGCACTCCGGGCTGACCGAGGAGGTTCGCGACTACGTCCTGGCGCAGCCGATGACCGGACGCTTCCTCGACCTCATGAAGGAGTTCCTCGACTTCGCCATCCCCGCCTACATCGACGAAGGCAAGACGAGGTTGACGATCGCGATCGGTTGCACCGGCGGGTACCACCGCAGCATCGTCATCGCCGAGCTGCTCGCCGGGTGGCTGCGCGAGCGCGATACGGGCCCGGTCGCGGTGTTCCACCGGGAGCTCGACCGCACGTGATGACAGGCGCCCGCGCATGAACCTTCGCCGCTGGCTGACGCCCGGCATCGGCATCAAGCGCTGGCTGATCGTCGTCTTCCTGGGCCTGTTGCTGCTGGCGATGGCGTTCGCGCACATGCTCCGCCAGGTCACCCGCGACTTCGAGCCGGAAGGACCGTTCGCTGCGGTCATCGACCTCGTCACGCTGCAGTTCCTGCCGTTCCCCCTTCGTGGGCTGATCGTCGGGGTCGTCGGCGTGGCACTCGTGGCGTTCGGTGCGTATCGGGTCATCCGGGTCATGACCGACCCGCTCCGCGCGCCCGACGCTGACCAGCCGCTGGTCGAGGTCATCTACCAGAAGCGGTTCCTCGCCAAGGGGCCGCGCATCGTGGCGATCGGCGGCGGGACGGGCCTGTCGGCGCTGTTGCGCGGTCTCAAGGAGCACACCAGCAACCTGACCGCGGTCGTCACCGTGGCCGACGACGGCGGCTCGTCGGGCGTGCTCCGCGAAGAGCTCGGCATCCCGCCGGTCGGCGACATCCGCAACTGTATCGCCGCCCTGGCCGACGCCGAGCCGCTGATGAGCGAGCTCCTCCAATATCGGTTCCCTGCGGCAGACGGCTCGCCGGCCGCGCCGATGATCGAAGGTCCGGGTCTGGCCGGCCACGCCGTCGGCAACCTGCTGCTGGCCGCGATGACCGCCCTGGAGGACGGGGATTTCGAAGAGGGCGTGCGGCGGATCAATCGGATCCTGGCCGTCCGCGGTCAGGTGGTGCCGGTCACTGCGACGCCGCTGGTCCTCCACGCCCGCACGGCTCGCGGCGACACCGTCGATGGCCAGTCGAGGATCATGCGCACGAGCGGCATCGAGCGGGTGTGGCTGACCCCGACCGACGTCCGCGCCTCCGACGACGCACTCACCGCGATCGCCGAGGCGGACCTGATCGTGGTCGGCCCGGGCAGCCTCTACACGAGCCTGCTGCCGAGCTTGTTGCTCCCGGCCATCCGCGACGCCATCCTCGCAGCGGCGGCTACGCGCCTGTACGTCTGCAACGTCGCGACGCAGGAGGGCGAGACGGCCGGGCTCGACCTGGCCGGCCACGTGAGCGCCCTCATCGCGCATACGGCGCCCGGCGTCATGGACGTCGTGCTCGCGAACAACCGCTTCGACGCTCGGATCCCGAGCGGTTGGCAGGCCGAGACGGTCCGGCTGCATTGGCCCCCGGACGGCATGCCGAGTCCGCCGCGGCTGGTGCTCGATGACGTCGTCGATCCCGACAATGCCCACCACCACGACCCGGCGAGGCTTGCCGCCGCGGTCATGCGCGCCTACGAGGGCGACAGCGCGACGCGACGCCGGACCGTGACCCGGACCGCCTGACGTGACGACCTCCGAGCGCGACCTCGTCACCGCGCTCCGGAACGAGCTGGCCGCGATCGACCCGGCTCGATCGTGCGATCGGTCCGCCGAGGCGGCCGGACTGGGCAGCGATGCAGGCGCCCGCGAACCGGCCGTTACTCGGCTGGTCCACAGACTGCGCCGCGCGGTCGGGCACGATCAGGAGCCGGCCGCGGCGTTCGATTGGGCGACCGCCGCCGAGCACTGTCGAACCGCCTGGCTACGTGGGAGGTTCCTCGCACGCGGGTCGCTCAGCCTGGCTGGCGGCCGGACCCATCTCGAGTTCGTCGTTCCGTCCGAGGAGGCCGCGATGCTCGCGAGGCGGCTCGGTGAGGTCGGATTGCCCGCCGCCTGGCGGGTGCGCCGGGGTCGCGGCGTGGTGACCTGGAAGAGCGCGGAGGCGGTGGGCACGTTCCTGCGGCGGATCGGTGCTGCGGGAGCCCTGCTCGAGCTCGAGGCACGGCAGGTTTCGCGCGCGCTGCGGGGCGAGCTCAACCGCGTCCTGAATGCCGAGTCAGCCAACCTGCAGCGGGCCGTGGCTGCCGCCGGTCGCCAGCTCGACGCGATCGCGCGGCTCGACGCCGACGGTCGATTGCAGGAGCAGCCCTACGTCGTCCGCCTCGTGGCGGACGCCCGCCGGGAGACCCCCGAGGCGACGCTCACTGAGCTGGCCGAGCGACTGGAGCTCCACCGCTCCGCGGTCCAGCGCGCGCTCGAACGGATGGAGCGACTCGCCGCCGACGACACTGCCCCGCGCATGGTCCGGTCGCATGCGTGAGGTCGTGATCGCCGCCAACTGGAAGATGCACACCACCCCCGGGGATGCGGGTGAGCTGGCACGGACGATCGCATCACGCACGAACGAACCCGGCGTGACCCGCGTCATCTGCCCGCCGTACGTGTGCCTCGCTGCGGTGCGCGACGCGCTCGCGGAGGACGGGCACGCCGTCGCCGTGGGTGCCCAGAACGTCCATCACGAGCTGGCCGGCGCGTACACGGGCGAGATCGCGGCGCCCATGCTGGCGGGCCTCGCGACATGGGTGATCGTCGGCCACTCCGAGCGCCGCCGCGATTCGGGCGAGACCGACGCGCTCATCGCGCGCAAGGTTTCCCGGGCGCTGGAGGCCGGTCTCCGCCCGATCCTGTGCGTCGGCGAACAGCTCGCGGATCGGGAGGGCGGCCGCGCCACGGAGATCGTCGACACGCAGCTACGCGGGTCGCTCGATGGGATCGACGCCGCGGGGGCATCGAATGGCGGGCTGGTCATCGCGTACGAGCCGGTCTGGGCGATCGGGACCGGCCGGAACGCCACGGGCCTCGATGCCGCGGCCATGGTCGACGCGATCCGTGCCACGCTCGACGCCTCGGGTTGGGGGAGCGGGGCGGGGGAGGTGCCCGTCCTGTACGGCGGCAGCGTGACATCGGCCAACATCGGCGAATTCCTGGCTGAGCCCACGATCGATGGCGCGCTGGTCGGCGGCGCGTCGCTCAAGCCCGATGAGATGGCCGGTATCGTCGCTCGTGCCGGGATCACGGCGCAGGCGCGCGGTCTGGCGGGGTGACGGCCGGCCGACTGCGGCCCATCGTGCTCGTCGTGCTCGATGGCTTCGGGATCGGGCACGACCCTGCGGGCGATGCCATCGCCGCCGCCCCGATGCCGACCTGGCGCGGGTTGCTCGAGCGCTGGCCGCACAGCACCCTGCAGGCGTCCGAGGAGGCAGTCGGACTGCCGCCGGGTCAGATGGGGAACTCAGAGGTCGGTCACCTCAACCTGGGTGCCGGCCGGCCGGTGCTCCAGGACCTGCCGAGGATCGATGCTGCGATCGCGGACGGCTCGTTCGATACGGGGCCCGCCTTCCTGGCCGCGTGCGCGCGCGTCCGCGAGCGCGGCGGCATCCTGCACTTGGTGACGCTCATCGGGCCGGGTGGCGTCCACGCCAATGATCGCCACCTGATCGCCCTTGCGGCATTGGCTGATCGCGAGCGTGTCCCACGACTCGAGGTCCATGCCTTGCTCGACGGTCGTGACACGCCGCCGTCGTCCGCCGTTGGTCACATGCGGGATGTCGAGACGCGGCTGGCCGGCGCGCATCCGGATGCCCGCATCGCGACCGTCGGGGGCCGTTACTACGCGATGGACCGCGACAAGCGCTGGGAGCGGACCGAGCGAGGCTACGACGCGATCGTCCACGGTGACGCGGCCTACCGCGCCGCATCGGCGGTCGAGGCGATCGAGGCAGCGTATGCCCGTGGCGAGACCGACGAGTTCGTCACACCCACCGTCATCGATGGACATGACACGCCACTGTCCGATCGCGATGCGCTCGTCCACCTCAACTTCCGCGCCGACCGAGCCCGTCAGCTGACCCATGCGCTGGCTGATGGCCCGACCTTCGACGGCTTCGACCGGACGTCGCCGTCGGGCCGCCCTGCGCCTACCGATCTCCTCGTCGTCACGATGACCGAGTACGAGGAGGGCATGCCGGTCCTCGTCGCGTTCCCGACCGAGACCGCCCGCTCGCTGGCGCAGGCGTTCAGCGAGGCCGGCTGGCGCCAGTTCCACGTCGCGGAGACCGAGAAATACGCGCATGTCACGTACTTTTTCAACGGCGGTATCGAGGCGCCGTGGCCGGGTGAGGATCGCGAGCTGATCCCGAGCCCGAAGGTCGCCACGTACGACCTCCAGCCCGAGATGTCGGCGCCGGGCGTGACGGATGCACTGGTCCACGCCATCGAGGCGGGCGCGTACGACTTCATCGTCGCCAACTACGCCAACCCGGATATGGTCGGCCACACCGGCGTGTGGGAGGCGACGCTCGAGGCGCTCGCGACGATCGACGCCTGTCTGGCGCGCGTCGTCGTCGCCGTCGAGGCGGTCGAGGCGGCCGACGCCGACGGAGCCGGTGCGATCCTGGCGATCACCGCCGACCACGGCAACGCCGATGACCTGCGCGATGCCGATGGCGCGCCGGTGACGGCCCACTCGTTGAACCCGGTGCCGTTCGTGCTGATCGGCCGGGCCGTGGCCGGCCGCCGCCTCGCCGACGGCGTGCTGGCCGACGTGGCGCCGACGCTCCTCGAGCTGGCCGACCTCCCCGCTTGGCCGGCGATCACCGGGCGGTCGCTGCTCCGCGACTGAGGGGTCGAGCGGGCCCTGTGATAGCATCGGCCGCCGTACGAACATGAGGACCAGCCACCCGTGGACCCGCTCCTAGGCATCGGCCAGATCATCATCAGCATCGCGCTCATCGCAGCGATCCTGCTGCAGGCGCGCGGTACGGGTCTGTCCGGCACGTTCGGTGGCGACTCGGCCGTCTACCGCAGTCGACGCGGGGTCGAGCGGCGGCTGTGGCAGTTCACCATCGTGCTGCTGGGTCTCTTCGTGATCTTCTCGATGGCGTCATACATCCTGTCGCCGAACGTCGCCTGACGGCGCGCCGCGGGGTCCGTCCGCGCGCCCCACACGGAGTCACATGACCCGGACCGACACCGTCATCGTCGGGACCCTCGTCGCCCTGCTCGCGGTCCTCGCCATCCTCATCGGCGCCCCGGCCATCCAGCTCGCCTCGGCCCCGGCCTCGAGCAGCCCGTCGCCGGACACGGCCGGCCCCGGCTTCGAGGTGCGACCGTACGTCGAGGGCGTCGTCGGCGCGCCGCACTCAGTCTCACCGCTGACGGCGACCACGCAGGCTGACCGCGACCTCGTCGCGCTGATCTTCTCCGGCCTCCTGCGCAACGGGCCGGGCGGGACACTGGTCCCCGATCTCGCCGAACGATGGTCGGTCGACGCGGGGGGCAAGACGTGGACGGTCGACCTGCGCGAGGACGCGCGCTGGCACGACGGGACGCCGGTCACGCCCGATGACGTCGTGTTCACCATCGAGACGCTCAAGGACCCTGCCTACACCGGGCCATCCGGCACGTCGTGGTCGGAAGTCACGGTGGCAGCGACCGGCCCGCGCCAGGTCCGGTTCACGCTGACGACGCCGCTCGGCGGATTCCTGCAGGCGTTGACCCAACCGATCGCGCCCGCCCATCTCCTCGGGGAGGTCCCCATCGCGTCGCTGGCCGACGATGCGTTCGGCGACAGCCCGGTCGGCTCGGGGCCGTTCGCGCTGACTGACCTGACCGCGACCTCAGCGTCGCTCGTCCCGGCGGACATCGTGCCCAGCGTCGATGGTCCGAGTCCGACCGCCGGTTCCTCGCCGGACTCGCTGACTACGCCTGCGCCGACCTTCCGGCCGTCACGGCCCGTGCCGTACCTTGCCGGGATCGAGTTCCGCTTCTACGACGATGTCGACGCGCTCGTGAGCGACTTCCGCGCCGGTGACCTCGACGGTGCGTCAGGCCTGCCGGCCGCCGCCGCGGCCGAGCTCGGCGCGACGGACGGTGCGCGGCTCGTCCGCTACCCGGGGTCGACGCTCACCGCGGTGCTGCTGAACCTGCGGCCCGGCCACCCGGAGTTCTCGTCGCCTGGCGTGCGCACCGGCCTGCTGGCGGGGCTCGACCGAGCGAAGATCGGGCGGGAGGCATTCGGCGGTCTGGCAGCGGCGGCCACGGGCCCGATCCCGGCTGTCTCGCCGATGTTCGATGCGACCGCCGACCCGGTCGTCGCCTATAGCCGGGGCGCCGCGGAGACCGCGCTCAAGGCGGCGGACTGGACCAAGGATGCGAAGGGCTGGACCCTGCCAGGTGCCAAGACGCCGCTCAGCCTGGAAGTGCTCAGCCCGACCGAGGCCTCGAACCCGGGGCTGTACGCGACGGCCGCGGCCGTCGTCAGCGATTGGAAGCGGATCGGGATCGACGCGAAGCATGTTGCCCTGCCGCCGGCCGAGTTCGTCGGCGAGAAGCTGTCGACCGGCTCGTTCCAGGTCGCCGTCGCCGACCTGCGTGTGGGCCTCGACCCCGATCTGTATCCGTTGCTCGCGTCGAGCCAGACGCTGACCGGCGGCTCGAACGTGATCGGCGTCCAATCGTCGGCGCTCGACACCCTGCTCGAGAAGGCACGGGCGCCTGGTTCGGACAAGGTCCGCAAGGCCGCCTACAGCGCCCTCCAGAAGCAGCTCGCGACCGGTCGATACCTGTTGCCAGTGGCGTTCGCGGACGAGGTGATCGTGCTCCGCGACATGGTCCAGGGACCCACGCCGCGACAGGTCACGGACGGGTCGGATCGATTTTGGGATGTGCTAACATGGCGCCTCGCCGTCGACCGGTAACGGTCGGACGGGGTCCGTGCCGAGGTGGCGGAATAGGCAGACGCGCTGGTTTCAGGTACCAGTGGCCGCAAGGTCGTGTGGGTTCAAGTCCCTCCCTCGGTACCACTCCCTCGGATCCCTCACCTCACGGTGGACACCTCGCCCAGGTGGCGGAATTGGTATACGCGTACGTTTGAGGGGCGTATGAGGCAACTCATCCGGGTTCAAGTCCCGGCCTGGGCACCACACCGCAGATCCTGACGACCGCCGGGCACGGCGGTCGTTTCGCATGTGCAGGTGTAGGCTCCGCGCGGGCGGTTAGCTCAGTCGGTCAGAGCGCCTCGCTTACACCGAGGAAGTCACTGGTTCGAGTCCAGTACCGCCCACCACGTCCCACGCACGAAACGAGCCCTCGAACCTGTCCGGAATCGCAGAACCCCGGGTCGTTCCATCCGTGAGGATGGCCCCCCACCCGAGGCTCTGGAGGCGTTCAGTGTCCCTGACGGACCTTGCGAGCGCCCTTGCATCGACGGTCAGGTTCGACATGGGCTGTAGGCTGGGGTGTGGCGCCTCGGGGGACGCCGTGGCGGACACCCCCCTCCGCCCTTTCTTCACCGGGGCGCCGCTCCCTCTCGGTCGGACCGATCCTGTCGCCGAACCCGAAACACGCCGTCGTGACTCCTGATCGGTCAGGCGCCCGCGCCTCGATGGATCCTGCGCTCGAGACGCCGACCAAGGAGCGCCACCGTCGGCATCGGGTCCCGAAGCGAGAGCACGCCGAAGTCTCGGGTCCCGCGCCAGCTCCGCAGGACGCCCCCGACCGACACCTCGTGGCGCCTGATCCGCTGCCAGGACGCGCGCGCTTCGCGGAACGGGATCATGCACTTGCGGCCGTGGACCTGCGCCGGCTGCGGTTCGAGCTCGAGCCCGGCGAGCGTGGCGTACAGCCGCCACGAGCCGTCGACCCCACACGCGTCGGCGAGCCCGAAGTTCGCTGGGATGCGGACGTTCACTTCGATCAGGTACAGCTCCCCGTCGCGAGCGTTGCGCTTGGTCTCGAAGGACGCGATGCCGCGATAGCCGGCATGGCCGAGGAGCTTCCGACTCATCGCCATGGTCCCAGGCACGGGCGCCGACTGATTGAGCGAGCCGACGCCGTAGTCGAGCGGCCACTGGCGGATCTTGCGGCGGCCATATTCGAGCGTGTACGTGCCATCGTCGCGGCGCACCGTGACAGCCGCCTCAAGCCTGTGTTCGCGGCCGGGCACGATATCGGTAAGCAGGAAGTCGATGTCATGGTCGAAGAGCAGCGCCGCACGCTCCAGCAGGTCCCGCCGTGTGGCGACGAGCACGGTGCCGAAGCCGGCCAGGATCTTGGCCGTGTGACCGAGCCGCGCCTTCAGTACCCGCGGGTAACGCACCTCTCGCAGGAGCGCCATGAGGTCGCCACGATCGCGAACATGGTCGAATCGAGGCACCCGGATGCCGATCGAGGCCGCCGCCTGGTAGAGCTGCAGCTTGTCCATGAGCCGGACGTGGACGCCATCGGTCGCCTCGAAGGTCACGAGCGACGCCGGCAGTCGCTCGCGCTGCGCGGTCAGCCATTCGGTCGCCGAGTCCGAGCCAGACAGGACGACGCCACCGCCATCACCGGCTAGCTCGTTCAGGGCGTCGAACCACGCGGCCGGGTCGATCAACGGATCGGGCAGGACCGTCCCCTGCACGCCCCGACTCGATACGACGTAGCTGTACTCCGGGCTCGTGAGGACGTGCACGTCGATATCCCGCCGATGGAGGGCACGCGCCAGCGTCAGACAGCCATCGTTGGGCTGCAGGATGATCGCGCGGGGCGGCGTCGAGCTGGTCACGTGCCTAGGTCCTCCCTCCGCGCCGATCCTGTCCGCAGACCATGATGACCCGGCGCGCCTATCGTGTCGCTTTCGCGGTCGAGCGTCTAAGGCGAACGCGGGCTTGCAACGACGTTGGTCACGGGTGGCACTGCTAGACTCACCCAGATGGCCGCCGCGATGGCGCGCCCGACCGGAGGAGGGGCATGGATCTCGCGCCCATCATCATCATCGGCATCATCGTCCTGCTGGTCGTCTTCGCGATCGGGATCTACAACTCCCTGGTCCAGAAGCGACTGCGGATCGATGAAGCCTTCGCCCAGATCGAGGTCCAGCTCAAGCGCCGGCACGATCTGATCCCGAACCTCGTGAATGCCGTCAAAGGCTACATGGGCTTCGAGCAGAAGGTCCTGACAGACGTGACCAATGCCCGAGCCAACGCGGTCGCCGCCGGCAGCCAGGGCCCCGCCCAGCAGGCAGCCGCCGAGAACATGCTCACGAACACGCTGCGATCGCTGTTCGCCGTGGTCGAGAACTATCCCGAACTGAAAGCCAACCAGAACGTGCTGGAACTCCAGGAGCAGCTGACCACGACCGAGAACCAGATCTCCTTCTCGCGCCAGCACTACAACGCGACGGTGCTCGACTTCAACACCGCCATCGCGACGTTCCCGAACGTCTTGCTGGCCGGCCCGTTGGGCTTCACGAAGCGGGAGTTCTTCGACGCCGAGCCCGAGGCCGCGAACGTCCCGAACGTGGACCTCAGCCTGAGCTGACCGCCGGACCGCGGGAGGAACCGTGGCCGGAACGTCCTTCTACGAGCAGATCGCCGCCAATCGGCGGAATTCGTTCCTCATGGCGGCTTTCGTCGTCGCCCTGCTCGCCCTGCTCGGGTTCACGATCGGTTTCGCCGTGTTCGGGTCGCCCGAGGGCGGCATCGGCACGACGCTGTTCGCCGTCCTCCTCGGGGCAGGGAGCGGCGCCTTCACGTACTTCGCCGGCAATTCGCTCGTCCTGACGGTGAGCGGGGCGCGCGAGGTCGACCAGACGCAGGCACCCCAGCTGCTCAACGTCGTCCGCGAGATCGCGATCGCGGCGAACGTGCCGATGCCCCGCGTGCACGTCATCGACGACACGGCGCCCAATGCGTTCGCCACTGGACGTGATCCCAAGCACGCCTCGATCGCGGTCACGACCGGACTGCTCGAGAAGCTGGACCGTGAGGAGCTCCAGGGCGTCATCGGCCACGAGCTGTCGCACGTCCGGAATCTCGACATCCGGTTCTCGCTGGTGGTCGCGGTGATGGTCGGGGCGATCGCGATCCTGGCGGACTTCTTCCTGCGCTTCACCTTCTGGGGCGGTGGCCGCTCGCGCGATCGGGACGGTGGCGGGGGAGGGGCCCAGGCGATCGTGTTCGTCGCCGCCATCGTGCTCGCCATCCTCGCCCCGCTCATCAGCCGCTTCATCCAGCTGGCGGTATCGCGGCAGCGCGAGTACCTGGCCGACGCCTCGGCGATCGAGTTGACCCGCAACCCCTACGGGCTCGAGCGGGCGCTGGCCAAGATCTCCGGCGACGGCGAGGTGCTCGAGGTGGCCAACCGGGGTACCCAGCACCTGTACTTCACCAACCCGATCAAGAAGTTCGAGGAGCGGTCGTCGAACCTGATGTCGACCCATCCGGCGATCATCGACCGCATCAACCGGCTGCGGCAGCTGACCGGGGATCCGCCGCTGGGCGTCGCCGACGAGGCGCAGCTCGCCGGCCTGGAGTAAGGGCCCGCGGCCCGCGCAGCTCGTGGAACACCCCCATGTTCCAAGTGACGAAGGAACCGTGTTCAGCCTGCCAGATCGACCGACTCAGCCTTCGTTTGGAACGTCTCGCATGTTCCAAATAGCGATCGAGAGGTCGAATTGGGGCATGCACGCATCCCTCGTTCGCCGGTTGGCACATCGGGATGTTCCAGGTGCCGCCGGCGTCCACCAGTGGTCAGTCCGGACCCGCCCTGCCGGCCGGCAGGCCGATGGCAAGCCCCGGAAAGGCCGTGGTATCCTGCGACGCGCCGACGGACGATCTCGCGAGGTCGGCCATCGGGCCGAGGTAGCTCAGTCGGTAGAGCACGCGACTGAAAATCGCGGTGTCGCCAGTTCGATCCTGGCCCTCGGCACCACCTCTCGAAGGTGGGCGAGCATCGAGCGGAAGTGGCTCAGTTGGTAGAGCATCACCTTGCCAAGGTGAGGGTCGCGGGTTCGAGTCCCGTCTTCCGCTCCAGTATCCTCCCCGAAGGCCCCGCTGCCCCTTCGTCTAGTGGTAGGACAGCGGACTTTGGATCCGTGAACCGAGGTTCGAATCCTCGAGGGGCAGCCAGCACCGCGAGATGCGGCGCACCCCGCTCGGGGCGACGTGGTGAAGTGGCTCAACACGGGGGTCTGCAAAACCCCTATTCACCGGTTCGAATCCGGTCGTCGCCTCCAACTCCCGCCCCAGTACGCGGCGCCCGGTCGCGCCGCGAAAACCGTCGGCCGGACTCGAACGATGCGAACGATGGAGGTACCGCATGACACGACGCTCAGCACGTCTGGCGCTCCTTGGCGCCATGGTTGCCTCGCTGCTGCTGGCAACGACACCAGCGTTTGCGATCACAGGCGGCCAGCGCGACGAAGTCCATACCAACGTCGGCCTTGTCCGGTTCACGACGCCGGACGGTCGGTTCCGCTGCTCGGGCACCCTGATCGCCCCGACCGTCGTCCTGACGGCCGGCCATTGCACCGAGGGACCGGCGACCAACGTCTACGTGTCCTTCAATACTGATCTCGCACTCGATCCGCTCGCACCCGGGATCACCCCCGAGGAGCGGGCCGCCCGAGCTGCCAACTACATCACCGGCACCGCCCATCCCGATCCCGCGTGGGACGGCAAGCTGCAGTTCTCCAAGCAGCACGACCAGGGTGTCGTCGTTCTCGACGCGCCCGCATCGACCAAGTGGCCCGGCATCGTGCCTGCGAAGCTGCCGCCGGTCGGGTTCCTCGACAGCAATCAGGGCCAGCTGAAGAACGAGACCTTCACCCTGGTCGGCTACGGCGTCGCCATCGGGGAGAAGAAGGCGCAGGTCCTGGTCACGTTCCGGAGCTCGACGACGTCCTATCTCAAGAACGTCGGTAGCGAGGTCATCACGTTCCAGATCAGCTCGAACAATTCGAAGGCGGGCGGTGGCTCGTGCTTCGGTGACTCGGGTGGTGGCGTGTTCCTCGGCGAGTACGTCCTGGGTGACGCGTCCTACGTCAACTCACTGACGTGCAATGCGCTCGGCAGCTACCAGCGCGTCGACACGGCGCACGCGCGCGCCTTCCTCGCGCCATTCCTGGACTGACCTCGGGATCTCGATAGGACGCACACAAGCGTACGGCCCGCTGGGAGACCAGCGGGCCGTCGCATTTCAGGAGTTGAACCGCAGCGGCTCAGACAGGCGGGATGTTCTGGTTGCGCCGGAAGACGTTCTGTGGGTCGTAGCGGCGTTTGATCTCGGACAGCCTGTCCCATGTCTTGCCCGGGTAGGCCGCTCGAACGCGGGCCTCGCCCTCGTCGCCCACGAAGTTGACATAGGCGCCGGCATCGCCCTGCTGGAGGGCAGCGCTGAACTCTGCGACCCACGCCTCGCGGCGCGGCTTGTCCTCCTCACCCTCGTAGAACGCGGCGACGTTGACCATGATCCGGCTCGGCCGGTGGGCGTAGGCCGTGGCGTCGACTGGTACCCGAGCGGAGGCGCCGCCCAGCACGCGCAATTGCGCGACGCGCATCGAGGCGTCCGACGACTCGAGGTAGTCGACGATCGTCTTCGCCACATTGCCGTCGACATGATCGATGAACATCGTCTTCGAGATGGCGGTCGGGTGATAGTCGGGATCGTCGGGCGGGAACATCTGGGGATAGGGGATCGGCGCGAGCATGTCTGCGATCGGCTTGGCCAGCGCACGGAACGGGGCGAGCGCGCGCTGCCCGGCCTCCTCCTCACCGGCATAGGCCAGCATGCCGAGGATCACGATCGTGCCGTGGTACTGCTCAGGGACGAACGGCATCGGTGGGCACGACATCACGTTGGCGATGGTCGAGACCTCGTCGGGCGCCGCCTCGGCGGCCGCGATGAACCCGGCGACAGTGTCCGGCGTTGCGGGCAGTACGAGGATCCCGCCGACCACGCCATTCAGCTCGTGCAGCCGGTAGCGGAACCGCGTCGCGACCCCGAAGTTGCCGCCGCCGCCACGGACCGCCCAGAACAGGTCGGGCTCGCTATCGGCATCGACGATCCGGACCTTGCCGTCGGCCGTGACGATCTCCGCGGCGAGCAGGTTGTCGATCGTCAGCCCGTGCTTGCGCACGAGATAGCCGACGCCGCCGCCCGTCGTGAGCCCGCCCAGTCCGACCGAGCCGGTATCGCCGAACCCGGTCGCCAGGCCATGCTCGGCCGCCTTGGCCGTGTACTCGCCAGCGGTCAGCCCGCTGCCAGCCCACGCCGTCCGACCCGCGACGTCGATGTCGAGGCTGTCCAGGTCGCGGAGGTCGATGACGATGCCGCCATCGGTCGAACTGTGGCCGGCGGCGCTGTGACCACCGCTGCGAACCGCCAATTCGATGCCGGTCTCGCGCGCGATCGACACGACAGTCGAGACGTCGGCGGCGTCGGCGACACGGACGATCGCCGCGGGCCGGGTTTCGGGGCCCGCGTACATGATCGTGCGAGCGGTGTCGTAGTCGGCGTCGTCCGGGGTGATGACGCGGCCGCGGACGGCGTCGCGCAGCTGGTCGATCGAGAAGGTTTGGGTCGATACGGACAAGGTCGTCTCCTCCGTGGTCATGCTTCCAGGACAGGCTATCGCGAGTCTGTGAACGCGACGTTGCAGCGACCCGAGGTCCCCGGCTGACCGACCCACGATGGCACGGACTAGGATGCCGGGATGGAAGCGCGTCACGCCGCCGGAGTCCTGCTGGTCGTCGTCCCGGTCCTGTTCAACCTGGCGTTCTTCGAGCTCGGGCGTGCCTTCGACTACCCGGCGATCCTGCGCAAGGAACCCGACGAGATCCTGCGACGGTTCGCCGCTGGCGGTGCGGGACTGCTACTTCGCTGGCACCTGCTGTTCATGAGCGCGCTCGCGATGCTGCCACTTGCCGTCGTCCTGGCGATCGTGCTGGCGGACGACGCGGGACCCGCCTTGTCGACCTTGACGCTCGTCGTTGGCGTCGTGGCTGCCCTCGTGCAAGCCCTCGGTCTTGCCCGCTGGGTCTACGCAGTCCCGGAACTTGCACGACGGTATGTGGCAGCAGATGGCCCGGATGGGGTCGCCACGCGTGGCTCGATCGAGGTCGCGTTCGCGGTGCTCCACCGGTATCTCGGGGTCGGCGTCGGGGAGCATCTGGGCTACCTGGCGACCGGATGCTGGACGATCCTCGTCGCTGTCTCGATCCTGCAGGGATCGATCCTTCCCGGCTGGGCGGCGGTCGCCGGCCTCGTGATCGGTGTCGCGCTGCTGATCGGGACGCTCGAGTTCGTCGGACCCAACGAACGCGACGGCTGGGCCCTGGCTGGCACGATCGTGCCGATCGCCTACATCGCCTGGTCGATCTGGCTGATCGTGCTCGGGGTGCTCCTGCTCATCGCCTGAGGCGACCGACTACGATGTCGTCCCGGCCGGAGTGGCGGAACTGGCAGACGCAGCGGACTTAAACTCCGCGGCCCGCAAGGGCGTTCGAGTTCGAATCTCGGCTCCGGTACCAAGATAGGCCCGCTGTCGTGCCTCGCTGAGCCGTCGTGCCATGTCGGGGAAGGGGTACGGTGACGGCCTCGTGCTAGCCGACGCGCCGGTCGTGCCGCAGGATGGCGAGGTAGACACCAGCACCGACGACAGCGGCGAACACCCAGACGAGGAAGTTGCCGGAGCCGAACAGCCATTCGGCCACGAGTGCTACCGCGAACCACGCGATGACGAACGAGCTGAAGGCTATCCCGACCCGGCGAGCGATCTTGGCCATGGATCGACCCCCGATAACGGCATGCGTGTGTCTATGGGGCACCTCCGCAGTCCCACGTCATCGTGACCACGGACCCGGGATCATCCGTATGGAGGATGGTCCCGGGTTCCGAGACGATCGTGCCGCCAACGCCCTCGGGTGCGATCTCCACGGTTGCCGCCGTTAGCGGCGTCCCAAAACCCATCTCCCTGACGATGAGCTCGGCTCGGCCGCCTTTGACGGTCGCACGCACTTGGTATGCAGTCCCGTTGAGATCGGCCATCGCGGCAGCGTCACTATTCAGGGACGTGGCCAGCTCTTCCCGTGAAAGCGCCGACCCCGCGATGGCCGCCTCGACGGTGAGTCCCGTTTCCGCCGTGCGCGAGCATCTGACCTCACCTTCCCAGACTCCCAGCAGGCCTGGAAGACCATCCACGCTGCCAGTGCCTACCGAGATCGGCTTCGCAAACAGCAACGCCGGGCCCTGCAACACGACGAGGAACCAAGTGATGGCTCCGGCGGCGACCGCCCAGCGAAGCCAAGGCCGCCGGTTCGACCATGGGCGAACGGCTGCCATCGCCCCGACGAGCAGCAGGGGCAGGCCGACAGCGAGGAGCGGAGTCAGCGTGATCATGTACGCCATCGCTACCGACGGCGGCTTGCCGGCGGCCTGACCCTGAAATAGTCGGCTGACTGCCATCCCACCGCGATCGAGCAAAGCAGCTCCGCGCCTAGGACCCCCAGTACCCAGCGCGGTCGGATCGTCGATATCGGCTTGCTCGACGGTTGTCTCCAACGACCGCCCTGGACCGGGGGTTCTTGATCGGTACTCATCGGGCGAGGATCACGGCACGACCTCAAGCACCGCCATCGTCGGGGGCGGGATGAAACCGGCCGGGTCGGCGGTCGGGTCCAGCCTGGCCTCGGTTTCCTGCTCCGTCCAGGCCGGACCGAGGATCGCGTACTTCCCCTCGCCGAGGACGACCTTCCAGACGTTGCCGCAGTAGCCCAGCTGGCCGCGGTCCTGAGCTCGCTGTTCGGGATCACAACCGTTGCCAAAACCTTCGATGGCGGTGTATTCGGTATCGCCAGTGGCGAGCCGCTCGAGGTCGTCGTCGTCGAAGGGGCCAGGCGATCCGTCAGCCGTACGTTGCTGTTGCGCGAGGGCGAAGGATCCTCCGACGGGCTCGTCGAGCACGAGGTAGATATCACCGGCATGGACGGTTGCGGGCGCTAACCGCACCGCAGACTCCGTGGCCACGACGTGAACGACCTGGGCCCCGGGTGGGATCGGTACCTGACCCCGCCCACAGCCAACGACGAGACTGGCCGCCAGGGCCACTGGCAACATCGCGATCTTCAGCCATCGCATCAGCACGCACTCCACGTTCAGTTATCGTCGAGACGCCGGCGCTCGAGATGTGTTGCAGACGGTGGCTGTCTTGGGGGATCGCTTGCTATCGAGCGTAGAAATCCCAGCCCGTCCGTGAGCTCGAGGACTGATGGATCAGCGCAAGGCCACGGGGAAGGATCGAGTCGACGACGCGCGTCGGGCACTCGTGCTGCACGACCGCCAGCTGGTCGTCGACTTGATCGAACTCACCCTGAATCACGGTCTGTTCGTGGTGCGTAGCGCCCAAACGCTCGCCGAAGCCGAAACGATCCTGGCCTCGTGGCAGCCGCATATCGGCATCGTCGACATGGATCACGACGAGAGCGTCGCGCTGCTGCACGGGCTGGGAACCGTGAATCCGCTCGCTGCCGGTGCCCCACCCGTTCTCGGTCTGCGCGGCGCGGCGACCTTCCCACGAAGCTGCGGGCCTTCGACCTGGGTGTCGACGACATCCTTACGGTGCCGTTCTCGCCCGAGGAGCTCCTCGCGAGGTGCATCGTCATCACTCGGCGTGCCTCGGGCACCGATCGACCGATCGTGCCGAAGATCAGGCTCGGCGAGATCGAGATCGATATCGTCCATCGGCAAGTACGGGCCGGCACCTCTCTGATCCACCTCAGCGGCATCGAGCAAAGCCTCCTGTACCTCCTTGCCAGCCGAGCTGGGCGTGTCGTTACCCGGGATGAGATCCTCGACTCCATCTGGGGAACCGACTTCGTCGCTGAGAGCAACATCGTCGACCGGCACATCCGATCGCTACGGATCAAGCTCCAGAATGACTATCGACGGCCGCGATTCATCGCGACGGTCCCTGGTGTCGGCTATCGGTTCATCCCGACGTTTTCCAATGCGGGATGGAGTGGTGGCGACGATAGGCGCCCAGCGGCCCGCGGCTCGCCTGGGGGGAAAGGCAATGAGGCGGGTCCTGGGCGCCCATGAACAGCCTACGCCCCGAGTTATGACGACTCGTAATGACGCCTTCGAAGGAGGGAAGGACACTCGATCGAAGGCACTCGCTGCGGGGCGGGCCTCCCTGGGGGATCGTGGTCCCCCCGCGCGTGCCTTTGGCCTCCCTCAGCCGGCTCGGGCGAGTGCCAGTACCTCGCGCGGGACCACGATGCCGTGCGCGCCCTCCATCGCGGTCTCGACCCGCTCGACAAGGGCGGGGCTGCGGAACGTCGCCTCGAGGACGAACATCTGGACCTCGCCGTCCTCACCGATGACCCGACGGAGGGTGTAGCGGATCTCGGCGTCGGACGCGGTCGTCATCAGGCGCACCGCGTAGCCCGCGTCGCGCTCGGTGGCGAAGGCAGCCGCGACCGAAAGGCTGGGGCCCTTCATGGGCGCAGCATCCGGCGAGCCGCGGGCGCGCGCAACGCGACCTTCGGGACCGCGAGCGAGGTCAGATGGTCCGGTGCGGGCGTGCACACGGCTCGGCTACCGTTGGATGGTGGACGTCGTACCGGTCGCCCTCATCACGATCCTGGTGCTTGTCGGGATCTGGGCACTGGTCGTGGTCGCCGTCTGGCGGGCGGCGCCGTCGCGCGCCAATGCGCTCGACGTCGTCAGGTTGCTGCCCGACCTCCTCCGGATGACTGCCGGGCTCGCCCGCGATCCGGGCACGCCCCGCTCATGCAAGATCGCCCTCGGCGGATTGGCCGTGTGGCTGGCCAGCCCGATCGACCTGATCCCCGAGTTCGTGCCGGTCATCGGGCCGCTCGACGACATCGTCGTGAGCGCGATCGTGCTGCGCTGGGTGGGTCGGCGGGTCGGGATCGACGCGCTGCGTAGGCACTGGCCCGGATCCGAAGACGGCTTCGGGCTGGTCCTTCGACTGCTCGGTCGGCCAGCGGATCGAGCTCTTTAGCTCCGGCGACCGAACCCGAATCGTCGGCCCTTGCGATCGGGCGGTGCCGCCGGGACGGTGTAGCCGTCCGACCCGAATGCGGAAGTGCTCAGCCGGACGAGCTGTTCAGCCGCCGGCGAGCGCGGCGCCCCCAGGACGATCGGCACGCCTTCGTTGACGGCCTTGAGGTAGAGGAACGGGTCATACGGCAGGTCCGTGGAGATCCGCGAGCCGAGCGCCGCCTCGATGTCGCGCGGCTTGAGGATGTCGCGCGCGAACATGTTGTTCAGCACGAACGTGGACTTCGCGCCGATCGATGCAGCCTCGTTGAGATAGTCGAGCAGGCCGTGGACCGCCTTCAGGGCCGAGATCTCAGGGTGGACCGGGAGCACGATCGTCTCCGCCGTCTCGAAGATGCGGAGCGCGCGCTCGTCGAGCACCGATCCCGCGTCGACCACGACCGCGTCATACGCCTCGAGCAGCGTGCCGAGGATGTGGGAGACGTGATCAGGGGTGATCAGCTCCGCCTTCTCCGGCGTGGGCGGCGCGGCGAGTACGTGGAGACCGCTGTCGTGGCGGACCGCGTAGGAGCGCAGCAGGTCGGGCTCGCGGAGTGCTGCCTCGTCGCGGATCACGTCCGCGATGGTCAGCTTGGGCTCCAGGTTGAGGTGCGTCGCGACGCCGCCGAACTGGAGCGACAGGTCGACGAGGATGACGCGGTCGGCCTTGCGTTGTGCGGCCACCACGGCGATGTTGGTGGCGATCGTGGTCGTCCCGACGCCGCCCTTGGGGCTGTACACGGCGACCGTCCGCCTGGGACGAGCGAGCGTGAGGCCGTCGGGCGAGACGACCGGCGCGAGGTCCTTCGACCGCTGGAAGCGCAGCAGCAGCGCCTCGACGCGTGCCTCGACCTCGCGCTGATCGAACGGCCGCGCGATGACGTCGTCAGCACCCGCCTCGAGGAATCCGATCCGCTCCTCGACATCATCGGTCGCGGCCACGCACATGATCGGGATCGCCGTCATCGATGGTGTCGCCCGGATCTCACGACAGATGTCGAAGCCCGATCGACCGCCCTTCGGGGTCGCGCTGCCGACATCGATGATAGCCAGCTGGTGCTCGGGGACCTTGGCGAAGGCCTCGTCTGGATCGGCCGTGCGGGTGACCGTGTAGCCTGTCCCGGTCAGGATGGGCGCCAGCGACGCGTCGCCGGTGGTGGGTGTTTCAAGGACGAGCAAGGTGCTTGCGGGCACTGAGCCTCCGGTTGATCGGACTATCGGCGCGGGAGACGGGCAGAGGATACATCGGCGGCCGTTTGCCCTTGGAGGGGCCGGCCGGATGAGCGTGCTAGACTACCGCCCGATCCCTTTCGGCTCCGTGCCGCATCGGCTTGTCCGACGTCAACGGGGCATTCCCATTGGAAGGAGTAGCAGCGCCGTATGCGCCGATACGAACTCATGCTCGTGCTCCGTCCGGACGTTCCGGATGACAAGAGCCAGGCGGTCATCGACCGCACCACCCGTTTGATCACGGCAGCTGGTGGCCAGATCACCAAGGTCGCGCCGTGGGGCCGACGCCGCCTTGCGTACCCGATCGATCGATATCGGGAAGGCTCGTACCACATCATCCTCTTCCATGCCCCTGGCGACGCCCTGGCGGAGCTGGAGCACGGCCTCCTCATCACGGAGGAGGTGCTGCGACACCTCGTGACACGCGACGAGCGACCCGTCAAGGCCTCGCGACGCGAGGACGGCGGTGACGTCGACGAGACCGACGACACCGATCTTCCGTCCGGCCTCGATGAAGAGGAAGAAGACGACCGCAGCGAGCGGATCGGCGAGGACGAGAGCGAGGCGGCCCCGGCCGCCATCGACTGAGGAGCGCGACGCGATGGCCCTGTGCAAGGTGATGATCATCGGCAACCTCGGGTCGGACCCCGAGATGCGCTACACCCCGAACAACCGGGCGGTGACGCAGTTCAACGTCGCCGTCAACCAGAGCACCAAGAACCAGCAGACCGGCGAGTGGGTCGAGGAGACCGACTGGTTCCGTGTAAGCGTCTGGGGTGACCGCGCCGAGCGCATGGCGGAGACGCTGCGCAAGGGCAACAAGGTCTTCGTGGAGGGTCGGTTCAAGACCCGCCAGTTCGAGGGCCGGGACGGCCAGACGCGGACGTCACTCGAGATCACCGCGGATTCCATCGTGAATCTCGAACGTCGCCCGCGCGACGACGACGGCTCCTTCAACGCGCAGCCGGCCGGTGCCGAGGCTGTCGCCGCCGGCGGTGGCGGCGGCGGCGGTGTCCGACCGCAGCGCGCCCCAGCCGACGACACCGACATCGACGACCTGCCCTTCTGACCAGGAGAACGACGACACATGCCTCCCGCCCGGTCGCGTAAGCGCGACGATTTCTACCGCGACCGTCGCCGCCGAAAGGTGTGCGCGTTCTGCGCCGACAAGACCAGCCTGATCGATTACAAGGAGGTCAACCGCCTCCGCCGCTACCTCTCGGAGCGGGCGAAGATCGAGCCACGCCGCAAGACCGGCACGTGCGCGGGGCACCAGCGTGAGCTGGCTGTCGCGCTCAAGCGTGCCCGCCACGTGGCGCTCCTCCCGTACGCGCCGCAGCACCTCCGCCCCTGACGTAGGCCACGGCAAGTGGCCGACTGGGTCCTGATGCTCGCCGGCGGCGCTGCCGCCGGTCTGTTTGGTTCGCTGCTCGGTCTCGGCGGCGGCCTCTTGATCGTGCCGCTGCTCACGCTCGGCTTCGGACTCGAGCTGCGCGCGGCAGTCGGGATCTCCCTCGTCAGCGTGATCATGACGAGCAGCGCGGCGGCGGGGGTCTACCTCGAGCGACGCATCGCCGACCTGCGGCTGGGCATGCGGTTGGAGCTGTTCACCGCGCTCGGGGCGCTGGTCGGCGGGTCGATCGCGTTCCTGATCGACGAGCGCTGGCTGTCGGTCCTGTTCGCTGGCCTCCTCGTGTATGTCGCCGCTTCGATGCTGCGGGCGCGGACGTCCGAGCCGTCGGACGGGTCGGACAGTGGGTCATACGAGGTCCGGAACATCCCGCTCGGGGTAGTCGGGGCGACCGGGGCCGGGGTCGTCTCCGCGCTGCTGGGGGTCGGCGGCGGCATCATCAAGGTGCCGCTGATGCACCTGGCGATGGGCATCCCGCTGCGCGTCGCGACGGCGACCAGCAATCTCATGGTCGGCATCACCGCGGCGGCCGGCGCGGTCATCTATCTCGCGCGCGGCGAGATCGACCCGTACGTCGCCGGGCCGACGGCGATCGGCGTGTTCCTGGGGGCCAGCCTCGGTTCGCGCGTCGCGCATCGAGTCGACCTGCGCATCCTGCGCTGGCTCTTCGTGGTGGTGCTGCTGTACACGGCGGTACAGATGTTGCTGCGGGCGGCGTCATGAGGGACTTCGAGTCGACGATCGGGCGGCTGCTCATCGGGCTGACCTACATCGCGACGACGCTGCTCCTCGTCGGCGTCCTGTTGATGCTGGCGAGCGGCATCTCGCCGTTGAGCGGCGGGCCGCGGCTGGACATCGGGTCGCTCCCGATCGATCTCGCCACGCTGACCCCGTCCGGGTTCCTGTGGCTCGGCTTGCTGGCCGTGATCGCGACACCGATCAGCCGGGTCGCGGCGGCCGCGATCGCCTTCGCACGGGCCGGGGAGCGGGGGATGGTCGGCGTCGCCCTGGCGATCCTGGTCATCCTCGGGTTCGCGATCGGCAGCGCGGTCGTCGGCGGCTGACACTGGCTGGCCGCGCGGAAGGCCGCGCTATACTCGGCCGACCGTGCAGGCCCGCGCGAGCGAATCGCGCCGTCAGCGCAGGAGTCGTTGCCGAATGACCACCGAGACCACGTCCGACACGCCAGCCCAGGCGGCGCATCACGCGCCCACGCCGGGCACCCTGGACGAGCTGATCTGCTACTTCGAGGGCGCGTTCGTGCCGATGAAGGACGCCAAGGTCAGCATCATGACCCACGCGTTCATGTACGGGACCGCCACGTTCGAAGGCATCCGCGCCTACTGGAACGAGGAGCAGGGCAAGCTCTACGGGCTGAAGGTGCGCGAGCACGTCGAGCGCATCCGCCAGTCGTGCCGGATCCTCCTGATGAAGGACATCCCGACGGTCGACGAGCTCACGCGGCTGATCATCGAGACGGTCCGTCGTAACGGGTTCCGCGAGGACGTCTACATCCGCCCGTCGTTCTACAAGTCGACCAAGGCGATCGGCGTCCGGCTGCACGACCTCGAGAACGAGCTGTACATCATCACGTTGCCGTTCGGGAACTACATCGACACGGCCAATGGCGTGCGGCTGATGACCTCGTCCTGGCGGCGCAACGCCGATGAGGCGCTGCCGGCGCGCGGCAAGATCGTCGGTGGCTACGTGAACATGGCCTTCCAGAAGTCGGAGGCGGAGCTCAACGGCTTCGATGAGGCGGTCGTGCTGACGGCCGGCGGCCACGTCAACGAGTCGTCGGCGGCGAACATCTTCATGGTTCGCGACGGCGTGGCCCTGACGCCGCCGGTCAGCGATGACCTGCTCGAGGGCGTGACGCGCAAGGGCCTGATCGAGCTGATGGCGAACGAGGGGATCCCGACGGTCGAGCGCTCGATCGACCGGTCGGAGCTGTACATCGCCGACGAGATCTTCGTGTGCGGCACCGGCGTCCAGGTGTCACCGGTCGTCGAGGTCGACCATCGGCCGGTCGGGTCGGGCGAGGTCGGGCCGGTCGCCCGGCTCGTGCGCGACCGCTACTTCGACGCGGTGCGCGGACGCCTGCCCGAATACGAGCACTGGCTGACCCCGATCGAGTAGCCGCCGAATCGCGCCCGTAGCGGGGGCTTCGCGCACGCTGTTGTCGCCTCACAGGCCACGGATCTGGGCCGAGGACGGCAGAATCGGCCCCTCAGCGGACATTGTTGCCTGACAGGCAACAAGACGGACCCGAAGAGTGCGCGGACGGCTCTCCAGGCTGCTGCTGTCGCTTCCCAGGCAACAGAACGGTCTGAGAGAGGCGCTATGCGGCTCCTCGGGCGGAATCTGCTGCCTCCCAGGCAACACGGAGCATCCTCATGCGTGACCCCTACGAGGACGGGGGCGGCTCCAGCTCCGGCGTATTCCGGCCGATCGTGACGACGACATCGGCCGTGATCGCCGGGTCGCTCGCAGTCTTGATCTTCACGTCGAACACGGCCTCGAGGTAGGCGATCGTCGCCGTCAGGTCGGTCTCGGCGCCGTTGTAGACCGTGATCACGGTCTTGGCCGGGACGCTGCCCTTGGGTTTGCCACGGGGCGCCGAGGCATCGAGGCCGTGGTACTCGAGATAGCCCGCGATCCGTGCCCCGCGGTTGGCGGTGTTCGTCCCGTTGAGGACCCACACCCGCGCGCCTTCGGCGGCGAGGGTCTGGCGCAGCACCTCGTCACGTGGGTCGCCGCTGAACGCGTTCTTCACCGCCTGCTTGATGCGCGAGATGTTGGGGATGACGACGCAGCCACGGGCGTCCTGGCAGGTGTCCCGCGAGTACAGCGGGGGTGCGAAGACGAACGACCGGATGTTCGCCGTATCGACCTGTGACGCCAGGCCGAGGAGCTCGTCCAGCTGGTCGATCGGGACGTCCGTCCGCACCGCGGTCTTGAGCGCGGCGACCAGCTCGGGGAGTCGTGGGATCAGCGTCTGCGGGTCGGCCTGCTCGCGCAGCGACAGCAACACGCGCTGCTGCCGGGCGCCACGGTCGAAGTCGGTCGACGTGTGGCGTGAGCGCGCGTAGCGGAGTGCCTGATCGCCGTCCATATGCTGGAGGCCGCTCGGGATGTACAGGCGCTGGACCCGCCCGGTCGTGCCGGGGAACTGGTCGTCGACGACCGGCACCTGGACATTGATCGTGACCCCGCCGATCGAATCGACGACCTTCTTGAAACCATCGAAGTTGACCTCGACGAAGTAGCGGATCTTGAGGTCGTACAGCTCGCCCATGATCGCCTTGAGCGCGTTGTAGCCGCGCTGGCGGTCGTTGCCGGGCCACAGGTCGCGACGGCGGCGGTTCTCCACGAACCAGGCGTTGATCTTCGCGCGATAGCTGCGTCCCCAGACGCGCTGCGCGTCCCCGGGTGGGACCGGCACATCGACCGTGTCGCGCGGCAGGCTGAACATCGCGACCTGCTTGGTGACCGGATCGATGGACACGGTGATGAGCGTGTCGGTGTTGTGCCCGCCGCGCTGTTCGTCGGAGCCGATCAGCAGGATGTTCAGGCGCTCGCGGCCATCCCACGGCGGGATCTCGACGCTCGGCACGGCCGTGCCGGTGAACGTCGGCTCGGGCGTGCTGCTCTCGGTGGGTTCGGGGCTGTCGTTGGTCGGCCCGCTCGGCGGGGGTGAGGCCGAGGCGTCCGGATCCTCGCATTCGGCGTCATTGCTCTGATTCACGAAGATGCAGCTGCCGAGGGCGTCCTGCGCGAGGAGGTCGTAGCGGGCGACCACGACATGCGCGCCGGCCATCACCAGCACGACCGCGGCCAGCCCGGCGATCGACAGCGGGTTGCGCGGCATCCGCGCCCGGCCGAGGCGGCCATCACCCGACGCTGCGTACGAGTTCAGGTATTCGGCGACCCGGTAGGCGTCGACGATGGCCACGAGGCGGTAGGCGAGCGCGACGAGGTTGAACACGAAGATCGCGCCGATCAGCGGCACGATCGCCCCGATCAGCTCGAACGTATCCAGGCGCAGGACGATGCCCGCGATCAGCGCCAGCAGCAGGAGCGGCGGCGCGGCGAACCCGAGCGCGCGCATCGGCGCACCCGCGTACAGGTGTCCAAGACCAGGGAAGAGGAGGGACAGGAACGCCGCTGTGAAAGGCGACCTGGCGCGCGGTCGCGCCTCCTGCGGCTGCTGCATCGCGGGTAGGATACTCGGACTCGCCGGACGGGTCGCCGGGCCGATCCCGACCGCCCGCCACGGTCCCGCGCACCCGGAGATGCATGTTCCGACCCGTCACCTCGAAGCCCGATCTCGTTGCCCAGGAACACGAGCTCCTCGAGACGTGGCGCGAACGCCGGACATTCGAGCGGCTGCGGGCGCAGAACCAAGGCGGGCCACGTTGGAGCTTCCTGGACGGACCCATCACGGCGAACAACCCGATGGGCGTCCACCACGCCTGGGGTCGTGCGTACAAGGACCTCTACCAGCGATTCCACGCGATGCTGGGCGAGGACGAGCGGTACCAGAACGGCTTCGACTGCCAGGGCCTGTGGGTCGAAGTCAACGTCGAGCGTGACCTTGGCTTCACCTCGAAGCGTGATATCGAGGCGTACGGGATCGATCGGTTCGTGACCGTCTGCAAGCAGCGTGTGCTCACCTACGCGGCCCGCCAGACCGAACAGTCCATCCGGCTCGGCATGTGGATGGACTGGAACGATCCCGACGAGCTGCGTCGGCTGCGCGACCTGCTCGGCGAGGACCCGTCGGCGGTCACGACCATCGAAGGCACGGACGGTCCGGTGACGGATACCGCCGAGATGCTGGTCGGACGGCTGGGGATGCCCGAGGTCGGTGGCAGCTACTTCACGTTCAGCAACGAGAACAACGATCTGATCTGGGGGTTCCTCGCCGAGGTCCACCGGCGCGGCTGGCTGTACAAGGGCCTCGATTCGATGCCGTGGTGCCCCCGCTGCGGGACAGGTCTCTCGCAGATGGAGTTGAACGAGGGCTACCAGGACCGCGAGGACCCGGGTCTGACCGTCAAGTTCCCGCTCATCGACCGCCCCGGCGAGTCGCTGCTGGTCTGGACGACGACCCCGTGGACACTCGCCGCCAACATCGCGGCGGCGGTCGGACCCGACATGCGCTACGTGCGGGTCGCCCAGGGCGACGAGTCGTTCTGGGTCGGGCGCGGGGCGCTCAAGACGGCCGTTGTCGGCGCGTTCGAGGTTGTCGAGGAGCGGGACGGATCGGAGCTCGTCGGCTGGCGCTATCGCGGACCGTTCGACGACCTGCCGGCCGTCGAGCGGACCTTCACCGAGGCAAGCTACGAGCACCGCATCGTGCCATGGACCGAGGTCGGCGAGGAGGAGGGGACCGGCATCGTCCATATCGCCACGGGTGCCGGCGCCGAGGACTTCCAGCTGGGCAAGCAGCTCGGGCTGCCGGTCATCGTGGCCATCCTCGAAGACGGCCGCTATCACGATGGCTTCGGCTGGCTATCGGGGCTGGAGGCGCCGAACGTCGCCGAGGCGATCGTCGAGGACCTCAAGCAGCGCGGCATCTTCTACCACCTCGAGCCGTACCAGCACCGCTATCCGCACTGCTGGCGCTGCAATACCCCGCTCCTCTGGCGAGCTGTCGACGAGTGGTACATCAGCATGGGCGAGGTCTACGACCAGCCGCGCGAGACGCTGACTCCCGAGCAGGTCGACGCCAGCCTTCGCTACCAGATCATGGACGTCGTCGACGAGATCCGTTGGATCCCGGGCTTCGGGTATGAGCGGGAGCTCGACTGGCTCCGCAACATGCACGACTGGATGATCAGCAAGAAGCGCTACTGGGGACTGGCGCTGCCGATCTACGACTGCGCCGAGTGCGGGACGGTCGAGGTGATCGGCGGCCGCGAGGAGCTGCGCGAGCGAGCGGTCTCAGGCTGGGAGCGGTTCGACGGGCACACGCCGCATCGGCCGTGGGTCGACGAGGTCAAGATCGCCTGCCCGAAGTGCCGCTCGCCGGTCGAGCGGATCAAGGACGTCGGGAACCCCTGGCTCGACGCCGGGATCGTGCCGTTCTCGACCATCCACTACCGCGAGGACCCCGAGTACTGGCGGCAGTGGTTCCCGGCCGACTTCATCACCGAGAGCTTCCCCGGCCAGTTCCGCAACTGGTTCTACTCGATGCTTGCGATGTCGACCGTCCTGCGCCGCGAGCCGCCGTTCAAGACGATCTTCGGCTACGCGCTCCTCTTCGGCGAAGACGGCCGACCGATGCACAAGAGCTGGGGCAACGCGATCGACTTCGACGAGGCCGCCGAGCGGATGGGCGTCGACGTCATGCGCTGGATGTTCGCCAAGTCCCGGCCAGAGGAGAACATCCTGTTCGGCTGGCACGCCGCCGACGAGGCCCGTCGCGAGCTGCTCGTCCTGTGGAACGTGTACGCCTTCTTCGTGACGTACGCGCGGTTGGCCGGCTGGACACCGGGCGACGCTGATGGAGCGAGCGAGAACCTCACGGAACGGCCTGTCCTGGATCGCTGGATCCTGTCTCGCGCGGCATGGCTGGCCGAGGAGGTCGGCAGGACGCTGGACGACTACGACGCAGTGGCCGCCAGTCGGGCGCTGAGCACCTTCATCGATGACATCTCGACGTGGTACCTGCGGCGGTCACGCGACCGGATGCGACCGGGCGCCGAGCCAGCTGATCGCGCCGCCGCGTTCTCCACGCTCCACGAAGCGCTCGTGACCCTGGCACGCACCCTCGCGCCGATCCTCCCGTTCGTGTCCGAGACGCTCTACCAGAACCTGGTCGTGTCGGTAAGCCCGTCGCAGCCCGACAGCGTGCACCTCACGCGCTGGCCGGCCTCCGAAACAGCAGCCCTCCGCGATGTGGATCTCGAGCGCTCCATGGCGATCGCGCGGTCTGCCGTCGAGCTGGCACGGACGCTCCGCAGCGCCAATCGGCTGAAGACGCGTCAGCCGCTGGCCCACGCCTGGGTCGCCGTGCCCGGCGGAGATGGTGCGCTCCCGTCGGAACTCCTGGACATCATCGCGGAAGAGATCAACGTCAAGACCGTCGAGCCGATCGCCGACGGCTCGGACCTCGTCGACCGACGCGTGAAGGTGCTGCTGCCAAAGGTCGGCAAGCGCCTCGGGTCCGCGATCCCCGCCGTGATGACCGCGGCGCGTGACGGCAAGGCGACGTTCAACGACGACGGTTCGGTCACGCTCGCGGGCGAGAGGCTCGCCGCCGATGAGGTCGAGATCCAGGCCACGCCGCGCCCGGGCACGGCCGTGGCGGAGGATGATGGTCTCGTGATGGTCCTCGACACCGCCCTGACCGATGAGCTGCGCGCCGAGGGCGACGCGCGCGAGCTCGCGCGGGCCGTCCAGGATTTGCGCCGTGAGGCGGGCCTCGAGCTCGACGACACGATCGAGTTGTGGGGTGAGGGCGTCCCGGATGCCGTCCGTGCCCACCTGCCGACGGTCGCCTCGGACACGCTTGCCGAGCTCCGCGAGGGCGAGATCCCAGCGGATGCGCATCGGGCGACGGTGGCGCTCGACGCCGGCGCGGCGACGATCGCCCTGCGGAGGCTCGGTTGACCTCGATGGTCGCGTCGGCCGTGCGTCCGGCCGCCCGGGAGCGGGCTCGTTGGCCGATCTTCCTTGGGCTCGCCGTGGTCGTCTTGGTCGCCGACCAGCTGGCCAAGGCATGGCTGGTCTCGTTCCTGGCTCCCGGCGAGCGCGTCCAGGTGATCGGCGACTACGTCCGACTCGTCCACTCCCAGAACAGCGGTGCCCTGTTCGGCCTCTTCCGCGACCAGGCGATCATCTTCGCCGTCGTGTCGGTCGGCGTCGTCGGGGCGATCATCTGGTTCCACCGTTCCTCCGGCCGCAACACCCTGTTGTCGGTGGCACTCGGCCTGCTGCTCGGTGGCGCGCTCGGGAACATGGCCGACCGGTTCCGCCTCGGCTATGTAGTCGACTTCGTCGATCTCGGCATCGGCGGCTTCCGCTGGTACACCTTCAACGTGGCCGACTCGGCGATCAGCGGCGCGATCCTGTTGCTGCTCGTGAGCGCGTTCGTGACCGATCGGCCACGGCCGGCGACGGAGCCTCCGGATGCCTGACGCACCGGTCGCGGCGGGTGTCCGCACCGTGCGCGTCCCGGACGGGATGGGCGGGCGTGTGGATCGCCTCGTGGCCGACGCGACGGGCCTGTCGCGCAGTCATGTCCAAAAGCTCATCTCCGCCGGTCGATTGACCGTGAACGGCGAGCCGCTGCGCGCGAACGCGATCGTGCGTGCTGGCACGGAGGTCCGCCTCGACGTCCCCGAGCCCATCGCGCTCGACCTCGCACCGTCGCCCGATATCCCGCTGCGGATCGTGTACGAGGACGACGACCTGCTCATCGTCGACAAGCCGGCTGGGTTGGTCGTCCATCCGTCGCCCGGCCACCACGATGGCGGCACGCTCGTGAACGCCCTGCTGGCCCGCGCCGGCGGCGCGGAGTACGGCGGCATCGCCGGTGTCGCCCGCCCGGGCATCGTCCATCGGCTCGATCGCGATACCAGCGGGCTGCTGATGGTCGCCAAGCACGACGCCGCCCAGCACTCGCTGATGGCGCAGCTCAAGGCGCGCCGGATCCGCAAGACGTATCAGGCGCTCGTCGCCGGCAACGTCGCAGCGGCGGTCGGCCGCATCGAGGCGCCCATCGGACGCGACCCGAAGCACCGGACCAGGATGGCGGTCGTCCCCGACGGGCGGGCGTCCGTCACGGGCTATCGGGTCCGCGAGCGGTTCGCCGGTTGGACGCTGCTCGAGCTCGACCTCGTCACCGGCCGCACCCACCAGATCCGGGTCCACCTCGACGGCATCGGCCATCCGGTCGCGGGTGATCCGGTGTACGGCACCGGGACGTCGCGGCGCGGACCGGACGGACTCGAGCGGCTGTTCCTGCATGCGTGGCGCCTGGAGCTCGCGGCACCGGGTGACGGGCACCTGATCCGCGCGACGGCGCCGCTCCCAGACGACCTCGAGGCGGCGTTGGACGGTCTGCGCCAGGCGGAGTCGGCGCGATGACGGACCAGCGCGACGGGCCGCGCGTCGAGGACGCCGTCGAGGACCTGGAGCCGCTCGCAGCCCCCGCGCGCATCTCCGACGACCCCGGTCGGCCCGATTTCACCATCGAGGGTGCGCCCGGCGCGATCCTCGTGATCATCTCTGGACCATCCGGCGTGGGGAAGGACACGATCATCGACGAGATGCGCCGACGCGAGGCCGAGGCAGGTCGCGTCGGCGAACGGCACTACGTGGTAACGATGACGACCCGGGCGCCGCGCGACGGCGAGGTCGACATGGTCGACTACCAATTCGTGGGCCGTGGTGAGTTCCTCCGGATCTGGAGGGCCCGCGGGTTCCTGGAATCGAACGACGTGCATGGCAACTGGTACGGCTCGCCTCGCGACCAGGTCCGGGATGCACTCCTTGCGGGGAAGGATGTGATCCTCAAGATCGACGTCCAGGGCGCGCAGAAGGTGAAGGAGCAAGTGTCCGAGGCGCTCCTGATCTTCGTGATCCCGCCGTCGCTCGAGACACTCTTTGCGCGGCTCCGGGCGCGGGCAACGGAGAACGCCGACGAGCTCGAGATCCGCCAGCGAGACGCGGCGATCGAGCTGGCGCGCCAGGATGACTACGACCATGTCGTCGTCAACGAGACCGGCCAGGTCGCGCGGACCGCCGACCAGATCGAGGCGATCATCGCCCGCGAACGGGCGGCACACGCGGGCCGGCGGGTCCGCGTCTAGGCCGGCGTGACCCTCGGGCTGGAGCCCGAGCGCTCGATAGGGGGCTCGCCTTCGACCGACCCCGGCGGCGCTCCCCGCCGCCTCGTGGAGGTCGCCGTTGACGCGGCCGGTGCCGGCGGTGCGCGACCGTACACGTATGCCGTGCCCGAGGACCTCGCTGATCTCCAGGACGGCGAGGCGGTGCTGGTGGAGTTCGGCCGGCGGCAGGCGCTTGGGATCGTGCTGGGTCCGGCGGGGGCGACGGCCGGGAGTGGCGCCGCAGTCAAGCCGATCGCCGACCGCGTCCGCGCCGACGGCCCGCTTCTGCCGGGACTGTCGCTGTCGCTCGCGCGCTGGATCGCCGAGCATTACCTCGCGCCACCGGCGCTCGTGATCCGGTCGATGCTGCCGCCCGGCCTGCTGGAGCGCCTGGAGCTCGTCGCGGAGCGGACACCGATGCCCATCGCCGACGAGGCTGCATTCGACGAGATCGACGCGGACCTGCTCGACCAGCTGTCGGCGCGCGCGCGGCCGGCTCGCGACCTTGCCGCGCCCGATGGCCGAGCAGGCCTGCTGCGTCGCCTGCGTGGATTGGCGGATGCCGGGCTGGTCGCGCTCGATTGGACGCTGCTCGGCGCGTCGGCTGGTCCGCGCTTCGAGCGCTGGATCAGGCCGACGGCGTCGGGTCTTGCCGCCGAGCAGGCGGTCGCTGCCGGAGACCGCTTGCCCGGCCGCCCGCTTGGCCCGAAGCAGCTCGCCGCACTCGCAGAACTGGCAACGACACCGGACGGGATCTCGGGGCCGGAGCTCGCGGGCCGACACGGCACGTCGTCGGTGGCGTCGCTGGTGCGCCGCGGTCTCGCGGAGGCGGAGACGCGCGAGCGACCCCGACGACCGTTGGCGGCGCGCGCGCCCGGTCGTCGCGGGGGCCGTCCACCCGCGGCCGATCTCTCGACAGAGCAGCAGGCCGCCGTGGATCGAGCGAGGACCGCGATCCGTGCCCGCGACGCGCGACCGCTGCTGCTCGATGGCGTGACCGGTGGCGGCAAGACCGCGATCTATGTCGAGGCCATCGCGACGGCGCTGGAAACGGGACGGCCGGCGCTCGTGCTCGTGCCCGAGATCGCCATGGCGCTCCCGATCGTCGACCGCTTGCGCGCCGATCTCGACGCGCGCGTGGCGCTGATCCACTCGGGTCTCGGTGACGGCGAGCGGGCCGACGAGTGGCGGCGCATCCGTGCCGGCGATGTGGATATCGTCGTGGGCACGCGCCTCGCGGTCGTCTCCCCCTTGGCCGACATCGGGCTGATCATCGTCGACGAGGAGCACGATCCGGCCTACAAGAGCGACCGAACGCCGCGACTGCAGGCCCGCGACGCCGCGATCCGGCTCGCGGCGCTCGCCGACGCGGCACTCATCCTCGGATCCGCGACACCGGCGGTCGAGACGCTGGGTCGAGCCCTCGACGGACGGTACGACCGGGTCGTCCTGCCGACGCGTCCGACCGGGGAACCGCCCCGCATTGACGTGGTCGACATGCGGGCCGAGCTCGCCGAAGGCAATCGGGGTCTCCTGTCGCGCAACCTCGACGACGCGCTCAGTGCCCTCGATACGGCGGCCGGGGACCAGGCGATCCTCGTGCTGAACCGGCGGGGCACCGCGTCGGTCGTGTTGTGCCGCGACTGCGGCTACGTCCAGGCCTGCCCCGACTGCGAGCGACCGCTCGTCTATCACCAGGCCGGCACGACCCTGCGTTGCCATCACTGCGGCCGTGCGACCCCGCTCGCGACGCGTTGTCCGAACTGCCGCTCGGCGCGCATCCGCTACCTCGGCGGTGGCACGGAGCGCGTCGAGCGCGAGGTCCGCGAGTCGCATCCAGGGCTGCGGGTGGCGCGTCTCGATCGCGATGTCGTCGATCGACGGGGAGCGGCCGAACGGGTGGTCGACGCGTTCACGAACGGACAGGTGGACGTGCTGGTCGGCACGAGCCTCGTCGCCAAGGGGCTCGACGTCCCGAGCGTGACGCTGGTCGGCGTCGTGTCATCGGACGTCGCGCTGAACCTGCCCGATGAGCGCGCCGCGGAACGGACCTATCAGCTCCTCAGCCAGGCGGTCGGTCGGGCAGGTCGCGGTGACCGCCCGGGTCGGGCCATCCTTCAGACCTATCAACCCGATCACCCGGTCATCCGGGCGGTCGCCGATGCCGATGGTGCCGCCTTCTACGAGGCGGAGCTCGACCTGCGGCGGCGGTTCGGGTCGCCACCGTTCGGCTCGCTCGTGAAGCTGACGGTCGCATTGCCGGAGCGCGAGGCCGCGGAACGCGAAGGCACGGCGATGGCCGAGGGGCTGCGGGAGCGCGCCGCCGGACGGGCGACGAGCGTCATCGGACCGGCGCCGGCCTACATCGCGCGGCGCAACGACCGCTGGCGGTACCACGTGATCCTGCGCGGCGATGATCCACTCGGCGTGTTGGACGGTGATCCGGGGCCGCCGTGGTCAGTCGACGTCGACCCCGAATCGCTGCTCTGACTCAGTCGACCTTCAGCCGGTACGCCACGAGCACGCCATCGACCTTGCGTTCGAGGCCCTGCAGGTATTCGATCTGGCTCGCCTCGAGCTCGACCGGGCGCAAGGCGTCGCCGATCGCGTCGGGGTCGACCGAGCCCCAGCGGCTCGGCTTGTAGGCCATCACGACGTCAGTGCCGAGCGTACGCTCCGCCTCCTGGATGAGGTCGATCTGGGCGGGCTCGAGGTCCGCGAAACTCCACTCGACGGCCATCACGGTCCTCCCGTAGCGCTTGTGCGGTCGATGATACGCCCCGGACCATCAGACCCCGTGCCTTTGGACCCCGTTCGTGCGAGGATGCGCTCCCCAGACATGAGGAGACGCACACCATGACCGATCCCTTGAACCCCAGCCACGAGGAACCCGCCGAGGGGCCGCGCGACGCGAGCTACTCGGGCGGCTCCGCCACCGATAGCGCCAAGGATGCCGCCGGCGACGCCACTGCGAACGCGTCCGCCAAAGCGAACGAGGTGTTCGAGCAGATCCGCGACGTCGTCGAGGATCTCGCCGAGAAGGCTGCCCCGACCGTCCGCGAGTTCTCCGCGAAGGCCGCCGAGCTGGTCGCCGTGGCGGCCGACCGGGCTGCGCCCGTCGTCCAGAAGGCCGGTGAGGTGACCGCCGAGGCGAGTGGCAAGCTCGCCGAGAAGTCCCGGACGTTCGCGGCCGATATCCGCGAGCAGGTCGGTGACGCGACCAGGGACGCATCGAACACGGCCAAGAACGCATCGACGACCGCGAAGGAAGCGGCCGAGGACGTCGCCGAGGGCAACCCGCCGCTCTGACGCTCACGCCTTCGGCTCGCGCTGCCGGTCGCCATATACTTCGCGGCGATGTCCGTTCGACCCATCGCCCAGCTCGGTGATCCCCGGCTCCGCCTGAAAGGCAAGCCGGTCGACGCCTTCGGCAAATACCTGCACGAATTGCTCGATGACCTGGCGCACACGATGCGCGACGCCCCGGGCGTCGGTCTCGCCGCGCCCCAGCTCGGCGAGGCGATGCAGGCCTGCGTCATCGAGGTCGAGAGCCACCTCTACGAGCTGGTCAATCCGAAGATCGTCCGAGCGACCGGTGATGACCGCGACCTGGAAGGCTGCCTGTCGATCCCCGGCTACGTGGCCTATGTCACGCGGCGCGAGAAGGTGTGGGTGGTGGCGCAGGACCGCCAGGGCAAGAAGTTCAAGGTCGCCGGCAGCGGCCTGCTCGGCCGGGCGCTCCAGCACGAGCTCGACCACCTCGACGGGAAGCTGTACATCGACTATCTCGACTCGATGGACGAGCTGATCCCCGTGGGCCACGGCGAGGACGCGGAGGAGGAGGCCGAGATCCGCGAGGCGACGAGCGCCCTGGCGTGACGCGAGGGCGGGCACGGACCGTCTTCATCGGCAGCGGCGGGTTCGGCCGCCCCGCCATCGAGGCGCTCGATGACCACGACGACGTCGAACTGGTCGGCGTCGTCACGGCGCCTGACCGACCGGCCGGCCGGCACGGGCGGAGGACCTCCACGCCGATCCACGACGCCGCGCGCGAGCTCGGTATCGCGGACATCCAGATTCCGGAGCGGCTTCGCACGCACGAGGCGACCGCCGCCGTGCTGAAGCTGCGGCCCGACCTCATCGTGCTCGCCGACTATGGCCAGCTCGTCCCACCGGCATTGCTAGACGTCCGACATGGCGCACTCAATCTGCACCCCTCGTTGCTGCCGCGTCACCGCGGCGCGACGCCGATCCCGGCCGCCATCCTGGCGGGCGACGACGAGACCGGCGTCACGTTGATGCGCATGGACCGCGGCCTCGATACGGGTCCGATCGTCGTGCAGGAGCGCACCCCGTTGCGGGGCGACGAGGTGGCGCCGGACCTGGAGTCGACGCTCGCGGCGATGGGAGCCCAGATCCTCGACGCGGCGCTCGGCCCCTGGCTTCGTGGTGAGATCGAGGGCCGCCCGCAGTCCGAGGAGGGTGCGACGCTGACGAAGCCACTCCGACGCGAGGATGGGCGCCTGGACGTGTCGCGATCCGCCGCAGAGCTCGAACGTCAGGTGCGCGCCTACCAGCCTTGGCCCGGTTCATTCGTCGATACCGATGTGGGTCGACTCATCGTGTGGACGGCGGAGCCGGCGGCACACGGTCCGCCGGCTGGAACCTTCGATATCGAAGGGATAGGTCTGGACGATGGCGGTCGGCTACGGCTGTTCGACGTCCAGCCGGCGGGCGGCAAGCGGATGTCGTGGGAGGCGTTCGTCCGCGGTCGACCGGCGATCGTCGGCAGTAGCATCGTGCGGTGACGACGACGCTGACGAACTCCGGAATCTCCGGGGTCACCCCCGATGCACTTGCGGCGTGGGTCGAAGCGCACGGCCAGCCCTCGTATCGATCCCGGCAGATCGCCGACGCGGTCTGGAAGGACGGCGGCGTGACCGACGCGGCGGGGATCCGGGTCCTGCCAGCGCCACTCCGCGAGTCGCTCGCGCGCGACTTCATCTTTGACACCGTGGCCGACACCGAGATCCGGCTCGCCGACGGCGGCACGACCGAGAAGGCGCTCCACCGGCTGCACGATGGCGCGCTCATCGAATCGGTGCTGATGCACTACCCGGCCCGGGGCCGCTCGCGCGAGCGGCACACGCTGTGCATATCGAGCCAGGCTGGGTGTGCGGTGGGCTGCCCGTTCTGCGCGACCGGCGAGCTCGGGTCCGGACGCGACCTGGAGGTCGCCGAGATCGTCGACCAGGCACGGCACTCGCAGCGCCGCATCGCGGCCGACGGCCGCCACCTGACCAACGTCGTGTTCATGGGGATGGGCGAGCCGCTGCTCAACCTCGACCGGGTCCTCGCGGCGGTCGAAGCGCTGAATGACCCACGCCGCTTCGGGCTCGGCGCGCGCCACATCACGGTCTCCACGTCCGGGGTGGTGCCGGGCATCCGCCGCCTGACGGCGCTCGGTCCCCAGTTCACGCTCGCGATCTCCCTGCACGCAGCGCGCGACGCGCTTCGTGACGTGCTCGTGCCGCTGAACCGGCGCTGGCCGGTGGCCGAGGTCGTGGGGGCCGCTCGCGACCACGCCCGCGCGACCGGCCGACGGATCACCTACGAGGTCACGATGATCGGCGGTGTGAACGACACGGACATCGACGCGCGCGCGATGGCCGACCTCCTTCGCGGCGACCACGCACACGTCAACCTCATCCCGATGAACCCCGTCGCACACACGCCGTGGACAGCCAGTCCGATGCCGGTGATCGAACGGTTCGCCGCGACGCTGCGTGAGGCCGGCATCTCGACCACGATCCGCCGCAATCGCGGCCAGGAGGTCGGCGCCGCATGCGGTCAGCTCGCGGCAGAGCGGGCAGGGGAGCCGCCGGCGCCGGCGGTCGCCCGGCGACGCGAGCGCCTCGAGGAGGAGAGTGCGGCCGCGCTCCGAGGCGAGCGCAGCCACGAGCCTGTGCCGGTCGGGGTCGGGGAGTAGCGATGGGCGACAACCGCGCCCGGATCGCGGCGAGCATCCTCGATTCAGATCTTGGCAACCTCGCCCACGCCGTACGCCGGGTCGTGACGGCCGGCGTCGATCGCGTCCACCTCGACGTCATGGACGGCCACTTCGTCCCGAACATCACCTTCGGGCCGCGGACGATCAAGGCGCTCCGGCCGCGCACGACCGTCCCGTTCGATGCGCACCTGATGATCAGCGAACCGAGCCGCTACATCGAGGAATTCATCGATGCGGGCTGCGACTCGATCACGTTCCACGTCGAGATCGAGGAGCCGGTCGTGCCGACGTTGGCGGCGATCCGCGCTGCCGGTCGTGCAGCCGGTCTGGCCGTGAAGCCGGGTACGCCGATCGAGGCGCTCGAGCCCTACGCGGAGCTCCTCGACATCGTCCTGATCATGACCGTCGAGCCGGGCTTCGGCGGCCAGTCATTCATGGGTGACGTGCTGGCCGCCAAGGCGCCAGGCGGGCGCCAGGTGCTGCGCCACAAGCTGTACGGCGGCGAGATCCATGTCGATGGCGGGATCAACCGCGAGACGGCCGAGGTCGCCGGCTCCCGCGGGGTCGACGTATTCGTCGTGGGTTCGGCGCTGTTCGTACGCGGCCGCGACATGGGTCGGGAAGTGCGGCTCATCAGGGCTCTGGCCGACGAGGGCTTCCAGTACGGTCCGAACGACGGAAAGCCGCCGATCCCGGCCGATCGGATGACACGCATCGCGTCGCTACCAAAGCACCTGGCCCACCGCCTGATGGACGAGATCGAGGCGACCGGGATCCCGGTGATGATGTTGCGCGGCGAGGGCCAGATCAATCCGGACGGCGTGCGCGACTATGACCTGCTGGTGCCCGCGACGGTCGAGGAGCACGTGATCGACCACCACGGGCCGACCCGCGAGCGGCTCCTGGCCGAGGCGGACGACTGGCGGGCGTCGTACGCGGGGAAGGCCTGACGGCGTGCGAGCGCTCCTCCAGCGGGTGAGCGAGGCGTCCGTACGGGTAGATGGCGAGGTGCTGGCGTCGATCGGCCCGGGGCTGGCGATCCTGGTCGGGGTGTCCCACGACGACGACCCCGCCATCGCCGACGCGCTGGCACGTCGCGTGACCGAGCTGCGCATCTTCCGGGACGACGACGGGCTGACGAACCGGTCGCTGATCGACGTCCGCGGCCAGGCCCTGGTGGTCTCGCAGTTCACCCTGTTCGCCGACACGCGGCGTGGCCGCCGACCCGGGTTCACGCAGGCCGCGCCACCTGAACAGGCGCAGCGGCTCTACGAACAATTCGCGGCGGCCCTCCGCGAGCACGATGTGCACGTGGCGACGGGGCGCTTCGGCGCCGAGATGGAGGTCGCCCTCGTAAACGACGGCCCGTTCACGATCTGGCTGGACACGGCCGAGCGGTAGTCGGGCCACCCGCCTGTCAGGATCGAACGACGATCGTGACAGATGTCGATCGGTTGGCTACCACGGTCACAGTTGCGGAGCCGACGACGTGCGTCAATTCCTCGATGCCCGCCAGGAGCTCAACGCGATAGTCGATCGCCGCGAGGTTGTCATAGCGACAGATGCCATCCTCATCGGTCGACCGGGGCGGGTTTCCGAGGCTGCATGTCAGACCAGGAACAGGGCGTCCGATGATGTCAACGGCCCTGACCACGAGCTCGCCGACCGGCCCGGTCCATGGCGGCCCGCCAGCCCGTTCGACACGAAGCCATTCCGGAGCGCCGTAATGGTCGAGGATCATCCCGTCGAGATCGCGTCTGGCGGCGATGTAGGTGAGCTCGACGATGCCGCCATCCATTGGGTTGGTGACCACGTCGAGTAGCTCGACATCGATCGACGCGAGCCAGGCGCGATCGGCGCTGACTCGCTCGACGAGGGCGATCCGGTCGAGTGTGCGCTGGTCGACCTCGCGCACCTCCCAGCGCGCCGACGGAGGCAGCAGTCGCTCGAGGGCGGCACGATGCCGATCGGTGTTGCGAAAGAACTCCGCGACGATGATGCCGCCGCGCTGTTGATCGATATATGAGCCGAACCAATCGTCCGGCACCGTCCCTGCGTAGTCGAGGATGAGCGGACCCGCGTCCGTGTATGCATTCGTCCGCGCCATCATCTCGTCGACTTCGGACGGAAGAAGCCGCACTCCGAACTGGCTGAGGCTCGCTTGGCTCGACGGGTCGTTGGCGACGTGCACCATCCAGGCCTCGTCAGCTCGCAGCCCGAACGTTTCGCGGAACCGTCGTGCCTCCGCGATCTCCGCCGGCGACGGTGTGGAGGTGGTGGGCAGCGAGGTAGTCGGCCGGTCACCGCACGCCGCGCTCAGCAGTACGACTGCGATGAACAATGACCATCGAAACGAGCCAGCGATCGGAGCCGTCGTGGGACTCCTCATCCGTCCGGGCGGGGCTACCTGCGGACTGTGACGTTCGGAGGCGACTCGGCGATTTGCTTGGGCGCGCCGGCGGACGTCCGACGACAACGCCTCCGTTGACTCTGGGTCAACGTTTTCGGTCGCAAGGCGCCCACCGGAGGTCGTTATCCCCGAATCCTTGATCGTGGGTCAGCGCCAGATGAGCGAGACCTCCCAGGGAGATCGCTCAGGCCCGGATCGTTGACTGTGGGTCAGCACCTAGCCTCGGTAGGTGCAACCCGGGCTCGGTTCACGCCGGATCGTTGACCGTGGGTCAACGAAGGGCGGAGGCGCTACTTCGAGGCCTTGAGCTGCGTGCGGCGGCAGCGTGTGCAGACCAGCGCCTTGACCGGCGAGCCATTCCGGGCGATGACGAGCGGCTGGAGGTTGGGCTGCATTCGGCGGTGTGCTCGAACGCGGTTCGAACCCGACGACTGCGGGTTGAAACCGCCCATCGAGACCTTGCCGCAGATCGCACAGGAGCGGGCCATGTGATTCCTCAGGAGGTTGGTTCAGGGCAAGCGCGTCAGGCGGGATGGCCCGAGCGGGGCGGTATGATAGCACGCGCTTCCGGCTGCCCCGCCGCAGGAGCCCTCCAGGGAGGACCCAGCCAGCGTGGCAATCCGCCCGACGCCCGGCCGCTCGCTCGTCACCGGCCGCGCACTCCACGATGTCGTTCGTACGGCGACTCTCGGCTCATACGGCGTGACCGGCTTCGCCGGCGGGCCGATCGGCCGGCTACTCGAGCGCCTTGGCCTCGGTCAGCCCGGGTTGGCCATCCGACTCGATGACGGCATCGAGATCCAGCTCGACATCACCGTGGCGCTCGGTGTGCCAGTCGCCGAGGTCGCACGGCAGGTCGACTCCGCGATCCGCTACTCGATCCAGCGCGCACTCGAACGCGATGTCGCTCGGATCATCATCCACGTCGATGGCCTGCACGTCCCGGCGGGCGGCAACCTCCCGCAGGCCCCGACCGCGTTGCCGGTCGGCGGCGTGCGACCCCGGGACCTGGCGGACAGCGGGACGGACGTCGCCTAGATGGCCCGCCGCGCCTGCGACGGGAACGGGCTGCTCGACGCATTCCGGGCGGCAGTCTCGAACCTCGAGGCGCATGTCGACGAGATCAACAGCCTCAACGTCTATCCCGTTCCCGACGGCGACACCGGGTCGAACATGCTCGCCACGGTCAGGGCCGCGCTCGACGAGGCCGAAGCGGTCGCCGGCCAGCCAGCCGACCGCGTCGCTGCCGCGATCAGCTTCGGTGCACTCATGGGCGCGCGCGGCAACTCTGGCGTCATCACGAGCCAGATCTTCCGGGGCATGGCCGAGGCGGTCGCCGGCAAGAAGCGCTTCAACGGCCTGGATCTGGCCCACGCGCTGAGTGAAGGGGCCAAGACCGCCTATGGCGCGGTCGCGAAGCCGGTCGAGGGCACGATCCTGACGGTCATCCGCGAGTCGGCGGATGGAGCGGTCAAGGCGGCCGAGCGTGACGACGATATCGAAGCCGTCCTCACCGCGACGACGAAGGCTGCCGAGAAGTCGGTAGCCAGGACGCCGAGCCTGTTGGCGATCCTGCGCGAGGCCGGCGTGGTCGACTCCGGCGGGCAAGGTCTGTATCGGCTGTTCCAGGGCGCATTGCTGCACCTCACGGGCAAGACCCCGGTCGGCGCGGCGAAAGCAGGCGCCACCGCGGGTCCCAAACCGAGCACGCTGGTCGCTCACGCCGACGAGGGGTTCGGTTACGAGACGATGTTCCTGCTGCGGGCGACCGGTCATCGGCCGCTCGACGTCGATGCGATCCGCGATCATCTCGAGTCGATCGGTGAGTCCGTGCTCGTGGCGGGCGACTCGCGCGCGCTCAAGGTCCACGTCCACAACGAGCGCCCGGACCTGGTGATCGGCTACGGCCTGTCGCTGGGTGATCTCAGTCGGATCACGGTCGAGAACCTCGACAACCAGGCGCAAGACGTGCGCGAGACCCGTGCCGCCGAGTTCGCCGGGTCGCCGATGCCCAAGCCGACCGAGCAGAGCATTACCCGCCCCGCCACCGACACGAGTGGCGGCAACGGCAGCGGCCCGCCTGCCGTCCTGCCCGACCTGGCGGTGGTCGCGGTCACGGCCGGCGATGGCCTGGCGGCCATCTTCCGCGACTTCGGGGTCGCGTCGGTCGTGCAAGGCGGCCAGAGCGCCAACCCGAGCACCGGCGAGTTGCTCGAGGCCGTCGGAGCGGTTCCGGCGAAGGAGGTCCTGCTGCTCCCCAACAATCCGAATGTGATCCTCGCCGCCCGCCAGGTCGCATCCATGACGGACCGTCCGGTGCAGGTCGTCCCGACGCGCAACGCGGCCGAGGGGTTCGCGGCGCTGCTGGCGCTCGACCCAGGGATGGACGCCGCCGCCAACGTCGGCCCGATGACCGAGGCCGGGCGCGCCATCCAGACCGTCGTCGTCACCGAGGCGGTCCGCGACGCGACGATCGGCGGCCGGAAGGTGAAGCGCGGTCAGACGATCGCCCTCGACCCCGACGACGGCCTGATCGCCGCCGACAACGACCGCCAGAAGTGCGTTATCAAGGCGGTGGCGGCGCTGACCCCGGGCTACGAGCTCATCACGATGTTCTATGGCGACGGTGCGGACCTCGCGGAGACGGAGGCGATGGCGCGCAAGATCGGGACGGTCGTCCCGGGCGTGGAGATCGAGGTCCGCCACGGCGGCCAGCCGTTCTACCGGTACCTCATCTCGGCCGAGTAGTCGGACCTGATGGCGCAGCGCGCAAGCGCACCCCGAGCCCAACGGCCACCGAAGGTCCCGCCGCCGCCGACCGATCCGGTCGAGCTGTTGCGGACGCCACTGGCCCGCTCCGGTCTGGCCGCGGCCGGGCTGCTGCGCCGGGCCGGGATCCGGTTGGGCTGGTATGACGTGCGGGACCTGCTATTCCATCTTCCGCGTCGCTACGACGACCTGCGCGAACTGTCACAGCTGGGCGACCTCGTCTGGGCGGAGGAGGGGACCGTCGTCTCCGCACGGGTCCGGGTCGATGACGTCCGGGTGGAAGCGTCGTGGCGGCGTCGGGTCCAACGCACGATCGCCCGTCTGAGCGACGACACCGGCCAGATCGAGGCGACCTGGTTCGGCCGCCGCTTCATCGAGCGACGGCTGAAGCGCGGCCAGGAGATCGTGGTGTCCGGGCGGTTGAAGCGGTTCGGGCGGGCGCTGACCATCGACAACCCGGAGTTCCAGGCGGTCGAGGGCGATGGCGAGGTCCTGCACGCCGGCCGGATCGTGCCGGTCTACCGGTTGACCGCCGGGCTGACTGCGGCGCGTCTGCGGGTGGCGATGCGCGACGCGCTCGACCGGGCCGGGCACGCCTACCCGGAGTACCTGCCGAGTTCGCTACGCCGGGATGAGGGTTTGGTCGGGGTCGCCGAGGCGCTCGAATCGGCGCATTATCCAGCGTCGTTCGAAGGACGGGATGCCGGGCTCCGCCGACTGGCGTTCGATGAGCTGTTGGCGCTGCAGCTCGGCATGGTCGGTCGGAGGCGGGCCCGCGGCCGTGATCGGGGCCCGGCGGTTTCGGTGGATGACGCAACGGACGCTGCGATCCGCGGTGGGATCGTCGACGCCCTGCGTCAGAAGATCGGGCAGCCAGTCGACCTGACAGTCGACCAGGCAAACGCGATCGACGCGATCCGGGTCGACCTCGCCGCCACGACGCCGATGTTGCGGCTTCTCCAGGGCGATGTCGGCTCGGGCAAGACGGCCGTCGCGGCATATGCACTTGCCGCCGCGGCTCGGGCCGGCTACCAGGGCGCGCTGCTCGCTCCGACCGACCTCCTCGCTCGCCAGCATCGCGATACGGTGGGCGCGCTGCTCGAGGGCGCCGGCGTCGATGTGCTGCTCCTGACGGGGTCGCTCAACGCCCGCGATCGCGCGCATGCCAACGACCTGATCGCCTCGGGTCAGGCATCGGTCATCGTGGGAACGCACGCGCTGTTCAGCGAGTCGGTGTCGTTCGCTCGACTCGGTCTTGCGATCGTCGATGAGCAGCACCGCTTCGGGGTGGAGCAGCGCGGCCAGCTCGAGGCCAAGGCCGGTGGCGGCGTCACGCCGCACGTGCTGCTGATGACCGCGACCCCGATCCCGAGGACGCTCGGCCAGGTGCTCTACGCCGACCTGGACGTGTCCGACCTGCGCACGCCGCCCGCCGGCCGCGTGTCGATCCGGACCGGGATCCGGACCCCCGACCGACTCGAGCCGACCTGGGCGAAGGTGCGGGAGGAGGCGGCGGCCGGGCATCGCACGTTCGTGGTCGTGCCGCTCATCGAGGAGGGCAGCGACGGCGTCGACGACGGCAGTAGGACGACGGCCGTGGCCGCCGAGACCGAAGCGGAGCGCCTGTCCGACCTGTTGCTGCCGCTGCGAGTCGGGCTCGTGCATGGTCGGATGAAGCCCGCGGACCGCGATGCCGAGATGGCGCGGTTCCGCGACGGTGAGCTCGACGTGCTGGTCGGCACCACCGTGGTCGAGGTCGGCGTCGACGTCCCCGAGGCGACGGTGATGATCGTCGAGAACGCGGACCGGTTCGGGCTCGCGCAACTCCACCAGCTGCGCGGGCGGGTCGGCCGCGGTTCGGTCGAGTCGTATTGCGTGCTGGTATCCGACTCGACCGACGAAACAGCCGTGGCGCGGTTGAAGGCGATCGCGGAGCTGTCCGATGGGTTCGAGCTGGCCGAGAAGGATTTCGAGCTGCGCCGCGAGGGCGATGTCCTCGGCTTCGTGCAGAGCGGTCTCCCCGGGCTCCGGGTCGCGTCGCTGACGCGGGTCGATCACCGAGAGCTGGCAGTGCAGGCTCGGGCGGCGGCGGAACGGCTGCTCGAGGCGGATGGGTCGCTGGATGCTGCCCGGCCGGACCTGGCACCGCTCGCCCGCGAACTCGAGACCGGCTGGCTGCGCCGCCTCGTGGCCGCGGACCCGGCGAGCGGCTCGTGAACGCGCATGCCTGACGCCGGCCGCGTCATCGCCGGAACAGCTCGCTCGATCCGGCTGGAGGCGCCTGGGCCGGGCACCCGGCCGCTCGCCGATCGCGTGAAGCAGACGCTGTTCGCGATCCTCGAGCCGGATCTGCGTGGCGCCCGCTTCCTCGATCTGTTCGCAGGGAGCGGCGCGGCCGGCATCGAGGCCCTCTCGAGGGGTGCCGCCGAGGCGATCTTCGTTGAGCACGACCGGACCGCCGTCCAGATCATCCACGCCAACCTCGATCGGACCGATCTGGCCGCCACCGAGCGGGCAACGGTCGTCCGCGCCGACGCGTTGGGATGGCTACGGGGTCCCGAGCGCGGCGCCGAACCACCGATCGACATCGCCGTTTTGGACCCGCCCTACGACGACACTGCGGTGATGACAGCAGCGCTCGAGGCGCTTTCATCGCTGGTCGCCGATGACGCGCGTGTCGTCGCCACGCACTTCTGGCGGACGCCGCCGCCGGCCACGATCGGGCTGCTAGCATCCGAGCGCGAGCGCCGCTTCGGCGATACCGCCCTGACCTTCTATCGGCGGATGGAGGACGCATGAGCGTCGCGGTCTACCCAGGCTCGTTCGACCCGATCACGAACGGCCACCTCGACATCGTCGAGCGTGCTGCGTCCGTCTTCGACTCGGTCATCGTCGCGGTCCTCGCCAACCCGAAGAAGGCACCGCTGCTGACGGTCGAGGAGCGCATCGAGATCATCAAGGTCGCCCTCGCTGCCCATGACGTCCCGGACGAGCGCGTCGACGTCGACTCGTTCGACGGGCTGACGGTCGAATTCGCTCGGTCGCGCGATGCCACCGCCATCGTCCGGGGCCTGCGGGCCATCAGCGACTTCGAGACCGAGATGCAGCTCGCCCACAACAACCGCGTCCTCGCGCCGCGCATCGACACCGTCTTCTTCATGACCTCGGCCGCCAACAGCTACGTCAGCTCGAGCCTGGTGAAGGAGATCGCGTCGTTCGGTGGCGATGTCTCCGGGATGGTCCCGACGGCCGCCCGCGAGGCGCTCGAACGGGCCTTTGCCCGTCGTTGACCGACCGGCCCGTGCCATAATCGACGGCGCAGGAGGGCCACCGACATCGACATCATCTTCCTCGTCGAGCGTCTCGAATCGCTCATCGCCAACGGCAAGAAGCTGCCGCTCACGACGAACGTGGTGGTCGACCAGAACGCCGCTCTCGGGCTCATCGACGAGCTTCGCGTGGCGGTCCCGGAGGAGGTCCGGGCAGCAAAGCGGATCAATTCCGAGGGCGAGCGGATTATCGAGAAGGCGCAGGAAGAGGCGGAGCGCATCGTCGGGCGAGCGCAGGAACAGGCGGCCTTCCTGATCGACGAGCGGGGCCTGACCCAGGCGGCCGAGAACGAGAGCCGGCGGATCATCGAGGAGTCCCACGCCGACGCCGATCGCATCCGCGCGGGTGCTGACGAATACGCGGTCAGCGTCCTCGAGGGGCTCGAGGGCGACGTCCAGAAGACGTTGCAGGCGATCCAGAAGGGGCTGAACTTGCTCGATGAGCGGCGGGCCACGCTGCTGGCGCCGCCACCCGAGGTGCCGCTCGAGGCCGGCGGCGAGTACCTCGAGGACGACCAGTGGAACGACGAGGCGGAGGAGCCTGCAGCACCCGCCCGGACGTGACGAGGCGCCCGTGAGCGCCCAGCCAACGGATCGACCACTCGTCTGGAACGTCGCCGGCCTGCTCGGCGACGATGTCGGCGCGAGTCGCTCCTATGACGTCGGCGACGCCAGCATCGATCTGCCCGAGGAGCTCACGTTGGCCTCGCCGATCGCGGGCCAGGTCCGCCTGACGCGGACCAACAGGGGGATCCTCGCCGACGCGCGGCTGACGACGTCGCTGGCAGGTGAATGCGCGCGATGCCTTCGCCCGCTGACGACGCCGATCGACATCAAGATCGCCGAGGAGTACCTGCCGTCGATCGATCTGCAATCCGGACGCCCGGTGGCGATCGACGAGGAGCCCGACGCGCTTCGTCTGACCGACCACCACGAGCTCGACCTCGAGCCGTCCGTGCGCGACGCGATCATCCTGGCCGAGCCGATCGCCCCGCTTGACCGGCCGGACTGCCCGGGTCTGTGCGTCGAGTGCGGCCTGCCGCTCGACGAGGGCGAGCACGACCACCCGGACGACGACATCGACCCGCGCCTGGAAGCCCTCAAGGCCTTCCGCCCCGAGTGACGTGCACGTGACCGGGATCATGATCCGCCCGGCGGAGACGGACGGGGACCTCGAGGCATGGCGGCGGGTGCGGCTCGCGGTGCTGCCTAACGAGCGGGCGCTGTCGGTCGCGGAGATGCGGGCGATGGCGGACGACGAGACGCTCTACCTGTTGGCTGAGCTCGATGAGGAGCTCGCGGGGTCAGGGCTCAGCGGCCGTTCCAGCTTCGACTACGCCGGCCTGCATCCGCGCGTCCTCCCGGCGATGCGTCGGCGCGGCGTCGGGACAGCCCTCCTCCGTGCGCTCGCGGACCATGCAATGAGTCGCGGATTCGCCGAGGCCGGCTCGATCATGGACGACGCCGGATCGCTCGAGTTCGCGAAACGCTTCGGGTTCCGGGAGGTCGACCGCCAGATCGAGCAGACGCGAACGATCGGCGAGGAGGCCGAGCCCACGATGCCGGACGGCATTCGAGTGGTCACGGTCGCTGAGCGGCCGGAACTCTGGGCAAGGGCCTACGACCCCTTCGCCCTGGAGGCCATAGCAGACATGGCCACGCACCTTCCAGTGGTGGTGAAACGCGAGGAATGGGAGCGGGAGTGGCTGTCGTGGCCGGAGGCGATGTTTCTGGCACTCGATGGCGACGAGATCGTCGGGTGTGCCGGGCTTGAATACGACTCGGATCGGCCCGACCGCTCAGAGCATGCCTTCACTGCCGTGGCTCGACGCTGGCGACGGAGGGGTCTCGCCTCCGTACTCAAGAGGCTGACCCTCCACTTCGCTGCCGAGCACGGGGTCCGCGAGGTCTACACCTGGACGCAGCGCGACAACGCCGACATGCGGGCACTCAACGAACGACTCGGCTACGTGTACGGCTCGGAGAGCATCACGGTGCGCGGGCCGTTGCCATTGAAGGAGGTATAGCCGAACCGATAGCGAGTGGAACATCCCGATGTTCCAAGTGACGGCCGGACCAACCGCCCTTCGTCAGATGGAACCTCGGTGGGTTCCAAACGGCGACTCAACCCGCATTCCTTCGTCGATCGGAACATGCCCATGTTCCAGATGGAGGTTGGGGGTCGCAGGCTCACTGGTTCGTCGCCGATCGGAACATGGGGATGTTCCAACGCCGGGCGACGAAGGACGGGACCCGTGACGGTGGCCCTCGTTTCGCGGTAGACTCCGCCGTCGGCGCGTCCGCGCTCCCACCTCGAGCGCCGTCCGGCGACCGCGCCCCACGAAACGACACAAGGAGCCCACGACCTCATGGGTGTACCCAAGCGACGCGTCTCGCATGCCCGCCAGGGCGAGCGCCGCTCGCATCTCGCGATCGAGCTGCCCAAGCTCGAGGAGTGTCCGCACTGCCACGAGATGAAGCTGCCCCATCGCGTCTGCCCGAACTGTGGCTACTACCAGGGCCGCCTCGCCGTTCCACCGAAGCCGGTCAGCACCGGCACCGACGACACCGCGCGCTGACCTGTGGTCCGCGTCGCGTTCGACGCGATGGGCGGCGACCACGGTCCGACCGAGGTCGTCCCGGGAGTCATCGACTACGCCCGCGCCCACCCCGACGTCGAGCTGATCCTCGTCGGCGACACGGAGACGGTCCGAGGCATCGCGGGCGAGCTTCCCCAAAACGTCAGCATCGTCCACGCCGGGTCGGTCGTGGGCATGGACGAGCACCCTGCGCTGGCACTGCGCGAAAAGAAGGATTCATCGATCCTCGTCGCGACCGAGCTCGTCCGCGACGGCAAGGCCGATGCTGTCGTCACGGCCGGTCACACGGGCGCTGGTATGGCCGCCGGCATCCTCAAGCTCGGGAGGCTCCCCGGTGTCGACCGCCCTGGCCTCGCCGTCCAGATGATCACCGACGCCGGACCCCTGGTCCTCATCGACATCGGCGCCAACCCCGACTCGACGCCCGAGAACCTCGCCCAGTACGCGCGGATGGGCGCGATCTTCGCCGAGCGCGTGCTCGGCGTGCCCGATCCACGAGTCGCGCTGTTGAGCATCGGCGAGGAGAAGGGCAAGGGCGACGCCCGGATCCAGCGCGCCACGGAACTGCTCGACGCCTCCAGCCTCCGATTCGTCGGTAACATCGAGGGCAGCGATCTTGCCAAGCACCTCACCGACGTCGTCGTCACGGATGCGGTCGCCGGCAACGTGGTCATCAAGTTCTTCGAGGGCCTGTCGACCTTCATCTTCGACCTGTGGCGCGCCGAATTCCGGAGCTCGTGGCGCGGGAGGCTGGCCTACCTGCTAATGCGCCCTGGTATCGGCCGCATCCGTCGCGTGTTCGACTACGAGACCCAGGGCGGCTCGCCGTTGCTCGGCGTGAAGGGGACCGTCATCATCACCCACGGTCGAGCCAAGCGGCGGATGATCGGGTACGCCTGTGCGGTGGCCGCCAAGACGGCCAGCGCCCGGGTCCCGGACCTCATCGCCGAGGCGCTCGCCGAGGACAACGCGATGCTGGCGAGCGTATCGCCCACGACCGAGGAGGTGACGACGTGAGCGGCCCGGTCCTCACCGTCGGCAAGAGCGTCATCGCCGAGCTCGTCAAGACAGCCGCCTTCGAGGTCCCGGGCGTCGCCCGCGTCGGCTATGGCGGGCCGTCCTGGCGCGGCTGGCTGGCCGGGCCGGCGGTCCGTGTCAGGGTCATCGACGACCGCGTCCTCGTTCGGCTGCGCATCGTCGCCCGGCCGGGTCACGCGTTGGGACCCCTCGCGGCGCAGGTGCGGACGGCAGTCGCGGCCACGGTGGAGCGCCTCCTGGGGCTCGACCTCGGCGCCGTGACGGTCATCGTCGATGGCGTCGGAGGCTGACAAGCAGCGAGGGCGACGCACCGGACGTCGACTCGCGCTCGCCGCGGTCTTCGAAGCCGACTTCGGGCAACGGACCGCCGAAGCGATCCTGGAGCGGCATCTGGCCGAGTCGGAGCGCGACGAATCGGCCGCCGAGCTTGCCCGTGCCCTGGTCACCGCCGTGGTCCGCAATCGAGTCGAGATCGACGCCCGGATCACTGCCGTCGCACCTCGATATCCGGTCACCGGACTGGCCCGGATGGACCGAGCGTTGCTCCGATCGGCCATCGGTGAGGTGCTACACTCCGCCACGCCGGCCCGGGTGGCCATCGCCGAGTGGGTCGAGCTGGCACGCATCTACAGCGGAGAGCCGATGCGACGCCTCATGAACGGCGTTCTCGGGACGATCTCCCCAGCACCCAGCTCCGAGGAGGGAGTCAGTGGCCACAACGTACGACCGGCTCAAGAAGATCGTCGTCGAGCAGCTCGGCGCCGACGAGGAAGAGGTCAAGCCTGAGGCCTCCTTCGTCGACGACCTGAACGCCGATTCGCTGGACCTCGTCGAGCTGATCATGAGCCTGGAGGAAGAGTTCGGGACGGAGATCTCGGACGAGGACGCGGAGAAGATCCGCACCGTCCAGGACGCCGTCGACTACATCGACGAGCACTCCTCCTAGCCGGTCGTCGGCCACGTCCGAGTTGCGTCCCGGACAGGCCGTCGCCAAGCGCCTCGGGCTCCCGGTCCGCGATCTCGACCTTCTGGAGCAGGCGCTCATCCACTCGTCCTGGCTGCATGAACATCCGGACGCGGCGCGCGGTCACAACGAACGGCTCGAGTTCCTCGGCGACGCCGTCGTGAACCTGACCATCTCCGAGGCGCTGTACGCCCGCCACCCGCACGACGACGAGGGTGCCCTCTCGGCTCGTCGGGCCGCGATCGTCTCGACATCCGGGCTGTCCCGGCTGGCCGGCCGCATCGAGCTCGGCAGCTACCTGTTGCTCGGTGAAGGCGAGTCTCAACGGAGTGGTCGACGCCGACCGTCCCTTCTCGCATCGTCGTTCGAGGCACTGACCGGCGCCCTGTATCTGGATCTTGGCTACGAGCGCGTCCGGCGCTGGCTGCAGGAGCTCGCGGAGCCGGAGCTGGCGCTCGAGGCCCCGGTCCTGTCACTCAAGAGCCCGAAGTCGCGGTTGCAGGAATACACACAACGGCGATCCGGCGAGCGGCCCGACTACCGGCTTGTGGAAGCGTCCGGTCCGGACCACGAGAAGTCGTTCCGCATCGAGGTGTGGGTCGACGGCGAAGTGCTCGGCGCGGGTGAGGGGCCGTCGCGACGTACGGCCGAAACCCACGCCGCCGCACAGGCCATCGAGCGGATCCGCGCCGAGCGCGCCGCCGAACGCGCCGAACGTGCGACCGCGCCCGAGAGCGCAGCGCGCTCCGCTCGCGACGAGCGACAGCGACGGCCGGCCTGATGGATCTCCTCGCCCCACCGCGCCTGCTCGCTCTCCGTGTCCAGGGGTTCAAGTCGTTCGCCGAGCGGACCAACGTCGAGTTCGGCGGTGGGATCAGCGCCGTCGTCGGCCCCAACGGCTCAGGCAAGAGCAACCTCGCCGACGCACTGCGTTGGGCGCTCGGGGAGCAGGGTCGAGCGCTGCGCTCGCGCAAGGCCGAGGACGTCATCTGGGCCGGATCAGAGAAGCGGACCGCGCAGGGCATGGCGGATGTCACGCTCGTGCTCGATAACGCCGACGGTCTGCTGCCGGTCGATTTCCAAGTGCTGGAGTTCGGGCGCCGCCTGTACCGGAGCGGCGAGAACGAGTACCTCCTCAACAAGCAGCGCATCCGGCTGCGCGATCTGGTCGACCTGCTCGACGCCGCCCACCTGGCTGACAACGCGTTTCTATTCATCGGCCAGGGGATGGTCGACCAGGCGCTCGCGCTCCGTCCCGAAGAGCGGCGACCATTGTTCGAGGAGGTCGCCGGCGTCCGGCGTCATGAGCGCCGCCGGCGCAAGGCCGAAGAGCAGCTCGCCGAGTCCGAATCGAACCTCGCCCGGGTCGACGACATCCTGGCCGAGCTCCGTCCACAGGCCCGGCGGCTTGCGGCGCAGGCCGAGCAGCAGACGACGCGCACGTCGGTCGCAGACGAGCTGGCCTCGGCGCTGCTGGCCTCGGCCCATGCGCGCTGGCACGACGCCGCCGCCAGGCTGGTCGTGGCCGGTGACCGCCGCGCCGAGACCACGGCCGACGCGAAGCGGGCGATGGATACGCTCGAGGAAGCGGAGACCGCGGCGGCGGCGCTCGCGGACGAGCTGTCGGCCCGCGCCGTGATCGAGCTCGAACGGCGCGAGGCACATGACGCCGCGCGGTCGGCACTGACCGGACTCCAGCTGCGCGACGGCCGCCTGGCAGCGGAGCTCGAGGCGATCGCGCGTGACACGCAGCGGTTGACCGACGAGCGCGCCGGGGCAGAGGCGGAGGCTGCCACCCAGCGGCGGTCGATCGCCGTCCCGGTGCCGGCACGCGACGTGGATCTCGAGGCGGCGGTCACCGAGGCCGATCGGGAACTGGCCGACGCACTCGCGGAGGTGGCGACGCTGCGATCCGCCGCGGCGGCGCAGGACGACGACACGGCTGCGCTTCGGCGTGCCGAGACCGCACGGACGGCGGAGGCCGAGACCGCTCGGCGCCGGCTTGCCGAGGCGGAACGGCGAGCTGCCGAGGAACGGGCCGCCGCTGTGACGGCGATCGCCCGACAGGCAGAGGTCGTCGCTCGAACGGAGTCGGCCCGACGGGCACTCGAATTCGCGAGCGGTGCCCAGCACACGGCCCAGGCTGCGCACGAAGCGGCCCGGCAGGCCCTGGAGACGGCCGAAGCCGACCGGGCAGCGGCCACGGAGCGGCTCGCCACGACGACCGCGACGGTAGCCTCACTCCGCGGCCGGGTCGAGGCGCTGACCGCCCATCTCGATGAGGACGAGCGGCGACCCATCGCCCGTGCCGCCCGCAAGCGTGGCGGCCGCCGTCTCGATGAGGACCTGACGGTCGATCCCGAGCTGCGCCCGGCGATCGAAGCGGCGCTCGCGGATCGTGCGCGCGCCTACCTCGTCGGATCGGCGGAGGTCGTAGCGCTGGCCGGCGAGCGCGGTCGACTGCTGGTCGAGGAGCGATTGTCGGGCGGTGCGACAAGCACGGATGCCGCCACGCGCCGCTGGCTGGACGCCGTCGCCGATGCGGGCGGTGGTCGTCTGGTCGACGCCGTGCGGCGTGACGCCACGGGCGGGGTCAGACGATTGCTCGAGCGTGCTGTCTGGCTGCCTGACCTCGATGCATGCCTCGCCCTCCAGGCGACGATGCCGGCGGGCTGGCTGGCGGTGCCCAGGGATGGATCAGCTGCCGTCGACGACACGGGGCTGGCGCTTGGCACGACCGACCCCGTTCTCGACCGGCGCGCCGAGCACGTCCGGTTGTCCGGGGAGCTCGAGCGGGCCGAGTCGGAGCTGGGCGAGCTGCGCACGGCGGCCGCCAGTGCGGAGGACGTCGCCGCCAGGGCACGCACAGCGATCAACGAGGCACGCGCCGAGGAGAGCCGAGGGGCGGCCGAGCGTCGTCGGGCCGAGGAGCTCGAGCGGTCCGCCCTCCGAGAGCAAGAGGCCGTCGCGCGGGAGGCGGCGTGGCACGAGGCGCAGGTCGCGCGACTCGAGGGTGAGCTATCCAGACTTCGCGAAGCCACAGCCGACGAGCCGGCGGCCGATGCGACGACCCCCCAGGACGCGCCCGATGACGGCGACGGTGCGGCGATGGGAGCCTGGGAGACCCGCGCGGCCGAGCTGCGGGATCGGCGTGACCGACTTGCAGCACGACTCGCGACGCACGATTCGACGCGTCGGGATGCCGAGCACACCCGCGCCCGCGCCGAGGCAGTCGTGGCCAGCGCGGAGGAACGCATCGCGCGCGCCGACCGCGAATCCGCGTCGCTCATGGAGCGTGAGACCACGATGCGCTCCGAACTGGACGGCCTTCGCTCGGAGATCGCTGTCGCCACGACCCGTGAGCGGGAAGCCCGTGAAGCATTGCTCGCGTTGCACGCTGCGGATGCCGCGGACCGGTCGCGGCTCGCCGAAGCAGAGCGGGCGGCTACTGGTGCCCGCGAGCGCTTGCGGGCCGCCGATGACCGTGCCCGCGCCGCCGACCACGCCGAGGTCGAGGCTCGCCTTGGGCTCGAGTCATTGCGCGAGAGCGTGCTCGTCGAACTGGCAGGCCTCGGCGATCTCGGGCTGGCCAGCCTCGGTGTGCCGTCCGCGCCCGCGGCCGACGACGACCAGTCCACCGACGACCAGTCCGCCGACACCACCGCCCTGGAAACCGCGCTCGCGGCGCTCGCGGACCGCTGGGCGATCGACCCACCGACCGAGCCGGCGCCGTCGCCCGGCCGCCTCGCCCAACTCCGCCGGCGCTACCACGAGCTCGGCGCGGCCAACCCATATGCCGTCGAGGAGTACGCCGAGCTGAAGGAGCGGCTCGAGTCGCTCGAGACACAGGGCAGCGACCTGCACGCGGCCATCGCGCGCACGCGCGAGCTGATCGCCGAGCTCGACACGATGATCGCGACCCAGTTCCGGACGACGTTCGCGGCGCTCGAGACGGCCTTCGAGCGGCGGTTCGAGCAGCTGTTCGACGGTGGCTACGCCAAGCTGTCGCTCACCGATCCCAGCGACCTCGGCTCGACGGGCGTCGAGATCGTGGCCCGCCCTCCGGGCAAGAAGCCGCAGGCGCTGGCGATGCTGTCGGGTGGCGAGCGCGCATTGACCGCGGTGGCGCTGCTGTTCGCGATGCTCGAGGTCCGGCCGGTGCCGTTCTGCGTCCTCGACGAGGTCGATGCGGCGCTCGACGAGGCCAACATCGGACGCTTCGCCGAGGCGTTGCGGAGCCTGGCCGACCAGACCCAGTTCATCGTGATCACCCACAACCGCGGGACGATCGAGTCGGCCGACGCGCTGTACGGGGTGACGGTCGGAGACGACTCGGTCTCGCGCGTCATCAGCCTCCGACTCGACGAGGCGCAGGCGCTGGCGTCCGACCGGCGCCGCGAGCTCACCGCCGCCGGCTGATGCCGTTCTGGCGCCGGCGCTCGGAGGAGGTCGCCCCCGCTGACGAACCGGGGACCACGCCGCCGAGCGACGAGCCCGCGCCAGCCTCTGCCGACGAAACCTTCGAAATCGAAGCTTCGGATGCCGCCGCGCCCTCGCGCGACGAGTTGCCCACGACCCCGGTCGAAACCTTCGAAATCGAAGGATCACGTCTGGACGATGCCTCCGGCGCTGACGACGCCACGCCCGCATACGCCCCGTTCGACCCGACAGCGTTCCTCGCGGTCGCCCCCGCCCACACCCTCGATCAGGGGCTGGAACGCACTCGCGGCACGTTCATGACCCAGCTCCGCGGCTATCTCGGCGGCGCCGACGGCCCCGCCTGGGACGAGGTCGAGGAGACGCTCATCGCCGGCGACGTGGGCGCCGCCCTGGCGATCGACCTCGTGGAGCGCGCCCGGTCGCGGCGCGACCCGGACGGGGCCGAGGGCGCGATCCGCGAGGAGCTCGCGGCACTGCTCGTCAAACGCGACCTCGACTGGTCACCACAGCCGGCGACATCGGGAGGACCGGCTGTCGTGCTCGTGGTCGGCGTCAACGGGACGGGCAAGACGACGACGATCGGCAAGCTCGCCGCGCGCTACCTGGGCGAGGGTCGGTCGATCATCCTCGCCGCCGCCGATACCTTCCGCGCCGCCGCCATCGACCAGCTGAGCATCTGGGCCGAGCGAGCCGGCGTGCCGGTCATCGCGCACGCGCCCGGAGCCGATCCTGGTGCCGTCGTCTACGACGCCCTCGACGCGGCCGTCGCCCGAAAGGCGGATATGGTCATCGCCGACACGGCCGGCCGGCTGCACACGAAGTCGAACCTCATGGACGAGTTGACCAAGATCCGGCGGATCGTCGACAAGCGACTACCCGGCGCCGAGCCCGAGACGCTCTTCGTCCTCGACGCCACGACCGGACAGAACGGGCTCGCCCAGGCGAGAGCCTTCCACGACGCGGTCGGCCTGACCGGCATCGTCCTGACCAAGCTGGATTCGACCTCCAAGGGCGGGATCATCTTCGCGATCGAGGACGCCCTCAACGTCCCGGTCCGCTTCGTCGGGGTCGGCGAGGGCATCAACGACCTGCTGCCGTTCGACCCGGACGCCTTCGTCCAGGCCCTCTTCGCCGAACCTCAGGCGCCCACCGGCTGATCGCGCTCGATGTCGAGCGCGATCTCGGCGGGCGTTCGATGGTCCATCTTCGGCAGCTCGTGCAGGTACCGCACGGGCGACCAGAACAGGATGGCGGCGGCAAGCAACCCGCCCAGCGGCGCGAGGAATGACGTGAGCCGCAGGCCGATGACCTCTGCGAGCAGGCCCGCCCCGATGGTCGCCACCAGCTGCGCACCGGCCGACGCCACCTGGAAGGTCGAGGTGACACGGCCCAACTCGCGATCGGCGACGAGCGACTGGCGAACGGACGTCTCCGTCACGTCGTACACGGTGATCGCCGAGTCGGCGACCAGCTGCTGCCAGAGCAGGAACGCGACGGCGACCAGCGGCATGCCCGCCGGTGCGAGTGGGATCAACAGGTTGCCCAACGCCGCCAGCAGCATCGCCGCGATCGCGACCGGACCGACGCCCCAGCGCCGGGTCGAGCGCGTCGCGACGAGCGCACCGATGAACGACGAGGCGCCGCCGACCCCCGCGATGACGCCGATGAGTGCCGGACTGACGCTGAGATCCTCCAGCGCGAACAGGAACCATGTTGCCCCGAAGACGCCCCATAGCATCGACATCAGCATCTGGGCACCGACGAAGGCCCGCAGCACGGGGTTGCCGCGCACGAGCCGCAGCCCGTGGCGGATCTCGTCGAGGACCGGCTCTCGTTCCGAGCGTGGCGGTGGCGGCGCCTCGGTCCGCCGGACCGACAGCAGCAGGACGGCCGAGATCAGGTAGGTGACCGCGTTGATGACGATCGTGATGGGGCCGGTCAGCAATTGGACGAGGAAACCGCTGATGCCGAACCCGGCGAACTCGGCTACGGAACCGCTCGCCGCCAGGGCGCTGTTCGCCTCGACCAGGCGCTCCCGCTCGACGATGGTCGGCAGGTAGGCGTTGTCCGCCGCGTCGAAGAACGTGGTGAGCACCGCGGCCAGGGCCGCAACCACGATGAGCTGCCACAGGGCGAGCGTCCCGAGCACGAACGAGATCGGGATCGAGCCAAGCAGGACCGCGCGCCCCAGATCCGCCCAGATCAGCACGGGTCGTCGCCGCAGCCGGTCCACCCATGCGCCGGCCACCAGGCCCACGACCAACGCCGCCGCGACGTCCATGCTGCGCAGCACGGCGACCTCGATCGGGCCGGCGCCCAGCGTTAGGATGGCGACGAGGGGCAGCGCCACTCGGGTGATCAGCGATCCGAAGATCGAGACGCTCGCGGCAGCCCAGACCCGGATGAAGGCGTGGTTCTGCCAGAGTGGGGACGTGAACGGGTTGCGCACGGAGGGCGCAGCATAGCGGCCGCGAGTCGGCGGGCGGCGGCCGACGGCCCGGAGACCCGGCGAGCCGGGCGTGGCCTTCGGCAATGGAACGCCCCACATTCCAAGCGACGCCGGATCGTGCCCGGGGACCAGGTTACGGCGCGGATCGGCACACCCGACGTGCCGATCGACGGCGGATCGGGCCGAATCGACGTGCCGTCGGACGTTCGGACGCCGGTCGGCACGTGGCACGTTCCAGGCGCTCACGGGGCGCCGGCTGCACCCCGCCCAACGCGGGACCATCGTCAGGGGCGGCGTCCGGCGGGACCCTGCGCTACACTGCCCGCGCTCGATGCGTCAGAACTCGCGCATCACCCGGCTCGACGTCGCTATCCGCGGCCACGGTCGGTCATCCACCTCGACCGGAGTCCTGATCCGACCGTGTTCGACACTCTCAGCGAGCGGCTGCGCGCGACGCTCGGCACCCTGACCGGCCGCGGCCGGATCAGCGAAGCCGATGTCGATGCCGCGATGCGCGAGGTCCGCCTCGCGCTGCTCGAGGCCGATGTCAACTTCAAGGTCGTCAAGGACTTCGTCGCGCGCGTCCGCGAGAAGGCCATCGGCCAGGACATCCTGCAGAGCCTGACCGCCGGGCAAGCCGTGGTAAAGATCGTCCACGACGAGCTCGTCGAGCTACTCGGGACCGGTGATCGGGTCTTCCACCTGTCGGGCAACCCCGCGGTCGTCGCGATGGTCGGCCTGCAGGGGTCGGGCAAGACCACCACGACCGCGAAGCTGGCGCGCCACGTGATCAAGCAGGGCCGCCGCCCGCTCCTGGTCGCCGCCGATCCGTACCGCCCCGCAGCGGCCGACCAGCTGGAGACGCTCGGCAAGCAACTCGACATCCCCGTCTATCGCGCCCCGGAGGGCACAGCGGTCCCGGACATCGCCCGCCAGGGCGTCGAGGCTGCCCGTCGCCAGACCCGCGACGTCGTCCTCCTCGACACCGCCGGCCGGCTCAGCGTCGATGAGGCGCTGATGCAGGAGATCGCGGCCGTGAACGACGCGGTCAAGCCGATCGAGACGCTCCTCGTGGTCGATGCGATGACCGGCCAGGAAGCGGTCGCAGTTGCGCAAGCCTTCGCCGCCGCGGTGCCGGTCAGCGGTCTGGTCCTCACGAAGATCGATGGCGACGCTCGCGGTGGCGCCGCACTCAGCATCTCGGCGGTGACCGGCGTGCCCGTCAAGTTCCTCGGGACCGGCGAGAAGACGGACGCACTCGAGCCCTTCCACCCGGACCGACTCGCTGGTCGGATCCTCGGGATGGGCGACATCCTGACGCTCGTCGAACGGGCGCAGGAGACATTCGATGTCAACGAGGCCCAGCAGATGGAGGAGAAGCTCCGCAAGGCGAGCTTCACCCTCGAGGACATGCTTGACCAGCTCCAGCAGGTCCAGAAGATGGGCCCGATCGGCCAGCTCGTTTCGATGATCCCGGGCATGGGCAACATGGCCGGGGAAGCCCAGGCCGCCGTCGATCGCGGCGACCTCAAGCGGACTGAGGCGATCATCCGGGCGATGACCCCGGCCGAGCGCCGCGATCCGACGATCCTCACCGGCTCGCGCCGACGCCGCATCGCGGCCGGAGCGGGCACGAGCCTGCCGGAAGTCAACCGGCTGGTGAAGCAATTCGGTGAGATGCAGAAGCTCATGAAGCAACTATCCGGAGGTGGCCGGCGCGGCGCGCTCGGCAACCTCGTAGGGGGCCGGCGCTAAACGCCGGAGGAGACCACGCGATGACCGACTTCGACCGCCCGACGACGGACCCGACTGCGACACCGCCGCCGGTGCCGCCCGTGACGCCACCCGCGAATGGTGCCGACACCGACACGACGGCGACCCCGGTCGCTACCCAGCCGGCCCAGCCGCCGACTGCGACCGATGACCGACCCCGCCAGAGCCGCGCCCGCTGGATCGCGGCCGCCGGAGCCATCGGCGTGATCGTGCTCGTCACGGCACTCGCGACGCTCGTCCTTACGACCTCGGCGCCCACGTCGGCCGTGCTCGGCTACGTTCCAACCGACAGCATCGCGTACGGCGAGGTCCGCCTCGACCTGCCGGGCGACCAGCGCCAGAAGGTCGGTCAGTTCCTGTCCAAGTTCCCGGGTTTCGCCGACCAGGCGGCGCTCGAAACGAAGCTCGATGAGGTTCTGGACCGCCTGATCTCCGAGGGCAGCCAGGGCAAGCAGACCTACAGCCGCGACGTCAAACCATGGTTCGGCGGCCAGATGGCATTCGCGATGGGTCCGCTGCCGACCATCGACCCCGATGCCGCGGAAGCGGCCGCCAAGGACGCCCGTGGCGTGCTCCTGCTGTCGGTCAAGGACGTTCCGCTCGCGTCGTCGTGGTTCACCTCGACGCTGGGCCAGGTGGGCGTCACCAGCAGCGCAGAGACGTACAAGGGCTCGAATCTTGAGGTGTTCTCCAGCCCAGAGGCGCCCGACCAGCAGGCGGCCTTCACGATCGCCGGTGGCAAGGTCGCGATCGTGGGCGACGTCGCCTCGGTCAAAGCCGCCATCGACACGAACGGCTCCAGCGCGCTCTCCAAGAGCGCCGGGGTCGCGGCCGCGCAGGCCGCGCTGACCGGCGACGACCTGGGCTTCTTCTTCCTCGAGACCAAGGCGCTGGTCGAGGCGTCGACCAAGCTGAGCGGATCCCTGGCATCGGCACCGCCGCTGACCGACCAGATCACGTCGCTGCTTCCCGACTGGTTCGCCATGCGGATGCGGGTCGAGGGCGATGCGCTGCAGCTCGACGGCGTCGCCCAGCACAAGGAAGGCACACCGGGCCCAGACCAGAACCACGCGAACGGCGTGGCCTCATTCGCGCCACCGACGACCGTGGCGCTGGTGGCGGGCAACGACTACGGCAAGTCCCTGCTCGAATGGATCGAGCTCTACCGCGATGAGCCTGCGCTCGCCGAGTCCTTCGCCCAGATCGATCAGGCCGCAGGGATGCTCGGCGGTCTCGACGCACTGCTGGGTTGGATGGGCGATGCCGGCATCGTGGTCGCCCAGGACGGCGACTCGCTCGAAGGCGGCTTCGTCAGCATCCCGGCCGATGCCGCAGGCGGGCGACAGCTCCTCACCACGCTACGCAGCTTCATCCAGCTCGGCGGCGCCCAGGCCGGCTTCAGCGTCACCGACGAGCAGTACAACGGCGAGACGATCACCGTGATCGACCTCGGCGACCTGCGCGACCTCGCCGCGAGGGCGGGTGGCATGGGATCGCTGCCGACCGACCCGTCGAGCCTCCCGTCCGGCCGCGCCCGGATCGCCTATGTCGCGAACGACCAGGTCATCGCGATCGGCAGCTCGTCGGACTTCATCAAGCACGTGCTCGACGCGGGTGCAGGCGCGTCGCTCGCAGACGACGCCCGGTTCAAGGGTCTCGTCGGCCGTGTCGATGCCGAGCACAACGCCGTCACGTTCCTCGATCTGGCCGCGATCCGCGGCATGGCCGAGGGCGCGATGTCCAGCGCGAGCGCCCAGGAGCGTGCGGAGTACGAGGAATCGGTGAAGCCGTTCCTGATCCCGTTCGATGCGCTCATCTCCACCGGTGCCGTCGGTGGCGAGGTCGATCGCACGCACATGCTCATCACCGTGAAGTAGGCGGGGCCCCAGCCCGCACAGACGTCCGAGGAGGGACACGAACACATGGCAGTCCGTATCCGGCTGACGCGCGTCGGCGCGACCAAACAGCCGACCTATCGCGTGGTCGTCGCCGACGCACGCAGCGCGCGCGACAGCCGCGCGATCGACACGATCGGCCATTACAACCCGCGCACCGAGCCGATCGAGCTCAACGTCGATGCCGACAAGGCCAAGGAATGGCTGGCGAAGGGTGCCAAGCCGTCCGATACGGTCGTTCGGCTGTTCAAGCAGGCAGGCATCCTGCCCGCCGGCAAGTAGGAGCGCGAACGATGGCAGCCAAGGAACTGGTCGAGTACGTCGCGAAGTCGCTGGTCGACGATCCCGACGCCGTCAAGGTCGAGGTCATCGAGGAGGATGGCGCGACCGTCATCGAACTCCACGTCGCGGATGACGACATGGGCAAGGTCATCGGGCGCAACGGGAGTGTGGCCAAGGCGCTGCGCACGCTGCTCAAGGTGACCGCGGCCCGGGACGGGGAGCCGGTCCAGCTCGAGATCGTCTGAGCGGGGATCGGCCCGTGGCCGACGGCCACACCCCGACGACACAACGGCTGGTCGTGGCGCTCGTGCGAGGCGTCCACGGCCTGCGCGGTGCCGTCCGCGTCGAGGTCCTCACGGATCGCCCGGAGGAGCGCTTCCGTCCGGGCATCGTCCTGCATCGCGAGGGCTCCGATGCCGCCCTGACGATCGCGTCCGCCGAGCCGGTCGCGGACGGTCCCGGTTGGCGGGTGCGATTCTCCGAGATAGGGTCGCGTGAGGCCGCCGACGGTCTGCGCGGCGCGTACCTGGAGGCGACCGTGCACCCACTGGGGGACCTGGCGCGCGGTGAGGTCTACTGGCACGAGGTGGTCGGGGTGACCGTGCGCGACCTCGAGGGGCGTGAGCTGGGCGTCGTGCAGGACGTCTATCGCGTCGCCGAGAACGAGGTGTACATCGTCCGCGGCGAGCAGTTCGGGACGTTCGACCTGCCCGCTGTGCGGGCATTTATCCGGGTGTTCGCGCCGCGGCGCGGCGAGATCGTGGTCGATGCCGATGCGCTCGACCTGCAGCCACCGAAGGTGCGCCGAACGGATCCCGACCGGCCGCGTGCTCCACGCCGCCGGTCGCGCTCGCCTCGCTCGCCGGAGGCGTCCCCATGAGCCTCGAGATCGACGTCCTGACACTCTTTCCGAAAATGATTCTGGCCCCCTTGTCCGAGAGCATCCCCGGGCGCATCCAGGAGCGTGGCCTCGCCACGATCCGCGTCCACGACCTGCGCGAGTTCGGGCTGGGTCGGCATCGATCGGTCGACGACACGCCGTACGGCGGCGGGGCAGGGATGGTGATGCGGGTCGAGCCGCTCGTGGCTGCGATCGAATCGGTGCGGCTGCCGGAGTCGCTGGTCATCCTGCTCGACCCGGGCGGGGAGGTGTTCAGCCAGGCCCGCGCGATCGACCTGGCGGGGCGCGACCACATCGTGCTGGTCTGCGCGCGCTATGAGGGTGTCGACGAGCGGATCCGCACCTTTGTCGACATCGAGCTGTCGATCGGGGACTACGTCGTGAGCGGCGGGGAGTTGCCGGCGCTCGTCGTGATCGACGCCGTGATGCGGCTGTTGCCGGGCGCCATCGACGACGCGTCGACCGCGGAGGAGTCGTTCACTGCCGGCCTGCTCGAGTACCCGCAGTACACGCGCCCGCCGTCGTTCCGGGGCATGGACGTGCCCGCGATCCTGACGTCCGGTGACCACGGCGCCGTGGCGTCATGGCGCCACGAGCGAGCGCTCGAGCGGACGCGCAACCGACGGCCGGACCTGCTGCGGGAGGACGGCGGGACCACCGGAGACTGAGCACGCCCCGTGCTATACTCCGCCGTCGGTCGCCCACCACGCGGCCCTTCCCATCGCCCGACCCGCAGCGTGTTGCTCGCTGCCATCCAACGCAAGGAACCGCCGCGTGAACGTGCTCGACGAGATCGTCCAGGACCAGCTCCGCACCGACCTGCCGGAGCTCGCCACGGGTGACACCGTGAAGGTCTCCGCCAAGGTCGTCGAGGGCAACCGCGAGCGCATCCAGGTCTTCGAGGGCATCGTGATGCGCCTCCGTGGCGGTGGCATCACTCGCTCCATCACGGTCCGTCGGATCGCATCCGGCGTCGGTGTCGAGCGGACATTCAAGATCCACAGCCCGCGCATCGACAAGATCGAGGTCCTTCGCCACGGCGAGGTCCGTCGCGCGCAGCTGTACTTTCTGCGCAAGCGCGTCGGCAAGGCCGCGACCCTTCGCGAGCGCCGCAGCTAGTACGGCCGAGCCAGCGTGCTTCCCGGACTGCACAGGCGGGACGAACACGGTCTGATCGCCTGGTAGCTGATCGAAACGTGCCTGGTAGGCACGGGATCGACTCGAACTCGGCCCGTGGGCTCGCATCGACAGGCTTCGACCGAGATCTGCAGTCCACGAAGCACAACATGAACGGGGTCGACGCAGCGCCACCACCCTCGGGCCCGACTCGCGCTACCCTGACGGCCGATGGCCGTCATCGTCCCGACCCTCCGCCACGAACGCCGCCTGTGGAACGAGGGTCTCACCCGCGTCGTCGGGGTCGATGAGGTCGGGGTCGCACCGACGTGCGGGGCGGTCGTGGCTGCCGCCGTGATCATGAAGCCGGGCTGCCACCGCATCCCCGGGGTGCGCGACTCCAAGACGCTGTCGATGGCGCAGCGCGACCGCCTCGCACCGATCATCCGCAAGCGCGCCGTGGCGATCGGGGTCGGTGCGGCGTCGGTCCGTGAGATCGACCAGCTCAACATCTATCACGCCACGCACCTCGCGATGCGGCGCGCGATCGCCCGGGTCGGCGGCCACGAGCACGTGATCGTCGACGGCAACCGGATCGTCGGGTTCGAGCAGCAGGTCGGGCCGTACTCGAACGTCGTCGATGGCGACGCGAAGGTGTATTCGATCGCCTGTGCGTCGATCGTGGCCAAGGTCGTGCGCGACCGGATGATGATCAAGCTCGCGGCGCGCTATCCAGGCTACGGCTGGGAGCACAACCAGGGCTACGCGACGCGCGACCACCGCGATGCGATCCGGGCGATGGGGCTCACCCCGTTCCACCGCCGCTCGTTCCTGGCGCTGCAGCGGACGCTCGCGGGCGACCAGCTCGACTTCGACCTGCTCGGCGACCCCGCCGCGTCGCCCGACCTCCACGACCTGCTCCAGCAGGAGCTCGTGCCCGTGATGGTCGACGACGCCGCGCTCGACGCCGGTGATCTCGTCGCCCTCGAGGTGACGCCGGCCTGAGATAAGGCCCAGCGAAGCCGGCGATACGTGGTGGTCGAGCAACGCGCGCCATGATGCGGCGCATGGAAGGGTCGTCCGTCTCGCCGACTCGGACCGCTGCTCAGCAGGCAGGTGACACCGCCGAATCGCTGGTCCTGGTCCGACTCCTGGCAGCCGGGTGGGCCGTCCTGGCCCGGAACGTCCATGTCGGCCGTCACGAGCTCGATCTCGTGGCGGTCGACCCGGGTCCTCCGCCATCGCTGGTGGTCGTCGAGGTCCGTTGGCGGTCGTCGCGGGGCTTCGGGCTACCGGAGGAGACGGTCGATCACCGGAAGCGCATGCACGTACGGATGGCGACCTACGGTCTGCTGGACCGTGGCGTGCTGCCGGACGGCGTGCGATTGCCGCGGCTGCCAGTGCGCTTCGACCTGATCGTCGTGGAGCCGGGCAGCAGGGGAGGGGAGCCGGTCGTTCGGCACCACCGGGCAGCGTTCTAGCGACTCGACTGCCCGTGGACTGACAGTCCACGCCACGGCCTCGAAGCTGCCCGCGACGTGGCGGTGACGGGCAGATCGTTGACTGACAGACCACGGGACACCACTGAGGCCGTGGGGCGACCTTCCTCAGCGCCTCGGCGTGGACTCCCAGTCCACCCAACCCCCAGGTCCCGCGGGGTTCGCGATCGGCCCGGGTCCCGAACAGGCCCTGTGCTACACTCCGCGCCGGTCCGGGACCCGTTTCCGGGCACAAGACCACGTTCGCCCGCATGCCGCACGACGGATCGTGCGTCGAGCGGAGCACACACGCGGACCGTTCCCACCGGGCGGTGCCGGTCGATCGACGACCGGTTCCCGGGTATCAGCGAGGGTCTGCGGAGGAACCAACCGACAGGAGGTCGCCCATCATGCCGTCCGTCTCCATGCGGCAGCTGCTCGAGGCCGGAGTCCACTTCGGTCACCAGACCCGCCGCTGGAACCCCAAGATGCGCCCGTACATCTTCGCGGAGCGCAACGGGATCCACATCATCGATCTCGCCCAGACGGTCCAGCGCCTGGACGTTGCGCTCGAGTCGGTGCGCGAGACCGTCGCCCGTGGCGAGCAGGTGTTGTTCGTCGGCACGAAGAAGCAGGCGCAGGAGCCGATCTCGGCCGAGGCCACACGTGCGAACCAGCCCTACGTCAACAAGCGCTGGCTCGGCGGCATGCTGACCAACTTCACGACGATCAAGAAGCGCATCAGCCTGCTCGAGCAGCTCGAAGCGCGGCAAGGCGCCGGCGACTTCGAGCGCATGACGAAGAAGGAAGCCGCCAAGCTGACCGAGGAGATGATCAAGCTCCAGGGCACCGTCGGCGGCATGCGCAAGATGAAGCGCCTGCCCGGCGCCATCTTCATCATCGACCCGCACCGCGAGCGCATCGCGGTGACCGAGGCCAACAAGCTCGAGATCCCGGTCGTCGGCACCGGCGATACCAACGTCGACCCCGACGAGCTCGACTTCATCATCCCGGCCAACGACGACGCGATCCGCTCGATCCGGCTGCTGTGCACGCTGGTGGCCGAAGCGGCGATCGAGGGTGCCCAGGAGCGTGCGAACCGCGCGGCGACCGAGCCCGAGGTGTTCGAGCCTGCGCCGACCGAGGAGGGCGACGAGGAAGCCACCGGCGCCAGCGACGAGCTCGTCGCGGCTCTGGCGGGTGGCGCGGCGCTGACGTTCGAGCCGGACGCCGACGACGACGACCTCCTGCCAGGCGACCGCGTCGCGCGTGCGGAGGCGGCCGTGGCAGAAGCTGCCGAGGCGACTCCCGAGGAGATCGCCGCCGAACTGGCGCGCGAAGCGGCCGAGAAGGCCGAGGTCGACAACCCCGTCTGATCCGGCCCGATGCGGTGCCGGCCGGCGCCGCGACGGCGGCGCTGCCAACGACCATCATCCGCGGACGCCCAGGCGTCCGTATGACACCAACGAACAGGAGCACACCCACCCATGGCGGACATCTCGGCCGAGCAGGTCAAGGAGCTACGCGAGCGGACCGGCGCCGGGTTCATGGATTGCAAGAAGGCCCTCACCGAGGCCGACGGCGACATGGATCGGGCCGTCGCCATCCTTCGCGAGCGCGGCCTGGCTGCGGCCGCCAAGAAGTCGAGCCGCGATGCGCGCGAGGGGTTGGTCTCGAGCTACATCCACACCGGCGGCCGCGTCGGCGTGCTGATCGAGGTCAACTGCGAGACCGACTTCGTGGCCCGCACCGACGAGTTCCAGAAGCTCGTCCGTGACATGGCCGTCCAGGTCGCTGGGCTGGCACCCCTGTACGTCGATCAGGCATCGATCCCACCGGCCGACCTCGAGGCGAAGAAGGCGGAGCTCCTGGCAGATGAGGCAACCCAGAAGAAGCCCGAGAACATCCGCCCACAGATCGTCGAGGGACAGCTCAAGAAGTGGTACGCCCAGGTCTGCCTCGTCGACCAGCCCTTCCGCGATGAGGAGCGCACGGTCGGTGACCTGATCACCGAGAAGGTCGCGACGATCGGCGAGAACATCCGTGTCCGCCGCTTCACCCGCTATGCGCTCGGGGAAGAGCTGTGAGCGACGCCGCCCCTGCTGCCCTCGACGCCGAGCGAGGGATCAGCTACGGCCGGGTCCTGCTCAAGCTGTCCGGCGAGGCGTTGCTGGGTGATCGCCCCTACGGCGTGGATCCCGAGTTCTGCGCGTTCATCGCCGAGCAGGTCAAGCACGTCCACGCGCTCGGCGTGCAGGTCGGCATCGTCGTCGGTGGCGGCAACATCTTCCGCGGCTTGGCCGCGGCCGCTCGTGGCATGGACCGCGCGACCGGCGACTACATCGGCATGCTGGCGACGGTCATGAACGGCCTCGCGCTGCAAGATGCGCTCGAGAAGGCCGGCGTGCCCACGCGGGTCATGACGGCCATCGCGATGAACGAGGTCGCCGAGCCGTACATCCGCCGCCGCGCGATCCGGCACCTGGAGAAGGGGCGCGTGGCCATCTTCGTGGCCGGCACCGGCAACCCGTACTTCACGACCGATACGGCGGCGGCGCTGCGCGCGGTCGAGATCAATGCGGAGGTCCTGCTCAAGGCGACCAAGGTCGACGGCGTATACGACAAGGACCCGATGGTGAACGACGGCGCCCGGCGCTACGCTCGCCTCGACTACGCCGACCTGCTGCGCGACCAGCTCAAGGTCATGGACGCCGCAGCGGTGAGCCTGTGCATGGAGAACGATCTCCCGATCATCGTGTTCGACCTCAACCAGCCCGACAACATCACGAAGGTCGCGACCGGCGAGCCGGTCGGGACGCTCATCTCGAGCGGAGGTCCCTCAGCATGAGCACCGAGATCCTCACCGATGCCGATCACAAGATGGGCAGGGCCGTCGACGCCATGGAGCGCGACTTCCAGGCCATCCGGACGGGGCGTGCTTCGACTGCCCTCGTCGAGCGCATCCTCGTCGACTACTACGGGACGCAGACGCCACTCAACCAGCTGGCCGGCATCAGCGTGCCCGAGCCGCACCAGATCGTGATCCAGCCATGGGACCGCGGCGTCCTTGGCGCCATCGAGAAGGCCATCACCAAGAGCGACATCGGTCTGACCCCCAATGTCGATGGCACCGTCGTTCGCCTCAACATCCCGCCACTGACCGAGGAGCGTCGCAAGGAGCTCGTCAAGGTCGTCCACAAGCGCATGGAGGAGGCGCGCGTGGAGATCCGCAACATCCGCCGGGATGCCAACGACCATCTCAAGCGTGAGGAGCGCGATGGGGGCGTCGGCACCGACGAGGCGCATCGCCAGGTCGATGTGCTCCAGAAGACGACCGATCGCCACATCGCCGAGATCGACCGACGCGGGACCGCCAAGGAGCAGGAGGTCCTCGAGGTCTAGGTGGCCCGCGCACCACTGGCCCGACCGACCGACGCGCCGCCGATCGCCCACGAAGCGGTCGAAGACGATCCGTTCCTGCCGGCCGAGGACCTGCCTCGCCACGTGGCGATCATCATGGACGGCAATCGCCGCTGGGCACGGCTCCACGACAAGCCCGAGATCGAGGGCCACGCGGCCGGGGTCGAGGCGATCCGCGAGATCCTGCGGCACGCCGTCCGACGCGGCGTGCGGGTGATGACGTTGTACGCGTTCAGCCGCGAGAACTGGGCCAGGTCGGACGACGAGGTCACGGGGCTGTTCAGCCTGCTGGAAGCGGCCGTCCGCAGCGAGACCGACGAGCTCCGCCACCAGGGCGTCCAGGTGCGCCTGCTCGGCCGGCTCGACGAGCTGCCCGACGCCACCCGCCGCTCGATCGGCGAGGCGCTCGATGCCACCGCCGACGGCGACCGCCTGACGCTCAACATCGCGTTCAACTACGCCGGCCGGACCGAGCTGGTCGATGCGGTGCGGCGGCTCGTCGCCGCCGGCACCCCGCCCGAGGCGATCGACGAGGCCACGGTCGGCGCGGCCCTCTACACGGCCGGCCTGCCCGATCCGGATCTCGTCATCCGGACCGGCGGCGAGCAGCGGCTCTCGAACTTCCTCATCTGGCAGTCGGCCTACGCCGAGTTCTACTTCTGTGAGGCACTCTGGCCGGACTTCGGACCGACGGCCTTCGACGAAGCCCTGCTCGAGTTTGCGCGTCGCCAACGTCGCTTCGGTCGGTAGGGCAGGGTGCGCCAGCGGGCGACCAGCGCCGCGATCCTGGTCCCGCTTCTCCTGATCGTCGTGGCCCTGGGTGGGGTCGCGCTCTCAGCGGCGATCGCGGTCCTCACCGTGCTGACAGCACGCGAGGCCTTCGCGCTCCTCCGTGCGGCGGGTCATCCGCCGCTGTCGGCCCTCGGTTCCGTGCTCGCGCTGATCGTGATCCTCGACGCGGCGGTCCCGAACGTGCTCGAGAGCAGCGGGCTGCTGCTGATCACCATCGGGGTGGTGCTGGTCGCGGCGGCCTCCTTCACCCGAGCCGACCCACGCGACGGGCTGGCGACGTGGATGGCGACGGTGTTCGGTGCGATCTACGTGAGCCTCCTGGCGTTCGTGGTCCGTCTCGGCTACGCCGGTCCCACCCCGCCGGACAGCGCGCCACTGGCCGTGCTCGGCGCGGAGCGCGGCTGGATCGTGCTGCTGATCCTGGCTGTGTGGTCGTACGACACCGGCGCCTTTCTCGTGGGTCGTCGATTCGGACGTGAACGGTTCCTGGAGCACATCTCGCCGTCCAAGACGTATGCGGGGCTGGTCGGCGGGACCGTCGCCACGACCGTCGTCGTCGGGATCGTCCTGTTCGGTCTGGGAACGACACCGCTCCACGCGATCGTGCTCGGCCCGCTGGTCGCGCTGGCCGCCCAGGCCGGGGACCTGGCCGGGTCGATGCTCAAGCGGGCCGCGAACGCCAGGGACTCGGGCACCTTGATCCCGGGCCACGGCGGGATCCTCGACCGGGTGGACTCGTTCCTCTTTGCGGCGCCGGTCATGACGCTCTATGTCGTCGCTGTCATCGCCTAGGCCGCGGGGCGTCGCCCTGCTCGGATCGACGGGATCGATCGGGCAGCAGGCGGTCGACGTCCTGGCCGCGCACCCCGACGCGTTCCGCGTGGTCGCGCTGGCCACCGGCTCGAACCAGGCAGCGCTCGACGAGCAGGTCGCCCGCATCCGACCGATCGTCTCCGCCGTGTCCCCGTCGGACGCCACGCTCATCGAGCTCGCCACCCGCGACGACGTCGATCTCGTCGTCGTCGCGACCGGCGGCATCGTGAGCCTGCGCCCGGTGCTCGCGGCGCTGCGGGCCGGCAAGGTCGTCGCCACAGCCAATAAGGAGACGCTGGTCGCGGGCGGTCATCTCGTGATGCCCGAGGCACGGCGACTCGCCGACGCGGTGGCCGGCACGAGACCCGGCGATCCCTTCGCGGAGTCCGCTGGCCTGGCTCCGTCCGATCGACTCCGAGCATTCGGCGATCTGGCAGTGCCTGGTCGGGGAGTCGATGGCCGCGGTCGATGGTCTGATCCTGACCGCCTCCGGCGGACCGTTCCTCGACGCCACGCCGGAGCAGCTCGCGACGGTCACCCCGGAGCAGGCGCTGCAGCATCCGACCTGGACGATGGGCGCCAAGATCACCATCGACTCGGCGACGCTCGCCAACAAGGGGCTGGAGGTCATCGAGGCGCACTGGCTGTACGATGTCGATTACGACGCGATCGAGGTGGTCATCCACCCGCAGAGCGTCGTCCACTCCGCCGTCCGCTTCGTCGACGGCTCCCTCAAGGCCCAGTTGGGCACCCCGGATATGCACCTCCCGATCCAGTACGCCATGACCTACCCCGACCGCCGCCCGTCACCGACCGCGGCCGCCGACCTCGTCGCCACCGGGCGGCTCGACTTCCGGGCGCCCGATGTCGACCAATTCCCGGCGCTGCGGATCGCGCAGCAGGCCGGCAAGGCCGGACCACGGGCGTCGGCGGCACTCATCGCGGCCGATGACGTGGCCGTGGCGCGCTTCCTCGAGGGCACCCTCGATTTCGCCGGGATCCCGCGGTTGCTGGCCGCCGCCGTCGAGCGATACGGGACGGCTGGTGACGGCGAGCCTGACGTCGATGCGCTGGTCGCGCTCGATGCAGAGGTGCGCGCAGCGTTCGCGAGCGGCTCGGTGGGCGGCGCGGCGTGATCGACCTCCTCCAGACGGTCGTCACGGTCGTCCTGTTCTTCGGCATCCTCGGGACCCTCGTGGTGATCCACGAGCTCGGGCATTTCATCGTCGCGCGGCTTGCCGGCGTGCGGGTGCTGGAGTTCGGGATCGGCTTCCCGCCACGGGCGAAAGTGCTGCGCTCGAAGGGCGAGACCCTCTACACGCTCAACTGGCTGCCGATCGGCGGGTTCGTCAAGCTCGAAGGCGAGGACGGCGATAGTCGTGGCGACCCGCGCTCGTTCTCGGCGAAGAGCCTCCCGACACGCCTGTTGATCCTCGTCTCTGGCGTCGTGATGAACGTGCTGCTGGCGTTCGCGATCTTCACCGGCATCGTCTGGCTGGCGTCGCCGGTGGTCGGCGTCCGGTTCTTCGAGGTCCAGCCGGGCTCCCCGGCGGCGACCGCGGGGCTCGAGCCCGGGGACGCGATCGTGGCGGTCGATGGCCAGCGCTACCAGAGCTTCGTCGCTCCCAGCATCCTCGAAGCGATCCGTGCACGCCCCGGTCAGACGGTCGGATTGACTGTGGTCGGTAGCGACGGGGCGCGCCGGGAGGTGACGGTCACGCTGCGCGACCAGGCCGCGATCGATGCTGGTCAGGGCGCGTTGGGGATCAGCGGGCTGGAGAAGCCGTTCGAGGGCTACTTCGACGGGGCGACTACGACCAACGATCTGTCGACGGCCGTGGGTGTCGGTGTGCAGCAAACGACACAATGGATGGGCCTGATCGTCGGTGGTCTGGCGACGCTGGTCGGCGCGGTAGCGGCAGATCCCACCGCCCCGCCACCGGTCGCCGGGCCGATCGGGATCGCCGTGCAGATCGGCGAGGTGTTCCGGAACGCCGGTCCGATCATGACGCTGTATGTCGCCGGCATCCTGTCGGCCAACCTGGCCGTCGTGAACATCCTGCCGTTCCCGCCACTCGATGGCGGTCGGATGCTGATGATCACGTTGAAGCGGATCTTCGGGAAGCGGATCAGTCTTCGCGCAGAACAGCTGACCTACCTTGTCGGCTTCGTGTTCCTGTTCGCGTTCATCATCTGGGTGTCGGGCTTCGACATCATCCGAAGCCTGGGTGGAGCTCCGCCGCCCTCGCCATGAATCGTCGCCGCTCGGTAACCGTGGATGTCGGTGGGATCCCCGTCGGGTCGGATCACCCGATCGTCGTCCAGTCGATGACGAATACCGATACCGTCGATGCGGACGGGACGGCGATCCAGGTAGCCCGACTCGCGCATGCCGGATCAGAGCTCGTGCGCGTCACCGTCAACACCGAGGAAGCGGCGGCTGCCGTCCCTGACATGGTCCGCAAGGTGCGCGGGCTCGGCGTGGACGTGCCGATCATCGGCGACTTCCACTACAACGGCCACAAGCTCCTCGTCGACTATCCGGAGATGGCAGCGGCACTCGCGAAGTACCGCATCAACCCCGGCAACGTCGGCGCGAAGCGCCACGACGAGCACTTCGCGACGATCGTCAAGGTCGCCATCGACAACGGGAAGCCGGTTCGCATCGGCGTCAACTGGGGATCGCTGGACCAGGCGATCCTGACCGAGCTGATGGACGCCAATGCGGCGCTACCGGAGCCACGGGACTCGCGTGACGTGATGATCGAGGCGATGCTCCAGTCGGCGCTCCGATCTGCCGAGCTGGCGGAGGAGACCGGCCTCGGCCATGACCGGATCATCATCAGCGCCAAGGTCAGCGGCGTGCGCGATCTCGTCGACGTCTACCGCCTACTGGCCGAGCGCTGCGACTACCCGCTTCACTTGGGCCTGACCGAGGCGGGCATGGGCGACAAGGGCGTCATCGCCTCGACCGCCGGGCTGGCCATCCTGCTCAACGAGGGCATCGGCGACACGATCCGGGTGTCGTTGACGCCTGAGCCGGGCGCCCCGCGGGAGCGCGAGGTCGAGATCGCGCAGCAGGTCCTCCAGTCGATGGGTCTCCGCTCGTTCCTGCCGCAGGTGTCGGCCTGCCCGGGCTGCGGTCGGACGACATCGACGTTCTTCCAGGAGATGGCCCAGCAGATCCAGGGCTACCTCAAGGACCGGATGCCGGAGTGGAAGACGACCCACCCGGGCGCCGAAGACCTCCGTGTGGCGGTCATGGGCTGTGTCGTCAATGGCCCGGGGGAGTCGAAGCACGCGGATATCGGCATCAGCCTGCCGGGCACGTTCGAGGAACCGGTCGCACCCGTTTTCATCGACGGTCGCCTCGACCGCACGCTCCGTGGCGAGGGCCTCGTCCAGGAGTTCATCGACATCCTCGAGGACTACGTGGCGCGGCGGTTCCCAGCGCCAGGTGGTGCTGGCAGGGCCTGATCTCGATCAGGTCCGTCCCTCGGGATCCTCGAGTCCGCCCTCCGCATGCCCACTACAGACGAAGGCGTGGGGCGGTGTCGCGGCGTCGATGCGCTCGATGAGCCGCGCGCCGTCACGCCACTCGGCTGCGTCGATCGTGATCTGGACCGCATCCGGGCCGTGCAGTCGCCGGGTGTCGCCGTCGTGCACGGCCGCCAGCATGTCCGCGAAGCGGATCGTCAGCCGCTCCGTCGGTGAGAAGCGCAGCGTGACAGCGTCCTCGCCGACGACGAGCCGCGCCTTGGGTCCGCGGCCTGGCAGGTGGAACCCGCTCGGTGCGTAGGTGTCGCCGGTCGCCACAGCGGTCGACCAGTCGGGCACCTGCGTGAGGCGGTCGGGAGCCGGGTTGTCGCCGTTCCCGAAGGCCATGAGCGACTCCAGCGCCGGGCGCATCAGCTCCCGAGCGGCATCCGGCGTGACTGCCTCGCGCTGACGGATGAAGTCCTCGGGATCGCGGAGTGAATCGCCGAGCAGCACGTCGAACGCGGTCTCGAACACAAAGCCCAGTCGCGCATCGTCGTGCTCCCAGCTGCGTCGGACAGCGGTGACCTCGTAGGCAAGCTCCTCGGGTGTCGGTCCGTCGGTCGCGAATTGATCGAGGATCTCCAGCATCAGGCCCTGGACCCGGCAGGTCTGCCGATCGTCGGCCTCGGTGGTCATCGCGACATGGGCCATGTCGCCGGCGATGCGGTCGTAGTCGAAGTCGACGTCGTAGACAGCGCCGATGTCGAAGCGAAGGCGTGACCGCATGCGGCGATGGAGGATGTTGGCGACCATGTTCGCCCCAGGCTGCCGCGGCGTCACGTACGTCAGCGCGACACCAGGCGCGTTCCACTTGACGTAGGCGGGCAGCGTGGTCTCCGCGGCGGACGTGAGAGCGGCCGCCGGGAACCGCTCGCCGTCATGCAGGTTGAGTCGGATGCCGTCCGGTGGTCCACTGAGCACGAGCACGGCGTTCGAGCGGCCGAAGCGCTCGTCCGCCCACGCCCGCACCAACCCCTCGCCCAGCCACAGGATCCCGAACTCCTCCTCGGCTGTCGCCCCGGCACCTACACCTCCGAAGCGGTAACCACGAAGCGCATCACCGAGGCCGCGGCTGTTCTCCTCGGCCTCGCGCCGCAGGATCGATCGCTCGATCAGCAGTCGACTCGTCGGGAGGTTCGCCAACGCGTGCGTCGCGTCGGCGAGGAACGTGCTGACGTCCGCACGTGATCCGGTCACCTGGAAGATGGTCCGGAGCGTCTCGACACCGCCGTTGTGCTCGTACTCCTGGACGCCCAGTGGTGCCAGCGCGAGGTGCTCGACGAGATGGGTGATCCCGTAGCGTGCCGGGGCCTCATCGGCGCGGCCCACGCGGAAGGTCAGTGCGGCGCTGAACGGACCGGGCACGTCCAACCAGTAGGCATCGACGCCGTCGATCTGGTCATGCTGGATGATGCCGAATGCTGCCGACACGGTGCCTCCCTTCGGATCGGTGCAGGCTAGCAGTCGACCTGCGCGCTCGTCTGGTGAAGCTCGCCGTCCCGCTCGGCGACCATCGACTCGTCCACGCAGCCGGGTGTATACTCAGCCCAACTGAACGGCCGCTCCGCGACGTGGGTGACCCCCACGTTTTTTTTCGGACCGGTCGTTGCTTGGCATTCGGCGTGGAAGGAGGCGATCGTGAGTCGAGACTTCGTGGGCGCCCTCCTTCAGCTGAACGCAGAGAAGCAGGTCTCGCGCGAGCAGCTCATCGGGGCGGTGGAGGACGGGATCCAGTCCGCCTACCGGCGCGTGGCCGGCGACGAGGACATCCACGTCCGGATCGACGCCGAATTGGGTCGCATCCGCGTGTACCGTGCGCGTCTCGTCGTCGAGGAGATCGAGGACGAGCTGACCCAGATCCTCGTCGAGGACGCCCGCAAGTTCGACGCGAACGCCAAGCCCGGTGATGTGGTCGAGACGGAGCAGCTCGACGGGGACGTCTTCGGGCGCATCGGGGCGCAGACCGCCAAGCAGATCGTCCTGCAGCGCATCCGGGAGGTCGAGCGCGACCAGGTCTTCGACCAGTTCGCCAGCCGCGAAGGTGAGCTGATCACCGGCACGGTCAACCGTGTCGAGCCGCGCGCGATCATCCTCGACGTCGGCAAGAACACCGAGGCGATCCTCGCAACGACCGAGCAGAGCGCGCTCGAGCACTACCGCATCGGCCAGAACGTGAAGGCGTTCGTCCTCGAGGTCCGCCGGTCCGTGCGCGGGCCACAGATCTTCGTGAGCCGCACGCACAAGGGCTTCCTGCGCCGGCTGTTCGAGCTCGAGGTGCCGGAGATCCACAACGGCACGGTCGAGATCAAGGCCATCGCCCGTGAGGCGGGGAGTCGCTCCAAGGTCGGCGTGTCTTCGCGCCAGGACGGGCTCGATCCGGTCGGTGCGACCGTCGGTCAGCGCGGGGCGCGCGTGCAGGCCGTCGTTGCGGAGCTCGCCGGCGAGAAGATCGACGTGATCCCATGGAATGAAGACCCGGCGCTGTTCGTGGCCAATGCGCTGAGTCCTGCCCAGGTCCTGTCGGTCGATATCGACGAGGAGAAGCGGATCGCCTCGGTGACGGTGCCCGAGCGGATGCTGTCGCTGGCGATCGGACGCGAGGGCCAGAACGCCCGATTGGCCGCGCGCCTGACCGGCTGGCGGATCGACATCCGCAGCGACGTGTCGGTAGCGGAGGCAAAGGCCGCCGCCGAGGCGGACGTCACGCAGCCTGCTGCGGCGGAGGCGTCATCGGCCGCTGCCGGTGCGCTCCCTACTGACGCACCGTCGGACGCCGAGGCGGCGGTCACTCCTGGAGAAGGCGCGACGGCCGAGCCGGCGCCGGCGAAGCCCAAGCGGACCACCAAGAAGTCGGCTGCGGCCCCCGCGTCCGAAGCGACCGACGGCGTCACCGCCGAGGCACCAACAAAGCCGAAGCGGACCACCAAGAAGGCGGCTACAGCCGCGACGACAGAGGCGGCGGACAGCGTCGCCGCGGAGGCGCCGGCGAAGCCGAAGCGGGCGACGAAGAAGGCCGCGGCATCGGCACCCGACATGCCTGAAGAGCCAGCTGCCGAGACGACGCCGGCCCAGACGCCGCCCGCCGAGGTGACGTCGTAGCCGCCCCGGCCCAGCGCTCGGCGAAGGCCGTCGCGCCACGCCACGTCCCGACGCGGACATGCGTTGCGTGCCGCACGCCGCGTGCCAAACAGGAGCTTCGCCGGATCGTGCGCACGCCGGTCGGCGATGTCACCGTCGACCCGACCGGCCGGCTGGCCGGCCGTGGCGCGTACGTCTGCCCCGATACGGACTGCTTGACCATCGCTATCAAGAAGGGCGCCCTGAGTCGGGCGCTGGAGACACCGCTCCCGGCGACGTTCCTCGCGAGCGTCGATCCCGGAGCCACCAACATGCTTACCACCGAAGGAGGGCCCATTGGCCAGGAGTAGGAGCGGCACCCGCGGCCGGCGCGGACCGCGCAAGCCGCCGCGTCGAGACAACGCGTTCGCCTCGCAGGTCCAGGTCGTCGATCCGCGTGAGCGGGGAGCGATCGAGCTGCCCGGCACCATCACCGTCAAGGAGCTTGCCGACCTGCTCGCGGTCAACGTCGCGGACGTCATCCGCGAGCTGATCAAGAGCGGGATCTTCGCGACGATCAACCAGCTGATCGACCGTGACACGGCGTCGCTCGTGGCGTCCGAACTCGGCTACGAGGTCGCGGAGACCGTCGCGGCGTCGACGAACGGGACCGGTCCGGAGACCGAGACTGACGGTGCCGCGCCCGAGGCCGCCAAGGAGGTCCTCTTCGAGGAGGACGATCCGAAGCAGCTCCAGCCGCGCGCCCCGATCGTGACCGTGATGGGCCACGTCGACCACGGCAAGACCAGCCTGCTCGACGCGCTCCGCTCGACCGAGGTGGCGGCGGGCGAGCGGGGCGGGATCACCCAGCACATCGGCGCATCCGAGGTCGTCCACGACGACAAGCGGGTCGTCTTCCTCGACACGCCCGGTCACGAGGCGTTCACGGCGATGCGTGCCCGCGGCGCCCGCGTCACGGACATCGCGATCATCGTGGTCGCGGCCGACGACGGTGTGATGCCCCAGACGCTGGAGGCCATCAGCCACGCCAAGGCGGCCAAGGTGCCGATCATCATCGCGCTCAACAAGATCGACAAGCCCGACGCCGACCCGACGAGGGTGAAGACCGAGCTGACCGAAGCCGGCATCGTCATCGAGGAGTACGGCGGCGAGGTGCCGCTCGTCCCCGTGTCTGCCAAGAGCGGTGAGGGGCTGAACGAGCTGATCGAGATGGTGCTGCTCGTCAGCGATCTCCAGGAGCTCACGGCGAACCCGGACCGGCCGGCGATCGGCACGATCGTCGAAGCCCAGCTCGACAAGAACCGTGGCGCGGTCGCGACCGCCCTGGTCCAGACCGGCACGCTCAAGGTCGGCGACATCATCGTCGTCGGCGAGACGTTCGGACGTGTCCGGGCGCTCGAGAACGACCGCGGCAAGCGCGTCAAGCAGACCGGACCGGCCAGCGCCGTCGTGGTACTCGGCCTGTCCGAGGTGCCGGAGGCCGGCGACATCCTGCGCGTCGTCACGGACGACAAGGCCGCCCGGTCGGCTGTCGAGGTGCGCAAGACCGAGGTCGCGAGCAAGGGTGGCGACGGCAGCGGCCGGGCGACGCTCGAGGACCTGTATCGGCAGATCCAGGCCGGTCAGGCCAAGGAGCTGCGCATCATCCTCAAGTCCGACGTATCGGGCTCGCTCGGTGCGATCACCCACGCCCTCGAGCAGCTCGATCAGGACGAGGTCCGGATCAACGTGCTGCACGAGGCAGCCGGCGACATCACCGACAACGACATCATGCTGGCGGCCGCATCGAACGCGATCGTGGTCGGCTTCAGCACGTCGATCACCGACACGGCCCGGCGTGCTGCCGAGGCCGAAGGGGTCGACGTCCGCCTGTACGACATCATCTACAAGCTCACCGATGACATCGACGCGGCGCTCAAGGGCCTGCTCGAGCCGGAGGTGGTCGAAGTCGTCGAGGGTCGCGCCGAGGTGCGCCAGATCATCCGCGTCGGCAAGAACACGGTCATCGCCGGTTCGTACGTCACCGACGGACGGATCGTGCGCGGTGGCGCCCGCGTCTACCGAGGCGGCAAGGTCATCGTGACCGACCGGATCGAGTCGCTGCGGCGGTTCCGGGACGACGTTCGCGAAGTGCAGACCAACTACGAGTGCGGCATCGGCCTGGCGTCCTTCACCGATCTGGAAGAGGGCGACGTGATCGAGTGCTTCACGACCCAGACGATCAGTCGCGTCGCGACCGCGTGATGCCGGGTGAGCCAGCGTACTGACCGCATCGACGAGCTCCTGCGGCAGGAGATCGGCAGCATCGTGACACGTGAGGTCGCGGATCCGCGCATCGGGTTCGCGACGATCACGAAGGTCGAGACCACGCCCGACCTGCGCCACGCCAAGGTCTGGGTGAGCGTCATCGGCCAGCCGAAGGAACGCGCGCTGACCATCTCGGCGCTGAGCCGGGCGATGCCGTTCGTCCGGCGTGAGCTCGGCCGGTCGCTCCGGCTGAAGCGGATCCCGGACCTCCACGTCGAGCTCGACGACACCGCCGAGCGTGGCACGCGCGTCATGCACCTGCTCGACGAGCTGCGCGAGGGTGTGGCCCGGGACACTGATCAGCCGCTGGGCGAAACGCTGCCGACGCCGGTCGCCCGCGTCCAGCATGAGGGCGACGCGGACGAGCCACCCTCGGCAGTGATCCCGCCGAAGCCCCGCCGTCGGCGTGGCGGGCCTTCCGCGCGAACGTCGACTCGCAAGCGTCGATGACGGTCGACCTGGCGGCCGACGTCGCCGCGATCCCGACGGTCGTCGTCGACCGGCTCAAGGGCGCCAGACGGATCCTCGCGGTGGGCCACGAGAACCCCGACGCGGACACCCTCGGTGCGACGCTGGCCATCGTCCGGATCGGCGAGGCGCTCGGCGCCACGGTCGATCCCGTCTGCACGGACCCCGTCCCGCCGCTGTACGACTTCCTCGAGGGGATCGACCGCGTTCGCACCGATCCCGATCCGGCCGTTCCGTACGACCTGCTCGTCGTCTCCGATTGCGCCACCCTGGAGCGGGTCGGCGCCGTCGGCGAACGCCACCGCGAGCTCTTCGATCGGCTCCCGAGGGTCGTCATCGATCATCACGCGTCCAACGACGCAGTCGCGGAAGGGGACTGGATCGAGCCTGCCGCCGCGGCGACGTGCGAGATGGTCACGCTCCTCGCGCTGCGGCTCGGAATCCCGCTGGACATGGCCGACGGCGCGCTGGCGACCGCGCTGATGGCCGGCATCGTGATGGATACCGCAACGTTCGCCCATCCCAACTCGACCCCTCGGACGCTGGCGGTCTCGGCCGCACTGCTCGAGGCCGGGGCGCCGCTGTCGGACATCTCGCGGCGCCTGTATCGATCCAAGCCGGCCGCCCAGTTGCAACTCTTCGGCCGGGTCCTCGATCGTCTGGAGGCGTTGGACGGCGGGCTCGTCGTGGTGTCCACGCTGCTCGACGCCGACCTCTCGGCGACCGGGACGCAACCGCCCCACGCCGAGGGCATCATCGACCTCCTTGCCCAGGCGGAGGTAGCCGAGGTGGCGATCCTGTTCAAGGAGGCCGGCGAGGCGACACGGATCAGCGTCCGGACCAAGCCCGGTGGGGTGGACGCGACGGCGCTGACGGGGGTGTTCGGCGGGGGCGGCCATGCGCGCGCCGCCGGTGCGACCGTCCCGCTCGCGTTGGACAAGGCTCGCGAGGCGGTGCTGGCAGAAGCGCGGAAGGCGGCCGCGGCCGTCACCCGCTGATGGCTCGGTCCTCGCTCGGGCCAGGCCTCGACGGCATCCTGGTCGTCGATAAGCCGATCGGGCCGACCTCTCATGACCTCGTCGGGCTGGTGCGGCGCCTGGCCGCGACGAAGCGGGTCGGGCACGGCGGGACGCTCGATCCGTTCGCATCCGGTGTCTTGCCGATCTTCCTCGGCCGCGCGACGCGGGTCGTCGAGTTCCACCTCGCCGATCGGAAGGCCTATCGGGCGACCATCTGCTTCGGCGCCTCGTCGACGACCGACGACCTGGAGGGTGAGATGACGCAGGCCACCGGCGCCGCGCCGAGCCGCGAGGTGATCGAGTCGGCACTACTCGCGTTCACCGGCACGATCTCGCAGCGGCCGCCCGACTTCTCCGCGATCAAGGTCGGAGGCCGGCGCGCCTATGCGGTCGCGCGCGCTGGCGGCACCGTCGAGCTGAAGGAGCGCGAGGTGACGATCGAGTCGCTGTCGCTCCTGACGTGGGATGACGGCGAGCCCGACCGGCCGATCGCGATCGTCGACGTCGTCTGCTCGGCCGGCACATACATCAGGGCGCTCGCCCGCGACCTCGGCGAGCATGTCGGGAGCGCGGCCTACCTCGGGGCGTTGCGGCGGACTGCTGCCGGCCCGTTCACCGAGGCCGATGCGATCCCGCTCGAGCGCGTGCGGGCGGCCGCGGCGCGCGGCCCGCAGCCGCTGGCCGAGCTGCTTCGACCCATCGACACCGGCCTGGATCGCTTTCCCAGCGTCGAACTCACGCCGGAGGAGGTCGCGGCAGTGGCGCGCGGGCAGTTCGTACGGCCGGCCGCCGGCGTCCCGGCCGGCCATGAGCACTACCGCCTGCAGGGACCGGACGGCGCGCTGGTCGCGATCGCGATCCCGGCCGGGCCGGGCCGGCTTGCGCCGGACAAGGTGCTGGTCGCTGCCGAGACGCTGGCAGGCGCGACAGCGGGCTCCACGCCGGGCTGTTGATGGAGACAGTCGCCGGCGTCGACGCGCTTCGACCCGAGCATGGTCCGATCTTCGCTGTCGTCGGCGTGTTCGACGGGTTGCATCGCGGACATGTCTACCTGCTCGATCACCTGGTCCGGGAGGCGCTTGCGCGCGGGGCCCGGCCGTGCGTCATCACGTTCGACCATCACCCGGACGAGGTCTTGACCGGATCTGCGCCGCCGCTGCTGCTCCATCCGGACGAACGGCTGGACCGGCTCGCGGCTGCCGGCGTCGACATCACGGTGGTGCAGCACTTCGACGAGGCCGTGCGGCGGACGACCTATGACGACTTCATCGCAACGATCCGGCGGGGTACGGAGCTCGCCGGTCTGCTGATGACGCCGGACGCCGCGTTCGGCTTCGAGCGGCGCGGCACGGCGCAAGCGGTCGGGGCGCTGGGGCGAGCGGAGGGCTTCGACGTCGTGGTCATCGAGCCTTTCAGCCTGGACGGCGCGCCGGTGAGCAGCTCCGAGATCCGCAAGGCGATCGGACGTGGCGATCTGGCGATGGCGCAGCGCCTGTTGGGTCGGCCGGTCGGGCTCCAGGGCGAGCTCCGGGGCGGCGCGGTGGTCTTCGACTGGCCGATGGCCATGCCACCCGATGGCGACTACCGAGGCCGGGTGGATGGACGACCAGCTGAGGTCACCGTCCGGGATGGTACGGTCCGACCGGACCAGCCGATGGAGTATGGACCCGTTCGCCTGGAGTTCTTGGCATGACGGATCGACCCGTGCACCTGGCACAGCTCAATGTCGGTCGCCTGCTGGCGCCGCTGGAGTCCGAGACGCTGGCCGGCTTCGTGGCCGCCCTCGAGCCGATCAACGCGCTCGCCGATGGGCATCCAGGCTTCGTGTGGCGGTTGCAGACCGATGCCGGCGATGCGACGTCGATCAGGCCGACCGACGACAACCTGTTCCTGGTCAACATGAGCGTGTGGTCGTCACTCGAGGCGCTGCGGGCCTTCGTGTACACCACCGCCCACGTGCAGATCCTGCGGCAGCGACGCGCGTGGTTCGAGCAGCTGGCGACATCGCACATGGTCCTGTGGTGGGTGCCGGCGGGCCACATCCCGACGGTCGAGGAAGCGCTCGCGCGGTTGGAGCGGTTGCGACGGGACGGCCCGACGCCTGCCGCGTTCACGTTCCGGTCGCCGTTCGAGCCTGCGGCGATCGACCCGGGCGCGCCGCTAGTCGATGCCGAGTTCTGCTACCCGGCCCTCGCCGCGTCGTGACCGCGGTTCGCAGCTAGAGGCCGGGCTGCCACAGCGGTTCGGCGACGCCTCGCTCGTGGTTTTCGAAACGCGCCATGACGAACAGTGCGTCTGACAAACGGTTCAGGTAGGGGAGGACCAGCTCACCGATCGGCTCCGCGTGCGACAGCGTGATCGTCTCGCGCTCTGCCCGGCGGCAGATCGTCCGCGCCAGGTGAAGTTGTGCAGCACCGGGCGCGCCACCTGGCAACAGGAAGTTCGTCAGCGGCCCGACGACCTCATTGAGCTCATCGATCAGCGTCTCGAGCTTCTCGACGTGATGCGGCTGCACGGTCGGGATACGTTCGCGCCGGTCGTCGTCACTGGGCCAACACAGATCCGAACCGAGGTCGAACAACTCGTTCTGGATCGTGGCGAGCTCGCTCGTGAGCCGCTCGCTCAGCCCCAGCGCCAGCGCGACCCCGATGGCCGAGTTCAGCTCGTCGACGGTGCCGTAGGCACGTACCCGGGCGGAGTCTTTGGGAACGCGCCGACCGCCACCGAGCCCGGTCATCCCTTCGTCGCCGGTCTTGGTGTAGATCTTGGTCAGCCGCGGCATGAACGGAGCATAGCCGCGGTGGCGCTTCTCGCTTAGTCCTGATGCGACTCGCCCACCCCTGCGGGGCGCGTTTCACGCAGATTCGCTTCGCGTTGAGTCTCCCCGAGACTGAGTAACAAGGGGAGAGGGCGAATCAGCACAGGTGTAGTCGCCATAGGACTGGGGGTGAAGTTCGCTAGTCCCTCGGCCCGCATCGGCGTCATTCCCTTGCGGCTCATCGATGAGGTGACTTCGGAATCCTCCGCACCGCCGAGATCGGGCCATTTGCTTGGGGCTCATCCCCCGGCGGGTAGGACGCAAGCGGATCACGACACCCGAGCCCGCCCTAGTCGTCTCACCGATCGTTCGCAAGGCGATCGGGCCCGGAGCGCCAAGCGGAGGATGGAGCCGATGCAGCCGGCGCGGACCGATGGCGCGTTCGGGGTCGCTCTGCTACCATCCGCCGGTCATACAGGAAGGTAGAAGCAAACAGATCGTGTCGGAGGAACGAGTGCCGCTCGCGCGGGAACACAAGCAGGAGACCATCACCGGATACGCCACCAAAGATGGTGACACCGGGTCGCCGGAGGTCCAGGTCGCGCTCTTGACCGAGCGGATCAAGGACCTGACGGACCATCTCCGACGCTTTCCCAAGGACAACCATTCGCGTCGCGGCCTCCTCAAGCTCGTCGGCCAGCGCCGCCGCCTTCTCGCGTACTTGATGAAGAAGGACAGCGCGCGCTACCGGACCGTCATCGGACGGCTCGGACTCCGCCGCTAGGCGTCGCAACCCTGGACCTCGAGCAGACCGCTCGGGGTCCTCGCACACACGCCGCCAGCAGCGAGGCAGGCTGACCCGCCCGCGGGTCGTCTTCTCCTCCACGACCAAGGAGGATCGTTTCCCTTGTCTCAGACGTTCGAGACACAGCTTGGTGGTCGCACGCTGACCATCGAAACCGGCAAGCTTGCACGGCTCGCCGGCGGTTCCGTCACCGTCCGCTACGGCGACACCATGGTGCTTGGCACCGCCAACCGCTCCGAGCCCCGCCCCGGGCTCGACTTCTTCCCGCTCACGGTCGATTTCGAAGAGCGCATGTACGCCGCGGGCAAGATCCCGGGCGGCTTCATCAAGCGGGAGGCGCGTCCGTCGGAGAACGCGATCCTCGCCGCCCGACAGACGGACCGGCCGATCCGCCCGCTTTTCCCCGAGGGCTACAAGGACGACGTCCAGCTGGTCATCACGGTCCTCTCGACCGACCAGGAGAATCTCCCCGACGTCATCGGCACGATCGCCGCGTCGACGGCCCTGACCATCAGCGAGATCCCGTTCAACGGCCCGGTCGCTTCGGTGCGCGTCGGTCGGATCGGCGGCGAATTCGTCGTCAACCCGACGTTCAGCCAGCTCGCCGAGTCGGAGCTCGATCTGATCGTCGCCGGCACGCGCGACGCCATCATGATGGTCGAAGCGGGCGCCAAGCTCCTGCCCGAGGACGTGATGGCCGAGGCCATCCTGTTCGGCCACCGGTCGCTGCAACCCATCGTCGACCTTCAGGAGGAGATCCAGAAGGCCTTCGGCAAGGCGAAGCGCATCCCGTACCTCGAGCCGACCACGGGTTCCGTGCTGGAGTTCGCCAGCGCGACGGACGAGAAGCGCGAGCTGGTCGTCCTCGACGTCGAGACGACGGGCACCGATCCCAAGATGTCCGACCTCCTCGAGGTCGCTGCGGTCAAGGTCAAGGGCACCGAGATCGTCGATCGCTGGTCGACGTTCGTGAATCCCGGCCGGCCGATCGTCGGCAACCAGATGCACGGCATCACCGACAAAGACGTGCAAGGGGCACCGACCGCGCGCGAAGCCGCTGATCAGCTGCTCGCGTTCGTGGGCGACGCCAAGATCGTGGGTCACAACGTCGGCTTCGACCTGGCCTTCATCGAAGATGCCAAGGGCGACGGGTTCAGATTCGAGCCCGGCACGTACCTCGATACGCTGGTCATCGCCCGCGAAGGCTATCCGGGCGCCGAGTCATACAAGCTCGGCGACCTTGCGCGCTTCTTCGGTGTCGAGCTCAGCCAGGGCCATCGGGCGCTGCCTGACGCCGAGGCCACCGCCAACCTCCTGATCTGGTTCGCCAACGACCTGCCGGGTCGCATCTCGACCCTGCGCACGGCGATCGCCGACGGGGTCCGCGCCCAGCGCAACGGTGGCGACACCGCCAGCCTGCTCGAGGCCGCTCGCCGCGACGCGCGGGTGAGCAAGAACCTGTTCAGCCTCGTCCAGAAGAAGACCGTCCGCCAGCTCGTCCTCGACGAGGGCATCCGCATCGACGGCCGCGGCCTGACGGACATCCGTCCGATCAGCGTCGAGGTCGGTCTCGTGCCGCGGGCCCATGGTTCCGGTTTGTTCACGCGCGGTGACACCCAGGCCCTGACGGTCGCCACGCTCGGATCGTCCTCGGACGTCCAGCGGATCGACACGATCAGCCCGGAGACCGAGAAGCGCTATCTCCACCACTACAACTTCCCGCCGTACAGCACCGGCGAGAACAAGCCGATGCGTGGACCCAGCCGTCGCGACATCGGTCATGGCCATCTCGCGGAGCGGGCCCTCGTCCCGGTCCTCCCGGACCATGACGAGTTCCCGTACGTCATCCGGCTCGTGAGCGAGTGCGTGACGTCGAATGGTTCGACCTCGATGGCGTCGACCTGCGGATCGACCCTCGCCCTGATGGACGCCGGCGTGCCGATCAAGGCGCCGGTCGCCGGCGCCGCGATGGGTCTCATCAGCGAGCCCGACGGCCGCTTCGTCGTCCTCACCGACATCCTGGGCAAGGAGGACTCGATCGGGGACATGGACTTCAAGGTGACCGGGACGCGGGACGGCGTGACGGCCCTCCAGATGGACATCAAGGTCCAGGGCATCAGCGAGGCGATCATCCGCGATGGACTCAAGCAGGCCCTCGCGGCTCGGCTCGAGATCCTCGACAAGATGACCGCGGTGCTGCCCGAGGCCCGCGTGGAGATGAGCGACTTCGCGCCGCGCATCATCACGATCAAGATCAACCCCGAGAAGATCCGCGACATCATCGGCAAGGGCGGATCGATGATCCGCAAGATCCAGGAAGAGACCCAGACCGAGATCAACGTCGAGGACGACGGCACCGTGGAGATCGCGGCCGTCTCGGGCGAGAACTCGCGCAAGGCGATCCAATGGATCGAGTCGCTGACTCGCGAGGTCGAGATCGGCGCGCTCTATCTCGGCAAGGTCACCCGCATCATGGGCTTCGGCGCATTCGTCGAGATCCTGCCCGGCAAGGAGGGCCTCGTCCGGATCGGCGAGCTCGCCGACTACCACGTGCCCACTGTCGAGGACGTTGTGTCCGTCGGCGATGAGGTGATGGTCGTCGTGACCGAGATCGACCGCCAGGGCCGTGTGAACCTATCGCGCAAGGCCGCGATGCAGCGCCACCTGGCCAAGGAGCCGGTCGGGAGCTGACGTTCCCTGCCACCAGACGTTCCGGTCGACCGGTCGGCGCCTTCGGGCCCGGCCGGTCGTCCGATTCTGGTCCCGCAGCGCGATATGTGCTCGAATTCCGATGGGGTCGGAAGATCCGCGGCTAGGGCGCCGTAACGGACCCATCCCGCCCCCTTCGGCGCCGTCCCCCCGCACGGAAGATGCGGCGGTCAGGTCGTTGTGACCCTCGTAGCCCCGATTCTTCCAGTGGGAGCGGAAATGGAGTCAATACGGCCTCGCGGCTTGAAGCGACCCGGCTGGCCGACGGCGGATCGTGTGTACGCCCGGCCGCTCGTGGAACGCCCCATGTTCCGAGCGACCGGCGAGGGACTGTTGCACGGGCGAGCGGAGGTCGATCAAGGACGTTCCTCGACCGATCGGCACGCCGGACGTGCCGAACGACGGCCGAGTGCCCGAGCGCATTCGCTCAGCCGCCGCTCGGAACGCCCCACGTTCCAGCGGCATGGCAATGCGCGATCCGGCGGGTGACCCAGCGCAGCGGTCGGTGTCGATGATGCCCGCTGCTATACTCCCGCCGTGCCCGACGTGATCAAGACCACAGCGGAGCCATGCCCTCGGTGACCACCAAGCCCCTCACGGTCGCGGTCGTCGGCGCGACCGGCGTCGTCGGCGGCACCATGATCCGGATCCTGCTCGAGCGGGAGTTCCCGTTCGGCGAGTTACGGCTGCTCGCGAGCGCCCGGAGCGCCGGCCGCGAACTCGACGTGCAGGGCACCAGATACCCAGTCAACGAGGCCACGCCCGAGGCATTCGACGGTGTCGACATCGCCCTCTTCTCCGCAGGCGGCGACACCTCCAAGGCCCTCGCCCCGGAAGCCGCCAAGCGCGGCGCCACGGTCATCGACAACTCCAGCGCCTGGCGCATGGATCCCGCCGTGCCGCTCGTCGTGAGCCAGGTCAACCCGGATGACCTCGAGTGGCACGAGGGCATCGTCGCGAACCCGAACTGCTCGACCATGCAGCTCGTTCCTGTATTGATGGCACTGCGCGACTCGGTCGGCCTTGCGCGCGTCGTGGTCGACACCTACCAGGCCGTCTCCGGGACCGGCGCCAAGGCGATCACGGAGCTCCAGCGCCAGGTCGAGGCGTATGTCGCCGACGAGCCTCTCGAGAAGACCGTGTACCCGCACCAGATCGCGTTCAACGCCCTTCCGCAGGTCGATGTCTTCCTCGACAACGGCTACACCAAGGAGGAATGGAAGCTCGTCACGGAGAGCCGGAAGATCCTTCACCTCCCGGACTTGCGCATCTCCAGCACGGCCGTTCGTATCCCGGTCTTCGTGGCCCATTCCGAGGCGGTCCATGTTGAGACGACCGACCCGATCACCCCGGATCGCGCCCGGACGCTGTTCGCGGCCGTCCCCGGCGTCGTCGTCCGCGACGACCCATCGACCTCGACCTATCCCCTCGCGACCGACGCTGCCGGGTCGGATGAGGTCTACGTCGGGCGGGTCCGTCAGGACCCGTCGATCGACGGCGGTCGTGGCCTCGCGTTCTGGGTGGTCAGCGACAACCTCCGTAAGGGAGCCGCCACCAACGCGGTCCAGCTGGCTGAGCTACTGGTCGAGCGCGGGTGGGTCAGGGCCGCCGCGACACGGGACGCGGCCGGATCCCCGGCGTGACCGATGCCGAGCGCCGTGCGGCGCTCGAGGCGATCGCGGCCGAGGTCCGCGGCTGCACCCGCTGCCGCCTGCATGCCACGAGGACACGTGCCGTCCCGGGAGAGGGCGATCCATCCACCGAGGTGGTGTTCGTCGGCGAGGGACCGGGCCAGAACGAGGACCGTGAGGGTCGGCCGTTCGTGGGCCGCGCCGGCGGCCTGCTGGTGAACCTGCTCGGCTACATCGGCTGGACCCGCGACGACGTCTTCATCACCAATATCGTCAAGTGCCGGCCGCCCGGCAACCGTGATCCGGAGCCCGACGAGGTGGCGGCGTGCGCGCCGTACCTGCAGCGGCAGCTCGCGGTCCTGGACCCGGCCGTCGTGGTGACGCTCGGACGCCACTCGATGGGCCGGTTCATGCCCGGTGCCAGGATCTCGCAGGCCCACGGGACGGTTCGACCCGCCGACCCGGCCACCGGCGCGACCGATGCGACCGTGTTCGCGATGTACCATCCGGCCGCCGCGCTCCGGACGCCCGCGATCGAGCGCGAGAGCTACGAGGACGTGGCGAGGATCCCGGCGGTCCTCATCGAAGCGCGCGAGCGGCGCGGGGCGAACCGCCGAGCCGCGCGTGAGGCCGCGGTCGCCGCACTGGACGAAGAAGCTCCAGCCAAGACCCTGGCCGCGATCGGCGCCGCCGAGTCCGAGCCCGACACCGACCAGCTCACCATCTTCTGATCAACGCACACAGGAACCACATGCCCCCTATCAACCCAGACACGCCGCTCCGCATCATCCCGCTCGGCGGGGTGGGGGAGATCGGCAAGAACATGTACGTGTTCGAGTACGGCGACGACATCGTCGTGATCGACTGCGGGCTCATGTTCCCCGACGAGGAGATGTTCGGCATCGACCTCGTCATCCCCGACGTCACCTACCTCAAGGAGAACCGCGACAAGGTCCGCGCGTTCCTGATCACCCACGCCCACGAGGACCACGTCGGCGCGCTGCCGTACGTGCTGCCGGAGTTCCCCGGCGTGCCGGTCTACGCCAGCACGCTGGCGCGTGGCCTGCTGGGCAACAAGATCAAGGAGCACAAGCTCCATAACAACCCGGTGCTCGCGCTCGAGCCGGGCGACGAGATCGATGTCGGACCATTCCACGTCATCCCGTTCCGTGTCGGCCATTCCATCCCGGACGCGATGGGGATCGCGCTGCGGACACCGGTCGGGACCATCGTGCACACCGGCGACTTCAAGTTCGACCACACCCCGGTCGACGGCAAGCTGTCGGACTTCGCCATCCTCGCGCGGATGGGAGCCGAGGGCGTCATCTGCCTGCTCTCGGACTCCACGCGGGCAGAGAACCCGGGCTACACGCCGTCGGAGCGGACCGTTGGCGAAGCCTTCCGCGAGATCATGGAGCCCCTCGACGGCCGTGTGATCGTGGCCACCTTCGCCAGCAACATCGCCCGCATCCAGCAGGTCCTCGACGCTGCGGCCGACATGAAGCGCAGCGTGGCCGTCATCGGCCGGTCGATGGAGCAGAACTTCCGGATCGCCACCGAGCTCGGGTATCTGACCTACGAGCCATCAGCGATCATCTCGAAGGACCGCATCAAGGACCACGCCGACGGCCAGCTGGTGATCGCCACGACCGGCGCCCAGGGCGAGCCGATGGCGGGTCTTGCACGCATGGCAAATCGCGACCACCGCTTCGTCGAGATCCAGCCGGGTGACACCGTGATCGTGAGCGCTAGCCCGATCCCGGGCAACGAGGAGTACGTATCCCGGACCATCGACAACCTGTTCAAGGCCGGTGCGAACGTGTTCTACCACACGATCAAGCGCGCACACGTGTCGGGGCACGCCAGTCAGGAGGAGCTCAAGCTGATGCTCGGCCTGACGAAGCCGAAGTACTTCATCCCGATCCACGGCGAGTTCCGGATGCAGGTCCAGCACGGCCGGCTCGCGACCGAGACCGGCGTGGACCCGGCGAACGTCTTCATCATCGAGAACGGCACACCGATCGAGTTGTTCGCCGATGGCTCGGCCCGTCGCGGCAGCCCGGTCACGGCGGGCTACGTCTTCGTCGATGGACTGTCGGTCGGCGACGTCGGCGAGGTCGTGCTGCGCGACCGGCGATCGCTCGCGAACGACGGGATCTTCATGATCGTGGTGACCGTCGACAAGCAGACCGGCTCGGTCATCGGTCGGCCGGAGATCGTGACGCGCGGGTTCGTCCACATGAATGAGCAGGACCCGCGCCTCGACGAGGCGGTCGAGCGCGTCATCGCCGCGATCGACACACCGGGTGATCACATCAGTGAGATCGGCCTGCTCAAGAGCCAGATCAAGGACAGCCTCTCGACGTTCCTCTACGAACAGACCAAGCGCCGGCCGATGGTCTTCCCGGTCGTGGTCGAGGTCTGAGCGTGGCCAAGCCCCGTCGCTCCACCAGAGCCCGGCCGGGCCCGAGCCCGCGTCGGCGCATCTCGCGCGACCTCGCGCGGATCTTCACGCCCGAGGTCGTCCGCTCGATCGTCGGCACGGCGATGATGGCACTCGGCGCGATCACGTTGATCGCGCTGATCCTCCCCGGCCAGGGCGCCCTGACCGACTGGTGGCGCGACTCGATCGCCCCGTGGTTCGAGACCGGACGCTGGCTGCTGCCGTTCCTGCTGCTCGGCGGTGGCTGGTACGTGGCCGGCGGTCCCGGCCGGCAGCCAGGCTCCGGCTGGGGGATGACGATCGCCGGCCTGGCGATCGCCTACGTCGCCAGCCTGGGAGCCTTCGAGGTCCTCAAGATCGAGCTGTTCGACTTCGAGCGTGGTGGCGGTCGGATCGGGCGGTTCCTCGCCGGGACGCTCGAACCGCTCCTCACCGGCCCCGGCACGTTCGTGCTCCTCGGCGCGATCGCCGGCCTGGGCCTGATGCTCGCGTTCAATCTCCAGCTGCGGGAGCTGGTGGCACCGATGACCGGGGCGGCCCGCTGGGTCGGCTCGACGACGGCCGACTCCATGCGTCGCGTCAACGACGCCCGACCGGTCAAGCCCGCGGCGTCCGCGGCGAACGGCCGGCGAGCCCCAGCGGCGAAGCCTCCGGTCCCCGTGCCCGTCGCGACTGGCGACGAGCTGGCGGCCGCGCGGAGCATCCTCGATGAGCCCGCTCCGCGGCTGAACCAGCCCCCGGTCAGCCAGACTGTCTGGACAGGCCCGTTGGACGGTGGCACGACCGGTGCCCCGGTGCGTCTATCCAATGGCAACGGCTCGACACGCGTCGCGACCGCGCTGGCCACCGAGCGGCCGACTGCGCAGGAATCGCTCAACGCCATCGACTGGGTGCTGCCCGGCATCGACCTCCTCGAGCCACGCGCGGCGGGACGTGTCGGCGCCGGCGTCGATCACGAAGCGAACAAGCGGCGCATCGAAGAGAAGCTGCTCAGCTTCTCGATCCCGGCCAAGGTGGTCGCAGTCAACTCGGGCCCTGTCGTGACCCAGTACGAGGTCCGCCCCGAGCACCACGTGAAGGTGTCGCGCATCGAGGCCCTCGCGGATGACCTGGCGATGGCCCTGGCGGCCCGCTCGATCCGGATCGAGGCGCCGATCCCGGGCAAGGACGTGGTCGGCATCGAGATCCCGAACTCCGTCAGCGAGGTGGTCGGCTTCAAGCCGCTCGTCGACGAGAGCGTGATGCTGGGCTCGACCAGCCCGCTCACGTTCGCGCTCGGGCGCGACGTGTCGGGCAAGGCGTACGCGGTCGATCTGGCCAAGATGCCGCACCTGCTCATCGCGGGTGCCACGGGGTCGGGCAAGAGCGTGTGCGTCAACGCGCTCATCACCAGCCTGCTCATGCGGGCGAGGCCGGACGAGGTCCGCCTCATCCTGGTCGATCTCAAACGCGTCGAGCTGGCGCCGTACAACGGCCTGCCGCACCTGCTCCAGCACGTCATCGTCGAGCCCGGTGAGGCCAAGGCCGTGCTGAACTGGGCCGTGCGCGAGATGGAGGACCGCTACAAGCTGCTGGCAGCGCACGGGGTCCGCAACATCGCGGGCTTCAACGCGCGAGCCGACGTGGACGGGAACGGTGACGGCGAGCCGGGCGGGGAGCGCATGCCCTACATCGTGCTGATCATCGACGAGCTCGCCGACCTGATCATGCGCGAAGGCCGCAAGGTCGAGGACCCGGTCGTCAAGATCGCCCAGAAGGCGCGCGCAGTGGGCATCCATCTGGTCCTCGCGACCCAACGCCCATCTGTCAACGTCGTGACCGGCCTGATCAAGGCCAACGTCCCGTCCCGGATCGCCTTCGCGATGGCCTCCAATGTCGACTCGCGGACCGTGCTGGACGCCCAGGGTGCCGAGGACCTCATCGGCCGCGGCGACATGCTCTATCAGCCGGTCGACCTACCGCGTCCGGTGCGCATGCAGGGTGTCTTCGTGAGCGACCGTGAGGTCGGCGCAGTGACACAGCACTGGCTCGAACAGACCGGCGACCGGACGTTCTACGACGAGGGCATCCTCGCCTTCGCCGATCCGGAGGACGGGGGAGGGGCCGAAGGCGGCCAGTTCGCCTGGCTACGCAAGCTCGGCGTCGACGAGATGACGGTCCCAGCCGCGGAGCTCGTGCACAGCTCACAGCGTGCCAGCACGTCGATGCTGCAGACGAAGCTCAAGCTCGGGTTCGCACGCGCCAGCCGGGTCATGGACGAGCTGGAGCGCTACGGCATCATCGGCCCGCAGGATCCGCGCAACCCGGCCACGCCACGGCACATCTACGGACCGGACAACTGGTTCCGTTCGCAGGACGACATCGATGACCCGGGCGACTGACGCGAGTAGGGAATCCTACCGACGGGGCCCAGCCGAGGGCCTGCGGTATCCTGTCGCGACAGCGGTCGAACGGGCGGCGCGGGAGCCCGCCGATCGTGGGGGACGCGAGCGCGAGCAGGACGGGACGGCCTAGTGACGACGAGGGATCAGGTCCGACGGGCAGTCGGCACCGAGCGCGAGACCCGGGTTCCCGCCAGCGAGAGCGCACCCGGCCTGCCCGAGCGCCTGCTCGCTGCCCGCGAACGTAAGGGCGTCGATCTCTATCGGGCCGAGCGGGACACCAAGATCCGGGCGCGCTATCTCGCGGCGCTCGAACGCGGCGACTATCGCGAGCTGCCCGGCGCTGTCTACACGAAGGGCTTCCTGCGCAATTACGCGCTGTACCTGGGCCTCGATCCCGACGAGGTACTCCTGCAGTGGCGCCGCGAACGGGGCACCCCGATGGAGCCCCAGGCCGTCATCGCCGTCCCGCGCCCGATCGCCGCGCCGCGCCGTGGCCTGACGTTCTCACCGAGCCTGATCGTCTTCGCGTTGCTCGTCTCGCTCGTCGTCATCTTCATGGTCTGGCTGGGGTTCCAGCTGCTCCGGTTCTCGAAACCGCCGACCATCGCCGTCACCGACCCGGCCGTCGCCGTCCTGGAGGTCGAAGAGGACACGACGTCCTATCTGCTCGAGGGCACCACGATCCCGGGCGGTTCGGTGACCGTCAAGACGGCCGATATCGAGGCACGTGAGACGGCCGACTCCGCCGGGCGCTGGGCGCTCCAGGTCGATCTGCGGCGCGGTGAGAACCTGTTCACGATCACGGCCACGGACCCCGCGACCGGCAAGGTCGCCGAGGCCTCGGTCGAGCGCGTCATCACCGTGCCGTTCCGCGTCGTCGAGGCGCCCACGCTGACCGTGGAGCAACCGGCCGACAGCGCGACGTACGAGAACGGCGCCATCCCCGTCCGTGGCAAGACGACGAACGCGGGCTCGGTCGTGGTGAGCGCCAAGTACACGGGACCCGCCTCGACCTCGAGCGGCGGCGCGACGCCCGCACCGCCCGCGGAGCCAAAGCCCGTCACCGTCGAGGTCGGTGAGGACGGCATGTTCAACGCGCCGTTCGCGCTGACCGCCGGCAAGTGGGCGATCACGGTGACTGCATCCAGCCCCGAGGGCAAGACCACCTCGCTGACCCGCGCGGTCACGGTCGCATTCAAGGGCGTCAACCTGGTCGTCTCGATCGAGGGTGGCCGCGCATGGCTGAAGGTCTGGGTCGACGGCAAGCTCGATGCCAAGACAGGCCCCGCCGGCAAGGTGCTCGGCAACGGCAAGAAGCTGACGTTCACCGGGAAGGAGACGATCGAGGTCCGCACCGGCTCGTCAGGTGTCACGAAGTTCACGTTGAACGGCACCTCCCTCGGTGCGCTCGGTCGAAGCGGCATCCCGGAGACCTGGTTGTTCGCACCGCCGGACGAACCCGTGATGACCCAACGCCGCTGACGGGTGCCAGCGTCTGACGAGGAGCTGCTGGAGCTGGCGCGTCGCGTCGGGGTCGTGTGTCGGGACCGGGGCATCCGGATCGGTACGGTTGAGTCATGCACCGGCGGTCTCGTCGCGCACCTCATCACCGAGGTGCCAGGGTCGAGCGACTACTTCACCGGCGGGTTCGTGACCTACAGCAACGACCTGAAGACCGGGCTCGTCGACGTCCCGGGCGACGTGCTTGAAGCGCACGGCGCCGTGTCGGCCCAAGTCGCCCGAGCGATGGCCGACGGTGCGCGACGCCGGCTCGCGGTCGATCTGGCCGTAGCGGTGACCGGGGTCGCCGGCCCAGACGGCGGGACCGCCGCCAAGCCTGTCGGGCTTACGTACGTCGCCGTCGCCGACGCCGACGGGGATGACGTGCGCCGCCACGTCTGGGATAGCGATCGGACCGGCAACAAACGACTGAGCGCCGCGGCGGCGCTCGACCTGGTGCTGGCCAGGCTGACCGCTTCCGGCCCCACGGCGTGAGTCGCGACGCCGCCGCGATCGGCGCCGGTCTCGACCCGGTCCGCGGTGCCCGCCCGATCCGCCGCGGCGAGCGCATCCATGTCGTGGGCGCCGCTGGCGCTGGCGCAAGCGGAGCGGCGCTGCTGGCCCACGCTGCCGGCGCGGTGATCACCGCGTGCGATAGCGGCGGACCGTCGCCCTACACGGCTGCGCTCGAGGAGCTGGGTGTCGCTGTCGCCAGCACGCATGACCCGAGTCACGTGACGACGGCACCGGCACCCGACCGCCTGGTGGTCACGAAGGCGCTCACAGCGGTCGACCCGGACAACGCCGAGCTACGCGCAGCTCGGGACGGCGGCGTCCCGGTCGAACCGTGGCAGCAGGTGATCGCCGACGCCGCCGCGGGACGGACGCTCGTTGCGGTCGCCGGGACCCATGGCAAGAGCACGACGGCCGGCTGGCTCGTCCATGTCCTCGTGCAGGCCGGTCTCGACCCGTCCGCGTTCGTGGGTGCGCTGCTGCCTTCCGGCCTCACCGGCGGCACGCCGGCGACTGCGCGCATCGGTCGCGGTGCGCCGTTCGTCGTGGAGGCCGACGAGTACGCCGGCAACTTCGATGCCTATCGACCGGCCATGGTGGTCCTGACGAGCGCGGAATGGGACCACCCCGACGTGTTCGCGGACGCTTCGGCGGTCGAGGCTGCCTTCCTGCACTGGCTTGCGGCCATGCCCGCCGGTGGGACCGTCGTCGCCAACATCGGTGACCCCGGCGTCGCGGCGATCGTCAGCCGCCTCACCGATGGCCTGCTGTCCGTGCTGCCGGTCAGGATCAGCGAGGAGGGTGGCGCTGTCCCTCGGTCCCTGGTGGGTCGGATCCTCGCGGAGGAACCCGACGGGACGACGCTGGAGCTCTACCCGCCGGGCGACACCGATGTGCCGCTCACGGTCCGCCTGCCGACCGCCGGACGCCACAACGCGGCGAACGCGCTCGGCGTCGCGGGGGCGGCGCTGTCGCTCGGTGTCGCACCGGCGTCGATCGCGCGTGGTCTCGAGACGTTCGCGGGCGTCGGTCGACGGCTCGAGCGCAAGGGCGAGGCCAACGACGTCGTGGTCTACGACGATTACGGCCACCACCCCACCGCGATCCGGGCGACGATCGAAGCGGTCCGCCAGCGGGAGCCGGGCCGACGCGTGTGGGCGGTCTACGAGCCGCTGACGTACCATCGAACGGCCGCGCTGCTTCGTGAGTTCGCCGACGCGCTTGCCACGGCAGACGCAGTGGCGATCGCTGATATCTGGGCCGGCCGCGATCCGGATACGACGATCGCCTCGTCCAGCGGACTCGCGGCCGCCGTGGCCGAGCGTCGTACTGACATCCCGGTGGAGGCACCGGGCTCGGTCGAGGCGACGGCCGACCGACTGGCCGACCAGGTCCGGCCGGGCGATGCTGTCCTCGTCATGGGCGGCGGCCGCAGCTACCTGATCGCGACGGGCCTGCTGCGACGATTGGAGGAGACGTCTCGACGATGAACCTGGACCACGCCGCCGGCGAGGACCTGCTCGAGCGCTATGGCCGTGCGTGGATGGCATTCGACGGCGATGCCTGGACCGACCTGTTCACGGAGGACGTCGAGTACCGGGAGGATCCATTCGAACCGGCGATCATCGGGCACAATGCGGTGCGCGCGTACCTGCTCGAGGAAGCCGAGCGGCAGCAGGACGTCGAGTTCACCGTCGAACGCCACTGGGTGGCTGACCCGACGGTGCTGGCCGTGTGGCACGCGAGCTATGTCCAGCGCAGCGATCTGGCGCGGGTGAGGCTGGCCGGCTTTCTCACGATCGAGGTCGCGGACGATGGGCGGATCGCTCGCTTCCGCGAGTGGTGGCACCGGCGCGAAACGCCGCGCGCTGGGTAGCAGGAGGAGGATGCATGGCGGGTGATGTCTCGTTCGACGTCGTGAGCGACTTCGATGAACAGGAACTACGCAACGCGCTCGACCAGGTCCGCCGGGAGGTGGGCCAGCGCTACGACTTCAAGGGCGTCACGGTCGACCTGACCCAGACCAAGGATGAACTGGTCCTTGTGACCGACGACGAGCACCGGGCGGCGGCGGTCAAGGACCTCATCGAGTCCAAGGCGATCCGGCGGAACCTGTCGCTCAAGATCTTCGATTGGGGCAAGGTCGAGCCGGCGGGCGGCAACAAGGTGCGCCAGCAGATCAAGCTCCGGCGGGGCCTGACCGAGGACATCGCCAAGCGCATCACCAAACTCATCCGGGACGAGCACCCGAAGGTGAAGTCGCAGATCCAGGGCGACGCCGTGCGCGTATCGGGCAAGAGCAAGGACGAGCTCCAGCGGGTGATGACGCGGCTGCGTGAGCTCGACGAGCCGGTCCCGCTGCAGTTCCAGAACTACCGCTAGGACGGGACGTGCTGCCTGGATCTCGGTTTGCGAGGGTCGTCATGATCGCGGTGATCGTCATCATCGTGCTCGGCCTCGTGCTGTCGACGGTCGCGTACCCGCTCGCATTCGGATGACGGACGAGGTCACGAGGACGACCGACCCCGAGCTGGAGGACGGTCCGGCGCAGGATGTGCCACCCGAGGCGATCGAGGACGCGCACGAACCCACGCCGGAGGAGGACGTCGCCCCGACACCCAGTGGGCCGCGCACGGTCGGACGCCTGGTGGCCGACGCGCTGCGCACCGCCGGCGTCCGGTACGCCTTCACGGTGCCTGGCGAATCGTTCCTGGGCCTGCTCGATGTCCTCGGCGATGCCGGGATCCGGGTCGTCGCCACCCGCCACGAAGGCGGGGCCGCATTCATGGCCGAGGCGCATGGCAACCTGACCGGTCGACCCGCCGCGTGTCTCGGGACCCGAGCCGTCGGATCGGCGAATCTGGCGATCGGGATCCACACCGCGCGGCAGGATTCGACACCGATGTTCGCGTTGGTCGGCCAGGTCGAGCGCGCCCACCGCGGCCACGAGGCCTTCCAGGAGATCGACCAGGTCGGCACGATCGGCGGGCTCGCCAAGTGGGCGGCCGAAGTGAGCGACCCTGCGGAGGCTCCCGCGGTCCTGCGCGAGGCGATCCGCCAGGCCATGGTCGGTCGTCCCGGCCCGGTGCTGCTCTCGCTGCCGGAGGATGTGCTCGATCAGGACGTGCCGGACGACGCGCATGTCCCCGCGGAACGACCGGCGTCGGCGCGACCTTCCGACCGCGACATCGGCACGGTCATCGAGCTGCTCGCCGCTGCGGAGCGGCCCGTCATCCTCGCGGGCGGCGGCGTGCTGCGCGCCCGAACGTCGACCGACCTGCTGCGCTTCGCCGAGCTCCTGCAGGTGCCGATCATCGCCGCGTGGCGGCGGGCCGATGTCATCTCGAACGACCACCCGCTGTACCTGGGCATGGCAGGTCTCGCGGCAGCGCCGACGGTCCGGGCGCGACTCGAGCAAGCAGACGCGATGCTCGTCATCGGCTCCCGCCTGAACGAGCCGACCTCCGGGGACGACACCATCCCGGCAGCAGGGACGCGCTGGGCGCACGTCGACATCGAGCCCGGCTTGACCGCCGGACCACGCCAGCCCGACCTGACGGTGGCAGCCGACGCGCGCACATTCCTGCGCGCCGCGAACGAACGCCTCATCGGCAAGGCGGTGCTCGACGCTGCACTCCTCCAGACGCGACAGGCGAACAACGCCTCGGACCGTGCGGCCTGGGAGCAAGCCTCCACGGTCGATGCCGGTGCCGACGACTGGGACGGCCCGGGCGTGCATCCGGGTCGCGTGATCACGACGCTTCGCCGGGTGCTGCCCGACGACGCGATCCTGACGACCGATGCCGGCAACTTCGCGGGCTGGGCCGGGCGCGGCTTTCGGTTCCGCCGCCCGGGCACGTTCATCGGGCCGACCTCCGGCGCCATGGGCTATGCGGTGCCCGCCGCTATCGCAGCCGCGCTGATCCACCGCGATCGCCCGGTGGTCGCCCTGGTGGGTGACGGGGGCATGGCCATGACCATGGCCGAGCTCGAGACCGCGACTCGGGAGGGCGCCCGGATCGTCGTCCTCGTCTTCGACAACGAGCGCTACGGGACCATCCGGATGTGGCAGGCCCGGCGCGGCACGGGCGAGGGCGTGGCCACGGAGCTCGGCAGCGTCGACTTCGCGGCGATCGCCCGCGGCCTCGGTGCACGTGGCGTACGCGTCGAGAACGACGCGGATGTCGAGCCCGCCCTTCGCCAGGCACTGGCTGAGGAGCGCTCGACCGTGATCCAGTTGCCGCTCGACCGGGCGTGGGTATCGGTGGACCAGCCGGCGACGAGCTAGGGCGCAGCCGCCGGCAGGGTGGGCAACGCCGCCTCCGCGGCCCGGATCGCCGCCCCGATGGTCGTCAGCGCTCCGTGGTGCTCAACGGCGAATGTCGCCTCGTGCGGCGCCGCCGCGGCCGCCCGCGCGGCGGCGTACGCCAGCTCACATTCGGCCACGACGGTCGCGACCCGACGCTCGTCGGCTTGCAACGCAGCGAGCCCCGCGATCGAGCGCAGACCGGCCAGGTTCCGGAGGCCGGTGTCGTATCGTCCCAGCAGAGCGCCCGCCAGCGATCGACGATCGGCGGCGAGCCCTGCCGCGATCGGCCGGACACACCTGCGCCAGGTAGCGACGGCTCGCCTCGCGGCCGGGTCAGCCGAGATCCGCGCATCGAGCTCGTCGAGGGCATCCCGCATGGGCGCCAGGAGCCGGTCTCGCAAACCGAAGACCGCATCGGCGGCGATGTCATGACAGCCGCGCGTCCCACCCTGTCCATGGAGCGCCCGCCGGTACGCGGCTCGCGTGGGCGGATCGGCCCCGTCGGTCGCTGCCACGTTCGCGTCCTCGGTCGTCTTGGCGAGCGGAGCCCCGACCATGGTGGACAGGCCGAAGCCCCAGCGCCTGGCCCACTCGACCGGCTCGAGGTCCGGATCCGGGAGCTGCGGCGCCGGCTCCGGAACCGCCAGCCAAGGCAGCCCGCGCTCCTGCATACAGTCGGCCGTCAGGACCGCGACAGCATCCGCTCGGCGACGATCAAGGGTGGGGTCATCGTGGATCCCGAGCGCGGCTTCGACCGTCGTGGGTCGGTCGCCGGCGCTCGACAGGACGGCGGTCGCCAGACCGACCCCACCCACGAGGCCGAAGAGGATCGCACCGAAGGCGGCCCTCACGGCAGCCAGAGCAGCGGCGTGTACAGCATCCCGCCGCGCCACAGGCCGCCCTGGAGGAACGAGCTTTGGCCGACGGCCCGATAGCTCCCGGCGCCGCAGTCGGCGCTGCTGCCCATGTCGATGCCTGAAACCCAGCCGAAGGCCGTCGAGGTGTTGTAGCTGTAGCCGCTGTCCCGGCAGGTCGTCCACCCTCCGGCACCGTAGCGCTGGACGATGATCCGGCTTCGGAGCTCGCCCGCGGGCTGCGTCACGCGGTCGCGGATCGGCGAGCACGGCCACCGATACGTGCGACCGACCGCGTCGCCGCCGCTACCGTTGAGCCCGGTGAGACCGACGCTCAGCTGCAGGCAGCCGTAGGTCGAGGAGCGGTAGGGGAAGCCGCTCGCTCCGCGCTGTCCACCAGATAGCAGCACCCAGCGTGGCCCGCCGTAGACCTCGTCATAGACGCACAGGTACTTCACGCCGCTCGATGGATCCTCCCAGACGGCGCCTGGGACGCACGGCTCGGTGGGTGCCGGGCCACCCGCGGCGAGCACGCCGACCGGCATGAGCATCGCGCCCAGCAGCAACGCGGCCGCAGACAGCAGGCGAAGGCGGTCCATCGACGATCCTCCATCCCCGGCGATCGAGGCGGGATCGTCGTCGGACGGGGACGACCGTAGCGACGCACGCTCATCGGTCCCTTACCCACCGATCTCCGGAGACTCACCTCGCACCTAGTTGACACCGCAACTATCAAGCGGATATCGTAGGCTGCGCACTGAAGGAGCCGCACCACCATGCCCGCCGTCATCGTCGAAGACCTGTCCGTCCTGCCGCGCATCGCTGAACCCGATCCGGCGATCGCCCGCGAGCGGCCGGTCCGCAGCGTCACGAACGCTCCACATGGCTTCGAAGGGGAGGGGTTCCCGGTTCGGCGCGCCTTCGCCGGGGTCGCACTGGAGGACCTCGATCCCTTCATCCACCTCGATCAGATGGGCGAGGTCGAGTACGCGCCAGGCGAGGCAAAGGGCACGCCATGGCATCCGCATCGCGGGTTCGAGACGGTCACCTACATGATCGATGGGATCTTCGAGCACAACGATTCGAACGGTGGCGGCGGCGTGATCACCAACGGCGACACCCAATGGATGACGGCCGGCTCGGGAATCCTCCATATCGAGCGCCCGCCCGAGCACCTGGTCGCGAGCGGTGGCCTGTTCCACGGCTTCCAGCTGTGGGTCAACCTGCCGGCCGATCAGAAATGGGCCGCCCCGCGCTACCAGGACATCCGGGCGAGCGAGGTGTCGCTCCTCTCATCGCCCGATGGCGGCACGCTCGTCCGGGTCATCGCCGGCGACATCGCCGGTCACGCCGGTCCGGGCTCCACCTACAGCCCGATGACGCTCGTCCACGCGACGCTCAGCGCCGGCGCGCGCCTCCGCCTGCCGTGGCGACCTGACTACAACGCACTCGTCTACGTCATGAACGGGCAGGGCACCGTCGGCTCGGAACAGTGGCCGCTCGGGACGGGGCAGCTCGTGGTATTCGGTCCCGGCGATGCCGTGACCATGGAGGCCGCCGCGCACCAGGAGAGCCGGAGCCCGACGATGGACGTCCTCGTCCTCGGAGGCCGCCCGATCCGCGAGCCGGTCGCATGGCTCGGCCCATTCGTCATGAATACCCGCGACGAAGTGCTGCAAGCCGTCGCCGACTACCAGGCGGGACGCCTCGGCAGCATCCCAGCCGTCCACAATACCCCCGCCCACCTGGTCCAGACTACGCCGACGCCGCCCGAGCGCTGAGTCCGCGCCTAGCCCAGCCCACGGGCGTCGAGCGCCCGACCCCAATGGAAGACGCGGACGGCGGCGAGCACACCGAACGCGGCAAGGACCAGGACGGACGCGGCCGCGATCGAGGCGTCCAGATCGCCGGCTCCGAACTCTGCGTACACGACGAGCGGCAGCGTCTGCGTACGACCCTCGATGTTGCCCGCGAACATGATCGTCGCGCCGAATTCGCCGAGTGCGCGCGCCCAGCTCATCACGAGCCCGGCCGCCAGAGCCGACGCGGCCAGGGGGATCGTCACCGCCCGGAAAACCTCGCGCTCCGAGGCGCCATCGACGCGGGCGGCGTCCTCGAGGTCACGGTCGACAGCCGCGATGCCGGCACGCGCCGAGCGCACGAAGAAGGGGGCCGATACGAAGGTCTGGGCGAGGATGACGGCCACGGTCGTGAACGGGATCGTCCAGCCCAGTAGGTCGAGCGGGGCGCCCACCAGCCCGCGCCGCCCGAACACGAGCAGCAGGGCGAGGCCCGCGACCGATGGCGGGAGCACGATCGGCAGGTCGATCACGATCTCGGCCAGCCGCTTGCCCGGGAAGGAACGGCGCGCCAGGACGAACGCCAGCGGCAGCCCGATGGCGACCGTCAGCAGGAGCGACACCGTCGTCGTCAGCAGGCTCAGGGCGACGGCGTCGAGGACGGCGGGCGAGACGAGGGAGCGCGCCAGGGAGCCGCCGGCCGCCGCCCGGATGACCAGCACGAGGACCGGCAACCCGAGGAAGATCGCGAACACCACAGCCGTCGCGAGGACGGCGCGGCCAGCGATCACCCCGCTGGCGGGACGAGCGTCAACCGCCGCCGCTGCGTCCACCTGCAGGCACCTCCACGATCACGTTCGTGGCCTTGACCACGCAGATCGCCTCGTCCCCGACCGTCAGCCCCAGCTCATCGACGGCCTCGGCCGTCATCAGGCTGACCAGCCGATGGGGTCCGGCGATCACCTCGACGACCGCCGCGATCTTGTCCTTCTCGACACGCGTCACGATGCCGCGGAAGCGATTACGGGCGGACTGGGCGACGATGGGCCGGTCGGCCGTCGTCGTGCGGCGTTCCGTCAGCAGGCGGCTGACCTCCTCGATCGCGATGACGCGCTGACCGCCCTCGGACCGATCGACCCTGATGCGGCCGTCCGCCTCCCACCGCCGGAGCGTATCGACGGACACCTGCAGCATCTCGGCCGCTTGCCCGACCCGGAGACCGTTCGGTGAACGCTGGCGTGCCATCGTCGAAGTATGCACGGGCGCTTCCCGGATGCCAAGGCAGTCACGCACGATTTCCTAGGTACGCCGATGCGGTCGGTGGCGACGATCGCGCGCCGCTAGAGTGCTCCGATGCGCGACCCCGAAGACCGATGAGCCGCGCCGGGGTCCCGCTGGCCGTCATCGCTGGACTGTTCGTGGCCTCGCTCGCGATGCGACCGCAGATCCTCGCGATCGGGCCGCTGCTGCCACTGATCCGCGAGGATCTCGGCCTGTCCGCGGGGATCGCGGGACTGCTGACCACGATCCCGGTGCTGTGCATGGGGGTGTTCGCGCCGGTCGGACCGCGCCTGGCGGCACGCTTCGGATCGGGCTTGGCCTTCGCGGCCTGCTTGGTCACGGTCGTCGGCTTCGGGCTCATCCGGTCGGTCGTACCGTCAGTGCCGCTCGTGATGCTGGCGACGCTCGGCATCGGCATCGGGATCGGCAGCGCCGGTGCGATCCCGTCGATGATCGTGTCGCAGCGGCTGCCGGGACGACCGGCGCTCGGAACGGGCGCCTACGCAGGTGGCATCGTCGCCGGCTCGACCCTTGCCGCGGGCTTCGCCGTCCCGCTGGCGGGCAGCGATGACTGGCGGCGCGCGTTGCTGATCATCTCGGCAGTCTCGATGCTGTCGGTCGTGACCTGGTTGGTCCTCGTCGGGATCGGCGGCCGCCCGCCAGCCGGATCGACCGGCGCCCGGCGGCTGCCGTGGAGCGATGCGACAGGTTGGCTGCTCGTGGCCGTCTTCGGCCTCCAGTCGGTGCTCTTCTACGGCATCGTCTCGTGGCTGCCGAACGCATTCGTCGAGCGCGGCTGGAACCCGACCGATGCGGGAGCGCTGATCGGCGTCTTCAACGGCGTGGGCCTCGTCACCACCATCGGCGTACCCCTTGTCGCGGACCGGCTCGGGCGGAGACGGCCGCAGCTCCTGGTCTCGTCGGCGGTCGCCGTGCTCGGCCTCATCGGGATCATCCTCGCGCCCGACCTGGCATTCGCATGGGTAGCGGTGCTCGGCCTCGCCCTCGGCGCCGTGTTCCCGCTCGTGCTGACGTTGCCCCTGGACGTCGCCGACGATCCGGCCCGGGTCGGTTCGGTCGCCGCGCTGATGCTGCTCGGGGGATACATCGTGTCATCGGCCGGGCCGGTCATCCTGGGGGCCGCTCGGGATCTGACGGGCGACTTCTCGGCCAGCCTCTGGATGCTGGTCGCGCTGGCCGTCGTGCTCGTGCTGTCCTGCCTGCCGCTCTCGCCGGCCCGGCTACGGCGAGGCATCCAGCGCGAACCCGTGGCGTGAGGCGGTGGTCATTCCCACCACGTGGCTCCGCCCGTCCCCGGGACTTGCAATCCCTACTCGACTAGTGGACAATGCGCCGGCGATGACGCACCGACACCATCACTGCATGTGTCATACCGCTGCCGAGCAGGGCAGGTGGTGTCGCTAGGCGTGCGTTGACGTAGGATCCCGCACGCAAGTGCCGCCCCGGACCCCTGCCAAGGCAGGGGTTTCTTGTTGCTCCGACCATTCACGACACGAGGGGACGACCCACATGACCGACCGAGCTGACATCCTGACCATCGCCACCAGCGAGCTACGCGACCGCCTCGGCGATCCGTCGCTGACGCTGGTCGACGTTCGGCCGCTCGCCGCCTACAACGGGTGGCGCCTGAACGGGGAGGCGCGTGGCGGCCACATCCCGGGGGCGTCGGCCTTCCCGATCGACTGGCTGCGGACAGTGGATGAGCCCGAGATCGCGAGGCTGCTGGCAGGCAAGGGCGTGGCGCCCGATCAGGACGTCATCGTCTATGGCGCGGGCGTCGAGGACGCTGCGGCCCTGGTCGACAAGCTCACCGCGCTCGGTGTCACCGATGCGCGCGTCTATGCCGACGGCTTCGGAGCATGGGCTGCGGATCCGACGCTTCCGATCGACCGACTGCCGCAGTACCAGAAGCTGGTCCACATCGACTGGCTTCGCCAGGTGCTCGCGGGCCAGCGCCCCGAAGCCGCACCGGAGGGCGACTTCCGGATCTTCCACGTCAACTTCGGCGTTCCCGAGGAGTACGCGGAAGCACACATCCCGGGCGCGCTCTACCTCGATACCAACACGCTCGAGGATCCGGCCGACTGGAACCGCCGCTCGCCGGAGGTCCTTGATGCGGCGATCCGCGCCCTGGGCATCACCAAGGACACCACGGTGGTCGTGTACGGCCGTGACACCGAGGGCCAGGCGAACGAGAAGTGGCCGGGTCGGCGGGCGGGCCAGATCGCGGCGACCCGTGCGCTGATGATCCTCACCTACGCGGGCGTCGAGGACGTGCGGCTGCTCGACGGTGGCTACGACTGGTGGGTGCGCGACGGCAATCCCGTCGAGACCATCCTGCGCGAGCCCTCGCCGGTCGCAGACTTCGGCGCCGTCATCCCGGTCCGCCCCGAGGTCATCGTCGACATCGACGAGGCCAAGCAGATCATCGCCGACCCCGAGGGCGCTGCCCTCGTGAGCGTGCGGACCTGGCGCGAGCACATCGGCGCGGTCAGCGGCTACAACTACATCGGCCCGGCGGGGCGGATCCAGGGCGACGTGTGGGGCAACTGCGGCACCGACGCTTACCACATGCAGCACTACCGAAACGTCGACAACTCGATGCGCGCATACCCGGAGATCACGGCCAACTGGGTCGAGGCCGGGATCGTGCCGGAGAAATGGGTCGCGTTCTACTGCGGCACCGGATGGCGTGCCAGCGAGACGTGGTTCTACGCGTTCCTTCAGGACTGGCCGCGCATCGCCGTCTACGACGGTGGCTGGTTCGAGTGGAGCCAGGATCCGGTCAACAACCCGATCGAGGTGGGCGCTCCGGACGCGGCCGAGCCGCAGGACGTCTACGCGGCGTAGCTCTTTCCCTGCACCGAGGCTTCAGCGGGTGCGTACCATCGAGGCGTGGCAGCGGACCCGCTGAGGATCGGCATCGTCGGTTGCGGCGACGTCGCCAGCCGACACTACTTCCCGGCGCTGGCCGAGCTGGCGCCTCGCGTCCGCATTGCGGCGCTGATGGACGCCCGCCTCGACGCCGCACAGCGCGCGGCGGCGGCCATCAAAGGCTGGTCGCCGGACGTCGAGCTCTTCTACGATCTGGAAGCCATGCTTGCTGGCGCCGATCTGGATGCTGTCATCGATCTCGCCCCGGCACCGCACCATGGGGCGGTGAACCAGGCGGTCCTGGACGCCGGGCTCAGCCTCTATTCGGAGAAGCCGATCGCGAGCACGGTCGCGGAGGCGGATCGATCGATCGCCACCGCCGCGGAGCACGGGGTCATGTTCCTGTGTGCGCCGGGCGTAGCGGCGACGACGCGCTTCCAGTGGGTTGCCGACCTCGTCCACTCTGGGCGCTACGGTGCTGCCACATTGGTCGTCGCGCACCACGCCGATCCAGGACCCGCCGCATGGCGCGAGTACACGGGTGATCCACGACCGTTCTACCGGCCGGGCGTTGGACCGGTCATCGACCACGGCGTCTACCGGCTGCACGGTATGACGACGCTGCTCGGGCCGGTGACGCGGGTGCAGGCGATGGGCGCGATCGGCGTACCGACTCGTGTCGTCCGCGGTGGTCCGCTGACCGGCGAGCGCATCGAAGTGACGACCCCGGACCACGTGCTCATCAATCTCGAGTTCGCCAGCGGCGCCCTCGGTCAGCTCCTCGCCAGCTTCGGGACAGCGGCCACGCTGGCACCGTGGCTGGAGCTCCACTTCGAGCGGGGGACCGTGAGCTTCGGGGGCCAGTCACATGACCCGGCAGCGCCAGTCAGCCTCTACATCGACGACGACACGCCAGCAGCCAGCGAGGGCTGGCACGACGACGTCGACGTACCGGTCGATGCGCATGGCGTCGTGGAGACCGGCATCCGTCACTTCATCGACTGCCTGGGTGGCGAGACGACGCCCCTGCTGACCGCCGAGCACGCGCGGCACGTCCTGGACATCATCGAAGGGGCCTACGCCTCCATCGACGACGGCGCGTCGCACACCACGACGACCACGTTCTAAGGCGCTATTGCACCTCGCCGTCCAGGAAGAACGTCTCCATCAGTCCCTTGCCCTTGATGTCGACCTGGCCGCGCGACGTCATGACGAACCTGTCGCGGAGCCGGCGTTCGACCGCCCCGGTCACCTGGATCCGCCCGGGCACGCCTGTTGACTCCATCCGCGACGCCAGGTTGACCGTGTCGCCCCACACGTCGTAGATGAATTTCCTGGTCCCGATCACACCGGCGACAACGGGCCCTGCGTGCATGCCGATGCGAAACTCGACCCCGAGGCGTCGCGCCACCTCGTTATCGCCGACCTCGGCGGCGATGCTGAGGGCGAGCGTCGCCAGACGCTCCAAGTGGTCGGGCTGCCAGATCGGCATCCCGCCCACGATCATGTAGGCGTCGCCGATCGTCTTGACCTTTTCGAGCCCGCTCGCCGCGACGAGCCTGTCGAACACACTGAAGACGTCGTTGAGCAGCGAGACGAGCTCGGCAGCGTCCATCGTGCTCGACATCCCGGTGAACCCGACGATGTCGGCGAACAGCAGCGAGACGTCCTCATGCCGGTCCGCGATCAACGATTCGCCATTGCGAAGTCGGTCGGCGATCGGTTCGGGCAGGATATTCAGCAGGAGCTCGATGTTCCTGTCGTTCGCCGCCCTGAGCTCCAGCTGGGCGGTGATGTCGGTGCCATACACGTTGATGAACTCGAATTCGGGAACCTCCACGGCAAGGAGCGCGAAATGGCGCCCCTGGCTGTTCGCGTGGACGGACCGTCGCTCTCCCTGCCTGGCAACGCCCTGGAGGTCGCTCCGGTAGGGCTGCGGGAGCAGTAAGCCCACCTTTCCGCCGATCCCGTCGATCAATCCCTGCGCGGCAGGATTCACATAGACGAGCACGCCGTCCATCGAGATGCGGAAGACCGGGTTCGGGTTCTGATCGGGGAACTTCGTGATCGCCCGTTGGGCGGTCACGTCCGTGCCATACACGTTCGTGAACCCGAGATCCGGAAGCCGAACGGCGAGCAACTCGAAGGTTCGCGCGCCGACTCGAACGTCGATCGGTCCGTCGGCGCTCTGGACCCGCTCGAACCAGGGTCGCGGGACAGGCTCGTCCACCGTCAGTTCGAGCGCCTCGAGGAGCGGCTGGCTCGCCGCGTTCGCGTAGATCAGCATCCCGTCGTGGGCGACGCGCATCACCGGGTGCGGATTGGCGCCCGGGAAGTACTCGGTCCGGGGGTCGGCGCGTGACGGCATGCCGCACTCATCCTACGGAACGGGGCAGCCTCGCGGCGGGGATTCAGGTGGCGTCGAGCCGCCAGGCGTCGACGGGCTCACGCTTGCCCTTGACGCGTACCGGACCGAGCTCGACGCCTCGGCGGTCTGGTTCGAGCGACTCCCACGTCGCGCGGCCGACGACGATCTGGCCGGGTTCGGCCGCCGCCATGAGCCGTGCGGCGGTGTTGATCGTGTCGCCGATCACCGCGAAGCTGCGGCGCTCGGCCGCACCGACGTCGCCGACCACGGCTCGTCCCGTATTGACGCCGACGCGGAAGACCGGCCAGCCCGGATGGCTCGTCGCGAGTGGTCGCGCGGCATCGACGATCGACACTGCGGCGCGGGCAGCCCGTCGTGCATGGTCAGGCTGGTCGCCAGCCGCGTTGAAGATCGCCATGACGCCATCGCCGGCGAAATGCTCGATGGCGCCGCCAGTTGCATCGATCGCCGGGACGACGGCGGCCCAGAAGGCGTTCAGCATCGTCAGGACCTCGGTCGGCGGCCGGGTCTCGCTGAACGTCGTGAACCCGGCAAGGTCGGCGAAGACGACGCTGACCTCGCGTTCCTCACCGGCCAATGCGGCACCCGTTCCTTCCCGCCGGATGCGTTCCGCGGCGACCGACGGGAGATAGGGCTGGAACGAGGCGTCCAGCCTGCGCAGCTCGTTGGCTGTGCCGGCCAGCAGCGCGACCTCGTCGGTCGTCGCACCCTCGGACCGCAACTGGGACAGCACGCCGTCGACTGATCCGCCCTTTGCGTCCGCCTCGGCGACCGCGGTGATGGCCCCGGCATACCAGCGATCGATGCGCGCCAGGGTCTGCTCCAGGTACAGCCCGCCGAAGGCTCCCGTGAGCGTGCCGCTCCGCCGGTACTCCGCCCGCGCGCCGAGCGCGATCAGCGCGAATGCCGCGAGCAGCAGGACGTGCCACTCCCACCAGCTCAGCCGCCAGTTGCGGCTCAGGACGACGGCGATCATCGCCTCGGCGAGCAGGATCAGCGCGATCGCGACCGACAACAGGATCGTGCCCCCGCGCTGTCCGTACATGCGGAACGACCGCCATGCAGCCAAGGCATACAGGGCGACCGCGCCGCCGCCGAGCACCGTCAGCAGGCCGACGCCCTCCTTCGCCGGAGGCGGGCCATCAAGGGGCGGCAGTTGCGCCAGCGACAGGAATCCCCACAGGGCCATCAGTGTCAGGAGACCGCCCAGCAGCACCGGTCGCAACCTGAGGACCGTTGGCGACCCAGGCCCCGCGATGGAGCTGACCGACGCGGCCGCGAACAGGGCGGCCAACACGAGCCCCATCGGTGTGGCGATGACGAAGCCGGCGTTCGGCTGCTCGAGCAGCACGCCGGGTGTCGCGAGCGCGTGCAGTGCGAGGAACCCGGCACTCGACATGAACGCGAGCGAGATCAGCACGAGGCGCGCGTCGCGGAACCGACCGGCCGCGACATTGGTGACGTAGGCGAGGACGACGTTGACCCCCGCCGTGACCAGCACCAGCCAGAAGTGGCTCGGGTGATGCTCCCATTCGAGGTCGAGATCCGGCCGGGCGAGCAACAACCCAAGACCGGCGAGCGGGATGACGATCGCCACGACGACCGACCATGGGATCCTGTTCACCCCGGCCCTCGTCCGGACATCCGTGGACATGTCCGGAGCATACGACCCGACGAACAGCGCAACGTCGTGCGATTGCGATGCGTTCGCAATCGCCGTGGATGGGTCGCTGAGTCGCGCCGACGCGAGCCTCGCGTAGACCGGTGGCATGACCGACCAGAACGAACCGATCGAGCTGCCGGCACCGAAGGACGATCCAGGCAACCGGGCGACCGACGACCACGTCGCTGCGCCTGCTCCGCGCGGAACGACGCAGCCCACCGAGGGCCTCGACGAGTCCGTCGCGGACGAGCACTTGCGGTCCCCATCACAGGGCGTTCGACCGGAAACGCCGCCGCCCGACGAAGGCTAAGCACCGGTCGACGTACCGCGCTGCCATCATCGGGGCGTGACCGTCCCGATCCTCTCGCCACGCGCCCTGAACCGCGCCCTGCTGGCGCGGCAACTATTGCTGGAGCGTTCGCAGGTGTCCATCCCTGAAGCGGTCGAGCAGGTCGGCGGGTTGCAGACGCAGTACGCGCCGTCCGGCTATGTCGGGCTGTGGACCCGGCTCGCCGGCTTCGAACGCTATGCGCTGACCCGCGCGCTCGAGGATCGCAGCGTGATCCAGGCGACGCTCCTGCGGACCACCATCCACATGGTGTCGCGGCGCGAGTACTGGCCATACGCCCTCGGCGCCCGGGAAGCGCGCCGGGAGCAGTGGCGTCGGACGTGGGCGCGGGCCGTCGGGGCAGGGGAGGAGGACCTGGAGGCGGCTGCTGACCGGATGCGAGTCGCCCTGGCCGATGGACCACGAACGGTCAAGGAGCTCGGCGATCTGGCGACCGGCTTCGTCGGGACGCTCGGCCTGTGGGTCGATCTCGTGCGGGTGCCGCCGGCCGGGACGTGGCAGCGGCGCCGTGCGGATCGGCTTGCGCTCGCCGAGGCCTGGGTGGGCCCGCCCGATTCGACCGAGGCGGAGGGGTTGACGCACATCGTCCGCGCCTACCTGCGGGCGTTCGGGCCGGCCGCGTGGCGCGACATCGCGTCGTGGTCGGGTATCCCATTACCGGTGCTCAAGACGGCTGCCGAAGGCGTCGAGCTGGTCCGATTCCACGACGACGACGGGCGCGAGCTCATCGATCTGCCCGACCAGCCGCTACCTGATCCGGATATGCCAGCGCCGGTCAGGTTCCTGCCGCACTGGGACGCCAATCTGCTGGTCCATGCGCGACGGACCGGGCTCCTGCCCGAGCCGTATCGATCGCGCGTCTTCTCCACGAAGAACCCGTTCTCGGTCGGGACCTATCTCGTCGACGGCAGTGTCGCCGGCGCGTGGTCCCTGCGCGACGAGCGCATCGAGCTCCAACCGTACGAGGAGCTACGAACGAAGGACCGCCGGGCTGTGGAGGCCGAACGCGAGGCGCTGGAAGCATTCCACGTCTGAGCTCAGGGTGGGCTTTCCGGCGCGTCGCCTGCCGGACGCATCACCAGGAATTCCGTGACCTTGATCAGGCCGAGGAAGAACCGGACGGGGAGCGGCATCAGCCGCCGGCTCGGGTCGTTGACAAGCCGCGGCTCGACGAGGTGGATCGTGCGGCCGAGCGTGAACAGGTCACACTCGCCCGCCGCAAGCACGTTCTTGACCCAGTCGACCTGCGACCCGTAGGTCAGCGCGAACACGCGCTCGGACCCGGCGCGGAACACGTTCATCGGCACGCGGTAGACGCGGCCGCTCTTCCGGCCGCGAACGATCACGATCCCGAACCAGGGCAGGTACCCCACGATGCGCCGGCTCAGCGGATTGACCACCCGGGTCGTGAAGGGACGCAGGAACGTGATGCGTGTGCGGGTCATCGGGCGGATCGGTCGGTCGATGCCATACTCGGTTGATGCGGTTCAGGACCACCCTCGACTCGGCGGGCAAGAACGCGGCCGGTTTCCGGGTCCCGCCGGAGGTCGTGGAGGCGCTCGGCAAGGGTAAGCGCCCACCGGTCGTCGTGACCATCAACGGCTACTCGTACCGCAACACGGTCGCCGTCTACGGCGATGAGTTCCTGATCGGCGTTGCCCAGGAGCATCGGGCCCCCGCCAGTGTCAAACCCGGCGACGAGATCGAGGTCGACCTGGTGCTCGATACCGCCCCGCGCGAGGTCGAGCTCCCCGCCGACTTCGCGGCCGCCCTGGACGCGGACGGCGATGCAAAGCGCTTCTTCGAAAGCCTGTCGTACAGCAACAAGCGCCGGTTCACGCTGTCGATCGAGGATGCCAAGTCCGAGGAGACCCGCAAACGCCGGATCGAGAAGTCGGTGAGCCAGCTCCGTGAGGGACGGACCTAGTCAAGGCCGCGGCCGTCCCTTCTGATTGCTGGCAGGGATCGATCTCCTCGCGAACACGCAAGAAATGCGGCTCAGGAGGCGTGGATCGACGTTACGCATCGCGATCGATCGCACTGCGCGATCACTCGGCGACGATACGCCGTTCGCTGCGCGCTTCAGGACGGAATTGATCGCTCCCCGCGATTTAGCTGCCGGTGCCGATGCGAGTCTCAGCCGAGGCCGATCGCATCATCCACGACTCGCGCGCGAGCACGAGCGCGACCAGCAGGATCAGGAACCCGTTCACGGGGTGGAGTGCCGCGATCGCCGGGCTGGACGTCTTCATGACGACGAACACCGACTGGAGGATCACGAGACCGAAGATCACGGCAGCCATGATCGCGGCCCGGCGGCCCAAGCCGCCAAGGAGCCCGAGCACCAGCAGCACGATCGGGAAGATGCTGATCATGTATCCGAAATCCCGATGCGTGATGAAGACGGTCGGCGACTCGAACACGCCGCGGCCAGCCAGCCAGACTTGGATCACCAGCACTGCCACTAGCAGCCAAGCGATTGCCGCGTGAAGATTGCGCGCGATCGGTCGCATCGATGCCTCCCAGTGGATCCCCTTCGAGCGCAGCGTACGGGCGCGGTCGTCGATTGACACTATATCCGTAGTTGATATAGTGCGGTCATGCCGTCGAGCGAAGCACCGCTGCCGACCGCCGCCATCCACATCCTGGTGGCGATCGGGTCAGCGACGAGACATGGCTACTCGATCATGACCGAGGTCGCGTCGTCGACCTCCGGTGCGGTCAAGCTTGCCCCGGGCACGCTCTACACCAACATCCAGCGGCTTCTGAACGCCGGCCTGATCGAGGAGGCAGAACCGACAGGGTTCGAACGCAGCGACGGTCCTCGGCGGAGGTACTACCGATTGACGATGACCGGTCGCCAGGTCGTCGCGGCTGAGGTCACCCGGATGGAAGGCTTGGTAACTCGCGCACGCCAATGGCTGCAAGAGCCGCCCTGATGACCGTCCACGAACGCGTGTATCGAGCGCTCCTGCGGAGCTACCCGGCGACCTTCCGCGATCACTATGCCGAGGAGATGGCCCGCCTGTTCGGGGAGCAGCTGCGCGATGTACGCGCCGTGCATGGCCGTTTCGGGCTCGCTGGTCTTTGGCTGCGCTCGATCGCCGACATCATCGCGACTGCGCCCCGGCACCATCTAAGGAGGGAGCGTCCGATGCCAGAGCCGGTCAAAGCCGGGTTGATGTCCGGGACCATGCCGGTTCACAGCAGCCATCGATCGCGCTCGCGATTGATGCTGGGACTGATGCCGATCTGGCTCCTGCTGTTCCTGTCGATAGCGACCCCAGGTTTCATGGATCCGCTGTTCGCTAACCCTCCCGAACTCGTCGGCCTGCCGCTCGGTATCTTCGTCATCGTGGGATCGGTCGCACTGACCGTCATGGGTCTGATGCTCCTCCGGCGAACCGAGTCTGACCTGGTGGTCGTCATCACCTTCCTGCTGTTCACGATCCCGGCGGCCCTTCTCCTGGTGTTGGGTCCTGCGGCGATCCTCCTTGTGATAAACGGGGCAGGCCCGACGATCCCCTGATCTGCGCCGGGTCGGGACCTGCCTGCATCGCGAACGCCTCGATCCCCGGCGCGGCTAGGATTGGCCGCGATGGAGTTGGTGCCATACGCGGACGAGCACCTGTGGTTGACGGAGGCGCTCGAGACCGACGACCAGGTCATGGCCGAACTCGGCGGTGCCTGGCCGCGCGACGCGATCCTTGGCATCCACGCGCGAAGGCTCAAGAGCATCGCCGGCGGGACGTGGCTGTTCACGATCGTGCCCGAACCGGGTTCGGCGCCCGTCGGCTTGATCGGCGTCTTCGACTCGGACCTCGACGGGAGTCCTATCAGCGAGGCCTTCTGGTTGATCCTGCCGGCGCACCAGCGCCGCGGCTACGCGAGCGAGGCCCTTCGGATGGTGCTCGAGCGGGCGCAGGCGGATGCTCGCTGGGGTCCGATCCACGCATTCACGGGAATCACGAATAGCCCATCGAACGCTCTATGCCGCAAGTTCGGCTTCACCCTGATCGCTGAGCGCGAGATCGAATACGGCGGGCGGACCCTCCGCTGCAATCACTGGATCCGGGAACCGCTGGTTTCTGACACCTCGCAGACCAGACCCGAAGGGAAGTAGGCGGAGTGTGGCGGCGGAAGCGCGGCCGAGGCCTGTTCCGTGACTACGAGCTTCAGGTGATCGATCTGATCCGCTCTGGCCTGGATGCACGTGGCGCCGATCTCCTCGATCGCCAGATCGGATCCACCGAGTCCGTCCACCGCATGTTCGATGATCAGGATGTCTTGCTCTATCCGAACCGTCGAGGACCTCAGCATCACGACCCCGACATCGCCTTCCCGAATGTCGCGAAGGAGCTGCGTCTCGCGACGGTCCGACTTGCAGGATCAGAAGGCAATGGCCAAGTAGGGATCCACGTGGTCCACGGGCACATATTCGAGCTCGACTTCCGGCCAAGCCCCAAGCGACTCGGGGGACGCTCATCGATCCGCACGACCGGCATCACGCTACATGCGGATCCGATGACCCCGGATGACGGTGCCGGCCCACGTCGACTCCTGGCCCAGCTCGATGACCGGACGCGCGCGGAGTACGAAGCCCTCACCGCAGGGAGCCCGGCCGACCCGTTCCTCAGCGGGCTCGAGGACCTCTACTCGATCCACCTGGAGGACGGTGAGTACCTGCTGCTCGCCCAGCTCCCGGACACGAGCTTCGTCGTCGCTCCCACCGGCCCGAAGCGTTCCGGCGTGTACCGCTTCTGGCCCGATGGTGAGGCTATCGCGGAGTACGCCAGTATCCGGGCCGCTATCGATGATGCCGATGTCGAACCCAACGACGCTAGAGGCGGATGACGGATGGCTCAAGACGCGAACGCATCTGACCAGATCGACGCCATGCTGGCGGCGTTGCCCGACGATCAACGGATAGCGCTCCAGTCGTTGCGCGAGATGATCGCCGCGGCCGCGCCCGAGGCCGTCGAGGCGATCAGCTACGCCCTCCCGGCGTTCAGATACCGTGGGCGTCCGCTTGTCTCGTACGGGGCCGCCAAGTCCCATGTGGCGTTCTACTGCATGAGCCCGGGTGCGATGGAGCAGCACAGCGACCTGCTGGCCGGCTACGACACCTCGAAGGGCACGATCCGCTTCCAGCCGAACAAGCCGCTGCCCGCATCGCTGGTCACGACGCTCGTAAACGCGCGCCTGGCGGAGACGGACGCAGCCGCGAAGCGATCGTGAGAGGCGTGCCAGCTCGCCGGCACGTGGAACGTCACGCGTTCCGACCGACGGCTGAGCTGCGCGAAACGAGCGCGAAGCCGGCCATTCCTCGGTCGTTTGGAACGCGCAGAGTTCCGATCAGCGGCTGAGGAGCAGGATCCCGCCCGCTCCTTCGTCGCTTGGAACGTGGGACGTTCCTGGCGATGTGCACGTTCCGACCATTCGTGGCATCGTTGCGTCTGCAACGACACGCCGGAGGGACGCCCACATGACGGACGTCAAGTCATTCGAGGACAAGCTCATCGCCGAGATGCGGGCGAACGACGGCAAGGTCCTGAGCGGCCCGCTCGCAGGGCATCCGCTCCTGATCATGACGAGCAGAGGAGCCAGGACCGGAGCGCCTCGCCGGGCGATCCTGACCTACCACCGCGATGGCGACGACTACATCGTGGCCGGCACCGCGGGCGGCTCCAAGGCCGACCCGGCTTGGTTGCACAACGTCGAGGCCGATCCCGAGGTGACGATCGAGGTCGACACCCAGCAGTCCGAGGCGACAGCGACCACCATCGTCGAGGGCGCGGAGCGTGATCGCCTCTGGGACGACCACGTCAAGGCCCTGCCGTGGTTCGCCGACTATCCCGCCCAGACCGGCCGGCTGATTCCGATGATCCGGCTGGCCCGTCAGCGCGCGACCTGACGCCAGGCCGGGGCGGCGCGCGTTCCCACCGGACGGGAGCTTGCGACCCCATTCGACCGCCGTCGACTAGATCGCCCGCTCCACGAGGAGTGGAGTAGGGGCTTGACAAGCGCATGTCCATAACCATATGGTTATGGAGCGATGCAACACCAACTCGACGCCGTCTTCGGCGCACTCGCCGACCCAACCCGACGCGCGATCCTCGCGCGGCTGGCGGAGGGGGACGCGAGTGTCTTCGAGCTGACCGCACCGTTCGACGTCTCCCAGCCGGCGATCTCGAAGCACCTCAAGGTGCTCGAGGCCGCCGGGCTCATCTCGCGCACGCGGAAGGCCACCGCACGACTCAGCCATCTCGAGGCGGATCCCCTCAAGAAGGCTACCGAGTGGCTCGTCGGCTATCGCGAGTACTGGGAGGAGAGCCACGAGCGCCTCGACGCGCTGCTGGCTGCTCTCCAGGTCACCAGCAAGGAAAGGAAGCCATGATGGCCGCCACACAGATCGATGCTCCAGCCGCCCTTCCATTCACAGAGATGACACGCGAGTTCGACGCCCCGCGCGACCTCGTCTTTCGCGCCTGGACCGACCCAGAACTGCTGGTGCAATGGCTGGGCCCGCGCAAGTACAAGATGACGATCGAGCGCTGGGAGCCGCGCGACGGCGGCCGCTGGCGCTACGTCCACAGCGACGACGAGGGCAATGCCTACGCCTTCCACGGCGTGTTCCACGGGGACCAGACCCCTGACGGCATGCTCCAGACCTTCGAGTTCGAGGGTGCTCCAGGTCACGTATCCCTCGAGCGCCTCGTCCTCGAGGAGCACGACGGCAAGACGCTCATGCGCAACCACTCCGTGTACCAATCGGTCGAGGCCCGCGACGCCATGATCGCCAGTGGCATGGAGGACGGCGTGAACGATGGCTTCGACCGCCTCGACGACCTCCTCACTCGACTCCGCCAACCGGTGGCCTGAGATGGACTACAAGCTTGAGCTCGTGCCGATCCCGGTCGCCGATGTCGACCGGGCCAAGGCCTTCTACAGCGAACGGGTCGGCTTCAATGTCGACGTCGACCATCAGCCCAGCGAGGAGTTCAGGATCGTCCAGCTGACGCCACCCGGCTCGGGCTGCTCGATCATGGTGGGGAAGGGGACGATCAACACGGCACCGGGTTCCGTGCAGGGCCTCCAGCTGGTCGTCGAGGACATCGAGGCGGCGCACGTCGAATTGCGTGCTCGCGGTCTCGACATCGGACCGATCCGCCATTTCGAGAATGGCGAATGGTTCGACGGCAAGGGCGGCCGGTGGAATTCGTTCGCGTTCTTCGACGACCCCGACGGCAACGGCTGGTCGCTCCAGGAACGCGGCTGATCGCGTATGTCGCCAGAAGCGCATACGGCGCACGTGTTCGTCGAGCGGCTGGAGACGCTCCGGTCGCCCGACGAGCTCGCGAAGTACGAGCGGTATTTCAAGACTGCGCCTGGCGACTACGCCGAAGGCGACACGTTCATGGGCGTGCGGATGGGCCAGGTCTTCGAGCTGGCCAAGGAGTTCGCCGACATGGAGCTTGACGAGATCGAGCGCCTCCTCGACGACCCCTACCACGAGGCCCGCGCCGGGGCGATGCGCGTCATGGCGACGCAAGCCCGCGGTAAACGAGCAACGGACGCGCGTCGCAAGGCGTTGTACGACCTCTACCTACGCCGTCATGACCGGATCGACAACTGGGATCTGGTCGACCTCGCCGCCTGGGACGTGGTCGGCCGCTGGCTCCTCGACAAGCCTCGCGACGTGCTCGACACGCTGGCAGGATCAGCGAACATGTGGGAGCGACGGACCGCGATCCTGGCAACGATGGCCTTCATCCGCGAGGGCGACGTGTCGACCACGCTGCATATCGCGGAGATGCTCCTCGGTGATAACCAGGATCTCATCCACAAGGCGACGGGCTGGGCGCTTCGCGCCGCCGGTGATCGTGATCCGACGACGGTCCGGGCGTTCCTGGATCAGCATGCCGCGACGATGCCGCGAACGGCGCTGCGCTACGCCCTGGAGCATTTCGACGACGATGAACGAGCGCACTACATGGGCTCTAGAAAGGCGGCGACACGATGACCGATCGAGAACCTGTCGAGACCAGGAACCTCGACCGCTATGGGAACGAGGCATTGCCGTGGAGCCGTCCGCGTGACCTGCTGGACGACATCGATCCGGCCGAAAACCTGACATGGTTCCTCGGCACGACCGGAACGGATGGGCGGCCGCATGCCGCCGGGGTGGGTGCCACGTGGCATGACGGCGACGTCTACTTCACGAGCGGCGACAGCACCCGGAAGTCGCGCAACATCGCCGCCAACCCTGCTGCGTCGATCTCCGTGCGGCTGCCCGGGCTGGACCTGGTGTTCGAAGGCGAGGCGGTGCGCGTCACCGACCGGCCGACCCTCGACGCACTGGCCAAGCGCTACAACGACGGCGGTTGGCCGACCACTGTCGACGGCGATGCCCTCACCGCTCCGTTCAGCGCCCCAAGCGCTGGGCCGCCGCCGTGGCAGCTGTACCGATTGCAGGTCGGCACGATCTACGGGGTCGCCGGTGAGGAACCGCACGGCGCGACGAGGTGGCGTTTCGGGCGCTGACCGTCGGCGCGTGACGAGCGAGGTGCACCGGGTCCGGCAGGTGGCGACAGCCGACCTGACGTCGGCGGAGATCGCCGCGCTCCGCGTGCTGCTGTGGGCGGCGTTCCCACCGGGGGACGAGGAGGGCTTCACCGAGGAGGACTGGGAGCACGCGCTCGGCGGCATGCATTTCGTGCTCGAAGATGGCGGCGCGGTCATGGCGCACGCGTCGGTCGTGGAGCGTGAGATCCAGGTCGATGGCCGGCCGCTCCGCACCGGCTACGTCGAGGCCGTCGCCACCGACCCGGCGCAGCAAGGTCGGGGAATGGGATCGATCGTGATGGGGGCCGTGACCGAGCACATCTCGAACAATTTCGAGTTGGGCGTGCTCGGGACCGGGCGTCATCAGTTCTACGAACGGCTCGGCTGGTTCACGTGGCGCGGCCCGAGTGCTGTCCGGACGGCATCTGGGCCGGTTCCGACGCCCGACGACGACGGCTTCATCATGGTGCTACCGACCCGGACCTCGCCCCCGCTGGATCCTGCCTCGCCGATCTCGTGCGAATGGCGCCCGGGTGACGTCTGGTGATGCCGGCCGAGGGCCTGCCATCCAGGAGCGCGACCGAGCTCGCCGTGCTGCTCCGAACGCGCCAGATCTCGTGCGTCGAGCTCGTCACCGCGTGCCTGGAGCGCATTCAGGAGGTGAACCCCAAGATCAACGCCGTCGTGCGGCTCGCCGAGGACGCTCAAGAGCAGGCTCGGGCAGCAGACAGGGACCTCGCTGCGGGCCGGATCGCCGGTCCGCTCCACGGCGTGCCGTTCACGATCAAGGACTCGTTCGATACCGCCGGTCTGGTCACGACCGCCGGGACCGTGGGATGGCGCGACCGCGTCCCCGACCGTGACGCGACGGTCGTCGCCCGCCTGAAGGCGGCCGGCGCGATCCTGCTCGGCAAGACGAACACGCCGGAATTCACCTGGTCCGACGAGACCGACAACGACGTCTATGGCCGGACATCGAACCCGTTTGACCTCGAGCGCACACCCGGCGGGAGCAGCGGGGGAGCGGCGGCCATCGTGGCGGCCGGCGGCTCGCCGTTCGACGTCGGGAGCGATACCGGCGACAGCATCCGTCAGCCGGCGCACGTCTGCGGCATCGCCGGCATCAAGCCGACCAGTGGGCGCGTGCCGCGCACCGGGCACTGGCCGTCGTACCAAGGCCTGTTCCAGTCGTTCACACAGCTCGGGCCGTTGGCGCGCACGGTGGACGACCTCGCGTTGGTCCTGTCGATCATCGCCGGTCCCGACGGCGAGGATCCGTACGTGGCGCCTGTGTCGCTGGGCGATCCCGATGCTGTCCGCGTGCGTGGCCTCCGCGTCGTGACCTTCGGTGACAACGGCATCCGGACACCGACCCAGGAGACGGTCGCCGCGGTCGAGGCGGCAGCCCGCGCCCTCGCCGATGAGGGGGCGATCGTGGAGGAACGGTTGCCGCCGAGCCTCGCGGACGCCTGGGCGGCATGGGACGGGCTGATCCGGGCGGATGGGTTCGCCTGGCTGCGCCGGCTGATCTCGGCCTCCGGCACACAGGGCATGGGCTCGTACGACACCCGCGGGTGGGTGACCGTCGGGTCTCCGCTGCCGGGCGACGAGCTGACGGCGCTCATCGAGCGAGCGGATGCGATCCGAGGCCGACTCGACGTCTGGATGCGGGACGTCGACGTCATCGTCTGCCCGGCGATGCCCCAGCCGGCGATCCGTCATGGCAAGAGCACCGCGGAGTGGTTCGGCGACACCTACAGCGACGTTCACAACCTGACCGGGTGGCCGGCGGTCGTCGTCCGTGGCGGATCGTCGGCGGAAGGCTTGCCGATCGGCGTCCAGCTCGTCGCCGCCCCCTGGCGGGAAGACATCGCCTTGGCTGCGGCCAGGATCGTCGAGGCGAGCTCCGGTGGTTGGCAGCCGCCGCCGATCTGACCGAAACAGCCGAGGCGTAGGCTGACCGGCGTGTTCGAAGGACTCGACTACGTGTACATGCCCAGCCGCGACGTGGCCACCGACGTCGCGTATTTCACCGACGTCCTCGGTGGCCGCCTCGTCTTCGCGATCGATGGGATGGGCGCCCGCGTGGCGATGGTCGAGCTGACCGAGGGACCGCCGCGGATCCTGCTGGCCGACCATCTCGAGGGTGACCGTCCCGTGCTCGTGTACCGCGTCGACGACCTGAAACGGGCGAGCGACGAGCTCAGGGCGCGCGGTTGGGACGAAGGGCATGGGCTCGAGATCCCGCAAGGTCCGGTCCGATCATTCGCCGGTCCCGGCGGTCATCGCCTCGCGATCTACGAGCGCACCAGACCAGGCGTCGAGGCGAGCTTCGAGGGGCGCCGCGACTTCTAGGCTGCGTGCCAGCTGATCGGCAGCGACCTCGGCTTGCGGAAGACGACGCCGGTCGGTGGCGTCGCGCCGTCGTCTAGTCGCATCCCGGGCCAGCCGTCCAGCGCGGCCTCGAGCGCGGCATGCGTCTCGAGACGAGCGAGGTGCAGGCCGACGCAGGCGTGCGGGCCCTGGGCGAACGTCAGGTGCGATCGCGCATTCGACCGCGAGATGTCGAAGGCGTCAGGGTCAGCGAACGTGGCCGGATCCCGATTCGCCCCCGTCAGCGAGACGATGACGAGGTCACCCCTGCGGATGGTGGCCCCGCCGAGCTCGACCTCGACCGTCGCGTAGCGATCGACCCGCGATGCTGCAGGTTCGAGGCGCAACGATTCCTCGACCGCGTTCGCGATCAGCGATCGATCCGCGAGGACGGCAGCCAACGCGCCCGGTGTCGAGAGCACGTGCCAGAACAGGGATGTGGTCATGCCTTCGCTGGTCTCGATGCCACCGAACATCATGACCGCTGCGTTCGACACGACCTCGGACGGCCGCAGCGTGGCGGTCGCGGCCGCCAGGACACCGGAACCGCGGTCGATCGTCGCGCCGACGTGCCGATCGAGCGCGGCGAATGCCTCCGGCGCCCTCGGCCCGATCTCGCCACCGGCCGACACGCGATCGACGGCTGCCACGATCTCGTCATACCAGCCGAGCACCACGCTCGGCTCCACATCGAGCAGCTCGAGCGCTGCGGCGACGACGCGGACAGCCAGTGGGCCCGCCAGGTCGCGGCGGACCTCGGCATGGCCCTGCGGCGCGTGTCCCGCGACGATGCCACGAGCCTCCGCCTCCACCCGGCCGGCGAACCGCTCCATGACCTCGGGCCGCCGGAACGCTGCAGCGAACGGATCGCGATGGCGGCGATGCTCCTCACCGTCGAGCGACAGCATGCTCGGGCCGACGACCTGCGCCGTCGAGAAGCGCGGGTCGTCGACCGTGAACCGCTCGGCGTCGCGCATCACCTCGATGCACAGATCGCGACGACTCACGACCCAGCCATCGAGCGCGGACACCCACGACACGGGTTCCCGTTCCCGCAGCCGGGCCAGCGCCTCGTACGGTGCGACCTCGAGCTCCCGCAGGGTCAGCGCCGCGCCGAGTGGCGACTGCGACTCTCGCGTGCTCACACGATGACTCTACCGCCACCGCTCGTAGCCCCATCGTCCGCATCCGATATTGCGAATCTGGCGTACCGTGAGTCGATGCAGTCTGTGCGTGCGCAACGGTTCCTGGGCCTCGCTCTGGCCGGTCTGCTGCTGCTCGCACTGGCGCCGGCGGCCAGCGCAGCGACGCCCAAGGCGTTCCGCCTCGATCTCGGGGCGCGGTCGGACTACGTGGCGCAGACCAACCTCGTCCAGTGCGTCGGGGCGAGCATGCAGATGATGCTCAACATGGTCCGCCCCGGGGCCGATCGCAGCGCGTCGACACAGCTCAAGCTGCAGCAGCTCGCCCGGTCGTGGAGTGGGCCATCACGAACCGGTCGCCAGCGCCAGGGCGCCAGCGTACGAGGCTGGGCCGCCGGGTTGACGATGATGGGCGGCGGCCCCTACCGCGTCGTCGGGCTGAAGACCATCGGGGAGGCGATGCTGACCGCGGCCAAGGCGATGCGGACGACCGGGCGCCCGGTCGGCTTGCTCGTGTGGCGCGGACGGCACGCCTGGGTCATGAGCGGCTTCCGGGCGACACGCGACCCGCTCCTGAAGGGTGCCAAGGTGACGTCGGCCATCGTCGAGGATCCGCTCTATCCGTACGGCGGCTCCACGGTGTGGGGTCCCAGCCCGAGGCCCGGCGCGACCCTGTCGATCGCCACGCTCGGACGACAGTTCGTGCCTCGTCGTCGGTCCTCGCGCTTCGGCTCGTTGGCCGGCATGTACGTCCTGGTCCTGCCGTTCGAATTCGACCAGCGCCTCCTTCGCCAGGAATAGGCGCAGTGGGGTTCCTGCGCCGGATCCTCGGTGGCGGCGAGGCCGCAGCGGTGGACGAACCGTCGTTCGAGCCTACCGACCAGGCCGCGCTCGACGCCGAGGAGCGCGCCCGCGACCTCCAGCTACTGCGCGATGAGCAGGCCCGGATGAGCGAGCTCACGCGTCGCCAGCTGCGCTACGCGGACCACGCCTGGCGTCCTCCTGACCAGGGCGGGGAACGGCGTTCAGGCGACGAGGGCGATCCTAGCGACGTCGCCTGACGGGACCGCTCACGCGATCGATGAGCTGCAGGAGCTCATGCGCGGCGAGCTCGATCTCCTTGTGGCGCCATTCCGCGGCGCGGAAATGACAGGCGATGATGCCCGAGCGATGGATCCGCCGGAAGTCGCCGTACACGAAGGCGTAGCGGGCCTTGGTCGCATCGTTGGCACCCTCGGTTCGCCCCAGATGCCATTCCGCGTAGTCGTCCCAGCTGTGCTTCGCGAGGTAGGTATTCTCGTCGTCGGCTGTCGGCTGCGCTTCACCCCAGTCGCTGTCGAGCACGTACTGGCGGGCACGGATGAGCCGCTCCGCGTGGGCGACCGCCCGGGCATCGACCGTGTACCTGGCCATCGGGATCCAGTATGGGCGCCGATGCCCGTTACCATCTTCGGCGATGGGTATCGCGCCGCTCCCGAGCTCGATCGCCGGCCTGCCGATCCCGCAGGATCCGGTCTCCGCGGCGACCTGGCGGTGGGCACAGGCGAGTCTGCCCAGCTACCTGCTGGCCCACTCGGTCCGCTCGTACTGCTGGGGTGCGGAGATCGCTGCCTGGGAGGGGCACACGTTCGACGCGCAGATCCTCTGGACCGCGGCGCTGTTCCACGATGTCGGCCTGACTCGGATCCCGCGCAACACCATGTGTTTCGAAGTCGAGGGGGCGGAGATCGCGCGCGAGTTCCTGGAGCAGAACGGCATTACTCCCGACGCAGCCGATCGGGCGGCCATCGCCATCATCCTCCACATGCAGCCGGGCGTGACGCTGTCGGACGGCGTCGAGGCACTCTTGCTCGATCGCGCGACTGCGATCGACGTGAGGGGCGTCGACTACGACCTCATCGGCCGCGTCCGTCGCGGCGTGGTCCGCAAGCACCCGCGTGGCGCATTCGACCGACACTTCCTCCGCGCGATCCAGCGTGAGGCCGCTATGCGCCCCACCTGCCAGAGCGCCCGTCTCTTGAACGACGGCGACCTGGCTGGGTCGATGGTGCGCTCCCCGTGGGCGGTCGGCGCATGACGCGCTACACGGCACCCGGCGCCGTCTTCGAGGAACGCGAGCACAATGTCCCGCTCGATCACGCGCGGCCTGACGCCGAGCGCATCACCGTCTTCACACGCGAGGTTGCCGCGCCCGACGGCCTCGATCGTCCGTACCTCGTCTTCCTGCAGGGCGGACCGGGCTTCGAGGCGACACGACCCACGAGCCCGCCCACCGGTTGGATGAAGCGTGCGCTGCGTGACTACCGGGTGCTGCTGCTCGATCAGCGTGGGACCGGTCGCTCCACGCCGGTCGGTGCCGACATCCCTGGTGACACGCCAGATGCGCAAGCGGCGTATCTCACCCACTTCCGCGCCGATTCGATCGTGCGCGACTGCGAATCGATCCGCCAGGAGCTCGGCGTCGATCGCTGGAGCGTGCTCGGCCAGAGCTTCGGCGGTTTCACGTCGATGACCTACCTGTCGATCGCGCCCGAGGGCCTGCGCGAGGCATACCTCACAGGTGGGCTGTCGCCGATCGGCCGCCCGGTCGATGACGTGTATGGGGCGACATATCGGCGCCTGATCACGCAGAACCACAAGTACTTCGAGCGCTATCCGGGCGACCGTGCCCGCGTCGATGACATCGTCCGACGACTGGACGACGAGGACGTCCGGCTGCCGAACGGCGACCGCCTCACCGCACGACGCTTCCGCCAGCTCGGCATGTGGCTCGGCGATAGCGCGGGGTTCGAGCTGCTGCATCACGTCATCGAGCTGCCGTTCGGCTCGTTGGCGTTCCTGCACGACGCCTGGGCTGGTCTCAAGTTCGAGCGGAACCCGATCTACGCGACGCTCCATGAGTCGTCGTACGCGGATGGCGTTCCGACGCGCTGGTCGGCGCATCGGCTCTTACCCGACGAGATCGTCGCCTCGGGCTATCTGACGGCTGAGCATGTCTTTCCCTGGATGTGGGAGGACTACGGCGGGCTGCGCGGACACCAGGCAGCGGCCGACCTGCTTGCCGACCATCCGTGGCCCGCGCTCTACGACGCCGAGCGCCTGCGGCACAACGAGGTACCCGTCGCGGGGACGATCTATGTCAACGACCTGTATGTGGAGCGGGACTTCGCCGAGGAGACCGCAGCGACGATCCGGGGGTTGCGCACCTGGCAGACCGACGAGTACGAGCACAACGGCTTGCGCGCGGACGGCGAGCGGGTCCTGGATCGGCTCATCGATCTCGTGCGGGGGCGTGCGTGATGGCTGCGACCCCGGACAAGGACGACGGTCTCAAGCGGCTCGGCGGCGGCCGCTGGCAGTCCCGCGACGAGCGCTTCACCATCGAGCCGCAATCGGGGACCTGGGCGGTCGTTGATGCCGAGCAGACAGATGACCTGGGCTTGCCGCTGGTGCGCGGCCCGTTCAAGAGCCTGACCGCCGCGAAGGCCGCGATCGGCGAGGCGCGGGGCACGGAGGCACCGACATCGTCGCTCAGATCGCGACCGGCGCCGACGGCCGAGAAACCGACGAAGGCATCCAAGGTCGCAGCGTCGGAACCCGAAGAACCCAAGGAGCCGCGCTGGATGCGCGACCTCGAACCGGCCGATCGACGGCGGGCCGCTCGGCTCATCGAGCTGCTCACCAAGGCCGACGCGTCCGACGCGGAAGGCATGGCCCGCCGCGACATGGTCGGTGACGTGCCGGCCGTGGCGGGGTTCGCCGTCGAGCGGGCGATCCGGGGGCTCGGGTCGAAGGCGACGCCGGGCGCGGTCGCCGACCTGCTTGCCGACGGGCGCGACAGCGAGCTCGGGGTGCGGTGGCGCCTCGTCGATGGCGATGGCCGCCCGATCTCTATCGAGACCGACGCACTCCAGAAGGAGTGACACCCGCTGGCTGCCGCTGGAACATGCCGATGTTCCAAGCGACGAAGGAAGGGGCAGAAGCCACTCGCTCCACCGCTATTTGGAATATCCACACGTTCCAAACGGCCAACGAGGGCATGATTCCTGCCCATTTCGCCGGTCTCCTTCGCTGATCGGCACATCGGGATGTTCCAAACGCACATCGGCACCATCTGGCATACCGTGCGACCCATGGACGATCACCTTTCGACCGAGCACGTCGCCTGGATCCTCGATCGCTCGCCGGAAGCGGTCCGCGACATGATCCGCGACGGCGAGATCGAGGGGGCACGGATTCCCGCTGGCTTCCGGATCCCCAAGGCAGAGGCGCTTCGACTCGCCCGCGAGCGGATCGAGGCCGAGGCCGGTCGGAAGATGTCCGATCGTCAGCTGGAGCGCGTGATCGACGAGCTCATCGCGACGAACGAGGAGCGCCGCGAGCGCTCCTGACCGACCGCGCGACGCTCACTCCCTGACGAGCGGCCAGAACAGCTCCGTCCGCGATGTCGCCATGTCCGCGGCGCCGGGAACGTCGACGTACGACTCCCATGCGCCGACGCCGTCGTCGTAGCCAGGCTGCGCGTGGATCCAGTCGTGGAGGGCGTCGTACGTCGCCGGCAGATCGTCGTAGGAACCGACATGCACGGTGCGCGCGACCGGCCCGCCCGGCAGCTCGGACAGGCCGACCTCGCCCTGCTCTCGCGACGCAAGCGCCGGCAGGTCGGGCGGTGTCGCAACGGGGAACCCGATCTCGACATCGACGACATCCGGCCCGAACTGGTGATACCGGCCGAACGGCGCGCCACCGATCGCGCCACCGTTCGCGCCGATCTCCGAGGCGACCAGCGGCATGAATCGGTCGAACGCGGATGCCAGATCGAGCTCCGCCATCGGCTGCTGGATGCGGACCGCAGCCGTCTGTTGTGGCTCCAGCTCGACGATCTCCGTGTCGGTGAGGGTGCGCGAGTCAGTCATGTCTGCTCCCCATCAGCATGTCGACAAGTATGCCGACGTCCGCTTCGAGCGGTCGCTGATGGCGAGGCACGCTCAGCTCGGCACGTCGCGCCGCGCGACGAGATCCTCGATCAGCGGGATCGTCTCAGGCGGCAGGTGGCCCGCCGCTGCGAACCGTCGAAGGTGCTCGCCGCTGCGTGCCTCGACTTGCTGCGCCGCGGCGAACCATCGGCGTGCGTCGTCGAGGCGCCCCGCGCGGGCCGCGAACAGCGATGCCCAGAGCGTCAGCATGTCGTCGTCGGGCGCGAGCTCGTGCGCGCCGTCCATGGCCAGAGCGGCAGCCTCGAGGTCACCGGCCGTCGACTGCTGCTCGGCGCGATCGAACGCCTCGTACGCTCGCGCGAGTCGTACCAGCCTCGCCAACTCATCGAGCGGCGTGCGGCTGTCCTCGACCCGCAGGTCGTACCGCGTCGCCCACGCCGGCCCGGTCGCCGGCACGACGAGGATCGCCGCCGACTGGCGCCCACGAACGTCGCCACCCTCGCGCTCGGCCGCGACGAGCGCGGCCATCAGCCGATCGGCCAGCCCGCCGCCGGTCGACCGATAGGCTTCGGCCATGGCCGGCCACACGGTCGGGCGCTCCATCATGTTGGCCTGGATCGACAGCCCGTCTTCGGTCACGTGCCCTGCCGCCTCGACGCAACGTGACCCCGTGTGTGCGGCAGACCGCCCGCGAGCATCGACCATCCCCACCTGGCGGGTGTCGCTCCCGGGATCGTCCGCGAGGAGCGCTTCGAGCGCGTCGTCCGGCGACGCACCGTCACGCATCCGCGCCAGGCCCAGCGGCCCATAGCTCTCTTCGGCGAAGGACTGCGTCGCGACCGCGCCGACCCCAGGCTCCGCCCACGGTACGATCGAGCCGACGTTCGGCCAGCGAGTCTGGACGGCCACGCCGAGCTCCCCGGTGTCGGCGTCGCGGGCGACGATCGAGTACGTCATGCTGCCTCCTCCGCTGGCAGCGTACGCCGCCGTTGACCTGCAAGACAGCCGTCACGCGCGAGCGGGCAGCCCGGACCCGGACGCCACGGTCGACCGCATAGGGTCGCTTCTACTCCCCAGTCGAGGTGCCCCATGTCCGTTCGCCGCTCCGTCCTTGGCCTCGTGGCTTCCGCCGCCTTCGGGCTGGCCGCGTGCTCCGGAGCCACCGCTTCGCCATCGATCGCGATCCCGTCCGACCTGCCGACCGTTCCGGCGAGCATCTCCTCGGAGGGGCTCGAAGGCTTCTGCGCCGACTTCGTGAACGAGTTGCAGACCGATTGGCCGAACATCGACGCGACGACCGCCTCAGCGCTCGCCTCCGTCGTGACCTCGTGGTCCACGAACCCTGAGCTGTCGACCATCTCGGGCGACGTGCAGGCGATCGGCGCCTGGCTGTCGGCAGCAGCGAGCGCGACCAGCGTGCCGAGCCCGACGGCCGAGGTGCAGACCGCGTTCACCAACATCGAAGCGTTCGCCGAAGCCAACTGCTAGGTCGGCCGGCTAGGACCTTCCACACTCGTTGAGGATCGTCGCGACCGCCGTCGAGAGGCGGCGGCGCGCGTCCTCGAGGGTGTCGAGCGGCGCGAGCCCGTGTTCGGTGATCTCGCGCCGCACCGATGCCACCACGCGGTCGCGCACGCGCCCCGCCCAGCGCCGGCCGACCCAACCGGCATGGATTCCCAGAGCCCTGGCTAGGACATAGCCGATCAAGATGGACGCGATGAGCGCCACGAACGGGATCGGCACAGTCCCGACGACCGGAAGATCGACCGAATCGACCGGCGGGCGCGCGAGGATCCAGACCACGACCCACGCCGCCGACACGGCGATGGCGAGGGTCGCCAGCGTCTGGAACAGGCCGAACAGCCACCAGACACGGCTGCTCGGAGCCTCGAGCCGGTCGAGTCCGGCGATCCCTCGACCGACCGCACGCTCGAGGCCCGCTCGCAGCTCGCCGGGTTCGAGCGCCGCCGCCAGCTTCGGCCGGACGATCGGAGTCGCATCGGCGAGCGAGCCGCCGAGGGCGCCACGTAATGCTTCGACGGCGGGCGTGAGCGGCGCTCGCTCCCGCCATCGCGCGAGATAGCCGTTGGGGTCGGCCACCTGCGTCTCACGACCGGACAGCTTGTACACGAGCGACGTGAGATGACCCATGGGGCCGGTGCCGCGGGCGCGCGCCTGGGCCCGCGTTGCCGCGACCGCCTGGCGCTGCAGGCCCTCGAGGTCGATCGATCGGAGGGTGGCACGGATCGCCTCATCGGTGGCCTTCGTCCGTGCTGCTGGATCCAGGAACGGCCGTGCACCACCGGCCGGATCGAGGCCGGCATCGCGCGCCAGCTGGCGGGCCACATCCAGGACGGTCGCCGCCACGCGCGCCCGCACGACCGCCTTGGCCGCCGCCCCATCCGCGAGCCACGCTCGGAACTCGTCGAGCTCGGGCTCGGGGACCGCGCTCGTCATGAGGACCGGAACGGCCGGGCGGTCGCTGGCCAGGAGGCGCCGCCCGAGATCGCCCTCCAGATCGCGCCGGATGCGTGGTCGATCGTCCGTCGCCAGTCGATCGGCCTTGTTGACGACGACGGCCTGCCGGTCGAGCCGCGGGACCCACGTGCGCAGGAACGCGTCGTGCAAGACGGCGTCGTGGTACTTCTCGAGGTCGGTCACCCAGGCGACCGCATCGACGCGAGGCAGCAGCGCTTCGACCCGCTCGCGATGCGCTGGCTCGATCGAATCCATGTCCGGCAGATCCAGGATGGCCACCGACTTCAGGTCTGGCGAGTCATGGTCGCGGATCTCGCGGACGTCGAGCCACTCCAGGAGCGGTGCCAGGGATGCCACCTCCGCCGCCGGGACCCATGCGATCGGGTCGCTGGTGGTCGGTCGACGCGCCGATGCCGGACTGACGTCGAGACCTGCCAGCGCGTTGAGCAGGCTGGATTTGCCGACACCCGTCCCGCCCACCAGGGCCAGCACGTAGGCATCCGATGGGAACCCCAGACGACCGGTCGCGTCGGCATGCACCGCCCGAGCCCGGTCGGCGGGCACGCCAAGGACACCCGCCGCTTCCGCTGCCTGGACCAGCGTGGCGAGGCATCGCCGCAGCGCATCGCCGGCCTCGTCGATCGGCGCAACGGCTGGGGCGGTAGGGGTGGTCATCCGGCAGGGCTCGGAAGGCTGCGCACGTCGGCCGCAGAGGTCCGCAGATCGACGGCGAGGTCCGCCAGCACGCCCGGCGCCGGCAGCAACGCATCGAACCGTGCCCGCTCCTCGTCGAACGTCGCGCTGAGCGCCTCGTCGAGCCGGCGCTTCGCGTCGGCGACAAGCTCGGCCATGGCAGCCTCGCCGAACAGCGCCGCCAGGAGCTTCTGGTTGAGAAACGCTGTCGCTGCGGCGACGCCCAGCTCCGTGCCGGTGATGCCGCCCGTGTGGATGAACGTGGCGAGCATCACGCCCGTGCCCATCGCGTTCACGCCGACCGCCGCGCCCCGTGCGAGCAGCCGCTTCGGCCGGCCGTGCGCCTGGATGTCGGTCACGATCCCCTCGATCCAGGCCTCCAACCTTCCGCTCAGGCGCGCGTCGAAGTCGGGGGAGGGGACCCACAACTCGGGCTGCTCCGCGAGTGACCGCGCGACTGCCATGGAATCCGACCACGCCGTCGCCGTTCGGCGGGCCGCCTCGGCCGCCTGGAGCCGGGCCACCGCGATCATGTCTTCCGTTGTCGCGGCCCGGACCTCGGCGACGGGGGCCGTGACGGGCCGGAACACGGCGGCGATCGCCCCACGGATCCGGCCGATCCCCTCCGAGAAGAAGCGCGTGATCTGATCGGCGCCGACGAAGTCCTGCCAGTGCCGCAGCGCTTCCTCGCGCAGGAACGTGCCCCGCCCGACCTCCATCCGCAATGACGTCAGCGCTCCCTCGTACGCGCGGTCGGCTGCGCGTCGGAGCGCCTCCGTATCGATGGCCTCGTGGTCCGCGTCGTCGGCGATCTGGTCGAGGCTCTCCCCGAGACCGGTGAGCGAGCCGGTCAACGCCCGCAGCGCCAACTCGATCCGTGCGTCGCGATCGGCACGCAGCCGGGCGATCTCGTCGAGCACCGGGGCGATCGCCATCCGATCGAGGCGGTCCCCGCTCTCGTCCAGCGCGCCTTCACGCACGGCGATGACCTCCCACGCCGGCCCCTCGGCGGGCGTCTGGACGCTCTCGAGGCCGGCCTCGGACAGGAGCCGCTGGACATCGGCGACCACGTCGGCCTGATCCGTCGCATCGGCCGGCATCCGGTTCACGATCACCTGGAGCGGGAGGCCCCGCTCGCGGACCCGCTCGAGGACGGCCCAGGGGACACGGTCCGCGTAGCGGGTCGCCGTGGTGACGAACAGGCACAGGTCGGCCGCCTCGACGAGGCGATCGGCGAGCTCCCGATTGGCGTGTTCGATCGAGTCGATGTCGGGCGCGTCGACGAGGACGAGTCCGGGCTCGATGTTCGGGTCCTCGACGAAGCGCAGCTGGCCGGGCGGGACCCTCGCGAAAGCGCCGGTCTGCACGGTGTCGCGGTCGCCCGGATGGAGGAGGACGACGGCGACGCGCGTCGTCGGACGGAGGACGCCGGTCTCGCTGGCCGGCCAGCCGACGATCGTGTTGAAGACAGTGCTCTTGCCAGCGCCGGTCGGCCCGATCAGCACGACGAGTAGCGGCGCGTCGAGTGCATCGGCTCGGACACGGACGTGCCCGGCGAGATGGTCGGCGAGCTGCCTGGCGCGCGCCGCGGCGCCCTCGCCACTCGGTCGCGTCCCGAGACGCCGCGCCGACAACGCCTCCAGGCGGTCGACCAACGCGCGCAGATCCGGAGGGGCGATCCCACTCATGCGTGCACCGTAGCCGCAACGTGTGGGCAACGTGTCGTATGAACGCGGACCGCCCCGTCGCATGTGGGTTGCAGCGATGTCGCATACGGCCCACGCGGCCCGCGCAAGCACGGGTCGGCCCGCCTTCGGTAGCCTTAGGCCATGACCGAGTACATCGAGCTCCGGGGCGCGCGCGAGAACAACCTCAAGGACATCTCGCTGCGCGTGCCGAAGCGCCAGATCACGATCTTCACAGGCGTATCGGGCTCCGGGAAGTCGTCCGTCGTGTTCGATACGATCGCCACCGAGGCCCAGCGCCAGCTCTACGAGAACTTCACGTATTTCGTCCGCAACTTCCTGCCGCGCTACCCGCAGCCAGAGGCGGACGCGATCGAGAACCTGAGCATGGCGATCATCGTCGACCAGAAGCGGCTCGGTGGCGGCTCGCACTCGACGGTCGGGACGATCACCGACATCTTCACCCTGCTCCGACTCCTGTTCTCGCGCGTCGGCAAACCACACGTCGGCTACTCGAACGCCTTCTCGTTCAACGACCCGCAGGGCAGGTGCCCGGAGTGCAACGGCATCGGCCGCAAGGTCGGCTTCGCCGTAGACGAGTTCATCGACCGCTCGAAGTCGCTCAACGACGGCGCCATCCAGGTCCCGTTCTGGGTCGGCTGGGAGACCGGCGGCTATGCGGCCTCCGGCTTCTTCGACAACGACAAGAAGCTTGAGGACTACAGCGCCGAGGAGATGGACCTGCTCCTGTACGGCAAGGACCGCAAGTACAAGCTCGCGATCGGCGACAAGACGATGAACGCGAGCTACCTGGGCGTCATCGAGAAGCTCGAGCGCTCCTATGTCCGGCGCGACCTCAAGACCTATGGCGAGCGGACGCAGAAGAACGTCGCACCGTACCTCCGTGAACGCCCGTGCCCGCTGTGCAAGGGCGCTCGGCTGAGCCAAGCGGCCCTCGGATCGAAGATCGATGGCCACAACATCGCCGAGCTCGCGTCCATGGAGGTCGGGGACCTGATCGCGATCCTTCGTCTCATGACCGACCCGATCGCCGAGCCGATCGTCGCGTCGCTCGTCGAGCGGCTGCAGGCGATGGTCGACATCGGGCTCGAATACCTGAGCCTCGACCGCGAGACCGACACGCTTTCCGGCGGCGAGTCACAGCGCATCAAGATGGTCAAACACCTGGGCAGCAGCCTGGTCGACGCGATGTACATCCTCGATGAGCCCAGCATCGGGCTCCATCCGCGCGACGTGCACCGACTGACCGGGCTCATGCAGCAGCTTCGCGACAAGGGCAACACCGTCATCGTCGTGGAACACGACCCCGATGTGATGCAGGTCGCCGATCACCTCATCGACATGGGTCCGGGCGCCGGTGACGGCGGCGGCGAAGTCGTCTTCGAGGGCGCGTTCGCGGATCTGAAGCACACCGACACGCTCACCGGCCGCTACCTGGACCGATCGCTGCCGATCAAGGAGCGCGTGCGCACGCCGGCCGACTGGTTGCCGATCCGGAACGCGCGCGAGAACAACCTCAAGGGCGTCGACGTCGACATCCCGACCGCGGTCCTGACCGTCATCACCGGCGTGGCCGGTTCGGGCAAGAGCTCGCTCATCGACGGCGTATTCCTGCCAATGCATCCCGAGGCGATCGTGATCGACCAGTCGGCGGTCGGCGCGTCGTCGCGCTCGAACCCGGCGACCTACACGGGCGTCATGGACGACATCCGCAAGGCCTTCGCGGCGGCCAACAAGGTCGATGCCGGCCTGTTCAGCTTCAACTCCAAGGGCGCCTGCGAGAACTGCAAGGGCTCCGGTGTGATCTACACCGACCTGTCGTTCTTCGAAGGGATCAAGACGCCGTGCGAGGTCTGTGAGGGACGGCGCTTCAAGGACGAGGTCCTGGAGTACCAGCTCGACGGTCGAAACGTGAACGAGGTGCTCGGGCTGACCGTCGCCCACGCCCTTGAGTCGTTCAGCCAGCGCGACATCGTCCGCAAACTGCAGGCCATGAGCGACGTCGGGCTCGACTACCTCACGCTGGGCCAGCCGCTGAGCACGCTCTCGGGCGGCGAATGCCAGCGCATCAAGATGGCCAGCGAGCTGCACAAGAAGGGCAACATCTATGTCCTGGACGAGCCGACGACCGGGCTCCACATGTCGGACACGAGCCATCTGCTCGAGATGCTCGATCGACTCGTCGAGGGCGGCAACACCGTGATCGTCATCGAGCACAACCTCGACGTGATCCGCAACGCGGATTGGATCATCGATTTGGGACCGGAAGGCGGCAGCCGCGGCGGCCAGATCATCTTCACCGGCACACCGACCGAACTCCTGGATGCGCCGGCCTCGCTCACGGGTGAGTATCTGCGCCGCAGCGCACCCGTGGCTGCCTGACCCCGGCGACGAGCGGTCCGCTTTCGCGCTTCTGCAAGCGACCCTCGGTCAATCGAAAGCGTGTCGCCGGCGACGGCTTGGCATCGTGCGTCCCACATCCGTCGCAGGAGGCTCCGATGAACCAGGCCACGTGGGGGCGTGACGACACGCGCCAGATCGCCGAGCTGCTCAAGGACATCGACATCTGCATGCTGGTGACGCGTGAGAACGGCGCGGTACGCGGCCGCCCGATGTCGAACAATCGCAAGGTCGAATACGACGGCGACAACTGGTTCTTCAGCTATCGCGACAGCGGCAAGGTCCGCCAGATCCAGGCCGATCCCAGCGTCGAACTGGCGTATGTCGACACCGAGCGCGGGACATGGGTCTCGATCGAGGGCACGGCCGAGGTGGTCGAGGACGACGAGCGAAAGCGCGAGCTCTGGGAGGACGAGCTCAAGGACTGGTTCCAGGAGGGGGCAGAGGACGACGGCGTCGTCCTGATCAAGGTGCGGGCCGACCGCATCCATGCCTGGGCGAACGGCGAAGAGACGATCGCCGAGCCTGGTCGTGGCGTCGCGAAGGTGGAGGACAGTCGCTAGGGCTCAGTCAAGGGCTCAGTCAGGGGTTCGGACGAGGAGATGCCAGTAGCCCCAGCCATCCTCCCAGTCGGACGCTTCCTCCACGGTCGTCAAACACTCGGTCAGGAGCCATTCGGCGACGCGCGCACGACCGGGGTAGTAGTGGTAGCCGGCCGTGTCGCCCTCGATGACCTCACCACGGACGATCGGGAGCCCCTTCGCCTGGCCTTCCTCGAAGGCCGCGTCGATCTCGGCGTCCGGTACTTCCTCGACCGTGACATAGAGGTGCCCGCCGGGCTTGACGGCGCGGTGCAGGTTGGCGAGCACGAGCGGCCAGTCCTCGGGCGGCACGTTCTCCATCGCGTCGACGGTCATGGACGCGTCGAACTCGCTCTCGAACGGCAGCTCCTGGAGGCCGATGTGCTCGAGCCGGTCAGCCAGCCCTTTGGCACGTGCCTGTTCGAGCATGCCGGCTGACTGATCGATGCCGACGACGCGCCGTCCGGCCGCCCGGACTCGTGCGAAGTAGGGACCCGTGCCACATGGCGCGTCCAGCACGATGCCATCCGGCGGGCAACTGGCGACGACGAGGTCGACGAATCGCGTGTGCGAGGTCGTCGGATAGGGGTTGGCGTCGTAGTCCGGCGCCTCGGCGTCGTACTGGGCCCTGACTGCGCTGCGCCGTTCACGGAGCCATTCGAGGCGGTCCATCGGCAAGAATTTAGTCCGCTGCGCGTCGACCGCCGTCAGCGGAGATCACCGTCGATTCGCCGGGCCGCAGGACGCGGACATCCACTTGCGGAGCGACCTTGGCCGCGTGCGCCGCGAACCGGTCGCCCGGCTCGTCGAGCGGTCGCCGCCAGACATGGTGAAGGCGTGTCGGGTAGAGCGTTCCCCAGTGGATCGGGACCACGACGGTCGGGCCGGCGTCGGTCAGCATCTCCGCCGCCGACCTCGGGCCGAGGTGCCCCGGACCGAGGTGGGGGCCCCACGTCCAGACCGGCATGAGGGCGACGTCGGCGGCGCGGACCAGATCGCGCATGTCCGGGAACGGCCCCGTGTCTCCCGCGAAGTAGACGCGGCGGCCGGCCTCCAGCGCGTACCCCAGTGGCTGGGCACGCGCGGCACCCGGTGAGATCCAGTGGCTCGCCCGCACGCCCTCGACGCGGAGCGGCCCGAGCGCCAGCCCCTCACCCGCGGCGAGCTCGACGACATCGCCGCGAACCACGCGTCTCGTGCTCGCTCCCAGCCCCCGCGGCACGACCACGGTAGGTCGACCGCGAAGGCTCCGGAGCGACGATCGATCGAAGTGATCGTGGTGACCGTGCGAGATCAGGACGACGTCGATCTCGCCCAGTTCGTCGACGTCCGGGGGCGACCCGTGGCGCTCGAGCGGGCCGAGCCGGCGGCGCAGGAACGGATCGGTCAGGACGCGAATGCCACCGATGTCGAGGAGGACCGTGGCATGCCCGATGAACCGAATGTCGACGGGGCGCTGCTGCACAGCGCAAGCCTAGCGGGCGGGCACGTCGTCCTTCGGGAGCGAGACGACAGGGTCCGCGGGGCGACCGGGGACTCTGCGCAATCGCGACGGATGGCGAAGCAGTGTCACGACCCCGCCGAGCAGCGCGCCTGCTGCGGTCTCGGCAAGATCGGTGATCGTGTCGTCATACGACAGGTCCATGCCCTTCGCCCCGAGCTTCATGCCGACCCACTCGCCGATCTCCCACAGACCGGCGGCGGCGATGCCCGACATCGCGGCCACCCCGGCGGCCTCCCAGGAAGTACGCACTCGGGGGGTCGCCAACGCCCCGACGACCGACGCCACGGTGGCCCCATCGGCGAAATGGATCAGGTCGTCGACGTGTGCTCGCTGGTAGATCCCGATGGCGTTCCCGCCAGCATCGACGAGCAGCGGGAGGGTCACGGCGAGATCGAGCTCGCGCGGGTACGGCTCCGGCCGGCCGCGCAGCCGCCAGGCCACCGGGACCAGCAGCATGCCCGCGGCGTAACCGATCGCGCGGACCCGCATCGCCTTGCCGCTGTAGCGCGGCGAGCTCGAGTTGAGGAACGCGTCGATCGCCAGCGCGACGACCGACGCCTTGGCTGCAGCGATCGCCGCGTCGCCGGCGAGATCTCCAAGGCTCGGTGGCGGTGCCGTCCGGAGGGTGGCCTGCGCTGACATCGCCTTCATGGTGCCCCATCCGAGATCAGGCACGTGACGCCATCGAACATGGCGCCAACGGTATCGACGCGCGAGAGCAAACGGGGCCGTCGTCGGCGGCCGCCGCCATCGCGGTCGTATCGCAGCCGCCGCCGGATGCGAGAATGGCCTGCCCATCTCAGCGCTCGATCGCTGGTCGTGTCGAGACGGCGCAGATCAGCGATGAGCTCCGCCGCGCCGCTGAGCTCGAGGACGAGCTGGCGAGGCACGAAGGGAGCCGGCCCCGCTAGGGAGCCGGCTCCGTAACTCAAGAACGGAGTTCGCTACGGGGAAGGCTTGGCCGACGCCGTTCCCGGAGCCGTGCTCCCGGTCGAAGACCGCGTGGTCGTCGACTCGGTGTCGCTGACCGAGCCCTCGGTGTGCGCCCTGACTCGCGCGGCGGCATCCTGCGACTGCTCGTACCAGCGCTGCGTCAGCTGCGCCGCGACATCGCGGCCACCGAGGCCGAACGCCAGCCCGAAGGCGAGGGCGACGGCCGCGACGACCCCGATGAACAGCGTGTTGACGAGATTTGCAGCGATCCCGATCTGGTTGATCGCGATGATCACGGCGAAGGCGACGATGGCGATCTCCGCGATCCGACCTAGCAGTGGGGCATTGCTGAACCCCATCTCGCCGGCGCCGACCTCGATCGCTCCGCGGACGAACCGGCCCAGGAGCGGCGCGACCAGCAGGATGATCGCGGCGACGATCAGGTTCGGGATCCACAGCAGGACGTCGTTGAGCAGCTGGCTCACCTGGGTCAGACCCAGGACATTGGCCGCGGCGACGAGGAACACGAGCCGCACCAGCCACTTGACGAGCTCACCGGTGACGACGCTCGGCTTGATCTCGCGTGTTCGATCGCCGTAGACCCGGCCGCTGTGCTCGGCGAACAGTCGGTCGACACCGATGCGGCGCAGCACCTCGCGCACGAGTCGGGCGAGAGCGCCCGCGATGATCCAGCCGATGATGATGATCAGCAGCGCGCCGATCACGAGCGGGATGGCGTTCAGGAATGCATTGAGCGCATTCGAGAGGGACAGGAAGACAGCATCTCCCCAGTCCGTGACTTGGATGGGCATCGGACGACTCCTACAGGTCTGGGACTTTTGCGTGACGCTATGACGACGCGCGCGACGCCTGGTACGTCCGTACCGGTACTTGACTTGCAAGTCCGTGTCGAGCGGGTTCGGATGCGGGTGCAACGTCGCGCCTCCCGTGGTTAGGGCGGCGTCAACGTTCCGTGCGCGACGCTGGACGCCCGCATCCACGGAGGGCCAGCAGTGGCCAAGAACGGGAAGAGATCCGACAAGAACGGCAAGCGCGCGAAGGGCCCCAAGCGAGACAAGCGCGGGAAGCGATCGCAACTCGCGCCGGCCGTGTTGTCCGCCAGGGACCTCCCGCGCAGCGCTCCCGCGGCGCTGGCGGTCGCGGCCGGGGCGTTGATGGTGGCCGGCATCACGACCCTGTGGCGAATCCGCCGCTAACACCGCGGTCGTCGGCGATGGATGAGCGCGCGTACCGCGAGGCCGAAAGCCGACTGTGGAAGTCCGTCGGCGTCGAGCCGGTCGAACGCTGGCTCCATCTCGAACGCAACGACGTCGATGTCCGCGTCCAGGAGATCGGTGAGGGACCGCCCATCTTGTTCATCCACGGCGCCAGTACGAGCGGCGCCAGTTGGGCGACGCTGGTCGCCAGGTTCCCGGGCTACCGCTGCATCGTCCTCGACCGGCCCGGGACCGGGCTCAGCAAGCGGATCCCGCGACGGATCGATGCGACGAGCCTCGCGGAGATCGCCGACACGATCGTGCCCGACATCCTCGATGCACTCGAGCTGCCCTCGACCAACATCGTCGCGGCGTCGTTCGGCGGGTATGTGGCGCTCAGGGCGGCAGCCGCATCGCCCGACCGCATCGACCGCATGGTCCACCTCAGTTGGCCGCTGGGTGCCCCCACGGGACGGCTGCCGCTGTCGCTCCGGCTCATGGGCCTGCCCGGCATCAGCCGGCTGATGACCGCCATGCCGGCCAACCAGCGCTCGATGCGTTTCCTGTTCCGCGGTCTCGGTCACGGTCCGAAGCTGGATGACGGCCGGATCACGGCGGAGGACCTCGACTGCTTCCTCGCACTACTCCGGCATACCGACACGATGCGGAACGAGTTCGCGCCGGCCCGCACGCTGATCTCGCCACTGCGCGGACTCGCCCAGCTGTACCTGACTGACGAAACCCTGTCCGCGGTCGCCTGCCCGTCCCTCTTCGTGTGGGGCACGAGGGATCCATTCGGCGGCGAGGCGACCGCGCGCGCGCTCGTGGCGCGGATCCCGGGCGCCCGGCTCGAGCTGATGCCGGACGCCGGCCACACACCGTGGCTCGACGACATGGACGCATGCGTCGGCATCGTCACGGAGTTCCTCGGTCACAAGAGCTCCGACTCGTTCGCCGCCGCCTGACGGTCTCGGAACGTTCATGCTGGGCACCGATGCCTGGCAAGATGCCCGACTTCATCCCGCCGATGCTGGCGACGCTCGTCGCCGCGCCGTTCGACGACCCTGACTGGTCGTTCGAGATCAAGTGGGACGGCTTCCGGGTCGAGGCGGTCATCGACAAGGACGACGTTCGGCTGTGGACCCGCGGCCAGCAGGACGCAGCACGCTACTTCGGCTCATTCCTCGCGCCCAAGGACTGGATCTCGGCCAGGCAGGCCATCGTCGATGGCGAGGTGATCGCACTCGACAAGGGCGGTGAACCGGATTTCGCGCTCCTCCAGTCCCGGATCAAGGGCCGGGGCATCGGCGGTGCGGTCAACCCGTTCGTCTATGAGGTCTTCGACCTCCTGTACCTCGACGGTCGGTCGCTGCTCGACGAGCCGCTCGAGGTGCGCCGCAAGCTCCTCGCAGATGTCCTGCGGCCGGATCCACGCGTGCGGCTCAGCGAGGACATCGCAGGGGAGGGGACCGCGTTCTATGAAGCGGCACAGGTCCGCGGGCTCGAGGGGATCATGGCCAAAGACCGGAGGGCGCCGTACCAGCCCGGCGCCCGCACCATGTCATGGCAGAAGATCAAGATCCGTCCCGAGCAGGAGCTGGTCGTGGGCGGCTGGAAGCGCGGCCTGGGCTCCGCGGTCGACCTCGGCGCGTTGCTCGTCGGGGTGTACGAGGATGGCGCGCTGCGCTACGCAGGCAAGGTGGGTGCCGGTTTCACGAAGGACAGGCGAGCTGAACTCCTGGGAGCGCTCGGGCCGCTAGCGGCCGACGAGCCGCCGTTCGACGCGCCGGTGCCACGGCCAGTCGCCAAGGACGCCAACTGGATCCGACCCGAGCTCGTCATCCGCGCCGAATTCGCCGGCTGGACCGGCGACGGCCTGGTACGCCAGGCGGCCTACAAGGGCTTCGACCTCGGCAAGGACCCGAAGGCGGTCAAACGCGAAGTGGCTCGCTCCGGCAGTTAGGGCGCGAGCTTGCCCACCAGTGTCCAGGGCGGGTCGAACATCGGGCCGTCCGAGGTGAGGGTGCAGGTGATGAGCCCGTCGCGCGACGCCGGGTTCTTCACGATCCCGAAATGGCTGTTCGAGTAGGCGTGGAAGACCTGCGTTGTGCCCTCGAGCAGGAAGGTGCCGGACCAGGGGACCGGCCGATCGATCGGCGACTTCTCCGGCAAGTGGCCATCGACCTCGAAGACGCCCGCGGCACCACAATCGAGTGTGCCGAACGTGTGGTTCGCCTGGGCCGATCCGGTCCCAACCGCACCGGCGAGGGCCAGCGCCAACGGCAGGGCAGCGGCTCGGCGGCGCCGTGGACCCACGAGATGTATGGACATGGATCGATCACGCATGACGGTCTCCCTCCTGAACCCGTCCCCCGGATCAGCCGGAGTGTGCGCTTCGAGGCCGCGGGCTGTCGATACCCCGTTGCGGCGCACGACTAGCATCACGCCATGCTAAGGACGGCTCGGATCCTGCTTTCGACGATGTCGCTCTTGCTCGTCGGGTGTACGCCGGCACCCAGCCCATCCGTGAATGCAAGCGTGACCGCGGCACCGTCCCCGACGGCGGCCGGATCGATCCCGACCGACCTTCGGCAGGGCTCCGGGACGTTGGCACCCGGCACGTACACGCGGAGCGACTTCCGCCCGACGGTCACCTTCGAGCTCGGTGAAGGCTGGTCCGTCGGGTCGGTCGCGGCCGGCTTCTTCGACGTCCAGCAGCAACAAGGCACGCCCGATGTCATCGCGGTGCAGTTCGCGCAAGTCGGCGGCGTGGTCGGCGCGGACGGCGCGACCGTCGCGGCCGGATCGGTGGCGGATGCGGTCGCGGCGATCAAGGAGAACCCAGGCCTCGTGACGCTAGACGAGAGCGAGTCGCGACTCGGCGGGCAGACCGGCACCGTACTGGAAGTCGAGAACAGGGGACCCGCGCACGCGCCGATCCTCGATGTCCCGGCTGGCCGCCTCGGCATCGACGCGCAGCGGCGCTTGTGGATCGCCCTGTTCGACACGCCGGACGGCGTGCTCGCCGTGATGGTCGGCGGCTCGACGGCAGACTGGGGGCACGCGCTCACGGTCGCCGAGCCGGTCCTCGAGTCGATCATCATCGGCACGTGACGGAGCGGTCGATGAAACACCCCACGGTGGATGTCCCCAACGAGGATGGCTACTTCGCCGAGCGCGTCGCAGCGAGATTTGATGAGGACTACGACTATCAGGCAGAAGTCGAAGTCGTCGAACCGATGGTCGACTTCATCGCCTCCCTGGCAGGCGACGGGCGTGCCCTCGAGCTTGGCAGCGGCACGGGACGGATCGCATTGCCGCTCGCGGCACGTGGCGTGCCGGTGCACGGGATCGAGCTCTCCAAGGCGATGACGGCCCGCCTGCGTGCCAAACCAGGCGGGGACGGGATCCCGGTCACCATCGGCGATTTCGCCACCGCCAGGGCCGACGGGACGTTCCGCGTCGCCTATCTCGTCGCCAACACCATCATGAATCTGACGTCACAGGCCGCGCAGGTGGCGTGCTTTCGGAACGTTGCGAAGCACCTGGAGTCCGGCGGGTGTTTCGTGATCGAAGTCGGGGTGCCTGGGCTCCAGCGGCTCCCACCGGGGGAGACCTTCCAGGTCTTCGATGCGAGCGATGCACACTGGGGCGTCGACGAGTACGACACCGTCAACCAGGGCCTCATCTCACATCATTTCCGGCGGCTCGCCGACGGCCGGCTGGAGCGCACATCGATCCCGTTCCGGTATGCGTGGCCGGCCGAGCTCGATCTGATGGCTCAGCTGGCCGGGATGCGCCTCAAGGAACGCTGGTCGGACTGGGACCGGACACCGTTCACGAGCGAGAGCCGGAAGCACGTATCCGTCTGGGAGAAGCCGCGATGAAGGCAGCGATCAAAGAACGGTACGGGCCGCCGGAGGTCGTCGAGTTACGCGAGCTCGAGCGCCCGGTGCCCATCGGCGACCAGGTCCTCGTCCGTGTGCGTGCGGCGTCGGTCAACCGCGCCGATCTCGACGGCCTGAAGCCGCGCCCCTCTTTCGTCCGCCTGTTCATCGGCATGCGCGCACCTCGCAACAGGAGCGTCGGGATCGACGTCGCTGGCGAAGTCGACGCAGTCGGTCCCGAGGTGACCCGCTTCCGCCTGGGCGATCGCGTGATGTCGGACACCTTCACGTCCGGAGAGGGCACATTCCGTGAGTACGTCTGCGCGTCGGAGAAGACGTTCGAGCTGATGCCGAGCGGCATGACCTTCGAGGAGGCATCCACGCTCCCGCACTCGGCGGTCCTCGCGCTCCAGGGCCTTCGATTACGAAGAGGTCGGACGCCCAAGCCGGGCGACAAGGTCCTGATCAACGGGGCGTCGGGCAACGTCGGGCCGTTCGCGGTCCAGATCGCGAAGTCGATGGGCGCCGAGGTGACCGGCGTCGCGAGCACACCCAAGCTCGACTTGGTCCGCTCGCTCGGGGCCGACCATGTCATCGACTACACCAAGGTCGACTACACGACGACCGGGGAGCGGTACGACTGGATCGTCGACACCGACTCGCACAACTCGATCCGCCGGTCGCGCCGGGCGCTCAAGCCGAACGGCGTCTACGTGACGCTCGGCGGCGATTCCGGGCCGCTGCTCGACGCGATGCTGGTCGGAGCGTTGGTGTCGCTCCGAAGCGATCGGTACTCGGGGCTGATGCTCTGGTGGAAGCCGTTCCACCGGGCCGACGTGGACCGGCTCAAGGAGCTGATCGCCGAGGGCAAGCTGCGCCCAGTGATCGAGCGGCGCTATCCGTTGAGCGAGATCGTCGCAGCGCTGCGCCACGTCGAGGATGGCAAGGCCCTGGGCAAGGTCGTCGTCACGATGGATGCTTCCGGGGGACCCGAGTAGGCAGGCTTGTCAGCGGTGCTGGTCGACGAGGATCGGGTTGCCATCGGGGTCCTCGATGATGAAGCTGCCGGGACCCGAGCCAGATTCGTCAGCCTCCGCGATGAACTGCACGCCCTCGGCGCGGAGTTCACGCTGCAGGTCCCTGATGTCGGTGAACGGGTCGACTGGCTGCGCGGCGCTGTCCCAGCCGGGATTGAATGTCAGCGTGTTCTTCTCGAACATGCCCTGGAACAGCCCGATCACGTGACCGGCGTTCTGGAGGATCACCCAGCCTTGCGACGCGTCCCCGTGGAACTGCACGAAGCCGAGCTTCTCGTAGAAGGCCCGCGAGGCCTCGAGGTCCTTGACCGAGAGGCTCACCGAGAATGCGCCGAGGTCCATGCCGCTCCCTCCTCCGTGCCGTCCCGATGAGTCTACCGGCGCCGTCTGACGGCGCTCCATTGCGGGTCGTCATCGCCGAAGATTCGGCGCTGATCCGCGAGGGGATCGCGCGGCTCATCGAGGAATCCGGTGGGACCGTCGTCGCCAAGGTCGCCGACGGTACGTCGTTCGTGGAGGCGGTCGAGCGCGAACGGCCCGACGTGTCGGTGGTCGATGTGCGCATGCCGCCCAGTCAGCGCGACGAGGGCTTGAAGGCGGCCATCGAGGCCCGCGGACGTGTGCCCGGAACCCCGATCCTCGTGCTCAGCCAGTACGTCGAACGCCAATATGCGACCGAGCTCCTGGCCGATGGTGCTGGGGGCGTCGGCTACCTGCTCAAGGACCGCGTCGGTGACATCCCGGAGTTCATGGATGCGCTGCGGCGCGTCGCGCGTGGAGGGACGGCGCTCGACCCGGAGGTGGTCGCGCAGCTGATGGTGCGCAACCGCGCGGATCATCCCGTGTCCGCGTTGACGCCTCGCGAGCGGGAGGTGCTCGCGGCGATGGCCGAGGGCCGCACCAACCTCGGCATCGCCCGCCTCCTGACCATCACCGAGGGTGCCACCGAGAAGCACATCAGCAACATCTTCGGCAAGCTCGACCTACCCGATACGCAGGATGACCATCGCCGCGTCCTGGCGGTGCTGGCCTATCTCGGATCCTGACTGGGACGCCGCGGCGCCTCCGCCACGGCGGCGAGCGGAAGGTCCGCGCGGATGAGCGTCGGTCCGCCGGCCGGGCTGTTCACCGAGAAGGCACCGTCCACGCCCGCGACTCGTCCGGCAAGGCCCTCCAGGCCGCCGCCGGTCTCGGGACGCGCGCCACCCGTGCCGTCATCCCAGACCTCGACGACGAGTCGCCCGTTCTCACGCCGACAACGTACCTCGCACCGTGTCGCGCCACTGTGTTTGGCGACGTTGGCCAGCGCCTCCGCCACGACGAAGTAGGCCGCCCGCTCGATGGCGGGCGCGAACCGCTCACCCGCGACGAGCTCACTCCTGATGACCGTCGGCACGGGCCCACGCCCGCTGATCGACTCGAGCGCCGGGACGAGCCCACGATCCAGCAGGATCGACGGCGCGATCCCGCGGACGAGCTGGCGGATCTCGGCGAGCGCCTCCCGGGCCTGCGTCTGGCCCTCGAGGATGAGCTGTTTCGCCCCGGCTGGGTCGCTGTCGATCCGTTCGCTGGCGAGCCCAAGGTCGATCGAGAGCATGACCAGCCGCTGCTGCGCGCCGTCGTGGAGATCGCGCTCGATCCGGTGCAATTCGCTGGCCTCGACATCGAGCACAGCTGAGCGGCTCTCGCGCAGCTGCTGGACCTGGCGCCGCAGCTCGCGACTCTCCGATGTGCACAGCAAGCCGGCCACGACCGCGCGATGGAGCCGCATCACCAGCTGCGAAAGCGACGCCGCGACCGGGAGCAGGACGAATCCCGCGATCGAACCGAGCCAGGCGGGCGGCGCACTCACCCCCGCCTCGTACCAGGCGGGCATCGTGAGGGTCACCAGCGCCGCCGCCCAGACGAGCACGATGACCGCGAACTCGATGACGGTCAGCGGCAGGTTGACCGCGACGTACAGCACGTCCCGCCACCGGCTCTCGTCCGCGAATTCGGCGCGCAGGATGTCGAGCACGCCGCCGCGGAGGGGCTTGTACGGGTGTGCAGGCGGCCGACTTGGCTCACCGACGAACAGGCGCCACCGCTCGATCCGGGCGACGAGCCGCGCGCCTTCGATCGCGACCGCGAGGAGTAGCACGCCGATACCCGCAAGTAGCACCGACAAGCCGGTCGATGCGATCACCGCGAGGATCGTGAACGCGATGAACCCGACGAAGGATCCGAGGATGATCGCCCCGTTCGCGTACCAGGTCGTCGGGTGGATCGGCGAGACGAGGAAGGCTCGGAGCGGGGAACTGATGATCCCCGGCCGAGCGAACGTCGCTCCGCCGGGGATCCGGGCTGCCCCCAGCCCAGCAAGGATCAGCAGCAGCCCAAGAACGACGACTGCCGCCTCGATCACCCCTCCAGCTGCTCGGTCGGGCCCGTCTGGCCGGGCTGGCCGCGCCGGACCGCCCAGGCGATCAATAGCGCGCCGACGCCGACGAGGAACGCAGGCCACAGGTAGCGCCACGAGTCCGTCCAAGCCGGCACCAACGCATCGACGAGCGCCAGCGCTCCGAACAGGATCAGGACCGCCCCGAGGAACATCGTGCCTCGGCCGGAGCCCGCCCCGCGGGACGTGTGCAGATGCCCAGCGACGACCTCACCGCCGGTGGCGACCAGCGCGGCCTCCTCGGCGGTAACGGGCTCCAGGGGCACGATGATCACGAGGCCGATGTAGAGCAGGATGCTGAGCCCGCCAGTCACGAAGATCGACAGGAACCAGAGCACCCGCATGAGGGTCGGATCCAGTCCGTAGAACTCAGCGAGGCCGGCGGCGACCCCGGCGATCCTGCGGTCACTGCGGCAGCGATAGAGACGGCGGTTCATGAGCATCCTCCCATCGGATGGCTATCGACAGTATCGAGGTCGAGGTCGGCCTGGAAGTCATCCCAGCCATGCCAGGACGGGCCCATGGCGCCCTCGATCATGTGTTGCACGGCCTGCCTGGTCGCGATGCGTGTCTGCGCATCGCAGTCGGGCACATAGGTGGGCGCGACGGCGATCGCGCCGCCCAGGATGAGCCCCGGGAGCGCGGCGGCGAGCATCCCGCCCTGGAGGCTGAAGCGCGAGCGTCGAAGGACGAGGCTCGCACCGATGGCGATGACCGCCAGCGGCCAGAGTCGCAGGGCGTCGGTCAGCCTGGCCGTGTCGATGGCGCCGACGTCGGCGGCCACCAGGACGGCACCGATGGCGACCAGGAAGATGCCCGTATAGAGAAGTCCGCGGTTGACCCGCATCAGATCGTCGTCCCTCCTTCATCCGTGGCACGCGATCGGCGACCGGTGGGCCAGCTGTGTCGTGCCGGGTTCCAATGTCGCGGTCGGGACGACCGGCGCCCAGCCGGCCACCGGGCGTGTCGGGCACTGGTGCTAGCCCCCGGTGCCGTGATGCCATCACAAATCGCCTCGCGGTGCATCCGCGCACCCCGGCATAGGAAGAAGGGGCTATCCTCCAGCAGGACCCCGACCGCAGGGCTTCTGGCCCCCAAAACGGCATCGGGTCGGGCCAGACCAATCCTTAGGGGGACGGGTCATGTCGCTGCTTCAACGGATGGAGCGCGCGCAGCAGGCCAGGGCGGCGGAAGCCGCCGCGGCGGCTGGCACAGCCGCACCTGCGGCCGCACCGGCGCCCGCCCCGGCGTCAGCCGGATCCAACGGGAATGGGACCCCGCACGCAGCCGTCGCTACCGTTTCCGTCGCGCTGCCTGTCGAGCTAACGCAGGACACCCCGCTCGTCGCTGTCGGCCCGGCTCCCACCAGTGGTTTGATGAAGCCGGGCCCCGCGCCCGTCCGCGACGACCTGATCCGCGAGGTCCGCCTCCGGCTGCAGAAAGAGGTCGTCGCCGCGTTCCAGGCGCTGCTGGACACCAAGGACGAGGACGTCCACAAGAAGATCGAGGCCCTCGTCGATCGGGTCATCGCCCAGAACGGCTTCGCGGTGACGCGCGAGGAGCGCAGCCGCCTGGTCGAGGAGATGGTCCACGACGTCACCGGCTTCGGGCCGCTGGAACCGCTGCTCGCTGACCCGACCATCACCGAGGTCATGGTCAACGGCCCGGACCACATCTACATCGAGCGGCGCGGCAAGATCGAGCGCATCGACAGCGTGTTCCTGAACAACGAGCACGTCCTGCGAATCATCGACCGCATCATCACCCCGCTGGGGCGACGGATCGACGAATCGAGCCCACGGGTCGATGCCCGCCTCCCGGACGGCTCGCGCGTGAACGCGGTGATCGAGCCGCTGTCGCTGGTCGGGCCGGTCATCACGGTCCGCAAATTCGCGCAGACGCCGTTCACGGTCGACGATCTCATCAAGTTCGGGACCGCAACGCCTGAGATGTTCGACTTCCTCAAGGCGTGCATCGAGGCGCGCCTGAACCTGTTCGTCTCAGGTGGCACCGGGTCGGGCAAGACGACGACCCTCAACGTGCTCTCATCCTTCATCCCCAATGACGAGCGGATCGTCACCATCGAGGACGCCGCCGAGCTGCAGCTCCGCCAGGACCACGTGATCACGCTCGAATCGCGACCGCCCAACCTGGAAGGCGAGGGCGAGATCACGATCCGCAGCCTGCTGCGCAACGCGATGCACATGCGCCCGGATCGCATCATCGTCGGCGAATGTCGTGCCGGCGAGGCGCTCGACATGCTCCAGGCGATGACGACCGGGCACGACGGCTCGCTGTCGACGGGCCACGCCAACAGCCCCAAGGACATGCTCCGCCGTCTCGAGACGATGGTGCTCATGACGGGCTACAAGCTGCCGCTCCGGGCGATCCGCGAGCAGGCGGCGTCCGCGGTCGATCTGCTAGTCCACACGGCGCGGCTCAAGGACGGCTCTCGGAAGATCGTCAACATCACCGAGATCTACGGCATCGAGGACGACGAGATCCTCACCCATGACATCTTCACGTTCGTCCAGACCGGCTACCACGACGGCAAGATCGAGGGCGCACTCAAGCCGACCGGTATCCGACCGACGTTCATGGGCCAGTTCAAGCGAGCCGGGGTCGAGCTGCCCGAGGGTGAGTTCGGCATCCCGCCCGAGGATCCGGAGAACCCGATCAGGCCGTTGAAGAGCCGGTTCGGCGCCCGGATGACGACTCACGCCGAGTTCACGCCGGTGCCTACCAACGACGGTCGGGCGATCGTTGCGGGCGGGATGGTCTACGTCTCGTCGATCGGGCCCATCGACCACGACACGGGCCAGGTCCTGAGTGGCTCCATCAAGGATCAGACCCGCCGCTGCATGACGAACCTGAGTGAAAAACTCGATAGCGTCGGGAGCTCGCTCGAGAAGGTCGTCTGGGCGAACTGGTCGCTGAAGGACCCGACCGACTTCGACGAGTTCCAGGATGAGTGGGTCCGCTGGTTCCCGGCCGACGCGCCGCTCGGCCAGATGACGATCATGCCGCCGCTCCAGCGCCGGGCCGGCTACGGCATCTCGCTCGGCGTGATCGCGACCGTCTAGCGAGCTACGGGGTCCAGAAGGCGGTCTCGCCATCGAGGTGGATCGCGTCCGTGCCGTCCACGAAGCGGACCGTCACGCGGGTGACGCCGTCCTCGCCGATCTCGGGCAGCAGCATCGACGAGCTGTCCGGCGCCCACAGCTGATGACTGAGCGCGTACTGGTCGAAGTAGGCGAGATGCGTCTCGATGAATCGCTGACCGGGTGTCACGACCGGCTGCGACCGCGTCTCACCCGACTCCACGTCGACGAACAGCAGCCGCACGATGCGCTCCTGCTCCTCGGGGGAGGGAACGCCACCTGACGGCGACGCAGACCCGATCGCCGGCTGGACCCGCAGGGCCGAGATCGTTCGCCCGTCCGGCGACCACCAGAAACCGACCACGAATCCATCGATCAGCGTGCGGACCTCGCCGCTGGCGACGTCGATCAGCCGAAGCGGGCCGACCGGGAAGCCGACATCCGGTGGGACCGGCTCGTTCGGGCCGATGGTCGCCAGGGTCGCGCCGGTGGCGTCGAACGCCATCGCCGACGGTCCGAACACCGGCATCTCGTGCTCGTCGGCACGCTCGCGTGACGCGACGACGATCGCGCTATCGGCGCGATCGATGCCCCTGACGAACGCGATCGACGTGCCGTCCCGGTTCACGACAGCCGACCGGAACTCACCGGGATCGACCAGCCCGGTCCCGATCGCATCGCCGTCGAGGCCGATCTCGCCGAGGAACGCCTCGGGCCCAGTCCCGATGTGGGCGAGCAAGCGGTCCTGCCCGATCCAGTCGTAGTACAGCGGGTTGCCGGTACGGATCTTCGCCCCTGGCCCCGTGCCGTCAAGGGGCGCGCTGCCGTCACTCGGAGCAAGGCGCAGCGACAAGCCCTCCGCCTCGGTGGCGAGGAATGACACCGCCCGGCTGTCCGGGGTCCAGAAAAGGTAGAACGGCTCGATAGCCTCGTTGCTGAGGATCACCGCGGGCTCGGTCGCCGCAGCCGCAGCATCGAACACAACGAGGTCGGCACCCACCGTCTCCCGCGCGCGAACCGTCGCGATGTGGGTGCCATCGGGGGACCACGTCGGGAACCCGAACGTGCCGCCCGAAGCATCGGCCAGTAGCGTCGACTGCCCGCCAGCGGCAACGAGCGATAGCGAGCCATCCGCGTTGCGAACGGCGATCGAGCCACTCGACGCGATCGGCGGTAACGACTGCGGTGCTGCCGCCGATGCGCTCGGCTCGGCGCTCGCGGTCGCCGAGGCTGACGCTGTCGCGCTCGAGGCCGGGCTCACGGATGGCACCGGCCCGCCGCATGCAGCGACCGCCACCAGCGCCACCCAGCCCAGGATCGCGACACGGCTCATCGACTAACGATACGCGCCCGTCTTGGCCATGGATCCATATCGTCGGTACCGCCGCTGGCGGGAGGCGGCAGACGGGCTTACCGTATCCTCGGGACCGCAGACGGTTGCGACATGGAGGCCAGTCCGTCCGATGACGGTCGAGACAGTCGAGCTCGGGCGCGACGCGATCGATCGACACGCGTGGGCGGAAGCGGTCGAGGCCTTCGACGCGGCCGACAGCGGCGGTAGGCTGGCACCGGCAGACCTCGAGCTGCTCGGCGCCGCCCGGTGGTGGTCGGGACAACCCGCCGAGGCAGCCGACGCCCTCGAGCGGGCGTTCACGGGGTTCGTCGAGAGCGGCGCGTCCCAGGAGGCTGCCCGGGTCGCGCTCCAACTCGCGTACCAGGCGTTCCGTCGTCGCCTGGGCTCGATCGGCGGCGGGTGGCTGATGCGCGCTGAGCATCTCCTCGAGGGTCTGCCCGAGTCGAACATCCACGCCAGGGCCATGGTCTTCCACGCGCTCGGGGCGTTGATGGCGGGTCAGCTCGCAGAAGGGACCGATCTCGCCGACCGTGCGATGGAGCTGGCTCGGAAACACGACGACCGGAACTCGATGTACATGGCCATGAGCTTCAAGGGCATGGCGCACGTGTTCTCCGGCGACTGGCAAGCCGGGCTCGCATTGATCGATGAGGCGGCAACGGCCGCGTCATCCGGTCAACTGGACCTCCGCGTGGCCAGTGACATCTACTGCAACACGATCGCCGCGTGCCGGAACATCGGGGACTACAAGCGGGCCGGACAGTGGGCGGAGGAGGGGGAGCGCTGGATGCGCCGCCAGTCCGTCGGCGGCTACCCAGGTATCTGCCGCGTCCATCGCGCCGAGCTCAAGATGCTGCGCGGCCTGTGGCCCGAGGCCGAACAGGAGGCGCGACAGGCGTGCGAGGAGCTCGAGCGCTTCGGGCTCATCGATTCCATCGGTTGGGCCCACTATCAGGTCGGGGAAGTCCGCTTGCGGATGGGCGACCTCGAGGGTGCGGGCGAGGCACTCGATCGTGCGTACGAATACGGGCACGACGCGCAACCCGGGATGGCGCTCCTCCAGCTGGCTCGTGGTGAGGTCGACGAAGCGGCTCGTTCCATCGCGCGGGCGCTCGCCGTGACGAAGGGCACCGATTTGCATATCGATCGCGCGACGCGGGCGCGCCTGCTGCCGGCCCAGATCGAGATCGCGCTCGCCGCCGGTGATCTCGACACGGCCGGTCCGGCCGTCGATGAGCTCGAGTCGATCGCGGCCGACTTCCAGCGACCGGTCTTCGAAGCCGGCGCACTGACGGCTCGGGGCGAGCTCCTTCTGCGCGAGGAGCGGCCGGCCGAAGCGTCCCCGCTCCTGGGGCGATCCTGGCGGCTCTGGCAGGAGACCGACCTGCCATACGAGAGCGCGCTCGCCCGCCTCCACTACGCCGAGGCGCTGGCGGCCGATGGGGACGAGGCAGCTGCTCGACGGGACTTCCGTGCGGCACGCAGCGCGTTCGAGCGGTTGGGCGCGGCGCGGGACGTGCAGCGGGTCGATGCCCTGCTCGGCGAGGACGCGGCCATGGCTGCCCCGTCGTCCCGGCGCGTGACCAAGACGTTCATGTTCACCGACATCGTGACCTCGACCGACCTGGTCGGCCTCATCGGCGACGACGCCTGGGAGGAATTGCTGCGCTGGCACGACCGGGAGCTGCGCTCGGCCTTCGCGCACCATCGTGGTGAGGAGGTCAACTCGACCGGCGACGGCTTCTTCGTGGCCTTCGAGCGGGCAGCCGACGCCATCGACTGCGCGGTCGACATCCAGCGGCGCCTCGCGCGTCACCGTCGCGAGCACGGGTTCGCGCCGTTGGTGCGCATCGGGCTGCACACGACGGAGGCGGCCCGGCAGGGGCGGGACTACCGGGGCAAGGGCGTGCACGTCGCCGCGCGCGTCAGTGCTGCAGCGTCCGGCGAGGAGATCCTGGTCTCGAGCACAGCCCTCAGCGGGACCGGACCGATCCGGTTCGGCCTGTCCGAACCGCGCCAGCTCACGCTCAAGGGCGTCGAGGAGCCCGTGGAGGCTCGCAGCGTCGACTGGCGCTAGATGGAGCTCGCGGATCGGCTGCGGGCATTGGCCGACCTCGTGCCGATCCTCGAGGCCCCCGATGCAGACTTCGGACATTGGGAGGGCGGAACGAAGGACGCTGACGGGATGCTGCACATGCCGTGGTTCGAGTTCGGACCCACTGGAGACGAATTCCGAGCGGCAGTCGGCCGCGGCGGTTGGGTGATCGCCGGCTTCGACTGGATGACCTGGATGCAGGGCGACGAGGGTCAGGCGCTTCGTGATCGACCTGACGCTCTCGCCACGGCGACCCCCGAACAGCTCGCACGCTTGGTGACGGCGATCATCCGCTCTGATCGATTCGTCGAGGGGTCGATCGTCGGAGCGTTCGAGTCAGGACTGCTCACGCGCATCGCCAAGCGTGCGGCCGCCCTCCTCGCGGGGATGGACGCCTAGACGCGTCGCCTGTGGCGGTTCCGCTGCGAGGCAAGGCGTTCGTACGCCTCGTTGAGCAGCGGCACGACGACCTCGGTGAAGGTCGACTCGCTGGGATTGAGGATCTGCACCCACAGTTGCTTGGCATAGTCGGGGTGCGGGAACGACCCGGTCGAGGGCGGTGTAGTCCGGGTCGGGTTCGGCCGCGGCGATACGCTCGAGCGTCGGTCGGTTGACGCCCATGCTGAGTCGGAACACTCCTGGCCGCGACAGGTCGGAGACCTGCTCGGTGTCGTCGGCCCAGACCAGCGTCGCGAAGTTCGGCCAGTGCTTCTCGGGGTCGAGCGAGAAGAACCGCATGCCGTCGATGCTCACGACATCGACGTCGCGGAAGGTCGTCGTGATGTACTCGGTGATCGTCTCTTGGTCGGGTCCGGCAGGGAATGATCCGCTCATGGCCCGAGCCTAAGACATGCATGTCAAGTGCCAGCCCAGCGGCTCCTGACGTTGCTATCCTCCGGCCGGTGCGCCTCCTGCCGATCCCCCTCATCGACACGATCGCGCCACCCCGCCTCGGCCGAAGCTTCCGATGGCTCCTGGCCTCCTCGGTCATCACCAACATCGGCGACGGGATCGCGCTGGCCGCCGGTCCGCTCCTCGTCGCGGCCCAGACGCGGGACCCGCTGCTGGTCTCGATGGCGCTGCTCAGCCAGCAGCTCCCGAGGCTGCTGTTCGGTATCCCGGCCGGCGCCATCGCCGACCGCTTCGATCGACGTCGGATCATCGCCGGCGTGAACCTGGCCCGCGGCGCCGTGCTGTCGGTGCTCGCTGGCACGATCGTGACCGGGGCCGTGGATATCGCGGTGGTCCTGCTTGCCCTGTTCGTCCTCGGAACTGCGGAGATCTTCGCGGACGTGGCGAGTAGCAGCCTCCCGCCACGGATCGTCGATCGCGAGGACCTCGGGATCGCGAACGCCCGCCTGCTGAGCGCGTTCCTGCTGAGCAACCAGCTTCTGGGGCCGCCGATCGGGGCCTTTCTGTTCACACTCGGGATGGCGTCACCGTTCGCGGCCACTGCCGCCTGCTTCGCGCTCGGAGCGTGGCTCGTCACGCGCGTCGTGGCGAACGTCGCCGACACCGCTATCGATCGAGTCGGTGACTGGCGGAACCTGCGAGCGGAGATGGCCGAAGGCATCCGATGGCTCGCCGCGCACCCGCCGGTTCGAACGCTGGCCCTGACGATCGTCGCGTTCAATGTCACCTACGGCGCGGCGTGGGCAGTCCTCGTCCTGTATGCCAGCGAGCGTCTCGGGATGGACGCATTCGGCTTCGGGCTGCTCGCGACCGCCATCGCGATCGGCGGGATCGTCGGGACCGTCAGCTACGGCAGGCTCGAGCGACGGTTCTCGCTGGCCGACATCATGCGGGCGGGGCTCCTCATCGAGACCGTTACCCACCTCGTGCTGGCGCTCACGACCTCGCCAGCGATCGCCCTCCTGATGATGGTCGTGTTCGGTGCGCATGCCTTCGTGTGGGGCACGACCTCGACGATCATCCGCCAACGGTCAGTCCCGGACGAGCTGCTCGGCCGCGTGACCGGCGTGTACTCGGTCGGCGTGATCGGTGGGATCGTGGTCGGCACGCCGATCGGCGGCCTGCTCGCCCGAACGTTCGGGATCACAGCGCCGTTCTGGTTCGGCTTCATCGGCTCGGCGCTGCTGGTGGCGGTGCTCTGGCGCCAGTTCGATCACATCGTCCACGCCAGCGAGGCGTGAAACAGGTCAGCGCCAGTCGGGGATGCCTCCGAGCGCGTGGTCGATGCCATCCGAGCGCAGCTCCAACCGGCCCGTGCCATCCGGACGCACGATGTACAACGCGCGACCCGAGACAAGGAGGTAGCGGCTGTCCGGTGACCAGGCCACGAACTGGCCGGTCTCGCTCGTGACCCGGAGCTGGTCGGAGCCGTCTGCGTCCATCAGCCAGATGTCGCGGTACTCATCGTCGGGCTCGCCCGTCAGCCAGCACTCCTCCGCGGCGCCACGGAACTGGCAGTCGTCCCGTTCGGAGGAGAAGGCGATCGACGCGCCGTCGGGCGACCAGACCGCCCAGCTGTCGTCGCCCGGGTTGTCGGTCAGCTGCTCGGTGGTCCCGGTCGCGAGGTCGGCGACGTAGACCTCGTAGTCGCTTCCGTCATGGCCCTCGAACACGATCCGCGTGCCATCAGGCGAGAACGACGGGTATTCCACCCAGGCGTCGATGTCGAGCTCGCGGAGGTTCGAGCCATCCGGATCCATGAGGTAGCCGCGCAGCCGACCACCGGCGCGGTCGGAGTTGAACGCGATGGTCGAGCCGTCGGGCGACCAATCCGGACCCCAGTCATTGGCCGGATCGTTCGTGATGTTCCGCCGCTCGGAGCCGTCCGCGCGAGCGACGAAGATCTCGTCGTCCTCGTTGATGCCACGGGTCGAGTCCCGATAGACGACCCACTCGCCGTCCGGCGACCACGCGCCATCGAACTCGGCGCCGGGATCGCCGGCGACTTTGACGACATTCGACCCGTCGATGTCCATGACGAAGACGTCCTCGAAGTCATCGAACACGATCCGCCCTGACAGCTCGCTGAGCGCGATCGGCTCGCCGGTCGATACGGGATCCCAGCCGCGATGGACGAGCCGCGAGGGGAGGGGAGTGCCCGTCGAGGACGCGAGCGATGGTGCCGCGGAGTCAGCCGGGCTAGCCGTGACGCGTGGTCCGGCGCAGGCATGAAGCGAGAGCGCCAGGGCCAGGCTAGCCACCAGGCGGAGCAGGGTCACGCTCGTACTACAACTCGCCGCCCGGATCGGTTCCGCGAGCCCTGCCCTGGAGGAACGGCGCGATGTGGTCGGTCGTCAGACGCGCAGGGAAGTCATGCGCTAATCGCGGCACGATGATCGTCGTGGCATGCGGGATCTGACTCCCCATCGCCGTCGTGATCGGCGGCGTGAACACGGGGTCATCGGCGCCGCCGACGATCAGCGTGGGTGCCGAGATCCGCTGTAGCAGTGGCTCGCCGTCGACCCGCAACCACGCGTCGAGCTCGGCCACCAGCATCGTCGGGTCGCTGGGGACGCCCATCAGCCGCGGGCCGAGCAGCCAGCCGAAGGCTCTGTAGACGCCCCGGCGAAGCCCGGGCCGCGCACCGATCGGCATGATGGACCCGAACACCGTTCGCCAGTGACCGGCGTTCGCCGCGGCGATGACGCGGCCTCCGACCGCCCGGCCGTACTCGCTGAACCGTGCGCCAGTGATCACGAGCACGAGTCGCCGGATGAGGTCGGGACGAAGCGCCGCGACGTGCAGCGCGACCATCCCACCGGTCGACGCTCCCATGAGATCGACAGGAGCCCCGATCTCCAGGATCGCGTCGATGACGTCGTCCGCCATGGACTCGAACGAGGTCCCGACCGGGCGAAGTCGGCGCCCCACCCGATAGAGGGTGTAGTCGGGAAGGAGCGCGTCCCATCCGGACATCGCCATCCCTCGCTCCATCCCTTGCGGCACGCCCGGATGGAGTGAGAGGCCCGGAAGGAAGATGAGCCGCTTCGATCCCGCCCCGATCCGCAACGTCGGTAACCCGGGGACGACGGTGAGTTCCGCTACCTCGAGGGCGTTGTCGTCCGCTAAGGTTCGTTCGCTCACGGTCGGATGATGACTCGTCGGCGCCGCCCCGGATCACCAGCCTTGGACAGGCGACCTGTCACTCGCGGCTCCTAGCATCCCGGCATGGCGAAGAGCTCGAACGACTTCCGACATGCCCAGGCGGCCTGGTCGGCTGCCCGTCGGATGATCGCGCGCAAGGATCGGCCGTGCTACCGCGTGGCCGAGACCGGCGATGGCGCCACGATCCACATCATCGAGCTGCCGTGGATCGCGCCGATCGAGGCGAGTCGCCGCGACGCCATCGATCGCGCGCGCGAAGCAGTCGCCGTCTGGCTGGACGTGCTTCCGGACACCTTCGACGTCGAGCGCGAGTAGCCTACCGACCACGCGAAACGGCGGGACGACACACTTCGGCCCGACGCGCGTCAGTGCTGTGGTGGCAGGCCATCGACCTGCGAGTCATGCCGAGCGAGGCGCATGTGGACCGCACGCCGTTGGTGATCCTCGCGATCGCCCTGCTGACACTTGTTTCGTGCTCGAACCCCGCCCAGGCGGAGATCGACCGCGGCGATGCCTTGCTGACCGCCAACAAGGTCGATGAGGCCTTCGCTGCCTACGACGCAGCGCTCGCGATCGACCCCGACGATCCGGCCGCGCTGGCAGGTCGTGGCTGTGCGAGGAGTCCAGCCGACCACGAGCTCGCCATGACCGACCTGGACAGGGCGATCGAGCTCGACCCAACGTCGTACAGCGGACATCGTTGCCGCGCCGAATCGCATCGCGCGAGTGGCGACCTTGACGCCGCATTGGCTGATGCCACGAAGGCGATCGAGCTGGACCCGGCCAGGGCCTATGGCCACGTGACGCTGGGCAATATCCTCGACGAGCAGGGCCGAACAGCCGAGGCGATCGCGTCGTACGACAAGGCGATCGAGCTCGATCCGACGCTTGCCAATGCCTATAACCAACGCAGCATCGCTCGCTCGCGGTCCGGTGACGACGATGGCGCCGCCGCGGACGTCGACAAGGCCATCGAGCTCGACCCCGACTATGGGCCTGCCTATGCGGTCCGCGCGCTGGCGAGGTTCTTCGAGGGCGACTGCGCGCGCGGGATGGCCGATGCCGAGAAGGCCGTCCAGCTGGAGCCCGACTTCCCGGGTGGCTACAGCGCTCGAGCGATGTGCCGCGGTCAGGCCCAGGATCTGGACGGTGCCCTGAGCGACGCCGACAAGGCGATCGACCTCGGCCGGGTCGATTTCTTCGCCTTCTACTCCAGGAGCCTGATCCACCTCGATCGAGGCTCGGCGACGGAGGCCAAGGCCGACCTGCTACGGGCACTCGAGTTGGCGCCCTCACCCGAAGCCGCCGACGAAGTCCGTGCGCTGTTGGCGGAATACGGCCTTTCGTAGCACTCTGACGGTATGACCGACGACGATCTACCCGCCAGTGAAGCTGCCCGAGCGCGCCGGCGCGACCGCGACATGGAAGCGGAGCGGCGGGCGTTGATGCGCCCGGGGCTGGCCAAGGTATTCCGTCAGGTCACCGAGGCCAGTGCGAAGCCGCCCGCGCCCAAGCAGCAGAAGGCGAAGCGCGCGAAACAGAAGTAGGTGCCGTCGCGGTCGTGTCGGTCGACGATTAGAGTGTCCGCATGACCGGGGACGAGGCCCGCCGGCGCTACGACGAGTTCTACCGCCGGTCGCTCGATGACAGCGAGGCGTTCTGGCTGGAGGCAGCCGGACGGCTCGACTGGACGAGGCAACCGGATCGCGCCCTCGACCTTGGAGAGCCGCCGACGTTCGCCTGGTTCCCGGGTGGTCGGACCAACCTCTCGACGAACGCGCTCGACCGGCACGTAGCAGCGGGCCGCGGCGATGCCATGGCATTGATCGCGCTCGACGAGCGCGGCGGCCGCCGCGCCATGTCCTACAACGAACTGCTCGAGGAGGTGGAGCGGGTCGCAGCAGGTCTACGTGGCCTGGGCATCGGCACGGGTGACCGCGTGACGATCTACATGCCGACCTCGGCCGAGGCGATCATCGCCATGCTGGCTACCGTCCGGATCGGCGCGATCCACTGCATCGTTTTCGCCGGCTTCGGGGCCGGGGCACTGGGGGACCGGATCCGGGCGAGCGGGTCCCGGCTCGTCCTTGCCACGGACATCACATATCGAAAGGGCAAGGACGTCGACCTGCTCTCGATCGTCGACGATGCCCTCGCCGCCGGACGCGGCGACGTCGAGCACGTCGTCGTCCTTCGACGTCGCGACGCCTCGCTTCCGCCCCGCGAGGGCGAGCTTTCGTGGGACCAGCTGCTGAGCGCGGGCGACGACCACGATGGTGATGTCGCGGATACCGCAGCCGAGGACCCGGCGTTCATCCTCGCGACCTCCGGCACGACCGCCAAGCCCAAGCTCGCCGTCCACACCCACGGCGGTTATGGCGTCCACATCGCATCGATGGGCGACTGGGTGTTCGGGTTGCGGGCCGGGGAGATCTGGTGGTCGACCTCGGACATCGGCTGGGTCGTCGGTCACAGCTACATCGTCTACGCGCCGCTGATGGCCGGCGCGGCCACGATCGCCTGGGAGGGCGCGCTCGACCACCCCGACGCCGACAACCCCTGGTCGATCATCGAGCGCGAGGGCGTCACGGGCGTCTTCTCCTCGCCGACCGCCATCCGCCTCCTCATGCGCTACGGCGAGGACGTCCCGCGCCGCCACGACCTCGGCACCCTCGAGCGCATGTTCTCGGCCGGCGAGGTACTGAACGCGCCGGCGTGGGAGTGGCTGCAACGGGCGGTATTCGAGGATCGCATCCCGGTGATCGACCACATGTGGCAGACCGAGACTGGCGGGCCGATCTTCGGCAACCCGTACGGCATCGCCGTGCTGCCGATCAAGCCGGGCTCGGCGGGTCTGGCGCTGCCGGGCGTCCAAGCGGACGTGGTCGACAACGACGGTCGTCCGCTCGGCGTCGGGGAGAAGGGGATCATGCGGATCGTGCGCCCGTTCCCCGGACTCATCGCGACCCTGTGGGGCGAACCCGAGCGCTATGTCGCCGACTACTGGGAGAAGATCCCCGGCGGTTACTACGTGGGCGATGCCGCACACGTTGACGAGGACGGCTACGTCTGGTTCGCCGGCCGGGCCGACGAGATCATCAAGATCGCGGATCACCGGATCGGCACGATCGAGGTCGAGACCGCGTTCATGCGCCATCCCGCCGTCGCCGAAGCCGGCGTGACCGGCGTACCGAACGAGCTGCGCGGCCAGGTCATCGAGGCGTTCGTCGCGCTACGCGCCGGCCACGAACCGTCGGAGGAGCTGCGCGGCGAGCTGATTCGGACCGTGCGCCACGAGCTCGGTCCGCTCGCGGTGATCCAGCATGTGTCGTTCGTGGCCATGCTGCCGAAGACCAGGAGCGGCAAGATCATGCGTCGCGTCCTCAAGGCCGTGGCGCTCGATCGCGAACCCGGCGACATCAGCACGATCGAGGACGAGGGCTCCGTCGACGAGGCACGCCGCGCCGTAGAGGAGCTCCGCGCCGGCCTCGTGTCATGACCGCGGCACTAGCCATCGACGCGGTCTTCTTCGACCTGTTCGGGACGCTCCTGTCGCTCCGGCCGCTCGACGACGCGTGCGATCGACTCGCACCCGGCCGTGGCACGGAGATAGCGGCTCGCTGGCGCGCGCGGCAGCTCGAGGCGTCGTGGCTGCACACGGCGATGGAGACGTGGGCGGACTTCGACAAGGTGACGCGAGACGCCCTGGTGGCCACGCTAGACGACCTGCGGGTCGCCCTCCCGGAGGACCTCGATGCGCTCGCCGACGCCTTCAGTGCACTACCGCTCGTTCCCGACGCCACAGACGTCGTCGGCCGTCTTCGCTCCGCGGGCATCGTCACGGGGATCCTGACCAACGCCTCGACTCGGATGCTCGACCACGTCGCCGACCGCCTCGAGCTACCGATCGACCACCGACTTTCGGTCGACGCCGCGCACCGGTTCAAGCCACATCCCAGCGTCTACCGCCTCGCAGTCGACGCGACCGGGCTCCCGCCGGAGCGCATCGGGTTCGTCACCGCGAATGGCTGGGATGCAGCAGGCGCCGGCGCATTCGGGTTCCGCGTCGCGTGGCTTCGCCCAGACCCCGCGGCGCACCTGCCTGCGGTCGGCGCGCCAGAGCCGGTGATCGCGACCTGGCCGGAGATCCCCGAGATCTTCGGGGTGAGGCCCTAGCCCTGCTCGCGCGGGCTCACCGATCAGCCGTCCGTGCCTCGAAGAGTTCCCACTCACCCGGCACCCCGCGCAGGCTGGCGGCGCCAAGCGGGCTGAACGCCAGGTCCGTGCCGGTGACGAGGTCTCGGACGGTCTTCGTCACCACGACCTGACTACCTGCGGCGGAGCCGAGCAATCGCGCGGCGATATGCACCGCGATACCGCCGACGCCGGTCTCGCGACGCTCGATCTCGCCGGTGTGGATGCCCACCCGGGTCTCGCAGTCGAGCTCGCGCGCCGCCGCGACCAGGCCGAATGCGCAGCGCAGCGCCCTCGTCGGGGCGTCGAAGACAGCCATGACGCCGTCGCCTGTGAACTCGACATTCTGGCCGTGCCAGCGCTCGACCTCGGCTTGGACGGCTCGCTCATGCTGCTCGAGGAGCTTCTTCCAGGCGCGATCTCCCATCGCGGCTGCGCGCCCGGTCGAATCGACGATGTCCGCGAACAGGACCGTCGCCAACGTCCGGTCGATGTCCTCCGCCGCCTGGAGGGAGCGGACCTGCTCGTGCGTCCACTGATACTCCTCGACGAAGCGGCTCGTCGGGACCTCGGGGTCGGGTTCGTAGGTGAGCAGGACCACGCCCGAGCTGAAGGTGCGTGAACCGACGAGGCGCAGGTGGTGGGTATCGATCCGATCGCGGAACAGGCGCTTGCCGCTGCCGAGGATCACCGGGTAGACCTGCAGCCGGTACTCGTCTACCAGATCGTGCCGCAAGAGCTCGTCGACCAGGTCAGGGCTGCCGAACACCATCAGGTCGTTGCCCGGCGTCGCCTTGAGCGACCGGACCTGCGCGGCCACGTCCCCGGACACGATCGTCGAGTTGCTCCAGTCTGCCCGCTTGAGCGTATTGGACACGACGTACTTGGGGATCTCGTTCATGCGCTCGGCCAGCTCGGGATCGGCACCGCCGGCGGTCGGCCAGAACGCCGCCCAGATCTGCCACGTCCGACGGCCAAGCAGGAACGCGTCGGCAGACATCGCCTGCTGCTTGTTGTAGACCTGATCCTCGTCGTTCTGCACCCGTAGCGCCCACGCGTTCCTGCCGCTCCGGTGCTCGTCGAACCCGGGCGCCTCGACGATGCCATCCACGGTCACGAATGAGGTCACGACGAGCTTCATCGCCGCAAGCCTAGTGGTTGCCGGCGACCCAGTGGCTGCCCCATCCTCTCCCCGTGCCACAGGCCGCTGCGCTCGTCTTCGCGATCGTCACCCTCGTCGCGATCGCGTTCCAGATCGCCCTGGCGCTCGGGGCGCCCTGGGGCGAGTACGCGATGGGCGGCGCCAACCGCGGCAGGCTTCCTGCGGGGATGCGGGTTGCAGCAGTCGTCCAGGCGCTCGTGCTGGCTGGGCTGGTCCTGGTCGTCCTGACCCGCGCCGGGCTGGTCGATGTGCCGATCGTTCGCGACCTGCCGTGGCTGATCTGGGTCGCGGTGGCGTTCTCTGCGGTGAGTCTGCTGCTCAACGCCATCTCGCGCAGCGCGGGCGAGCGACGGATATGGGTGCCCATAGCGCTGTTGATGCTCGGCTCGAGTCTGCTCGTGGCCCTCATGCCGGGACCGTAGAGCGTACGGATTGGGGACCTCGGAACCGCGGGCGGGCGTCGCCCGACTGCCGGTCGACTCCGCACAGGGCATCGTCAGCATCGGTCGCGAGACGTTCCCGGAGTTTGACCACTACGAGCGCCTCGGCGTGCACGTCCAGTCGGATCGGGTCCGACAGGCGAACCCTGATCCTGTCTACGTCGAGGCAGCCCTGACGTCGCTGCGCCAGGCGGCTCGTGAGCTCGGTGTGCCGGAGGTAGATGTCGTGTTCGTGGACACGGTCATCGCGCCGCCGGTGTCCGGGATGCGCTACGGCTTCAAGGGCGCCTTCACCACCGACCACCCGACCCTGATCTGGGTATTCGCGAACTGGACGTCGCTCGACGAGCTCGCCGTCACGGTCCGCCATGAGCTGGCACACCTTGCGTTCGCCCGCACGCACACCGCCGAGGAGTCCGCCGGGCACATCGGGCCTTCCGAGGACTTCGCACTCGCGTTCGAGCATGCGCCATCAGGACACGACGCCGCACCGCCATAATCCGTAAGAACGCCGGTGCGATCCTTCCGGCCGCATCCCACACGAGGTGCCATTCCGTGGCCACGCAGCGCTTCGAGTCGTCCGTCACCGCGATTTCCTGGATCCCGTCCGAGGCCGTCAGCGGGCCTTCCAAGATCCCGTTCGAGTTCGGCGTCACCCACTACGACGAGCCGCCGCCGGATCGGCTCGAGGACATCGAGCAGCTTCGGACGAGTGACCGGTTCCGCGAAGCGAACGAGCTGCGTGGGTTCATCGAGGTCGAGGACGGCAGGATCGTGGGCGCCGGCCACCTGGGTAAGGGCCACATCGGCGCCACGACCGTCCGTGTCGGGCCCGCAGCCCTGCGCTTTCCCGCGGTCCAACTGCCGGATATCCAGGCCGAGCCCGAGATCAGCCCCACGTCCGCCCGCTTCGTCCAGACGGTCGGTGGGCGGATGGGCCTGCCGACGCCGCGGCCGGTCCCCCACAAGCCATTCGTCCAGTTCTGGCCGTCGATTGCCTGGACGACGCTCGCGCTGACGATCAACGCCGACGGCAGCTCCAGCCACGAGCTCGTGGGCGCGAGCGCGTTCCCGCGCCACTGGATCTACGACGACGAGGGGCGCCTGAGCTCGAAGTCTGGCGTGATCGACTTCGCGAAGTGGTTCAACGACTCCTTCGGCGAGCGGACCCCCTGGGGCGAGCAGGATTCACCGACCGTGGTGGCCGCAGTCGAGTCGGCGCTCGAGCGATCACTGTCGGGGGCGATCATGAGCGGCGACATCAAGCCGAAGATCCAGACGATCGCCGAAGGCACCAACCTCGTTCGCCAGGGCCAGGGCGGCACGGAGGTCTATCTGATCCTCGACGGGATCTTCGTGGTCGAGGTCGATGATCGTGAGGTGGCGGAGATCGGCCCGGGCGCGGTCGTCGGCGAGCGAGCGGCGCTCGTCAACGGCACGCGGACCGCGACGTTGTGGGCCCGCACTCCGGGCCGCGTCGCCAGCGTGCCCCACGACGCGCTCGATCCGGAGGCGCTCGGGAGCCTGGCAGCGTCGCGCCCGCGCTAGCAGCCAGGAGTGGCGGGCGCCTGGCCCGTCGACGGGCTAGGCTGCCTGCATGACGCTCTCGGATCCCGCCACGCCAACACCCGCCCAGATCGATACGTTCCGCAGCTCCTTCGCCGGCGAGGTGATCACGCCCGATGCCGCCGGCTACGACGATGCCAGGCGCGTCTGGAACGCGATGTTCGATCGTCGGCCGGCGCTCGTCGTCCGACCCTCGAGCGTCGACGACGTGGTCGCCGCAGTTCGTTTCGGCCGCGAGCGCGACCTCGAGATCGCCGTCCGCGGCGGCGGGCACAGCGCGGTCGGGCACTCGACGACTGAGGGCGGCCTGGTGATCGACCTAGGGCAGATGAATGCCGTCAGCGTCGACCCGGAACGGCGGCGCGCTCGCACCGGCGGCGGGGCGCTGCTCGGCAAGCTGGACATCGCGGCCCAGGAGCACGGGCTCGTCTGCCCGGTGGGCGTCGTCGGCCATACTGGTGTCGCCGGGTTGACGCTCGGTGGCGGCGTGGGACGGCTCCAGCGGCGGTTCGGCCTGACGATCGACAGCCTCCGCGCGGTCGAGCTCGTGACCGCCGACGGACGTCTCGTGCGGGCCAGCGCGGACGAGGAGCCGGAGCTGTTCTGGGGGCTTCGCGGCGCCGGCGCGAACTTCGGCGTCGCGACGAGCTTGGAGCTCGATCTGCACCCGTTCTCGGGCACGCTCCATCGAGGCGTCCACGTCCACCCGGCGACCGATATCCAGGATCTCTGGCCGATCTTCCGCGACTTCATGGCGGCCGCGCCCGACACGATCGCGGCGATCTTCACGGTCGCGTTGGCTGAGCCAGCCGCGAACTACCCCGACTCGGTGGCCGGCCGGCCGATCGTCGTCATCTCCCACAACCACAGTGGGGCAGGGGACGACGTGGAGCGCGACATCGCGCCGCTACTGAAAGGTCCGGGCCCGGCCTCGAAGACGGCGACAACCGAGGAATACCTGGTCGCCCAGCGCTCGAGCGATCTCGACCTCGCGTGGGGCTCCCGGACCGCCATCCTCGGCGGCTACGTACCGGACTGTTCCCCGGCCGTCCTCGATGGGTTCGTTTCGCACGTCGGGCAGGTCCCGGGCGACGCGAGCATCTCGGTGACGGCGATGGGCGGGGCGATCGCTCGCGTGCCCGACGACGCGATGGCGTTCACCGGCCGTTCGCATCCGTTCGACGTCAGCCCCGACACCGCCTGGTCCGACGCGTCCCTCGACGAGGCGAACCTGGAATGGACGCGTCAGGCGATGGCGATCATCGAGGCCGACCAGCTTCCCGGGCGTTACATCAATGAGTTGTCCGATGCGGGACCCGAGGTGACTCGCTCCAGCTACGGCGACGACAAGCTTGAGCGCCTCCGGGCCCTCAAGCGAGCCTGGGACCCGACCAACGTCTTCCACCTGAACCACAACGTGGACCCGACGGACAGCTGACAAGGCCGCCGACGTTCGGCGATCGGCCGCCTCCGGGGCGATCCCTAGGCCGGGACCGGGATCGCGGTCTCGACGCTGCGGAACCACCCGGGCATTTCGCGCACGACCGCCGGATCCCCGAATACACGTACCGATCGTTCTGCAATTCCGTCCCGCCATTCGCGCTGACCGCGAGCGATCGCCAGCAGGGTCGGCGCATCACCTTCGATGAACACGTAGCGGTCCTGATCGAGCATCGGGTCCTCGACACACAGCGTGGGCTCCATGTCGCGGGCCACCAGGAGCCATAGGTGATCGATGTCAGCACCTGAGATCGCCAGGTCCAGAACGATCTGCCTGACCGGGACGCGTGATGTGTCGACGCGCTGGGTGAGCCACCAGGCGATGACGGTCGGGTCCCGTCTAGCTATCTCGGGGTCCTCGGGCACCCATCGCTCGGCCCACTGCCACAGCGACTTGAGGGTTGGTGCGAGCTGCTGTCCCGCTGGAGCCAAGGCGTACCGCGATTGGTGGGATGATTCGGCCGGGTCGCGCGCGACGAGCCCGAGTTGCTCAAGAGTCCGCAGCCGTCTGGCGAGGACCGATCGGCTGATCATACCGGGGAGCCCCTGTGCCAGCTGGTTGAAGCCCTGGGGACCGAACATGATCAGTTCTCTGACGATCAGCAAGCTCCACCGGTCGCCCAGATGCTCCACGGCCTTCGTGAACGCGCAGTAGTCCTGGTTGGCGCTCGACCCCATGCACGCATTCTGGCACCGCCGCCTAGGGCCGGGAAGTTCTCCGAAGGAACTTCCCGCTGAAATGGTCTTTCGCGCATCGTCGTCGGTGATCAGCACAGCAAGCGAGGAAACGAGCCATGGTCTCGACCGCAACGATGGGCGCAACGTCGGAGTCCCCAGCACTCGCGCGATACCAGGCCGCGGAACGCGAGCTCTGGGCGCACTACGGACTGGAGCCGCGGGAACGCTTCGTGGATAGCCCTTCGCCCGCCGTCCGGATGCGGGTGAACGAGGTCGGTTCGGGTCCGCCCGTCCTCTTCGTGCACGGCATGCTCGGGACCGGGCCGTACTGGGGGCCGCTCGTCCGTGCCCTGTCCGGCGTTCGCTGCCTGATGGTCGATCGCCCGGGTTATGGGTTGAGCTCGGCCATCGATTGGTCGCGCAACGACATGGGGCGGACGGTCGCGCAGGTGCTGTCGGCGACTCTCGACGAACTCGGCATCACTCGCGTCGATGTCGTGGGAGGCTCGATCGGCGGGGTGCTCGCGCTACATCTGGCGAAGTATTCTCCGGGGCGGGTACGGCGCGTCGTCATGCTGGGTGGCGGGCCGCTCGTGCGGGAGTTTCCGGTCCCGGGCGTGTTTCGGGTGATGGCCTCGCCCCTGGGCGCGATCATCGAACGGCTCGGGCGCCGACCCGAGGTCATGCGACAGATCATCGCCAGCGGCGGCCACGGGCCGAGCCTTGCGGACGGTCGGATCTCGCCGGCATTCCTGAGTTGGCGAGCCACGCTTCAACGAGATACCCCATCGATGCGCAACGAGCGCGCCGGCCTGCGAGCCATCATCGGACGCGATGGCTGGCGCCCCGCCATCGCGCTGACGGGCGCCGACCTCGGCAACATTGCGCATCCGACCCTGCTACTGCAGGGCACGAGCGATCCGACCGCCCCGCTTGCTTTGTGGACCGGTGTCATGGGCCGCCTGCCGCATGGGGATATGCGCCTGATCGAGGGTGGTGGCCACCAGCCATGGCTGGACGACCCGGCCGGAGTCGCCCGCGAGGTGACTGCGTTCCTCACCCGAGCGTAACGCCCGATGATACGTGGACACCGTGACAAAGCACCTGATGACTCCTCTCGCCCGAACTCGCGGCAAGATCTGATGCAGGGCGAGATCACCAACCTCTACGCTGGGATTCCGGTCTCCGACCTCGACGCCTGCATCGAGTGGTACACCCGGTTCTTCGGGCGAGCGCCGGACCTTCATGCCGGGGACGAGGTCCTCTGGGATCTGAACGAGCACGCCACGCTCTTCATCGAGGCCAACGCGGCGCACGCTGGCTCGGGCAGGATCACGCTCGGGGTGACCGGCCTCGACGCGCTCTTGGATCGCCTCGCTGCCGCGGGCATCAAGCACGAACCGGTCGAGACCTACTCGAACGGCGTCCGACATGTGAAGATCCCGGATCTTGACGCCAACGCGATCGCGTTCGCCGAGTCGCCCGAGTCCTGACCCCCTGAACAGGAGTATGCCGCTACGACCCGAACCGGATCGACTCGACGACGTGCCGTAACTCGGCAAGCTCGGCCTCGGTCGCGTACGGCATGGAAAAGGCATCGATGACGAGCCGCGAACCGCCGACATCGAGGATCCAGACGTAGTCGACCTGACCCGGACCTTGCTGGTACCGTGAGGTGCCTGCACCGAGGCCGGTCCAGCTGACGAAGTCACGCGTCCCTTCGGTGGTCGGATCGCAGTCCGGGAAGGTGCTGTTCCCTTCGACTGCCAGGTCAGCCGGGACGCTCCATTCGAGGTACTTGCCGCTGGCGCCGTCCAGGGTGACGTCCGTCGGGGTCGTCGCAGCGCGCATCGGAACAGCAGCGAGCGCGGCGGCTAGATCGTCGACCGTCGGGCCAGGATCGGCCAGCGTGCCTTTCCACTGGCACGGATGTCCGAAGACTTGGTCGACGTTCCAGAACTGGATCGCGATCGGTGGGATGTCGTGCCCGGATCGCGGTCGGTTGAGCAGCCAGCCGCCCCCGGACCACCCGGTCGGGACCGTGATGTCGATCGACGGGAACTGGCCGCCCACGACCGACGGGAGAAGGCGGTACGTGCCCGGATCGAGACCGTCCCCACTCGGAAGGTTGGGCGGCGAGGTCGGGGTTGGTGCTACCGCGGCGCTCGGGGCAGCCGTCGTCGCGACCGGGCTGGTCGCCCCTGAAGGGCCCGGAGCAGCGGTCCCGCACGCGGAGAACAACCACGCGCTGACGAGGACCATCACGACGCGACGTCGATCGATCATGCGTTCACCTCCTGCTCCATAGATGCGCGCAGGGGCGATGCGGTTCAGCGCCGCGAGGACGGCTGCCTGAACCCGACGCCCTCGGCGCGCGTCTGGACTTGTGACGGCAGGCGCCAGGTCCAGGCGTACGATCGTCCGACGAGAGGGAGAGCGTGGAGACGGTCGCGGCAGAGCGCTCGGTCGCTTCGAGGGAGGAAGCCCTCGTCGTCCGCGCTGCCCGCGGTGACCAAGGCGCCTTCGACGCGCTGGTCCCCAGTCGCATCGACCGCTGCTACCGCATCGCGTGGTCGATCCTCCAGAACGAAGCCGACGCCGCAGACGCGACCCAGGAGGCCTTCGTGTCGGCCTGGCGGACGCTGCCACGGCTCCGCGAGGTCGCAGCCTTCGATGGGTGGCTGAACCGGATCGTCGCCAACGCGTCGTACACGGTGCTTCGACGCCGCAAGCGGATGCGCGAGGTCCGGCCGGCGGAGGTCACGGACGATCCTGGAGGGGACGTCGAGGCCCTGCCCGATCACGTCACCGAGAGCGACCTGTTCGTACAGCGGGACGCCGTTCGCCGCGCCTTCGAGCGACTCCGGCCGGCCGAGCGCCAGATCCTCGTGCTCCACCATGTCGATGGGCGGCCGGTCACTGAGATCGCCCAGTCACTCGGCGTCCCGGAGGGAACCGTCAAGTCGCGCCTCCATACCGCACGTCGGGCTCTGGAGCTGGCGATGGTGGTCGAGGCATGAACGAAACCCGCTTCACCGACGCCCGCCTCGCTCGCGGCCTGCGCGCATTCGTGCCGGCCGGCGCACCGTCGGGTCTGCACGACAGGATCCGCGCCGAGGTGGAGGAGACGGCCCAGCACCGGCGGCTGCCCGGACCGCTTGGGCTGCTGACCAACACCGATCCCTCCGCTCGGCGACGGGCGTTGCTGCTGCTCGCTGCGGCGCTGCTGATCGCCGGCCTCGCCGTCACCGGAGTGGTCGGCGCGTTGCTCACCGATCGGTCCACGCAGATCGTCCCCGAGCTCTCGCTTGAGCAGCCGCCTGACATGCCCGCGTTCGTCCAATCCACCTACCAGCGGATGCCACAGCTACCGCCGATGACGATCGTCGCGCTCGAGGACGGCGTATCGAAGCAACGGATCCTGGTCGATGGCGAAGGATCGGTCCGGGTCGAGCAGTACGCGACGCCCGACGCCACGGAGCCCGAGAGCTACCGGCTGTATGTCGGGACGACGATGGCGGAGGTCGTCGTCGTGGATGGTCAGCCGGGGTGGCATCAACAGCCCGATGCCATCTCGGAGGATCCTCGAGTCTTCGTCTATGCCGCGATGGGACAGGCCAACGCGGCGTCCGGAGGGGGCTGCGAGGTCGCGATCAGCCCCGGGGAGGTCTACGCCGAGCCCCCGGGCCGGCGCTGGCGATGGCTCGGGTCGGAAACGATCGCCGGCCGTCCCGCCCATCACGTGGCGTGTGACGGAGAGTTGTGGATCGACGCCGAGAGCGGACTGACGCTGAAGAGCCTCGGTACCGACCTCGACGACGCACGACAGCCCATCCCCGGCCGTTTCCACACCATCGAAGTGACCGAGATCGCCTTCGGCGAGCCCCCGGCCGACCTGTTCGAGGTCCGACCGCCAGACGGCGTCGCCACCATCGACGAGGAGGCGTACTCGTGTGCGATGGACCCGTATTGCTCCGCGTCGCCAAAGCCCGTGGTCACGCCGCCTCCGGCTGTCGGCGAGGTGCAGCCGCCTTCTGATGTCGAGGCACTCGCGGCTGCTTCGCTTGCGGCGAGCGACGATCCGCCGGCCTTCGACGTCACGGTCGAACGATGGAGCGCGAAATACCCGGGCGGCACGACCCGCGTCCACCACGATGGCGGCGAGCGCTATCGTCACGAGCAGACGTTCGAAGGGTCGCCCGATCCGCCGGGGATCACGCTGTCCGGTAAGGACTACTACTACGTCACGGAGCTGACGACTGACGGGGTCCAGTTTTGGCGGGACATGGGCGCTCAGACGGAGCGTCGCATCGGCTATCCGCTACGACTTCCCGATGCGTGTGCCGACGGCTGGACCTTCGTCTCGGTCGATGACATCCACGGCCGTTCCGCCGATCACCTGACGTGTCCGGGTCCACTCGCTCCCGACGAATATTGGATCGACCGGGAAACCGGGCTCGTCCTCCGCGTGCAGGTGCTCGCGGACGAGCGGCAGGGAACCAGCGTCGAAGAGGTCACCGACCTCCGCCTCGGCCCGCAGCAACCCGAACTGTTCGAGCTGCCGCCGGGCGCCGATCTGCAACCCTGACGCTTACTCCGAGGCGTACTCCCGAAGCTTGCGGCTGCGGGACGGGTGGCGGAGCTTGCGCAACGCGTGCGCCTCGATCTGCCGGATCCGCTCACGGGTCAGGCCGAACTCCTGGCCGACCTCCTCGAGCGTCCGCGGCCGCCCGTCATCGAGGCCGAACCGCAGGCGAAGGACATGGCCCTCGCGCCCGTCGAGACTGTCGAGCACCCGGTCGAGCTGCTCCTTGAGCAGCTGGTTCGTGGCGGCCTCGACCGGCGACACGGCGCCCTCGTCCTCGATGAGGGCGCCAAGCTCCGTATCGCCGTCTTCTCCGATGGGGGTCTCGAGCGAGATCGGCGTCCGACCGTAGCGCTTCACCTCTTCGACGCGTTCGGGCGTGATGGTCCAGCGCGGATCCTCGGACAGGGTCGCCGCGATCTCGGCGGACGTGGGCTCGCGCCCGAGCCGGACCGTCAGCTCCCGGGTCGTCCGGGTCACGCGCTGCATGGTCTCGACCATGTGGACCGGCACGCGGATGGTCCGCGACTGGTCGGCGACGCCGCGCTGGATGGCCTGGCGGATCCACCACGTGGCGTACGTCGAGAACTTGAAGCCGCGCTGCCACTCGAACTTGTCGACAGCGCGCATCAAGCCGGCGTTGCCTTCCTGGATCAGGTCCAGGAGGCCGAGGCCGCGGTTCATGTACTTCTTGGCATTCGCAACGACGAGGCGCAGGTTGGCCGAGATCATGTGCTCTCGGGCCGCCTTCGCCTGGTCGATGAGGGCACCGGTCGACTCGTCATCGGCGTCGGCTCGATGACCGAGCGCTGCGAAGATGGCGGCGTCGTGACCGGCTTCGACCCAACGACGGAGCGCAGGGATCGCGACCTCGTCGCGCGCCCAAGCGACCATCGCGTGGACGCTCTTCACCTCGCGCAGTGCCGGATGACGGCCCACCGCGTGCGCCCAATCGAGCAGCGCGAGGAACGCGTCCGCATCGAGCTGCTCGTTGTAGACCGCCCGCAATGCACGGGCACGCTCCAGGAGCTCCGCCGCAGGGGTCCCCTGCGCGGCCCGGATCGCCTCGGTGAACCCGAAGCGGGGCGCGGTCGTGAGCAGATCGCCCACCGACTCGTCGGCGATCGCGTCGCGCACGATCCGGTGAGCCTCTGCGCCGTATGGCAGGGCGTACACCGGGTGCTTGGCGCGCGCGGTCGCCTCCGTGTCGTGGAGCGTCCACTCATGAAGGTCGAGGACGGCCGTCCACGGCTCGGTCCGGATCCGGACGCCGAGCTCGATGGCCTTCGCCAGGACGACTTCCTCCTCGGCAGTCAGGAGCGGCACCCGAGCGATCTCGCGCAGGTACAGCCGCGTGGAGTCCTCCACATCGAGGGCAGCGTCGTCTGCGGCCGCATCGACGTCCGCGTCCGGACCGACCTTGGTCTTCGGCGCAGGCGAAACGTGTTCGAGAGCGGCTTCGCGCTCGATCCGCTCGAGCTCGGCAACCGCTACGACCGGATCGGCCGGCTCGTTGCCATTCAGTTGGGCGTTGTCAGGAACCTGGATCAATGTCTCTCCGCGTGCGAGCGAACGCGCATGGCGATGTGCGTTCATGGTGCTGGCCGATCCCATCCGCCATGGGTGTTCGGTGTTGCGTGTCGGTTCCGCCACGTCCCGGACACACGTGCTGGCGTGTCAAGTCTTGACACGCCCGCGTAGGTCATATCCTACCCCAAACCGGTTGTTTTGGCAACCTCCTTGTCAATACTCCTGGGCAGTATCGAAGGAGACGACGATGTCGCAGGAACGAACACCGGAACGCGAGCAGTCGATGGTGGGCGACGAGTCCGCGACGACATCCTGGAAGCTCGCGCAGGAACGTCTCGCGAACCCCGAGCACCAGCGGACCAGCTGGCTCGCGACGACGCGCCCGGGCGGTCGACCGCACCTCATGCCCGTGATCACGACCTGGATCGATGGTGCGATCCACCTCGTCGTAGGAGAGGGGACGCGAAAGGCGCGGAATCTCGCCGCAGACGATCGATGCGTCATCGCGATGAGCAGCACGACCCTGCCATCCCTCGACATCGTCCTGGAGGGCCGCGCCGAGCCACTGACGGACGACGATGCCGTTCGAAGGATCGCCGAGGAACTCACGAAGAGCGGTTGGCCACTCGAGGCGGAAGGGGACAAGGTCAACGGTCCCAATGCCCCGACCGCCGGCCCACCGCCCTACACGATCTTCCGGATCGTCCCGTCGAAGGGGTTCGGCCTGCCCGGCATGTACGGGATGGACCAGTTCGAGCAGTCCGACCTGCCGAAACCGACACGCTGGGACTTCGACAAGGGCTGACCTGGGAAGCGACTTCAGGGGCCGCGATGACAGACCGTCATGACGGGCTACGATCGGCCCGAGATGATCGGCCTACTCCTAGGAATCGACCGCCTTCCGCCCAACCCCATGCGTCCGAGCGGCATCTTTCCGGGTAGGGCTTGTGTGGTCCCGACCTGTGCGACGTGCGGAGACTGAACCGAATCACTCCTTACGACGCCCTAGGTGATGAAGGGTTCGCAGCCACAGACCAGCGCGTCGCGGCTGGTGTCGGCGCGAAACGATGGATGGAGGGGACGCGATGATCGTTCTCGATCAACAAAGCCCAAATTCGAGGGGTCCGTCATGACGCACTCCCGGCAGCATTCGAGGTCCAGGCGCTGGCTTTCGGCGCCGATGGCGATCGCGCTCATCGCCGTCTCACTGCTGATCCCAGCCACATCAGCTGCGGCCCGCGAGCCGAGCGACATGGTCCTCGAGTGGAACATCAATGCGGTCAACGCGATCGGGAACGCCCCGGACGCAGCGACCCCCGGCCTCGGCCAGCCGCCCCCGCTCGCGCCGATCCACCTCGCGATGGTCCACGGTGCGATCTACGACGCCGTGATGGCGATCGTCGACACGCACGAGCCGTACCTTGACGGGCTCAACGCGCGGAGGTCGTCCTCCCAGGCGGCTGCCGTCGCCGCGGCGGCGCACGGCGTCCTCGTCGGCCTGACTCCGGCAACATCGCCGGCGGTGAAGATGAGCCTGGACAGTCTCTATGCCACGTCCCTGGCCAAGATCAATAACGGGACTGCCAAGCAGCGTGGGATCAGGGTCGGCCAGGCCGCAGCGGCGGCGATGCTCGCCGAACGGGTGGGCGACGGCCGCTTCGGAACGCTCACCTTCACGGTCGGCACCCAGCCCGGTCAGTGGCGTCCCGTCCCGCCGGCCAATGCGAACTCCTTCGGATGGATCAGCCTCGTCAAGCCGTTCACGCTGCGGCGCGCCGGCCAGTACCGCGTCGGGGCGCCCTACGCCCTCACCAGCGCCGCGTATGCCAGGGAGTTCAACGAGGTCAAGAGGCTCGGTGGGACGACCTCGGTCCGGACTCCAGAGCAGGCTCGGATCGCCAGCTGGGCGTCGGTCAATCCCTTCAGCATGGTCAACCGCGGACTTCGTGACATCGCGATCAAGCGGCACCTCTCGACGAGCCAGCAGGCACGGCTGTTCGTGATGACGAGCATGTCGACGGCTGACACGCTCATCGCATGCTGGGAGAACAAGCATCACTGGAACTTCTGGCGGCCGCAGACGGCGATCCAACTAGCAGATACCGACGGGAATCCGGCCACCGTGGCCGACCCCAGCTGGACGTCGCTCATCGGGAACCCCGGTTACCCGGACCCGCCGTCGGGCTTCAACTGCCTCGTGTCCGGAGCGATGAACGCCGCTCGCGCGTATTTCCGGACGGACAGGATGAAGTTCAGCCTCACGAGCGTCGGGACGGCGCCTGTGACCCGGGACTACACCCGATTCAGCGGCGTCATCAAGGACGCGATCGAAGGTCGCATCCTCGTCGGCATCCACTTCCGACGGGCCGATGTCCAGGGAGCCTGGCTCGGCGGGAAGGTCGCGAGATACCTATCGACGCACTACTTCGAGCGAGACGACTGACCCTCAGATCATTCGAAGTCACACGGACCCCCGGGGCCCTGGTGGGGCTCCGGGGGTCCCACGTTGTCGGGCCTCGTTGAATGCCTCCCGACGCGAGCGTGACACGTAGCGCGCGCCCGTGCGAGCATCGGGCGATGCCGTCGATCATCCGCCCCAAGGCCCTGGAGCCCGGCGACACCGTCGCCGTGGCGGCCCTGTCCAGCCCGCTGGAGGCCGCCGAGCTCGAGTTGTTCGACCGCGGGGTCGACGTGCTGGAGTCGCTTGGCTTCAGCGTCCGACCCGCGCCGCTCGTGGAGATCGGGAAGATCTGGTGGTGGGCTGCCGCTAGGCCGACCGAGGTTGCGCGCGAACTGAACCAGCTGTTCCGCGATCCGGAGGTCCGTGCGATCTGGGGTCTAGCCGGTGGCCGCTTCGCGCTCAGCTACCTCGACGAGATCGACTACGACGCCATCATCGCCGACCCCAAGCCGCTCATCGGCATGAGCGACATCGCCGCGCTCCTCCTGGCGATCCACTCGAAGACCGGGCTGGTCGCCTTCCACGCCGACCCGCTCCAGTACGGCCTCAGCGAGTGGCATACGCTGCCCGGCGAATATCGGGCGAGCCTCACGGACGCATACCGCAGGATCCTGACGTCAACCGAGCCGGTCGGGCCACTACCGGCCCAGGCGACCTGGGAGTCATGGCGTCCCGGCCGCGCCGAGGGCCACCTGCTCGGGGGATTGCTGCAGCGCTTCCTGCGAATCCAGGCCACGCCGTGGGCCCTCGCGCCAGAGCGTTTCGGCCGCGCGATCCTGTTCCTCGAGGACCTCAACGTCCCAACGATGAACTTCTGGAACGACCTCCAGGTGCTGCGCCATGGCGGTGTCTTCGACCGCATAGCCGGCCTGATCATCGGACCCACCGAGACCGTCGAGATCGCGGAGTACGGGCCCGGATCTCTGCGGGAGATCGTGCTCGATGTCGTAGGAGACCGCGAGATCCCGATCATCGGCAACGTCAACATCGGCCACGCCGGACCGAACATCCCCCTGCCGCTTGGCATCCGCGCCGCCATCGATGCCGACGCGCGCACGATCGATCTGCTCGAGGGCGCTGTCAGCTAGGAGGGTCCGCGGGTATGGGACAACAGGCCGACATCGATTCGGGCACGCTGCCGACCGGCCAACCGTACGCGCGGATCGGCTCGGGTTCTCGACTCGTCCTGTCGATCCCTGCGCTGTCGTTCATCGCGGAAGCATCCACCCCCAAGGCCGTCGCGCGCCTGTGGCGCTCCTGGCTCGAACCGATCGCCCGCCACGACCTGACGGTCTTTGACGTCGGCCGGCGCCCCGACCTGGCGCCCGGCAGCAGCGCTGCCGATATCGCGGACGACTACGCCGCGGTGATCCGTGAGCAATGGGGGAGGGCAGTCGCCGTCATGGGCATCTCGAGTGGCGGCGGCTACGCCCAATGGTTGGCGATCCGGCATCCCGAGCTCGTCGATCGCCTCGTCCTGGGCTTCACCGGGCACCGCATCACCGACGACGTGCGCGAACTTCAGCGACGGGCGGTCGACCACGCACTTGCCGGCCGCTGGCGGCCCGGGTACGCCACCCTGGGCCCGTGGTTCGTCCCATCGCATCCGCGGCTCGCGAGTGCGGCACTCTGGCTCCTTGGTCCGTATGTCGGCGGGCGACGGCAGGATCTGCGCCCACTTCGGATCGACGCCGACGCGGACGACAGCTTCGACGCGTCCGGCCACCTCGACGCGATCCGGTGCCCGACCCTCATCGTTTCGGGCGGTCGTGACATGGCCTACCCACCGGAGATCACGCGCGAGCTCGTCGCGGGCATCGCGGACGCCCGTCACGTGGACTATCCGAACTCGGGCCACGGTGGCCCGGGGAAGGCCTTCGCCGATGAGGCGTGCGCCTTCCTGGCCGGTTTCGCGGTGCCGCCACCCGGGGTATCGTGAAGCCCATGTCAGGGACACCGGCGAAGCCGTTCCTTCCGCCACGTTGGTTCATCCGGGCCGCGTGGGCCGTTCACCGTGCGATCTATCGGGTCAGCGGCGGGCGGTGGGGCCTCGGACCGCCCACCGCGAAGACGTACGGGACGATGCGCCTCCACACGATCGGCCGGCGCAGCGGAAAGCCCCGCATCGCGATGCTCGGCTACTTCGAGGACGGCCCGAACCTGTACACGCTCGCGATGAACGGATGGGGCGAGCCGGAACCGGCGTGGTGGCTCAATCTCCAGGCAGATCCGGACGTGACGATCGATCTGCGCGATGGTCCGCGCCGCTTCCGCGCACATGAGGCGACAGGCGATGAGCGCGCCCGCTTGTGGGCCGCCATGGCGCGGGTCGAGACGAAGCTCGATGCATATGCGACGCGTCGACCACGCGGGACGGCCCTGGTCGTGTTCGAGCCAAGGTCGGCCTAGCCGGCGGCCTCTCGCTCCGCCAGGCGCGCGAACTTCTCGAGCTCACCGCGGAAGCTGCCTTCGTAGGAGCCGCGCGAGAACACCCACGACGAGATCTCTGAGATCCGGCCGACCGTCTCGAACTCCTGGGTGACGAGCGTCCCGGCGCCCTCAGGCGCGAACGTCGCGCTTGACACGCCCCGCAGCACCCAGCTGCCGAAGCGCGTCGCGAAGCGTCGCGGCGGATCGGACTCGAGGACCACCGTCGGGCTCTTGACCGGACCGAAATGGACGACGTACGTCGTCCCGACGCGATCGATGGGTCCGGACACATCAGTGACGCCCGTCACGCCGCCGACCCACTCGCCCATCCGCTCGACGTTCGTCCAGAGCGCGAAGACATGCTCGGGCGGTGCTGCGACATGGGTGGAGATCTTGTAGTGGGCCACGGTGGCGCCCATTTTGCATATGGAAGTGGCCCGCGGCTGCCCGCCTCTACCATTCCGCCATGGACCATCGCGAGGGTTTGTCCCCGGCTCCGCCGCTATCACCGCTTGTCGCCGCCCTCCTGACGTTCATGGCCACGGCGAGCGTGCTCGTCCTCGAGATCGCCGCCGGGCGCCTCCTGGCGCCGTACGTTGGCGTCTCGCTCACGACCTACACGGGAATCATCGGCGCGATCCTGGCCGGCATCGCGCTCGGCGCCTGGCTCGGCGGGCGGGCTGCGGACATCGTCGGTCCGCTCACGCTTCTCGGCCCAGCGTTCGTCCTCGGTGGCCTCAGCGCGATCGCCGCGGTGCCGATCGTCGGGGTGATCGGCGGCGTCGGGCTGGGGGAGGGGCTGGTCGGGATCGTCATCCTCGCGACGACCGCGTTCGTCGTGCCGGCGGCCATCCTCTCGGCGACTGCCCCGATGCTCGTCCGCGCGACACTGACCGATGTCGCGACCAGTGGGTCGATCGTAGGCCGGCTGTCGGCGGTCGGGACCGTAGGCGCCATCACGGGCACGTTCCTGACGGGTTTCGTCCTGCTTGGACTGTTCCCGACACGCGTCCTGATCGTAGCCACCGGGATCGGGCTGGCCGCCATCGGCGTCGTCCTGAGCCTGTGGCTACGGCGAGGCGGTCGAGGGTCGGCAGCGTTGGCAGTCGGCGCGGTCCTGCTGACCGGCGGGCTCGCCGTGGCCCAGCCGTCCCCGTGCGACACGGAGAGCGCCTACTACTGCATCGCCATCGAGCGCGACGTCGCCGACCCAGACATTCGGGTCCTCGTGCTCGACCGGCTCACCCACGCCGCCGTCGACCTGGGGGACCCGACCCACCTCGAGTTCGGGTACGTGCGTCGGTTCGCCGACGCGACCGCGCCCATCCGTGCCGGGCTCGGCGCGTCACCCGACGTCCTGCACATCGGTGGCGGCGGGTTCACGTTCCCGCGCTACATCGCGGCCATGCATCCCGAGGCGCGACAGACTGTCCTGGAGCTCGATCCCCGGATCTACGAGATCGCGCAGTCGGAGCTCGGGTACGTGCCGAGCGACCGCATTGACGTGCGCCTGGGCGACGCGCGGCAGTCCATCCGCGCGCTCCCGTCGGACGCGTTCGACATCGTGATCGGCGACGCCTTCGGCGGGCTCGCCGTGCCGTGGCATCTCACGACCCGCGAGATGCTCGACGAGATCGCTCGGGTGCTGCGCCCGAGCGGCGCATACGTCGTGAACATCATCGATTACCCGCCGCTCCGCTTCGTCCGGGCTGAAGCCGCAACGGCGGCGACACGCTTCTCGGAGGTGGCGGTCATCGCCAATCGCGAGACGATCGCCGGGGAGGGCGGCGGCAATCTCGTGCTGGTCGCGAGCGACGCGCCGCTCGACAGGGGAGGGATGGGAGCCGCCATCGCGACCTGGGGTGAAGCGGAGACGACAGCCATCCTGTCGGCCCCTGACGAGGTGACGACGTTCATCGGTCGGTCAGTGGCCCTCACTGACGATTTCGCGCCGGTCGATCAGCTCCTGGGGCGCTAGGAGACTGGCGCGGGTTCGACCTGCTTCAGGCGTCGCACAACCGCCACGGTGGTGGCTGCAGCAAGCGCCATGACCACGACCCCGAAGCCAAGCGCGGTAGGCCGCAACCCGAAGACCGACACGAGGGCCCCGGCGGCCACCGTCGGGACGCTGAACGAGACGAAGACCACCACATAGATCGCAGCGACGAGCCCGCCGCGCTGCTCGGGGCGGGCCAGGGGAGCGGTCGCCCGCACGAAGGCCGAGAAGCCTCCTCCGAGGCCGACACCAGCGACGACGCTACCGCCGTAGAGCAGTGCCGGATTTCCCGTGAGCACACCGAACAGCGTCATCGCGACGCCGAAGATCACGACCGCCGAGCCTGCGACCAGCAACCAATTCGCATCGGCACGACGCAGCAAGAACGAGGCCGCCGCACCCGTACCGCAGAGGGCAAAAATGATCAATCCGCCGACCACACGGTCGGTCGTTTCCAGCGTCTCCAACGCGAGTGACGGCCCGAGAGCGAGGTACAGCCCGCTGAGCGCCCACATCCCGACGATGGCCGGGGTGGCCGCGATGAAGGTCGGTCGGACGGTGGCCGGCACTCCGATGCTGGGGCGCATCGATGTCCGCCAACCGGGTCGGCGTCGGTCGCCTCCCGGAACGGTGACCAAGGTGACGATCGCGATCAGATAGATGACCGCAAGGACATGAAAGACGAGGAAAGACGGATCCGGTCCGTGCTCCACGAGAACAGCTGCGTACAGGGCTCCACCACCGAGACCGAGCAGGGGCCCGGCGCCGTTGACCACACTTCCGAGTTGTGGGTCCGCTGGCGGTGCCAGATCGAGCAGCCACGCGCTGACCGCGCCGGCCGCGATGCCGATCCCCGCTCCGGTCAGGATGCGTGCCGCGAACAAGAGAAGGACGTCGGTCGCCGTCGTGAAGAGGAGCATTGCGGCGACCTCCGTCGCGAGTGCCCCGATGAGCACCGGACGACGCCCGAGATGGTCGGAGAGCCGTCCTGTCGTGAGCAGCGTCGCGATGCCGCCGACGGCATACGAGGCGTAGATGGCCGTCAGCGTCAAGGGCGAGAACCCGATCGTGGCCTGGTACTCGCGGTACAACGGTGATGGCGCGCTCGCGGCGAATAGCAGGAGCGACAGGATCAGGGCGAGGAGCCAAAAGGCAGGGCCGCGTCCAAGCGAGAACGCCCCTCGGTCCATCTCGCGCCTCTCGCGGCAAGTCAATGACGGGAACGGTGCCAGTCTACCGAGGCCCGGGAAGGGAGAGACCAGGTGGATGGAGTCCTGACCGACCGAGGCGGCATGATATCCGGGCCGTGCCGACGCTGACCCACGAACAGATCCGTACGCTGGCGCCCGATGCTTCAGCCGCGCGCTCTGGTGAGGCGCTGGCTGATCGGCGTCGATGGGACTCGGCCGGCCGATCCGACGTGGCCGCCTGGGGTCTCTGCAAGGGCAGCGGCGCCAACCCGTACCAGGTCGCCGTCGACATCGCCGGTCCGGCCTACAAATGCTCGTGTCCGTCGCGCAAGATCCCCTGCAAGCACGCGCTGGGCCTGCTGTACCTCATCGCCGACGGTGGTGCGCCGACCGCTGATCCTCCTGATTGGGCACAGTCCTGGCTGGACAGCCGGGCCAGTCGAGCCGCCGCCGCTGCGACCCGCGCAGAGCGGCCGACCGAGATCGACCCCGAAGCGCGCGCCAAACGGATCGCGACGCGCGAACGGAAGGTCGCGGCGGGGATCGACGAGCTCGACCAATGGCTGCGCGACCTGATGCGTCGCGGCCTGGACAGCACCCGCAGCGAGGGTTATCGCTTCTGGGACGCGATGGGCGCCCGGCTCGTGGATGCACAGGCCGGTGGTCTGGGTCGCTCAGTGCGCGGACTGGGATCCGCGGCCAACTCCGGTGATGCCTGGCCGCACCTGCTGCTCGAGGGTGCAGGGCGCCTGCACCTTCTGTCGGAGGCGTATCGACGCGCCGATCGACTCCCCGATGACCTTCGGGCGGACGTCCGCTCGCTGGTTGGCTGGAACGTGAAGGAGGATGAGCTCGATCCGGCCGACGGCGTCGAGGACCGGTGGCTGGTGATCGGGCAGCGCGTCGACGACCGCGGCGACATCGTGACCGCCAGGACGTTCTTTCTCGGCGAGACATCGGGCCGTATCGCGCTCCACCTCGCCTTTGGCGTCGGGGCCGCGCCGCCGACGCTCCTGGCCATCCCCGGGCAGGCATTCCGCGCGATCCTGACCTTCTACCCGTCGTCGACGCCGCTGCGGGCTGCCGTTCGACCACCGATCGAGCCCGACGGCGAGATCACCGACGTCCCGAGCGCCATGTCGCTCGCCAAGGTCGTCGAAGAACACGCCGACCGCCTCGCACGCAACCCGTTCGCCGGCTCGTGGCCGGTCGTGGTCGGCGGCGTTGTGCCGGTCCTGCGAGGTGAACAGCTGAACGTGCGCGATGCCGACGGGACCGCCCTTCCGCTCCTGACATCCGACGTCGCGCCGCGTCTGTTCGCCATGTCGGGAGGCCACCCGGTCACGCTCGTGGCCGAATGGGACGGCAGCTGGCTTCGCCCCCTCGCGGCATTCACGGATGGGCGCCTGGCGTCCGTGACGACGGACGCCGAGAGCACGGACGTGAAGGTCGACGACCCCGAATGGTCGGCGCTCGTCTCGGCGGCGCTCCTCGGAACGGAGCGGACCGGAGGGAACGCGCCCATTCCTGCGACTGTGGCTGGTCTGGTCGCGGGCGCGGATACCGAGGGGGCGATCCTCGCCGCGGCCGGGTCGATGGCGGTTCGGCGACGCGCAGGCCGGACCACGACGATCGACGAGACGCCCAGCCCGCGACCGGCCGAACCCGACCCGCGCACGCAGCTCGCGGACGCGGCGGCACGGTATGTTGCCCTCGCGTTCGACGAACTGCCGTCGCTCGTGCCGGAGATCCTGGACCTCGTGCGCGCGACCGGTCGTCGCCTGCCTGACGAATGGCTCCCGAACCTCATGGCGCTCGCCAGGCGGAGCGATGACGTCGACGCGTACGTCGAGCTCGGTGGGACGCGCGCCGCCTGGCTTGCTCGGACATTTCCGGAGCTCGCCGGCGATGTGTGGTGGGGGACCGGGGAGGACTGGGACGAAGCCTGGGCGGCAACAGAGACCGGGGCGGCCAGGGCTGCGGTGGTTCGCCGCAGTCGCCAGTCGGACCTGCCGCGCGCCCGAGCGGCGCTGGCGACGTGGTGGGCATCGATCCCTACTCCCGAGCGGGCGCGTGTGCTCGAAGCGGTCGAAGTGCGGGTCGAGCCGGCGGACGAACCATTCCTCACCGAGGCCCTGACCGACGGCCGGGCGGATGTGCGCCGGACCGCGGCGGGCCTCCTCCTGCTGCTCCCGGATTCCGCGCTGACCCGTCGCATCGAGGACGAAGCCAAGCCACTTATCGCGTCCGGCGGCCTCGTCCGCAAGAGTCTCAAGGTCACGCTGCCGTCGCCGTCGGAGGAGCTCGCGGCGCTGGGTTTCGGCGGCCGGCCTGAGGCTGGCTATGGCGAGCGTGCGTGGCTCCTGCGCGCGCTCCTCGCCCATATCCGTCCCGTACGGTGGAGCGAATGGCTCCGGGTGGATGCGCCGGGCCTCGTCGACCAGGCCTCGCGATCGGACGAAGCCCGCCCGCTGCTGGAGGGCTGGATCCTGGCCACGGCTCGCTTCGGCGATCCTGATTGGGCCTCCGCGATCCTAAGCAGCTCAGCCGTCAGGTCGAAGGTCATGCTCAACGTCGGACAGGCCCTCGACGGGCTGACACAACCTGAGCGCGCGAGGGTCGTGGCTGCGACTGCCGGCGCTGTCGATCCCGTGATGCTCGCCAGCTTCGCGGCAGGCGTTCCCGCGCCTTGGCCGCGCCCGCTCGCCGATGCGGTGCTCGACATGGCCAGGTTCGTCGGGCAGGAGCAATACCCCGGACCCGGGCTCTACGACCTCGTCCGCGCCGCCGCACTCCGAATGCAGCCCGACCGAGCGGATGACCTGACCAACGTCGCGTCGTACAAGGACGAACTCCGACCGGCGCTCACCGACGTGGTCGAGACCATCCGTCTTCGCGCCCGCATCCATGAGGCCTTCGCCGCCGTGCCACGACCAGCCTGAGGGAGAACCGATGACCTCGAAGCCCGCGACACCGCCATCCGTCCTGCGCGCCCATGCCGAGCAGGCCCGGGCCGACGAGCTCGAAGCGCTGGCCCGGCTCGACGAGAAGCAACGCCCGCCCGGGTGGCGTCTCTCGCCGTGGGCAGTCGTGACGTTCGTCATGGGCGGCAAGCTCAAGGACGGCACCGACGTCACCCCCAAATACATCGGGGATCGGCGGCTGGTCGAGATCGCCGTGGCCACGCTGGCCACGGACCGAGCACTGCTGCTCCTCGGCGTGCCCGGAACCGCCAAGAGCTGGCTGTCCGAACACCTTGCCGCGGCGATCAGCGGCGATTCGACGCTGCTCGTGCAGGGGACGGCCGGCACGGGCGAGGAGGCGATCCGCTTCGGCTGGAACTACGCGCGGCTCCTGGCTGACGGCCCATCGCGGGCTGCCCTGGTCCCCAGCCCGGTGATGGTCGGCATGGCCGAGGGCAAGCAGGTGCGCATCGAGGAGCTGACCCGGATCCCAGCGGACGTCCAGGACGCTCTGATCACGATCCTGTCCGAGAAGTCCTTGCCGATCGCGGAGCTCGGCGAGGAGGTCCAGGCGGTCAACGGCTTCAACGTCATCGCGACCGCGAACAACCGCGACCGCGGCGTCAACGAGCTCTCGTCGGCGCTCCGACGTCGCTTCAACACCGTGGTCCTGCCGCTGCCGGCGTCGGTCGAGCAGGAGGTCGAGATCGTCCAGCAACGGGTCGGGGAGATGGGCCGCGCCCTCGATCTCCCTGCCGAGCCGCCGGCGCTCGAGGAGATCCGTCGGATCGTCACGATCTTCCGCGAGCTTCGATCGGGTCAGACGGAGGACGGCAAGAACAAGCTCAAGGTCCCATCGGCAACGCTGTCGACGGCCGAAGCGATCGCGGTCGTCAACCAGGGCCTCTCGCTCGCCGCGCACTTCGGCGAGGGACGGCTCAAGCCACGCGACGTCGCCGCAGGCCTGACCGGCGCGATCATCCGCGATCCCGTCCAGGACGCCGCTGTGTGGCGTGAGTACCTCGAGACAGTGATGAAGGAACGGGATGGCGGCTGGCGCGAGCTCTATAAGGCCTGCCGCGAGGAAGCCGAATAGCCCCGGCGCGGGCCTAACCGCGCCATTAGACGGAGGGAAACGGGTGGATTGGACCAACCTGCTCAAGCTTGTGCATGTCGCGCTCGGTTTCACGCTCGTCACGGGCCTGGTCGGACGCTGGAGCCTCGAGCGAAGCGCAGCCAAGGCGAAGGATCCAGATACGGCATTCGCGCTATCTCAGGCCGCTGGGCTCTTTGAACGTCTCGTGCTCATGTCAGGGCCTACGCTCATCATCGCCGGACTGATCACGGCCTGGGCGAAGGGCTATCCCTTCCTGGGCCTGACGACGGGGTGGTTGCTGCTCTCCCTGATCCTCGTGCTGGTATTTCCGTTCGTCCTCGCCCCGCTCGTCTACATCCCAGGCAGCCGCAGGCTCGACAGCGCGATGGCCGATGCTCGAGAAAGGGGGGTTTGGACAGCGGACCTCCGGGCGGCCTTTGCCAACCCCGCGCTCAAGCTGGCGCGCTGGTACGAGGCGATCGCCACGAGCGTCGTGGTCGGGCTCATGGTGCTCAAGCCATTTTGAGCGGCCACGCGGTTTGAACACGACCATCCTGGGCATCCGCCACCACGGCCCTGGTTCGGCGCGGAGCGTGCTGGCCGAGCTCGAGCGGCTGCAACCGGACGCCTTGCTTGTCGAGGGACCGTCCGACGCGACCGGCCTGATCGACCTGATCGCCGATCCGGGGATGAAGCCTCCGGTCGCGCTGCTCATCTACGCGCCTGAGGAGCCACGCGTCGCGACGTTCTACCCGATGGCTGCATTCAGCCCGGAGTGGGTGGCGCTCCGCTGGGCGCTGGAACACGGCATCCCGGCCCGGTTCATCGACCTGGCTGCGGGCGCGCAGTTCGCGGTCGACAAGGCGGCGTTCGAGCGGCGGATGGACGAAGCCGCCAAAGCCGCCGACGTGACCGAAGCCGACACCGACGGCGGCGGGGCAGGGGAGGGGGAGGACACCGACGATGCCCCCGTCCTCGAGGAGATCCGCCACGACCCACTCAACGAGCTCGCCCAAGCCGCAGGTGAGGAGGACGGAGAACGCTTTTGGGATCGGATGGTCGAGTCGCGACGCGATCCCGGCGAACTGTTCGCCGCCGTCTCGGAAGCGATGACCGCGGTGCGCGACGCGCTCCCGGAAGGGGAGGGCCTGACCCTTCAGCGCGAGGCCGCGATGCGGCGCGGCATCCGCGAAGCGACCAAGCAGGGCTACACCAACGTCGCCGTCGTGTGCGGGGCGTGGCACGCGCCCGCCCTCGAGAAGCTGCCGCCCGCCGCACACGACGATCGGATCCTGCGCGCCCTGCCAAAGGCCATGAAGACCTCGGCGGCGTGGGTCCCGTGGACGTTCGACCGACTGGCCGCCGAGTCGGGCTACGGCGCGGGCGTCGAGTCACCGGGCTGGTACGCCCACCTGTGGTCGGGTACGGAACCACTCGCGGTCTCCTGGATGGCCAAGGTCGCCGCGCTCTTCCGGGAGGAGGGCCTCGATGCCTCCGCAGCGCACCTGGTCGAAGCCGTCCGCCTCGCCGAGACGCTCGCGGCGATGCGCGGCCGCGCCGTGCCGTCCCTGTCCGAGCTCAACGAGGCCGTCCGAGCGTGCCTCGCCATGGGTTCCGACCTGCCGCTCAAGCTCGTCCGTGACCGACTCATCGTGGGCCAGGTCATGGGCGAGACCCCGCCCGACGCACCGGTGGCGCCCCTCGCGGCCGACCTCGAGCAGCTGACCCGCCGACTCCGCATGCGGCGGGAGCCCGGTCAGAAGACGATCGACCTGGACCTCCGTTCGGAGACCGACCGCGCGCGAAGCCACCTCCTGCATCGACTCGGGATCCTCGGCGTCCACTGGGGCCACACCCAGGAGGTCTGGGGCAAGAGCGGCACGTTCCACGAAGTCTGGGCGCTCGCCTGGCAGCCCGAGTACGTCATCGACCTCGTCGCGGCCAGCCGGTTCGGCAACACGATCGAAGAAGCGGCGTCGAACTCGTCGATCGAAACCGCTAACGCCGCCGACGAGTTACCCGCCCTGACCTCGCTGATCGAGGCGGTGCTCCTGGCCGACCTTCCGAAGGCGATCGAGCTCGTGGTCGACCGGATCGGCGAGGTCGCGGCGGTCGGTGCCGACGTGCCCGCCCTGATGGACGCCCTCCCGCCGCTTGCGCGGGTCCTGCGCTACGGCAACGTCCGGGGCACGGACGCGACTGCCGTGTCCACGGTCGTCGACGGCCTCGTCGCTCGCATCTGCATCGGGCTCTCGAGCGCGGCCGCTTCGCTCGACGACGACGCGGCGGCAACCTTCGCGAGCCAGGTCGACGGGGTCCATGGCGCCATCGCGCTGCTCGACGATGCCGACGATCGCGCGGCATGGCGAGCGTCGTTGCTGCGCCTGATCGACCGGGACGGCCTCCATGGCCTCGTCGCCGGGCGGGCGACCCGCCTCCTCCTCGACGAAGGCGTCTTCGACAGCGCCGACGCGGCTCGCCGGATGCGCCTCGCGCTGTCGCCCGGCGCGGATCCGGCCGTCGGCGCGGGCTGGGTCGAAGGGTTCCTCCGGGAGAGCGGCACGATCCTGCTCCACGACCAGGACCTGTTCGACACCATCGACCGCTGGGTCACGGATATGCCCCAGAACGCCTTCGACAACGTGCTACCGCTGCTGCGGCGGACCATCGCGACGTTCAGCGTCCCGGAGCGGCGGTCGATCGGTGAACGGATCCTGGCCGGGCGCCGCGATCGCGCTGCGGCGGCATCGGCCGGCATCGATGAGGAGCGGGCAAACCTGGTCATGCCGATCCTCGCCAGGATCCTTGGCGTCGAGGAACGCCAGTGAGCGACGAACGGCTTCGACGCTGGCGCCTGGCGCTCGGCGGTGGGGACGCCGACGGCACCGGCCTCGCGCTGGCGGGCGACGACCTCAAGCGCGACCAGGCCCTCGAGCGGTTGTACGACGCGGAGCGGTCCGCCGGCATGGGCGCTTCATCGCCGCAGGTCGTGCGCTGGCTCGGCGACATCCGGACGTACTTCCCGTCGTCGGTCGTGTCGGTGATGCAGCAGGACGCGCTCGAACGGCTGAACCTCCGCCGGATGCTGATGGAGCCGGAGCTGCTGGCCACGATCCAGCCAGACCTCAACCTGGCCACAGAGCTAATCGCGTTGGGCTCGGTGATGCCTGCCGAGACGCGAACCACGGCCCGGGAGATCGTTCGCGAGGTGGTCGAGGACGTGATGCGCCGTCTGGAGAGCCCGCTGCGCCAGGCGATCAGCGGCGCGCTCAACCGGGCGGCGGTCACCCGGCGGCCGCGCCAGCGCGACATCGACTGGGACCGCACGATCCGGCGGAACCTGCGTCACTACCAGCCGGACCTCAAGACCGTGATCCCAGAGACCCTGCTGGGACACGCCCGTCGATCGAACGCCCTGCGCGACGTCGTGATCGCGGTCGACCAGTCGGGCTCGATGGCCGCGTCGGTCGTGTACTCGTCGGTGTTCGCCGCGGTGATGGCATCGATCCGCTCGGTCGAGACGCGGCTCGTGGTGTTCGATACCTCGGTCGTCGACCTGACCGACCTCCTGGACGATCCGGTCGAGGTCCTGTTCTCCACCCAGCTCGGCGGCGGCACCGACATCAACCGCGCGGTGGGCTACTGTCAGACCCTCGTCGCCCGGCCGACGGACACGATCTTCGTACTGATCAGCGACCTGTTCGAAGGTGGCGTCGAGCAGGAACTGATCGCCCGCGTCTCGCAGCTGCTGGCGTCTGGTGTCACGGTGATCGTGCTCCTGGCGCTGTCGGACAAGGGCGCGCCGTCGTTCGACCACGAGCTTGCGGCGAAGCTGGCTGCCCTTGGCGCCCCGGCATTCGCCTGCACGCCGGACCATTTCCCGGGCCTCATGGCCGCCGCCATCGAGAAGCGCGACGTCGGCCGCTGGGCGGCAGAGCAGGGGATCGCCCTGGAGCGCCCGAAGGACGCGTGAGGCCCTCTGACCGCCTCAGCAGCCCTCGGCGGCGGCCGGCGGGATCTCGGCGGGTGGACCGCCGACTAGGATGGTGATCACGTCGCAATCGGCGATCACCACGGCACGCGCATCGGCGACCGGCGCTCCGTTGACCTGCACCGCGACGGGGTTGTCGGGCGCGCAGAGGTCGGCGAAGCACTCCGCGTCGAGGTTGACGCCCCACGAGTCGGCGAACTGCCCGAGCGTCAGCTCGATGGGTTCCTCCGCCTCGAGGTGGACGGTGCCCGTGCAGTCATGCGTGTGGAGTCCGGCGATGCGGTGCCCATCGTTGTCGATGCCGATCCCCGCGGGGACGATCTCGGGTTCGCCGTCGACGAACACGCCCAGATACGTGTGCACGTGGTGACTGAGCCACTCCACCGGGTCGACGGGCACGCCAGCGGATGCGGCGAGGTCGACCGAATCCTCCGCGACCGGCCATCGCGCAGCGCATTCCTCGCTGAAGAACTGGTCGGGCGCCGAGAACACCCTGCCATCCGAGGTCCGATACGTGCCGTCCGCCTGCTGGACCGCATCGGCGAGCTCCGGGGGTAGACCCGCCGCAGTCGAGGGCACTGGCTGACTGGGACTGGCGGGCGTCGACGTGGTGTTGCTTGTCCCACACGCGGTCGAGACCAGCGCGAGGACGAGTGCGGCGCCGACAACGAGGACGCGCGACCGAAGAACCCTCATGCCACCCTCCCAAGACGAGTCGACCGCCATCCTAATCGGCCGAGTGCCGGGTTCGTAGCAATCCAAGCAATGCCGTCGTCGTTTGCCAGCTGCGGATGGTCATCGATCGATAGGCGGGCGTTCCGACGATCTTGCCCAGTCGACTCTTCGTTCGTTGCGAGCTGAGACGCTGCGAGTAGATAACACCGTCACCCGGCCAAACCTTATCGACACCTTCTCGCGGATCGAAGACAGCGAGTGCTTCTGCAGGATCAACGTCCATCAGGAAGATGGCATCGCTGTGGTATCTGCTCGGCTCATCACCGAATCGCTTGGGCTTGTTGCTGACGACGCCTTCGAGCTGATCCCCAGACAGGACCAGCACCTTGATGCGTTCGGCATCCAACTTGAAGGTCTTCGGTAACGCCTTCTCGATCTGCGCCTTGATGGCAGCAGGTCGCTTCCCGGATTCCAGGAACACGTTGCCGCTGGCGATATAGGTCGAGACCTTCGAATACCCCATGTCTTCCAGGAGGGTCCGCAGGGCCGCCATCGGCACCCGGTTCTTGCCACCGACATTGATCCCTCGCAGAAGCACCAGATAGGGTTTCGTCATCTCGCCTGCCTTCGAGGAGGTTTGGGACCCAGCCTAGCGGCGGGCTGTGGTCGATGCGGGCGACCTGCCAGCCCGGAGCGCCCGAAACCGCGTCGTGGGCGAGGAACGCGTCGATGGCTTCATCTCCGGCCGTTCCGCATCACAGCGCCGACGACCGGATTCGCTGGCCATAGACTGTGCTTCCTGATGGATGCCGCGGACATCGAGCTCCGGAACGCGACGTACCGGCGCTTCGTAGAGCTAGGTCGAGCACCGACCGCACGGGAGGTCGCCGAGGCCACGACACGATCCGAAGTCGACGTTCGTGACGCGTGGCGCCGACTTCATGACGCGCACGCGCTCGTCCTCGACGAGGGAGGCGGAATCCGCATGGCGAACCCCTTCTCGGCAGTGCCGACGCCGTTCCGCGTCCACGCCGCCGGAAAGGACTGGTACGCGAATTGCGGCTGGGACTCGTTCGGTATCGGGGCGGCCCTCGACGTCGACAGCGTCATCGACACGGAATGCGCCGACTGCCACGAACCGATCCAGCTCCAGGTGCGGGATGGTCGACCGGACGACATCGACCTCCTCTTCCACGTCCCGGTCCCAGCGATCGACTGGTGGCAGGACATCGGGTTCACCTGAAGCGAGATGCTGCTCTTCCGGTCGGAAGACCACCTCGAAGCTTGGCTCGCCGGACGCCCGAGTGGCGCGACGATCCCGGTCACGAAGCTCGCCGAACTGGCCGAGGCTTGGTGGGGTGACCGGCTCGACCCTGATTGGCAGCCGCGCACTCGGGAGCAAAACCAGGCGATCCTCACCCGCCTCGGCCTGACCGACCCGTTCTGGAACCTGGGGTAGGGCAGGGATGAGCCATGGGCCAGGCAAACCGCGGTGCAGGTCCGCCTGCTTCGCCGGTGACTGGTCGACATCGAGAGATCGAGGCAGCGTCTTCAAGGCTATACCGCGTCGATCCGGACGCCGGCCGTGATGACGAAGTCGTCGCTGGTCGACACAGGAGCGCAAATGTCGACTACGTCGACGGCAGTTCGTCGCGCAACCAGAAGGCAGGATCTCCCTGCCACGACGAGGAGTAGACGATGTCTCAGTACATGCTGTCCGTGCACACGGCGACGGACGAGCCGCGCGAATCGATGACGGAGGAGCAGCAGCGCGAGGGCTACGCCAGGATCGCGGGTCTCGAGGCCGAGATGGAGGCGGCCAACGCCTTCGTGTTCTCCGCGCGCCTCAGCCAGCCCGCCGAGGCGAAGGTGGTCCGTCGCCGCGGCCCGGGTCGACCGACGGCCACCGACGGGCCATTCGCCGAGACGAAGGAGAATCTTGGTGGCTTCTACCTGATCGAGGCGCCCGACATCGAGGCGGCCGTCGCGTGGGCCTCACGCGTGAGCGAGGCCATCGACGAGCCGATCGAGGTGCGGCCGCTCGCCGGAAGTCGCGGCCGCTGATCGACTAGGCCGATCGGAGAGCGCCGTCGCCGAGCTTGGCCGAGTCATCGCGACCCCACCGCTCGGTCACGGGGCGACTGCTGACCGGGTACCGTCGTGCCATGTACCAGCCGGCCCACGGCAAGTTCGAGGTCGAGGATCCGGCCGCGCTCCTGGCCGAGCTGTGCGCCCACGTTCCGGCCACGCTGGTGACCCACGGAGCCGACGGCTTCCGCGCATCCATCCTGCCGATGCTGTTCGACCGCGATGACGGCCCGGATGGGATCCTGCGCGGCCATCTCGCCCGCGGCAATCCGCAGTGGCGTGAGATCGAGGCGTCGATCGCGGCTGGCGGCGATGGGGCAGGGGAGGCCCTGGCCATCTTCGACGGCCCCGACGCCTACGTCTCGCCGGCCTTCTACGAGGAGAAGCGCCTGACGGGAAAGGTCGTACCGACCTGGAACTACGTCACCGTCCAGGCGCACGGCACGATCTCGACCATCCACGATCCTGACTGGTTGATCCCGCACGTCGGCCGGCTCGTCGCGCGACACGAAGCGGGTCGACCCGATCCATGGGCGCTCACCGACGCGCCCGACGACTACGTCCGAACCCAGGCGCGCGCGATCGTCGGCCTCGAGCTCCAGATCACCCGCCTCGAGGCCAAGGCGAAGCTCAGCCAGAACCGCTCCCAGGCGGACATCGACGGCACGATCGACGGGCTCGCCAGCGGCAGCCCGGGCGAGCAGGACGTCGCTGACGAGATGCGCCGGGTACGCCGCGCGGCATCTTCTTCGAGAGGTAGTGCGGTGAGCGACTCGCCGGCCGATCTCGTCATCACCGGCTGCGCCGCCCTCGTCCATGACGATCAGGAACGCATCGGGTTCGAGGAGAACGCGACGATCGTCGTCCGCGATGGCGTCATCGAGTCCATCGGTATCGGTCCGGCGGATGTCGAGGCCCGGGAGGTCATCGATGCCAGCGGGCAGGTGGCCATGCCCGGGCTCATCAACTGCCACACCCACGCCCCGATGGTCACGCTGCGTGGCGTCGCCGAGGACGTGCAGACCGACGAGTGGTTCAACGATCACATCTGGCCGATCGAGTCCAACTTGACCGAGAAGGACGTCGAGCTCGGCGCCCGGCTCGCCTGCGCCGAGATGCTCTGCGGCGGCGTCACGACGTTCGCCGACCACTACTTCTCGATGGACGTGGTCGCGTCCGTCGTGGAGGAGGCCGGGATCCGCGCCCACCTCGGCGAGGCGTTCTTCTCGTCGCAGGGTCCGGAAGGGCGCGAGAAGTCGCTGCGGTTCGCCCTCGAGCATCGCGGTGCCGCCGATGGCCGGATCACGACCGCCCTGGCCCCGCACGCGCCGTATACGGTCGAGGACGCCGACCTCGCCGCCACTGCCGAGCTTGCGCGCGAGCACGGCCTCCCGATCCACATCCACGCCTCAGAGAACCGCGATCAGGCGGAGGTAAGCCTCGAGCGCCGGGGGATCACGCCGATCGAGGTCCTGCAGCGGACCGGGATCCTCGACACCGACGTCCTCATCGCGCATGGCACGGGCATCCTCGACCGCGACCTGCCCGTGCTCGCGAGCGCCACCGGCCACGTCGCCGTCGCCACTGCGCCGCGCGGCTACCTCAAGTTCGCCTGGCCAACCACCACGCCCGTCCGCGCGCTGAGCGAGATCGGGATCCCCGTCGGCCTCGCCACGGACGGTGCCGCGTCCAACAACTCGCTGGACGTCTGGGAGTCGATGGCCCTGACCGCGCTGATCCAGAAGTCGACCACCGGCGACCCCCGCTGGCTGACATCACGGCAGGCGCTGCACCACGCGACGCTGCAGAGCGCCCGCGCGGTCGGGCTCGGCGAGTCGATCGGCAGCCTCGCGCCCGGCCGGCGCGCCGACATCATCCTGGTCGACCTCACCGGCCCACACACCCAGCCCGTCCACGACCTCGCCGCCACCCTCGTACACAGCGCTCGCTCCTCCGACGTCCGCACGACGATCGTCGACGGCCGCGTCCTCATGCGCGACCGCGAGCTGCTCACGATCGACGTGCCGGCCGTCGTCAAGGAGATGGGGGCGCGGATGCCGGCCCTCCTCGACCGCAGCCACGGCAGGCGGATCCAGGACTACAACACCTGACAAGCGGTCGCCTCGACCTGGAGGGTAGGGGAGTACCGGCCCGCGGCACGACAACCACTGGTCGCCCAGTCCCCGCGGGTCCGGGTGCCGGCGAAACGAGTGTGCCCGTCATGCGTCCTGTCATTTGCAGGCTCGACCGCGAGAGGAGCCTCCGAGGAGTCGCATGACCAACGAAATGCCCGTCACGGTCGAAGAGTTTTGTTCGCTTCCGCCAGGCGGGGCGTGAGTCCGGTGCAGAGACGTTGGATCGTCGCCCTGGCCTCGCTCGCGTTGGTGGCAGCGGGCGTCCTTGGGGCGGCGGGTGACTGGGTCTGGTGGGAGCCATACAAGGGTGTCCTCATCACGCTGGCCGCGGGCGGCTTCCTGCTCGTCGCCATCGTCCTGGCGGCGGTCCGCCGGACGAGATCGACTGCGCTGATCGTGGCGGCCATCGGTGTGGGTCTCATCGCCGGGCAGAATCTGGGCCCGTCTCGTCCGCAACTCCAGTATTTCGAGGGAACCATGACGGTCACGCTGACTCGTCCGCGAGCAACGTCGGGCAGCGCACCCGTCTCGTGTGCCATGGACGCGACCGCGAACGAGCTGTCCCTCAGCGGCGATCCGAATCTCCGCCTCGACATCGTCGCGGACGATCCCGCGGCGCCCGCTGACGTGGATCAGCGCGAGTTCGTCGGCGTGAGTCTGACCGTCGGCGACCGATGGGAGGAGAATCCGACCGGGCGTCCCGACGGCGTCGTGTTGAGGATGACCGTCGGCCGCGCCGAGGCCGACCTACCGGAGACGCGCTCGAGGAGCGCTCCATCCTCCGTGCTGGAGATGGATCGCTCGGCGACGGGTGGCACGTTGTCGTTCGCGGGTCTGGTGCCCGACCCGCGCGCCGACGAGGCCGCGGGACCTCCGATCAACCTGGCCGGGGCGCTGATGTGGACGTGCGACGCGGCGGTGCGCGAGGAGTAACGGGGCGTCCATCACGGGCCGGTGGTTTGCTGTCGAGCGCGACCGACAGCGCAGCTCGATGAGAATCAGACGTGCGGGGCGACGTGTTCGGCCAGCTGCTGCATGACCTCGACCTGTGGCTCGTACTCGAGCATCGGCAGATGGCTGCGGGCCACGAACTCGACCGGGACCGGAACCTGCTTCCGGACCTCGAGCAGCGCCTCGACGAGCTCATCGGGCGTGCCGGCGTGCGCTGTCCGACGCGACAGGAGCTTCTCGTCGGGGCCATGGAACGGGGGAGGCGACGCCGACGGGAGCGATCGGGTCGCGGACGCCTCCATGTCCGAGTACTTCCAGTTCAGGGCCCAGACGGCGTCGCGGTAGCGGGCGAGCGCGTCGGCCTGGGACGCGCCGGGCAGCAGGATCGAGTAGTGGATGAACCGGAACGTCGACGGGTCGCGTCCGGCCTCCTCGAGCTCGTCGAGCACCCACCCGACCTGTTCGCGGAACTGGTCCGCCGCGGCGTTCGAAAATATGCCGTCCGCGAGCCGGGCGGCGCGGCGGATGGCCGGCTCGGCACCGCCGCCGATGAGGACCGGGATCCGGGGCGACGGTGTCGGACGGACCCCGAGGGTCGGGAGCTGGTACACCGATCCCTGGTGGGTGAACGGCTCGCCGCTCCATGCCTGCGGCAGGATCCGGAGGATCTCCTCCATCGCCGCGCCGCGAAGGCGCATGTCGGCTCCGAGTCCAGCGTATTCGACCTCTGACCAGCCGAGGCCAACACCGAGCGCGAGTCGACCGTGGCTCAGCAGCTGGACGGTCGCCGCATCTTCTGCGAGGCGCAGCGGGTGATGCATGGGCGCGAGGATGACGCCGGTGCCGATCTCGATCCGTGAGGTCGCCTGCGCGAGGGCCGCGCTGACCACGAGGAGGGAGGGCATGTAGCCGTCGTCCACGAAGTGGTGCTCTGTCGTCCAGACCGAGCTGAAGCCGAGCCGCTCGGCCTCGACGGCGAGGCGCACGGTGTCGTCGTAGGTGCGCGTCCAGTCCGTCTCGCCCGGCCGGAGCTGCGCGCTGAGAAGTCCGAACCCGAGTGGCATGCCGGGAGGCTACCTCAATCGCTCGGCGCCACACCGTGTCGCGCGTACCGCGGCCAGATCGTGGCCGGAGGCGCCATCATCGACCCGACACGGAGGAGGCTGCGCGAGAGTAACGATGCCCGACGAGACGCGGATCGATCGCTGGTTGTGCGCTGTGCGCCTGGTCAAGACACGGCCCTTGGCGACCCAGCTGTGCGAGGGCGGGCACGTCCGCGTCAACGGCAACCGGGCGAAGCCGTCGACGAAGGTCGGTGCCGGCGACGTAGTCGAAGCGCTCATCGCCGAACGTGAACGGATCGTCGAGGTCGTGCGACCGATCGAAACGCGCGTCGGAGCGCCGGTCGCCGCGACGTGCTACATCGACAGGAGCCCACCGCCGGTCGTCCGAGAGATCGCGCCCGGCATCAAGGCGGTCCGCGGGGAAGGCCGGCCGAGCAAGCGTCTCCGCCGCGAGCTCGAGCGCATGCGGCGAGCCGGACCGGGTTGATGCCAATGGGGGACGAGCCACCTCGCCAAGGCACGGCACACTTCCACTCGGCGAAGGCCCAACCGGCGAAGCTGCCCCGAAACGCTGACCGTAGAATCCGTTCGTGAAAAGGATCGGATTCCTCTCATTCGGACACTGGTCGGGTTCGCCGTACTCCCAGGTGCGCTCGGCATCGGACGCGCTCCTCCAGTCGATCGAGCTCGCGGAAGCCGTCGAGGATCTGGGGGCCGACGGCGCCTACTTCCGCGTCCACCACTTCGCGCAGCAGCTCGCGTCGCCATTCCCGCTCCTGGCGGCCATCGGAGCGCGGACGAAGCGGATCGAGATCGGCACCGCCGTGATCGACATGCGCTACGAGAACCCGCTGTACATGGTCGAGGACGCCAGTGCCGCCGACGTCATCTCCGGGGGTCGCCTGCAGCTCGGGATCAGCCGCGGCTCGCCCGAGCAGGTCATCGACGGCTTCCGCTACTTCGGCTACGCGCCCGCGGAAGGTAAGACCGACGCGGACATGGCGCGCGACCACACGGAGGTGTTCCTGCAAGCCCTGTCCGGGGTCGGGTTTGCCCAGCCGAACCCCACGCCGATGTTCCCGAATCCGCCCGGACTGCTCCGCCTCGAGCCGCATTCACCGGGCCTGCGGGACCGAATCTGGTGGGGCGCGGGATCCCGAGCCACGGCCCAGTGGACGGGCCAGCAGGGGATGAACCTGATGTCGTCGACCCTGCTGACCGAGGACGCCGGCGTGCCGTTCCACGAGCTCCAGGCCGAGCAGATCCGCCTGTTCCGCGAGGCATGGACGGCCGCTGGACATCAGCGCGAACCGCGGGTGTCGGTGAGTCGCAGCATCTTCGCGCTGGTCGACGACCGGGATCGGGCGTACTTCGGTCGCGGCAACCAGGAGACGGACAAAGTCGGCTACATCGACGCCCAGACGAAGGCGATCTTCGGGCGTTCCTACGCCGCGGAGCCCGACGTCCTCGTCAAGGAGCTGGCCGGCGACACGGCCATCCAGGCCGCCGACACGCTGCTGCTGACCGTCCCCAACCAGCTCGGGGTCGCGTACAACGCCCACGCCATCGAGAGCATCCTCAGGTACGTGGCCCCCGATCTCGGCTGGCGCTGATCAGAGCGCACGTGCCTATGCTGCGCCGCGCGCGTTCTGTGCGCGCTCAGCAGTCTGGCAGCTCCAGGAGGTTGGTCCTCGTCGTGCTGTCGCGGTTCGTGCGGAGATACTCGCTGTAGCACAGCGAACACTGGGTCGAGACCTCGACCTCGGCCCGCTGGCCACCGGCGAGCGTGTAGTAGGTCTCTTTGTGGAGCCGGATGTTCCGGATCGCGACCGATGTGGGGATCCGTCGTCGGTCCTCCAGGCAGATCGCGTCGATGTGTTGATGCAAGCCACCAACGAAGACGCTCACCTTGTCCGTTGCGTCGACCCTGTAGCTGCCCACCGACACCTCGATTTCGCGGACTGGACAGGGGACGGCGACCCGGGGACGAACGGGGACCGCGCGCTCCACCTACGTTGAGCATCGGTCCGGGAGGATTCGTGCGGAAGTAGGGGGAACCCTACGTGCGATCCGTGTGGGCGGACGTCCGCTCCCGGACGGGCAGGCTCAGCCACTGTTCGCGTTCGGCCAGGATCGCAAGCTCCGTGCGTGACAGCACGTCGAACCTCGCATAGAGCCGCGTGAGATACGCCTCCACCGTCTTCCGCGCGATGCGCAGATCCACGCTCAGCTCATCGTTCGAGCGGCCCGCCAGCACGCCCGCGATGATGTCGTGCTCGCGCCGGGTCAGCGGGTTCCACCTGGTGCGAGCCGGCCGTGCCATCTCACGCGGGAACGCCGTGCCCCCGTCGGCGACCACCCGGACAGCGTCGACGATCTCCTGCGTGGGGGCCGTCTTCGCGACGAAGCCACTCGCGCCCAAGGCAACGGCGGCGGCGACGTATTGCGGTGTCTGGAAGGTCGACAGGACGATGAATGCCGGGCCGCCGGCGGAGTCGTCGGCCGCAGCGAGCAGGTCCGTCCCGGAACCGTCGGGAAGTCGAAGGTCCAGCAAGGCGACCTCTGCCTGGACGTTCGCGACCAGCGCACGCGCCTCTGCCAGCGTCCTTGCGCGACCCGCGATCTCGACCCCATGGGCCTCCAGGGCGATCGTGAGTCCATCGAGCACGACCGGGTGGTCATCGATCAGCAGCACCCTGAGCGTCATGCCGACCACCCGACGCTCACGGTCGTACCTTTGCCGTGTCGTCCATCGATCCGCAGGTCAGCGTCGATGGCTTCCGCGCGACGGCGCATCGAGGCCAGTCCGAGTCGGCCGTCGCGCATCGCCCGGTTCATCTCGCGGCCAGTGAGGCCGGATCCGTCGTCGGTGATGCGCAGGTCGATCCGTGTTGCCGAGACAGACCCCTCGATGACCAGTTCGGAGCAGCCGGCGTGCTTCATCGCGTTCGCCACCGCCTCCTGGACGATCCTGAAGACCGCGAGTTCGACGTTCGCGGGGGGTCGCCCCGAGGCCGCGTACTCAGTCTCCTCGGCGATCGCGACCGTGAACTGGCATCCCTCCGGTCCTCGGGCGGCGAGGAACTCGATGGACGGCACGAGGCCGAGGTCGTCCAGAACGGGCGGATGCAATTCCGTCGCCACGCCTCGCAGCTGGTCGGCCACGGATCGCAGCATGCCGGTCACATCGGCGTTTTCCGGTCGCGCCTCGAGCCGCTTGATGGCTCCGGCGAGGTGCTGCAGCGGCTCATCGTGGAGGTCACGAGCGACACGAGATCGTTCTGCCTCGATCGCCTCGATGCTCGCTCGTTCCCGCAAGTCGCCCAGGAAGATCCGGTCAAGGCGCCCCACGACGATCCCGCGCCAGCGTGAATACGCGGCCACCACGCCGACCGCGACGATCGCGCTCACGAACCAGGGCACGATCGCCATGACCTGCAGGACCACGATCAAGGCGGCGAGGCCGGCGCCGAACGCGAGGTCGACGCCGCGGATATGACGGATCGATCTCAGGCTGGATCGTCGGGCTCAGGCCAGGCGTCGCGACAACCATCCCCGCCGCGAGCGCGGTAGTCGCTGCTTGCCGAACCTGATCCAAGGGCTCGTAGACCTCGTGGTTCATGACCATCGCCCAGGTCCAGGCGGCGAGCAATGCCAGGACCGAGCTCGCGAGCGCGACGATGCCGGCACGAGGGATCCGCGTCCAGCGCAGGAGCCACCATGTCGGCGCGAGAAGCGCCGCAGTCGAAGTGATCTGCGCGATGCCCGGCTGACCCAGGATCCCGATCGGGATGGCGGCCGCGACGATGGCAACCGCTCCCAGGAGCTCCAACCGTCGACGCGTGCCCGAGGCAACGGCCGCGACCGCCAGGACCAGACCGATGACCGCGAACGGCCAACTGCGGCGCAACGCGCCCGTGTAGGTTCCTTGTTGGGAAAGGAATCGCTCGCCTGTCCGCCCATCTCGCGTCTCGATCTCCCAACCACCTGGCTCGTCGGCCGGCCGCAGCGAAATGACCTCCTGATGCGGTCGGATCCCGTCCTGCCATCCGAAGCCGGTGACTGACACGGACAGGACCATCCCGCCCGGGTTCTCCGGGACGACTCCCGCCTCGGGGAGTCCTCGCTGACTTTCGACGAGCCCGAGAAGAGCGATCGCCAACGCGAAGACCGCGATCACGGGCCCGACGACGAGGGCGATGGTGCCACCTGCACCTCGGTGGAGATCCGCGGGAGAACCCTTGCGCTCGGGAAGGGTTTTGCCCGCTGCCCGGCCTAGCAGTCCGTCCATAGCGTCGCCGTGCTGGGAGGCCAGATGGCTCCCATGCGGAGGAGGGCACGATGGGACGTTTTCTGAGGCGACGGCTGGGTCTTGCCGGAGCGTTGGCGCTTGGATCGATGTACCTGGTGACCCCCGCGGTCCAGGCGCAGCAGTCCGCGGTTCGCGTGGATCTGGATGGTCGACCCCTCAACCCGGCGCAATCGAGCTCCTATTACTGCCATGACTTCGACTTCCCACAAATCCATTGTTTCGATACGCCGGGCGAACTCGAGGCCGCCGTGGCAACCCCGGAATCCGCATCGTCCCAAATCGGCGTGGCGGCGTTCGGGCCCGCTGACTATGTCACGGTCTATTCGGGGGCCGGCTACGCCGGCTCATTCGCTCACCTGTCCCAGAACTACGACGCCCTGGCGACGATCGGCTGGAATGACACGATCAGCTCGTACCGTGCACGAAACAACCGAAGGGGGACCTTCTACCAGCACTGGTTTGCCGGCGGTTCCACCAAGCAGTTCTGCTGCAATCAAAACGTACCCAGTCTCCCGTCGGGGGTCGACAACAGCTTCAGCTCGGTGTACCAGAACTGACAAGGGTTCTCCCGCCTTCTGCTCGAGGGACCGTCGCAGTACGGTCGTTGACGGCCAAGCGACATCGACCTGACACGATCCCCGAAGATCGGTGGCATGGCCACCGCCGTCACCAGCGGGGGAGCTGCGGATGCGCAAGAAGTCGTACGGCACGCTGAAGGTTCGCGCCATCTCGGGGACGTACGTCGTGTTCCTCGCCTTCGACATGAAGGAAGCCGACGCGACCGGTCTCATGGGGTTCGCCATCCAGCGAACGCGCCTCAGGGACAACCAGAGGATCTGGCTCCTCGGCAACAAGCGGTTCCCGAGCTGCGGCATCACGACAGGCGACGAAACCGCAAACAGCAACGAGCACCCCTTCCAGGCGTTCCAATGGGCTGATTACACCGCCGAGCCAGGGGAGCGCTATCGATACCGCGTGATCCCGATGTTCGGCCAGGCGTGCGCGCTGACCGAAGGGCCGCCCACGACCGTCACGATCGACACCGAGCCGCTGTCCGGGCCCGTCCACGACGTCCACTGGAACCGCGGCGCGATCGCGTCGCAGGCCTTCGTCCGACGCTTCCCGGGCAGGACGCTCGACGAGGCCGGCAAACCCGCCTACGAGTGGCTGGCCCGCGACCTGCTGCCAGGCCTCCTGGCGTTCATCGGCCAGGCGAGCGACGCGACCTTCAGCCTCCGCGCCGCGATCTACGAGTTCGCCTGGCCCGAGGTGCTCGCCGCATTCCGTCAGGCCCACCTAGCCGGCGCCGACGTCGAGATCGTCTACCACGCCAAGGCCGACGACACCGGGATCAAGAACGACAAGGCCATCGACGCCGCCCAGATCAAGGGGCTGTGCAAGCCGCGGGTCAACGCCGACCTGATGCACAACAAGTTCATCGTGCTGCTCCAGAACGGGGCGCCCGTGTCGGTCTGGACCGGCTCGACCAACTTCAGCCGCAACGCCCTCCACGGCCAGCTCAACGTCGGTCACGCGATCCACGATGCCGCGCTCGCCCAGCAGTTCCTCGCCTACTGGACCGAGCTCCGCGCCGACCCCGACGACGACACGCTCAAGGACCGCATCGACGTCATCAATCCGCTGCCGCCGCCGACCGATACCGACGCTTATACCGCGGCGTTCTCGCCCCGCCACGGCCGGTCGGTCTTCGACTGGTGGCTCGCCTACGCCAACCGGAAAAAGCCGCTGTTCATGACGTTCCCGTTCGGGATCGTGAAGGACTTCCGGCCGGTGTTCGACAAGAACGACAAGACCCTGCGCTTCGCGCTCCTCGACAAGTACGTCAACGGTGGCACCAAGGCGTCGAGGGCGGCCGCGATCGCCGACATCGAGCGGATCCGTCGATTCCCGAACATCGGCCTGGCGCTTGGGAACCGGATCTTCGTCGACTGGATCGATGGGTGGCACGAAGAGGGGAGTGGCATCGGCGTCAACGTCAACTGGATCCACACCAAGTTCATGCTGATCGACCCGCTCGGCACGAAGCCCGTCACGCTGACCGGCTCGGCGAACTGGAGCGTGCCGAGCGTGACCGACAACGACGAGAACGTCCTCGTGATCCGCGGCGACAAGCGGGTGGCCGACATCTACTTCGGCGAGTTCATGCGCCTGTTCGCCCATCACCGCTTCCGGGAGTCGGTGAAGCGGCACCTCGACGACATCGCAGGGTTCGCCGGCCGCCGCGAACCTGACCACATCGGAGGCCGCCGCGGCGTGGCGCCCGAAGGACCTGTTCGAGGACTGGAAGGACTGGGTGCCGGCCCACTTCAAGCCCGGCTCAGAGCACGACATCAAGCGCCGGTATTTCGCGGGCAGCTAGCACGCCAGGGGAGCGGACGGAACGCAAGAGATGCCTCACCGCAATCGAGTCATGACGCGGCTAAGTCCCGGATAAGCGCCGACTCGTAGCCGCGCTCCGCGCTCGAAGGCGCGATCTCGACCGACGGTCGATCGCCCGCTCCGGGGCGTCGCGGCTCCTCCGCCTTTCGCCCGCGATATGAACACCGCTTGCGAACGCGCCGGACAAGTGGCGGGGCGCTGGTGTCATAGGCCGGTTGGCTCGCTAGACCTCAAACTCACGCGTGGAAGGGCACCAATCCATCGCTCGAGTGAGTTCGAAGTTTGCTTCCTCTGCGGTCGGCAAATATGAGTCGGTCGGTGCATCTAATATTTGGGCAGAATGTGACTCTCACAAGCACGACTCACGTTCCTGCGCACGGATGAGTCGTAATGAATATCGCATTATGACCGAACGCATATGTGGGCACTCCGCGAACCAATGTGACTGGCGAGTACGGATGACGCGAGCGCATCGCGCAGTCGTAATCAACCGATTGGAATGTGGTTGACACGGGAGTCATGCCGTGATATCTCTACATCATCAACTCTGCCCGAGGACGATGGAGACGAGCGCGCTATGGACCCGAACGATGTGGAGAGCATTATCTCAGGCGCAGTCAAGGCGGTGACCGATGCGAAGGTGCCGGACGATCTCAAGTCCGTGGCCTTCGAGAAGGCCGTCGATCTGCTCGCGGGCCGGATCGCGCCCGCCGCGGCATTGAGCGTCGGGGCGCCGGTCGCGGGAGGTTCGCCCCCTCCGGCTTCCGGGTCACAGCTGGATAAGCTCGCTGCCCGACTCGGGCTGTCGCACGACGTCGTGGAGGGGGTATACGCCGAGGGCCGTGACGGCCTCCACGTCAACGTCCGACCCGAACGGCTCTCCCGCAGCAAGAGCGCCGGCGCTCGCGAGCTCGCGATGCTCGTGGCCGCGATGCATCAGGCGGAGTCGGACGAGCCCACGTCCGTTGAGGAGATCCGCCGCGTCGTTGAGGACTACAACCGCTACGACCAGCCGAACTTCGCCTCGTCGCTGGCCGCGCTGAAGGGGCCGTTCCTGATGTCGGGCTCGTCGCGTGCCAGGACATTCAAGCTCACACGCCCGGGCTGGTCGGAGGCCTCGAAGCTCGTTGAGCGGCTGGCGACCCAGAAAGCGGTGGCGTGATGACCGAGCGCGCCGCAGAACTCGCCGCAATGTCCACCTCGGCGGACGCCATCGAACCGCTCGCCGAGGCGACTCAGCAGCGGGTCATTCGCTGGCTCGCGGATACGTTCGGCGTCGAGCTGGCGGCCGATGTCCCAGCAGCCGAGCCGACCACCAGCAGTGACGAGGCGCGATCAGCGTCCCGAAGGAAGCGCGGCGCGAAGTCGAGCGCGACGGCCGCGACCGGCTCCGCAAAGCCGGCGAGGCCGAAGGTGACGGCGCCTGGACACGACAAGACCCTGGACCTGTACCCGTCGGGGAAGACGTCCTTCGAGGACTTCGTGGCCGAGAAGGCGCCCCACGACCGCCAGCAGGAGCACAACGTTCTGGCGGTGTATTGGCTCCTGCAGGTCGCCGAGCTCGAGGCCATCGGCTCCGACCAGGTGTTCACCTGCTATCGGAAGGTCTCGTGGAAGTTGCCGCCGGACCTGCGCAATAGCCTCCAGAAGACGGCTTACGAGAAAGGTTGGCTCGACACCCAGGAGATGGACAACATCAAGATCACGCCACCTGGCCTGAACTTCGTTGAACGTGACCTCCCGCACCCGAAGAAGAAGTAGGGCCCGGCCGGTGGCGCGCACCGCCGTGGCGGTCGCAACCGTGGCACCGGTGACGCCCGCGACTGCCCTCGGGACGGTTCCCGCCGCGCTACGCGATCCGCTCCTCGCGGCGTTCAACGAGATCGCCACGAACTTCGCAGCGCAAGAGTGGGAACCGTCCGAGCTGAACGGCGGAAAGCTGTGCGAAACGGCCTACACCGTCCTGCGCAGCCACGTTGACGGGAAGTGGGCCGCGAAGCCCTCGAAGCCGAAGGACTTCAAGCAGTCCTGTCTCAACCTCGAGCAGATCCCGAAGGCGGCGTTCCCGCAGTCAGTGCGGGTGACGACGCCGCGTCTCCTCATGGCGCTGTACGAGATCCGAAACAACCGCGGCGTCGGTCATGTTGGCGGTGACGTGGACGCGAACCACATGGACGCGACGCTGGTCCTCTCGGGTGCGAAGTGGGTCATGGCGGAGTTGATCCGCATCTTCCACAACGTCTCGACCGCCGAAGCGACCGAGGTCGTGGACGCCCTCGTGGAGCGCGCGGTACCCACCGTATGGACCATCGGGGACCGACGCCGCGTCCTGGTCCCGGGAATGTCGATGAAGGATCAAACCCTGCTGCTCCTCTACGGCCCTGCCGGATGGGTGCCCGAGGCGGACCTCGTCGCCGCCGTCGAGCACTCGAACCCCTCCGTCTACCGCCGCGACCTGTTGGTGGTCGCCCACAAATCTCGGCTCATCGAGTACGACGCCACTGGGCGTCGGGCGCACATCAGCCCGCTCGGCATCGACTACGTAGAGAAGAACCTCGGCAAGTACCTCGTCGCCTAGCAGACGAGCGCGCACCGCCGGTACGACCACGTGGAGATGCTCTGCCTGCCCACGTCGTTGACGAGTGCGAAATCGGCGAATGCGACGACGCCTCCACCAACGCGGCCGTCGTTCGGTTAGATCTTGTCAGACATAACTGACCTTATCGGAAGTTGCAATCCGACCTAGGCCGGGCCAACGACGCATCCCTGATTAGGTCGTGGTGAGGTCAGCCGGGCTCGGCATCGAGACGACGTGCCCCGCGCCGCGCCGCATTCGCTCATCAAGCGTCAACAGCGGCGCCTCAAGATGGAGCGCAAGGGCGACGTACTCGGCGTCGTAGGACTTGGCCCAGCCGAGCGATCGCGCGAGGTCCCAGGCGCGCTCTGCGAGGCCGTCCGGGCGCTCATAACGGATCGGCAATCGCCCGAGTCCGACGACGGCTACTCGGGCGTGGTCGTGTGGGACCTCGCCTCGATGCGTCATCTCGCACAGGATCGAGGTGACCTCCGACGCGAGCAATGTCGGCGCGACGAGATCGTAATCCGTCAGAGGTCCCAGCACGCCGCCCGCGAGGCTAACCTGGACGATCACGCTGGCATCGACGACCAGCAGCACGTCAGTGTCCCGCGCGAGACCGTCGAACGGCAGCGACGACGTCCGGCATTGGACCGCCCCAGAAGGTTCGCTGCCATTCAGGCGGCAGGTCGACCGTGTCCTCGCCCGCCCCTAGCACCTCAGCGAGGTCGGCCTCCTCGAGCACGTGCTGCGTGCCCACCTTGCGCGCACGGAGCTTGCCCTCGCGGATCCAGCGCCTGATGGTCTCTGGATTGCGTCCGGCGCGACGCGCCGCCTCAGGAACCGTAAGCATCGTCGTATACTACAACATCAAGTGTTGGAGGCAATAAGCGCCCTCGAGCGGACCGGCTAGCTCCGAAAGGGCCCACGTAGGCGATCACCGCTCCGTTGGCGCACCGCGTCAGTTGGCGTCGGCCGGCAGGATTCGGAACGGCCGATCGCGGCGATCTCTCAGCACGCGGAAATGGCGCTCGTCGAGTGTGAGCACGTCCTGTGCGTGGTACCGATCGGCCAGGACGACCAGTGAGGCGTCGGCCAGGCTAACGTCGAAGTCGCCGTACCGCTCCATGATCTCGAGGGCGGCCGCGACGTCGGCTCCATCGATCGGTTCCAGGCGGTAGGCACCTGAAGCGACCTGCTCGAGCAGGCTGCGAGCCGCGTCTGCGGACACGCGGCTCGAAATCAGGTAGTCGAGCTCAGCGAGCACGAACGGCGACAAGAGCCGTGGCTCGCTCGAGGCTCGAATGGCGTCGGCGGCGGCTTGATGGTGGCGTTCAGTCGCGTCGATCGCCGCCAGCACGCCGCTCGTGTCGAGGACGATCAACGTTCGCCGAACCCGTCCATCAGCTCGTCCACGCGCTCTGCGAGGTCAGGCTGACCACTGGCGAAGAGCGGCAGCTTGAGTTCGCTCGTCCGGTGCCGGGCCGTCACCAGCTCCACGCCCTCGCGGATGAGCTCGGCCTCGGTACGGCCCGCGGCCTTCGCCGTGCGCTCGAGCGCGCGCTTCTGCGCATCGGTTAGGTAGACCGTGGTCTTCTCCATGCCATACACCCTACCATATGTTAGAAACAGCAGCGTTCTAGACCAGTTCGGTGCTCACTACGCGCTCAACAGTCGAACACGAACCAGCACAGCTCGTTGCGCCGCCGCTGGTCGTCGAGCACGAGATCCCGGATCTCAGCGGGAAGCTGTGCGCGCTGCCATCGGCACTCCAGACGGCCGGCCTCCGCGCTCTCCGCCGGCGCTGCAGCAGCCTGCACCGCCCTGATCGCGTAGGCCGCGGCACCGAGCTCGTGGGCCGCCACATGGCCCACCGCCGCGGCCTGGCCGGCAGCGTACGCCGCGTGCCGCGCGGCCCCGCGCAGGTCTCTGGCCGCGGCGTTCGCGTGGCCGGCCGCCGTGCGGGCCTCCCACCACGTGATCTCACCTCGCGACCAGGCACGGCCAAGCTCGATGGCGCGTCGCGGACGATCGTCCTCGGGCCGCGCCTGCGCGAAGTGGTGCAGCACGTGCTGCGCGCAGTCCGCCGCCCAGATCGCGAGTCGCTGATGATCGTCGTCCTGGAGGATTCCGCCCCGACGAACGGTGACGAATCGCGGATCGCGGACCTTGGGCAGGATCACCAGCCGCGGCTCAGCCGAACGTGAAGCAGTACGCCTCCGCACCTGCGTCCAGGAACTCGATCTCGACGAGGCTCTCGTCGATCGTGCCGGGCTGGCGGATGAGCTGGTGCAGGCGCTGGTCGGCGAGGGTGCCGTTGCCCGCCTCGTCGACGTCGAAGCCGTGGGCAGCACCCGGCGCCTGCCCGTCGAGCAGCACCCGATAGCGCACGGATGTTCCACGCGTCGCCGGGCCCATGACGAGGTTGACGTCGCGGGCCTGGAACCGGAACGCGATCCGGCCGTCGGGCTCGTCCAGCACGGCTGCGTGCTGTGCGATCGTCCAGCGCCCGACGGGCGCCCACTGGTTGAGTCCCAGCCGGGATGGTTCCGGATACAGATGCGGTTCGAGCGTCGGGTCGTCCGGGGACGCGAACCCGCTGGAGCGCGCGAAGCTCAGATACGTCTCGGGCGTTCGGAGGGTGCCCCAGTCGGCCGCGACCTCGAAGCCCACAGGATCCACCGCGACGAGGTCCTGATCGATGCCCGACGCTCCCCCATCGACCAGGAGCTGTTGGATGACCATCTCGGACATCGCGTACTCCCCCTCGCCGTAGTGGTGGTAGCGGATCCGCCCCTCCCCGTCGGCGATATACAGCGCCGGCCAGAAGTGATTGGCGAACGCCTGCCACACCCGATAGTCGCTGTCGATGGCGATCGGGTAGTCGACGCTGAAGTCCCCTGCCCTGGCGGTGATGTTGTCGACGTTCCGTTCGAACCTGAACTCAGGCGTATGCACGCCGATGACCGTCAGCCCGTGGTCGCGGTACTTCGCGTGCCAGGCGCGCCGGTACGGCAGCGTGCGCAGCCAGTTGATGCAGGTGTACGTCCAGAAGTCGACGGCGACGACCCGGCCGCGAAGCCCGGCAGGCGTCAGCGCCTCCGAGTTGAGCCAGCCGGTGGCACCGTCGAACGACGGCAGGTTGCCCTCGACCGGCAGGACCTGGTCGTCGCCGGTCAACCGGTGCGCTATCGAGCGGAACATGTGGCTGACCCCTCCTCGCCCCCGTCGATCCGAAGTCGTCGACGTCGATGATGGCCTCGGGTGACGCCGGCGTCGAGACACAAAAAGGCGGCGCGCGCCCCGTGAGGGTCCGGATCGCGCCGTGAAGGTTTCACCTCCGTCGATCGTCATGTCATCGTGAGGCGATCGTCCGAGGTCATCGAGATGCTGGAGCGCGGGCCTGCCATCAGCGGGCCGACGACCGAGCGCGCCAAGGCGTTCTTGCGTCTGGCGAACGACCGCCTGGACGCCGCCTATCGGCTTGCCCGAGCGATCCTGCGCGACCCCATCGAGGCCCAGGACGCCACCCACGACGCGTTCGTCCAGGCATGGCGCAAGTGGTCCACGCTCCGCGATCCGGCGTCGTTCGACCCATGGTTCGACCGGATCCTCGTGAACACATGCCGCGATCGATTGCGATCTGCGAAATGGCAAGCCAAGGACATCTCGGACGAGGTCGCCATGACGGCCGGCAATTCGTTCGCCCAGACAGACGACCGCGCGGTCCTGAGCAACGCGCTCGCCGCCCTCTCGCCCGAACATCGAGTGGTCGTGGCCCTTCGCTACTTCCGCGACCTGCCGGTGGACGAGATCGCCACGAGACTCGGCATCCCGGCCGGCACCGTCCAGTCGCGTCTCCACTACGCCCTCAAGCGCCTGCACGTGGCGATCGATGGCGATGCGGACGGAGGAACCAGGTCATGACCGATCAAGAGCTGGAACGCCGCCTCCGGGCGTGGTACGACGCCGAGGTCGAGCCTGACGAAGGTGCACCAGCGGCCCTCCGCTCGAGTGTTGACGCGATCCCTTCCACGTACCCTGAGCGCCGATGGTCGTTCGCGCCTGGGCGTCGGACGATCCTGCTCGTCGCCGCCACCTTGACCGCGACGGCGCTGGTCGGCGGCTCGCTCGCCATCAGCACACAGCCCGACCGGCTTCCGTCGGTGCTGCCGTCGCCGGACGCATCGACCGTGCCAGCGTCTCCGACGCCGAGCCTCGACGCGACCGTGATCCCGAGCCCGACCCCCTCGCAAGCGTTGCCGGGTTCGCCGCTCGGCGGCGGTTGGATCATCGCGTACGACCCGGCCGGGGTGTCGGGCGCGGTCGACGTGTTCGCCATCGATGCTGGAAGCGCGCAGCGAACGATGCTCGGGACCCTGCCGGCCGCCCGCTTCGACGAATGGGTGTTCCAGTGGGCCGACGATCGCACCCGCGTCCTGGTGTCGCGCGGGATCGCCAACCAGACGACCCGCGCCATCGATGCTCCGACAGAGGCCGGACGTCGCCTCACCTTCATCTGCTGCCTCCCGCCGAATGACGGCTGGGGCCCACCCGTCCTTTCCCCGAGCGGCGACAAGATCGCCGTCGGCGGTGGCGTGTTCGTCGGCGATCTCGCCGACGCCCGGTTCACGAAGCTGGGGTTGCCGGCTGGTGCTGTTACCAGTTCGTTCGTTTCGTGGTCCCCCGATGAGTCGGCCGTCGTCGTCGCCGGCTGCAACCCATGCAGCGATGCTCCGTCCTTCGAAGAACGTCCGACCCGCCCGGAGCATGGGCACCTGTACCTGCAGCCCCTGGACGGCTCGCCGGCAAGGCTGCTGCTCGATGAGACCAGGTCGAACTTCGGATCGCCCGCTTGGTCGCCGGATGGCTCGACGATCCTGATCGCGCGCGTCGGATGCACGCCTGCTGTGATGCCGCCGTTCTGTGACGGGCCTCTCAGCGTCGGGGCGGTCTCGGTCGAGACCGGAGAGCTCACGACGATCGCCACAGGCGGGCCCGAGCTGGATGGCTGGGGGCCGCCGGTGTGGTCACCGGACGGCGCACGGATTGCGCTCGCCGCTCCGGATGGGATCGTGGTCATGGACAGGGACGGGCGGAACCCGGTGCACCTCGCCGTCGGCAGGACCGAGTTCATCGCCCCGAACCTCCCAGGACCGAAGTGGTCGCCTGACGGTCAGTGGCTGATGTTCATTCGCGAAGGCGACTTCTGGGTCGTCCCCACCGACGGCGGCGACGAACGACGAGTCGGGACGTATCGGGGCGCGGACTGGTAATGAGGGCCGCTCAGGGACGGCACGCGAACGCGAAGTAGATCGGGATATCGAGCCCGATGTGCACCGCGATCGGGATCAACAGCGAGCGCGTCCGGATGGCGACGAGACCGGCCAGCAAGCCGCCGAGGCCCATGGCCAGCATCAGCGGCACCTGCAACCCGATGACGTCCGTGCCCGAATGGGCGAGGCCGAACACGATCGCCTGCCCGACGAGCGCCGGTCCGACGCCCATCACGCGCCCCGACCAGCCCATGAGCGCGCCGCGGTAGACGAGCTCCTCCATCACTCCGTTCGAGACGGCGAAGATCAGCGCCGGCACGAGGGCCCCGGCCACGATCACGTAGGACACGTCGCCGAAGAACGGCCGCGCAAGGTACGGACCGACCAGCAACGCGACGGGGCCCGCGACGAGGAAGCCGGCGACCGCCCACGCGAGCCAGCGTCGCGCCGGCCAGCGCAGGTACAACGAGCCGGGCACGGCCTTCAAGACGAGTGTCACGATCGCGAGGCTGATCAGCACGACGACCGCCTCGAGCGCACGCCACGTCGCGACCGGTGACGCCGGGTTCGCGCAGTCGCCGAGGTTCGCCGCGGCGACCGGTGACCCGAGCGTGCCCCAGAACAGGCTGACGGCCACCGGTACGGCGCCGGCCCACGTCCAGCGCACCGGGGCGTCGCGAGAGACCGCGATCGCGGTGCCCGTCGCGATGATGATCAGGGCCGCGATCCGCGCCGGCGGCACCGCGGCGGCGACGGCGAGCAGCGCGATCGGGACGAGCGACCGCGCCAGATCGGCCGCATCGAACGGCAGGCTCCGCGTCGCGGCCACGGTCAGGTGTTGCTGCCGGTGATGATCACGAGTGCCGGGCCATCCTGTGCCGCGCCGGCCAGCAGCCCCGCCCAGGACGCCGCTGCGGCGCCTTCCACGGTGATCCCGAGCGAGTCGGTCAGCTCCGCCTGCCCCTCGTGGAGCGCCGTCTCGCTGACGGTCAGCATCGCATCGACCCGGCCCGCCATCAGCTCGACCGCTCGCGGCACCGCGATGCGGGAGGCGATGCCGTCGGCGTACGTGGCGGCCGCGTCGGTGTCGATGGGCCGTCCCGCCGCGAACGACCTCGTCATGGCGTCAGCGCCTTCCGCCTGGACACCGACGATCCGTGTCGACGGTGAGGCGTGCCGGAACCACGACCCGACGCCGTTGATCAATGCGCCGTTGCCGACCGGCACGGATGCGACGGCCAGTGCTGGCAAGGCACCGGCCTCGATCGCGTCGGTCAGCTCGAGCGCCAATGTCGCCGCCCCGGTCGAGATGCGCGTGTCGTCGCCATCGACCAGGAGCTCCGCGCCGTGCTCGGCGGCGTACGCCTCCGACGCCACCCGGGCGTCGTCGAAGTCCTCCCCCGACTCGATCACCGTGGCACCGAGCGCGCGCATCCTGGCGACCTTCCCGCGGTTGGCGTTCCGCGATGTGAACACGACCGCCGGCGCATCGACCGCACGGGCGGCATACGCCACGCCCTGCCCGAAGTTGCCGGCCGACGCGACGACCACCGCCCGATCCGGCCCGATCCTCCCCTCCCCCGCCAGGCCGTGGACCGCGACCCACGTCCCGCGGCCCTTGAACGAGCGGATCGGGTTCACGGTCTCGACCTTGACGATGACCGGCACCCCGAGCCTGGCACTCAGCCCATCGTGGACGAACTGGGGCGACCCCGTGAACGCTCGGTCGATCGCGCCGGCCGCGGCGCGGATGGCCTCCGGCATGAGCTCGGGCGCAACGACTGGGGCATCCGGCATCAGCCGATGATGCCACGGGCCTCGGTCAATCCGGGAGGGGCGGCAGCAGAGGCTCCAGGTACGGGGCGAGGGCCCTGGCGAACGGCGTGGTCATGTGGTGGCCATCGCGGTAGACGAGGACGCGGCCGATGACGGCGGGGCACGGCTCGGTCGGGCACAGCCAGGCGCTCGGATCGATGAAGGTCGCGCCCGTCTCGGCCGTCACGTCGCGCTCGGTGGCGATCCATTCGGGGGCCAGCGCATCGGCGCTCGGCGTCGTGCAGGCGAGGGCGTCATCAAGATGATCGGACAGGCAGACCGGCGGGTCGCCCGCGGGGTTCGGCGTGTCGCCGATGACGAGGACATGCTCGGCGACCTCGTCGATCGCCCGGATCGCGCGTTCCAGGCCCGCCGCCCACACGTCCGGACGCTTGGTCGAGGCGATCCGCCCGCCGTCGACCAGCAGCTGCCCGCCACGACTGTCGGAGATGACCACGAGCGCCGGTCGCTCGTCGGCGATCCGAGCGAGGACGGCCTGGCGCCAGGTGGCGCATTCGGTGTACTCGCGCTTGAAGTTCGTGTTGTAGACGGGCAGGTCGGCGACCGGGCAGGCGGATTTCGTGAGCGACACGAAGCGCCAGTCGCGCTCCGTCGCCAAGCGCTCCAGGGTCGGGAACCAATGGGCAGCGTGGGAATCGCCAAGCAGCATGACCGTGGTCGAGGCATCGGGGTTGCCATAGACGCACGGCGGCGGATCGGTGACGCGCTGCTCCGCGTGACAGGCATCGGCGTAGATGACCGGGATGTCGTCACGGACTTCGGCTAGGGACGGGACCAGGTCGTCCGGCACGGGCCCGGACGGGGTCGGAGCCCGCGTCGGGTCGGCGGGCGGCGAGGACGGCGACGACGGGCTCCCAGACGAACCAGCCGTCGGCGACTGCGTGGGCACGGGTGTCGGGAGCTCGACGACGATCGGCCCGGGGGCGGCGGCGAGCTGCGGCGGGGCGGCGACCCGACCGGCGCCGAAGGCCACGCCGGCGACGACGAGGCTCATGGCGCCCGCGGCGGCGAGGGCTCGCGATGGCCGCAGTCTCGTGCTGCGTCCGTGCCGGATCGGGTCCTCGATCCAGCGCCGGCTCGCCTCGGCGAGGAGGAATGTGAGCCCGACGAGCCCGAGCCGTACGGGCCAGGGCAAGGGCGCTCCCACTGTGGCGGCCGGCAGGATGAGCACCGGCCAGTGCCACAGGTAGAGCGAGTACGAGATGCCGCCGATCCAGCGCATGGGTGGGATCGCGACCAGGCGCGACAGCGGCCCGAGCGGCTGGCGGAGGCCGCCCAGGATCACCAGGGCCGCGCCCGTCACGGGCAGCAGCGCAGCGGTGCCCGGGAACGGGGTCGCGAGGTCGAACAGGATGGCGCCGAGCCCGATCAGCCCGAGCCCGACGGCGACTGACGCACTGGCGAGGAGCGCCGGGATCCGTGCCAGCCACACGGCGCCGAGCGCCAGCCCCGCCCCCACTGCCAGCTCCCACGCTCGCGCCGGCAGGAGGAAGAAGGCGAGCGGTGCCTCCGTCGACGTCCACATGATCGACAGGGCGAACGAGACCAGCGCGACGACGCCGACCGTCACGGCGATCCGCCGCAGGCTGGTCGCGCGGCCGGCCACCAGCAACAGGAGTGCCGGCCAGAACAGGTAGAACTGCTCCTCGACGCCGAGCGACCAGAAATGCAGGAGGGGTGACGGGTCGAGCTCGGCCTGGAGGTAGTCGGTCGCCTGGGCGGCGAACCGGATGTTGCTCACGTACAGCGCAGCCGCGGCTGCGTCGCCGGCGACATCGACCATGCGCAGCGGCGGGAGCACGATCGCCGACGCGATGACGGTGATGGCGATGACCACGAGCGCGGCGGGCAGCAGCCTGCGGGCCCGGCGGGCGTAGAAGGCGGGAAGGTCGACGCGGCCGGTCGACTGCAGCTCCCGGACGATCAGCCCGGTGATGAGGAAGCCCGACACGACGTAGAAGACATCGACCCCGATGTATCCCCCGCGCAACCCCGGGACGCGCGCGTGATAGGCGAGGACCAGGAGGACGGCGACCGCGCGCAGGCCTTCGATGTCGGGTCGGAACGACCAGGCGCGTTCCGGCGGGGGCGATGCCACGGTGAGGAATGGTAGCCGCGATCCGCGCCGTGGTCCCTACCAAAGGCCCGTGCGGGCTGGACGCGATCGGCGAACAAGGAAACGCCCGAAGGAACCTGGTCCGTAGCCATCAATACCGATGCAGAACACCGGTACCGCTGCTTGCGGTCCATGCCCCTTCAGGCACGACTACCTTATCGGTTGCGACGCAGGTCTGGGAACCCGCTTATCCACGAGTTTCGAGATTCGGGGCCGAATGTCGCCCGTCTATCCACCGTCCGTCCACGTTGGCGCGGGACAAGGAGGACGTACTTCGGACACAGAAACGCCCGAAGAGACCTCGATCACTAGATGCTCCGATCAATGTAAACACCGATCAGATCACTAGATGTTCGTTGCCTCTTCGGGCAGGGCCAACGATACGGTGCGCCGCATCACCGCGACAAGGCGGTTATCCACGAGTTTCATCGCAAACACCTCGTTTTCGAGGGCGTTGTCCACACGCTTCCCACACTAGGTCTCGAGCGGCCACGAGACCGCGTCGGCAAGCAGCGGGCGCCCGTCGTCGTCGACGTTGAGCCGCCGCTCGTCCGTGCCGTCGAGGTCGCGCAGGGACCAGGCATCGCGAGCGATCTGCTCCACGTTCCAGCGCGCCGGTCGCGGGTCGAGCGCGTCGTCGATCCGCAGGACGTCGAGCGCCAGCGTCGTGCCGACGACGACCGTTCGGGCCAGCCTGCGCAGCGTGATCGTCGCGGACGCCGGCGACCCGAGGATCAGCAGCTCATGTGCGCCGCTCCAGGGGAACGCCAGGTGGCGGATCCCATCCGCACCCACGACGTTGCCATGCAGCTCGGACTCGTCCGGCTCCGGGTGCAGCGTCAGCAAGCCGGCCGAGGCAGTCATCTCGAGTCGGGTCGGCCGTCCCGCGGTGGATACCTCGAGTAGCAGCGACCTGACGAGCGCGCCGTCGCGCATCAGCGACTCCCGCCAGCGCGTGCCTCGGGCTCCTTCGGCCTCGGACCAGAGCAGCTGGTCGCCGCCGATGGTCGTCGCGCGCCCGCCACGACGGACCGGCGCCACGCCGCTCTCCGCCCTGTCAGCCAGCCCGACGGCGAGGTGCCGCGGTCCGTGCCGCGGGGGCAGCCGGCGTGACATCAACCCCCGACCCGTTCATGGCATCGGCCCAGCGTGCAGCGGCGGCTTCCAGCTCGCCGGCAAGCGACGGCGCCACGCGCCCACGAACGTGGACGTCCTGCTCGCGATACTCGATCTCCACGGTCCCGCGCTCGCGCACGCGCGCCAGCAGCTCCCCGTCGGCATACGGCAGCGCCACGTCGACGTCGACCCACAGCGACGCCAGCAGGGCGGCGATCTCGGCGCGCAGCGTCTCCATGCCGTAGCCGGTGAGCGCCGACACGAAGACGGCCCCCGCGATCGACGGTGCAGCCGCCGCCCCGTCCGCAGCCACGCGTTCGATCAGGTCGGCCTTGTTGTAGACGAGCAACCGCGGCTTGTTCCCTGCCCCGAGCTCGTCGAGCACGGTCTGGACGGTCGCACGGTGCTCCACCGCGTGCGGATCGGCCGCGTCGATGACCTCGAGCAGCACGTCGGCGCGGTTGACCTCTTCGAGCGTCGCGCGGAAGGCGTCAACCAGCTGGTGCGGCAACTTGTGGATGAAGCCGACCGTGTCCGTGACGATCGCGGTCTGGCCGTCGCCGAGCTTGACCTGCCGACTGGTCGGGTCGAGCGTCGCGAACAGCTTGTCCTCGGCGCGCGCCACCTCGGATCCGACGAGCGTATTCAGCAGCGTCGACTTGCCGGCGTTCGTGTAACCGACGATGCCGACCGTCGGCCACAACCGTCGATCGCGGCCGCGCGCCGCGGTCGCTCGATGCTGGCGGACCTGTTCGACCCGCTCTTTCATCTTGGCGATCCGGGTCCGGATGACCCGACGGTCGGTCTCGAGCTGGCTCTCGCCGGGTCCTCGTGACCCGATGCCACCCTGGGTCCGCGACAGGTGGGTCCATAGCCTGGTCAACCGCGGGAGCTGGTACTCGAGCTGCGCGAGCTCTACCTGGAGCCGGCCCTCGTGGGTCTGGGCGTGCTGGGCGAAGATGTCGAGGATCAGCCGGCTGCGGTCGATGACCTTGACCCGCAGCAGCTCCTCGAGCGCACGCTGTTGGGCGGGCGACAGCTCGTCGTCGGCGATGAGCATGTCGAACCCGGTCTCGCGCTTGGCCGACGCCAGCTCCTCCGCCTTGCCCTTGCCGATGTACCAGTTCGGGTCGACGTGGCGGCGGTTCTGCCACTCGGCGCCCACGACGTCCGCCCCGGCCGTGACGGCCAGGTTAGCGAGCTCGGTGAGCAATTCCTGTGCGGTCCAGCCCCCCTCGCCACCCGTATCGACGGCGACGAGGAAGACCTTCTCGACCGGTGGTTCGAGATCGATGAGGTGTCGGGCCATGGGCTTGCAGGATACCGTGACCGTTCGGAGTGGACCCCTGACGTCCCTGCAATGTGCGTGCGAGAGGATGGGCGCCTGAGGAGGTGCCCGCGTGACCGATGCGCGATTGCACAGCGACAAGCCGATCGACGACGAGGTCCCGTTCGAGGACGCCAGCAACGTTCGCCGCGACGAGGCGTCACTTGATGAGGATGCGCTGGTGACACCGGCTGCGGCTGAGCGCGACCGGATGATGCCGGATCGCGACGTCGAGCCGTCGGCGCGCCTGGCCGACGACGTGGTCGAAGACAAGGCGGAAGCCTCGTGACCGCGCAGCGCCGGAGGCGCCTAGTCCAGCGATCCTCGGACGAGGGCAAGCGCCTGGTCGAGCGGGTCCGTGCCCGCATCAAGCCACGTCAGCCCGGTCTCCGCGCGGAGCCACGTCCTCTGGCGCTTCGCGAACGCGACGTTCCGAAGCGCGTCCTGTTCGATGGCCTGCTCCCGGGTGATGGCGCCGTCCGCCACCGCCCACGCCTCCTGGTAGCCGATCGCTGAGAACGCCGGTAGGCCCGGGTCGAAGCGCTCGCGCAGCGCCAGCGCCTCGTCCACGAGGCCGGCGTCGAACTGGTCGCGGGCGCGCCTTCTGATCCGGCGACGGTGCTCCTCCCCTTCCATGTCCAGACCGATCCAGGTGACCGGCCCGTCATAGCCACGCGGCCGTGGGCGTGGCCCATCGCCGCGCAGCTCGGCGATCTCGAGGGCGCGGATGACCCGCCGCGGGTTGGCGAGGTGGATCTCGGCGGCGAGCGTCGGGGCCGTCGACTGGAGTCGCGCAGCCAGCGGTTCCAGGCCCTCCGCGGCGAACTCCGCCTCGAGCCTGGCGCGAACGGCCGCATCGTCCGGCAGGGCCTCGAGGTCCATGCCGCGAGCGACGGCGCGGAGATAGAGGCCCGTCCCGCCGACCAGCAGCGCGACGCCGTCCCGACGCGCGAGCTCCGTTAGCACGGTCGTTGCGTGAGCGACGAAATCGGACAGGGCGAAGCGCTCGTCCGGCTCGACGAGGTCGAGACCGGCGTGCGGCACTCGTTTCCGGTCGGCAGAGCTCACTTTTGCCGTCCCGATATCGAGACCCCGATAGACCTGCCGCGAGTCGGCCGAGATAACGGTCACGGTCCGTCCCTCGCCGATCAGCCACTCGCCCAGCCGGATGCCGAGATCGGTCTTGCCGGTCGCGGTCGGACCGGCGACGACGATGAGCGGTGGGCGGCTGGGCATGGCCGCATACTGCACGGCCCATGCCGTTCCCGCATGTCTTCGAACCGCTTCGGCTACGCCACCGGACGCTGACGAGCCGGATCACGTTCGGGGCGCATACGACGAACATGGCCGAGGGCGGGCTGCCGGGCGAGCGGCACATCGGCTACTACCGCGAGCGGGCGCTCGGCGGTGCCGGGATGATCGTGATTGAGCCAGTGCCGGTCCACCGCACCGCAGTGCTGACGCGCGGCAACTTCCGGCACGATGACGATGCGGTCGTGCCGCACTTCCGGCGGCTGATCGACGCCTGCCGCGACGCCAACCCGGACGTCGTGATGATCCAGCAGCTCTATCACGTCGGTCAGCACGGCGACGCCGAGAACTCGTTCGCGCCGAACTGGTCGCCATCCGGCTTGCCCTCCTATCACGATGCCGACGGCAGCCACGCGATGACCGAGAGCGAGATCGAAGAGGTCATCGCCGGATTCGTGGCCACTGCTCGGCGGGCGCAGCTGGCGGGCTTCGATGGCGTCGAGCTCTTCGCCGCGTATCACGCGCTGATCGACCAGTTCTGGACGCCCTGGTCGAACCGCCGGGACGACGCTTGGGGTGACTCGCTCGAGGGGCGGATGCGATTCTCGTGCACGATCCTCGAGCAGATCCGGGCAACCTGTGGCGAGGACTTCATCGTCGGGCTCGCGGTGAGCGTCGACACCCGGTCGGCGCCGGCGCTGACCGTCGACGAGCTCGCCGAGATCGTCGCGTGGCACGACGCGCGTCGCCTGATGGACTACGTGACGTGCGGGACGGGCTCGTATTTCGACTTCTACCCGATCATCCCGGTGTCGCTGTACGAGCAGCAGCTCGGCGTGCCGTTCGCGGCGTCACTCAAGCGCGTCGTGACGAACGCCGTGGTCCAGGCGGAGAGCCACATCCGGACGCCCGCCGCTGCCGAGGCGGTGCTGGCCGCCGGTCAGGCGGACCTCGTGAGCATCGTCCGCGGCCAGATCGCCGACCCGCACATGGTCGCCAAAGCGCGCGCCGACCGCGCCGACGAGGTCAGGCCGTGCATCTCCTGCAATCAACTGTGCTGGGGGCGTCGGTCGCGCGACTACTGGATCTCGTGCCTGGTCAACCCATCAGCTGGGCGCGAATTCGAGTGGGAGGGTGACCGGTTCGAGCCGGCGACGACGCCCCGCTCTGTCCTGGTGGTGGGCGGCGGGCCAGCCGGGCTGGAAACGGCCCGGGTCGCGGCGGAGCGTGGCCACCGCGTGACGCTCTACGAGGCACGCGACGCCGTCGGCGGGCAGTTCCGGCTCGCTGGCCTTCAGCCGTCACGCGGTCAGATCCTGGACCTGCTGGCCTGGTACGGGCGTAGGCTCGAAACCCTCGGCGTGGACGTGCGGCTCGGCGCGGAGGCGACCGCCGGGGATGTGGTCACCGCCGGGTCCGACCACACCATCCTCGCGACCGGGTCGCGGCCGCCGGGCACCGGCTTCCAACGTGCGCTCCCCATGGTCGACCGCCTGCCCGGTGCCGAGCGCGACGACGCCGTCTCGATCCAGGACGTGCTGGTTGGCCGTGCGCACGTCGCAGGGCGCGTCGTCGTGTCGGACGACCTCAACGACTGGCGCGGCCTGGGAACCGCACTCCACCTGGCCGAGGCCGGCCACGAGGTAACCATCGTCACGTCCGCGCCGACCATTGGCGCGGGACTGTTCCACAGTGCCGCCGACGTCCCCCTCCGACGGCGGTTCGCCGAGGCAGGCGGCACGATGCGCCCGGAGACCGTGGTGCTGTCATGGGACGGCGCCCATGTGGCAGTCCGATCGACGCTCACCGGCGCCGAGGAGTCGATCCCTGCCGACACCCTGGTCATCGCCGAGACCCCGGTCGCCGAGACGACCCTGGCCGGAGAGCTACGGCGACGCGGCGTGGCCTTCGAGGCGATCGGCGATTGTGTGGCGCCCCGCCGCGCAAGCCTCGCAATCTACGAGGGCCGCGAGCTCGCCCGGCGGCTCTGAGGGGCGCGTACCATGGACCCGGCCATGGCGACCCAGGAACTGGACCACGGAGCCCCCACGCGACGCGGCCGTACCGCGCGGCAGGCCGCCCGGCTCGCCCGGGCGATGGAGACCCTCCCCTACCTGACCCGGCAGCTGCCACCGGTCGAGGTCATCTCGACCGAGGGTCTCGAGGCGATCGAGCACAACGCCGACACCCTCCTCCAGGAGGTCGGCATCGAGATCGTCAACTACCCGGAAGCGGCCGACATCTTCCGCTCGGCCGGCGCCGACGTGCAGGGCACCCGCGTCCGGTTCGAGCGCGGGATGTGCCGCCAGATCGTCCAGGCGAGCGCTCCGCGCAGCTTCACGCAGACCGCCCGGAACCCGGCCCGCAGCGTCGTCATCGGCGACCCGCACATGGTCCTGGTGCCGACCTACGGCTCGCCGTTCATCCACAACCTCGACGACGGGCGCCGCTACGCGACGATCGAGGACTTCCGCAACTTCGTGAAGCTCACCTACACGAGTACGACGCTCCACCACGGCGGCGGGACGCTGTGCGAACCGGTCGACCTGCCAGTCAACAAACGTCACCTCGAGATGGTCTACAGCCACATCCGCTACTCGGACCGGGCGTTCATGGGCTCGGTGACCCACCCGAGCCGCGCACAGGACTCGGTCGACATGGCGAAGATCGTGTTCGGCGCCGATACGCTCGAGCGCGAGCACGTGATCATGGGTCTGGCCAACGCCAACTCCCCGATGTCGTGGGACTTCAACATGCTCGGCTCGGCCAAGGCCTATGCCGAGGCGAACCAGATCATGCTGATCACCCCGTTCATCCTGGGCGGAGCGATGGCCCCGGTGACGGTCGCCGCGGATGCCACGCAGACGCTCGCCGAGGCCCTGGCCGGCATGGCCTTCTGCCAGATCGTGCGACCGGGCGCACCCGTGATCTTCGGCTCGTTCGCGTCCTCGATGTCGATGCAGACGGGCGCGCCGACGTTCGGCACGCCCGAGCCACAGCTCGTGCTGTTCGTGCTCGCCGCCCTGTCGCGCCGACTGGGCGTCCCATTCCGCAGCGGCGGCAACTTCACGGCGTCGAAGCTTCCCGACTACCAGGCGGCGTACGAGAGCGCGATCAGCTTCATGGCGACGATGCAGGCCGGCGTCAATTTCAACCTGCACACGGCCGGCTGGCTCGAGGGCGGGCTCGCGATCGGCTACGAGAAGTTCATGCTCGACGAGGACCAGGCGTCGATGGCGACGGCGTACATCGCCGGCGTCGACCTGACCGACAACGGCCTGGCGCTCGATGCGATGCTCGAGGGCGGTCCAGGCCAGCACTTCCTGGGTTCGCCGCACACACTTGCCAACTTCGAGAATGCGTTCTGGCGCTCCGAGCTGTCTGACAACAACAGCTTCGAGCAGTGGGAGCTGAACGGGGCGCACGACGCCGCGGCCAGGGCGAATGCCGCGTGGAAGCGCCGGCTGGCGGAGTACGAACAGCCACCACTCGACGAGGGCATCCACGAGGAGCTGCTCGGCTGGATCGAGCAGCGCCGGGCGAGCTTCCCCGACTCAGACGTCTAGGACGGCGCAGTCGGGCTTGGCCGCTCCCCGGAAACTGATCCTCGACGTCGACACCGGCACGGACGACGCGATCGCGCTGATGCTGGCCGCGCTGCACCCCGACCTCGAGCTGATCGCGGCGACCACCGTCAACGGCAACAACCCGGTCGCGAACTGCACGGATAACACGCTGCGTGTGTTCGACCTGCTCGGCGTCGACATCCCGGTGTATGAGGGAGCCGCGACACCCCTCCTGCGCGACGACTTCCCGATCCCCCGCGAGGTGCTCCATGGCGGCGGCAGCATGCACCCCCGCGAGCTGCCGATGCCGCCGGCCCGCTCCACGAAGCACTCGAAGCAGGCGGTCGAGCTCCTGATCGACACCTACATGGCCGCGACCGACCCGATCACGCTCGTCCCCGTGGGGCCGCTCACGAACATCGCCTTGGCCATCACGCTCGAGCCGCGCATCGTCGAGCGCATCCCGCAGACGGTGATCATGGGTGGCGCCCACGAGTCAGGGAATACGACGGCATCGGCCGAGTTCAACATCTGGGTGGACCCGGATGCTGCGCGCATCGTGTTCTCAGCCGGTCTCCCCGAGCTGACGCTGGTGCCGCTCGATGCGACGCACGAGGCGCTCGCGTCGGCCGCCGATTGCGAACGGCTGCGCGCGACGGGCACGCCAGCCGCCGTGGCGGCCGCCTCGATCATCGAGGGCCGCATCGCGGCCTACGACGACCTCCAGCCGATGGACACCAGGGGCGCCGCACCGGTCCACGACGCGCTGTGCATCGCGTTCCTGATCGACCCGGGGGTGATCAGCGGGCGGCGCATCCACGTCGACGTCGAGACACGCGGTGAGCTGACGCTCGGGCGCACGGTCATGGACACGCAGGATAGGTTCGGGAATGCCCCCAACGCGTTCGTCGCCTTCGACGCCGACGCGCCGCGCTTCTTCTCGCTACTGCTGGAGACCCTCGGCCGCTAGCGACTCTTCCGGGGTGGTCAGCACGATGTCCTCCCGGACGGCCTTCGTCTGGAGGCGACGCAGCTCCTCGAGCGGGATGTGGCAGCTCATCAGGTGACCCGGCTCTACCTCCGCGAGGGGTGGCTCGGTCACCTCGCACAGGCCCGGGATCACCCGCGGGCAGCGTGTATGGAACACGCAGCCAGACGGCGGGTTGGCCGGGCTCGGTACCTCACCGCCAAGCCGGATGCGGGCGCGCACCTCGCCATCAAGGTTCGGCACGGCCGACAGCAGCGCCTCGGTATAAGGGTGGTTGGGCCCCTGGAAGACGGCCTCGGAGTCGCCCACCTCCATGATCCGCCCGAGATACATCACGGCGATCCGGTCGGCCAGGTAGCGGATGACACTCAGGTCGTGCGAGATCAGCAGGTAGCTCGTCCGGCTCTGTGCCTGGAGTTCCGAGAGGACATTGAGGATCGCCGCCTGCACCGACACATCGAGGGCGCTGGTCGGCTCGTCGGCAACGACGATCTGCGGGTCGCCCGCGAACGCCCGGGCGATCGCGACGCGCTGCTTGAGCCCGCCCGACAGCTGGCGCGGTTTGAGATCGAGATGGCGCTGCGTCAGCCGCAGCGAGGCGGCCAGTTTGTCGACCCGATCGCTGGCGGCCTTCCCCTTGAGGCCGGTGAGCTTGGTGACCGAGCGCGACAGGATGTTGCGCGCCGTCCAGCCACGGTTGAGGGCCGAGTCGGGGTTCTGGAAGACCATCTGGATCGAGCGCTTGTCCTTCGTCGGCCGGCCGCTCGACTGCGGCGCGAGGGCATGGTCGTGGAGCTCGACAAGCCCGCCGGTGTCGGGGCTCTCGATGCCGAGGATGGTCTTGGCCAGGGTCGACTTGCCCGAGCCCGACTCGCCGACCAGGCCGAGCGTCTCGCCGCCATGCAGCTGCAGGTCGATGCCGACGACCGCGGGGACGTCGTGGCCCGACGAGCGGAACGTCTTGGAGACGTGCTCCAGGTTGAGCGCCACGTCGCCCTGCGGCACAGCCGCCTGCCCGACACCCGCCGGCGGCGCCTTGATCTCGCCGATCCGCTCCCAATGGTGGCAACGCGTCCATTGCCCGTTGCCGACGTCGACGATCGGCGGTATGACCTCGCGGCAGAGGTCGGTCGCGAGGGGGCAGCGGTCGACGTAGACGCAGGTCGGCAGCGGCGTCCCGATCTGCGGAAGCGTGCCCGGGATCGTGGCGAGCGGCCGTTCCGACTTGCGGATCCCGTGGCGCGGCAGCGACTGGAGGAGGCCGACCGTGTACGGGTGCTGCGGGCGCTCGAAGACCCCGATCGCGTTGCCTTCCTCGACGATCTTGCCCGCATACATCACGCCGACTCGGTCACACATCGTGCGGATGACGCCGAGGTTGTGGGCGATCAACAGGACTGCTGCGTCCATCTCCGCGACCAGCGAGCGCACGAGATCGAGCACGCTGGCCTCGACGGTGGCATCGAGCCCGGTGGTCGGCTCGTCGAGGACGAGCAGCGTCGGGCTACAGGCCAGCGCGATGGCGATGACGATGCGCTGCTGCATGCCGCCCGACAGCTGGTGTGGGTAGCGCTGGTAGACGCGGTCCGGGTCGGCGATCTGGACGCGGCGCATGGCCGCCAGCGCGCTCTCGCGCGCCTGGCTCGCACTCTGGCCGAGGACGGTATAGGCCTCGGCGACCTGCGGACCGACCTTCGTCGTCGGGTTCAGCGCGGCTCCTGGGTCCTGGTAGACCATCGACGCACGGTGGGTCCGGAACTCACGGACCTGCTCGTCGTTCATCCGCGTGATGTCCTGACCGCCGACGAGGATCCGCCCGCCGGTGATGACCGCGTTGCGCGGGAGATAGCGGAGGGCCGCGTACGCCGTGGTCGACTTGCCGCAGCCCGACTCCCCTACCAGGCCGTACGACTCCCCGGGCTTGATGTCGAACGTCACGCCGCGCAGGACCGGTCGGCGGATGCCGCGAACGGTGTACGCCAGCGACAGATCCTCGACACGGAGGGCGGCGTGTGGCGAGGTCGTGGGCTCGGGCGGCGGCGGGGCGAATGCTTCTGCAGTCATTCCGAGAGCACCGACTGGAGCGAGTCCGCGATGAAGTTGATGGCGACGACGGTGCTGGCGATGGCCAGCGCCGGGAACAGGGTCGACCACCATACGCCGGAGATCATGTACGAGTATTCCTCGGCGATCGACAGACCCCAGTCCGGCGAGGGCGGCTGGATACCGACGCCCAGGAATGACAGCGTGGCGACCGTGAAGATCGCGTAGCCGAAGCGCACGGTCAGTTCGACCACGATCGGTCCGAGCACGTTCGGAAAGATCTCCCGCGACAGGATGAACAGGCCCGACTCCCCGCGCAGCTTGGCCGAGGTCACATAGTCGAGCTGCCGCTCGGACAGCACCGCGGAGCGCACGGTGCGCGCCACGATCGGGGTGAACAGGATCCCGACGACCGCGACGACCACGAGTGGCGAAGGGCCGAGCACGACCAGCGTCAGCAGCGCCACCAGGATGACCGGCAGCGCCAGGAACGCCTCGACCAGACGACTGAGCACATCGTCCACCAGGCCGCGGTAATAGCCCATGATCAGGCCCAGGAGCGTCCCCGCCGCGACACCGAGGATCGCCGCCAGGGGCGCCACGACCAGCACGTCACGTGAGCCCACCATCACTCGTGACAGGACATCCCGACCGAGTCGGTCCGTGCCGAAGAGGTGGAACTCGGTCACGTCCTTGCCGGGGACGGCGACCTGCCCGGGGCCCTGGTGGTTGAGCGCGAAGTCGTTGAACGGGTCGTACGGGGTGATCCGCTCACCGAGGATGGCGGTCAGCACCCAGCCGAGGAGCACGACGATCCCGACAAGGAAGGCCGGCCGACGGAGCAGCTGGCGGATGGTCTCGCGGCGGGCCTGCGCCCGCTCGGAGACGGCACCGACGCTGACCGGTGCGGTAGCGGGAGTTGGTGGTGCGATCGGGACGTCCATCAGCGTTCCGCGTCGAGTCGGATGCGGGGGTTCATCCAGGCGATGATCAGGTCGGCGGCGAGCGTGGCCACCATGTACACGATGCCGATGATGATGGCGCCCGCCGTGAGCGTCGGGATGTTCTTCTGCTGCGCCGCGAGCAGCATCGTCGAGCCCACGCCGTTGTAATTGAAGATCCGCTCCACGGCGATGATGCCGCCGAAGAGGTAGCCGATCTGGACGGCGATGACGGCCACGGTCGGGATCAGCGCGTTGCGCAGCACGTGGCGGATCATCGTCTGGGTCGTCGTCAGGCCCTTCATCGTCGCCGTCCGCGTGTAATCGGACTGGAGGACCTCGATCGTGCCGGCGCGCGTCATGCGCGCGATGTAGCCGAAGTAGACGATCGCCATCGCCAGGGCCGGCAGCAGCAGGAACCGCATCTCGGTCAGGAAGTCGGCGCCGCGCGGTGGCCGCGCCGTCACCGGCAGCCACTTGAGTTGGACCCCGACCAACACCACGAGGATCGTGCCGGTCACGAACTCGGGGATCGACGACGACGTCAGGCCGAGGAGGACGATGCCTCGATCGATGGGACGATCACGCCGCCGGGCCGCGATCAGCCCCGCGATGATCGCGAAGGGGATCGTGATGAGCAACGCGAGCCCGGCCAGCTTTGCCGACCGGCCGATCGAGTCGGCAAGCTCGGGCAGGACCGGCTTGTTGGTGATGAACGAGTTCCCGAAGTCGAGCGTGAACACGCCCACGATCGAGTCGACGTACCGCTCGATGAGCGGCCGGTTGGTGCCCAGCCGCTCGTTGAGCGCATCGACGCTCTCCTGCGGCGCGAACGGGCCGAGGATCGTCCGTCCGACGTCGTTGGGCAGGACATTGGCGATGATGAAGACGATCGAGGCGAGCAGCCACAGCGTGACGAGCGAGAGCAGCAGCCTGCGCAGGATGAAGCGTGCCATCGCGTGCTTGCGCGCCGTCCCCTCAAACGGATGGGTGGACGAAGGCGGCGGCCGAAGCCGCCGCCCTCAAGCGTTACGGTGTCAGGCGACCTGGGAGGTCGTGGCGAAGGACATCTGGCCGAGGGCGCTCGAGAACACCCCGGTGAACTTGTTGGAATTGCCGGCCAGGTAGTTGTAGAAGTACGGCACTCCCACCGGGATATCGCGATTCAGGATGGTCTCGAGCTTCGTGCACGCCGCCTTCTGGGCATCGACCGCGATCGCGGCCTGGAACTCGGTGAAGGCGGCATCGAACTCCGCTGAGTTGTACTGCGACGAGTTCCAGATGCCCTTGCTCTTGAGCGCCGCGTTGAGGTAGACGTCCGGCGTGGCCCGGTGGCCGTAGTCGACGATGCCCAGGTCGGCAGCGCCGGAGCACGGCGGGTCGGCCGGCTCGGCCGGGCACCACTGCGCGCCGTAGAACGTCTGCAGGCTCTCCACCTCGATGTTCAGGGTGATGCCGGCCTCGGCCGCCTGGCTCTTCAGGAGTGTGGCGAGATCGGGGATCTCCTGCAGCTCGCCGGCGTGGAGCGTGGCGGTCAGGTTGCTTGCGCCGGCCTCTGTCAGCAGTGCCTTGGCCCGTTCGACGTCGCGTGTCCGTTGCGGGACGGCTGCCTCGTCGAAGTACGGGTAGCCCTGCCAGATGACGTGATCGTTGGCGACCTCTGCGCGACCCTGGAACAGCTGCTGGACGAGCGCCTCGCGATCCCACGTGAGGGCGAGGGCCTCGCGCACCTTGACGTCGGCAAAGGCGCCCTTGTCGACGCGCATCCAGATCTGCCGGTGGAGTGCCGCCGGCTGGGCGATGAGCGTGAAGTTCGGGTCGTTGAGCAGGGCAGCGCCGGTGAGCACGTCGAACTGGACGATGGCGTCGACCTGGTCGCCCTGATAGGCGGTGATCATCGGCCCGGTCTCGTCGTAGAAGATGAACTCGGTGCCATCGAGCGGAGTCTGGCCACCCCACCAGTCCGGGTTGCGCTCGAACGTCGCGCCGGTCTGGAGGTTGTAGTTGACGAGCTTCCACGGCCCGGTCCCTGTCGGTCGAGCGTCGAAGTTGGTGCCGGCGACGTAGTCCTTCGGCGTGATGACCGTCTGCGCGTTGTAGATCGAAACCAGGTACGGGAAGTTCCCGTTCGCCGCTTCGAGCGTCATGGTGACTGTGTTGGCGTCGGTCGCGACCGCTCCACCGGCCGGCAGGACGCCCTTGAGACCGGAGTTGCCGGCCGCCACGAGGCGCTCCATCGTCGCGACGACGTCATCGGCGGTCAGCGGCGAGCCGTCGTGCTGCCACTTGGCTTCGGGCCGGAGCTTGAACGTCCAGACCGTGCCATCGTCGTTTGGTACTGGCGGCTCGGCGGCAAGTGCCGGAGACAGGCCGCCCGGATCGTTGGGATCCATGCTCTGGCCCATCAGGAATTCGAACGACTGGGCGACGATGCCGTAACCGCCGAGATCCTGCATCGCGACCGGGTCGACCGAGACGGGGCGCTGGATCGCGCACCGGATCGTACCGCCGGTGACGGCACTTCCGGACGGGCTCGCACCCGCGCTGGCGCTGGCGCCGGGCGAGGCCGCCGTCGTCGCGCTTGGCGTGCCCGGACCGCACGCAGCGATGACCGCTGCGACGGATGACAGCGACAGACCGATGACCGATGCGCGCTTGATGAACTGGCGTCGGGTGATTCGTCCGTTCGCGAACGACTCGACGAGATCGAGCTGGATCGGCGTTACCGATCCACGCACGGGATCAAGCCGGGAATAGTCCATGGTGCTTTGTCCTCCTCGACCATGTGACGGACCCGTGATGGTTCGCACCACCATCCAGCCGGACGGTCCGTGCTGGGAACTCCTCCGGAAGGGGTCACGGTAACGGCGTGTTCTCGCCGGTGTCAACGGACGGGGCGTTGTTCCTGCGTGACGAGCGAGCCGCGGAGGGCATATGGGCCCGCGTGGTCGATGCGGACGGACACTTCGCGCCCCATGAAATCTCCGTCCCCGGCGAGGTGGACGAGCTTGTTGCCACGGGTACGTCCGGAGACCTGCGGCCCGTCATGGCCGTTGTCTGCCGCGTGGTCGTGGGTACGTGGCGGCGTCACGCTGTCCACCAGGACGTCGACCTCGCGACCCAGCCATGCCTGATTGCGGGCCAGGCCGATGTCCTCCTGGACGTTGAGGAGCTCGTTGAGCCGCCGTCGCTTCACATCCGGTGGGACGTCGTCGGCCAGGCGGGTGGCGGGCGTCCCCGGCCGGGGCGAATAGGCAGCCGCGAACACCTGGTCGTAGCGAATGTCCTCGAGCAGGCGCAGCGTGGCCTCGAACTGCGCATCGGTCTCGCCGCAGAACCCGACGATCACATCGGTCGAGATCGTGATGCCTGGGACGGCCTCCCGGATGCGGTCCAGCCGCTCGCGGTAGTGCTCGACCGTGTACTGGCGACCCATCCGTCGCAGCACGGCGTCATCGCCGGACTGGACGGGCAGGTGGAGGTGCTCGCAGACGCTCGGGCACTCGGACAGCGCCGAGATCAGTCGATCCGACAGGTCCCAGGGATGTGACGTCACGAACCGGAGTCGAGGGATCGCCGGTCGACCGTCGGCCGTCCGCAGCCCATCGATCGCCCGGATCAGCTCGGCGAGGTCCGGGCGACCGTGCAGGTCGAGCTTGCGGCCCGCCCACCGTTCGGCATCGACGTGCGCGAAGCGGGTCTCCGGCAGCAGGTCGTGCCCGTAGGAATTGACGTTCTGGCCGAGCAGCGTGACCTCGCGATAGCCGGCCGCGGCCAACGCCCGCGCCTCATCGACGATGTCGTCGAACGGCCGGCTGCGCTCGGGCCCGCGGCTGAACGGGACGATGCAATAGGTGCACGTCTTGTCGCAGCCGTAGATGATCGGCAGCCAGGCGCTGATCGCCGATCCGCGAGCCACGGTCCCCTCCCCGACTGCCCGGGCACGGGTACCAGCGAGGTGGTCGGCGACGCCGACGACCGCTCGACCGACCGTCGTGGTAGCGCCGACCGCGCCGAGGGTCCCGACCGCACCGATCGCGCCCTGCGCCGACGCCAGCCCGAGCCGGTCGACCAGCTCCGGCTCCTCGTCCGGCCGGAGGAAGAGGTCGACCGCCGGGTACCGCCGCGCAAGCCCGTCTCGTTCCGCCTCGCGGACCGCGCAGCCGGTGAGGACCACACGCATCCCCGGATTGGCCGACTTGAGCCGCGCGAGGTGGCCCTGCCGGCCGATGACCTTCTGCTCGGCACCCTCGCGGATGGCACACGTGTTGATCACGACGAGATCGGCCGTCTCGAGCGTGGGCGCCTCATCGCAGCCGACCGCCAGCAGTCGCCCGGCCATCTCCTCCGAATCGCTGCGGTTCATCTGGCAGCCGAGCGTCCACACGTGGAACCGCGGCAGCGCGGCTGGCTCCGGGCGGTACTCGGTCAGCCGCTCGTCGATAGGAGGGATGGGCGAGCGCGGCGGCGCTGGTGCCGTGTCCCGTGCCAGGACGTCGAGCACTGGGAGCGAGCGCGTGGCCGTTCGGGGGTCATGCACGTTCGGGCCATGGTACTGCCGACCCGCCGGCGGCCCGCTATCCTCGAAGGCCATGGATCTGATCGCGCTCCTCGGCAACCCGGAGACGTGGGTCGCGCTGCTGACGCTCACCGTGCTCGAGATCGTCCTCGGCATCGACAACGTCATCTTCATCTCGATCCTCGTCCAGCGGCTGCCCAGCGAACAGCGGGATCAGGCGCGGCGCATCGGTCTCGGCCTGGCGATGGGGATGCGGATCCTCCTCTTGCTGACGATCTCGTGGATCATCGGGCTGACCGAGCCGCTCTTCACGATCGCCGAACGCGATTTCTCGTGGCGCGATCTGATCCTCATCGGTGGCGGGCTGTTCCTGCTCTGGAAGGCGACCAACGAGATCCACGATTCGCTCGAGGGCGAGACGGGACCGGAGGCTCCAGCGTCGGCGGCGGCCTCGTTCGGCGGCGTCCTCGTCCAGGTCGTCCTGCTCGATATCGTGTTCTCGCTCGACTCGGTCCTCACCGCGGTCGGGATGGTCGACGAGATCATCGTCATGGTGGCGGCCGTGGTCCTCGCAGTCGGCGTGATGCTCATCGCGTCCGGGCCGCTGTCGAAGTTCGTCCACGACCACCCGTCAGTGAAGATCCTGGCACTTGCATTCCTGCTACTGGTCGGCGTGACGTTGATCGCCGACGGCTTCGGGTTCCACATCGACAAGGCCTACATCTATGCAGCCATGGCATTCAGCGTCTTCGTCGAAGGACTGAACCTGCGCGCCAGGCATCGGGACCGCCCCGTCGAGCTCCGGTCGACCTACCGCAGCGAGGAGGTCGATCCCACATCCGGGGCAGGGTCGTAGGCGGGTCCGTCCGGCGTCGCGAGCCGATCAAGTAGCGCACCCCCGATCTCAGGGGGCACCCACAGCTGTGCATGCGTCGCCGAGTACGGGCCGAGATCGCCGTGGTAATCGCTGCCGCCAGTCGGGATCAGTCGCTTCGCCGCCGCCAGGTTCGCCATCGCCTCGACGGTCCCTCGATCGAACGACCGGTAGTAGACCTCCAGGCCAGCGAGGCCCTGCTCGATGAGCTCGCGGATGACGTCCGGCCGCCCGGGTCCCTCGCGAAAATGGGCCAGCACCGGGATCCCACCGGCGGCCAGGATGGCGGCGATCGCGCCCTCGGGCCCGAGGCCCTCACGCCGCACGTAGCCCGGACCGCCGTGGCCGATGATCCGGCTGAACGCGTCCTCGACGGTTGTCGCGAAACCGGCGGCGATCAGTGCCCGGGCGATGGTCGGCCGGCCGAGCGCGTCATCGTCCTCGGTCGCGAGCTCCTCGACCTGGGCGTCGATGGGCATCCCGATCTCGCGCAGGAGGGCGACCGTGCGATCGAACCGGCTGCGACGCGCCGCCCGTTGCGTCGACAGCGTGGATTCGAACGTCTCGTCGTCCGGGTCCATGCCGAACCCGAGGATGTGCAGCTCCCACTCCCACAGGCCGATGTCGCGGGTGACCAGCGCGTTGATCTCGACGCCTGGGATCAGCGTCATGCCGGACGGGACCGCGTCGGCGCTGCGCAGGTCGCGGTAGCCCGCGAGCGTGTCGTGGTCGGTGAGGGAGAGGATCCGCACGCCGGCCGCCGCGACAGCGCCGATCAGGTTGACCGGGCTGAGGACGCCGTCGGAACGCGAGGAGTGCGTGTGGAGGTCGACCGTCGATGGCCCGGGCGGGACCACCGCCCCTTCCAGCGCGCTCGGATCGTGGCGACGCGAGCGGCGCGGCCGCGGTCGATCGGACATCGCTGGACGGGCTACGACTCGACCAGCTGCTGGATGCGCTCGATCGCCAGCGCGCGGCCCGTGGCGGGATCGATGTCGATCTGCGTCGCGTTGAACACCACCGGCCCGTCCCCCACCTCGAAGCGCGTCGGCAGCGCGTTGATGAATCGCGGCAGCACCGTCGCGGGATCGAACCCGATCACGCTCCAGACCGGTCCCGTCATCCCGAGATCCGTCTGATAGGCCGTGCCGCCCGGGAGGATCCGCTCATCGCCCGTGACGACGTGCGTGTGCGTGCCGACGACCGCGCTGACCCGCCCGTCCAGGTACAGCCCGAGTGCGTTCTTCTCCGACGTCAGCTCACAGTGGAAGTCGACCAGCCGGATCGGTGGCAGCGGCTCGGGCGCCGACGCCTCGTCAAGAAGCGTGTCCGCGTCCGTGAACGGGTTCTCGATCGGCTGCATATACGTCCGACCCTGGAGGTTGATGACGGCAACGTGCGAGCCGTCGAGCGCGTCGAATGTGCCCCATCCGCGACCCGGCACCTCGCGCGTGCCGTAGTTGTGTGGCCGCAGCACCCGCTCGGACGACTCGAGGTATGGGTAGATCTCCCGCTTGTCCCAGATGTGGTTGCCGGACGTGATGACGTCGACGCCGGCCCCGAGCAGCGCGTCGGCCGTCGACGGGGTCAGTCCCATGCCGCCGGCGACGTTCTCGCCGTTCGCTGTGACGAAGTCGATCTCGCGCGCTTCCCGTAGTCCGGGCAGGATCTGCTCGACCGCCTGCCGGCCCGGTTTGCCGATGAGGTCCCCGATCATCAGGACGCGGCACGCCCCCGCGGGCCGTGGCGCATCCCCATTTGGCGCGTTCCCGAGCCGAGTGCGCCCGATTGGTGTGTCGTCCGATCCGTTGTCCATCGGCGGAGTCTAGCCGCGCGCGCTCCGCCGGACGGCTGGGGCCAGACCGGAGCTTACGGGCGGCGCTTCACGGTGCCGTTGGCGACACCGTCGCGCAGGACCTGCTCCGCGTCGTCCGGATCGTCGCGTTCGATGGCGTCGATCACGACGCCGGCCACCGCCGGGTCGTCATCATCCACTTCGACATCGACGACGCGGTCGGCGTCGGCGAAGAAGATCTCGATGTGCCGCCCCGGTATCGATGGTCGGACCATGCTCGGACCGTAGCCCGGCCCGCGTCACATCGGCGTTGCGGTCGCCACCGGTCTGATGACATGCGCCACAGCGGCGTATCCACGCGGTGCCCCGCCGCACCGGTCCTAGCGACCTACTTGGCGTACTCGACGGCGCGCGTCTCGCGGATGACCGTGACCTTGATCTGGCCCGGGTAGGTCAGCTGCTCCTCGATCTTCTTGACCACGTCGCGAGCGAGGCGCGTGGCGGTCAGGTCGTCGATCTCCTCGGGGCGGACCAGGATCCGGACCTCACGCCCGGCCTGGACGGCGAAGGACTTCTCGACGCCGCCGAAGCTCTCGGCGATTGCCTGGAGGTCCTCGAGTCGCTTGACGTACGTGTCCATCGTCTCGCCGCGGGCACCCGGCCGTGACGCGCTGATCGCGTCGGCGACCTGGACGATCGGCGCCTCGAGACAGGCGTACTCGACCTCCTGGTGGTGGGCCGCGATCCCGTTGATGACCTTGAACGGCAGATTGTGGCGCTGGGCGATCTGCGCGCCGATGGCCGCGTGCGGGCCCTCGACCTCGTGGTCGACCGCCTTGCCGATGTCATGCAGCAGTCCGCCCATCTTGGCGACCTGCACATCCGCGCCCATCTCCGCCGCGATGACCGCCGCAAGGTGGCTGGTCTCCACGACATGGTTCAACACGTTCTGGCCATAGCTCGTGCGGTACTTGAGCCGCCCGAGCAGCTTGATGATCTCGGCCGGGAGTCCCGGCACGCCGGCCTCGTAGGCGGCCTGCTCGCCGGCCTGCCGGATGACGAGGTCGACCTCGGCGCGGGCCTTGGCGACGACCTCCTCGATCCGACCGGGATGGATCCGGCCGTCGGCGATGAGCTTCGTGATCGCGATCCGGGCGACCTCGCGGCGGACCGGGTCGAAGCCGCTGAGGACCACGGTCTCGGGCGTGTCGTCGATGATCAGGTCGATGCCGGTCGCCTGCTCCAGCGCCCGGATATTGCGACCCTCGCGGCCGATGATGCGGCCCTTCATCTCGTCCGATGGCAGGTGGACGACGCTGACGGTGTGCTCGGCCGTGTGGTCCGCCGCGACCCGCTGCATGGCTGTCAGGACGATGTCGCGGGCACGATCCTGGGCCTCTTCACGCGCTGAGCGCTCGATGGCCCTCGCCAGCTTGACGGCATCATGCTCTGCCTCGACCCGGACGGCCTCGAGCAGCATCGTCTTGGCCTGATCGGCGCTGAGCCCCGACACGCGCTCGAGGGCGATGACCTGCTCCTGGGTGGCCCGGGCGAGCTCCTCCTTGGCCTTGTCGAGCTCGCGCTCGCGGTCGATGAGCTTTCGATCCCGCTGCTCGAGCATCTCCGCCCGCTGATCGAGCTGCTCGTCGCGCTGCGTCAGGCGACGCTCCTGCGCCGTCAGCTCGTTGCGGCGCGCTCGCGCCTCTTCCTCGGCCTCGCGCCCAAGGCGCAGCTTCTCGTCCTTGGCCTCGAGGATCAGTTCCTTCTGGCGGGCTCGTGCCTCTGCTTCGATGCGGCGGGCTTCGGCTTGTGCCGCCTTCATGCCCTGGGATGCCCACATCGAGCGGATGAGCGCGCCGAGTAGCGCTCCGAGGAGGGCAGCGACCAGCGCGACCCCCACCACGACCGGTGTCTCCATCGGTTCCTCCCATCCGGACCGGATCATGCGGCCGGACGCGTCACGTATGCGAAGGCACGGTCACGAAGGCGAGGGAGGAACGGCCCCGCACGATGGCGGTGCCTGGTCTCGGGCCGTCGAAGGGACGGTCCGGGCCCCCTCGTGGGCCGCGATCGGGCCGATGTGTACGTTCGGAACGCCAGTAATGCGACGCCTGGAACGTCCGGCTAGCGTAGGGCCGGGGCGCGGACGGGTCAAACACCGGGCGGAGCCCGCGTGGCGCGGTGCGCGGCGCGCTTGTTTGGCCGTCCGATGGAACATCACTATGTTCCAACTGGCGAAGGAGCAGCCAGGAATCAGACCCTCAGCCGCTGTTTGGAACACCCGGCGTTCCAACTGGCGAACGACGGCCCGTTTTGGGGCAAGATCCGGCCGCTCAGCCTCCGGTTGGAACATGTGATGTTCCAAGTGCGATCAGGGCGCAGATACGCCCGGGTTGCACGCTCACCTGGCCGGCCACGAACATCCGGCGAAGAGGCTAGTTCGTTGACTTGCCCTTGCCCTGCTGCTTTGCGGCCTTGGCAGCCTCCCGGGCGGCTTTCGCAGCTTCCCGGGCCGCCTTGCGCTCGGCCTTGGCGGCGTCGCGTTCGGCCTTGGCGGCTTCCCGCGCGGCCTTCGCGGCCTCGTGGTCCTTCTTGGCCGCCTCGCTGACGGCACCGCCGTGGTTGCAGTTCTTACCGCCCTTGGCATCGGACTGCGCAACGGACGAGACCCACTTGCCGTGGCCGTTCTTCTGCTCGTCGAGTACTGGATCCCGTTCCGGTGGAGCCACTTCCGCGCAGTCGGCGGCCGGCGCGGCGGCCTCCTCCTCCGGTGTGGTGGTCTCTTCCTCGCAGGTCGTCGCTACGGCAGCATCGACCGCGGGCCCGGTCACAAGCGCTGGCGCCGGTTCCGCGACCGGATCCGGACACGAGCCCTGGGCGACCCAGCTCACGTACCCGCCGTGGTTGCAGTTCTTGCCACCGATCCGGTCGCTCTGGGCGGCCTCGGACACCGAGATCGTCCCGTCGCTGTCGAGGTCGATGGCCGCTTCGGCCTCGGCCGCGGCGGTCTCGTCGGGCACGACGGTCTCGGGCTCTTCACACGTGTCGTCGATGTCGTTGCCATTCAAGTCGACGAAGGCAGCAACCATGCCGGTCGGCGGGGTCGTGGTCTGGGCCAGCTGACTCGCAGCGAACACAGCCAGGATGAGGGCGACCACGAGGACCCAGATCGGGGTCAACCTGGTCGATCGAAGGGAATACACCGCGTTCCTTTCTCCTTCCCCCGGAGTCAGGGACGTCGCCGGCGATCGCCGGGATCAGCACCGGACCCGAGTATCCGGAAGGCGAACATGACCCACACCCTGACGATGGTCCGGGGCTGTGGCGCTCGCGATCGGTCTGGGGGCGTCCGATGCGGTGTCCAAGGTCACCATAACATCGCCTCGGGGACCGACGCTCGCGCATATGCTGGTCGCCCGACATCGGAGCGAGGGGTCTTGCCGATGCTCAACGAGCTTCCCGACTCCGTCCACACCGCGGTCATCGGCGCTGGCCAGGCCGGGCTGATCATGAGCCGCCTGCTCGGCCAGGCAGGCCGTGAGCACGTGGTCCTCGAGCGCCGGGGCACGCTGGGCGGCGGCTGGCAGGATCGCTGGGACGCGTTCCGGCTGGTCTCCCCGAACTTCGTCACCGCCCTGCCGGACTATCCCTACGACGGACCGGAACCGGATTCGTTTATGACGCGTGATGAGATCGCGGGCCGGATGGCGAGATATGCATCGATCGTCGGCGCGCCGGTCGTGCTCGGCGCCGAGGTCCGGCACCTGACGCAGGACGATGGCCAGCGACGCGACTTCCGTCTCGGGACCGCCCGCGGCACCCTGCGTGCGCAGGAGGTCGTCGTCGCGACGGGCGCATTCCACAGGCCGAGGATCCCGGCAACAGCCGCGCTCGGGCCGCGTATCCACCAGGTGCACGCCCACGACTACCGCAACCCCGAGGCGCTGCCGCCTGGTGGCGTGCTGGTCGTCGGGACGGGGCAGACCGGTGTCCAGCTTGCCGAGGAGCTGCACGCTGCCGGTCGCGCCGTGACCCTGTCCGTCGGTCACTGCGGTCGCGCGACGAGGCGCTACCGGGACCGCGACTGGTTCTGGTGGGTGCTCGAACTCGTCCATCGCGGGCCGGCGGTGGGCGTGGAGCTACCGACGATCCATACGCTGCCCGACCCGCGCCTGCGGTTCGCGTGCAATCCGCACATGTCGGGTCATGGTGGCGGTCACGACACCAACCTCCGTCGATTCGCTGCCAACGGCATCAGGTTGGTGGGTCGATTCCAGGCGGCCGACGGCGAGCGCGCGACGTTCGCGGAGGGCCTCGAGGGCGAGCTGCGCTTCGCGGACGGGTTCTTCGACGAGCGCATCAGACCCATCTTCGAGAAGTACGCGGAACGCGCTGCGCTCGAGCTTCCGCCGGATGATCGCGAGCCGTTCGATCACACGGTCCCCGACGTCACCGAGCTCGACCTCGCAGCCGAGGGCATCTCCTCGGTCGTCTGGACGACGGGGTACGCCCCCGATTACGCCTGGCTCGACGTGCCGGTCATCGACGAATTCGGCGTCCCGCGCCATGCCCGTGGCGTCTCGGACATACCGGGCCTGACGTTCCTCGGTCTGCTCTTCCAGCTCGACAACGGTTCAGCCAACCTGACCGGCGTCGCCCGCGACGCGGAGTACCTCGCCTCACGCTGGACCGTCTAGGTGGGATCCTCGTCAGTCGCGGCGGTCACGCGTGCCGCGACGTCCCGACATGTCTCCGGGTCAAACCCGTTGCGGGCCAGCAGGGCGTACGCCCGCTCTCGCCGGCGGCGCGGATCCGGGATCCGGTCGAGCGTCCGCGCGTGCTTCTCGAGGAGCCGTTCCGCGGCGTCACGGTCCGGCGCGAGCGCAACGCCGTCGACGGATCGTCGCTCATCGAGCACCGCGTCCACGACCCCCCGGTCGATGCCCTTCAGCCGGAGCTCGTTCTGGAGCGCTCGTTCCCCGCGGGGCCGCGCCCGATCGCGCGATTCGACCCACGCCCGAGCGAACGCCTCGTCGTCGAGCATCCCGAGGTCGCCCATCCGCGCGATCGCGCCCTCGATGAGATCGGCCCGGTAGCCGGCACTCGACAGGCGCCGACGCACCTCGGCCACCGACCGCGAGCGTGCCTCGAGAAAGCGCGCCGCCGCTTCCAGGACGACCGAGGGGTCGTCGACCGCCGCGCGCCGCTCACGGCCCTCCGCGAAGCTCTCGCGTCTGCGCGTCACCTTAGGTCGGCGTCAGGCGGGCCGGATGCAAGGCCGCCGCGAGCACCGACGCGAGCGCACTTCAAGGTGCGTGAGCGTCGGGGCGCAGTGGCGAACGCCGCAGACGGATTGCATGGCGCCGACCTATTCGGCCTCTTCGATTCCCTCCACAGGAATGGGCGTTTCTGTGATCCGGCCGCGGATGCGCGACTCGATCTCCGCGGCGATGTCCGGGCTCGTCTTGAGGAAGTCCTTCGAGGCCTCGCGACCCTGGCCCAGCCGGGTCTCGCCGAAGTTGAACCAGGCGCCGGTCTTCGAGACGACGTCCATCGCGACGCCGACATCGAGCAGGCCGCCTTCCTTGGAGATGCCCTCGCCATACATGATGTCGAACTCGGCGACCCGGAACGGCGCCGCGACCTTATTCTTCACGACCTTCACTCGAGCCCGGTTGCCGACCGACTCGGTGCCGGTCTTGATCGTCTCGACCCGCCGGATGTCCAGCCGGACCGACGCGTAGAACTTCAGTGCGCGGCCACCCGGCGTGGTCTCGGGGTTGCCGAACATCACGCCGATCTTCTCGCGCAGCTGGTTGGTGAACACGAGCGCCGTGTTCGAGCGCGAGACGGCGCCCGTCAGCTTGCGCAGCGCCTGGCTCATCAGCCGCGCCTGGATGCCGACGAACGAGTCGCCCATCTCGCCCTCGATCTCGGCCCGCGGGACGAGTGCGGCGACCGAGTCGACCACGACACAGTCGATGCCGCCTGAGCGGATGAGGGTCTCGGTGATCTCGAGCGCCTGCTCGCCGGTGTCCGGCTGCGAGACGAGCAGCTCGTCGACGTTGACGCCACAGGCTCTCGCGTAGGCCGGGTCCAGCGCGTGCTCGACATCGATGAACGCGACGACCCCGCCGCGCGCCTGTGCCTCGGCAAGGACGTGCTGGCAGACCGTCGTCTTGCCCGACGACTCGGGACCGAAGATCTCGGTGATGCGCCCGCGCGGGATGCCACCGACACCGAGCGCGAGATCGAGCGCGATGGAGCCGGTCGGGATCGAATCGACCGCCTGCCGCTCGGCCGAGCCGAGCTTCATGATGGCCCCGCGGCCGAACTGCTTCTCGATCGCCGACAGCGCCGCATCGACGGCCTTGCCGCGTTCCGCCAGCGCGCGCTCCGTCGCGCGCTCGTCCGTCATCGCCATCCGTTCACGCTCCTCATCGATCGGTCCATCCCGTCAGCGGAGCCTTCACCGGTGGCGTCCGTCCGGCCGGTCAGGCCTCGTCCGTGTCGTCCTCGACGACTGGCTTCTCCTTGCGCGGCTTCCGGATCACCTCGACGTTCTGCGGGGGCTCCGAAAGCGGCGCGAGGCTGGGTTGGGCGAGCTTGGCCTTCGGCTTCTTCTTCGCCTCTTTGCCCGGTCGATTGCGTTGGCCCATCGCGTCGCCTCCGCGTCGTCATGCAGCGTACTGACAGATCCTTCACGCCGACTGCTCGGCCCCTTCACTGCCGCTTATCCGGCCCGCGCGGGAGCGCAACTCGGACATCTCGACGGGGAAAGTACCGGCCCGGATCGAGCCTCGGATCCTGGCCATGAAGTCTAGGGTGAAGGTCAGGTTGTGACAAGTCGCGAGACGGTACGCGAGCAGCTCTTTTGCGCGGAACAGGTGCGCCAGATAGGCGCGCGAGAACCCGCGACAGAGCAGACACGGACAGTCCTCCTGGACAGGCTCCGGGTCGTCCAGGAACTCGCGGTTGCGAAGGTTCAGCCGGCCACCCGGCACCCACAGTTGCCCGTTCCGAGCGACACGCGCCGGGAGCACGCTGTCGAACAGGTCGATGCCACGGTGGACGGCCTCGAGCAGGTCGGCCGGTGAACCGAGCCCCATCAGGTAGCGCGGCCGCGGGTCCTCAGCCAGCAGCGGGATGGCGACATCGAGCGCGGCGTCGCGCTCCTCGGGCGTCTCGTCACCGGCGAGTCCACCGATGCAGATCCCGTCGAACGGCAGCCCGGCGATGAACTCCGTCGATGCGGCGCGAAGGTCTCGGTCGAGGCCTCCTTGGACGATGCCGAACATCGCCTGGTCGGGCCGGGTGTGGGACGCGAGCGACCGCTCCGCCCAGCGGTGGGTCCGCGCGGTCGCGTCGGCGACGACCTCGCGTGGCGAGCTCGGGTAGACGGGCTGGTCGAACGCGACCGCGACGTCCGACCCCAACGCCTCTTGCACGGCCGTCGCGTGCTCCGGCGTGAAGCGATGCATCGAGCCATCGAGGTGCGAGCGGAACGTGACGCCCTCTTCATCGACGACCCGCAGGTCGCCGAGCGACACGACCTGGAATCCACCGGAGTCGGTCAGGATCGGGCGGTCCCAGCCCATGAACCGGTGGAGACCCCCGAGGCGGGCTATCCGCTCGTGGCCCGGCCGCAGGTAGAGGTGGTACGTGTTGGCCAGGATGATCGTGGCGCCGGTGGCCTCGATGTCGTCGGGTGACAGCGCCTTGACGGTGGCATTCGTGCCCACCGGCATGAACTGCGGCGTCTCGACCGTGCCGTGCGGCAGCGTCAGGACGCCGGTCCGTGCCCGCGTGGAGCCGTCCGACGGGGCCGGGGCGGTCACCTCGTAGCGCGTCGATGACGAGACGAACGGTCCGATCACGCCTCGTCCGTCGCGGCCGCCTCATCCCACAGGCTCGGCATGCCAGCCTCTGCCCGTCGCGGTGGCGGGATCTCGTAGCCGAGCCCGGAGAGGTGCGCCCGACCGAGATCGGTAGCGATGCGACCCTGCGGCGTGCGGTCGATGAACCCGAGGCGCAGAAGGAACGGCTCGTGGACGTCCTCGATGGTGTCGACCTCCTCGGACAGCACCGCCCCGAGGGCGGCAACCCCGACCGGGCCCGAGCCGAACTTCTGCACGATCGCCGCCAGGAGCTTGCGATCGGACGAATCGAGCCCCTCGTCGTCGATCTCCATGCGCCGCATGGCGTCGCGCGCGGTGTCCTCGTGGACGCGGCCGTCGCCATGGACCTGCGCGTGGTCGCGGACGCGCTTGAGCAGCCGGTTCACGATACGCGGCGTGCCACGGCCGCGACGGGCGATCGCGCGGGTCGCTTCGGCGTCGATCGGCACGGCCAGGATCTCGGCCGAGCGGTCGACGATCTCCGCGAGCTCATCCTCGGTGTAGAAGTCGAGCCGATAGGTAGCGCCGAACCGGTCACGCAACGGGGAGCTGATGCGGCCCGCCCGGGTCGTGGCGCCGACCACCGTGAAGGGCTTGAGGCTGAGCCGAAGACTCCGCGCGCTCGGCCCTTTGCCGATCATCACGTCCAGCGCGAAGTCCTCCATCGCCGGGTAGAGGATCTCCTCCACGGCGCGATTGAGCCGATGGACCTCGTCGATGAACAGGACGTCGCGTTCGTCGAGCGAGGTCAGGATCGCGGCGAGGTCGCCGGCCCGCTCGATGGCCGGACCGGACGTGTAGCGCACGTTGACGCCGAGCTCCCGCGCGACGATGGTCGCCAGGGTGGTCTTGCCGAGTCCGGGAGGCCCGTACAGCAGGATGTGGTCGGCGGCCTCTCCCCTGCCCTTCGCAGCCTGGAGCAGCACCGACAGGTTCGCCTTGACCTCGGCCTGGCCGATGTACTCGCCAAGCGTCTTGGGTCGCAGGGATCCTTCGACGACGGGGTCGATCTCCTCCTCATCGTCGAGCTCGGCGGTCAGGATCCGAAGGCTTGTGGCGTCGTCGACCATCGCGCGCGATGGTAGCACAGCTCGTCTTGATTTCGCACGCATGTTCTAGGCGCCGCCCGGCCGCTCGAAGTCCCACCACGCGACTAGGGATTCACCTCTACCATTCCGCCGATGCGCCTCTCCCGCCGATCCGAGTACGGCCTTCGCGCGCTCGTCGACCTCGTCCGCAACAACGGCTCGGGCCCGGTCGCGCTGGCCGTCCTGGCACAGCGCAACAACCTGCCGACGAAGTTCCTCGAGCAGATCATGGCCACGCTCAAGCACGGCGGGATCGTCCGCACGACGCTCGGCGCGCACGGCGGCTATGCCATCGACTCCGACCCATCGACCATCACGATCGGCCGGGTCGTGCGGCTGCTGGATGGCGCACTTGCGCCCCTCCCCTGCGTTTCGCTCCGGTTCTACGGCCGCTGTTCGTGCCCCGACGAAGCGACCTGCCCGCTGCGCGACGTGATGATCGATGTGCGCGACTCGATGCTCGAGATCCTCGACCACGAGACGATCGCCCAGATGGCCGCTCGCCAGGGCCAGGCATCGATCGACCCACGCGGCATCCACGCCGATGCCCTCGCCGGCCGGCGTCCCTGAACGGTGAGCGGCACCCTCCTGCGGCTCGCGGCGTTCACGACCGATCCGGCGGGCGGCAACCCGGCCGGCGTCTGGATCGGCGACGCGCTGCCGCCCGACGACGAGATGCAGCGGATCGCAGTCGATGTCGGCTACTCCGAGAGCGCCTTTCTCGCCCCCGACGGGTCCGGCGAGGCCGGCCGGCTGCGCGTCCGCTACTTCAGCCCGGCCAAGGAGATCGACTTCTGCGGGCACGCCACCATCGCGGCCGGTGTGGGGCTCGCCGAGCGTGGCTGGCCGACGACGCTGGCGCTGACCACCAACGACGGCGTGGTCGACCTCGATGTCGGGCTGGACGGCGATGGACGGTATCGAGCCACGCTGACCTCGGTCGAGCCGTGGGTTCGCGCGGTGCCTGACGACGTGGTCGATCGCCTGCTCGAGCTGCTCGGCTGGCAGCGCGACGAGCTCGATCCGAACCTGCCGCCCGCCGTCGCGTACGCCGGGGTGCGGCACCCGATCCTGGCGGTCCGGGAGCTATCGACCCTTGGCCGGATGACCTACGACTTCGAACCGATGCGCCGCCTGATGCTCGACCACGATCTCACGACGCTCCAGCTCATCTGGCGCGAAGGTCCGACGCGGTTCCGTGCCCGTGATCCGTTCGCGGCGGGTGGCGTCGTGGAGGACCCAGCGACCGGCGCCGCGGCGGCGGCGCTCGGCGCCTATCTGCGGGAACGCGGCGAGATCACCCCGCCCGCGACCTTCGAGATCCGCCAGGGCGTCGAGATGGGCCGGCCGAGTCTGCTGACCGTCTCGATCGTGCCCGGCGAAGCCGGCGTGCGCGTCTCGGGGAACGCCGTCGCCATCACGTAGTCGTGTAACCCCGCGACTTCCGATGCCATCGTAGGAATCAGGGCATCAGTGGTGAGAAGGGTCGGCATGGAAGCGTGCCAGGCGGACTTGTGTGCGTGGCGATGCTGGGAAACGGACCCTTGCGCGAAGCCATCGCCTGGAGCTTCCGATCCCATCGGAATACGCGCGGTCAAGTTCCGATCCCACCAGATTCAAACGCGGGTCGCGAAGATCGCTGGCGCGATCAGGAACAGGCCAGCGGCGGTTGCCAATCCGAGGATGCTCATCAAGAGATATCGGTTGCGCGTGATCCGGACCGGACAGTTCGGAGGCGCGGCGGCGACCCAGTGCGCGGGCTTTCGCATCGTCCGGACGAGCGCCACTATCCAATACACCGCGAGTCCGGTCGCCATCACACGCATATACAGCGTCGGATCCACGCCTCGCGCCTCCGGGATCTCTGACCGTGCGGTCCCTAGTCCCGCAGCAGACTGCGGAGCGCAGCCTTGACGCGCTCCTCGAGTGTGCCGCCGATCGTCGCGTCTGCGAGGGCCGTCCGAGACGCTTCCCGCGCTTCGGCCAGCGAGTAGCCGAGCGCCTGGAGCGCGGCGACCACCTCGGTCTCGGCCGCGCCGCGCGTTCCGACCGCATCGGCCGAGACCGCCGCGACCCCAGCCGCCGCGACCTTCTCCTTGAGCTCGAAGATGACCCGCTCCGCGAGCTTCTTGCCGATGCCCGGGATCGACACGAGGACGGCCTGATCGCCGGTCATGATCGCGAGCTGCAAGTCGGCGGTCGGGCGTGATCCGACGATCGCCAGCGCGACCTTCGGCCCGACACCGGTGACCGTCAGCAAGAGGTTGAAGAATCCGAGTTCCTCGGCGGTGCGAAAACCATAGAGCGCCTGCTGGTCCTCCCGCACCAGGTGGAAGGTATGCAACTTCATGTTGCCGCCTGCCGCCGCCGCCGTCAGCACCGACGGCGCCACGAACACCCGGTAGCCGAGCCCGCCGACCTCGATCACCAGCGAATCGGCCACGATCGCACCGACCTTTCCCTCCACCGACGCGATCACCCCACGGACCCGTGCGTCTCAGGCTGCAGACCGGTCCCCAAGGAGTCCGGCGGGCCCGGGACAAGCCGCCAGCACGTCCGCTCGTGCCTGGCAAACACGGAATACAGCCCGGTCGCGCCCGGCGAGCCAGCATTCCGGGCCTTCGAGGCCGCACTGCAGTCCAGGAAGAACGGCGCGATCTCGCAAGGCTAGGAGCCGCCACCCTTTTCGCGCGCCAGCGCCTCGCGGACCGCCCGCTCATATCCCGACGCGCCGCGCGTGATCGGCGCGACAGCGGCCCGATCCATGACCGCCGACAGCGCGGCCGTCCCCGACGTCGCGCTGTTCGCCGCCCAGACCGCGATCGCCAGCGCGTCGGCGGCGTCATCGGGCCGCGGGAGCGACGCCATCCCCAGCACGACCTGCACCATCCGCTGGACCTGCTGCTTGTCCGCGGCGCCGTAGCCGGCGATCGCCGACTTCACCTCGTTGGGCGTCGCCTCGACCACCGGCACGCCGTGCTGTGCCGCGGCCAATAGCACCACCCCCCGCGCCTGCCCGACCCCGAACGCCGTCTGCACGTTGCGGGAGAAGAACAGCCGCTCGACGGCGATGACTGCCGGCGTGAAGGAACCGATCAGCTCCTCCACCAGCCCGTGGACCGCGAGCAACGCGCGGGCATGCCCAATATCCGGCGACGTCACGAGGCAGCCATGGTGGATCTCGCGCAGGCGGCTCCCCGTCGCCTCGACGATCCCGTATCCCAGTGCGGCGGTTCCCGGGTCGATCCCGAGAACGATCACCCGGCGACCTCGGCGAAGACCTCTTCGGGGATGTCGAAGTTGGCGGTCACGCGCGAGACGTCCTCGAGGTCCTCGAGCTGCTCGACCAGTCGCAATGCCTGGCGAGCCTTGGCCGCGTCGAGCTCGACCGTCTGCTTGGCGACCATCGTCGACTCGGCTGACTCGACCGACACGCCAGCACCCTCCAGCGACGCGCGTACCCGCTCGAGATCGGCGGGCGAGGTGTAGATCTCGATGGCCTCGTCGTCGTCGGTGTCGACATCATCGGCGCCCGCGTCGATCGCGGTCAGCGCGACCTCATCGGCATCGATCCCGTTACGCGCCACGGTGATCAACCCGCGCGGCTCGAACTGCCACGCGACGGCGCCGGATCCTGCCAGCTGGCCGCCGCTCTTGGTGAACATCGAGCGGACCTCGGCGGCCGTCCGGTTGCGGTTGTCGGTCTGTGCCTCGACCAGCAGCGCCACCCCGCCCGGACCGTAGCCCTCGTACACGATCTCCTCGAACTGGTCGGCCTCGCCGCCGCCGGTCGCCTTGTCGATCGTGCGCTTGATGTTGTCGGCCGGCATGTTGACCGAGCGCGCCTTCTCGATCGCCAGGCGGAGTCGATAGTTGGCGTCAGGGTCACCGCCACCGAGTCTCGCCGCGACCGAGATCTCGCGTGCGACCTTCGTGAAGAGCGCCCCCCGTTTGGCGTCGTTCGCGCCCTTCTGGCGCTTGATGGTCGACCACTTGGAATGACCTGACATCGCGGGCCGGAGTATAGCCGACTATCATGGCCCGACCCCTGCTCCGCGGCTCCTTTCGGCACCCTCTCGCAACCTCAGGAGGAACGTCGAGCCGATGACGATGAAGAGCGTCGACCTGCCCCACCTTCGAAGCGTCGTCCTGGCTGGTCACGCCGGTGGCGGCAAGACGACGCTCGCCGAGCAGCTGCTGTTCAGGGCCGGGGCGATCCCGCGACTCGGACGGGTCGACGATGGCACCGCCCACCTCGATTTCGAACCCGAAGAGCAGAAGCGCAAGGAGTCGCTGAGCCTCGCGGTCGGCACGTTCGAGTACGACGGAACGCGCATCTCACTGGTCGACACCCCCGGGTACCCCGACTTCGTAGCCGACATGGTCGAAGGCTTCGCCGCCGTCGACGGCGCTCTGTTCGTGATGGACGCGTCGTCGGGCGTCGAGTCCGGGCTCGAGCAGGCTGTCGGTCTGGGCCGCTCGAGCGGGCGGGCTGCCTGCTTCTTCATCAACAAGTCCGACCGGGAGAACGCCGACCCGACCGCCGCGCTCGATGCGCTGCGCACTGCCTTCGGCGACAAGATCGCGCCGCTGCAGATCGCCATCGGGGCAGCCGAGTCGTTCAGCGGCTACGTCGACCTGGTCCACCGCAAGGCGTACCAGTGGGATGGCTCGAAGGAGACGGAGATCCCCATCCCCGAGGAGCTGACCGACGAGGTCGCCAAGCGGCGCGACCAGCTCCTCGCGGCCGCGGCCGAGGCCGACGACGACGTCCTCGTCAAATACCTCGAGGGCGAGGAGGTCTCGGACCCGGAGCTCGAAGCGTGCCTGCGCAAGGGCGTCAAGGAGAGCGTCCTCGCGCCGGTCCTCGTGGGCTCCGCAGCCAAGGGCATCGGGCTCCAGGCGCTGCTCGACGCATTCACGCGCTATCTGCCCTCCCCGGCCGACGAGGCGCCGGTCAAGGCGCTCGACAAGGCGGGCGCGACCGTCGAGGTCCCGGCCGATGAGAACGGGCCGCTGCTCGTGCGCGTGTTCAAGACCACGGCCGACCCGTTCGTCGGGAGGCTCACCTATCTGCGGGTGCTGTCGGGCACGCTCAAGTCGCAGGCCCACGTGTGGAACACGAGCCGCGACGAGGACGAGCGGATCGGCCAGCTGTTGCTGCTCCACGGCAAGGAGCAGGAGCCCATCGGCGAGCTCAAGGCCGGCGAGATCGGGGCGATCGCGAAGCTCGCGGTGACCGAGACCGGCGACACGCTCGGGGCGAAGGACAAGCCACTCCGCCTACCGCCGCTCGACTTCCCGGCGCCCTCGCTGGTCGTGGCGATCGAGCCGGTCTCGAAGCAGGACCTCGACAAGATGGGCCCGGCGCTCGCCCGGCTGCTCGAGGAGGACCCGACCGTCCGTCTCGAGCGGACCGCGCTCGGCGAGCAGGTCCTGCGCACCATCGGTGAAGCCCACACCTCGGTGACCCTGGAGCGCCTCAAGCGCAAGTTCGGAGCGGCGATCCAGACGCACGTGCCCAGGGTCCCGTACAAGGAGACGATCCGCGGCACGACCAAGGTCCACGGCCGGTACAAGAAGCAGACCGGTGGCCACGGGATGTTCGGCGACGTGTGGCTGGAGCTCGAGCCGAACCCTGATGGCGGCGTCCAGTTCGCCGAGAAGATCGTCGGTGGCTCCGTGCCGAAGGGCTTCTTCCCCGGCGTCGAGAAGGGCATCCGCGAGGCCGCCGCCGAGGGCGTCCTGGCAGGCTACCCACTGTCCGACTTCAAGGCCACGCTCTACGACGGCTCGTTCCATACGGTCGACTCGAACGAGCTGTCGTTCAAGATCGCTGCCTCGATGGCCCTCAAGGACGGCGTCCAGCAGGCGAAGCCGGCGTTGCTCGAGCCGATCATGCTCGTCGAGATCCGCGTGCCCGAGGCGTACATGGGTGAGGTCAACCGTGATCTCAACGGCCGGCGCGGCCGCGTGCTGGGCATGGACAGCGACGGCGGGATGCAGATCATCACCGCGCACGTGCCCCAGGCGGAGCTGTTCTCGTATGCCACCGAGCTCCGCTCGCTCGCCCAGGGCCGCGGCTCGTTCACCGCCACGCTCGACCACTACGAGGATGTGCCGTCCCACCTCGCCGAGAAGGTGATCTCGGAGCATCGCAAAGCGGTGGAGGCCGGGCACGGCGGGCACTGACCCACCCGACCCAGCGATCCGGCAGAGGGGGTGAGCCGATGCCGCCGGACGAGGTGACCGAGGGACCGGTCGCGCCTGCCCCCGGCGAGCCTGCGCCCGTCGAGCCTGCGCCCGGCGAGCCGGACGCACCCACCACGGTCAGCCAGCCGTATGTTCCGCCGCCACCCCCGATCAGCCGGGCGACGCGCGGTGGCAAACGACTGCGCTCGATGGTGTTCCTCATCGGTCTGGCCGGGCTCGCGCTCGGGGCGATCGCGATCCGCTCCGCTGCCCTGCTCGGCGAACGGATCGACCCCGACCTGGTCACGACGCCCGAGCTGGCGTCGATGTCGACGATCGCGCTCGTCGCCCAAGGGGTGGTGCTCGTCGTGACGCCGATCGCGCTGCTCGCCGGGCGGCGCTGGTCGAGCCGCATACGGGCGTCGTTGCATGCGCTCGGTGACGGAGGGCCACTGCTGGCACCCGCGCGGATGACCGCTCGGATCGCACTGGCGCTCGGCGTGGTCGGGGTCGCGCTGGTCGCGATCGGCGCCCTCGGCCAAGTCGCGCCGATCGGTCGCGACGCCGCGCGCGCGTCGTGGGTCCTCACGGCGGTGGGCGCGCTGGCGCTGCCCGTCGCCGGCGGGCTGCTCGTCTGGCTCATCGGTGACATCGAACGCCGTGAAGCGCTCTTGCTCAATGCCGACGACCCGTGGCAGCCGCATCCGGGCGATCGCGACCGCCGCTGGCCGCTGGCCGCGATCGCGCTGCTGGCGGTGCTCGCGGTCATCCCGCCCGCGGCCAACGTCCCCTACCTGTGGAGCGATCACGTCTGCCACGCCGCGGACCTCGAGTGCCGCTGGATCGTCGTGCAGGCGGACCAGCTCGCGAACGACCCACGCGGCCCGACGACCGTGCTGCACTACGGGCTGCGACGGGCAACGAAGGCGTCACAGGGAACGCTTGTCGTGGCCACGGGCGGACCCGGCATCAGCGGCGTCAGCGCGTACGCCGATACGGCCGGCCGCTTCGATCCACGACTGACGGATGCCTATGACATCGTCGTCTTCGATGCACGCGGCGTCGGCGAGTCGAGCTACGTCGACTGCCCCGTCGCGAACTCGCGCTACCAATCGTCGCTGTGGTTCGACGCGGCTCCCGATGTCATCGACGATTTCGTGGACGCGTGCATCGACGAGAGCGGCGTCGACCGCGCACGGCTCGCTGAGTACGGCAGCGCCCAGATGGTCGAGGACATCGAGACGATCCGGCGCGACCTCGGCGTCGAGCGTATCGCGCTCTACGGAGAGAGCTACGGCACGGTCGTCGCGCAGCGCTACGCGGTCGCCCACCCCGAACACCTCGAGGCGCTGATCCTCGACGGCGCGATCGATATCGACCAGCCGACGGATGCCTCGTGGATCGAGGCGGCCGGCGGGTTCGAGGACGTCCTCGAGCGTAGCCTCCAAGCGTGCGCAGAAGCGCGTGCATGCGACTTCGCCTACCAGTCGGTGTGGGCGAACGTGATGGGCTCGCTGGATCGCGGTGTCGTCATCGCGCGATATGCGGGCCCCGATGGCGTCGTCACCGACTGGCCCCTGGTCGCGCCGCTCGTGCGCGAGACGCTCATCAGCGCGATGTATGACGTGACCGCCCGGATGCTCGCACTTCGGGCGTTGAGCGCGGCCGAGGGCGGGGACTGGGTGCCGATGGCGCGCCTGGCCTACGGCGGATCGGCCCCATTTCCGGAGGCGGTGTCCGACTTCGCGTACTACGCCACCGGCTGCGCCGACCGGCACGCGCGACGTCCCGAGCCCGATGCCAAGGCGTTCCTGGCCGCGCTCAAGGACTCTGAGCTGCCCAAGACGCGGGCAGGGACTGTGTACCTCTCGAGCGCAGCGTGCCACGCCTGGCCGGTGCCGGCCGCCTCCGCGCCACCGGAGTCGCTGCCGGCCGTGGTGCCGTTCCCGGTCCTCATCCTGAGCGCCACGGCGGATCCCGTCACGCCGGCGACCCACGGTCGGCGGATCGCCGATCGCTATCGACCGGTGACGGAGACCTATGTCCTCGAGACGCACGACGGTCCGCACGTGACCTTCGGGCGAGGCAACGCCTGCCCGGATGACGCGGTCATCGACCTGCTCCTGAGCGATGTACGGCCGTCCGCGTCGGTCACGTCGTGTCCGGGGTCGCTGATCGCCCCCTTCCTCGAGCTCGCTGTCGACCGGGCCGATGACGACGCGCTCTCGTTCCGCGCCCGAGCGCTCGATCTCGAGCTGCTCGGGCATCCCGACTATCGGAGCTGGGACGGCCTCGGCCGGCTCACCGTCGGCTGCCGGTTCGGCGGCCGTATCGAGGTCGAGGGCCAGAGCCCGAGCCCGGCGGAGGCGGAGTCCGAGTCGATCGGCCCGATCGAGCGGCTGACCATCGCCGGGTGCGCAGTGGTGGCGGGCGAGCCGATGACCGGCACGGGCACCTACACCGGAACCGACGAGGCCGAGTTCGACGTCCGCTTCGCGGCCGGCGAGCTGACATATCGGATCGTCGGCCAGGGACGCTACACCGACGAGGACGACACGTCGGCGTACTGGCAGGGGATGTACCAGAGCCGGGCGATCGACGGCCGGCGCTGACGATCAGGCGATCGCCAGCGCCGTTCGGTCGCCTTCGTCAGGACGCCCGGTAGAACAGCCACGCGTCGCGCATGCGCTGCGTCTGGCCGTCGGTGAACTCCGTGTAGCAGGTGTCGTACGAGTAGTCCATGTAGTTGTGGATCGGGTCGAGCCCTGGCGCCTTGCAGGTGTCCTTTCCTGCGGGACAGCCGGAGGTCGGTGTCTTCTGCGGCGGCGTGTCATCGACGAAGTCGCCCCGGTTGTTACACCCACCAAAGAAGGTGTGTTCGAGGTTGATCCAGTGGCCGGCTTCGTGGGTCAGCGTCTCGCCGAGGTCGTACTGACCCTTGTACTCCGTAGAGGCGCCTGGCACGGTCCGCCAGTCGATCACGATGCCGTCGAGGTAGGCCTGCGCCGTGTCGGTGATCTCGGGGAGGTAGGCCCAGCCGAGGTACGCACCGCCGCTCGTCGTGTAGACGTTCAGTGCGTTGTCGCCATCCTGCTTGAGGGCACGCTTCATCTCGTGCTCGGCACCGGCCGACTGCGACGCGAACCAGACCGCGTCATCGGTCCGAGTCACGCGGGCCAGGCTGAAGTCAAAGCCCGTTTGAGTGCCGCCCTCGCCCCCACCGAAGGTCTTGTCGAGCACCGCGATCTGCGCGTTGATCTGGCTTGACGTCAGGTTGCCGGTCGCTCCGTCGGTGATGACGTGGAAGTAGACCGGGACGGTCACGGAGAAGTTCGCCGGCGCCTTGCCTCTGGCCGATGCTGGCAGGTCGGCGTGCACCTGGCCGGTGTCCTTCTCGCGCACCTTGCCGCCGCGTCCTTCGAACGCGACGTCCTCGATATGGGAGTCGCACAGCGCGGAGCCACCCGCAAGGCTGTACGCGGCGGCGGGCACCGCCCCGAGGGTCGCGATGATCGCGTACCCGGCGATGAGCGCGATCGCGCGACGCGTGATGGACATCGATGTCCCCCTACGCTCGGATGACGACCTCTCCACCGATCGTCTGGACCCCGGACTCTAGCGCCATCCATCGGTCGATGCGACATCGTGGCAAGCAGGGTGGTGCCTGTACGCGCCGTGGTGACGTGGTAGCGTGCTACTACGTTACTAGGCGACCGTGATTGGGAGGTAAAGGGCCGAAATGGCGCAGGAATGGCGAACGCCGAACGTCGAAGCCCTCTTCGACGCGATCCTCCGACTCGAATCGCCCGACGAGGCCGCGGCATTCTTCCGCGACCTGTGCACGCTCGGCGAGCTGCACGACATGGGCCAGCGCTGGGCGGTCGTGCGGATGCTGGACCAGGGCTTGCACTACGCCGACATCTCGCGTCTCACCGGCGCGAGCACCGCGACGATCACCCGGATCGCGTCCTGGCTCAAGCACGGCGAGGGCGGCTATCGGGCGATGCTCGCGAAGCAGGGCGCCTAGCCTCCCACGCGCGGCGCCCACACCTTGCAGGCGTCACCATATGAGCGTGAGCCCGACCCCCGTCACGTTCGCGACGCCCAACCAGCCCTCGTCGTACACGTGGGAAGCCACGAACGAGGAGGTCGCAGCGCGCTATGGCGTGTCCATCGATGACATCGTCCGGTTCGATCTCAACACGGCGCCCGCGCCACCAGACCTGGCGCAGCGCGTCATGGCCGACGGTCGATTCCACGTCTCGCTATCGGAATACCCGCCGGCCGACTATCGGCGCCTGGTGGAGGCCGCGGCGGTCCGCTACGGCGTCGGGACGGACGAGCTCGTCGTCGGCGCCGGGGCGGACGAGATCCTCGACGTCATCGCCAAGACCTTCCTGGCCGAGGGCTCGCGCGCGATCATCCCGATCCCGACCTACGCGATGTTCCGGGTTCTGACCGAGCAACGTGCCGCGCAAGCCGTGCTCGTGCCAAGGCTCGGCGCCGGGGAGGGCTACGCGCTCGATCTGCCCGCCGTGCGAGCGGCCGCCCGTGACGCGGCCCTGATCTGGCTGTGCTCGCCCAACAATCCGACGGCGCAGGCCGAGCCGGACGGCGCCATCCAGGCGTTGCTCGGCCAGATCGATGCCGATGCGAAGGCCGACGGCCGATCGGCGCCCATCGTCGTGGTCGACGAGGCATACGCCGAGTTCGCCGGCCGGTCCCTCGCCGAGCTGCGCTTCCAGCATGCCAACCTCATCGCCATCCGCACGGCGAGCAAGGCCTACGCGATGGCCGGGCTGCGCGTGGGGTTCGCGATCGCCCGTCCCGAGCTCGTCGCCCGGATGAACCCCATCAGGCCGCCGGGGTCGGTGTCGACCGTGTCGGTGACCGTCGTGACCGAGGCGCTCCTGGACCCGACGCTCGCTGCCGCGAACGTCGAACGCGTTACCGCCGAGCGAGCGAGGTTGTCAGGCGCCCTGACCGCGGCCGGCTGGTCGGTGGGCCCATCGACGACGAACTTCCTGCTCGTCGATCTGGGCTCCGTCGATCGTGCCGCAGCCGCCGCGGAGGCGCTCCTCACGCGCGGGCTGGTCCCACGCACGTTCCCGGAGACGCACCCGCTCGCCGATCACCTGCGGCTCACCGTGCGCAGCCCCGCGGAGGATGACCGCCTGATCGCGGCGGCACAGGCGTTCGAAGGCGGCAGTTAGGCGTCGGGATCCGGCGCGGCGTCAGCCGTAGGCACTAAACCGCGATGAATGAGCGTGCGCCACCCCCGACTTCCGACACGAACGACGCAGCTGCCGGCCTCGCACGCCGGATCCATCGGGGATGTGTGCCTACGGCTGACATCGGGCGTTCGGCGACAGATCTATGTCCGGAGTCGACCGATCTCGCGGCGGCGCTTGCCGAGCTTGATGTCAAGCCACTCCCCGGCGATCGGCTCCGGAACGAACGCCGGATCCGTCACCCGTTCACCGTTCACCGTCACGCCACCACCAGCGATGAGCCGACGCGCCTCGCCACGCGACGGAACCAGCCCGGTCTCGGCCAGAAGGACGGCGACTCCTGCTCCGACCTGCCCCGCGTCGAAGCTGAACCCACCCGTCGACTCGAACAATGAGCGCAGTACCGCCGGGTCGCCGACGGGCGCGCCCGAGAACAGCGCCTCGCTATCGGCCGCAGCCTGGGCCGCGGCCGCCTCGCCGTGCGTACGCGCCGTGATGTCGCGAGCGAGCGCCCGCTGCGCAGCCCGTCCCTCGGGCCGGGCAGCCAACTCGGTCTCGAGCAGCTCGATCTCCTCCCGCTCGAGTTCCGTGAACCAGCGCAGGTACGTGCCGACATCCCGATCGTCGGTGTTCAGCCAGTACTGGTAGAACGCGTACGGCGTCGTCCGCATCGCATCGAGCCAGACTGATTCGCCCGTTTCGCTCTTGCCGAACTTCGTGCCCGATGGCGACAGCAGCAGCTTGTACGCCAGACCGTGCGCCGGCTGCTCGGGGGCTTCCTCCCCTACCCCGCTCGTGCGGCGGATGAGCTCGAGGCCCGCCGTGATGTTGCCCCACTGATCGGCGCCACCCATCTGGAGCTCGACACCCATCGTGCGGTGCAGGTGCCAGAAGTCGTACGCCTGAAGGAGCATGTAGCTGAACTCGGTGAACGACAGGCCGCGATCGAGCCGGACCTGCACGGAGTCCTTGGCGAGCATGTAGGGCACCGTGAAGTGCTTGCCGGTGTCTCGCAGGAAGTCGATCAGCGACAGCTCCCCGAGCCAGTCGAGGTTGTTGACCATCTCAGCCCCGCCCGACCCCGGCGTGAAGTCGAGGAAGCGCTCGAGCTGACCGCGGATGCCGGCGAGGTTCCGCTCGAGCGTCGGCGCATCGAGCAGGTTGCGTTCCGCGGATCGTCCCGACGGATCACCGATCATCCCCGTCCCGCCGCCGACCACCGCGATCGGGCGCCCCCCGGCGCGTTGCAGCCGAAGTAACCCGAAGATCGGCACGAGGTGGCCGACGTGCAGCGATTCGGCGCTCGGATCGAACCCGATGTAGCCCGAGATGGGCGCCCCGGTCGCCAGACGTGCCGCAAGACCCGGGGTCGCTGCGTGGAGGATCCCCCGCCATTCAAGCTCCGTGAGCAGGTCCGTACCGGCTCCAGCGGAGGGTGTCGCCGTCACAGGGAGGTGCGTCGCGACGTCTGGAAGCGGACGGCCACCCGTGTACGGTCGTTCACGGACCCTATGCTATCGTGCGGGCTCAGATGCAGACCACCCTCGCCAGGCGGCAGCGTCATCGACGCTCCATCAACCGCCGGCCGACAGGGCGTGGCGGATCCGTCCTCGGCCGCATCCTCATCGCCATCCCGATCATCGTCCTGCTCGTCGGCGGCCTGTTGGGCGCTGCGGGGACGGTGTTCACCGTGGCTGCCTACAACTACTACGCCCAGGGCCTTCCCGATCCGGAGTCGCAGCTCAAGGACCTCAAGTTCGAGCAGCAGACGATCGTGTACGACCGCACCGGCAAGGTGGAGCTGGCCCGGCTCGGCACGCTTCGCCGCGACGTCGTCTCCTTCGCGGGCATCCCGGACGAAACGCTCGATGCGACCACCGCGATCGAGGACCAGTTCTTCTGGACGAACCCGGGCTTCGATCCGTCGGCCATCATCAGCGCGGGCCTCGACACGTTGTCCGGACGGCCGCGTGGCGCCTCCACGATCACCCAACAGCTGGTCCGTGCCCGCCTGCTCCCGCCGGAGGCCTTCGCCGATTCGACGTATGAGCGCAAGATCCGCGAGATCATCCAGTCGATCCGGCTGACCGAGGCCTACCCGGGCGACAAGGGCAAGCAGGACATCATCACCGCCTACCTGAACCAGAACTTCTACGGCAACCACACCTACGGCGTGAAGGCGGCGGCCAAGGGCTACTTCGGCAAGGCGCTCGATGAGCTCACGCTCGCCGAAAACGCGATCCTCGCGGCGATCCCCCAGTCACCGACCAAGTTCGACCTCATCCGCAACGCCGAGGAGGTCTGTCTCGACGACCCCCCGCCGAACCCCGAATCCGATGAGGAATGCAAGGAGTCGCGTCTCGAGGTCCCCGCGTCCACGGAGATCGTGCAGCGCCGCAACTACGTCCTCGACCTGATGAAGTCGCGGAGCCCACTGAGCGGCGACCGCCACGAGCGCGAGGAGTACGACGAGGCCAAGCTCGAGCCGGTCATCATCAAGCCCCAGGTCTCCGCCACCTGGCGGGCGCCGCATTTCGTGTGGCAGGTGCGCGAGGCGCTGACTTCGATCGTCTGCCCGGATACGCCGACCGACTGCGAAGAGGTCGATACCGGCGGCTATCGCGTGACGACGACGCTCGACTGGAAGATGCAGAAGTCGACCGAGAAGTGGGTGTTCGTGGCTGCCCGCGCGCCGAACTCGAAGGATCCACGCAAGATCCTGCGCCAATACAAGATCCCGACGGGCGATTGGGGCTGGATCCTCAATCTTCGCGGTCGCAACCTCCACAATGCCGCCAGCGCCGTCATGGACTACCGGACGGGCGAGGTCCTCGCGTATGTCGGCAGCGCGCGTTACACCGGTAAGGGCAGCAAGAAGTTCCAGCCGCAGTTCGACGTCCTATCGGATGGCTGGCGCCAACCGGGTTCGTCGATCAAGCCGATCGACTACGCCATCGGCATCGACGACGAGACGATCACCGCCAGCACGATGCTGATGGATGTCGTCGCGGACTTCGGGCGTGGCTTCACGCCGACGCAGGCCGACAAGATGGAGCGCGGACCCGTCCGCGTGCGCAGCGCGCTCCAGTTCTCGCTCAACATCCCGGCCATCAAGGCCACGATCATGCAGGGCCTCGAGCACACGTTCGAGCGCAGCAAGGACTTCGGCCTCGTGTTCCCGCCGACGGCGATCCCGGTCGTGTCGATGGGCATCGGGACGCTCGAGACGCACCCGATCGACATGCTGTCCGCCTACTCGACCATCGCCAACGGCGGCGTGCGGATGCCCCGCCAGGTGATCACCAAGGTGGTCGACGAGAACGGTCGCCAGGTCTGGCCGCAGGATGAGAGCAAGAGCGAGGGGACCGAGGTCATCAGCCCGCAGGCGGCCTACATCATCACCGACATCATGGCCGGCAACACCGTGCCCAAGATCAACCCGTACTGGGGCGAATTCGCGATCTACAAGAGCGGCAAGCGGCGTCCGGCTGCGTACAAGACGGGTACGACGAACGACAACCGCGACGTGCACGCGTACGGCTACCTCGCCCCGCCGAAGAGCAAGAACGTCCCAGCGCTCGCGGTGGGCGTGTGGATGGGCAACAGCAACAACGCCCCGAACCGCGGCAGCCTGTCGCTCGACTCATCGGCGCCGCTGTGGTCGGCCATCCTCCAGGAAGTCAGCGCCAAGCAGCCGATCGCCAACTTCAAGGCTCCGAGCGGCCTGCAGACCGCCACCGTGGACGCCTTCACCGGTCTCCGACCCGGGCCGTACACCCGCAAGACCGTCAAGGAGCTCTTCATCAAGGGCACCGTCCCCCGCGGGCGGGAGACGATCCGCGTCGCGCATCACATCGATTCGGCTTCCGGGCTGTTGTGGCGAGCCGGCTGCGCCGGCCCCCGGGTCACGCGTGGGTTCTTCAACCTCAACGAGGTCGAGAGCAACTTCCCGAACTGGCAGAAGGCGAACCGCAACTGGGCGTCGCGCGCGGCCAAGGGCCCGGGGCGCCGGGGCGGACCGGAAGGCACCCGGACCTCGTACTTCTACAACAACTCGTTCGCCCCGTTCGGTCGGTCGTGGGGTGCGCCGTTCGCCCCGTCGGCGAAGTGTCCGATCGCCCCGGTCGAGACGCCGCCACCGAGCTGCGACCCGCTCACGCCGGAGCTCTGTCTGCCGCCGGACCCGACCAAGAGCAAGCCACCAAAGCCGCCCTGATCCACAGAGCGCGCCGCGGCGATCAGAGACTGACGACCGTGGCCCCGTCTCCGCCCTCGCCCCGCTCGCCGGGACGCGCCGAGCGAACGAGCGGATGGTCGGCCGCCGCAGTGCGAACGGCATCGCGCAACGCGCCGGTGCCCAGCCCGTGGATGATCGTCACTGAGCCGAGGCCGGCGACTGCCGCGTCGTCGAGATAGCGATCGAGCGCCTCGAGCGCCTCCTCGACGCGGGCACCCCGCAGGTCGAGCGACGACGCGACGCTCCGTGCCCGCTCCAGCCGGAGCGTGGCCGCATTCGAACCGCCGGAGCCGCCCGTGCGACCAGCACCCACGGCAGTGGGTGCGCCGAGCGCCGGGACCAGATCGTCGACCTCGACCGTCACGCGCAGCCCGCCGGCTTCGAGCGTGCCCCGCCGGCCACCCTTCTCGAGTGCCGCGATGCGGCCCTCCCAGCCGCCGGACCGGCTGCGCGCACGATCACCGACCTTCCAGGTCCGCGGTGCGGCTGGCTCCGGTGCCGCGGCAGCTGGCACGACCTGCGGGAGACGCTCGGCGATCCCCTCCGCCCGTGCGACGGCAGCATCGAGTGACGCAGCGGTGACGGTCTCGCGCTCGAGCGCGCGCCGCGTCGCGGCCAATTCGTCGCGCAGGTCGGCCACGACGCGATCCGCTTCCTCCCGCGCCGTACGGACATGTTCGTCGCGCTCACGCCGGGCGCGGCGGCGCTCGTCCTCCGCGGTCCGCAGCGCGTCCGCTGCACGCGCCTCCGCAGCGCGCGCCCGCTCGAGCGCCTCGCTCGTCTCGCCCTCGGTCGTGCGGATCGCCGCGAGGGTCGCCTCGAAAGAGCGCTGCGCCTCTGTCAGGCGGGAGCGGGCGTCGGCGACGATCGACGCCGGGAGCCCGAGGCGCTCCGCGATCGCGAAGGCCTGGCTGCCGCCCGGCAACCCGATGGTCAGCTTGTAGGTCGGCGACAGCGTGTCGAGGTCGAACTCGACCGCCGCATTCCGGGCCCCGGGCGTGGTGTGGGCATAGGCCTTGAGCTCGGCGTAGTGGGTGGTCGCCGCCACGATCGCACCGGCTCGGATGAAGTGGTCCAGCAACGCCTGGGCGAGCGCTGAACCCTCGGTCGGATCGGTGCCGGCGCCGAGCTCGTCGAGGAGGACGAGCGTGCCCTGCCCGGCCTCCGCCACGATCGTCGTGATGCGCCGCAGGTGGCCGGAGAAGGTCGAGAGCGACTGCGCCACGGACTGCTCGTCACCGATGTCGGCGAAGACGTCGCTCCAGATCGGCAGTCGGCTGCCGGCTTCAGCCGGGATGTGCAGCCCCGATTGGTGCATCAGGCTCAGCAGCCCGAGCGTGCGCAACGTCACGGTCTTGCCACCGGTATTCGGGCCGGTCACGACGAGGGCGGTGTAGCCGTCGCCGATGCGGACGTCGATCGGCACCACGCGTCCGGTCAGCCCGGGATGGCGCGCCGAGAGGAGCACGACCTCGTAACGGTCGGCCGTCTCGGCACGGGTGGCGTCCATCTCGGCGGCCAGCGACGCCTTGGCAGCCCAGAGGTCGAACCGCGCCAGCGCATCCAGTGTGTCCCGCAGTGCTCCCGCATTGGCCCCGATCAGCGCAGACAGCTCGTCGAGGATGCGCGCGACCTCCTCCTGTTCGGCGACCTGCGCCTCCCGCCAGGCGTTGCCGAGCTCGACCGCCACCAGCGGCTCGATGAAGAGCGTCTGCCCGCTGCCCGACGCGTCATGGACGATGCCCTTGACGCGCGACCGCGCCTCGGCCTTGACCGGCACGACGTAGCGGCCGTTGCGGAGGGTGACGATCGGCTCCTGGAGCGCGTTGCCGAGCTCCGCCCCGACGAGCGCGTCGAGCCGTCGGCGCAACCGGTCGTATGCCACGCGAACGGCCGCCCGCAGCCCACCAAGGCGCGGCGACGCCGTGTCGAGCAGCTCCCCGACCGGATCGAAGGTGCGTGCCAGCGTGCTGCGGACCGCAGGCAAGGGGTGCAGCTTCCGGCCGAGATCACGCAGTAGCGGTCGCCGCTCCTCTGTCAGCGACGTCGCGAGACGAGCGGTCGCATCGAGCGTGTCGGCGATCGCCAGGAATTGCTCCGGATCGAGCCGCCCGCCGCGCACCGCTCGCTCGATGGATGGCCCGATGTCATGGGCCGCGCCGATCCCGATGCCCGGCCTGTCCGAGAGCAGCGCGCGCGTCTGGTCGGTCTCATCGAGCGAGCGGGCGACGACGACCGGATCGGCCGACGGCTCGAGCGCCTCGGCCAGCCGCCGCGACGGTGGGAAGGCGGTCGCCTCCGCCAGCCGCTCCCGGACGAGCGGGAACTCGAGCAGCGCTTGCGAGCGGCTGTCCATCCGAAGCCCGCCTAGCGGGCGCGCGGCCCGGACACGGATGGGTGCCCGACGATCGTGAACCGCCACGGCCTGCTGGACCATTCGGGGCCGGCGTACGCGACGCCGACCCTGGTGCTGGCGTGGACGAGGTCGTCCGGGAGCGTGTCTGCCGGGTCGGCCGGGTCGCGCTCGAGGCGCAACGGCGACGCCGGGTCGCACAGGTCCGTGCCGGTCCACGTCGTGTCGACCCCGAACGCGGCCGCGACCAGACCCGGCCCGCTCGCAAGCCGATCGGCAGGGGTTCGCGCGAGGCGATCCTTCGCGGCGGCGATCCCCGCCGGGGTTCGGCCGACACGCCGGCGTCCCTCGACCGCGAGCCTCGCCTCGCGCATCTGGTCGACCCCGGCCAGCGGCTCGACGGCACGGACGAGGACGGCCGATGGCGCGCCCTCCTCCCCCGTCACCACGTTGAGGCAGTCGTACATCCCGTAGACAAGGTACACGTAGGCGACGCCCGCGGGGCCTGCCATGACCCGGTTGCGCCGCGTGCTCTCGAACCGTGCGTGCGAGGCGCGATCGTCGGGGCCGCCGTAGGCCTCGACCTCGACGATCCGTCCTTCACGTCGACCGTCGGCGTCCTCACGGACCAGCCGAACGCCGAGCAGCGACCGGGCGACCTCCGGGGCCGCGCCGGTCACCGAACGTCGATCGAGGACGCTCAGGAAGGCGCGCTCGGGTAGAGCACCTTGATCGAGCTCGGGATGAACAGCCCGACCACGATGAAGAATGCCGGGATCAGCGTCGTCCGGAACACGGCGACGATGCGAGAGTCGTTGAGCAGGGTGAACAGGTCGCGCAGGAACTGCATCTCGTTCGGGCCCTGCGTGATGCCGGTCAGCGTGTAGTAGGAGTCGAGGATGATGACGATGGCCGCAAGGATGACGGCTGCCTGCAACAGCCCGAGAAGGCCGCCCAGGATCTCATCCACGAACCGCGCTCGCTCGAACAGCGGCTGCGGCTTGTAGAACCCCTGGACGACGATCGCGAACGCCAGCGACGCGGCCACGAAGACCGTGAAGAACCCGACCATGTAGCTGTACTGCTTCGACTGGTCCGTCCAGTTGGCGGACAGGAAGTCGCCCAGCGGCGCCGCGATGTTCGCCGCGAACAGGAACGAGAACAGGATCGATGCGAGACCGATCAAGCGGCGGATCGTGCCTTGGGCGAAGCCGAGCACGAAGAACGCCGCGAAGAAGAGGACAAGCAGTAGATCGACGGTCTTGACGCCGCCGAGGAATTCCCCGAGATCCACCGAACCTCCTTGGGTGACGGTGCCACACGGGCCGTCCGGCCCGGAGCCGCGCAAGGGTAGCAGCGGCTCTTCGCGGGTCGCAACCGGCCCGGGGAGCCCGACGAGCGGTACTTTCGGGTCAGGTCCTGAGGCGACCTCCGACGTCCGCGGCCAGCCCGGTCGTGACCGCACCGATCGTGGCGTCGACCTCGGTCTCGACCAGCGTCCGGTCGTCGGCCTGGAACGCGAGGCGGTACGCGAGGCTCTTCTCGTCGTCTGTCAGCGGCCGGCCTCGGTAGATGTCGAACAGGCGGATGGACCGCAGCAGCTGCCCGCCATGCCGCCGGATCGCGGCTTCCACGTCCGCAGCAGGCACCGCCTCGCCGACGATGACGGCCAGGTCGCGATCGACGGCCGGGTACCGCGCCGGCGTCACGGCACGCGGCACGGTCGGCTGGCCGCCGGACAGGCCGGCGATCGCAAGCTCGCCGACGAGGACGCGCTCGGTCCGCAGGTCGAGCTCCTCCACCAGCGCCGGATGCAATTCGCCGACACGCCCGGCGAGGTCAGTGCCAGCTCGGACCCGCGCGGCACGACCGGGGTGCATGCGTGGATCGTCGGTCACTGCCGCATAGGTCGGGATGGGCAGCCCAAGGCGTCGCGCGACCAGATCGATCACGCCCTTGGCGTCGGCGAGGTCGTAGGTCCGCGATGGGCGGTTCCAGGCCGGTAGCTCGGCGGCGCCCGTCAGCGCGATCCCGAGGCGCCACCACTCGTGCGTCGAATCACCGTCCTCGGTCGCCCCGTAGCCCTTGCCGACCTCGAAGATCGCCACGTCCGGTCGTCCCAGCCGTGCATTGGTCGAGATCACCTCGACGAGGCTGCCGATGAGGCTCTGACGAAGGACCGAGTGCTGCGTGGCCAACGGGTTGGTCACGGTGACCGGCCGGCCGCCGGCGGTCCCCTCGCCCGTGACAGCGACGTCTTCGACCGGCGGGAAACGTTCGACCATCGGGGGCGACACGAGCGCGAATGTCGCTGCCTCGGTCAGCCCGGCGCCGGCGAGCGTCTCGCGGACGGTGTCGCGTAGCCGTAGCGGCGAATGCCGGTACGGCGGCATCGGCGTGTGCGGCAGGATCTCGGGGATCGCGTCGTAGCCCTGGACGCGCGCGACCTCCTCGGCGATATCCGCCTCGATGACGAGGTCGCGTCGCCAAGTGGGGACGATCGCTACGAGTGTCTGCGTATCCGCCGCGAGCACCTCGAGCGGACGGGGCGCGGTCGCCACCAGGACGCGAGCGTCAGGTTGCGCCGTCGTGGTCTCGATGCCGACGCGTGACAGGACCGCGGACTGCTCGGCGGCGGTCATCGTCGTCCCGATCAGGCGGTCCACCCGCGCCGGCCGGAAGACGACGTGATGGCGGGCCGGCTCGGTCGGGTTGGTATCCACCGCGCCGACCGCGACGTCGCCGCCGGCCCATTCGCGGATGAGACGGGCCGTCCGATCGGCGCCGAGCCGCGCCAGTCGATGCTCCTGCCCCTTTTCGAAGCGCAGGCTGGCCTCCGACCGAAGGCCGTAGTGGAACGCCGTCCGCCGGATGCTGACCGGATCGAAGATGGCCGACTCCACGACGACATCGGTCGTGCCCTCGCCGATCTCCGAGGCCGCACCGCCCATCACGCCGGCGATGCCGATCGCACCTTGCGGATCGGCGATGACCAGGGTGTCGGGGGTCAGCTCGCGAACGACGTGGTCGAGCGTCTCCAGCCGCTCACCCTCGCGGGCGAGGCGGACGACGATCCGGCCGTCGTGCACGGCGGTCGCATCGAACGTGTGGATGGGCTTACCGAGCTCGAGCATCACGTAGTTGCTCACGTCGACGACGTTGCTCACGGGTCGCTGCCCGGCGGCGAGCAACCGCATCTGGACGAGGTCCGGCGATGGCTTGACGGTCACGCCGCCGACCCACCGGCCGACGAAGCGGCTGCACAGCAACGACTCCTCGACCTCGACCGCCAGACGCTCCTCGATCGGCGGGCCGCTCTCGACGGGATCTGTCTCCGGGAAGCGGACCGGCGCTCCCGTGACCGCCGACACTTCGCGGGCGAGACCGACCAGGCTCAGGACATCGCCTCGGTTCGGCTTGACGTCGACATCGAGCACGACATCGCCGAATAGATCGGCGAGCGGCTTCCCGAGCGGTGCGTCGGCCGGCAGGATGAGGATGCCGTCGGCGTCGGAGGTGAGGTTCAGTTCGTCGCCCGAGCAGAGCATGCCGTTGCTGACGACGCCCATCTTCTCGGTCCGCTCGATGCGTCGATCGCCCGGCAGGACCGCGCCCGGCAGCGCGACGGGGACTCGCTGACCCGCCGCGATGTTGGTCGCGCCGCACACGATCTCGAGCGGCTCGCCATCGCCGAGAGTCACGCGGGTAAGCGACAGGCGGTCGGCGTTGGGATGCTTCTCGACCGAGAGCAGCTCGCCGACCACGACGTTCTGCCAGTCGGCGCCCCAGGCCTCGATGCCCTTGACCTCCATGCCGAGCAGGGTCAGCCGCTCGGCCAGCCGCTCCGGGGTGAGTTGGACGTCGACGTAGTCGCGCAGCCAGGACAGGGGCACCCTCACGCGAGTGGCCTCATCGGAACTGCTCGAGGAAGCGCAGGTCGTTCTCGAGGAACTGGCGCAGGTCGGTGATGCCGTGCTTGAGCATCTTGATCCGCTCCGGGCCCATGCCGAATGCGAAGCCCTGATAGCGCTCCGGGTCCAGGCCGCCGTACTGGAGCACGACCGGATGGACCATGCCGGCGCCGAGGATCGTCATCCAGCCGCTTCGGCCGCAGGCGGGACAGCCAGACCCCCCACAGACGAGGCACTCGACGTCGAAGGCCACGGACGGCTCGGTGAACGGGTAGTAGCCCGGCCGGAACCGTGTCCGCTTGTCCGACCCGTACATCGCCTTCGCGAACTGGTCGAGCAGGCCCTTGAGGTCGGCCATCGTCGTGCCCTCGTCGATCATCAGGCCCTCGACCTGGAAGAACTCCGAGCCGTGGCTGGCGTCGATGGCCTCGTAACGGAAGCAGCGACCCGGCAGCAGCGCGCGGATCGGCGGCGTCTCGGTCTGCATCACGCGGATCTGGCCGGGCGACGTGTGCGTGCGCAGCAAGCGACCCTCCACGTCGACGTAGAGCGTGTCCCACAGGTCACGCGCCGGGTGGTCGGGCGGGATGTTGAGCATCTGGAAGTTGGTGAGGTCGTCCTCGATCTCCGGGCTCTCGTAGGCCACGAACCCGAACTGCTCGAAGATCTGCGTGATCTCGCGCATGGCCTCGATGCTCGGGTGAAGCGTGCCGCGGCGGATGGGCCGGCCTGGGGTGGTGACGTCGACGGCCTCCGCGCGCAGGCGCGCCTCGAGCTCGGAGCCACGCAATCCGGCGCCCCGCTCGGCGAGCGCGCCTTCGATCGCTTGGCGGACCGTGTTGGCGATCGCGCCGACCTTCGGGCGATCGTCGGCCGGCAGGGCGCCGATCCCACGCAGCACGGTCGTGAGCCGGCCCTTCTTGCCGAGGATGTCGAGCTCGAGCGCTTCGAGCGCGGCGACATCCGGGGCGGCCGCGATCGACGCGAGCGCCTCAGACTGGAGGGCCTCCAGGTCGCGGGTCAGGTCGGCGAGGTCCACGCGTTCCTCAGAATCAGTAGCCCCCGATCGTCACGCGACGTCGAGGGCTCAAAGCGGCTTCAGGTCGTCGATACCGGGTTTCTACGAGCCCTTGGCGGCTTCGGCGATGCGACCGAAGGTGGCTGCGTCACGGACGGCGAGGTCGGCCAGGATCTTGCGGTCGATCTCGATCTCGGCGCGCTTGAGCCCGCTGATGAACTGCCCGTAGGTCAGGCCGTGCTGGCGGGCGGCGGCGTTGATCCGGATGATCCACAGCTCGCGCATCTGGCGCTTGCGCTGCTTGCGGTCGCGGGTGGCGTAGGCGAGCGCGTGCAGGAGCGCCTCGCGCGCTGGCTTGATCAGCTTCGAGCGGGTGCCCTTGCGGCCCTCAGCGGCCTTGAGCAGGCGCTTGTGGCGCTTGTGGGCGGCGACGCCGCGCTTGACACGTGCCATAGCGGGTAGTGGCTCCTACAGGTACGGCAGCAGGCGCCGGACCTGCTTGGCGTGGACGGACTTCATGACGGTCTTGCCGGCATAGCGGCGCGTCCGTCGCGACGACTTGATCTCGAGGTGATGGCCGCGCCACGCCTTGACCCGGATGATCTTGCCGCTACCGGTCTTGCCGATGCGCTTCTGGGCCGTCTTGTGGCTCTTGATCTTCGGCACGCTGGCCTCACTCTCCTGCTTGGACTGGCTCGGGCTCCTGGACGGCCGGCGCCTTTGGCGGGGCGGCGGCTGCCGGCTGGGGCACGACGGTCTTCGATTCTGGCGCGGGTGGCGGCTCCGCTATCGCATCAGGCGGTGTCACGTCCGGCGGGTGCTTGCGGTCCGGTGCGTCGTGGCCCTTGGGCTTGTGGAGCGATGCCATCGTGATGTGCATCGACTTGCCCTCGAGCAGCGGCGTCCGTTCCGCGACTCCATGTTCCTTGACCCGCTCCACGAACCTGGCGAGCAGGTTCCGGCCGATCTCCGGGTGGGTCAGCTCCCGACCCCGGAAACGCACCGTCACCTTGATGCGGTCGCCATCCTCGAGGAACTCGATCGCTCGGTGGACCTTCGTATCGAAGTCGCCCACGCCGATCTTCGGCGTGAGGCGGACCTCTTTGAAGGTGACCGAGCGCTGCTTGCGCTTGGCTTCCTTCTCTCGCTTCGTCAGTTCGTACTTGTACTGTCCGAAATCGAGGAACCGGACCACCGGGGGCTGGGCCATCGGAGCGACCTCGACGAGGTCGTATCCCCGTTCCTGCGCCATCTCGAGAGCCTGCGGCGTGGGCATGACACCCAGCTGGGCTCCCTCTTCATCGACCACCCGGACCTGTGGGATCCGGATCATCTGGTTTACTCGCAGGTCTCGGCTGATGGTTGGGCCCTCATGAGGTTGCTATCGACTCGACCGGCGCGGGCAAACGGCCCCCACCGGACGAGCGGGCAGGATAGCACAGGCCCTCCGAGGGCGACAACGAACCGGGGGGGTTCAGCCTGGTCCTGGCGCCTGGAACGTCCGACGTTCCGTCCGTCGGCTGAGCCCATCGTTGTGGCCCTCTCAGCCCACATTGGGAACGCCCCGCGTTACATCCGACGGCTGAGCTCCTCGAGTTCGCGCTCCCAGCCACCGCTCGGAACGTCCCACGTTCCAAATGCGCCGAGCTGGGATCGCTGGCTTGAACATCGGGATGCTCCACGCGGGTACAGTCGGACGATGCGGACCGTCGATATCTCGGCCCTGTTCGACTTCACCTACTGGGCGGACCGACAGATCCTCCACGCCGCGGCAGCCATCCCCGACGAGGACTTCACCCGCCCGGTCGCGATCACGTACCGCGACCTGCGAGGCACGCTGGTCCACACGCTTGACGTCGAGATGAGCTGGCGTCGAAGACTGCGCGGCGAGCCCAAGGAGATCTGGGACGCGTCGCTGTCGGTCGACGACTACCCGACGGCCGACGCGCTCGCCGAGCATTGGGCGCGCGATGAGACCGAGATGCGCGCCTGGCTCGCGACCCTCAGCGACGCCGAACTATCGGCCATCCAGGACCTCGGCAACGCCGATCGGTTCCCGCTCTGGTACTACCTCGTCCACATCGTGACCCACAGCGAGCAGCAGCGCCGGGACGCGCAACTCATCCTCCGCCACCTGGACCACGAACCGCCCGACCTGGAGTTCCTGTACTACGCCGATTCGCTGGCGGAAGCCGACTGACCGAAACCGCCGCGATCGCACCGCCGATCAGGCCCAGCGCCAGATCGCCCAGGGTATCCGCGTATGCCGTCGCAGCCTCCGGTGAATTCGGCACGAAGGCCACGTACTCCGCGAGCTCCCACAGCACCGCGGTGCTCGCCGCCCAGCCGAATGCCATGGTCGCGCGGGTCCACTGCCCCCAGTCACCGGCGCGCAGCAGCAGCCCCACGGCCGCGGTATGCAGCCCCCAGTTCACGAGATGGTTGGCGTCATCCCACCACTCGACCGCGTCGTACAGGTCGAGCGCGTTCCCGGCCACGTCGATGAGGAACGGGAGCCCTAGCAGGATGTCGGCCACGACCGGGAACGCGAACCCGCGCGGTCGACCGAGCAACCACCAGCCGACCGGCAGGACCGCCAGCGCGATCGGATAGGCCACCGCCCGGCCCGTGAAGGCCTTCCCGGTGAACTGCGGCAGGTCGGGGCTGAGGACCGCCCACGCGAGCAGGAGGACGGTCGCGACCTTGATCGCGACATCGACCGCGACGAGCCGCCGATCCGGCACGGGCAGGGTTACGCCACTCCCCGTGCCCGCGACTCCGCCGCTAACCGGTCGGCGAACGCCTCCCAGGCCTGCGGCTCCTGCTGCTCCCCGGCCCTGGTTCGCGGCGAGGCCGTTCTCGCCTCGATCTCACGGTCGCCCAGCACGACCATATACGGCACCTTCTGCTCCTGAGCGGTCCGGATCTTGTACTGCATCCGGTTGGACGAGCCATCGACTTCGATCCGCAACCCGCGCGATCGAAGCACCTCGGCGAACTCGGAAGCCGCCTCGATATGCCGGTCGGCGATCGGGATCACGACCGCCTGCACGGGCGCCAGCCACAGCGGGAACGCCCCCGCGAAATGCTCGATCAGGATGCCGATGAAGCGCTCGAGCGAGCCGTAGATCGCCCGATGGATGGCGATCGGCCGCTGCGGCTTGCCTTCCTCGTCGATATAGGTCAGGTCGAAGCGCTCAGGGAGCATCGTCAGGTCGATCTGGATCGTCGCCATCTGCCACTCGCGGCCGAGCGCGTCGTCGATGTAGATGTCGATCTTGGGCGCGTAGAACGTGCCGTCCTTCGGCTTCAGCTCATAGCTGATGTCGGCGGCCGCGAACCCCTCCTTGGTCAGCTGCTCGGCGCGCTCCCAGAGCGCCGGGTCGCCGATCGCCTTGTCGGGCTTCGTCGCGAACGTGAAGCGCGGTGTCAGTCCGAACCAGCCGTATGACTCCGTGACCTCGCCGAGCAGCGCGACGATCTCGTCGGTCAGCTGGTCGGGGCGGACGTACAGGTGCGCATCGTCCTGGATGAACTGCCGCACGCGGGTCAACCCCGAGAGCGTCCCCGAGCGCTCGTTCCGGTGCAGCCGCCCGAACTCGCTGAATCGCAGCGGCAGATCGCGGTACGACCGGAGCTTCGAGCGGTAGATGTAGGTCGACTCGGGGCAGTTCATCGGCTTGAGGCTGAAGGTCTGGTTCTCCGACTCGACCAGGAACATGTTGTCGCGATACAGGTCCCAATGGCCTGACTGCCGCCAGAGCTTCTCGGACACGACGATGGGCGTCGATACCTCCTGGTAGCCACGCCGCGACTGGAGCTCGCGCATCGCGCCCTCGAGGGTGCGCCAGATCAGCTGACCTTTCGGGTGCCAGAAGGCGGATCCCGGCGAGACGTCATGGAACGAGAACAGATCGAGCTGGACGCCGAGCCGCCGGTGGTCGCGCTTCTTTGCCTCGGCCCGGCGCCATAGGTAGGCATCGAGGTCCTCCTGCGTCGCCCAGGCCGTGCCGTAGACGCGCTGCAGCATCGGCCGCTTCTCGTCGCCGCGCCAGTACGCGCCGGCCGTGCCGAGCAGCTTGAACGGCCCGATCTTGCCGGTACTCGCGACATGCGGCCCGCGGCACAGGTCGATGAACGGCCCCTGCCTGTAGAACGTAGTCGGCGGCATCGGTGTCCCGTCGCGCTTCGACGTGGCGAGCAGGTCGTCGACGATCTCGACCTTGAAGGGCTGGCCGCGCTCCTCGAGTGCGGCGCGTGCCGCCTCCGGGGTCTCCTCGCTGAACTCGAACGGGTGGTCGGCAGCGATCGACTCGCGCATCCGCTCCTCGATCCTGGGCAGGTCGTCCGGCGTCAGCGGTCGAGGCAGCAGGAAGTCGTAGTAGAAGCCGTCGTCGATGACCGGCCCGATACCGAGCTGGGTGCCGGGGAACAGGTCGAGCACGGCCTCGGCCAGGACGTGCGCCGCGCTGTGGCGCATCGGCCCGAGCTCGCCGGCCGCGCCGTGATCCATGAGCTCGGTCGCGCTGCCGCGCTCGGGCACCTCGAGCTCGATCGGCTCGTCGTCGACCTCGTTCTGGTGCTGCTCTTCGTCCGTCATGTCGACTCCCAAGAATCGGAAAACCCCTCGCCCTTCGCCAGGACGAGAGGTCTGCTCCCGCGGTCCCACCTGCGTTCGCCGGTCGATGGCCGGCGCCCTCGTGATCGCGCTAACGGGCGATACCCGGATCGGTTCACCGATCGCTCGCGGGTGGTACCGCTCGGGTCGATCGTCGGGCTTCCAGCCTTGGCCCGGCTCTCTGGTGATCGACTGATCGTGCGGCGCGTCCCGCTCGACGCTTGTTCAGGATGTGGTGGGCGACACTGGACTCGAACCAGTGGCCGCTTGCACGTCGAGTCTATACGGCCTGAGCCGCGAATGCGATCGTGACGAGGACCCCGAAGACGGCGGAGATGGCCTCGAAGACGCCAGCTTTCCCCAGCAGACGGTTCTGCTCGAGGACGTTCCCGACGGTGAAGACCAGCAGCAGCATCGCGATCCAGCCCAGCAGGGTCCCCCCGACGACCACGATCAGCGCGCTCCCGATGTTGCCCGTCAAGATCCCGACGATCACGCCGCTGATGATGGCCGTGATACCCGTCGGCACCCAGCCGAGGAGGACGAGCAGCTGTACCGCGCCGGCGTCCGAGGCGGCCCTCCCGTCCGCGGGCGTGTCGTTCGTGATCTCGGCGGAAGGCGCCAGCTCGGGTGTGTCGACTGGGTGGAGGCGCCGCCACATCCGTCGGACAGCAAGCGTGGTCGCTGGAACGATCAAGAAGACGCCGATCCCGGCGATGACGCTCGAAAACGATTGCAACGATCGGACGCCGTCGCAGCACACCAGCCGCTCGGGTGGCTCAGGACTCCAGGGCGACAGGACGCCGAACAGTACCGGGCCGCCGATCGCGAAGCCCGCTAGCGCGATCAGTGCACCTCGGAAACCGAACTGCCACGTGACGATCGCGAACACGAGCACGGCCAGGACGGCCGGAGCCCATGAAACGTACGCCACGCCCGGCCAGTCGACACCGGCTAGTGGCCCGTGACCCTTGCGGGCGTCGTAGGCCAGGACCGAAGCATTGGAACCGAGGAAGCCGGCCAGGGCTGACACGGCCAGGGTGATGAGGCCCGCCCGTGCAGCGTTCGCGCGTTTCATTGACGCGAGCCTACCCCTCGGCTGTGTTAGACAGGCTCATCCCGGGTTGCCAGTCCCAGCCGCCGTCGGCTCAGGCTCGACCGGGGGCGGCACGGGGTTGCGCACCAATTCCTCGACCTCGTTGAGCGGCAAGGTCCCTTCGACCGACGTCTTGACACTGCCGTCCGCGAGGACCGGCCAAGCCGCCAGGACCTGCGGGAGCTCAGGTTTCCGGACGCCGTCGGCATCAGGGCTCGGCTGCACGAAGAAGACGTAGGTCTTGCCCTTCTGGAGCACTGGAGCGTTGCTGACGTGGTGTTCGACGCAGTCGGCCGTCCCTCCGGGGTTCACCACCCGGATCGCTCCTGGTCCCGCGTCCCCGAAGAACGTCGCATCGATCTGGAGGTTGATCGGCGTCACGACTGCCGGGTTGAACTTGGGACCGTTCTTTGCTCCCTTCGGCGGCTTCTTGCCGTCCTGCGTGTTCCAGACGCCGGCCTCGATCGACCTGACCTCTGCGACGAAGACAATGGTGGCGAAGTCCATCAGGAACTGGACCGAATACGGTGGCGTGTCTACCGACTCATTGATCGCGTGGCATTCCGCCGCCTCGGCAGATGCCGCAGCAGCCGGGCTACCTCTCGGCCCGCCGGGTGCCGCCGTGCAAGCTGCCAGAAGGCCTCCGAAAAGGGCGATCAAGACGAAGCCCGAGATTCGGCCAGATGGGTGCTGAATCGTCATGCCCTTAACGCGCATCCATGACACCGCCCAAGATCCACAAAATGCAATGACCGCCGTCATGGCGGTCACGTTCGTGATGGCGGTTTGGTGGGCGACACTGGACTCGAACCAGTGACCTCTTGCATGTCAAGCAAGTGCTCTAACCAGCTGAGCTAGCCGCCCGACGGTTCCGGCTGCTCCGCGTCTGGCTGGACGCGAGACTGTCGGAACCTACCGTCTGGGTCTTGTCGCCGCCTCTCCCGAAGTCCCTTAGCGCGAGGTGTTCCACGTCTCGCAGGACCACTGGAGTGACAGCGCCGCCACCCGAACGGCAGCGCGCATCGTACCGCAGGGGCCGACCGGGCGACAAACAGTCGAGAGCGGGTTAGACGTTCCAATTCAGTAGCCGGGCGGCTGTGCTGGCGCCGCCGGTGAGCCGGCTGGCGCGCCCGATCCGCCGCCCGATGGGTTGCAACCGCTCAGGACAGCGGCAAGGATCAGCACCACCGCCAGGATCGATCGTCGGACCACGCGAACCTCCTTCTCTCGTCATCCGGGGATTCGACCGCCCGGCACGGTCGGTTTCGGCTGATGATGCGTCGGTGGACGACTACGAGCTCATCGACGCTGGTGGAGGCGCCCGGCTGGAACGTTTCGGGTCGTACGTGGTCGAGCGACCGCATCCCACGGCCTTCGAGGGCCGTCGCTCGACCGAACGCTGGCGCGACGCCGACCTCCGCTTCGCGCGAGAGGGCGGTTGGAGCGGTCCGGGCTTGGACGAGGCACGCTCAAGCTGGCGCGTGCGCCTCGACGACCTCGCTTTCGAGGCACGACCGACCGACGCGGGACATGTCGGGCTGTTCCCCGAGCACGCCGCGATACTGCCCTGGCTTCTTCAACGCGTGGCCAGCGCGGAGACCCGGTCAGTCCTGAACCTCTTTGGCTATACGGGTCTCGTCACGCTCGCGCTGGCCCGCGCCGGCGCGGCGGTCGTCCATGTCGACGCCGCCCGACCGACCGTGGCATGGGCGCGCCGGAACGCGGCGCTGAACGGACTCGAGGATCGACCGATCCGCTGGCTCGTCGACGATGTGCGCGCCTTCGTCGCCCGCGAGATCCGACGCGAACGGCGGTACGCCGGCGTCGTCCTCGACCCGCCGACCTACGGCCACGGCACCTCGGGCAAGGCATGGCGACTCGAGCACGACCTCGACGCCCTCCTCGCCGACATCCGCCGCCTGCTGCTACCCGACGGCTTCGTACTGCTGACCGCCCACGCCGAAGGCATCGATCCCGACGACCTCGGCTACCGGCTAGCGACCGTCACCGACGATGTCGAAGTCGGCCAGCTCGTGCTCACGTCGACATCCGGCGCCTCGCTCGAGCTCGGCGCCTTCGCGCGCAGCGACGGCGCATCATGAGCTCGATGACCTCCACGTCCTCCCCTGCCCTCGCGAGCCCGTCGAACCCGCGCATCAAGTCGGTCGCCCGACTGCGCGATCGGCGCGAACGCGAGTCGAGCGGTCTCACGCTCGTCGATGGCGCACGCGAGGTGCGCCGAGCGCTCGATGCCGGCGTCGAGGTCGTCGAAGCGTTCGTCTGCGAGCCGCTGCTCGCCGGCGAGGACGCTCGGGCCGCCCTGGATGCCATGGTGGCGATGCACATCGCGGTCACGACGACCACCGAGCCGGCCTTCGCGAAGCTTGCGTTCGGCGACCGCGCCGAGGGCATCATCGCGGTGATCCGCGCCCCATCGCTCGAGCTCGCCATTCTCCAGCTCCCGGACGATCCACTGGTGGTGGTCGTCGAGGACGTCGAGAAGCCGGGCAACGTCGGGGCCGTGCTGCGCAGCGTGGATGGGGCAGGCGCCGACGCCCTCATCGCCGCATCCCCGCGGACCGACCTCGCCAACCCCAACGTGATCCGCGCCAGTGCCGGGACGATCTTCTCCGTCCCCCTTGCCGCCGCGCCATCCGCCGACGTCCTTGTCTGGCTTCGGGAGCGCGGGATCCGGGTCGTCGCCGCCCGTGTGGACGCAGCCCGCCTGTACACCGACGCCGACCTGACCGGTCCGCTCGCCCTTGCGCTCGGCAGCGAGACAGATGGCCTGACTGCCCTCTGGCAGGCCGATGACATCGAGACCGTCCGACTCCCGATGCACGGCGTCGCCGACAGCCTCAACGTGTCGGTCTCGGCCGCGATCCTGTTGTACGAAGCACGACGGCAACGCGACCGTCATCGAGAGTCGCCAGACTGAACGGCGATGGATCAGACCTTCGACCTCATCGTCATCGGCGCCGGACCCGGTGGCGAGGCGGCCACGCACAAGGCCCGCGAGCTCGGGGCGACCGTCGCCGTCATCGACCGGCGCTGGTTCGGCGGTAGCTGCCCGCACATCGGCTGCCTTCCCTCCAAGGCGCTGCTGCACTCGGCTGCCGAGCACAAGGCCGACCCGCCCCGCTACGAGTGGCCACGGGCATCGAAACACCGCGACTTCATGATCAACCGAGCCGCCGACGCCGCCGAGCCCGACGACACCAGCCACGTCAAGTCGCTCGAGAAGGGCGGCGCGGTCGTCTACCGCGGCGATGCGCGCATCGCCGATCGTGGTCGGGTCACGGTCAGTCACGACGGGCAACGCCACGAGCTCAGGGGCAGGAACGTCGTCATCGCGGTCGGTTCTGCGTCGCGCAAGATCGCGATTCCCGGGATCGAGGGAATCGACGTCTGGACGAATGAGCAGGCGACGCTCGCCCGGGAGCTGCCACGGAGCCTGCTGATCCTGGGTGGCGGCCCGACCGGCTGCGAGCTGGCGCAGGTCTATGCGCGGTTCGGGGTGCCGGTCACGATCGTGCAATCGGGTCCGCGTCTTGCACCGACCGATCACCCGCGCAACTCCGAGGTGATCAAGGCGACGCTCGAAGCGGATGGCGTGACCGTGCGGACCGGTGTCCGGGCCGTGGCCGCCCGGGCCGGTGCGGGCGCGGACGGTGCGCACGTCATCGAGCTCGACGACGGCTCGACCGCCGAGGCGCACACGCTCATGGCGGCCGTCGGACGCGAGGTCCCCCTCGACGACATCGGCCTGGAGCACTACGGGCTCGACACCAGCGGCCGGACGCCGCCCTACCCGCGCGATGGCCGCCTGCGCATCGCCGACGGGCTCTACGCGGTCGGTGATGCGGGTGGCCCCGAGCTTCACACGCACCAGGCCCACTACCAGGGTGAGCTGGCCGCGCGCATGGCGAGGGGCGAGCAGGTCACCCCGGATTACCGGGCGCTGCCGCGTGCCACCTACACCGACCCAGAGGCCGCGTTCGTGGGCGTCTCGCTGGAGACCGCGCGGGAACAGGGGCTCGACGCGTTCGAGCAGGTCGCGGACTTCGCCAAGAGCAGCCGCGGTTACGCGCTCGAGGCCGAGCTGGGGCACATCGCGATCGTCGTCGACCGCGGCACGCGGGAGCTGATCGGCGCGGCGGTCGCCTGCCCCGATGCCTCAGCGGCGATCCACGAGTGCGTGCTTGCCATCAAGGCGCACGTCACGATGGACGTGCTGGCGGACACCATCCACGCATTCCCATCGACGTCGCGGATCTTCAACGGCCTGTTCGCCGACGCCCTCCGCGAACTGGGTGGGTGAGGATCGTCAGATCTGGCGGCCGATGAGCCAGTGGTGGCCGAAGGGATCACCGACGCGGCCTTGTCGCATCCCGTACGGCTGATCATCGACTGGGAAGATCGTCTCGGCGCCAGCCTCGACGGCGCGTTGTGCCACCCCGTCTGGATCGGCCACCTCGAGACTGATCCTGACCGATGTCCCGCCCAGCGTCGCCGGGCTGACATTGCCCGCATCGGGGTTTTCGTCAACCACACCGAATTCAGCTCCACCGATGTCGAGTACCGCAACGATCCTGCCCTCTGGCGTGGTCAGTCGCGATCGTTCCGCCGCCGCGAACGCGCGCTGGTAGAAGTCGATCGCTCGCGCAGCGTCTCGAACGGTCAGCATCGGCATCATCCTGGTCTGAGACATCGGCTCCTCCGCACCATTTCCGACTCATACCTCGAAGACCACCTTGCCGTCCATCAGGACCATCATGGGCCGGGTCGTCGAGAGCGGGCCGCCGGGGGTGACAGACTCGTCGATCGACACTGCCGGGATGACGACGAGGTCGGCACGTTGTCCGACGGTCAGCCTGCCGCGGTCGATCTCCCGCGCCGAGACGGCGCCGTCGATGCAGTTCGCACGGAGCGCGCGTTCGAGCGTCAGCGACTGCTCCGGCGCGTACGCCGGCGTGCCCGATGGCCAGCGCGCGTCCTCGCGTCGAACGGCGAGCGCAAGGCCCGGCCACGGGTCATACGACTCGACCGGTGCGTCGGAACCGAACGGCATGACCGCGCCGGTGTCCGCGATGGACTTCCAGGTGTAGCCCTCGGCCTCGGCGCGCTCGCCCCACAGCTTCCACGCCTGGAGCGCATCCGAACCGAGGTGCACCGGCTGCACGCTGGCCGCGATCCCGGCCGCGGCGAACCTCGGGCGATCGTCGGGATGAAGCATCTGTACGTGCTCGACGCGAGGCATCAGCGGCGATGTCGCGGCGAACGGCGTCAGGACATCGAGCGCGGCGCGGATCGCGGCATCGCCGATCCCATGGATGATCGTCGCGATCCCACCGGCCGCAGCCCGCTCGACCCGCTCGCGCAGGGCGGCGGGCTCGGTCATCCACACGCCGCGGCGGAGGTCGCGCGGGAGCGGTCGATCCGGTTCGGGCTCGATGTCGTCGAGAAGCGCGGCGGTACGCGACCCGAGCGAGCCGTCGGCGAAGCACTTCTGCCAGCCGACCATCGCGCGACCGTCGGGGTTCGCGCCAAGCCGGCGACCGCTGCGATGTCCCTGCTCGATCGCGGCAGCGACTGCATCGTCGCGCATGCACGCGTGGACACGAACGGGCAACCTGCCGGCGTCCGACAGCCGCGCGTACGCCGGGAACGAGTACGACAGGTCCGGATCCGGTGCGACGCCGCCCGGGTCGTGGCAGGCGACGACACCGAGCGACACGAGGTCCTTGCCGACCTCGACGATGGCCGCTTCGAGGTCCTCGGCCGAGGGTGGCGGCACATGGATGGTGACAAGCCGGGTCGCCGCCTCGTACAGCACGCCTTCGGGACTCCGGTCATCGGCGCGCCGGATGACGCCGCCGGGCGGGTCGCCGTCCGGCAGGTCGGCGGCGCCGATGGCCGCGTGGCTGGCCCACAGGGCGTGGTGGTCGTGCGCCCAGAGCACGGCCTTGCGACCGGGCGCGACCGACTCGAGCGAATCGGCGGTCGGCCAGCCACCCCATCGATCCGAATCCCAGCCGTGGCCTTCGAGCCAGGCGTCGGCCGGCAGCTGGTCGTGGGCGTCGCGCAGCCGAGCAAGACCCTCATCGAGTGTCTGCGCGTCCCCCAGGTCCACGTGGCGCGAGGCCAGCGCGGCCTGCGCGAGATGGAGGTGCGCATCGGTCAGCCCGGGGAGTGCCACCTGGTCGGGCTCAAGGCGGATCCGCTCGGTGAACGGGTCGGCCCGCGTCTCGAGGAACACCTCCGACCCCGCGAAGGCGACCCGGCCGTCGCGGATGCCGATGGCCTCGACCCAGCCGAAGCCAGCATCGCCCTCCAGCGTGGCGATCCGGCCCGTGACGAGCATGTCGAGCGGCATGGCCGATCAGCCTAGCGGGTCCGCCAGCAGCGTCGCGAGCTCGTCGCGTCCGAGCCCTGCCCCCAGACCCAGCGCCAGTGCCACACGGGCCTTGATCGCGCACAACGTGCCGGCGGGGATCGCTCCCGCGCGGACCCAGGTCGCGCCACCACCCGGGAACGCATACGCCGTCGACACGGCGCCGGCCGGGCACCGCGACGCGAGGACGACGGTGACACCCCCGTCCATCGCCCGTTCCGCGGCGGCAAGCAGCCGGGCGGTGGTGTTTCCCGCGCCTGTCGCCGCGACCACGACCCCCGTGGCACCCGTGGCGACCGCGGCATCGAGCATCGCCCCGTCGGAGCCGATGCCGGCTTGGACGAGCTCCACTCGCGCGCCGTCTGTCGGAAGGGCTTCCAGCGATCGCCGCGGACCGCGAGGCCGCGCCAGCATGACACCGTCGTCCGCCACCCGCCCGAGCGAGCCCCTATTGGGCGACTGGAACGTGTCGAACGCGCGCGTATGCATCTTGGTCACGTCGTCGGCAGCCTCGAGGGTGCCGTCCAGGCTCACCACCACCCCGACGTCGCGCAGCTCGGGCGCCGCGGCCGCCACCACCGCGCGACGCACGTTCGCCGGTCCGTCGTAGTCGTCCTCGTGCGACGCGCGCATCGCTCCGGTGACGACCACCGGCTTCGGGGAGCGGACGATCAGATCCCAGGCGAAGGCCGTCTCCTCGATGGTGTCCGTGCCCTGGACGACGACCACGCCATCGATCGCCGCCTCGTCGAGCGCACCCTGGATCACGTCGCCCAGCCCCAACAGGTCCGCCCAGGTGAAATGGCTGGCGGGCGTCAGACCACGATCGATCGGGACGACGTCGGCGATCGATTCGAGCCCCGGCGTCCGGGCGAGGATCGCCGCGCCATCGAGCGTCGGGACGTTCCCGCCGGCCACAGGGTCGAAACCCATGCTGATCGTGCCCCCGGTGAACACGACCGCCACCTTCGCCATCGGTCAGTCCCGGTCGGCGAGGTCGGCGGGCCCGGGGACCCCGACGGGGTCCGTCGAGCGCGGTGGCAGCACGCTGCTCGGTGCGCCGCGTTCGGCGCGCCACATCGGTCGATCGGCTCCCAGCGCAGCGGCGATCGGGTCCTCCACATGCGGGTCCGCGGTGGCGCCGGCGACCCCGAGGTTCGGGTCTCGCAGGAACACGCTCGCGACGCCGGAGACGAGCACGCCGATCGCCACGATCAGCATCACGGTGGCGGTCCCGATGAGGTCCGAGATCGGCCCCACGATGATGATCGGCACGAAGCTCGAGACGGACACCAACATGAACAGGACGCCGAAGACGCGGCCTCGCACGTCCTCCGGCAGGTCCTCCTGCAACTGGGTCTGGGCGGGGATCGCCACCGCCGAGTACGCGATGCCGGCGACGAACGCGATGAACACGACGATCGCGAGCAGCGATGTGACCGCCGACAGGTCGAGCAGGCTGCCGGCCTGATCGACTCGCTGAAGGAACTGGCTGATCGGCCCTGCCACCGACAGCAGTGCGAGCATGACGCCCAGGAGGATCAACCCGCCCTCGATCACTCGTCGGCGCGGCAGGAACTGCCCGTACGAGTTGAGCAGGAGGATGCCCATCACGATCCCGGCGCCGAGCGGCAGCACGATGATCGACGTGTCCTTCGGCCGTAGCCCGAGTGCTGTCTGCGCGAAGTCGGGACCCAGCACGCCGAGCACGCCCACGAGCGACGCCGTGATGCCGAGGTACAGCAGCGACCAGCCGATCGACCGATGACCCCTGATGAAGGCGAACCCTTCACGCAACTGGGAAAGCGTCGATTCGACGGCATGCTGCGTTTCCATCACGGCACCGTCGCCGTTGGACGTGCGCGCCGGCGGTGGCGATGGTGGGAGGGTCCAGCAGAAGACCGCCGCCAGGAAGTACAGCGCCGCAACGATCAGGATCACGGCCTGCGGCCCGGCGATGTTGATGACCAGCGGGCCGAGCAGCGCGAAGCCGAGCGCGAACGCAGCGTTGAGCGTGAGCGTGAACACGCCGTTGGCGGCGAGCAGCTGGTTGCGCGGCACGACCTCGGGGATCATCGCCGCCTCCGCCGGGGCGAAGAAGACCGTCACGGTCGAGACGAAGAGATTAAGCAGCAAGAGCAATAGCAGGTGGTCGCCGACGAGGAACAGGCCGATGATGGCCAGGCCGCGGAGCACGTTGGTCGCGACCAGCATCAACCGCCGATCGACGCGGTCCACGTAGACCCCCGCGACCGCCGAGACCAGCACGGCCGGCACGAGGAATGACAGGATCAGCAGGCTGACGGCGGTGTTCGGGTTGTTCTCGGAGACGACGACCGTCAACCCGAACAGCACCATGTTGCCGCCGATCTGGGTCGCCGCCTGCGACAGCCATAGGCGGAGGAACGACGGGTTGCGGAAGACGGTCAGCGCGCCTTCGCCGTTCGACGTCTCGCTCCCCGCAGGGATCCCCTCGGCCCCGATGGGCCCGGGCTCGGTCACGAGGGCCGGTCGGGCGCGATCCGCTGCCGCCCCGAATCGTCACCCGCGACAGCGGCCGTGATCGTCGGGTCACCCCGCTCGACGAAGCCAGCGAGGCGGCGCTCGAGGACGGCGCGCTCGATCAGGACGTGCCGGTCACAGGTCTGGCAGCGCAACCCGATGTCCGCGCCCAGCCGGTCCACGAGCCACGTATCACCACCGCACGGGTGGCGTCGACGGAGACGGACGACATCCCCGAGCAGCAGGTCCAGGATCGGTCGGTCCGGCACGGCGGGCAGGGTATCAGAGGCGCGGACGGCCATGACTCGGGACGAGTTGCCGATCCGTGGCGGGCACGCCGATCTGGTCGAGCGGCGTCACATCGACCAGCACGTCGGGCTGGGTCGCCGACAGCTGCGCGATGATGCCGCCCGGGCGTGTGAGCGACCCGGTCAGCTTGTCCGGCGCTCCGATCGCGCTGAGCGTGAACGGATCGCCCAGTGCGTGCCCGCCGATCGCTATGGCGCCCGGCGCGCCAACGGCGACCACGCCCGGCACCAGCCTGACCGAATCGATGGCCATCGCCTCGGCGCCGGCGTTGCGCAGCTCGTTGACCAGGTCCTCGATCCCTCGCCCGTCGATCGGCCCGCGCACCACGATCGAAACGCCCGGGCCCACGGCGGGATCCAGGCCCGCGTACAGGCGGACCCGCCGCAGGTCGGCGCGCAGCTCATCGATCGACATGTCGCCCCGCTCGGTGTTCTGTTCCAGGACCTCCAGCTCGCGCTCGAGGGTCGCGACCTCCGTCCGCAGCTGGTCGTTGCGGTCATCGAGGTTGGCCACGAGGAACGTCAGATCCTGGGACGACAAGCCGGCGAACGCGGTACTGCTTGCCTGGGTCTGCGCCTGGACGACGACGAGCAGGCCGAGCAGGAACGTGACGGCGGCGATGGTGAGCTGGTTGCGTCGGCGGCGCATCGAGTCAGCTCGCCGGCTCGGGGCGCGCATAGCGCAGCGTGACGGTCCCGGCGAATGCCGGCATGTCGACCGCCTCGGGCTCGGCGATCGCGACGCGGATGCCGAATCCCTGGGCGCGCGTCCGCAGGAGATCGACGAAGCCGGGGGATGCACTCAGCCGCGGGTAGAGGTCCTCGGGACCGAGCGCGGTCACCTGGTAGGGACCGGCGAGATACGCCGCGTTGACCAGGATCGATGGCCCGACGTCGATGATCGCCGTCGTCGGTGTGAGGCGTTCTCCGTTGACCGCGATCGCCTCGGCGCCGGCCGACCACAGCTCCTCGACGATCGCGCGGAGATCGCGTGCCCCGACCAGGTAGTCGGCGTCGTTGGCGCCGGGTGCCGGCGGGTCCGCCGAGTCCTCGAGCTGAAGGACGATGCCGGTCCCGGTGAGCGGGATCAGCCCGGCCGCGATCCGCGCGTCCTGCAAGTCGTCGTTCAGACCACGGACCAGCGCGGCCGATCCCTCGTCCGCCTGCTCTGTGGCCTGGATCTGCCCGCGCAGCTCGAGGATGCGCGCCTTCAGCTCCTCCTGCCGCCGCTGGAGCTGCGTGGCGGTCTCGACGAGCGGTGAACGCTCCTGGGTCGTGTAGCGGACGCGGGGTCCCTCGGCGGCGAGCTGGGCCGCGATCAGGAAGCCGAGCCCCAGCAGCGCCGCGCCGAGCGTGACCTGCCAGCTCGGGGTCGAGCGCAGCCTGCCGATCACGCCGATCGTCCGCGCGAGCGGCTCCAGATCAGCAATGCGACGCCTCCCAGCACCAGGATGGCGACGAATGTCAGGACGGGCGAGGTGAACTCGAGGTAATACGCCTGTGTTTCGACGACGACCACGTTCGGGAGGCTTGCGGCTTGCGGGCGTGGTGTCCCGACGCTGCCCGGCGCCGGCGACGCGCCATCCCAGCCATCAGGCACGGGTCCGGCCGGCGGCGGCTGCGGGCCGTACTTCACCGGTGGTTTCGCGCCGAGGTCCGCGAGCCACGCGTCGTTGAACGCGGCTACGTCCATGCCGATCGCCGCCTCGAACGCCTCGTCGTCGGTCCGACCCTCGGCGTACGAGCGGACCAGCGAGACCATCGTGTCCTCGCCATGGGTGCGAACCAGGAAGTCGACCGCGCTCGCGCTCTCCGCGTACGCCAGCCCGAACCGCGAGGCCGACGTCGGGAACTGGCCGGCAAGGCCATCGAGCGGGATCAGCTCCCCGTCTCGAGCCGCAGCCTCGACCGCCGCGCGATCGCCCGGCTCGTAGCCGACGCTCAGGTAGACCGCCAGCCCTTCGTTCAGCCAGCGCGGTGGGAAGTGGTAGGGGTTCTTGACCGCCGTATCGAACACGAGATGGATGAGCTCGTGGGGGACGACATTCTCGACCCAAGGGTCGTCGATCGAACGGGGCGAGATGTGTGCGAACAACGTCCGGATATCGGCGTTCGCCTGACCGCCGACGTTCTCGCGAGTACCCGGGCCGAGCGCGTCGTAGAAGGCGTCGTTGTCGGCATAGATGAAGAAGTCGACCGGATCCTCCTCGGTGACGCCGAACTTGCGCGCGGTCTCCTCCACTGCCCGCTTGCCGATGGCGAGCGCTCGCTCGCCGAACGCCTGACCGCCCTCGTACCAGTGCACGCGCACGACACCGCCGCTCAACGTCTGCCAATCGAATCGCTCGTCATCGACCACCGTCCGAGCCACGGGACCAAGCGTGGTCTCGCCGTCGGCGGTGATCCGCCAGCGCACGCTGACCGGCGTATTGGGCAGGACGTGCCCATCGACGCCGCCCACGGTGTAGCGGAGCGTCGTCTCGCCGCCACCTGGCGACGCAGCTTCCGCCACGAGTGGCGGCCCATCCGCGGTCGTGACGAGCACCTCGACGAGGTCGGGCGCGACGTCGAATGTCACGGGCTGGGTGGCCTCGATGTCGGCGCCGAACGAACCGTCGATCGTGGGTCGCCCGAACTCCGGCGTGGCGGCACTGACGATGCTCGCTGTCGGCCCGCTTGCGACAGCGGCAAGAGCGAGCGCGGCGATCACTCGCACCACGCGACGTCGACGCGGCACTGACTTCACGGACCCGACCATGCGAGCCCGGCGAAGCGAAGATTGCCGAGCCCGTTCTGCCCCGCCCCCAGGAACCCGTCCCGCGACAGGGCCCAGCTCGTGCTGTAGCTCATCGGGACGACCGGAACCTCGCGTTGGACGACCTCCTCTGCCCGGTCGTAGGCCGCGCCGACCGCGCCCGGGTCGGTGGCAGCAGCCGCGTCGGCGATAGCGGCATCGAACGCCGGTGAGCTCCACCGGCCGTAGTTGTTGGTCGACCCGGTGCCGAGCAGCACGCCCAGGAAATCGTTCCGGCCCGGGTAGTCGGCGATCCACGACAGGGACCACATCGCGGGCGCATCGGTGTCGAGCCGGTCGAAGTACTCGGTGAAATCCATGTTCTCGGTCTTCACCGTGATGTCCAGCTCGCGTTCCAGCTCTGCTACGACGGCCTCGTCGTAGGCGCTGCCGCCGGTCACCAGCGTCACGTCCGGGAAGCCCGAACCACCCGGGTGGCCGGCCTCTGCGAGCAGCGCCCTGCCGGCCGCAGGGTCGTACTTCGGGAGCATGTCCCGATCGCTTCGCCCCGGGATCCCGGGCGGCACCATCGAGTTCGCGACCGCCGCCGGGTCGTCGACCGCCAGCCGCGAGATCCGGCGCCAGTCGACGGCCGCGCCGAACGCCTGGCGGATGCGCACGTCGTCGAACGGGGCGACCGTCGTGTCGAAGCCGTAGAAGTCGGTCGCCATCGCCGGGACGCTGCGCAATTGCGGCCCGAGGACCTCGTCGTACGCGATCCAGCTGGCATCGAAGCCGGACACCTGCGTGTAGTCCAGCTCGCCTTGCTCGAATCGCTCGACGGGACTTGCGCCCCCGAGGTCGATGAGGACCGTGATGGTGCCGAGCGCGGGCGTACCCGCCCAGTAGTGCGGGTTGGCCACCAGCGTCATCTCGCTCGCACTCTCAGCAGCGAGGCGGTAGCCGCCGCTTGCCACGAACCCATCGCCGGCGCCCAACGCGGCGGGGTCATCGATGCCCGGCGGGACGATGCCGAACGTCGACCCGGCCACGATCGCCGGGAACTCCGATGACGGGCGCATGAGATCGACGACGACATCGCCGGCTGCATCATCGGCACGCAGGCCGACGTCCTCGGGCGTCCCCTCCCCCGATAGGTACGCGGCGGCGCCTCGGACGTCATGCAGGAGCGTACTCAGGGGCGATGGCTCGTCGGGGTCGATGATCCGGAGCCAGCTGCGAACCACATCACGGGCACGCAACGGGGAGCCGTCGCTGAACCGCAGATCGGGGCGGAGATGGAAGACGATCCGCAGGCCAGCCTCCTCGACACGCCACGACTCGGCGAGCGCCGGTCGGAGCTGGAGCGACTCGTCGATGGCCGTGAGGGTCTCGAAGAACTGGGCGATCACGGCCGAGCTTTGCGCGTCACCGCTGGCGGCCGGATCGAGCACGGTCGGCGGGCTGATAGCGATCCGCGCGGTGCCCTCGGCAGCGCCGGTGGACGACCCCCCACAGGCGCCGGCGATCAGGACGACAGAAAGGAGGACCAACCCGCGGCGCATCGGCCGGAGTATACGGGCGGTCCCCGTTCGGCCCCTCGACGCGATGAGGCCCCGCAGGACTACACCGCCGGGGGAACGATGTCGGAACCGCGAGGCCTCTGATGGCATAACGAGGATCGGTCACGGACGTTAGGGCCTCTACGATGTCCGCATGACATTGCGGATCCGGAACACGTTGAGCCGCACGGTCGAGGCGGTCGAGCCGCTCGAGCCCGGGCGCGTCCGGATGTACACCTGCGGTCCGACCGTGTACCGCTACGCGCACGTCGGGAACCTGCGCTCGAACCTCTTGGCCGACCTGATCCGGCGGGTGCTGCTGTACCACGGGCTCGAGGTCTTCCACGTCAAGAACATCACCGACGTGGGTCACCTGCGCGAGGACGAGTTCGACCGCGGCGAGGATCGGATGCTGGTCCAGGCGGGGCTCGAGCACAAGACGACGGCCGAGATCGCGGATGCGTACGAAGCCGCCTTCCATGCCGATGAGGCCCTCGTCAACATCCTGCCCGCGCACGTCTTCCCGAGAGCCACCGAGCACATCCCGGAGATGATCGAGCTGGCCGAGCAGCTCCAGGACCTGGGCCACGCCTACGCGGCGGACACCGGCAACGTGTACTACGCGGTCGGATCGTTCGAGGGCTACGGCCGGCTGTCCGGCAACTCGCTCGATGAGCTGCGCGCCGGCCATCGGGGCGAGGTCGAGCCGGACAAGCGCGATCCCGCCGACTTCGCGCTGTGGAAGGCGGCCGGACCACGCCGTTCGCTCAAGTGGCCCACTGCGCGCTGGGGCGACGGCTATCCGGGCTGGCACCTGGAGTGCTCGGCGATGGCCCGCCGCTACCTGGGCGACCGGTTCGACCTGCACACCGGCGGCATCGACAACATCTTCCCCCACCACGAGGACGAGATCGCCCAGTCAGCGCCGCTCGTGGGTGGCCCGCCCGCGCGCCTCTGGGTCCACGGGGAGCATCTGCTCATGGCGGGCCGCAAGATGGCCAAGTCGGCTGGCAACTTCCAGCGGGTCACAGAGCTGATCGACGAGGGCATCGAGCCGCTGGCATACCGCTATCTGATCCTCACGTCCCGGTACCGGCACAAGTTGGACTACTCGGACGAGTCGATCGCCGGGGCGGCCGCGGCGTACACGTCGCTGCGAAGCCGGCTGGCGTCGCTGGGTCCGCCGCCGGCGAATGGCGACTGGGCCGCGCCACCCGTGCTCGCCGCAGGCGCGGCGGGCGATCGACCGGAAGGCACAGCGACGGGCGCCACGGCGTTCGGTGGCGACGAGTACGCCCTGAAGGATCGTGCGCACGCCCCATCCGCTCCGTTGTCAGCGGGCGGCGCTGCCCTCCACGCGCGCTTCGTCGACGCGCTCGACGACGACCTCGATCTGCCTGCCGCCCTCGTGACCGTGCGCGAGATGCTCCGCGCCGACCTGCCGGCCGATGAGCGCCGCTGGCTCGTGCTTGACGCCGATGCAGTACTGGGGCTCGATCTCCATCGGGTGTGGGAACGCGCGGCTGCGGCCGATGTCCCTGCGGAGGTCGAGGCGTTGCTACGCCGACGGGAGGTGGCACGGTCCAGCCGGGACTACACGATGGCCGATGCGCTCCGCGCGGAGATCGGCTCGGCCGGCTACGACGTCATCGACGCACCGGAAGGTTCGACCGTCCGCGCTCGTCGGTGATCTTCTCGACGACGCCGACCCCAGTTGGAACATCACCATGTTCCAACCGACGAAGGAACCGCCGGGATTCGGGCTCTCAGCCGCCGTTTGGAACATCATCACGTTCCAAATGCCCAACGAGCGCCCGTTTTGGGACCTGGTCCGGTCGCTCAGCCGCTGATCGGAACATGTCATGTTCCAAACGCGATCGACGTCTTGCCGCCACCGCCGCTAGGCGCCCCACCACAGCCGGATATTGCGGCCGTCCTCGCGCTTCCAGACGATCGCGGCACGCGCGAGATCGCGCCACGCGTCGTCCTCGGTCGGGCCCGATCCCTCGAGCCGGGTGCTCCCTCCGTCCAGCAATCCGGTCGCGATGATCCGCGCGGGCGGCCCCGGCTCGACCGACTCGACCAGTATCCCGACACCAAGCTGCTCCGCGAGCCGCTCGATCGCCTCGGGACCGGTTGGCAGGACCGACTCGTCGCTCACGCAGTCGTCCGGTCCGCGACGAGCAGGTCGTAGCGCGACCCGAACCGGTCGATGATCCGGTAGAAATTCCGCTTCGACTGGCGCGCCCGCTCCTCGTCTTCGATGCTCGACCAGCCACGGTGCTCGTGACGCGTGACCGGTAGATCCGCGATGCGGACGGCGCGCCGTGGTGTCTCGCCCTCACCCTGGTCGCGCAGCACGAGGCTCCACCAGATGTCGAGGTTGCGGTAGAAGCGGAACCGCTCGTCGAGCGGGCCGCGATCGGCTGCGTCATCGCGCCGGGAGGCCAGCAGATACCCTTCGATCGCGTCGACGTCGCCTGGCGCCGCCTCCTCGAACGTCCGGAGGTCTGTGGACCTGAGGCCCCACGCCCCGGCCAGGGCGACGGTCGGATCGTCGAGGGCCCGGACAAGCGGTGTGATCACGTCGCCGGTCGGCTCGACGCTCGGGTCCATCAGGACGACGACGTTTCCGGTCGAGCGCCGGAGCCCGATGTTGGTCGCGGCCCCCTGGCCCAGGCGCTCCGAGGTCCACACGATCTCGACACCGGTCAGCCCCTCGAGCCCCGCGGCCTGGTCGTCCGATGGAGCGTCGGCCACCACGACGATGCCGGTCCCCGCAGGTGCATGCTCCTGTAGCGCCCTGACGGCACGATCAACGTCAGCCGGCCAGTCCGTGGCGATCAGCACGACCGTCGCCGGCCCGGCCGGGGTCTCCTCCAGCCGCGACGGGACGTTGCGCGACGCCCCGTAGCGGACGCGCGGGCCCTCCTCGATATCCGGCGGCGCTGCAGGCGACAGGGCGAAATCCGTCCCGCGGTCGACCACCGTCCAGCCGGCCGCCTCGATCTCGGCGCGGAGCTGATCGGCGGTCGCCCAGTCCTTGGCGACGCGCGCCGCGGCCCGCTGGTGTGCCGCTGTGAGCACGTCGTCCGGGATCCGCGTCCGCGTCACGCGTCGATCAGCTGCTGCGGCGCGCCAGCGTCAGGTAGTAGAGCAGCGTCAGGATCGCGGCGATCGCGGCGGCGAGGTAGGTCAGTGCCGCAGCTCGGAGCATGGCGTTGGCGCCCTGGCGATCCTGCTCGGTCGTCACCACGCCGGTCGATTCGAGCATCGCCAGCGCCTTCTGGCTCGCCTGGATCTCCACGGGCAGCGTGAGGAGGGCAAACAGCACGGCAAGCCCGAACAGCAAGATGCCGATCGTCAGCAGGCCGGTCATGTTCAGGATGATGCCGCCGATGATGAAGAAGTACGCAAGGCTCGGGCCGACGCTGACGGCGGGGACGAGCAGACTTCGGAGCTGCATCAGCGCACTGCCCTCTGCGACCTGCTGCGCGTGTCCCACTTCGTGCGCCGCGATGGCCATCGACGCGACCGACGGCTGCGTGGCCACCGCCTCCGACAGATGCAAGGACCGGTCGCGCGGGTCGAAGTGGTCTGACAGTTCGCCAGGCGCGACCTTGATCGCGGTGATCGCCTGGCGTCCGGAGCCGCCTCCCGAGCCGCCCTGGACGATCCCGAAGGGCGCATGGTCACGGAGGTACTCGGCGACCTGCGCGCCGGACAGCCCGGCGCCATTGGCCACACGGCTCCAGCGACCATACGTGGAACGGATGTAGAGCTGCGCGCCGCCGGACACGACCAGCGTCGCGATGATGACCAGGATGTAGAGCGGATCGAAGAACACGTGCGATCTCCAGGGTGAGTGCGATGGACATCATCGTAGGACACCGTTCATGAAGCCTTGATGGAGACCGCATCAAGAACATCGAACGAATCCCTCGCAATGGGCGTCCTACTTGATATACGGAACGATCCCGCGATCAGGAGGACGCCATGCGTGCACGACGGCTCGGAGCCAGCATCGGGATCCTGGGGATCCTGCTCGGGGCTCCATCGGGGGCAGCGGCAGCGCCGCCCATCACGACCATCACCATCGAGGTGGTGTTCGATGTCAGTGAAACGTTCATCGCGACGGGTGGTGTCGTCTGCCCTTCCGGCACCGCGGTGACGGATCCCGTGTTCGGCACGTTCGGTGGCCGGCAGAACCGCGGCGTCTTTACCTTCCACCTCGTCAAGACGCTGACCTGTGCGGACGACAGCGGCACGTTCGAGCTGCTCGTGAACGCATCCACCTCGCCCAACTCACCGGGCACCGTCGGCGGGTTCGCGGCCGGCGGCGGCACCGGTGCCTACGCCGACCTGCATGGCGGCGGGCACCTTGTCGGGACCGCGTACCCGGACGGCAGCGGCCTGACCGATGTCTACACGGGGCGCCTGCACCTCGCGCCGTAGAGCAGAGAGCCAAGAGGCGCTCGTCAGTCGGGTGGCTGCTCCCCTGCGGCCACCTTGCTGACGATCCAGCGGATCCCCTCCTCCCACGACTTGGCGCTCGGCTCGAGGCCCCGCCGTTCCGCCTCAGCTTCCCAGGCGTCACACCAGCGGCCGACGGCGAACCCAGGCACCTGCATCGACACCAGGCGGGCCTTGGTCAGCATGCGCAGCGCTGTCTCGAGGCGATGGTCCTCCTCGGCCATGGCGGCGATGGTACGTGCCCGGGCGCCCCGGTTGTCGTCGCCTGGCGCAGTACGCTTCGCTGGTGGAGGGAGACCGATGAACGCGCTCGATGTCCTGATGTACGGCCAGCGCACGATCCGTTCGACGATGGATCGATACGGGCCTGACGACTGGCAGCGCATCGCGCTCGGTGTGTGGACGGCGAAGGATCTGCTCGGTCACCTGGGGGCGTTCGAGGTGCGGTTCGCGGACCAGCTGGCCTCGTTCGCCGGGGCTGAGCCCAAGAGCGACTTGACGTCGGCCGACCCGCGCACGTTCAACGACGATCAGGCGGCGGTCCGCAAGGACTGGCCGATCGAGCAGGTGCGTGCCGAGTTCCTTGATGCGCATGCCCGCGTCATGGCGCACGCGAAGGCGATCGCGCCGGAGGTCTGGCGGGAGGTCGGCACGATCCCGTGGTACGGCGCGGAGTACTCGCTCGACGACCTTGTCGTCTACCAGCAGTACGGTCACAAGCGCGAGCACGACCCGCAGCTGAGTGCCGCGCTGGAGCAGTCGCCCTAGCGCGGCGCTTGGAACCTCCGATGTTCCAACCGACGAAGGAACCGCTGATTTGCGCCCGCTAATGGCCGCTCAGCCTCCGCTTGGAACATGTGATGTTCCAACCGACGAAGGAAGCGCCGAATCGCGCCTGCCGACGGCCGCTCAGCCTCCGCTTGGAACATGTGATGTTCCATTCGCGCCCGGGCCGGCTTCGATCCGAGCGAGCGCCTCGATCACAGCGCTGACCACCTCGGTCGTCGACGCGGCGGGTAGATCAAGCCGGATCGTTGCCGCTTCCGTGAGCATCGGGTTGTACTCGCCCGAGTTGCCGGCCATCGAGCGGAAGTCGGTCCTGACGAGCACGATCGACTTGTTCGTTCCGTAGGCGTAGCCGACCTCCCAGCACGTACCCGAGTCGGGGTCGGGGCCGTCCATGATCGCGACGAGGCCGTCTGCCCAGTCGATCCCGCCCTTGTCGGCCGCGAAGATGCCGGCGGCGTCCTTGCCAGGCTCGTTCTCCTGGGGCAGGAATACCTCGTGGCCGGCGGCACGAAGGGCCGCGGTCACCTCCGCGTTCCAGGTGCGCTCGGGCGTCGTGAACAAGGGACCCGCGAAATACAGCTTCATCCGGCGAGTATCGCGGAGCCGCGGAACCATTTCACGATCGGCGGAGTCGGATGGGCCGATGCTACCGTCGAGCCGTGACAGCCTCGGTCGCCCCGCGGACGCCAGCCACGGCATGACCAGACGAGACGGTTCGCAGGGGCCGTCCGTGCGGGCGCTGGTCCTGCTCTCACTGAGCGCCCTCGCGCTGTTGGCGACCAGCCCGCGCCAGCCGACGCTCGAGGGCCGCGTCTTCGGCGAGGTCGTGATCGATGGTGGCGAGACCGTCGAGCGCGAGCTCCGCATCCACCTCGATGCCGAAGCTGGCGACGCGACAAGCGGCTCCATCTCGCCCATGCTCCAGGCGGCGAGCGGCCTGCAGCCCGGCTATAGCCTCGATGCGACGATCGCGCTGGTCGGTCCTGGCGAGCCGGTGGGCGCGTATCTGACCAGAACGACCTTCCCGATCGAGCGTTGCACCACCGGGTGCGACCTCACCTACGCGGTGGCGATCGCGGCTGGACCGAGCGTGCTACCGGGATCCGTCGTCCGCTATGAGGTTCATGTCGAGCTCCTCTATGGCGGCTTTGGTCAGCCGGCGCCAGGCCTATTGCGCGTCGAGCTCGACGGCCCAGCCGGCACGCCTGTGGCACCGATCTGGGCCATCCTCGCCGGCGTACTCGCGCTGATCGGCGGGATCGTGGCCGGTCCGGCGGTCCATCGTCGTCTTCCTGCGGAACGGAGGTCCTTGCCAAGCCTGGCGCTGGTCGCACTTGCGATCGGCCTGATCGTGTGGATGTTCGTCGGGGGCCTCGTGAACCTCAGCCGGTACGACGCATTCGACGTCTTCGCACGATCACCGATCAACCTGCTGTTCGTGGTGGATCCGTGGTCGATCATCCTGCTGGCGACACTGGCCTGGGGTGTGTGGCACGGTCGGGGGCGCTGGTCGACCGATGGTGGGTGGCTGCTCGGTCTGGCCGCCGTGGCGATGGTCGGGCTCGGCGGGCTCTGGCTCGCGTGGCGATTGACGCTCGATCCCGTCGTGCAACCCATCCTCCTCGCGGCCGCCTTCGCAGTGTTCGGCGGCGCAGGCGGGATCGTCACCGGCCAGGCATGGCGAACGGATCCTCGTGCTCAGCACGACCGCTGGTGGGCGGCCTTGGCGATCGTGAGCAATGGCATCCTGATCGCCGGTTTCGGGTTCCTCGCGGAGCAGTCCTTGTGGGATCCGTTCGCAAGCTCACAGGCGTCGCTCCTCGCGCTGATCCCGGCCGGTCTGCTGGTGGTGGCCCTGCGTCGCTGGCTCGGCGGACGGCCGTTCTGGCTGGCGCTGTTCGACATCCTCATCGCCGGGACCGGTGTCCTCGGGCTCTTCGTGTGGTCCTCGAACTCCGTCGGCTTCACGACGACGGCATCCCGCCTGGAGATCGATGACGTCGGCGTGTACGTGGCGGTCGCGGCGGCTCTGGTGGCGGCCGTCACCGCGCTGCATTCGATGCCGCGATCGCCTGACGCTATGGCGCCACAGCCGGCAGCGCCTCCCGTATCCGTCGACGACCCAGCCACCACGTGATCGCAAGCGTCGGCAGGGCGATGAGGTCCTCGCTGTCGCCGGTAGCGAGCACGGGCACGACGCCCGGTGGCGAGGCGCTGGTGACCGCAGCGACGAGCACCCGGAACGGCCATTGTGCCGCGCCGAGGCCCCAGCGGTAGGCATCCGTCGCCGGTTCCCATACCTGCACCGCGGCGAACCCCAGCCCGACCACCGCGATCGACAGGGCCAAGACCGTCAGGGACGGACCGCGCCATCGACCGACCGCCCATGTCCCGACCTCCGACGCCGCCTGGAGGGCGAGCGGCGCCACGATCAGGCCGGCGATATCGGATAGCTTCCCCGTGACGAAGCCGGGCCACGCGGCCTTGAGCAGCTGGTCATTGGCGACGAGGATCGCGAGCGCAGCGAGGGCGACCGGGTGCAGCACGCCGTCGGCTGGGCGAGCCGCGGGGCGAAGGTCGTCGTCGATCGATCGGGTTGCCGGCACTCGGCGTCATCGTACGAGCCGCCGACCGGGTCGAGATCGACAGACGTCCGCTACCGGACCCCGAGCTCCTCGATGGTGTAGCCCGTCGGGTACGTCGGGTGGCGACGGCGCGTGATCAGGCGCGGCGTCCGTCGCGCGGGCAGGCGACGGACGATCCTGCCGCGGAGCCTGACGGCCCCCTCCATCACGCTCCGCACGATCGGGTGCGGTCGAGGCAGTCCCACGGCTGCCAGGAGCTGGTCGTCCATCATCGCGTGGACGAATGGCCGCCCGACCGGCCAGAGCCTCTTTGGCAGATACCAGCTCAGCAGCAGGTCGCGGGTGGCGACCGCCAGGGCTTCGTTCTCGGGCGCGAACCTATAGTTCTCGAGCGCGAACTCGACGTAATAGCGCTCGAACGCCTCGTACTCGACGGGGACGCCGCGGATCGCCATACGCTTGGCGATCTCCCGCCAGAAATAGAAGGAGGCCAGCTTCTCCTCGTGAAGGAGCGGCCGCCAGCCGAAACGCTGGTTCCAGCGGATCGGCTCGAACACGAACGTCGACAGGACGTAGAGGAACTCGTCGTTTGGGATCGCGTAGCGGCCATGCATCTGGTTGATCCGCCGCAGCGCCGCTTTGCCGCGCTCGCTGTCGTAGCCGTGCTCCAGGATCTCAGCCAGGAGCAGGACAGTGTCGTCGTACCGCTTCTGGGTCCGCTCGGTGAACTCGCCGGTCCCCGCGAGCAGAGCGGTCCCCTTCGCGACGGCGAAGGCACGAAACAGCGCGAGTTCCAACGACCGCGTCGTGTCCCAGGGAAACTCGTGAAGCGACGTCAGAAATGCGATCCGCTGATGGTCATGCAGCGGGTCGAGGCGCCTGATCTCCTGCAGCACTGCGTCGCGCGCCACGTCCACCTCCGTCGGCCCCGCCAGCATAGCGAGCCCGAACGGTCATACGCACACGGTCCTCCTCGGGATGAGCGCGGCGTCCAGCGACATGACCGCAGTCTAGACGCGGCGGTGGAGCCACCTCCGGATGACCGGCAGCCAGGCGGCGCCGACCGCCAGCTGGGCGAACAGGATCCCGATGATGACGATCGCGGGGACGCCAAGGAGCAGGCCTGGCACGACCAGACCGTTCCGTACCAGGCGCGGCGCGGAGCGGATCAGGCGGGTGGCTGGAAGGTGACGCGGATCTTCTGCTCCGTCGAGCGGTCGTCGCCGATGCGAAACACGAGCGTGTTCTCGCCCGGATCGAGCCGGACCCCGATCGCCCAGTGGCCGGTCCCATCGACCGTCGTGTGCTGGTCGAGCCCGAAGCTCACGTCGCGCGTGATGGACAGGCCCGGCGGCGCGAGGCCGATGACGGTGACCTCACCGGTCGCCACCACATCGCCGTCGCGCGGGCTCTGGATCGTGAGCCCGACGATCGGCGCGGACGGTGCAGGCGTGGCACCCGGAGCCAGCGTCGCCTGGATGATGGAGCCACCGGGAGGGACCGTCGCAGGCTGCCCGCCGCCGTCGGGGCGCGTGATCAACGCGTAGCCGATCAATCCGACGGCGACCGCCAGGCCGGCGAGGAGGATCGACGTGCCCCGCGAGCGTCGGGGCTCGAGCTCCGTGACGACCGGTCGACCAGGCGCTTCGGAGGACCGTGCACCGGTGCCCCAGTCATACGGGTCAGCATCGGGTCCGGTCTCGGCGGCGCCGGACGGCGCCCGACGAGCGCCCACGGCGAGCTCGGCCACGTTGAAGCCACATTTGGGGCAGTACGACAGGCCCTCGACAAGCGCGGTCCCACAACGCGGGCAGAAGCGAAAACCCTGATCGGTCACGGAGCCATCCTCAGGACGTCGTTACCTCGATCGTGATCGGGACGACGCGCTCCAGGGCTTCGCACACGGGGCAGTGCGCGACTCCCCAACGCGCGATCTCTTCGAGCGTCGCCTGGTCCACGCCGTCGGCGGTCAGGCGGACCGCGACGCGGCCGCTGAGCGGTCCCGCCGGCACCAATTCGTCGATCCCGAGCAGGCCGCGGTCATCCGACTCCGAGTCCACCGAGACCTCGAGAACCTGCAAGGTGATCCCCAGCATGGCGGCCCGCATCGCGATGAGGGTCACGACGCAGCTGGCTTCGGCCGCACGAAGCAGCCAGCCCGGCGAGGGCGCCGTCGACGTGCCGCCGACGGACGGAACCATGTCCGTCGTGAGCGTTGCGCCGTCTGGCCCGATGACGCGAACGACAAGACCATCGACAAGGGACGCGGTCGCGACGCTGTCCGTCGATCGAGCCTCGGCGGGGTTCCGCTGCAGGTAGTCGGTGGCGGTCGCGATCGCTTCCTTGATGCTCGCTGCGCCCATCACCGGCTCCTCCGTGTGTAGGAAGAATGGTACGCGGCCGGGAGTTGCTAGACCGCTGCGGTTTGCTCCCGAAGGAATACGACCGTGCGCTCGAAGGCCAGGTCGGCGGCTTCCTGTCGATAGGCGTCGCGAGACGGTTCGGCGAACCAGTGCCCGGTGCCGGGATAGCGGTGGATCGTGACGTCGCGGCCGGCCGATCGGAGGATGCCCTCGAACTCGGCGACCCACTCATCGGTCTCGTACGGGTCATCCGCGGCGAAATGCCCGAGAACGGGCACCGAGGCCTCCGACAGCGCGTCACCGGTCGTGCCGTAGTAGAGGACCGATGCGACGACCTGCTCACGTTGCACCGGGCTCCACATCACCCAATGGGCGCCGAATGAGAACCCCAGTGCCGCGAGCTTGCCTGTCGACCCGACGCGCTCAAGGAGGTGATCGAGGGCGGTCAGCACGATCGCGTTGATCGCGTCCTCGTCGGCGGCCTTGGCCAACCGCTCGGCATCCTCGATGGTCGTCGCGACCTGGCCACCGAACATGTCCGGGGCCGCGACCGCGAACCCTTCCCCGGCCAACCGGTCGGCGTACGCGACGACGTCGTCGTTCAGGCCCCACCAGGGATGCAGCACAAGGACACCGGCACGCGGCCCGTCGTCGCCGGCCGAATACAGCCGGATCGTCTTGTCCCCGCTCTCGATGGTCTCGAACTCGCCCATGTCACCTTATCCATGCGTGTCGCGCCACCGTACACGCCTACAGCTGTCGCCAACTGTCAAGTACGCGGCGTGGGCCCGCTCAGTCAAATCCGTTGCGCGGTTGCCCCGGACCATTAGGCCGCTATCGCCGGTCCACCCCCCGGGGTTAGGTTTGGTGTGTCGGGTACCTGGCGGCTGAGGTCGCGGTCCCGCGGACGGGCATCGGGGGAGAAGATCGGGCTCGTCCGGCACCACTGCCGATCGGCAGGGAGGATTCCTCGTGAAGAGACGATCTGGGCTTGGCATTGCCGTGGGATTCGTGGCTTCCATGGCGTTTGCCGGAGGCGCATCGGCTGCCTTCACCGGCTTGGCCAACGGTAGCTTCGAAGACAACGGCACCTACGTCGACAACGGATCCGGCTTCCAGCAACTCGACGCCCCGAACGCCAGCATCGAGGGCTGGACCGTGGACGCGGGGAGCGTCGACTGGATCGGCACGTACTGGCCCGCGCCCGACGGTGCGATGAGCATCGACATGAGCGGGGCTGATGCGGGCACGATCAGCCAGACGTTCGAGACGACGATCGGCAACACGTACACCGTCGCGTTCCTGCTGTCGGGCAACCCGGCAGGACCGCCAGCGGTGAAGACGCTGGAGGTCAGCGCGACCGGCGGAACGACCGGCCTGTACACGCATGACACGACGGGTACCGATCTCACCAGCATGGTCTGGGCAGCGGAGACGTACGAGTTCTTTGCGACGAGCGCAACCACGACGCTGACCTTCGTCAGCACGACGGCCGGCGCATTCGGCCCGGCCATCGACAACGTCGTCGTGACCGAAGACGTTGCGATGAAGGACGACTGCAAGAACGGCGGCTGGGAGTCGATGCTCGACACCGCCGGCAACGGCTTCAAGAACCAGGGCGACTGCGTGAGCTTCTTCGCCACGAAGGGCAAGAACCCGGGTTCGGTGCCGCCGGCCGCTCCGGCCGACGCGAGTGCCGCGACGCAGGGCGACTCGGCGAAGTCGCAGGTCAAGCAGTCCAAGAAGCAGGAAAAGGCGGCCGCCCGACCCGAGAAGAAGGCCGCCAAGGACACGACCAAGAGCAAGGCCGACAAGGGTCATGGAAAGGGGTCGAAGAAGGCCAAGTAGCCCCTGGACCCCTCAACAGAGTCGGCCCCTTCGGATTAACGAAGGGGCCGACTGATTCTCGAAGGCACGACGTCTTCAGGTTCTTTTCATGAACCGATCGCGCCGCGGCGGTCGTCTGGCCGTACGGTCGCCATCAGAGACGCGGCCAGCTCAGAAGCACGGTTCGTGACCCGGTCCGCCTGGACCGTGCCGAGCCGATGGCGAGACCGAGCCGCGAAGAGGCTGGAGGTTCGCGATGGACCCGGTTCGCACGAGAACGATCACAGGTTTCGGTGGCACACGACTACGCGCGATCGCTTTGATGGCATCGACCGCGCTCCTGGCACTTTCTCTCGGCCCGGGGACGGTCCTGGGTAATGCCCGTAGTGACCACCGGAACGCGGACAACACCTTCACTAAATGGATCACCGACTTAGGCGCGGGGACGATGGCCGGCTTCGTCGGCGGCGACGTCGGTGACGGCGCGTACGTCGGACAGATCCTCAGACTGGAGGTCACCGCCACCGGCTTCGTGATCGACGCTACGTACCAGTTCCGTGGCTCCAGGCACACGTTCACGGCGCTTGTCCACGTCGTCCAGACAGGATCTGTTAACGGCTCGACGGCCGTGATCAGTGGCCGGGTCACTGGAGGATGGCTCAAGGGCAACGCAGTGAAGGGGACGTACACGCAGATCGCGTGCAGCCAAGGGGCGAACGGAAGCTGCTTCGAGGGTACCCTCGCCGTCCTTCGCGGTTCCAAGGATTGATCCACCGGTCCATTGCAGGTTGTCCAGGGGCTCGGCCATCGGGCCCCTGGCCATTGCCGGCACGGTTGACGGGCGGCGCAGAATCAACCCGTGCGTCGCACCGTCGGCCAACTGATGGATGAGCAGATGGTTGGATTGGTCGGGCGCGACGACGAGATGGAGGTCCTCCGCCAGCTACTTAGCGAACGGGATCCGCTCGTCGTCTTTGTCCATGGTCTCGCCGGGATCGGCAAGACGGCGCTGGTCGAGGCGTTCGCCCTCGAGGCGCGGACCCAGGGAACGACCGTCGTTCGCCTCGACAGCCGCTCGACCGAGCCGACGGAGCGCGGGTTCCTCGAAGCGCTGGAGGACAAGCTCGGCGGACGGCTTCCGACGCCCGGCGACGCTGCCGCACGGCTGGGCGAGCTCGGCAAGCGCGTCATTCTGACTCTCGATACGTACGAGCTGCTCCGGATCCTGGACCCGTGGCTGCGCCAGACGTTCCTGCCCGCGGTGCCCGACAACGTGCGAATCATCCTGTCCGGACGGGAAGCCCCGATGACAGGCTGGCCGAGTGCCATGGGCGTCCTGTTCCGCAGCCTACGCCTCGAGAACCTGCCGCCAGACGCCGTGCGGACGCTGCTCGATCGGGTGGGCGTAGCGCGTGGGGATGCCGACCGGATCTACCGCCTCGCCCGTGGCCATCCCCTCTCGCTCCGACTTGCCGCATCGGCGCTGGCCGAGCGACCAGGAGTCAGCCTGGAGGCCGTGACGGTCAAGGCGATCATCGAAGGCCTGACCGACCTGTACCTCGGTGTCCTCGATCCCGCGACTCGGCAGGTGCTGGACGCTGCGTCGGTGGTCCGGCGGACGACGCAGACCCTGCTCGCGGCGATGCTGCCCGAATCCGCCCCCCAGGACGCGTATGAGCGATTGTGGGCCCTCCCGTTCGTGGAGCTCGGCGACGACGGCCTCGTTCTGCACGACACGGTCCGTGAGACGATCGCCGCACAGCTACTGTCGACGGACCCAGACCGCTCCAGCCGATACCGCGCCGCGGCGTGGCGGCAGCTCCGGGAGGAAGTCGACCGGGCATCGAGCCAGGAGATGTGGCGCTACACCGCCGACCTGCTCTACATCCTCCGGAATCCGGCAGTTCGCGAGGCGTTCTTCCCGACGACGGAGCACCTCTACTCCGTCGAGGCCGCCAGACCGGACGATAGGCCAGCGATCGCCGAGATCGCCGCGCGACACGAGCCGGACGCCTCGATCGCCATGCTCGACGCCTGGTGGCGGCTGGCGCCCGGAGCCTTTCACGTGGCGCGCGACCGGGACGGAGCGATCGCCGGCTTCAACATGTACTGCGAGATGGACAGCGTGAGCCATCGGCTGGTGCAGGAAGACCCCGTCGTCCGCCGCTGCTGGGATCACCTGCGAAGCCACCGGGTTGCCGCCGGTCAGCGGAGTCTGTTCAGCCGGCTCATGATCACCCGAGATTTCGGGGAGGCCCCGTCGCCCGTGCAGGCAGCCCTGTGGCTCGACCTCAAGCGACGCTACATGGAATTGCGCCCAGACCTTCGGCGTCTGTACACGATCGTTCGCCACGCGAGCAACTGGGAGCCGATGGTCAACTCGCCCCTTGGGTTCGAGAGGCTGCCGGGACAACCCACGGAGCTGGATGGGGTGGCCTACTACCCGCTGCTGCTGGACTTCGGACCGTCGTCGGTCGATGGCTGGTTGTCGCGGCTCGTCGCCACCGAGCTGCAGATCGAGCAAGACTCGATCCTCGACCTCATCCAGCACCAGCTGGTCCTTGACGGACGGCGTGTGGACCTGACGAAGCTCGAGTTCGCCGTGATCAGCTACCTCCACGAGCGACAGGGAGCTGTCGTACAACGATCGGATCTGATGCGTGACGTGTGGGGCTACGACGACGGCAGCGGCAGCAACGTGATCGAAGCGAACATGCGGTCGCTCCGCCGGAAGCTCGGCGATCGCGCCGGGTCCATTGAGACCGTCCGCGGGTTGGGCTACCGATTCGTCGCACCTGTATAGGTCCACCGTTCGGGATCGAAGCGACCAAAGCGCCCGAGACGGGCTGAGGGGCACGGCGCCACACGGGTCGAGACCGCTCGGTGTACGCGGCCGGCCAGCCCTCAGGAAGGACGGGTCGTGCGCCTGGGTCGGGGACGGCGGTCCGGATCAGAGCCACCGACGGACTCGCCGCCTGTAGTCGTCGTACGGCGCACCGAACCGCTCGTGCAAGTACCGCTCCTCGGGACGGATCGCGCCCCACAGGAGAAGCAGCACCGCGGCCGGGAACAGCACAAGCCCCCAGAACGTCGGTGCCAGCAGCGCCAGCCCGAGGTAGAGCGCCAGCAGGCCGACGTACAACGGGTTGCGGGAGACGCGGAACGGCCCCACCTCGATCAGCACGTTCGTCGCCTGCCCCGGCAGCAGCCCGGTCTGATGCCGGCCGAACAACCACAGCGACCAGCCGTTCCACCCAACGAAGAACAGCGTTAGCACCCAGCCGAGCGGAACCCGCCACTCGCCCAGGTCGATCGGGTCACCCCAAACCCGCGTGCCCAGCCAGCCGACGAGCAGCGGCGCGGCGATCGCCACCGGCGGCCAAACTCGATATGCGACGGTGTCTTCGGGAGCGCGCACCATGCCCGCATTGTCGTGCCGCCGACGCGTAACGTGTGTGGCGCCCCCGGACGGTTCCAAGCCCCCACCCACTCGCGATGCGCTCGCGTGGTATGCGCCCGCTTCCTAGCCGACTGTTAGAAGACCCGAAGGTAGCCCGTCTGAGCAATCAAGACGCCCTAACGGAACCCGCGCAAGCGACTCTTGGAGCGCGGGTCGATTTGGTTGTGTCGGGTCCGATGAGACCGCCCAAAGCCTCAGGACCGCAGCCGCCTGATAACCTCGGCAGAATGACGGACTCCGACCGGGGCATCAGCGCAGCCCTTACTGACGCGCTGACCAAGTACGAGGCGTTCCTTCTGTCCGATGACGACGAGAGAGGGCGTGCCATCAGCGAGAGCGACCCGGACACCCTCCGAGCGCTTGCGGATGCCGTCGATCCGTTGTACGACGAGATCAACGCCGTTCTCGACCGTTTCGATGCTACAAAGCACCCGATGCCCGCCGATCAGGAACAGTTGGAGATCGACCTCCACGGACTCGCGCAGGCTGGCACCGAAGCGCGCATGGAGCTTGACGACCGCTAACCGTGCCGACTGGCCCTACCGAGCGGCGGGCGTTGCCCGGCAGGGTGATCATGTGGTCCGGGGTTAGTGGCGTACCTCGGCTTTGAGGATGGACGGCGACCCAGTCTCACCATCCCGACGCCTCATGCTCGACTCGATGGTCTTCGACGCGTTGCTCGATGAGGACGCGGTGCTCGACGCCCTACGTGACGCGGTCACCCGCGGTGATGTCGATCTACTTGTCACGCACATACAGGTCGACGAGATCGTCGACACGATCGGAAGGGACCCAGAGCGACTCAAGCGCTTGTTGCACACGCTCATGCGGTCAGGAGCAACCGAGGTCAACACCTACGGCTTCTGGCTCGATAAGTCGAGACTCGGCCTCGCAGACCTTGCCGACGACGATACCTACGCTCGAATGATTGCCTTTCAGGGCGGTAACCCGAAGCACCTCGAAGACGCCTTGATCGCCGCGACTGCGGAGCACCATGGCGCGATCCTCGTAACGGGTGAGAAGACCCGAGCGCGGTACGTGGCGCATTTTCCCGGCCTGACCGTGTGGACGATCGATGACCTAAGGTCGCTCGCGAAGGGCATGCTCGGAACCGAGGCCCAGCCCGTCGAGGCGACGCCTATTTGCCGAATTTGCAGACGACATTGAGCGCGGCTTGTACATCTTGTGACGTATGGCTGCGTCACTGAGCGACGAGTTTGTACCGTTTGTGGTGGACCTTGAGCGTGTTGTACAAGCCGAGTCGACCAACCCGGTGGCTTTAATTTCGGGGGTTGTCCTGATTCGGTCGAACAGGGTCGCCGTGCTGACGAACCAATTCGATGTCCGTGAACCGCCGCGCTTCCAGCTGAGTTAGACAAGCCACCGCACTGTTAGGCGCAAACCCGGACCCGGGTGCATCGACCATGCTTAGGATCAAGTCGGCAGCCAGCCCGGCCACCACGCCGGGATGCCGCTTGGGCCGCATCGCGTCGGCCCCTCAGCGGCCCCTCCGTCAAATGGAACCATGAGGGCGATCGTGACGATGCACACGAGCGTGTATCCGCCGAGACCGGCAGCAAGGCGGATCAAGAGTGGGATGCGCGGGCCGAACAAAATGGCGACAGCGAAGACCAGCCACCCGACGCCCATCACGGCCGTCAGATAGGCAACGGCGAAGAAGCCGACGCCCAGTCCGACCTCGAAGCAGGCTACCCATGCGGACACGATCAACCACAACGACCCGAGCGCGAACGGCACAGCGAGCAATAGGGCGACCGCCAATCCGATCACCGTGGAGCGGAACCGGCGCCCGCTGGGTGGCGGCACGGGGTTCACCTTCGAGGGACCGTGTTGGCCATTGGGGCGGCCAGCCTCATCTCAGTTCCCTCGCTGCGAAACGCTGTCGCTTGGGGGGTCACGTGGAGTCGCGCAGCTCCCATCAGAACTCTCAGGCGCCCTGATGACGTTTGAGCGCAGGGTTGTACAGCGTGTGACGGGCGGGTGAGCGTCTCAGCGACGAATTTACCGCGTGTGCTGGACGTTGAGCGTGTTGTACAAGGGACCAACCTCCCACCTTTAATCTCGGGGAGGGTTCCAATTTGGCCGAACATGGTCGACTTCCTGACGAACCGATCCAATGTCCGTGAACGTCGGCCTTTCAGCTGGTTTGGATAGGTCGCCCTAATGGAACTGGGCGCCTACTGGCAACCGAGGGAGCCGCTCATGCCCGAGCCACCCGTTCCGGAACCGCTGAGCGACGACGAATTGGAGCAGTTTCGAGGGTTCCTCCGCCGCTACTGCGCGTGGAACCTCGACCAGTGGGATACGTGGCGGACACGTACTCCGTATGGCCCGGTGTACATCACCCTTAGTCGCAAGCCTTTAGATGGCGCAAGCCCGGAGTCGTACGACACGCTAGACAGGGACGGCTGAGCCGCGATGACTAACGGTGACGCGCCACTTCTGACCACCGCGCTGCCCACCATCGCGAGCGATCTGCACGCATCCCTCGTTCGCGGCGGACACACTGCTCTCGCAGCGCAGGTCGAGTCGGCGCGTGTCTACGGATTGTGTGGTTGCGGTCTGCCCGGATGTATGTCGCTACGACTTGAACCAGAGGGCAACGGGCTGTGTCCGGGCGAGTACGAGGTTCTCCTCCTTGATGCGTTCGTATCGGTGGGGTCATGCGATGGTCGATTGGTGGACGTCGATGACGAAGCTCTCGACAGCAAACCGGAGACGCTCGCGCGCCTTGATGAGGTGACGAGGCTTCGAGGAGTTCTGCCCGAGTGGTGAGCGAGACCGTCATCAAACGGCCGTTCCACTGGGGCATCGTCATCATCGTCGGTGACGACTGGGACGGTGAGTCGGAGGTTCCGGTGTTCGACCCTGACCGGATGGTGGCGGCGAACGATTTCGCGGTGACCATTGCCGTGCGACACGCGCAGGACACGGATGAGGTCGAGACAGGAGACGACGGAGTCGAATACGTGAAGTTCGCGGAGGCGAGCGTCGTCGCTCGGCTGCTCGACTCGTCGCCGACCGACGAAGGTCGTCGGGAAGTCTTCAGCGGGGTAATCGACGTGCCGTCAGGTCGGCTCAGCATCGGCGACGCCGATGAGGAGACCATCGTCACGGCGCATCAGGGGACCAACCGGGTCATCGTCTCAGTCGATGAAGAGGTCCCGGACGACGACCTGTCGCCTGACGTCCTCTACGTGGACATTCTGCCTGCGCTCGACATCCGGCCATGAGTGAGACCGCCATCCTCGGCATCGCTGGGATCGTCGCCGCGCTCGTTGGTGTCTGGCTTGGGTATGTGCTGCAACAGAGCGCCGAGTCGCGACGCCAACTGAAGCAGGCGGGTGCTCGGTTGGCCGCGAACGCACTCGAAGCGGTTGACCACATGAAGATGGCCGAGGTCGAGCGGTCGGGCGGCCCCGCAGCCGACCCGCTCCGGCCAGAGTTCCGAAGCGAGCAGTACCACGCGATGACGACGGTATCCCTTGCCTCGGGGAAGGTCGCGACGGCCGCCGCTGAACTCAACGACGTCGTCCAAGACGCCATCATGTTCCAGACATCCGGTAACCCGAGCGAGCGACAGATGGGGCGCGACGCCGTCTTGATCGCCATCCGTAAGTTCGAGGCAATGGTGCGGCACGAGACCGACTCACCGGGGGGGAAGCTGAAGCGTCGGTTGCGGCGCTAGCTCGGGGCGATGCGACGGCGGTCCTGCCCCCGCTGTGGATGCTAGGACGACTATCCCGGGAGGGCGGCGCGGATCCGGCAGGTTAGCTCGACGGTTTCGGTTGACCTAGCGCCATCGCAACTCTACGAACGGTGGCGGGATACCACTGCTTGCCACCAGCGACCGGCTGAACCCCGCGCTCATTCAGGTCGTCCGCGATCCGCTGATACGTAAACTTGTTGTGGCGGAGCGCGACGATTCGTCGCCTGACCGCTGGGCTGACCGCGCTCGGGCGACCGAGCCGGACACCGGCGCGGCGCCGTTCCGCCAGCGCCGACTTGGTACGTTCAGAAATCAAGCGTCGCTCGAACTGAGCGAATGTCGCCAAGACGTTCGCCATCATCTCGCCGGATGGCGTTGTCGTGTCAACACCTAGATCGAGCGCGACAAGTGCCCAATGCTGGCGGGTCGCGGTGTCCATTAGAGCCGCGAAGTCCACCATTGATCGGCTCAACCGATCGAGTTTGGCCACGACCAGAGCGGACGCGCGACGCGCTTGAAGCGTATCCAACGCTAAGGCGATGCCGGGGCGTTTGAGGTCCTTCCCTGAGTAGCCAGCGTCCTCGATCAGCTCGACGACGTGCCACCCTCGCCGCTCAGCTTCTTCGAGGATGGCGCGCCGCTGCGCCGCCAGCCCTGCGCCCGAGTCTGCCTGCTCATCGGTGCTCACTCGGACGTATCCGACCACGTCTGTCATCACCTTTAGTGTAACAGAATGGACCCTTTTGTATATAGCAGCGCTCTGTAGCCTCAATGGTCGCGCCGATGGTTCAGGAAAACGGACGTAGACTCCGGCGATGGTCCTCAATCAAAGAGTCCTCAATAAGGCATTGCGCTCCAGCCTGTGGGCCGCACTGAAGATGCACGGCTTCCTCGATCGTACGGAGCGAGTGGCGTGGCGCTACAGCGGCGGCGACATCGACCTGATCGAGTTGCAAGCGGTCGGTCAGTACGCCGAGCAGACCGGCTGCCCACCGCTTTCGCTTTCGCTGATCGTTGCCTGCTATCCGCGGTTCCTTCCTCGTGAGCCATACCTCCCCGAGAAGAACGGCCGACTGCGGCCCCGCAACTGGCATTGCGACTTCCGCGTGTTCCTGACGAAGCGCCTCTCGCAGCCGTGGTTTGCTCCGTTCTCGGAGCCGCGGGACAGAAGGACGCTACCGTCCTTCCGCTTGCATCGCGATGCTCTCAAGCGCCTCATCGATCCAGAGGTACACGACCGAGCGGACATCTGGTACATGCGCGACGACGGCTCCAATGTCGAGGAGAACTGTCGTGACATCACCGCAGTCGCTCTCGACGAGGGATTGGCCTTCTTGGACCGGGTGCACGATCCGAAGCAGGCGCTCGCCCTCGTCGACGATGGAAGCCTCCTCACCAACCCGGTTTCACCGCGAGCTACGGAGTTGCGTCAGCACATCCGGACGTACGGCTTGAACTGACCGGACGCTCCGCAAACCCCTGAAGCGGCCCCATGGTTCCCGAAGCAGGCGGCGCCGGTATCGGTACAACACCGCATGTCGTAGCGTCTGAGCGCCATGACTGACGAGCAAGCTCCACACCGGTGGGGAGCAGCACGTCCAACGCCAACGTCCACGGTAGTGCTGGTTGTTGGCGCCGTCGTGGGGACGGTGGTTCTGGCGTTCGTAGTCTTCGTCGGGTGGTTCCTGCCTGCGTTCGGACGTGGCGAGTTCATGACAGCAGACTTCGACGTCGAGGAGGCCCGCGCCTACGTCGAGGAGGTTCGTTCAGGCAACGGCGACTGGGATCGGGTCGGCACCGTCGTCCGACTGCCAGCGCAATACACCGACCTCTCGGTCGGCGGTGAGGTGCTGATCTGGGCCGACCGAGACGATGGCGCGCTGAGCATCCAGTTCTGGGCACGTCGCGGCATCCAGACCTCCGACGTCTACGTGTTCGTCGAGGAGGGCGGCGACCTCGGATGCGCGGAGCAGACGTCGATCACCGAAATCGATCCGCACTGGTACTTCGTCCGAAACTGCCAGTAGCGGTCGGTTCGAATTCCGGAATGGCGAGGTCCGCCGCGCGCATCCGAGTGGTGGCCTAGCGTCCGGGAATGTCACCAGAGCGCGGCGGATACCACCGATCGATGTCTTCCCTCGAGATGCCTAGAAGCTCTGCCATGAGGTCGGTTGGTCGGGCAAGGTAGTCATCGTTGTCAAGGTCGTATGGGAGCGTCGGGTGCCGGTCGCGAATCTCATCGATCGTGAATGTCAACGCGATATCCGGGCTAGCGAGGTCAGTGCTGCCGTCTCCAACGAGACCAAGCACATGCCCGCGGTGAGCCAGCAGAAATGTGTCCTCTTCAGGAAGTCGACCAGCGATGCGGTCGATCATCCAAAGGTCAGTCGCTTCGTCCGCCATGTAAATGTCCCCGAATATCTGCTGCTCGCGGCATTCGACGCAGACCATTACAAGGACTTCGCCCACCCTTGGCCTCCGGTAATGTGCATCGGGGCGGTAGGGTCGAAGAGTAGCCGACCCGGAAGTTAAGTCGAGCGACCTCACCTTAGTCATGGCAAGGCGTCATCTACCCGCCGTCCTACGGTGAGGTCGTTTCGCCGATCCACTCCACGACCGCATCAACAACATCGTCATCATCGATATCGACGCGGAACGATCGATACAGGAACCTGCCGGTCACCCTCACCCTGACGATCACCTCGACAGTGTCCGTCCATCCGAATGCCACATCGTGACGCGGTACGGTGATGCGGTCCCTGATGACGTTGGCGAGTCCGAGCATCCGTGCGCGGTGGGATCCCACGCTGGGGATCGTCGTGCTGGGTGTCAATGCCCTGTGGCTGGGGCTACGACGTGTGAACCAAGAGACCGTGTCGGACCTGCCGCCGGTCACCCCTAACTGCGATCGTCGTACTCATCGAAGGTCAATGTCGCGCTCGCCGATCCCGGATCGAGCAGGGGACGCCGAGGGATTCTCGAACCCGCGAGGCCGTCGTCATCGTCCCCGGGCGGCAGCCGAAAGTCCGGCCAGCGATCGTCCTCCGCAGCCCACCGCGACGCGCGTCTCGCATAGTGGTCGATCCGGACCTTGCGCGGCTCAGGCTCACGCAACCATCGGCGCATCCGCATCGACAGGACGGCGTTGCCGAGTCGGACCGCGAGCCGGGAGCCGCGCACCCGCAGGGACAGGAGCGTCACGGCGCTCATGGCGGCAGTGTGCCACGGCTCCGGAACTTCGGACCCGCGCTAGGAACGCCGCGGTCGGGGGTTCGACCCTGAGACACTTGTGAGCGTGCTCATCGAGGCGACGCCGACGGACCGCGACGCGATGTCAGCGCTCGTGCCCGACGATCAAGGCGCGACGGGACAGGTGGTTCCCGGTCCCGAAGGCGCGACGATGACCTATCGGGGCACGACGCACTTCCGCTCCGTCGATGTGGCCCCCGTCATCGAATTCGTCATGCTCGCGGGTTCGGGCGTCGTGGCGAGCGTGGTCGCCGACTGGATCATCGGCAAGTTCCGAGGGCGAACCGCGACGCTCAGGATCAATCACCGTGAAGTTGATCTCGATGACGCAGGGCAGGTGCGACGGATTGTCGAAGACGAGATCGACGTCCATCTGACCTAGGGCTTCAGCGGAGAGAACGTTCCTCGCGATGAGCACGATCGAGATCGCGACGAGGGCGACGTTCACGGTTGTGAGCATCCGGATGGTGCCGGTCATCGACTGTCAGGGCCGATCTCGGCGGTGAGATCGACCATCCCGGCACCCTGTCGGTCAGCGTCGCGTGGGGCGAGTTCCGTCAGGTAATTGGGATGGGGTTTCCTAGCTCTTTGCGTCGAACGCCTCGATGGTGGCCGCATGGCGCGCGTCAGCGTCGAGAGACGCAAGCACCCGGCGCACGGTCGATGGATACCACTTCCGTCCGCCCGCTTGTATATGGCACGACTGTGATATGCGCCGCCAACTCCCCGGGGAGTGGCTTGACAAGCGCGAAATGCCTAGGTGGAATTGACGTTGCAGCAGCCACTCATCCTCGTCGTCGGGCAAGGCGTAGTGGCCCGGCGACCCTTCCGGGAGGAACGGCGTGGAAGCTGCTCCCCTAGGGCCTCACGGGCCGAATCTCCGATTGCTACGCGTCCGCCATGGCGTGAGCCGCGCATCGCTTGCGCGTCGACTACGTCGGTCGGCTGGCGACGTGTGGCACATCGAAAACGCCGTCAAGGTCGCTCCGTCGATGCATGCCGCGTACGTCGCGGCCGTCGAGGACATCGTCATGGAGCGCGAGCGGCTGACCCTCAGCGACCTCGGATAGCCGACGGTTGTCAACAGGGGAGCCACGCGCTTCCACGCACGGCTCCCGACAGGAGTCCGACGATAAATCAGGAACCTCCCGTCCACGAGGACGATACGACACCGGCCCCGGGTCGGTCGCCACATGCCGTGCCACTGTCGGAGTACTCGGCCGTCGCCGTCAGCTGGCTGTGGAAGGGATACATCCCGCGCGGTTCGCTGACCGTGCTTGAGGGCGACCCGGGGGTGGGCAAGTCCACGCTGCTACTCGACGTGGCTGCGCGGGTTTCGCGCGGGAGACCGATGCCGGACACTACTCCGGGACTGGACGCCGGTCCTGTGCTTTTGCTTGGGTCCGAGGATGGTATCGCCGAGACCATCCGCCCTCGCCTCGACGCAGCAGGCGGGGACCCCGCCATGGTTCACGTGTACGGCATCGGCGGCGACCTGACCCAGATTGGCACCATCCCCGACGACATCAACGTCATCCGGGAGACGATCGTCGGCATCGGCGCAGTGATGGTCATCATCGACCCGCTCATGGCGCACCTAGCCGCGAGCATCAATAGCCATCGCGACCAAGACATCCGACGCGCACTCAGGCCCCTTACGGAGCTGGCTCGGCAGGACGGCTTCGCACTCGTCGCCGTGCGTCACCTCGTCAAGAGCGCCGCGACGACGCCGATGTATCGCGGTGGAGGCAGCATCGGGGTCGCGGCCTCGGCGCGTTGCGTGCTCGTCGCGGGAACGGACCCCGGCGACGACTCCGTGAAGGTGCTTGCACCCGTCAAGTCGAGTCTCAGTGCGCTCCCGGTCTCGCTAGCGTTCACGATAGATGAGGCGACGGTCGGACAGGTTCCGACATCCTCGGTCAGGTGGATGGGCACCTCTACCCTGACGGCGTCCGACGTGACCGTCGTCCCTGTCGCTGGGAGTCGCCCGTCGGCATCGGGAGCGGCAAGCGACCATCTCCGCGCTGTACTCGCGGACGGCCCGGTCAGCGCATCGGACGTCGTGAAGGGCGCGACCATGAACGGGATGTCGATGCGCACGTTGGAGCGGGCGAAGGCTGCCCTCGGCGTCATTTCTGAGCGGGCTGGCTTCGGTGGCGAGGGCGCGTGGTACTGGCGGCTCCCCGTGGGCGCGTTCCCAAACCCCGCCATGAAGGCAATGACCGCCGTCCCGCCGGATGGCGGTCTAAGGCTCGTGGCGGTCAATGGCGGCGAGGATGACGGTGGCGATCACGATGATCGGCACGACGGCGAGGATGACGGTGGCGACGACGATGATCGGCACGACGGCGACGATCGGCACGACGGCGACGATGACGATGACCGGCACGACAGGGAGGCAACGCTCGGGTTGTGACGCGTCCTGCTAGGCAGCAGGCAGGACGAGCACGGGACAGGCGAGCGACAGCGGAACGGCGTCCCCAGCGTGGGAAGTGGGGGCTTGACAACGACCACCACCAGCTCCCAGCTCTGGACGGTCGTGATGAGGCGGTGGAGTGGCTGGCGCGCTGGTTGGCCGACATCGCGATGAATGGCCTAAGGGAGGACGACGGTGGGTGATGTCTATGCCATCTACATTCGCCGCAGCGACAAGGGCGAGGACGACGCCGAGGTCAGCGACCACATCCAGCAGGAGACGTGCTTGCGGCGCGTCCCAGACGGCGAACCTGTCGAGTACTTCCGCGACTCGGGCGGCGACCGTCGGAAGAACAGTGGCGGTACCACGGACCGCGCTCAATACCAACGCATGTTGTCGTGGCTCCGCGACGACCGGCTGGCTGCGATTGTTAGCTACGACGACAGCCGTTTGAACAGGAACGCCGAGAATGCGCTGTCGCTCTACCGCGAGTGCCTCGCGTTAGGCGTGCCCATCGTGACCGGCGTCGTCCCGGCGGAGGCTGTCTTCTCCCCCGAGGGCGAGCTGACATACGGCATCACGGCGGTGGTCGCCGCGAACCAGCGAGCAGTCAGTAAGAAGAACGCCAAAGAGCGAGCTGAGCGGGCGTGGAGCAACGCGGAACCTCACGGCGCCGACCCATTCGGATACCGGACGGTCAAGGCGTGGGACGAGCGGCGCAGGAAGTTCAGTGTGGTCCGACCGCGGCGGTGGGAGGTCGTGCCCGACGAGGCGGCCATCGTTCGGCGTGTCTTCCTCGAGCTGGCGACCATCAGCTCACACGACATCGCCGAGCGCCTCAACGCAGAAGGCATGTGGAGGCGTGGTAAGCCATGGACCCGCGATACCGTCAAGGACCTGATGGGCCGTGACCGTGTCTACCTTGGATATCTCGTCCGCGGGCGCGACGGACGCGCCGTCGAGCGGCTGGGTACCCATCCGCCGATCATCGACGAGACTATATACGCGGCGTACCGCGAGGGCATCGCCCGTCGCTTTCGGTCGGGTCGCCGCCCTCGCAAGCATCGGGCGTATCCCTTGTCGGGCCGCCTGTTCCACGACTGCGGGACACGGTTACAGGGGCATCCCCGGGTCTCTCGCGGTCAGGAGTGGCGCTACTACGTCTGTCGGGTGTGCCGCATGAGCGTTCCGGCTCAGGACGCCGAACGCGTAGTGCTCGGCGCTATCACGACGATGCGCGTACCTGCCACAGCGGTCGAGCGCGCGCGGGAGGTCCTCGCCGAGCGCCTACGCCTGCCCAAGACGGATGTCCTCGATGACGGTCGCCAGCGCCTGTTGCGGCGACTCGCCGCGCTCCGGAGTCAGCATGAATGGGGGCACATCGACGACGCCGAGTACACGAAGAAGACCCGCGAGACGAACACGATGCTTGCGACTATGCCGAGCGCCGACCGGATGGTCAGCTTCGACCAGCACCGCGACGTCATCGAGACGATGGCAGCGAACATTGACGCCGCTTCCGGCGCACAACTGACTGAGGCCGTCGCTCGAATTACGGACCACATCGTAGCGCGGGGTCGCACCGTCACAGGGGACGACATCACGTGGAACGGCGCGTTCCTGCCGTTCTTCGAACCGGTAGTAGGAGCGCCCCCGGACGGATTCGAACCGCCGACGCAGGCCTTAGGACGGCCTCGCTCTATCCACTGAGCTACGGGGGCGCGGCCGACATCGTACCGCGAGGCCATTGGGCGAGAAGTTTCGTGCCAAATCCCATCTGGTGGCGCTTAGGCGTGGAATCGGCGGCGCAGATCGCCGGCCGACGACTGATCCGTGCACGGACAAGTGCCATGAGGGCCTGATCCGGGAGAAGGAACGTGCCTAAGGGTCATCTCCTGGCGATATGGCAGGAAATCGCCGATCCGACGCGGGAACCGGCCGCCGCGCATCGACGTCAGTGACGGACAAGCCGCCGCGCCTCCCTGCGGCGGCTTGCACTTTCCGGCCACGGAGGCGGTCGCTCGTACAATCCAAGCACGATGGCCGACACTCCCCTCCCCGATCTCATCCTGTACGGCCGTCCCGATTGCGGCCTGTGTGATGAGGCACGCGAACTCATCCGCGCCCTGCTCGATGAGCGCCGACGCACCGGCCGCCCTAGCCCCACGCTGACCGAGGTCGACATCGAGTCCGATCCCGCCCTCGGACGCGCCTATTTCGCGACGATCCCCGTCGTCGAGCTCGGCCATCGTCGGCTCGACCTTGCGACGAGCGCGGCCAAGCTTCGCCGACTCCTCGCCGACGTTCTGGACGCGGAACCCGCAACGCCGGCATGACCACCGGCACCGACCTCACGATCCTCGTCGCGCTCGCGGCCGGGGTCATCAGCTTCCTGTCGCCGTGCGTGCTGCCGCTCGTGCCCGCCTACCTCGGCCAGCTGAGCGCGATCGCGGTCGCCGGCGGCGGCGCGATCGAGACGGAACGCCCAGACCGCTGGCTGGCGATGCGCCATGCCGTGGCGTTCGTCGCCGGGTTCACCGCGGTGTTCACCCTGCTCGGCGTGACCGCCACCTATCTCGCGCAGGGCCTGGTCGACATCCTGCCGACGCTCCGCGTGGTCGGTGGCGCGATCCTGATCGTGCTCGGCCTGAGCCTGGCCGGCATCCTGCGCATCCCCGTCCTCGACCGGACGTGGCGGCCATTGGACGCCGGTGCGGCGGGCAGCCTCGCGACGACGACCGGCTCGATCGCGCTCTCGACCGGCTCGCCCGGCGCCCGACCGAGCTTCGGCGACCGGCTCGGCGGCCGACTCGTCGGCTCGAACGGGGGTTGGCTGGCGTCGCTGGGCCTGGGCGCGATCTTCGCGATCGGCTGGACGCCATGCATCGGGATCATCCTCGGCGGGATCCTGACGATGGCCGCGACCTCCGGCACGGTGGCGCAAGGCACGCTGCTGCTCATCGGCTACTGCCTTGGGCTCGGGCTGCCGTTCATCGCGATCGCGCTCGCGTACGACCGGGCGCCCGGCCTCCTCCGACCCCTGCTGCGGCACGGCCGGACGGCCTCGCTGATCGGCGGCCTGCTCGTGTCGGCCATCGGCGTCGCGATGGTCCTCGACTTGCTCCGCCTCCTGCCGAGGTACTTCCAGTTCCTGACGGCGATCTGAGCCGCCCCGTGACCACCGAGCGACCTCCATTCACCCATCGACGTGCCCGTCACGGCCTGATCGGCCCCTTCAGCGGCCGCCAGCTGCTCGTGGGAGCCATCGCCGTCCTGATCGTCGCGGTCATCGGCGTCGCGATCACGACGCCGCTCGGCAACACGGCGCGGCCGCCCGACCTCACGAACCCACTCGCCACGCCGTTCCTCCTCGGCGCCGAGCCGCCCGGCGGACTCGAGGCTGGTGCGCCAGCACCGGAGCTCACCATCGACCTCGACGACGGATCGACGTACCAGCTGCAGGACCTCGACGGTCGACCGGTCACGCTCTCCGCCCTTCGGGGCAAGGTCGTCTGGCTCAACTTCTTCGCCTCGTGGTGCCCGCCCTGCCAGCAGGAGACGCCGATCCTGCGGACGCTCGCCGACACGTACCGGGATCGCGGGCTCGAGGTGGTCGGGGTCAGCGTCCAGGAGACGACCGCGACCGACGTGCAGGCATACGCCGAGCGCTATCGACTGCGATACACGATCGGCTTTGACGGCTCGGGGCACGTCCTGCGCGAGTACCGGGTATTCGCGCTACCGACCCAGTTCTTCATCGATGTCGACGGCGTGATCCGTGCCAAGGTCCCCGGCCCGGTCGACGAGGCGGGCGCGAAAGCCCTGATCGAGTCGATGCTCGCGGAGGTCCCTGCGCCGTCATAGCCCAGTGGCTTCGGGCTGTAACGCCCCAGGTTCCGTCCGACCGCTGGGTGGGTCCCAGCGTGGGATTACGACGTCATTCGGCACGCGGCGCGTTCCGAACAGCGGCGAATACGGGATCTCGAGCGGTTCTTCCTCCGCTCGGCCTCCGCTCGGAACGCCCCACGTTCCACGCGTCGGGTTGGCGCCGGGCTCCCGCGTCCTAGATCGGGTCGAAGCGGAAGCGGTCGCGGTCCCGCGCCAGCCGGCCGATCGGATGCTTGCTCTCATGCGAGAGCGCGACGAGCCATCCTTCGTCGGAGGCCTGGCCGAAGAGCTCGGCCTTCTGTGACACGGAGTCGAGCGGGAAGTCGTCGAACGATGTCACCCAGCGCGGGTTCGCCGCCCACGGCCGCATGAACAGGTCGCCGAAGAAGACCAGCGTCTTCGCGTTGTCGTCCGTGCCACGGACGACGATCGCCTGGTGACCGGTCGAGTGGCCGCCGGTCGGTACGACGGACACCCCGGGCATCAGCTCCTGCTCGCCATCGACCCAACCCTGCTGGCCCCAGCTCTTGACGAGCTCAAGCTCGGGTTGGACGTACGAGGCCACCAATCGGGGATTGTCGCTGAGCGCCACCTTCCACTCCGCCTCCTGCGCGACGATCGTCGCGTGCTCGAACGCGCGCTCGCCGTCGGCTCGCAGCAGGCCACCCGCGTGGTCGAAATGCAGATGACTGAGGGCGACGATGTCGATCGTTTCGGGCAGGAAGTTCGCCGCCTCGAGCGCGGGCAGGATCGCCGGGCCCTCGTAGCCACGCATCGTGCGGGTCTTGTCGTCGACCCGTTCGCCGATGCCGGTCTCGACCAGCACGCGACCGGCCGGCGTCTCGATCAAGAGGCAGTTCAGCGCCTGGAGCAACCGGTTCTCGGCGTCGATCTCGTCGGTGACGAGGCCGTCCCAGAGGACCCACGGCACCGGTCCGAACAGCGCGCCGGCGTCCGATCGGAATGTGCCGGCCTGGACGAGGGCGACCCGAGTCCCGCCACCGAGATCCGCCAGCCAGTCGACCGACTCGTTGATCGCCATGTCCGCCTAACGGTTCCCGTCGAAGTCCTTGTGGAACGCCGACGCGGTCGGCTCCTTCTGGCCCTGGTAGCGCGAGCGAAGCTCCGGCGAGCCGTATGGTCGCTCGACCGACGACGACATCCGGAAGAACGAGATCTGGCCGATGCGCATGCCGTAGTAGAGCGCGATCGGCAGGTTGGCGACGTTAGAAAGCTCTAGCGTCAGATTGCCTTTCCATCCCGGATCGACGTAGCCCGCCGTCGAGTGGATCAGGAGCCCAAGACGGCCAAGCGAGCTTTTCCCTTCTAGCCTCGCAACGAGGTCGTCTGGCAGCTCGACCCATTCGAGGGTCTGCCCGAGCACGAACTCGCCGGGATGGAGGATGAACGGCTCGTCATCCGCGACGGATAGCAGCTCGGTCAGATCGGGCTGGATCGCCCGCACATCGATGTACGGATAGCGGTTGTTCCGAAACACCCGAAAGGAGCGATCCAGATGCAGGTCGACGGACGACGGCTGCAGGTCCTGCGGGTCGTACGGGTCGATGCGCACGTCGCCGCCCTCGAGCGCGGCACGGATGTCGCGGTCCGACAGGACGCTCACCTGGCGACGGCCCCGTTCCCTTTCTCGGCGTACAGGCTGTCGACCTCGCGCTTGAGGTCCTCGAGATCCTCGTAGCTCTGGTAGACGCTGGCGAACCGGATGTAGGCGATCTGGTCCAGCCCGCGCAGCTCCTCCATCGCCAGTGCGCCGACGCGTGACGACGGGACCTCGGTCATGCCGGCCGCGCGCAGCTCGGCTTCGATGCGCTCGGACGCCGCCTCGGCGGAGGCATCGGGCACGGGTCGGCGGGTCAGCGCCTTGCGCAGCCCGGTCACGAGTCGATCGCGATCGAACTCCTGCCGGGTCCCATCGCGCTTCACGACGACGAGGCGGGCAGCCTCGATCCGCTCATAGGTGGTGAACCGCGTCGTGCACGAGGTGCATTCGCGGCGGCGACGGATGGTCGCCGAGTCATCCAGGTCGCGCGAGTCGACGACGCGGGTGTCCCGGTCGCCGCATTGGGGGCAACGCATCGCTCTCCTGTGGCTCGACCACCACTACCACTTGTGGTGTGCCAGGAGGATACCACTACATGGTGTGGTCAGGGCGGCGGCTGGCGGGCGGGCACCGAGCGCTTCGCGGCGGCCGTGGTCGTCGGCGGCACCTCCAGATCCTTCGCGGCCTGGGCGTGGCGCAAGATCGCTTCCCTTGCGTGGATCAGGTTGAGGTAGCCACGCTTGATGGACGTCTGCGCCTCGACCTCCCGGCCGCGCCGCCGCACCTGCGCCAGGATCTTCGCGCCGTGGTCGACCATGCCGAGGGCGCGCTCGGCGCGCTCGAGGTCCTCGACGATGGCCTCGCGGATCGGGACGGCCGCCTGGGGTCCCTTGAGCGCCCGTGCCTCATCCGCATAGCGCGCGACGGCATCGGTCGCGGCCTCGATCGTCGGGCCGATGGTGTCCGCACCGAGCTGGCCGCGACGGACGGCGTCGATCCGTCCCGTGGCTCCATCGAGTGACTGGTCGATCCGGCCGGTGAGGTCGCGGACCGACGAGCGGAATCCCTCGACTTCGCGGGTGCGAGCCACGATGCGACCTGCCCGGCGCAGGACGACCAGCACGCCGAGGGCAAGCGCGACGAAGGCGGCGACCGGCAGCAGGACGGTCAGCTCGAGGAGCGTCATCGGAAGACGCAACTACTCAGCTGTTCCGTGCCCGCAGCTCGGCGAGCAGGGCATTGCCGACCTCGACGAGGTCGCCGATCACGACCATGTCGGCAAAGTCGGCGATGGGTGCGTCCGGATCCCGGTTCACGGCGATGATGGTCGAAGCGGTCTGCATCCCGACCTTGTGCTGGATCGCGCCGCTGATCCCCATCGCGAGATAGAGCTGCGGCTTGACGATCTTGCCTGTCTGGCCGATCTGCTGGCTATAGGGAATCCAGCCGGAATCGACCGCCGCTCGGGTAGCCCCGACCGCGCCACCGAGCGCGCTCGCGAGGTCTTCGATCAACGCGAACCCATCCGGACCGCCCACGCCTCGACCACCGGCGACGATGATCCGGGCGTCGTCGATCGAGGCGGCCTTGGTGTCGGCCTCCAGCCTGTCGACGATCGGCACCGCTGGTTGCTCCAGCGCACCGGCCGCGGTCGCGGCCTCGACCGTGCCCGTGGAGGCCGCCGGCTCGGCGCTGACGCTGTTCGGACGGACCGTGATGATGCCCTTGCCGCCGGCCAGCGCACTCTCCGTGATGAGCTTGCCGCCGAACACGGAATGGGTCGCGACCGGCCCGTCGGGGGAACCGGCGAGCGCCGTTGCGTTCGCCAGCACGCCCCAGCCGGTCAGCGCCGACAGCGCGCCGGCCAGGTCGCGGCCCTCGGGGCCGGCGCCGGTCATCACGATGTCGGGCTGCTGCGCCTCGATGAGCGCGGCGATCCGCTGGGCGACGATCATGCCCGCCGCGTGGTCCGCGGTCGTCGGCTCGGTCACCGTCAGGACCTTCGGCACGAAGCGAGCGAGCTCCTCCGCAGCGGACGCCGGGTCAGCGCCGACGACGATGCCGGTGACGTCGGCGCCGCCGGTCTCCCCTGCGATCGCTCGCGCCAGCGTCGCGACCTCCGTGCTGAGCTTGGCAAGCCTCCCGTCGGGAGCGACCTCGCCGTGGACCCAGATGCCCGCCATCAGATGATCCGCCGTTCGGCGAGGAGGGCGACGACCTGGCGGGCCGCTTCATCGGGTGCTTCACGCACGATCTTGGTCGCGCCGCGTGGCTCCGGTGCGCGCGAGCCGACGACCTTCGTCGTCGCCCCGGCCAACCCCACCGACGACGGCTCGATCTCAAGATCGCCCAGGCCGATCGTCCTGATCTCCTTCTGGCGGGCGGCCATGATCCCCTTGAGCGACGGGTAGCGCGGCTCACCAAGCGCCTGGGTGCCGGAGATCAGCGCCGGCATCGGCGCCTCGAGCACCTCGTAGCCGCTCGACGTGATCCGGTTGACCCGCACCTTGCGCGCCTCGGGATCGGGCTCGATGGTCGCCGCGTACGAGAGATACGGCAGGCCAGTCGAGGCCGCGACGCCGGGTGCGACCAGCCCGGACGTCCCGTCCGAGGTGTCGACGCCGGCGAACACGAGGTCGAATTCCAGCGTCTTGAGCGCCGCGGCCAGGATCCGCGTCGTGGCGACGGTGTCGGAGCCTTCGATCGCGGGGTCGGTGACCAGCACCCCGCTCGTGGCGCCCATCGCCAGGGCCTTGCGCATCGTCTCGGGCGCGCTGGCCGAAGCCATGGTCAGCAGGATCACCTCGCCCTCGCCGGCCGCTTCGATCAGCTTGAGCGCCTTCTCCAGCACGTATTCATCGTTGCCGTTGACGACGGCCGGACTGTTCGCCCGATCGAGCCGACCGTCCGGCCCGAGCCGTTCCCCGCCGGACGCCGGGTCCGGGACGGGCTTCGTGAGGACGACGATGCGCACGTGCCGATCGAACCTCCGTTGGGCGCCGCCCGATCAGTCCTTGCCGAGCAGGGATCGAGCGATCACGAGCCGTTGGATCTGCTGCGTTCCCTCGTAGATCTGCGTGATCTTGGCGTCACGCATCATCCGCTCGACCGGGAACTCGTCGATGTAGCCGTAGCCCCCGAGCACCTGTACGGCGTCGGTCGTGACGCGCATGGCGGTGTCACCGGCCACGAGTTTACACAGGGCCGACCACCGACTGGCATCGGGCGCCCCCGCATCGATCTCGACGCACGCCTTGTAGAGGAGCTGTCGCGCGGCCTCTGTGCCGGCGTCCATGTCGGCGAGCATCGCGGCGATCTGCTGGAGGTCGCCGATGCGCTGCCCGAACTGCTTGCGCTCGCGCGCGTAGGCCGTCGCGACCTCGAGCGCGCCCTGGGCGATCCCGACGGCCTGCGCCGCGATCGCCGGCCTGCTCCGATCGAGCGTCCGCATCGCGATGCTCCATCCGTCGCCCTCCTCGCCAAGCCGATTCGCGGCGGGGACGCGCAGGTGCGAGAAGGTCAACTCCGCGGTCGGGCTGCCGCGGATCCCCATCTTGTGCTCGAGTCGTGCGACCGCGAAGCCCTCCGCCGGGACCTCGACGACGAACGCGCTGAGCCGCTGATGTCTGGGTGCATCAGGCGCGGTGACGGCGAAGACCACCACGAGATCGGCGACGGAGCCCTGGCTGATGAACCGCTTCGAGCCATCGATGACGTACGCCTCGCCACCCGGCTCGGCGCGGGCCGTGGTGCGGGCAGCGGCCGCGTCGGAGCCAGCCTCGGCCTCGGTCAAGGCGAACGCGATGAGCTGCTCACCGCTGGCGAGCTTCGGGAACCAGCGCGCTTGCTGCTCCGGCGTCCCTGCGAGCGTGATCGGCAACGAGCCCAGCTCCTGTACCGCCAGGATCAGCCCGGTCGTCGCGCATGCCCGGCTGAGCTGTTCGACCGCGAGACAGACGGTGAGCAGCTCCCCGCCAAGGCCGCCGTGCTCGGTCGGGAACGGCAGGGCGAGGATGTCGTGATCGGCGAGCAGGCGCCGCATGTCCTCGGGGAACTCGCCGCTCTTGTCGATCTCGGCCGCACGCGGCGCCACCCGGTCGTCGGCGAGCACCCTGACGGCGTCGCGGAGCATCTCCTGCTCGTCGGTGAGGCGGAAGGGCCCGGGGGCGCGGCTCGCGGTGGTCACCGTCGGCATCGTACCGCGCATGTCGGACGCCTCGGGGCGCCGATCGCGTATGCGAGACTGCGCGTCCACATCAGGGGGAACGATGTCGTTTGCGTGGTGGTTCGCGAGCTTCGAGCCGGACGCCCTTGCACGCTTGCTGGGCGGTGGCCACGAGCGCGAGATCGATTCGTTCGTCGACCTGGTCGGCACGGGTTCGGACGAGTTCGGGCCACCGAGCGATCCGGAGGTGGCGCGCGCGCTGCTCGAATCAGGCTTCTCATACGAGGGCTTCGATGCGCGCTCCGCTCGGACGGCAGACGACATCGTCCTGGCCGCGTTCTCTGACGTCGGGTTCTGGGAGGTGCTCGCGATGCGAGCCGAGTCACCCGATGGCGTCCACCCCGGCGTCATCGACGAGTTGCTCGGACGCGGCGGTGGCGGCGCGATGTTGCCGCTACTCCGGAGCGGTCGTCGCTGCGGCGAGGAGACAGCGACGGCGTGCGAGTACATGGTGCTGGCGCCCGAGGAAGTGACGATCCTGCTCAAGGAGGTCCGCCGAGCGATGGCGGCTCCTGTCCAGTGGTCGGCCCCGTACGTGCCCCAGGTCGTGGTCCAGTCCCTGATCGAGCCGCTACAGAACGGCGTCCGCGAGGGGCGCTGGGTGTTCGCCTCATTGGGATAGGTCGTTCACCGGTCTATCCGCGGCAGGTGACGGCGTACTACCCTTCGCTCGGGACGTTGTGCGCCGCCACGGGGGTCGGCGCCTGACGTTCGGAGGCTTCGGTGGATCAGACGACCCAGTTCATCGCCATGGTCATCGCGGCCGTCATCGGGTTGGTTGCCGTCCTGGCGATCCTCCGGAGAGAGCGTCACACGAGAGAGGACGCTACCCGCGAGTCACCCTTCGCGACCAGCACCGAGGGCATGAAGCGCTGCCGATCGTGCGGCACCGGCAACCTCGTCACCGATTCGAACTGCCTGAACTGCGGCAAACGCCTGCCCGGCTAGCGAAACCGGGTTGGCCGTCATCCCGACTTGCGGACGCGCCAGATCTCCTCGGCCGGCCATCGACGGGCCCACGCGGTGTCCTCCGCGTTACGGTACGAACTGGTCGCGCCCTCCTCGGGCCGCGGCTCGAGGAGGTCTTCGATCACGAAGCCGTTCGCGCGGAACAGTCGGATCCACTCGCCGTAGGGCAGATTGAACGTCGATGTCTCACCGTCGTCCACGCGATGCATCCCGAAGTAGTCGAGGACGAATCGGTCGACGACATGGTCCGAGTCGAGCGGCCACGCGATGGTTTCGATCGGTGTGCCGTGGTTGAACGCGAGGAGTCCGCCCGGCCGCAGGAGCCGCGCCGCTTCGGGGACCGTGCGATATGGATCGGCGAATGTCATCGCGCCGTGGTCGCAGAAGACGATGTCGAATGACGCATCGGGCAGCGGCACGTTCTCGGCGCTGCCGTGGATGAGCGGGAAGTCGACCCCAGCCTCCGCCATCAGCCGCCGGGCGTGATCGAGTTGACGCTCGGACAGGTCGATGCCGACCGGCCGCGCGCCGACCTTCGCGAGCGCGATCGACCACTGCGCGGCGCCGCAGCCGAACTCCAGGATGTCCTTGCCGGCGACGTCGCCGAGCACCTGCAGCTCCGACTCAGGCACCTGGTATGTGCCCCACGCGAGGCCGGTGCTCGACGCGAGCTGCTCGCCATGGCGTGCCTGATAGTCGTCGCTGTCGGCGTTCCAGGCCGTTTGGTTCTGCGCCTCGTGCGCTGTCAGGTGGGGCAGCTCGGACTCGGTCACGATCGCCTCCGCTTCGCGACGAACGCCTCGGATTCAACGGCAAGCGCCTGCCACTGACTGGGATCGTCACCCGTGACCGACAGCCATTCCTTCTGGATCCGCCCGTGCCCCGGGTCGAACGGCTCGCCGACGCCCTCGCCGGCCAGCGCCTCGACTCGAGCGGCCGGCAGCTTCACGACCAGCCGGTCATGCACCAGCATCGCGAAGATCTTCCCGTCGGTCTTGAGCGAGGTCGAGCCGAACGCGCGCTGTGGGCCGCCGTCATTGCCATAGGTCGCCGCACCGTCGGCGAGCATCGTCGCGACGAGCGATTCCCAGCGCTCTGTGGCAGCCACGTCACACGACCGGCAGGCGCCGGTCCTCCGGTACGGATGCGATCCGGGCGGCCAGCACCTCGCTGATATCCATCGCCCGGACGGCACTCCCGCCGTCGGCCGCTGCCAGGCCATCGGTCATCATCACCATGCAGAACGGACAGGCGGTCGCGACGGTCGATGCGCCGGTCTCGAGCACCTGGCGAGTGCGCTCCTCGTTGATCCGTGTGCCGCGCGTCTCCTCCATCCACATCCGACCGCCCCCGGCGCCGCAACAGAACGTGTCCTTGCCGCTCTTGGGCATCTCGGTGACCGCCACGCCCGCCGCACCCAAGACGGATCTCGGCGCCTCGATGACGTTGTTGTAGCGGGCGAGATAGCACGAGTCGTGGACCGTCACGCCGCCCGGTCGATGGTCGCCGGTCGATGACGCGGCGTCCTCGGGCAGGGTCGCGAGACGGCCGGACGAGACGAGCTCGGCCAGGAACGTCGAGTGATGGACGACCCGGAACTGGCCACCAAGCTGGCCGTACTCGTTGGCGATCGTGTTGAAGCAGTGCGGGCAGGCCGTCACGATCGTCCGCTCGCCCATCCGGTAGCGGTTCAAGGTCTCGACCGCCGTCGACGCGAGCATCTGGAAGACGTAGTCGTTGCCCATCCGCCGCGCCGGGTCGCCGGTGCAGGACTCCTCCTGCCCGAGCACGGCGAACGACACGCCGGCGGCGTGCAGACAGGTCGCAACGGCACGCGCGACCTTCTGGTTGCGCGGGTCGAACGCCGCCGCGCAGCCCACCCAATACAACACCTCGAGATCGTCGATGCCGCCGTTTGCCGCCAGTGACGCGACCGTCGACACCTCGAACGGCAACGGCTTCGTCCAGTCCATCCGCTGCGATGCCGGCTGGCCCCATGGGTTGCCCTGCCCTTCCATCGCCCGGAACGCCGCGGTCAGCTCCTGCGGGAAGCGCGACTCGTCGAGGACCAGGTTGCGGCGCAGCCCGACGATCTTGTCGACGTGCTCGATGAGGACCGGGCAGGCCTCGACGCAGGCGCCGCACGTGACGCAGTCCCACACCGCGTCGTACGGGATCGCGTCGTCGACGATGGGCTTGGTCATGGCGGTCGCGGCGGGACGGGCGTCGTCGAGGCCGTAGGTCTCGCGCACGATCGGGGAATTCGGGATCAGGTTGAGCCCGTGCTCGGCCTCGACCGACATGTCGCGGATGCCCATGATGAAGGTCTTCGGGTTGAGCGGTTTGCCGGTGTTCCAGGCCGGGCAGGCCTGCTGGCACCGGCCGCACTCGGTGCACGTGAAGCCGTCGAGCAGATCCTTCCAGCCGAGGTCCTGCAGCGACTTGAGGCCGAACGTCGCGTTCTCGTCCTCGAGGTCCATCTTGGGCAGCTCGCCGCGTGGCGCCAGCTTGCGGAACCAGATGTTCGGGAAGCTGGTCGCGATGTGGAGGTGCTTGCTGAACGGCAGGTAGATCAGGAACGCGGCGACCAGCACGATGTGCGCCCACCAGAAGACGGCGAACCACGTATCGAGCGTTGGCGGCGCGAATGCCCCACGCAAGGGGCCGGCCAGCGCCGCGGACACGAACGCTCCCGGTTGATCGCCATGGGCCGCGAACTCGAACGCTTCGGCGAGCACCTCGGTCGCGACGACCCCACCGATCATCGACAGGATCACCAGCGCGTCGCGGTTGAAGGTCAGTCGCCGCGGCTTGGTGATCAGACGGCGTACGAGCGCCCAGCCGATCGACACCAGCACGATGACCGCGACGACGTTCTGCATCGCGCTGACGACGGTCCAGATCATCCCGCCGAACGGGATCGACAGGATCTGCTCGATGACCCCGCCAGTGACGATGTTCGCGGTCCCGATGGTCAGCAGCACGAAGCCCCAGAAAATGCCCGCATGCATCAGCCCGGCGCGCCAGTCCTTAAACATCTTGGTCTGGATGAATGCGTACTCGATCAGGCCGACGAACCGGCGCGGGATGTCGGAAAGCGGGTCGGGACCCTCCGCCCGGACCGCCGCGAACACGCGCAAGTGGCGTGCCATCGCAAGCACGAACACGACGACCGCGCCCCAGAACACGGGGAACACGACCGGGTAGAACGGGACGTCGGCGAATGGGCCGAAGAGCGTCATACGTCGTGGTCGAACGGCCCGGCCAGCGTCTCGAGCGCATGGTCGAGCACAGCTTCGATCGCTACAAGCGACTCGAGGGCACCCTTGGGACTACCTGGCAGGTTGATGATCAGCGCGTGACCGATGACCCCGGCCACGCCGCGCGACAGGTCGGCATACGGCGTCGACAGCCGGCCGGTCGCTCGCATCGCCTCGGCGAGACCGGGCACCTCGTAGTCGATAGCGTCGCGCGTTGCCTGCGGCGTGACGTCGCGCGGCGTCAACCCCGTCCCGCCCGTGGTCACGATCAGATCGTGCGTCTCGGCCGAGGCGCGCAACACCTGGGTCAGTGCCGCCCGCTCATCCGGCAGGACCGCCCGCTGCACGGTGAAACCGAGGGCTTCGAGCCGCTCCCCGACGCCGATCCCCGATGTGTCCTCGCGGACGCCCTCGTTCACGCGGTCGCTGGCCGTGATGACGAGCGCGCGCTTCATCCGCTTCGGCGTCCCGCCGCGCGGCCGCCGGACTTGGGCGATCTCCCGATCCTGCCAGCGGCGCGAGCGCCCGGACGCCGTGCTGGTGCCCCGCCCGGCTCGCCGTCGCGCTCCATGCGCACCCAGTCGCCGCTCTTGCCACCGGACTTCGCGAGCAGCCGCACGCCGCCGATCGTGACCCCACGCTCGACGCCCTTGACCATGTCGTACACCGTGAGTGCGGCGATCGACACCGCGGTCATCGCCTCCATCTCGACCCCGGTCTGGCCGGTGGTGGCGGCCTCGGCGCGGATGCGCAACCCGCTCGAGGCACGATCGGGCGTGATCGTGACCTGCAGATCTGTCAGCGGCAGCGGATGGCAGAGCGGGATCAGCTCGCTGGTCCGCTTGGCGCCCATGACCCCGGCCAGCTCGGCCACACCGAGCACGTCACCCTTCGGGCCGCCGCCATCGATCACGAGGCTCAGCGTCTCGGCCGACATGGTGACCATCGCCTCGGCCACGGCGCGTCGCGCGGTCACCGGCTTGTTCGAGACATCGACCATGCGCGGTCGCCCGGTCCGGTCGACGTGGGAAAGGCGCCGCCGCTCGGCGCGGGGAGGCGTCGAACGCCCGGCCTTGGGATCCATCACCGTCCGAGGATAACGGCCCAGTCGACGGGCGGAGCGCTCGGCCGACGCGTCAGGCGCGGTCGAGCCACCACAGATCGACCTCCGCGCCGGACGGCAGTGCGTCGTCCGCCTCGGGGATGACGGCCAGGGCGTCAGCGGTCGCCAGCGCCGACAGGACGTGGCTCCCCTGCCCACCCGCGCCGCCCGCCAGGCGGACCGGCACGCGCCCGCGCGCGTCGCGCTTGGGGCTGCCGCGCTCGTCGCGGTCCGCGATGACGCGGATGAAGCCGCGGCGACCGGTGCTTTTGGTGACATCGTCGATGAGCACGCCACGATCGATCGGTCGGAAGACGTCGTCATCGCGATAGCCGCCCAGGCGGCGCAGAGCAGGTCGGACGAAGAGCTCGAACGTGACGAAGGTCGACACGGGGTTGCCGGGGAGGCCGAACAGCAGCGTCGGCCGTCGAGCGGGATCGGCGCCGTCGTCGCCGGGCGCACGAGCCGTGCCGAACGCAAACGGCTTGCCCGGCTGGACCGCGACGCGCCACAGGTCGATCTCGCCGAACTCCTGGAAGGCTTGGCGGACGACGTCATACGGGCCGACCGAGACGCCGCCCGACACGATGATGGCCTCCGCCCCGCCGACGAGCCCGGCACACAGCCGCGCCCGGACGTCATCGAAGCGATCCGCGGCGATGCCCAGCGTGCTCGGGTAAGCGCCGGCGGCTTCGACCATGGCCATCAGCGACGGTCCGTTCGCGTCCGGGATGCCTGCGGGACCGAGCTCCGCCCCGCGGGTGCGCACCTCGTCCCCGGTCGCGAGGATGCTCACGTTCGGGCGGCGATGGACGTAGACGTGCTCGAGACCGACCCCGGCGGCGAGGCCGATGACCGCCGGTGTGAGGACGGTGCCCGCGTCGATGATCCGGGTGCCGGCGGCGAGGTCGCTGCCATGCCGCCGGATCGAACCGCCGCTTTGCACGGGAGCGTGCGCGCCGATTCTGCGCCGGAAGTGGGCCGGTGGCGTCGCGACCACGCTCGCCGGCCACGGCCCCGGAGGCGTCGAGGGGCGTCGTTAGCTCCACGGGGATCACCGAATCGGCGCCGGGCGGCACAGGCGCCCCCGTGGCGATCCGCACGGCCGTGCCGCGGCGCACCTCCGTGTCCGGCGGCTGGCCGGCGCGGACCTCTCCGATGACCTCGAGCGTCGCTGGCTGGTCCTCGCTGGCAGCGGCGACATCCGCGGCCCGGATCGCATAGCCGTCCATCGCCGAGTTGTCCCATGGGGGGAGCGCCAGCGGACTCGCGACGGGCTCGGCGGCGACCCGCCCGAGCGCCTCGGAGAGCCACGCGAGCTCGGGCTCTGTCGGGCCCGCGATCGCCGCGAAGACCCGATCCTGCGCTTCCTCGACGCTCAGGAGGCGATCCTTGCTCACGGGCGGGAGCCTTCGAGCGTCGCGCTCCCGGGCACGATCCGGCCGGCAACCGACCGGCGGCTCGCGACCACTGCCACGATGGCGGCGAGCACGATGCAGACGGCCCCGACCGCGATGGCGGTCTCCTGCCAGAACCGGAACGGGAACAGCTGGACCAGCCGGTCGGTCGATGGGTCGAAGGTGTACGACCCTCCGGCGAAGAAGAGCCGGTGGAAGAGCTCGAACAAGGTCTCGAACGCCACGAACGAGATCGCGCCGCCGATCACGAGCGCGACGGTGAGCCCGATCGCCCCGGTCCGGAGCGCCCGCCAGCTGTTACCTCGCTTGTCGCCGCGCCGGCGTGCCGCGATCACGAGTGCCACGGTCGCCGCGACGAGCGCGGCGACGAAAAACCCCACGAACACGCCGCGCACGTCCCGCATGTGGCCCCGCTCCCGCTCGTTGAGGATCGGTGCGCCATCGACCTCGGCGTCGAACGCCGGTGGGCCGAACACAAGATCGGCCACGATCGAGTCGGTCGCCTGGCGAAGCTGCGGCTCGCTGAAGCCGGTCCACGCTGTCGCCTGCGCACGTCCCTGCTCGAACGCGACCCAGATCGGGTTGAGGAAGAGCGGCAAGGTCAGCGCGACGATGGTCAGCGCCGTGGCGAGCGCGATCCAGCCGTCGCCGATGCGGGTCGAGAGCGTGCGCACGGGCGCATCGTAGCCCGCAGGCCGCGAGCGGGCCGCTGCAGGCGGCGATCCGTGATGCGTTGTCCGGTAGGCAACAAATTCGGGCCGTGGACGACTGGCTCCCAGCCCTCGGGCCGTTTCGTCGTCTGTGAGGCGACGCTAGCGTGCCGAGGGACGAGATCGGCGTTCCGCGACTACCTGGTGTTGCGTGCCAGGCAACGATCGCCGCCGAGGCACCTACCTGAGACCGCCAGGGCGGAATCCGTGGCCTGTCAGGCAACAGGCCGCGCGCTACTCGTCCTCGAGGGTCTTGGCCTGTTCCCACCAGCCCGAGATCGTCAGGTCCTCGGGCGGCTCGCGCTTGAGCTCGACCGCTCCCCGGTGGAGGCGTGCCCTGAACTCGTCAAGCGGCAGGTCGAGGATGTCGCGCAGCCCCTCGATCTCGGCCTGGATCAGCAGCTCGTGATCGGCCGGCCCGAAGCTCGCCAGGTTCAGCATCAACGCCTCGTCGCGCCATTCGAGGACGTCGTTGACCGTGGCATCGACCTGGTCGGCGAGGTATTGGCGCCGGGTCGTCGTCTCGGACCGCTCCAGCAGGAGGCCGGTCGTGAACGTCCCTTGCTTCTCGAGTCGCGCGAGGTGGGCGGGCTCGATGCGGGTGAGCTCGGAGATCGGCGGCATGAACCCATTATCGAGGATGCGCTGGGCCGGCACGCACCTACACTCGCGCCGAGATGCGAGCGATCCTCGTCGCTTTGGCGCTGCTGCTGACCGTCGCGTGCGAGACGGCCGGGCAGATCGTCCCGGTCGCCGGAGGCGGCGCGCTCATAGGACCGTGGCAAGCCGTGCCGTTCCCGGTGGCGGGGCCACTCCTCCAGGCGATCGATCAGGCATGTCGGGGTTCGATGCAGGACTTTCCGCCACAGGTCCAGTTGACCGTCGTTGACGCACGCGGAGGTGGTCGGATCCAGGCCCACTTCACGAGCCCCGATGGCGCGGAGGCGACCTGCGCGGACATGTCCGTGGATGCGGCGGGCCACGTCGAGGCAGCCGGCGGCGGAGGCATCGGGTTCGGCGGGCTACCGCTGCCACCGCTCCAGGCACAGGAGCTCATGAACTCCGGGACCATGAGCTCGGATGGCTCGAGTCTGACCTACGGTCGGACCGGCGCCGGCATCAGCAAGGTCGTCCTCTTGATGCCCGGCCACGTGCCGGTCGACGCCTCATTCGCCAACGGCTGGTACCTGGTCTGGTGGCCGGGCATGTGGCCGCAGGGGACGAAGGTGGTCGGCCTCGACGTACTCGGACAGCAGGTCGCCGAGACTGCGATCTCGTGACGGTCGGGCTGCCCCAGATCGGTAACCGACCTGTTACCATTCGCGTCCGACCGGCACGGTCGAAGCGAAGAGGTGCAGGCCGATGCGAGCCTACGAGGCGGGAACGGTCATCAACGCGACCCCTGACCGGGTCTGGTCGATCCTGACCGACGCCCCCGGCTGGTCGAACTGGGGATCAGGCGTCGACAAGGTCGACGGCCGGATCGCGCCCGGCGAGACGATCACCATCCAGTCGAAGGTGGCGCCTGGGCGCGCGTTCCCGGTAAAGGTCACGACCTTCGATCCCGGATCGAAGCTGGTGTTCAGCGGCGGTATGCCGCTGGGCCTGTTCAAGGGCGTCCGCACCTACACGCTCGCTCGACAGGGCGACGGTGCGACGCGTTTCAACATGCGGGAGGAGTACAGCGGCCCGTTGCTCGGGATGATGTGGCGGAGCATGCCCGACCTGCAGCCGTCCTTCGATACCTTCGTGAACGGCCTCAAGCAGCGGGCTGAGTCGGCCTGACGCCAAGTACTCAGCGGCGCGACTTTGGGCCGAGCATCGGGCCGACCGCTTGGCCCGCGGCCGATGCGGCGATCAGCTTGTCCAGCCGTCGGGCGCGCGTCGGCGCCTGTTTGGCGCTCGAGATCCAGTGGGCGATCGCCTTCCGGTATGACGGCGGACGCCGTTCCCAGTCCGCCCAGGCGGCGGGATCCGCCTTGATCGCCGCGGTTTCCTCATCGGTAAGCGCCGCCACCTCCCGCTCGTACGAGTAGATCGCGGTCTTTTCCGGAGAGCGCGCCCCGAACGCGGCCTGACCGGCTTTGCGCATCCGGCCCTGCCCGGTCAGCTCGGCGACCTTCTTCACGTTGATCGCGCTCCAGATGCTGCCCTTGCGTCGCGGCGTGAAGCGCTGCGCGGACCGCACGTCGTCGAGCGAGTAGCGGACGCTGTCGATCCAGCCGACGCACAGCGCCTCGTCGACTGCCTCCGACCAGCTGATCGTCGGTCGCCCGGTCGCCTTCTTGTGATAGCCGAGCCATAGCTCGTCGGCCGTGTCGTGGTTGGCATCGAACCAATCGCGCAGTTGTTCCGGCCGCTCGAAGAATCGGACGTCGCGCTCGTCCGGTCGGGACGTCATCGAGCCGCCGCCCCGCGGAGCAGCTCCCAGGCCCGCTCGACGTGCCGGGGCTCGGTGCGCAGGTTGCCGACCGACAGGCGGATCACGAACCGGCCATCCAGTCGGGTGTGGGACAGGAAGATCTCGCCCGTGCGATTCACGCCGTCCATGATCGCGGCGTTGCGCTCGTCGAGGTTTGCCTCGTCCATGCCCGAGCCCGGGTTCCAGCGGAAGCAGACGGTCGAGAACGGGACGGGGGCGAGACGCTCCCAGTCGGGCGCCGCGTCGACCCAGCCGGCGAACGTCGCTGCCATGTCGATGTGTCGTTCGATGCGCCGGCGCAGCCCCTCGAGCCCGAACCAGCGCAGCTGGATCCACAGCTTCAGTGCCCGGAATCGGCGCCCCAGCTGCGGTTGGTACTCGTTGTAGTCGCGGACGGGTGCGTCGCGGTCGAGCGTGCGCAGGTACTCCGGGACGAGGCTGAACGCCGCCCGTAGGCGGTCCATGCGCCGCGTCAGCAACAGCGACGCGTCGAGCGGGGTGAACAGCCACTTGTGCGGGTTCACCACGATCGAGTCGGCGCGCTCCCAACCCGCGAACGGCCCGCGGCGCTCGGGGATGAGCGCCACGACCCCGGCGTACGCCGAGTCGACATGGAGCCACAGGCCCTCGCGTTCCGCGATGGCGGCGATCTGCTCGACCGGATCGACGGACGTCGACGAGGTCGTGCCGATCGTGGCGACGATGGCGATCGGCCGATGACCGGCTTCACGATCGGCGGCGATGGCTGCCTCGAGCGCCGGGGGCCGCATCGCGAAGTCGTCATCAACCTCGATCCTGACCAGTCCCTCGCGGCCGATCCCGAGCGTCATGCACGCCTTCTCGATCGAGCTGTGCGCCTCCTGCGATGCGTAGACGCGCACGGCGGGAACGTCCGCACGACCGGCCAGCCCGCGAACGGCGGCATCCAATCCGGCCGCCTCGCGCGCCGCCGCGAGCGCGATCAACGACGAGGTCGAGGCTGTGTCCGTCAGCAGACCGTCGAAGCCGTCCGGCAGCCCGAGACCGCGCCGCAGCCAGTCGACCACGACCTCCTCGAGCTCTGCTCCGATCGGGGACGTCCGCCACAGCATCGGGTTCTGGCCCAGGACGGCGGTGAGCATCTCCCCCAGGATCCCGGGACCGGACGCAGTGGTCGGGAAGTACGCCATGAACCCCGGGTGCTGCCAGTGCGTGGCGGCTGGCACGATAAGCCGCTCGTAGTCGGCGAGGATGACGTCGAGGTCCTCTGGGTCCGAGGGCGGCGCGACGGGGAACGCAGGTCGCAGGGAACCGGGCTCGACCGGCGGGAAGACCGCGCGGGTCTCGACGGTGTCCAGGTAGTCGGCCATGAGATCGACCACGGCATGGGCGGCCGCGCGGAACGCGGCCGGATCCATGTCGCCGAGGCCGTCGAGCTGTTGCGGCTCCGACGACAGCGGCTTCTTCAGCGCGATGGTGGTCGCTCCGAGGTCAGGTGAGTTGCGGGTTCTGCCGCAAGTACTCCTGGAGGATGGGGATCGCCGCCGCGAACATGACTCCCATGACCACCACGAAGAACAGGATGACGAGCACGCCCCAGACCAGGCAGCCCACCACGGTCGCCCCGTCCCCGCTCGTGACGGATCGGATCACCAGCGAGTTGGCCCACTTGTCATGGAGGCCCTGCTTCTGGTCATTGGTCACGGTCGTGAAGAACAGGAAGAGCGCCAGACCGAATTGCAGGAGGCTCGCGGCGTTCTGGAGGGCAGGCACGAGGATGAGCAGGCCCAGCGGCCAACCGAGCACGAACCATCGCTTCGTCGCCTGGACGACGCTGAGCGTGCCGCCGCTGACAGCGTCGACGACGCGCAGCTTCAGACCGATCATCCCGGGCGTCGCCCGCCATCGGCTCGTCCAGAACCCGACGAAGTAGAGGTACGAGATCGCGACCGCGATCAAGGTCGCAAGGATGAAGTCGATGGAGACCGGGATCACGATCTGCTGGAAGCTCGTCACCCGGCCGTCTTCCGACAGCCGAGCCTGCTCGAGGGCCGCGCGAAGCACGCTTTGCCAGTCGAAGAACAGCAGGCTGAACGTGAACGGCAGCCACCCGACGAGGAAGACGTCGATCAGCCATGCGACGAAGCGTGCTCCGACGCCGGCGATGACATAGCCCTCCTGCTGGGGCATGGCGGGAGCGGCGACGGGCACGTCTGGACCGCCCGCTGGTGCCACCGGTGGCGGCATCCCCGGCGCTTCGGGTTGCCCGGGTGTCTGCCCGCCAGCCGCGAGCGGGGGCGTAGCCGGCGTCGCGCTGATGATCGGCCCGCTGGGCGCCGGCGGCGGCGGTGCGGGAACAGCGGGCTCGTCGGGTGGTGGCGGTTCCGGAGACGGCTCCTGTGGCGCGGCGGGTGGCGGGTTGGTCGCTTCGGGCATCGCGGCATAGCCGACGCCGCCCTCCTCGGGTACCCGTTCCGGCTCGGCGTCGGGAGGCGTCCAGGCGACGGTCGGGGCGTTCTCCGGGGCAGCCTCGCCCTCGGGCTCGTCTGGCCGCTGTGGGCGATCATCGGGCGGCTGGGTCATCGTCCTCCCCTTCCCTGCGAGGCTTCCATTCTACGGACCGTCAAAACGGCCGGGACTCCTGGATGGCGATGACCCGCCGCCGGACCTTCAGACCCTGCGTCGGCCCTGCATCCCTCGGTAGATCGCGACCACGATGACCGCACCGATCACGGACACGACGATGCTCTCGAGGTTGACGCCGGTCACGTCCGCCACGCCCAGCACACTGCCGGCCAGATACCCGCCGACGACAGCTCCGACGATGCCCAGGATGATCGTGGTAACCACCCCGCCCGTCCCGCCCATGATCATGTTGGTGATGAAGCCCGCGATGGCGCCGAGCACGATCCACGCGATGATGCCCACGATGGCCTCCTAGCGCGGGCCTGGATCCGCGGTCGCACGACCACGGTTGGGGGTTCCCGGGCCCGTCTGCGCTGGATGGTACTCGGCGCAACCAGCGCTGAACGTCGTAGCCTGCGATCCATGGCATCGCGTGAGTTCGACGTGAACATCGAGCGGCCTCGTCGGCATCGTCATCCTCCTCGTCGGCACGGTGGACTGATGGCGGCGACTCGCTGCGTATCGCTGCTAGCGTTTGCCATGCTCGCATCGAGCGGCTGCGGCTTTGTCGAGCTGCCGTCGCTCGAGGGTCGGCCCGCGGATGTTCGCCTGATCGAGGATGACGGCTGCGAGTTGCACGTCCTCCGTCAGGAGGGTGAGTGGATCGAGGAGATGGAGCACCCGTACGTGACAAACATGGTGCCGCCATGGATGGCCGCCCCTCCCGTCGCGATCACCTTTGGCGGAACCGGGTGGCGGCAGGTCGAGATCGTGGTCGTCGCGCCGAACGGCCTCGTGGATGACACCTATCGGGGCGATGGATCGGGAATCCAGCAGTCCGACTTCGTCGCATTCCCAGTCGACGTTCCGGGCACTTGGCGGTTCCGCATCACGGAACTCACCGCCGGGTGTGGGCGTGAGTTCTCGGTGGAGGTTCGTCAGCCCGGCTAGATCACAGTTCGAACCAAGCTCACAACGTTGGTCAACCGACTCGCAAGGCGCGTGCACCGTGGATCGCGGCGGGTTGGGGAACGTCTGCAGGGACCATCGGGCCACGATATCGAGGTCCCTTGATCGCATCGGAGGAGGGTCCCATGACGAACGTGACGGTCGGACCGAAGGCCGGCGGTGGCTGGCAGGTGACCGGCGAAGGCCGAGACTTCAAGACCCAGGCGGAAGCGGTACAAGCCGGACGACGTCGGCTGGTGGGCTCCGGGGGCGGCGAGTTGGTCGTCAAGGGCCGGGATGGACGCATTCGCGTGCAGAGCACCATCGGCCGGGCCGATCCGCGCCGGTCGACCGGGTAGCGATCATGTCTCGCGAAGCCATCGACGCACTCGAGGCGTGGCACGCGACCACACGGTCACTCCGCGACGCTCGACCGAACACGTCCGAGTGGGTCCGGCTGCGGATGATCGCGCAGGAGCAGCGCGTCGCCTACGAGTCGTTGGTCGAAGACCGAGAGTCGGCGACGCATGACGGAGCCCAAGAGGAGCGCCCGGAGCGCCAGCGACGCTAACGCTCCGGCCTTCTCCGCGAGAGAAGCGGGTTAAGCGCGGGTCAGCACCGCACAGGCCTTCGCGATCTGTTGCGCGCTCCTGTCGCGAGGCTCCAGGATCGCCTCGCCCGTCTCGAGGTCGATCTTCAACACCCCGGCGAAGTCGAACGGCACCTGCCCGATGATCGACAGCACCGCCGTACCGTCGGGCTCGATCCGGACCATGTCCGCGCCGACGTCGCGGAAGCGGAACGTGCGGTTGCCGGCCGTCGCCGCGAAGCTGATGCTGATCGTTCGCAGCTCTGCCACGCCCGTGCCGTCGCCAGGGAACGTCCGGACGATGATATGACCGCGCCCCGTCGCTGTGACCGCAACGCCACACGCCTCCGAGAGGATCTCGTCAGTGAATTCCTCGTTGACATCGATCCGCTCGATGACCGGTGCTGCAGCGAGCGCAACACCAGGACCAACCAGTCCGGCGACGAGCAATACACAGACCATGGACCCGATCAGCCGTCGTTTCATCCTGACCCCTCCCTCTCCCTCACCCGACCGGTTATGCGCCGGTGGCGACCTTAGTTAGCACCTGTCGCCGTCCAATGGTCAATGCGAGGGGAGGATCGTCCTAAGCGGCGGTCGAAGGGCGCAGCGGGAGTCGAACCGCCATGCCTCGCGCGGCCCTTGATCCAGAGGGCTGGGAACCGCCCCCTTAGCTGAGGGTTCCGGTCGCGGCCAGAGCGAGAAACGTATAGATGACGAGATCGCCCACAAAATGCAGCGCCAGCGGCCATGCGAGCCCGCGCGTCTCGATCATCGCACGGCCGAATAGGAGGGCGACTGCGCCGGTAAGCAATGCACCCATCGGACCAGACGGGATGCCGCCGTAGTAATGCCCAAGCCCGAACCAGGCGGCGAGGATCAGAACGCCGGCGCTCGGGCCGATCGCGCGCTGTAGTTGCGACAGGGGCGCGGCGCGATAGGCTACTTCCTCCCAGAACGCGTTGAGCAGCGCTGCGATGGCTGCCAGACCGAGGAACGGTAAGGCGGCGCCTACATCGATCGCTCCACGCAGCATCGGAGCGGCCGCCCATGCCGTGATGAACGCCAGGAAGACCAGCATGATCGGACCGAACAGGCCCCAACGCAGGAGGTCGCTGCTGCCCGGCTTTCGCGACGTCGTCGGGGCGTTGAGGTCGCCGACGCGCAGATAGGCATCGCGGGGACGCGTCCCAAGCAAGACGACGACACCCACCATCAGGAGCGCCAAGACGGCCAACAGCGCTCGCTCGGCGACGAGGATGACGATCGGGTGACCAGTCGACGGCACCAGCGATTGCCAGACGGACGATCCAAAGATGAGCGGGATGACAGCGAATAGCACTGCGAGCGCCGTCATCACAGCGAAGTAGCGTTCCAGTGGTCGTAGCGCGCTCGCGACTCGCGCGGCGATCCACGATCCGCCGCTGAGCGCGACGACCGCCCACGGCATCCACGGAAGACTGAGTCCGAAGATGTCGCGGAGGATGATCTCGGGGAGCCGGCTGATCAGCAGCGTGGTGATCCAAGCGATCGGTACGAGCCGTGAGGAGGCGGCCGCGACGTCTGCCCCAGCCGGCACTGAGATCGCCGGCGATGCCCGTGGGCCTTGCATTGCGTCCCCGATGCTTGTGCCCTGTACCGACCCCTGTGTCGGGCAGCTTACGGGAGGGCGGCAAGAAAACTTGCCCGATCGTGATCGCCGCGGTCACGTCGCGACGATGGGTAGACTCCGACCTCGGAGTCACGTTTTGCACAGGGAAATGGTCGGGGCGGCCGGATTTGAACCGACGACCACCAGTCCCCCAGACTGGTGCGCTACCAGACTGCGCCACGCCCCGACGGGCATCGCAGTCTAGCACGCAGCCTTCCTGAACCCGACCGGTCAGCCGAGGTCCTGGAGCTCGTCCTTCGACTCGCGCGAGAGCAGGTCGATCAGGCAGCGCTGGACCGACTTCCCCTCGAACAGCGCCCGATAGACCTCACGTGCGATCGGCATCTCGACGTCGTAGCGGTCCGCCAACGCGAGCGCCGCTTCGACCGTGTAGGCGCCCTCCGCCGTGCCGGGCAGCGTGGCCTCGATCTCGGCCCACGGACGGCCGGCGGCCAGCTCCTCGCCCAGTCGATGGTTGCGCGATAACCGCGAACCGCACGTCGCGATCACGTCGCCGATCCCGGCGAGCCCGGCGAAGGTCAACCGATTGGCACCCGCGGCAGCGCCCAGTCGGATCATCTCGGCCAGGCCGCGGGTCATCAGCCCCGCCTTGCCGTTGTCGCCGAAGCCGAGGCCGTCGGCGGCCCCGGCGGCGATCGCCAGCACGTTCTTGAGTGCGCCGCACAGCTCGACGCCCAGGATGTCGCTGTTGACATACAGCCGGAACTCGCGCCGACCGAGCCTGTCGGCGATCCGGTTCGCAAGGTCGAGGTCGGTAGCGGCGACGACCGCCGACGCAGGCAGGCCCTTGGCGATCTCGGATGCGAGGTTCGGGCCCGACAGTGCCGCGATCCGCGCCGGCTCGATCCCACCGGCGTCCGCGATCACCTCGCTCATGCGCAACAGCGAGCCTTGCTCGAGGCCCTTGACGACCGACAGCACGTCCGCGCTCGCCGCAACGTGCGGCGAAGCCGTCTCGCCGACCACCGCTCTCATGTGTGACGACGGCGCCGCGAAGATGACGAGATCGCTCACACCGGCCAGCGCGTCGACCTCAGCGGTTGCGGTCAGCGTTTCCGGCAGATCGATGCCCGGTAACCGCCGCTCGTTCCGATGCGTCGCGTTGATCTCGTTCGCCACCGCAGGGCGGTGGCAGACCAACAGCACCGGTTCGCGCTTGGCGACGATCGACGCCAGCGTCGTCCCCCATGCGCCTGCTCCGACGACCGCGACACGCGGGGCGCCGTCGGTCACCGCTATCGGCGGGGTCGCTGGGGCGGATTGCCGCCGCCCCGGCGTCACCGTCGAGCGAGCCTTCCGACGACGTGGCAGTTTCGCCGAGACGCGATCGCGGAACACGAGCCGGAGCGGCGTCCCATCGAACCCGAACGTGTCGCGAAGGCGGTTCTCGAGGTACCGCCGATACGAGAAATGGACGGCCGACGCATCCGACGCGAAGAACACGAACGTCGGTGGGGCGATGGCCGCCTGCGTCGCATAGAACAGCTTCGGCCGCCTGCCTCGTGCGGGTGGGGGCGGCGTCCTGTCGGTGGCCGCCATCAGCATCCGGTTCAGCTCGCCGGTCGGGACGCGCTTGCGCCGCTCCGCCCAGATATCGACCGCGAGCTCGAGCACCCGCCCGACCCGCTGGCCGGTCTTCGCGCTGATCGATACGACCGGGGCGAAGTCGAGGAACGGCGCGTCGCTCCGGATCCACTCGATGTACTGGTCGAAGGTGCGATCGGTCTTGTCCTCGACGAGGTCCCATTTGTTGACGGCCACGACGAGGCCCTTCCCCTCCTCCACGGCGTACCCCGCCACGTGGGCGTCCTGTGCGGTCAGGCCCTCGACGGCATCGATCACGAGCACTGCGACATCGGCGCGCGACAGCGCAGTGAGCGCGCGCATGGTCGAGTAGCGTTCCGCCGCCGCACCCGACGCGACCTTGCCCCGCCGGCGGATGCCGGCGGTATCGATGAGCACCACCTCGCTCCGACCCCACGCCAGGCGGGTGTCGATCGCATCGCGCGTCGTGCCGGGCACCTCCGAGACGATCGCTCTGTCCTCACCGAGCAACGCGTTGAGCAGGCTCGATTTGCCGACGTTGGGACGCCCGACGAAGGCGATGGCCGCAGGGGCGGTATCCGCCTCGGCCGCGATGGCAGCATCCCAGCGGGCGGCCTCGGCATCGTCGACAGCCGCGGCCGCATCGGCGCCGTCGTCCTCGTCGGCTTCAGGCTCGCCCACGACGAAGGGCTCGAGCTGTCCGGCGGCCACCTCGTCTGCCCACGCGTCGGCCTCTGCCTCGCGGGTCTTGCGGGCACGCTCCTGCTCGCTCTCGGGCGGCAGTGCCCAGACCATCGCATCGAGCAGATCGCCCGTGCCGCGTCCGTGCGACGCCGAGATCGGATAGGTCTCGTCCCAGCCGAGCGAGTGGAACTCGGCGGCCTCGATCTCCCGCTTCTCGTTGTCGGCCTTGTTGACGGCCACGATGACCGGCGCCGGCGCGCGCCGCAGCAGCTCGGCCGCCTCGAGGTCGGCGGGCGTCATGCCCGCCGCTGCATCGACCACGAACACGATGACGTCGGCCTCCGAGATCGCGAGGCGAGCCTGTTCCTGGACACGGAGCTCGATCGGGTCGGCGGTATCGACTTCGAGGCCGCCCGTGTCGATGATCACGAACCGGCGTCCGTTCCACTCGGCGTCGCCATAGAGTCGATCACGCGTGGTCCGAGCGCGATCCTCCACGATCGCGGTGCGCGCGCCGATGATCCGGTTGAAGAGCGTGCTCTTGCCGACGTTCGGCCGGCCGACGATGGCCACGAGCGGCAGCGCGCCGCCCAGGCGAGTGCCCTGCTCCGCGCCGCGGCGTGCGGCCACGAGTCAGGCCGCGCCGGCGGACGGTCGCGAGATGATGTCCGGGAGCGACGTCGTCCGACCAGCCGGGGTCGCGGCACGGCCCAGCGCTGCATCGGCGAGCTCATCCGCGCGAGCGGCCACGTCCGGTGTCCCGGAAAGCTCGAGGATCCGCCGGGTGACGTCGCGCAGGTCCTCGATCGGGGTCGATGTCCCGCCGGTCACCCCGACGATGCGCGCCCCATCGAACACCGCCGCGTCGGTCAGGTCGCGGACGCTCTCGATCTGGATGGCATGGGTTCCGGCGATCTCGCACAGCCGGGTCAGCTCCTTGGTGTTGGCGCTCGAGCGACCGCCGACCACGACCATCAGATCGACCTCGGCCGCGGTCTCCATCGTGTCCTGCTGGCGGCGGATCGTGACGGGGCAGACGGTGTTGACGATCTTGAGCTCATGGGCGCGCGACACCATCAGGGCGGCGAGCTTCTCGAACTTCCAGGGTGGCTGGGTCGACTGCGACAGGAGCGCCATCCGCTTCTTGCGCGGGATGGCGGCATCCCATTCCTCTTCCTCGTCGACGACGATCGAGTCCGGGGCGAACCCAAGCAGCCCGACGACCTCGGGGTGCTTCGGCGTACCAAGGATGACGATGGTGTAACCCTCCTCGACCAGCCGGGCGAGCTCCTTCTGCTCCTGGATGACCCACGTGCAGGTGCCGTCGATGACCTCGAGGCCACGCGCCTCGGCGCGTTCCATGACGTCCGGTCGGACGCCGTGCGCACGGATGACGACCGCGGCACCGTGGTCGACGTCGTCGAGCGTGTCGACGGTCTGGATGCCCAGCTGCTGCAGGTCACGTACGACGCCTTCGTTGTGGACGACCTGTCCGAGGGTATGCGTGGCCTTGCCGGCGGCCGAGGCCTCCTTGGCCTTGTCGATCGCCTCGCGCACCCCGTAGCAGAAGCCGGTCCGCTTCGCCATGCGGACTTCCTGGACTGTTCCCACGCACGGATTATCGCATGGAGGCCCGTTCGGACCCCTTTCCGTGGCGTGCCCGTCGCCCCCTTGGAACGTGACATGTGCCAACCAGCGGCTGGAACGGGCGAGATCGGCCTGTCCGGCGTGATTTGGAACACCATGGGTTCCGATCGAGGGCTGAGCAGCCCCGATCGCCCCGAATCATGCGCGGGCCGGCCGTTCCTTCGCCGGTTGGAACGTGGGATGTTCCAACAACACCTGAGAACGCTGAAAAGGACCCTAGTCCGAGCCTGTGCCGGCTGCTTCTTGGCCGATCGGAGGTTCCGGACGGGCCTGAGCATCGCCATACACACCGCGCTGGCGCTCCGGCAGCAGCTCGGCGATGCGCCGCATGATCAGGTCGGTCGCCTGGGTCTTGGCGGTGCGGCGGTCCAGGTCAGGCGGCAGCACGTCGGCGAGGCGGAACGGGGAGCCGATGCGGACCGTGACCCGACCACCGGGTCGAGGCAGCTTCTGCCCGCGTGGCCAGCGCTCATATGACCCCGATACCCCGACCGGGACGATCGGTGCTCCCGTCCGCAACGCGAGGACGGCGACCCCGTCGCGCCCCTCCCCCAGCGAACCGTCGCGGCTGCGCGTCCCTTCCGGGAACACGAACAGCGCATGACCCTCCTCGAGGATCCTCGTCGCGATCCGGAACGCCTCGACGTCGGCCGCCCCGCGGTCGATCGCGTGCACCCCGCCGTTCCGCGCGATCCAGCCGACGATCGGCCAGTCGAACAACTCCCGCTTGCCCAGCCATTGCAACCGCCGGCCGAGTTTCGGCATCAACGACGAGCCGAGGACCGGCACGTCCAGATTGGAGCTGTGATTGGCGGCCACGATCACCGGACCAGTCCGTGGGATCTCGTCCATGGCGCCCTCGACTCGGACCCGCGTGAGCCCGGCGAGACCCAGCCGCACGGCGCCCGCCAGTCCTGCCATCCACGGCGCGATGTCATCGACGATCGGCGTCGTCGGCCGTTGCGCCGCCGGCCGGTCGGCGGCAGGCCGCTGCGGCTCGCTCACGAGGACCGGGCAGGGACCAGGCGAGCCTCGGCGTCGCGGATCGTCCCGACGACCGCATCGACGGTCTGCTCGAACGTGTTGCCGTCGGTCGTGATGATGCGAGCGTCGGGCGGCACCCGGAGCGGTGCCACGGCGCGCGTGCTGTCGAGCCGGTCGCGACGACGGAGCGCGTCGAGGATGGCCAGCCCCTCGGGTCCGTCCGGATCCAGTCCGCGCTGCTCGGCGCGGCGCCGCGCCCGCTCCGCGACCGAAGCGTCGAGGTAGATCTTGAGATCCGCATCGGGCAGCACGATCGTGCCGATGTCGCGCCCGGCCATGACGATCCCGCCGCCGTCCGCCAGCTCGCGCTGGCGGGCAAGCAGCGCCTCGCGTACCTCGGGCACCGCAGACACGGAGGAGACCGCGGCCTCGACCGCAGGCGCCTCGACATCGGCGGTGTGATCTACCCCATCGACGTGGACGCTCGCCAGCCGGCCTCCGTCGTCCTCGGCGACCGCGATGTCTTCGACGAGCGCGACGAGACCCTCCGGGTCGTCGACCGATACGCCGCGGTGCTCGGCCAGCCACGTGACCGCGCGATACAGCAGCCCCGTGTCGAAGAACCGGTAGCCGACCTCGCGTGCCGCCGCGGCCCCGACACTGCTCTTGCCCGACGACCCGGGCCCGTCGAGGGCGACGACCAAGCGCTCCATTGCCGGAAGGATAGCGGTCAGCCGCCCTCGGACCGGGCGATGACCGCCTCGAATACCGCCAGCAGTCCATCGGGTGGCACCACGGTCACGTCCCGGCCCTTGGTGTGGTGTGGGATCTGCTCGAGCTGTCCCTCGTGCCACCAGTAGGGCTGGTCGCTGATCGAGCCCGGGCCCTCGCGAAAGAGCTGCGCGGCCAGGCGGTAGATCGGCTGGATGGCCGACACCGCGCCGCCGTCGACGATCGGGTGGGTGAGCAGCGTGTGCCGGTTCGGGACCGCGACGAGCGCGTCGGTCGTGCCGGGCGGCAAAAGGTCCGCCAGCCGAAGCAACCGCGTCGCGACGTAGAAGCTGTCGCCATACCAGACCCGCACCGACGTCCCGGGCTCGACCTCCATATCGTCGTTCAAGGGTGCCGGTTCCCGGTCGAGGTTGCGGAGCGCCTGGTCGAACGCCGCGTCCGGGTCGACCGGCCACGACGCGAGGTGCTCCTCGTGTACCGACGCCGTCGAATCCGGGAAGTCGTAGACCAGCACGGCCTGGATGCCCGGCGCGATCGGGCGGACGACGCTGCCTGGCACATCCACGCCACCCATCGATGCGTCTGGCATCAGCCGGACCTGCAGGATCGGGCGCGCCTGTTCGTAATCGGCGGCCAGCGCGTCGAGGTCGCGACCCTTGATCGAGAAGACGCTCGTGAAGTGCGTCGCGATGACGCGCGACCAGTCGCCACGATCGCTGGCAGCGCATTGCTGCGACAGGTTCGACAGGCCGTACTCCGCCGGTCGATCCTCACCCTCGGTCGGGATGAGGACGACACCGTCGCCCATCTCGAACGGCACGCCACGCCGGCGCAGGTCGGCCTCGACTGCATCGATGAACGCCTGATGCGTTCCACCGTCGTCGAACGGCGACCAGTCGGGCGGCGGTTCAGCGCCGCCGATGAGGCGTCGGAGGAAGCCCATCGTCACTCCTCTGCTGGGTCTGCCGCGATCGACCGCCGCCGGCACCGAGGCCGCGGATCTCGGGGGCCTTGAGTGGTCGGGTGGTGCCACTCCGCAGCCCATCGATGCGAACCGGCCCGATACGCACGCGGACGAGCCGCGTGACCGGCGCCCCGATGGCCCCGAACATCCGGCGCAGCTGGCGCTTCCAGCCCTGGGTGAGCGTCGCCCGGTACCAGACGAGCACCGGTGGCGTCGGCCGCAACAGCGCCCCCAGCCGTTCCACCTCGACCGCCGTCATCGGGCGCAGCCCGCTCACCGTTGCCCGCCCCTCGTCGAGCTGGATCCCGGCACGCAGCGCATCGACCTGGTCGTGACCGAGCGGCCGGTCCAGACCGATGGCGTACTCGCGCTCGACGCCGTGGCGTGGATGGAGCACTCGATCGGCCCACGCCCCGTCGTTCGTGAGCAGCAGCATGCCCTCACTGTCCTGGTCGAGGCGGCCGACCGGGTAGAGCAGCGCGCCATCGGGGACAAGCGCCGTGGGCACGAGGTCGAGCACGGTCGTGTCGGCGTGTCGGTCGCGCGTGGTCGACGTCACGCCGGGTGGCTTGTGGAGCAGCAGGTAGGCATGTGCGACGGCCGATCCGATGACGCGGCCATCGACCGCGATGACCGACCGGTCCGGATCGGCCTGGGTCCCAAGCGTGGCGACCCGCCCATCGACGGTCACTCGACCGGCCGCGATCATCAATTCGGCGGATCGTCGTGAGGCGACACCGGCCGCCGCGAGCACCTTCTGGAGTCGTTCGGACGGCATCAGGCCTCGGTGGGGAGGTCGGTCGCGAATAGCGGCTCCGTCAACGGTTCGCCGCCCTCCTCCGCGAGCCGTGTCGCGACGTCGACATCAAGCGGCGGCAGCTCCGAGAGGCTCGTCAGCCCGAACCGTTCGAGGAAGTCGAAGCCCGTCCCGTACAGAAAGGGACGGCCCGGCGCGTCGGAGCGGCCGAACTCGACGATCAGACGTCGGTGCAGCAACGAGCGGACGGTGTAGTCCGAGTCGACGCCGCGGATGCGCTCGATGGCGGCGCGCGTGACCGGCTGCCGGTAGGCGACGATCGCGAGCGTCTCGAGGCTCGCCGGCGACAGCCGGATGGCGTCGACGCCGACATAGCGGGCAACGAGAGCGCCGGCCTCCGGCGCGGTCGCAAGCTCGACCCGGTCGCCATCGACCAGCAGCCTGATCCCGCGTGCTGCGAGCGACACCTCGAGGTCGCCCAACCGCTGGTCCACGGTGGCGTGGTCCACACCGGCGAGCGATGCGATCTCGCGGCGGCTGAGCGGGCGTTCCGCGACGAACAACAGCGCCTCGAGCCCGGTCTCGGTCAACTCGAGCGGCGGGCGGTCGTCGGCCGGCTTGGCTGCGAGCTCCAGCTCGTCGGTCATGCGAAGGACTCCAGGGACTCGTCGAGGGGCGCGTCATCGGTCAGGTCGCCGGTCGCCCGCGCGACGATCGGACCCCACGGCTCGTCCTGCTCGACGATGATCTCGCGTCGCTTCATCAGCTCGAGCAGGGCCAGGAAGGTGACCGCGACGACGACACGGTCACGAACGCCGCGCAGGAGCTCCTGGAGCACGATCGCGGGTGCCTCCCGCAATGCCGCCCGGATCAGCTCCGCGCGCTCGGTGAGTGTGATGGTCCGCGGCAGTACCTCGGGCGGTGGCTCCGGCGGCGGCGCGATCAACGCGAGCCCGGTGAGCGCGGCCGCGAGTCGAGCCGGATCCATCGGTGGCACGTCCGCCGGGCGAGCGCCGGCGAGGCCGGCAGTCCGAGCCGCTCCGGGTTCGCGTCGGAACAGCCCGATCCGCTCGAGCGCGGTGTCGGCCAGGCGCAGCCCGGCGTCCCGGTGCGCCCGATAGAGCAGCAGCCGAGCGCGCAGCGCGGCCTCCGGGTCGGGCGTGTCGTCCGCGTCGGCCAGCGATGGATCGACGGCCGGTTGGCGCGGCAGCATCGCGCGGCTCTTGATGAGGATGAGCTGGGAGGCGACGGCGACGAACGCGCTGACGTTGCCGAGACGGTCCGCCTCGAGACCGGCGAGTGCCTGGAGATACGCATCGGCGAGTCCGCCGAGCGGGACGGTCAGGACGTCCAGCTGGCGACTCTCGATCAACGAGAGCAGCAGCGCGAGCGGCCCCTCGAATTCGACGAGCTGGACGTGTGTCGCGTTCTCCGGCCGGTGGCCATCGCCGAACTGCACCACGGTCGGGCCGGCCATCACCGGCACGCCCGGCGAGCCGCCGAGGTCGGCGACCATCAGTTGGCCTCGTCCGCGAGCTGTAGCGCACGGCCCGCGTCGGGATCGAGCGGCGCGTCCTGGTTGCGGATCAGCTCCACGGTCCGCGCCGAGCATCCAGCCGCCTCGGCAAGGCTGGCGGACGCCTCGGCATGGACGGCGAGGCGCTCGAGCGACGCCCGCCAGGGCGGGACGATCCTCGCCACCCCCCAGACCCACGCGCCATACGCCTGACCGAGCGCGTACGCCACGCGAGGTAGTACGCCAGTGGGGCCCTTACCTGCGTCGTGGAGGAGGCCGGCGACCAGCAGGTCGAGGTCGACCACGCCTTCGCGACGCAGCGTCGAGACCACGTCCAGGCCGTGGCGGCGGTCGGCGACATGCATCGAATCGAAGAGCGCGACCTGGCGGGGCGTCAACCAGTCGGCCAGTCCGGCCCGCTCGTCCGGCCGAACCCTGGCGCGGACATGCGAGCGGAACTGGCGGACCTTAGCGGCCCACCAGGAGGCTGAGGAGGCCAAAGAGGATCGGTTCCAGGATCCGGCCGCCGATGGAGTCGCCAGGCGGCAGGAAGAAGACCAGCAACAGCAGGATGAAGCCGTACTGCTCGAGCATCGGCCGCCATCGCCAGGCGACCTGTGGCGGTAGCAACGCGAACAGGACCTTCGAGCCGTCCAGCGGCGGGATCGGGAAGAGGTTGAACACCATCAGCACGAGGTTGATGAGCACGAACAGGAGCAGGACCTGGAGGACCATCGCCGGGAGCTGTCGTGCCAGGTCCGGGTTCGCGATGAGGTAGCGCAGCGGCAGCGCCGCCGCGATCGCGAGCACGAGGTTGGAGAGCGGCCCGGCGAGGGCCACGATCGCCTCCCCACGCCGGCCACCCTCCAGGTTGCTCGGGTTGACCGGCGTCGGCTTCGCCCAACCGAAGCCGAACGAGCTGCCGATGAACGTGACCGCCAGGAGGATGCCCCCGAGGGGGTCGAAATGGGCGATGGGGTTCAGCGTCAGGCGTCCCATGAACCGAGCCGTGCTGTCCCCGAGACGGTAGGCAGCCAGCGCATGCGCGAACTCGTGGACCGGAAAACCGACGAGCAGCATGATGGCCACGACGATGACGCGAGGCAGGACGTCTTCCACGGCGATCCTCTACGGGGTTCCGCGTATCGTAGCGGCGCCGCCGCGGTGGGTCAGAGACGCCCCAGCAGGTCGTTCTTCTTGCGCTCGAACTCCTCGCCGCTGATCGCGCCGCGATCGCGCAGGTCGGCCAGGGCGTTGAGCGTCCGCGTGACCTCCTCCTGGGTCAGCGGCGCCGCGGGCTGCGCCGGCGGCAGCGGGGTCGAGACCGTGTCATCGGTGGGTAGCTCGCCGAGCACCGGCGATGCCGCCCGGAGGGGCGGACTGCTGGCGTAGCCCGACCCGGAGATGTCGCGCTCGTACTCGTGCTTGGCGTCGAGCATCGCGCGCTTGAACTCCACCGGCTGCACCAGCATCCGGAACCGACTGATGCCCGATTCCGAAGCCGTCAGGATGTCGAGGTCGCCGAACCCGAAGATCCGCCCGAAGATCGACTGGGTCAGCACCGCGTCGTTGATCTTCTCGAGCGACGAGTCGGTCGACTTCTTGTTGAGGACGCCGGACACCTCGATGACGCGCCGATTGGTCAGCACGTACTCGAGGTTCAGGAACTGGAGGATCGTCCAGAGGAGCACCGCGAGACCACCGACGAACAGCGCGATGGCCGCGTAGTTGAGGATGTCCTGCCACGGCTGGCCCAGGTTGTTCTTGAGGACGAGCAGCACGACCGCGATGATCACGGCCAGGATCGTGTAGCGGGCGCCCCAGATGAACACGAACCAATGCTGTTTCTCACGGTGTACGACCCGCTCCCCTGTCGAGAGCAGTCCGTCGGCGTAGCCCATCGCTGGCGTGTCCCTCCTGCTCAGGCCCTCGGATGGGCCCGTCGATAGACGTCCCGGATCCGTTCCCCGGTCAGATGCGTGTACAGCTGGGTCGTGGAGATACTCGCATGCCCGAGCAACTCCTGAACGACGCGCAGGTCGGCACCCCCCTCGAGCAGATGCGTCGCGAACGAATGGCGGAGCGTGTGCGGGCTGACCTTGCCGCCCAGGCTTGCGCGCCCGGCGGCGGCGGTGACGGCGGACCATGCCTGTTGGCGCGCGAGCCGTCGACCGCGGTCGCCAAGGAACAGCGGCCCGCCGCGCACCGGCTCGACGTGGTGGCGCGCGATGAGCTCGGCGCGAGGACCGTCCAGCCAGGCGACCAGGTGGTCGATCGACACCTCACCGATCGGCACCAGCCGTTCCTTGTCGCCCTTGCCGATCACCCGCACGTAGGCGCCGTCGAGCGAGAGATCCTCGCGGTCGAGCCCGATCGCCTCGCTCACCCGGAGACCCGCTGCGTACAGCAGCTCGAGCAGGGCCCGATCGCGGACGCCGCCAATCGATGCCGCCTCGAGCAGCCGTTCGACCTCGCCGATGTCGAGGGTGTCGGGCAATCGACGAGTCTGCCGCGGCAGGTCGAGATGCGTCGCGACGTCGACCGCGATGAGCCCCTCCCCGAAGGCGAAGCGATAGAAGCCCTTCAAAGCCGCCGCACGCCGCCGCAGGCTGGTCGGGGCCAGTGACCGTTCGCCGGCGACGCCGCGTCGGGTGCGGGCCGCCAGGTAGCGCACGGCTGCGTCCGCGGATCGATCCCAGGCGTTCCCACCGGCACTGAGATCGCGCTGGAAGTCGCGCAGGTCGCCGCGATAGGCGCGGATCGTGGCGTCCGCCAGACCGCGCTCGACGTGCAGGTACGAGAGGTAGTCCTCGATCGCCTGGTCGACATTCACGCCGATCGGTCGCCTCCTGCCGCGCCGACGGGCTCCGCTCGCCAGGCCTCCGCTCGATCGAGCAGCTCGCGGGCCGACGCGAGTGCCGCCGCATCGCCCGGGCCCCCACCGAGCATCGCTGCGAGCTCGACCATGCGGCCCTCACGGTCGAGCCGCTCGACCTCGGTCACCGTTCGTCCGTCTCGCTCACGCTTGACGATGCGGTAGTGCGCATCGGCATGGGCCGCGATCTGCGGCAGATGGGTCACGCACAGGACCTGGTGCCTGCGGGCGAGGCCCCACAGCGAGCGCCCGACAGGATCGGCGCTGCGCCCGCCGATCCCGGTATCGACCTCGTCGAACACGAGCGTCGGCGTCGCATCCGCCTCGGCGAGGACTCGCTTGATAGCCAGCGCGACCCTCGACAGCTCCCCGCCGGACGCGATCCGGGCCAGCGGTCGCGGCGGCTCGCCGGGGTTCGGCGCGAGCCGGTACACGACCTGGTCGATGCCACTTGCATCGAAGGCGACCGCGTCGCCATCGACCTCGACCGCGGGCTCGCCGGACGCGGCCGGGCGCCGCCCGAGCGCGACCTCGAAGACACCGGGCGGGAAACCCAGCTCCTCGAGGACTGTGGCGACGACCCCCGTGAGCGTCGACGCGGTCTCGCCGCGGGCCACCGACAGCGCTCCGGCGGCTTCGCCGACCGCGAGCAGGAGGCGTGCGTCCTCGCGTTGCCGGCGGGCACGCTCCTCGTCGAGACCGCGGAGCCGCTCAGCCTCGGTCGCCGCGTGTTCACCGTGGCCGATGACGGCCGCCTCGTCGTCCCCGTAGCGCCGGAGGAGCCCGTGGATGATCCCGAGCCGCGCGTCGAGCTCGGCGACGGCCCGCGGGTCGTGGTCGACGTCCTCGGCGAGCCGGCGCGCTTCGTCCGCGACGTCGGACAGCTCCGCCTCGAGGCCGGCCAGTCGATCGGCGAGCGGCTCGAACCGAGGGTCGAGTCGGGCGATGCCCAGCGCCTCATGGAGCGCCTCGGCCGCGGCGTCGCGGGCGCCGGAGCCCTCGCGCGTCAATGCCTCGCGGAGCGCGGCCGCTCCCCGGGCGATCGCCTCGCCATGCTGTGCGGCCGTCAGCCGGGCACGGATCTCGTCGGCTTCGCCCGGTCGAAGGTTCGACCGCGCGATCTCGGTCGACTCGTGCTCGAGCAGATCGAGTCGGCGAGCGACTTCGCGGGGATCGAGGGCCGCGGCATCCAGCGCCGCCCGGTTCTCGCGCCAGCGGTCGACGGCGGTCGCCATCGCGCCGCGCAGGTCCTGGTGCTCGCCGAACCCGTCGAGGAGATCGCGCTGCCAGCGCTCGTCGAGCAATCGACCCTGGTCGTGCTGCCCGTGGACTTCGACGAGGGCGCCGACCTCGTCGGCCAGGCGCGCCGCCGTCACGGTCGTGTCGTCGAGTCGGGCGGTGGAGCGGCCGTTCGTCGCCACCTCCCGCGCAGCGATGAGCGGCTCGGGAAGGCGATCGAACAGGGCTTCCACACGCGCTGTGTCGGCACCGTGGCGGATGAGCGTCGTGTCGGCGCGCGCACCGAGCGCCAGTCCGAGCGCATCGATCAGCAGGCTCTTCCCTGCCCCGGTCTCGCCGGTGATGACGTTGAACCCGGCATCGAACTCGAGGCGCAGCCGGTCGATCAGGGCGAGGTCGGTGACCGTGAGCTCCAGGAGTCGGCCAGGGGCGGACTCCTCCTCTGCGGTGGCACTCACGATGGCAGCAGCTCGACCTTGTGGCGGAGTAGATCCCAGAACGGCTGGGCGCCCTGCGGTTCGAGCAGGCGGATGGGACGTTCCATCGCGCGGACCTCGACGACATCGCCGACAGCGATCGGCAGGTCCTCGCGGCCGTCGACCGAGACCAGGGCCTCGTGCGCATCGACCACGCGGCAACGGACGACCTGCTGCGGGCTCGCGACGACGGAACGGATCGCGGAGAGGTATGCCGCGATCGGCGTGACGACGAGGTTGCGGCTGATCGGGTCGAGGATCGGGCCGCCGGCGGAGAACGAGTAGCCGGTGCTCCCCGTGGGGCTCGCCACGACCAGGCCGTCGGCGATGAAGGTGGCGAGGTGCGTGGCATCGATGCTGACGTCGAGGCGGCACACGCGCGCGAGCGATCCGCGCGCGATGACGATGTCGTTGAGCGCGAAGTGGCGCTCGTGGTCGCCGTCCGTACCGCCAGGGAGGATGCGTCCCTCGAGCCCCATCCGCTCGTCGATCGTGTACTGGCCGGCAAGGATGCGTTCCAGCACGGACTCGAGGTCGGCGGCCTCGACCTTCGACAGGAAGCCGACCTTGCCGAGGTTGACGCCGAGCAGCGGGACGTCGACTTCGGCGACCGCTCGAGCGGCTCTGAGGAATGTGCCGTCGCCGCCGAGCACGACCAGGACGTCGGTCGATGGCAGCTTCTGACGGAGCGTGTCGAGGTCGCCGCTCTGTGCCTGCCACTCCCCGATGTCGCGGCGCCGGCACCAGCCGGATGCGCGCGCGGCCAGCTCCACGGTCGCCTCGATCGTCGGGTTGTAGGCGAACCCGATACGGCTGACCGTCATGCGCCGGTGACCTCGGCGATGCGTTGGGGCAGGTCGGCGCAGCTGGGTCCGTTGGCCAAGTGGATGAGGAACTCCTTGTTGCCTTCCGGACCGAGGACGGGCGAAGCGATCACGTCGCGGGTGCCGAGTCCCAGGGTGGCCGCGTGGCTCGTGACGCGCTCCAGGACATCCCTGTGGACGAGTGGGTCTCGGACGACGCCGCGGTCCGTGCGGCCCTTGCCGGCCTCGAATTGGGGCTTGACGAGGGCGACGATCGGTGCGACGGGCGTCAGGGTCGCTTTGATCGGAGCCAGGACCTTGTCGAGCGAGATGAACGAGACGTCGACGACTGCGAGGTCGATGGGTTCGGGAAGGGTGTCGGTCGTCAGCGTGCGGGCGTTCGTGCGTTCCAGCGAGGTGACGCGGTCGTCGCGACGCAGCGACTCGGCGAGCTGTCCGCGACCCACGTCGAGAGCGTAGACGTGCCGCGCGCCGCGCTGCAACAGCACGTCCGTGAAGCCGCCGGTTGATGCTCCGACGTCGAGAGCGGCATTGCCGGTCGGATCGATCCCGAACGCGTCGAGCGCCGCAGCGAGCTTGTGGCCACCCCGGCTGACGTACGGATCCTTCTCCGCGACGTCGATGGTCGCCGCCGGGTCGATGGCGTCGCCCGGTTTGTGGTCACGCCGCGCCGCGTCGCCAGGGCCGACCCGGACCTTGCCGGCCAGGATGAGTGCCTGCGCCTTCGATCGGGTTTCGGCGAGCCCCCGATCGACGAGCAGCTGGTCGAGTCGGATCTTGGGCTGCCGTTGCGTGACGGTCGGGCTCACGCGCCTATCGTGGCACAGCCCACTGCACCGCCACTCAACGGGCGGCCTCGCCGCGCCCTGTCACGGCCGTGTGGACTCACAGTCCACCCCGGTACCCTTGCTTGTTGGGGGGCTCTGTCGCTTCCCAGGCGACGGCGAGCGCCCGAGGACCTTCACGGGATCCCCTCAGCCGCTTATGTCGCTTCGTGGGCGACGCTCGGACCCAGAGCGGCCATCTAGACGGCGCTTCGACCCCTCCTTGTCGCCTCCCAGGCGACTACAAGCGAAGCGAAGGCCAGTGCCCGCCACGGACCGCCTGCGATAAGTGGTTGGTAAGCGCCGCTGGGTTTGATAGGTCCAGATGATTTCCAAGACGTCTGTGCTCCGCGAAACCGATCGCAGGATCCGGCGCCTCAACGTGCGAACCGGCGAAGACGTGCTCCGTCTGCGCCTCGATGCCGGCGTGTCGCTTCGGGAGCTGGCGGCCGCAACCGACCTGCATCCCTCGTTTCTTGCCAGGATCGAAGCCGCGCAAGTGCAGGCGAGCATCCCGGTCCTGACCCGCATCTCCGTAGCGCTCGGCGCCGACCTGAGCCTGCGGTTCTACGCCGGTGCTGGACCTCGGATCCGCGATCGATTCCAGGCGCCGATGATCGAGGAACTCCTTCGTAGCCTCGATCCTCGCTGGACAGCCCGTCTCGAGGTGCCTATCCCGAGGCCCGCCCGCGGCATCGTCGACCTCGTACTCACCGATCCGGGAGGCCCAACAACGGTCATCGGTGAGGCCCAGTCGGAGCTACGGCAGCTCGAGCAGCAACTCCGCTGGTTCGCCGAAAAGGCCGAGGCGATCACAACCACTCGCGAGCAACCTGCCTCCCGGCTGTTGATCCTTCGGTCCACCGAATCGACTCGCGAGATCGCTCGCCGCTACGCGGCCACATTGCACACCGCGTATCCCGCCCGCACAAGCGACGTCGTCGATGCCCTTACCCGTGACGCGCCGTGGCCGGGCGACGGGATCGTCTGGATGCGACTCGAGCACGGGAATGCCGAGCTGCTGCACCACCCGCCGCGTGGGGTGCCTGTCGGCCGGTGACCGACTAACTGCGTTGGCGGGTGATCGTGAGGCCGACGATGCGCGAGATCACGAGCGCGACGTAGAGAAGGCCCGCGACCTGCTCGATCATCACGATCGCGCGAGCTTGGGGCTGGATCGGCGCGATGTCCGATAACCCCACGCTCGTGAGGTTCGTGAACGACAGGAACAGCAGCTCGAACCACGTGCGCTGTGCGTCGGGTGCGACCGCGGCCGTGAACGAGCCCGGCCAGACGATCTGGACTGCCATGAATGCGTACGCGAATGCCCAGGCGACGACGGAGAAGGTCGCGCCGGTCGCCCACAGCTCGTCGAGCGTGACGAACCGATCGAGGAACATGTACCTGATGAGGGCGAAGCTCGTGTAGGCATAGAACGCGGCGTGGAGCGCGGACGACCAGAACACGATGGCCCCATTGGACGGGTCAACCGCCTCGAGGATCGTCAGGACCACGACCGGCCCGCCGAGCAGCACGGATACCCATAACAGCGCGGGCGTCGCCCGCACCGCGCGGACCGCCAGGACCAGGACCACCAGCGAGAACAGCGACAACGCCGCTCGGCCGACCGGCGACGCGTCCATGAACGGATACAGGAGCACGCCGAGCAGCTGGACGACCAGCAATACCGCCGAGGGATGTCGCCACAGCCGCGCGGCGAATGTGCCCCGCTCGCCGTCGGCCGTCATCGGTGCGTCAGGCGACGTCGGAAGTCGACCGACCCGGTGTCACCCGCAAGGTGGTGAGCGTCTCGCGCACCTGCTCCGCCAGACCCGGCGCATCCAACCGCAGCACGCGGCGCAGGTCTGCCACGGAGCCGTGGTCCACGAAACGATCACCCGGGATGCCCACGATTCGCACGGCCACGTCGCGGTATGCGGCGTCCGCGAGCCGCGCCTCCTCGATCAGCTCGAGCACGCCGCTCCCGAAGCCACCGGAGACCACGCTCTCCTCGAATGTCACGACCAGCTTCTTGCCGCGCGCCGCGTCGAGGATAAGTTGCCGGTCGAGTGGCTTCGCGAAGCGCGCATTGATCACGCCGACCGACCAACCGTGAGCCTCCAACGCCTCAGCGGCCTCCACCGCCCGCATCACGATCGGCCCGAACCCCACGAACAGCAGGTCGCGCCCCTCGCGCAGCGTCTCGGCCTGCCCCACTGGCACCACGACCGGATCGATCGGTACTAGGCCGAAGCCCGGGTCGCGCGGGTAGTGCAGCGCGAACGGTCGATCCTGCGCGAGCGCCGTCCGCAGCAACGACCGCAGCTCTTGCTCGTCCTTCGGCGACGCGACGACCAGGTTCGGCAGTTGGCGTTGAGCGGCGACCGTGAACATGCCCTGGTGCGAGGTGCCGTCCTCACCGACGAGCCCGGCGCGATCCACGGCGATCAGCACCGGCTGATCGTTCTGGCACACGTCGTGCACGACCTGGTCGAACGCCCGCTGCAGGAAGGTCGAGTACAACGCGACCACCGGCCGCATGCCCCCCATCGCCAGGCCGGTCGCGAGCGTCATCGCGTGCTGCTCGGCGATGCCGACGTCGAAGACGCGCTCAGGGAAGACTTCGGCGAGCTTCGACATCCCCGTCCCGGTCGGCATCCCGGCGGTGATCCCCACGATGCGCCGATCCGACCGCGCGAGCTCGATCAGCTCCGACGCGAAGACCGCCGTGTAGTTCGGGTTCTTCTTCGGAGCCGCCGGCTCAGGGGTCGGAGACGCCGCGTCGTCGGTCATCGATTCCGTCGGCAGCCCGGCCGGTGCGGGCGTCGACTTCGCCCCGTCGTATGCGTCGGCCTCCGGCGAGAGCTGCATCGGCGGCAGCGCCGCACCGTGGAAACTGACCTGGTCCGCGATCGCGGGTGCGTACCCGCGCCCCTTCTGCGTGCGGACGTGGACGATGATCGGGCCTGGCAGCGCAAGCGCCGCTCCGAGCGTCTCGAGGAGGGCATGGATGTCATGCCCGGGCACGACGCCGACGTAGGTGATCCCGAGATCCTCGAACAGCTGGCCCGGCTGGGCGAACCGCACGACCGAGGCGCGCAGTCGGCGCGACAGCTCGAGCAGCGTCGGGCCGAAGATCGGGACGCGCTCGATCAGGCGGTCGTAGACGCTTCGACTCTGGCGCCAGGCGCTCGACAGCTTGATCTGCGAGAGGTACTTCGAGAACGCGCCGACCGTGGGGCTGATCGACATCTCGTTGTCGTTGACCACGATCAGCATCTGCGTCTTGCGCTGGCCGATGTCGTTGAGCGCCTCGAGCGACAGCCCGCTCATCAGGGCGGCATCGCCCACCACGACCGCGATCCGCTCCATCCCCTTGCGCAGATCGCGCGCCTCGGCGAGGCCCTCGGCGATCGACAACCCGGTCCCGGCGTGACCGCCGTCGAACACGTCGTGAGGCGATTCCGACCGGCGCGGGAAGCCGCCGACACCATCGAGCGAACGGAGCGTCTTGAACCGCTCGAGCCGACCGGTGAGGAGTTTGTGCGGGTACGCCTGGTGGCCGGTGTCCCAGACGATCCTGTCGCGCGGCGACTCGAGCAATCGATGGAGGGCGATCGTCAGCTCGACGACGCCCAATGACGAACCGAGGTGACCGCCCGTCTCGGCGACGGTCGCGATGATCGTTCGGCGGATCTCGGCGGCGAGCTCCGCAAGCTCGGGCTCGGTCAGGCCGCGCAGGTCGGCAGGGCTGGACAGTTCGTTGAGGATCGTCACGCGGTCGCTGGCTCCGATGGTTTCGGTGCTGGACGGCTGCGCCCGCCCGTGTGTGATGTCGGTGCGTAGGTTACGCCGAGTCGGTCGATGGCCGGCGACAGTCTAAACCTGTTCCTTCCAAGTCGCCAGTTTTCCGCGAAGCTACGGCTCGTCGACCGTCCGGTCGGCTGTCACTTCGACCGTGTCGAGGCCGCCGCCCTTCGACACCAGTTGGCGCATCCGCAGCTCGGCACTGCGCAGCAGCGTCTCGCAGTGTTCCAGGAGGGCCGCCCCACGCTCGTGGAGGGCGAGCGTCCGTTCCAGGGGCAGGTTCCCCGATTCGAGCTCGGCGATGGTCCGTTGGAGCTCCGCCAGGGCGTCGTCGAACGAGAGGTCGGCGGTCGGCGGCGCAGGCTCGTCGGACGCCTGGGGTCGCGTGTCAGTCGGTCCCGTCACCGGCATCCTCATCGATGCGCTCGGCCAGCCGGCCGAGTCGCGGTGCGACCAGCATACCGATGACGACCCCACCGACCGCGAACAGCCCGACGGCGATCAGGAACACGATGAGGTCCTGGCTCATCGGTCGGGCGGGCTGTCGTCGACGGTGGCCGCGATCTCGCCGTGGGCCACGCGGATGCGGAGCGGCGATCCGCCGGGTGCGTCGGCAGGATCGCGCACGATCGCGCCATCCGGCGCGCGGCGGACGATCGCGTAACCCCGCTCCAGGGTCGCGCTCGGGCCGAGTACCGCGAGCGCTGCCGCCGACGCCTCGATGGCCGAGCGGGCGGCGGCGACCCGCGCCGCTGTATGGCGCGGTAGTGCCGACGATGCTGCCGTGAGTCGCAGCCGCTCCCGGCTGAGGCGTGCCTCGACCGCGCGGGTCGCTCGATCGAACAGGAGCCCGACCTGTTCGCGTCCAGCAGCCAATCGGGCCGCGGGGCTCACGCGATCCAGCGCGCGCCGCTCGACGGCCAGATCGCGAGCGGCCGTGGCAAGACGTCGTTCCGTGGCCGTCGCCAGCCGATCGGCGGCGCGACGCAGAGCGCCGGCCATCTCGAGCCGGTCCGGGACGACGATCTCGGCAGCGGCGGATGGCGTCGGCGCTCGGACGTCGGCCGCGAAGTCGGCGAGCGTCACATCGACCTCGTGACCCACGCCGCACACGACCGGCAGCGCGTGCGCGACGACCGCCCGGACCACTCGTTCGTCGTTGAACGCCCACAGATCCTCGAGGGACCCGCCGCCCCGGGCCAGGATCGTCAGTGCGGGCGCATCATCCGCTCGCCCGGCCTCGTGCATCGCGGCGGCATACCGAGCCGTGCGCCGGAGCGCAGTCACGATGCTGGCCGGAGCCCCGTCGCCCTGGACCTGGGCGGCGACGAGCACGACCGAAACCAGCGGCCAGCGGCGAGCCAACACGTGGGTGATGTCGCGCCAGACCGCGCCGGATGGGCTGGTCACGACCGCGATCGTACGCGGGCGGCTCGGCAATGGCCGCTTCCTGGCGGTCTCGAACAACCCCTCGGACGCGAGCCGGGCCTTGAGCGCTTCGAACTTCAGCGCGAGGTCGCCGAGGCCGGCCGGCTGGATCGAGTCGACGTAGAGCTGCATGGCCCCGGTCGGCTCGTACAGGTCGACACGCCCGTGGACGACGACCCGCAGCCCCGCCTGCGCCGTGAATGCCGATCGGACGCGGTCGTCGCGGAACCACACGCACTGCAGCTGGTTGCGCTCGTCGCGCAGCGCGAAGTACGCATGGCCGGCGCTCGATACCGTCACACGGCCGATCTCGCCTTCGACCCACAGGTCGAGCAGCCGCGGATCCTGGCGGATCGCCGTGCGGACCGCCCTGGTGACATCGCTGACCTGCAGGATCCGCAGCCCGAACGTCCCGGGGGCCGCCGCGGGCTTCGGGCCGGACGGACCCAGCCCCTGCCCCGGCCCGACCGCCACCGGCTCTTCGGGATCGACCGCATCCCAGCCAGGCAGCGCCCAGTCGGGCGGCTTCGGCGGGTCGGGGTCGTTCATCCGATCGCTGTGCACATAGTGACCATAACGGGCAACGAAGGCACGTTCGTTCTCGAAACTGTGCACCAGGCGACCATCTGGTCGACCAGGGCAGTCCATACCGACGACCGGTGCACCGCATGACCTAGAACGAAGCTGGACCGAAGCTCACACCCAAATACGGTCACCATGTGCAAATACCCGATGGCGCGGCGCGGTCACTGCCCTGGCGATCGCTCATCCGTATCCGAGCTGGACGTGCCGCCAACGTTCGTCAGTCCCGAGCAGGCTTCGGATGTGGTTGATCTCGCCGGCGTGGTAGGCGTCGTGGGTGACCATCGCGCCGATGATCGAGCGCGTCCGCCACTCGTCGCCCCAGTTGGTGCGCCGCGGTCGGTCGAGCTCGGCGTCGTCGGCGAGGCCAGCGACGTGCTCGCCGAGCTGGCCGTGGACCGTCACGAGCCAGTCGACGGTTTCCGTCATCGGCGCCTCGCCCTCGGGCCACGGCTGGACCTCGGTGTCATCCCAATCGAGACGCCCGTCGCGGAATGCGTATTCGGCGTACATGACCGTGCACGAGCCGACGTGCAGCGCGATCGACTCGGTCGACCGCGACGCGCCCGGCGGCAGTACCCGCCACATGTCCTCCGCTACGGTCGCGAGGTTCTGGAGCAGCGCCTGGCTCTCGTCCTCCTCGACACCGGGCTCGCCGAATGCCATCTCCATGAGATGGAGCAGCGCCTCGATACCTGCGCGGCTTCCCATCACACTCGGGTCTGGTACTCCCCGGTTCGCGTGTCGATGCGGATCGTGTCGCCGCTCTCGACGAAGATCGGCACCTGCACGACAAGCCCTGTCTCGGTCGTGGCGGGTTTCCGCGCACCGGTCTGCGTGTCGCCGGCGAAGCCGGGCTCGGTGTCGGCGACCTTCAGGTCGACCGTGACGGGCAGCTCGACGCCGATCGTCTCGCCCTGGTAGCTCGTCCGGTCGAGCGTCATCCCATCCTTCAAATAGCGGGTGGCATCACCGAGCTGATCCGCACGCAGGACGAACTGGTCGTACGTGTCGTTGTCCATGAAGTGGAAGTCGTCGGCGTCGCGGTATAGGAACTGGACCGGGCGCTGCTCGAGCTGTGCTCTGGGCCACTTCGTCCCGGCCTGGAACGAGCGCTCGATCGTCTGGCCACGCCGGACGTTGCGTAGCGAGATCCGGACCTGGGCCGAGCCGCGACCCATCTTGATGTGGTGGTAATCGAGGATCTGCCAGAGCTCGCCGTCGAGCTCGATGGTGACGCCCTTCCTGAGTTCGCCGGTGCTGATCATTCGTGACTGGGCTCCTGCGCACGGGCCGCCGCGCAGGGGCTGACGGACCTCGGTTCGTTCGGGATGAGGGGCCCATTCTAGCCGCTACCATGCGCTGACCATGGACCCCGTCCTTGCCACTGTCCGCCCCGACTTTGATGCGGCCGAGGTCATCGATATCGCCCGGCGAACGTTCGACGTCGACGCAGTCGGCGCCCGCGATCTGGGCAGCGAACGGGACCAGGCGTTCCTGCTGCTCGATCGCGACGACCATCCGCTGGCGGTCATGAAGCTGTCCAATGCCGCCGAGGATCCGGCCACGCTCGACATGGAGGCACTCGCCGTCATCCATGCGAGCCGTGTCGATCCGACGCTGCCGCTCGCCATCCCCCGGCTCGTCCCGGGTGCGTCACCGAGCGCGGGCGATCCCGAGGCCCGCCGCGCGGTCCATCGTGCGCCCGACGGCGACCACCACGTGCGCATGTACTCGGTGCTGCCCGGGCGGGGGCGTGTCTCGGCGATCGAGCTTTCGGATGCCGCGCTCAGCGCCTGGGGAGCGATGACGGCGCGCGTGGGGCGGGCGTTGCGTGGCTTCGTCCATCCGGCGGCACAGCGGACGATGCTGTGGGACATCCAGCACGCCGGACAGACACGCGCCCTCCTCGGGACCATCCGGGATCCGGCCTATCGCGAGCTTGTCCGCGTCGTGCTCGACCGCTTCGACACGGCGGTCATGCCGGTCTGGCCCTCGCTCCGGGCGCAGGTCGTCCACACCGACCTGACGACCGACAACGCGCTCACCGATGACGACGGCTTCATCACTGGGATCGTCGACTTCGGCGACATGAGCCACAGCGCGCTGGTCACCGACCTTGCCTCGGTGCTCGACTCGCTGCTCATCGGGCGGACGGGCGACGAGCTGTTCCGATCCGCCCGACTCGTGCTCGATGGCTATCAACGCATCACGCCCCTCGAGCCGCTCGAGCTGCGCCTGATGGGCGAGCTCCTTGCGGCGCGGGCCGCTGTGACCATCGCGATCTCGTCCTGGCGCTCCGAGCGAGGGCTCGAGGACCCGACCTTCGCGGAGCGCTACAACGAGCCGGTCGCCCGTGCGATCGAAACGCTGCTCTCGGTCGGCTGGGACGGGGCGGCTCGCCGGTTCGGGGCTGACGTCATCGGCGACGACGTCGCCGGACTGGCCCATCGGCGCGACGCGGCCCTCGGGCCGGCCATGGAATCGCTGACGTACGACGAGCCGATCCACGTCGTCGGCGCGAGCGGTGTCTGGATGACGGGCGCCGACGGACGGCGCTACCTCGATGCCTACAACAACGTGCCGTGCGTCGGGCACGGGCACCCACGGGTCGCAGAAGCTATCGCCCGCCAGGGCCGTCAGCTGAACACGAACATGCGCTACCTGCACGAGTCGGCGATCGAGCTGGCCGAGCGCCTGATCGCGACGATGCCGGCGGACTCCGGGCTCGACACCGTGCTGTTCGTGAACTCCGGCTCCGAGGCGAACGACGTCGCCTGGCGGCTGGCCACGACGTTCACCGGCAATGACGGGGCGATGTGCACGGCCTTCGCGTACCACGGCGTGACCGACGCGACTGCCGCGTTGTCACCGGAGTCGTGGCAGGCGTCGAGACCGCCGACGCACGTCGAGACATGGGCACCACCCGACCGCCTCCGCGGTGCCGATCTCGAGGTCGGTGCCTTCGCGGCCGCGCTCGATCGGCTGGCCGGCCGAGGCCTGGCGCCGGCGGCCGTGATCCTCGACAGCGTGCTCACGAGTGACGGCTTCCCGGATGCCGGGGGTGGGCTCGCCGGGGAGTGGCTCGAGCGGACGCATGCGGCCGGCGGTCTGTGGATCGCCGACGAGGTCCAGGGCGGCCACGGCAGGACCGGGTCGATGTGGTCGTTCGAGCGGCTGGGCATCACGCCTGATCTCGTGACGCTTGGCAAGCCGATGGGCAACGGCCATCCGGTCGGGGCGGTCGTCACGCGACGCGAGGTCGCCGCCCGGTTCGGGGACGAGACGGTGTTCTTCAGCACGTTCGGGGGCAACCCGGTGTCCGCGGCGGCAGCGCTGGCCGTGCTGGATGTGCTCGACGACGAGCGCGTGCTGCCACGCGTCGTTCAGACCGGCGAGGCGCTGCGTGACGCGATCCGAGCCGTGGCGGCGGGTGATCCCCGCGTCCGCGACGTCCGAGGAAGCGGGCTCGCGATCGGCGTGGAGCTCACGGACGCCGACACGGCCCGGTCGATCAAGGAGGGACTGCGCGAGCGGGGCGTGCTGATCGGCACCTGTGGTCGCGACGGCAACGTCCTCAAGATCAGACCGCCACTGGCGTTCACGACGGTCGAGGTTCCCGTCTTTACGGCTGCACTCGAGGCCACCCTCGCTAGCGCTCCTTCCACGTGAGCGTCATCGCGTGAGATTTTTCGGGAACCGAAAGACCGAGCAGCGTCCAGGTGAGCTGCGCATCTCGACGCGCTCGATCGATCTACCCCGTCGCGCGTTGCGCGGTGCGGATCGACAAGCCGGTTTCGGCTGGGGACCCGGCGTGGTCATTCGAGGGGATCGACCGGAAGCGTTCTATGGACGACCGTGGGGCCGAAACCCCGCGCCATGGACCAAGGTCGATCTTGGGAACGGCACGTACACCGACGCACAGGGCCGCGACGGGATCCCCGGGGACCTCAGGGATGGCTTCGTCGACCCAAGCTCGAACATGGGTTGGTTCCTGTGCTCCCACGCCCTGGTTCGGGTATCCCTGGATCAGATGCGGCCAGTCGACTCCGTCCGAAAGGGGATCGGGACATACCAATGGCGCCTGTTCGGGATCTCGCCCGAGCTTCTGGCGATCACGGGATGGATCGCCCGATCGATCGTCATCGTGTCAACGACGCCACTACGGGTCGTGAAGCGGATCAGGGTGATGTCACCCGACCTGGTCATGGGCACGGATTCACCGAATGAGGTATGGCTCCTCGCCTTCCACGCCGGCGAGGCGGTCCGACTTGACACCACCAGCTTGAAGGTCGTTGAGCGGGTGCCCGTCCCGACGGGCATCGCTCCGGTCGTCAGCGGAGACACCATCGTGCTCCTTGCCGGCCACCGGACGCCAGTGTCCGGCGTGTCGATCGACGAGATGTGGCAGGTCGAAGCGGACCGGCCGATCGCCCTGGATCGTTCGACGTTCACGGTCAGGGCCGAGGGGTCCGCGCTCCCGATCGGGCCGTACCCTCCAAAGCTATCCGATCCCGACAGGTGGATCGGTTTGCCATTGAACCCGATGCGGACCACTGGTGTCGACCGTGCCGGCCGGGTGGTGGTTGCAACGCAACGAGGTGTTGCCATCTTCGACCCGGCCACGCTTGGCCTCCTCGGCGAGTGGCGATCGGTCGAGCCTCGCGGGGCCTTAAGCGCGGCCATCGATGGCATCGTCGCGATCGATCCGCGGTGGGACAAGCGCGATCGCCTGACGCTGGTCACCTGGGAGTAGCGGACAGGATCTCAGTCGCGGTCCTGCATGAGCGCGCGCATCCGGACCTCGAACTCGGCGGGGTCGATCTCACCGCGTGCATAGCGGCCCTTCAACGCCGCGATCGCGGGATCCTCACGAGCGGGCACGCTCCGCCGGATCGCCCACACGATAAGCCCGATGACAGCGCCGGTGATGACGATCGGCACGAGCACGGAGATCGCGATCAGCGGCCCGAACCAATCGAAGAGCGGCAACGTGTCCATCCCTCGCGAAGCCTAGCTCAGGCCCGCGCCCACGACCATCACCTCGCTCGGGAACCGCGTCAGGCGATCGAGGCGGCCAGCTGCCGCATCGATGGCAACCAGGTCCTCGATGCGGACGCCTGTCCGCCCTTCGAGGTAGACGCCCGGCTCGACCGAGAACACGGTCGGGCTCGGAAGCGGCGTGTCGGGGGCACGCGTGCTCAGCGATGGCGCCTCGTGCGTGGCCAGCCCGATGCCGTGCCCAAGGCTGTGACCGAAGTTGTCGCCCTGTTCGGCAGCCTCGATCACGTCCCGGGCAACGCGGTCGATCGCCTTGCCGGACGGCATCACCGCGCCATCGCGCGCGGCCTCGCCGAGCGCCGCCTCGATCCGGTCGATCGCCTCGGCCTGCGCGCGGGCCACGAGCTCGTAGACGTCAAGATCGGCCGGCTGTGGCTCGCCGACGAACAGCGTCCGGGTCATGTCGCTTCGGTAGCCTGCGACCTGCGCGCCGAAGTCGAACAGCAGGACGGCCTGATCCAGCACGGGCCGGTCACCCGGCGAGCCGTGTGGCAGCGCTGCCTCCGGTCCGGCCAGGCAGGCGACGTCGAACGCGAGCGCCTCCGCCCCGCCGGTCCGGATGAGCCACTCAAGCCGGAGGGCCAGGGTCGCCTCGGTCACGCCCGGCTGGATCTCGGGGAGCAACGTCGCCAGCGCCCGGTCCGCGACGGCACACGCGGCAGCGACACGCTCCAGCTCCGCCGGCTCCTTGATCGCCCGGTCGGCCTCGAGCCAGCCGTCGACGGGCACCAGCTCCACGTCCGGTGCGGCCGACGCAAGCTTCTCCCAGGTGGCATGTGGCACGAACCCGGCCTCGACCGCGACCCGCCGCGCCCCGATCGAGCCGATGAGCTCCGGCCAGCGGGTCGGGAGGTCGCCATAGACCTGTTCGAGCCGCGCTTCGGGCGCCTCCCGCCCTGCCTGGATCGTGTATCGCGAGTCGGCGAGGATGACGACCTCGTCGGCAGCCACGAGGAACTGGCCCGAGCTCCCCGCGGACCTCTCCTCCCCCTCGGCGAGCGTGAACCCGGTGAGGTAGCGCATGTGCTCGCGACGCACGCCGAAGTAGGCGTCGATACCCGCGTCGGCGAAGCGGGCGCGCAACCGCTCCAGGCGGGCCGGCCGGGCAGCACGATCGGCCTCTTCCCAGCGCCCCCGGTCGGCGGCAGCCGGCCCGGTGCCGAAATCAGTCGGCGCCGGCCACGCGCCTCGCGCCACCGTCACTGGATGTAGCCGTACTTCCTCAGGTTGGCCTGGTGCTCCTTGTTGGTCTTGGCGAAGGCGTGCTTGCCACCGCCCTCGGGGATCGCCACGAAGTAGATGTACTTGTCCGAGGTATCCGGGCGAAGGGCGGCGTCGATCGACGGCAGCGTCGGCGTCGCGATCGGACCCGGGATCAACCCGGGCTGCGTGTAGGTCTGGTAGCCAAGCAGCTCCTCCGGCAGGGGAACGTCTCGGAGCGCGACGCCTTCCGGCAGCTTCCAGAACACGTACTCCTGCCATCGCTCGAATGCGAGCGCGTCGAGCTGTACGGTGTCGTTGGCAAAGATGACCGTCGGGTCGGCGTTGAGGATCTTGTTCTTGATGCCGGGGATGCCGTCGATCCGGTTCTGGTAGACGCCTGCGATGAGCGGCCGCTCATCGTCGAGCTCCGCCTCGCGCTCGACGATCGATGCGAGCGCCATGATCTTGTAGAACGACAGGCCGCGCTCGGCTGCCACCTGCATCTTCTCGTCGCCGACCGCCTCGTGGAACGCATCGAGCATCTTGCGGATGAGCTCTTCGGGCGTCGTGTCCGGCAGGACGCGGTAGTTGCCGGGCCACAGGAACCCCTGGAGCGAGGCACCCTCCGGCGCCTCGGCGAGCACGCGCTTCAGCCACGGGTAGTCATCGAGGAGCGCGGCCGGCGGCTCCTTGGCCAGCTCGTAAAACTCGCGCTCGTCCATCTCGAGCCCCTCGCCATCCGACTTCATCTTCTGGAGGAGCGCGGTGATCTGTTCGAACCGGAGGCCCGACCGCAGGTCGACCTCGATGTACGGGTTCGGCGGTGGCGCCAGCAGCGCCGACACCAGCTGGTCCGGCGTCATGTTCCGCCGCAGCACGAAGGTTCCCTGCTGGAGCGAGCCGGTGAGCTCGCGTTGGCTTGCGATGAACACGAATGCACGATCGTCGGTCATGAGCCCACCCTGCTCGAGCCGCATCGCGATCGTCGAGGCGGTATCGCCGTCGTTCACGGTGAACTCGACCTGTTCCGGATCCGTCGAAGCCGGCCTGGTCAACGCCGTCCCGAGGTCCTCCCGGACGATGTCGGCGATGAACGGCAGCTTAAGGGTCGCGGGGCTGTCGGCCGCCCACGACAGGATCGCGCCGTTCACGAGTGGTCGCAGCGCCGTCAGCGCGATGACCAGCACGATGCCACCCAGCAGCAGGGCGAAGACCAGGAACTTCAGCAGCCCGCCAAGGCCACTCCCGCGGCCGCCGCGACGACGCCCGTTGCCGCCGCCGACCCCGTAGCGACGGTTCGGCTCGAAGTCCTCGGGCACGTACTCGGTCGCATAGGCGTCCGGCTCGTATCGCCGGGCGTGCGGGGGTCGCTGATCGCGCGGGCGTCCGCCGGAGCGGAGCGTCATAGCCTGCTCTCCATCCTGGGTCTGGTGGGCGTGGTTACGGTCCCGCGGCGGCTGTCGAGCTCATCTTGCAGGATGATCGCCGCGGCCTCACGGTCGACGCGCGCACGGTAGTCGTCGCGCTGGCGCCGCGATGGGGGTCCGCCGGAGCGACCGCGGGGCATCGGGCCCAGCCGCGTCTCGGCCAGGTGGCTCGTCAACCGCTCGTCCCGCACTGTGATCGCGACGCGCTTGCCGAGTCGTTCCTGGACGGCATCGACCCACGCGCGCGTCGTCGTGGCCTGCGGGCCCTCCCGGCCAGCCGCCTCCAGCGGCAGGCCGACCACGAGCTCGTCGATCGCATGCTTGTCGATGAGCGACGTGAGCGATGCCACGTCCGTGTCGATCGACCGGCCGCGCGGCAGCGTCACCAGTGGTCGGGCGCCGACTTCCGGGCCGTCGGCGATCGCGACGCCGATCCGGCGTTCCCCGAGGTCGAGACCCAGCAGCCCGCTCACGGAACAGCCTCCCCCATGCGGACCTCGACGCGGGCATCGAGCGTCGGGATCGTGCCGACCCATTCCGGCCAGACGGACAGCTCGGCGCGACCGTAACCATCGAGGACCGCCTGGGCCTCGGTCAGGGACTTGCCGCGGATCTCCCCCTCGATCGCGGCGGGATCGATCAACAAGACCTGGCTGGCCGTGATGATCGCCGGGAACGCGATGACACCGTCCTCCACCTGGCCGGGCGACTTGTCGATGACGCTCGAGCCATCGACCAGCGCGTAGCCCGTCTCGACATGCGACGCGATGTTCGCCTCGGCCACGGCCTGGACTGCGCTCTCGTCGACGGCGAGGACGGTCCCGGTGGCCGTCGCGCTGAGATCGAACGTCTCGACCTCTTGATCGAGGAGTGTCGCGGGATCGGTCGGGTAGGTCGGTGTCCCCAGGGCGCCGGTTTCCGGGAAGACCGTCGACCCGTCCGCGGTCAGCGCCGGGTCCGCCAGCTTCTCGTCGAACGCGGCCGTCAGGGCCTCGCCGAGGGCCTTGGTGGCTGCATCGAGGTCGGCCTGCACGATGCGGGGAAAGTCCTTACGCGTGCCGCCGGATGTCTGGTCCGGGTTCGTCACGTCGAGCGTGAGCGGGTCTTCCCCGCGGGGGATCACGAGGATCGTGTTCGGCTCGACATTGCCCTCGGTGCCCGCATTGACGGCCGTGACCCGGACATTCGCCGCAGCCGGGAACACCTGGAGGCCGACGAGCTCGGCGCGGGGGACGGTCACCGCTCGGTCCGTTCGAAATCGGACCCCCGACTGCGTGCTGACGATGCTCCCGCGCGGGATCGTGTTGGTCGAGGTGAAGTCCTTGTTCCGGAACCGCACGGTTCCCTTGGCGCTGGTCTCCTCGACACGCTTGCCGGTCGTGCTGAATGTCTGGGTGGCATCGACATCGACCGTCTTGGTCTGGGCCGGGACCGTGCGTGTCTCGGGGTCGGTCTCGACCGCGGCCGGATCTGCGACGATCCGCAGCGGGACGGGCCCGATGGTGGTCTGGCGGGGCGTGATGACGGCTGTCGCAGTGGGCAGGAAGACGTACGCACCGACACCGCCCACCACGAGCGCCAGTGCCAGGATCGCGACACCGATCACTAGTGGGGCGCGGAGCGTGCCGGGCAGCAGCTGACGCCCGACCGGCGCGGGCAGCACGCGTGAGCCGGTGACGCGCGACGGCGCGGGCGGGACGATGATGGGCGGCGTATCGGCCACGACACGCGCCGCCGGCACTGCGGACGGGGCACGCGTCGCGTGCATCACGCGCACCTGCTGGTCATCGGGTGGTGGCGATGTCGCTGGCGTCGGCGTCGCCGCGGTCTCATCCGCGGGCTCGCGCGGCTTGCGGCGCGCGCGCGGCGAGCGCGTCGAGGCGGCGGCCGCGGTTGCCACCGGATCAGGGGCCGCTGGCGCCTCGGGCGCTACGGGCTCCTCGGTCTTGGCGGCATCGGCCTCCGCGGGCGCGGGCGCGGTGGCGGCCTCGATCACCGCCGGTTCGCCCGTTGCCTCCGCCGCCCGCTCGCCACGCTCTTCGGCGATCGATGATTCGTACTCGGCGACCGAGGCGAAGATCGGCAGGCCTGCCGAAGCAGCCAGCGCGCGTGTGGCGGCATCCGGCGCGACGATCGACAGCCGCTTCCCGTTGAGGGTCGCGTCGCGGGCAAGCAATCGGAAATTGATCCGCGATGTGGCCACTCGGGAGCCATTCGGCAGGACCATCGCCACGCGGGTCCCCTCGGCACCCCGGACACGCGCGGCAGCGGTCGTGATCTCGTCGTCGATGTCCAGGTAGAGGACGCGGACTTCCATCAGACCTTCATCGCCCGCAGGACCCGCCGCAGCGCGACGTCGAGGGGATCGGCGGTGGTCTGCAGCTCGATCGCCTGGTACGCAAGGCCGAGCGGCGTGACGTCCTGCTGATCGACGAGCAGGTCGGTCGCGTCGACGACCGTGTCGATCTGGTCGGGCGACAGGACGGCGACCTCTGGAGGACGCGCGAACGGCATCCGCTTCCAGAACGTCTCGGCCGCGAGCGCGTCACGGATCTCCGGGAGACGTGACCCGCCGCCGCACAGGTAGATACGGCCGGGCAGCAGGTCACCACCCGACAATTCCTCCATCACGAGCTCGACACCGGCGGCCCACACACGGACATCCTCGCCGATGATGTTCGCGATGTCCTCCCGCCGGTCGACGGCGACGCCACGCGCGTAGTCGACCTTGAGCGCTTCAGCCCGTGGAAACGGGAGGTCGAGTCGGTCGGCGAGCGACTTCGTGAAGGCCCGTCCGCCGAGCGCGAACATGCGTGTCCCCTCGATGCCGCCTTGCCGGACGAGCGCGACATCGGTCGTCCCCCCGCCGACGTCGACGAACAGCGCGCCGGCCTGGCGGATCTGCTCGGTCCCGAGCACACGCGCCACGGCGTACGGCTCGGCGACGATCTCGAGCAGCTCCAGATCGAGCTGCGAGGCCACGCTCTGGAGCGCACCGAGATGGACGAGCGGCGCGAACGCGTTGAAGATCCCGATCTTGACGTGGCGCCCCTGGAAACCGACGGGATTGGTGAGGGCGTAGCCATCGATCGCCGCGCCGGTCACCGCGGCATGGACGAGCCGCACGTCGACGTGTGGCAGGCCTGTCTCCCAGGTGATGGCCCGTTCGGCCTCGCCCAATGCTTCGCGCTGGACGACGTCGATGAGCTTCTGCAGCTCGGCTTCGGAGATGGGCTGGTCGGGCCGCTTCCGCTCCTGGCTGTGGGTGGTCGTGAAGCCCTTGACCAGCTCGCCGGCGATGCCGATGACGACCTGGCTCGGCCGGAACCCCGCCATCTCCTCGGCTTCCTGGAGCGCGACTGCGCAGTTATCGACGACCGCCGCGATGTCCGCGACGGTCCCCGATTGCATGTGCGAGAGCCCCTGCCGTTTCCGACCGACCCCACGGACGGTGCCCAGGCCCTCCTCGTCGATCTCGAAGACCAGCGCCTTGGCGAACTCGGTGCCCACGTCGAGGGCGGTACAGGCGGCGAGGCCCTCGGCACCGTCGCGCTGCCAGATCCGGCGCCAGAAGGCCATCAGCCCCCCGCGCCGAGGCGCTCGGCGATCGAGCTGCGGACCGCGTCCTGTGCCTCGGCCAGCCCATCCCGCCGTGTCCCGGCCCCCTGCGCCATCTGCGGTCGGCCGCCACCCTTGCCCTCGAGGGGTCCGACGGCGACCTTGACGAGGTCGCCCGCCGACAGGCCGCGGTCAACGAGATCGTCGGACACGGTCACCCACACCTGTGGCGGTTCGGCATCGAGGAACATCGCGATGACACCGCTGCCGAGCGCGACCCGAACCTCCTTCGACGCGGCCTTGAGCGCGTCCATCGATTCGTATGGGACGGTGGCTGCGACGAGCCGCACGCCCGGTGCGACCTCTTCGGCGCGAGCAGCGAGCTCGGTCGGCCGCGGCACGCCACCGCCTCCGGCCCGAAGTCGACGGCGGGTCTCGCGCAACTCGTCCTGCAGCGTGGCGACGCGATCCGCAACGCCGTCTACCGAATTGGCGCCGACTACTTCCGCGAGTCGCTCGAGTGCCTCGAATCGATCACGCGTCAACCGGTCCGCCGTCGCGCCCGTGACGGCCTCGATACGGCGCTGGCCGGACCCGATGCTCCGCTCGCCCGTGATGACGAAACCGCCGATCTGGCCGCTCGCGCGGCAATGGGTGCCGCCACACAGCTCGAAGCTGTAGTCCTCGACGCGGACCGTCCGAACCGTCTCGCCGTACTTCTCATCGAAGAAGGCGTCGGCGCCCTGCTCGATCGCTTGTTCCATGGGCATGAAGGCGACCGTGATGGGGCGATCGTCACGGATGATCGCGCGAACCTCGTCCTCGATGGCTCGCTTCTCGTCATCGGTCAGCGCTCGGTCGAACGGGTAGTCGAAGCGCAGGTAGTCGGGATGGACGAGGGAGCCGGCCTGCCGAGCACGCTGGCCGACGACGTTCCGGAGCGCGCGGTGGAGGACGTGCGTCCCCGTGTGGTTGCGCATGGTGTGGGCGCGGCGCTCGGCATCGACCACGGCCTCGACGGTCTCACCGACCCGCAGGCGTCCGCGTAGCGTGCCGCGGTGGACGATCAGACCACCCACGGGGCGCTGGGTGTCCTCGACGGTGAACAACTCGCTGCCGCCACCCGGCTCGCGGATCACACCCTGATCACCGACCTGCCCGCCCCCTTCCGCGTAGAACGGCGTGCGGTCCAGCACCACCTCGGCCGCACCGAGGCCGGTCAGCTCGTCGAACTCCATCCCGTCGCGCACGATCGCGACCACCCGGCCCTCCGCGGTCGTCGTCTCGTAGCCGAGGAACTCGGTGTCCTGCGCGCGACCCTGGATCGCGCCGTACAGCGACGCCAGCTCGGCGTGTTTCGCGAGCTCGGCCTTCTTGCCCGATCGACTGCGCTCGCGCTGCTCCGCGAGGGCCGTCTCGAATCCTTCGCGATCCAGCTGCACGCCGTGTTCCGCGGCGAGCTCGGCGGTCAGGTCGACCGGGAAGCCGTAGGTGTCGTGGAGTCGGAAGGCAAGATCGCCCGGCAGGACCGGTGCATCGGCCGGAACCTCCTCGGGACGACGCCCGATGACCCGCTCCTCGCGGGTCAGCGCGGCGAGTGCCTCCTCGAGCTGGGTCGTGCCGGCATCGAGCGTGCGCGCGAACTGCGCCTCCTCACGGGCGATCGTGTCGAGGATGGCGTCGCGCTTCTCGGCCAGATGCGGATACGCGTCGGCCATCACGTCGATCACGACGGCCGCCGTCTCGGCCATGAACGGCTCGCGCCGGCCGAGCAGGCGGCCGTGGCGGACCGCCCGTCGCAGGATGCGCCGCAGGACGTAGCCCCTCCCCTCATTGCTTGGAAGGACGTCATCGCCGATGAGGAACGTGACGGCGCGCGAGTGGTCAGCGATGACCTGGTAGCTGAACCGCTCCTGCTCGAACGCGTCGGGATCATGGCCCAGCAGCTCGCGCATCCGCGCGTGGATGGGCGTGAAGAGGTCGGTGTCGTAATTGGTCGGGACCTGCTGCACGACGCTCGCAAGACGTTCGAGGCCCATCCCGGTGTCGACACCGGGCGCCGGCAGCGGCGTCAACGAGCGATCCGCATGGAGCTCGAACTCCATGAACACGAGATTCCAGATCTCCAGCCAGCGCGGGCAGGTCTCGCTGTGGTCGGGGATGCAGTGCGGCCCCTCGCTGAGGTGCGCACCGCGGTCGAAATGGATCTCGCTGCACGGCCCGCACGGACCGACGTCGCCCATCCGCCACCAGTTCTTCTCGTCGCCGTTGGGAAAATCGCCCCAGCGCACCAGACGCTCCGGCGGAAGGTGGATCTCATCGCGCCAGACCTCGAAGGCGAGATCGTCCGTCGTGTACGTCGTGGCTGCGAGCCGCTCGCCCGGGATCCCAAGGTCGCGGGTCAGGAAGTCCCACGCGTAGTGGATGGCATCGCGCTTGAAGTAGTCGCCGAAGCTGAAGTTGCCGAGCATCTCGAAGAGCGTGTGGTGGCGCGGCGTACGTCCCACCTCCTCGAAGTCGTTGTGCTTTCCGGCCACCCGCAGCGCCCGCTGATAGTCGACCGCGCGGGTATAGCTGCGCTTCTCGGCGCCCGTGAGCGCGTCCTTGAACTGGACCATCCCGCTGTTCGTGAAGAGGAGGGTCTGATCGCCGGCCGGGACGAGACTCGCGCTCGGCACGACCGTGTGGTTGCGCTCGGCGAAGAACTCGATGAAGCGCTGACGGAGCTCCGACGCAGGCCTCGACACGATCCGGGGGTCCGGGGTGACGGGTGGGGTCGACATCGGCCGCAATGGTACCGAACCGAAGCGGGCCGCCTATGCAATGGGACCGTGATGTCGGCGTGCGGCGGGGTGATGCGCGCGTGCCCGTGTCGGGGCCACGGTGGTGTGGTCAGAATCAGCGAGACGAGGAGAGCCTGATGGCCTTCGTCAGGAAATGTGAGAAGTGCGGCAGCCTCGACACACGTGAGTCGTGGTCCTCGCCGACCGAAGCCGCCGACAAAGGCGCATTCCAGAACTGGACATGCCCGACGTGTGCATGGACGGAGTTCGACCTGGTCGAGGCGTCCGAGACCGGAGCAGAGGCCCAGCGCACGAGCTGAGGCGCCCCTCCCTCAGGTCCCTCTCAGACCGTTCTCAGGTCCGGCGCCCAGCGTACGGCGCATCCGATCCCCGAGGAGTGCGCCCGAATGAGCCTGCCAGGAACGCTGCCGGAACCGACGCCGGCCTCCATCGACCTCGATGACGATGACCGGCTGATCGGCCGCATCCTCAGCCGGCGCGAAGTCCTCGCGCTGATCGGCGCGGGTGGAGCCGCGACCTTCCTTGCGGCGTGCGCGCCGGGTGGGTCGGCCTCACCCGCCGCCTCCGGGGCCGCGTCGGCCAGCGCCTCCGCGATCGCCACGGCTGCAGCGTCTGCCGCCATCGCTACCGCATTGCCGGCGTGCGTCGTGGCCCCGGAACTGACCGAGGGTCCCTACTACGTCGATGTCGACCTCGAGCGCTCGGACATCCGCACCAACACAAGCGATAACGCGCCTGTCGAGGGTGCCACGCTGATGCTCGACTGGATCGTGTCGCAGGCTGACGGCTCGGCGTGCATGCCGATGGAGGGCGTCGTGGTCGATGTCTGGCATTGCGACGCGCTCGGCGTGTACTCGGGCGTGCAGGGGAACGCCGGCGACTTCCTGCGTGGCTTCCAACGCACCGACGCGAACGGGCGCGCCTCGTTCACCACCGTCTACCCCGGCTGGTACCAGGGTCGCGCCGTGCACATCCACTTCAAGATCCGGATCGATCCCGAGGCATCCGCTGGCTTCGAATTCACGTCGCAGCTGTTCTTCGACGATGAATTCAGCAAGGGCGTGTACGCGACCGGGGTCTACGCGCAGAAGGGCCCGCAGGATCAGCTCAACTCGACCGACCAGATCTACAACCAGAGCGGCGGCACGACGCTCCTGAGCGTCACGCAGGAGGGCGACGCCTACAAGGCGACCTTCCCGATCGCGGTGCAGCTCAGTTAAGACCCCTCGCGGCCTTGCACGCCCGATGACTCCTGCCGTTGACCCCGAGTCAACGTTTTGCGTCCTAAGCGACCGGTCTCGACCGCTTCGCGGGGATTCGTTGACTCTGAGACAACGCTAGCGCCGCCAGCGGACCGCGCTGGCCCCCACGAGTCAGATTCGTTGACTGACAGTCAACACGAATGCCGCCACCAACCCCCGCGACTCCCACGGCCGGATTTCGTTGACTGAGAGTCAACGCCAGGGGTTGCGGCGCTACCGCTAGCGCCTCGGGCCGCGACGGCCCAGTGTCCGCCACAGCCGCGAGCCGGCGATGACCGCCCCGACGATCACCCCGAGCGTCAGCCCGCGCAGGAACTTTGCGACGACGCGCTCGTCGACCATCAGGCAGGTTTTCCGGGGTTCGGACCGAGGACCGCGATCACCGACACGATCGCGATGCCGAGCCAGGCGACGATCGACGCGCCGACGAGGTTGTAGTCGCCGAGCGTGACGAGGTCGATGCCCAACCGCCCGAAGATCGCGTCACCAGCCCACGCCCCCAGGATCGCTGCCCCGACGAGAGCCGGCAGCCGGCCGCCGGCCGAGCCACGGACGGCGACCGATATCGCCGCGTGGAAGATCCCGACCAGCACTGACAAGACCAACGACGGCTCGATGCTCACGCGCCGGCGAGCGCGGGCTCCACGTCGGCCGGCAGACCATCCGCGGGACCGCGGACCGGGACCGCGATCCGGCCACCGCCGAGGACCTCGTCGCCGTCGTAGAACACCGCCGCCTGGCCAGGGGCCGCGGCCCACACCGGCTCGTCCGTGTGGACGGCCCAGCGCCGCTCACCGAGCGGGCTGACCGTCGCGCCGATCGGTGCGGCGCGATGCCGGATCCGGACGGCCGCATGGAAGCTGGCCGGTGGGACCGCCCCGATGAACGACGCCCGCTCGACCGCGAACTCGTGCGTCTCGAGATCCTCGCGTCGTCCCAGCTGGATCGTGTTCGACAGCGGGTCGATGCGCGACACGTAGCGCGGCTGTCCGAGCGCCACGCCGAGACCCTGTCGCTGGCCGACCGTATACCCGGCCGATCCGCGATGCTCGCCGACCACTGACCCATCCATGTCCAGCAGCGGCCCGGGCTCGGCCTGCCAGCCGGCGCGCGTGCGAAGCGCGTCGCGGTAATCGCCGCCCGGAACGAAGCAGATCTCCTGGCTCTCCGGCTTGTCGGCGGTGACGAGCCCGAGCGAGCGGGCCACGTCACGCACTTCGGGCTTGGTGAGCTCGCCGAGCGGGAAGCGGGCGTGCTCCAGCTGGTCGGCACGCAAGCCGTACAGGAAGTACGTCTGGTCCTTGTCCGCATCGCGCGCTCGGTACAGTCGCGCGCGTCCATCGTCGCCGACCAGCCGCCGCGCGTAGTGCCCCGTCGCTACGGCGTCGCACTCGTACAGGTGACGGGCGCGGCCCAGCAACGCTCCGAACTTCACATAGGTGTTGCAATCGACGCACGGACTCGGCGTCCGGCCGTCGAGGTATGCATCGAGGAACGGCTGCAGAACGCCGGCGTCGAACTCGCGCTCGAGGTTCATGACGTAGAAGGGGATGCCGAGCTGGCCGGCCACCCGCCGGGCGTCGTCAGCGGCGTCCAGCGAGCAGCAGCTCTTCTTGAACTCCGAATACGTGTCGGCGACGTCGTGCAGGCGCATCCACACGCCGACGACCTCGTGGCCCTGGGCGCGCATGATCGCCGCCGCGACCGACGAATCGACCCCGCCGGACATCGCGACCAGGATGCGGCTCAAACGCCCACTCCCTGGCCGAGCGGATCGCGCGCCACTGACGCCGAACCGACCTGCATCGACGCGATGACCCGCGGTACGACGTCGGCCGCCGTCGCGACCTCGTCGTCGGTGGTCGTCCGGCCGAGCGACAACCGCAGCGCGCCACGCGCCTCGTCGTCGGGATAGCCCATCGCCGAGAGGACATGGCTGACCTCGGTCGAACCGGTCGTACAGGCCGATCCGACCGACGTCGCGATCCCCTCCAGGTCGAGCGACAGACTCACCGCCGCGCCATCGGTGCCGCGCGCGATGATCGATAGCAGGCCGGGCAGCCGCTCGGTCGGATGGCCGGTCGATTCCGTATCGGGTACGGCGAGGACCGCCTTGGTCAGCCGTTCGCGGGCTGCGCGAAGCCGCTTCACGGTCGCCGACCGCTCAGCGACCGTCAGCTCGTATGCCGCGGCCAGACCGACCGCACCGGCGACGTTCTCCGTCCCGGCGCGCCGATGGCGCTCCTGCTCGCCGCCGTGCTGCTGCGCGAGGATGTGGGTCCCGTGACGGACGTACAGCGCGCCGATCCCCTTGGGACCCTCGAACTTGTGCCCGCTGATCGACACCAGATCCGCACCGAGCTGGGTCAGCTTGAGATCGATGTACGGCGCCGCCTGCACGGCGTCGACATGGAGCAGGACGCCCTTGCGAGCGCGGACCCGCTTGGCGATCTCGACGATCGGCTGGATCGTCCCGACCTCGTTGTTGGCCAGCATGATCGAGACGAGGATCGAACGGTCGGTCAGCGCGGCCTCGAGCTCGTCCGGGTCTACCCGGCCGTAGCGGTCGACCGGCAGCTCGACGACCTCGAACCCGAACTTCTCAAGGTAGCGGAGCGTGTGCCCGACCGCGTGATGCTCGATCGATGACGTCACGATGCGGTGGCCGCGCGCCTTGCCCGCCCACGCCGCGCCCTTCAGGGCGAGGTTGTTGGCCTCCGTCCCACCGGACGTGAACACGACCTCGCGCGGCTCGACGCCGAGGCTCGTCGCCAGTCGGTCGTGCGCGTCATCCAGACCGGCTCGGGCCACTCTGCCGAACGTGTGCGCCGACGACGGGTTCCCGAAGGACTCCGTCAGGAACGGCAGCATGGCCTCGAGGACCTCCGGTCGGACCGGGGTCGTCGCAGCGTGGTCTAGATAGATCGGCATCGCTGCCGGATTGTACGTCCGGGCGGGACGACCCTAGATCTGCTTCACCTGGTACAGCCGTCCCGACAGCGTGACGAGGAACAGCTCGCCGTCCTCGGCCTCGCCGAAGGACGAGATGTTCAGCGTGGTGTCACGCCGGAGCCAGGTCGATGACCCGGTAGCCGGCATCGACCAGATCCGGCCGCTGCAGAAGTCGGCGAAGAAGTACGCACCGACGAGCTTGGGCTGGGTCGGTCCCCGGTACACGTAGCCACCGGTGATCGAGCAGTTGATCGACCCGTGGGCGTATTCGATGACCGGGTACGAATCCCCGGCGAGCGAGCATCCCGATGCCGGCCGGAAACAGTGTCTGCCCTCGTAAACGCTCCAGCCGTAGTTCCGTCCGCCCTTGTAGCCGGCCGGCTCACGGTTGAGTTCCTCGTAGCGGTTCTGACCGACGTCGGCGATGAATAGCATGCCGGTCCCGCGATCGAACGAGATCCGCCACGGGTTGCGCAGGCCGTATGCCCACACCTCGTCGCGGCCCGAGATGGCGCCACGGAACGGGTTGGTCGCCGGGATCGAATAGCGGTCGTAGGTCCCCGCACCCGTGCCGTCGACGTTGATCCGCAGGATCTTGGCCAGCAGGTTCTTGGTCTTGCTCTGGCCGTTGCGGTCGGGATCGCCCGCGCCGCCGCCGTCACCCGTGCCGATGTACAGGTAGCCATCCGGCCCGAAGGCCAGCGCGCCGCCGTTGTGGTTGGTTCGTGCGCTGTGCTCGATCACCATCAGGTACGAGCCGGTGCCGGTCACCGAGGGTGATGTCGCCTTCGCGGTGAACCGCGCCAGCACGATGTCGCCGCCGTTGCGGGTGTAGTAGGCGAACACCCGTCGGTTCGTCTCGAAATCGGGGTGGAACGCCAGGCCCAGCAGGCCCTGCTCACCGCCGCCATCGGCGACCTGCGAGCGGATGTCCATGAAATAGCCCGGCTGGACGACGCCGCCCTGGACGACCCGGACCGTGCCCCGCCGCTCGACCACGAACAGGCGGTTCGTGCCATCACCCGCGTTGGTCACCTGGACCGGCTGGCTGAAGCCGCTCGCGATGATCGGCAGCGAGATCGAGAACGCCGCCCCCTGGGCGGCGGTCGTCGGGACGATGAGCGCGATGAGTGCAGCGGCGCTGATCAGGAACGGGAGGCGTCGGCGGGCGGTTCGATGTCTCATCGGTCCACCCTACAACGGTCGGGGGGCCGAAGTCACCCCTGACGATCCGGCGCTCCTAGCCGGGCGGCGCGAACGCGCTCCGCAGGTAGCGCACCATCCGGCCCCGGATGACGGTCGTCGTGGGGCAGAACAGACCGTCGCCACAGCGCGGGATCAAACCGGCGTCGGCGACCGCGTTGATCGCGGGTTCGGCCGCGCTCCCGTTGTCGTCGGTGTAGTGGTCGGTCGTGCTCTCGGGCAGCTCCAGCGCTCGGGCGATGGTCACCGCGGCGACCGCGCGCGTGATGGACGACCCGCCGCAGAACCGGCGCGTGCCGCAGCCGTCGATCAGGCCCGCGGCTGCGACGCGATTCGCGTACGGCTCGAACCAGCGGCCCTCATCGTCGTCGAAAAAATCCTCTTCGGTCGCCGGCAACGCCATGAGCCGCGCGATGAAGTAGGCAAGCGTCTCCCGCAATGTCACGTTGTAGGTGCAATAGAGCAAGGGGTCGCAGCCGGCCTTGAGACCGGCGCCGAGTGCCCAGGCCACATCAGCCGCGTAGGGCGTGCCGCTGTAGTCGTTGATGCAGCTGGTGCCGCTGCCCACGATCCGGACGCTGCTGCCGCTGATCGTCAGGCGAGCGTACGAGCAGTTGTTCGCGTCGGTGGTCTCGAGGAACGACCCGAACAGATCGGCCACGGCGCGAAGCGTGTATGAACCCGACGGCAGACCGGTGATGTCGATGTACTGGTACGCGAAGTTCCACGGATAGCGGTCGCCCCAGCCGACCGAGATGCCGCTGCGCGTGCTGCGTGCCGTCCGGCCACCGCAGCCGGACTCGCGATAGACCCTCGACCGCGGTGCTCGCGGCAGCGACAGGTAGCGCGGGTTCGTGTCGAAGAAGCAGAACCCGATCTTGCGGTCGCGCAAGGTGCCGCGCGTCGACCACAGGTGGTAGCTCATCATCCGGCGGACGTGGTAGTGGTCGTGGCCGTCGCCTGCGTAGACCACGGTCGCGTTGGTCTGGACCCGCCGGATGGTCCCGTCCGAGCGGTACACCATCTGATCGATGTCGAACGGCGAGCTCGTGCTGGGGCGGCTGCCGCGGATCTCGAACGGTCCCGCGCCGTAGTTGAGGACCTCGCTCGTGAAGCGGAGCAGCTTGCGGCCGCCCGGCGTGCGCACGACGCGGATGTCGCGGATCTTGGCGGAGCGCAGATCCGGACGGCGCTCGGTCGCAGCGCTCACAGGCGAGGCCGGGACGATGGCCACCAGTGACACCACGAGGCAGACGATCGCGCCGAAACGCCAGGTGGCCCGCCCGATCCCTCCTTGCCTCACTTGCGCGACCCTACACGCCCGAGGGCTCGGCGGCCATAGACGGTTCCGAGGCGCGACGTAGGTCTTCCGTCCTGCCGGCCTCCCGCCGGCGATCGTGTTGGGACAGAAGCCGCTTGCGCAGCCGGATCGACATCGGGGTCACCTCGACCAACTCGTCGACCGCGATGAACTCGAGCGCGGTCTCCAGCGTCAGCGGGCGCGGCGGGGTCAGCCGCAGCGCCTCGTCGTGGGCGTGGGTGCGGATGTTGGTGAGCTTCTTCTCCTTGGTCGGGTTGACGTCCATGTCCCCGGAGCGACTGTTCTCGCCGACGATCATCCCCTCGTACACCTCGACGCCCGCGCCGATGAACAGGTCCGCCCGCTCCTGCAGGTTGAACAGCGCGTAGGCGTTGCTGGTCCCGGTCCGGTCGCTGACGAGCACACCGGTCGTCCGGTGGGTCACCTCTCCTGCCCAGGGGCCATAGCCCTCCCCGATCTGATGCAGGAGGGCAGTGCCGCGTGTGTCGGTCAGGAGTTGACCGCGATAGCCGATGAGGCCCCGCACCGGCAGCACGTACTCCATGCGGACGCGACCGTCGGCGTCCGTGGACATCTGTTCGAGGCGACCCTTGCGACCGGCCATCGCGCCCTGCACCTCGCCGATGTACTCGGGCGGGATGTCGATCGTGACGCGCTCGTACGGCTCGAGCGTATTGCCATCCACGGTCCGGATGAGGACCTCGGGGCGCGACGCCGTCAGCTCGAAGCCTTCGCGCCGCATCTGCTCGATCAGCACGGCCAGCTGCAGCTCGCCCCGACCGCGGACCTCGTAGGCGTCGGTGCCCTCCGCCGGGCTGACCTCGACCGAGACGTTGCCGAGGACCTCCTTCTCGAGCCTCGTCTTGATCTGGCGACTGGTGACGAACGTGCCCTCCCGCCCGGACAGCGGCGAGGTGTTCACGCCGAACGTCATCCGCAGCGTCGGCGCATCGACATCGAGGCGGGGCAGCGGCCGCGGGTCGGCGGGATCGGTCAACGTATCGCCGATCGTCACCTCGGGCATGCCGGCCACGCTCACGATGTCGCCCGGACGAGCCTCGGCGATGTCGACCCGATCGATGCCACGTGCCGTCTGCAGGCTGCTGACCGTGCCGCTCAGGGTGACGGTGCGACCCGGCTCGACGGATCCTGCGGTGTCATCGGCCTCCTCACGCACGACGCTGATCCGCTGACCGACCTTGATCGTCCCGTTCCAGACACGTCCCACCGCCATCCGGCCGACGTACTCGTTGGCGGACAGGTTGGTGACCAGCAGCTGGAGCGGATGGTCGGGGGTGTAGGTCGGCGGCGGCGTGACATCGACCAGCAGGTCGAGCAGCGGTCGCAGGTCCTCGCCTGGATCGTCCAGCGATGTCGTGGCCGTGCCGGCCTTGGCGTTCGTGTAGACGACCGGGAATTCGATCTGATCGGCATCCGCACCCAGGTCGATGAACAGCTCGTACACGGCGTCGAGCACCTCGGCCGGCCGAGCGTCGGAGCGATCGATCTTGTTGAGGGCGACGACCACCGGGAGGTGCCGCGCCATCGCCTTCTGGAGCACGTAGCGCGTCTGCGGAAGCGGCCCTTCGGCTGCATCGACCAACAGCAGGACCGAGTCGACCATCAGGAGCGAGCGCTCGACCTCGCCGCCGAAGTCGGCGTGGCCCGGCGTGTCGACGATGTTGAGTCGGATATCGCCGTACTCGACGGTCGTCTGCTTGGCGAGGATCGTGATGCCCTTCTCACGTTCCAGGTCCATCGAGTCCATCACGCGGTCGACCAGGGTCTGGTTCGAGCGGAAGGCTCCCGTCTGGCGCAGCATCGCGTCGACGAGCGTGGTCTTGCCGTGATCCACGTGCGCGACGATGGCGACGTTGCGGACGTCGTGGCGCGTACGGGTGGGCATGGCGAGGGAGTGTCGCACATCGGCGGGTCCGGGACGCTGATGGCCGGTCGCGCCCTGCTAGCATCGACCCGACGATGACCGTGGCCGCCGTGATCCTGTCCGCCACTGCCGAAGGCGCCCTGACCGATACGCTCGGTCAGCCGCGGGTCCGTCGCCTCGTCGACATCGCGTGGTCGGGCGGTGCGCTGCCGGTCGTGGTGGTCGCCCCAGATGCCGACGGCGCCGTCGTCCGGGCGCTGGCCGGCAGCGAGGCGACCTACGGCTCACCTGCCCCCACGGACGGCGGTCCGGCCGGGCAGATGCTGCGCGGCGCTGAGCTCGCGCAGCGCGAGGTGGCGGAGATCTCGGGGTTGCTCCTGTGGCCCGCCCGGATGACCTGGGTCGGGCCGGAGACCGTGACCTCGTTGATCGAGGCGCACGGGACCGATCCGTCCACGATGCTGCAGCCGGGTTGGCAGGGGGAGGCCGGCTGGCCGGTCCTGCTCCCGCTGGCGGCAGTCCATCAGCTCCGCGCCGTCGGTGCCGACCTGATGCCGCCCGACGTCATCACCGCGCTGGCGGCGGTCGTCCCGTCGCGGGTCATCGATGTCGGGGATCCGGGCGTGCGGTACGACGCCGAAACGCCGCTTGCGGACCTGCCCCCGTACGAGGGACCACCCGAGCCGCCCGGCGGTCACACACACGAGTGGGGCGACAACGTCGCCGACCGGGGCGGGGTCGAGGATGTGCCGGGCGAGGGACGTGGTCTGGCCCCGTTCCCGCAGGCCGGCGACGAGACAGCAGTCGACCCGGGCTGAGGGTCAGCCGGCGAGGGACAGCGGCAGGACGAGCGGCACGAAGTAGCTTGCGAACAGGGCACCCGCCGCGATCGTGGCGCGGCGGCGGTCCTCGTTGGTCGGGAGCGGCATGATGTCCGGCCCGTGCCGTCGGGTCACGACCAGCAGCGCCCCGATGGCCTCGAGCGGGATCAGGACCTGGTTCTGGGTCAGGGCGATCAGGGTCCGCACGACGCCGATCGCGATGAGGACCCCGCACACCGGCACGATGGCATGCAACGCCCAACCTGACGCACGACCGAGGCCACGGAACAGGCTTAGGAGCACGATCAGCGAGGCCGCGACGTTCGTGGCCAGGATCAGGATCAGCGGCCACACCGCGAGGAGCCGGCCCGAATCGAGCCCGACGCCGATCGGCACGAGGACGACACCGACCGCCGCCACCAGGGCGAGGATCGCGAACAGGAACCGTGCCCAACGACGAAACTGGTCGAGCGCCGCGAGGTCCCCGGTGCCCGGCCCGGGCTGACTATCCGTGGTATCCACGGATCGGAGCCTAGTCGGTCGCCATCGCCGTGCCGTCGCGTCCGGAGCGAAGCGCGTCACGGACCCTGGCGATCGGAACGGTCGCCAGGGCGATCCCGCCGATCACGAGTGCCACCCCGGCGAGCTGCGCGATCGACGGCCGCTCGCCGAGCAGAACCATGCTCAGACCTACGGTGATGACAGGCTGCACGAGCAGGATCAGCGACGTGACGATCGCCGGCAGTCGCGGCAGCGAGATCGAGATGAACAGGTAGCCGAGCGACTGCGACGTCAGACCCAGGAGGGCGAGCCAGCCGAGGCTGGCGAGCGCCGGCGCGGGATCGAGGTCGCCGATGACGACCCCCGCTGCGGCAGCGACGAGCGCGGTGCTCAACGTCGCGATCGCCACCGGTCCTGCCGGTCGCCGGGCGTCCCGACCGCCACGCCGGATCACCAGCAGGTACCCGGAGTAGCACAGGGCGGTCGCGATCCCCAGCAGCACGCCGAGGGCAGGATCCGTCCCGTACGCCCCCGCACCGACGGCACCGCTGATCAGCACGACCCCCGCAAGCACGACCGGGACCGCGATCAGGATCGACCGCGACGGCCGCTCTCCGAAGACCAGCCACGCGACGACGCCGACGACGAGGATCTGGAGGTTGCCCAGGACGGTGGCCAGTCCCGCGCCGACATATTCGATCGCGTGGTGCCAGAACGTCAGGTCGCCGGCGAAGAAGATCCCCGCGATGGCCGCCAACACGACCGCCCGCCGCGGCAATGGGCCATAGCGGCGCTGCTCGGCCCACGCCACCGCGATCAACAACGGCAACCCGAACAGGGCACGGAAGACCGTACCCGTCGACGGGGTCACATCGGCCCACAGGTAGAAGATCCCCGAAAAGGCGATGCACAGGGCGCCGGCCAGCGCCGCCAGCCGCGGTCGACGAGCGATCGCGTCGAGCGGACGGATACCGAGACCCGGCGCGTCGCTCAGGAGCCGAGCTCCGAGGTCATGCCGTCGTCGGCTTCTCGGGGACGCCGACGAACCGCAGACCAAGCTCGTCGTACTGCGCGGGTTCCGGTGGCGACGGCGCCTCCAGCATCGGATCGCTCCCCGACTGGGTCTTGGGGAACGCCATCACCTCGCGGATGTTGGTCTGGCTCGCGAACAGCGCAGCCCAGCGGTCGATACCGAGGGCGATCCCGCCGTGGGGCGGGGCCCCGTACTCGAATGCGTCGAGGATGGCACCGAATTTCTCGTGCATACCCTCGAGCGTCTGGCCCTGGAGCAGGAAGCTGCGCTCCAACAGGTCGCGCCGATGGATGCGCACCGAGCCGCCGCCGAGCTCCCAGCCGTTGAGCACGAGGTCGTACTGCATCGCCCGCGCCCGGCCCGCCGGGTCGTCCGGCGAGGGGCGTGCGGGGTCTCCTGACGCCGTCTCGAGCAGCCCCTCGTCCTCGGGAACGACGCCGCTGAACGGGTTATGGGTCGCGTCCCAACGGCCGTTCTCCAGGTCCCACTTGTACATCGGGAAGCGGTAGACCCAGGCATAGGCGAGCACGGTGGGGTCGGCAAGGCCCAGACGATCGCCCAGCTCGGCGCGGAGGCGTCCGAGCACGTCGGCGACGATCTGCGGAGCGTCGGCAACGACCAGGAGCAGATCGCCATCGGACGCGCCGGTCAGGTCGATCAGCGCTCGCTGGAGGGCATCGGACAGGAACTTCGCGACCGGTCCCGTGAGGCCCTCGGCGGTCACCGCCAGGTTGACGAGACCCTTGGCCCCGAATCGTTTGGCCCGCTCGGTCAGCTCGTCGATCTCGCGCCGCGTCGCGCCCCCGAGGCCCGGTGCGAGGATCGCCTTGACGCGCCCGCCGCCGGCCAGCGCCTCGTCGAACACACGGAACCCGGACCCCTCGCCCAGAACCGGCGCGAGGTCGATCAGCTCCATCGCGAAGCGCACGTCCGGCTTGTCGGAGCCAAAGCGCTCCATGGCCTCGTCGTAGGTGAAACGCGGGAACGGCTCCTGCGCGATGGGGCGGTCTGGCGTGGTCGCCCGCGACACGTCGATGACCATCGACTCGATGAAGGCCATCACGGTCTCCTCGTCGACGAAGCTCATCTCGAGGTCGAGCTGGGTGAATTCCGGCTGGCGGTCCCCACGCAGGTCCTCGTCGCGGTAGCAACGAGCGATCTGGAAGTAGCGGTCGACGCCGGCCACCATCAGCAGCTGCTTGAGCTGCTGCGGGCTCTGCGGGAGCGCATAGACGCTGCCCGGCTGGAGCCGTGACGGGACGATGAAGTCGCGCGCGCCCTCCGGGGTCGACTTGATGAGCGTGGGCGTCTCGACCTCCACGAAGCCCGCGACGTGATGTGCCTCGCGGATGGCTTGCACCAGGCGACTGCGGAGCAGGAGCCGATCGGCCATCGGCTGGCGGCGGATATCGAGGTATCTGAACTTGAGTCGGAGGCTCTCGTCGACCGGCTTGTCGGGTTCGTTGATGTAAAAGGGCGGCGTTTTCGCCTCAGACAGGATGTCGACCTCGGTCGCGCGCAGCTCGATCTCGCCTGTCGGCATGCGCGGGTTCTCCGTCCCGGGCAGGCGCGCCGCGACCGGTCCGGCGACGCTCACCACGAACTCGCTGCGGACGCGGCTGGCCGTCTCGTGGGCGGTCGGCGAGTCGGTCTTGTCGATCACGACCTGGGTGATCCCGTAGCGGTCGCGCACGTCGAGGAAGATCAGCTGGCCGTGGTCGCGGCGACGATGGACCCAGCCCGCCAGTCGGGCATCTGTGCCCGCATCGGACGCCCGCAGTTGCCCGGCGGTGTGCGTGCGATAGGGCGTGGCGAGACCGGGTGGTTCCTGGGTCATGGCCGGCAAATGGTACGGGACCGCCAGCCGTCAGTCCGCGGCCCGCGCCCCGTGTCGGAGCATCCAGGCGACGAGCATCGTCACGGCACCGACCAGCGCGGCCACGCTGTTCGGGATGGCGATGACGGGATTGCCGAGTGCGATCCCGTAGCCGATCCAGAGCAGGAAGCCGAACTGGAGGACGGCCAGATACGCAATCGAGACGTCAGCCGACGAGCGGCGTTCGAGCATGCGGCGAATCTGAAGGAGCGGGGAGATCGCCATCAGCACGCCCCACGCGGCGGCGGCGACCCCGAGCGTTTCAGCCAAGGCGTGACGACCCAGTGTGTGTTGGACGCTCGGACGATCGGCCGCGTTCGCTGGCGGGACCAGGAGGAGCGCAGGCGCGGCAGCGAGACGGTATCACGCCACCGCGCCCGGGCGATCAGGTCTACTTGGTCGCTGTCCGGCGCATCGCTCGCTCGATGGTCGCATCCCACGCATCGGGCGTCACCGACTGCGTTCGGATCCCGGCTTGCCGGGCACGGGCGACAGCATCCGCGAACATGGCGCTGGTGATCGCCTTGGACGGTCGCCGCCGCGCGCTTGCCCGCTCGACGGCGCGAGCGAACACACGCCGGCGCTCTGCCGCGTCCATGTCAGTCCAGTACCAGGTAGGCGAAATACGTCGCCGCTGTCACGGCCTTGTTCAGATAGACCGTGAACTTGCCCGTTGCCGGCACCGCGGCGGCGACGTACACGCCGCTCCGGCGCGTCCGCAGCGTCACGAGCACCAGGCTCGCCGACGTGACGCCCGCCATGGTGACGACCTTCGATGACTGGCCGGCACCGACCGCCGCCCGACCGCTGCGCGAGAAGGCGGCCTTGCCTTGGACGCGCAGCGCTGTGGTGGAACCGTCGCCGCGGGCGTAGACGCCCACGTTGGTGGGCGGCGCCGGGGGCACGCCGCCAGCGTAGCCGTAGACCCCGGTGCCGAACTGCCCTGGGGGACCGAGTCCGTCGCCGATCCCGACCACGCCGGTCGTGCCGTTCGCGAACATGCCGATGATCCCGCCGCCCTCCACGCCGACCTCGCCGAGCCCGAGGACCCCGGGGCTGGCCTCCGCCGATGCCGACCCGAGGACACCGGCGGTGATCCCTGCAATGGCAGCGTGGGTGACGGTGCTGCCCGACCATCCTGCCACGCCAACTGCGTTGACCGAATCACCGACCACACCAGCAGAGCTCGACGTATTCGTTCCATAGACCCCGAAGCCACCCGGACTCTGGCCGTGGATGCCCGTCGCAAGGTCGCCAACGCTCACCTCGAACGCGATGTCCTCCTCGGTGGTGAGGCTCGCCAGGGCGCTGATCGACGTCTTCGCCTCCGTCGGGTTGTCGACCTCGGTCATGAGGGCGGTCGAGGCCGCTTCGGCCGGCAGCGGCTTCACGAGCGCGCCCGCGGCCAACGCTGCTGCGCCACCCGCCGCGGCGGCCAGGATCTCGCGACGCGATGAAGGGGTGTGCCGTCGTTCTGTCATGGGTGGTCTTCCTCAAGGCCGGTCGAACCTCCACCAACGCGGGTTCCTCGCCGGCCAGCGCATTGTGCCGACGTGGCGCAAGCCCCGCGAGACATCACGCGTGCAGGTGGTGCACGTCGCCAACGAGACCAGCGGTGGCTAGGCTCCGTGCCGGTGCGCGGCGTGGGCCCTGGCCACCTCCCGGGACAGCTCCCCGACCGGGACGACCTTCTGCGTTCCGGCCGGCAGATCCTTGAGCTGCACCTCGCCGCTCGCGAGCTCGTCGCCCAGGATCACCGCGAAGTGAGCCTGGTCACGGGCCGCCGCCTCCAGCTGCTTGCCCAGCTTGCGATGCCCCAGTTCGGCACGCGCCGCGACCCCGTCGGCCCGGAGCATCGTGGCGATCCGCAGTCGCTCGCTGGTCGCGTCGGGGTCCGCCCCGACCACCACCGCTGTCGGATGGTTCGCGCCCGCATCCGTGCCCGGGCCACCCTGCTCCTCCAGCGCGAGGATGAGGCGGTCCAGCCCGATCCCGAAACCGATGCCCGGCGTCGGTCGACCGCCCAGCAGCTCGACGAGGCCGTCGTAGCGACCACCGCCGCCGATCGCCTGCTGCTGACCCTCGCGGCCCTCGATGTAGAACTCGAACGCCGTGCGCGTGTAGTAGTCGAGCCCGCGGACGAGCCCGGGTTCCAGTCGATACGTGACCCCGAGTGCGTCGAGGTGCTCCCGAACGGCGGCGAAATGGGCAGCACAGTCGTCACACAGACGATCCGTGATGCGCGGCGCTCCGGCGTTGATCGGCGTCATCGCCGGATCGTTCGAGTCGAGCAACCGCAGGACGTTGCGCTCGAGCCGCTCACGCTCGAGCTGCGGCAGCTCGTCGGCGCGCTCGCGGTAGTAGCGCGTCAGCTCCTCGACGTAGGTCGGCCGGCAAGCAGCGTCGCCGATCGAGTTGAGCAGTACCTGCACGCCCGACAGGCCGGCGTCGGCGTAGAACCGCACCGCGAGCTCGACGATCTCGGCATCGACCGCCGGACCCGGATCGCCGATCGCCTCGATATCGAACTGCCAGAACTGGCGGTACCGGCCGGCCTGTGGGCGGTCGTACCGGAACATCGGCCCGATCTCGTAGACCTTGACCGGCTGGGGCCACGTCTGCATCCCGTGCTGGACGTAGGCGCGCACGATGCCCGCGGTCGGCTCCGGACGAAGCGCCCAGGACTCGGCTTCCTCGCTGCGCGGGACGATCCGGAAGAGCTCCTTCTCGATGATGTCGGTCACCTCGCCGACCCCGCGCTCGTAGACCGCCACCTGCTCGAACATCGGCGTCTCGATGCGCCCGTAGCCGTACCGCGTCGCGAGATCGGCGGCGAGTCGCTCGAGGCGGGTCCACAGCGGAGTCTCGTCCGGCAGCAGGTCGCGCGTCCCGCGAGCGGCGCGGAAGATGGGCATCGGGCGGAGTCTAGCGGTCGTCCGCCGGGGCTTCGCGAGCAGCGGGCGACGGATCGGCCAACGCGGCATCGATCGCGGCGAGCCGAGCATCCCGATCGGTGCCTCGCGCGTGCTGGTCCGCAAGCTCGATCTCGGAAGTCGACCGCCGCCGCAGGATCGGCCCCGGGCCTGCGGCCAGCAGTGCGATGTCGCCAGGATTCGCTCGGCCGAATGCAGCGCGACCGATCGCGCCACCCAGGGCCCGGCGATCGCGCCGACCTTTGGCCCATGCGAAGAGGACCGCTCCGATCGACGCGAGGGCCAGGCCGAAGGCGACCCTCCGCGACAGCGTCGGGATCCAGGCCGAGGGCTTCCAACACACCGGTCGAGACCAGCGCGATGACGACGCCAAGGGCCAGGGCGGCGAGGGCGAAGACCAGCATCAGGACGAACCATCGGGCTGTGACGCGCAACGACAGCCCGGTCTGCGCGGCGACCCCTTGCATCCAGGCGAGCAGTGCCAACACCGTGAGCAGGACGAACCATGGGATCATCGGCGGGTCGACCAGAGAAAACAGCGTCAGCGCGGCCGCGACGGGGGTGAGGAACAGCCCGACGGCCCCGATCACCTGGCGTGCCTTGGCCAGGGCGGCACCGCCCTGGCCACGAGCGAGGACGCCGACCACGACCACGATGGCTGCGCCGATGGCGACGACCCGTGCCGTCGCCGCGCTCGCAGCGTCGACCGTCGAATACAAGTAGGCGACCGTGCACGACGCCACCAGGACGAGCAGTGCCAGGACGACGGCGATCTTCGAGAGCCTGCGGACCATCACGGCGATCCCTCGAACGTGGAGATGTCGGTCATCCTCCCGACCTCCCCGCTACGTACCCGACGCTAGCCGAGGTCGCGCGTGACGCTGATGACGTCCTTGAGGTTCTCGATGCGGCTCATCACGCGTGCCAGCTGCGAGACGGAGTGGACCTGCAGGGTGGCCGTCACCACCGCCGTGTGATCCTGGCTGACGCCCACGTTGGCGGCCACGATGTTGACCTTGTTCTCGGCCACGACCTGGGTGATGTCGTTGAGCAGACCCGTCCGGTCGAAGGCTTCGACGCGGATGGCGATCGGATAGGTCTGCGTCGGCTCCGCCTCCCATTCGACCTCGACGAGGCGGCTCACCTCCCGCTCGTTCGTGACGGTCGGACACGAGCGGAGATGGACGGTGACGCCCTTGCCCCGGGTGATGAAGCCGACGATCGGGTCGCCCGGGATGGGGTGGCAGCACTTGGCGAACCGGACGAGCAGGTCCCCGACGCCCTTGACGCGGACGCCGCCGGTCCGCGGGACCTGCTGGATGGGGGCGACGGTCGGCAGTTGCGCATGGCCGTCGTCGACCACACCGAGGCGCATCACGACGGACTGCGGCCCGATGGCGCCGTAGCCGATGGCGGCGAAGAAGTCATCCACCGACTCGTGATTCAGCTGCTTGGCGACCTCCGCGATCTTGTCGTTGCCGACCGTCGAGATCGAGGTCCGCGCCAGGCGCCGGAGTTCCCGTTCGAGGGCCTCGCGGCCATGGACGATGTTCTCGTCGCGGTCCTTGCGCTTGAACCATTGGCGGATCTTCTCGCGGGCATGGGAGGTCCGGACGACGTTGAGCCAGTCGCGCGAGGGCCCGTGGTCGGCCTTGGTCGTCACGATCTCGACGATGTCGCCGTTCTTGAGCCGGTAGTCGAGCGGGACGAGGCGGTTGTTGATCTTCGCGCCGATCGTGCGATGCCCCACGTCGGTGTGGATGCGGTAGGCGAAGTCGAGCGGGGTCGCGCCGGCCGGCAGGTCCTTGATGTCGCCCTTCGGGGTGAACACGAAGACCTGGTCCTGGAAGATGTCGAGCTTGATGCCCTCGACGAACTCGGTCGCGTCGGACTCGGACACGTCGCGCTGCCAGTCCATGAGCTGGCGCAGCCAGGCCAACTTCGCGTCGTACTCGCGGTCGGACTTGGTGCCTTCCTTGTAGCGCCAGTGCGCGGCGATGCCGACCTCGGACACCTGGTGCATCTGGGTCGTTCGGATCTGGATCTCGAGCGGCTTGCCGTCGAGGGCGATGACCGCGGTGTGGAGCGATTGGTACAGGTTGTTCTTGGGGACCGCGATGTAGTCGTCGAACTGGCCGGGGATCGGGCGCCACAGGCTGTGCACGATGCCCAGGGCGGCGTAGCAGTCGCGCACCTCGTCGACCAGCACGCGGATGGCGTAGACGTCGTAGATCTCGCCGAACTCCGCGCCCTTGCGCTGCATCTTCTTCCAGATGCTGAAGATGTGTTTCGGTCGACCCTGGAGATCTGCCTCGATGCCGGCGGCCTCGAGTCGCGGCCGCAGCTCGGCGATGGCACGGTCGATGTACGACTCGCGGCCCTTCCGCCGCGTGTCGAGCAGCCGGGCCAGCTCGCGGAAGCGCTCGGGCTCGAGCACCTTGAACGCGAGGTCCTCGAGCTCCCATTTGATCTGCCAGATCCCGAGCCGTTCGGCGAGCGGGGCGTAGATCTCCATCGTCTGGCGGGCGATACGGGACTGCTTCTCGGACGGCAGGCCGTACAGCGTACGCATGTTGTGCAGGCGATCGGCGAGCTTGATGAGGACGACCCGGATGTCCTCCGCCATCGCGAGCAGCATCTTGCGGATGTTCTCGGCCTGCTGCTGTTCGTGGCTGTGGGTCGAGAAGCGCGACAGCTTGGTCACGCCGTCGACGAGATGCGCTACCTCGGCGCCGAACTTCTCCTCGATGTCGGTCAGGCTGTACTCGGTGTCCTCGGGGACGTCGTGGAGGAGGGCCGCCTCGACGGCGATCGGGTCGATCCCGAGGTCGGCCACGATCTGGGCCGACGCGATGGGATGGCTCACGTAAGGCTCACCGGTCGCGCGCGGCTGTCCCTGGTGGGCATCGACCGCAAGGTCGAACGCCCGGTCGACTCCACTCAGGTCGGCGGTCGGGTGATGGTCGGCGATAGACGCCTTGAGGGTCGTGCGCAGCGCGTCGAGGTCGATGTCACCCGGTCCGCCGGGCCGGACCGCGGGCGCGCGGCGGGGTCCGCGGCGCGCGGGCGTCTTGGACGGCTTCTTGGCGGTCCCGGCAGGGACGGCAGGAGCCGCCTGACGGGCGGGCGCGGCGGCGCGCTCCGCGCTCGTGGCCGATGTCGGCGGAGGCCGTTGCCGAGGTCTTCGTACGGGAGGCCGCCATGGCCGAGAAGGATAGCAGTGGGTCCCTGTGCGACCGGTCGATCAGGGCGCCGCTCGTGTCACCCCGGTGTGGCCCATCTCGGCGAGCAGCTCCTCCGCGATCGCCCGCTCGTTCCAGGCACGCTCACCGGCGGGGCCGATGATCGATCGTTCATGGCCCTTCCCGGCGAGCAGCACGATGTCGCCGGGTCGCGCCGCCTCGAACGCGGCCGCGATCGCGTCCCGCCGGTCCGCGATGAGCAGCAGATCCTGGCCACGCCGCCGGCCGGCGGCCTCGGCGCCACGGGCGATCGCATCGAGGATGGCATCGCGGTCCTCGCCCCGCGGGTCCTCGTCGGTCACGACGACCAGCCGCGCCCGCTCTCCTGCGATCCGGCCCATCTGCGGACGCTTGGCCGTGTCTCGCTCGCCGGCGGAGCCGAACACCGCGATCAGTCCGCCGCCACGGGCCGCCGCGGCCGGTGCCAGGAGGTCCAGCACCGTCGTCAGCGACGCGGGGCTGTGGGCGAAGTCGACGACGACTCCGAACGGCTGGCCGGCCTCGACGCGTTCCATCCGCCCCGGCACGACCTCCAGGCTGGCAAGGCCCGATCGGACGCGCTCCGCGTCAAGCCCGAGGGCGTCGCCCAGCGCGACGATCGCCAGCGCGTTGTGGACGTTGAACCGGCCGGCGAGGCGCAGGTCGATGGTCCCCTCCCCCGTCGGGCCGGTCACGGCGGCATGGAGACCGCCGGCGTCCTCCGTGATGCGGGTGGCGCGTACATCGGCGGCGGGCTCGGTGCCGTAGGTGATCACGCGGGCCCCGGCATCTCGCGCGGTCCCGACGAACAGCCCGGCGGACGGGTCGTCGAGGTTGACGATCGCGGTGGTCGGGACGGGCTGCGGCTTCGTGACGGTGCGCGCAGCGCGAAGGCGGTCGAACAGCGACAGCTTGGCGTCGCGATACGCCTCCCACGAGCCGTGGAGCTCGAGATGCTCGTGGGTCACGTTGGTCAGGATCGCGACGTCGTAGACCACGCTCGCGACGCGCTCGAGTGCCAGGCCGTGCGAGGTGGTCTCGATGACGGCCACCCGATCACCAGCGTCGGCCATGGCCCGCAGCGTGGCCTGCAGCTCGGGGGCCTCGGGCGTGGTGGCATGGACCGCGTGGTCCTCGGTGCGGCCGCCGACCCGGGTCGCGATGGTGCCGAGCATCCCGGTCCGCAACCCGGCGGCCTCCAGCGCCGCCACCGCAAGGTAGGCGGTCGTGGTCTTGCCGTCGGTGCCGGTGATCCCCACGACCGTCAGCTCGAGCGATGGGTCGCCGGACCACCAGGCGGCGGCTTCGGCGAGCGCGCGCCGGGCTCCATCGACCACGAGCTGCGGCGCGGCGACCCCGGCGACCGGCCCCTCCACGATCACTCCCGCCGCGCCAGCCTCGATGGCCGCCGGCACGAAGTCATGGCCGTCGACGTGCTGGCCCGGGACGGCCACGAACAGCATGCCGGGACGGACCGACCGCGAATCATGGGTCACGCCCGTCACCTCGACGCCCGCCAGATCGGCCGTTGGGACGGCACGGCCGTCCTGGCGCGTGCCGCGCAGCCGGCCATCCGCGGCCAACCGCGCCACCAATCCCTCGAGCAGGCGACTGTCGGGCTGGCTCATCGTGCGCGCCGGTCCCTCATCGCCTGAGGACGCGGGTCACCCGCGACGTGATCCGACCGACGGCATAGGGCAGCGGCTTCGTCACTCGCTCATGCGCACCGGTCATCTCGACCCAACGGGCACCGAACGAGCGCTTGTGCTCGTACAACCCGGCCATCGGCGCTCCCTCGGTCGGTTCGAGGTGGTCGGGCCCGATGTCGACCCCACCGAGGTCCATCTCCGTGCAGCCCTCGCGGATCGCCAGCTGGATGGCCCGCCAGCGAAGCAGGTGCATCACCCCGGGGTGCGTGTCACGTACGCCGGGAGCATCACCCGAGTGGACCGTCGAGAGCCGCTCGCCATGGCGGTACAGGAGCAGGCCACCGAGCGAGCGGCCCGGGTCTGCGCCATCGCGCGCGTCGAGGTACACGAGCATCCCCGCCGCGTGCGCCGCGGTCCACCAATCGATGAACACCTCGCGTGGGCCGAACGTAAACCCGACGCGCTCACCCGTCTGCTCGAGGAGCGTGGCGAACTCACCGAGCGCGTCGGCCAGGGTGCGCGTCGGGGCCCGGAACAACGGGTGCGCCCCCGACCAGCCACCCGCGTCATGGCGCTCGACGATGATCTCGTCGCGCTCGGCGGCGGCGACCCGCTGGCGGGTGCTCTTCGTGAGGCCGGCACGGACGGCGTCGTCATCGGTGTCCTGGGCGAGCTCGATGCTGACCCGATGCCGGGATGGCTGGATCTCGGGGATGGCGTGGAAACCGGCCGACCGCAGGCGAACACCGTAGGCATGCCGCGCCGCCGGGACCTCCGCATCGGTGGCGACGACGGCGACACCGCGGGCGGCCAGCCAGTCGCTCAGCGTCACGACCCGGCCGGCAGCCTCTTCCGGGTCTTCGTCCGGGTCGACCACGGGGCCGCGCGGGACGTACGCGCTCGCACCGCCGATGAGCGGGAAGGAACGGAGCAGCACCAGCGCCGCATGGTCCGCGTCGAGCAGCACGTAGAGCGGCCGCCAGTCGAGCCGAGCGCGCTGGTCGGCCCACACGCTCGACTGGTAGACGTGCCCGCCCGGCGACCGGACGGTGCGTTGGTCCCAGTCGGCGCGCTCGGCCCAGGTCGCCTCGCGCGGGTAGCCGGCGGCGGTCAATCGGCGCCCTCGCCGGCGAATGCCGACGCACTGCCGCCCCGACCGAGCCCGTGCCGCCGGCGCGCCCACCAGGTCCGTGCGCCACCAGCCGCGCCGTAGACCGCTCGACCGAGCCGATCGAGCACGAGGTCGTAGGCGCCGATATAGCGGACTTCCCGCCCACCGAACCCGGTCTTGAAATGGGCGATCCCGCCCGTCGCCAGACCCCACAGGTCGTAGGTCGTCGCGCCACGCTCGCGTGACGAGCGGATCGCCTCCCACTTCAGCAGGTAGTTCGCGCGGCTGTCGCCGCCGGCCTGGGTCATGCCCCCGTACGGCTCGACGACCCGGGTCCCGCTGCGGACCAGGAACAGCGTCGCGAGCGGCTCCCCATCTCCGGTCTGGGCGAAGAGCAGCCGCGCACGCTCGCTGGGGCGGTACGCCTCCCATACGTCTCGATAGGCCGCCTCGGTCCGGATCAGGAAGCCGGCCCGGTCCGCGGTCTCGCGATAGATGCGGTAGAAGTCGCCGAGCCGGTCGCCCTCGGCGTCGACCACGACGACGCCCGCCGAGCGCGCCTTGTTGACGTATTGGCGCCATTTCTTGCGCAGGTCGCCCCACAGCGCTTCCTCGTCAGCCGCGAGGTCGATCACCCGCGACGCGGCGGGCTGGATCGGCGGCGCGGGCCGCCAGCCGTTGGCGGCCAGCGCACGGCGCGTGGCGCCGTCGGGATCATGTGGGCCGTCGAGCTCGATCTCGGGGTCGATGCGGAGGTGCGAGATGCGACCCGTCAGCGCGCCGAGATCGTCGTGGACGGCCCCGGAGAAGGCCCCGATATCGTCGGCCGACCAGTCGCCGCCGAGCGGTCCGCGCGGGGCGTAGGCGAAGCCCCACGGCAGTGGGCGCGGCCGGCGGACGAGCACTTGTGCGCCCACCCGATCCGTCGCCAGGAGCCGCTCGGCCGCCCAGCCGTTGACGGCCTTGACCTTCGCCCATCCGCTGAGCTGGAGGTAGGAGCCGGGCTCGCTCGCCTCGACGAGGGCGTCCCACGCGGCCACGTCGATCGGGGCCGTCACGACCGGTGCGGCCGGCCGATCGCGTCCACCATGATCGCGACGATAGAGCGCAGTTCCCCGATCCGCAAGGCGAGCGCGGCGGCGGCGAAGACCGCGCCGAGTACCGCGCTGACGAGCACGATGACGACGGCGATGCCCGGGATGCCGGCGCGCCCGAGGCTCGCCGGGTCAGGCGCCAGGGCTGGTCCCACGAGGCCATGGATGGCGACCGCCACCGCGCCGCCGACCGCCGATGCGATCAGCGTCCGGACGGCCACCCACGCCACGGTCTCGAGTCCGAGCTGCCCCTCACGTCGCCGTAGCAGCACGATCAGGGCGCCCGCCTCGAGCCATGCGGCGACCGCGATGGCGAGGGCGATGCCCGGCAGCCCGAGCGGCCCGACGAGCAGGGCCGCGAGGGTCGTGTTGACGATCACCGCCCCGACCGCCGCGAGCACGGGCGTGAGCGTGTCCTGACGGGCGTAGAAGGCACGGGCGAGTACCGCGATCAGGGCGTGTGCCGGGAGCCCTGGCAGGAAGGCCAGGAACGTGTCGGCCGTGAGCCTGATCGTCGTCGGCTCGAACCCGCCGAACAGCAGCGCCACGGTCTCGACGCGCAGGATCGCGGCGAGGACCGCGACCGGCAGCATGACGAACGCGAGGAGCCGCATGGCCCGCGTCAGCAGCCCCACGAACTCGAGGTGGTCGCCTTCGGCCGCCTCCTGCGACAGTGACGGGAACAGCACGACGCCGAGCGGCACGCCGATGACCCCGATCGGGATCTGGAGCAGCGTGAAGGCGATCGTGAACGCCGTGACCGCGCCGAGCCCGACCGTCGAGGCGAGCGCCGTGACGACCACGAACGTGATCTGGGTCGCCCCGAGCCCGACAGCGCGTGGGGCCATCAAGCGGAGCGCCGTTCGCGCCGCCGGGTCGGCCGTATCGATGCGCGGCGAATAGCGGAAGCCGATGGCCTCGAGCGGCCGGAGCTGGACCAGCAGGTGCGCGAGCGATCCGGCAACGACGCCGATCCCCAGGCCGATCGGCCCCATCGACGGTGTCAGGATGAGCGCCCCACCGATGATCGCGAGGTTGTAGACGATCGGGGCGAACGCCGCGGCCGCGAACCGGCCCTTCGTGTTGAGGACGCTGGTCGCGACCGACCCGAGCGCCAGGAAGATCGGGCTCAGGACCATGATCCGGGTGAGCTCGATCGTGCGAGCCATCGTCGCCGGGTCGAATCCGCTCGTGTACAGCGGGACCAGCCGGTCGGCGAAGACCAGCACGAACCCGGCCAGCACGATGAGCGCGACGAGCATCAGGTTGATGACGGTGGAGACCACTCGCCACGCGCGATCCGCGCCATCCGATGCAAGGACGCCGGCGACCACCGGGATGAGCGCCGACGACAACGCCCCCGCCGCGACGAGCTGGAACAGCAGATCGGGGATGCGGAACGCGGCGAAGAACGCGTCGAGCTGGGCCGGATCCTCGACGACGTTGGCGATCACGACCAGCCGCAGCCAGCCGAGTACGCGCGAGACCAGGAAGGCCGACGACACGATCAGGCCGGCCCGCGCCAGGGTGCGTGCCGCGGTCACGCCGAGCCGGCCCTCCGGGCGCGGGGGTGGGCATCCCGGTACGCAGCGGCAAGCCGTCCGGGCGACACGTGCGTGTAGACCTGGGTCGTCGCCAGGTTCTCATGGCCCAGGAGCTCCTGGACGACACGCAGGTCGGCGCCGCCGTCGAGCAGGTGTGTCGCGAACGAATGGCGCAGCGTGTGGGGCGACACGCCGAGGGGCAGGCCGGCCGCGCGGCACAAGCGGTCGAGCCGGTAGCGCAACCCGCGGACCCCGAGCGGGTGTCCGGCGTGATTGAGGAACACGGCCGTCGGGGCGGGCGCTGTCGGGGCCTGCGCCGTCGCGGCGTCACGCTCGGCCAACAGCGGGCGGCCATGCTCGAGATAGGCGGTCAGCGCGGCGACGGCGGGGCGCCCGAGCAGTCCGATCCGCTCCTTGCGACCCTTGCCGATCACTCGGATCTCGCCACGTCGCAGGTCGAGCGAGGCGAGGTCGGCCGCGGCCAGCTCGCTGATTCGCAGGCCCGCGGCGTAGGCCGTCTCGACCAGGGCCCGGTCGCGCATGGCGAGTGCCGCCGCCAGGGCCATGCCGTCGGGTCGCGCGGCCTCGGCGGCGTCGAGCTCGGCCTCGACGACCGCCAGCAGGCGGGCGACCTGGTCGACCTCCAGCACGCGCGGCAGTCGCCGCGGCAGTCGCGGCGTCGCGATCGCACCCCACGGGTCGCCGGGAGCGAGCTCCTCGCGCGCCGCCCAGCGGTGGAAGGAGCGGATCGCCGCCAGGCGCTGGGCGACGGTCGACCGGGTGGCAGCACCACCCAGCCTGGCCAGGTATGCACGCAGGTCGGGCCGCGTCGGTCTGCGCCAGTCGACTCCCCGCTCGGCAAGCCAGCCGAGATACGCCCCGACGGCGGTGTCGTAGGCGCGGATCGTGTGGGGTGAAGCGTCGCGGGCGGCCAGGGATCGCAGGAATCGCTCGAGGACCGCCTCGATCGGGGTTCGGCCCGCGCGCCGGGCGCTCGGGCGCCCGCTCACGCCTCCGAGGCCGGCTCGGTGGAGCGTCTCGTGCGGGACGAGCCGCGGCCGCCGGTGCGGGCGCCGCGTGCCCGACCGGTCCGGGCGCCGCCCCGTCCGCGTGCGGGCCGCGCAAGCGCTTCGGGATCGGGCGGTCCACCCGGGTATCGCTCGCCCGGAACGACGCCGTCTGGGGCCGCCTCGCTCGTCGAGCCGCACTTCAGGCAGATGGCCGCCTCGCCCTTGCGAGCAAGCGGACCGTCGTCGGCGTCGTGCAGACCGCCGAGTGGCTCGTTGTTGGTCGTGTAGTCGCACTTCGGGTAGTTCGAGCACCCCCAGAAGACGCTTCCCGTGCGTCGTGCGCGACGCGGCACGAGGTGGCCGTCGGTGTTCTTGGGGCACGTGACCTCGAACGGCAACGGGTCGGGCGGCGGCGGGCCCTCACGTTTGATGTAGTCGCAGTCGGGGTAGCGCGAGCAGCCGAGGAACGGGCCGAACCGGCCGCGCCGGCCGACGAGGGTCCCCTCGCCGCACTTGGGGCAGACCTCGCCGGTCCCTTCCTGGGGCGGTGGCTCCTCGCCGGGGAGCGGCCGCGTCTCCTTGTGCTCCGGGTACATCGAGCACGCCAGGAAGCGGCCGTTCCGACCGAGGCGGATGACCATCGGGTGGCCGAGGGAGCAGACCTCATCGGTCTCCTCGGTCGTGAAGTCGCTGCGGCGTGTGTTCTTCCTGACCTCGTCGACCCGGTCGCGCAGCGGCGGGTAGAACGCCTGCAGCAGCGGCACCCAGTCCCGCTCGCCACGGGCGATCTCGTCGAGCTCCTCCTCCATCCGCGCCGTGAAGGCGAGGTCGACGTAGTCGCCGAAATGCTCGACCAGCAGGTCGGTCACGATACCGGCGACCGGCTCGGGCCGAAGCCGCCGTTCCTCGATCCGGACGTAGCCGCGGTCGACGATCGTCGAGATCGTCGCGGCATAGGTCGACGGGCGCCCGATGCCATGCTCCTCGAGCGCCTTGATGAGCGTCGCCTCGGTGAAGCGCGGTGGCGGCTCGGTGAAGTGCTGGGTCGGCGTCACCTCGCGGACGTCGGTACGATCGCCTTCGGCGAGCTCCGGTAACCGGCGGGCGACCTCCTCCTCCTCGGCGGCGTCATCGTCGCGACCCTCGGTGTACACCCGCGCGAAGCCCTCGAACAGCGTCCGCGTCGACGTCGCGCGCAGCTCATACGGGCCGTCGGCGAGCTCGACCGTCGTCGTCTCGAGCTCCTTGGGCGCCATCTGCGACGCGAGAGCACGCTGCCAGATCAGGCGGTACAGCCGCAGCTCCTCGGGCTTGAGGGTCCCCTCGAGCGAGTCCGGGTGGCGCCGGAAGCTCGTCGGCCGGATCAATTCGTGGGCCTCCTGGGCGCCCTTGGCCGTGGTCTTGTACACGCGGCCCTTGGGCATCGTGAACGGCTCACCGTAGCGATCGGCGATGACCTCACGGGCCTCGCCCATGGCGATGCCGGCCATCGCCGTCGAGTCTGTGCGCATGTAGGTGATGAGGCCGACGTGACCGTCCGGCGTGTCGGCGCCCTCGTACAGGCGCTGCGCGATCGACATGGTCCGCTTCGGGCTGAAGGACAGCTTGCGACTGGCCTCCTGCTGCAACGTCGACGTCGTGAAGGGCGGCGCGGGCGAGCGCTTCTGGGTCCGAACACCGATCTTGCTCACGACGGGGTGAGCATCCCGAAGGGCGGTCACGTGGCGCTCGGCGGTCGTCTCGTCTGGCACGTCGAGCTGCTCGCCGTCGATGCGCACGAGCTCGGCGGCGAACGTGTCGCCGGCCACCGTGGCGAGGATCGCCTCGATCGTCCAGTACTCACGGGCGGTGAACGCCTCGATCTCGCGTTCGCGCTCGACCACGAGGCGGACCGCGACCGACTGGACACGACCGGCCGACAGGCCCCCGCGGACCTTGCGCGACAGCAGCGGACTCAGCGTGTAGCCGACGAGGCGGTCGACGATGCGGCGCGTCTGCTGGGCGTCGACGAGGTTCTGGTCTATCCCGCGCGGGTTGGCGAACGCCTCGCGGATCGCCGGCTCCGTGATCTCGCTGAACGTCACCCGGCGCGTCTTCTCCGACGGGACGTGGGCCGCCTCCGCGACGTGCCAGGCGATCGCCTCGCCCTCACGGTCGAGGTCGGTCGCGAGGTAGACGAGATCGGAGCCCTTGGCCGCCTTCGCGATGTCGTTGACCTGCTTGCGGCGGTCCTCGTTGATGACGTATTCGGGCTCGAACTCGTGGTCGACGTCCACGCCGAACTTGCCCTTGCCGGGGTTCTCGGGCAGGTCACGCACATGGCCATAGGAGGCGAGGACCCGGTAGTCGTCACCCAGGTATCGCTCGATCGTCCGCGCCTTCGCCGGCGACTCGACGATCACGAGGTTCTTGGACACGGCCGGGAGTGTAGCACCGGGTCCTTCGCGGACCCTTACCACCCCGGGGAGGCGTTAGACCTCGCGGATGCGCCGGAGGAAGTCCTCATCGATCTCGAGCTCGCCATCGTCATCGTCACCCGCCGCGCCATTCGCCGGCGCGCCGACAGCGGCCGATACCGAGGCCGGGACGGGGAGCTGATCCTCGACGCTCGTGCCCACGAGCGAGGTCGGCGGGATCTCGATGAACGTGATGCGGTGGTACGGGAAGACGAACACCGACCGCATGTCGTCGACGAAGATCGGGCGTTTGCCGTCCAGCGTCCGCAGGTTGGTCATGCGGACCGCGACGTCGGCCGAGGTCGGCAACTCGAGCAGGTCCGCCAGCAGCGGCTGCTCGTTGTGCAGGTGGAGGACGGCATTCTTCAGCACGGGCCCGCATCCTGCGCCCCGAGGGGTCCCTTCGGCAGTGGCCCGATGGTCCTCTTAGGGGTGGTAGAAGTCGACGACCAGGCGCACGCGGCCACCCGACACCCACACACCGATCCCCACGCGGTCGTAGGCGCTGTTCATCAGGTTCACGTAGTGCCCACCCGGCGGGCTCCACGAGCGCTCGCTCTGGAAGTAGCGATGGCTCCCGAGCACGGCGCTGGACGGGTTACCCGACCGGCAGCCGAGGTTCTCGGCCCAGCGATAGCTGCTGTAGCCGGCCCGGCGCAGGCGATCACCCGGGTTCCCGCCGCTGAAGTGCGTGCACATGTTGTTCACGGCCAGCTTCTTGGCGTACGGGCGTGCGACCTTGGAGCTGATCCCGGCATCGAGACGAAGCGGTGCGACGTTGCGACCGCCCGGGCTGCTGCAGTCCCCACCAGACGTGACGAGCCCGCCTGTCCGGGTGCAGTTCATGAGCTTCAGGTAGTAGCGCTCCACGGCCGCCCAGCTGCCACCACCCACGGATCCGCCCCCGCCGCCACTGCCGCCACCACCGCCGCCGCCCCCGGACGAGATCCTGCGGGTGGCAGTCGGCTTGGGGACGACCCTGAAGGTGCCCTTGGCGGCCGCCCCGAGCGCGACACCGTCTGCGCTCTTCGCAGTGGCCGCGACCGTGGCGGTGATCCTGGCGCCGTAGGGCAGGTTCGACGATGGGTCGAAGACGAGGACCGTGTCGTTCTCGGCGAAGCGCAGGGTCCCGGGGACGGCCTTGCCCGCGGCGGACACCTTGAATGCCCCCTTCGTGGAGGCGCGGTCCATCTTCTGCGTGAACCTGACGGAGATCGCAGAATCGCGCGCCACGTCCGTCGTCGCGGTGCGTGGGCGGAAGCGGACCACGGCCGGGGCCTTGACCGTGCGCACAGCGATCGTCGTCGCCGCGACCTCCGCGCCCGCGACGTCACGAGCGCCGTTCACGATCAGCCGGTAGCGCGTGTCGGGCAGCAGCGGAGCAGCTGGTGTGAACGTGTAGATCGGCAGCCCGGCTGCGTCGAGCGTGCGCGTCAGCGCACCGGGTGCGGGCGGATCGAGGCGGATCGAGGAGGCCACCGAGCCGAGATCGACCGCCTGGTCGAACGCCACCGTGAACGCGGAGTCGATCGCGACGCGCTTCTCCACGGTCGAGGTAGCGGCCAGGGCGGCCGAGGTGGCGTCGCGCGTCAGGAACGCGGCACGCACCGGCTGGGTCATGGGTCGGCCGGTGTTGGCCAAGGCTCCAGGACCCACGCTGACGGTGTAGTAAGTCGACGGTGCCCAGTGCTGGTCGGGGACGATCGACACGCTCGTCGCGTCGTCACTCCACAGGAGCGATACCCCGAGTGACGGCTGGACGGAGACCGCGGCCTCCACCAATTCGCGTAGCATCGGCGTGCTGAAGACGATCGTCGCGGGTGCGACGAGGTCCATGTTCGTGCTGACCGCCGTGCGGAATGCAGCCTGCGTGAGCGGCACGATGTCGTTGACAGGCGACGCGGTCGTCAGTGTCGGCCGGGCGAACGAGATCGCACCGAGGGCCACCACCGCGCCGAGCCCGATCGCGACGCCGCCACGCACGAGCCTGGATCGACCCAGCAATGACCCGGCGTACACGCCGAGCAACACGGGGACGGCCAGGATCGCGACGAGATAGTTCCGCAATACAGGTCCCGGCTGCTGCATCCCGGGGAAGCGACGGGGATGGGGGATCCCGTGAGTGGTCGCTCACATCCGCTGGGGCGTGATGCGCCGGTCAGGGTAGCACTGGCTGTCCAGCGCGGGCAACCGCCCGGCGTCGATCGTGCGCCGCCTCCTCCCAGAAGACCGACTGCTCGCCGAGCAGCGTACCGGCCGGTCGGTAGCGTCCATGCGCCCCGCTCGTCAGGCCCCGGCGCTCCAGCAGCGTCAAGGCTGCGAGCACGGTGGCGACCGGTAGGTCGGTGGTCGCGACCAGCTCATCGACGGTGGCATGGCCATCCATGAGGCCGCGGGCGATGACGGCCTCGGTTCGGCCGAGGTCCTGCTGGGTGGCGCTCCGCACGGCGTCGCGATCCACGATCGGGGTACTGCTGAAACCCAGGTCGGCGATCAGCTGGGGCACGCCGGAGACGATGTTGGTCAACTCGGCGAACTCACGCAGGAACGCGAGGGCGCCTGCCGACGTACGGCTGTCGATCGGGCCCGGCACGAGGAAGCAGCCGCGGCCCTGCTCGAGCGCCCACGACGCGGTGATCAGCGCGCCGGACGCGGCCGGCGCCTCGACGACAACGGTCGCATCGGTCAGCCCGCTGATGATCCTGTTCCGCCTCGGGAACGTGCCCTTCGACGGTTCGACGTCCGGGGCGAGCTCCGACACGACGGCACCACCGGCGGCGACGATCGCATCACCCAGGCGGATGTGTGCCGACGGGCCGAGCGTCGCGTGGCCGCCCCCGATGACTGCCACGGTCGTGCCGCCAGCACGAAGCGTGGCTTCGTGCGCCGCGCCGTCGATGCCGTAGGCCAGCCCGGATACGACGGTCGCATCGGCCGCCACGAGGGCTGTGGCGATCCGCGCTGCCGTCGCGCGCCCGGCGCTCGTCGCCCGTCGCGTACCCACGACCGCGACGGCGCGCTCGCTGGACATGGTCGCGTGCGGACCGCGCAGATACAGCACGTGCGGTGGCATCGCGATGGCCGCCAGGCGCGCGGGATACGACGGCTCCTCGACCGTGACCACGCGTACGTCGAGCGCACGCAGTCGCCGCACGATGCGGTCGGCATCCTGGGTCTTGTCGGCGATGGAGCGGGCCACGCCCTCGAGGATGGGCTGGCCGCGAAGGGCGATGTCGTCGGGCGGGGTGGCCATCAGCAGCTCGACACCATCGGGTCGCGCAGCGGCGGCGAGGACATCGCGTGCCGAGCCGAAGCAGCGCAGCAGGGCACCGAATCCGATCGGGCCGAGGCCATGGACCGACGCCAGCACGGCCCACGCCTCGCGCTCGGGCACGTAGGGATCGACGTCCGGATTCGTCGTCGTTCCCGGGCCGGACTGACGGCCGAGTCCGATCACGATGCCAGCGCCCCTGCGGCACGGACCATCGGCGAGCGATACCACGCCGCCTCGTCGAGATGGGCCATCTCGACCGCGGGCGATCCGGCCAGGTCGGCGATCGTCCGGGCGACGCGCAGCAGCCGCTCCGTGCCGCGACCGCTCGCAAGCTCCGCGTCGGCCAGCTCGGTCACCCGGCGTGCGACGCCTTCCGACATGCGGCACGCGCGCCGAAGCGGCCGTCCTCGCAACCACCCGTTGATGCGACCACGATCGAGCAGGGCGAATGCCCGGGCCGCCGCGATCCGCGGAGCCACCGTCGCCGAGGCCTCCGGCTCGACCGACCCGACGATCGTCGCCGCCGGCATGCGTGGCATCGACACCCACAGGTCAAGGCGATCGCGCAGGGGTCCCGACACGCGCCGGCTGTAGCGATCGACCTCGCCGACCATGCACCGGCAGCGGTCCTCCGGCTCCGACCCGGCGTACCCGCACGGGCACGGGTTCATCGCCGCTACCAACTGGAAACGAGCGGGGAACGTCATCACCCGGCCGGCCCGCGCGATCAGGATCCGACCCTCCTCGAGCGGCTGCCGGAGCGCCTCGAGCACGTCCCGGTCGAACTCGGCCAGCTCGTCGAGGAACAGCACGCCGTGATGGGCGCGGGTGATCTCGCCAGGGGACAGCGTCGGGCCGCCGCCGACCATCGCGGCGTACGACAGCGTGTGGTGGGGCGACCGGAACGGTGGATCGCGACGGAGCGACGTGATCGGTCCCTCCCCTGCCGCCGACGCGACGATCGACACGGACAGGGCGGCCGCGTCGTCGAGCGGTGGCAGCAGGCCCGGGATGGTCCGCGCGAGCATCGTCTTGCCGACCCCTGGCGGACCCGTGAGCAGCAGCCCATGACCGCCCGCCAGCGCGATCTCCAGCGCACGGCGCGCCTCGGCCTGACCGCGTACCTCGGACAGGTCCGGGACGCTGGCGGCCAACATGGACGGCAGCGGTCGTTGCCCGAGATCGGCGGGACCCGATGGCGCACCCGTGATCGTGACCCGGGGCATCGCGATGGGTGCGCGGCGGGGACGCCGGCCGCGGACGAGCTCGGCCGCCTCGGCCAGGCTGGCCGCACCGAGCACCTCGATCCCGCCGACGAGGCGGCCCTCGGCCACGGCCGACGGCGCGACGACGACCCGTGGCACGTGACGTGCCGCGATCGCCGCGACCATCGGCAGGATGCCCGGGATCGGACGCACCTCGCCGTCCAGCCCGAGCTCGCCGAGCAGGGCGATGGCGAGCGGCCCGGCACGGAGCTGCTCGGACCCGAGCAGGATCCCGATCGCGATGGCCAGATCCAGGGAGGCTCCGGTCTTGCGCAGCTCGGCTGGCGCGAGGTTGACGGTCAGGCGGCGCGGCGGGAACGCGAAACCGGCGTTGCGGATCGCGCCGCGCACGCGTTCGCGTGCCTCCTGGACCGCTGTATCGCCGAGCCCGACGACCGTGAACCCGGGCAGCCCTGGCGCGACGTCGACCTCGACGCGGATGGGCCGACCGTCGAGACCGTGCAACGTGGCGGACGGGACGACAGCCAGCATGCCGGCACCCTACCGGCGGGCACTCACCCGGGACTTATCGGGCGCTTACCGTGCGCTCCATCGGGAGCCGACGTTCGGTCAGCGCGCCCCGACCGGCTGCGCCTGCGCAGCTGCCGCGACCTTGTCAACGCCACGCACGAACTGCAGCAGCGAGGCGCCCAGCGGCGAGTCGGCCTTGGTGAACATGAACGGAGCCCCCGAGTTCAGGGCGCTGATCGCGCCGCGGTACTCGTTCACCACCTGGTGCTCGATCGTCCGGCGCAGCGCGCCCTCGGCGTTCTTGACGTTGATGCCGGTGAACGCGTTCGAGCGGTTCAGCACCAGCTGCACCTTGTCGGGCGGATAGCCGAGATGGTGCATCGTCTCGAGGATCAGGCGGACGTTCTTGAGACACGACAGGTCGGCGGTCATCACGACGAACACGATCTCGGCCGCCTCGAACACGCCGAGGTTCACGTCGTCGAGGCGCTTGTCGATGTCGAGCAGGATGTAGTCGTACATCGACGTGAGCTGATCGGCGATGAACGGCAGGTGCTCTGGTCGGACGAGCTCAGCGGTCTCGGGCGACGGCGGCGCGAGCAGCAGGTCGACCCCCGAGTCGTGCTTGACGATGACGTTCCGGATCAGGTCGGCGTCGATCGAAGGCGCCGTCACGATGTCGACGATGCTCTTGCGGTCGAGGCCCAGATCGAGGAACACGCGGTGGTCGCCGAACTGCAGGTTGCCATCGACCAGGCACACCTTGCGGCCGAGCTCGCGGTGGAAGGCGATCGCGGCGTTGATCGCGATGGTCGTGGTGCCGACACCGCCCTTGGCCCCGTAGAACGCGAGGATGCGGCCCATCGGTGGTCGTGCCAGCAGCGTGTCGCGCGGCGCGAAGCGGGCGAGCAGGCTCTTGATCCGGGCCAGCAGCTCCGCCGGGTGGAACGGCTTGATGAGGTAGTCGTCGGCGCCGGCCCGCAGACCGCGGACCTTCTGCTCCACCTCGCGCTCGGCGGTGAGCATGATGATCGGGACGTGCGCCCCGCCCGCTTCCTGCTCGCGGATCTTCGTGGCGACCTGGTAGCCGTCGAGCTTGGGGAGCATGACGTCGAGCAGGACCAGATCGGGCGACTCGGCACCCCACAGCCGGAACCCATCCGCGCCATCCCCGGCGATGACGACGTCATAGCCCTCCTGCTTCAGCGTGTACTGCAGGAGTCGCTGGACGTTTGGATCGTCATCGACGACGAGGATCTTTGCCGCCATCGGTCCTCCACAAGAGGGATGCGCCGGGTACCGGGCTCGCCGACGGCCACCCCGGCGTCGCGATTATAGGTCGCGACCCTGATCGCGCAGATCGTCCTCGCGCGTGGTGCGCATCGCCACCCGCAAGAAGTCCGTCACCCGCCGCTCATAGTCCTGTCCGGCGGTGGCATGCGCCTGGCTGTGGTCGGCGCCGGGCACGATCCAATGCTCGGCACCGGGACCCGCGAGGTCGGCCAGTCGCTGACCGTCGGCCAGCGGCACGGTCCTATCCGCGTCGCCGTGGATCAACAGGACCGGCACGGGCTCCACGAGACCGATGATCCGGGCCGGTTCGAGGTCCCGCGGATCGGCCCCGAGGCGCCGGGCGGCGGCGTCGAAGATGCGTCCCGCGACGAACCGCCGGAACGGGCCGCGCAGGCGGTTCGCGACCGGGATCGCCGCTTCGGGGGCGGTGGAGTCGGCCACGACGGCGACGATGGTCGGTCGCGGCGCATCGACCTCTGCACGCGTCGGCGATGGGTCGGTGTCCGCGGCTGCCAGGCTCCCATCGCCGAGCACCGCGACCGCAGCAAGCGCCGCCATGCCACCCATCGACGTGCCGACCAGCGCGACACGTGTGATGCCGCGATCCCCGAGCCACGCCAGCGCGCCCGCCACGTCCTCCACCTCGAGCATCCCGAACGTCGACGGACCCGGATCCGATCCGCCGTGGCCGCGGAAGTCGATGCCGAGCACGTTCGCCGTTTGCCGAAGGAACGGCCCGTACTCGACCAGATCGGGTGCGATCGACCCCGAATAGCCGTGCAGCAGCAGGATCGCCTCGTGTGGGTCCGCATCCCAACCGTTGCCGGCAACGGCCGGCAGCCAGCGGCCCGCCAGGCGCAGGCCATCTCGGGACCGGAACCGGACGACCTCGCCGCCCAGCGCGTCCAGGGCGGGGCTTAGCGACTCCTCGTCGGGACCGACGCGCGGCGCCGCCAGGAGGCGCGCAGATGCGCGCCGCCCGACGACCCGTAGTGTCACGACCGAGAGGAGCGCGGCGCCGACAGCGCCCGCGACACGACGGATCACCGTGGGCGGTCCGTCGCGACCGTGCTCGCCTCGAGGGCATCGAACACGATCCGGCTCCACGTCTCGAGGTGCTCGGCACCGGCCGCCACCTCGGCCGGGGGCGCGAACGCGCCGGACAGCTTGTCGGTCTCGCGGACCGTTACAGGCCGACCGCCGGCATCTGCCAACACGACCACGCCGAGGTGCACGGCCCCCACATCGGTGGTGTCGTCGTTGAGCAGCGCGAACGGCACGAAGGTCGGCTCGAAGTCGGCGACGAGCTCCTCGTGCCATTCACGGCGCAGGCCGCCGGCAAGGCCATCGTCACCGGGGTTGAGGTGGCCGCCGACGCCGATCGACCAGCGGTCGTGGAGGCGAGCGTCGCCGCCAGCCCGCGTCCGGCGCATCAGGAAGTATCGCTCGCCATCGCGCAGGACGAGGTACGGGATGATCTGCTTGAAGGACGGATCACGCTCCATCTGCTCCCGCGGCTCGAAGCGACCGTGCTCGGCGACGACGTCGAGGAAGGCCGAGAGACCGGTCGTCCGCAGGCCGTGCCAGCCCGCCTGATCGGGGACGACCTCGCGTGGCACTACCAGCACCCGCTCGCCGGTCACGGCGTCATCGACTCCAGCCGCTCGCGCGCGGCCCGCAAGCGGTCCGCGACGGCCGCTTCGTCGGGACCACCCGGGCGCTCGAGCTCCGCCAACCAGCGCTCGAGGGCCGCCATCAGGTCACGCACGCGCGCAGCGACGGCAGGTGCGTTCGTCGCCACGATCCCGGCGCCCATCTCGGGCTCCCCGCGTGCAAGCCGGGTGATGTCCCGCCAGCCGCTCGCCGCCAGCTCTCCTGCCTCCGACCGGCCGGCCCGATCCGATCCGCCTGCCACCGCCTCGACGATCGCCGCGGCAGCGAGCAGCGGCAGGTGCGAGATCGCGGCTACCGCCTCATCGTGGATGTCGGCGGTCATACGACGAGGACGCGCGCCCGTCGCCGTCGCGAGCGCCTCCACCCGCTCGAGGGCGGCGACATCGTCGGTCGGCACGACCACCCACGGGCGGTCCACGAAGAGATCGGCGCTCGAGGCCGCGTAGCCGCTCATCTCGCGCCCGGCCATCGGGTGACCACCGACGAAACGCAAGCCGAGCGAGCCCGCCCGTTCGACGATCGCTCCCTTCGTGCTGGCGACATCGGTGATGACGGCATCCGGCGCGAGCGCGCGGTGCCACGCCCCGGCGAGCGCATCGAGCTGTGCGAGGCTGACCGTCGCTGGACCGGCAAGCACGATCAGGTCTGCCCCGTCGATGGCCGCCGCAGGATCCGGAGCAGCGGTGTCGATCACGCCATCACGGGCAGCGATCGCCGGCCCCTCCCCCGACGGTGACCAGGCGCTGACACTGGCCGTGTCGGAGGCCTCACCGCGACGCACGTGCAGGGCGCGGGCGATGGATCCGCCGATCAGCCCGAACCCGAGCAACGCTACCCGCATGGCCGCGAGTATCGCAGCCGGCCTATGCCGCCGCGGCGATCGACCGGCGAGGCTCGCCCCGCGAGCCGCTCAGCTTTCGCCGCGGCGCCGTCCGGTCCGGCGGTCGGCGATCCGCCGTTCGTCCACGCCGGGTGGCGGACCGGGATCGTCCGGCGGGTTCTGCCGGCGCAGGCGCTCGCGCCGCTCGGTATCGCGGCGCTCCTTATCGAGGAACGCGCCGCAGCGCGGGCAGCGCCGTTCCTCGGCGAACAGCGATTCCAGGGGCGAGACCGTGTAGATCTGGCGTCCACACGACCAGCAAGCGAGTCGCGGCATGGCGGTCCCCGGCGATCAGGCGATGGTTGGCAGCCCCGCGAGCGCGGCCTCGACCTTCTCGCGCGGATACTCATAGTCCTCGAGCGAGCCATCGAGGTAGCGCTCGTACGCAGCCAGGTCGAAGTGGCCGTGGCCGCACAGGTTGAACAGGATGACGCGTGCCTCGCCGGCCTCCCTGGCGGCGAGCGCCTCGTCGATCGCGACGCGGATGGCGTGGGTCGGTTCCGGGGCAGGCAGGATGCCCTCCGCCCGGGCGAACGTCACGCCCGCGTCGAAGCTCGCCCGCTGGTGGACGCTCACGGCCTCGATGTCACCGTGCTCCTTGAGCAGACTGACCAGCGGCGACATCCCGTGGTAGCGCAGCCCGCCGGCATGGATCGGCTCGGGGATGAAGTCGTGGCCGAGGGTGTGCATCTTGGCCACCGGCGCCATCTTGGCCGTGTCCCCGAAGTCGTAGGCGTACACGCCGCGCGTGAGGCTCGGCGCCGCCTCGGGCTCCACCGCGATGATCCGGTGGTTTGCCCCATCGCGGAAGTTGCGACCAAGGAACGGGAAGGTCAATCCCGCGAAATTGGAACCGCCGCCGGTGCAGCCGATGACGACGTCCGGGGATTCGCCGGCCATCCCCATCTGCTCGATGGCCTCCTGGCCGATCACCGTCTGATGGAGCAGCACGTGGTTGAGCACCGAGCCGAGCGAATACTTCGTGTCGTCCCGGGTCGCCGCGTCCTCGACCGCCTCGCTGATGGCCATCCCGAGCGAGCCCGGGCTGTCCGGGTGCTCCGCCAGGACGGAGCGGCCGTAGTTGGTGGTCTGTGACGGGCTCGGCACGACCTCCGCGCCGTAGGTCTCCATCAGGATCCGCCGGTACGGCTTCTGGTCGTAGCTGGCGCGGACCATGTAGACCTTGACCTCGAGCCCGAACAGCGCGCCGGCGAACGCCATCGCGCTGCCCCACTGGCCCGCCCCGGTCTCGGTGGCGATCCGGGCGACGCCCTGCTCCTTGTTGTAGAAGGCCTGCGCGATCGCGGTGTTCGGCTTGTGGCTACCGGCCGGGCTGACGCCCTCGTACTTGTAGTAGATGTGGGCCGGCGTATCGAGCGCGCGCTCGAGCCGATGCGCCCGGTACAGCGGGCTGGGCCGGTACAGCCGGTACGCGTCGCGGACCTGCTCCGGGATCTCGACCTCCCGGTCCTGCGACACCTCCTGGCCGATGAGGGCCATCGGGAACAGCGGCGCGAGGTCGTCGGGGCCGATCGGCTCGAAGGTCGCCGGATGCAGGTAGGGCGACGGCGGCACCGGCAGGTCAGCCGCGATGTTGTACCAGGCCCGCGGGATCCGGCTCTCGTCGAGGACGAACTTGGTCTGACGTGGATCTGCAGCGACGGCCGACATCCGTGTCCCTCCGGGGAGCCCGCCGCGGGGTTCGTGCGGTCGGGAGCGCGAGCCTATCGCGTGCGACGGCGCGGGCGCAACCGCGCGGGCCTGACGACCCATGCCGTGCCCGTGGCCAGCAGCGGCAGGATCAGGACGATGCCGCCCTTCGACTTGTCCTTGTCCTTGTCCTTGGGCTTTTCCTTGTCCTTGCCGCAGGACTTGTGCGGGTCGTCGGTCTTGCTGTGACCGGGCGGCGGGCCGTCCTTCGTCGGGCAGGGCGGCCGGGCCTTGGCGTCGCCTCCTGGCTTTGCGGTCCGAACGGCAGGTTCGGGTGTCGCCCTCGGCGTCGGGCGTGGGGTCGGCCGAGCGGTCGGCGCCGATGTCGGCCGAGCGGTCGGCGCCGATGTCGGCCGAGCGGTCGGCGCCGATGTCGGCCTCGGGGTCGCGGCTGACGTCGGCCGCGCTGTCGGTGCACTCGTCGGAACGACCGTCGGCGCCGAGGTGGGTGCGGACGTGGGCGCCGTGGTCGGGGCGGCCGTCGGCCGCGAGGTCGGTTGCGTGGCAGGCTGCTGCGTGCCGGTGGGTGTCGGCGTGGAGCCCGGCGCCACGCCGGGCGGTGCCGACGCCAGGCTCGTGGACGGTCCAGGGCTCGGCGACGCGAGCGGCCCGGATGGTGATGCGATCGGCAGCGATGGCGATGCGATCGGGCTCGGCGGTGTCACTGACGGGGCCGGCTCGGGGGCCTGGCTACTGCTGCCGGTGGGCTCCGTCCCAGTCGGTGCAGCGCTCGGTGACGGGGTGTTGACGACGGCGACGGGCGGCTGGCCTGACGCCGCGTTCCGCTGCTGCAGCCCTACTCCGCCGATGCCGAATGCGATTGTGGCGAGGACGAGATTCAGGACACCGAGGCTCAGGATGAGTCGGGCGCGCTGAGCGGTGGTCACGTCCCTGCGGGCACTCCAGTCGACCCGGTCATGGCGGGTCCGGGGTGGGTAGATGGTACACGGGGTCGGTCTGACCGGGCGTCGAGCCGAGGGTCCTGAGCGTGACGGGGACGTAGCGAGCGGGTCCCCCACCGGTCAGGCTCTCGTACAACCCGACGTGTTCGACGGTGGCCTGTACGCGCCGCCCGGCCATCGCCGCAGCGAGCCTGCCAGCGACGAGCGGACCCACCGTCACACCGTCCGAGCGGGCCAGCGTGAGGTGCGCTCGGAACGGCCGGTCATCCGGCGGCCAGCCGGCAGCCACCAGCGCGGCCTCGGTCTGCGCAGCGAGCGTCGTGAGTCCGTCCAGTCCAGCGCTGACCCCGATCCAGAGGGTCCGCGGGCGGCGGCCGGGTGGGAATGTCCCAGACCCAGCGAGCTCGATCGCGATCGATCCGGCGGCGTTCGCCGCGACTGCCTCGACGGCCTCGATGGTCGGCCCGATACGGGATTCAGGCGTCGGTCCGAGGAAGCGCAGGGTGAGATGCAGGCCGTCCAGCCGCACCCACCGGACGTCGCGCGCACCGTTCGGCAGCGGCATCGCCCTGACACCCTCGACGACGTCGCGTATCTCCGCCGCGGCTGGTTCCGGGAGGGCCACGCCGACGAACAGCCGCCGGCCGGGAATGCCGGCGTATGGATCGCCGCCGCGCTGCCCCCGCTGTCCCGTCACCTGACCCCGGCCGCCGCCTCGTGCTCGTGCAACCAGGTCGCGCGATCGTCGCGCAGGACCTGGAGCGCGGCGTCACGGTCGCGCCACCCGACGACATCGACCGCCTTGTCCTCGAGCGCCTTGTACGTCTGGAAGAAGTGCTCGATCTCGACCAGGCGGTGCGGTCGGACCTGTTCGAGCCGCTCGATGTGCTGCTGGTGGGCATCACCGAGCGCGACACACAGGACCTTGAAGTCAAAGCCCTTCTCGTCGCGCATCTCGAGGCCGCCGATCGGGCGAGCCCACACATGGCAGCCGGTGAACGTGGGCTCGTCGATGACGAGGAGGGCATCGGTGTGATCGCCGTCACCGGCACGTGTGCCGTCGATGAAGCCGTAGTCGAAGTTGTAGAAGACGGCGCTGCTCAGCACACGGTCCAGTCGAAAGACGCCGGCAGCCTCGTCGAACTCGTACTTGTTGCGCGAACCGCGCGGGATCTCGACCACGATCTCGACGACGTCGGGGTACTCGCCGGGGCTGCGCATGGCGGCAGTGTACGAGGCGCCCCGCAAACACCGGCGGCTCAGGTGGTGTCAGGTGCTGGGGATCTCCAAGCGGATGAGCATGCGAGCGTCAAAGTCGGACGCCCACAAGTACGCGCCATCGACGAGCACGTCGCCACCGCTCCGGTAGGGAGCGCTGATGACGCGAGTCTGCGCTCCGGTCGCCCCGTCGACCCTGGTCAGGAACGGATCCACCCGGCGGACCCAGACCCCGCTGTCGTCCGCCCAGATCGTGCCGAGCTCGCCGGTGCCGAGACCCTTGACCACGAGTGCGCTGGCGAGCGTCGCGGGATCGAGACGGACGAGATCCTGGTCGGCCGTCACCCAGACACTATTCGCGGACACGCTGACCCACGTCGGTTTCGTGACGGTGACCTCAGCGGTCACGGTCGCGCTGGTTGGATCGACCCGAAGGACCCGATCCGCCCGCTCACAGACGACATAGACGATGTCGCCGCCCGCGCCGAGGTCATGACAGGCGACCGGCAGCGAGATCGGCTCGGACAGCGCCCCGTCGGCCTCGCTGACACCGACCAGGCTGTCGCCATCGCCGGCCAGGACCCAGATCCGGCCCGAGGCACGAACGAGCCGTCCCTGGCCGCGGATCTTGCCCGCCTTGACGGTCGCGACGATCGAGTCGGTCTGCGGGTCGATGCGGACGAGGTCGGTGCCGACGCAGGTCCACATCCCGTCCGTCCCCACGCCCATCCCGCCGCACTGCTCCTCGCTGGTGGGATGGACGCGGATCTCGGCGGCGATGGTGCCCGTCGCCGGGTCGACGCGGGTGACCAGACCTTCAGGACGTTTCACCCACACGGACCCGAACCCGGCCGCGAGCCAGTCAGGATCGCTCGGGACCTTGACCTCGATCGCAGCGAAGGCCGTGTGGGGCTCGGCCGGTGGCGGGGTCGCCGGCGCAGGCGGCGCGGCGCAGGCGGCGACAGCGCTCAGGCCGATGAGCATGAGTCGGAGTCTCGGGGCGAAGCTGCGCATGGTCGGCGCTCCTGGCAGTGGTCGTGTCGTGACCACGCTCGCATCGAACGGCACCTGCACCTAGCGGGCCGGCACCGGTCAGCTGACCCGGGCTATCCCGGTGCTCACGCACTCGAGCCTGTGCGAGGATGCCGTGCCATGGATCAGCGCTGGTGGCCGCTTGCTTCGGCGATGGCGATCGCCTTCGTGGGGCTGACCGCAGTCGTCGGCTCGCTGAGCGGGGCCCCGGTCCGGTTCACGGTCCTCGACACGCTGGGAGCGCTCGCGTTCGTCGTTGCCGGGTCGATCGCGTGGCAGCGCCGTCCCGATGTCCTCACGGGTCCGATCCTCGTCGGCTGTGCCGTGCTCTGGTCCGTCGGCAGCTATGGCCCGACGATGCAGCCTGTCGTCACACATCTCGGCTACGCGTTCAGCGGCTGGTACGACGTCGCGCTCGCGCTGCTCCTCCTCGCCCTACCAGCCCGCTGGCCCGATCTCCCGGGACGACGGATCCTGGCGATCCTCGTGGTCGGGTTCGGCGTCCGCTCGATCGGGCGGCTCCTCCTCCAGGACCCGAGTCTCTATCCCGACGCGGTCGGATTCCCGCCGAACCCGTTCGCGGTGGCTCCCGATCGTGTGGCATTCGAGTCGGTCGAGATCGCGGCCAGCCTGGTCATCGCGGTCGCCTGTCTGGTGGTGGCTGGCATCGCGGCCCGTCGGCTGCTGGCGGGGAGCCACGCGACGCGGCGCGTCCTGTGGCCGGTCCTCGTCGCGGGTGTCGTGGCGATGCTCGCTGCGGCACTCGATGCAGCGGACACCGCGGCGACGACCGCCACCGGTCAGCCGCTTGTCGTCCTGCCCGAGCCGTGGTCGGAGATGGTCGCCTGGACCAGTTTTGCCGCGAGGGTCCTGATCCCCCTCGGCTTCCTGCTTGGGACGCTGCGGATGCGGATCGCAGCGGGCCCCATCGTCCCCCTTGCCGCCGAAGTCGGACGGCTGCCCTCCCCGACCAGGATGGAAGCCGCGCTGCAGGCTGCCCTCGGGGACCCGACGGTTCGCCTGCTGCGGCGCGACCCGACTGATCAGACCTGGCTCGACGCCGACGGCAACCGCGTGCCATTACCCGAGGACGGCGCAGCGCACGCCGTGACACGGCTCGAGAGCGGCGGCCGTCCGATCGCCGCGATCGTCCATGACCCGGTCCTTCGCGAGGATCCGTCGCTGATCGGCGCCGTCACCGCGGTGCTGCGGCTGGGAGTCCAGAACGAGCGGCTCGAGGCCGAGGTCCGCGCGCAGCTGGACGCGGTCCGTGCGTCGCGGGTCCGCCTCGTTGGCGCCGCGGAAGAGGAGCGGCGTCGGCTCGAACGCGATCTGCACGACGGCGCGCAGCAGCGCCTGGTCGGCGTCAGCCTGGCCCTGCAGCGGGCCCGCGCCGCCGCCGACGAGCCGACGATCCCGCTCGCGCTCCGCGAGGAGCTCGATCGGACGGCGACCGAGCTCCATGGCGCGATCACCGAGTTGCGAGAGCTCGCTCGGGGTATCCACCCGGCGATCCTCGAGGACGAGGGGCTGCCGGCGGCCGTGGCGTCCCTGGCGCGCCGCGCCGGCATCCCGGTCGAGCTGGAGATCGCGGTCGATGGCCGGCTGCCGCGCAGTGTCGAGACGACGGCGTATTTCGCGATCGCAGAATCGCTGACGAACGTGGCGCGCTATGCCAAAGCCGGTTCCGTCCGCGTGTCGGTCGTCAGCCATGACGAGCGGCTGCGGATCGTGGTCGAGGATGACGGGATCGGTGGCGCCGACCCGACGCGCGGCACCGGCCTGCGGGGTATCGCCGACCGGATCGGCGCACTCGACGGTCGGTTCGATGTGCGCAGTCCGACCGGCGGGGGGACGCGGATCAGCGCGGAGATCCCTGTCCTGTGACCGCTGCCGAGCCGATCCGGGTGGTCGTCGCCGACAATTCGGCGGTCATCCGCCAGGGCGTCGTCCGCATCCTCAGCGACGGCGGCATGACCGTGGTGGCGGAGGCACGTGACGCGGACGAACTCCTGGCCGCAGTGGCGTCGGACCTGCCGGATCTCGCGGTCATCGACATCCGGATGCCGCCGACGGGGAACGCCGGGCTCGGCGCGGCGGTCGCCATCCGTGATCGTCACGGTGGTCGTGTGGCTGTCCTCGTCCTGTCCCAGTTCCTCGAGCCGGAGTACGCATTACGGCTGCTCGCGGCCGGCGCCGACGGCGTCGGCTACCTGTTGAAGGATCGGCTCGGTGAGGCGGACCAGCTACTCGAGGCGGCGCGCCGGGTCGCCGCCGGCGGTTCCGCGATCGACCCGGCGGTCGTCGACGAGCTCGTGCGCGCCCGCCGGTCGGTCGATACGGTGAGCCGCCTCACGGATCGCGAACGCGAGATCCTCGGCCTGGTGGCGCAAGGACGGTCGAACCGATCGATCGCCGCAGCGCTATCGATCGCGCCGAAGACGGTCGAGGGTGCGATCGGGATCATCTTCGCCAAGCTCGGGCTCGAGGACGACCCGGGCGATAACCGTCGTGTGCTGGCGGTCCTCGCCTACCTGGACGGGAGAGGCACCGGCTCGTAGCCAGCCGGGGCGTCGCTCGCCGGCGCGTCAGTCGTTGTAGAGGCGTTCCTCGATGAGCTTCTCCTGGACGGTCCGACCGTTGGGGTCGAAGCAGGAGAACTCGAAGTGTTTCTCGAACTCGAGGTCGACGTTGTCCTGGCCGCCGCGGTTCTTCTCGACCGACACCACGACCCAGTCGCGGAAGCGCTGCGCCTGGTACGGGTTGAACTCGATGTTGACCTTGGCCACGATGTGGTACTTCTCGTTCAGGATCAGGATGATGTCGGCCTCGTAGTTGATCGCCGACGACCCGCGCAGGTGGAAGTTCCGCAGGCGCGACGCCTTCAGGCCCTCCTTGTCGGCGGCCACGATGGCGACCATCGGGACCTCCTCGGACAGCGCGATGTCCTTGAGGCCGTTGACGATGAAGGTGACCTTCTCCGCCTCGTTCTCGGGCTCGGGGATCTGCGGGACCTTCTGCATGTAGTCGACGAAAACGACGAGCCGGCGCTCGCCTGACAGCGCGCGATGCTGTTCGACGAGCTTGCGGATGTTGTCGATGGTGCTTGCGGTCTGCGACCCGCGCAGGAGGAACAGGTTCTGGCCGTAGCGCGCGATGCGGTCGAGCGACGGGCGCAGGCGCGGGTTGTTGGCCAGCTGGGGCGAGGCAGCCCCTTCCGCCATCCACGTCCCAAGGATCTCCTTGCGGACGTCCTGGATCTTGATCGCACCGGTCTTGTGTGGGAGGTGCGCCAGCGCCGACTCCATCGCGATCAGGCGGTTCATCAGGTACGCCTCGTCGTGCTCGAAGCACAGGTAGAGGACGTTCGCCTGGCCGCCGGACGCGATGTTGCGCGCCATCTGGAGGGCCATCGTGGTCTTGCCGGTGCCCTGCGCCCCGCCGATCAGCAGCAGCTCCCCGGCCCGCAGGCCGGTGCCGATGGTCTTGTCGAGTGGGGTGAAGCCGAGCGGGACCGGCTGGTACTCGGCCAGATGGCCGGTCGTGACCCGCTCATTAAGGTCGACGAGCACGTCGAGCGCGGACCGCGGGGCCATGCTCCCGTTGTCGGTATCGAGCCGCCAATTGCGCCCAGCGGGCGCCTGGGCGACGTTGGCTTCGAGATCGGTGCTCACGCGGTCGGATCCTCCCCGGAGGCCTACGCTCTTGGCGCTCATGCGGCGAGAGTAGGGTAGCACCGGGTGAATCCCGTATCACCCATCCGTACTGCGCCCGTCCCCACTCGTAGGGTCGAGGGCCGCGATCTCATCGAACGTGGCGACGATCGCTCGGATCGCCTTCTCGTAGTTGCCGAGGTCCAGCCACTCGTTCGGCGCGTGCGCTCGCTCATGCGGCTGCGTGAAGCCCTCGAGCACCACCGGCAGCCCCAGGACCGACTCGAACGACGCGGCGACCGGGATCGAGCCGCCTTCGCGCCGATAGACCGGTTTCCGTCCGAACGCGGCCTCGAGACCGCGCGCCGCGGCTTGGGTGACGGGGTGGTCGATCGGCGTGACGACCGGTCGGCCGGTCCCGAGCAGGGTCACCGTCACCTCGACGCCGGGGGGAGCGATCTCGGCGACGAAGGCACGAAGCTTCTCGAAGATGTCGTGCGGATCCTGGCGGGGTACCAGCCGCGTGCTGACCTTGGCGTGGGCGCGCGCGGGGATGATCGTCTTCGTGCCCGCTCCCTGGAAGCCGCCCCAGATGCCGTTGACATCGAGGGTCGGGCGCGTGGCTTTGCGCTCGAGGGTCGTGAAGCCCGCCTCGCCGACCAGGGCTGACACGCCCACCGTCGAGCGATAGGCCTCCTCGTCGAACGGGAGCTCGGCCATGGCCGCGCGCTCCAGCTCGGTCAGCTCGGCCACGTCGTCGTAGAAGCCGGGTATGCGGATCCGGCCGTCTGGGCCCTTGAGCGCCGCGATGATCTGGGCCAGCGCGACGACCGGGTTGTTGACCGCGCCGCCGTAACTGCCCGAGTGGAGGTCGACAGCGCCGAGCGTGACATCGATCTGGGCATACATCAGCCCGCGCAGGCCGACCGTGATCGCGGGGATGTTGCCGTCGAAGAAGCCCGTGTCGCTGATGATCGCGGCATCGGCCTCGAGGCGGCCGCTGTTCTCGCTCAGCCACCCCTCCAGCGGCTCGGCAGAGCTCTCCTCGTCGCCCTCGAACACGTACTTGACGTTGATGGGATATCGACCGCGCGTCGCGAGCAGCGCCGTCGAGGCGACGACGTGGGCGTGGATCTGGCCCTTGTCGTCGGCGGCGCCGCGGGCAAGCATCCGGTCGCCCTCGATGACCGGCTCGAACGGCGGGCTGGTCCACTCGTCGAGCGGGTCGACCGGCTGGACGTCGTAATGGCCGTACACGATGACCGTCGGTGCGCCCTCGGCGTGCAGCCAGTCCCCATAGACGACCGGATGGCCGGTGGTCTGCTCGACGGCGACGTGCTCGACACCCGCGGTTCGCAGGGCATCGGCGAGCCACTCCGCGGCGCGCTGGGCATCGGGAACGTGCTCGGGGAGCGCGGAAATGCTCGGAATCCGCAGGAACGCCTGCAGGCTGTCGAGTCGGTCGGCGCGCGTTGAATCGAGGTAGTCCTCGAGTGTCGCGGCGGCACCTGGGGTTCGGTCGGACATGGCCCGGAAGTCTATCGGCGGCGGTCAGAGTCCGTTTAGTGGCTGATGAGCGCTGGCGGGCAGGATGCCGCGTATGCCCGAGTCGCGCGTCGCCCGTGCCGACCGGCGGGCGAGCGCGATCTGCGCTCGCATCGGCGAGGAGTTGCGCACGGCCCGGATCGGCGCGGGATTGACGCTTGCCGAGGTCGGCCGTGCCGTCGGTGTCTCCCCGGCCGAGGTGAGCCGGATCGAACGTCAGGCTGCTCCGTGGGTGTCGATGACGACCGTGACAAGGGTCGCGGCGGCTGTCGGCCTTGATCTTTGGGTTCGACTCTATCCCGGCGGCGAACCATTACGTGACGCTGCGCACGTCGCGCTGGGCGCTGCCTTCGGCGAGCTTGTCGTGCCCCCGCTCGTCCTTCGAAGCGAGGTACGTGTGGGCGATCCTCGTGACCTTCGAGCATGGGATCACACGCTCACCGAACGAAGCGGGTCGCGCTGCGGCGTCGAGCTTGAGACGCGGTTCGTCGATGCCCAGGCTCAACATCGGCGGATCGCTCGAAAGCTCGAGGACAGCGGCTTGGATCGCGTTCTGGTCGTGGTCGCCGACACCCGGGCCAATCGCGCCGCGATCCGCGCCGCGGCCGGGTTCCTGGGAACGGCTTACGCCATCGACGATCGAGCTGCAGTGGATGCGTTGGGTCGCGGGCAGATACCGCCTCGGTCGGCGCTCATCTTCCTTCGTGTCGGGCAGCGGGGGACTTCTCGCCCCACGAGAGCAGGCGACGTCGCAGGACCTTCCCGGTGCCGTTTTACTCGTGCCACGAGAGGAACCGGTTGACTCTCTCGTGAAGCGACGATCACCTGTAGAAGGCAGCTGTGGAGGTCGCCTGCTCTCGCCCCACGAGAACGCAACCGATGCCGCTGGGCCCGGAGGCCGATGCGGCGACCCGGCGCCGCGGTGGCCGAGAATTCGAACGAGCGGGCCGGTCATCCGGCCCGCTCGTTTCGCGGTACTGGGTTCGGGCGCCGGTCAGGCCGGCTGTGGCTTCGGCTCGGGAATCGGCTGCCCCGGTCCCACGACCGTCGGCACGCCACTCTCCGGGGACTTCGGCGGCAGGTCGGTGAAGAACGTCTCGAACGTCTCGGCGTCGACGGTCTCTTCCGCCACGAGCCTCTCGGCAAGAGCGACCAATCGGTCGCGGTGGGTCGTGAGGACCTCCGTCGCTCGCTCGTACGCCTTGTCGATGATCGCGCGAACCTCTTCGTCGATCTGCTTGGCGATCTCGTCGCTGTAGTTGCGCTGCTCGCCGATCTCCCGGCCGAGGAAGACCAGCTCGTCACGCTTCCCGAAGGACAGCGGACCGAGCTTGTCGCTCATGCCGAACTCGGTGACCATGCGCCGAGCGAGATCGGTCGCCTTCTCGATGTCATTGCTGGCACCGGTCGTCGTATCGCCGAAGATCAGCCGTTCCGCGACGTTGCCGCCAAGCAGCCCCGCGATCTTGTCCTCGAACTCGGTCTTGGACTGGAGGTAGCGGTCCTCCTGGGGCAACGCCATCGTGTAGCCGAGGGCCATGCCGCGGCTGATGATCGTTACCTTGCTGACCGGGTCGCACTTGGGCAGGATCCGCTGGACGATCGCGTGCCCACCCTCGTGGTAGGCGATGATCGCCTTCTCCGCGTCCGAGATGACGCGCGACTTGCGTTCCGGGCCGGCGACGATCCGCTCCAGGGCCTCCTGGAACTCGGACATGCCGATGACCTTCTTGTTGCGGCGAGCTGACAGGATGGCCGCTTCGTTGACGAGGTTGGCCAGGTCGGCACCGGAGAAGCCCGGCGACTGGCGGGCCACGCCTTCGACGTCGACGGCCTTGTCGAGCGGCTTGCCCTTGGTGTGGACTCGCAGGATCTCGACGCGCCCGCGCATGTCCGGCCGATCGAGGATGACCTGCCGATCGAAGCGGCCCGGGCGCAGGAGCGCCGGATCGAGCACGTCGGGCCGGTTGGTGGCGGCGACGACGATCACGTTGGTGTTCGTGTCGAAGCCATCCATCTCGACGAGGATCTGGTTGAGGGTCTGCTCGCGCTCGTCATGGCTGCCGCCGAGGCCGGCACCACGCTGGCGGCCGACCGCATCGATCTCGTCGACGAAGACGATGCACGGCGAGTTGCGCTTGGCCTGGTCGAACAGGTCGCGCACGCGGCTTGCGCCGACGCCCACGAACATCTCGACGAACTCGGAGCCCGAGATGCTGAAGAACGGCACGCCCGCCTCACCGGCGACGGCGCGGGCCATCAGCGTCTTGCCGGTGCCCGGAGGGCCGACGAGCAGGACACCGCGCGGGATCCGCGCACCGAGCGAGTTGAATTTCTCGGGGAACTTGAGGAACTCGACGACCTCCTGCAGCTCGGTCTTGGCCTCATCGACACCCGCCACGTCGGCGAACGTCACGACCGTCTTGTTGCCCAGGAACATGCGCGCCCGACTCTTGCCGAAGCTCAGGGCCTGGTTATTCGTGCCCTGCGCCTGACGCATCATGAAGAAGATGAAGCCGCCGATGATGAGGAGCGGCAGGACCGCGGTCAGCAGCAGGCCGAGCCACGACGTGTCCGGCGCCGGGGTGGCCCCGAAGATGTCCTTCGACAGCTCCCTGCCAGTCGCCTTCGCCGCCTCCTGCATGTCCGGCCAGACCTGTGTCAGGACGGTCGGGACGATGACCGTGTAGGTCTTCTCCGGCGTGTCATTGGTCACGACCGTCAGCGTCGTGCCCTGCTGGGTGACCTTCTTGACCTCGCCCGCGCCGACGTCGTCAAGGAACTGGGAATAGACGGTGCTGGTGGTTTGTCCTGTGGTCGTGATCCAGGTGAACAGCAATGCTGCCGTGCCGACCACGAGCACGAGCATCACGATGCCGTTCCGGAAGAACTTCGGGTTCAACAGGGAGCCTCCGGGTGAGGTGAGCGACGACCGAGCGCCGTCACGTGTCGCGAGTATACCGTCGGGGTCCGCGAGGACCCCCTGACCGAGGTCATGCCCTCCATCATCCCTACGGACGGTCGTAGGGTGTGGATGGCGTCGGGAGGAAATGTCAAGAAATCGATACGACCTCGCCCGCCGCGAGGGTCGTGTGGGGTCGGGTTGGTAGCGGAGGGCGGATTCGAACCACCGACCAAGGGCTTATGAGTCCCCTGCTCTACCACTGAGCTACTCCGCCAAGGCCGGCAATTCTAGCGCCGACTCCGCCGCGCCGCACGCACGGCTCCGAATAGGACCCCAGTGTCAGCGACCGACCAGCGTGATGCCGACCATCCGGTGGTAGTTCGACACGAACGTGTCGCTGTTGACGACGCGCCCTCGCGAGTCGCGGACCGTCCGGGTCACGACCACGTGCTTGCCATCGACCGGGTACTCGATCCGCTTGCGCTCGCCACGGCGGAGGGCTGACGTGTACTGCACGGAGTCGTAGCCGCGCACGACGTTGGTGACGTGTGGGCGCGACCATGACACGGTCCGGCCGTTCGGCAGACTCCAGATGTCGAATCGCACGACGCCCGGCGAGGCGAACGACTTGATCAGGATCGGATGCGCGGTGTCGTTGCGGAAGCGCATGTTCTGCGTCTCCGACACGGTCGCATCGAGACCGAGCGGGTAGCGCGAGATGTAGTACCAGTGCGGTCGCCGGCTCACGATGTCGAGACCGGCCCGAGCGGCGGCATTGAAGAGCGTGGTCGAGGTCGAGCAGATGCCGCCTGCCAGCGCCCGGCCCTCGGCCGTATGGCCGCCGATGATCGCGTTGCCCATGCGGTAGCCCGTCCGGAAGCTGATCTCACCGAGGGCACCCCAGAAGTCGAACGTCTGGCCCGGCTTGACCACGACGCCGTCGAGGCGCCGCGCGGGGACGCTGATGTTGGCCGAGAAGCCGTTGCCTGGGCCGACCGGGTAATAGGTCGTCCACGTGCCGACCCGCTCGACGAGCGGCGCGCGCTTCGTCGCTTCGCTCGTCGTGAGCTCGGGCGCGACCGCCATCATCTTGACCTTGATCGGCTTCGACTTGACCGGTCCTGCCGCACGGGCTTCGAGGGCGGCCAGGACCGCCTTGCCGGTCGCGTCGACATCGAGCGCCCGACCCGCCGACGACGCCGCGACCCCGAAGATCGTCCCGGAGCGCGTCTTGAGATAGCGCGCCTCACGTGGCTTGGTCAGCACAGCCTTCTCGACCGCCTTCAGCGCGGCTGGGACGTTGGCGCGATCGAGCACCGGCGCGTAGCTCGCACCCGCACCGGCGAAGCTCATCCAGGTCCTGATGCGCTTTGCGGTGATCGGCCATTCGCGCTCGCCTGCGGTGACCTTCAGCGGTGCCGCGATGCGTTGCGCTGCGGCCAGGGCACGCGCGGCGTCGACATCCGACGTGGCGGGTTGGATCCGTCGTGCGTCGGCGGCCAGCTGCGACGCGAGTGGGCTCGCTGGATCGAGCAGGATCTCGTCGATCCGAGCTGCCACGCTGCCGGTATCAAGGGCGACACCCCCGACCGCGCCGCGGACGACGAACCCACCGTTGCCCTTGAGGATGCCGGCATCGATGGGTGCCCGGAAGCCGCTGCCGCGGAAGCCGGCCAGCGCCATCGTCAGGGCATCGCGGTCGTAATCGATCAGCAGGGGGAGCGCCGAGGGCTGGCGCAAGCCCCGGAGGGCGGCCAGCGTTTCCTCGAGTCGCGTGCCGGTGCGTCCCTCCCCCATGGCCGCCGCGACCATCCCGTCGCGGTCGATGGTGCGACCGACGTCGTCGAAATCGATCACGGTCGTGACGCGCGGCGAGGTGACGGTGATCTGGCCGTCCTCCAACCCGCCGAATGCCGCATCCACGGCGGCGCGCGCCTCGCCCGCGGTCATCCCGCTCACATCGACGCCGCCGATGAGGATGCCCGGCAGGATGCGGCCGGTGTAGGCCTGGCCGAACGCGTACATGCCGCCGAGCACGGCGAGCACGCCAAACAGCGCGCCGATGACGAGACGCCGAGCCACGCGCCCGGGTCGCGGGATCCGCAGGACGCGAGGTTCCGTCGCGACGGGCTGAGTGGCTGCCATCCGTGAGCACCCCGAACGGACGCGGGCCGATCCCGGCGTCGAGGAGCGAGCCTACGACACCAGCGTCACGGAGGAAAGGGGTCGAATTGGACTATTGGGCGAAGGTGTCGCAGTCGTCCGGGTTGCCACTTCGATAGCCGGTCGTGAACCAGGCCACGCGCTGCTCCGCGGAACCGTGGGTCCAACCCTCCGGATCGATGCGGCCGGTGGTCTTCTCCTGGATGCGATCGTCACCGACCGCCGCGGCAGCGCTCAACGCCTCATCGATGTCACCGGCCTCGAGATCGCTCTGGGCCGAATTCGCCCATACGCCCGCGAGACAGTCGGCCTGCAGTTCCTGACGGACCGACAGGTCGTTCCGGCGGCTCTCATCCTGGCCCGCCATCGACTGCACCCGATCGGAGATACCCAGCACCGTCTGGATGTGGTGGCCGAACTCGTGGGCGACCACGTAGGCCATCGCGAAGTCGCCACCCGATGCGCCGAACCGCGACTTCAGCTCATCGAAGAAGCTCAGATCGAGATAGACCTTCTGGTCGGCCGGGCAATAGAACGGGCCGGTGGCCGCTGAGGCCGGACCGCACGTCGACTGCGTCGACCCCTCGAACAGCACGAGCTTGGTCTCGGGGTAGTCGCGACCCGAGGCGCTGAATGATTCGCCCCAGAACGCCTGGATGTCCGCGACGATCGCGGCCAGCTGTTGGTCGGTCTCGCCCTGCGGGTTCAGCGTTCCGCCGGGCTCCGCTGGGACGCCGCCGCCCGACAACCCGCCGAGATCCGGCATCCCGCCACCGCCCAGCACGCCGCTGAAGAGCAGGAACAGGACGACGAGCACGATGATGCCCCCGAGCCCGCCACCCTTGCCGGTGGGGATCGGGATCGGGATGCCGCCGCCGGAGGCGCCGCCAGGCAGGCCGAACCCGCCCCCGCCCTGACCGCGCCGGTCCTCGATCTGGTCGAAGCCGGTGTTCCGTTTCCATTTCATGGACTGGGGGTCCTTTCAGTGCACATACGTGCCGGCAGGATACGCGTGCCACCTGCTCGTGGACCTCGCCATGAACGGGCTGCGCCTTGCATGCGCATCGTCAGCGCGCTCCTCCGACCGCCAGGCGCAGTCAGGCGACCTCGTGCAGGCGGCCCGTCGAGACGTCGAACACGAGGCCGTGCACCGGTACACGCTGCAGGAAGGGGTGGTCGCGCAGGACCGCGACCTGCGCCCGGACGTTCGCCTCGAGGTCCCCGAACCCGCCGAATGTCAGCGGGATCTGATCGGGTGGCAAGCCGCTGTTCGCCGCGACGCGCTCCCGAAGGACCGATTCATCAACCCCGTGCAGGCCGCATCCGGTGTGTTCGATCAGGACGATCTCCTCGGTGCCGAGGAGCTCGATGCTGACGATCAATGAGCGGATGACGTCGTCGGTCACGAGGCCACCCGCGTTCCTGATGATGTGGGCATCCCCTGTCCGCAGCCCGAGGCTCTCCTCGACGTCGAGCCGCGCGTCCATGCACGCGACGATGACCAGCTTGGACAGCGGCGCGGCCGTCAGCGCGGATCGATCGAACGCCTCCGTATAGCGCCGGTTCTCGGCCAGGAGACGGCTGTACTCGGCGCCACGGTCCGCCTCGGTCATCCGGTCGCTTCGGTCAGCTCGGCCGCGGCTGGGATCCGTACATCTCGAGGAGCTCGCCGATCGTCAGCTGCCCGTACTGCTCATCGAGATGCTCCCGCGCGATCCGCCACATCGTCCGCAGCGGACGAGGACCGGAACGCTCCAGCTCTGCAAGCTGGACCGCCCCGAAGCGTTCGATGCCGGGGACGGCGCGCAGGTCCGTCGCCAGTCGCCGCGCGGCGTCGTCGACGGTCGTTTGGCGGTTGATATCGAGCGACGCCGGGCGTGCCGGCCGGGCGGGTCCCGCAGCCGTGTCGGTCCGTGCCGCGCTTGCCGCGGCGCTCGCGCCCGCGGCGCGGATGGCGCGGTCGGCATCCTGGAGCGCGCTGTCGATCTGTTCCTGGCTCTCGAACTGCGGCGGCGGCACCGGCCGCGACGCCGAATCAGTCGGCGTCGTCAGATCCACCGTCGGGGGCGGCGGCGCGCCGGTTGCTGGCGCACGACCGGCTTGTCGCGATGGCGCAGACGGCGACGGACGTGTGGGTTCGGAAGACGCGGCGCCGGCCTGGGCGGTGCCCCGCGCTGGACCGGTCGACCGGGAGCTTCCGCCGCCGCGACGTCCGCCGGACGAGGACCCGCGACCACCTCCGCCGCCAGAGCCGGAACCGGAGCCCGGTGTCCCGCCGCCACCGCCCGTCGCGCCGCCCATCGCCTGGCTGAGCATCGCCGGGATGTCGATGCCGGTAAGGCCTTTCACGGTCGTGCCGGCCTCGGTCACGGTCCGGGTCACGTTGCGGACGACGTCCGACGCCCCGTCGTTGGAGAGGACGGTGAGGTTGTCGATGTTGGCCATCGGCTCGGCAGCAGCGCGGACGATCTCCGGCAGCTGCGACAGCACCGTCTGGATGATGGCGGCCTCGTTGAACTGCCGGTAGGCCTCGGCGCGGAGCGCGAGCGCCTTCGCCTCCGCCTCACCCTTGGACAGGACGATGCCCGCTTCGGCATTGCCCTCGAGGGTCGTCTGCTTCGCCGTCGCGGCGGCCGTGATCTCGACCACGCGGGCCTGCGCCTCGCCGGCCAGCTTGACCCGTTCGGCGTCTGCCTGCGCCTGGGCGATGACCGCCCCCTTGGCACCCTCGGCCCGCCGGATCTGCGCGGCGGCGTCGGCCTCCGCCGGGCGGACCGTCGTGGCCACCAGCTCCTGCTCGGTGCGCGCCGCCTCGAGCTGGGCGAGCTCGGTCTGCTTGCGGGTGACTTCTTGCGTCGCCTCGGCCTCGGCCAGTGGGCCGGCCTGGGCCGCGCGGGCATTGGCGGCCGCGGTCTGAGTCTCGGTCTCGGCCCGCCGCAGCGACACGTCCCTGGCGGCATTGATCTTGATCTGTTCGGCTTCCGCCTCGCGGACGGCGGCCTCCTGGTCGGCGGCGGCCTTGGCCATACGTGCGTCGCGTTCGCGGCGAGCCGTCTCCTGCTGGCCGATCAACTCCATGTAGCCGGACTCGTCGCGGATCGCCTGGATCGTGAATGAGTCGATCTGCAGGCCGGACGTCGCGAGGTCGCCCTTGGCTGCGTCCTGGACAGCCTGCTGGAACTTCTGGCGATCGAGGTTCAGCTCCTCGATCGTCAGCGTGCCGACGATCGAACGGAGCGAGCCTTCGAGCACGTTCTTGACGATCGAGTCGACCTGCTCCTCCTGCGCTTCGAGGAAGCGCTCGGCGGCATTGCGGATGGACTCGTCCTCAGCGCCGATCTTGAACGTCGCGACACCCTGGACGGCGACCTTGATGCCCTGCCGGCTGACGGCGTCGGCGAGGTTCACGTTGATCTGGCGCGCGGTCAGCTTGAGCTTGCCGACCTTGTGGATGAGCGGCAGCACGATCACGCCGCCACCGCGTACGACTTTCAGGTTGCGCTGGCCGTCGGGCCCCCGATCGCGCTGACCCGACACGATGAGCGCCTCGTTCGCGCCGGCGACCTTGTAGCGGCTGCCGATGTACGAAACGATCAGGACCGCCACGATGATGATCAGGAAGATCGGGATCGACCCGCCGACGATGTCCACCAAGTCAGGCACTGGGGGTCCCTCCCTCTTGGACCGGCACATCGCCGGCAGGTGCGATCGGCTCGACGAAGAGACCGGCGCCGGCGACGCCGCGGACGCGGGCGGTGGTGCCCGCCACGATGTCGGTCGACGCCGTGGCGCTGTACTCGTGGGTCTGCCCCTCGGCCTTGACGAGGACGCTGCCGTAGTGCCCGGCCGGGATGGCCACCTGCACGTACGCGTCGCGCCCGACGAGGTCGGCGGTCGAGAACGGGGCGGGCGACTCGGCTCGCTGGAGCGCGCTGAAGATCGCGTACGCGATCCCGAGGCCGACCAGCCCGAACCCGACACCCCAGAGCCCGGCTTGTGCGCCATGCACGTCGAGGACCTGGCTGGCGAAGATGCCTCCGACGCCGAACATCGAGACGAACGACAGCAGGAGCGGCATCAGCGACACCCCGCCGACGTCGAAGTCGAAGATCGCGCCGAGGATGTCGTCGACGAGGACCGTGATCAGCAGCAGGCCGCCGCCGATGAGCGCGCAGACCACGAAGATGAAGTCATCGACCGGGATGTCGATCATCGGGCGCCCGGGCCTCCCCACATCCGCCGCGAACGCGTCGGGATGACAGGATAGCGACTGGGCGGTGGGTGGCGAACGGTTCCGCACCCGTTCAACGACTACCCAAGTTTCTGCCAAATGCTCGCCACACGAGCGATGGACAACGCCGAAGTCAGTCTCGAGTGGCTCCGTTTGGATGGTTATGCGGCGCGCGTGCCCATCGCCTCAGGTCGGCGGGCTTCGAGCGCATCGTCATGCATGGGAAACAACCCAAATCCTTGGCAACCTCTGTCCGATGCCCGCCACATGAGCATCTGACAGGAATCGGTCGCCGGTTCGCTGCGCCAATTTCCTGCCAAATATTCGCCCGGCGGCTATTGGGCACGATCCGACTGCCCACATGGCCCGGCCAGTGGATGACTATGCAAGGTGGACCCAGCCCGCGAGTTGATGCGGCCACCTTGCTGCATAGATATCTAGGGCGACGACCCGGGCGATCCGGTGTTCTTGCCCAAGCGTCACCACGCGAATTTCTGGCAGGAAGTTGCTGGCTGAGCCTCGGCGTGAGGCTGGCTCGGCGGCTGGCCCCCGGCACGGCCCCCGGCACGGCCGACCCTCCCCGAGACCGCCGCCTTAGCCCGACGGGCCGAACAGCACCGTGAGCCAACGCTCCAGCGGGGAGATGCGCTCGGCCTCGGCGCCGACCCGCACGGCCGCTGACCCCGGCGCATCGTCGGCGAGCGCCGGCGCATCCGGCGCCAAGGCGAACGGGATCTCGCGCGAGGAGCCGACCCCGTACGCGCGCGCCTGCTGCTCGACGAACCGCTGCCGGCCGATCGCCTCGAGCTCGCGCTCCATCGCGGCCACCTCGAGCCGCAGCGACGCGTTCGCGATGGTGATGTCCTGCGCGCGCGTCGCTGCCTCTGATGCGTCGGCTACCTGACGCGCGAACGCGACCACGATCCAGGCGGCCAGGAACGCGCCGACCAGGAGCGCCATCCGCCGGCGCGTCAGCCCGACGATCGGTAGCGCGGCGAGGTCGACCGCTCCGCCCGAAAGACGACCGGCGGGTGCGCCATCGAGCTGCTCGCCGAGGTCGGCGTCGGGGGCGTCATGGGCCTCGGGGCCCGGCGGGCGGGGCATGGCCGCGAGCGTAGCTACGGGTAGCTGCGGTGTCAACCGCCGCGCCGTGACAGACAACCTGTCATCCGTGCGGTTGACGCTCGGGTCTAGACTGCCTCCATTCCGAACATCTGTTCGCTTGCAGCCGGAGTCGCGTCGATGCGCACCTACGCCCCCGCCGACCCCTCCACGGTCCTCGAGCGCCTGCTGGAGGAGCCATCCCTTGCCCGTGGCGTCGTCCACCACGAGGTGATCCCGCCGCGCGAGGCTGCCTACGCGGACATGCCGGGCTGGCTCGACCAGCGCATCGTCGCCGGCCTCGCGAGTCGCGAGATCCACCGGCTGTACACCCACCAGCGCGAGGCGATCGACGCCGTCCACGCCGGGGAGGATGTCGTCGTGGTGACGCCGACAGCGTCCGGCAAGACCCTGTGCTACGCGTTGCCCACGCTCCAGGCCATCGCCGAGGATCCCTCGGCGCGCGCGCTCTTCCTCTTTCCGACCAAGGCGCTCGGGCAGGACCAGGTAGCCGAGTTCGGGGAGCTCGCCGGCGCAGCCGGCCTGTCGATCATCACCTCGACGTACGACGGCGACACGCCGGCCCCGATCCGCTCGACGGTCCGTGCCGCGGGGCAGGTCGTCGTGACCAACCCGGACATGCTCCACTCGGCGATCCTCCCCCACCACACGAAGTGGTTCCAGCTGTTCGAGCAGCTGAAGGTCATCGTGGTCGACGAGCTCCACACGTATCGCGGCGTGTTCGGCAGCCATGTGGCCAACGTCCTGCGGCGGCTCCTCCGGATCTGCGCGCATTACGGGAGCCGGCCGGTCATCGTCTGTTGCTCGGCGACCATCGGGAACCCCTCCGAGCTGGCGGCGATGCTGACCGGTCGACCCGCCGGGCTCGTCGACCGGAACGGCGCACCCGCCGGGGAGCGCCACGTCCTGCTGGTCGACCCGCCCGTCATGGAGCCGGCCAGCGGCGCGCGGGGCTCCGCGGCGACGCTCGCGCAACGCTGGGCTTTGCCCTTCCTGCGCGCCGGTCGCCAGACGATCGTCTTCGGCCGGTCCCGAGTGGCGGTCGAGATCCTGCTGACCGGTCTCCGCGAGGCGCTGCGCGAGAGCTACGGCCCGCGCAGCCGGGTACGCGGCTACCGCGGCGGCTACCTGCCGACGGAGCGCCGCTCGATCGAGCGCGGCCTGCGCGACGGCGAGATCCTCGGCGTGGTCTCGACGAACGCGCTCGAGCTCGGCGTCGACATCGGCCGTCTGGACGTGTCGATCCTGGCCGGCTACCCGGGCTCGGTGGCGGCGACCTGGCAGCAGTTCGGACGAGCCGGCCGGCGCCAGGGCGCGAGCGTCTCGGTGCTGGTGGCATCCGGCGCGCCTGTCGACCAGTACGTCATCCACCATCCCGAGTTCCTGCTCGACAACACGCCCGAGGAGGCCCGGCTCGATCCGGACAACCTGCACGTCCTGCTCGCCCACCTGCGCGCTGCGACGTTCGAGCTGCCGTTCGAGCCGGGCGAGGTGTTCGGCCCGGCCCCGGCGGACGACCTGCTCGCGTTCCTCGCCGAAGAGGGCCATGTGCGGCAGGCCGGCGACGGTCGCTGGTACTGGTCCAGCGAGAACTTCCCGGCCTCGGAGATCTCGCTGCGGACCGCGGCGCCAGAGAACGTCGTGATCATCGACACCACGCCGGATCGGCCGCGCGTCCTCGGCGAGGTCGACCTGTTCAGCGCGCAGGTCCTCGTGCACGAGCGGGCGATCTACATCCACGAGTCGATCCAGTACTACGTCGACCGCCTCGAATGGCACGAGCGCAAGGCGTACGTCCACAAGATCGACGCCGACCACTACACCTACGCGAACCGGGCTGTGACGCTCAAGCCGCTCGAGGTGTTCGCCGAGGCGCCGGCGACCGGTGGGCATCGCAAGCACGGCGAAGTGATGGTCGCCAGCCTCGTCACGCTGTTCAAGAAGTTGAAGTTCGTGACGGACGAGAACGTCGGCTGGGGGCCGATCGACCTGCCGGAGCTCGAGCTCCAGACGACGGCCTACTGGCTCACTGCCGACCGTGCCCGCGACCACTGGCGACGCGATGAGCTGGACGTGGCGCTGCTCGGTGCCGGGCGGGCGATTCAGACGATCGCCTCGGTCCTGTTGATGGTCGACCCGCGCGATCTGGGGCTTGTGACGCAGGTCCGCTCGCCGCACGCCGAGGAGCCGACCATCTACCTGTACGAGGCCGTGCCGGGCGGGATCGGACTGTCGGAGCGGTTGTGGCAGCGCCACGACGAGCTGCTCGCCGGTGCCGCGGACCTGATCGCGGCCTGCGTTTGCGACGGCGGCTGCCCGGCATGCACTGGGCCAAGACTGGAACCCAACGTCGACGCACGCCGACTCGCGCTGCGCCTGCTCGCCGAGCTGGGCGCGACCTCGGCCACCACGGCCGGCGCCCCACTCGCCGCCGCAGGATGATCGACACCCTCGTCGAACCAGGCGATCGACTCGCCCGGCGCCTCGCGCAATTCCGTGCCGCCAACCCGGGACCGGGCACGATCGATGATCCCCTGCCCTACCGCCCCAACGCGAGCCGCGACCTGGCACGCCGGCTGGCGGACGCGGTCGACGGCGAGGTCGTCGATTCCGGCGGCGGGGTCCATGTCCGCGTGGAAACCGCGGGCATCGAGCTGCCCCTCGATCGCGGACGCCTCGCCGCGTTGCCCGGGCAGCCGCCGGCCGACCGTCCACTCGTCTGCCTCGATACCGAGACGACCGGGCTGGCCACTGCGGCGGGTACCGTCGCGTTCCTCATCGGCATCGGCTGGTGGGCCGGGACGGTCTTTCGCCAGGTCCAGCTCCTGCTGCCGGACCACGCGGAGGAGGGCGTGCTCCTCGACCAGCTCAGCGGCCACATCCCGCGCGACGCGTGGCTCGTGACGTATAACGGCCGCGGCTTCGACTGGCCGCTGCTCGTGACCCGATTCCGGCTCGCACGCCGCGCCGCCCCGGATCACGCCGGCCACCTCGATCTGTTGCCGATCGTCCGTCGACTGTTCCGGCATCGGATGGATGACGCGCGCCTCGGGACGGTCGAGCGTTCGCTCCTCGGCGTCGAGCGTCACGACGACGTCGATGGCTGGGAGATCCCCGGCCGGTACCTCGGGTTCCTTCGTGGCGGCCCGGCCCAGCCGCTCGCCGCGGTCGTCCGCCACAACGACGAGGACGTCCGCTCCCTCGGCCGACTCCTCGTCCACATCGAGCAGGGGTTGGGCGACCAGGTCAGCCGGGCAAGCGCGCCCCGCGGCGACCTGGCCGGGCTGGCGCGCGCCTTTCGCCGTGAGCGGCGGCTCGACGAAGCGGTGGACTGCCTCGATGCGGCACTGGCCGCCGACCCGGCGCCCCCCGTCCCCGTCCTGCCACGCACCGCGGCCACGCATCCCGCCATGGACGAGCCGTGGTGGTCGCCGCGACGCCGCGCCGACTTCGGCGGTCGACCCGAACGGCGCGCCAGCCTCGCCGGCCTGGATCACCGGCAGGCGTTCGGCCAGCCCTGGGACGAGGAGCGCATCTCGGTCGACCGGGCACACCTGCTGCGCCGCCTCGGGCGGGTCGACGACGCACTCGCGGCATGGGATGCGCTCGCCTGCGGACCAGGCCGGACGGCGGTCCTTGCAGCGATCGAGGCCGCCAAGCTCCGGGAGCACCGGCTCGGGGATCCGATCGCGGCACTGGCGAGCGTCGAGCGGGGACTGGTCCTGGCCGACCGGCGACGAGCCCGCGGCTTGCCGGAACCCGCACTCGAGGCGGACCTGCGCCACCGCTGGCGACGACTGCGCGACCGCCAGGTGGTGCGTGGGTCCCGGACGGCAGTGGCGGTCTAGCGCCGCCCGTCGAGGGCCATGCGGACCGGGCCTGCGAGCGCCTCGAGCGTCGGACGGTCGAATGGGGCGGGCCAGTCGAACATGACCGCATCCAACCCGGCCCCTTCGTACCGACGCAGCTCGTCGACGACCGTCTCGACCGGCCCGACGAAGGGAGAGCCGGCCGCCATCCGCAGGGCGTCGTCGCGGGGCATCGCCTGCCGCTGGAGGATCGTCGTCAACGCCTCGATCGCCTCTTCCCGCGTCGCCCGGATACACGGCGCCGCGAGGCCGGCCGTCCGCTCGATCGAGGATGGCTCGCGTCCGACGGCGCGGCAGTGCTCGTCCAGGATCCCGTTCCTGCGCCGGAATGAATCCGGATCGTCCTGATCGGCGTTCCAGATGTCCGCGTACTGCGCGACGAACTTGAGGGTGCGCTTCTCCCCGCTCCCGCCGATCGCCAGCGGCAGCCGTGCCTGGACGGGCGGCGGATCGTTGCGAGCGTCGGTCGCGCTGAACCAGTCCCCTTCGTAGGTCACGGACTCCCCGTCGAGCAGGCCGCGACAGATCGCGGCAGCCTCTCCCAACCGGTCGAGCCGCTGACTGAGCGGCGGGAACTCGAACCCGAATGCGCGGTGCTCACGCTCGAACCAGCCGGCGCCCAGACCGAGTGCCGCGCGGCCGCCCGTCGCGTGGTCGAGCGCGGTCGCCATCTTCACGAGCAGACCCGGGTTCCGGTAGCCGCCACCCGACACGAGACAACCCATGCGCGCGTGCTGCGTCAGCCCGGCCCAGCCGAACAGGATCGACCAGCCCTCGAACACCGGACCGTCGAGCTCGCCCAGCGGCCCGACGCCACCGGCCGCCTGGGGCAGCAGATGATCGTTGCTCCACAACTCGTCGAACCCGAGCTCGTCGATCTCGCTGCCGATCGCCATCAGCTCTGACCAGCTCACGTACTGGCTCCAGACCTGGAACCCGATGCGAAGCCGGCCGGACGTCATCGCTCGCCGCGCGCCAGGGTCTCGACCGCGCCGCTCCGCGCGGACCGCTCGGCCGCCTCCAGGACGCGCAACCCGCGGACCGAATCGGCTGGATCGACCGGACGTTCGCCCTGTCCGCGGACCGCGTCCCTGAGCAGCTCGTAGTAGCGCTGGTAGTCGCCGCGCTGGGTGGGCACCGGCGTGCTGGTCCCATCTGCATCCAGCCGGCCCCAGCGCGCTTCCGGCTCGTCGCCGAAACCCGGGTCGGTGGGGCGCAGGCCCTCCAGGAGCTGGCGCTCCTGCGGATCGAGGTCCTCCTTCACATACTCGCCATCAAGGCCGCGCACCCGAAGACGAGGGCCGGTCCGCCGGGCGATCAGCGACGTCCACAGCCGCGACCGGACGCCGTCCGCGTGATCGATGGTCATGAACGTCGAGTCCTCGACCTGGCTTCCCGGTCGACGGCTGTCGATCTGCGCGAAGACCCGCAGCGCGTCACCGAACAGGACGAGGCTCTGGTCGACCAGGTGCGCGCCGAGGTCGCGATGCGGCCCGCCTGCCTCCTCGGCTGTCTCGCGCCACTCGGGCCCGACCGGGCTCCATCGCTCGAACCGGGCCTCCAGGCTGTCGATCGTGCCAAGGACGCCGTCCGCGACCAGGCTCCGGACTGTCTGGAAGTCGCCGTCCCAGCGCCGGTTCTGGTAGACCGACAGGATCCGCCCGGCTCGATCACCGGCCTCGACCAGTGCCTCGGCCTCGGCCGTAGTCATCGCGATCGGCTTGTCGACGACCACGTGGCGGCCCGCCGCCAGGGCCCGGGTGGCGATGGGGGCATGGGACCGGTTGGGCGTGACGACCACCACGACCTCGACGTCGGGATGCTCGATGACCGCATCGACCGATCCGACGATCTCGGCGTCGGGATGTTCGCTCGCCGCCTGCGCGCGACGGTCCGGCTGTGACGTCGCGACGGCCCGGATCCGCAGACCATCGACGGCGTCGATATACGGCGCGTGGAACAGCCGTCCGGCGAGCCCGTACCCGACGAGGCCGAGGCCGATGTCCTGCGACGGCGCCACGGCCGGGCTCAGCCGGGCAGGTACGTGCTGGCCGCGTCGCGGAATCTGTCCGCGACTGCGCGCGCGGCGGCCGCGTCGTCACGCATCCGGAGTCCGAATGGGGCCAGGTTCGCGTCTGACACGCCGATGCCGATGCTCATGGAGCGCGCAAGGAGGGCGTCGGTCCGTGGCAGCGCCCCGATCCGGTAATCGGTCTCGCCATGACCGAAACATGTGCAGTCGAACGGACAGCCGCGGCCGCTCACCGTCCGTCGCTCGACCAGGTGCTCCATGTTCGAATAGACATGCCAGCCCGACGCCGCGAGCGGGATCGAGCCGAGCTCCTTCGAGACTGCCTCGGCGATCTCGGCCGATGGGAACGTGACGACCAGGTGCGTGGCGAGGTCGCCCTCCGGGTCGACGATCGCGCGGAACCCGATGCCGGGCAGGTCCTCGATGGCCGACTTCACGATCGCCTTGTTCGCACGCAGGTGCGTCCGGATCAGGTCGAGTTTCCTGACCTGTGCCAGCAGCACGGCACCAGAGAGCTCGGTCATCCGGAAGTTCATCCCGAGGAACGGGCGGTCCGCGTACTTCGAGCCGAGCCGGTTCGGCGCGTGGCCCTGGTCGTGGATGGCGAAGAACCGGCTGTACAGCTCCTCGTCGTCGGTGACGATCATCCCGCCGTCGCCACAGGTGATCGTCTTGTACTCGTTGAAGCTGTAGACCCCGGCTGCACCGATGCCGCCCACGCCCTGCCCTTGATAGGTCGCGCCGAACGCCTGGGCGCAGTCCTCGATCAGCGGGATCCCGTGCCGGTCGGCGACATCCTTGAGCTCGTCGAGGCGCGCCGGCGCCCCGAGCATGTGAACGACGAGGATCGCGCGCGTGCGCGGCGTGATGCGGGCTTCGACGTCCGCCGGATCGAGGTTGAACGAATCGTCGACCTCGGCGAGCACCGGCAGGGCCCGGGCATAGACGATGGCTGAGATCGAGGCGACGAACGTGAACCCGGGCACGATCACTTCATCGCCCGGTCCGATGCCCAGCCCCAGCAGCGTCACGAACAGCCCGCTCGAGCCCCCGCCGTGGAGACCCAGCCCGTAGCGCACGCCCGCGATGGCGGCGATCTCCTGCTCGACGCGACGCACCTTGGCCCCGAACGCCGGGTCGTCCTCCCGGCCGTACCGGCTGAGCGATCGGTTGGTGAGGACCTGCATGACCTCGGCGATCTCTTCCTCGCCGATCAGCTCGATGCCGGGTCCGGGCATGCCGGCTCTCCCTTCCTGCGCGTCCTGTGCAACCGATTGCACGGCACCCTACCAGCACGGTAATCTGACCGTCAACATCGAACGCTGGGCAAGACGACCGGAGGCTGACGGCAGGTGAGCGATCTCCTCGAGCGAGTAGCCGGAGCGCCGATCACATGGGGCGTCGACGGCTCCCCCGGCTGGGGCTTCCTCATGGACCGGGACCGGGTCATGCGCGAGATGGTCGAATCCGGTCTGACGGCGACCGAGCTCGGACCGGACGGCTATCTACCGACCGACCCGATGGAGCTCCGCGACTATCTGGCCAGGTTCGATCTGCGCATCGTCGGCGGGTTCGTACCGGCCTTGCTGTACCGGCCGGACAAGATCGATGCGGTGCTCGAGTACGTCAGGCGCGCGGCACTCCAGCTGGCCGCCACTGGTTCAGAGGTCCTCGTCCTTGGGCCCTCGGCGGACCATCCCGGCTACGACACGCCGGTCGATATGAGCGACGACGAATGGGCGGTCTTCCTGACCAACCTCCGGCGCCTGGAAGGACTCGCCGGCGACGCGGGGCTGCGCACCGCGCTGCATCCGCACTGGGGCCTGGCCATCGCGACCGGCCCGGACATCGAGCGGCTGCTGGACGCGTCGGATGTCGGCCTGTGCGTCGACACGGGTCACATCTACCTCGCCGGCACCGATCCCGTCGACATCGTCAAGGCGGCGCGCGGGCGTGTCCTCCATGTGCACCTCAAGGACGTCGATCCGGCCGGGGCGGAGCGCGTGCGATCGGGTGCGGCACCGTTCCGCCAGTCGGTCATCGACGGACTGTTCGTGCCGCTGGGCAAGGGTGCCGTGGACATCGCCGGGGTGATCAAGGTGCTCGAGGACGACGGCTATCGCGGCTGGTACGTCCTGGAGCAGGACGTGTCCCTGTCGGCGGAACCGCCGGACGGCAGCGGACCGAAGGTGGATGCGGTCGACAGCGTGGCGTACCTGCGCGGGCTGGTCGGCGGGCGTGCGTGAGCCTCGCGTCGTCGAACGGGCAAACGGCTGCATGCGTCCTGCGCGCCGCCGCCAAGCTCGGCGAATGCCCGATCTGGAGCCCGACCGACGGCCGGCTCTACTGGGTCGACATCGACGGGCAGGCGGTCCACCGCTATGACCCCGAGAGCGGCGTCGACGAGCAGCGTCCGGCACCCGGACGACCGGGCTCCCTCGCGCTTACCTCGACCAGCGGTCGCCTGCTGGTGGCGATCGAGGGCCGACTCGCGTTCCTCGACTGGCATGCCGACGAGTGGCTGGACTGGGTCTACCTGGAACCAGAGGGAACGGGCAACCGCCTCAACGATGGTCGCTGCGACCGAGCCGGCCGGTTCTGGGTCGGCTCGATGTTCGCCCCGGCGTCGGCCGGTCGCTCTACGGGGATGCTGCACCGGATCGGACCCGATGGGTCGGCGGTCACCGTGAGATCCGGGATCGGCGTCCCCAACGGGCTCGCCTTCGCGCCTGACGGCCGGACGATGTACTTCGCCGATACACCCCGCTCGGTGGTCTGGGCGTACGGCTACGACGTCGAGCGAGGCGAAGCGCACGACGAGCGCGTCTTTCTCGACTTCGCGGCGTTGCCCGGCCGGCCCGACGGTGCGTGCGTCGATGCGGACGGCTGCTACTGGATCGCGTGCGTCTTCGGCTCGACCGTGTTGCGCGTCACGCCTGCTGGCGCGATCGATCGGCAGATCGCGCTGCCCGTCGCCAAGCCGACCATGCCTGCCTTCGGTGGACCGGGCCTGTCGACGCTGTTCGTCACGACGATCGGTGGCGGCGGATCCCACGAAGCCGATCCGAACGAGCCCGACGCCGGTGGCCTGTTCGCGATCGAGACCGGGCATCGCGGGCTGCCAGAGCCGGTCTTTGCCGGTGGCGGCGCGTGGACGACGTGACGCGGACCTTGCCACCCGTCTGGTTCGAGCGACCGGTGCTGCCCGCGTTGGCACCGGCCATCGAGACGGCATGTACGGTCCTTGGCCCGGGCACCGAGCAGGACCGCTTTGCCGGCGTGGGATCGGCATGGGCCGCCATCGCCGGGGCGGCACCGTACGACGCGGCATTCCTTGCACGCGCCCCGCACCTGCGCGTCATCGCCCGGACCGGCATCGGCTACGACGGGGTCGATGTCGCCGCGGCGACACTGCGCGGGGTCGCGGTCTGCAATACCCCCGACGGACCGACCGTCTCGACCGCCGAGCACGCGGTGATGCTGATGCTCGCCGTCGCAAAGCAGCTCAAGCCGTCGGAGGCCGCACTGCGCTCCGGTGCAACGGGGGGCTACTTCGGTCGTCACCAGGGGATCGAGCTCGACGGCAAGGTGCTCGGGCTGGTCGGCTGCGGCCGGATCGCGCGCCGGGTGGCGCGGATCGCCGAGGGTCTGGGCATGCGCGTCGTGGCCTTCGATCCGTACCTCGAGCCGGCGGCCGTCCCACAGTCGATCCGGAGAGCCGTGTCGCTCGACGACCTGCTCGGCGAAGCCGACGTCGTATCGGTCCACGTCCCGCTGACGGACGCAGCGCGGGGCATGTTCGGCGCGGCACAGTTCGCGTCGATGAAGCCTGGCGCCGTGTTCGTCAATACCGCGCGGGGCGGCCTCGTCGACGCTGATGCGCTGCTCGCGGCGCTCGCATCGGGACACCTGTTCGGTGCCGGGCTCGACGTGACCTCCCCGGAGCCACTGCCGGCGGGACATCCCCTCCTCGAGCGGGACGATGTCGTCGTCACGCCCCACGTGGCGTCCGCGACGGCTGACGGCAAGGAGCGGATCCTGCGGGCGGCGTTCGATCAGGCCATGGCCGTCCTCGAAGGTCGACGGCCCGAGCACCTGGTCAACCCGGAGGTGTGGGATCGCGTCGCAGCGACCGCTGGAGGAGTGGACAGGTGACCGACATCGGGATCGGCGTCGTGGGCTTCGGCTGGATGGGCCAGGCGCACTCGCGCTCGTACCGCGACATCCCCGTGTACTTCCCGGAGAGCGGGATCCGTCCGCGGTTGGCCGCGGTCGCCGACAACGTCCCCGACCGGCTCGAGCTGGCGCGGGAGAACTTCGGGTTCGCCAGCGCCACGTCCGACTGGCGCGAGCTCATCGAGCGTGACGACGTCGACGTCGTCGACGTCACAGCGCCCAACGCGCTGCATCGCGAGGTAGTCGAAGCCGCAGCAGCAGCCGGCAAGCACATCTTCTGCGAGAAGCCGGTCGGCATCGACCCGGCGGCGACCGCGGCCATCGAGCTAGCGGGACGGCGCGCTGGCGTGATCACCGGCTGCGGCTACAACTACCGTTGGGCACCGCTGGTCCAGCACACACGTCAGCTGATCGCCGACGGGCGGCTCGGCGAGCTCACGCACTACCGCGGGCGCTTCTTCTCGATGTACGGTCGCGACCGGCTGGGCCTGCTGTCATGGCGGTTCCTCCAGGACGAGGCCGGCTATGGGGTGCTGAGCGACCTCATGTCACACGTCATCGACATGGCGCAGTACCTCGGCGGCCCCATCAGGCGCGTCGTGGCCACCAAGGAGATCTTCGTCCGCGAGCGGCCGTTGCCGGTCCCGGGCAGGACGTCGCACTACGCCCGTGGCAACCCCGGCGACCCGACCGGCGCGGTCACCAATGAGGATTACGTCGGTGCGCTGGTCGAGTTCGCCAACGGGACACGCGGGACCCTCGAAGCCGACCGGTCGATCGTCGGGCCGCAGAGTTCGATGGCGTACGAGGTCAACGGCTCGCGCGGCGCGGCCGCTTGGGATCACGAGAAACTCAACCAGCTCCGCCTCTACCTGCCGGAGGAGCAGCCGACCGACGGCTTCATCGAGGTGCTGGCAGGCGATGCCTTCCCCCACCACGGCAATATCGTCCCGGGCGGTGGGAACTCGCTCGGCTTCGAGGACATGAAGGTCATCGAGGCGGTCGAGTTCCTGCGGTCCGTGGAGGCCGGCCGGCCGCACAGCCCCGGCTTCGAGGATGCCCTCGCGAATGCCTCCGTCGCAGCGGCCATGGCACGGTCGTGGGAGAGCGGGGCCTGGGAAGACGTCATCAGCCTTCGGCTCGACTGAGGAACGACGCGCATGCTGGAGAACCGGACCAAGGCAAAGCTGGCTGCCGGCGAGCCGGCCTTCGGGTGCTTCATCCGGACGGCGGAACCATCGCTGATCGAGTATGTGGCGATGCTCGGCTGGGACTTCCTGGTCTTCGACGGCGAGCACGGCACGCTCCAGCCCAGCGACGTCGAGGATCTGTGCCGGGCTGTCGAACCGCGCGGCACGACGCCGATCGTCCGCGTCACCACGAACGATCCGCCGACGATCCTGCGCTACATGGACACCGGCGTCCACGGCGCCCACATCCCGTGGGTGAACAGCCCAGCCGAGGTCGAGCGAGCCGTCCAGTCGGTCAAGTACACACCGCGGGGCAGGCGCGGGCTGGCCGGCAGCCGCGCGTCCGAGTGGGGCCTTCGCGAGCCCCTCGGCTCGTTCGTCGAGCGCTCGAATCGCGAGACGCTGGTGGTGATCCACATCGAGACGCAGGAGGCCGTCGACGCGATCGACGACTACCTGGCGATCGATGGCGTCGACGTGCTCTTCATCGGTCCGACGGACCTGTCGCAGTCACTGGGACACCCGGGCGACACGCGCCACCCCGACGTGCTGGCCGCCATCGATCGCGTCGCGGCGGCGGTCGTCGGCTCGGACAAGGTCCTCGGGATCTACGCTGGCACCGTCGACATGACCAGGGAGTGGCTGGACAAGGGTGCGCGCTACTTCACGACGTCGCTGGAGCCCTTCCTCCGCGAGGGGATGACGGCGCACCTTCGAGACGTGCGAGGCTGAGCCATGGATACCGTCCGACTGACGACAGCCCAGGCGATCGTCCGCTGGCTCCTCGCCCAGCGGACAGAGCTCGACGGCCGGGAGCTCCCGATCTTCGCGGGCGTGTTCGGGATCTTCGGCCATGGCAACGTCACGTCGCTGGCGGAGGCGCTGGAGCCGGTCCAGGACGAGCTGCCGACCTGGCGCGGCCACAACGAGCAGTCGATGGCGCTCGCCGCGATCGCCTATGCGAAGGCGATGCGCGGCCGACGGATCATGATCGCCACGTCATCGATCGGTCCCGGGTCCACCAACATGGTGACGGCGGCTGCGGTCGCGCACGCCAACCGGCTGCCGGTCCTGCTGTTCTCCGGGGACACGTTCCAGCACCGGATCGTGGACCCGGTCCTCCAGCAGGTCGAGCATTTCGGCGATCCGACGCTGACGGTGACCGACACCTTCAAACCCGTCAGCCGGTACTGGGATCGGATCACCAAGCCGGCGCAGGTCGTGCGCTCGCTGCCCCAGGCGCTCGCCGTGATGCTCGACCCGGCGACCCGCGGGCCGGCGTTCATCGCGCTCCCCCAGGACGTGCAGGCCGAAGCGTACGACTTCCCGACGCGGTTCTTCGAGCCGACGACCCACTACATCCGTCGACCGGGACCCGACCCCCGTGACGTAGAGGCTGCCGCAGCCATGGTGGGTCGCGCCGAGCGACCGCTGATCATCGCGGGCGGTGGCGTCCACTACTCGGGCGCCGTCGACACCCTCCGCGCGTTCGCCGAGCGTCACGGCATCCCGGTCGTGGAGACGGTCGCGGGAAAGTCGACGCTCACGCACGACCATCCGAATTACGCGGGGCCGATCGGCGTCACGGGCTCGACGGCCGCCAACGCCATGGCCGAGCGCGCCGACGTCGTGCTCGCCGTCGGCACGCGGCTGCAGGACTTCACCACCGGCTCGTGGTCGGTGTTCGCGGATCCGAACGTACGGTTCGTCGCCGTCAACACGGCGTCCTGGGACGCCCACAAACAGGGCGCCCTGCCCGTGATCGGCGATGCCAAGGTGGCGCTCGAGGCGCTCGATGCCGCGCTCGGCACGTACGCGGCGCCGCCGGACTGGCTGGCGACGGCCGACGAGCGGATCGCCGAATGGCACGCCTATCTCGACTCGTGGGCGGGCAGGCGTCACGACGGACCACTCGCCTATGCCGAGGTCATCCAGGCGATCAATGCGGCCAGCGATCCCGCGGACTACATCCTGTCCGCCGCCGGCGGGCTCCCCGGTGAGCTCACGATGGGCTGGCGCTCCAAGTCGGTCGGCTCGTTCGACTCGGAGTACGGCTACTCCACGATGGGCTACGAGATCGCCGGGGCGTGGGGCGCCCGCCTCGCCCGTCCGACCGGCGACGTCATCGCGTGGGTCGGCGACGGCTCCTACCTGATGATGAACTCCGACATCTATTCCACCGTGATGACCGGCCAGAAGGTCATCTTCATCGTCTGCGATAACGGTGGATTCGCGGTCATCAACCGGCTGCAGGTCAATACCGGTGGCGTCGAGTTCAACAACCTGCTCTCGACGACGCGCCACGAACGTATGGTCCAGGTCGATTTCGTCAAGCACGCCGAATCGATGGGCGCGATCGCGGAGCGCGCAGAGACCATCGAGGACCTCACGGCAGCGTTCTCGCGTGCGAAGGCCGCGGACCGGACGTACGTGATCGTCGTCCCGGTCGACCAGTACACCTGGACCGAGGGTGGCGCGTGGTGGGAGGTCGGCGTGCCGGAGGTCAGCGAGCGACCGGCCGTCCGGGCCGCGCGGGAAGCGTGGGAGTCCGATAAGCGGCGCCAGCGCGTCGGCGTCTGACGAGTGGGCGAGTTCGACGGTCGCGTCGTCATCGTCACCGGCGCAGCCTCGTTCGTCGGCGAGGCCATCGGTCGCGTCCTGATCGACGGCGGCGCCCGCGTGATCCTCGCCGACCACGACCCTGACCACGGGCCGACGGCTGCCGCGCGTCTCGGCGACGCGGCCACGTTCGTCGCGACCGACGTGGCCAGCGACGATGACCTCGATCGGCTCGTTGCGAGCGCGATCGGCGAGTTCGGTCGGCTCGACGGCGTGGTGGGCGCGACCGCCAACTTCGAGGACGAGCGGCTCGCGAGCGACCGCGCGATGTGGCAGCGGGTCCTGGACGTCAACGTCGCGTCAGCCGCGATGCTCACGACGAAAGCCGCAGCAGCGATGGGGCCGGGCGGCGCGATCGTGCACATCGCGTCGATCAGCGGACATGTCTCGCAACCGGCGCGTGTCGTCTACAACGTCTCGAAGGCGGCGCTGTTGATGCTCGTGAAGAGTTCGGCCCACCATCTCGCGTCGCGCGGCATCCGTGTCAATGCCGTGTCGCCGGGCTGGATGTGGAGCCGCAACATCGAACGGCGTTATGGCACGCGCGAACGCGCGGACGCGCTCGCCGCGGAATTCCAGGCGCTCGGCCGGATGGCCGATCCAGCGGAGGTCGGCGAGGCGGCGGCGTTCCTCTTGTCGGACCGCGCATCGTTCGTGACCGGTGCAGAACTGCTCGTGGACGGCGGCTACTCGACGATGGGTCCCGAGGCGCTCGGCCAGGCATTCGAGAAGATCCGGACGATCGAGTAGGCTCAGCTCCCCGTCCGTTCCCGGACCAGCTCGTCGAGCGTCGCCCTGCTCGACCGGAGGTACGTCGCCAGCCTGGCGCGCTCGGCCGGCGAGCGGACCGTGGCGATCGTCTCGATCCACGTCCGCGCCCCGTCGATGATGGTGCCGATGGCCGCCGCGTCTTCAGGCGAGAAGGCTGGCCGTCCGGCGACGTCCAGGTAGACCGGTGAGCTGTGCGCGCCCATGCTCGTCGCGAAGCCTGAGTGGATCTGCGCGTCGCTGGTGACGCGGGCGGCGAGCCAGCCGCTCGTCTTGACGGCGACACGCTCCGTGAGGTTGAGCCGGTCGGTCGACTGCCCCCGCGTCGCGGCGACGACGGCACCGTCGTGGATCAGCTCGATCCCCTCGATGACTGCGTGTGCCGCCCACGCGTGAACGCTGACATCGACCGTCCCCTCGCTGCGTCCGAGCGTGACGGTCTCGCCCATCCCGTGACCGTCGACCTGCAGATCGACGAACGCGCCCGACGACACGAACGTCCGACCTGCGCGGACCGCGTCCGCCCATGCTGCGAACGACACCGGCGTATCGGCGGCCAGCCGGGCATAGGTCCGGATCGCCCCGAGCGGGATCTCGGCGGACATCTTGTCCGTCCCACCCACGACCGGCAGCCGGTAGCCGCAGTTCAGGAATCGGTACCACTCGCGGATCGATGGGCCATCGATGCCCGGGGTCAGCGCCTGGAGCTCGACCGCGTCGATCCTGCCCGACACGATGTCGGCGGCGATCTCGGCGTAAGGCAGCGGGAAATGGACGGCCACGGCCAACCCGTCCTGGGCTCGTGCCGCATCAGCCCAATCCGCGAGGAGCCGGTCGAGTGGATCGCCCATGCGAGCCTCGGGCGGCCCGGCGCTGGCCATCGGCAGCACGGCGTCGGGCGCGCCGAGCAGACCGATGTGACCGAGCATGTTCTGGCGGTTCTCGCTGCCCATCACGACGAGGTGCTCGCCCGCTGGGTCGGAGACGGCGATCACCGGAAGGTCGGCGATGCTCGTGTGGTGATCGCCCCACTGCGTCGCGAGCAGGTTCGCGATGGCGACACCCTCTGCCTGCGCCTGGAGCAGCGCAGACGTCGGCGAGATGAAATGGACGTGACAGTCGACCGCGATCCAACCCGCTTCGGACCCTCCCTCGATCGGCTCCAGCGGCAGGACCAGGGGTTTGCCCTCGGCGCCGATCTCGACCGTTCGGCGGAGCGGTCGAAACCCGAACCCGCGGACGACCTCGACCTCGACGCGGCCGACCGGCAGCGCGATCGGGAAGCGGCCCGGCACGTAGGCGTACGTCGCGCCACCAAGGACGAGATCTGCCCCGGTGTCCTCGTTGAGTCCCGGGTTGACCTCGTCCCGGTGTCCGAGTGGTGGCAGGTAGCGTCCGTCCGGTGCAAGGAACCGCACCCGAGCCGGCATCGGCCGACCCGTGCTGGCATCGACGACCTCGACCTCGACACGCTGGGTCGGCGTCGACAGGGATCCGATCGTGATGGCCCCGAACCGTGCCTGCCCGCCGTCCGGGGGGAGGCGGTCGGCCGAGACGACCTCCGATCCAACGGCGATCGTCGCGTCGGGCGCCATGGCGAGGTCCACCAGCACGGCATCCGGGCGTCCGTTGTCCGTCCGAGGGATCCCCCACCCGGTGATCGCATCGTGGCCAGCAGTGTCGCCCGTTGCCGCGAGAGACGGAGCCGGGCGTGTCCTGAACACCTGACCGAGGTCGACTTCGATGGGCCCATCGCCACCACCCGCGACATGCAGCGTGCGTCGCGGCTCGATCGCCAGCGGCGAGGCTGAACCTCGATAGGCCGTCACGGCCGCGATGACCACCGTGCCGCCGGCATCCGGCGACTCGAGGGGCTCCAGTCGCAGCGTCGCGAGCTCGACAGGTCCGCCGGGGACCTCGATCGCGTACAGCCACAGCGCGATGTCGCCGTTCGGACTCGGCACCTGATCGGCGACGCCGGTCTGGCCCGGTCCCCAGCTCCCGGGCAGGATGCCCAGCAGCCCGGCATCCCCGGGCGCGGCGTAGCCGCCCGGCGGCGGTACAGGATGCGGGCCGCGCCAGTCGAGCGGCAACTCGACCGGATGCGGGACGGCCGCGAAGGCTCCCTGCCCCCAGCCGACGATGCCTTCGTTGATCTCGAACCGGCGGCGGACCACACCCCCGCCGGACGCGCCGCTGAGGGTCTCGAGCGTGTACCTCGCGAGCGGCTGACCGGCGGGCGTCACCCAGCCGACCGGCAGGTCGGTCGGACGCCCGCCGACAGGATCGCGCCAGGCGTCGCAGAAATGAGCGATGACCACGTGGCTGACCGACCCCGCCGACCGCAGGTCGACGACGACCTCGCTCTCGAGCAGAAGCCAGCGCTGGCGTGCGGTGGCGGTGGCGAACCGGAAGGGCAGCCCGCGAAAAACCTGTTCTCCGGCCGGAACGCGTGGGATGGCGTCGGCGTAGGCCGGATGGAGGCGGGCCGCGAGGTCACGGTCGCTTGCCGTGCGATACCGCCGGAGGTCGACGGGAGTGGCGTGTGGCGTGGCTCGTGGCGCGTTCGTCCCTCGAGCCAATCTTCCCTCCCCAACGAGCGCGTTGACCCTCCAGCACCGGTATGCTAGCGTCCGCGCAACCGATTGCACAAGCCACCGGATGCATCGCCGAGCGGAGGGGCACCGGGTCTGTGGTTGAGCGTGCGGCCCGTCGGCGCGACGCCGTCCCGGGCGGATGGAACGAACGTGCCGCCGTGCGCGGAGACTGATCGGCGCGATGCGTCGACCCCCTGAACGACGGGTCGTCCTTGCCGACGTCGCCCGCATCGCCGGCACGTCCGAGGCGACGGCGTCGCGCGCCCTCAAGGACGACCCGAGGATCGGCGAGACGACGCGGGCGACTGTGCGTGCCGCCGCGCAGAAGCTCGGATACGTCCCGAATGCCGCGGCTCGCAGCCTGCGGGCGCAACGGACGCACATCCTCGGTCTGCTGCTCGATGATCTCGCTGATCCGGTCCACGCCAAGGTCGCCGCTGGGTTCGAAAAAGCTGCGGCAGGCCTCGGGTTCGCGGTCTTCATCATGACCGGCCTGCACGACCCCGAGCGTGAGCAGCGCGCCCTGCGCGCCTTCGTCGAGCACCGTGCGGACGGGATCGTCGTCGCCTCATGCGTCAGCGACCCCAGCGACGTGTTCAAGGCCGTGCGGCCGGAACGCGTCATGTTCGTCCAACCAGACTATCCGGCGCTCGCCGATGGCCGTGAGCCACCCAGGCGCGGCGTGCTCCGCACGGACGATGCCGCGGGTCTGGCTGCGATGGTCCACCACCTGGCCGAGCGCGGCTATGAACGGATCACCTACGTCGGACCGGGCACCGGCGCTTCGGACGCGCTGCGGCGATCCGCTGTCACGTCGGCGCTCGCTGCGGTCGGCTTGCCGCCCCTGCGTGTCGTGGAGACCGGCATGGATGGCTGGCGCGATCCTGCGGCGGCTGCCCGCGCGCTGGCCGACGACCCGCCGGATGCAGCCCTATGCTACGACGACAAGCTGGCGCTCGCCCTGCTCGATGCATTGCGCTCGACCGCCCTGGATGTGCCGGACGACATCGCCGTGACGGGCTTCGACGGCATCATCCCCGCGCTCCAGTCGAGACCGCGGTTGACGACGGTCGCGGTGCCATCGGTCGACGTCGGCCGGCGGGCTGTGGAGATGCTGACGACGGGTCTGCGCGACGGAGCGATGCCGGCATCCGAGGTGCTCTCGGTCAGCCTCGTCGTGGGTGACAGCACCCCGATGCGGCCCGCTCGAGCGGAGCGGCGACCACGTGTCCCGGCCGCTGCCCTGAGTGGCGGGAACGCGGTATGACGACGCCTGCTGCCGGCCCCCCCGCCATCGAATTGATCGACGTGACCAAGCGCTACGGCGATGCCGTAGCGCTCGACGGCGTGTCCCTGCGCATCGAGACGGGTGAGTTCTTCTGCCTGCTCGGGCCGTCTGGCTGCGGCAAGACGACGACGCTCAACCTCATCGGCGGATTCGTGCCCTTGACCTCCGGCGAGCTCCGCATCGAGGGCCATCGGGTCAATGACCTGCCGCCGCACCGCCGGAACGTGAACACGGTCTTCCAGAACTACGCGCTGTTCCCCCACATGTCGGTCGCCGAGAATGTCGAGTTCGGGCTGCGGATGGAGGGACTGCGCGGCGACGAGATCCGTCGTCGTTCGAGCGAATACCTCGAGCTCGTCGGCCTGGCCGGCTACCAGGATCGCTATCCGAGCCAGCTCTCTGGCGGCCAGGCACAGCGCGTCGCCCTGGCGCGAGCGCTCGCAAAGCGACCCGCGGTGCTGCTGCTGGACGAGCCACTCGGCGCCCTCGATCTCAAGCTGCGCAAGCAGATGCAGGTGGAGTTCGCGCGCATCCACCGCCAGGTCGGGACGACGTTCGTGTTCGTGACGCACGACCAAGAAGAGGCCCTGTCGATGGCTACCCGGATCGCGGTCATGGCCGGCGGCCAGGTACGCCAGGTCGGGCCGCCACGGGAGATCTACCAGCGGCCGGTCGATCGCTTCGTGGCCGACTTCATCGGCGAATCCAATTTCCTCGACGGGCAGCTGACTACCAACGGGACCGGGCCGGGCTTCCGGTTGCGGGACGGCACGGTCGTACCGGTGCCCGACCACGATGCCGCCGCCGCCCATCGCGTCGCGCTCATGATCCGGCCCGAGTCGGTCGGGGTCGGCCGCGATGCACCCCCGAGTGGCATGCAGGCCGCGGTCATCGGCGGTCGAGCGACGAACGTCGCGTTCATGGGCAACCACACGAGGATCACGGTCGAGACCGAGGCCGGGACCTTCGTCGTGCTTCGGTTCCACATGGAGTCGGACGAGCAGGCAGGTGAGGAGGAGCTGTTGGATCGAGAGGTGCGTGTCTGGTGGGACCCCCGCGAGTCGTCGGTCGTGACTGCCGGCGAAGCGCTCGCAACGGAACAGGATCCTGGAGGAGGAATGGACCATGACTGAGATCGACTTCCGCCTGTCGCGCAGGCGGTTCCTGCAGGCATCTGCGGCGGTAGGCGCCACAGTGTCGCTCGGGGGCATCGCGGCGGCCTGCAGCGTGGGCAGCCCGACGGCACAAGGCGGGACGTTCAACTGGATGACCTGGGGCGACCACTACATCGACACCCAGCTCAAGGCCATCGAGACGTCCGACAAGATCGTGCCGCAGATCAGTGAGCTCGCCGGCAACGCGGAGGGGTTCGCGAAGCTCAAGGAGGTCAAGGGAGAGCTCGACAAGATCTCGGGCGATGCGCTGTGGGTGCCTGAGGCGTACTACGCCGAGGGGCTGATCGAGCCCTTCAACATCAACGAGCTCAAGGTCTCGTCGCAGCTCTACTCGTTCGCCCGCGAGTTCGAGATCTGGACGAAGCCGGAGGGCTACCTCGGCTACCCGTTCGGCTGGTCGCCGATCAGCATCTACTACAACGTCGAGAAGGTCACACCGGCGCCCGACTCGTGGGAGGTGCTCCTCGACCCGAAGTACAAGGGCCGCATCGTCATCGAGAACCAGCCGGAAGAGATCGTCGCGTACATGGGCAAGGCATCGGGTGTGGACGATGTCTACAACATGACCGACGACCAGCTGGCCACGGTCAAGGGGCTGCTCGAGCAGCTCAAGCCGAACGTCCTCAAGTTCGCCCAGCAGGCGACCGACAGCGTCAACTCGATGACCAGCGAGGAGGCCTGGCTCATCACCGGCAACTTCGGCAACGAGGACCGGGTCAAGGACGCCGGCGGACCCGAGATCAAGGGCTTCATCCCGAAGGAAGGCACCGTCGGCTGGATGGACGCCGAGATGATCGTCAAGGAGGGCAAGAACAAGTCGCTGATCTTCCCGTTCCTGGAGAAGTCGCAGCAGGCCGAGAACATCGCCGCGAACTTCATCACCCACGGCCGCCCGCTCTTCAGCGAGCAGGCCTACAAGGTCCTCGTGGACCAGGGCCACAAGGACCGCGCCGACCGCTATCGCTGGACCGAGTCGGAGGCCATCCTCGGCCAGACCACGCTCAAGGGGCCGGGCACGTCGACCGAGAAGTCGATCCAGCTCTTCAACGAGGTCTTCGGAGCCTAGTCTCCGGCCATGGCGACCGATATCGTCGGCGGGGCCAGCGTGGCCCCGCCGACCACGCTCCGGCGCGGGCGGTTCGCCCGGCCGCTTGAGCTCGCCCCATTCCTGCCGGCGGGAGTGATCCTCGTCGGTCTGTTCTTCGTGCCGCTCGCGCTGATGTTCGTCTTCTCACTGTGGTCGACCGCTCCAAACCTCGACATCGTCCCCGTCTGGACGCTCGAGAACTACCAGAACTTCTTCCAGAATCCGACCTACGTCCGGACGCTGTTCAAGACGATGCTGATCGGCGCGGGCGTCACGGTAGTCAGCCTGGTCGTTGCGTTCCTCGTCGCCTATTTCCTGGCACGCTACGTCTCGCGACGGTGGGCGCGCGTCGCCTTGCTCGTGATCATCGTGCCGTTCTGGACGAGCTACCTCCTGCGCGTGTACTCGTGGCAGGCGATCCTCGGTGAGCGCGGCGCGCTCAACCAGGTGCTCACCGGGCTCGGCATCCTGCGCGAGCCGTCGTTCCTGTTCGTCTACAACGATTTCGGGACGTTCCTCGTTCTCGTCTACCTGTACATCCCGTTCGCGGCGCTGGTCCTGTACGCGTCGCTCGAGCGGTTCGATTTCACCCAGCTCACCGCCGCCCAGGATCTCGGTGCGAGCCCAAGCCGCGCCTTCCGCCACGTCCTGCTCCCGCAGATCCGCCCGGGCCTGATCACGGCCTGCATCTTCGTCTTCATCCCGATCCTCGGTGAGTTCCTGACGCCATCGATGGTGGGCGGTGCGCAGGGTCTGCTGATCGCCAACCTGCTCGCCAATTTCTTCAAGAACGCACTCATCCCCGAGGGCGCGGCCGTGGGCTTCCTGATCGCGGCGTTCGTGCTCGTGCTCCTGATCGCGTTCCGGCGCTACCTCCGGGTCGAGGACGTGGTGGCCCGTGGCTAGCCGCGTCGATCCGCTCGAGACGATGCCGGTAAGTCGCTACGCACGCGCGGTGCGCTGGGGGCTGCGGCTGGGTTTCTGGGCGCTGATCGTGTTCCTCTACCTGCCGATCCTGTTCTTGGTCGTCTTCTCGTTCGACGAGTCGTCGACACCGGGGCTGCCGATCACGGGCTTCACGCTGCGCTGGTACGAGGCGATGCTCGAGAACCGGGTGCTGCTGCGTGCGGTCGGCAACTCGATCACCGTCGCGGTCGTGGTGTCGATCCTCGCGACGATCATCGGGACCATGGCCGCCTTCGTCCTGGTCCGCGGCCGGATCCGGTTCCCCAACGTCGCCCGCATCGCGTTCACGCTGCCGATCATGGTCCCAGGCGTCCTTATCGGGGTGTCGCTGCTCATCTACTTCGCCCGGGCGATGGATCTGCCCCTGTCGCTGGGGACAGTTGTCGCGGGCCAGCTGGTCGTGACCGTCCCGTTCGTCGTCCTCATCGTCGCGAGCCGCCTGCAGAGCTTCGACCGCTCGCTCGAGTGGGCCGCGGCCGACCTCGGGGCGTCACCCAGCAGGGCGATCCGCCACATCGTGCTGCCACTCATCGCCCCGGCCATCCTGGCGGGCGCACTGATCAGCGTCACGCTGTCGATCGACGAGTTCGTGATCACCTGGTTTACGGTCGGGGCGCAGCCGACGCTGCCGACCTACATCTACACCCGCGTCAAGTTCGGGGTCACGCCCGAGGTGAACGCCGTGGCGACGGTGATGCTGGTCGTGACCCTCGGGACGCTCGGGTTGGCGGCGCTGGCGCTGGGTCGTGCCCGTCGGCTGACCGGCAGGATGCGTCGCCGCCGCCCAGCCGCCTGATGCAGGCCGCCGTCTTCAAGGGCTCGGGCGTGGTGGCGCTCGAGGACGTCCCCGAACCGAGGGTCGAGGCAGATGACGATGTGGTCATCGAGGTCGAGGCGTGCGGGATCTGCGGCTCGGATCTCCAGATCCTGAACGTGCCACCCGGCCATCCCGCAGATGTGGGCGTCGTGATGGGCCACGAGTTCATCGGGCATGTCCACGCGGTCGGCGCTGGTGTCGATGGCGTACATGTGGGTCAGCGTGTGACGGTGGATCCCGACCCCAAGTGCGGCGTGTGCGGCCCGTGCCGTGCCGGGCGGCCCGCCAGCTGCGAGGACATCCGGGCACTCGGGATCTTCCGGGATGGCGCCCTCGCGTCGCATGTGAAGGCCCCCGCCGCGGCCGTCTTCCCGATCTCCGACGTCCCACCGCCCCGTGTCGCCGCACTCATCGAGCCGCTGGCCTGTGTCGTGAACGGGGTGAACAAGGCCAACCCGCGGCCCGGCGAAAGCGCGGTGATCTTCGGCGCCGGTGCGATCGGCTGCCTCTTCCTCGCGATGTTCAAGGCCGCCGGTGCCGCGCCGGTGATCGTCGTCGAGCCGCAGGCCAGCCGGGCGGCCGTGGCCGCTGCGGTCGGGGCGGACGCGGTCGTCGGCCCCGACGAGCTTGCAGCGCGGCGCACCGAGCTCCTGCCCCATGGCGCAGACATCCTGGTGGACGCCGTCGGGAGCCAGTTCGCGACGGCCGTCGAGCATGCCGCGCTGGGTGGAAGGATCGTGTTGTTCGGCATGAACGACGCCGCGATGCCCGCGATCCACCAGTACACGATCACGCACCGTTCGTTGTCCGTGCTCGGCGCGTACGTCACGGCGTTCACGTTCCCGACCGCGATCCGGCTCGTCGAGGGCGGTTCCCTCCCCCTCGACCCGATCGTGACGCACGTCCTGCCGCTCGACCGCGTCAGCGAGGGCCTCGACCTGCTCCGCTCTGGCGACGCGACCAAGGTCGTGATCACGCCTGGCGCCGTCAGCGCCTGACGGCGGGGATGGAGCTCGGCCTCTACACCGACTCGCTGCCTGGGCACACGTTCGAGGAAGCGCTCGATGTCGCGGCGCGCGTCGGGGCCACCGCGATCGAGATCGCGACCGGTGGCCAGTCGTCGGCGCCCCATCTGCGCATCGACGAGCTGCTGGCCGATGCCGGCCGTCAAACCGCCTTCGCGGCCGAGTTCGAACGGCGCGGCTTGCGCATCGCCGCCCTGAACTGCTCGGCCTGGCCCATGCACCCGGTCCACGGCGATGCCCACGTGGCGCTCATCCGCTCCACGATCCGGCTGGCGGGTGAGCTCGGGATCCGCAAGATCGTGACGATGTCGGGCTGCCCCGGCGACGGCCCGGCGTCGTCGACCGTCGACTTCGTCTGGTATCCATGGCCGGACGACGCGCGTGCGCTGCTCGAGCGGCAGTGGGCGACTGCGATCGAGCTCTGGGGCGGCCTCGCCGCCGAGGCATCGGCCGCGGGTATCTACAGCATCGCCCTGGAACTTCACCCGCTCCATCTCGCCTACAACGTCCCGACCCTCGAGCGGTTGCGCGACGCCGTCGGACCGATCATCGGGGCGAACGTCGATCCGTCACACCTGTTCTGGCAGGGCATGGACCCGCTGGCTGTCGTGCGGGCGCTCGGGCCCGCCGTCCACCACGTGCATCTCAAGGACACCGAGATCGTCCCGGAGCAGGTCGGGATCGCTGGGGTCCTCGACCAGCGTTCGTTCGAGGACCCGACGAAGCGTGCGTGGGTGTTCCGGACGGTCGGCCGCGTCCACGACGCGACGTTCTGGGTATCATTCGTCGAGGCGCTCCGCGACGTCGGCTACGACGACGCCCTGGCGATCGAGAACGAGGACGCCGACCTGTCGCCCGAAGCGGCGGTCGAGGAGGCGGCGCGGTTCATGCGCCCGCTGCTGACCGGCTGAGCGACGCAACGTTCCCATCAGTAACGGATCTCGAACGAACGCGCGGGGCCGTGCCCCGATTCCGACGAGACTGTCGGAACTCACGTTGCGTAACGCTCATCCATCAGAGATCCGTACCTCACAGGAACGTCGCTCAGCTCGGAAAGCGGCCCAAGGCCGCGTGACCCGTCGCCGCGTCAAACCTCGGCACTCGTCAGCTCGTCGATCCGTACCCGGCGACCCTCAGCGGCCGAGGCGACGATCGCGTCGCACAGGACCGCGGCGCGATAGCCATCCTCGAAACTCGCCTGTTCCGGCGAGAGCGGCCGGTCATCGATGACCGCCTCGAGGAAGTCGCGCCACTGGTGCGCGAAGCTGTGCTCCCAGCCGATCGTGTGGCCCGGCGGCCACCACATCCCGAGGAATGGATGGTCGGCCTGGGTCACCAGCACGTCCCGGAAGCCGCCTGTGCCGTCGGCCTCGTCGCTCGCGTAGAAGACGTGGAGGCGGTTGAGATCCTCCATGTCCCACCACAGCGAGCCCTCGGTGCCGTTGAACTCGACGACCTGGCGACCCTTCCAGCCACGCGCCACGCGGGATGCCTCGAGCGACGCGATACCGCCGCCGTGCAGGTCGATGGCTGCGACGTACGCATCCTCGACGTCGGCGCCGCCGCTGGTCAGCTTGGCCGACGTCGCCTGGACCGCCGCAGCGTCGCCGCCCAGGTAATGAAGGAAATCGACGATGTGGGCATAGTCGGTGACCGCCCGCGAGGCGTTCGGGCGCCGGCTCGGGACGCGACCCGAAGCGTGGTCCTGCAAGTACACAGCACGGAACTGCTGAAGGTCACCCAGCCTGCCGCTCTCCACGATCTGGCGAGCCAGCCGCATCGCGGGCACGTAGCGGTAGTTGAACCCGCAGGCGGCCGGCACCCCGGCGCGTTCGGCCGCGGCCAGCATGGCACCCGCCTCGACGCGGTCGCGGCCCAGTGGCTTCTCGCAGAGGACGGGCTTGCCGAGTGCCAGGGCAGCTTCGGCCGCTTCGCGATGGGCGGTCTCACCCAGCAGCACCGCGACGACGTCGACACGCGGGTCATCGACGACCTCGGCCCAGTCCGTCGCGAATCGCTCGACCCCAAGCTCGCGGGCCATCGCCGCCCCGCGCTCGGCGTTGCGGGCAGCGAGGGCCACCAACCGGATCGGTCGCGACAACGGCGCGACGTGGCCGATCGTGTGCAGCGCGTGGGCGTGGGCACGCGTGATCCAGCCGGCGCCGAGGAGCCCGACGCCGATCCCATCGTCCATCGTCGTCGGATTCAGACCGGGATGGCTGGAGCGGACCCCGCTGCGGCCAGGATGCGTTCGGGATCCGCCAGCACGCTTCGGATCGCGTCCACGTAGTGCTCCATCAACTCAGGCGGCTGGACGAAGATCGGGTGGCGCGCGTCGCAGAAGACCAGCGACGAGTCGAACATAGCCGTCGCCTCCGGGTAGTCGGCGACGTCGTACGTGACATCGCGGCTCGCGGGTGGCTGCGTCCAGGGGAACCGACCACCGAACCCGACGCGGTCCTGGAACACCGGGAAGGCCGGCGCCGGCTGCCTGTGCCACAGCTCGACCCCGACGCCCTCGGCCAGCAGCGCTTGGCCGAGAGCATCCCGGAAGGCGGCCGGTGGCACGTCACCCAGCCCGAGCTCGGCCGGTGCGAGACGGACCCGGTACTGGTAGTACGTCGATGTGCGATCGGGCGGGATGTACGGGGGCGTGATGCCCGGAATCCCGGCAAGCTGCTCGGTCATGAAGGCCGCGTTGCGCTGGCCGGTCGCGATGTACTCCGACAGCCGGCGCAGCTGCGAGCGCGCAAGCGCCGCAGGCATCTCCTGGTGGCGGTAGTTCCAGCCGACCGAGTGAGACGTGTACGGCCGGAAGCTCCAGCCGGTCAGCCGCGCCAGCTCGGGGATGTCCTCGCCGAAGGTGCGCAGTCGCCGGGCACGCGCGATGACCTCGGGGTCATCGGCGACGAAGAGCCCGCCCTCGCCACCGGACAGGATCTTGCTGGAGTTGAGGCTGTAGCAGCCGACGACACCGAACGATCCGACCTGGCGCCCGTGGTACGTCGCGCCGTGCGCCTGGCACGCGTCCTCGATCACGCGCAGACCGTGCCGCTCTGCGATGGCCAGGATCTCGTCGAGGTCCGCCGGAAGCCCGCCGATGTGGACCGCGATGATGGCCCGGGTCCGTGGCGTGATCTTTGCCTCGATCTGGTTGGCATCGAGGTTGAACGTTCGTGGGTCGATATCGACGAAGACCGGGATGGCGAGCTGCTGGAGGATCGGTTGCCAGGTTCCCGCGAACGTATACGAAGTCGTGATGACCTCGTCGCCGGGCTCGATCCCGATCCCGTGCAGGGCTGCGTGGATGGCGGCAGTGCCCGAATTGAACAGAAGACCCTGGGAGCGTCCGACGAAGGCGGCCCACTCCTCCTCGAGGGCGGTCATCTCGGGCGCACCGACGCCTCCGAGGACACCTCGCTCCAGGACGGCGGCGACTGCGGCCTTGTCTTCTGGTCGGATGTCCGGCCAGCGGCGCTTCAGTCCCTCGGGGATCCGGGTTCGATCGGCGCGGTCCATGGCGGTCCGTTCTGGTAGGGCGTGACGGCCAGCCGATGCTAGCAGGACGGCGGTGCGCCAGAACCCCTTCCGCCGAACGGCACCCTGGGATCGACCGGCTGGTCCGCCCAGCGATCGCGGACCCATGCGTGGGCAGGGTCGTCGCACGCCCGCCACGCACGCTCCCCGGGCCCGGCCATCACGTTGAGGTAGTACAGGTCGTAGCCGGGGGCGGCCATGGCGGGACCGTGCCAGCCATGCGGGACGAGCACGACATCGCCGGTCGCCACCGTCGTCAGGAGGTCGATCGGCCGCTCTGGCGTGCCGTAGACGTGCTGGTACGCGAGTCCGGGCTGCCCGGTCGGCCCGTCGCGCACGACGTAGTGGTAGATCTCCTCGAGCTCGGTCTCCCCCGGGCGGACCTCATCGTGCTTGTGCGGCGGGTACGAGCCCCAGTTACCGCCCGGCGTCAACACCTCCACGGCGATGAGGCGATCGGCGTCGAAGCGATCCGCGGCCGCGAAGTTGCGTACCTCCCTCGAACATGCGCCTGACCCGCGGATCTCGACGGCGACGGCGGACGACGGCATGTAGCGGGTCGGGAAGCGTCGTTCGGCACGTGCCGAGGCCACGACGAAGCCGCCGCCACCCTCGGATCCCACCTCGAGCGCCGATCCGGGCGGCGCGTAGATGAAGTCGCTCGGCCCGGCCCACACGTCCCGACGCCCCTCGAGCTGGAATCGCTCGCCGTCCACGCGCACCCCGAAGCCCCCCTCGATCGATAGCACGATGACCTCGTCGGGGCCTGTCTCGAACGCGAGACTTCCTCCCGGCGCGAGGGTCGCCGCCTGAAGCCCGCTGTACCGCCAGCCCGCATCCTCTGGCCGCAACACCACCGACCATCCGTTGCCAGCCAGCGAGCCGGCCGGCCGGTGGAGGTCGGCCTCGGCGGCGGTCACGCGGAGGACTTGACGTCGGGGTTCGGGACCAGCGCGTCACCGACCTGGTGGAGCAGCTCGTGGTACGAGCCGATGAACGCCCGTAGCGTTCGCGCGCTCGGACCGAACGTATCGAACTCCGCCGGCGTGAGGCCGTCCGGCTCGTACGCGCGCACGAAATCCGGGAAGTGGCGGCGCAGCTCGTCGAGCACGGCCGGGTCGATCGGGTCGTCCATGCGCGGCCGAACCTCGACCGACGAGGCATTGAACCGGCGCTGCCAGACAGCCGGCATCGTGATGATCACGTCGCCGCCGATCAACGCCGACCAGTGCAACTCGTGGCGGATCGCTGCCGCCAACGGACGTGCACGAAGACCCCGCCTCCGGAACTCGTCGACCGTCCGCTTGAAGACCGCGACCCCCGACCATGGCAGCGCGGTCGGGTCGGCGACGATCCCGTCGCGCTCGGTCTGGACGCGAAGCCAGTCCTCGATGCGGCCCATCATCACGGTGATGACCGGTCCCATGTCGTCCACCGAGAGCCCGTCGGCCTCACGCCGCCGCAATCCTCGCTCGACGGCCTCGCCGGCCGCGACAGCCTGCGCGACGCTGAACGACACCGTCGCGTTCACGCTGACGCCGCGGTAGGTCGCCTCCTCCATCACGCCGACCCCAGTCGACGTCGCCGGGAACTTGACGATGATGTTCGGCGCGAGGCCCGCGAAATGCTCGCCCTGCGCGAGCATCCGGTCGAACGAACGGAACAGCGTCGGGTCGGTCTGCATCGACAGCCTGCCCTGACGCCCACGGGAGACATCGAACGCCGGCCGCAACAGGGGCGCTGCGCGCAATGACATCTCCTCGACGATCGCCCAGGCGAGATCGATCTCGGTCGCGTCGGGCCGTTCAGCCGCGAGGGCGTGCACGCGGTCTCGCCAGCGCGCCGGGTCGGCCTTCCAGACGTCGACCACGATCGTCGGGTTCGCGGTGGCGCCGACCGCGCCGTACGAGATCGCGTACTCGAGCTCGTCGACGGCGCACGAGTCGTTCCAGATGTCCGTCGCCGTCGTCGCGATCGTGCGCCCCAGCGGGCTGTCGGCGAGGGGCGGAACCGACGTCCCGGTCAAGGTCTCCATGGCACGCATCAGCCTACCTCCCCGCTGTGCCGTCGGCACTCGCGTTGCTGCCCCGGCGCGGTTACCATCGCGACTCGCGCGTGCGCTTTGTCAGTGAGGGGCGGCGGAGGAGCGGCACCGGGTGAGCACCGTCACGGCGGCTCGGGATGGCCTGCGTTCGCCGCTCCGACGCGCGACCGACGCCTTGCCGCGAGCCTCGATCGGGACGGCTCCGATCCTGTGGCGCAACGTCGAGCTATCCGCGGGACGGGAACCGACCGACGCGCTGCCCCTCCTCGACGAGATCGCCCGCCTCGGGTACGAGGGCACGCAGCTCGGCGTCGACTTTCCTGAGGGCGCGGACCTCCGCCAGGCACTCGATACGCGCGGGCTGCGACTGGCCGAGGTCTACGCCGCGATCCCGACGACCGTCGACGGGCCAGCCCCCCAGGCAAAGGATGCTGCCATGGAACGACTCCGCCTCCTGGAGGCAGGCGGCGGTGACGTGCTCTGCCTGGCCGTCGATGGTTCCCCGGATCGTGACCGCCGGGCGGGCCGGGCCGACTCGCCCGAGACGCCGATCCTGACCGACACCGGCTGGGACGCGCTGGTCGATCTGCTCCATGCGATCGCCGATGCCGCGGCGACCGGCGGTCATGCGGCCGTGTTCCATCCGCACGCGGCGACATTCGTCGAGACACCGAGCGAGATCGACCGCCTGATGGCGTCGTCCGACCCGGCCCGTCTGGGGCTCTGCCTGGACGTCGGCCATCACCTCGTCGGTGGGGGCGATCCGGTCGCCGCAACGAGTGCGTTCGGCGACCGCGTCAGGCACATGCACCTCAAGGACGTCGACCCGGCGGTGCTGGGACGGATCCGGGCCGGCGAGTACGCGGGCCTGGGCGAGGCTGTCCGCGACGGCCTGTTCACGGAGCTCGGCGCCGGCATCCTCGACCTCGACGGCGTGCTCCGGCTCCTGGTCGAACGGGAGTACGCCGGCTGGCTCATCGTCGAACAGGACTGGGGCTGGGGTCCGCCGTCCGAGAGCGCGGCCATCGGTCGGCGGGTGCTCGGCACAGCGCTACGCCGGCTGGGGACAGCTCCGACGGCCGGGCACGCGGCATGAGGATCGCGCTGATCGGCGCCGGCCGGATCGGTCGGCTCCACGCCCGCCTGCTCCAGGCGACCGAGGGCGTCGAGTCAGTCGACCTCGCCGACGTCGACCAGGGGCGCGCCGCCGAGATCGCGGCCGAGGCCGGTGTCACCGCGGCGGCGTCGATCGATGCCGCGTTCGACTCCGCGGATGCCGTCGTCATCGCCGCAGCAACGAGCGCCCATGCGGAGCTCATCCGCGCGTCGATCGCCCGTGGCCTGCCGACCTTCTGCGAGAAGCCGCTTGCCGGCAGCCTCGACGAGACGGTCGCGCTGGCCGCAGACATCGACCGATCGGGCGTGCCGTTCCAGCTCGGCTTCCAGCGACGGTTCGATCCGGGCTACGGCGAGGCGCATCGCCTCATCGCCGAAGGGGCGTTAGGCACCCTCTATGCGATCCGCCTCGCGGGTCACGATCCGGCCCCACCACACGAGGCGTACATCGCCCAATCAGGTGGGTTGTTCCGCGACTTCTCCATCCACGACTTCGACATCCTGCGCTGGCTGACCGGCTGCGAGGTCGAGGAGGTGTACGCGGTCGGCGGCGTGCGGGCATTCCCCGTCTTCTCGAAGTACGACGATGTCGACACCGCGGTGGCCAGTCTGCGGCTCGTCGACGGGCCGTTCACCGCGCTTACAGTCGCCCGCCACGACCCGCTCGGGTACGACATCCGCGCGGAGATCTTCGGCTCCGAGGACAGCGTGGCGGTCGGGCTGGGCCCGCGGACGCCGTTGCGTTCGGTGGAACCTGGCGTGCCGCCCCCGGCCGGACCTGCGTGGAAAGACTTCCTCGAGCGGTTCGAGTCGGCCTATGCTGCCGAATTCACAGCGTTCGTCGCGGTCGCCCGCGGCGAGATCCCGTCACCGTGCACCGCTGCCGATGGTCTTGCGGCACTCCGCATCGCCGAAGCAGCCGATCGCTCGCTCCACGAACACCGACCCGTGCGGCTCGCGGAGATCCCCGGCTAGAGGGGAGGGTTCCGGCCCGACCCTCGGGGTCGCCGGAGGAAGGAGGTGCCCATGGCGGCCAAGTGGCCGCGAACCGATAGGAAACCCTCGGACCCGCCTTGCGGGTGGGACACATCGGGACCGTGGCGGACGCCGCGGCCGAACGGAGGAGATCAGGGTATGGATCTGCGACGGAAGACGATCATCGCGCTCGCGGGCGCGGCATTGATCGTAGGAGCCTGTACGACAGGCACGCCGACCGGCTCGGCCGCGGCGGGGGGACTCGACGGCGCACTCGTCCAGCGCAGCGCGATCACGATCGAGTACGTCACCCACGGCCAGGCCATCGACGGCTTCTGGGGCGTCGTTCGCAACGGCGTCAAGGCCGGCGCGGCCGACATGGGTGTGACCGTCAACTACAGCGCCCCCGACGCCGAAAGCGACATGGTCAAGATGTCGCAGCTGATCGACGCCGCGGTCGCGAAGAAGCCGACAGGGCTCGTGGTGTCGATCCCGAACCCCGACGCGCTGAGCCCGGCGATCGAGAAGGCCATCGCGGCCGGCATCACCGTCGTGTCGATGAACTCCGGCTCGGACGTGTTCAAGGATCTGGGGATCATCGCGCACGTCGGCCAGACCGAATACGAGGCCGGCCTCGGTGCGGGCCAGCGGTTCAAGGAAGCCGGCGTGAAGAACGCCGTCTGCTTCAACCAGGAAGTCGGCAACCAAGCGCTGACGCTGCGGTGCAACGGGTTCTTCATGGGCCTGACCGGCAGCGAGGACGGGGAGGTCCTGACCGGCAACATCTCCGATCCTACGGCGATGCAGGCAACGATCGAGGCCGCCCTTGCGGGTGACGCCACGATCGACGGCGTCCTGACGCTCGGTCCATCCGTCGCCGTCCCGGCGCTTGCCGCCGTGGCCGCCGCCGGGCGGCCTGTGCATCTCGCCACCTTCGACCTGAACGCCGACGTTCTGACGGCGATCAAGGACGGAAAGATGGATTTCGCCATCGATCAGCAGCAATTCCTCCAGGGGTATCTGCCGATCGTCATCATCACGAACTACGCCGAGACCAGGAACCTGCCGACCGGCAACGGCCAGGGTCTCGTGATGACGGGACCAGGCTTCGTGACCAAGGACGACGCTGAGGCCGTCATCGGCCTGGCGGCAAAGGGTCTGCGCTGACCCATGCATAGCGGCGCCGGGGATCCTTCCCCGGCGCCGCCACCATCCCCGGAGGGAGCGATGGCGACCACAACACCGCCCGTGGATCGACTCCGAAGCGTCCCCCTGACCCAACGGCTCCTCGGCCGGCCGGCGGCGGGAGCGGTCATCATCGCGGTGTTCCTGTGGGTGATCTTCGCGATCCTCTCGATCCGGACCGGCAACCCGGTCTTCCTCCGGCTCGACGGAACGCTCAACTACCTCGACGTCGCCGCCCAGGTCGGGATCCTCGCAACGTCGGTCGCACTCCTCATGATCGCGGGCGAATTCGACCTGTCCATCGGTTCGCTCGTAGGGTTCGCGGGGATCGTCATCGGGGTCGGCGTGACGGAGCTCGGCCTGCCCATCTGGCTGGCGATCGTGGTCTCGATGATCCTGACCACGTTCCTCGGCGTCATCAACGGCCTGCTGGTCGTCCGGACGGGGTTGCCATCGTTCATCGTCACGCTTGCGACGATGTCGATCATCGGCGGCCTCACGCGCGTCGCGACCGCCATCGTCACCAACATCACCTTCATTCCGATCGAGCGGACGCTGGTCGCCAGCGACCCGATCGCCGGCTTCTTCAACTGGAGTGGGCGGATCGAGGTCGCCGGCCAGTCGGGCGACCTCAATGTGTCGATCCTGTGGTGGATCGTCATCGCCTTGATCGGCGCCTACGTCCTGGGCCGCACCAAGTTCGGCAACTGGATCAGCGGCGTCGGCGGATCGCCCGGGGCCGCGCGAAACCTCGGGGTGCCAGTCGCCAGGGTGAAGATCGCCCTGTTCGCCGCGACGGCGTTCTCGGCGGCGATCCTGGCCGCCGTCCAGAGCATGACCTTCTTCTCGGCTGATGTCCTGCGCGGTCGCGGGATCGAGCTCGCCGCCATCACCACGGCCGTCATCGGCGGCACCCTGCTGACGGGCGGATACGGATCGGTCGCCGGTACGGCCATCGCCGCCCTGGCGATCGGGATGGCGCAGATCGGGATCACGTTCGCCGGCATCAATGCCGACTGGTACCTCATCACGATCGGGACCCTGCTGCTGGTTTCGGTCATCCTGAACAACTCGATCCGGCGACGGTTCGCCGGCACGCGCTGAGGTGGCCGGCATGACATCGACCTCTGCGCCTGTCAGCGGGGCACCGCTCCTCGAGGCGCGCAGCATCTCGAAGTACTTCGGCGCGGTGGTGGCCATCGAAGACGTATCCCTGACCGTGCGCGCCGGCGAGGTCAACTGCCTCCTCGGTGACAACGGCGCAGGAAAGTCGACGCTCATCAAGACCCTCTCCGGCGTGTACCCGCCCGACGCCGGGACGCTCGCCGTGGACGGTCAGCCGGTGCAATTCAGCTCGCCGCGCGATGCGCTCGACGCCGGCATCGCGACGGTCTACCAGGACCTGTCGGTGATGCCCCTGATGAGCATCAGCCGCAACTTCTTCCTCGGCAACGAGCCGACCGTGGGCGTCGGACCTCTCCGGCGCTTCGACAGCGCCAAGGCAGCAATGATCGCGCGCGAGGAGATGCACAACATCGGGATCGATGTTCGCGACACGGATCAACTCGTCGGGACGCTGTCGGGTGGCGAGCGCCAGACCCTGGCCATCGCCCGCGCCGAGTACTTCGGTGCGCGGGTGTTGATCCTCGACGAACCGACCTCTGCGCTCGGCGTCAAGGAATCCGCGATCGTCCTGCGTCACGCGATCTCAGCCCGCAATCGCGGGCTGGGGGTCATCTTCATCACCCACAACGTCCAGCACGCCCTGCCGATCGGCAATTCCTTCACGATCCTGACGCGCGGCCGGTCCGGCGGGACCTATCGACGCGGCGAGCTCACTGCCGCGGAGCTCCACGGCCTGATGGGCGGCGGCGAGGAGCTGCAGGAGCTCCAGTCGGACCTCGAGATGCTCGCGAGGCGCGAGGCGCGCGGCGAGGACGTCCCGACTGTCCCGCTCGGGGTCGAATCCGCCGACGTCGGCGGCGAGCCCGAACCGCTCGGCGAGGACAAGCACAGCTGAGGCCGTCGCGGCGACGCAGCGCAACCAACGTTACTGGCGGGCATCCTCCACGCCGACCTGGGCCGACAGGCTCGGCACGACCGCGCGCCGTACGCGTTCGCGGGCGCGCCGGACGAGCACGGACGTGCGATCCGGGACGCCATCCAGACCCACATCTTCGACCGCGAGCGAGCCGGCAGCGGCCGCGAAGCGAAGGGCTCGCGCAAGCGATCGACCAGGCGATGCGGCGATGCTCGGCCGGACGAGCACAGCGAGCAACGCGGCGAGGAATGTGTCGCCGGCCCCGGTCGGGTCGACCTCGCGCTCGGTCGGGGTCGGCAGGTAGCGCAATGTCTCGACGGGGCCGTCGTCGCCGGTCGTGACCAGCAGACCCCCGTGACCGCCCTGCGTGACCAGGAGCCTGGCGCCCGGATGGAGGAAGCGGGACAGCTCCCCGAGCGAGGTGCCACGAGCCACGTCGAGATGGCTCAGGCCGACGAGATCGGCGCGTCGGAGGATCGCGCGCTCGGCCGGGGGAACGCGCTCGACGAGGGCGCCGGCAGGCAGCCGGCGCAGGATGCCTTGCCAGGCGACGGCGACGGTGGCACGTGGGTCGATCACGTCCGTCCAGTCGTCGGGCACCTCGTCGGCGACCGGGACCAGCGACCACGCCGCGCTGGCGCGCCACGACGCGGGCAAGCTCACCGGTCGTACCGGCACGCCAGCGGCGATCGCCGTCTGCTGTCGGCCGGACGGCGTCTCCTGGTTGTGGAATACGGGACCCTCGGGCAGGTCGACCGGCAGGACATCGACGCCGGCGTCACGCAGCGCGGTCAGCTCGTGGCCGGTCGCCGCCTGAGCGTCCAGCCCGACGACCGCGGCCGTGCGCAAACCAAGTCTCGCCGTCGTCAGCGCGGCATACATCACGCCGCCGCCCATCCGCCAGCCGCGCGGGTCGTCGGGTGCGATGTCGCGGGCGGCGGAGCCGACATGGACGACCTCGACGCGGGGTGACGGCAATGGGACCTCCCGTGGCCGGGACTCCGGCAGTGCGGCGTATACTGCCGCACCCGAACCAGCATCGACGAGGTCCAGCGCTTGTTCTTCTACGAGCTTCACGAAGGCGACGACGAGGTCTATTCGGACGTGCTCGTCGTCAGCGAGTCGGAATGGGAGCCGCAGGAGTTCTTCGAGCTGGTCCAGCGCATCCGCCACGACATCCAGGACAACTACGAGCAGGACACGCTCATCGAGGCGATCGCCGCCGTGCTAGAGCGCGACTACGGGTTCATCTTCGTCGGCGACGATCGACTGGCTGCCGCCGTCAACGTCTCGAAGCAGGAGCCCGAGAACTTCCTCGCCGAGCTCGATATGGACGAGGACGACGACGATGACGACGATGAGGAAGAGGACGGCGAGCAGCTGAACGGGGACTTCCGGTCGGTCCTCGCGGAGTTCGACCCGGACCGCGGCCGCCCGAACTAGGGATCACGGCCCCTGGGGCGTTCCTCCCAGGCACACATTCTCGACGAACGAGCGTGCCCGTTCGCGGGCCGACCCGAGGCGTTTCGCTCAGGCACACGATGCCGACGAACGAGCGTGGCCGAGGGTCAGAAACTGCAGTTCATGTCGTCTTGTGCTAGGAGCCCTGCACGGCTGTGCCGAACGCGTGCCTACCGGGAACATCGCCCGAACTCCAGGGGGATCGCGTCCCCGTGATACCCGCGCGCTGCGCGAAGTGGATCGATCTCGCCTTCGTCCCTCGCAACGTATGAGCCGTCAACCATCGTCCAACGGAACCCCGCCGAACCCGATCTCGTTCCCATCCGGGTCGATGTACGTGACCTTGCGAGTGCCGTTCGCGTAGGTCTCGTCAGTCGCGGGCTCGAGGCCACGTGCCGCGATCTGCCCGACGCGTGCATCGAGATCGTCCACCAGGACTGTCGGGATGGCATGGCCGGCATGCTCGGGCCGCTGGACGATGAACAGCCAGCGATGCTCGGCAAGCTCCCAGACGGCCTCCGTGTCGGTCGGGAAGAACGATGGCGGCGCGCCGAATAGCTGTTCATACCAGGGGAGCGCGGCCTCGAAGTCCTTGACCGGGATCCCCGCGAACAGGTCGATCGTCATGTCCTATCCTCGCTCGCACCGTCAGCGGCTGAACAGGATCTCGATGACGTCGCCGTCCTTGACCTGGTAGGTCTTGCCCTCTGATCGGAGGCGCCCGGCCTTCTTGGCCTCCGCCATCGACCCGAGCGAGATGAGGTCTTCGTAGGCCACGGTCTCGGCGCGGATGAAGCCCCTGGCGAGGTCGGTGTGGATCGCACCGGCGGCGTCGACCGCCGTCGAGCCGTCGTGGATCGGCCAGGCGCGCACCTCGTCGGGTCCAGCCGTCAGGAATGACACCAGTCCGAGGAGCCGGTACGACAACGCGATCACGCGGTCGAGGCTCGACTCGCTGATCCCGAGCTCCTCCATGAACACCGCGGCCTCATCGGGCTCGAGCTCGCCGAGCTCCATCTCGATCTTGGCCGAGAGGGCATCGACCATGGCGTCCTTGTGCCGGTAGGTCGACGCGATCTTGTCGACCTGCGTCCGGACCGTCGCGAGATCGCCTTCACCGACGTTGAGCAGGACGAGGACCGGCTTCTCGGTCAGGAAGCGGAAGCCGCGAATCGCCTTCGACTCGTCACCATCGAGCCCGAGGTCGCGGATCGGCGAACCAGCCTGCAGTCCTTCGTGGATGCGTTGCAGGACGACCTCCTCGCGCTCGGCCGCCTCTCGCTCGGCCTGCGTGCCGTGGCGGCCGCTTCCCTTCAATCGCTCGAGTCTTCGCTCGGTCATCGCCAGGTCGGCCAGGGTGAACTCGAGATCGAGCTGCTCCAGGTCGCGCGCGGCGTCGACGCTCCCCGCCGGATGCGGGTGCGCTGGGTCATCGAAGGCACGGACGACGTGGAGCAATGCGTCCGAGTCGCGGAGCCGCGCGAGGTGGTCGGCCGGCAGCTCCTCCGTCCCGACGCGGCCCTCGGTCGACGCAGGCGGCGCCGGCAGGTCGACGTACGTGACGTCGGCTTGCACGATCTTCTTGGGCTTGAAGATCTCGGCAAGTCGATCGAGCCGCTCGTCGGGGACCTTCACGACGCCCACGTTGAGCGTCACCCCGCCATAGCCACCGGTCTCGGCGTGGCCGCGGGTCAGCGTGTTGAAGACGGTGGTCTTGCCGCTCCCGGCAAGCCCGACGATCGCGATCTGCAACGCTCAGTACCCGGCAGCCGGGTCGACCACGTTGAGCAGCGGCTCGCCCTTCGAGAAGCGGCGCAGGTTGTCGCAGAACAGCTCGACGCTCCGGTCCAGGACGCGGCCACTGGACCATGCCGTGTGCGGCGTGACGATCACGTTCGGCAGGTCGTAGAACGACGACATCGGCGGCAGCGGCTCGTCTCGGAACGTGTCGAGCACCGCGCCACCCAGCCGGCCGTCGCGCAGCGCTCGGAGCAGCGCCCGCTCGTCGATCAGCCGTCCGCGCGCCACATTGATGAGCCAGGCTCCGGGCTTCACCATCGCCAGCGTGTCCGCGTTGATCATGTCCTCGGTCTCGGGTGTCAACGGCGCGGCGAGCACGATGAAGTCCGACTCTGCCAGGAGCTCGGGCAGCGTCTCCGGCCCACCGACCCGATCCAGCGTGGCCTCGCCGCCCGACTGATCGTCGTCGGGGGCCTCTTCCGCGTCCGGTCGGCGCCGGACGGCCACGACCCGGCAGCCGAACGCCGTCGCCAGCGCCCCGACCGCCCGCCCGATCGATCCGAGCCCGACGATGCCGACCGTGACGTCGCGCAGCTCGACGCCCTCGAGCGGCTGCCATGTCCGCTCGCGCTGCAGCTCGAGCAGCTGTGGCAATCGCCGGCTGACGGCCAGGATCATCATCAGGACGTACTCGGCGATCGGTTGGCTGAACACGCCGCGGGCATTGGTCACGATGAGCCCGCGCTCGCGCGACGCCGGCGTGAGGGCCCGCTCCACGCCCGACGTGGCCGAGTGCACCCACGTGAGGCGCGGGGCTCGCGCGAGCAGCCGGTCGAAGGCATCCGAGCTCAGCCAGCCACGGAGCATGACCTCGACGTCGTCGACCGGCCCGTCCGCGAGACCCTCGACCGACACCGTCACCAGCTCGGCGCCCGGCGCCGCCGCGCGGATCCGCTCCAGGTCGCGCGCGCGGTAGCGGGCCGACAGGATCGGGCTCAGGGCGATCGCGGTCGGGGCACCGCCCGGTCCGCTCCCAGGGCCCGCGCCCGTCACGTGGCGCTGCCGGCGACCGGGGTCGGCGAGGCGTCGAGGACCCGGGTGATCCAGCGCTCCGGCACCTCGATCTCGCCGTCCCGCGGCAGGGTCTCCGGCCCATCCCACAGGCGCGCCAACGCCTCGGGCCCGCGCCCCGCGGCGATCGCCCGGACGAAGGTCTCACCCTTCTTGTACTGCTCCATCTTGAGATCCATGCCCGTCAACCGGAGCATCGCCCGCTCGAACGGCGTCCGCTTGGCCCGCCGCTCGTCGAACTTCGCCCGGATGGCCTCCACGTCCGGGACCAGGTCGCGCCCGACCTCGTCCATCACGTAGTCGCTGAACCCCTCGAGCAGGCTCATGACGGCCTGCGTCTCGCGGAACAGCGCCTTCTGCTCCTCGCCCATCAGCCGCTCGAGCCAGTGTTCGCCGCCTCCCTCCCCGCGGAGCGCACGGCCGAGCCCGCGGATCGCCTCGCGACCCATGCCACGGACGTCGTTCCCGAACAGGGTCAGCTGCCGCTCGAGCCTCGACGCGAGATATGGACGCAGCCACGGGTGCGCCTCGAACTCGAACGCGTGGGTGGTCTCGTGCAGCGCGATCCACGTGCGGAACGATCCGATCGGCACGCCAAGAGCCTTCGCCGTCTGGCGGATGTTCTCCTCGACGAACAGCAACCGGCCGGGCGCCGCTTCAGCGGACAGGAGCGCCAGGTCGTATTGGCCGAGCACACGCTGGCCCATGAACCCGAGCAGCACGCCGAGCTGGCGGGTCGTGATCCAGCGGTTCGCGAGCGCCATCGCCGCGGCCGTGAACCCACCGCCGGGTGGCACGACCTGGTCGAGCAAGTCGTGCTCCAGCTTGCCGATCAGCGACGCGAACGACGCCGTGTTGGCGCGTACCCAGCCCGCCCGATCGACCACGCCCGACCGCTCGACGACGCCCGGCAGCTGCGTGCCGAGCGCGGCCGACAGCGCCGGGACGATCCGTTCCATCGCAGCCGCGTACTCGGGCTCGATCGCCCGGAGCTGTTCCTGGGTCAGCGCACCCGGTGCACCGCTCAGCCGACCGATCGCCAGTCGTTCGACGGTCGCCCAGTCGACGAGGCCTTGCCGAGCTCGCCGTTCCATGTGCCGACCGACGACCGTGGCCGCGGCGCCGAGTGCCGAACCGACCAGGATCCCTGCCTGCCAGGCACGGTCGTCGCGCCAAGTCGAGCCGCTGCGGCGCTTCGTCATCGCGCCAACGCTCCCAGCTCGACGGCACCCACCGAGACGAATGCAGACCCGAACAGGCGGCCGGCCACGTCGGCGAACCGCCCGGGATCACCCGTAGTCAGTTGGACGTGGGTCGGGGCGGCGGCGTCGTCGGCCGCTTCCAGCCGACTGACGCTCAGCAGCTCGACCAGCGCCGACGCCGTGGCGGTGGCGGAGTCGACGATGGCCACCGTCTCGCCGGTGAGCTCGGCGATGAGCGGGCGGATGAGTGGGTAGTGCGTGCAACCCAGCAGCAGCGTGTCGATCGTGGCGCCGTCGCCGACGAGTGGCGCCAGCGCGTCGGCGACCGTCGACTCGGCCAGCGGCCCGGACAGCTCCCCTGCCTCGACCATGGGTACGAGTGCCGGCGTCGCGTGCTCGAACACCTCGAGCGCCGGGTTCTCGTCCTTGATGGCGTCCAGGTAGGCATGCGAGCGGATCGTGGCCGGCGTGGCGATGACCCCGACGCGCCGGTTGCGGGTCGCCAGTGCGGCCGCGGCCGCCCCCGGCCGGATCACGCCGAGCACCGGCAGGTCGTAGCGACGCCGGAATGCTTCCAACCCGACCGCGGTCGAGGTGTTGCAGGCGACGACCAGCGCCTTTACGTCACGCTCCACGAGCGCATCGAGGGACTCGGTCGAGAAGGCGAGGACCTCCTCATCCGAGCGGACGCCATAGGGTGCCCGGCCGTTGTCGCCGAGGTACAGCGTCGACTCACCCGGCAAGCGGCGGATGATCTCGCGCAGGACGGTCAACCCGCCGACGCCGGAGTCGAAGACACCGATGGGACGCGGATCCGGCACGACCCTCAGCCTAGCGGCGCCCGGCGGCGACGGGCACGCGGGCCGCGCCGAGCAGCTCCGTCGCGACGCGCATGAGGTCCTGGCTGACCGGCGCCGAGGGATTGGCCAGGATGAACGGCACGCCCTCGTTGTTCGACCGCACGACGAGCTGGCCATCGGACATCACGCTGTGCTCGGGGACCCGTCCGAGCGCACGGTGCAGGTCATCCGGGTCGATGCCGCCCGAGCTGTCGGCCCGGTTCACCAGGTAGCGCACCTTCGACGCGGGATAGCCGATCGAGCGGAACGTGTCGGCCATCGCGATCGTGTTGTGGATCGTGGTCGAGTCGTACGTGACGATCTCGACGATCGTGTCGCTGGCATCGAGGAAGCCGAGGTTGATGTCGTTGATCGAGCTCGACATATCGATGACGATCGTGCCGTAGACCCGGCGCAGCAGCGACAGGACCTTGTCGATGTCGCGGGTCGTGATCATCTCGGCCATCTCGATGCGTGGCGGCGCCAGCAGGATGTCGATGCCCGATGGGTCGCGCCACAGCACGTCGGTCAGATCCGATTCGGCGATCCGGTCGGTCGGCAGGTCGAGGATCGAGGGGGCATCGCCCGGGACCTTGAGCAACGAGCGCAGGTCGCCGAACTGCACGCTACCGTCGATCAGCACCGTTCGCTGCTCGAGCTGGGCCATGGCGACCGCGAGATTGAATGCGATGGTCGTCTTGCCGACCCCGCCCTTCGGCGCGAAGACCGAGATGGTGCGGGTCACCCCGGTCGGCGAGGATTCGGCGTGCGCCTTGCGCACGGCCGAGATCAGGTTCATCAGCTCGAAGCCCGAGAACGGCATCGAGAGCACTGCGTGCACGCCCTTGGCCGGATCGACCTCGACTGGGTTCTGCGGGACGGTCAGCACGATCACCGGGATGCGGATGCCTGCGGCGTGGATCTGCTCCACGAGCTTGGGGCCCTTCACCCGGCCCTGGAGCAGCGCATCGACCATGACGACATCCGGGCGCAGCTGGCCGATCTGCTCCACCGCGCGCCCGCCATCGGTGAGGACATCGAGCAACTTGACCACCTGTTGGGCGTTCAGGAGGCCGCGGATGTACTGGGCGACCTGCGGGACGTCCTCGACGATCAGCAGGCGCGTCTGGTCGCTACTTGAGCCACTCGACATGGGGCCCGACGATACCACGCGGCCACGCACGGAGCCCGAGTGGCTCCGACGCCCGGGCCGGTCGCCTCAGGGGCGCTCGGCGAGAAGGATGGCGCGCTCGGCGCCGGGCCCGAAGGCCCCGAGGTCGTACCCCCCGGCCAGGAGCTCGACGCGGAGTCCGGCGGCCTCGGCGAATTCGCACAGCTCGTCCGCCGACACGAGGCGCAGCCGATCCTGGCGGATCCAGCGGGTCGGCGACCCACCCTGGGGGGCCTCATCGAAGATCGCGGTCAACACGATCGTTCCAGTGGCAGCGTCGTGGACCGCGGAGCCCGATTTCGTGACGAGCGCGCCGGTCGTCGGATCGGGACGGATCCACTCGAGGATCACCCGGCCGTCGTACCGGCCCAGGTCGTCGGCGTCGGGCAACCAGGCGTCGACCGCGGCGAGGCCGCCTGGCGCGAGATGGGCGGCAAGCGTCCGGAACGCCGCGCGCTGCGCGTCGCGATCGGGCAGCACCATCAGCGAGTTGAGTGCGAGCACGGCGAAGGCGTACCGGCCGGCGTCGGGCAGCCGGATGTCGACGAGGTCGGCTTCGTGGAGGGCCAGACGTTCGGGCGGCACACCCGCGTCGCCGGCCCGTGCTCGCGCCTGCGCGAGCATCGCCGGATCGCGGTCGACGCCGGTCACCGGGTAGCCCGCCCGCGCGAGGGGCACCGCGACCCGGCCACTGCCGACCGCCAGCTCGAGGATCGGGCCGTCGGCGCGGTCGGCCAGGGCGCGGTAGAGGTCGAGGTCGCCTGGATCCTCGCGCAGGTCGAGGTCGTACAGACGGGCGAGCGCCGCGGCCGTGGCGGGGTCGGGCGGATCGATCAACCGGCTGCCGGCTCCCAGCGCACCGTCCCACCCGCTGCCTTGCGCACGGCCAGCGCGCTGATCGCCTCGAGCGCCGCGCGATTGGCCGCCATCGCAGTGACCTCGGCGTGGTCGTAGGGCGGCGCGACCTCGACGATGTCCATCCCGGCGAGCTCGACCGCGCCGACGACCTGGCGGATCGCCCGCAGCACCTCGCGCGTGAGCATGCCGCCAGGCTCGGGGGTGCCGGTGCCGGGCGCCATCCCCGGATCGATCACGTCGATGTCGAGGCTGAGGTAGATCGCGTCGGGCCCATCGAGCGCCTCGTCGATCGCCTGGGCGATGACCACTTCCGCGCCACGCTCCTCGATCTCGCGCATGAAGTGGTAGCGCAGCCCCTGCTCCTGCATCCACGCGAAGGTCTCGACCGGCGGCCAGTAGCCGCGCAGCCCGACCTGGACGAAGTTGCGCCCCTTGACCGCGCCCGACTCGACCAGGCGGCGCATCGGTGTGCCGTGGCCGGCGAGCACGCCCCAGTCGTCGTTCGCGGTGTCGGCGTGCGCGTCGAAATGGACGATGCCGATGCTCCCCGGCCGGCGAACCTCGGCGACCGCCGACGCCGACGGCCAGGTGATGGAGTGGTCGCCGCCGAGCACGATCGGGATGGCGCCCGTCTGGGCGACCTCGCGAACCTTGCGGAAGATGAGCGCGTGCGCGCGCTCGATCCAGGCCGGGATGATGTTGGCGTCGCCGGCGTCGACCACGTCGAGCACTTCGAACGGCTCCACGTCGAGCTGGAGCGAATTGATCGAGCCCGACGTGTACTGCGCCTGGCGGATGGCGCGCGGCCCGAATCGTGCTCCGGATCGATGGCTGACGGCGTCATCGAACGGCGCGCCGATGATGGCGACGTCCGGTTTCCGCGCCTGAAGCTCGGCCAGGTCGGTGACCCACGGCAGCTTCATGAAGCTGACGCCGCCGACGTAGGTCGGGAGCTCGAAGTCGGGGTAGACCTCATACGGCGCGTCCCAGCCGTTCAGGACCGCGAAGTCGGGTTCGTGGGGGCGCTCGGCCACGTGAACCTCCGGAGACGGGCGGCGGCCGTGTCGTCGTGGCCGCGTGCGGGTGGTCCGTCTCATCCGGGGCGCCGCCGGTTCGCGATCCGGCGTCCAGCGGGGCGCGCCGCGGCGATGGTACACCCCGTCCCGGCGTCAGCCGGCGCGGAACTCCGACCAGGCGGCATCGACCAGGGCCGGATCGAGGTACAGGTCGACGGCCGTCTGGGCAATCAACGTGGCCGCGAGCAACGTCGTCTCGTCGGCCCGCGGTGATGCCGCCGCGTCACGGAATGCCGTCGAGTGACCGGCGACGCCCTCGTCGCAGATCGCCAGATCCGGATGGATCGTCGGGCAGACCCAGCTGACGTTGGCCATGTCCGTGCTCCCCGCGTTGGGGTCGTCGCCCATGTCGTCGACGCCGTAGGCGGCCATGTTCGTGCGGAAACGCTCGGCGATGGCGAGGTTGTTGCGCATGGTCGTGGCGCCGCCCGAATACGTCACCTCGACGGTCGTGCCGGTGGCCAGCGCGGCCGCCTCGGCCATCCGCGTGAACTGCGCCTTCATCTCCTCGTAGTAGGTCCCGTCGTCGCTGCGGAGCATGAACCAGGCCGAGGTGCGGTCCGGGATGATGTTCGCCGCGGTCCCGCCCTCGCGGATGATCCCGTGGACCCGCGCCGTCGGCCGGAGCTGCTGGCGCCACAGGCCGACGGACGAGAACAGCTGGATCATCGCGTCGAGCGCGTTCTTGCCCTTCCATGGGTCGGACGAGGCGTGCGCCTGGAGTCCCGTGAACACGACATCCACATCCTCGGATGCCAGCGGGTGTGACTCGACGTGACTCCGGTCACAGGGGTGGTAGAGCAGCGCCGCGTCGATGCCGGCGAACAGCCCGTCGTCGATCATGATCTGCTTGCCACTGCCCCGCTCCTCGGCCGGCGTGCCGAGGAAGACGATCTCGCCCGGAAGCTCGTCGGCTACTGCGGCGAGCGCGATCGCGGCCCCGACCCCGGACGCCGCCATCGTGTTGTGGCCACAGCCGTGACCGAGTCCCGGCAACGCGTCGTACTCGGCGAGGATCCCGATCCGCGGTCCATCGCCACCACGGCCGCCCTTCCGTGTCGCCCGAATCGCCGTCTCGAGGCTGCCTGCCGGGTGCTCGACGTCGAAGCCGTATGCCCGGAGTGCCTCGGCGACCCACGCCGCAGCCTGGTGTTCCTCGAACGCCGGCTCGGGGTTGGCGTGGATGCGATGGGACAGGTCGATGATCTCGTCGCGAGCCGCTTCGACGGCGGCGGCGGCGCGTCCCTTGACGTCCGAGAACGGTTCGGCGGGGCGTACGGCGGTTCGGTCGGGCACATGTCCTCCGGGCATTGGCATGGCGCGGACCTTCTGGGCGGGTCCGACGGCGGATGGTAGAGCCGCGCGCGGCCGCGTGCTCAGCGATCGGCCGAAAGCGTCGCCTCCGCGACGGCCGCGAGCGCCAGGATGAACAGCGCGATGGGCAGCTCGAGCGCGCCCTGGAGGCGCAACACGATGAAGATGGCCACGATCAGCCCGATCCAGCCACCTCGGCGCGCGGCACGGATCCAGTCGCCCCGATAGGCGATCCGGCGATGCCGACCGAAGACCATCAGCCAGGCGATCGGTGTGGCCGTGAGGCCGACCGCCAGGCCGATCAAGGCCGCCCCGATGAACCCCGCCAGCGGTTCGGCGACCGGGTCGCGCGTGGTGACGATCAGGGCGACGAGGACCCACACGACGACCGCGGACGCGAAGACCGCCAGATTGAGCAGCCGGTCGCGGGCTTCCATGACGAGCGAGTCTAGGGCGTCAGGCCCGCCCGACTTGCGCTAGCGCGTGGCGGTGGCACTCGACGGGCAGATATCACGGAATGGGCACCACGAGCAGGCCATGGGATCGGGTGTCGCCTCGAACCGGCCACCGCGGATGCCGGCCGCGGCCGTGGCGATCTGCGCGCGAGCCTTGGCGACCCGCCGAGGGTCGACGTCGACACGACCGACGAGCCCCGAGTCGAGGAAGTGGAGTGCGACCTGGTCCGGCAGGCGACCGGTCATCGCCTCGTACCCCATCGCATAGATCTGGAGCTGGAGCGAGTCACGCGCCCGCTGGCGGGCCTTGGCCGGATCGCGGACGTCGGACGACTTGTAGTCGGTGATCGTCACGTGCTCTCGGCCCATGATCCCAAGCGTCGGCGTGACGACATCGGCGGTCGGTTCGGCCGTGGCGACCGCCGATCCATGTTCGGGTCTGGGTTCGGCTGCCGGTTGGATGTCGACCCGATCCCAGCGACCGCGGATCCGGTCCCCGTCAAGATCGAACGCGAACTCGCGCTCGACGTAGGTCGGCACGATGGCGTCCGGCTCGAGCTGTGCCGCTCTGAAGCGGCGGAGCGCTGCCCGGGCGGCTTCGAGCCGCGCTTCCTCGTGCTCCCGACTGACGAAGCCCTCATTCGACCAGACTGAGGTCAGGACCTCGTCCAGCTCCGCCTCGCTCATGACGTGACCACGCGCGTGACGGTGGTGGAATATCTGGACAGCCTTGTGCAGCGCCGCGCCATAGACGAGCGCGTGGTGTGGCGCCACGGGTACGCGCAGCACGTGGGCATACTTGTAGCGCAGCGGGCAGGACAGGTACGCATCCACTTGCCCGAAGCTGAGCATCAGCGGCTCGCCACCCGCCCGGCGCTCGGCGACGACGGGAGCATCGACGCCGGCGAACCCGGCCAGGCGCTCCTCCGGCGAAGGCGGAAGCACGCCGTGGCCCGGCTCGGCCGCCACACCCGGCAGGTCGAGCGCTTCGAGGACGAACGGCGAAACCTTGCGCGCCCGCGACCCACCGTAGTCGGCGGCATGGGTGAGCACGAGTTCGTCCCGCGCGCGGGTCATCGCGACGTAGCACAGGCGGCGCTCCTCGGCCACCGCGCGCTCTGGTGTAGGCGGCTCGCCCCGGCCCAGCCCTGCGGGGAGCGGCAGCGGCTCACCGCGACCGTTGCCCGGGAAGCGCCCGGCGACGAGTCCCGGCAAATAGACGACGGGGAACTCGAGGCCCTTGGCCTTGTGGATGGTCAGCACCGCGACAGCGTCGGCATCCGGGTCCAGGTCCGCCGTCGCCGGATCATCACCGGCCTCGACGAGCGTCTGGAGATGCTGCGCCACGAACATGGCGCGGTCGTCCGCGAGGAGCGCGGACTGTGCCCGAATGAGGTCGAAGAACCGGGCGATGTTGCCAAGGCCCTCGTCGGCGGCGGCGGTCGCCGTGGCTGCGAGTCGGGCAAGCAGCCCGCTATCACGCAGGAACGCATACATGACCTCGCCGGCGGGGCGCTCGTGCGCCATCGCCGTGTAGCGGTCCAGATCCCCGACCAAACGATGCACGGCCGTTCGTGTCTGCTGGGTGAGACGCAGGATCCCCGGTTGCGACGCAAGCTCATCGAGCACCGCCCGGATGGAGCGGTTGCGTCGGCGGGCGGAATTGACGATGGCGGTCAGATCGTCGCCTGCGAGCCCGTACACGTCCGAGGAGGCGAGGGCGTACACGTCCACGCTGGACTCGGGGTCGGCGACGGCTCGGAGGAAGGCCATGAGCAGCCGGACCTCAGGGCGCGCATATAGGCCCGACGAGCCGGAGAACCGCCACGGCAGCGCGGCGACATTGAGCGCCCGCAGGATCGCGTCCGCGTGGCCGTTGGCGCGAACGAGTACGGCATGGTCCCTGGGCGCCGCGCCTTCGGCGATCCGTCGCGCGATGTCGGCGGCGATCCAGTCGGCCTCTTCGGAACCGGTGGCGAATGCCTCCAGCCGGACCGGCGCCGGAGCAGGACCGGAACGCTGGGCGCGGAGCCGTTTCGACAGGCCGATGCGCGCCTCCAGGCGATCCGGGTCGTTGAACCGGATGAGCCGGTAGGACGCGTCGAGGATCGGGGCCAGCGAGCGGTAGTTGCGACGGAGGACGACCGTCCTGGCGCCCGGATAGCGCTCCCCGAAGTCGAGGATGTTGTCGATCGCCGCGCCGCGGAACGCGTAGATGGCCTGGTCGTCGTCGCCGACGACGGTCACGTTCCGGTGCGGCTCGGCAAGCAGCGTGACGAGCTCGGCCTGCGCTCGATTGGTGTCCTGGAACTCATCGACAAGGATGTAGCGGAAGCGCGACGCGATCGCCCGCCGCGCGGCCGGCGATGTTCGCACGAGGCGCAGGGCGAGGGCGACCTGGTCGCCGAAGTCGATGAAGCCGTTCGCCGCGAGCAGCTCCTGGTAGCGAGCGTAGGCCGCAGCAAGCTCCGCCTGCTGCCGACCTTCCTCCTCGAACGCTGCCGCTGCCGAGCCCTCGCCTCCGGCCGCGTCAGCGAGAGCCTGCGCCTCAGCGCCGAGGCGCGCCGCGTGCCGCTCGTACGTCGCCGGTGTGATGTCCTCGTCCTTGCAGCGGCTGAAGAGCGTCACCAGCGCCGAGAGGAATCGGGTCGGATCGCCCAGCGGGCGGTAGGCGTCGAGCTCGAACTCGAACAGGTGCTCGCGCAGGAAGATCACGGCCTCCGCACGCGACAACACACGGACATCGGGCGGGAGACCGAGCTCCAGGGCGTATTCCCGGATGAGTCGATCGCCAAAGGCGTGAAAGGTCGCGATCGTCGTGTCCGTGTAGCCGTACGGCACGAGCTGGTCGACGCGGACCGCCATCTCGTCTGCGGCCTTGTCCGTGAAGGTGAGGGCCAGGATCTCCGACGGCTTGGCCCGGCGCGTCGCGATCAGCCATGCGATGCGCCGGGTGATGACCTGCGTCTTGCCCGTGCCGGCGCCCGCGACGACGAGCAGCGGCCCCTCCCCGTGCGTCACCGCGCGCAGTTGGTCCGGGTCGAGCCCGCCGAGCAGCCCGTCCATCCCCTGCGGGACCTGGCCCTTCACCAGCGCCGGGTCCATCACCGGCACCAGGTCGCCCCACGCCGGGATCTGCTCGAGCGGCATCGGGCCGCGCCGCCGCGCGCGCACGCTCGGCCGACTCACAGTGGTTGGTTCCGGCGAGGCAGTCGGGTCGACGATGGGGGCCATGTGCAGACCATCGCCGACCGCCGTGACACCTAGGCTGTCAGGCCGTCGCCTGCTTGATCGCGGCTGTTTCCTCTTCCGACAGCGCCCCGTCCGATCGACCGTCACGCACGGCCTTCGCGTAGAGCCGCGTGCCGGTCCGCGCGTGGAGGCTCGACAGGACCCAGCCGTTGGCATCGGCATCGAGCAGCGCGAGGGCGAAGCTCTGGTTCCCGCCGGTGTCCTCGAACGGGTTGAAGCGGACGAGGCCGACGCGCTGGAACGCGCGTGGTGCGGCCGTCTCCAACCGGCCGGTCCGCGTACCCAACCGTTCGACCTCCCGACCGAGCTCATAGACGCGGTCCAGGTGGGCACCGAGCACGTCGCCGAGGTCGCCCTCCTCGCCCATCGTCAGCCCGCGGACGCGACGATCCAGCCGCGCGACTCGGCGAGCGAGCCAGATGACGACGATGAGAAGGATCAACACCACGACGACGAGCGCGGGGACGATCAGCCCGATGTTCGAGGAGATCTGCGTGCTCAGATCGATGGGAGCATCCTCCGACGGCTGGGGGTCGGCGCGAGTCTAGCAGCGGGCACTTACCCGCCAGGTTAGCCAGGGGTCGTGCGGCACCCTGCTATCCTCTCCCGCTGGCGGCAGGACCCGTCGAACACGCCGCCGACCGACCTCGATCCACGATCATGGAGGCCCGCTCGATCCATGGCCAAGCGCGTACGCGGTAGCTCCACGCGGCCCGGTCAGCGAGCGCGCCTCCAGCGCGCGACCACGCAGCGCGCACGCATCGATAGCCCGCCCGCCAAGCCCTCGACGACCCTTACGCCGGCCGAGGAAGCGCGCGCCGCCGAGCTCGAGGCCCAGATCGTGGCAGCCGAGCGCGAAGCCGAGGTGGCAGCCGGTCGTGCCCGCGAGCGAAGCCGGCGGCCGGCCGAACCGGAGGCGCGGGTCAAGCCGGGCTCGATCGCGATCAGAGCCCATGAGGAGTACGCCTACGTCAGCCGCGACGTGCGGCGGCTGACACTGATCGGCGGATCGCTGATCGCGGTCCTGATCGGTCTGTGGGTCGTGATCCAGGTGACGGGCGCCTCGCCGTTCTGACCGCCTGAGCCGACAGGTTCGGCCCGTCCGCCGCGCTACCATCGGGCCATGCCAAGCACGCGACGCCCGGTCGGCGCGCGACCAGAGGCGCTGTTCAAACCACCGCCCGAACGCCAGCCGCTCGCCGCCCGGATGCGCCCCCGGTCGCTGGATGAGTTCGTCGGGCAGGAGCATCTCGTCGGCGAACGTGGGCCGCTCCGCCGGAGCATCGCCCGCGGCCATCTCGCCTCGCTGCTGCTGTGGGGCCCGCCCGGCACCGGCAAGACCAGTCTCGCCCGCCTCCTCGCCGGCGAGGTCGGGGCGCATTTCTCGACGATGTCCGCGGTCATGGCCGGCGTCGCCGACGTGCGATCGACGATCGCCGAGGCGCAGGATCGGCTCGCGCTCAACGGGACCCGCACTGTCCTCTTCCTCGACGAGATCCATCAATTCAACAAGGCGCAGCAGGATGCCTTGCTGCCGCATGTCGAGGACGGCACGATCACGCTGATCGGCGCGACGACGGAGAACCCGTACTTCGAAGTCAACTCGGCATTGCTGTCGCGGATGCGGGTGTGGCGCCTCGAGGCGCTCACCGACGAGGACGTCGGCACGGTCGTCCGGCGCGCCCTCGACGACGCGGAGCGCGGCCTCGCTGGCTCACTCGGGCCGGAGGGCGGGGTGGCGCTCACGCAGGACGCCTTCGATCACCTGGTCGGGCTCGCTGGAGGTGACGCGCGGTCGGCTCTCAACGTGCTCGAGGGCGCGGTCGCGCTCGCCGAGGGCGAAGGCGTCCGCGACAAGGCGGGCAAGGTCGCCCCGCGACTCGAGGACGTCGAGGCGGCCGCCCAGCAGCGCGTGCTCGCCTACGACCGGGCCGGCGACGGCCACTACGACACCGTCTCCGCATTCATCAAGAGCCTGCGCGGCAACGACCCCGATGCCGCCTTGTACTGGCTGGCCTCGATGGTGGCTGCCGGCGAGGACCCCAGGTTCATCGCCAGGCGCCTGATCATCAGCGCCTCGGAGGACGTCGGGAATGCCGATCCGCGCGCGCTGCAGGTCGCGGTCGCGGCGGCCCAGGCGCTCGACCACGTCGGTCTGCCCGAGGCGCAGTACGCGCTCGCCCAGGCGACGACCTACATCGCCACGGCACCGAAGTCGAATCGCTCAGGCTCGGCGTACTGGGCTGCGGTGGGTGATGTCGAGACGCACGGCTCGCTGGCGGTCCCGCTCCATCTCCGCCAGGCGCCCCATCGACTGATGCGCCAGCACGGCATCGGCGTCGGCTACCAGTACCCGCACGAATTCGAGGAGGGCGACGTCGACCAGCAGTACCTGCCGGACGACCTCAAGGATCGGCGCTACTACCTGCCGATCGACCACGGCTACGAGGCGACGATCGCCGATCGGATGAGCACGCGGGCCGAGAAGCGCGCGGCCAGTGAGCCGAAGCGTTCGACTGCGCCGAAACCCGATATCGCCAAGGGCGCCGGCACCAACCTGATGCGCACCCGCGAGTCGAACCGCAAGAAGCTCGCCGAGACCGAGAAGCGCGACGCGAGCTAGGCCTGACGTTTGGTCTTACAGCCGCGAGATGGCCAGCGTCGCGAGCTGCTTCGCCTTGTCGAGCAGGACCTCCGGGGAGGTGCCGGTCGGCAGTTCGTCGATCGGCACACCGCTGAGGGTCCCGAGCGCGAGCGTCAGCACCTTGTCGCCTGTCCGTGTGTGCAGCTGCACCGCCTCGTATGCCGGTAGCCATAGGGCCTCGTCACCCAGCCCTTCGACCGTGACGCCCTGCGGATCGGCCTTCAGGCCCCCGAATTGCGCGGTGCCACCCTGCAGGATGTGCTGGGTGTACACGACGACCGCGCCGGCCGCGGCGACTTCGTAGATACACGACGCCTCGCCCGACTCCACCGCCTTGACCGCGACACCGACCACCGCGCCCACTTCCTCGGCCGTGAGCAGGGCGCAGCCGCCGCTCGCCGCGGGCGGCCCATCGCTCGCTGCGCTCGACGCCACGGGGCTGGAGGCGGCGCGGGGCGCAGCACTCGCGGCGTCCGATGGCTCCGCACTGACGACAGCCGACGGCGCGCTCGCCCCCGATGGTGCCACTCCACCGCCGCCGCACGCCGAGAGGACCGCCGATGTCGCGATCGCCAGCCCGAGCAGTCTCACTCCGGATCTCACGTCGATGTCCCTCCCCCACCAAAGCACAGGTCGGGACCGGTAGCAGGCTCGGAGATGGGGACCGTCGCGCCGGGCCCATCCGGCACGTCACACTGACCACGGGACGCGGCGACCGCCGCGCATGAGGGAGGCAGCCGTGTCGCGATCCCCCATCGCCCTGACGCGTAGCCTCATCGACCGGATCTTCCCCCGCGGCGCGCTCATCCTGTCGTTCCTGAGCTTCGCGTACTTCGTGACCGGGATCGTCCGCAACCGGATCTTCGCGAACACGTTCGGAGCGGGTCCCGAGCTCGACGCCTACAACGCGGCCTTCCGCATCCCCGAGATCGCGCTGGATGTGCTTGTCGCAGCGGGGTTGACCGCCCCGTTCGTGCCGATCTTCACGAGCCTCCGCCACGACGACGAGCGGGCGGCGAACGAGTTCGGCCGCACCGTGCTGACCGCGGCCGTGCTGGTCATGGCAGTCGCGTCGATCGCGATCTTCCTTGCGGCGCCATGGCTCGCGACCCAGATCGGCGCCGGCTTCGACGCCTCGACCCGCGAGCTCTACGTGACATTGGTGCGGATCAACGCACTTGCGCAGATCCTGTTCGCGGCGTCGATATGCCTGGGCGAGGTCCTCGTGGCGTACCGGCGATTCCTGTTCTACGCGCTGGCGCCGATCATGTACACGGGCGGGATCATCGGGGGCACGCTGGTCGGTGGAGCGCTCGATCTGGGGATCATCGCCACGGCGTGGGGCGCGGTGGCCGGCGCCGCGCTCCACCTCGGGATACGTGCGATCGGCATCCTGCGGACGAGCTTCCGCCCGCGACCTGCCTTCCGCATCCGGACGCCCGCCTTCCGCGAGTTCGTGCGCCTGATGCTGCCGCGGATGGTGAGTCACCCGATCGAGCCGGCCATCTTCACGTTCTTCACGGCGCTGGGCTCGACCCTCGCGATCGGCGGCGTGTCGGCGATCAACTTCGCGCTCGATTACCAGGTCGTGGCGGTCAGCCTGATCGGCATTTCGTTCTCGCTGGCGGTCTTCCCTACCCTGTCGATGGCCTACGCCGATGCGGACGGGGCGACGTTCCGGGCTGTCCTCACCCGCAACGTCGCGACCATCGGAGTACTGACCACGCTGGCCGCGATCGCGCTTTTCGTCGGCTCCGGCATCCTCGTCGACGTGCTGCTGCGTGGCGGGGAGTTCGGCCCTGACGACGTGGCCATCACCGTGCCGGTCGTCGCGGCGTTCGCGCTATCGGTGCCGTTCGATGCGCTGGCCTATCCGCTGTCACGCGGCCTGTACGCGACGCATGACACGATCCGCCAGGTCGTCGCATCGTTCGCCGGGTTCGGGACGGTCCTCCTTGCGGCGAACGTGCTCGCGCCGGGACTGGGCCTGCTCGCGATCCCGCTCGGCTACGCGATCGGGATGGCGGTCAAGGACGCGCTGCTCGTGGCATTCCTGATCCCGCGGGTCCGCGCGATCGGCCGCGCGGATGTGGTCGCCTAACCGGTCTCGGCACGTGGGATGGTCGGGACGACCGTGATGTACAGGCCGTCACGATCGGCGTAGCGGCCTTCGGGTCGCTTCCAGGGCAGGAAGTTCTCGCGTAGCTCATCGAACTCGGTGAAGGTCCCAGGCGGGTTCGATGCGCCCCAGATCGAAGAGATGCGCGGATACCACGGGTCCAGGATGTAGGCGCCCTCGATCTTGGTGTTGCGGAAGATCGCGGGATCGCCATCGGCCCGATATCCGGACATGACCCACGTGTGTGCTCCGCGCCAAGCAAGCAAGATGACTGGCGACTGGGTCGACTGGATGGCGACGGCCGCGTCACGCAATGCGTAGGTCATGTGTTCGAACGCGCGGACCTCGTAGCCCGGCACGCCGTACGCCTCGAGCGAAAGGGCCATCGCCGCCGGACCCCAGTCCCCGTTGTGGCTGTCCTCGTAGGCCTCCCACTTGCGGATCTGGCCGGCGATCTCGATCTGGGTGGAATCCTTGGTGTCGCTCTTGCCCAGGATGGCAAGCACGGTCTGGACGCCGGCGGGCGCACACCAGTCCTTGTGATGCTGCGAGGCGAACACGCGGTTCGGATTCTCGACGATGTCCACGTCCATCGGCTTGCGCTCAGGCCGCGGGGTAGGCGTCGCGACGGGCTCGGCCGACGGCACTGCACTGCCACCTGGAGCGAGCGGCGAGGCGGCCGGCGTGGGCTCCGGCGACGCTTCGACCTCGGGGGGCTCGGTCACCAGCACGGTCTTGAGCGTGGCGCGGTCCGGGACGGGCCCCGCCATCACCCGCTCGAGCCTGGCGACCAGCGAGATCCAGCGCTCGCCGGCGCCGAAGGTATCGGTTGCGATCGCCAGCGTGGTCAGCGACGCTCCCACGAAGGCGACCAGCACCGCGCCCACCACGTAGCGTCGGAGGCGGCGGGGGGCGCGGCGGGTCGATCAATTCACGAGGGATGGGCTCCTGGGGCGCGTGGCAGTCTAGTTCAAGACGCCCGAGACCGCCGCGTCGTGACAGGCTTCGCCGACGCAAGCGCCGCCAATCGTCCCAGTCGCACCTTCCAATCGGCACGGTGCGCCGCGACGTCGGCGGCATCGGCCAGCTTCACGTGCGTGACCGTGACGACGGCGCGGTCGTCGCCCTTGGGGTCGAACAAGACGTTCACGCGCGTCCCCTCGGACGGAACGTCGAACCGCGCCGAGCGGCCCATGGTCCGCGTCCCGGTGCGCATCCGCAGCCCGAGGTCGAGCCACGACGCACGCCGCTTCGGCTCGATGAACGCGCGCCAGGCATCCATCGACGGCATGTCCACGGTCGTCGAGACGCTGACCTCGAAGCCTTCCGGTCGCTCGTTCGGGGCGCGCATCCCGCGGGCACGCTCGTAGCCGACGGTCACCGACTGCGACCACCAGCCATCGACGCCGTGCTCGCCGTTGACGTAGCGGGCGATCTCGGTATGGGTATGGGATCTGCCGTCCCACGCATCGAGGATGCCGAACCAGTCGTCCCAACCACGCCCGGTGCCTTTGCGGATCGCCTCCTCGGAGACGGGCGGCTCCGCGAGGCGGGGCGGGAGGCTTGCTGGGGCGGCGTCGCGCACGACGTTGCGCCGGGCGGCGGCGTAGCGCTCGCCGGTCTTCTGCATCCGGGAACGGACAGCCCGCTTGCGGGCCTTGTCGGTCGTCATGTCGTGGTTCTCCTGACCGGCCGTCGGCCCGGACCCACGCTCCGGAGCCACCGACCGTGGCCAGGCACCAACCGACGACCTCGAGGCGGAGCCCCTTTGCCTCCACGGGGTCGACAGCGTGAGTGTCGACGACGGAGGTGCGGCGCGAGGTGGCGCCGGTCGAGAGGATACGCCGCGGTGTGGCGGACCGTCCAGCGCCACTGCCGCTCGTGACCGCCGCCTGTGGCACCATCGACGCGACCGCCACGCCGCCACAGGAGCACCCGTGGACCGCTTCGAGCCGAACCTCCGCATCCCAGGCCCGACCGCCCTGCCGCCCAGCGTCCGGACGGCCGGAGCGCGCCAGATGATCAACCACCGCGGGCCCGAGTTCGCGGCGATGCTCGCCCGGATCCTCGAGGGGATGAAGCCGTTCTTCGGCACGACCTCGGACGTCGCGATGATCACGACGGCGGGCTCGGGCGGGCTTGAAGCAGCCATCGTCAACACGCTGTCGCCCGGCGACCGTGTGCTCGGCGTCAGCATCGGCTCGTTCGGAGACCGATTCGCGAAGATCGCCGGCATCTACGGCGCCGACGTCACCAAGCTCGATGCCGAATGGGGCTACGCGGCTGCCGCCGACGAGATCCGCGAGCGCCTGCGCGGGATGCCAGGCACCAAGGCCGTGCTGCTGACCCACAACGAGACCTCGACCGGGGTCATGAACCCGATCGGCGAGCTCGCGACTGCCATCCGCGACGAGGCACCCGAGGCGCTGATCCTGGTCGACAGCGTGTCGGGGCTCGGCGCGGTCCCGTTCGAGATGGATGCGTGGGGCGTCGACGTCGTCGTGACCGGCTCCCAGAAAGCCTGGATGGCCGCACCGGGGCTGGCCATGATCGCCGCGTCAGCGCGGGCGTGGGACGCCATGGAACACGCGAAGATGCCGCGCTTCTATCTCGACCTTCGGTCGCATCGGGATGCCGCGGCCGACGGCCAGACGCCCTTCACGCCGGCGATCGCCGTCGTGTACCAGGTCGACGAGGGGCTGCGGCTGATGCAGGAGGAGGGCGCCGAGGCGATCTTCGTCCGCCACGAGTCGTGTGCCGCCGCGACGCGCGCGGGCCTGGCCGCACTCGGCTTCGAGCTGTTCGCCGACGAGCGGCACTACTCGCGTACGGTCACGGCCGCGACCGTGCCCGATGGGCTCGACTGGAAGGCCTTCAACACCGAGGTCAAGCGGCGCGGGGTGGTGCTGGCCGGCGGCCAGGGCAAGCTCACCGGCAAGATCTTCCGGGTGGGCCACCTCGGCTCCGTCACGCTCGAGGAGATCCTGGGCGCGATGAGCACGCTCGAGATCGTTTCCCTGGAGAGCGCGCGACCCGTCGAGCCCGGCGCGGCGGTCGCGGCGGCCCAGCGAGCCGCCCTCGCCCACCAGGGCATCGCCACCCTCACGGTCGCCGGGACCCGCGCGTGAGGGTCCTCGTCGCCGAGTCGGTGGCGCGGGAGGGCATCGACCTCCTCGCCGCCCGACACCAGGTCGACGAGCGTATCGGCTGCACCCCCGAGGAGCTCGCGGCGATCCTGTCTGACTACGACGCGCTGATCGTCCGCAGCCAGGTCCAGGTCGATGCGGGGCTGATCGCGGCCGGCGGCCGGCTGATCGTCATCGGTCGCGCCGGCGTGGGTGTCGACAACGTCGACCTCGAGGCAGCCACGCGCGCCGGGATCACCGTCGTCAACGCCCCGACCGGCAACACGATCGCGGCCGCGGAACACACGCTCGCGCTGCTCTATGGGGTCGCGCGGCGGACGGCCGCTGCGGACGCGAGCCTTCGGCGCGGGGAATGGGCTCGGTCCCAGTTCACGGGTCTCGAGCTGCGCGGCAGGACGCTCGGCATCGTCGGGCTCGGGAAGATCGGCCAGGCGATCGCCGACCGCGCACGCGCGATGGAGATGGTCGTCATCGGCGCCGACCCGTATGTCACGCCCGAGCAGGCCGCCCACCACGGCGTCGAGCTCATGGACCTGGGGATGCTCCTGAGCCGGGCCGACGTGATCACCATCCACGTCCCGTTGACCCGGGCGACCCGCAACCTGATCGGCAAGGCGCAGATCGCCCAGATGCGACCGGGCTCGATCGTCATCAACGTGGCGCGTGGCGGGATCGTCGACGAGGGGGCCGTCGCCGATGCGCTCGCCTCAGGGCACCTCGCCGGCGCAGCGTTCGATGTCTTCGAGACAGAGCCACCGGCCGGTTCGCCGCTGCTCACGGCGCCGAACACGCTGCTGACGCCGCACCTCGGCGCGTCGACCGCCGAGGCGCAGGTCCTCGTGGCCGAGGAGGTCGCCGCACAGGTGCTCGACGTGCTCGAGGGTCGCAGCGCGCGGTATGCCGTCAACGCTCCCCTGCTCACGCCGGAGACGGCCCAGGCACTCGCCCCGTATCTCCCGTTGGCCGAGATCCTCGGCCAATTCTTCGCCCAGTTCTCGCGTGGCGGCGTGCGCACGCTGACGCTCGAGATCGCCGGCGACCTGGCGGAGCACGACGGCTCGCCGCTGACCGCCGCGGTGCTGCGCGGGCTGCTCGAGACAGTGACCACCGAGCGGGTCAACCTCGTCAACGCCGGAGCACTGGCCAAGGCGCGCGGCATCACGCTCGTCGAGCGCAAGACCCGCGACGCGGGCGCGTACGCCGCTCAGCTGACGCTCTCGAGCGACGGCACGCCGGGCGGCCATGGCATCACCGTGGGCGGGACGGTGGCCGCTGGGGAGCCGCGCATCACGCGGCTCGGCGCCTACCGACTGGACATGGAGCCGGCCGACGTGATGCTGATCACCCGCCACACCGACAAGCCCGGGATGGTGGGTCGGATCGGGGCGATGCTCGGCGAGGCCGACGTGAACATCAGCGCCATGCATCTCGCGCGGACGCGCCCGCGCGAGGACGCGTTGATGATCCTGGCGCTCGATGACGACGTGCCCGCCGCGGTCGAGGCCGCGATCCACGATCAGGAGGCCGTCATCGACCTGTGGATCATCCGCCTCGGCGACCGGTGAGCGGGCCGCCGGGCGAATCGACCGCGCCACTGATCCCCGACCGGATCGACGCGACACTCGTCCTCGTCCGGCACGGAGAGTCCGAATTCATCGTCGAGGGTCGGTTCCAGGGCCAGGCCGAGACACCCCTGTCCCCGACCGGGCTGCGCCAGGCGGCACTGGTCGCCGAGCGCCTGGCCCACCCGCACGATCCGCCCGCGATGCCCGTGCCCATGGGGCCGCTGCGCGAGGTCGTGCACTCGCCGCTGCGAAGGGCGGCGCAAACGGCCGAGGCGATCCTGGGCCAGGTGGAGGCGCCGCCGCCGCTGCGACCGGAGCCCGGGTTCCTGGAGATCGGGCAGGGCGAATGGGAGGGTCTCCATCGCGACGAGATCGGCGCTCGATACGCGGACATCCTCAGCGCGTGGCGGCGATCACCCACGACGGCCTGGGCGCCGGGCGGCGAGTCGATCGCCGAGGTCCAGGCGCGGTTGCGCCCGGCACTGGCCGCGATGCTGACACGGCTTGCCGCGGGTGGCGTTCCGGGGACGCTCGACCGCTCCCAGGTCGCCGGCTACGAGGAAGGTCCCGAGACCCATCCGTGGTCGATCGTCGTGGGCCATGACGGGGTCTTCAAGGTGATGCTGTTGACCCTCTTCGACCTGCCGCTCGAGCGCTTCTGGATGTGGGCCATGGACCTCGCGGCGATCACAGTGATCGAGTTCCGCGCCGGTCGGCCGGTCCTGCGGGCCCACAACCTGACCGGGCATCTCGCGACCGTCCTGGACGAGGCGGCACAGGAGGCGCAGGAAGCGCGGAGCCGCAGCGGGGCGCTCTAGCGCACACTGTCCGTCAGCGGACAGAGGATGGCCTCGAACTCGGTATGAACCGGCCTGTCGCTGCCGCCGACGTCCTGATCGCATCGGGTGCCGCCTCACTCCGTCTCGCGGCGGTTCGGTTCTTGCCAACTGTTCGTCACACGAGCCGTCGGCGAGGATCACACGACCAACGTGGGCTCGACGCGGATGGATATGCATGCGGCGCCTGCGGCCACGCTCCCGACCATCCAGTGCCCTGCATGACGATGCAGCGAGGCGCCTTAGATTGCCTGTTGGCCATGTCCATGGCCCACCACACGAGCAGATGGCAAGAACTGGGGCCGCGGCCGCGCAGGGGCGCCTCGTCGGCCCGCCCGGGGGAACTACCGCCGCCAGCGCCTTGGTCGATTGCGGCGCCGCGCCACGAGCCGAAGCAACTGCACCCGCAGCCGACGATGCGCGGCACGGAGCGTCGCCAGCCGATCGTCCGCAAGCGCTCGGGCGCCATAGGCCACCTCGACCTTGGCGCGTGCCACGGTCTCCAGCTCGGGCCGGACCATGGGCAGCTCGTCCGCGAGGGCACCCGCGTACTCGTACACGGTCTGGGTCGGCCGCGGCCCGAACCCGAGGCGGGCCGCCAGGCGTGCGACGGACCCGTACGCGTCGTCGGCCGACAGGACCCCGCGCGGCCCGCGCCGCCAGGCCACCGCCGCGATCGCGCCGACGACGACTGCGAGCAGGATCGTCATCGCGATGAACAGCCCGACCGGCGTCTGATTGCGGTTGAACGGTGTCCCGGCACCCCCCGGTCCCTCGTCGATGTCCCGGAACGACGGGATCGCCGGCCCGCCTGAGCCCAGCGACCCCGAGGGCCGCGGTGACCCGCTTGCCACCGGCTCGCCCGACGGGATCGGCGCAAGCTCAGGACGCTCGGGTCCGCCGGTCGGGTCGAAGTCGACCCAGCCGTAGCCAGGGAAGTAGGCCTGGACCCAGGCATGCGCGTCGTGGGCGCGGATGGTTCGGCCACCGCCGGCAGCGTCGGGCTCGCCGGGCAGGAACCCCTCGACGAAGCGAGCCGGGATACCGAGCGCGCGCAGGTACACGGCCATCGTCGTCGCGTAGTACTGGCAGAAGCCGGCCTTGGTGACGACGAAGCATTCGGCGATCGACTGGTCGACGCACGGCCGATCGCTGAGGTCCGTGTCGTATTCGAACCGTGACGAGTCGCGCAGGGTCTCGCGGATCTCCCAAGCCAAGTCGTAGGGATTGTCGGACCCGGCGTTCTCGACGATCTCGGCCAGGAGCGCGCTGGAGGCTGGGCCAAGCGCACCTGGCGGCAGCGCCCCTTTGCCATAGAGCGCGACGATCTCGGGTGGATAGTCCTGCCCGGCGGCGCGCAACCGCTCCTGTGTCCAGCCGCCATCCTCCTCAGTCGCGTTGATGATCGTGGTGATCGAGTACGACTCGCTCGACGGCTCACGCTCCATGCCTGAGATGTGGCCGCCCTCGCCGATCACGCGAAGGCTCGACGCCTGGCTCATGGTGCTCGGCAATCCGGGCGCGAAGATCTCCCGCCGGGCGTAGGCAGGGGTCACGGTGGCCACGAGCGTGCGGTGACCGCTGGCTGGCACCGCCTCGATGGTCCCGGCGAGAACATCCTCGTTGGCCGCTCGCGCGATGTGCGTGCCCTCGCTGCGGATCCAGCCGGTGAGCTGGAACGCGTCGTAGTAGGCGGCGGCGAGGAATGGTGGGCTCTCGCCGACCGGGAACTCGACGCGGAGCTGCGGATCATCGGTCGTGTTCCAGGTGAGCCCGATGCGGGTGGTGTCCCCGAACGTCGGGCCGATCGAGCGACTGGACCGCGACGCCGGCAGGAACCTCTCGAGGAACTGGCCCCACTCGATCACGCGCGCCCCGACATCCGTCCAGGCGCCGGCCAGCGGCGCGGAGGCGGCGGCGTTGGTCAGCAGCAGCGAGCCACTGATGGCCGCGATGATGAAGATCGTCCCGCCGCGCAGGTACAGCGCCGAGATGGTCGCCGGATCGCCGATGCGTCGTCGCAGCCAGTCGGCCTGCTCGTCGAGCGTGTGGAACCGGACCAGCAGGAACAGGCTGGCGATCGAGAAGATCACCATGTAGGTGAGCTGGTCCCGGACGGTCAACGACATGTTCGCGATCAGGAGCAGCCCGATGACCACCACGGCATTGATCGGTCGGCGGTGGCCGAACGTCGCGTAGCTCGCGAACTGCGCCGACGCCCACGTCACCAGCCCGAGGACGAACAGGTGGTGGCCGTACTCGATGGTCGACAGACGGCTGGCGAGCACCAGGTCGGACCATGCCCGGACGACGCTGTCGGTCGTGATCTGGAACAGGACGGCCGGCGAACCGCCCTCCGGCAGCAGCGTCCAGCCGACGAGGAGCGGCACCAGCAGCGCCGCGAACGCGGCCCCGATGAGGTGCGTCTTCCACCGACCCCAGGCGACCAGCGGGCCCACGAAACCGGCGACGACGCCGCCGATCGCGGCCCAGAACAGGAAGTCGGTGTACTGGTCGCGGCCCAGGACGAGCAGGGCGTCGTCGAGCGACCACGCGAGTGTGGCGCAGATCAATACGACGAGGCCGACGGTGAACCAGCCGTCCGCCCGGCGAAGCGACAGGAGCAGCTCCCGGCCCTGCCGCGTGGTCACGAGGCGAGGACCTCACCAAGCGGCCTGCCCGGAACGATCGTGTGCGCCTTGAGCTCGTACTCCGCCATCGCGTGGAACAGTGCGCGCCGGCGCTTGGCGGCGAGCTCCTCGGCGACCGCATCGCGTGGGGCCGTCCTGCCCTCGGCCTCGGCCCGAGCCTCGGCGTCGGCTTGACCGTAGGCCGTCGCGTCGGCGATGACCACGACACAACCCACGCCCCTGGTGCGCAGCGCGGCAAGGGGCCGGATCCAGGTCGGGTCCAGCGATGCGGTGATGACGACCGCGGTCATGCCCCGGCGGAGCCGCCCGACCGAGGCGATGAGCGTCTCGACCAAGGGCGTGCTCGAGTCCGCATCGACTGCCGCGAGGAGCTGCATCACCTTCTGGTGCTGGCGTCCGCCACGGTCCGCGGGCAGATAGGCGGTCCGGCCAGCGTTCACGGTCATGCCCACCGCGCGGTTCTCGTTCAGGGCCTTGTCGGCGATCGACGCCGCCGCCCGGATGGCCGCCTCAGCGGTCGACTCCTCTCCACGGCCGGCCTGGATGCCACGCTGGAGGTCGAGGATGATCCATGCATCGGCCGTCTGCTCGAGGTCGAACTCCTTGACCTGGATGTCGCCGTGGCGGGCCGTCGACTTCCAGTGGATGCGGTTCATGCTGTCACCCGGCGCGTACGGCCGGACCGTCGTCGCGAGCGGCGTCGTCTGGAGCGTCCGCTCGGGTGACGCGTGGCTGCCCTCCAGGCTGGCCGCGGGCAGGCGCCACATCGGCAGCGGCTCGAGGCGTGGATAGACGACCACGCTGATCCCCTGCCCGACCGTGGCAGCCGCCTCGAAGAAGCCGAATGGGTCGCCGGTTCGGATGTGGAGCGGTTCGATCCGGAAATGGCCGCGCCGCATGAGCGGCGCCCGGATGAGCCACGATCGCTCGCTGTGCCCGCCCAGGGTGATCGCCCGACCCGGAAGGCCTCCGGGCAGCGTGGTCGGATTGTGGATCTCGAGCCACGGCTTCGGGAAACGACTGCTGTTGCGGAGCGTGTAGGTGACGCGCATCCGGTCCCCGACGTGGCCGTGGAGCTGGCTCACGGCATATCCCGCCTCGAGCTCGGACAGGCCCATCCGGACGAGCACGTACGAGCCGCCGACGACGAGGATCCCGAGGTAGAGCAGGTAGAACAGGAACGTATAGCCGGTCGAGAACGCGGCCACGACGAGGATCGTGGCGAGGACGATGGCCTGGAGTCGTCGGAACATCGTGCCGGACCGCTGTGCGGGCTCTGGTCGCCGGCGCTAGGCGCCGGGTCGCGTCTTGACGCCCGGCGCCGTCGGACGGATCTCGGTCGGGCCGCCACCGGTCGGGCGGACGCCGTCGATCGGCGTGGAGTCGAGGATCTCGCGCACGACCTGGCCCGCCTGGACGTCATGGATCGACGAGCTCGTCTTGATGATCAGGCGGTGGGCCAGCGCCGACTCGGCCAACGACTTGATGTCGTCGGGGATGACGTAATCGCGCCCGAGCAACCCGGCGAGGGCCTGGCCGGCGCGATACAACGCGATGGAGCCGCGCGGCGACGCGCCCAGATAGACGTCGGGGTGGGTCCGCGTTGCGCCGACGACGCGGACGATGTAGTCGGCCACGGTCGAGTCGACGTAGATCTCGCGGACGGCGTCCTGGAGGCCGCGCAGGGCCTCGACGCTGAGCACCTCCTCGAGCTCCTCGAGCGGGTGGGTGCGCTTCTGCTCGTCGAGGATCACGATCTCCTCGATCGGCTGCGGGTAGCCCAGGCGGATGCGCAGCATGAATCGGTCGAGCTGGGCTTCCGGCAGGGCGAACGTCCCCTCGTATTCGATGGGGTTCTGCGTCGCGATGACCAGGAACGGATCAGGCATCTGGTGGGTGATGCCGTCGATCGTCGCCTGGCGCTCTTCCATGGACTCGAGCAGCGCCGACTGGGTCTTGGGCGTCGCCCGGTTGATCTCGTCGGCGAGCACGACCTGGCTCATGATCGGTCCCGGGCGGAACTCGAACTCCTGGGTCTTCTGGTTGTAGATCGACAGCCCGGTCACATCGGACGGCAGCAGGTCCGGGGTGAACTGGATGCGTCGGAACGTACAGCCGAGGCTGCGCGCGATGGCCTTGGCGAGGACGGTCTTGCCGGTGCCCGGCACGTCCTCGATGAGCAGGTGGCCCCGGCACAGCAGGGCGACGAGCGCAAGTCGGACCTCATGGTGCTTGCCGACGATGACGCGCTCGACGTTGGCGAGGACCTTGTCCCCGGTCTCCTGGATCTTCGACATAGCCTCTCTCAGCGGTCGGCGATGCGGGGACGTCGCCGGATGGGACGGGCACTGGGTCGGGGTGTGACGGACCGCAGGGGTTCGGTCGTCACGGCATAGTACGTCGGCTCCGTCTTTTCAGTTCCCGACGGCCCTTACCGCGCCCGCCTATCAGTCAGGACGTCGACGCGGCGTGCAACGTTCGAACTTCGTCTGCGTCGTGATGCCGGCGATCAACCGCGGAATAGCGTCAGCGCCCCGACCCACGCGGTCATGAGGCAACCGACTGCGCCCATCACGGCCAGGAAGACCTCGCCGCCGATCCAGGCCGCCACGGCGACGCCACCGAACAGGGCGGCCATCACCGCGGCGATCGCCGCCATGCCGACCCGCTCGAGGAGCGGCCGCGGCCGACGTGACGACGTGACCGCTGGCCGTTGCTCGCTCGGCTCGACCATCAGCCGCCCGCGCGCAGGTGGAGCTCCATGAGCTCGCCCGCGATCGGCGACGCGACCTCGGCGCCGCGACCGGCCTGCTCGACGATGACCGCGATCGCGACCGTCGGCGCCTCGGCGGGCGCGAAGCCGATGAACCATGAGTGCGGCTCGCCCCGGCCACCGAGCTCGGCGGTCCCGGACTTGCCGGCCGTGGTGATGCCCGGGACCTTGGCGCCCGTCGTGAACTGACGCCCCAGATCGCCCTCGACAGCCGCGACCATAGCCCGGTTGATCGCCGCCGCCGAGCCGGCGTCGAGCACGTGGGCGAGCGTCCCCTGGCCGATCTGACGCGTCCCGCCCTTGCCACGCATCGCGGTCACGAGCCGCGGCCGCATCAGCTCGCCATCGTTGGCGATCGTGCTGGCCACGAGCGCCATCTGGAGTGGCGTCACGAATGTCTCGGCCTGGCCGTACGCCGCATTGGCGAGCTCGACATCGTCGACGAAGCCGCCTGGCGCGCCGCCAGAGCCGTCGGTGACCTGCGACGCGGCCGTGGGCAGGTCGAATGGGATCGACTTGCCGAACCCGAGCCGCCCGGCGCGCTCGACCAGCTCGGTACCGCCGATCCGAAGCCCGGTCAGCGCGAACCAGATGTTGCACGAGACCTCGGTGGCCTCGGTCAGGTCGAGCCTGCGGTTGCCGGTGACCCGGTGATGGCCGTCCTGGACGCGAAAGCCTTCGACGAGCAGCCCGTCCCGCTCCGCGCGAGGCTGTTCCGCGTAAGTCGTCTCGGGCGTGATGGCGCCCGACCCGAGCCCCGCGATGGCGGTCACGATCTTGAACACGGAACCGGGCACGTACCGGCCGAGGGTCGCGCGCGGGAGAAGTGGCTCGGCGGGGTCGGCGCGGAGCGCCTCGAAGGCGGCGTCGGCCGTGGCTGGATCGGTGATCAGCGAGGCCTCGTAGGTCGGTGTCGATGCGAGGGCAAGCACCTCACCGCTACGTGGATCAAGCATGACGACGGCGCCGCGCCGGTTCCCGAGCGCGTTGACGGCGGCGCGCTGGAGGTCCCACGACATCGCCAGGTGGAGGTCCTTGGGGTCGTACGGGTCGGTGCCGAACTTGCGCAGCGCGTCAGCCAGGGGATCGCCGGCGAGGCCCGACAGCTCGGCGTCGTAGGTGAGCTCCAGACCGGCACGGCCGTAGCGGCCCGACGCATACCCCAGGACATGGCTGATGGCGTCGCCGCTGTACACGCGGTAGAGCTCCCCGTTCGCATCCTCGTTGTTGCGGACGAGCGAGCGTCCCTCGCGGTCGAGGATGCGGCCGCGCGGCACGGTGCGCGACGCCGCGATGACGGCAGGGTCGTATGGCGAGCGCGTCAGGTCGGACGAGCGGACGACGGCCCAATACCCTCCCGCTCCCGCTAGGATCGCGAACGCGAGCGCGAGGACGAGGGCGACGTGGACGATCGTCCGGCCGAGCGGCCGGCGGCGGGACGACGTGGCGAGGACCATCAGGTCGCCCGCCGCCGGAGTCGATCGCGCCAGCGCCGCACGCCGGTCGGTGGTGGTGGCGGCTCGACCCCCTTGTCGGACAAGGCCAGCAGCAGCCCGACCACGATGGCGTTCACCAGCAGCGACGAGCCGCCATAGCTGATGAACGGGAGCGTCACCCCGGTCAGCGGCAGGACCTTGAGGTTGCCCGCGGCGATGATGAACGCCTGGACGCCGACCACCAGCGCCAGACCCGTGGCAAGGATCGCCCGGAAGTCGTCGGCCGCAGATGCGCCGATGCGGAGGCCCCGCTCGATCAGCACGAAGAACAGGCCGAGGATGGCGATGACGCCGACGAGCCCAAGCTCCTCACCGAGGGCCGCGAGCGGGAAGTCCGTGTGGACCTCGGGGATCGGGAGCCGGCCACCCACCATGGGCAGCCCTTCGCCGAGCCCAGTCCCGAGCAATCCGCCGCGGGCGAACGCGTGCAGCGACTGGACGACCTGGTAGCCGGTCCCCAATGGGTCGGCGAACGGGTCGAGCCAGATGTCCACGCGCGCGCGAACGTGGTCGAACAGGTTGGCCATCAGCGCGCTGCCGACGAAGAAGAGGATCGACCCGATGACGACCAGGCTCAGCCGCCCGGTCGCCGCATAGACGAGCGCCAGGAAGACCGCGAAGAACAGCAACGCCGCGCCGAGATCGCGTTGGACGACGACGATGCCGAGCGCGATGGCCCACATGGCGACCATCGGTGCGAGGTACGGGAGCGGCGGCAGGCGGAGCGGTCCGAGCCTGGTGTCCTGCTCGATCAGCAGCGGCCGGTTCTCCGACAGGTAGCCGGCCAGGAACACGACGAGGATGACCTTCAGCAGCTCGGACGGTTGTCCGCCGAATGGGCCGATGCGCAGGGTGAGCCGCTGACCTGCGACGTCCGATCCGAACACGAACGTCAGGAGTAACAGCGCGATACCGGCCGCCGCCCAGGTGTACTTGTAGCGGCGCAGCCAGCTGTCCGAGCGCACCACGATCCCGAGAGTGGTCGCGATGCCGATCGCCAGGACGAGCCAGACGAGCTGGACATCGCCGAGGCCGAGCGTCGTGTCGCCGAGCTCCATCGTCTGGAGGTCCTGCGGCAGGCGCTGCATGAGTAGCAGCGAGATCCCGCCGAGCAGGCCGACCACCGGCAGCAGGACCTCGTCCGACCGCCGCCCCGCAAGGACCTGCGCGAGATGGGCCGAGCCGAGGGCCACGAGGTAGATGGCCAGGCTCACGGGCGCATGGAGGGTGAGCTGGCCGGTGAGCCCGGCACCGAGTGACAGGCTGCCGGCGACGAGCGCGAGCGCCGCGATCCCCAGCAGGCGGAGCTCGGTCCAGCGCGGCCGTGGGTGGATATCGCCCAGGATGCGCGGCAGTTCGACGCGGGCGGCCGGCCGGCTCGCGCCCGTCACGAAGGCCGGGCCCGCTCGAGTCGCAGACGCACCTGGCCGATCGCGACCTCATCGCCGAACCCGAGTGGCGCGACCGACGCGACGGCTCGGCCGTTGACGAACGTCCCGTTCGTGCTGCCGAGGTCTTCGACGTACCAGCTTCGACCGCGATAGGTCAGGACGGCATGATCGGCGGAGGCGAAGGGATCCTCGACCACGATCGCGTTGTTCACGTCGCGACCGAGCGTGGTGATCACATCGAGATCGAAGGAACGCCCCGCCTCTGGGTCGCCACCGGGCGACTCGATGACGACCAGACGACCGAGCGACACGCCGGGCTCGCGCGCTGCTGCGCGCAGGTCGCGCAGCAGCGAGCGCACGACGCGAGCCAGGAAGAGGTAGAGCAATGCGAGGAAGGCGAGCCGGACGACCCACACGATGAGCAACAGGCCGTCCATCAGGTGACGTCCCCGGCGACCTCGACCATGATCACCGTGTCCCCGACCTCGATGCGATCGCCCGCGCCCAGCACGAGCTCGCCGACCCCGACGCCGTTGACGCGCGAGCCATTCGTGCTCCCGAGATCGGCGTAGACGAGCGTTCCGCGCCTCCCGACGATCCGAGCGTGATGGCGCGACACCCGGCTGTCCGAGATCACGAGGTCGTTGTCGGCCGCTCGCCCGATGGTCAGGCCCGAGCCATCGAACTCGTGGACGTGCTCCTCGCCGTCACGCTCGACGATCCGCAGTCGTGCGGCGGGTGCGCTCGGCCGGGGCACCGTGAAGACCATCGTGTCGCTGTGGACGGCGACGCTGCTCCCGTCCGGTTGCCGCAACGACACTGCGCCCTGGCGAGCGCCGGAGACGCCACCGGAACGGTCGTCCAGGTCGTCGACGCCAGCGGCCCCGGACGCTCGTTGCTGGCCCGCGATCGGGTCCGCGAACCGGCCCACCACGCGGATATCCGTGCGCTCCACGCCAGGGTCGGCGACCAGCGTGACCCGCGGCCGGTCGACCAGCGTGTAGCGCCGGGTCCTGGCGAAGACGAGCGCCCCGTCGGCGAGCTCCGAGGCGAGCGACGCGATCATGTCGCCGAACCCCTCAAGATCGGCCGGATTCAGGTGGACGACGAAGCGGTTGGGAACCAGCGTGCGGTCCGCGGTCGCAAGGCGCTCGGATTCCATCGCACGCTCGATCCGCCGCTGCAGCTGGACCGGTTGCAATCGGGCGCGGAAGAGACGTGCCGATGGGCGCTCGAAGAGGCGCTCGAAGAACCGCTCGATGGCGGCGAACGGCGGCATGGTCGGTCGCAGACTAGCAGAGGGTCCCCATCGGACCCCGCCGGCACCGCACCGGACCATCCGCGTGCCTGATGGAGTACCCCCGGCGGAGGGGCGCGAAAGACCCTGCGCTATACTCTCGCCCCTGTTCGGCGCCCCGTCGCCCGAACTCGTCCAGCGCACATCCCCCGGGGACTCGATGCCGGAGATCCTGACCGAATCATTCTGCGAACGCTGCGGGACGCGGTACACGTTCGAATCCGCGACCCCGCGAGGCCCCCGGCTCAAGGGCCTCAAGGTGATGTCGCGCGGTCTCAAGAATTTCGTGCTGTCCGACGACACGTCGATGGACGAGGCGATGGCCGCGGCGCGCAACGAGACCGACCGCGAGCAGACGTCGCAGCAGCTCGACGCCTTCCACAAGACGTTCAACTTCTGCATGAGCTGCCGCCAGTACACCTGCGGCAACTGCTGGAACGAAGCCGAGGGCCGCTGCCTGTCGTGCGCCCCCCACCTGGGCCACGAGATCCTGCCGGCGCCGTTCGGGAACGTCGCTGCCGGCGGCGCCGTCACGCTCACCGGTCCGGAGGCGATCGGTCTGCACGATCGCAATGGGAATGGCGCCGAGGCAGCGGCCACGGCGGAACCGATGGCCTGGCCCGAGGCCGAGCAGATGGCCTGGCCGGAGCCCGAGCCGATGGCCTGGCCCACATCCGACCTCGCGCGCGACGAAAGCGCTGCCGATGGACCGGAATCGTTCCAGGAGGCCATCGACGCGGCTGCCCGACTCGCCTCGGTCGCCGGACCGGCCGACGTCGAGCCAGCCGTCGACGAGGTCGCGGCTGAGGTCGACGAGGTAGCCGCTGAGGTCGCGCCGCTCGAAGCTGACGTCCCGCAGCTCGAGGCTGCGGTCGAGGCCGAGCTGGAGCAGAGTGAGCCGATCGCGCCGGCAGCGGACGTCGCTCCACCGATGCCCGCAGCAGCGGCCGAAAGCGCGCCGGCTCCCGCTGGGGACCAGGTCGACGACCTGGCCGCGGCGGCGGCCGCCAACACCAGCGACCTGCTGCACCGCTTCCGGCCGGGCGACAACATCGACGACGAGATCGCTGCATACGAGCGCGAGCAGAAGGCGGCGGCCAGCGCCGCCATGGCGGCCGCGGCCGATACGGCCGCCGCGGAGGCCGATGCGGCCGAGGCGGCAGCACGCGCAGCGGCGGAGATGGAAGCGGCCGAAGCACGCGCGGTCGCGCAGGTGGCCGAGGCCGAGGCACGTGCTGCCGCGGAAGCACAAGCGCGTGCCGCCGCAGACGCAGAGGCGCGTGCGGCGGCAGAAGCAGAGGCACGAGCGGCCGCCGAGGCACAGGCGCGCGCCGCAGCGGAGGAACAGGCTCGACTGGCGGCCGAGGCCGAGGAGGCCGCCGCGCGGCGTGCGGCGGCCGAAGCCGAACCCGCCCCCGCGGAGCCACGAGACGACCTCGTGTACCAGCCGACCTGGCAGATCGTCGCCCCGGAGGCACCTGCCCCCGACCAGCTGCCCGCGCCGCAAGCAACCGGGCTTCCCGCCCGGCCCATCGGCCGCCGAGCCCGTCGCGGCGAGTGCAGAGCCGCAATGGCCGAGCCAGCCGGAATGGCCGCGACCGCCATCGGCCGAGGGTCTTCCGTTCCTGGGTCGACCACCCGTCGCGAGCGGTGGCATCGAGGCCCTGTGGGCCGAGTCCGCCCGTGAAGTCACGAACGCCGGGCCCGTGGCCGGCGCGAAACCGGCCGGTGGCGTCCAGCCGTGTGTCAGCTGCGGGCTGTCACTCTCCGCGAACGCCCGGTTCTGCCGGCGCTGCGGCACCCGGCAGGGCTGACTCCTCGGCCGCCGTTTCGGCGTCGTCACGGACACGCACCCAGGCCGCTCCCAGGAGCAGGATCTGGAATGAGAACGACAGCCAGGCCAATGCGATGAACGCCGTCGCCAGCGGACCGGCGAGCGCCGCGACCCCGACGATGCGTGGAGCGGCGAACAGGAACACCTGACTGAGGATGTAGATCCCGATCCCTGCCACGATCGCGGGAACCCCGGCTGAGCGCACCGTCGGCGAGCGTGGCGGCAGGACGACATAGATCGCGAGCACGACGCCGACCGTCACCAGGATCACGACAGGCGGCGAAGTGATGACGCGGCCCAGGATCGTGAGGGCGGTGGTCGACGTGGGGAGCAATGCCTCCGCCGCCGCGGCCAGCGATCCCGCGACGATCAGCGCCACGACGACCCCCACCAGCCCGACGACCCAGACGAACCCGCGCGCGGTTCGGCGCAGGACATCGCGCTCCGGGCGATCGGTGAAGATGCGTGCAAAAGCCACGTCGAGGGTCACGTAGAACTGGCTCACCGTCCAGATCAGGCCGAGCACGCCGATGATCGACGTGAGTGCGGCGCCCTGGGCCATCGAGACGAGTGCCTGATCGACAAGGTCGGCCAATGGCGGTATGACCTCACCCAGCGCCTGCGCGAGCTGCCCCTGGACGGCCGGGTCGTCGACGAGCAGGCCGGCGACGCCGAGCGTCACCAGCGCGATCGGGACCACCGCGAAGAGTGTCGTGAACGCGAGTCCGTTCGCGAGGAGGCCTCCCGGCGCTCGACCATAGACGTCGAGCACCCGGCCGACCTCAGCCACACGCGGCTCATCGAGCACCTTCTCCAGGATCTTGGCGGGATCCATCGACCTGCGGTCAGCCCCGTCGATCCTCGAAGAGGGACGGTTGGATGGCCTCCACGCTCACGCGGCGCGGCGCGGCGATCAGGCCACGGATCTCAGCGCGACGGACGAACCGCCGACCACCGAGCTTGATGCTCTGCAGCTTGCCGTCACGTGCCCAACCGCCGATCGTGGACGTCGTGAAGCGCACGTTGGCGGCGGCCAGGATTGCCTGGGCCTCGGCCAGCGTGATCCAGTCGGCACCCGATGGCATCGACTCAGTCAGGGTTGGCCGTCGACGACGGCGACGGAGTCGACTCGGTCGATCCGCTCTTCGGGGTCGATGGCTTGGGCTCCTTCGTCGTGCTCCCAGCCTCGCCCGACGACAAGTCGGATGAGCTTTCGCCCCCGTCGCCCGCCGACGACGTCGTCGAAGCCGGTTTAGGCCGGCGCTCCTTCTTCGCCCAGCCCGAACCTTTGTAGTGGACCGCCGGGGCGCCGATCGCCTTGCGGACCGGCCCCGAGCCGCATAGCGGGCACGCCGCAGGCGGATCGCCGTACACACCGTGGATCGCCTCGAACCGTCGACCGCACGCGGCACAGTCGTAGTCGTAGAGGGGCATCTCGGGCGGCGGGCGCTCAGCCGCGCAGCAGGCGCATGCCGCACTTGGGGCAGTAGAAGGCGCGCTCGTGCGCGGACGCGAATCCGCAGTGTGCGCAGACCAGACCGCCGCGCCCGGCAGCGGGAACGGGTCGCTCGATGGCCGTCAGCCCGACCGCGTGCTGATTGGCCAGGATGTTGGTCAGGATCCCGGCCAACAACTTGTTGCCGATGCGATCCGTGTCACCCCGGACGCCGCGACCGCCCCAGCCGACGACGGCACGGCAGATCATGTCGCCCGTCGCCTCGTCCCAGTGAGCGGCGACGCCGCCGACCACCGCGTTGTACTCGGGGTAGCCACTCGTATCGGTCTCACCGTCGAGCAGCGAGCAGACGAACGTGTCGAACGCGAGATCGACGGCATCGATCGACTCGAGGACCACCAGCGCGTGGCGCGTGACCGGGGAGTGGATGTGGTGGGCGTTCAGCCACTGCATCGCCTCGGACGGATGAGCGATCGTGGGCGTGGCCTGGCTGAACTCGATGGGCAACGGCTCGACGACCTCGATCTCGGCCTTCGAAAGGCCGACCAGCATCGAGGGCAGCTCGGCCATCGCCTGGGGGCCTGCCTTCATGCGCACGCCCTCGCTCGTCTTGCCGGCGTAGTACAGCTTGAGCTGGAAATCCTGGGCGACGACTTCCTCGGGCATGACGATCGAGCCGGTCGGCGCTGGAGCAGCGGGCTGTGGCGCGCCGGGCTCGGGGACGTTCTTGCGCTTCAGGAAATCGAGCGGCACCGAGAGACCTCCCAGGGTTGTGCGATGGACGGGAGTCGGGTAATCCTAGCAGCGCGCAGCGGCCGCCTCAGACAGCGCGAAGGACCACCGCTTCCAGCGGCCGTAGCTGGAGCACGCCGTCCGCACCGGGGGCGGACGGGTCGAGATGCGACCCGCCGACAGCCTGGTAGGTGCCCTCGGCCGCCACGCTCGTATCGCGTGTCGCATCGGCGAAATTGACGACGACGAGCATCCGCTCGGTGGGTGCCTCGCGATGCCACGCCAGGACATCGGGCGTCCCGGTCCTCACCACGCGAAGCGTGCCGGAGCGCAGCGCGTCGTTCGATCGCCGCAGCGTGATCAGCCGTCGATATGTCGACAGCACCGAGCCAGGATCCCCGCTCTGCCGTTCGACGTTGCGGGTCGCGGCGTCCTCGCCGAAACGCAGCCACGGCCGGTTGGTCGAGAACCCATGGCCGTTGCCCGCGGCCCATGGCATCGGCGAGCGGCACTGATCGCGGTTCCACCACTCGAAGTCGGGGTCGATCAGGGCGCGCCGCGCCGGCGGGTCGATGATCTCGTCGACCGGGATGGGCACGTCGCGCAGGCCGATCTCCTCCCCGTAGTACAGGAACGGGGTGCCGCGGATCGTGAGGAGGACGACGGCGGCCGCTCGGGCGACGGCGTCCGTGTCGGCGATGCGGGCCGACTCGGCGAGCCGGGTCGCGTGACGCGACTGGTCGTGGTTGGACAGCACGTTGGCCAGCCAGCGGTCGTCACCGAACATCTTCTCGCGGAGCCAGATCGCGTCGCCGTACGCCTCAGCCGACCACGGGGCGGCGAGGAGCGCCCAATCGAACACCATGTGACGCTCCGTAGTGAGGACGACGGCCCGTTCGGCCTCGCTGGCGAACAGCTCACCCACCGACATCCGCCCGGGGGCCTCGTCGACGATCGATCGGAACCGTCCGATGAGCTCGGGGAAGTCGGGCTGATCGCGGTCGTACAGGTGTTGTTGGCGCGCCCACAGTGTGGCGCCCTCGATCTCGGGGTTGGCCAGCAGCTCGGGGTGCTTGAGGAACGCGTTGAAGACGTCGAGCCGAAAGCCGTCGACGCCGCGATCGAGCCAACCGCGGACCATGTCGAACTGCGCTCGCTCGACATCGGGGTTGCGCCAGTTCAGCTCCGGCTGCTCGACGAGGAACGTGTGCATGTAGAACTGCTGGCGCCGCTCGTCCCACTCCCACGCCGACCCGCCGAACCACGACAGCCAATTGTTCGGCGGGAGTGGACGGCCGTCCGCATCCTGGCCCGACGGATCCAGCCACAGATACCAGTCCGCGTACGGGTTGTCGCGCGATGCGCGGCTGGCCTGGAACCAGGCATGCTGGTCGCTCGTGTGGTTCATGACGAGGTCGAGGATCACCCGGACACCGCGGCGGTGAGCCTCGGCCACCAGCCGATCGAAGTCGGCATCCGTGCCGAACACCGGGTCGACGCTCGTGTGGTCGCTGACGTCGTAGCCGACGTCGAGCCCCGGTGATGGGTAGATCGGCGACAGCCAGATCGCGTCGACACCGAGGTCGGTCAGGTAGCCGAGGCGGTCGATGATCCCCTGCAGGTCGCCGGTGCCATCGCCGTCGCTGTCACCGAAGCTGCGCGGGTAGATCTGATAGATGATGCCGTTGCGCCACCAGTCGTCGCCGAACGCGGCCCCGCTGACGGGGGCAAGGCGATGGCCGGCTGCCCCCGCACCGTTCGTCATGGCGGACAGCCTACGGCACGGACCCCTCGATATACTCGGCGCTCATGACGTCCCAGCCGGGCCTCGATGCGCCCATCGATCGCGTCCGGCTCGGGATCGTCGGGCTGGGTGCCGTCGCGCAGGCGGTCCATCTGCCGCTGATCGAGCGGCTGCGCGATGCCTTCGCGATCGCCGCGATCGCGGACCTCTCGCCGACGCTCACGGCCGCCATCGGCGAGCGCTACCGGGTCGGCCCCGACCGGCGTTTCGGCACGCTCGAGGAGCTCGTGGGCGCCGGCGATCTGGACGGGCTGTTGATCCTCACCTCGGGCTCGCATGGTGGGGGCGTCCTGACCGGTCTCGACGCCGGTCTGGCGGTGTTCGCAGAGAAGCCACTCGCCTTCACGCTCGCCGAGGCCGACGCGATCGGCGCCCGCCTCGGGACGGACAAGCCAGCGCGCCTCCAGGTCGGGTACATGAAGCTGTACGACCCGGCGGTGCGGCACGCGCGCATGGTCGCCGCGGACCGGGGCTTCGGCACGCCTCGGGCGATCGAGGTGACCGTCCTTCATCCGACGTCGGAGTCCCAGCTTGCCCATGCGCGGTTGCTCCCACCGACTGCGGACGTGCCGGACAAAGTGCGGTCCAGCCTCGCGGCCGAGACCGAGGGGTTGCGTCGTGCCGCGCTGGGCGACGCTGCGGCGGAGTCGTTCGGGCGGCTCTACAGCGACATCCTGCTGGGGAGCGTCGTCCATGAGCTGGGGCTCGTTCGGGCTTTCGCCGGCGACCCGACGGCGATCGACGACCTGTCGGTGTGGCCCGCCGGCGCGTGGCCGCCGTCGCTCGAGCTGACCGGCGCGCTGCCGGCCGACGGCCGGGTCTCGATCCGCTGGCACTTCCTGCCCGACTACCCGGCCTACCGCGAGGAGGTGCGGGTGGTCTACGAGCAGGCGACGATCGAGCTCGCCTTCCCCTCGCCGTACCTGCTCCACCGCCCCACCATCCTGCGCATCACGACGAGCGACGGCGGCGGACGACGGGACGAGGTGTGGACGTCGATCGATGAAGCGTTCGAGACCGAGCTGCTCGCGTTCCACGCGCTCGTGGTCGACGGCGACCGCCCGCTCGCGGGGCTCGCCGATGGGCGCGCGGACATCGTGACCTGCCAGCGGGCCATCGCCGCGCTGGCGAGGCGCGACGGCATCGAGATCGGTGGCGAGGCGGCCACATGACCGAGCGGGCGGTCGTGCACCTCGTCCCGCACACCCACTGGGATCGCGAGTGGTACGAGCCATTCCAGGTGTTCCGCATGCGCCTGGTCGACCTGATCGACCAGCTCCTCGAGCGGATGGACAGCGACCCTCGCCTGCGCTTCACGCTGGATGGACAGGCCGCCACAGTCGATGACTATCTCGAGGTCAGGCCTGAGGCGGAACCGGTCATCCGCCGTCTGATCGCCGATGGTCGCCTGGCGATCGGGCCGTGGCAGATCCTGCTCGACGAGTTCCTGGTGTCCGGTGAGACCATCGTGCGCAACCTCGAGCTCGGCTGGGCGCGAGCCGAGTCGCTCGGCGGCGCGATGCGGGTCGGCTACCTGCCCGACATGTTCGGGCACATCGCCCAGATGCCGCAGATCCTGCGGCGGGCGGGCATCGAGCGCGCCGTCGTGTGGCGCGGCGTGCCGGCCGCCATCGACCGTCACGCGTTCACCTGGCGCGCGCCGGACGGCTCGACCGTCGAGACCGAGTACCTGGTGGGTGGCTACGGCAACGGCGCGTACCTGTTCGACGTTCCGTCGCGCCTCGGTCCCAAGCTCGGGGAGTACCGCCGACTCCACGCCGGGTCGTACGGCGATCGCTCGCTGCTGGCGATGTACGGCACCGACCATGCCGTGCCGTCGCCCCAGCTGGCCGACCTCGTCGATCTCGTGAACGCCGCTGACGGCGACGTCGAGGTGCGCCTCGCCACGCTATCCGAATACCTCGAGCGCGATCGCGAGCGCCACCCGGGTCCACACGGCGACATGCCCACCTGGGACGGTGAGCTGCGCTCGGGCGCGCGCGCGAACATGCTGATGAACGTCGTCTCGGCGCGCGTGGACCTCAAGGCCGCGGCGGCACGCGCAGAGCGGGCCATCGAGCGGTATGCGGAACCGCTGAGCGCCCTCCACGGTGGCGGTTGGCCGGGCCGGCTCTTGGAGCTCGCCTGGCGACGGCTCATCGAGAATTCAGCCCACGATTCGATCTGCGGCTGCTCGCATGACGCGGTCGTCGCCCAGGTCATGGGGCGGTATGCCGAGGCAGAGCAGATCGCATCGGGCTTGATCGGTGGTGTCCTGAAACGGATCGCGGCGGCCGTCCCGGGCGACGGGTGGGCGGTCGTCAACCCCTCCCCGACGGATCGGTCCGACCTCGTCGAGCTCGACCTCGCCGTGCCGGCGAGCTGGTCATCTGTGGCGTTGCGGGTCGAGGCTCGGACGATCCCTACCCAGGAGCTCTCGCGCGAGGGCGCGGTCGATGCGGTGTTCCGTGTGCGCGGCTCGGGCGTCGGCGAATTCTTCCGGCGGCGGCGCCACGGCCGCGAGCTGCTCGGGCGGTTCATCAACGGCGCCGAGATCGATGCGAGCACGGACCCGCCACGGATCCACCTCTCCGTCGACCGTGTCGCCGAGCCAGCCGAGCTCGACGTCGAGGAGCTGGTCGCCACGCTCGAGTCCGAGGGTGGCAAGCAGCCTGACGCGGTGTGGGACGTCGTACTCGAGGTCACCAAGCGCAGGCGTGTCCTCGCCCTGGTGCCTGCGCCGGCGCTCGGGTACGCGTGGGCGAGCGAGGTGGAGGGCGGATCCGACGTCGAGGAGTCGATCGCGGACCCGGTCGACGTCAGCGATCGCGGCATGATTAACGGGCTCGTCGAGATCGCCGTGGGGGATGACGGGACGTTCCGGTTGGCCGGCGGCGGGATCGTCCTCGATCGCGTGGGTCGCATCGTCGATGGCGGCGACGCTGGCGATAGCTACAACTACGGGCCGCCCGCGGAGGACCGCATGGTGCAGCGCCCCGATGCGGTCGATGTCCGGCACGTTGCGACCGGCCCAATGCGGGGCGAGCTCGCCATCACCCGCCGGTACGGCTGGCCGCGTGACCTGACCGCCGACGCCACGGGCCGAAGCGACATCGCCGTGCCGACCGACGTGGTGACGACCCTCGAGTTGCGCGCGGGCGAACCGTTCGTGCGCGTGCGCATCGAGTTCGACAACGGCTCGCGCGACCACCGCGTGCGCTGGCACATCCCGTTGCCGACGCCGGTCGAGTCCTCCGCGGCCGACGGCCAGTTCGCCGTCGTGGAGCGCGGGCTCACGCCTGAGGGCGGGCATGGCGAGGTCCCCCTCGCGACCTTTCCGGCCGTCGGGTTCGTCAGCGTCGCCGGTTGCAGCGTGCTCCTCGACCAGGTCACGGAGTACGAGGTCGTCGAGGGGCGAGAGCTCGCGCTCACGCTGCTCCGCTCCTTCGGCCTGATCAGCCGCAACGCCAACCCGTATCGCGAGGATCCGGCTGGCCCGGAGCTCCAGGTGCCCACCGCGCAGCTCCCCGGCCGGCGGACGTTCGGCTTCGCGCTGCTGCCGCATGCGGGCGGCTGGGCGGAGAACGGCACGGTCGCCGCGGCCGAGGCCTACCGTCACCCGTTCTCGGTGATCCGCGGGACAGGGCCGACCGGCGGGCCCTTCGACGAGTGTCCGGGTCTCCGGCTGGAGGGGGACGGCGTCGTGTTGAGCGCGCTCCGACGCCGGGACGACTACCTCGAGCTCCGGATCGTCAACGAATCGGCCGCTCCCAGCCATACGACGGTGCATCTACCGCTGGCCTCAGCCCGCGACGCGGACCTGCTCGGGCGGCCTGGTGCCGACCTGCCCACAGCCGATGATCGGCTCGAACTCGACCTCGGGCCGTGGGAGATCCGGACGGTCCAGCTTCGCCCCGCCGGGCCGCTGCCGGGCGCCGCGTCCCGTGCACCCTCGACCGGCCCCGCGTGAATGGTTTCGCACGTTGACAGAACGTTCGGGCGGACTCTAGGCTCGTGCGCACCTTCCGACCGTTCCGCACCGTTTGGGTGGACGGCGGGAGAACCGGTCGCGACAACGGCATGGTCGACGTCAGCGGATGCGTGACGAGAGGTCGGCCGGCTCGTCGACACCGGCGGAGGAGTCGCGAGTGATCGTGCGCGCACGACCAGTCGCAGGACATGTTCGAACGCCCGCATGTCGGCGGGCATACGGTTTCGCTCTGAGGAGGAGTCGATGACCAGATCCCTACGAATCCCGACGCTACTGCTTGTGGGCGCGCTCGTCGCGGCCGCCTGCGGTGGCGGCGGCGGTTCCCCGGCTGCCCCCGCGTCGGACGGCGCTCCCGCGTCGGGCGCCAGCGGCGGCCCCGTCACCAGCGGCTCGGCGGGCACGCTGAACGTGCTGTCCCTGTGGGGTGGCAGCGAGGAAGAGGCGTTCAAGGCCGTCCTCGAGGACTTCACAGCCAAGACCGGCTGGGGCGTCAACTACGAGGCGGACCGCCAGACGTACTCCACGACCCTGCAGTCGCGGATCACCGGTGGCAACCCGCCGGACATCGCGATCATCCCGGGGATCGGCTTCCTGCGCCGGTTCGCCAAGGACGGCTCGCTCAAGAAGGTCGCCGACCTGGGTGTCGACGTCGCCGGTCTGAGCAGCAGCTACCCGGCTGGCTTCCTGGCCGCGGGTACCGTCGACAACGAGCTGTACGCGGTGCCGGCCAAGTACAACAACAAGGGCACGATGTGGTATCGCCCGGACGTCTTCCAGACCGCCGGCGTCACCGCCAACCCGACCACGTGGGATGAGTTCAAGTCGACCCTCGACACGTTGGTCGACAAGCCCGGCGCAATGGCGCTCGGTGCCAAGGACGACTGGAACCTGACCGACTGGTTCGAGAACATCTACATCCGCCAGGCCGGCGTCGAGGCCTACGACAAGCTGTTCAGCGCCGAAGGCGACTGGACCGATCCGACCGTCCAGAAGGACGTCGACACCATGCTCGAGGTCATCAACGACAAGTACGTCGTGGGTGGCATCGACGCAGCGGTCGGGCGTGCCTGGACCGACGCGATCGCACAGGTCTTCAAGCCGGAGCCCGAGGCCGCCGTCTTCTACGAAGGCGGGTTCGTCGGTGGCATCGCCACCGGCCAGACGAACACGGCCCTCGTGATCGGCGAGACCATCGACTGGTTCCCCTTCCCGACGCTCGGCAACACGTCCGACCTCACCACCTTCGGTGGCGACGTCGTCGGCGCGCTGACCGACAGCGAGGGCGCGAAGGCGTTCATGACCTATGTGGTCACGCCGGAGGCCAACGCGGTCTGGGCAGGCACGGGCGCGATCGTGTCGCCGCACACGGGCGTCCAGACAAGCGCCTACCCGAACGAGCTCGTCGTCCGGGAGGCCGAGTCGCTCAAGAACGCCGACGAGATCCGCTACGACGGCGCCGACCTGCTCCCCGCCGGCATCCAGGGCGAGAGCCTTGGCCAGATGCTCCAGCGGGCGATCGGTGGTGACACGATCGACTGGGCCGATTTCCAGACGCGCGTAAAGGCCGCCTGGGACGCCGAGTGATCGCACTCGTGTTCTAGCCGCAGCAGACCGACGTGGGCGGCCTTCGGGCCGCCCACAGTCGTTTCGTACCCATCGCCGGCTTCTAGGAGGGAGTGATCGGGCATGGAGCCACTCGAACTCGTGAACGACGGGATCGTCACTCCCGCCGGCCAACCAAAGGCTGCACCTCCGCCGCCGCCCAAACCCGCGGGGCGGCGTGCCGACATCACGACACTGCTGTTCCTGGGGCCGCCGGCTCTCCTGATGCTCGTGTTCCTCGTCTACCCGACGATCTACACGATCGCCCTGAGCTTCAACCGCGGCCGGCGTGGCGAGTTCACCGAATGGGTCGGGCTCGACCACTACACCGGGCTGCTCGCGGACAAGAGCTTCATCAACCTCGGCACGTTCCCCCCGTCAGGGGCCATCTGGAACAACGTGCTATGGGGGATCTTCTATACGAGCATCGTGATCTTCGTGGGGCTCGTCGTCGCCGTCCTGGCGTCGCGCGTCCGCTACGAGTCGATCATCAAGGCCATCGTCTTCCTGCCGATGGCGATCGCCGCGACAGCACTGGCGATCATCTGGAACTTCGTCTACGCACCCGATCCGAACATCGGGCTGTTGAACGCGATCCTCGACCCATTGACGGCCCGCGGCATCTCGTGGCTGGGCAACACCTCGCTCGTGAATGCGTCCCTGATCGCCGCCGGCATCTGGGGATCGGTCGGGTTCGCGACGGTCATCCTCTCCGCCGCGCTCAAGAGCATCCCGACCGAGGTGCTCGAGGCGGCGCGGACCGACGGCGCCAATGAGCGCCAGATCTTCTTCCGGGTCATCCTGCCGATGGTCAGCCTGCCGATCTCGGTCCTGGCCGTCACGCTGTTGGTCAACGTGATCAAGCTGTTCGACCTGATCTACGTGCTGACCAATGGCGGTCCTGGCGTGAGCAGCCGCGTCATCGCGTTCACGATGTACCAGGAATCGATCCCCGGCGGCCAGTTCGGTCGCGGCGCGGCGATCACGGTGATCATGCTGATCCTGCTGATCCCGATCATGGCCTACAACATCCGGCGCTTCCGTAGCTCGAGGGTTGTCTGATGACCGCAGTCGCCGGATCCCGAACCGCCGAGCGAGCGAGCACCACCAGCGAACGGCTGGTCCGCTTCCTCAACAAGACGCCGATCCACATCGCGCTGGGGCTCATCGCGCTGGTCTGGCTGGCCCCGACGGTCGGCCTCCTCGTGACGTCGTTCCGGCCACGGAGCGACATCCAGGTGACCGGCTGGTGGGAGAGCTTCCTCCAGTTCCGCTACACCCTGAACAACTACCAGGAGGTCCTGACCTCGCAGGGCATGCTCGATGCGTTCATCAACACGTTCATGATCGCCGTCCCCTCCACGCTGATCCCGCTGACGCTCGCGTCGATGGCCGCGTATGCGTTCTCGTGGCTCAATTTCCCGTTCCGCGACGGCGTGTTCCTGATCGTGGTGGCGCTGTTGATGGTGCCTGTGCAGGTGGCCTTCATCCCGTTGCTCAAGCTGTTCGCGCCCACGGGCCTGCTCAACAACTTCGGGGCGATCTGGCTGACGCACACCGCGTTCGCGTTGCCCTTCGGGATCTTCCTGTTACGCAACTTCTTCATCACGCTGCCACGCGACCTGATCGAGGCGGCCCGCATCGATGGGTCGTCGACGATCGGGATCTTCCGGACGATCGTGGTCCCGCTCTCGGTGCCGGCGATCGCGGCGTACGGCATCTTCCAGTTCCTGTGGGTCTGGAACGACCTCCTGATGGCTCTCGTGTTCGTCCAGCGCGGCGACTCGTGGCCGATGACCAAGGCCATCCAGAACCTCCTGAGCCAGTACGGCACCGAATGGCACCTGCTGGCCGCCGGCGCGTTCATCCTGATGGCCGTCCCGCTGCTCGTCTTCTTCAGCCTGCAGCGCTACTTCGTCCAGGGCCTGCTCGCGGGCTCCGTGAAGTAGGGGCGCGCGGCGATCGGCGATCCGCCGGCGCTTCGCGTCGCCACGTGGAACATCCGGGCCGCGATCGGCCCGGATGAGCCCTTTCCGCCCGCCTGGTGGCGGCACGTCTCGACGGACCGCCTGGAACGGATCGGCGACGCCATCAGCACGCTCGACGCCGACATCACCGGCCTGCAGGAGGTCGCCTTCCTCGACGTGCATGGCGAGGTCCTCGACCAGCCGGCCCAGCTCGCCCGGCTGACCGGGCGCAAGGTCCGCTACGCAGCGGTCCACGCATTCGCCCTCGTCGAACCGGATACGGGGCGGGCAGTCGGCAGCGCGACGTGGGGCAACGCGATCCTGACCAGGACGGCCCTGCGCGACGGCGTCGCGCTCGGGTTGCCGGTCGGACGTGACGATCAGCTCGTCGAGCCGTCGGACGGCGACCTGCCACTGGCTGGCGTGACCTTCGCGGACGCGCCGCTTGGGACCCGCGAGCCACGTTGCGTCGTCGGTGGTCGGCTCGAGACCGACGGCGACGACGTGAACGTCTACGCCACGCATCTGACCTACGCCGGCACGGCCCAGCGAGCCGCCCAGGCGGAGGCGATCGCCGGGCTCGTCCGCGCTGCGAGCGGCCCGGTCGTCGTGCTGGCCGACCTCAACGCCCCCATCGACGCGCCCGCCCTGGCGCCGCTGGCGACGACACTCGAGGATGCGTTCGCGACCGTCGGCATCACCGCGGGCGATGAACGGCGAGCGTCCTGCGGTCGCTTGGCCATCGACCACATCCTTACCCGGGACCTGGTCGTCGACGCGTGCCGAGTCGCCCGTGAAGTCGGTGACCTGTCCGATCATCTGCCGGTGGTAGCGACGCTCCGTCAGGACTCTTGGAGCCGATCCTCCAGCCGCGCGACCTGATCGGCGAGCTCCGCCTCGCGCGCCCGCGCCCCATCGACCACAGCCGAAGGCGCCTTGCTGACGAACGAGTCGTTGGCCAGCCGGGCACGGGCGGCCTCCAGCCAGCCCTGCGCCTCCGCCAGCTCGCGGCGCAGCCGCGCCCGCTCGAGGTCGCGGGCCCCGGCGTCGGGGGTGGCATCCGGCCGATGGGCGACGGCTTCCAGCTCGCCGGCGATCACGGTGAGGGCGCCGTCGGATGCGGCTCGGCCCTCGCCCAGTGCCTCGCGCGTCAGCCGGCGCTCGAGCGGGCGCGCCCGGGCGAGCCGCTCGATCGCGGGCCGGAGCGCCTCGAAGGTCGGACCCAGCGCCTGCGGGACGACCACGTCGGTCGCCAGCCAGGCGGTCGCCTCGATCCTCGACTCGGCCCTCGCGTTTCGTAGTCCGCGGACGAGCTCGAGGAGCGTCTCGACATCGCGTTCCGCGGCCGCGTCGCGCTCGGTCGGGGCCGGCCAGCGAGCCACGATCAACAGCTCCGGATCGCTGGCCCGATGCGGGATCGAGCCCCACAGGGCCTCGGTCACGAACGGCATGACCGGATGGAGCAGACGCAGGTACGTGTCCAGCGCCTCGACCAGGGTCCACCAGGTCGCCTCGCGCGTCGCCGCCGGCAGCGACTCGTCGGCCAGCCGGACTTTGGCGAGCTCGACTCCCCAGTCGCAGAACTCGTTCCAGATCGCGTCGTACAGGACGCGCGTCACCTCGCCGAAGGCGAAGTCGGCCATCGCCGTGTCGACGGCCGCCACCGTCGCGCTTGCACGCGACAGCATCCAGCGCTCGGCCGGTCCGAGGTGGTCGTCGGCGGGCAGACGACGTTCCGCGTCAGCCGGGATCGACACGGGTCGGGCGCCGGTCACGAAGCGGGTCGCGTTCCACAGCTTGTTCGCGAAGTTGCGGGCGTTCTCGAGCTTTGTTCGACCGAAGCGCTGATCCTGGCCGGCGGCCGTGCCGTGGATGACGGCGAAGCGCAGGGCATCGGCACCGGTCTCGTCGATGACCCCGAGCGGGTCGACGACATTGCCCTTCGTCTTCGACATCTTCTGGCCCTCGGGGTCGCGGATGAGCCCCGAGAGATAGACCGTGTGGAACGGCTCGCGGTCGGTCAGCTGCAGGCCCAGCATCATCATCCGGGCGACCCAGAAGAAGATGATGTCGTAGCCCGTCTCCATGACCGACGTCGGGTAGTAGGTCCGGTAGTCGGGCGTGTCGTCGGGCCAGCCGAGCGTCGAGAACGGCCAGAGCCCCGAGCTGAACCACGTATCGAAGATGTCGGGGTCCTGCTGGAGCTCGCTTGGCGGGCGGCTACAGCCTGCGCAGGCGGGTGGCCCCTCGGGCGCCGACGAGACCGTGACGTGGCCGTCGGGGCAATACCAGGCCGGGATCCGGTGACCCCACCAAAGCTGGCGGGACACGTTCCAGTCGCGGATCGACGTCAGCCAGTGCTCCCACGTCTTCTCGAACCGCGCGGGCAGGATGCGTGTTCGACCGGAGCGCGTGGCGTCCAGCGCCCGAGCAGCGAGCGGCCCTGTCCGGACGAACCATTGGGTCTTGAGCCGCGGTTCGAGCACGTCGTTGCTGCGTTGGCAGCGGCCGATCACCATCTCGTGGACCTGCTCCCCGGCGAGATCGCCGCGCCCGTCGAGCTCCGCGACGATCCGCCGCCGCGCCTCGTATCGATCGAGCCCGTCGAACGCGGTGCCGGTGTTCGCGATGGTGGCGTCGTCGGCCAGGATCGTCGGCATCGGCAGGCCGTGGCGCTTCCCGGTCGCGTGGTCGTCCGTGTCGTGCGCAGGGGTGATCTTCACGGCCCCGGTGCCGAACGAGCGCTCGACGACGTCGTCCGCGATGATCGGCACGTCGCGCTCGACGAACGGGATGCGCGCCTGGCGACCCACCAGATCCCGGTAGCGCGCATCGTCGGGATGGACCGCCACCGCGACGTCACCGAGGATCGTCTCGGGCCGCGTGGTGGCCACGGTGATCGTCTGCTTTGGGTCGGGCTGGCCGGTAGCGTCGTCCAGCAGGTGGTAGCGGATCGACCACAGCGTCCCCGTCTCGGGCGACGACACGACCTCGAGGTCGCTGACGCTGGTCCGGCAGCCAGGACACCAGTTGATGAGCGCCTCGGTGCGGTAGGCGAGGTCCTCGCGATACAGCCGTTCGAACGCGACGCGGACGGCCCGTGCGGAGCCCTCGTCCATCGTGTAGCGCAGCCGCCCCCAGTCGGCTGACGCACCCACCCGCCGCTGTTGGGCAAGCATCACCGGCTTGGTCGAGTCGGAGAAGGCGCGCATTCGCTCGAGGTAGCGCTCCCGACCCAGTGACTGGCGGCTCTCCCCCTCCTTGGCGAGGATGCCATCGAGGACGAATTGCGCGGCGATGCTGGCGTGATCGAGGCCCGGCAGGAACAGGGTCCGGTGGCCGCGCATGCGTGCGTGGCGGACCATGAGGTCCTCGACCGCGGTCCGCTGGGCATGACCGAGGTGCAGCGAACCCGTGACATTGGGTGGCGGCTGGATGAGCGTGAACGGTGGCAGGTCGGGATCGGCCGTCGCGCCGGCTCCATCCGGGGCGAACACATCGGCCGCCAGCCAGCGCTCGTAGACCGGCCCTTCGACCTCGCTGGGTCGATAGGCCTTCGGGAGCGCGGGCTGGACGGATTCGGTCACTGGCTGCCTCGGATCGATGGCTGGAGAAACGAGCGACCCGTCGTCCAGCGGACGAACGGGTCGTGGTACCACCTGCTGGTTCGGCGCCGGGACGTCGCGCTCATCGCGCGGGGCCTGGTTCCGGTGCCCTCTGGACGCGCTATCGGGCGTCGGCCGTCGCGGCTCGTCGATTGACCTTCACGCCGGTCGGGACCGCGCGGCTCGCACCATCCCGCGCTCGCTCGAGGCCGATCCGGCGCTACTCCTCTCGGGTCAGCGCCGCGAAGGCGCCGAGTGTAGCACGGGCTTTCGGCCGCTCCGTCGGTCCCTCCGCCGGCCGTCCGGCGGGCCGCGACGCAGGGCCTCGACCGACGAAGGGACCATCCACCGCAGGACGTATTTCGTGCTGGCATGGGCCACCCCGCGGCCTACACTCGGGACGTGGACCAGTCCGCCCAGACGTTCCTCCAATTGGTCATCTTCGTGCTGGCCGGGCTGCTCGTGGTGCGCATCCTCCTGGCCGTGCCAGGCCTGGTCCGGCGCGGCCGCAAGCCGGAGTCGCGGTCGATCCTGGTCGTCGGGGTCGGCGGGGGTGGCGGCAATGCTGTCGACCGGATGGCGGACGCTGGTATACCCGGCGTCGGCTTCGTCGTCTGCAACACCGATGCCCAAGCGCTGCGCGAGTCGCTCGCCGGGACGCGGATCCGCATCGGCGACGCCGTGACCCATGGGCTGGGCTCGGGCGGTGACCCGGATGTCGGCCGCAGAGCCGCCGCCGAAGACGCCGAGAAGATCGGCCGGGCACTCGCCGGCGCTGACCTGGTGTTCGTGACGGCCGGGCTCGGCGGCGGCACGGGATCGGGGGCCGCGCCGATCGTCGCCGCCAAGGCGCGCGAGCAAGGTGCCTTGACGATCGCAGTCGTCACCAAGCCGTTCGACTTCGAGGGTGTCCAACGACGCGAGATCGCCGACGACGCGGCGACGAGCCTCCTGTCCGAGGTCGACGCCCTCATCACGGTCGAGAACGACCGTGTCGGCGAGGTCGTGCGTGAGGACACCACCGCGCTCGAAGCGTTCCGCGTCGTCGACGACGTCCTGCTCCAGGCCGTCCAGGGGATCGTGGACCTGCTCACAGCGCCAGGGCTCATCAACCTCGACTTCGCCGACGTGCGCTCGATCATGCAGAACGCCGGACCCGCATTGATCGGGCTCGGACGCGGGAGCGGACAGGACCGGGCTGTCGAGGCTGCGCGCGAAGCCATCCGCAGCCCGCTGCTCGCAGCCAGCATCCAGGGCGCCCGCGGGGTCCTGTTCCATGTCGCGGGCCCTGCCGACCTGCGGTTACGCGAGGTCCGTCAGGCGGCCGATGAGATCCGGGCCATGGCCGACAGCCGTGCCAACGTCATCTTCGGAGCAAGCGTCAGCGACGTGCCCGAGGGCGAGGTGTTGATCACGCTGATCGCGACCGGGCTCGACGGACGCCGCGCGGCGGAACCCGCCAAACCATCTGCCCTGACGCGCACGCTGCGGCGTCAGGCCGAGCGCGTCGCGAGCGCGACCCAGCTCGCGACGCCGCGGCCAGCCCTCGAGCCGGCGGTCGAGGTCCCGACGTCGACATCGGCGCCGGCGCCGGCGTCATCGACCGACGATAACCTTGAGCTGCCGACGTTCCTCCGCAAGCACCGTCCGCCAACCAGCCGAACGGGCTGAATCAGGCGCTCTCGCCGCGCTCGGCGAGCCACTCCTCGTAGTTCGTCTCGTCGACGCCCTCGTCGACCTCGGTCTTGGTGAGGAGCAGCGGCAGCCGGCCCTCGCGGATGGTCTCCTCGGTGATGATGCATTTGCGGACCTCGGTCCGCTCCGGGATGTCGTACATCACTTCCAGGAGCAATTCCTCGACGATCGAGCGGAGGGCCCGTGCGCCGGTCTTGCGATCGAGCGCGACTTCCGCCGCGGCCTTCAGGGCACCGGGCGTGAACGCCAGCTCGACCTTGTCGAGCGCGAGGAACTTCTGGAACTGCCGCGTGACGGCGTTGCGCGGCTCGGTCAGGACCCGCACAAGGTCGTCGGCGGTCAGCGCGGTGAGCGTGACCATCACCGGCAGACGTCCGATGAACTCGGGGATGAGCCCGAACTTGAGCAGGTCCTCGGGCATCAGCTTCTCGAGGATCCGGCCCTTGTCGGCCGGCGACATCGCACCATCGGCACCGAAACCGATCGCCCGGCGACCGACCCGCTCCTCGACGATCTTCTCAAGCCCGTCGAACGCACCGCCACAGATGAACAGCACGTTGGTCGTGTCGATCTGGATGAAGTCCTGGTGGGGATGCTTCCGACCACCCTGCGGCGGGACGTTGGCGACGGTGCCCTCGAGGATCTTGAGCAGCGCCTGCTGGACACCCTCGCCGGATACGTCGCGGGTGATCGACGGGTTGTCCGCCTTGCGCGCGATCTTGTCGATCTCGTCGATGTAGATGATCCCGCGCTGGGCCCGCGCTACGTCGAAGTCGGCGGCCTGGATGAGGCGGAGCAGGATGTTCTCGACGTCCTCACCGACGTAGCCGGCCTCCGTCAGCGACGTGGCATCGGCGATGCAGAAGGGCACGTCCAGCACGCGGGCCAGCGTCTGCGCAAGCAGGGTCTTGCCGCTGCCGGTCGGGCCGACGAGCAGGACGTTCGACTTCTGGAGCTCGACGTCATCGACCTGATGGCCGGCGTTCACCCGCTTGTAGTGGTTGTACACCGCCACCGAGAGGACCTTCTTGGCCCGTTCCTGGCTGATGACGTACTCGTCGAGCGCGTCCTTGATCTGGTGTGGGTTCGGGAGCTTCGACGCTGTCTGCTTCGGACGCGGCGTCTCCAGCATCTCCTCTTCGATGATCTCCTGGCAGAGGTTGATGCACTCGTCGCAGATGTAGACGCCCTGACCCGCGATGAGCTTGCGGACCTGTTCCTGGCTCTTGCCGCAGAAGGAGCAGCGATACGGGACCTTGGGTCCCTTGCTGCCGCTGGTCGAGGTCACGTGCTGTCCTTGCTCCCTATCCGGCTATCCGGCCGGCTCGCCCTTCGAGCGCTTCGGCTGTGGTGCTTCCTCGGCTTCGCCCGCCTCGACGGACGCTTCCGCGGCCTTTTCGTCGTGGTGCTGGGCGGTCAGTGAATCCCACTGCTCCGAGTACACCGCGTCGATGATGCCATAGTCTTTCGCGTCCTCGGGCGCCATGAAGTAGTCCCGATTCGTGTCCTGGCGCACCTTGTCAACGGCCTGACTCGTATGACGAGCAAGGATCTCGATGTTGCGGTTGACGAGGAATTCCCATTCCTTCATCTGGATGAGGGCGTCGGGCGCGTTGCCCCGGAACCCACCGGAACCCTGGTGGATCATGATCCGGCTGTTCGGCAGCGCATAGCGCTTGCCCTTCGACCCAGCCGCCAGCAGGACGGCCGCCATGGACGCCGCCATGCCGATGCAGATCGTGCTGACCGGCGCGCGCAGGTACTGCATCGTGTCGTAGATCGCGAGCCCCGAATTCACGACACCACCCGGAGAGTTGATATACAGGCTGATGTCCTTCTCGGGATCCTCCGAGTCGAGGAACAGCAGTTGCGCGATGACGAGGTTGGCAAGGTGGTCTTCGATGGCGTCGCCCAGGAAGATGATCCGCTCGCGCAGCAGTCGCGAGTAGATGTCGTAGGCGCGCTCTCCTCGGCTGGAGGACTCGATGACCATGGGGACGAGCATCTGGGATCTCCTGGGTGTCCTGGGTGGGTCCTGGGTTTGGCTGGTAGTGGGTAGCGTCGACTAGCCGGCCTGGCCGGCCGTCGCCGGTTCGCCGACCTCGGCGCCATCCTCGACGGGGGCCTCGACGATCGCCGTTCCGGGAGCGTCCTCGAGGTGCGGCAGGGGCGGATGGTCCGGATGGGCCACGAGCCACTGATCGATGATGCGTTCGACCACCCGGCTGCGACGGAGCGTGCTGCGGATGAACGAACGACCGCGCTCCGAGTCGAAATACGACAGGAGGCGACTATCGCCCGCGTACCGCTCACGGCCCTGGGCGACCTCCGCCTCGACGTCCGCGTCCGGCACGGTGAGACCTTCCTCGTCGGCGATCTTCGAGAGGACGAGGAGCGTCTTGGCACGCTTCTCGGCGTTGGGACGGAACTCTGCGTGGAGTTCATCTGCGGTCTTCTCGACGGCCTTGAGGTAGGCCTCCTCGCCGATGCCCTGCCGCACGAGCGTGCCCTTGAACTCGTCGTGCATGACCTCGACCTCCTGGTCGATCAGCACCTCGGGCAGCTCGACGGTCGCGTTCGCGACGGCGTATTCGATGATGCGGTCGGCGAACTGGTGGCGGGCGCGGTCGAGGGCGTTCCCCTCCAAGCGGGCCTGCACGTCGGTCCGTAGCGCCTCGAGCGATGCGAAGTCGCCCAGGCTGGCCAGGAAGTCCTCATCGAGTTCCGGCAGGATCTTCTCGCGCAGCTCTTTGAGCTCGACGCTGAAATGGGCCGGCTGGCCGGCCATCGCCGCTTCCGGGTAGTCCTCCGGGAAGGTGATATCGAACTCGGTGGTGCCGCCGACCTTGAGGCCGATCAGGTTGGTCTCGAAGCCCGGTATGAGCCGCTCCTGGCCGAGGATCAGGGGCATGCGCTCGGACGTGCCGCCCTCGAACGGCTGGCCGTCGCGCGTCCCGACGAACGAGATCACCGCGTAGTCGCCGTCAGCCGCGCCGCGGTCCTCGACGGCAGCGAGCGTCGCGTTCTGGTCACGCAGCTCCTCGACGACGTTGTCGACGCGGGCGTCGTCGATCACCTCGATGTCGGGCTTGAAGTTGAAGCCCTTGTAGTCACCGAGCGTGACCTCCGGCCGAACCGGGACGGTCGCCGTGAAGATCAGCGGCTTACCTTCCTCGGCCTGGACGACCTCGACGTCCGCGTTCGTGAGCGGGAGGATGTCCTCCTTGATGAGCGCCTCACGGTAGGCGTCCTGCATCAGATGCTCGACGGCCTCGTCGAGCACGACGCCGGGTCCGAGATGGCGCTCGAGCACCGGCCGCGGCGCCTTGCCCGGGCGGAAGCCGGGGATCCGGGTCCGGCGGGCGAGCGTCCGGACGGCGATGTCGACGGCACGTTCGAGCCGATCCGGGGGCAATTCGATCTGGAGCTGGACGGTCGAGTTGGGGGCTGGGGTGCGGGTGATCTGCATCGAACGGGAAGTATAGGGCGGGGTCCCGGTTCGGTCGGCGCAGGGCGCGCCCGCCTCGTCCGTGCTGGTAGGCGAGAGAGGGGTCGAACCTCTACGCCGCTCACGCGGCACCGGCTCCTAAGGCCGGCGCGTCTGCCATTCCGCCACTCGCCCGTGCCCGGGAGTGTAGTGCAGGGGCCGATCCGGGCGAGTCGGGCACGTTGCTGCCTGCCGATCGTCGTCAGCGGCTCGTGTGGCGAGCCACCGCCATGATCCGGACGCGGCGCAAGCGTCGTGTCATAGGCACTCGTGCGAGAGCACGAACCGGATCCTTGTCAGCGGATCGTGTCCTGACCCGATGGCAATGGATGCCTCGCCCGTGGCCGCTGGTACGAGCCGTTGACAAGGAAACAGCCCACTGGAACATGACATGTTCCGACCGGAGGCTGAGCGGCGGAATGACCCCGAAACCCGGGGCTCGTTCGTCATTTGGAACGTGGTGATGTTCCAAACGGCGGCCGAGGGCACGGATCCAAGCCGTTCCTTCGCCGCATGGAACATGGGATGTTCCAGTGGCGGAGCACGCGATCAGATGCCGGTCGGCGAGTCATCCTCGGGAGCTCGCGGGCCGGGCTTGCGAACCTGGTCGACGCGCTCCTTGGCAGCCTCAGCTGCCCGTTCCGCCCGCTCCCTGGCAGCCTCAGCTGCCCGTTCCGCCCGCTCCCTGGCCGCGTCAGCTGCCCGTTCCGTGGACCCTCGCGCCGCGTCGAGCCTGGCGCCTGCCTTCGCGCGCACCTCGTCGAGGCCCGTCGGGTAGCCCTCGGGACTCGGTGAGAACAGGTACTCCCCTGCCCGCCTTAGGCCACGCGCGACCATCGGTCGCACCATGGCGATGACGGCCACCGACAGCAGGCCGCGGCGGTCCTTCTCGGCCTTCTTCACGTACGCGGCGAAATCGCGTTCCAGCGTGCCGCGGACCTTCTCGCCGTCGTCACCCATCGATCGGAGCGTCTTCTCGATGTCCTTGGGCAGCATCCGCTTGGGCATCGGCGCCGGCGTACCGAAGATCGCCTTCCGCACGGCGCCGTACAGCCGCTGCGGACCTTTCAGCAACAGGAACCCGATAGCGGCGCCGATCCCAGCCGCCTTGGCCGGACTCTGCCGGATGCGCGCCGGGATATCGACCGCGGCACGGCCGGACGCTTGCAGCGTCTCGACTTGCGCTTCGAGGTCGGCGCGAGCCGCTAGGACCCGGTCCCGGGCGGCATCTTGCTCTGAAGCCACGCGAGCGTCTCCTTGCTGGTCTCGATGGTCTGTTTCGGATAGAAGCGGGCCTTGAGGGCCTCGACATCCACGCCGGACTGAGCGACGTCCATCGCCATGACCGCGATCCACACGACATAGCCGAATGCGATCCCGATCCCGGCGCCGACCTGCGGTCCGACGTCAACCGCCGACAGCGCGCCAAGCAGCAGCCCGACGAGCACACCGCCGACCACGGCCCCCACGCCGCCGCCGCGAATCGCCCCGATCACGCCGAGGAGGAGCCCGATGCCGCCGACCACGAGGAGCCCCACGACGAGCGGGCGGACACCCGGCTCGATACCCGGAAGCGCCGAATCGCCGAGCGAGACGTACGCCCGGTTCGGCAGCGCCAGGGCCAGCACGACGCCGACCACGACCGCGACGATGAGCCCCAGCACGAACGCCCGTCCGATGCGCCCGCCGCTGACCCCCACTGCCGCCAGTCCGCAGGCGACCGCGATCGCCGTGAACAGCAGCAACCCGTGGAGGACCCCCCAGCCGATCGAGCCGAGGAGCCACTCGCCCAGGAAGAGCGCGGTACCGACGAGCGCGAGGATGAGGGCGCAGACGACCACCGCGAAGGCGATCCCTGCGAGCGCGGCGACCTTCTTGATCTCGTCGCCGATGGCCTGCGCTTCCGCTTTGGCGAGGTCGATGTGGGCCACGACCAGCCGCATCCCGGCGTCGCGCGTCGAGCGGATCGAGGCGAACAGGCCCGGCGGGGGTGGGGGTGGGATCGGGCGATCGTCCAGGGTGGTGCTCCGGCTCGGGGATCAGGCGGTCACGAGCGGGACCGGGTCGGCCCGGATGATAGCAGCGCGCGAATCGCAGCCATCCGACCCGGACCCGTCCGCCACCTCGCGAGACCGTTACGCTGCGGGCATGCCGACCGACGCATCCGTGCGCCAGCTCCGCACCGCGGAACTCCTGAGCATCGGCTCGGAGCTGACCGTCGGCGAGACCCAGGACACCAACGCCGGTGAGCTAGCCCGTGCGCTGACCCTCGAGGGGGTGCTCGTGACGCGCATCCAGGCGTTGCCCGATCGCCTCGCCGTCGTCACGGAGGCCTTCGCGACCGCATTCGAGCGGGTCGACCTCGTCATCAGCACCGGTGGACTCGGTCCGACCCCCGACGACCTGACCCGCGAGTCGATCGCGGCAGCGCTCGGCGAGCGCGTGACGGTCGACCCTGACATCGAGGCCTGGCTTCGGGAGCGCTGGGAGCGGCGCGGGCTGCCGTTCCCGGAGATCAACCTCAAGCAGGCCTGGCGGATCCCGTCCTGCGAGCCGCTGCCGAATCCAAACGGCTCGGCACCCGGCTGGTTCGTCAGCCGTCCCGACGGCGGCGTAGCCGTCGCGCTCCCCGGCCCACCCCGCGAGATGCGCCCGATGTGGTCGGACGAGGTCCTGCCGCGGCTCCGGGCGCACGGCCTCGGCACGGACGCGGCGATCCGCACGTTCCGCCTGACAGGGATCGGCGAATCGGCAGTGGCCGAGCTGCTCGGCGAGGAGCTCCTTCGTCGGCCCGACCCGGAAGTCGCCACCTACGCCCGACTGGAAGCGGTCGATGTCCGGGTAAGCGCAGCCGGCAGCGACGCCGCCGGCACGACCGCTGCCGCTCGCGTCGAGGCCGCTGCGGACGTCGTCCGGGAGCGGCTCGGCGACTACGTCTGGGCAGAGGGGGCGACCACCTGGGCCGACGCGATCGGACGCCGTCTGACCGAGCTCGGGTGGCAGCTCGCCGTCAGGGAGATCGGGACGGGCGGCCAGGTCGCGGCGCTGTTCGGTGACGTCCCCTGGTTGTCGCTGGTCGAGGCGCGCCCGGGAGGTGACTCGAGCGACGACGAGCTCCTCGACATGGCACGCAACGTGCAAGCGACGGTCCAGGCCGCGGTCGGGGTCGCGGTCCGCGCCCGGCCACGCGCCAGCGAACTGGCTGTGAGCGTGGCAGTCGTGACGCCGGATCACGAGCGGCGACAGACCAGGGCGACGTACGCAGGCGGGCCGATGGGCCGGAGCCAAGCCGCGCTGATCGCGGCCGCCACGCTCTTCGATGCGCTCCGAGACGGCTCCTGATCAGCCGTCCTACCGGTGCGAGGCCGTCGTCAGACCCGCGACGTCCACGATGACGATCCCCTCACGCTCGAGCCGGATCAAGCCGTCGTCGGTGAACTGCCCAAGCAGCTTGTTCACGCTCTGGCGCGTGCAGCCGACCATGGCCGCCAGGTCGCCCTGCGTGAGGTTCGTGCGGAGCCTGATGCCACCATCGGGCAGGTGCGTCCCGCCTTCCTGCGCCAGGCGGACCAGACGCGCGGCGAGGCGTCCCGTGATGTCCAGGAAATGGAGCTCTTCGACATGTGTCGTCAACCGGCGCAGCTCTCCGGCGATCGATGCCAGCAGCGCGTCGCGCACGCCGGCCTCGGTCGCGACCAGCTCGCGGAACCGGTCCCGCGGAAGGACCACGGTCTCGGTCGGTCCGAGCGCCGTAGCAGTGGCCGAACGGGGCGCTCCGTCGAGCAGCGCCAGCTCCCCGAAGACATCGCCGGGTCGCAGCGTGGCGAGGATCGCCTCCTCGCCCGTCTCGGAGGGCAGCGAGATCTTGACCTCGCCCTGGACGATGACGAACAGCGCGTCACCCGGGTCGCCGATGTGGAAGATCACCTCTCCCCGCCGGAACCGACGCGAGCGCACGCCGGCCGCGACGCGCTCGAGCGCCTCGGGATCGAGACCCGCGAAGAACGGGATCGCGCCGAGCGCTTCGGTGACCGGACGACCGACCAGCATGCGGCCGATGGTAAACGTGTCCGACTGCCGACACACCACCACATCGGCGGCCCCTAGCATGCCGCCATGACGTACCCGCTCGGCGAACGCCTGCGGTTGACGGTGCTCGGCTGCAGCACCGCCGCCCCGCACCCCGCTACGCCGACTGCCGGCTTCCTCGTCGAGTGGGACTCCACGGCGATCCTGCTCGACTGCGGCCAGGGTGTGATCCGCAACCTGCAGCGCGTCCTCGATCCGCACGCCCTGTCGGCCATCGTGATCGGTCACATGCATGCCGACCACTACCTCGACATCGTCGGACTGCGCTATCTGTACCCGTGGGGCGAGCGAGCACCCGATCCGCTGCCGATCTACCTGCCGCCGGGCGGCCGGCCGCGCCTGGACGCGTTGGCGACCGCGGTGAGCGAGCGCGCCGGCTTCTTCGACGCGGCATTCGACGCCATCGAGTACGACCCCGCGCAGGAGCTCGCCGTCGGCGACCTGCGTCTGCGCTTCGTCCAGGGGCGGCACTACGTTCCGGCCTGGGGCGTCGTCATCGACGCGCCCGACGGAACGAGACTGGCGTACACCGGCGATACGGGGCCGTCCAGGTCGGTCGAGGACGGGGTGCGCGGGGCCGACCTGCTGCTCGTCGAAAGCGCCCTCGGGCTGGCGGCCCACGACGATCCGGAACGCGGCCACCTGACGCCCCAGGAGGCGATCGAGCTGGCGCGCAGCGCCGATGCGCGGTCGGCCATCCTCGTGCACTACGGACCCGCCCGGAAACCCGAGATGGACGCCATGTGCGCCGCCGCCGGACCGTGGGTCCGGACGGCCGTCGACGGTCTGACCGTGACCGTCAAGCCGCGCGTCGCTCGTGATCCGCGCACCGACGGATCCGCGCCTCGCATCGCAACGTCGGCCCCGAAGCTCGAAGGGGCCTCGGGCTAGCTCGCCCCCGGACCGCTCCTCGACAGCGCGCCGGTCGGCGCGGTCGGGGGCGTGACGGCTGCCGCATCGCGGAGGGCCGTCAGGATGGCGTTCGCCTCGGCCTCGCGGACCCGGTCCCGGGCCGCACCCTCCGGATCGGCCGACGCGGCGAGCTCGGCCGCCTGTCGCCAGTACGCCGCCGCCTCGGCGACCGCGCCGAGTGAGAGTGCGCTCTCGGCTGCCTCACGCAGGAGCGGGATAGCCCGTGGCGCGTCACCGGCGGCGACCCGATGGGCCGCGATCTGGCCGGGTGACCGGATGCCGGCCCGGCCCTCGAGTCGATCGGCCAGCCTCCCGTGGAGCGCACGGCGGCGACTTGCCAGTAGCCCGGCGTAGGCAGCGTCGTGGATCAGCGCATGCGCGAACCGCCACTGGTCGTCGTCGCCGGGGGCGATCAGGGCGCCCTCGGCGAGATGGTCGAACGTGCGCGGCTCGACGGGACCATCCAGCAATTCCTCGACGACGGACGGGCGGAAGCTGATCCCGACCACGGACGCGACGCCAAGCACATCCCGGGCAGGCGGTGGCAGCGCGTCGATGCGGGCACCGAGCACGGCGCGCAGGGTGATCGGCAGGCGCGATCCGCCACTACCGGTCAGTGCGACGCGCCCATCGCGCAACTGCAAGGTGCCGTCCCCCAGGAACGCGCGGACCGTCTCACCGACGAACAGCGGGTTCCCCCCGGTTCGCTCGTGGATGTTGCGCGCGCCGTCAGCGTCGACCGCGGCACGCGCCACGAGGGTGGCGAGTCGCGCCGTGTCGGGCTCGGCCAAGCCGTCGAGCCGGATCCTCGTCACGTTCACCTGCTCGGCCCACGCCAGGTCCGATCCCGGCCTCGTCGCGGCGAGGATCAGGATCGGATGGTCCGCCGCGCGGTCGACGACGATCTCGACCAGGCCGACGCTGGATGGATCGAGCCAGTGCAGATCGTCGATCACGATGACGCGCGGCCCGGTCGTCTCCAGCAGTCGATCGACGTACCGGGCGGCAACCTCCTGGAGGATCGCCGTCACCTCGGCCGGGTCGACGGGCGTGTCCGCCGCTTCGACCTCCCAACCCGAGAATGCCGCGTCGCGGGCGATGGCAGCGATCGCCCCGCCGTAGCGCCGCGCGACATCCGCAGGCAGGTCGTCCGTGAAGAGCAGCCGTCGCACGAAGGAGCCGGAGTCGATGCCGTGCTCGTCCGCGATGACCTGCGCAAACAGGCGGGCCCAGCGGTACGGCTCGCCGCGCCCGTACGACACGTTCTCCGTCCATGTCCAGGCGAACCCGGCGCTCCGGGCACGCGTCTCGACGGCGGTGAGCAATCGGGACTTGCCCATGCCGGCCTCACCCTCGATGACGACCGCCGCGCCACGCCCAGTACGTCGGACGCGATCGAGCGCGGCTCCGATCGCCGCGACCTCGTCCCCGCGGCCCACGAGCGGCCCGGGTCGGGCGGCACGGAACGGGAACCAGGCACTGTTGCCGGCCTCGCCGAGCAGGCCGTAGAGGTCCACCGCGGTGGATTGGCCGCGGAGCACGACCGACCCCCTGGCGTCGGTGGCGAGTCGACCGCGGGCCGCCTGCCGGGTCGCGGCGTCGAGGATGATCTCGCCGGGGCGGGCGAGCGATTGGATCCGGGCGGCGGTCGTGATCGCCTCGCCGGTCAGGCGCAGGTCCCCCTCGGCCGCGCTCGGGCCAGCGGCGACGACCTCGCCGGTGGCGATGCCGATCCGAACGTCCATGGCCTCGCCGCCACTGCCGAGATCCTGCAGCCCGGTCCTGATCGCCAGGGCGGCCAGTGCCGCCCGTACCGCGTCATCGTCGTGGGCGCGCGGCCAGCCGAACACGGCAAAGACCGCGTCGCCGATGAACTTCTCGCGCGTGCCCTCGAACCGCTCGATCGCGGCGGCCATCGTCGCGAGCGCTACCGTGACGCGGGCACGGACCTCCTCCGGGTCGTGCTCGGCGAGCATGCGCACGTAATCGACCAGATCGGCGAACAGCGCGCTGACGATGCGTCGGTCGCCGATCCCCGGAGCCGGTCCCGTCTGCCCGGCCTGACCAGGGTCGCCGACGTCGATCGCGTCGTTGTCAGTGAGCGGTCTGCCGCACTGCGCGCAGTACCGGGCGTCGTCCCCTGCCGCGGTCCCGCACGCCGGGCAGCGCATGCCGTCGGCCTCGGCTCCTCAGGAGATCGTGACGAGTGGCCTGGACTCGGCCGTCGCCGCGCGGACGCTCATGCGAGCGGCCACGGTCTGGGCGACGGTCGTGAGCGCGCGTGCGGCCGGGCCGGGCTCGCGCTGGGCGACGGCCGGAACGCCGACATCGCCGCCCTGGCGGACCGTGATGTCGAGTGGCACGCCCCCCAGGTATTCGATGCCATGCTGGGCGGCGAAGCGCTCGCCACCGCCCCGCCCGAAGATCTCGGTCAGCTCGCCGCAGTGCGGGCAAGCGAACGCTGTCATGTTCTCCACGACGCCGAGGACCGGGACGTTCATCCGCTGGAACATCGCCAGTGCCTTGCCGACGTCGCTGAGGCTGACCTCCTGCGGCGTAGTGACGAGCACGGCGCCGGAGATGGCCACGGCCTGCGCCAGGGTCAGCTGCGCATCCGATGTCCCGGGCGGCAGATCGATCACGAGGTAATCGAGCTCGCCCCACTCGACATCGCGCAGGAACTGCTGGATCGCACCACCGACCAGCGGGCCGCGCCACACGATCGGCTGCCCCTCCGGGACGAAGAACTGGATCGAGATCGCCTTGACACCGTAACGCTCGAGCGGCGTGATCTTGTTGTTCGGGCTCGCCTTCGGCTGGCCTTCCAGGCCGAGCATCTGCGGGATGTTCGGGCCGGTGATGTCGGCATCGAGGAGGCCGACGCTGGCGCCCGCCTGGGCCAGCGCGACAGCCAGGTTCACGCTGACGGTCGACTTGCCGACGCCGCCCTTGCCCGACGCGACCGCGACGATGTTCTTCACCCCGGGCACGAGCTGCTCGGCCTGACGGGGCTGCGCACGACGCACCATGGCGCCCCAGGTGATCTCGACGTCCGTGGCGCCCAGGCCGGCGAGGACGGAGCGGGCGTTCCCTTCGATCTCGTCCTTGAGCGGACAGGCCGGCGTGGTCAGCTCGATCGTGAACGCGACCCGGGTATCGTCGATGGCGATCGACTTGACCATCTCGAGGGTGACGATGTCACGCCCCAGCTCGGGCTCCTGGACGGACCGCAGGGCGTCGAGGACGGCGCCTTCGGTGATGGGTGTCATGCGGGGGTGGGCCCTCGTTCTGTCACGGGAAGTGTCGGAATACATCGTACCCCGGCCGGGCCGAGGACCCGCAAGGGCGAAGGGGCCCTAGCAGCGCACGAACTTCTGGATGCCCCGACTGCCGCGGTCGAGTCCGATCCAGGATTCGGCGGTGTCGGCGACGTAGAAGCTGCCCGCCGAGTCGACACCGATGCCATGCGGGGCGCAGAACAGGCCCGCGCCCGGCTCGTGCATGACCCGGCCCTTGACCATGGGGTTGCGTGACGGGGCGGTCGGCAAGGCGAGGGGAACGCCACCGGTCTCGAAGTCGTCGACGGCCACGCCATCACCCCACCGGGCGAGGACGGTCCCCGCTCGGTCGAGGACCGTGACTCGATGCGACAACTCGGCGACATAGAACGCACCGTCAGGGCCCTTGCGGACGCTCTGCGGCAGGCGCAGGTCAGTCCACTCGCCGAGGTAGTCGCCGCCAAGACTGAAATACTGGACCCGGTTGTTGTAGCGATCGGCGGCATAGAGCAGCTCGTCGTCCGGGTCGATGAACACGCTGTGGACGGTGTTGAATTCGCCCGGGCCGTGGCCGGCCGACCCCCACGAGAACTTCAGCTCGCCGTCAGGACTGAAGCAATGGATCCGCGCGTTGCCGTAGCCGTCACTGACGTAGATGTCGCCGTTCGGCGCGGCGGTGGCATGGGTCGGTCGATTGAAGGGCCTGCCGCTGAACGCAGGGGCGTTCTGGTGCGGACTGCCGAGCGTCAGGACGTGGCGGCCGTCCCGCGTGAACTTCCGGACCGCGTGGTCACGGCTGTCGGCGGTATACACGAAGCCATCCGGCGCGACGCTCAATCCGTGGGGGAAGGTGAAGTAGTGCTCCCCGCCGATCTGGCCCCAGGCATCCAGGAAGTGCCCGTCCCTGTCGAAGATCATCACCGGCTGGGTGCCGCGACAGAACACGAACACGTTGTCGTCAGCATCGATGCCGACATCGGCGACTTCCACGAACGTCCAGCCCTTCGGACGCTTGAAGAAGCCCTCGACGACCTCGTATCGATCGCGTCCGACGTCCTCGCCCATGTTCCCTCCCCGCGCCCGTCGGACCAGCGTTGCCCCGATCGACACGTGGCCGCGACGCGGCCACCCACCGCTAAGGGTTCGCGACTCGTTGTGCGCCCGCAACAGGACTATCGGCGTTGGGGGGTTAGGACCATTGACAGCGGCTGGAGCGTGCCGCTGTATAGGGGCAGTTGCCGAATCTGGGGGGAATCGACATCGCCACGCCAGCCGCCGCCATCGCCGCACGGGCTCCCGGCACGACCGCCGTACCCGACAGCGCCGTCACCATCCAGGCTGCCGCCGCCATCGCGCAGGAGCTGAAGGCGCTCGGGACCGAGCACTTCTTCCTCATGACCGGCCGCGACAATCGACTATGGATCGCCCTCGAAGAGGTGGGGATCCGACAGGTCCTCGCCCGCAGCGAGGCCGCCGCCGTCTACATGGCCGACGGCTATGCCCGGTTGTCCGGACGACCCACCTTCGTGTACGGCCCGTACGGCCCAGGGGCCGCGAACGTGGCGGGCGGACTCGCCGAGCCGTTCTGGGCCGGGAGCCCGGTGGTCGCGCTCGTGTCCGCCATGCGCCGGGCAGATCGGTACCGCAACGAATACCAGGAGCTCGAGCAGCAGCCTCTCTTCGCGTCCGTGACCAAATGGGGCATCGAGGCATCGGTCGTCAGCCACGTCCCGCGCCTCGTGCGGGAGGCGGCGCGCCACTCGCTGATCGGCGCACCGGGCCCGGTCTATCTCGGCATCCCGAACGACCTCTTCGAGGAGGAACTGCCGGGCTACCACGGTCCTGCGCCGCTCGACCAGGATTTCGCGCTGCCCTTCTCACGACCGTCGGTCAGCGCGGCCGACGCGGAGACCGTGGTCCGCGTCCTGACCGCAGCCGACCGCCCGATCATCCTCGCGGGTGGCGGGATCCATCAGTCGGGCGCGCATGACGCGCTGCGGCTCGTGGCCGAGCGCCTCGGCCTTCCGGTCGCGACCAGCAACTCCGGCAAGGGCAGCATCGCCGAGACACACGACCTCGCCCTTGGCAGCGTCGGGCGCTACTCGCGCAACTACGCCAACGCCGCGCTGCGCGACGCCGATGTGATCCTCGCCGTCGGCACCTCGCTCGGCGGCATGGTCACCGACTCGTACCGTCTCATCACGCCCGGCACTCGCATCATCCACGCGTCCATCGACGCCGACGTGGTCGGGATGAACTTCCCGACCGAGATCGGGCTCGTCGCGGACGCGCGCGCGTTCCTCGAGGCGGTGCTCGACGCCGGTGAGCGGCTGGAGGCCATGCCGTCGGTCGCGGCAACCGACCATGTCACGAAGCTCAGCGCCGAGCGCGCCGCGTGGCGCGAGCGACGGGCAGTCCTCGCGGGCCAGGACGGACTCGACGGCGGATCGATGCGGCCGGAGGCCGTGATGGCCGCGCTCGACGCGCACCTGGCCGCCGACGCCGTGCTGGTGGCCGATACCGGCTACTCCGCCGCGTGGGCCGGCGCCCTTGCCGAGATCAAGCAGGCCGGCCGCCACTTCATACGGGCCGACGGTTCCCTCGGCTGGGCGTTCCCCGCCGCGCTTGGAGCCCAGCTCGCGGCGCCCGATCGGCAGGTCGTGTGCATCACCGGCGACGGTGGCTTCGGCTACCACATCGGCGACATCGAGACGGCCATCCGCCAGCGCCTACCGGTGATCGTGATCATCCTCAACAACCAGACGCTCGCGTTCGAGGAGCACGTCCAGGAGCTCCTGTACGGGAAGGTGGTGCCCGAGGTCAATGAGTTCGTCGACGTCAACTACGGCGCGATCGCGCGTGCGTTCGGTGCAAACGGCTTCCGCGTGGCCAACGTCGAGGACTTCCGTCAGGCGCTCACCCAGGGCCTGCGGCGTGACGGACCGACCATCATCGACGCGGTCATCGACCGCGATGCGATCGCGCCGGTCACTCGCTATGACCGCGTTCGGATCCGCGAGCTATGACCATCACCGCCCCGAGGAGCGACGTGCCGGCCGTACCTCCGACCGACCCCGCCGCGCCGAATATCGACACCGTCCGGGCGCTTGTCGAGCGCTACACCAACTGGGGCCGCTGGGGGCCGGATGACGAGCTCGGTACGCTGAACCACATCCGCGAGAGCGACGTCGTCGCGGCCTCGCGGCTGGTACGCAGCGGCCGCACGTTCTCACTGGCCATCCCGGTCGACGAGAACGGGCCACAGTCGGGCGGCTTCGGGCGGTTCAACCCGATCCACCTGATGATCCGCGACGGCAACGCCGCCGCCACCGGGACGGTCGTTCGTGACTTCTACGGCGGGCGCGACCGCTGGATCCGCGGCACCGACGATCTGCTGATCCTGCCGCTCCAATCCGGCACGCAATGGGACGCGCTCGCCCACATCGTCTTCGACAACAAGATCTACAACGGCTACGACGCGACCGATGTCGGGAGCAAGGGCGCGATCCGCAACGACATCGCCAAGATGCGCGACCGGGTCATCGGACGCGGCGTGCTGCTCGACATCCCGCGCAGCCGCGGTGTCCCCTGGTTGGAGCCAGGCGACCGCATCACCGTCGATGACCTGGAGGCGTGCGCGTTCACCCAGGGCGTGACGGTCGGCCGCGGAGACATCGTCCTCATCCGGACCGGGCAGGTCGGCCAGTGCCGTGCCGCCGGGACGTGGGGCGCATATGCGGGCGGTCCCGCGCCCGGACTGGCGCTGGATACCGCAGCGTGGATCTTCGATCACGACATCGCCGCCGTCGCGAGCGACACGTGGGGTCTCGAGGTGCTGCCCAACGAGACCGATGACGTGTTCCAGCCGCTCCACATCATCCTGATCGTGCACATGGGCCTGCTGGTCGGCGAGATCTTCGACCTCGAGGCACTCGCCGACGACTGCGCGAACGACGGTCGCTACGAGTTCCTCTTCACGGCCCCGCCACTGCCGATCACCGGCGGGGTGGGCTCGCCCGTGAACCCGCTGGCCATCAAGTAGCCGCGGGTCCGAGCATGACGCCGGCGGCGCCCCGACCCGTCTTGCTCTTCGGCGCCCACATCGCGGCGCTCGGGGTCCTGCGCGTCCTCGCCAGGCGCGGTATCCCGGTGTTCGTCGTCGACGACACCACCAACATCATCACGAAGTCGCGCTGGTATCGCCCGGCTGCGCGGACGCTCCCGGAGACCTCCGATCCGGCACTGCTTGCCGCCTACCTCACCTCGCTCGACCTGGCCGAGGCCGTCCTGATCCCGTGTAGCGACCGCTGGGCGCTGGCGGTGGCCGGTCTGCCGGCCGAGCTGCGGCATCGGTTCCCGGCCAGCAGCGCGCCCCACGACGCGGTCGCGTCGTTCGTCGACAAGGATCGGTTCCAGGCACTGGTCGATCGGCTGGACCTCCCGCGCCCGCGGAGCATCCCCATCACGCGGCCGTCGGACCTCGCGCTCGCGACCGACGAGGACCTGGCCGACGGGTTCCTCAAGCCGACCGAATCGCAACGGCACAACCTGGTATTCAAGAGCAAGGGCTCGTTCGTCGGCTCGCGCGACGAGGCGATCCGCCTGGTCGAGGAGGCGGCCACCGCCGGCATCACGTTCCTGCTGCAGGAGTGGATCCCCGGGGACATGTCCCAGACGTTCCTGATCGACGGGTTCGTCGACCGGACGGGCGCCATCACGGCCATGGCCGCCCGACGTCGAGTCCGGATGGATCCGCCGCGGCTGGCGAACACCTGCTGTGACGTCACGATCCCCCTGGCGGAAGTCGAGGCGTGCATGCCGGCGCTGCGCACGCTCCTGGATGCGGTGGCCTATCGGGGGATCTTCAACGTCGAGTTCAAGCTCGATGCTCGCGATGGGCGCTTCAAGATCATCGAGCTCAACCCCAGGCCGTTCTGGCTGATCGGCCATATCGCCCGGGCGGGCATCGACCTGCCCTGGATGAGCTACCTCGATGCGCAGGGGCTCGACGCCCCGACGACGGGGCCCTACGAGACCGGACGGTTCGGGATGTACGAGATCCCCGATGCCACGGCCATCGCACGCGCCGTTCTCGTGCGCCGCCGCCCGCAGGGACCGATCATGGGTCCCTGGCTGCGCGGGGATCGGGCGCTGTTCTGGTGGCGCGACCCAGTCCCGGCCATCGCCGCCATCGCCGGCATCATCGGTCGGAGAGTGCGTGGTCGCGATGTCGGCGACGCTGCGAACCCCGTACTCGTGGCGAGATAGCGCCACGAATCTCGCGGGCACTGCGCCCGCGCAGCCACGCTTCCCGCGCCTTGACACCCTGCGCGATCCGCCCATATCCTCGGCCGCATCCCGCCCGCCAGGAGTGCGAACGAACGTGCCCGTCGAAGTCAGGCTCGTCGATGTGGTCAAGCGCTATGGCGAGACGCTCGCGGTCGACCATATCGACCTGGAGGTGGAGGACGGCGAGTTCTTCAGCCTCCTCGGGCCGTCGGGTTGCGGCAAGACCACGACGCTGCGGATGATCGGCGGCTTCGAGGAACCGACCTCGGGCCGGATCGAGCTCCAGGGCGAGGATGTGACCTGGCTCCCGGCGTTCAAACGCAACGTCAACACGGTCTTCCAGAACTACGCCCTGTTCCCGCACCTCACGATCTACGAGAACGTCGCCTTCGGCCTGCGCCGCAAGGGTGTGAAGGACAGCGAGGTGAAGGGCCGCGTGGCCGAGATGCTCCAGCTCGTGGAGCTGCCGGGCTACGAACGCCGCAAGCCCACCCAGATAAGCGGCGGCCAGGCCCAGCGGGTCGCGCTCGCGCGGGCGCTCATCAACAAGCCCGCTGTCCTGCTGCTCGACGAACCGCTCGGTGCCCTCGACCTCAAGCTGCGCAAGCAGATGCAGGTCGAGCTCAAGCGCATCCAGCAGGAGGTCGGCATCACCTTCATCTACGTGACGCACGACCAGGAAGAGGCGATGACGATGTCCGATCGCATCGCCGTGATGAACCGGGGACGCTACGAGCAGCTGGGTGATCCGGAGAGCCTCTACGAACGCCCGACCACGCGGTTCGTCGCTGGCTTCCTGGGTATCAGCAACCTTTTGCCCGGCGCCGTGCAGGGCACCGACGGCCGCTATGCCAGCGTCAAGCTCGGCGACGACACGACGGTCCGTGCACCGAGCGCGCTGGTCGATGGCAAGGTCGACGTCAACATCGGGGTTCGGCCCGAGAAGATAAGGCTCCGCGAACCGGCGGAGGTCGACCCGACACCGGCCGGTCACAACCAGTTGCGAGGCGTCGTCCGTGACGCCTCGTATCTCGGCGTGAGCACCCAGTACCAGGTCGAGGCACGCGGGGGCGCGCGGTTGACCGTCTACGAGCAGAACGTCGAGCGCGCCACTCGTGCCGAGCTGTGGGCGCCCGGCGAGGAAGTCCTGTTGACGTGGTCGCCGGACCACAGCTTCGTCGTCGCGGAACCCGCTGTCGGGCAACCAGGGGCGGCCGCACCGTCGGCCGAGGCCAGCCCGGCCACGACGGCCTGAGGAGGAGACATCGCATGACCGACACCCGCACGCCGCCTCCGGGGGACATCAACCGTCGCCGGTTCCTGCAGGGCAGTGCCCTGGCCGGTACGGCCGCCTTCCTCGCCGCCTGCGGGACACCGCCGGCGGGTAGTGCTGTCGCCTCGTCGTCGGCTGCCGCCAGCCAGGCACCCAGCGGCAGCGCGAGCGCGTCCGCGGCTGCGACGCCGGCCACGAGCGGCACCCTGCGGTTCGCCAACTGGATCGGCTATATCGACGAAAGCGACGACGGCTCGTCGTTTCCGACCATCGAGAAGTTCCAGACCGAATCGGGCATCACGGTCGAGTACGCCAACGGTGCCGTCGACGACAACGAGACCTTCTTCACGAGCGATCTCCAGGCGCCGCTCGATGCCGGCCTGCCGACGGAATGGGACATCGTCGTCGTCACCGACTGGATGGTGGCGCGCCTCGCCCGACTCGGCTGGCTCGAGACGATCGACACAAACCTGACGCCCAACTTCGTCGCGAACCTGGCCGAGAACTACAAGGCCCGCTCGTTCGATCCCGATACGAACCTGGCCGCGCCGTGGCAGTCGGGCATGACCGGCATCGGCTTCGACAAGAACAAGACCGGCGACCTGGACTCGCTCGAGGTGTTCTTCGGCAACGAGTTCAAGGGCAAGCTGACGTATCTCTCCGAGATGCGCGACACGATCGGCCTCTCGGCGATCCGGCTGGGCAGCAAGCCCGAGGAGCTGACCCAGGAGCAGTTCGACGCGGCGCTGGCCGAGGTGGACAAGGCCATCAAGGACGGCGTCGTCCGCCAGGTCACCGGCAACTCATACGTCGAGGACATGCAGGGTGGCAGCGTGGTCCTGGCGATAGCCTGGTCCGGCGACGTGCTCACCCTGCTGGTCCCGGACCAGAAGCCCGACCAGGACTTCCAGTGGGCCCTCCCCAAGGAGGGCGGCATGCTCTGGACCGACAACATGGTCATCCCGAAGGGCTCGCCCAACAAGCCGCAGGCAGAACGCTGGATCGACTTCTATTACGACCCGACGAACGCGGCGACCATCGAGGCGTGGGTGAACTACGTCTGCCCCGTTGCCGGCGCCAAGGAGATCATGATCGAGCTGGATCGCCGAGATCGCCAACAACCCGCTGATCTTCCCGCCCGACGACTATGTCGCGCGTCTGCATCAGTTCCGGGCGACGACCGCGGAGGAGGAGACCGCCTGGGCTGAGGCATTCAGCAAGGCGATGGGCCTCTAGTCGACCATGCGTCGCGCGCTCCATCTCCGCGCGATCGCGCCGTACGCGCTCCTCCTGCCGGGCCTGCTCTGGCTCGTCCTGTTCTACGTCTACCCGGCGTTCCAGATGTTCCTCACGTCGCTGTGGACGGGCAACATCGACGCGGGCTACGTCCAGACGTGGAACTGGGGGATCTACGCTGAGGCCATCGGTGAGTACTGGCCGTGGCTCGCCCGATCGATCCTGTACGGCGGGCTGGCGACCATCCTCGCGTTCGCCCTCGGGTTCCCGCTCGCGTACGCGATCGCCTTCCGTGGCGGCGCCTACAAGAACCTGCTCCTCTTCCTCGTCATCGCGCCGTTCTTCACGAGCTTCCTGCTGCGCACGATCTCGTGGAAGATCATCCTCGCCGACGACGGACTGCTCCTCGGACCGATCAAGGATCTGGGCTTGCTGTCCGAGGAATTCCGCGTGCTGGCGACGCCGGCCGCTGTCGTAGCCGGGATCACGTACAACTTCCTGCCGTTCATGACGCTGCCGCTGTACGTCGCACTCGAGAAGATCGACAAGCGGCTGATCGAGGCTGCCCAGGACCTGTATGCCGGCCCATGGCGACCCCAAGGCACGATCGTCGGGCTGGTCCTCGGCGGTGCGCTCGGTCTCGTCGTTGGTGCCGTCATGGACTACGGACCCCTTGCCATGGGCATCCCCGGCGCCATCGTCGGTGGGCTCGTGGGTACGTTCCTGATCAGCCAGGCCTTCATCCGGGTCACGCTCCCGCTGGCCCTGCCCGGCATCTTCGCGGGGACGCTCCTGACGTTCATCCCGGCCGTCGGTGATTTCATCAACGCCGAGCTGCTCGGCAATCCCCGCTCGCTGATGATCGGGAACGTCATCCAGGCGCGCTACCTCGAGGTGACCGACTACCCGACGGCGTCTGCGCTGTCGTTCATCCTCATGCTCGCCATCCTGATCGGGCTGTTCATCTACGCACGGCTGCTCGGGACCGAGGAGCTCACCGGGGCATCGATCTGATGGCGACGGCCTCGGCGTCTGAGCCCGTCGCCGGCGTTGCCGCGGCGCGTCGCGCCCCCGCCGCCCGCCTCGGTCGCCTCGTCGACCGGTGGCTGCTGCCGATCTATGTGGTGGGTGTCACGACATATCTGATCCTGCCGGTCGCGGTGATGATCCTGTTCAGCTTCAACGACCCGACCGGACGGTCGAACCTGACCTGGCGCGAGTTCTCGCTGGGCGCCTGGTTCAACCCGCTCGGGCGGCCCGGCCTGGGCGAGGCGGTACGGAACAGCCTGGTCGTGGCGATCGTATCGACCGTCGCCGCAACGACGCTCGGCACGATGATCGGCCTCGCGCTGTCGCGCTACGCGTTCCGCGGACGGTCGGCCACGAACATCCTGATCTTCCTGCCGATGTCGACACCGGAGATCGTCCTGGGCGCCTCGCTACTGACGACGTTCGTCGCGTCCGTCCAGCTGCCGCTGCCCGAGGGCCTCGTGTTCCCGCTGAGCATCCGCACGATCCTGATCGCGCACATCATGTTCAACATCAGCTATGTCGTGGTGACCGTGAAGGCGAGGCTGGCGAATTTCCCACGACACCTCGAGGAAGCCGCCATGGACCTCGGGGCGAACGAATGGACGACCTTCTGGAAGGTCACGTTCCCCCTGATCCTGCCCGGCGTGGTCGCCGCGGCGCTGCTGGCGTTCAGCCTCTCGATCGACGATTACGTCATCACGGCGTTCACGTCCGGCCAGACCGATACGTTCCCGCTGTATATCTATGGCTCGCAGCTCCGAGGCATCCCGGTCCAGGTCAACGTGATCGGCACGATGATCTTCGTTGGCGCGGTCGGGCTCGTGCTGTTGACCACGATATGGCAGCGGCGTGTCGCCGCCCGCGACTATCGAGGAAGCACCGCATGACGACCGAAACGCGCACTCCCCTCCCCGACCACGCAGTCGTTCCGCCTGTCTGGAGCCGCATCACGAACCTCGACATCGACCGCGGCGAGGGCTCGTGGCTGATCACTCGCGACGGTGAGCGCTACCTCGACTATTCCTCGGGGATCGGGGTGACGAACACCGGCCACGCCCACCCGCGGGTCGCTGCCGCGATCGCCGCGCAGGCCCAGAAGCTGCTCCACGGCCAGCAGAACATCCTGTATCACGAGCCTGGCCTGCGACTCTACGACCGCCTGCCGAACCTGCTCCCGGGCGGGCCGTTCCAGGCATTCCTGTCGAATTCCGGCGCCGAGGCGATCGAGGCATCCGTCAAGCTGGCCCGCGTCGCGACCGGTCGGCCGGTGATCATCGCGTTCCGCTACGGCTACCACGGCCGGACCGCGCAGACCATGGCGCTTACGACGGCCAAGGACGTCTATCGGGGCGCGTTCGAGCCGCTGCCAGGCAGCGTCTACCACACCGCCTATCCGTATTGCTACCGGGCGCCCGGCGGTCCGCACGACCCGTCGGCCTGCACGTGCGACTGGGAGGAGCAGCTCGACCTGACGTTCCACCAGCTCATCTACCCGGACCAGGTGGCCGCGATCATCATCGAGCCGGTCCTCGGCGAGGGCGGCTACGTCGTGCCGCCGCCGGACTTCCTGCCGCGCCTCCGCGAGATCACGCGCAGGCACGGCATCCTGCTCATCGCCGACGAGGTCCAGACAGGGTTCGGGCGGACCGGGCAGATGTTCGCGGTCATGCACTACGACGTCGAGCCCGACATCCTCGTCATCGCCAAGGGCATCGCGTCAGGGCTGCCGCTGTCGGGCATCCTGGCGCGCCAGGAGCTGATGGCCCGCTGGAAGCCTGGGACGCACGGCGGGACGTACGGCGGCAACGTCGTGTCCTGCGCGGCCGCGAACGCGACGCTCGACGTCATCGAGGACGAGGGGCTGGTCGACAACGCGCGGCAGCGAGGCGCGCAGTTCCTGGAGGGCCTGCGCTCGCTCAAGGCGAAGTACGGTTCGATCGGCGACGCACGTGGTCTGGGTCTGATGGTGGCGATCGAGCTCGTCAGGCCCGATCAGGGCGATGGACGCGTACCCGACCCGGACCTCACGAAGCGCATCCAGGCCGAGGCGCTCGCACGCAACCTGATCGTGCTGACCGCAGGCACCTACGTGAATGTCATCCGGATCATCCCACCGCTCGTAACCACGGCGGATGAAGTCGAGATGGCCCTGTCGATCCTGGACGAATCGCTGGCGGCGGCCGGCGCCTGACCGGTCGGGCTGACGTGGAGCTCGCGTCGGCCGGGCTGCTCTTCGTCGTCGGGCTGATCCTCGTCAAGGAGGCCGGCCTGCCGGTTCCAGTGCCTGGCGACCTGATCGTCATCGGGACGGGCGTCGCAGCGGCGCGCGGCGAGGTCGACCCGGTGGTGACCCTGGCGTTGATCGTGGCGGCCAGCATCCTCGGCGGCGCGGTGCAGTACGCACTGGTGCGGTCCGTTGCTCGACCGGTCCTGCTCCGCGTCCTCGGCCGGGTCACGTCGGCCGAGCGCCTCGACCGCGAGACCGAACGCCTCCGGCGCGGCGGTGCCAGGTCGGTGGCAGTCGCTCGGTCCACGCCAGGACTGCGCATCGTCGCGGTCGCCGCGAGCGCGCTGGCGGCGATCCCGCCGGTCGCGTTCATCCTCGGTCTCGCGATCGGGAACGCCCTGTTCATCAGCGCGCATTTCGGGCTCGGGTTCCTGCTCGGCGAGCCGATCGTGGCGGCGGTCGGCGGCGCGCTCGGCCCGCTCGCGATCGGGGGCGTGCTGCTCGCCCTGCTCGGCTTCGTCGGCTGGTACGCCCTCAGCCGGCGGCGGACCACCGCCACGGCCGCAACGCCGGCCATCGCCGATTGGGCCGACGCATGTTGTCCGGCCTGCTTGTCGCTTGCGGTCCTCGGCTCAGGCCGCTAGCGGGTCTCTCGCCGTCAGGGCAACCCGTCGATCAGGCGGGTCAGCTCCTCGGCGATCTGATCGGGGATCACGGGCTCCATGTAGTGCGGCGCGTTGACCATGATGACCTCGCCCGATCCATACCGATCGACCAGCTCCGTCTGGAGGGTCCTGATGACGGGCGTCATCTCGGCCACGGGCAGCTCGCTCGGGATATCGAGATCATGTGGCGTCAGGAGCACGACCGGGATCCGCGGCTCGCGCCCGATCATCGACTCCGCCTCCTTGTAGGTGGTCAGCCGGTCGATCTTCTCGGCGGTCCCCGACCAGTCGTCTGCCTTGATCTTGTACGCGTCGGGTAGGAACACCTCGTCGACACGGGTGACCTCGTCCGGCAGGCTCGGGTCGAGCAGGACCATCCCGACGACATCGTCGGGATAGGTCACGGCATACATGTGGCTCAAGAGGCCGCCGAACGAGGCGCCCAGCAGGACGTATGGCCCGGGGACGTCGGCGGCGTCAAGCAGCGCATGGAGGTCGGCCACCGTCGACTCCCCGGTCAGTGGCCCAGGCGCCTCGCCGCTCTTGCCGATGTTCGCGCGGTCATAGCGACACACCTGATAGCGGTCGTCGAGGAGGTCCGAGATCTGGCGCGCGCTCGACATCCCCGAGAAGCTCGAGTCGTCGACCCAGCCATGGAGATAGACGATCGTCGGCGAACCGGACCCGGCGCAGGCCAGGTAGAGCTCGTGGCCACCGACGTCGAACGAGCCGGCCAGGACCTCGGGGGACGGGGTGGGATCGGTGGCCGGCGTTGCGACCGCCGTCGGCGTGGCCACGGCCTGCGACGCGGCATCTGTCGCGTTCGCAGGACTCGCCGGCGCCGCGCTCGAACCGGTCGTCGACGTGCAGCCCGTCGCTACCAGGAGCAGCGCGACCAGCCACCCCGATGTACGCATGGACCCCTCCCGCGCTGCCCCTCTGGACGCTCGCGCCGTATTGCACGACAGATCCGATCAGCTGGCAAGACCGTAGGTCACTCTCCAGGATCGGCGGACGTCACGGGGCGTGGCGGGAATTCGCTTGCGTCGAACAGCGCGCGTGACCCGATGGCGTCGGGCAGCTCGAGCTCGACCGGGAATGCGGGGTTACCGGGACAATCCTGGCCGCCCGGCCGCTTCTGGATGCCGATGGCGATGACGATCGACTCCCCCGTCGTCACGATCGTCGGCACCAGGACGCGCCCCTCCGGCGATCGACCGCTTGCGCATGCCCGCTCGCGAAGCAAGATGTCGATCGTGGTCGACGCTGGCGTGATCGCCGGGGAGTCCGGGTCGAGCCACCATCGAGCGAAGCTCACACCGTCCGGGGCCACGATGCCGAGGTTGCACTGGCCGTATCCGGTCGCCTGGATCGTCCCACCCAGTTCACCCACGGTGACGGCCCACCATGGCGTCTCCGCGTCACCTTTGGCCACGAATGTCACCCCGTCCACCTGGTCGACCACGCGATGCCAACCTGACGCAGGGAACCCCAGTCCCTCCTCGGCGATGACGGTCCGCAACACCTCGGCCGCCGGGTCCGGACCGAGCTCAGCGAGTCCGGGACCCTGCAACGCCTCCGGCGGGAAGATCTGGCCGGCATCGCCGCATGTCAGGGCTGGCCGCGTGACCGCGTTCGGATCGATCGTCGGGACGACCACGGGCTCGGTCGATCGGCTGCCGGCAGGCGAGCCCGTCGCGGAGGCGACTGCCTGCGAAGTCGGCGATAACGTCGTCGACCCGCATGCGGCGAGGATCCCGAGCGCGAGTGTGATGACGGCAACACGTCGTGGGTCCATTCGAATCCCCGGAATCAATCGGCGCGGAGCAACCGTTCCAGGAGCTCATCGTGTAGGACGCCATTCGACACGAGAAAGGTGCGCGAGTCGATCCGGCGAGCGCCATCGAGGTCCGACCAGCGGCCACCGGCCTCCTCGACGACCATCGCGGGCGCCGCGGCGTCCCAGGTCGAGAGCTCCACCTCCACCATGCCCTCTGCCGCGCCTTCCGCCACGAGGGCATAGCCCCAGAAATCGCCGAAACCGCGCTCTCGCCAGACGTCCTCGAGCAACGAGTCGAAGCCGGGCACCCGCCCCGATGATCGGATGTCGCGTGCGCTGCCGTAGAGCAGCTGCGCGTCGGGAAGCGCGGCGACCGATGACACGCGCAGGCGGCGAGGTTCGTCGCCGCCGGCTGTCCGAACCGCCCATGCGCCGCCGCCACGCCACGCGTACCAGCGCTCCCCGAGCGCGGGTGCCGAGATTACGCCGGCCTGGAGCTCGCCGTCCTCCTCGACCCCAAGGAGCATCCCGAACAACGGGACCCCGCGGACGAAGTTGTGCGTCCCATCGATCGGATCGATGTACCAGCGGACCCGTGCCTCCGGCGCCTCCACCCCGTACTCCTCGCCGACCTGGCCGTGGTCCGGATGGGCGATCGAGATCCGTTCGCGGATCATCCGTTCGATCGCCGTATCGGCCTGGGTGACCAGGGTCCGATCGGGCTTGGTCGAGATCTCGAGGTCGCGTCGGAAGTGGCGAAGGGCGATGGCGTCCGCCGCATCGGCGATCGCGAGCCCGAGATCGACCCATGCACGCCGCTCGTCGATCGTGCTCACGAGCGGATCCGCGCGTTTTCGGGATCGTAGAGCGGCTCGCGCACCACCTCGAACCCCGCCCAGCGACCGAATAGCTCCACCTCGCCGCGCGTGCCGATCGTCCGGTCGGACGGCAGATAGGCATAGGCGATCGACCGCTCGACAGCGAAGCCCTGCCCGCCGCTGGTGACCCGGCCGACGATCTCGCCCTCGATCCGGATCGGCTCATTGCCGAGACAGACATCGAGGAACTCGTCGAGGACCAGGCAGCGCAGGCGCTTGGACGTGCCCTCCCCCTTTGCCGCGATCAGGGCATCTTTTGCCTGATTGGGCTCGGCCTTGTCGAGAGCCAACGCGAACCCGAGACCAGCCTCGAAGGGGTCCTCGTCCGGGGTGATGTCGGTCGACCACACGCGATAGCCCTTCTCGAGCCGGAGCGCATCGATCGCCCGGTAGCCCCCTGCGACCAGGCCATGCTCCTTACCCGATTCCCAGAGGGTCCGCCAGAGGGTGCGTCCGTATTCAGTCGGTGCATAGAGCTCCCAGCCAACCTCACCGACATAGGTGACGCGCAACGCCAGGACCGGCACCGACCCGACGCTGATCTCCTTCGCCGTTAGGTAGGGGAAGCCGGCGTCCGACACGTCGTCGCTGGTCAGGGGCGCGAGGATGTCGCGCGCCCGCGGACCCCACAGTCCGAAGCAGACCCGGCTAGAGGTGATGTCGCGGATCTCGACGGACGTCCCCTCGGGCACCTGCGACCGAAGCCAGGCAGCGTCGTGGTTGCCGTACGCGGTCCCGGTGACCAGCAGGAACCGCTCATCCGCGATGCGGGTCACGGTCAGATCCGCCTGGATACCGCCGCGCCGGTCGAGCAGCTGGGTATAGACGATCGACCCTGCCGGCCGGTCGATGTCGTTGCCGGCCACCCGTTGCAGGAACGCGCACGCGTCGTGCCCGATGACCTCCAGCTTGGCGAACGATGTCTCGTCGAACAGCGCGGCCGCCTGGCGGGTCGCAATCGCCTCCGCGGCGATCGCCGGCGACCAGTGCTTCCCGGCCCAGCCCCGCGGTCGGAGTGCCTCGAGCGCGTCGCGGCCGCCGAACCGCGGGTCGTCGGCGTTCGGCTCGAACCAGTTCGGGCGTTCCCAGCCGGACTTCTCGCCGAAGGTCGCGCCGAGGGCGGCGAGGTCGTCGTAGGTCGGCGAGGTGCGCAATGGGCGGCTGGCCTGGCGTTCCTCGTTCGGGTAGTGGATGTCGTAGTAGGTCGCGTAGTTCTCGATCGATCGCGCGAGCGTATATGCGCGAGATCGGTAGGCGGCGCCGAAGCGCCTGATGTCCATCTTCCAGAGATCGAGCTCGGGCTCACCTTCGACTATCCAGCTCGCCAGCTGCCGCCCGATCCCGCCGGCACCTGCGATGCCGTGCGCACAGAACCCGGCCGCCAGCCAGAACCCGCGGACGTCGGACTCGCCCAGGATGAACTCGTTGTCGGGGGTGAAGGCCTCCGGGCCGTTGATGATCCGGCTCACTCGCGCGTCACCCATCGCCGGGACCCGCCGGATCGCACCTTCCATGATGGGCTCGAAGCGGGGCATGTCCGGCGCGAGCAGCTTGCCGTTGAAGTCAGGCGGGATCCCGTCCAGGCCCCAGGGCGCCGGGTCGCGCTCGTAGCCGCCCATGCACAGGCCGCCGACCTCCTCGCGAAAGTACACGAGGTTGTCCGGGTCGCGCAGCTGCGGAAGGTCGGCGGTGACACCGTCCAGCTGCTCGGTGAACAAGTACTGGTGCGCCATCGGGATGATCGGCACCGTGACGCCGACCATCCGCCCGATCTCGGGCGCGAACATCCCTGCCGCGTTCACGACGACCTCGGTTTCGATGTCGGACCGCTCGCCGCCGTGCTCGACCGTGACACCCGTGACCCGCCCGCGCTCCACGCTGATACCGATCACACGCGTCCCCGACCGGATGGCCGCTCCACGCTTGCGCGCGCCGGCCGCGAAGGCCTGCGCCAGGCCGGACGGATCGAGCCAGCCATCGGTCGGCAGCCAGACGCCACCGAGGACGCCGTCGGTCGACATCAGCGGAAAGCGGTCCTTTGCCTCCTGCGCGTCGATGAGCTCCATCGGCAGCCCGAACGTCTTCGCCCAGCCGGCCTGGCGCTCGAGCTCCTCCATCCGCTCCTTCGACGATGCCAGTCGGATCGAGCCCACCTCGTGCCACGACGGGTCCACACCGCTCTCGTCGTTGAGCCGCCGATACAGGTCGGCGCCGTACATCATCATCCTGGTCAGGGTCACCGACCCGCGTAGCTGGCCGACCAGCCCGGCGCTGTGGAAGGTCGAGCCGCTGGTGAGCTCGGCCCGCTCGACGAGCACGATGTCGTCCCACCCCATGCCCGCCAGGTGGTAGGCGATGGACGTCCCGCCGACCCCGCCGCCGATGATCACCGCGCGGGCGTGCTCCATGGCCGAAGGGTAGCGGCTGCGACGAGGCCGCCGTGGGGCCGCGATGCCCTAGCCGTCGGCCGTTTCGCGGAGGGCACGCTCGAACGCCGGGGTCGAGGCGTTCGACAGGAGGCGATCGAAGTGCTCGCTGGCATAGGCGACGAAATCGACGTCCAGGGTGCTGATCCCCTGCTGCAGGACGCCCCACATCGCCTCGCGGAAATCGGAGACGACGCGCATCAGCGTCAGTCTGGCAAGCAGGTTGAGCGGCACCGAGCCGAGGTACTGACCCAGCAGGTTCGCGTCGTCGTCGGACGTCAGCTCGTGGTTCATGCTGAAGTTGCCAAGGTCGAAGAACGGGTCGCCCATGCCCGCGTACTCCCAGTCGACGATGCGGATCCGGATCCCGTCATCGATGAAGTTCGCGTTCAACAGGTCGTTGTGGCAGGGCTGCAGCTCGACGGGGTCGGCGAGACAGGCAACCTCGATGCGCCGGCCGATCGTCGCCGCGAGCTCGTACTCGGGCGGGATACGGACGCCGCGGGCCTTTGCGAGCGCTCGATAGGCCTCCACGATGCGCAACGGGACGAACAGGCCCGGGATCGGCGGGCCCTGGTGGATCCGCCGAAGCGAGTCGGCGATCCGTGTGATGGTGTCGTGCTCGCGCACCTCGTCGACCGCCACCGGAGACCCCTCGATGAAGCGCGTCACGAGATAGCCCTCGGGCCGGATGAACGCGGTCACCTCTGGCCCCACGCCGACCCCTGCGGCCGCGACCGTCGCCGCATGCTCGACCTCGCGGCTGATGCCCAGCAGGTGCGTGTCGTTGCCGGCCAGCCGGATGACGTAGCGTTCCCGCTGGTCTCGGACGGTAACCAGGAAGTTACGGTTCGTGATGCCACCGCTCAAGGTGGTCAGCACCATGTCCTGGCCGGCGAGCTCCGGCACGCGCTGCATCGCCGCGACGAGCTGGTCGCGGAGGTCGCCGCGCAGGATCTCACCCTCATCTGCCATGGACGTCAGCCAGAAAGGTAGCGGCGCGGCGATCGCTCGCCGCGCCGCATCTCCTCCTCCCGTGATGTTCCGTTACCCGATCGTCGCCTCGCCGGTCGCGAGATCCGGCAGCGGCTCGGTCGTCTCGTCGTGCCGGCTGCGCACCACGACGGCGTAATAGATCGCGCCGGCCAGGAGGACCACACCGAGGACGGCCTCGAAGATCGGTATCGCCGGCAGTGGGAACTCGCCGTTGATCGAGATGTAACTCAGGGGTGGATTGGTCAGATCTCGCAGCGGGACCAGCGATCCATCGGGCAGCGAGTAGGTTGCGGTCCCGAACGCGCCGAAGATCTCGCTCTGCCACATCGCGAAGTTGATGACCATGAGCCCGCCCCACACAAGGGCCAGGACGTTGATCACGGTGCCCCAGCTTCGCAGGCTGAAGAAGGCCGGCTTATGCGGCCAACCACGCCGTCGCGCAGCGAAGACGCCGAGGTTGCACAGGAAATACGAGATGTAGATCATGCCCGTCGCGCCGGTGGCGATGACGGCAGGACTCTGCGTCAAGAGGAAGGGGATCGTCGCCAGCACGCCCACGGCGACTGCGGCATAGGCCGGTGTCTGGAACGACGAGTGGACGTGGCCCCACAAACGACCGAGGGGCATGCGCCCATCGCGGCCCATCGAGAACATCAGGCGGGTCGTTGCGCCCTGGATGGCAAGCGTGCAGACGAAGACGGCGATGAGGATCACAGCCAGGTAGACGCGACCGAGGTCGCCGAGGTTCGTGAGGATCGTGTCCGCGATCGGGTTCGCTCCACCGACCGCCCATGCGAACTCCTGGGCGCTCGTCACTTGGGCGGCGACGTCGCGGAACGACAGGATGATCGCGAGCAGGAAGATAGCTCCGACGATCCCAGACAGCCAGATCGCCGACAACACCCCGCGCGGGGCCTGTCGACCGGCGTCCAGCGTCTCCTCGCCGAATGTGCCGGCGGTATCGAAGCCATAGACCACGAACAGGCTCATGAACATCGCGACGGCGAAGATCGGCAGGAAGCCACCGTCGGATGTCACGTTGGCGGCTGGTTGCGTCAGAACGCTGACCGGCTGGTGATTGAAGAAGATCAGCAGGACGAGGGCGAACACGCCCATCCCGAGAATCTCCGCTCCCACACCGATGTTGTTGATCGTCGCGAGGAGACGCACGCCGATGGCGTTGATGCCCGTCGTGAGAATCAGCGTGGCAAGCGCCCAGAACACGAGGTTGTTGAAGAACGGCAACGGACTCGCGGCAGCGAGATCCATCCCCGTGACAGCGGACAGCACGAGCGGCACGGTGACGGCCACCGCGGTGACGGTCAGGACACCAGCCCAGAAGTAGATCCAGCCCGTGAACCAACCCAGGGTCTTGTTCGAGAGTCGCTTGGACCACTGGTAGATCGACCCCGCGACCGGGAAGTGGCTGGACAGCTCGGCGAAGTTCAGGGCGACGAACGTCTGCCCGAGGATGACGAGCGGCCACGACCAGAAGAAGGATGGTCCGCCGACGGCGAGACCGACGGCGATCAGCGTGAACGTCCCGGTGGCGACGCTGATGTAGCTGAAGGCGACCGCGAAGTTCGCGAGGAACCCGAGGGTCCGCTTCAGCTCGGGCTTGATGCCCAGGGATCGAAGGTGCGCATCGTCCTGGGCGGCGATGTCATGCGCCTGTGCAGGTCCCGCCACAATTCCCTCCTCTGTCGCGCTGGGGCGCGAGACTCACCACTTGGAGTGGACGCGAGGACGCGGGGTCGGGATCGGCGCGGTCCCTCACCGGCCGATCCGTGCGCGCGAGGATAGCACCGGGTTGCCACCAGTCAACGGGGCGTTCGCCCTAGGGATCGAGCACTGCTAGCGGGCCGCGACGGCCTCACGAATCGAGTCGGGCATCGGCCGATGGACCTCGACCGGGCGGATGTAGGCAGCGATCATCTCGCGCGATCCGTTCACGCCGAGCTCGGTGAAGAGGAACGAGAACTTGCGGCGCAGGGCGGCGAGTATCTCGTCGCGCGACTCCAGCTCCCACAGCTCGCGCTTGAACGGTCCGATCGCCTTCTTCCGCGTCGTGTACACGAACTGCTCGTCGGTCTGCTCGGGTTTTCGCTCGTCGGCTGCGTTCTCGAAGACCCACGCCTCGACCTTCTTGCGCAGTTCCTCGGGGAATGCCGGATGCTCGTACAGCGCGTTCTGGAACCCGGTGGCGAGGTGGATCTCGGCTGTCTCGACCGCCGGGAACCGGTGGAACAGCTCGTCGGGCAGGGTCGAGGCGCCGTGCTGGACGGCGCCGGCCAGGCCGTATGAGCGGGCGACCTCGCCCATCTCGCGGAGCACATCGAAGTCGAGTTTGACCTCGGCTACGCCACCACCGGGCAGGGGCACGCCCCCGTGGCTCGTGCCCGACTGGACGCTGACCTTGGAGATGCCGGTGGCTCCCGGGGCGATCGACCCCAGCTGCCGCCCATAGCCGTCGAGGTAGGCGCGCAGCTCCTCGACGGTCGAGTTCTTGTGACCGACCTCGCCGATCTCACCGCCCACGCTGATCGTGACGCCATCGGCCTCGAGCGATCGGATGAGCGCCGTCAATTCCGCGGCGCGGATGTAGTTCTCGCGTTGCTGCTCGTCGACCGTCGGCTTCGAGAGGTCGACCAGCGTGGATGAATCGATGTCGATGTTCCGGTAGCCCGCGTCGACCGCGAGGCGGCAGGCGCGCCGGATCTCCTCGGTCATGCTCTCGGGGTCGGCGGTGTACTTCTTGGCGTTGAACTGGTAGTGGTCGCCCTGGATGAACACCGGGTCCCGCCAGTTCGCGGCGACCGCTCCGGCGAGGACCGCGGTAGCGAAATCGATCGGCCGCTGGTACGTGTAGGTCTGCTCGCTGCGTGCGATCTCGAGGATGACCGCGCCGACATCGGCGCTCTGCGCGGCGTCGAAAAGGGTCCGTGCCATATCGAACGTCTGCGCCCGAAGGTTCACGGCCGGGACCGTGAAGCCCGACACCTCGCCGCGGCCGCGTGCGGCATACAGCTCCTGGATGCTCGCCGATGGGGCACGGAGCTCCTGGCTGGCCTCCCAGACCAGCCACTGGGCGGCCTCGGTGGTGGGCTCGTCGGTCGAGAAGGCCGCGGTCCAGGCAAGATCGCGAATCGTGCCATCGCGGAAGGCCTGCTCGTCGTCCATCACCAGGCGGTCACCGTCAAGGTGGGCGGCGGGGCGGATCGTGTCGATCAGGTCCTGCGGACTCGTCGCGACGTGCGGCATCGGTGGGTCGTCTCCTCGTCGAATGGCTCGAAGACCATGGTAGCGGTGGTCGGCGCAGGCCGGCCGCACGGTGATCACTGCCAGGGATCGATTGCGCGTCCAAGGGCGGGCGAGGCCATCGATCCGCGTCGATCGATCGCTCGGAGCGATCAGTTCGGGTATGTAGAGCGGGCTGGGCGCGTCAGATCGACTCTTCGGTCGAAAGACGATCCCTCTGCGCCAATCACTCGAGGCCGCGGTCCTACAGGTATCGCGCCGTCGCCATCATCACGACCGCGATGCCGAGCAGCACGAGGTCAGCGACCGCGAAACGGTTCAGCTTCGACTTGATCGCGTCGAGCTCGGCCCGCTGGGCCGGCGAAGGGATGCCGCTGGCTGCCTTGACCTCGGCCTCGATCGCGGCGGCGCGCTTGCCGGCCGGACCGACCATCGTGCCGCCCCAGATCAGCGACACGATCGCGGCGGCGGCGCCGATCGTGAACGCGATGCCCGTCGGGCTGGTGATCCAGCCGAGCTGCAGCCCGCCGGAGGCTCGCCAGTAGAGCAGCGACCCGGCGACGACGGTGGTCAGCGCGGCGAGCTCGAAGTACCGAGCGGCCTTGCCTTCGGTGAGCAGCGTCGACATGAACACGTCGCCATCGGCGCCGCGCAGTCTGGCAGTCCGGCTGACGAGCAGGATCATGACGAACGCGCCGCCGACCCAGGCGGCTCCCGCGACGACATGGGCGAGACGAAGCGTGATCAGACCGATATCCACGGCGGAGGGCTCCTTCTGTCGATCAGAAACTCTTGGGAACCTCAGCGTCGCGGCCAGGAGCCCGCGCCCGCTATCGACGCCTGCCATCGACCTGCATGGACGGATGTCCAACCCGCCGCACCATCGCACGTGCAAGGGTCGTCAAACGGACGACGATGACGACGCCGCCAGGCGATCCGATACCCGAACGCGGACCGGTCCTCCACCGAGTGACGGCGACGCGGACGCCCGCGCTCGCAGCCGGAGCGGTGACGGTCGTCCTGATCGGACTGGTGGGATCGAGCCTGCTCGGCACCCCGGCTTCATCCCCAGCATCGGCGCCAAGCGTTGTGATCTCCGTGCCGACCCCAACGGCAACGACCCCGACCTCTCCCCCGCCCGTGATGTACGAGGCTGGTCAGCTCCTCCGCGCGACCAGCGCCATGAGCCTTGCCGACTGGACGATCCGCGTCGGGCAGTCGATGTACGTCGTGGCAAGAGGTCAGGACGGATCCGACGACGTCTATACGATCCAGCACTGGGGTGACCTGGAGCACGGGCTGCGCCCGGATACCGTCATCGGGACGATCCCGACCGAGGTCGTCCACAAGAGCGCCGAGCCATATACAGCGGCGTGTCCCACTGACGTTGCTGCCGTGGAGGACATCGCTGCGCTGCACCCCTTCGAGCGACTCGTCTGCTTCGGTTCGGAAGAGCTCGCCTTCGGGCCGGTCCAGCGGGAGGAGTACCACGTCGGGACGGGCGATCCCTCCTGGCTCGCGGGTGAGGCCGGCCTCGACTTCTTCACGGCGATCCCGTATCGCCCAGCAACCGGCGTCGACGTCCCGAAGGAGGGATGGCTGCGCGTTGCCGGGCATTTCGACGATCCGTCGTGCGACGGGGACCTGCGCTGCCGCGAACGGTTCGTCGTCACGAACGTCGCCGGGATCGAGCCTCCCGAGTCGGAGCTACGGGGCTCATGGAAGCGGATGGCAGAGGCACCGATAGAAGGCCGATCCTCGTACGTCGCGGTCGAGATCGACAGAGGCACATTCATCTGGGGCGGCGAACCCCTGGGGAGTTCGGCGATCGGAGCGATCTACGACGCCGCAAGAGACCGATGGACGCCGACCGCGCCTGCTCCGGATGACGGGCGTCTCGAAGTCGCCTCAGCATGGTCGGGCCAGGAAGTCCTCGTCTGGGGTGGCTACCGAGGGCTGACCAAGCTCGGCGATGGGCTTGCCTACGACCCATCGGAAGATCGTTGGCGGGCCATCCCGACGGCACCGATCAAGCCCGGTTTCGCGGAAGGAGCGTGGACGGGACGGGAGTTCCTTGTCGTGTCATCCGAGGCCGAGGCCGCGGCCTGGGATCCAGCGATCCAGCGCTGGCGTCGCCTGCCGGATGCGCCCCTGCCACCCGGCGCGATGGAGTCGGTCTGGACCGGCACCGAGTTCCTGGTGCTCGGCATCGGCGACGGCACGACGGAGCCAGTGATCGGAGCCGCGCTTGATCCGGCGACCGGGCGATGGCGACCGATCGCCGATGTGCCGTACGACGGGCTGATCCTGGGCATCCCTGCCCGATGGACGGGCGTGGAGATGGTCTTCGTCGGGCATGCCTACGACCCAAGGGCGGATCGATGGCGAGCGCTCCGGGCCGCCAACTGCAGCCCCAAGGCCGTGTCGTACGGCGTCTGGTCCGGCCGCTGGTTGATCAGCCAGGTGGCAGCCTATGACGCGACTCGTGACCGGTGCCTTACGCTGCCGCGATCCCCGGACCGCCCGGGTTTCGATGGGATGCAGACGCACGAGTTCCACACGCCGTTCTGGGCCGATGGTCGATTGGTGGTTTGGAGCGGTGGGACGGGTGCCGACACGTTCGACCCGCCACCTCCTGATGGGATCGTCTTCACCCCATCGGAGTGATCAGAACGGCTTGGTAACCATCAGGAACACGATCACGGTGACCAGCCCGCCGAGGATCATCCCGCCGCGCTGGACCGCCCCGACCTCCGCGAGAAGTCCCGGAGGCGGACCGGTGGCATCGGGTGGCGGCGGCGACGAGGTCAGCTCGACGACCTTCTTGACGTGCTGCTTCTGGATGAACAGCGAGTAGCCGAGCGCGATCACGTACAGGACGATCCCCAGCAGCAACCAGCGCGCCGCCATGAGATCCCGTCCGCTCAGGACGATGAGCAGGATGCCGGTAATGCCCTGGAAGATCGCAAGCGGCGTGACCAACCGATCGCTGATGCGTTCCGAGACACGGGTCGCGAAGTTGGCGTGCTGGGGCTCGGCGCCACCCATCGCGCCGATGATGGCGAACGCGAACGTCGGCCCGAATGCAAGGATCGCCCCGAAGACATGCAGGAACAGCACCCACGGGAACAACGACGTGAGATCCACGAACACCCTCCTCCGAACCCGTCCCCTCGGACCAGCGCGTCCCGTTCGGGAGGATACGCCCTATGAGACCCGCTTCGAGCGACGTCCGACGAAGTCAACCAGCACGTATTCGCCGAGCCGCTCGGGCGTGGCGTAGAAGGCCCGACCGCGGTTGAGCTTCGTCATGTGGGCCACGAACTCTGCAAGGGCGCGCGAGCGCTCGAGCATGAACGTGTTGATCGTGATGCCTTCCTTCGTGCAGCGCTGCACTTCGAGCAGTGTCTCGCTGATCGTTCGCCGCGTCGGCGGGTAGCTGAACTCGACCTGGCCGCCCTCGAAGTGGGCGGTCGGCTCTCCGTCGGTGATGACCACGATCTCGCGGTTTGCGGCAGCCTGCCGCGACAGGATGCGTCGCGCGAGCATCAGCCCATGCTGGAGGTTGGTGCCGTATTCGTAGCCGTGCCAAGTGAGCTCGGCCAGCGCGCCCGGCCGGATCTCGCGCGCGTAGTACGCGAAGCCGATGACCGACAGGTGGTCGCGTGGGTAATCGGTCCGGATCAACGTGTCGAGCGCGACGGCGACCTTCTTGGCCGCGAGGAAGCAGCCGCGCAGCAGCATCGAGCGGCTCATGTCGACGAGCAGGACGGTCGCGGTCCTGGTCAGCTGCTCGGTCCTGTAGACCTCGAAGTCGTCGGGCCGCAGGTGGACAGCCCGGTCGCCACGCGCCATCCGAGCCGCCGGCGCGTTCTCGTCACGAACCAGCGCGTTCGACAACGTCCCGCGCAGGTCGAGGTGGAACGGGTCACCGAACTCATATGGCTTGGTCGTCTCATCGCGCTCGCCGCCGCGACCCTGGCGGTCGATCCCGTGTCCGCCGAAGGCGTCGCGCTGGAGCCTAGCGAAGAGATCGTCGAGCACCTGCTGGCCGATCTTCCGCGTGCCACGGGGCGTCAACTCGAGTCGCTCGCCATCGCGTGTCAGGTAGCCGGCTTCCTCAAGCCTTCGGGCGAGGTCGTCGAGGGCTTCGAGATCGCGCGCGGCATCGTCGCCCAGCAGCTCGCGAACCTCGTTGCGGTCGATCGAGGCGAGGTCGCCAGGCGCCTCGATGTCCATCAGCGCATCCTCGAGTCGCTCCATCGACTGCAGGCGGGCGATCTGCGCGAGCGCCCCGTCGAGCGAGAGCGACTCATCGCCGGTGAAGCGGACGCGATCGCCGAGACCCCCGGGCAGCAGGAGATCGAGATTCGAGGCGAGCTGGGCGAGGTCGATGAGCAAGCGGTCGTCGCGCAGCAGCGCCTCCATCATCGATTCGAGCTCAGCTCGCTGCTCGGGAGTCATCGAGCGCATCAGCGACTGCATCGCGGCCATGCGCTGGGCGAGCTGATCGATGATGTCGTCGAACGTCTTGGCGCCCGGGAAGAACCGACCGTGCTTGGCGAGGAATTCGCGGGCGTCCGGCTCCGCGCCCCCGATCCGCTGACGGATCAGCTCGTTGAGGTCGTGGACCATCTCCCGGTTGGCGGCGAGGTCCTCGGGCGTCGTGGAGCGGATGGCGTCGCTCATGCCCTGGACGAACTGGTCGAGGACCTGCTTGCTCAGCCGCTCCACGAGCTCGTCGAACCGCTGCCGGGCATCGGGCTCGAGGAACTCGTACTCGCGCAGCTCCTGGATCCGCTCCCCCAGGTCCTTGGGGAGCGCATCGAGCCGGTCGAGCCGCTTCGCGGCCAGGTCGCGCGCGACCCGCGCCGTGTCGGCGTCGGGTGCCTCATCGGCAGGTTGCTCGAGGCGCCGCTCGACGCCGGCCCGTTCGTCCGCGACGATCTCGTCGAGCTCGCGCCGGATGTCGCCGAGCACATCGCCCAGGTCGTAGCGCTCGCGCATCTCGTCGCGACGACGCGCGAGCCGCTCCATCAGGTCCTGGAGTCCGGGCAGATCGGGGCGCGTCGGGTCACCGCTCCGCCAGCCGCGCTCCATGAGCCGACGGAGCGCCTCGGCGAGATCCCCCTCGGCCATCACGTCGTCGGACAGGGCCCTCAGGATCTCCTCGGCATCGAGGTCGGGCAGCCGTTGCGTGCCGTCCCAGCGCGAGTAGCGAGCGCGGTTGGCGAGCTCGGCGAGCGCATCCGCGGAGCGCGGCACCCGCCCGCTGAGGTCGCGCGGGTCCGGCGAGTAGGCCGTCACCGGGTCACCGTCACTGCGTCATCGGTGGTAGACCGTGCCGCCGGTGACGCGCTCCTTGTTCAAGCGGCGGGCCAGATGCAGGCCCTCCAGCAGGAACTCGACCGCGGACGCGACGACGGCGGGCTCCTCGGCACCGTCGGTCACGTCGAACGTGCCGAGCCCCGCGACGGCGTCGTCCATGCCGGGCACCTCGCGCAGCCACGAGACGTATTCGCGTGACGGCGTTCGTTCCCCGGTCTCGACGATGAAGCCTTCCTCGAACGCCTCGACGATCGGGTCGAGGTCGTCGAGCGTCACGCGGCGGTTGAACGTCGCGTAGAGCGCCTTCGTGATGAGCCGCTCGACGACACGCTCCTCAGGGGCCTCGTCGCCGACCGACTCGAGCTCCACCTTGCCGACGGTCGAGGCGACGATGGCGCCGAGGTCACTGACACGCGGCGCCCCGACAGCCTCGCCGAGCCGCACCGCTCGCTTGAGGGCCGCGGCCTCGAGGACCTCCATGTTCGCGACCGACACGCGGACGGACACGCCGGAGCGCTGGCTGATCTCCGGGGACCGACGAGCGAGATGGGTGATCTCTGCGACGACCTCCTCCATGAACGGTGGGAAGACGACCGTGGGGGTCACGACCTCGGGATCCGCGCGGCTCGGGTCGAAGCGGACCCTCTCCTGCGCCACGATCGATAGCTCATCGTCGAGGGAACGCGGGTAGTGCGTCCGGACCTGCGACCCGAGCCGGTCCTTGAGCGGCGTGATGATCCGCCCGCGCGACGTGTAATCCTCAGGATTGGCGCTGGCGACGACGTACAGGTCCAACGGCAGTCGGACCGTGAAGCCGCGGATCTGGACGTCCCGCTCCTCGAGCACATTGAGGAGACCGACCTGGATGCGCTCGGCGAGGTCGGGCAGCTCGTTGATCGCGACGATGCCGCGGTTCGCGCGCGGGATCAGGCCGTAATGGAGGGTGAGTTCGTCTGAGAGGTATCGACCTTCGGCAACCTTGATCGGGTCGACCTCGCCGATGAGGTCCGCGATGGTGATGTCGGGCGTCGCCAGCTTCTCAGCGTAGCGCCGGTCGCGCGGAAGCCAGTCGATGGCTGTGGCATCGCCATCGCGCTCGACGATGGCGCGCGCGGCCGGTGAGACCGGCTCGAACGGGTCGTCGTTCAGCTCACCGCCGCGAACGACCGGTAGCCACTCGTCGAGCAGACCGACGAGCAGCCGCGCCATCCTCGTCTTGGCCTGGCCGCGCTCGCCGAGGAACACGATGTCGTGTCCGGCAAGGATCGCGTTCTCGATCGCGGGGACCACCGAGTCCGCGTAGCCGATGATCCCCGGCAGGACATCGACGCCCTGCCCAAGTCGTTCGAGGAGGTTCGCCCGCAGCTCCTCCTTGACGGTCCGCGACCGCCAACCGGATGAACGCAGTTCGGCGATCGTGGCAGGACGGGCGGAGATCGGCATGACTGGTCCTCAGTTCCTGGCGGGTGCGCCGGTGGGGTCGGCAGGGATGGTCCGGAAGCCGTCGATGGCCGCGCGCACGGCATCGACCTCGACGATGCCTGCCTCGGCGAGGCCGGCGAGGTAGTCGCGACGCCGGTCGATGTCGATCTCGAGGTCGCCGGGGCGGCGATCGAGCCGCACCGCCAGCTCCGGGGTGATGCCCCAGCCGAAGTGCTCGAACCGATCGTGCTCGGGATCCCAGGTCGCCAGGACGGCCGGGCCGAGTCGCTGCACGTGGCCATGCTCGTCACGCGCGGTCGGGCGGACGTAGTGCGCAGCGACGACCCGCCGCAGCCCGTCCCCGACCGGTCGCAGGATCAGCACGAGGCCGAGCCTGGAAAGCTCGTCATCGCCGAGGCTCACCGGTGGTCTTCGCAGCTGCTCGAAGACGTCGTCGAGGGAATCAGCGTGGATCGTGGCTGCCATCCCATAGCCGATGGCGACTGCCCGGATCGCGATCCTGGCCTCGGGGCCCCACGTGTAGGAGGGCAGGTGGTCGGAGAACTCGGGGATCAGGAGGACGGTGTTGTCGGGCCGGATGGGCGGAGGTCGTCGACCCGTGACCCGCGCCGCGATCGCCTCCGGCGAGTGCGGGCGGCGCCAGCCGAGCTCCGGGGCCTGGGGCAGCCAGTCGAAGCTCTCCATCGCGCCGGCGAGTTCGCGCGTGTGGATGCCAGGCGGCAGGAACATCAGCAACGCTTCGAGGAGGGTGGACTTGCCGGCCTGTCGCGGCTCCGCTGCCACGACCAGCGGCACGCGGCCCTCGATCAGCACCCAGAGGAGCGCCGCCAGCTCCGCGTCGAGCGTGCCGGCACGGATCAGCTCGACGATCGAGCGCGGCGTCGGTGGGACGTGGCGGATGGCCCACCGGCCCCGCCCTGGCGAGGTCTCGGCCACGGGCTGAGCGTAGGGCCGGGTCGGGGGAGCGTCAAACGTCCTGGTGGGATCCGACCAGATCCTGACAGCCCGCGACCAGAACACGCCGTACGATCGCGACCGTGGCACTCGATATCCGGCCGCTGACACCTGAGCGGCTCCCCGATCTCGCCTCCCTGTTCGAACAGGGCGGCGACCCGAAGTGGTGCTGGTGCGCGTATTTCCGGATCCGTGGCTTCGACTTCTCCAGCGGCGGCAAGGCGCGCCACCGGCAGGTGATGAAGACCGCGGTCGCGGAGACCGCGAAGGAGGACCGCGCGCCCGGCCTGGTCGCGTACGACGGCGACGAGGCCGTCGGTTGGATCAGCATCGGCCCGCGGGAGGACTACGAGCGCCTCGCCCATTCGACGGTCCTCAAGCCGATCGACGACAAGCCGGTCTGGTCGATCGTCTGCTTCGTCGTCGGACGCCGCTCGCGCGGCCGCGGAGTCGCCCGAACCTTGCTCAAGGCCGGCATCGACTACGCGCGCGACCATGGCGCGACGATGCTCGAGGCGTACCCGGTCGACGTGCCGGCCGGCAAGCGCATCGACTCCGGGAGCGTCTACCGCGGGACGCTCACGATGTTCGAGCGGGCCGGGTTCAAGGTCGTTGACCGCCGTCCCACGCCCGGCGGGGCGCCTCGCCCGATCGTGCGCCGCGCGATCCGTCGCCGTCGAACGTGACCTTGTCCTTGCTCCTTCGCGTCTAGTCGCCCCAGGACTACGGATCTCGCGCGGAAGCTCGATTCGGGCCGATCTGCTTCTCGCCCAGTCGTACGGTGACTAGGCAGCAAGGAGATGGACAGAAGAACATCGATCCTAGTCGTCGGAGGACTGAGCAAGAAGGAGCCGGGCCCATCGCGACGGCCCCGCACGGCGGTACCGGCCGACGGCGCCAACCGCTCCCCTACGTCATTCGTCGTAGGCACGCCACCGACCTTCGTCCACCTTGACGCGACCTTGCCCCGGCCCGTAGACTGCCCCCCGGGCCCGGAGCGCCCACCCATCCACCACCTAGCGGAGGCGGCTCGGAATATGTCGATGACGCACCTTCTCCGACGCACGATCGCGCCTATCGGCGCCGTCGATCGCGGGAGATCTGCGCCCATCTCGAGCTAGCCGCAGGCGGCAGGACCGCCTACCGGACGAGCCACGAGCCGTGGGCCAGATCGGGCCCCCGGCTTTTTTGATGCCTTCCCTGCCCTGACTGGCGGCGGATGACAGACCAGCATCACGAGCCGCGAGGCCCACCGACGTAGCGTCGGACGAGGCCCGCGGCTCTTTCATTTCCCCACCCGTCACGCACCTGGAGTCCACCAGTGACCGCCATCCTGACCGATCAACTGAAGACGACCACCCGCGCCGCCCCGGTCGCTTCGACGGCGACCTCGGCGGTCCCTGCCCTGCTCATCGAGGGTGTCAGCAAGTCGTTCGTCGTCGGCCGCAAGCGCAAGCCGGTCGCCGCGATAAGCGACGTCTCGCTGCGTCTCGAGCGCGGGGACGTGCACGGGATCCTCGGGGCGAACGGCTCGGGCAAGTCGACCCTGATCCGCCTGATCAGCGGGCTGCTCACGCTCGACAGCGGTCGAGTCGAGGTCTTCGGCCACGACATCGAACGCGAGGAGATGGCGGTCAAGCGCGTGATCAACCGGGTCAGCGTCGATGCCGCCTTCTTCAAGAAGCTCAGCCCGATGGAGAACCTGCTGTTCGCCGCGCGGCTGTACGGGCTCGACGGCGGCGCCGCCAAGCGCGACGCCATCGCGATCCTCGGCCGGCTGGGCATCGCCGAGAAGCGTGTCGGCCGGCCCGTCGAGCAGATGAGCCGAGGCATGCAGCAGAAGGTCGCCATCGCGCGAGCGCTGCTGACCAGCCCGACGCTGCTGTTGCTCGACGAGCCCACGACCGGGCTCGACCCGCGCAGCAAGCTCGACGTCCAGTCATTCATCGAGGAGATCAACCAGACCCATGACGCCACGATCGTCCTGACGACCCACGACCTCGCCGAGGCCGAACGGCTCTGTGCGCGCATCACGGTCCTCAACGACGGTCGCGTCGTCGCCGAAGACACCCCGGACGGGCTCAAGGCGATCACCGCCGAGCGCCTCGGCCGACCGAGCACCCTCGAAGACGTGTTCATGACCTACACCGGCCGCTCCCTCGACGACGACGTCGAGGAGGACGCCGAGTCGGACGAAGACGAATAGATGCAAGGAAAGGAGGTGAGAACCATGAACTTCAACCAGATCGCATTGGAGCTGGCGCGTGAGCGCCAGGAGCAGCTGATCGCGGAGATGGCGCGTGCGCGCCGGATCCAGCCCAGCCGCCCATCCATCCGCCGATCCATCGGCCGTCGCGTCATCGCGATGGGCGAGCGGATCGCGGCGGAATCGCACTGGGAGCTGGCGCAGTCCCGCTAAGGGCTGCGCCAGCCCTCCCCCCAAGGAGATCTCTCGTGACCATCGTCGCCCATGAGCTGAAGGCCTCATACGCCTTCATCGAGCGCAACTTCTTCTTGACTCGCCGCTACTGGGGCTGGGAAGTCGCCTTCCTGGTCTATTCCGTCGCGGGCGCGCTGTCGATCTCGCTCATCGGTGCCGACCAGGGCAGCCCGACGCTGCTGCTGACGCTGATGGTGGGAGCGATCTTCTGGAACTACCTGTCGGTGGTCTTCAGCTGGATCGCCGAGACGATCTCGATCGAGCGCTGGGAAGGCACCCTCGAGTACACGTTCATGGCCCCGATCCGGCGCTGGTCGCAGCTGCTGGGCTCGGTCCTGTACGCCATGGTCTACGGCTTGATCCACACCGCCGTGATCTTCGTCGCGCTCGTCCTGTTCTTCCCGCAGCTCGACTTCTCGAACGCGAACCCGCTGACGGCGCTGACGTTCATGCTGCTCGGCTCGTTCAGCTTCGTGGGGATCGGCATGATCGCCGCGATCCTGCCGCTGCTGTACGTCGAGCGCGGTGCGCAGATGACGTTCGTGCTGCAGTCGTGCCTGCTACTCGTCAGCGGCGTGTACTACTCGGTCGACATCCTGCCCGACTGGATGCAGGTCCTGTCGCATCTGTCGCCGGCGACATACGTCCTCGACGGCGTGCGAGCGGGGCTCGTCACGGGCACCCCCGTGTCCGAGCTGACGCACGACGTCTGGCCGCTCATCGTGGCTGGGATCGTGCTGATCCCGTTCGGACTATGGGCGTTCGGCCGCGCTGAGCGCTATGCCAAGCGCACCGGCAAGTTGAAGCGGCTCGGCTAGATGTCGACCTCCGAACCGGTCACCGCGCGCGTCATCGCCGTCCACAAGGAGACGTCGATCGTGCGCGGGCAGGACGGCGTGGACCGCCCGGCCATCGTGTCGGGCCGGTTCCGGTACGACGCGCTTGCGCCGTCGGACTTTCCCGCGGTCGGTGACTGGGTAAGCGTGTCGAACGGCCAGGAGCCCGCGGTCATCAGTGCCGTCCTCCCCCGCCGGTCCGCGTTCGTTCGAAGTGCAGCGGACGCGAGCCGGCGGTCGGCCGGCAACCTGATCGACGAGCAGGTGCTCGCCGCGAACGTCGACGTCGCGTTCCTTGTTGCCGGACTCGACAACGACTTCAACCTCCGACGGCTCGAGCGCTACCTGGCGGTGGCCTGGTCCAGCGGCGTCCGACCGGTGATCGTCCTCAACAAGGCCGACGTGGCGATCGACCTCGACGACCGGCTGCTCGATGTCGCCTCGGTCGCACCGGCCGTGCCGATCGTCGTCCTGTCGGCGCTGACCGGCGACCACCTCGCCGACCTGTCGCCGTACCTCGTCACCGGGCAGACGGCGGTCGTGCTCGGGTCGTCGGGCGTGGGCAAGTCGACGCTCGTCAACGCGCTCCTCGGGGAGCTCCGTCAAGCCACCGCCGCGGTCCGCGGCGACGACTCGCGCGGCCGCCACACGACGACACACCGCGAGCTGTTCGAGCTGCCGGGTGGCGCCATGCTCATCGACACGCCGGGGATCCGTGCCCTGGAAGTAGCCGGCGCGGACGAGGGCATCGAGACGGCGTTCGACGACATCACGGAACTCGCCACGACCTGTCGCTTCAGCGACTGCCGCCACGAAGGCGAGCCAGGTTGCGCGGTGCGGGTCGCCGTCGACGAGGGTCGGCTCAGCCAGGATCGACTCGCCAGCCACCGCAAGCTCGAGCGCGAGGTGGCTCACAGCGAGCGCAAGGGCGACCCACGCGCCCGAGCCGAGGAACGCAGGAAGTGGAAGTCGATCCACAAGGCCGTGTCGCGCCACATGCATGACAAGTACGGGGAAGCGCTGTGATGGAGACCAGGACCGACCGTTGGGTCGAGCTGGCCGATGCACCAGCTTTCGACGGGCTCCGCTTCCGCCGGCTTCGCGGCGATGACGCCGACTACGAGGCCATCGCGGCCGTGGCGGTCGCGGCGAGTCGCGTGGACGACGTCCCGTGGGCCCCGACGGCGGCCATGCGACGGGAAGAGCTCGAAGGCGAGGACGGGCTCGACATCGCTCGCGACGTCGTCCTCGCGGAGGTCGACGGCGCAGTGATCGGCGAGGCCGGCGTTCGGCGCCGGATGCGCGGCGGGCGACCGACCTACGACCTGTACGGACATATCGATCCGGCGTTCCGCCGCCGCGGCATCGGGAGGGCGATGCTCCATCACAACCTGCGCCGGGTCGCGGAACGCGTCGCGAGCGGCGAGGACGGGTTGTCCTATCGCGTCCGCGGCTTCGCCGACGAGGGCGAGGTCGGTCATCGCGCGCTGCTCGAGGCCGAGGGCTTCACGCCGGCGCGCTGGTTCTTCCTGATGCGACGACCGACGCTCGACGACATCCCGGACCTGCCGCTTCCCGATGGGATGGAGATCCGGCCGGTCCGTCCAGAGCACAACCGCCCGATCTTCGAAGCCGAATCGGAGGCGTTCCAGGACCACTGGGAGCCGCATGATCCGAGCGAGGCCGAGTTCACGTCGCTGTACTCCCGGTCGGACATCGACACGGACCTGTGGATCGTCGCGTGGGACGGGGATGCGATCGCGGGCGTCGTCCAGAACTGGATCTGGCGGGACGAGAACCGCCAGCTCGACCTCGAGCGAGGCTGGCTCGAGCACATCAGCGTGCGCCGACCGTGGCGCCGACGCGGGTTAGGACGGGCGATCACCGCTGCCGCGCTGCGGCGTCTACGAGAGGCCGGTATGACCGACGCGATGCTGGGTGTCGATGCCGACAACCCCACCGGGGCGCTCGGTCTGTACGAGGGGCTCGGCTTCGAGGTCGCGCAGCGGGCGACGGCCTACTGGGGACCGAGCGGCGGCTGACGACCGCGGCCGGAGGCCGTGGCATCATGGCGGAGCGCGTTGGAGGATCCGATCATGCGTTCCTACCTGATCGTGGCCAACCAGACGCTGACGAGCCGGTCGCTCACCGACGCGATCAAGGCCAGACTCGCCGACGGACCGGTTCGGACGCACGTCGTCGTGCCCTTGAGCCCGGTCGGTGGCCGGCTCACCTGGGATGAGCAAGCCTCGCGCGAGATGGCGCGGACTCGTCTCGACGAGGTGCTGGCGCGACTGCACGAGATGGGCGCCGAGGCCGACGGCGAGATCGGCGACCGCGATCCGGTGATGGCCGTACGCGATGCGCTCCGCGGTCGCGAGGTCGACGAGGTCATCGTGTCGACGCTGCCGAAGGGGCTGTCCCGTTGGCTCGGCGAGGACGTCCCGAGCCGGCTGCGCAATTCGGTGCGCGTGCCGGTCACGGTGGTGACCCAGGACGAGCCGTCGACGTAGCCGTCCCTGGGGTGTGCTTCTCGGACTGCACACGGGGGTCGAAGGCCTGGGTGGGCGCCACTCGAGGCTCGATGCGTGCGTGCGAGTCCCGTTCGTGCTCCCAGGACCTGACGTCGAGCGCCCTCGAGGCGATTCTGCAGCCTGATAAGCACACTCCAAGCGTGTGATCCAGGCGAGCAGCCGTTACGCGATGAGGCGCCCGCCATCGCGAACGAGCTCCAGCCATGGGCGTTCCTGGCCCATCGTCGTGTCGGCGCCGTGCCCGGGGAAGACCTGGACGGCGTCATCCAGCGTGAGCAGGCGCCCCAGCGAATCGACCATGGCCATCTCATCACCGCCGGGCAGGTCGACGCGGCCCCAGCCGCCGCGGAACAGGGTGTCGCCGCTGAACAACAGGCCGCCGTCGGGTTCGTACAGACACACCGACCCCTCCGTGTGTCCAGGCGTGTGGAGCACGGTCAGGCGCAGGACCCCGAAGCGGATCTCGCCGCCCTCGGCGAGGTCGACAGCCGGGACCGAGGGAGGGATCGGGAACGGCGCAGTCGCCGCGACCGGGTTCGTCAGGCGGTCCCGATCGAGCGGGTGGACCGCGATGTCGGCCCCGGCGTGTTCGGCGACCGCGGCGTTGTCACCGATGTGGTCCCAGTGACCGTGCGTCGAGACGATGAGCTTGAGCGTCCATTCGCGCTCGGCGAGCTCGGCCGCGATCCATTCCAGGCAAGGTGTCGCGGTGTCGATCGCGATCGCCTCCCGCGACGCGGGGTCGGCGAGCACGTGGAGGTTGGTCGCGAGCGGACCAACGACTCGATGGAGACGCTCCATGGGGCGAGTGTGGCATCGCTGGGCATCGCGCGTCCCGAGTGGCGGTCCAGCGGAACCGCTCCCAGATGCTGGCCGTCATCGCTCCGAACCGGCCAGTTCACCCCAGATCCGACAAGACCGAAATCGACAAGGAGCCCTTCTCCCATGCACTTGCTTACGCTTCTCGACCGGCGTGCCCTCGGCATCGCCCTGGTCATCGCTGCGCTGGCCATCGTGGTCATCGCGTCGGTGGCGATGGCGGCCAGTGGTGCCCCGACCGTCCTCCCCGTCGAACCTGACGGTGGTATCGGCGGCGTAGTCGTCCTCCCGGTCGAGCCCGACGGCGGGATCGGGAACTAGGTCCCCGAACACCGCGAGATCACGATGCCCTCGGCGCGCGCCGGGGGCATCCTTCGTTGATCACGCCCTCTTGGCGAGCGACCCCTGCATGCCGAGGTCGCGATAGCCCTCGCACACCAGCTCCGGCAACTCGGAGATCCCTTCGAGCTCAGTTGGTGAGCGGACGATGAAGTGGTGCGCTTGCCAGCGGCCGCCCATGTACGTGTCGATGCGCTCGACCCACGGCGCGTCGATCCGTCGCGTCAGTGCGATGTTCAGTCGCACGCGGTCGCGGAGGACTGTGGCGCCAGCAAATCGCACGCGGGCCATGATCACGATCCGCGTCTTCTGGCCGATCACCTCGACCTTGCCGCATCGGCGGACCAATGTCACGAAGCCGTCGAACGCCGCGCGCGCCAACGGCGTGGACCTGGCAAAGAGGTCATCGAGTGGGACCGTGACGCACGAATGCGCCATGTTCACGCCGACGAATCGATGGCCACAGCGCGGACATCGCCAGAGCGGACGATCCGACGGCGAGGCCGTCAGTCGGCGCCTTCGAGCTTCGTCTTCATGCAATCGAACGTCTGGCCGATCATCTTGTCGGCCGTCCCCTCGATGAGCCGGGCGCCCACGCTGGCGATCGTGCCGGCGATGCTGACGTCGGCGGACCAATCCATGGTCGTGCTCCCGCCCTCGCCATCCGACAGGCGCATGTGTGCGGTCGCGTCCACCGCGCTGCCGGGCGCCTGGCCGTGCGCCTTGATGGTCGCGGCGTCGGGCGGCGTCATCTCGGCGAACGCAAGGTTGACCACGAACCTGGCGCTGATGAACCCGATCCCGACCTTTGCCGTCGCCTTGAAATGCGTGTCGTCGATGACCTCGATCGACTCGACGCCGGGACCGCACTGGCCGACCTGGTTCGGGTCCATGACGAACGCCCAGACCTTGTCCCGAGGGGCGGCGATCTGGACGGTTCCTTCGAAGTGCATGCATGCAGGATAGCGGGGCGCTATGGCCGGAACAGTCCGGCCGGCGGTGGAACATCACCATGTTCCAAGCGACGCAGGAGCGAGGCCTCGGCAGGCCTTTGGCCGCTGATCGGAACACCCTGATGTGCCAAACAACAAAGGAAGGCCCGAATCCGGGCCTTCCTCAGGCGCTCAGCCGCCGGTTGGAACATCGGGATGTTCCAGCGGCGGCTACGCGGCCGCCATCGACGCTCCCGTCTCGATCGACGTCTTGAGCCCGGACACGATGTAGACGACGCCACCGCTGAACTGGCCCTCGGTCTTCGACCCGGGGACGAATGCGGAGGTGACGGTCAACCGGCACGGATCGCCATCCGCCTCCCCGGGTTCGATCGCCCAGGTCATGGTCACGGGGCCCTCGGCCTCGATGTCGGGATCCCAGCGCGGGTGGAACGACATGGCGACGCGGCGTCCATGATCGATCTCGAGGACCGAGCCGTCCGCAGCTACTGAACCGTCGGGATAGGCGTACGTGATCGGTGCGCCGACCTCCCAGGTCGATGCCACCCGGGTTCCGTAGTAGTAGCGGACGGTCTCGTCACCCTCGGTGATCGCCCGCCAGATCCGCTCGGGCGATGCCTTGATGTAGACGGAATAGACGTGATCGACCGTGTCCATCGGTGCCTCCAGATGACGCTTGAGGGCGGTCATGGGACCCACGATCGACGCGGCGAACTTGCCGGTCCACCGATCGTGGACGAATCGGATGGGCACCGGGTCGAGGTAGTGGCGCTTCTCGCGACCCGCGCGGCGGGTCGAGATCAGTCCGGCTCCCTCCAGGACGCCGAGGTGCTTCATGACACCGAACCGGGTCATTTCGGGCAACGCCTCGCACATCTCTCCGAGCGTCTGGCCATCGCGCTCGAAGAGTCGGTCGAGCAGGGTCCGCCGATTGGCGTCGCCGAGTGCCCGAAAGACCGGGGCCATGTCATCCATCACGGCGGTGATGTTATGTGACTGTTTGGTCACATGTCAAGGCGCATTGGGGGGTCACCTGCGGAAGACGAAGCCGATCAGCACCGTGGCCACGACGAGGACGACCGCTGCGGCCATGGCCCAGGCCGCGACTCGTGCCCCAGGCCGCGTGACAACCTCCATGATCACGCCCTCGCCGAACAGGTCGATCGCTTCACCGAGATAGCGTCTACCGTCCGCGGAGGCCGGATCTGCCTGGAGCGTGCCGAGGTCAGCCGAGAGTCGGCCATCCGCCTCTCGCACCGGGGCGATGATCTTCCGCTCGCCGGTTGCCACCGGATAGCTGCAGTCGCCGATCGGCTCGCCTTCCTTGAAAGCGATCACGATCGGCGTCCCAGGTTCGCCCCCGTTGAACCATCGATCGACGTGGAAGAGTCGGCCGCCCGGTACGCGCTCGCCGACCGTCCCCACGACCACCAGCTGCTCGGGACCCAGCTCGCGGATCGTCGGGTTGAAGGGCGGACTGCAGGCCGCCGCAGTCCCTGGAAACGACAGCAGGCCAAGCCAGGACGCGACGACGAACGCCAGGACCCGCCGACCTTTCATGCCGCGCAGTATCCGGCATCATCCGTTTCATGGATCCCATCCCGCCTGAGGCGCTGCTCGAGGACTTCCCTCCCCCGATGCAGTCGATCGCGAATCGCCTTCGGGAGCTCGTTAGGGAGACCGTGCCCGAGGCCGTCGAGCGAGTCCGGCCAGGCTGGCGACTGATCGGCTATGACCTACCGGTCGGCCGGAAGACCGTGTACTTCGCCTACGTCGCCCCGGAGAACGAGCACGTCCATCTCGGGTTCGAACACGGCTGGGCGATGCGCGACCCGCACGGTCTGCTGGCAGGTATCGGCATCACCAAGCAGGTTCGCTGGCTGACGTTCCTCGACGGCGACCCGATCCCCGCCGATCTTTGCCGTGAGCTGATCCTCGAAGGCGTGAGGGTCGCCACGATGACACGCGGAGAACGGATCCTCCAGGCGATGGACGGACACCGCCCACCTCAGCCGGGCGGGTAGGCGCGCTCGTTCCGCGCGGCCTTCTCCGAGATCCGCTCGATCCGCCCGGCTCGGGTTTCCGGGCGCCTCGCCTCGACGACCCATTGCAGCATCGCCCGGCGCGCACTGGGCGGGAACGCGTCCCAGCGCTCGCGGGCTGGCGGGCGTCCCTCGAGGGCCACCGCGAGATCGTCCGGCACGATCAGCTTTTCGACGTCGTCGAGCAGCGTCCACATGCCGGATCGCTTCGCATCCTCGATCGCCGCGAGGCCCGCTGGAAGCATCAGACCTGCGGCGGTCAGGCGTGCCACGCGCTGCTTGTTCGATCGCGCCCACGCGCTCCTGGCTCGTCGCGGCCCGAACCACTGGATCGAGCGCTCCTCGTCGAGGTTGCGGCCGCTCGAGTCGATCCAGCCGACGCACAGCGCCTCCTCGACCGCCTCCTCATACGACACGCTGGTCCGCCCGGATGCCCGGCGCCACGAGGTGAGGTAGACGCCACGCGACGATGGATGGTTTGCGATGAGCCAGGCTCGCCAGCCCGCTCGATCGAACGGGCCGACCATCGGCCGGCCGTCCGGCGCGACCTCGGGAGTCATACCGCGGCCGCATGCGGGTCCCAGGTAACGACACCGATCGGCAGCGGCTGCTGGCCGCGCAGCCCGACCCCGCCATCCGCGGCGACGACCAGGAGCTCGTCGAGCGCCGCCTGGAAACGAGCGTCCGCCGCCCCGCCGCGCTCGATCCAAAGCTGCCGCCGCAGGAATCCTTCGATCTCATCGCGCGAAGCGAACCGACGAGGCTCCCGCTGCAGCATCTCGACGGACGGCGCGTGGCCGCGTCCCTGGAGCAGCTCGACGAAGTCTGGCAGTGCGGGCAGCGCCACCCGTGCCTCGCCATGGACCGGCGGCCAGCACGCGTCGGCGACGGACGCCGGCTGGCGCTCCATCAGGACCGCCACACATAGGCGACGGGCGACCGACTCTATCGCCCGTACGAACGGACCGATCGACTCGATGTCGTACCCGACGTGGGCGATCAGGGCGACATCGGCCCCGAATCGCTCCAGAGGCATGCCGTCGGTAGGTGGCCAGCGGGTCTCGACGACCTCCACGTCGGTGACACCGTGTTCGGACTGCAGCTCGAGGAGCGCGTCGAGCATGCCCGGCGACGCGTCGAGCGCGATCACGCGTCCGCCCGAGGGGGCAAGGGCCAGGGCGATCGGCAGGGCGTAGCGACCCGCCCCTGCGCCGATGTCGATCCACGTCTCGCCGGGCTCGACCAGTCGGAGCAGCGCGTCCAGCACGGGTTCGTCCGTGCGCCGCGGATCGGCCCGGAAGAGCCCGGTGACGGGCGCGTAGAAGTCCGAGCCGTCGGGAACCTCACGGAAGCGATCGACCTGCTCTGCGTTCGCGACCACGCGTTGCGCCCAGGAATCCTCGAGCAGGCCGACCAGATCGGCCCGCGTATCGACGTCCGGGTTCCCGCCATCGACCCGGATCTGGATCTCCTCAACGAGGTCGCGGTTGGCCTCGAGCAGCGGGCCGAGGCCGCGATCCCCGGTCGCGTCGTCAACGAGGCCGAACGCGGCGCGTCCGATCAGGACGGGGTTCCGACCTGTGTCGCCGCCGTATACCGGGACGACGACCGGTCGCGCGTCGTCCGGACGGGCGTCGAGGAGCGCGCGGATCGCGCGCGCCGGTAAGCGCGGCTGGTCGCCGAGGAGGATCAGCGCCGCATCGACACCTGGCGCGAGGGCTCCGATCCCGTGCTGCAGGGAGCTCGACAGGCCGCGGCTAGGATCGGGATTGCGCGCGCGGCGAGCACCATGCCACTCGATGGCCCGCTCGAGATCGGCGGCATCCTCACCCACCACGACGACGACATCTTCGATACCGGAGGCAGCCAGGCGGTCCATGACGTGCTGGAGGATCGGCCGGCCGTCGAGTGGCGCGAGGAGCTTGCCCCCACCGAACCGCGAGCCGGCGCCGGCCGCAAGCACGACGGCGCCGATCCGGCGCGTTCGGCCGTCACTCACCGTGACAATGTCGCTGTCAGTGACGGGATCCGGATGAATGAGCATCGGCAAAAGGCCCAGGATGCGACGAACCGTCGTTCCGGAGATCGATCGTGCGCGGCTGTGCGATCCGCGTCACTCACCGTGACAGTGTCACCCTGAGTGACAGCCCGGGCGACCGGACCGCCTCAGGCCTCTGACCCGACGGCGGCGGTCCCTTCGTCGAACAGGCCCGCGGTCTTCTCGGCACCACGCCCGCGCCGACCCCCGGACTCCTTCGCGCCGATCCGGCGGCGGGTCAGGACCTCGACGGTCGTATCGCCTTCGCGTGCCGGGTGCTCGACCAGCGCGATCAGGCGGCTGGCCATGAATCGGCCGGTCCGGACCGGGGTGCCGCCGCGGGTCACTTCGGTGACCTCGACGACACCGCGCGCCGTCGTCACCTCGATGCGCCGACCCGCCCGAGTGGCGACGATCTCGAAGGTCTGTACGGCGCCGCCGGTATCGACCACGACCTCGACCCGATCGCCCTTCATCGTCGCCTCCTAGCCGGCCGTGACCGGGGTTCCTTCGAGCGCGACACGCGTCGCGGCCGGGCCTTCCGCCGCCTTGTCGCGCATCGGCCGGCCCGAGCCGCCATATCGTTCCGCGACGATCTCGGCGATGATCGCAAGAGCGGTCTCGGCCGGCTGTCGTCCGCCGAGGTCGAGCCCGACGGGTCCCCGCAGCTCGGCGAGGGCGGCGTCGCTCACGCCGGCGTCGTGGAGGCGCTGGCGGCGGTCTGCCTGGGTCTTGCGCGAGCCGACAGCACCCACATAGCGGCAGCCCCGACGGAGCGCCTCGACGATGGCCGGCTCGTCGAACTTCACATCGTGGGTCAGCACCGCCACGGCGTCATTCGGGCCCAGCCCGATGTCGTCGGCGATCTCGTCGGGCCAGCCGACGACCAGTCGGTCGACATCCGGGAAGCGCTCGGGCGTCGCGAACGACGCCCGTCCGTCGATGACGAGGGTCTCGAACCCGAGCTCCTTCGCGAGCCGGACGAGCGAGCGCGCGACCTCGACCGCGCCGACCACCACGAGCCGTGGCCGGACCGGGAAGGCCTCGACGAACAGCGACCGGCCGCCGAGCTCGATCGTGCGCGACTGGCCGCGTCTGAGCGCCGCAAGAGCGCCCTCGACGAGCGCGGCGTCGAGCTTCGGGTCGCCGAGCGTACCCTCCAGCCTGCCATCCTCACCGACCACGAGGGGCGTCGCGGGCGGCGCCCCCTCCCCCGGTTGGTGCGGCCCGCCCTCGGCCGGCGGCGAGTCGTCGGGCAGCGGCGTCACCACGGCCGCTCCGTGCCCGCCCGCCCCGAGCGAGGCGCGAGCAACCTCGACCGCTGCCGCCGGTACCGCCGGCTCGACGAGGACATCGATCGTGCCGCCGCAGGCGAGGCCCACGTCCCACGCCTGCTCGTCGCTGATGCCGTATCGGATGACGCGCGCGTGGCCCGTCGTCCGGGCGTGCTCGATCTGCTCTGCCGCGGCCCCCTCCACGCAGCCGCCGCTCACGGAACCTGCGACGCGGCCGTCCGCCGCGTAGAGCAGTACCGCGCCCTCGGGTCGGGGGGCCGACCCGAACGTCCTGACGACGACCGCGCGGCCGGCATCGATCCCGTCGCGCTGCCAGGTCGAGAGCGTGTCGAGCAACTCCTTCATCGCATCGGCCGCGCCGTGGCGGGGTCGGTCGGCGAGCCCCCGACGGTGGTCGGTGGCGTCATCCCGGCCAGATCGCCCACGCCCGGGAGTGCCGCGTGCGCCGCCGCCTCCGCTCCCTGCCTCGTGTCCGACGAGCGCACGCCGCCGAGGATCTCGCCCAGCCGCTCGAGCGAGGCGACGGTCCCGGCCGGCAGGAAGTCGTCGATGTACGGGTAGGCGGCACGCATCCCGCCGGCGAGGGGCTGGTAGCCGGGCGTGCCGGCCAGCGGGTTCAGCCAGACGAGGCGGTGGCAGTTGCGGCGCAGGCGCGCGGTCTCGACCGCCACGAGGTTCGGGTCACCGCGATCCCAACCGTCCGACACGACGATCACGACGCCGCTCGATCGCAGGGATCGGCGCGCCCAGTGCTGGTTGAACGAGCGGAAGCTCTCCCCGATGCGCGTCCCACCCGCCCAGTCGTTCACCGCATCACTCACGCGCGCCAGGGCACGATCGCGGTCCTTGTCGCGCAGCAGCCGGGTCACCCGCGTCAGTCGCGTTCCGAACACGAACGACTCGGCGCGGACCTCGCTCGACGCCGACAGCGCCTGGACGAAGCGGAGAAGGAGTCGGGAGTGACGCTCCATCGACCCCGAGATATCGCACAGCACGACCAGCGAGCGCGGCTCCTTGACCGGCCGGCGCCACACCCACGACATCAGCTGGCCGCCGGTCCCGAGATTGCGCCTGAACATCGCCCGCGGCGCGAGCCGCCGCCCATGCGAGTGCAGCTCGTAGCGCCGGGTCCGCCGCCGCTCGAGCCGCGGGATCAGCTCGTCGACCAGCCGTTCGGCGTCGCGCAGCTCGGCCGGCGTCATCCGGTCGAACTCGCGGTGCTTCAGCAGCTCGCCGCGTGAATACGCGTCGGGTGCGACGACGATCCCGTCGACCTCCTCGCCGGCGCCCTCGTCGTCGTCACCCGCCGAGGGGATCGGCACGCCCCATTCGTCGGGTCGGTTCGACGCGTGCTCGTCACCCGGCAGCGGCTTCGCCTGGCCGGTCGGGTCATCGCCCTCGGCATCCGTGGCGTCGGGTTGCTGGAGCGCCGGCGCCTGGAAGTCGCCCGACCGACGTCCACGGGCCCGCCACCAGCGATCGAACACGATGTCGTAGGTCTCGCGGTCATCGCGGCGACGGACGAACACGGTCTCGCCGGCTGCGTGGACCTGCTCGCGCGACCCGACATCGACGAGTGGGACTGCCCGGGCGAAGTCCACCGCGGCTGCGAGATCGATGTGGAGGCCGGCGGCGCGCAGCGCGCGGCCGAACCCGACCGCCTCCTGCAGAAGGCGCCGGCCGTCGATCTCCGGGCCCCACGGGGCGGTGACGATGGCGGGATCGTCAGGCGCCTGCATGCGGTGACTCTGCCACGACCGCGCCTCGACTGCCGAATGGCCCGGGCGCCGGCCCATGGATCACGTCGTAGCCGGAGGTGTTGCGCTGGACATCCACGCTGCCATCGACGAAATGGAGGGCCAACGAACCACCGCCGAGCCGCAGGTTCTCGAGCGTGAGCTCCGGCAGCCAGTCGGGCAGGGCCGGGTTCACGTAGAGCTTGGCTCCATCGGCATCCACGGTCGCGTGCAGGCCGCACAGCAGGGCGACGAACCGGAAGACCGAGCCCGCGGCCCACGCCTGTGGCACGTTGGCGCCGAGATATGGCACCGGGAAGCTCGCGGGGACCCGCGGCAGACCGGAGAACAGCTCCGGCAGTCGCAACGCCACGAGGCGCTCCGCGGCATCGAAGATGCCCTTCGCGACCATCGCGGCTTCCGTGGCATAGCCATAGCGGCGGAAGCCACCAGCGATCGTCGCGTTGTCATGGGGCCACACGGACCCGTTCTGGTACGAGAAGGGGTTGTAGGCGGGATGGTCCGACGACAACGTTCGGACGCCCCAACCAGACCACATGTCGTCGGCCATGAGGCGGCGGACCACACGTCCGGCCCGCTCCGGGGGCACGATCCCCGACTGGAGCATGTAGCCGGCGTTCGAGGCGACGCTGCGAATCGGCTCCTTGCGACCGTTGAGCCCCAGGTAGTAGGTACCCTCCTCCTCCCACCAGAACTGCTCGTTGACCCTGTCGTAGAGCCGCTGCGCCTGGCGCCGAAGGCGACGTGCGTCCTTGGGTCGATCGAGGACGTCGTACACGTCGGCCATCCGGTTCTTGGCATCGAACACGTAGGCCTGCAGTTCACAGGTCGCGATGGGCAGCGGGGCGATCGAACCGTCGCCCTCGCGGATCGCGTCGCCGGCGTCCTTCCAGCCCTGGTTGTAGTAGCCGTGTGACGAGCGCGTCTTGTACTCCTGGAAGCCGTCGCTATCGCGATCGCCGTAGCGGTCGATCCAGGCCATCGCCGCCTCGGCGTTGGGGAGGTAGCGGCGGAGCAGCTCGACATCGCCGGTCCAGTGGTAGAGGTACGAGAGCACGATCACGAACAGGCTCGTCGCGTCGTGTGTCCCGTAGTACGGCTGGTACGGCAGGATCCCGAGCTGGGCGAGCTCACCATGACGGATCTCGTGGGGGATCTTGCCCGGCTCCATGTCCCGCTCCGGATCGTCGCTGGTCGCCTGCAACTCGGACAATCGGCGCAAGGCACCCTTGGCGAACTCGGGGAAGCCCGAGATCCCCTGCATCGACACGATCAACGAATCGCGCCCGAACAGCGTCACGAACCACGGGACACCGGCTGCAGGGATGAACACGCCCCGCGCGAACGCCGGATCCTCGAGGTGCAGCGCTTCGAGGTCGCGGACCGCCTGGTCCCAGGCGCGATCGACCGTGTGGTTCGGCGTGCGGATGCTCACGTTCGGCAGGCGGGCGGCACCGGTCGAGCGGAGCGGTGCGTCGACCGCGTTGCACGGCAGTGTCGCGAGACGCTGGCCGGGGCGCGTCACCGGGTGCCACTTCAGACAGGTGTGCCAGACGTCCTTCGGTTGGATCGTCGCCACGTACACGAGGCGGCCGTTGGCGAACTGGGGCGTCGAGCTCGAGCGTTCCACGGCGACGACAAGATCGCGCCGGAAATCGCGGTTGACGTAGGTCGAGCGCAGCTCCCCGCGCGACCGGAACCAGCGGCTGTTGAGCTCGCCGCGGCGGACGATCTCGCCGCGCTTCACGTCGAAGATGTCGGCGAAGTCCGACAGGACGGCGATCTCGATCGTCAGCCGCACCGGCCTACTCGCGTAGTTGGCGATGTCGATGTCCTCGTGGACGGCATCCGCCACCGTCCGATCGATCCGGAGTGCCAGTGACTGGCGGTCGATCGTGCCGAACGAGTCGACCGTGGTGTCGTTGGTGAACTCGAACCGCGACGAGAACGACTGGATCGGCGCCGACGCCAGCAAGATCGGCCGGCGGCCGTTGATCCACAGGTCGTAGCCGGAGATGAAGCGCGTGTCGCGGGTGAAGAAGCCGTCCGCCTCGCCCAGGATCCGTGCGTCGGGCTGGCAGACGAGGACCCGGTCGTCGCGGTTGATGGTGATCGTCGACGGTCCGACCTGGACCGGGAACGTCATCCGCTGTGGTCCTCCACCATTCGCCTCAACCCCGCGCGGCGACCTCTGTCAGCATGCGCGCCGCCTGCTCGCCCCGCACATGGCGGATGTCCTCCTCGTACTTGAGGACGACGCCGAGCGTCTCATCGACGAGGTCCGGCTTGAGCTCGCGCGCACCGAGCGACAGCAACGCCGCTGCCCAGTCGAGCGTTTCGGCGATGCCCGGGACCTTCGTGAGATCCGCTTCGCGCAGCCGGTGGACGAAGCCGACCACCTCACGCGCCAGCCGTTCGGGTGCCTCCGGCACGCGCGCGAGCACGATCTCGTACTCCTTCTGCGCCGTCGGGTAGTCGATCCAGTGATACAGGCAGCGGCGCTTCAGCGCGTCGTGGACTTCACGCGTCCGGTTCGAGGTCAGGATCACGCGGGGCGGCTGTTGCGCACGGATCGTGCCGATCTCGGGCACCGTCACCTGGAAGTCCGACAGGATCTCGAGCAGATATGCCTCGAATTCCTCGTCTGCCCGATCGATCTCGTCGATCAGCAGGACCGGCGCCACGCCGTCCTCGCTCTCGAGCGCCTGGAGGAGCGGCCGCCGGATCAGGAAGTCGGATCCGAAGATGTCGTGGGCGCTGGCGTGGTCGGCCTGCCCGCGCGCTTCGAGCAGCCGGATCTCGAGCATCTGGCGCGGATAGTTCCACTCGTAGACCGCGGTGTTGACGTCCAAGCCTTCGTAGCACTGCAGACGGATCAGGCGCGCGCCGAGGGACGCCGCCAGGACCTTCGCGAGCTCGGTCTTGCCGACGCCGGCTTCACCTTCGAGGAGGAGCGGGCGGCCGAGCTCGAGCGCCAGGAAGACGGCCGTCGCGAGCGAGCGGTCCGTGATGTAGTCGCGCGAGCGGAACTCATCGGTGAGCGCTTCGATCGAGCGCGTGCCGGGCGGGCGGTCCTCGCGGTCCTCGGGGAGATCGCGCTCCTCACGGCCCTCAGGAAGGTCGGTCATCGTCCGAGGATGCTACACGGACAGACCGGTCGACGACGCTCCTGGCTCAGCGCGCGACGTCGCGTGGCGCACGCAGCGCCGCGACACGCTCGCCGAGCGCCTCGATCGCGGCCAGCGTCGTGTCGACCTGTGCGCGGCGTGAGCGATGCCCTGCAGCCTCCTGCTTCGCGGCACGCTCCAGCGCGCGGGCGCTCTCCCCGACCGTCCGGTGCAGCTCGGCGATACGCTCGCTGAAGTGGGCGCGGAGCTGTCGCTGCATCTCGTCGAGCAGCGTGGTCAGCCTGCCCTCCACCTGGAATCGGATCTCCTCGACCAGGTCGCCGAGGAACGAGCGCGCCTGCTGGCGCCGGTCCACGAGGCGGCGGCGGCGCTCGTCAAGCACCTCCTTGCCGCCGTACACGGCGGCGATGCCGAGCACGGCGGGCCCGACGATCGCGGCGCCGAGCAGCGTGCCGACCAACCCGAGGAGCTCAACGCCAGCCTTGGCACCGGTCACGAGGCCGTAGCTCGTCCCCAGCCGCGAGCGCGTGCGGCCTTCGAATGTGGGGTCGCCCTGCCAGAACTCGCCGATGTCGAAGGCGATCGACGGTCCAGTGTCGGGACCCACGGCCCCACGCTCCTGGTCGGCGAGCAGCTCGGCGATCGTCGCCTCGACGTCCCCGGCGCCGGTCGTAGCGCCGCGGAATGCGCCCCGCACCGCCACGGCGATGCGATCCTGGACCCTCGCGCTGAGATCCGGCCACGTCCCCGACGGATCGGTGCCCTCGATCTCGGCCTGAGCATCGCGCACGAGCGCCCGCATCTCGCGCTGGAAGTCGAACGCGACGCGTGTCCGGACGGCGGCGAACTCATCGTCGAGCCGGGTCGACCACGCGGCATCCGCACGACGGAGCCCCGCCAGGCGCTCCCGCGTGGCACCCAGCTGGGTCGTGATCGCGTCGACGGTCTCGGGGCGTTCCAGCGCGGCTCGTTCTGCGGTGAGCGGGTCGCGCAACTGACCCAGAACCCAATGCAGATCGCCGACTGCCGCTGCTGTGGTCGCCACGCGGGCGCGCTCCACGACATCGCCGCGGAGCGCCTCGCTGAACCCGCCATACCCGCTCTCGTCGTCGAGCTCGTCGGGCCGCAGGCGCAGAAAGGCGCTCAGCCCGAACGGCCGCTCCGCAAAGCCGATCGCCTGGAGATGTCCGACGTCGAGCTGGATGATCCGCCGCCATTCGGGGTAGATGTCGATCTTGGTGACGGCGATGAGGATCGGCGGGCCGGCACCACGCGCGCTGGCGAGGAACTCGAGCTCCGGCCCGGACAGCTCGGCGGACGCGTCGGTCACGAACACGAGCGCATCGGCCGAGGGCAGGAACGCCAGCGTGGCCGCCGCATGACCCGCGTTGAGGCCGCCCACACCGGGCGTGTCGACGATCGTCAGCCCGCTTTCGAGGAGCGGATGCGGCAGCCGTACCTCGACGAGGTCGACGTCCTGCCGGCGCTCGCGGCCTGCGACCTCCTGCGCCCAGGCCGGCACCTCGGCCGGATCGATGGCTTCGACGACAGCCTCGCCACCCTCGCGGCGGTGGACCATGGCGCTCGGCGTCTCCCCGTAGCGCACGACCGTGATGGCGGCAGTCGCGAGATCGTCGTCGACCGGGCAGACCGGGCTGTCGAGCAGCGCATTCACCAGCGCACTCTTGCCCTTCTTGAACTCGCCGACCACGCACACGACGGTGTCGGTCCGACCGGCCCGATGCCGGATCGCGCCGAGGCGATCTGCGAGATCGTCGCGTTCGAGGCGGGTCGCCAGCGAGCGCGCGTCGGCGACGAGTGCCTCGAGTGCCTCGAGCCCCTCGAGCGCTCCGGTCGCGGGCGTGGCCACGGTCCCAGCTGGCATCGACGTCCGGACTCCCTCCTCCAGGCCCGCGAGTGTAGCGCCCAGCCAACCGTCGCACGGTAGACTCGGTGGCCCTGCCATGGTTCGAGGGGATTGATGGCCTACTCGCTCGGGATCGACCTCGGGACGACCTACTCCGCGGCCGCGATCGCGCGCGCCGATCGACTCGAGATCTTCCAGCTCGGAGAACGCGCCGCGACCATCCCGTCGATCGTGCTGCTGCGCGCGGACGGCGAGGTTCTCACCGGCGAGGCCGCGGAACGACGGGCGCTGGCCGAGCCGACGCGCACGGGACGCGAGTTCAAGCGCCGGCTTGGTGATCCCACGCCGATCATCCTGGGTGGGACGCCCTATGGCGCCGAGGCGCTGCTCGCACACCTCCTGCGCTCGATCGTCGGGCGGGTCACCCAGCAGTCGGGCGAGCCGCCGGCGGCCATCGCGGTATGCCACCCGGCGAGCTACGGCGCGTACAAGCTCGACCTCCTGCAGCAAGCCGTCCGCCAGGCCGACATCGGCCCGGTCACGATGCTGACAGAGCCCGAGGCCGCCGCGCTCGACTACGCTCGCCAGGAGCGCGTGCCGTCGGGCTCGGTGATCGCCGTCTACGACTTCGGCGGCGGCACGTTCGACGCGACGATCCTGCGCAAGATCGACGACGGGTTCGAGCTGCTTGGTCAGCCCGAGGGCCTGGAGCGGCTCGGCGGCATCGACTTCGACGAGGCCCTGTTCCGACGCGCCATGGAGCTGGTCGCCGCACAGGGCGTGCAGGTCGACGCCAACGACCCGGCCGCGATGGCTGCGATCGCCCGGCTGCGCGATGAGTGCCGGCGCGCCAAGGAGGCGCTCTCGTCGGACACCGACGCGACGATCCCGATCTTCCTGCCCGGCCTGCAGACCGAGCTTCGCCTGACCCGAGCCGAGTTCGAGGACATGATCCGGCCGCGCATCCACGAGACGATCGAGGCACTCGGGCGGGCGACTCGCAGCGCTGGCCTTGGGTTCAGTGAGCTGGATCGGATCCTGCTGGTCGGTGGCAGCTCGCGGATCCCGCTCGTGGCCGAGATGGTCCGCGAGGCGACGGCCCGGCCGGTGGCGGTGGACGCGCACCCGAAGCACACGATGGCATTGGGCGCCGCCTACGTCGCCGAACAGCAGCGGGTCGCGTCCGTGCCGACATCAACGCCCGTCAACGCCGTCCCGGCAGCCGCGCTGGCTGCAGCGGCGGCTGGGTCCGCGCTCGACCCGGCAGCTGACATCGCGGAGACTGCAGCGACACCGGAAACCGCCAGCCCGCCGGTCCCGGCCACCCCGCGACCTGTCCGTAGCGCCGACGGCGTCCGATCTCGGCGGATGTTGCCGGTCGGCCTCGCGCTCGTCGCAGCGGTCGCGGTCGGGGCGGTCGCCATCGCATCGAACCTCCTCGGCGGCGCGCCAGGCGCGCCATCCCCGTCCCCTGCCCCATCGGTGGCGGTGATCCCGACAGCCTCCCCGTCGGTCGCGATCACGCCATCCCCGAGCCCCGTCGTCACACGATCGCCGTCACCGACGCCGGTCCCCACGCCCACGCCGACGCCGGGTGGCCTCCAGGCTCGTATCTCCAGCATCACCGTCAGCAACGGCCGCTACGTGGTCGACTACGAGGCCTTCAACTACACCCCGGAGCTTCCGAACGGCCGGCACGTCCATTTCTTCTTCGATACGGTGAAACCGGAAGACGCCGGGGTCCCCGGTCGCGGTCCGTGGGAGCTGTACGCCGGCCCCGTCCCGTTCACGGTCTATCGGGTGAGCGATAAGCCGAGCGGCGCCACTCAGATGTGCATCCTCTCGGCACGACCGGATCATTCGGTCCTGCCCAACAGCGGCAACTGCGTCGACCTCCCCAGCTAGCGACGGCCAGATGACCGATCTCGCGACCGAGGTCCGCGCGATCGCCGCATTGGCCGGCGAGGCAGCACGCGGAACGGACCAGGCGGCGGCGGTCGACGCCGTCACGCGGCGCCTCGACGAACCACTGCGCGTCGCCATCGCCGGCAGGGTCAAGGCCGGCAAGTCCACACTCCTCAACGCGCTGATCGGCGAGCGGCTGGCTGCCACGGACGCCGGCGAATGCACGCGGATCGTGACGTGGTACCGCCACGGCCTGGGCTATCGCGTCACTGCCGACCTGCGACCGACCGGCCAGGCCGAGCTGGGGTTCCGGCGACAGGACGGCGAGCTCGACATCGACCTCGGATCGCACGAGGTCGATGCCATCGAGCGCATCGACGTTGGCTGGCCATCGGCCAAGCTCGAGTCGATGACGCTGATCGACACGCCCGGGCTGGGCTCCACGGACGAGCGGACATCGATGCGAACCATGGCGTCGTTGCTCGATGCCGGGGTCGACAGCCCGGCCGAGGCCGACGCGGTCGTGTACCTGATGCGACACCTGCATCACGGGGATGCGCGCTTCCTCGAGGCGTTCATGGACCACTCGATCGCCCATGCCTCGCCGGTCAACGCGGTCGTGGTGCTGTCGCGCGCCGACGAGATCGGCGCCGCACGGCCGGACGCGCTCGAGTCGGCTGAGGCGATCGCAGCGCGATACGCGGCGGATCCACGCGTGCGGGAGCTGGCATCTGGCGTGCTGCCGGTCGCGGGGCTGCTGGCCGAGACCGGCGCGACATTGCGCCAGGAGCAGTTCGACTGGCTGCGCGCGTTGGCGAAGCTGGACGGGGCAGATCGGGACCATCTCCTGACGTCCGTCGATCGATTCCGGGACGCGGAGCGCAACCCGTTGGGCGAGGAGATCCGCGAGGACCTCCTGGCACGATTCGGGTTGTTCGGTATCCGGCTGGCGGTGCAACTCATCGCCGCTGGCGAGATCCGCAGCGCCACTGCGTTGTCCGGCGCGCTCCTGGAGCGGTCCGGCATCAGGGCGCTGCAGCGCGTCCTGACCCAGGCATTCGGCGACCGGGCTGCGCTGCTGAAGGCGCGCTCAGCGCTCGTCGCGCTGCGGGCGATCGCCGGGACGCTCGGTCGGGCTGGCATGACCGGCTCGGCAGAGATCGCGACCGCCATCGATCGATTGGAGGCCTCGTCGGGCGCGCTCGCCTTGCTCCGCCTCCAGCATCTGGTGCTGGCGGGGCACATCGATCTCGATGAGACCCAGCGCGGGGAGGTCGAGCGGCTGTGCGGTGGCGGCGACGGAGCGGCACGGGTCGGGCTAGCGTCGGACGCCCCGGCCTCGGCGGTGCGAGCGGCCGCGCTGGCCGGTGTCGAGCGCTGGCGGGCCGTGGTCGGCAACCCGTTGAGCGACCGCCGCTTGGTCGAGGCGGCCGAGATCGTGAGCCGCGCGTACGAGGAGATCTACGCGGGCGCTCCTTAGGTTTGCTGCTCCTCCGCGAACGCAGGGGTGAGCTGCCGAAGGAACGCCTCGTTGTCGGCGACATCCTCTCGTGCGCAGGAGAGCCAGAGCGCCCACGGTCCTGCGTCCGTGGCGATGTAGTACTGCATGTGGACGACGTCCTCGCCGTCTCCGTCGGTGCTCATCTCGAGGCGGAGCGCCTCGCCGAGCCGCAGGTTGACGCGCCCAAGGGAGCGGATCCGCATGTGCGTCGCCTGCGGATGCATGCCAGTTCGCCATGGGCCTAGCGGCGGCGCGATCGACTCGGCCATCCTCTTCCTCCTACCCTTCGGGTGCGTCCAGTTCGCGTGCGTAGCGCGGAAATCGGAAGCGCTGGGTCCGAGTGAGGATCCCGCCGTGCCCCAGCTTTGCCACGGTCGCCTCCGACGCGGGCTCGCCGGCCAACAGGCGCGGCAGCAGCAGATCGACGGCGGTGGCCTTGGAGTACGCGCCACATGTCGGCAACCCCAGCACCGCCGTGCCGCCGACGCGCGCCAGCCACAGCATCGAGCCCGGGTGCGACGGGACGCCACGCCGGACCACCCGCCCACCGAGCGCTGCGATCGCGACGAAGAACGCGTCCTCCGGGTCGGTGCTGGCCGAGCCTGCGGTCAGGACCAGGTCGGCGGTCTCGGCGCCGCGCGTGAACCGCGCGACCGCGCCCTCCACGGCGTCGACGTCGTCCTCGACGTAGACGATGTCGATGATCGTCGACCCGAGACCCTCGACCTTCGCCCGCACCGACGCCTCGAACCGCTCCTTTGCCGTCGCCCGCACCAATTCCTTGACGACGACACCCACCCGCCGTGCCACGAACGGCGCGACCGACACGACCGGCTGACTGCCGAACCCCGCGATGCGCGCGCCAGCCTCGATCACACCCGCGTCGACCAGGTGCGGCGCGATCTTGACGCTCGCCACGAGGTCGCCGCGCTCGACGATCTGGCCATCGAAGACCGTGAATACCTCGAGCGGGTCGAGGCGGTTGATGCGCTCCAGCTCGGCGATCCTGACCGTCACGACGCCATCGACACCGGCCACCAGGTCGAGCCGGCTCTCATTCGGACCGCGTACCTCGAGACCCGGTCCGGCGATCGCCTTGGCGAGGCGGAGCGCCGCGTCGTCCTCGTGGAGCTCGTTCCCATCGGCGATCAGCACGCTGACCGGCGGCCCAGGATCGGCTGCGGCGAGCGCGAGCAGATCGTCCGCCGACAGCCGACGACCCTTCGGCCAGCGCTTGCCGCCGACCGTCAGATCGCGGGTGAGGATCCCGCCCGCGAGTCGAACCGGCGCGCGCCGACCAGGGATGACCCGCTCGACGCGCACCGCCCGGACGCTTGTGGTCGGCGCGCTACCGGCCGAGCGCGGCGTCGATCGCGCGGCGGGTATACACCACCGCCATCTTCGATCGGTACTCGCGATCGGCGTAGATATCGCTGTTGACGGTCTGGCCGTCGGCGGCGTGGGCGGCCGCGGACGCCACTGCGTCGGCTGAGCCGTCGCTCCCGATGAGCGCCGACTCCACGCCTTTCGCGCGGTACGGCACCTCGCCGACGCCCGTGATCGCGACGCGCGCATGTGAGACCGAGCCGCCCGAGGACGCCACCATCGCCGCCACACCGACGATGGAGTACCCCGACGCCGGGTGTGCCATCTTCTGGTACGAGCCGGTCACCCCGTCGGGGAGCGGCCCCCGGACGATCCGCACCAGGATCTCGTCGGGCTCGATGGCCGTCTGGAAGGCGCCGATGAAGAAACCGTCGAGGGGCACGGTCCGCTCGCCCCGTGACGAGCGCAGCACCGCGGAATAGTCGAGGGCGAGCGCCAGCGCCGGTCCGTCGCTGGCAGGGTCGGCGTGGCTGATCGCACCGCCGATGGTGCCGCGGTTGCGGACCTGGACATCGCCGATCTGCATGATGCACTCGCGGGAGATCGGCTGCCCCGCCGACTCGAGCACGTCGGCGTAGGTCGCCAAGGCACCGACCTCGAAGCCGCCATCGGCCGTGGGGCCGACACGGCGGAGCTCGTCCAGTCGCCCGATATCGACCAGCTTCGCCGGGTTCGCCAGCCGCAGCTTCATCAGCGGCAGCAGGCTCATGCCGCCCGCGATGACCTTCGCGTCGCCGCCCGCGAGCGCGCCAAGGGCATCGTCCATCGACGTCGCCCGCCGGTACTCGAACGCCGCCGGGATCATGCCTGACCTCCCTTCGCGGACTGGATCGCCGCCCACACCTTCTGGGAGGTGTACGGCATGTCGAGGTGGCGGATGCCATAGGCGCCCAACGCGTCGATGACGGCGTTCGCCACCGCCGCGGTCGAGGCGATCGTGCCCGCCTCGCCGACGCCCTTCACCCCGAGCGGATTGACGGGCGACGGGGTGACGGTCTTCTCGAGCTCGAAATTCGGCAGACGCGCGGCTTTCGGCAGCGCGTAGTCGAGCATCGAGCCTGTCAACAGCTGGCCGTCATCGCTGTACACGGCGCCCTCCCAGAGCGCCTGGCCGACGCCCTGGGCGATGCCGCCGTGGAGCTGGCCGCCCACGATCAGCGGGTTGATCTCGTTGCCGACATCGTCGACCGCGACATAGCGAACGAGGTCGACCACGCCGGTCTCCTCGTCGATCTCGACCGTCGCGATGTGGGTGCCGAACGGCCACGTGCAGTTCGGCGTGTCGTAGTAGGCCGTCTCGTCGAGATATGGCTCCATGCCCTCGGGCGCATCGAACGCCAGGTCGATCGCGAAGGCGATCTCCTGGATCGTCTTCTTGCGGTCGGGCGAGCCCTTCACGCGGTACTCGGCACCGTCGATCTCGATGTCGTCGGGTGACGCCTCGAGCATGTGCGCCGCATACCGCCGGGCCTTGTCGCGGATCTTGTCGGTCGCCTTGATCGCCGCGGTCATACCGACCGACGAGGTCCGGCTGCCGTACGAGCCGTAGCCGAACGGCGTGCCCAGCGTGTCCGAGTGCTGGACGATGACGTCCTCCATCGGCACGCCGAGCTGGTCGGCGATCACCTGGGCATAGGTGGTCTCGTGACCCTGGCCCTGGGGCTGCGTGCCGACGGTGGCCACGACCTTGCCGGTGAGGTGGACCTTGATGTTGGCGGATTCCCACATCGCCGCGCCCCAGCCCTCGCCGACGGCGCCGATCCACTTGGACGGTGCGACGCCGCACACCTCGATGTAGGTGCTCAGCCCGACGCCGAGGAGCTTGCCCCGGTCCCGCGCATCGGCCTTCTGCGCCGCCAACGCGGCGTAGTCGACCATCGCCAGGGCCTTGTCCATGGCGGGCTCGTAGTTGCCCGAGTCGATCGAGATCTTCGCCCCGCCGGAAGCCGTATGCAGCCCGGACGGGTTCTCGTACGGGAACTGGTCGGGCGGGATGAAGTTGCGGCGGCGGACCTCGGCTCGGTCCATGCCGATCTCAGCCGCGAACAGGTCCATCGCCCGCTCGATGACGTAGGTCGCCTCGGGGCGGCCCGCGCCACGGTACGCGTCGACGAACGTGGTGTTCGTGTAGACGCCGGTCACCTCGGCGTAGACGTTCGCGATCTTGTAGCAGCCTGCGAGGACACGGGCGTACAGCGTGGTCGGGATGCCCGGGCCGATGGTCGACAGCCGACCACCCAGGTTGGCGTAGGTCTTGACACGAAGGCCGGTCACCTCGCCATCGCGCTTGCCGGCGATCTCGAGATACGTGATGTGGTCGCGGCCGTGGATGGTCGACTGGTAGTTCTCGCGCCTGCCCTCAACCCACTTGACGGGACGCCCGCCGATCGCCTTGCTGGCGAACATCGCGAGCGGCATGTCGGCATACGTGAAGATCTTCGACCCGAAGGCGCCGCCGACATCGGGGCTGATACAGCGGATCTTGTGCTCCGGGATGCCGGTCACGAAGGCGGCGAGCAGTAGCCGCTGGATGTGCGGCGTCTGGCTCGACATCCATACGGTGTATTCGTCGGTGCCGGTGTTGTACCAGGCGATGTCGCCGCGGGTCTCCATCGCGTTCGGGATGAGCCGCTGGTTGACGATGCGCTGCTTGACGACGACCTCGGCGCCATCGACGGCGGCGTCGGTACCTGCCTTGTCGCCGACCGACCACTCGAACACGACGTTGTTGGGCGCATTCTCGTGGAGCTGCGGGGCCCCGGCCTCCATCGCCTTCTCTGCATCGACGACAGCCGGCAGCGGCTCCCAATCGACGACGATCGCCTCGAGGGCGTCGTACGCCTGCTCGGGCGTCTCGGCCACGACGGCGGCGACACCCTCGCCGGTCCACTTGACGCTGTCGGTCGCGAGCGTGCGTGGCGTGCTGACGTTGTTCTGGATCCCGGCACTGCCGCCGGCCGGCCACGCCATCGGCAACGGGTTGTACGGGATGTCGGCGCCGGTGAACGCAGCGAGCACGCCGGGCATCGATGTGGCTGCGCTGGTGTCGACCGAGCGGATGTTGGCGTGAGCGTATGGGCTGCGAAGGATGGCCAGGTGGGTCATCGACTGGAGCTTGATGTCGTCGAGATAGCGGCCCTTGCCGGTGATGAAGCGCGGGTCTTCCGTGCGCTTGATCGGCTGGCCGAGGGGCGTGGTCGCGGGGGCGTCGAGTACGTCGGTCATCGGTCCTCTCCCCGGGCTACGCGCTGACCGCGGCGGGGCTGGTCGCCCCCTCGCGCATCGCGACGGCTGCGGCGCGCACCGCGGCGACGATGTTGTGGTAGCCGGTACAGCGGCAGATGTTGCCCTCGATGGCGTGACGGATCTCGTCCTCGCTCGGGTCGGTGTTGCGAGCCAGCAGGTCGGCGGCGACCATGATCATGCCGGGCGTGCAGAAGCCGCACTGGAGGCCGTGCTTCTCCCAGAAGGCGGTCTGCAGGGGATGGAGGTTCTCGCCGTCGGCCATGCCCTCGATGGTCATGACGGTCGCGCCGTCGGCCTGGACCGCCAGCATCGTGCACGACTTCACGGCTTTGCCGTCGACATGGACGGTGCAGGCGCCGCACTGGCTCGTATCGCAGCCGACGTGGGTGCCGGTCAGGTCAAGGTCCTCGCGGATGGCCTGGACGAGGAGTCGTCTGGGCTCGACATCGAGCTCCCGTCGTGCTCCGTTGACGGTCAGGGAGATGTGTTCGCCCACGGGCCGGACCTCCTTCGACGACGACAGCGGCGCGGCCTGAGGGGGCTCGCGACGCGGTCACGATGCATGTGTCCGCTGGAGCACTGGACCTCGCGCCGGCATGGCTCCTCGCGCCGGTGGGAGGGACTGCGATGGTCCCACCGTCGAGGCCCGGAATCAAGTCAACCGCGAGGTCATGCCTACCCAACGGCGGCCCGATGATCACTCGCAGCGATCGTTTCCGCATCCACGGCCGACATACGGGACTCGACCACGGCCTTCGGGGTCAATTCGACGCTCCGAGCAATCGATCTCTTATCGAAGCCCGCCTGCGGACCGCTATCGCTCGAAAACGATCGCTGCCAGCAATCAGCGTGACTGGGACACCCGGATCCAGGACGCCATGTTGGTCATGGATCGCCCCTGGGACGGGCCGGGCGCGGCGATCCGACGTGGCCGAGGGCGGCGGATCGGATGTCGACGGCACGGGGGTCGAGCGCCTCGCGCCGCTCTTCAGGCGCCGCGGTCACGAGCCGCGCCGCCTCCCCCAGCCGGCGCACCTTGGTCGCCGCGGCGTCCCATGACAGCTCGGCGAGGGAGCCGGACGTCGCCAGACCCACGCGGTCCATGCCCCGCCCAGCCGTCGACGCGGCGTAGCGGGCGGCGAAGAGGAGGTGCTCCGGGCCGTCGGTGCTGCCGTCGTGGGCGGACAACGCCCCGCAGATGATGCCGCGCTCGGTGGGTGTCGCCACCGCGAGATACCAGTTGTCCGGTCCGTCGATGAGGTCGAGGGCGAGGCTGGCGTAGGCGCCGGCGAGGATCGTATCGACGCCGGCATCGTCAGCGGCGCCCCCCGTGATCGCGAGCGTGAGGTGCACGTCCGGTCCGAGGTCCGCCGTGAGTGCGCGATGGGCGTCAGCGAATCTGGCGCGCGTCGCTGGATCGTCGCCGATCGAGACGGCCGCGGGCTCGTGGACCTCGATCCAGCGGCAGCCGGCGTCGGCCAGGGCCAGCAGGTCCAGGCGGATCTCTTCGACGGGGCGCCCGCCGGTCAGCGGTCCATCGATGACCGCCTTGACGAGGCCGCCCGCCAACTCGGCGGTCGCGACCCACGATCCGGCTGGGTCGTCGGCGTCCAGCGCCCAACCACCATCGCTGAGCGGCTCGAGACCATGGTCGGCCTGGAGTGCGAGGCAGGCGTCGAGGATCGCTTCCCCGGAAGCGTCGTCCGGCACCGGGGGACGCGGCAACGGACCGAGGAGCGTGGCGAACATGCCGATCAGCCCGGTCGCTACACCCGGATCGACGTCCCGTACAGGACGCCGGCGGCGACGACGACCAGCACAGCGCCGATCGCGAGGAGCGGGACCACCAGCGGGACACGCGCTGCGCGAGCGCCGGTCGTCTTCGCCCGCTGCCAGTACGACGCCGTCGTCTCGACTCGAGTGGGTGGCACGACCGACCCCAGCCAGAGCCCGGTCAGGAGACCACCGATATGCGCGGCGTTGTCGATGTTCGGGACCGCGAAGCCGAACAGGATGTTGAACAGGATCAGCATCCCGAGCTGGCCGACGAGGTAGCGGCTCTGCCGATCGACCGGGCGATGCGCGCGGTTCGCTCCGAGCAGGAGCCCGAACAGCCCGAAGATCGCGCCCGAGGCGCCGACCGACGGAACATCGCCGCCGAAGACGAAGCTCGCCACCGAGCCGCCGGCGGCGCATAGCAGGTAAAAGAGTAGGAAGCGGAGCGGCCCGTACCAGCGCTCCACGATGGGGCCGGTCAGGTAGAGCGCGTACATGTTGAAGCCAAGGTGGAGCAGCGACGCGCCGAAGAACCCCGAGTCCGGGCTGCCGTGGAGGAGGGTCACGGTCCACAACCGCCAGTACTCCCCGGCGGCCACGGCGGGCTTGTCGAGCTGCAGGGCGTCGTAGAGGAAGAGGCCCTCGCTCGAGAGGATCGCGGAGAGCGACACGATGACCGTCGCGGCGATGAGGACCGTCGTGACCGACAGCAGCGTGTCGCCTCGGGCCCGCGCGAAGTAACGTCGAGCACCGTTGACGTCGCCGGTCTCCTTGGTGAGCCAGCCGAGGCGGTTGGCGATCTCGGCCTTGTCCGCCGCCGGCGCTCGCCGTTCGGCCTGGCGGTACGCGCTGATCGCGGCATGCAGGTCGCCCCCACGAACGTTGGCCGCAGCGACGTTGCGCCACGCCGGATACGACGACGGCGTCTCGCCGACTTGCAGGGCAGCTTTCCAGGAGGTCAGCGCCGCCTCGTCCTCGCCCAGCCGGAACCGGCATTCGCCAAGCCCGAGGAGTGCGGCCGCGGTGACCGCGGCGTCATCGAACCCGATCACGCGGCTGTAGTGGGCAGCGGCCTCGGGGTGCTGGCCGGCCGCCAGCAGCGCGTCTCCTTTCGCAAGGAGCGCCACGGCCTCGTCACGGGACAGGCGGCCCGGCCGCGACGGGTCCGGCGTGACGGGTGGCCGAGCGTCGTCCATCGGGCCGACGATACTAGACTTGCCCGCATGTGCGGACGGTTCACGCAGGAGCGACCTGCGTCCGAGCTGGCCGAGATCTTCGCCGCCGAGCCGCTCGCCGACGAGCTCGGGGCGCGGTTCAACGTCGCACCCACCGACGAGGCATTCGTCGTGGTGCAGCGCGAGGATCGGCGGGCGGTGACGGCGTATCGGTGGGGTCTCGTCCCGCATTGGTCGACCGACCGCAAGTCGAGGTCGCGCATGTTCAACGCGCGGGCCGAGACCATCACGGCGAGCCCGGCGTTCCGTGAGGCCTTTCGACGGCGTCGGTGCATTGTCCCGGTCGACTCGTTCTATGAATGGAAGCGCGAGGGTGCCGTACGGCAGCCGTACCGCGTGACGCGGACCGATGGCTTGCCGCTGGCCCTTGCCGGTCTGTGGGCGGGTTGGCACGACCCGACGACCGAGGAGGTCCAGCGCACGTTCACGATCGTCACGACGACACCGAATGCGGCGATGGCCGATCTCCACGACCGGATGCCGGTGGTGCTTGACGAGTCGTCCTGGGACCGCTGGCTGACCGATGGGCGGACCGGGCCGCCCGTCGATCCAGGCGAGCTCCTGGCGATGCTCGAGCCGAGCGACGCCGTCCCGCTACGGATCTACCCGGTCAACCGCTACGTGAACGACGTCCGGCGCGACGGCCCGGAGCTGATCGAGCCGCTCACGACGGTCGCAGCCGCCCCCGCCGAGGGCACGCTCGGGATCTAAAGGCGTCCCGTCGCAACGAGCGAATCGTAGGCGACATCGAGTGGCACTCCTCGATCCAGCTCGGCGGCATATCGCCCGATCGCGGCGCCCACGGCCGACTCGTCAGTGTCGATGGCGGCGAGCGTCACGGCGTCCTTTGGCAGGTCCGCGGGCGGCTCCTTCCCCTCCGGCACGATCACGACCAAGGAGGTCGAGGCCCATCCGGCCGCCAAGATCACCTCGGCCAGCACTTCTGGCGGCAGATGGACCGCGACGATGACAGCGATCTCCGGCAGGTAATGCAGGGCGAGGCCCGCATCGGCGGCATCTAGCAGCGGCGGATCATCCGCGGGCGATGAGGCTGGGCTCGCGTCAGCGGTTTCCGCAACCGCGTCGACCGCCTCGTCGAGGATCGATTCCACGACCCTGGTCTGTCGGGCCGGATCCCGCAGGATCGCTACGTGGCCGACCCGTTGCCTGGCCAGGGCGAGCAGCACGGCATCGCCGACTGGGTCGTCGCCGACCTTGCCGATTAGCTCGACACGTGCGCCCTCCGCCGCAGCTCCGATGGCGATGGACGGTGCCAGACCAGCCGCCTGGGCATCCGGTCCAGACCCCAAAAGACGGAGCCCTCCGATGACGACGATCACGCCCGAACTGTAGCGGTCCCCACCCCACCGCACCGCTCGTTGCGATGAAACAACGGAATAGGTAATTCGTCAGGTTGAATGCAAGGTTGGGATCAGTACTATCGGCGCCCACTGGGAAACCAGAAGTCATAGCGACAGAGCGTTCAGATGCGAATCCCCCCTTCGTGGCGCCGGGACGCCATCGTCGGCCGCCAGACCTCCTCGCAGGTTCGCTTGCGGCCGAGCCGGGGACAGTCCCTCGTCGAGTTCGCGCTCGTCGTCCCCCTGATGGTGCTGTTTTTCGTGGCCGTAGCCGACATGGCGCGCCTCTACACGACGATGGCGACGATCGAATCAGCGGCCCGCGAGGCCGCCGACTACGGCTCGTTCGACTCCAGCTACTGGACTGACGAGTCGGGCGTTCGCCAGCAAATGACCCATCGAGCATGCCTCGCGGCGAGCAACCTGCCGGACTATGTCGGAACCACGGACTCGATGGCCGCCACCTGCACCAATCCCACTGTGACCCTCGAGCTACTGCCGAACGACTCGGTGAGTTGCGCCGACAATCTGCGCGAACCGCCGTGCCGCGTACGGGCGACGCTCGCGTTCGACTTCCACCTCATCCTTCCGATCCATCTCGACCTTGGCGGCGGCAACAGCTTCGGTTTCCCTGATCAGCTGAGCTTCGAGCGAACCAGCACATTCGCCATGACCGACTTGCAGCTCGATCCATGAACGATCGGCGACGAACCCGTGGTCAGACCCTCGTGGAGTTCGCGCTCGTCGCGCCATTGTTCTTCCTCCTGCTCTTCGCGATCATCGAGGGAGGCCGGTTCGTCTTCTTCTACGAGGTCCTCAACAATGCGACGCGCGAAGGGGCGCGCTACGCGATCATCCACGGCTCGAATGCGGCCGATGGCTGCCCGAGCGGTCCGATGGCCGGTGGTAACCCGTGCGACCCGAGTGGAGCGAGGGTCGAAACCGCCGTCGTGAATGCGGCTTTCAAGATCGCGAACTCGGGCCAGTTCGATTCGATCGACGCGTACTGGTGTGCGTCAAGCGGCCCGAAGCCCTGTCCGGGCAATGAACTCAATAACGACCGCGGCAATCCGGTGACCGTCCGGGCGGCCTTCACGTACCGCGCGATCATGCCGCTCCTTCCACCCCTGCAGATCACCTCGGAGTCGACCCTTGTCATCAACAACTGACGCCCGTCGCGATCGCGGCCAAGTGCTGGCGATCTTCGCGCTGAGCCTGGTGACGATCGTGATCGTCGCCGCCCTGGCTTTCGATACAGGGATGATGCTGCTTGAGAAGCGGGATCAGCAGAACGCTGCCGATGCGGCGGCCCTTGCCGGAGCGCGCTACCTGGTCGGCACGCCAGCGCAGGACCCGAAGGCGGCGGCGCGGGTGATCGCGACTGAGAATGGCTTTACGACCGGTGTCGAGAACGAGGTCGTCGACGTCTTCGTTCCCCCGACGTCGGGCCAATTCCGCAACGTCCCGGGCTTTATCGAGGTCCGGATCCGGAGCACCCGGCCCTCGATCTTCGGCGGTCTGCTGGGCGCCGTCGGCTGGGACGTGGCGGCGCGAGCAGTCGCCGCGAACCAACCCGGCCTCGACATGCCGTTTTCCATGCTCGCTCTTGACCCTCATGCGTGTCGGGCGATCCAGGTCACTGGCAGCGGGACCGTGACGTCCGCTGGAACGGTCCAGCTCAACTCCGATTGCGACCCCGACGCTCTATATGTCGGGGGAACCGGGACGTTGGAGGTCACGGCGCCCGGCGCGACGTGCAACGCAGTCGGTGGGATCAGTGAAAGCAAGGGGAAGGGTTCCGAACTCGATTGCACACAAGTCCCGCACTCGTACGCGACACCGGATCCGCTGCGGAATCTGGCAGCTCCACCCGTCCCGGGTATGCCGGCTGATATCGTCCAGATCACGACAACCACGAAGAAGATCCCCGACGGTTGTCCCGGGTCCGGAACGAAGGAGGCCACTCCGGACGATCCGAAGCCGTGCCACTTCACCGGCGCATACGACGGGACGGTCTGGCGGCTCTTCCCGGGCTACTACCCGGGCGGTATCGACCTTGCCAAAGGCACCTATTACCTCGAACCCGGTATCTACTACGTCGGGGGCGGCGGGTTTCGAGCGGCAGGCGGCGCTGTGCGCTCTGTCAATGCGGGAACCGCCGTCTTCGGGGGCGGGATCCTGATCTACAACTCCGAGGCTGCGGGCTTCCACGACGACTGCGCGTCGGGCATCGTGACCGGGGCGCCGTGCCTGGGTGCCATCCTCCTGAATGGCTCGGTCGCCGAAGTCAACCTCCTGCCGCTCAACGACGGCTCGGCCTGGAACGGGATGGTCATCTTCCAGGATCGCAACCTGTCACTTCCAGGGGATGAGGTCACCATCAATGGTTCCACCTCGACAATGGAAGTCGCAGGCACCATCTACGTGCCGTCTGGCGACGTCAAGGTGAACGGAAGCAGCGGTACCCTTACGCTCGACCAGGTCATCGCCTGGACGTTCAAGGTCAACGGTGACGGCGGAACGATCAACGTCTTGTACCGATCGGGTGTGACTGCCCACGTGTCGGGTGCTGGTCTCGTCGAGTAGGTGCCCGACCAGGCGGCGGGACTAGTCCTCGCTCCGGCCCCGACCCGCTGCCCGAGCCACGCCCCGAGTTGCCCGACCCGGAGCCACTGTCCGAGCCGCTCGAACCGCCACTGTCATCGGTGCCGCTCGGTTCATCGGTTTCGGTGGCCGTCGGTCGAGCGGTCGTCGTTGGCGACGGCGTGGGCGAGATGCTCGGTGATACCGAAGGAGTCGGCACGGGCGACGGCAACGCAGACGGGCTCGGGGCGGGACTCGGGGTCGTCGGCGGCCCGACCGAAGGTCCGAGCAGCCGGCTCGCGCCGACGACGGCGACCGACCCGACGGATCCGACGGCCACCGCCACCATCAGCAGGAGCGCCAGCGCCTGTGCGCGCAGCGCGAGCGGCCGCCCGGCACCGAAAGCGACGGCCCACGCCTCTCGCAGCGTGGCGAGAAACCCGAGTCCGCGCGTCGGACGTGGCATCGGCTCGACGGCGATCGCCGCCATGACGCGGTCCTCGAAGCCGGTCGTCGGGGCGGCCATCCCGGTCGCCGCATAGGCCTCGATGTCCCGCGCGGTCTCGAGCAGGCGCGCCGTGAGCTCATCTGCCTCCAGGTCGATCTCGGTGGGGTGGAAGCGACGCGGCCCGCTCATGCCTCGGTGCCCTCCAGGTCCCCGCGCAACCGGGCGAGCCCGCGGTGGAGATGCGTTTTGACGGTACCCAGCGGCCGACGCGTCTGGCGCGCGATCTCATCGAGCGAGGCCTCACCGAAGAAGCGGAGCGCAACGACCTCGCGATATGGCTCGGGGAGGTTCGCAACGGCGGTTCGGATCTCGGTCGCCCGCTCCGCCCGCAGGGACAGGACCGCGGGATCGGTCAAGGGAGCCGCGGCGATGGCCGCCCGCTCGGCCGCGCGATCGGCCACGTCGAGACCAGCGTCCCCCGCGGCCCGCGCCGGATCCCGCCATGTGACCGTGCGCCGACGGCTGACGTGGCGCAAGGCGATCCGCACGCCGATCCTCGTCAGCCAGGCACCGAACGGGCCGTCGCCGCGCCAGGTTGCCAGCGAGCGGAAGGCCGTCACGAATGCCTCCTGCGCGGCGTCCTCCGCCTCGGCGTGGTCGCCGAGGATGCGGTGGCACGCCCGTACCAACGACGGCCCTTCGCGTTCGACCAGACGGCGATAGGCCTCCCGGTCGCCGGCGAGTACGGCATCGACGATGGCTCGATCGTCGCTCGACGCGCTCGGCGACGCGACTGATGCGGGCTCGCTGACGATCGTCGACCTCCAGGCATCTCGAGGACCTCCAGCGCCAGGCATGGCGGATCGGCCCGCGGCCATGATGCCGTGAGTCGGGCCGATCCATCCTCCGTGGGGTCGCCGATCCATGGACTGGGGATGACCCCGTCAGTCGTCGTCGCCACCACCGGGACCCGAATCGCCCCCGTGGTCGTCGCCGGGATCGTCATCGTCGTCATTGCCGTTGCGACCGGACTGGCCGCCGCGATCGTCATCGGCGTCGTCAGTGTCGTCGGCTGTCGGTTCGGCAGTCGCAGCCACACCCGCGTCGTCCGTCGCATCGGCGGTCGCTGTCGCTTCGGCGGTCGCAGTCGCCTCGGCGGTCGCGGTGGCCTCCGCAGTCGCGGTCGGCTCGGAGGTCGGCGTCGACTCGGTCGGCTCGGTCGTCGCGGTCGGTTCGGTCGTCGCGGTCGGCTCGGCGCTGGCCGAGGCATTCGGCGTGATGAGAGCAGGATCGCTCTCAGGCGCAGCCGCGGTCCGCCCGGACGCGGCGAAGGCTACGCCTGCGATCAGGAACAGCGAGGCGATCGACGTGACGAAGACACGAAGCAGGCGAGGATCAGAACGCATGGATGGAGGACTCCCGTCATGGCCGGTCCTTCGACCGGCCGCTACTCCATCGAGACATCGACGCCGCGAAAGGTTTCAACGCCGGGGTCCGATTCGGCGGCGCGTTCTCGTCCCCCGAGAGCAGCGACATCCCGAGGGCCGCTGAGGCGCGATTTTCCCGCCCCACGGCAGGAAACGTCTGAGGCTCCCGTGCCACGGCAAAGCTCGACGTGACGGTGCCCTGGGATGTCGTCAGCTCTCGTCCCACGAGAGCATCGCCAGACAGCAGGTCGAAGGTCTCGCCCCGCGTCAGCCTGCTGCGTCGTTCCCCTTCGTTACGTCGGCCCCGGCGGGTTCGTCGGAGCCCGGCAGATCCGGATCCTCGGCCCCGGCCGTGGGACCGGTCTCCTCGCTCTCGTCCGTCGGGCCGACCGCAGCGGCGGCCTCGGGTTCGGACGCGAGCTGCGCCGCGGCGGGCTCATCGCGATCGATCACGAGCCTGCCCAACCCGGCTGCTTCCAGGTCCGCCCCGAACGCGTCGACATCGCCGACCAGCACGATGGCGGCGCGGTCGACCGCCAGGTGCTCCTTGGCCGCCGAAGCGACCGCATCGATATCGACCGCTTCGATACGCGCGCGGTAATCGGTCAGCTCATCGAGTGGCAGGTCGTGGATGGCCAGGCCCGCGAGCGCCCCGACGACAGCGCCGGGCGTCTCGAACCGCAACGGGAATACACCGACCAGGAAATCCCGGGCAGCCTCGAGCTCGGTCGCTTCGACTCGGGTGTCGCGCATGCGCTCGAGTTCGGCCAGGGTGTCGAGCACAGCGGGAACCGTGACCTCGGTGTTGACGGCAGCCCGCGCCGTGAACGGACCCGCGCCGCGGCGCATGTCGAAGCCGGCCCCGGCCCCGTAGGTGTAGCCCTTCGCCTCGCGGAGCTGCATGTTCAGCCGCGAGTTGAACAGGCCGCCCAGGATCGCGCTCATCACCGAGACCGCGTGATAGTCGGGCACGCGTCGCGGCAGACCGGGATGGCCGATTCGGATCTCGGTCTGGACGCTCCCAGGGCGATGGACGACGCGGACCAGCCGGCCCGTGCCTGCACCCCGGTCCATCACGGACCCCGGCGTCGTCGCGGCGTCGTGCCGCGACCAAGAGCCGAACAGTCGATCGGCGATCGCAGCGACATCCTGCCGTCCCAGGTCGCCGCCGACCACCAGCGTCGCCTGGGCAGGGTCGAGGAGCCGCTCGTACGCGCGGCGCGCGACGCGATCGTCCAGACGCTCGACCGTCTCGCGGATACCGGCGGATGGACGGTGGTAGGGCGACGCCCCCGCGTAGATCGTGCCGATGAACGTCTCGTCCGCCCGTCGTCGCGGATCGGCCTGCGCCTGGAGCAGATCGTTGAGGCGCTCATCCCTGAGGCGCTCGACCTCTTCGGCGGGAAACACCGGCCGCAGCAGGACCTCGGCGAGCAGGTCGAGCGCAGGCTCGAGCCGCGTCGTCGGCACGTCGATGCCGACGCTCGTCGCGTCCCAGCCGGCTTCGGCGTGGAGGGACGCGCCCAGACGCTCGGCCGCCTCGGTCAGGCCGACGGCGTCATAGCGTTCGGTGCCCTCGGTCAGTGCCCGCGCAGCGAGGACGGCGGCTCCGGCGTCGCCCGCCGGTTCGTCGGCTGCACCGACACGTACGACGATCGTCGCACTGACCAGCGGTCGGCCCGGCAGGTCCGCGACCAGCACGGTCAACCCGTTGTCGAGCTGTGACCGCGTCACTGTGGGGAAGTCGTACGGTCTGGGCGTGCCAGGGGCGGGTCGCTCCGCGAGAACGACGCCATCGCGCTCCGGGCTCTCGGCGGTCATGCCGCGACCTCCTCATCGGTCGACTCCGACGCTTCGGCGTCGAACGCATCACTGTCGGCGGATGGCGCCTCGGGCACATATGTGAGCACGAGCCGGTTGTCCGGTCGGAAGGTGGCGGAAGCGACCTCGAGGATCGCCTCCGGTGTGACCGACAGGTAGCGCCCCAGCATCTCGTTGATGAGCGCCGGTCGATCGAACAACGTGGCATACATCGACAGCCGGTCGGCGCGTTCCTCGACCCGCTGCAAGGCACCCAGCTCGTCCGCCTCGACGAGGGCGAACGCACGTGCCAGCTCGTCGTCACTCACCGGCTCGACCGCCAGACGCTCCAGCTCCTCGTGCAGCGCCTTCTCGACGCGATCGACCGAGATCCCCGGGCGGACCGTGGCCCACCCGGCACACACGGAGGCGCCGCCGATGAAGCCGAGCGTGAACAGCGCCACATCCTGAGCGATCCGTTCCTGCCGCACGAGCCGGCGATGGAGACGGCTGCCCTTGCCACCGGCCAGGATCTGCCCGGCAACGTCGAGCGCGTCCAGCCGTCGGTCGCCGTAGACCGGAGCGCGGAAACCGACGTAGATCCGCGGCAACGGCACGCGGTCGGGGACGACTTCCCGGATCTCGCGTCCGAGCATCGGTGGGAGCGACAGGTCAGCAAGCTTCGGGATGGACGGATTTGCCGGGATCGCACCGAAGAAACGCTCGGCGCTGGCGCGCACCGCCGCTGTATCGACGTCACCCACGACCGACAGCACCGCGTTGTTCGGCGCGTAGTAGGTCCGGAAGAACCCCTTGACGTCATCGAGCGATGCCGCGTCGAGGTCGGCCATCGAGCCGATGGTCGGGTGGTGGTACGGATGCTCGGGCGGGTACAGATGCGCCTGCAGCTTCTCCTGCCACGAACCGTACGGCCGGTTGTCGTATGACCAGCGCTTCTCGTTCTTGACGACCTCGCGCTGGTTGTCGAGGTTCTCCTGGCTCAACGCGTCGAGCAGCGTGGCCATGCGATCCGCCTCGAGCCACAGGCCGAGATCGAGCTGGTGAGAGGGCAGCGTCTCGAAGTAGTTCGTCCGATCGAGCCAGGTCGTGCCGTTCATCGTCCCGCCAGCGGCCTGGATGAGGGCGATGTGCTCGGCCTTCGCGACGTGCCGCGAGCCCTGGAACATGACGTGTTCGAACAGGTGGGCGAACCCGGTCTTGCCGGGCAGCTCGTGCTTCGACCCGACGTCGTACCAGACGTTGATCGCCACTACCGGTGCGAGGTGGTCCTCGGCGACGATCAGGCGGAGACCGTTGTCGAGACGCTCGTCGGAGAACGACACGGTCGGGACGGGGGTGGTCGGCACGCATGCCTCCTGGGCAAGGGTCGGAGAAGTGAGGTCGATCGTACCGTGTCGGATCGGTCTGGGCTGTCGACCCGCCGGGACGGCCCGACCGCGCTTCCTTTTGTATGCTCCCGGCGATGCCATCACCGAGGGGAGCCCGACGGTTCGCGTACGTCGTCGCCGTCATCACCGCCGTTTTCGTCCTCCCGGGGATCGCTGTTGCTCACGCCGAGCTCGTTCGCGCGATCCCGGCCGATGGCGAGACGGTCACGAAGCCGGTGACGTTCGTGAGCGGCCGCTACACGGAGGACCTGACGGCCGACAGCACCCTGCAGATCCTCGACGCCAGTGGCGTCGTGATCGCGACCGGCCGCGTCACCCCGGACGACGATCGGGTCATGATCGCTCGGCCGGATGCCCCCCTCACGAGCGGCATGTTCACGATCAAGTCCACGGCGATCTCGCAGATCGACGGCCATCCCGAGCGCGTCACCTGGACGTTCACGGTCGAGGTCCCGGCTTCGCCCTCCGCGACTCCTATCCCGAGTGGCACAGCGCCACCACCCTCCACGGAACCGACGCCGACCGCATCACCGGCCGTGACGCCGAGCCCGTCTCCGAGCGCCGGCCCGTCTGACCCGGCCACGTCCGTAGGCGACGTCGCGCTTCCGATCATCGCTGCTCTCGCGGTCGTGTTGGTCGCAGCAGGCGCGCTTCTGCGCCGCGGCCGGCGTCCAGGACCATCGTGATGCCTCGGCGGCGTGTCTTCGCGGGCACGCTCGCCATCGGTTCGGCGATCACGGCTGCTATCCCGGCCGACGTCGCCGCGCACGGTCTGAACCCGACCTACACGAGCCGCCTGCCCCTGGCCGTCTATCTCGCCGGTGCGGCCGCGACGGTCGCCCTGTCCTTCATCTTCGTGCTCGTCCGCGACGTCCGCGCGGAGCCACCCGAGGCGATCGCTTCCGGGCACCTGCCACCGGCGCCTTTGCGAGCGCTCCTGCGAGCAGTCGGCCTCCTTGGCTGGCTGTGGATCGTGGTCCAGGGCATCGAGGGTGGGGCGAGCGCCGGCGAGGTCACCACGCTGTTCCTGTGGGTCTACGGTTGGGTGGGCGTGGCCGCGATCTCCGCACTCATCGGGCCCGTCTGGCACTGGCTCGACCCGTTCTCGACGCTCCACGACATCGGCGCGTGGATCGTTCGGCGCCTCGGCATCAAGCCGTGGCAGGTCGCGGCATACCCGCCGAGGCTCGGTCGCTGGCCGGCGGTCATCGGGTTCGTGGTCGTGGTCTGGCTCGAGCTCGTGCTCGTGGCCGGGCCCCAGGTGCTGTTCATCGTGCTCGTCGGCTACACGGCCCTGACCCTCGCGATGATGGCCCAGTACGGGCGCGACACGTGGCGCTCCAACGCCGAGGTCTTCAGCGTCTGGTTCCGGCTGCTCGGACGGCTCGCCCCGTACGAGCTCGTCGACGAGACCGGCCGCGTCCGACGACGGTCCTTCGCGAGCGGCCTACTCGAACGAGGTTGGACGATGGCTGATGTCGTGATCGTCGCCCTTGCGGTCGGGTCGATCCTGTTCGACGGCCTATCGCAGACCCAGATGTGGTTCGGGGCGTTCGGCTATCCGGGGATCGCCATCGAGACGGTCCTGCTCGCGGCGTTCCTAGGCCTGGTCATCGTGGCCGCCCTGGCCGTGACCCGGTTCGTGGGGATCGCTGCCACGGGCGCCGGCCTGCTCCCGATCTCCGTCGGTTACCTGATCGCGCATTACCTCACCTACCTGTTGATCGATGGGCAGCGCATCCTGATCGCGATCTCGGACCCGCTGCAGCGAGGCTGGGACCTGTTCGGGACGGCCTTCACGGTGGCAAGCGGCGAATGGCTGCCGCCCGGCCTCGTGTGGACCGTGCAGCTTGCGGCGGTCGTCGGCGGTCACATGCTCGGCGCGTGGGGCGGTCACGTCGTCGCCGCACTCGAGGCGCCGAGTGGCCTTGCCGGTCGGCCGCTGACGCTCCGACAGGTGCCGCTGGCGGTCGTGATGGTCGCCTTGACGACCCTGACGCTCTGGTCGCTCGGCCAGGCGATCGTCGTGACGCCCGAGGAGACCGGCGCGGTTCAGGCGGTAGCCACCAGCCGCGGCTGACCAGGCTCTGGTACCCATTCGCCGAGGGGGCGGACGCTCGCGAGTCGCTCCGCGACGTCCGTATCCAACGCCTCCGCCGCGGCAACGGCGGTCTCGATCGCAGTCAGGCACAGGATCCCTTCGGCGGTCGCAGCGTGACGGATCTCGGCCGCGTCGCGCACGGCTCCTGAGCGTGGCGTCGGGGTATTCACCACCAGCCGAACCTCGCCGTCCGCGATGAGCTCCAGGATCGGGACCTCGCCGATCGACTCGTCCGCTGCCTCGCCCAGCTTGGCGACCGGCCGTGCGTCGAAGCCGACCGCGGCAAGTGCGCGCCGTGTGCCGGGGGTGGCCGCCAGGCGATAGCCGGCCGCGTCGAGGCCCGCCGCCAGGCGCGGGAGCAGGTCCTTGTCGCGATCGGCGATTGACAGCAGCGCAAGCGCGCCGGCTTCGCCCGGTCGAGGGGGGACGAGCGCCGCGCCCAGCAGCGCCTTGGCGAGGGCGACGCGCGGATCCTCGTGCAGCCCGATGACCTCGCCGGTCGACTGCATCCCCGGCCCGACCGACGGATCCACGCCGCGCAGCTTGGCGGTCGAGAAGGCCGGCGCCTTGACCGCGACGAACGGCGGCGCTGGGAGCAGCCCGCCGCCCCAGCCCAGCTCGTCGAGCGAGGCCCCGAGCGCGATCCGCACGGCCAGCTCGACCATCGGGACGCCGGTGACCTTGGACAGGAACGGGACCGTGCGGGAGGCGCGCGGGTTGACCTCGATCAGGTACACACCGTCCTCGCGGACGATGAACTGCGCGTTCACCAGGCCCTTGGCGCCGAGCGCCAGCACGATGCGCTCCATCGTCGCGACGATCAGCGCCTGGTCCCCTTCCCCGACCGTCTGCGGCGGGAACACGCCAACGCTGTCGCCGGAATGGACGCCTGCCCGCTCGACGTGCTCGAGCATGCCCGGGATCAGCACCTGCTCCCCGTCGCTGACGGCGTCGACGTCGACCTCGATGCCCTCGAGATAGCGGTCGATCCGGACGGGACGGTCCGGGTCGACGATGGTGGCGAGCCCGAGCTGGCGCTCGAGATCCTCCGGCGAGTAGCAGAAGTCGATGGCCAGGCCGCCGATGACGAACGACGGCCGGACGATGACCGGGAAACCGATGCGCTCGGCGAGCGTGAATGCCTCCTCGACGCTGTGGGCCATCCCGCCCTCGGGCTGCGGGATGCCGAGCCGATCGAGCAAGGCAGCGAACCGCACGCGCTCCTCGGCCTGGTCGATGGCCTCCAGGTCGGAACCCAGCAGCGGGACACCGGCCGCCACCAGCGGTGCTGCGAGGTTGAGCGGCGTCTGACCACCGAACGCCACGACCGCCGGGAGACCGCCTTCGGCATCGATCACGCTGCGCACGCTCTCGGGGTCGAGCGGTTCGAAGTACAGCCGCGACGAGGCGTCGAAGTCGGTGGACACGGTCTCCGGGTTCGAGTTGATCATCACCGCTTGCCAGCCGAGCCTGCGCAGGGTGTCGGCGGCCTGGACCGCGCAGTAGTCGAACTCGATGCCCTGGCCGATGCGGACCGGGCCAGAGCCGATGACCAGCGCCGCGGGCCGGTCGACCGGCGGCGCCTCCGGCGCGGAGCCCGCCGCGGCGTACGTCGAGTAGAAGTAGGGCGTCTCGGCCGCGAACTCGGCGGCACACGTATCGACCATGGCGTACCCGGGCACGATCCCGCGAGCGAGACGGGCCTCGCGCAGCGCGTCCGGGGTCGTACCGGCGAGGCCGGCCAGCTCGCGGTCGCCGAACCCTGCCCGCTTCACGGTGGCCAGTAGCTCCGCCGCTCCGTCGTCGCCTGGATCCGCGAGACGCGTCCCGAACGCGGCCACTTCCCGCTCCAGCGCCACGTTGCGTCCCATCTCGGCGAGGAACCAGGCCGAGATCCCGGTCGCATCGCCGACGACCGCCTCGGGGACCCCTCGCCGCAGCAGGCCGAGCAACCGCCACAGCCGCGAGTCCGACGGCTCGAGGAACTGCTTGAACACGATCGGGGCGGCGCTGCGCTGCGCGAACCGGGTGCTCTCGCAGGCCTGGCCGGCTTCGTCCACCCAGCGGATCGGCTCGTCCTCCTCGGGGTCGCCGGCGTACACCCCGGCGAGATAGTCGAAGGCCGGCGTCCACGACGGGTCCTCGGCGAGCGGCCCCGCCCCTGCCTGCTCGAGACCGCGAAGCGCCTTGTTCAGCGCCGAGCCGAACGTGCGGTCGATGGCCATGACCTCCCCGGTGGCCTTCATCTGACTGCCGAGCGTGCGGTCGGCGGTCGGGAACTTGTCGAATGGGAAGCGCGGCAGCTTGACCACGACGTAGTCGAGTGCCGGTTCGAACGCAGCCACCGTCGTGCCGGTCACGACGTTCGGGATCTCCGCGAGTCGCCGCCCGACCGCGATCTGGGCCGCGACCCGGGCGATCGGGTAGCCCGTCGCCTTGCTCGCCAGCGCCGACGAACGCGAGACACGCGGGTTGACCTCGATGACCGCGTATTCGGTGGAGTCGGGCGACAGCGCGAACTGGACGTTGCAGCCGCCCTCGACGCCGAGCGCGCGGATGATCGCCAGCGCTGCGCTGCGGAGCCGCTGGTGCACCGCATCGGTCAGCGTCTGCACCGGAGCGACGACGATCGAGTCGCCGGTATGGACCCCGAGCGGATCGACGTTCTCCATCGAGCACACCGCGATGCACGTGTCGTCAGCGTCGCGCATGACCTCGTACTCGATCTCCTGCCAGCCGACCAGGCAGCGCTCGACCATCACCTGTTTGATGGGGCTGGCTCGGAGCCCGGCGCGGACGCGTTCGCGGTAGGCCGCCTCGGTCCCGACGATGCCACCACCGGTGCCACCGAGCGTGAACGCCGGCCGCACGATCGCGGGCAATCCGATCTCCTTGAGCGCGGTCTCCACGTCCTCGGTCGTTTCGACGATCCACGACGGCGCATAGGGCTGGTCGATCCGGTCGAGCAGGTCGCGGAACGCCTCGCGGTCCTCGGCCATGCGGATGGCCTCGAGCGGGGTACCGAGGAGCCGCAGGTCGTAGCGCTCGAAGACGCCGGCCTCCGCCAGCTGGGTAGCGAGGTTGAGCGCGGTCTGACCGCCCAGCCCGGCGAGGACGCCCTCGGGACGCTCGCGCGCGATGACCGCCTCGACCGCCTCGACCGTGAGCGGCTCGAGGTAGATGACGTCGGCCACCTGCGGGTCGGTCATGATCGTCGCCGGGTTGGAGTTGACGAGGATCGTGCGGACACCCTCGGCGCGCAGGGCACGGCATGCCTGCGTACCCGCGTAGTCGAACTCGGCGGCCTGACCGATGACCACCGGTCCGCTGCCGAGGATGAGGACCGACGCCGGCTTAGTGGCGGCCGGCATAGTCAGGCGCGTCGCTGCGAGCAAGGCCCTGCCCAGGTGGACCGTCCTGGCGATTTCCTGCCATATCGCTACGGAGTGACGCTTCGGCCGCGATCCGGGTCTCGCCGCACACGATTCTGAGCGTCGCCCCGCACGAGTCGCCTCGACCGCGCGGCATCACGCGGCAGATTCCTGTCCTAAGCGTCACGAGGTGGCGTTCTGGCAGGAAATCACGGGTCACGGTCGTACGTACGCTCCGCGGACCGCGGCGACGAACCGGTCGAACACCGCCAACGCATCGAGCGGTCCCGGAGCGCCCTCGGGGTGGTACTGGACGGTCTCGATCGGCTTCTCCGCGTGGCGCAACCCCTCCACCGACCGGTCGTTGAGGTTGACCTGGCTGACGCGGAACCCCGATCTCGGTGGCAGCGAGTCGCCGACCACCTGGACCTCGTGGTTCTGCGCGGTCACCTGGACGAGACCGAGTTCGACGTCCTGGACCGGGTGGTTCGCACCGTGATGCCCGAATCGCAGTCGCCGCGTGTCCGCGCCGGCGGCCCTGCCGACGATCTGGTGGCCGAGGCAGATCCCGAGCAGCGGCCGCCCGTCGTCGATGACCGCGCGCGCCAGCGCGACCTGCGACTCGAGCCGCGCCGGATCCCCCGGACCGGGCGACAGGATGACGCCATCGACGTCCGAGGAGAGCAGGTCTGACGGCGCCGCGGTGTGCGGGAAGACCCGCACTCGAGCGCCACGATGGCGCATCGCCCGCACGATGTTGGACTTCAGCCCGAGGTCGACGATGCCGATCAGCGGCCCGCCCTCGGCCACCGTGCCGAACTCGGTGACGTCCGGCGGCGACACCTGTCCCACGAAGTCCTGGTCCTCCCAGCGGGGGACACGGCGGGCCGCCGCACGTGCCACCTCGGCGTCGACCTCGCCGGGGGCCGTGACGATGCCGCGCAGGCTGCCGTTCGCGCGCAGGTGCCGGGCGAGCGCGCGCGTGTCCACCCCAGCGATCGCCGGGATGCTGTCATCGCGCAGCAGCGCGGCCAGTTGGCGAGCGTCCTCCAGCACCGCCGCCGTGGCATTGGCGACCACGAGCGCCCGCAGCCACGGCTGGGTCGACTGGTCGTCTGCCTGCAGTCGTCCGTAGTTGCCGATCAGCGGATAGGTCATCACGACGACCTGGCCGGCGTAGGAGGGGTCGGTGCAGACCTCCTGGTAGCCCGTCTGGCTGGTGTTGACGACGAGGTCGCCGCCGGCGGACACGGGAGCCCCGAACGCCACGCCTGGGAACACCGACCCATCCTCCAGTGCAAGGAGCGCCGGACCGAGGTCGCCGATCCGCGGATCCACGACCGCGCTCGCCCGGGGCGGTGGCGGAGCGATCACCCGACGGCGGGCCGGATAACAAACGACCCACCCGCCGGATCGGCGTGGTGGGCGTGGGCGTGCGCGGACATCGGTGCCTCCTTCGCCGGCCTCACGGGACCGGTACGCCGGCCTCACAGGACCGGCCATCCAAGGACGGCGTCAGGGTAGCATCCCGACCCGTGCCTCGTCGGTCAGGACCCGAGGTAGACCCGCTCCGTCGACGTCATGGGATCGGGGCACCACGGGACGTCGCCGGCCACGTTGAAGCTGGCATCGCCGCCATGGATCAAGACGCTGCCATCCTCGAGCACGAGGGCGTGGCCGTCCTTGCGCGGTTCCAGTAGGTCGGGGCCGGCGGTCCACGTCTCTGACACTGGATCGAAGATCTCGGTGGACGCGAGCGCTCGCGCCTCAGGATCCATCTCGTCCGAGGAAGCGCCACCCGCGACGAGCACACGACCATCTGCGAGGACGGTGATGGCCGCACCTTCCCGGGCGGTCGACATCGGGGCGATCGTCGACCACTGCCCGGACGCGGGGCCGAGGCGCGACACGCGGACGGACGGGAACGGATCTGAACTCGACGGCGCGACGTTCACGGCAAGGACGCTGCCGTCGTGGAGCGGGACGAGTCGCCCGAACATCCCATAGTCGAGCGAGCTGACGACCTCGATCGGGGCGGGGACGGGCGACCAGCGATCGGCTGCCGGGTCGTAGCGGTAGAGAAGCGGGGGCGATTCGAATGCCCCGCCCGCAGCGAGCGCGCCGCCATCCGTCGTCGTCACGACCTCCGACACGCTCATCTCGACCTTCTCGGCTGATTTCCATGCTCCGCTCGCCGAATCCAATAGCTCCACGGCAGTTGCATACCCGGTCTCGCCGTAGGTATAGGGCCTTAGCGCCATCACCTTTCCATCCCCGAGCACGATGGCGGACGGCTCGCCGATGGCCTGATCCAGGAGAGGCCCATCCGACCACTTCCCAGTGCCCGCATCGAAGAACTTCGTGCTGGAGAAGGGCTGGTCGTCGGTATTGATGCCGCCGAGCACCATAGCGCGGCCATCGCGCAAGGCCACCGTCGCGAACGACTTCCGTGGCTTGTTGAGGCTGTCAGCCTCGGTCCAGGCGTCGGTTGCCGGGTCGAACCGCTCGGCCGTTTCGCTTCCGACTTCGGCGGGGCCAGGGAGACATGCGGAATCATCGCCGACGGCCAGAACCGAACCATCACCGAGGAGCACGGAATCAAAACCCATGCGCTCGCGCACCATCGGTGCAGCGGCTTCCACGCGCACCGCCGGCTCGGAAGGTGACGGCGACCCGCTCGCAACGGGCGAGGTGGTCGCCGGCGTGGCCAACGGCGGTGTCGACGGCTCGGCACTCGCCGAGGGGCTCGCAGGTCCGGGCGCGGCGCACGCGGCACCGACCAGGAGGATCGACAGGGCTACGGCTGCGCGTCCGAGCGGCGTGGGCATTTCCATGTAGGTGGGAGACGCTACGTCGTCGCCGTTGTTGCGCAAGTGTGCGCCGGTGTCGCTCAGTTGACAGGCCGGTCCGGGGCGAACGTCTGGAGGAGCATCGCGACGAACCGACGTTCGTCGGCGTCGAGTGCGACATGCACGTTCGGCTCGCGTCGACTGCGGAAGTTCGTATCGACGACCGTCTCGCCGACCGTCAGCTCTCCCCGCGTCTCGACGTCGACGTGGAGGTGGTGCGTCGTGATCACGGCAGGGTCGACGATCGCGGCGACGGCGAGCGCGTCGTGGACCGGCGCAGCATGGCGTTGCTTCATCGGCTGGGTGGTGTCGTAGCCCTGGATCCGCCGTTCCGTGAAGGTCGCTGCGGCATCGCCGGCGGGCGTCCCGAGCGCCCGCAGGGCGGCACAGTCATCGAGCGAGACGAGCGCCTGATGCGTGGCGTCGAGCGGCACGAGCGTGATCTTGCGGACGCCGCTGTTGATGACGACGCGAGCGGCCTCCGGGTCGGCCCAAACGTTGAACTCAGCCCGCGGCGTGACGTTCCCGTAGCGGTTCGCGCCACCCATGATCACGAGCTCCGGGATGCGGTCCTTGAGTCGCGGCTCGCGGGTCAGCGCCGTCGCGATGTTCGAGAGCGGTCCGACCGGCACGAGGATGATCTCGTCGGTCGCGGCGAGATATGTCTCGATCAGGAAATCGACAGCACCCTTCGCCTGCTTCGTCGACGTCGCGGGCGGGATGTCGAGGTAGCCGCCATGGACCGCGTTCGAGCTCTGGATGTCGCCGCGAGGGATCGGGAACTCGTCGCGCTCGATCGGGCGAGCGACGCCCTCGTACACGGGTACAGGGATGCCGATGTGGTCGAAGACGCGCAGGGAATTCTCAGTGCAGTACTCGACCGGGACGTTGCCATTGACCGTCGTCGCGGCGATCAGCTCGAGCTCGGGATGGAGCGCCGCGAGCATCAGCGCGACCGCATCGTCAGTCCCGGTGTCGACATCGAGGATCAGCTTTTGGACCATCGCCCGAGTGTAGGCGGCTAGCGCTCGACTGGATCGTCGCGCAGGCCGAGTCGCTGCGCGACGGCGGCTGCCTCGACGCGGTTGGCGACGCCGAGCTTGCCCAGGATGTTCGAGACGTGGACGCTGGCAGTCTTCCGCGTGATGAAGAGGGCATCCGCGATCTGCTGGTTCGAGCGCCCGGCAGCGACGTGCCGAATCACCTCGGCCTCGCGCTCGGTCAGGCCGAGCGGGTCGCGCAGGGCATCGCCGGCCATCGGCTCGGTGCGGGTCAGCTCGATCCGAGCGTGACGGGCAAGCCGCTCGATCTCGCTGCGCAACGGCATCGCACGGAGCCGGTCGGCCACCGTGTACGCGTCACGCATGGCAGCGACTGCCGGTGCCCGCTCGCCTTTGGCCGCCAGACGCGCCTCGGCGGATCGGAAGCGAGCATAGGCGGCGGGCGCCGGCCGGCCAGCCTCGACCCATGCGTCCGCAGCGCGGTCCCACGTGGCTGCCTGCGCGGTGCCGTGGATGCGATCCAACTCGCCCCGGCACATGCCGGCAAGGGCCGTACGTCGCTGGTCACCACCGGACCTCCCGACGGCATCGCGGACGAGATCGGCGATCGGAGCCACACGGCGCTCGGCCTCACGAAGCGCCGTAACGTCCTGTCGGGCGTGGGCGGCGGTCGCGGCATCCGCCTCGGCACGCAGGACGTGCCAGCCAAGCCAACCGACCGCCGGGTCGAGTGGCGCGGCCCGGTCCAGGCCCTCCTGGGCGGCCGCGGTGATGGCGCGGACCAGGTCGAGGTCGCCTCGCCAGGCCGCGAGCTCGGCGGTGGCCGCCCACAACGCTGCCTGGTAGCGGTCCGGGCCGGTCCGATCGGCCATCAGCGTTTGGGCTCGACGGAGACGATCGCCGGCCTGCTCGAACCGGCCCTGGTTCGTATCGACACGCGCGCGATTGACGAGCAGCCAGACCGCTGCCCCGCCGACCGGATCGAGCTCGAGACCCTCATCGGCAGCCACCGCGGCCTCGTCCCACCGGCCGAGGTCGAACAGCGCCTTCGCGACATGCCCGAGCAGGCCGCCACCGTACGTTCGGACGACGCCGAGGCGCTGCGCGATCGCGAATCCCTCGCGAGCGGCGGCCAGGGATGCCTCGCTCCGCCCGACTCGGTCGAGCAGAGCTGCCAGGTTGGCATGACCGAGCGCGATACCCTCGGCACCGCCGAGGCGCTCGGCGATCGCGAGGCCTTGTCGGTAGGTGTCGATGCCGCGATCGATCTCCCCGGTGAGCGCTTCGGCCCAGCCCAGGACGCCAAGCCCGAAGGCCAACTCCGAGATCGAGTGCGCAGCCCGAGCGACCTCGACCGCCTCGCCGGCCAACGTCCGCGCAGCCACGACATCACCCCCGAACAGGCGCAGCCCGGCCGCCTGTCCCAACGCACGTGCGCGCGCGGCCGACGGCGGCTCGGTCGGGATGAGACGGAGCGCCTCTCCCACCGCCGCGTCGGCCGCCACGCGATCGCCCGCTTCCCACAGGAACCAGCGGAGCCGGTCGTGCATGAGACCAAGTCGGAGCGGATCGGGCCGGCCGTCCGCCACCTCCGCGAGCTCGGCCGCGATGATCGCCTGCTGGCCGAGTTCGATCGCGCGATCGTATGACCCGGTCAGCACCGCGCATTCGGCCGCGCGCTGCAGGATCTCGCTGCGATCGATGGTCGTCCCGCTCGGATCGTCGCCCGTCGCGAGCAAGGCGAGGGCGCGTTCGTAGTGAGCGCCGGATTCGGCGAAGGCGTACACGGACTCGGCTGCCTGGCCCGCGCGGAGCAAGGCGGGGATGGCTCGGTCTCTGTCGCGCGCGGCATCCCAGTGGTGCGCGAGCTCGGCTGCCGTGACTGGTACCCCGCCGATCTCCCCGCGTCGTTCCTTCTCGAGGCCGATCGCCGTGTGGAGGCGGTCGCGCTCGCCATGAAGAAGCTCACCGTAGGCGACCTCCGCGAGCAGGGCGTGGTGGAAGGCATAGCCACCGCCCATCGGTTCGGCATCCACGAGCACGCCATGGGCGACTGCCGGCCGCAGCGCGTCGGCGACCACCGGAACGGGCAGACCGAGCACTTCCGCGAGGAGCTCCTCGTCGATCCGCCGTCCAGCGACCGCAGCGCCCCGAAGCACCTCGCGGGTCCGGTCGGGCAAGGCCGCGAGCCGCTCCAGTAGAACATCGCGCAGCCCCGGCGGCAATCGATGGTCGGCCTTGTCGCTGATACCCGCAGCGGCGAGCTGCTCGATGAAGAACGGGTTGCCACCCGACCGTGCCAGCACATCGTCCGTGGTTAGTGGGGTCGACATCCGATCCCCGCCGAGATCCCGCAGCAGGGTCGCCACGTCCGATCGGCCGAGGGGTTCGAGCTCGATCCGCTCGACCCAGCTCTGGCGTTCGAGCTCGGCCAGGGTCCGCACGGTCGGGAGGAGTGGGTCGAGATCGTCCGACCGCACCGTCAGCAGCAGCAAGACCGGCTGCTGCCGGAGGTTTCGAGAGAGGAACGTGATGAGGCTGCGGGTCCCCACATCGGCCCATTGGATATCCTCGATCGCCAGGATGATCGGCCGCTCGCGAGCGACTCGCTCGATGACCGTCAGGACGGCCTCGAAAAGGCGGCCCTGGCCGGCACGATCCGACTCCATCGCGTCCGGTCGAGGCGATGGCGCACCGCCACCGGTGACCGCCGGACGACCGACCTCAGGGAGCAGCCGACCGATCTCATCCCTGGCCGGTCCCAGCAACGCAGCGAGGCGGCCGGGGTCAGTGGAGCGACTCAGCTCACGCAGCACCTCGACGAAGGGCGCATATGGCACCGCCCCACTGCCCGTCGGCAGGCACGCGCCGATGAGGGCCGCGCCGTCACGGTCTCGTGCAAGGTCCATGGCGGCGCCGACGAGGCTGCTCTTGCCGATGCCCGCCTCGCCCCCGATCACGATGGTCTTGCCGGCAGGTGGGGTGGCGTCGAGACTGTCGAGCGCAGCCTTCAGCCGGGCGAGCTCTCGGGCTCGCCCGATCAGCTTCCGTTGCTCGATCCCCTCGCTCAACGCGCGTCGATGATACCGACGCGTGTCGCGCGAACGTCATGGCGTGAGCGCTTGTGCCTCTGTCAGGCGTGTCCGGACCTTGGCGCGGGCCCGGCACAGCATGGTCCGTGTGGCTGCCTGGGTCCGCCCGATGGATCGCGCGATATCGACGCCGCCGTAGCCCATCGAGGCCATCAGCAGCGCGTAGCGGTGGACCGCCTGGAGGTCCGAGACTGCCTCCTGGACCTCCCGATCGCGCTCGGCGACGAGGGCCAGATGCTCGGGTGACTCCGGCTGATCGGGTCGAGCCAGATCCGCCTGGCGCCTGTCCGCGACGGACAGGTGCCGCCCGCGGCTCATCGCGAGGTTGTGCGCGACCCGGTGCAGCCACGCACCGACGTCGTCAGGAGCGCGTCCCGCAGCCGTTTCGATCGTCAGTCGAACGAAGGCGTCCTGGACGAGGTCCTCCGCGGTGGACACGTCGCGTGTGACGCCGCTCAGATACCTGATGAGCTGCGCTCGGTGCGCCTCGTATGCCGCTTCGACGATGCCGTTCACATTCGTGGGTGTGTCCATCGTGTCGCCCCATTCGCATGGGCCAGGCGACGTGCCGGCCGTAGCGCGACGGTCGGGCTAAGTCGGCGTTCGGGACATCGGGCGGCAGCCTCGATCTGCGTCGTGATCGGGCAAAGAGATGACCGGGCCGATCAGGCGATCGACCCGGTCTCGGTGCGGCGAGGATCCGTCAGGTGCGGCGGATGTTGCCGCGGATCTCACCGGGTGGATATGTCTGACTATGGACGTTGACGTAGGTCGCACCGTTACGCATGGCTCGGAGCAGCTCTGCGAGCTCGCCCCCAGCGATGCCCTTGTCGACTGGTCCGATCACATCTGCGGCGTCGATCACCCCGTTCACCGTGCCGCCCCTGAGGGGACAGACCGGCTTGTCGCCACCGCCACACAGGAAGGCCGAGACGCCACCGATGACATCGGGCCGTGCGAAGTGGATGTGCGCGAACAGGGAATCCGAGCCGAGGTCACGGAAGGTCAGTCGATAGCGGATCGTCGATCCCTTCACCTCGGCGAAGAACGAGCCGCGCGCCGTGGTCGAGATCGACGGGACCTCGAGATAGCCGTTCAGTGACGCTCTGAACTCCTGGTCGGAGTCGCCGACCACGATGGGCGCCGCGATCGCGAGCGCGAGGCCGGCTCCAGCGATGAGCGTGAGTAGCTTCCGCATCCGTCTCCTCCTTGCCTCCGTGCCTGGGTCGACACGAGATACGGTACGAAGGCAGAGGTGGAGCGGTTCCCGGGCTGGGGTTGCTACGTGGTTGGACGTGAGGTCCTGCGCGGTTGGCGTGGAGACGTAACGCGAGCCCGACGGACGATACGTCCCTACTCCCGACTGTCAGAGGAGATAGGGATGGCTCGTGGGATCTTGGTCTTCCTGGTGATCCTGCTGCTGGGCGGCGGCGTGTTCTGGGCGCTCGTCGGAGGTTGCGTGGCGTCATAGTCGCCCTCTTGACCTATCACCGAGAATACGGTGGCTAGGTGCAGTTGGGGGAGGTTGGGGGATGTTGCGGACGCTCGGGCGGGTAGACGACCCGCCTGGAACCTGTCACCTGGGGCAGCGCTGATGTCCCCGGTCGATCTCGTGCTGATCGTTCTGCTGGCTGTCAGCTTCGGGCTCAGCATCGTCTTGCTGGCCATCGTCACCCTGGTCCTCGAAGCGCTGGTGTTCGCGCTCGGCTTGGGGCGTCGCGACTGGGAGACGCGAAGGTAGACCCCACGGCAGGGCTGGGCTGAGCTGCCGCAGCGGGCAGCCCAGCACCGCGCACACCGATCTCGTCAGTAGCTGAAGTTGGCCGTTTGTGAGAACGACCATTGGTTCGACGAGGGACTCACAGAGATCGATCCGGGACTGCCGGCCCCCACGGAGACGCTGTACGTCGCGTCGCTGAACGTGTGGATGTAGCGGATCGACACATTGCCTGACGCGCCGACGCACGTCCGCTGGCGGACTGACTGGCCGCTATAGCCATACCGGACCCAGACGCCCGGGCTGCTGGGCCACTCCCTGAATCGCCACGCGATGCCCTCGTTGGGCGTGGTATCGGCGACGGGATGTGTCCTCGACGTGCCGACGTTGTCGATGCCATAGGCCGCGCCCGTCGACGTCAACGCCTGGTTACCTGCCCACGTCATACCCCAGAAGTCGTACCCGATGTTCTTGGACGGCGGCGGAGCGTTGTTCCATCGGAAATGACCACTGAACGACCAGTTCGAGCAGTACGACGTGCCCGTGTTCCTCGAGGCTGAGATCGATAGATAGAGGCCGTGGTCGTCGGTATCGGATCCCAGTGCCGACACGAGTTGGTCGGAGCCCGCCGCAGCTTTGCGGGCGGTCTGCCGATGGGTCAGCCGGATGGGTGCGCCTGGTTTCCCATCGGCGTCAAAGGGGACGAAGAGCTTTTCATAGCTGACGAGCTGGACGTTGCACCCTCGCGTCGCGTACTCCGCGAGCTCGACGTCATCCATCCGCGAGATGTCGTCGAGGGCTGCGAGTTTCGTGCAGCCCGCTGCCGCGACTGACGCTGGCGCTCCGACCGCAAGGACGACGAGCATCGCGACCAGAAGCGTCGAAAGCCTCTGTCGCGCCTGCCTTGGGCGACTCATTTTCGTGTCCCTCCAGGTGGCGACTACGTATCGACAGACGTTGTCAGTCGGGCATCGCTCACCTCGCAGCTGGGCGCCCTCGTCACGGGGCGTCGGGCGGCACCGTATGCACGGCCGCTTAGCTGCGACTTATCTGGAGAAAATCGATCGCCGCGGCGCTTCACAAGAAGACCCCGGCGGGTAGCCCGCCGGGGTTTGTTTGTGGCGAGGAGGCCGGTGCAGGCCAGCAACGGCGAGCCGCATATACAGTTGCGCCGCCGAAAGACCCCACCGTACCTTGGCGGTCCGGCGGAACGGCCAACATGTTTTAGGGGGACTTGATGCGAAGACTTCGCGGACTCGTTGTGACGGCGATCGCCACGGGCTTGATCATCGGACTCATGGGAGCGCCGAGCGTGGCGCTCGCGGGTGTCTGCCCGGCCGACTACGCCCTGGTCGCAAACGAAGAGTTGCCGGTCCCAGCGCCTCCCTATGGCGCCGACTTTGATAGGAACGGCTTCCAGTGCGCAGCGACCCAGGGAAACCTTCTGCTGTTGACCGACGATGTCCCAGAGGGGACCGATCTCGCCCAGTGCGGCTCCGCCTTTTCGCCGATCTTTTTCGAGCCGACGGACGAGCATCTGACGGCGAAAGACCGTAACGGCGACGGCATCGTCTGCATTCGGTTTCTGGAGATCGCCGACGCGAAGGATCTCGAGATCGGTGTCGTCCGCGACAACTGACAAGGTGAAGTCGTCGCTGATACCGACCTGCGTCGACTGATCTACCGACCAGCCGGTCAGCCCCGAATCAGTACGGCCCTCGGACTCGTGCCGAGGGCCGTTTCGCGTCCAGTTTGGTGGTGAGCCCGGAAGGACTTGAACCTTCAACCCGCTGATTAAGAGTCAGCTGCTCTGCCATTGAGCTACGGGCCCACGGGCCGAGGATGATACCGCAGCACTGGGATCCTGCCGCCTCCGTCCGACCGACAAAGGCGGCTCGACGCGGCCGGACTTTGGTCGTAGCCTCATCGGGACTGGAGCCGGCGCCGGGAAACGTCGGCCGAGGGCTGGGACATGTGAAAGACATTCGCGGTTCGGACGTCGATGAACCGGATGTCGAATTTACCGACACGCCAGTGATCACCAGCGACGTCTCTGCCACCCGACTGGCGCAGGCACCTTCGGTCGTTCGGCCGCTCGTCGAGGCTGCCTTCGATGCGCATGCTGGCCCGCTCAAGGCGTTCGCCCTGGCTGCCGTCCGCGATGACGCTGCCGCGGACGACCTGGTCCAAGAATCGTTCCTGCGGTTGATCCGTCAGGTTCGTGACGCCGGACCACCCGACAACATCGGCGGCTGGCTTCATCGCGTGTGTGCGAACCTGATCATCAGCCGTGGGCGGCGCCACACGGTGGCCGAGCGAAGCAGATCGTCACTCATCGACCGCGACATCGGCGCCTCCGCGGAGGACCACGTCATCCGCTCCCAGGAGAGCGCACGCCTTCGTGCCGGACTCGCGGAACTTCCGACGGATGCTCGCGTCGCGCTGCTGATGGCAGCCGCCGGGTTCTCGACGGTGGAGATCGGCACGGCGATCGGCCGAACCGCGAACGCCACATCGACCTATATCTGCCGTGCGAGAGTCCGGCTTCGAGAGATCCTCTCGGACACGGGTAGTCCTGCGTCATGACCGACCACGAGACGTTCCTGCTCCTTGCGGCGAAGCAGATCAGCGAGCGACTGACTTCGTCTGAAGAGGCCGCGCTTACGGCACACCTGGCAGCCTGCCCGAGCTGTCGCGCGATGCTCGTCGCGATGCGGCGCGACGACATCCTGCTACGCGGTGAGCTCGGGCCAGCGAGTGTGGCACCGAGGGTCCGGATTCGCGTGCTCGATGAAGCCGCTGGTACTCGTCGCTTCGACTGGCGCCCCATCCTCGGCCTCGCCGCCGCCCTCCTCGTGCAGCGGTCGGCGTCCCGCTCCTCGCCGGCGGCCGACCGAGCGAGGAGCCTTCGCAGGTGCCCGGGCCGGCGTCGATCGCGCCGTCGCCCTCGCTCGCGCAGGCGTCCCCGCTTTTGTCAGCGTCGCCGAGTCTGCCGGTGTCCCCCATACCCGCGTCGGAGCCACCCGCACCCGGCGACGGACCGTACGTGACCGGCGCCTATGTGTACGGGACCGGGGTGCCTCGTCGCGACACGATCGCCGCGCACTTCGAGGCAACGCCGGTCGGCGAGTGGTCTCGAACCATCCCGGCGACGGGGGAAGGTGACTTCTTCGGTGGGCCGATCACCTGCCTCGTGATCCAAGGCAAGGAAGCATGGATCGCGGGGCGTGCGACGACCGCCACGGACGGGACCAAGGACGGCGCTGTATTCATGCACGTCGTCGACGGTGGACCGGGCGGAGCAGGCGATCTCGCCTTCCTCGTGCAGAACACGCAAGCCCAGACACTCACGACGATGGAGGAGTGGTGTCGCCGAAAGTTCGTCCCCGCAGCTCCCTACCCGCTGACAAGCGGCGACATCACCGTGTTCGATGGCGGCGGGTGAAGCCCGTTAGCGCACGTCTGCTGCGTAGAGGTTCGCCATGCGAGTGAACCAGGCATCCCCGGTCATCACCCCGAGGTGGCGCAACTGCATGACGTGGACAGGGTGGTAGTGCGCGTTCCGGACACGATGCGCCAGACAGTAGTCGCTGACGGTGCCCGGATTGCGGAACGTCGAGGCGTACGCGCGGATCGTGGTGATGCCCCCTCGCAAAAGGGCGAGGACGCTCGAGTGTCGAGCCCCCGAGTACAGCGTTCGATCCTTGGTCATCTCGAAGTAGTCGTGCAGACCGATCAGCGCGAACACGTGCCCGTTGAAGGTCTGGTCCAACTGCTCGGGATACTCGTCGATCCACAAGTGGTCACGGCGGTCGATCCACGAGACCCATGGCTTGGGGCCGCGCCCCAGATTACGCAGCGAGTTGTAGGACAGATCGGCGAGCACACGGTGTTCCTCGGCGCCGGTCTGTTCCCATAGCCGAACGAAGAACGACAGTGCGAACCCTTGCGCGTAGCCGGAGTACCAGGGTGGCCGGTTCACAGAACCCGAGGACGCCCGGTACGGATACCTGAAGCGGTACGGGAACCAGATGGCATTTCGCGCGCGGACGCCGATCCGTTCCAGTCCCGCGGCGATGCGTTTTGCACGATCGAGGTACAGCGGATCATCGGTCCCGCGGTACCTGCTCAGATACTTGAGCCCAAGTCGCGTGAGCCCGAGCGGGTGGTACCTGCGGGAGCCGTTGATGATGCGCATGGGAACGCCGTAGCGGTCGTGCACCTTGGTCGGCGGCCACGCGGTTGTGACCTTGCCGTCCCGCAGCTCGAACCGCGTTTCTGGCGTGAGCGTCCGGATCCGGTACGCGATCGTGCGCCACGGGACTGACGCTGCAAGGATCGGTACCCGCTCCGCTCCGGCACGCTTGGTCGGCGTCGGACGCCGCGCGATGGGCGGGTATGTGGGAGGCGCCGACGCCGTCGGAGCGATCGGCACCCTCGCGCTCTCGAGCGCCTGCTGATCGGTCGAGCCGGCCGGTCGGCCGGGCGTGGCTCCGCCTGTCGCGAGGAGCGGGTTGCCCAGCAGCGCCGTCGCGAGGAGGGCTGCTCGCCAGCCACCTTCACCAGACATCACGACCCTTTGGGACTCGAACCGTGGGCCGAGCTTCGGCTCGCGATTCTACGCCTCGGCCCAGTCACGTCCGTCATGAGCGCACGCCTCGGTATTGCGGTCATTGACGAGGGGGTAACGTCTGAGGCGCCCCCGTGATTACATGCTCGAGCCGCGGGGTGGCTCGGGCTTAGACTTCGCCTGTGGCCCCCGAACTCGATCCGGCGAAGCTCGCCAGCCAGTCGACCGTACAGGTCGACGAGTCGACGCCGCCGCTGTCAGCCGACGAGGTTCGGAGGCTCGCGGTGGGCCTCGATCCGGCCTGGGACGTCCAGCCAGATCGGCTTGTCCGATCGATCGGCTTCTCGACATTCGGCGCCGCGTTCGCGCTCGCGACACGAATCGCGCTGCTCGCCGAGACCCAGAACCATCACCCGACGCTGGAGATCTCCTGGGGTCGGTTGGTCGTCACCTGGCAAACGGACGCGATCGGCGCGCTTACGGCGAACGACCTGATCATGGCCGCCAAGGTCGACCGGTTATTGGCGCGCGGCCTCGGCATCAAGGACTGAGTCAGGGGCGGTCGAGGGCCTCCACCAACCGGTCGATCAGCGGGCTCTGCGTGTCCTTGATCCGGCGCCGCGCCTCGTCAGGCGTGAACCATTCGACGCGGTCGATCTCGGGGATCGTGATGTAGCGGCCGGACTTCGGCGGCCACTGGAACGGGAACGTGTTGCTCTTCGCGGTCGCCGGGTCGAGGTCACCCTCGAGCCCCCAAGCGACCACGACCTTCCCGCCCTTTTGCGTGATCTCGCCGAGCTCGATCGACGCGCCATCCGGCGCTGGATGACCGGTCTCCTCCTCGAACTCGCGGAGCGCGACCGCCCACGGATCCTCACCCTCCTCGATCTCGCCCTTGGGAACGGTCCACGCTCCCTCGTCACGCGACGCCCAGACGGGTCCGCCCGGATGGGCGAGCAGGACCTCGATCCCGCCATCGGCCGACCGGTAGAGCAGGATGCCGGCGCTCCGCCGCGAGCGAGCCACTCTCCCTAGCTGCCCTGGTTGTCGATCTGGGCGCGCTGCAGTCGGCCGCTGAAGTCGACATAGATCGACTTCCATTCGGTGTAGGTGTCGAGCGCGATGTTGCCGGCCTCGCGATGGCCGTTGCCGGTCTCCTTCCAGCCGCCGAACGGCAGGTGGACCTCGGCGCCGGTCGTGCCGGCGTTCACGTAGACGATGCCGGTCTCGAAGTCGCGCATCGCCCGGAACGCGGTGTTCACGTCGCTCGTGAAGATGCTCGACGAGAGGCCATAGCGCGTCTGGTTGAGCGCCATCATGGCCTCGCCGTAGTCGGCGACCGGGATGATCGACAGCACCGGCCCGAAGATCTCCTCCTGGCCGATGCGGTCCATCGGCTTTACGCCAGAGAAGATCGTCGGCTCGAAGAAGTGCCCGTGCTGGAGCCCATCGCCGTCGGCGCGGTTACCGCCCATCACGAGCTCACCCTCCGACCGACCGATCTCGACATAGGACGAGACCTTGTCGGCTGCCGGAGCGTTCACCAGTGGGCCGACGTCGGTGGCCGGGTCGAGGCCGTCGCCCAGCCGGAGGGCCTTGGCCCTTTTTTCGAGTCGCTGGAGCAACTGCTCGACGACCGGGCGCTGGACGATCACGCGCGAGGCGGCTGTGCAGCGCTGTCCTGTCGTGCCGAACGCGCTCCACAGGATCCCGTCGGCCGCGAGATCGAGGTCGGCATCGGCGAGGACGACGACGCCATTCTTGCCACCCAGCTCCAGTGACAGTCGCTTGAGCCGCTGCCCTGCCCGCACTGAGATCGATCTCCCAGTCTCCGACGACCCTGTGAACGAGATCACCCCGATGTCCGGGTTCTCGACGATCGCGTCGCCGACCTCCCCGCCGGCACCCGTGACGAGGTTGACGACGCCGGGCGGCACCCCCGCCTCCGCCATGAGCTCGACCAGCAGCGTCGCGCAGTGCGGCGTCTCGCTCGAGGGCTTGAAGATCACGACGTTCCCGGTGACGAGCGCCGGCATGATCTTCCAGCACGGGATCGCCATCGGGAAGTTCCAGGGCGTGATGATCCCAGCGAAGCCGATCGGTTGGCGGATGCTCATCGCCCACTTGTCGGGCAGCTCCGAGGGGACGGTGTCGCCGCGCATCCGGCGGCCCTCGCCAGCCATCAGGAAGGCGATGTCGATGCCTTCCTGGACGTCGCCCCGCGCCTCCTCGATGACCTTGCCCATCTCGCGCGTCATCGCCCGCGCGAGCCGCTCCTTGTGCTCCGCCATGAGCGCCCCGAACGCGTACAGGATCTCGCCCCGCTTCGGCGCCGGCGTGCGCTGCCACATCGGGCGGGCCGCCCACGCGGCACTGACGGCCATCGCAACGTCGGCCTTGGTGCCTTTCTGGAACCGCCCGATCACGTCGCGCTCGTCGGCCGGGTTGCGGCTCTCGAAGGTCTCGCCGCTGGTCGACTCGCACCACTCCCCGGCGATGAAGTGGCGGAACGACGGCGTCTCGGTCTGGGAGGGCTCCGATCTCGGTGGAGCGGTCGTCTCGGTCATGAGGGCGAGTGTACGGCGGCCGGCGGGAGGTCAGGCGCCGGCTCGTCGACCTCGCCCTCGATCGTCACCTCCGGGAGCCAGCGCAGGAACGGCGGCAGCCACCAGTTCCACTCCCCGAGCAACCGCATCGTGGCGGGCAGGAGCATGCTCCGAACGATGGTCGCGTCGATCAGCACGGCCGTCGCGAGCCCGAAGCCGAGCTGCTTGATGATCGCGAGCTCGAGGGTCACGAACACGGCGAAGACCGCGATCATGATCGCCGCGGCGCTGGTGATCGTGCCCGACGTGATGGCGATGCCGCGGGCGACCGCCTCGTTCGTCGAAAGCCCGCGGTCCCGCGCCTCCTTGATCCGCGTGAGGATGAACACGTGGTAGTCCATCGAGAGGCCGAACAGAATCGTGAAGATGAACACCGGTACGAACGACTCGATCGGCCCGGGCTTGAAGCCCAGGACGTCGGCAAACCGGCCGTCCTGGAAGACGAGCACGAGCAGCCCAAAGGCGGCGCCGGTCGAGAGCAGGTTGAGCAGGATCGCCTTGATCGGGATGACGATCGAGCGGAACGCGACAAGCAATAGCAGGAACGACAGCCCGAGCACGAAGGCCATGACCAGCGGCGTGCCGGTCGCGTAGAAGTCGACCACATCGAGGGTGTAGGCCGCGTCCCCCGTCACGTAGGCGCGAACTTCGGGCAGATCGCTGAAGACGGCGGGGACGATGTCGCCCCGGACCTGGCGGACGAGCGCGCGGTTGTGCTCGTCATTGCGCCCACCGGACATCACGTACGACACCATCGCGACGGCCCCGTCGGCGGACGGGCGGTTGACGACCGGCTCCCCGACGCCGTCCAGTGCCAGGATCCGCTCCGTCATGTCACCGATTGCGGCCTGCGTGGCCGCCTCATCGGCCTTGGTCACGACGACCTGCAGCGCCAGCGTCGAGCCCTCGGGCCACTTCTCGTTGAGAAGCGTGACGGCCTGCACGCCGTCGATCGAATCAGGGAACGAGTCGAAATCGGACTGGCCCATGTGCAGCCGCGCGGCCGGGAGGGCGATCGCGATCAGCAGCCCGGCGGCGACGAGGAATGTCGCGACTGGACGGCGCATGACCGCCCTGACGATGACCGCCCAGGCGCCGCTCCCCTCGGCGCGTTCGCGACCGAGGAATGGCAGGCGGAAGCGATCGACCCCGTCACCGAGGAGCGCCAGCGTGGCCGGCAGGAACGTGAGCGACCCGATGACCGCGATGAACACCACGCCGATCGTCCCGATCGCCATCGAGCGGAACAGCTCGTCCTCGAGGAGGAAGAGCCCGCCGATCGAGAAGATCACCGCCAGACCCGAGAAGAACACCGCCCGTCCGGCGGTGGCCGACGCGACCCGGATGGCGTCCAACTTCTCGCGTCCCGCGCGTCGCTCCGTCCGGTAGCGCGTGATCATGAACAGGGAGTAGTCGACTGCGACGGCCAGCCCGATCAGCACGATGAGCTGGCTCGCGTACGGACTGACCGGCGAGATCGCCTGGCTGTACAGCCCGAGGATCCCGAAGGCGGCGAGCAGCGCCGACACGGCGAGCACGAGCGGGACGGCCGCGGCGACCACCGCGCCGAACGCGATCAGCAGGATAAGGAACGTGACGGGGATGGTGATGCGCAGCGACGCATCGAGGCCGCCGTTGACCAGCTCCTGGATGTCGTCGTTCGCAAGCTGGCGGTCGAGGGCGTGGATTCGCATGTCGGCGTGGGTGGCCTTCGCGTCCGCGAGGAATGCGCGGATCGCGGGCATCCGCTGGTCCACCGCGGTGTCGTCGCCCGGGACCTCGGCGGGGATGCGGACCGTCGTGCGATCCGCCGAGACGAGGCCGGCCTGCGGCGGTGCCTGACGCGGGTCGACGATGTTCTCGAACGCCGTCGACTCGGCTCCGCCGACGGTCGCCGTCAGCGTCGTCATCCGCGTGAGCACGTCATCGATCGTCTTCGTCAGGCCCGGTTCGTCGATCGTGCCGTTCGGGTCCCCGACGATCAGCAGGAACTGGTGCGGCGCCTCGGCCTCACCCGATGCGTTGAAGACGTCGTACGCCTCGCGCGATTCGAAGACCTCGACGTCGCTGCGATCGTTCGAGACCGCCTCGGCGGAGCGCGTCCCGCCGGCGGCGAGGCTCGCCGCAAAGATCCCGATCGTCAGGACGAACCACAGGACGACCACCGGCCATCGATGCCGTGCCGACCACACGGCGACGCGAACCGTCCACGGCGGACCCCCTCGTGCCAAGGTCAGACCCGCTGGCGGCGCTGGGGCTCGTGGAGGAGCGTCACGACTCCAGTGTAGGGATGCTCTGACGACGTCGGGCGCGGGGCCTTCGCGGACTCCCAGGAGCCGCCGTCATCCCGGTGCTGGCGGATCTCCACAAACCCACGCCAACGTTCCCCCGACCACAGGCGGCGCGTCCACGACGACACCGAGCTCGGGATCGACGTACTGGGCGAGCTCAAAGGCGACCTGGCCGGCGAGGCGCGCGGGCCCGGTCTCCATCGACAACGGGGCGCGCGGCAGGCCGTAGGTCACGATCCGGCCATCCTCGTACGTGAAGCTGTAGCCGACCTCATTCCGGTCGAATGCCACGTAGCCATCGATGTCGATGTCGCCGACCCGCGTCGGCAGACCGAGCACCTCCGTGATGGACGTCCGGGCTTCGTTCCAGCCGCAGTGCGCCGTGTGCTCGAACGTCGACACCGCCGGAGCGACAAGGCAGGACCGCCATCTCCCCGGTCCGTAGTCACGCTGATCGATGAGATCCCCGCCCGGAGGAGGTGGTGCGTCCTCGGGGCCCTGGCGGTACTTCGATTTGACAAGCGGGATCCGGACGAGCGCCGCGGCCCCGGTCAGTGCTGCCGTCGCAGACGGAGGAGAGACCGACGCAAGCGCAGTCGACGTCGAGACCGCGGGGCCGGAAGCATCGGCCGACGGTCGATCGGTGGGTCCGTTGCAACCGGCGATCAGCAACATCGCCATCGTGACTAGGCCGACCCGACCGAGCGATCCGGGCGTCACCGGATGGTCGTTGACCCGGGTCGGCGATGCAGGTCAGACCCGCTCGAACGCCGCGGCCACCGAGCCGCCGCCGCCCAGGCACAGCGTCGCGAGGCCGTACCGACCCTGGCGCCGATCCAGCTCGTGGAGCAGCGTTGCGACGATCCGTGCGCCGCTCGCGCCGATCGGGTGGCCCAGCGCGATCGCGCCGCCATTGACGTTGACCTTGTCCCAGTCGAAGCCCAGCTCTCGGCCGTCAGCCAGCGTCTGGGCGGCGAACGCCTCGTTGATCTCGATCAGGTCGAACGCCTCGATCGGCAGCTCGATGCGGTCGAGCAGCCGCTTCACGCCCTCGACCGGCGCAAGGAACAGCCACTTCGGGGCGACCTCCGCCTGGGCGTAGCCCACGATCCGGGCAAGCGGACTGAGGCCGAGCCGTTCGACGGCTCGCTCGCTGGCGACGACGGTCGCGGCAGCGCCATCCGTGATCCCTGGCGCGTTGCCGGCGGTGACGGTCCCCTCGGTGGCGGCCCCGCGATCCTCGCCCTCCGGGAGGTCGAAGACCGGCTTCAGCCTGGCGAGGGCCTCAGCGTTGGTATCGCGCCGCGGATTCTCGTCGGTATCGACCACGGTCTCGCGACCCTTCGCATCCTTGATGGTCACCGGCGCCAGCTCGGCATCGAACCGGCCGGCATCGATGGCGGCGATCGCGCGCTGATGGCTCGCGAGGGCAAACGCATCCTGGTCGGCCCGGCTGACTCGGTCCTTGATCGCAACTCGCTCGGCATGGGTGCCCATATGGCAATCCTCGATCGAGCACCACAGGCCGTCGGCGACGGTCGAATCGATCAGCTTGGCGTCGCCCAGGCGCAGCCCGAAGCGGGCGCCCGGGAGGAGGTATGGCGCGCCGTTCATCGACTCCATGCCGCCCGCGACGACGACCTCGGCGTCGCCCGCCTTGATCTCCGCGGCGGCGAGCATGATCGCCTTGAGCCCCGACCCACAGACGCGGTTGATGGTCGTCGCGCTGGTGCCGTCGGGCAGGCCCGCCTTGAGCGCCGCCTGCCTGGCGGGGGCCTGGCCGGACCCCGCCTGCAGGACCTGGCCCATGAGGACGTCATCGATCTGCGCGGTCGCCGGATCCAGCCCGGCACGCTCGACAGCAGCCCGGATCGCGACGCCGCCGAGGGTCGTCGCCGGCACGCCGCTTAACGCCCCGCCGAACTTGCCGATCGGCGTGCGCGCGGCGGTGACGATGTAGGTCTGGCCGTTCGGTTCGTGCATGGCTCGAGTCTACGCCGGAGGGTCGCGATAAGCCGCAGGTGAGCGGCCCTCGCCATCCTCGGTCGATGGATGACCAGCGCATCGGCGTCGTGCTGCGAGCGATTCGGATCCGGAAACGCTGGCGGCAGACAGACCTGGCCGCTCGCGCCCGCGTTTCGCCGACAGTCATCCGGCGGATCGAGCGCGGCGGTGCCGCATCGGTGCCACTCGGGAAGGTGCGGCTAGTCGCGAGTGCGCTTGGGGCCCGGCTCGAGGCATACGTCCGATGGGAAGGAACCGATCTGCCGCGACTCCTCGACGAACGTCACAGTGCGATGCACGAAGCAGTCGCCGGGATGTTCGCATCGCTCGATGGCTGGGTGATCGAGCCGGAGGTCTCGTTCTCGATCCACGGCGAACGCGGGATCATCGACATCCTCGCGTGGCATCCAGGGCGTCGAATGCTCCTCGTCATCGAACTCAAGACCGAAGTCGTGGAAGTCGGCATGCTGCTAGGGAAGATGGACCAGCGGCGTCGCCTCGCGGCGAACATCGCCAGGCGCTACGGGTGGGATCCCGCAGCGGTGAGCACCTGGGTCGTGATCGCCGACGGGCGCACGAATCGCCGAACGGTAGCGGCGCACCGGAGCCTGCTCAGGCGGAAGTTCCCCGTCGACGGCCGGAGTGTGCGGAGGTGGCTGGGAGATTCGCGCGGCCGCATCGACGCCCTCGGTTTCCTGCCAAAACGCCACGTGGTGGCGCTACGGCGCAATGTCGCACCGGTAAAGCGCGTCGCCGCCATGCGATCACGCACGGATTCGGTCCGCTGAGCCGTGAATCGGCCGAGAACCGCCCGAGCTCCGTGCCCAAGCGTCATGAGCTGGCCTTTGGCAGGAAACCCATCCGGCGCCTGCGAAGGCCGCGCTAGGCTGGGACGGAGCACACGAAATGGAGGACCGTCATGCCCGGTGCCCGCATCTCCCACGTTGAAATCCCAGCGGACGACATGGAGCGCGCGAAGCGCTTCTACGCAGCCGTAGCCGGGTGGGAGTTCCAGCCCATGGAGGGCTTCCCCGACTACGAGCTCTTCTCGACAGATGAGCAGGCCGGCGGCGCGATCGGCGCTCGCGGTACGAGCACCGGCAGCGCGATCCGGATCTTCCTCACGGTGCCGGACCTCGAGCGGGCACGCGACGCCGCGACCGCGAACGGCGGCACGCTCGTGGAGGACATCACCGACGTCCAGGGCCAGGGCCGCTACGTCGTGGTCCGCGATCCCGAGGGCAGTGAGATCGCACTCTGGCAGAACCCCGGCTGACGCCTGGGACTCAGGCGCCTGGGACTCACCCGCCCCCGGCCCGCCGCAGAACCTCGCCGGCCACGATCTCTCGGTGGATCTGGTTCGTGCCCTCGTAGATCTGCGCGCCCTTCGCGTCGCGCATCAGCCGCTCCACGCCAGTCTCGCGGGAGTAACCGCTACCGCCGAACAGCTGAACGGCATCCGTCGCGACCCGCATCGCGACATCGGAGGCGGTCCACTTGGCCAGCGACGACACCTCGGCCAGCGGCTCGCCGCGATCCTTGGCCCTCGCAGCTTCCCGGGTGAGTGCCCGCGCCGCCGCCACGTCCCGTGCCATCTCGGCCAGCATGAACCGAAGGCCCTGCTGTTCCGACAGCGGCCCGCCGAACGCGTTGCGCTCGCCGAGATAGCGGGCCGCGGCCTCCAGTCCGGCCCGAGCCAGCCCCACGCACGCGGCCGCGATCGAGATCCGCCCCTCCCCGAGCGCAGATAGCGCGATCCGGTAGCCGTCGCCCTCCTCGCCCAGCCGGTTCGCAGCCGGCACCTCGCACCCCTCGAACACGAGCTCTGTCGCGGGGCACGACCGGATGCCCATCTTCCGCTCGTGCGTGCCGAACCGGAAACCGGGCATCCCCTTCTCGACGAGGAACGCGGTGATGCCCTTCGACCCAGCCTCCGGATCGATGGTCGCGAATACCAGGTAGCGCTCGGCCTCCGGGGCGTTCGAGATCCAGATCTTCGTGCCGGTCAGCCGATACGACTCCCCTGCTCGCTCTGCCCGTGTCCGGATGGCCGACGCGTCCGATCCCGCATGTGGCTCGGTGAGTGCGAAGGCGCCCAGCGCCTCCCCGGCGAGCATCGCCGGCAGCCAACGCTCCTTCTGCTCGTCGGATCCCCATGTCACGACCGGGTACTGCGACAGGATGTGGACGGACAGCGACACGGCCATGGCCATATCGGCGGCGCCGAGCTCCTCCATGACCAGGGTCCAGGCGAGGTACGAGAACCCCGCCCCGCCCACCGAGGTCGGGAATGGCGCGGCGGTCAGCCCGAGCTCGCCCACCTTGGTGAACAGCGAGCGGTCGTAGCGCTCGGCCTCATCGCGCTCGATCGCGCCCGGTGCGACCTCGCGCTGCGCGAAGTCGCGGGCGGTCTGCTGGAGCAGCCGCTCCTCGTCATCGAGCGCCGGAGCCGGAGCCGGAACCGCGTCGGCGGTCACGTGCGCTCCCGCGGGTAGGTGTAGAACCCCTGCCCGGTCTTCTGCCCGAGGTGCCCCGCCGCGACGAGATCGACCAGCACGCGGGGTGGCCGCATGTGCTCGAGTCCCAGGCCATCCTCGAGGACGCGCATGATCCCGAGGCACACGTCGAGCCCGATGAAGTCGGCGAGCTCCAACGGACCCATCGGGTGGTTGAGACCGATCCGCGCGCCGGCATCGATGTCCTCGGCGGTTCCCACACCCTGTTCGAGCGCCCGCATCGACTCGGCGAGGAACGGCATCAGGATCCGGTTCACGATGAATCCCGGGCGGTCCGCCGACACGATGAGCTGTTTCCCGAGCTCGCCCGCCAGCGCCTGGATCGCCTCCACGGTCTCGTCCGAGGTGTCGCCCGACCGGATCAGCTCGACCAACGGCATGACCGGGACCGGGCTGAAGAAGTGCATCCCTACGAACTGCGCACGCCGCTCGTTCGAGACCGATTCCGCCAGCCGGCGGATCGCGATCGACGAGGTGTTCGACGCGAAGATGGTGGCCGGCGGCGCTTGGAGATCGAGCTCGCGCCACAGCCCGGCCTTGACGCCGAGGTCCTCGAACACCGCCTCGATGACGAGATCGGCGTCCGCGACGCGGCCCAGGTCATCGGTGGGTTCGATCGATCGCAGCGCGGCACCCCGATCCTCGTCCGTGAGCCTGCCCTTCTCGACTGCGCGCTGCAGGTTGCCGGCGATGCGGTCACGACCCGCCTCGGCGCGTGCCAGCTCGGGCTCGTAGAGCATGACTCCCTTGCCGATCGCGGCATGGACCTGGGCGATGCCGTGACCCATCAGCCCGGCGCCGGCGACGAATACGCGGGCGATCCCCGTCATGTGCCTAGCGTAGCGACGCGACCCGATCGTGATCGCGCGGTCCACGCGAGCAGCAACACGAAGCCGACGGCTGACGCGACCGCCCCGGCGATGAAGACGCCACCGAAACCGACCTGTTTGGCGACCACCCCGAAGATCGCCGGCGCCACGCCGAACGACAGGTCGAGGAAGGCGCTGGCCGTGCCGACTACCGACCCGCGCTCCATCTCCGAGACGCGCGATACGGCAAGCGTCAGCAGACCTGGCATCAGGAATGCGACGCCCAAGCCGAAGGCCACCGTCCCGATCAGGACGCCGATCGGGCTCGGCAGGAGACCCAGGATGGCCAGTCCCACGGCGCCGACGGCGAGCGCACCGCCCGACACGCGCTCCGGCCCGACCTGGTCGGGCAGCTTGGCGAACACGAGGCGAAGCCCGATCACGAGGCCGGCATAGAGCACGAGCGGCAGGCCCGCCCCATCCATCCCCACCGCGGTGGCGTGGAGCGGCAGGAAGGCGAGGAAGGCCGCCATGCCCGCCGTCCCGGCCAGGATCAGCACACCCGGGAAGATGGCCGCCGGGTGGATGAGCCGGGATCGCGGTGCTGGTCCGTCGGACGGCCGCAGGATGGTTGGCGATGTCTCCGGGACGAGCACCGACAGCCCGGCCGCCACGAGCGTCAGCGCGAGCGACACGAGCCAGACCGCTGAGAACCCGGCAGCTCTCAGCACCAGCTCGCCGATCGCCGGCCCGATCGCGAGCCCGACGTAGAGCGACAGGGACAGCAGGTTGAGGGCCTCGCCGCGCCGCGTCTCGGGCGCCAGGTCAGCGCCGGCGGCGAACACGGCCACGAAGAAGAACGCCTCGGCGACCCCGAGCATCGCCCGCGCGATCACGAACAGCAGCAGCGAATCGACGACGAGGTGGAAGGCGAGAGCACCGACCGACAGCAACGCTCCGACCACCAACAAGGGGCGCCGCCCGAAACGGTCGGCTGCCCACCCCACGACCGGGCGCAGGACCAATGCTCCGACGGCGAACGCGCCGAAGGCGAAACCGGCCCCGACCGCGTCGGAGCCGAGCGGACCGATCGCGAACGGGGTCACGACCGGCAACACGACACTGCCCGCCACGAAGAACACCAGCGACGTCGCGGCGAGCATCAGGAAGGAACGCGTGACGAGCGGGGCGGGTGCCTGCGGCTCGGACGTGCTCATCACGCCTCTGCGGCGATCGCGTCGAGCAGGCGGTCCGCCGCCGCATACGGGTCCAACCGATGCGCCGCGACGTCGTCGACCAGCGAAGCGGCGAGGGGTGCGAGCGTCTCCCCGCGGATACGGTCAGACAGGCGCTCCGCGAGCACGCCGCGGATCTGGGCGAGCGCCCTGGCCCGGCGGGCCTCGGACGTCAGCCCTTCGCGATCGGCGGTGCGGTGGCGGTCGAGCGCCGCGAGCAGCTCCGGTACGCCCTCTCCGGTCGACGCGGTCGTGACCAGGACTTCCGGTCGCTTCGGCTGCGGCCGATCGCCAGGGTCGTCGCCGCGCGCCACTGTCGGGACCAGCATCGCCCGGAGCTGCGCCGCCGTCCGCAGTGCCCCCGGCTTGTCGCCCTTGTTCACGACGACCAGGTCGGCGACCTCGAGCAAGCCGGCCTTGATCGCCTGGACCTCATCGCCCATCTCAGGCGCCTCGAGCACCACGGTCGTGTCCGCCGCGGCCGCGACCTCGACCTCGCTCTGGCCCGTCCCGACGGTCTCGATCAGCACGAGGTCGAAGCCCGACGCATCCAGCACGGCCGCGGCGGCCGTCGTCGTGGAGGCGAGGCCGCCGGCATGCCCGCGTGAGGCCATCGACCGGATGAACACGTCAGGATCGCCGGCATAGGACTGCATGCGCACCCGATCCCCGAGCAACGCCCCACCGGTGATCGGGGACGACGGGTCGACCGCCACGACGGCCACCGCTCGCCCGGCGTCGCGCACCACACCGATGAGCGCGGCAACGAGCGTCGACTTGCCCGAGCCGGGTGGCCCGGTGATGCCGACCAGGTGTGCGCGGCCTGCGAGCGGATAGAGCTGGCGGAGGGCGGCCTCGGCCAGCGGCGAGCGGTTCTCGACCGCGGTGAGGAGGCGCGCCAGCGCGCGGCGGTCGCCCGTCACGGCCGACTCGGCCAGGTCATCCGCCCCGATCGCCGCCCGGGGAGTCGGGGACTCCCCCACCCTAGTCCCGGGGCCGCGCGTTCGCGCGCAGGAAATCGGCGACCGATGCGATGGTCGTCCCGGGCCCGAAGACAGCGGCGACACCGGCGTCGCGCAGGGGCTGGACATCGACGTCGGGGATGATCCCGCCGACCGTGACGAGCACGTCGTCGAGCCCGGCCTCCTTGAGCAGCTTGGTGATCCGCGGCACGAGCGTCATGTGGGCGCCCGACAGGATCGACAGGCCGACCACGTCGACATCCTCCTGGAGCGCGGCGGTCGCGACCATCTCGGGTGTCTGGCGGAGGCCGGTGTAGACGACCTCGAAGCCCTCGTCGCGCAGGCCGCGCGCGAGGACCTTGGCCCCGCGATCGTGGCCGTCGAGACCCGGCTTGGCGATCAGGACCTTGATGGGCCGGTCGGGCATGGGCGGATTGTAGTCACCGCCACGACCGGCCGGCCCATCGGTGGAACGTCAGGCGGTCGTCCGAGCGAACGCCCGTGCCGCGACCACGAGCGAGATCAGCGCCAGCGTCCCCATCACCACCGAGCCGACGACGATCTGCGGGTCGGCCCACAGGCCGTTGAACAGAGCGCGGGCCGCGTCCACCGCATGGGTCAGCGGATTCAACGTGGAGAGGGTCTGCAGCCAGTCCGGCGCGAGCGCCATGGGCAGCATGATCCCCGACAACAGGAGCAGCGGCAGGGTGACCGCTTGCGCGATCGGCGCCAGCGCGTCTTCGCTCTTGGTCAGGAGCGCGAGGGTGTACGACAGGAGGGAGAACGTCAGGCCCACCAGGGCGACGATGCCGAGGGTCAGAAGCGCCCCGAGCGGGTCTAGCTCCAGGCCGAACGGGATGGCGACGAGGATCAGCAGGGTCGATTGGGCAAGCAGGATCGTGACGTCCCGGAGCGACCGCCCGGCCAGCATCGCGAAGCGGCTCATCGGGGTCACCCGCATCCGTTCGACGACGCCATAGCGGATCTCGGCGACCAGCCCGAAGCCGGCGAAGAATGCCGCGAAGAAGGCGGTCAGGATGAGCAGACCCGGGACGAACCAGTTGAACGCGCTGGCGGAGGTGCCGGCGGTCGAGGTCGCCCCTTCGAGGAGCGGCGCGAACAGGATCAGATAGAGGATGGGCTGGAACAGGCCCATGGCGACCCACACCGGCTGGCGCAGGGTCAGGATGAGGGAGCGGCGGTACATCAGCCACGTGTCTCGGATGAGCTTCATCGAAGTCCCTTTCGTGTTCGTGGATGTCAGGCTGCCGCGTCGTCGCGGAGGGAGCGGCCGGTCTGGCGAAGGAATACGTCGTCGAGGCTCGGCCGATGCAGAGCGATCGACGACGCCGCGAGGCCAGCGCCATCGAGCACCCGCAGGAGCTGCGGGACGGCGGTCTCGCCGCGATCGACGTACAGCCGGACCTCGCCGTTCTCGCCGGTCGCCTCGCGCACGAACGGCTGGGAGCGGACGGTCTCGAGGACGCTGTCGGTGGCCCCGTCGACGGCGAGCGTGATGACGTCGCCGGCCACCTGGCGCTTGAGCTCGTCGGCGGTGCCCTCGGCCACGATCAGGCCGTGGTCGATGATCGCCAGCCGGTCGGCCAGCGCGTCAGCTTCCTCGAGGTAGTGGGTGGTCAGGAAGACCGTCGTCCCTTGCCCACGGAGTCCCCGGATCTCGTCCCACATGCCCGCCCGCGCCTGCGGGTCGAGCCCGGTCGTGGGCTCATCGAGGAATAGCACGGCCGGTCGGTGCACGATGCCGAGGCCGACGTCGAGCCGGCGCTTCATCCCACCGGAGTAGGTGCTCGTGGTCCGATCCGCGGCCGACTCGAGGTCGAGCAAGGCAAGCACCTCGCTGGCGCGGGCCACCGCCTGGCTCTTGCTCATCCCATACAGGCGGCCCTGGATGACGAGCTCGCCACGGCCGGTTTCGGCAGGATCGGTGGAGCCGCCCTGCGGCACGTACCCGATGCGCTCGCGGACCCGCTGCGGCTGCCGTCGCAGATCCGCACCGGCCACGGTCGCCTCCCCCGACGTGGGCGCGAGCAGCGTGGCAAGCATCCGGAGCATGGTGGTCTTCCCGGCCCCGTTGGGGCCGAGGAACCCGAAGATCTCACCCGCGCCCACGTCGAGATCGACGCCGCGGACGGCTTCGACATCGGCGGCCTTGCCGCGTGTCTTGAAGGTTCGACGCAGGTCGTGCGTCTCGATCATGCATCCGTTGATCAATCCCGGGGTCGCCATCGCTCTCTCCTGGGCTATGCTGCCGGGGACGCCATTTGCGTCGTTCAGCATCTTCGGGCAATATCTGCACTGTGCAGATAATCACCCACGCGAGGAGATGTTGTCAACCATGGACCGCGATTCGATCGATTCCGTCCTCCGCTCCCTACGCCGTGTCAATCTCCAGGGGTCGCTCTTCGGGCACACGGTGGCACTTCGGTTCGGCCTGTCGGAGTCCGACATCGATGCCCTCGAGGTCCTCATCGACAGCGGCGCGGCGACCGCCGGGAAGCTGTCCGACCTGATGGGCCTGACGACCGGCGCGGTCACCCGCGTGATCGACCGACTCGAGCAGGCGGGCTATGTGCGCCGCGTCCCCGATCCGACCGATCGACGGCGCGTCATCGTCGAGGTCGTGCCGGATAGGATCGCGGCAGTCGAGGCCACGATGGCCCGCGTCGGCGAGAAGAGCGCGTCAGAGATCGGCCAATACTCGGCGGCCGAACTGGCGGTCATCAACGATTTCCTCACTCGCATGGCGGCGATCAGGAGCGAGGAGGCGACCGCGCTTCGGGATACCCGGGATAACGCGGACGGCAGCGCGTCCGAGCACGCGGCGCCCATCGGCGGGCTGAGCCGAGCTCGGCTCCTGTTCAAGGCGGGCGCCCATGAGCTGCTGCTGCGCGGGACGCCGCACATCGCCGACCTCTACCGGGCGAAGTTCGATGGGGCCGTTCCCCAGGTCCGCCTTCGGGACGGGGTCGTGACGATCCAGTACAAAGGCGGCTGGCAGTGGGGTCGGCAGGAACGGCGCACCGACGTCTCTCTGAACGCCGCGATCCCCTGGGACGTCGAGATCGTCGGCGGGGCGGGCAAGCTCCAGGGCAAGTTCGGATCGCTCGACCTGCGCTCCTTCAACCTCACCGGTGGCGTGGATCAGTTCCGGCTCACCTTGGGCCAGCCGACGGGCGATGTTCCCATTCGGTTCAGTCGTGGGGCCAACAACATCCGGATCGAGCGACCGACCGGTACAGCCCTGCGGTTGACCCTGAAGGGCGGCGCTGGTCGGATCGACTTCGACCAGGAGCGCCTGAATGGGACCGCGGATACGGTCATCGAGACTCCAGGCGCAGCGAAGGCCAAGGATCGCTACCTGATCGACATCGTCGGCGGCGCCGGAAAGATCACGATCACCGAGGCCGGCTGAGCGGAACTCAGGCGCCGTCCAGTTCCGGCGCGTGTTCCTCGTAGTGCTCGAAGGTGTTGCCCGCGACGACCGCCGCGACCCAGCCGTCCGCATCGAGGGCAGGGATCGCGCGGAGGGCGTCGTCGAGGCGCTGGTAGGAGGCGCGGGCCCAGTCGACGAGTCGGGCGGCAGGCATGCCTTCGACTTCCGCGGCGACGCGTGCGTTGAAGGCGTCGTCATCCGCCTCCACCTGCGGCTGCTCGTGACCCGTGGCCCCGAACCGGTGGAGCCGGTAGGCGGTGGCGTCGTGCCAGGCAGCGATGTGCGCGAGCATGGCTCCGATGGTCCAGCCGGAGGGCGTCACACGATCGATCGCGTCCGGCGCCAGCCGATCCAACCGTGCGTCGAATGCCCGCCAGCTGTCCTGGACGCGAAGCGTCAGCTCGTCGCGATCGATCTCGGTCACGCCCTCAGACTCGTGGGCCCTCGCGCGCGAGGTGGTCGAGGAACTCTGCGCGGGTCCGGTCGCGGGTCCGGAACAGCCCGAGCACGGACGAGGTCGTCATGATCGTGCCGGGTTTACGCACACCGCGCATCACCGCACACAGGTGCGTGGCTTCGATCACGACTCCGACGCCCTGGGGTGCCAGGCGGTCCTGCAGGAACTCGGCGACCTGCTGCGTGAGGCGCTCCTGGACCTGCAGCCGGCGCGCGTACATCTCGACGATGCGCGGGATCTTGGACAGGCCGATCACGCGCCCGCGGGGGATGTAGGCGACCGCGGCCGACCCGAAGAACGGCAGCAGGTGGTGCTCACAGAGCGAGTAGAACGGGATGTCCTTGACGATGACCATCTCGCTGTAGTCGACATCGAAGATCGCGTTATTGACCAGACGCTCGGGATCGACGTGGTAGCCGGCAGTGAGCTCGGTGTACATCCGGTGGACGCGCTCGGGCGTTCCGATCAGCCCCTGTCGGTCGGGGTCCTCACCGATCTCCTCGAGGATCCGCCGCACGGCATCCTCGACACGACCGTTGTCGGTCGACTGCTCACCCTCGTGGTCGCGCCCTCGTGAGCCCGTGATGTCGTCGATGGCGACGCTCGTCTCGCCGATCTCGGACTCGATCTCGTCAACGAGACGCCGCACGTTCGGTGGGAGATCGATCGGCTTGGTCATCGTCGCGGATGGTACGCCGGGCGACGGGCCAGCGCCTCACAGGCAGATAGGCGGCAGCGGTGGTAGTCGGATGATGCAGCTCTCCTCGGGCGTGGGCTCGGGAGTCGGTGGCGGTGGTGGTGGCGGCGGTGGTGGCGGGGCCTGGGTCGGAGCCGCGGTCGGGGGCGCTGTCGGTGCCGGCGTCGGGCGCGGCGTCGGGCGAGGCGTCGGCGCGGCTGTGGGCCGGGCGGTCGGTGCCGCCGTGGGTCGGGCAGTCGGTGCCGCCGTCGGTCTGGCGGTCGGGGCAGCAGTCGGCTGGGCGGTCGGCGCCGCCGGCGGCGGGGGTGCACCCGTTGGCGGGGTCGGTCCCGTCGCTGGAGGAGCTGTCGGACCGCCCGGGGTGGTCGGGCCACCCGGTGTGGTCGGACCGCCTGGTGTGGTCGCGCCGCCTGGTGTCAGCGGGGTCGTCCCGCCGGGCCCGGTGGCGCCCCCACCTGGCACGCCAGGCGTCAACGGTAGGGTCGGCGCAGGCGACGCACCCGTCAGCGTCTCGGGCGGAGAGCTCGCACCGATCGTCAGGCTGGCGCCGGGCGCGGCCGGATCCGTCAGGACCGTCTGGGGCGATGAGGAGTCAGGCGGGGCGGCCACCAACTCCTGGGCGGCGGGGCCCGAGGGGGCCGGGACCATCGCCGAGAACGTGCTGGCGAGAAGGATGGCGATGAGCAGCCCGAACCCGATCCCGACGGCGGTCTGGCGATAGAGCGGATCGATCCGGCCGAAGCGGCTGATAGGTCTCCTCCTACGGGATCCGTGCAGCCTCGGATCCTGTGACCGTGCGCTGAACATACTCGCCCGCCCGCGACAGCGGTCCCCCCAGCGGATCGCCGGGGATTACGCGGACGTATCGTCGAGCCCGATGCACCTCCGTCAGATACAGATCGGCGGGATACAGATGATGTGCGTCGGCGCAGCGGTTGGATCAGGGGTCGGATCGGGCGTCGGCGCCGGCGTCGGTGCGGTCGTGGGAGCGGCGGTCGGGGCGGCCGTCGGGCGGGCCGTCGGTGCGACGGTCGGGCGTGCTGTCGGTGCCGCCGTCGGCGCCCGCGTGGGAGCCGGTGCGGGTGGCTGCGGGCCACCGGGAGTCGTCGGGGTCGTGCCGCCTGGCTCGGTGGGGCCGCCGCCTGGTGAACCTGGTGTCGTGGGCAGCGTCGGTGCAGCGCCACCGGCACCCGGTGATGTCGCCGGAGACCCGCTCGCCAACGGGCTCACCTCGACCGACTGGCTTGGACTTCCCGATGCCTGGCCGGAGACGGTCGTCCCCGGCGAAGACACCGGCGCGGCGACCACTGGCGCGACCCCTGGCCCCGATGGCGCCGGCACCATGGCCGAGAAGGCGCTGGCCAGGATGATCGCGATGAGCAGGCCGAAGCCGATGCCCATGGCAGTCTGGCGATAGAGCGGGTCGATCCCGGTGATGCGGCTGATTGGTCTCCTCCTGACGAGGTCCGCGCAGCCCCAGACCCCGTGACCGAGTTACGAGGATACCGCTGGAGCCGCGGATATGGGGTCGTTCGGGGTGGTTCCGTTCGGTTACGAGTGCGCGTCGTCACGCACGAACGATCACGGGGTGGTGCCTCGGCGCGCCAGATAGTCGTGCCAGAACAGGCGCGCCGCGATTGATCGCCACGGTCGCCAGACCTCGCCCAGGATCGCCAGCTCCTCGGCCGTTGGCCGCCCCGCAAGGCCCTTGGCCTCGGCGACCGCCGTCGCCAGGGCCATGTCCCCGACCGGCCACACATCGGGACGGCCAAGCACCATCAACAGGTAGATCGTCGACGTCCACCGACCGATCCCGGGGATCGTCTCGAGGGTCTCGCGAGCGGCATCGTCGTCGAGCGCCGCCAGCTCCTCGAGGTCCAGCGTGCCATCCAGCACTGCCGTGGCGATCGCCCGTCCGTAACGCGCCTTCTGGCGGCTGAACCCGACGGCGAGCAGGTCCGCATCGGTCAGGCGGAGGAACCGCTCGGGTGTCAACGGATCGGTCGCGACGACGAGCCGCTCGAACGCGGCGCGCGCGGACGCCAGCGAGACCTGCTGCTCGAGCACGATGTGGACGAGCGTCCCGAAACCAGGCGGCCGATCCCAGAGCGGTGGTGGTCCGATCCGCGCGACGATGCCGGCAAGGTCCGGATCCCGTGCGGCAAGCTCCGCGACGGCCGCCTCGAGGGCGGCCTGGTCGAGCGACGCGATCAGGCGACGGTCCCTCGCTCGCCGAAGCCGGCAGACGGCAGGGGGTCGAACGGGCGTCCCTCCGCGCCGCGCAGCCATGCCCGGGCGTTCTCGCCCAACGACGGGCGGTGGTAGCCACCCTCCTGGAGGATGACCAGCCGCCGGCCGAGGGCCGCGACCCGCCGGCCGACCTCGTGATAGACCTCCGTCGTGAGCGCGAAGTCGCCGATCGGGTCCAGACCGTACGTATCGAAGCCGAGCGAGACGACCACGACCGATCCGGGCGCGGCGGCGATCACTTCGATGGCCCGGTCGGTCGCCTCGAGGTAGTCGCCGTTCGTCGCACCGGCGCGGAGCGGGATGTTGTGGTTCTCGCCGGCTCCGTCGCCCTCCCCGGTCTCGTCGGCACGACCGAGGAAGTACGGGTACGCGCGTTCCGGGTCGGCGTGGATCGACACGTAGCGCACGTCGCCACGCCGCCAGAAGATCTGCTGCGAGCCGTTGCCGTGGTGGTAGTCGACGTCGAGGATCGTGACCCGCTCGCCTGTCTGCGCAGCGATCGCATGCGCGACGACGGCCGCGTTGTTGAAGAAGCAGTAGCCCCCGTACATCGAGCGCGCCGCGTGGTGGCCGGGCGGCCGGCACAGACCGTAGGCGGTGGTCTCACCGCTGAGTACGAGATCCATCGTCGTCAGCGCCACGTCGACTGCCGCCCGGGCAGCGTCGTACGTCCCGGCGACCAGTGGCGCCGCCGAGTCGAGACCCCAGAACCCTGCCCGTCCCCCGACATGTCCGGGCTCGCGGATCAGCCGCTCGACGGCGTCGGGCGACATCCCCTCGAACATCGCGACGTTCGGGTACGTGTCGGCCGACAGGAAGGCCCGCGGGATCATCTGTGCGCGGACCTCCGACCAGGCGACCTCGAGGAACCGGACGAGCCCTTCGTGGTGGACCTCGGTGATGGGCGCCTCGCCGTGGTCGGACGGCTCGACGAAGGTGAACCCGCCATCTGCGGTCAGGGCGTCGCGGATGCGCTCCGCGCGCTCCGCCACCTCGTTGGCGGGGATCCCGATGCCCATGAACGTCTCGGTGTCGATGTCGTGGGCCAGGTGACGTGGTGAATAGACGACCTGCATCGAGCTCCTCTGCGGGTCAGGCCGTGATCGACAGGACGGCCGCGGCTACCTCGCGGGGACGGTAGCGCATCAGGTTGTGACCGTCGTGGGGAAAGGACGCGATCGTCATGGCGCCGAGGCCTGCCTCCAGCCGGGCCTCGGAGACCGCTGCGAGCTGCCGAGCTCGCGTGTGGGTCTCGTCGTCGGCGGCGATCAACGCGATCACTGACGCCGAGACCGCGGCGAGGCTCGGGGCAGGTACGTAGTCGAACATCGCGCGGACGCTCGCCTCGGTGGCATGCGGGCGCGCGGACGGGACGACGCGTCCGGCATGGGTCTCCACGACGGTCGCGCGGGCTGCCCGATCCTGATCCTCGTCCCAGCTGGCCGGGTCGAACGCCTTGCGGTCAGCGAGGAACGCGGCGAGCGAGCGCATCACCTCTGGCGGTTCATCGAGACCCCGCAGGAACTCGTCCGCATCGAGCCCGGTCGTCGACTCGAGCGATTCCCAGCCGCCGTCGACCAGGATCACGCCGGAGCAGGCCGCGCGAAGGAGCGCCGCTGCCCGGACGGCCACGATCGCGCCGAAACCGTGTCCTGCCAGGACCACGCCCGGCGCGTGATGAGACCGGAACCCCGTGCCCTCCGCCACGGCGACCACGTCGCGTGCCTGGAGATCGATGTCGTAGGCGCCGTCCTCGGTCGGCGCGTCGGACAGGCCATGGCCGCGCAGGTCCATCGCCACGAAGCGTCGCCGACCAGCGGGACCACCGATCCGGCGAGCGACCGGTGTCCAGATCCAGGCCGTCTGGCCCAGACCGTGGACTGCCACGACCGCCGGCTCTCGGCCCGCATCCGGCGACTCGCCCCAGTCGAGGAAATGGATACGCTCGCCGTCGCTGTCGACCATGAACCCCGCCGGCTCGAGCGTCGCGTCCGGCTCCGGGACGTCGGTCGGCGGGAGCTCCATCGGCCCTAGGATACGGGCGCCATGGTCAAGCGCCGTCGCGGCTCCCGGACCGGCCGCTCCCTCCGCCAGCCTGTCGCTCGTCACCGACGGTTCGAGGACCTCGTGGAGGAGGCGCTCGCTGCCATCCCGATGCCATTCGCGGCCGCGCTCGACGAGGTCGCGATCGTCATCGAGGACGAGCCAACGCCTGACCAGCTGCGGGACAACGAGCTGGATACGGACGACACCCTCTACGGCCTGTACGAGGGCGTCGCCCGAACCGAATACGGCGCCGACTGGATCGCGATGCCCAACCGGATCTCCCTGTTCCGCCTGCCGCTCGAGGCGGATTTCGCGGACCCGGACGATCTCGCCGAGGAGGTCCGGCTCACCGTCATCCACGAGCTCGCCCACCACCTCGGCATCGACGACGAGCGCCTGCACGCCCTCGGTGTCGACTAGCCGCGCGCTCCCGGCAGGGTGCCGGCCGCTGCGATCAGCTCGCCAAGGCGGCTGACCTCCACGTTCCCGCCCGACAGGACGACGACGACACGCTCCCCGTCGGCGATCGGGATCCGTCCCGCGAGGACCGCTGCCAGCGCCGCCGCACCGGCGGGCTCGAGGACCTGCTTGAGGCGTTCGAGCGCGAAGCGGAGCCCTGCGAGGATCGTCGCGTCGTCGAGGAGGACGATCTCGTCGAGCAAGCGCCGCGTGATCGCCATCGTCCAGCGGCCCGCGAACGGCGCACCCAGCCCGTCGGCGACCGACTCCGGCTGGATCGTCACGATCTCGCCACGCTCGATGGCCAGGGAAACGGCATTCGAGCGCTCCGGCTCCACGCCGATGACGCGGGCACTCGGCCGTCGCGCCTTGACCGCAGATGCGATGCCGCTGATGAGCCCGCCGCCGCCGACACCGACGACCACGACATCGACGTCGGGCACGTCCTCGACGATCTCGAGACCGACCGTGCCATTCCCGGCGATGACCACTGGGTCGTCGAACGGATGGACGAACGTCAGGCCCTCCGCGTCGCGGATCCGCTCCATCTCTGCGAAGGTCTCGCCGACATGCGTCCCGTGCAGGACGACCCGGGCGCCGTAGCCAAGGCAGGCATCCACCTTGGAGCGCACGGCGCCCTCGGGCATGACGACGGTGACGGGGACCCCGGCCGTCGCACCCGCCCAGGCATAGGCCTGGCCGGCGTTCCCGGCGGACAATGTGATCGCTCCGCGGGCGCGGGCCTCCGGCGGCAGGGTCGCGATCCGATTGGTCATGCCGCGCGCCTTGAACGAGCCCGTCTTCTGGAGCTGCTCGGCCTTGAGATAGAGACGGTCGTCGGCGGCGGTGACGCCGGACGCCCTCCGGAGCCAGTGCGACGCCGTCACGGAGCTCAGCATCGGTGTCCGATGGACGTAGCCGGCGAGGCGGCCGGCCGCCTCCTCGATCGTCGAGACTGGGACCTCGAGCGCCTCTTCGGCGACGGGGCTGGCAGGGTCGATCACGCGGCCGAGTATGGCACCGGGTAGGCTCGGGCTGTGATCACGTTTCGGCCCGGGACTCTCGCCGACACGCGGGCCTGCTTCGACATCTTCGAGACGTCGGTCGATGATCTGGGCCGCCGGACTGGCGGCGGCGCCAACGCCACGGCCGGCGACCCGAACGCGTTCGAGACGCGCCGCCCACTGTTCGATCATCTCGCCATGACCGCGGACCAGTGGTGGATCGCCGAGGACGATGTTGGTGGTCGGCCGGTCGGATACGCCCGGTCGATCGTCCGCGACGGCGTTCGCGAATTGACCGAGTTCTTCGTCCTGCCTGACGCGCAATCAGGCGGAGTCGGCCGCGGCCTGCTCGAGCGTGCGTTCCCTGCTGCGGGCGCCCGGCACCGCGCGATCGTCGCGACGATCGATCCCCGGGCGATCGCGCGGTATCTGCGCGCCGGTCTCGATGGTCGCGTGCCGCTGGTCGGTTGGGAAGGTGCTCCACGCGACGAGCGGCTCGCTACGGACCTGAGCCGCGAGCCGATCCAGCCGGACGACCCGCCGCTGGAGGCGCTCGCGAACATCGATCAGGCGATCCTCGGCTTCCGGCGCGACGAAGACCATCGATGGCTCGCCGGCCAGCGTCCGGGCTGGCTCTATCGGCGGGCGGAGGCTCCCGTCGCCTACGGCTACCATCCGACGCGACCCGCCTGGGGCGGGCCGTATGGGGCGCTCGCCCCGACCGATCTACCGATCCTGCTGGCGGATGGTGAGGCGGCGGCGGCGGCAGCCGGACACGCCACGGTCACGTTCGACCTGGCGCTGACCGCCCGCACGGGGATCGACCACGTACTCGGTCGGGGCTTCCGGGTCGACCCGTTCGTGATGCTGTTCTTTACCGACGGTCCCGTCGAGGGGTTGGATCGCTACGTCCTGACGTCGCCGCCGTTCTTCGCCTGACCGGCGTCAGGCGCGCGCGCCCGCGGCTCCGTATTCCTGGGGGTGCTCGCGGCGGTCCTTGGCCTCGGTCGCCTCGAACGTCTGGAGCGTCTCCTCGACGCTGCGACCGTTCTCATCCGCCGCGCGCTTGATGTCCTCGTAGGTGATGTTGGCCTCACCCATCTCGCGATGGGCGTCCATGCAGCCACACGTCAGGCACATGACTCGATACCTCCGTTTGCGTCTCCGGGCTTGGGGCCAGCGTGGGGCTTCGCGGGTTGCAGGCGCGACACAGCGGAAGCTCCGGGCGTGGCCCTGAGCGACGCTCCTACTTGCGTGTTTGCGCAAACACTGATATCGTCGAGCCGTGTTGGACTACCTGCCGGTCTCGGCGGAGCTCGATCGCGAGCGGTACGCCGCGGTCGGTCGAGCCCTCGCAGACCCGAAGCGCCTGTGTGTCCTCGAGTCGCTCGCGATCGGCGAGCTCTCGGTCAGCGACCTCAGCACCCGGGTGGGCTGCCAGGTGCCCAACATGAGCCAGCATCTCGCTGTGCTCCGCCGGGCTGGTCTGGTCACCAGCCGGCGCGACGGCAACACCATCCTCTACCGCCTTGCGGACCACCGCGTCCTCGAGGCCTACCGACTCATCCAGGACATCGCCCGCTAGGGCACAAGGCCCGCGGGCACTCGCCGAGCGAGTGAGAAAGGAACACAAATGGTCGAGATCAAGCACGCGACGGACGCCACGTTCGAGGAGCTCGTGCTCAAGGCGGAGCGGCCGGTCGTCGTCGACTTCTGGGCCGAGTGGTGCGGGCCGTGCAAGATGGTCGCCCCCGAGCTGGAGAAGCTCGCCGAGAAGTACGAGGGCGCGGTCGATGTCGTCAAGGTCGACGTTGACGCCAATCCGCGCATCTCGCAGGCGTTCAACATCATGAGCATCCCGACGATCGCCTTCTTCAAGCCGGGCTCGCAGCCGCAGGGCGTGGTCGGCTTCAGACCGCTCGATCAGCTCGAGCAGCAATTCGGCCTGACCGAGTTCGCGGCCGCCGGCGCCGACTGATCCACCCGGATCCCGCCCTACCCGACCCCGGTCATCCGACCGGGGTCGTTTTGCGTGCTGTGGAACATCCGTATGTTCCAACTGACGAAGGAAGGGCCGGTTCGAACGCATTTGGAACCTCCACCATGTTCCAAACGACGACGAGCGCCACATTCAGCCGCTGATCGGCACATCGGGATGTTCCAAACGACGACGAGCACACGCCCGGCAGGAACCTCGGCGAGCGCGAACCGTGGGCCGACCGGAGCGCTCGATCTAGGCGCCCGGGCCCGTCAGGCGACGATGGCCGGACAGGAACCACGCCCCGGCACGGTCCGCCACGTGGCCATCCACGACCCGCGGCCGCAGGTCGACCCAGCCAGGGCCACGCTCGGACCGAGTCACCTCTGGTGTCCGCGTCGCAGCGCCGGCCACGATCGGGTCCAGGAGGAACGACGCCTCCCCGCCATCCGCCGACAGCACGGCGAACGTCGTCCCGTGGATCGACCAGGTGACTCCCCCATCGGGCGCAGTCTGAACGTCCACGTCGGGCGTCGACCCGGCGGCCGCATCGAGCACGTCCCGGAGCGTCGTCACGAACGCGCCGCCGCCAGGATCGCGCGCAGATCGTCGGCGTGCTCGCCGTAGTGCTCGATCGTCTCGTCCCGGAAGGACTTGAGGTGGACGGGATGCTTGAGCCAGCGGGTCTCGGGCACCACCGTCAGGTAGCCGCGTAGCTCGCCAGGCTGCGTTCGGAACCGCTCCCGAAGCTCGGCCATCGGCACGGCGGCCCAAGTCTGGTTGATCTCCTCGTTGACGACCTCGCCGCCGCGAGCGTCCCAATCGGCATCGACCCGGGCGATCGTGGGGCTCGTCTCGTTGACCGCCAGCTCCTTGGCGGCATCGAGCGACACGCCCTGCCAGGCGAGCATATGGGCCATCAGATCGCGCCCGGTCCAGCCATGTGCGCCATCGACCTCGGCCGTCAGCTGGTCGTCGGTCAACTCCGCCAGCGCTTCATACGGCGCCCAGGCATCGCGCTCCTCCTCGAGGAACTCCATCGCGTCGAGGTACATGGCCCGATGGTACGTCGGCCGGGCCGCGGGCCGATGGTAGAGTCGGCCGCATGCTCCGGCGAGCGGACGACCAACCGACCGTCCTCAGCGACGCGGCTGCCAGCGCTGAGCCCCCCTCCAAGCAGCACCAACCCCCGGCCGACGCCCTGCCGCCAGGGATCGCCCGACGCACCGGGATCGTGTTCGTCCACGGTATCGGCACGCAGACGCCGGGCGAGACCTTCCTCGACTGGTCGGGGCCGATCGTCGAGCTCCTGACGAACTGGCGCGCGGACCAAGCTGGGTCGACGCCGGTTGATCCTGCGGTAGATCGGGTCGACGACCCGGTGTGGCGGGCTGAGTTCACGTTCAATGCCGGGTCTCCGCCCTACCTCGAGATCGCCGTCCCGCGCCACGCCGGGGTCCCCGCCACGACCTGGGTCATGACCGAAGCGTGGTGGGCATCGGATCTTCGCGCCCCGAGCCTCGGACGGACGATCGACTACCTGCGACGCCGGATGCGGTCGGTCGTCTCGGGCATCGCCGCCGGCTACCGCGACCGGTCACCGCGGCTCGTCGAGCTCGCCCAAGCCGCCGACATCATCGGTCAGCCGCCACCGCTCGACTGGCGACTGGCCGAACGTCTGGATCAGGTCCAATCGGTGACGTTCGGGGCTCGGCCGGTCGGCTGGCTGGTGGCCGGGACAGGTGCCGTGGCGTTGGCTGGCTACGACCTCCTCCGTCGCGTGCCGATCCCCGTCGTTCGCGACTTCGCCGTACGGCAGATGGTCGACAGCTTCCTCATCGACTGGTTTGGCGACTTGCCTGTGCTCCTCGACGAGCCGGTCCAGGCAGCGAACGTCCGCGCTCGCCTGGCTCGCTCGATCAAGGGACTCAAGAACGATGGCTGCGACGCGATCGTGATCGTCGCCCACTCGGGCGGCGCTCTGGTGAGCTTCGAGACGCTGCTCGATCCGGCGTATGCGGACCTCCAGGTCGACAAGCTCGTGACCCTCGGCCAGGGTCTCGGCCTGGCGTGGCGCCTCGCCGCCGATCCCGATGTGGAGGAGATCACGCCGGGGCATCGACTCGTCGGCAACCTCGCGCGGGTCCGGCCGGGACTTCGCTGGGTCGATGTCTGGTCGTCATACGATCCAGCACCGGCAGGACCGATACCGGAGCGAGGCGATCCCGAGCCATGGCTCATGACGGCGCCCGTGCCGCTCCCCGGCGACCCACCACCGACACCGCACGCGGGGACCATCCTCGTCGAGTCGCGACCCGTGACCAACGAGATGAATGTGCTCACCGACCACGGGGCGTACTGGGCGAACCCCGAGGGCTTCGTCATCCCGTTGGTGCGGCACCTTGACGCGGCCCTGGGTGATCCTTCCGTCTCACGTTTCTATCGCGACAAGACCGACCGGACCCGACGGATCGTGTGGCGCCGCCAGCGCGTGTCGGCGTTGGCGTCGTGGAGCTGGCTGTGCTCGCTCGGGGCGATCGCCACCAGCGTCGTCCTGATCGCCCTGCAAGCGACCGGCGATGAACGGCTCGCGGCCGCCGGGCACCGGCTCGTCGCGCTATGGGACCGGATCCCGGGCCACGAGATCGTGTCGGGTCCCGTGACTGCGTCCGGTGCGGCGATCGGCGCGGTCCTGGACTGGTTACCGCTGGGCGACGTGGGCGACATCCTCGCGTCGCTCGGCCCGGTGCTGCTCGGCCTGGCCGTGTCGATCGGCCTGTTCTACGCCCTCGCCAAGATCGGGCTCGCCCGCTGGCATGATTGGGATCGGCGTGAGCGCCGGGCGATGCTCCCCGAGACCCCGACGCTGCCCGACCGGTCGGTCGCTGGCGCACAGGCGATGCTGGTCGTGGGTGGGCTGATCGGCCTGATCCTGGCCGTGTTCGGGGCAGCGCTCGCTGCCGGGCTCGTGATCGTGCTGGGTGCGGCCGCCGGGCTCATCGTCTGGGCCCGGCGCCCGTTCCGTTAAGGACCCCCAGGTCCGAAGCGATCGATCGCCTAGTCGACGATCGGGTACATCTGGCGGTACCGCGCCTCCCATTCCTGGCCGTACTGCAGCCACTTCGCACGTTCGGCGGCCTCCGCCGCGTCGTCAGCGGCCCGGGCCTGGATGACGGCCGGGATGGCGATCGCCACCGCTCCGCCGGCGACGCCGCCGAGGAGCGAGGCTGCGATGGCCAGCCCCACGAGGGGGTTGGTGGTGGTGGTCCGTCGCTGGACGAGTTCTGCCATTGGTCGAGCTCCTTGGATCTCGTGACGGTTTGTCGGGCCGGTCAGGCGACCGGCGTGTCGACATCCTCGACCCCGACCTGCCCGTGCGAAATCACGGATATCCCTATACCTGCGGGTCGACCCCTACGTCCCGGCGCCGGGTCCGGCGTCGCGTAGCCGGGGATGGCTGCCTTCGATGGCGATACGCGCGAGCTCGGTCCGGCTCTGTACATCGAACGCCCGGAACAAGCGCGTGAGATGCGCCTCGACCGTGTGCACGCTCATGAACAGGGCGTCAGCGATCTCCCGGTTGGACCGGCCCGCCGACACGAGCTCCACCAACCGTCGCTCGGTGGCGGTCAGCTGCGCACCCTCCGGTCGCCGCGGGGCCACGCGTGCGAGTTCGGATCGAGCACGCTCAGCCCAGAGTCGCGCGCCGATCCCGCTGAAGATCTCTACGGCCGCGCCGAGGACTTCTCGCGCTCGCGCTTTCTGGCGAGCTCGCCTGCGCACCTCTCCCGCCGTCAGCGATGCGCGGGCAAGGACGAAGGGCATCCCGGCGCGCTCGGCCAGCGCCAGCGCATCGTCCGACGCCGTGACGGCCTCACCGATCCGACCTTCGGCCGCCTTCAGGACCGCGACCGCTCTTGCCGCTTCTGCCTGGATCCAGGGCACGTCCGAAGATCCGAGCTGCGGGACCCAAGCGTCAGCCAACGAGCGGGCAACGTCGAGCCGGCCGGCCGCCACGAGCACCTCGATGCCCAGCACGATGAGCGTGCACGCCGAGGCCGGTTTCAGCGGGTCATCGGCAGCCGCGGCGAGCAGGGGTTCGATCCGTCGACGCGCCGTCGCGATGTCTCCGAGGGCGAAGTCCAACTCGACCGCGGCGACCGATGTCGACCAGCGTTCATGGGCCAGCGCCGGGTTGACCCCCAGGCGTGCATGCACGGCCGCTTCGATCGAACGCGCGTCGTCGACGTCGCCGCGCAGGACGGCGATCCTGTGCGACAGCACGTTGATGTCATCGACCCACGCCCCCTCCCCCGTCTGATAGACGCCGGTCCTTGCCTCCTCCAGCGTGGCCGCCGCTCGATCGACGTCGCCGGACCTGGCCTCGATACCGGCCTTCCCCAGCAGGAGTCGCGGCAGGCCGTGCCAGTCGCCCCGCTCCGCGGCGTATTCGATCAACCGCTCGAGGCGTTCGCGCGCGTCGCCCAGCTCGCCGGCGTCACGCAGCAGGCGCACGAATTGGAGGTCCGGATGCTCCACCGCCGGGATGTCGGCATCGACAGGCGCGATGGCATCGGCACGATCCATGAGCGCACGCCAGTCCTGGCCGAGCCGACCGCGCCATGACGCGGCATGTCCCAGGGTCTGGAATAGCGCGACCGGATCGCCGAGCGATTCCGCGAGTCGGAGCGCCTCGGCCGCGTGCTCGGCACCGCCCTCCCGGTCCCGCCACGTGACGTAGGCGACGCCCGCCAGGCCCAGCTCGATCGGGATCCGGCGCGCGGGATCGTCATCGACGATCGATGCCGCCTCGCGGTACATCGCGCCTGCCTCGTCCCATTGCGCCTGCACGAGGAGGAGATGCGCCATCCGCGCCAGTGCCGCGGATCGCTCCACCGGACCCTCAGCCTCGTCGATCAGTCGCTGGAGCATGGCGCGGGCACGTCCGATGTCGCCGGCGATGATGTGCTGCTCGGCTGCGAGCGACATGCGGCGACGACGGGCGTCACGGGCGTCGGGTGGGGTGAGCTGCGCTGCTCGATCCGCCAGCACCGCTGCGGCATCCGGCGCGCCGCGCCCGGTCACGTTAGCAGCGGCGGACTCCAGTGCCGCGGCGACCTCCTCATCGGGCTGTGTGGTCGCATGCGCCAGGTGCCTGGCCCGCTCCTCTGGACCCGCGACGACCCCCGCGAGCCGAGCGTGGACGGCTCGCCGTCGATCCGCCGGCGCCCGCGCATACACGGCGGCGGCCAGCAGTGGATGGGTGAAGCGGACGTGCTCCGGCTCCCTGACGAGCACCCCGCCACGCTCGGCGTCCGCCAGACCGCGGAGCGCGGCCTCCTCTCCGATCGCCGCGACCAGCGCAGCCTCGGGCGGCTGCGACGCCGCCGCGACGTACAGCGTGACCACGTCGGCCTCCGCCCCCAGCGCGTCGAGTCGTTGTCCGACGAGACGGTCGAGGCTGGGCGGGACCTCGAGGGCATCCAGGTGGTCGGTCACGTCGCCACTGGCGATCGCGCGCCCGAGCTCGAGCGCGTAGAAGGGATTGCCGGCCGCGACAGCGTGCAGCCGTGCCAGCATCGGACGTGCCAGCTCGAGCCCGATGCGATCGCGCAGCAGGCGATCGACCTCGTCGATCGACAGACCGTGCAGATCGACCCGCGTGATGCGTTCCGGCCCGACACCCCCGAGTGTCGCGACGCTACTGTCCCGGGTCGTCCCACGCTGGCCGACGATGACGCCGACCGGCTCGTCATCCAGGCGACGGACCACGAAGTCGAGGACGCGAGCGGACGGCTCGTCGAGCCAGGGCACGTCGTCGACGGCGATCACGAGCGGGCCCTCGGCGGCGACATGGCGGACCAGGTGTCGAGCGCCGACCGACACGGCCAACGGCTGGGGCGGCGCCTCCGCCGTCACGCGGAGGAGTGCTGCATCGAGCGCGATCCGTTGGGGCTCGGGCAACTCGGTCGATCGCCCATCGGCAAGGTCACCGAAGAGATCGTGCAGCGCAGCGAACGCAAGGCCTGTCTCGACCTCCGTGGGACGCGAGACGACGACCCGATACCCGCGCTCCCGAGCCGCGGCGACCGCGTGCTCCCAGAGCGTGGTCTTGCCGATCCCGGCCGGTCCCGACAGCAGTAGCGCGGCGAACCTCGTCGGGATCGAATCGAGGAAGCGCGAGATCTCGGCCAGTTCCCGGTCGCGCCCGACGACGGCGGCAGTCACGGCCCGACCCTCCTCAGACGGCGACCGGTTCCCGATACTCCCCGAACACGCCACGCAGGATCCCGCACATCTCGCCGAGCGTGGCATACGCCTCCGCGCCCCGGATGAAATGCGGCATGAGGTTGGTCTCCGTGGAGCCAGGCCGAGTCGCGGCGTCGCGCAGGCCCTCCAGCGCCGCCTCGACGGCCGACGGGTCACGCTCGCGGCGCGTGCGCTCCAGTCGGGCGAGCTGGCGTTCCAGCGAGCCCTGCGGCACGGCCAGCACCGGGACCGGCGTCTCCTCGTTCTCGTCGATGTAGGCGTTCACCCCGACGACCCGCCGTTGCCCGGCGTCGAACTCACGCTGGTAGCGGTAGGCCGCGTCGGCGATCTCGCGCTGGGGATACCCCTCGGTGATCGCGGCGACCATCCCGCCCCGCTGATCGATCTCGTCGAGGTAGCGCCACACCTGGCGCTCGGTCTCGTCGGTCAGCGCCTCGACGAACCACGATCCGCCGAGCGGGTCGACGGTCGCGTCGACGCCGGTCTCCTCCGCGAGCACCTGCTGCTGGCGAAGGGCGAGGAGTGCGGCTTCCGCGGTCGGCACCGCAAGCGCCTCGTCGTAGGCGTCGGTGTGGAGCGACTGCGTCCCGCCCAGCACGCCGGCCAGGGCCTGGAGGGCGACGCGGGTGAGGTTGTTGAGCGGTTGCTGCGGGGTCAGCGACACGCCGGCCGTCTGGGTGTGGAACCGCATCCACGCCGAGCGCTCGTTCTCGGCCCGATAGCGCTTCGTCATCAGGTCGTGCCAGATGCGACGGCTCGCGCGGAACTTGGCGATCTCCTCGAAGAAGTCCGAATGCGAGTTGAAGAAGAACGACAGCCGCGGCGCGAAGTCATCGACGCGCAGCCCGCGCTCGATGGCGTGCTCTACGTACGCCATACCGTCGGCGATCGTGAACGCCAGCTCCTGGACCGCCGTGGAGCCCGCCTCGCGGATGTGATAGCCGCTGATCGAGATGGTGTTCCAGCGCGGCATCTCGCGCGTGCCGAACTCGATGGTGTCGGTCACCAGGCGCATCGACGGCTCGGGCGGGAAGAGGAACTCCTTCTGGGCGATGAACTCCTTGAGGATGTCGTTCTGGAGCGTGCCCTCGAGTCGGTCGCGCGGCACACCGGCCTTCTCGGCCGCGACGATGTACATCGCCCAGATCGGCGCGGCCGGGGAGTTGATGGTCATCGACGTCGAGACCTTCTCGAGCGGCAGATCGGCGAGCAGCACCTCCATATCCGCCAGGCTGCTGACTCCGACCCCACACGTCCCGAACTCCCCTTCGGCCTCCGCGTCGTCGGTGTCGTAGCCGTACAGGGTCGGCATGTCGTAGGCGATCGAGAGGCCGGTCTGGCCGGCCGCGAGCAGCTGGCGGAAGCGGTCGTTGGTGTCCTCGGCCGATCCGAAGCCGGCGAACATCCGCATGGTCCACAGGCGGCTGCGGTAGCCGGTCGGGTGGATGCCCCTGGTGAACGGCGGTTCGCCGGGCAGCCCGATGCGTTCCTCGGCATCGTCCTGCAATGACCACGGCCCATACAGCCGCTCGATGGGCATGTCGCTGATCGTCGAGAAGGCGGGTTTACGCTCCGGCGCGCGCCCGAGAGCCGGCTCGAGACGATCGCGCTCCCACTGCGCTGGGCGATCGGTCCGCGGCTTCGTCTGCCGATCGGTCGGTCGTTCGCTCATGCGGCCGACTCTAGCACCGGGTCGGGGAACTCAGCCGCCGCCGAAGGCCGCGACGGCGGCGTCGATCTTGGGGTCGGGCAGGTCGTTGGTGATCACGACATTGACGACGTCCGGCTCTGCCGATGGCCACGTCAGCACGGTCTGCGTCCGGCTGCCGGTCGCAGTGTCGAGCCGATGCCCCGACCGACCGGCGAGGGTCGGGGTCGAGATGCCGGTCACCTGCGTGCGGTTCGCAGTCTGGGCACTCGATCCATAGAACTCGGCGATCCGATCGGCGGTGAGGCCGTCGGCCTGGAAGACGACGAGCGCCGCCGCCCGCTGGCCACCGAAGTCCCACGTCCCCCCAGCGAACCGCACCTCATCGAAGCCGGCCGCGGCCAGGCTCCCGAGGTTGGTCTCCGTGCAGTGCCGACCGGAGTCCAGGCGGTCCGGCCCGCGGCCCTCGAAGGTGGTCGGGACGCGGGCTTCCAGCTCCGGGTAGGCGCCCGCCATCCGCCCGTCCGTGGTGCACGCCGAAGAGGGATCGAAGGATGTCGTGGTCTCGGTGGCGCAGCCGGCGAGCGCCGCGCCGAGGACCACCGCAAGGATCGTGGTGGGCAGCGCGGAGCGGCGGGGATGGCGTCGGTGGGTCACGCCCGGAAGGGTAGCGGCCAAGGGGGTCCGGTGCGCCAGTGCACCTGGTACGGCCGTCCCACGAGTGGTGCGCGGGTGCGCCCGACCATCGACCGGCCCGTTTCGGGACCAGGGTGCCATTGCCGTGCGTGACCGCCCGGCCGTAGGGTTCTGATCAAGCCGACCTGCGATCGAACCGGGGACAGCACCTGGGGCGTCGGTCACGGAACGGGGAACGGACGCTCACTCGAGGAGGTTCGAGAGAGGGATCCCGGTCCTCGCTCACGAGCCGAGTAACCGGATCTTTCGGCCATCAGGCCCGTAAGGCCGTCGGGTTGGCAGGACTGATCGAAACTGGCGCGGATCATCGCTCGATCGCCCTCCGGATCTCCGGGGGGCGATCATCGTGTCCGGCGGCTACGCCGACCGCGTCGCCCGACTCGGCGCCGGATGGGCTCGCCGGCCTACTGCCCTCCCATCGAGGTCCGCCTGGACGACCCGCGCCGCGGCGACGAGCTCGGGATCCCTCGTGACGGTGCCCGCGACCCAGTCGATATACGACGGCTCGAACGCAGCGATCTGCCCGAGCGTATGGCCGTGGAACTTGCCGAACTCGATGACGTGCTCGAGCGCCCGCTCCAGGCGCGGCGGACGGGGGCGTCGGAAATTCCGGATGCGTCCGCGCTCCGCGGGCCCGGTCGGGGTCGACGCGCGGGGGGCCTCCTGGCGGACCCGTTGACCGCGAAGTGGCGGTTGGCTTCGCGGCGGCTCGTGGCCGTTGGGGTAAGGCCCGCCGGGTTGGCGTGGCGTCGTCTGGTTGCGCGGGCGGAACGTCGACGTCGTGTCGACGCGGCCGGTGACGGGACGAGTAGGTCGCGGCGACGGCGGCCCGCCCCGTCGTTTCGTGCCAACGCCCATGTCTGCCGGCGGGCCGACCTCGGTCGACTCGTCGGCGAGGCCCCGTGTCAGCGCGGCATACGCGTCATTGATCTCCGCCATCCGCCGGGTCGCCACGCGCGAGGCCGCCGGGTCATCGCCGGTCAGGTCGGGGTGGTGTGCCCGCGCGAGCCGACGCCACGCGGCCTTGATCCTGCGTCGGGTCGGCCCCGCGGGCGACGCCGAGCACCTCGTGGGGATCGCGTTTCGCCACGGACGAAGTGTACCGGCGCCGTTACCTCGGGCCCGGACTTGACAGGTGACCCGCGGTGCCGTCCCCTTGGGTCGTGGGAACCGTGACTCGGGCCGGTGTCGCAGCCGCGATCGCGGCTGCCCAGTTCGGCCTTGCCTACCGCTTCGCACTCGCGTATCGCGCCCGAGCGGGCTACCCGCGCCGCTTCCCGCCGACCATGTCACCTGCCGATGTCGGCCTGCCGTTCGAATCGATCACGGTCCGCTCCGACGATCTCGATCTGCCCGCCTGGTTCATCCCGGCGCGCGACGGTGCGCCTGGACCCGGAGTCGCCCTGATCCACGGCTGGGAATCGGCTCGCGACCGGACCCTGCCGATCGCGCAGTTCCTCCACGCCGCGGGCTACCACTGCTTGACGATCGACATCCGTGGACACGGCGAGAACCCGGCCGAGGCGCTGCCGGTGAGCGCCGGCGAATTCGGGCTCGACGCGCTGGCGGCGTTCCGGACGCTCATCGAACGGCCTGAGGTGACCAGCGGCGCGATCGTCGGCCACTCGATGGGCGCCATCGGCGTGATCCTGGCGGCGGCGGCCGATCCGCGGGTGGCGGCGATCGTCGCCACGTCTGCCCCGGCCGACCCGTACCGGCTGACCCGCCAGACCTTCCGCCTGGCCCGGCTGCCGATCCCCGATCCTATCGCCTACCCGCTCGCCTACCTCACCACGCGCGTGTTCCTCCGGCCCCGCGGCCACGTCGTGACCGACATCAGCGCGACCGATGCGATCGCGCGCTACCGGGGGCCGATCCTGCTCGCCCACGGTGATGAGGACCAGGTCGTGCCGTTCCAGCACCTCGCGCGCGTGGCCGCGGCGGCACGACGGTCACGGGTGGGCGACCCGGAAGCGCTGCCCGTCGAGACGCTGGTCGTGCCCGGTGGGCAGCATTCCTGGCTGTACGAGGACCCTACGTACCGGGCCGAGGTGGCACGGTTCCTCGCGATCGCGCTGGACGGTCCGCTGGCGCCAGGTGCCGCGGCCGCCGCCGCCGCGGCGACGCATGCGGTGCGGATCCCGGCCGCCGAGGAGCGGCTGTCGGCGGTCGACACGATGCCGGGCGGCTTCCGCACGCTCGCCCAGGTCGCCCTGCCCGGTGCGACCCGGGTCCCTGACCTGGATTCGCTGGCCACAGCCGACGAGCCGGGCCTGGGCTGAGGCCCGCCCGCCGCCGATGACCGATCGGGTATCCGTCTGGGACGCTATCTCGTCACGGCGGGTCGTCCGTCGCTTCGCCGACCGTCCCCTCGAGGACGCGCACCTCGACCGGATCGTGCGCGCCGGCAGGCGCACGAACAGCTCGAAGAACCAGCAGCGGTGGGCGTTCATCGTGTGCCGCGATCGAGCGCACCTGCGCGAGCTCGGCGAGGTCGGGCCGTGGGCGGGTCATCTCGCCGGGGCAGCTGTCGGGATCGCGCTGGTGACACCGGACCCGGCACGGGACAAGGCGCCGCTGTCCCTGCTGTTCGATATCGGGATGGCGGCCGACTCGATGATGCTCGCCGCGTGGGAGCTCAGCATCGGCAGCGTGCCCGCGACCGTGTACGACCAGGATCTCGCGCGGTCGTTGCTCGGCTATCCCGCCGATCACCACTGCGAATTCCTGCTGTCGTTCGGCTACCCGGCAGATCCCGCTGACCTGACCCGGCCACTCAGCCGCGGCGGCCGACGCCCACTGGGGGAGCTCGTCCACGAGGAGCGCTGGTAGGGCGCTGCATGCGCGGGCCGGATGTCCTCCGTTCAAACCTTCGAAATCGAAGGAATCGCACGGACGTGACAGGTCGGGGCAGGTCGAAGCCCCTGCCGCCTTACTGCCAGCGGAACGTGCGCGATGCGATCCCGAAACAGATCACCAGCCAGCCGGCGAGCACCAGCGCGCACAGCCACAGCGGGGCGAACGCGGCGCCGCCGACCATCACCTGGCGCAGCGCGTCGGACAGGTAGGTCAACGGGATGACCCGGGCGATGCCCTGCAGGAACGCCGGCATCTCATCGAGCGGGAAGAACGTCCCCGATAGGAACATCATCGGAAATTGCACGACGCTGGTCATCCCGTTGGCCGAGTCCTCGGTCTTGGCAAATGACGCGATGACGTAGCCGAGGGCGAGGAAGGTCATCGCGCCCAACGTGATGAAGAGCGCCGCGAGCAGGAACGACCCTGTGATCTGGACGCCGAACGCCAGCACGCCGACGCCGATGATGATCACCGCCTGGACCAGCGCGATGAGCAGGCGCATCAGCACGTTCGAGCCGACGAGCTGCCAGCGCCGCAACGGGGTCGCGGCCAGGCGCTTGAGGATCAGCTTCTCGCGATCGGCCACCAGCGGGATCGCCGCGAAGATGCCGACCTGCATCACCGACAGGCCGAGCATGCTCGGGACGAAGTAGCTGATGAAGTTGAGGTTCTCGGTCTGGAGGGTCTCCGGCTGCGGGACCACCAGCGGCGGTCGATCGCCGAGGTTGACGGCACCGAGCACCGCCTGGACGGACTGGTAGACCGCGGCCACCAGGTTCGACCGTGACGGGTCCGTGTAGACGGCCACCGGGGCAGGACCGCCGGCACCGGCGGCCCCCGCCTCGATCGCCTCGCCGTAGCCGGCCGGCACGACGATCACCGCATCGACGTTGCCTTCGCGCATCCGCGCCAGTGCGTCGTCCTTGGGCGCCGGGACGATCTCCGTGCCCTCCTGGGCGTCGAATGCCTCACGCAGCCGCGTGGCCGCCGGCGATCCGTCTTCGTCGGCCCAACCCAGGGTGAGCCGGCTCGAACCACCCTCCTGGAAGATGAACCCGAACATGACGATGAAGATCAGCGGGAACGCCAGCGTCCAGAACAGGGCGGCTCGATCGCGCAGATAGGTCTTGATGTTCGCGACGGTGAGGGCCAGCAATGCCTGCATCGATCGTCAGTCCCGCAGCGCTCGACCGGTGAGATCGAGGAAGACGTCCTCGAGCGTCGCCCGCCGGATGCCCAGGTTCTGTGGCTCGAGCCCGCGCGAGTCGGCGAGGTCGAGCAGCGCACCGATGGTCTTACCGGGATCGGTCGTGTAGAGCAGAGCCTCCTCGTTGTCCTCCTTGACGGACGTCACCGCGGGGAGTGCCGCCAGCTCGTCCTGTGCCAGGCCCTCCAGCCGGTCGAACCGCACCGTCCGCTCCTGGTAGTGCTTCGAGACCAGCTGCTCGACGGTACCCATCTCGAGGATCCTGCCGTGGTCCATGATCGCCAGGCGGTCGCACAGGATCTCGGCCTCCTCCATGTAGTGGGTCGTGAGCAGCACGGATCGACCCTGCGCCCGAAAGCCGCGGACGATGTCCCAGAGCGAGCGGCGGGCCGCCGGGTCCAGGCCGGTGGTCGGCTCGTCGAGGAACACGAGCTCGGGGTCGTTGACGAGCGACAGCGCCACGGCCAGCCGCTGTCGCTGCCCACCTGACAGCACTTCGCTACGAGCCCCACGACGCTCGCCGAGCTCGAGCACGTCGATGAGCTCCTCGGTCGAGCGGGCGCGGGGGTAGAAGCTGCGGAAGAGATCGATCAGCTCCGTCACGGTCAGCTTCGGATAGAGCGCTGCCGTCTGCAGGCTGACCCCGATGCGCGGCTTGAGCAGGTCCGCATGGCGGGTGACGTCGACACCGAGGACGCTGACCTCGCCGCCATCGGGCTTACGAAGACCCTCGAGGATCTCGACGGTCGTGGTCTTGCCCGCGCCGTTGGGTCCGAGCAGCCCGAAGATCTCACCCTTGGCGACCTCGAAGTCGATGCCGGCGACGGCCTCGACGTCGCCGTAGCGCTTGGTCAGGCCGCGCACCCGGATGACGGGATCCGCGCTGCTCGTGACGGTCATGGCGCCAGTCGAAGCTTCTTCCGGAAGTAGGCCGCGACCGATGCGTCGTACCCCATCGACTCGTACAGCCGGCGGGCATCGGGTCGGTGGTGACCGGAAGTCACCTCGACGAATGCCGCGCCAAGGTCTGCCGCGATGCGCTCGGCCTCGGTCATGAGCTGGCGACCGACCCCGCGCTCTCGCGCGCCAGCATCGACGACCAGCGCGAGCACCCGCAGGATCCGATCGTCGTGCTCGAATCGCGGCAGCGCATGCAACGCGATGAAGCCGAGCACGCCGCCCTCGTGCTCGGCGACGATGACGCGCGAGTGGTCCGACCCGAACCGCGTCAGACGCTCGACGATGTCGCTCGGCCCGGCGGGATAGCCCTCGTCGGTGAAGAGCGCCGCGATGGCGTCGGCGTCGGATGGCGTCGCCGGCCGGAGCGTGACGGTGGCGTCGGTCATGGGTCGATGGTAGCGGCCGGTAGCAGCAACCGGAACGGACCGCCGATGTCCCTTCCTTCGGCCAGGCGTTCCTCCCCGAGCGGGCCCGGGGTGAACCCATGCCTGCGCCGATCGCCGTCGCCGTCCCCGACTGTCCACGTGACGGCCCAGCCCTCGCCGAACCGCGCCAGGTGGCCGGCCAGTCGGCCTTCCGTATCGGGCTCGAGCAGGACGATCCAGTCGGCGTCGTCGACGACCCCGTCGCTGGCGGCCGCCCCCCGGGCGCGGCTTCGCAGGCAACGAGCGCCGAGGATGGCGGACCGCGATGCTTCCTCGAAGACGGCGCCGGGCGTGAGCAGGCCGGTGAGCGCAGCAGCGGCGCGTTCGAGCTCGACGGTCGCCCAGCCGCGCGCCACGATCCTGCTCACCCGACGAAGATCATGTCCGGCCCAGGATCCCCGCTCATGACGAACCCGAGGCCCTCGTAGAGGCGCCGCGCCGGCACATTGTCGGCGAACACGCCGAGGTGGATCCACGCACTGCCGGCGGCAGCGGCGTCGACCATGGCGCTGGCGGTCACGAACCGGCCCAGACCGAGCCCGCGCGCTGCCTCTACGGTCCCGATCGAGGACAGGTAGGAGATCCCATCGAACGTGGCACGTCGCGCGACCGCCACCGGCCCGTCGCCTCGGCGGACGAGGTAGTGGGTGAATCGTGCGTCCACCAGCGTGGCACGAGTCTCCGCCAGCATTCCGGAACGGCGGTCGGTCCCCACCCCGAACGCGACCAGCAGGACCGCCACGATCGCATCGGCGGCCAGCTCGACGGCAGGACCCGTGAGCCCGCTGAAGCGCTCGAACGTGAGGCCGGCATCCAGCGGCCGCCTGGCCAGCGCGATCCGTGCCGGCTCCACGTCCCGTGCCACGAGCAGCAGCCCGTGCCCGACGTCCTCGAACCCATTCGTTGCCAGCCGCGCCACCAGATCGGTCGGCTCGTCGTGGGGCGGTGAGGTCCAGACGTGCGGCTGCCGACCGATCGAGGCGAAGAGGATCGCGATCTCGGTCAGGCGCCGATCGAATGCCTCCGGGTCGAGCGGCCAGCGGATGGCCTCGACCCGATTCCAGAACGGATCGGTCTCGGACGGATCGTGGAGCAGCAGCGAGTCGCCGAGGTCGCGCAGGTCGCGGCCTGGGATGGCATGGACCTCCGCCTCGTGACGGAGTAGCGTGCGGACGGTCGTTGCGTCGATCCCCGTTTGGTCCGACCTCACGAAACCGCCCGACCGGATGTGTCGTACCGACCGGCGTCCCCCAGCGACGACCTACCAGCCCCCAGCCAGGAGGAGGTCCACATGTCCCGGACGATCCTTGCCCTCGGATCAGCGATGTTTTTGATCCTGAGCGCGTGCAGCGGCGGCGCGACGGCGTCCGCGCCCGCGACCGCCGCTCCCGCGCCCGCCAGCGAAGCCCCCGCCAGCGCACCGGCATCGGAAAGCGCCGCCGCGGGCGGCGCCGCCTGCGCCCCGTCGACCGAGGCCGGCACCGTGAGCGCGGCGATGGCGAACATCGCGTTCAACCCTGCGTCGATCACGGCCTCTGCCGGCGATGTCATCACGTGGACGAACAACGACAGTGCGCAGCACACCGCGACCGTGAAGTCGGATCCGACGTGCACGACCGAGACCCTCGCCAACGGCGCGACCGGCAGCATCGTGTTCAACACGGCCGGCTCGTACGAGTTCTTCTGCAAGATCCACCCGACCATGACGGGCACCATCGAGGTCAGTTAGTCCGGTCCGTCAGGACGTCCGCTCCGCAAGGAAAACGGACGCCCCTGACGGCAGGTCGATGGTCTCGGGGACAGGCAGACCGGCCTCGGCGAACCAGGCCAGGAACTGGTCGCGGGTCGCCAGCGCCGTGCCCTGGTATAGCTCGTCCAGTTGCATCCCGGCGATGATCTCGCCATGACGGGTCCGGAACTCGTCGGACGATGACGGCAGCGGCCAGTCGAGGACGACGAGCCGGCCGCCGCGGTGCAGCGACGTCCCAGGCCGCCTTGAGGACCGCCGGCGCGTCATCGAGCTGATGGAGCGCGTACTGGAAATATGCGAGGTCGTACTCGCCCTCGTGGCCGGGATGGGTCGCCTTGGCCTGCCTGATCTCGATGCGATCGGCTAGCCCAGCAGCCTCGATCGCGGCTCGCGCGCGGGCGACCGAGTCCTCCTCGAACTCCACGCCGACCAGCTCCAGCGCCGGGAAAGCGTCGTGCCATGGCCATCAACCAGCGCCCGCCGCCCGAGTGGATGTCCACCACCCGCCCACCGCCGTTCAGGTCGACGACCAGCTGCGGGAGCGCGGCGAGCACCTCCTGGAAGAAGACCGCGATGTCCTGGCGGGTCAGCCGCTCGATCGCCTGGCGGTAGCGATCCGGTCGGTGCGTGATCGGCCGGCCGCTACGGAAGAAGTCCTCCATGCCGCCCCAGTCCATCGATGCGACGACGGCGTGGACGAATTGCCCGCCGAGGAACTCGGCCCGCTGGTCATCGAGCAGGATCTCGGCAACGTCCCCATCGATCGTGAGGCGGCCATCCTCGAACGTGGTGAGGTCATGCGCGTCGGACGCCCACGCCCACGCCGCCACCGCCGCCGGGTGGGTGCTCGTCTCGCCTGCCAGCGCGTCCGGCGTGATGCCGGCCTCGCCCGCAGCCCGGATCTGCGCGAACAGCCCGAGATCGATACCGAGGTAGATGAGCCAGGTGCGATGGAAGCTCCCGAGGCTCGCGATCAAGTCGTCGAAACGATCGTCGTGGCCCATAGCACCGATTGTCGCACGGGCTCACCGTCGGAAGCGGGGGCCGGAGCGGAGCCGGCGAGGTACCGTGACGACGTGCAACGGTTCAGCGGCGTCACCGGTTCTAGACCCTGATGGACGCTGACGACCGGCTGATCACTTCCCTGGCCGACGATCTCGAGCGTGCGTTCGATTCGCTGGTCGTCGCGCACCAGGACCGCCTCTACACCATCGCGTTGCGGATGCTCGGCGACGCCGGCGACGCGGAGGAGGCCGCCCAGGATGCGCTCGTGCGCGCCTATCGGGCGCTCGCATCGTATGACGGTGACCGGATCCGTGCGCTTCGCCTGCGACCGTGGCTGACCACGATCGTGCTCAACCGATGTCGTTCCGTGGGCGCCCGCCGAGCCACGCGAGGACCACGTCCGGTGTCGATCGACGGGGAGGGTCCGCGCCCGCCCGAACCGGCCATGCCGCCGGCGACGGCTCCGGCCGAGATCGCCGAGCGCCACGCCGAACGAGAGCGCTGGGCCTCGCGACTCGCCGCATTGCCACCGGCCTACCGGGCGGCCGTGATCCTGCGCCACGTCGACGGGCTGTCCTACCCCGACGCCGCAGCGGCCCTTGGTCGGCCCGAAGGCACCGTCAAGGCCCAGGTCCACCGGGGCGTCGCCCTTTTGAGAGTAATGCTCGAGGCAGAGCGCCGCCACGAGCTCACGGAGATGACCGCATGACCACCCAGCTCGAGGCGACCGACCGCGAGGTCGCCGCCCTCACCGATCTCGCCGTCGCCGCACCGCCGACCCTCCGCGCCGGGGTCCTGGTCGAGGTGGGCCTGGCCGACCGCTACGACCGCGTCGACTCGCCGCTCGGCCCGCTCGTCGTCGCCTGGAATGGCCGCGGCGTTTCGGCAGTCGACATCGCGCAGGACGACGGCGCGTTCGAGGCTCGCCACCTCGCGACGACGGGGCGCCCGGCGATGCCGGGCGAGTTGCCGCCCCGGCTCGCCAGCGCGATCATGCGCCGCCTCGACGGCGATCGGCGGGTGCGCATCTCACTCGATCTGCGGGGCCACAGCCCGTTCGAGCAGGACGTCTGGCGCAAGGCTCTCGAGATCCCGCGCGGCGAGGTCCGGCCGTACGGCTGGGTGGCCGCCGAGATCGGCCGACCGAAGGCCGTTCGCGCCGTGGGCACCGCGCTCGGGCACAATCCGGTACCCCTGATCGTGCCCTGCCACCGGGTCGTGCGGACGGACGGCTCGATCGGGCAGTACTCGTTGGGCGGGCCGGCCAACAAGCGCACGATCCTGAGCACCGAGGGTCTCGATCCCGACGCGATGGAGGACGCAGCACGGCGCGGCGAGCGCCTTGTCGGCTGCGCGTCCACGCGGATCGTGTGCTGGCCGACGTGCCGGACGGGACGTCACATGCTCGAGAGGAACCGCCGCCCGTTCCGCTCCCTGGCCGAGGCCGGCGCGGCCGGCTACCGGCCCTGCAAGGTGTGCCGGCCGGTCGCAGCTGCCGCCTGAGGGCTGACACCCGGGGGCCCCGCAGCGTATGCTGTGGACTTGGACCAGCCGGCTATGCCAACGACCCGACGACCGCCCGAGCGCGGCACGCTATGGATCGGTCTCGCGATCCTGTACGGCGTCTGGGGATCGACCTATCTCGCGATCGCCGTCGCGGTCGCGACGATGCCCCCGTTCCTCATGGCGGCGATGCGCTTCGGGCTGGCCGGTCTGGTCCTCCTTGGGTGGATCGCGCTCCGCCGACACGATGAGCTTCGCCGGCCCACGCGCCGGGAGCTGATCGACACCACCGTCATCGGCGCGCTCCTGCTGGGCGGCGGCATGGGCATGGTGGCGTGGGCCGAGCAAACGATCCCCTCCGGCATCGCAGCACTGCTCATCGCGATGATGCCGGTCTGGGTCGCGGTCCTCGGCGGGCTGGCGTTCCGCGAGCGATTGCCGCGACTGGCCGTATTCGGGATCATCGTCGGCTTCGTAGGCGTGGCGATCCTCGTCGGGCCGACGGCGATCGGTGACAGCGACGCGCTCGACGCTGCCGGCGTGGTCGCGATCCTGATCTCGCCGATCGCCTGGTCGGCGGGATCGCTGTATTCCACGCACCGTGCGGTCCTGCCGCGCCATCCGCTGGTGGCGACCGGAAGCCAGATGGTGGCGGGCTCGGTCGTGCTCGGGCTGATGGCCGTCGTGACCGGCGAACCCGCCCGGTTCGAGCCCACGCTGGTCTCCGCCGAGTCATTCGCGGCCTTCCTGTACCTGACCGTGATCGGCAGCCTCGTGGCGTTCACCACGTTCGGTTGGCTGATCCGCGTCGCGCCGCTGCCGCTGGTCGCCACCTATGCCTACGTCAACCCGGTCGTCGCGGTCGTGCTCGGTGCGCTCGTGCTGCGTGAGCCGATCGATCCACGGACGGTCGTCGCCGGCGCCGTGATCGTCGGCGCCGTCGCGCTCATCGTCACCGCCCGAGGCAGGATGACAGCGCCGAAGGCGGTGACCGCCGAGGTCAGGACTCCGCCAGCACCGTCCGAGCCACTCGTCGTGCCAACGCCATGACGGTCAGCATCGGGTTGACGCCGAGCGCCGTCGGGAACAGCGAGGCGTCGGCCACGTAGAGCCCCGTCACGACGCGGCTGCGCATGCCGCGCGCCCGCACACGTCCGTCCGGATCGCATGGGTGGTCGCGCGAGCTCGCGCCCATCCGCACCGTGCCCATCTGATGGGCTGAGAACAGCGACCCGCGGTTGGGCGAGAGATCCAACCGTGCCAAGCCGTCCTCGAACCGCCCGAACGCCGCCGCATCGGCGCCAGGCGAGCCGCGGATGGGCTGGAACCTGATCGCCGGCGTCGCCGCGACCACGATCTCGCCCGCGCCGCCGGCTCGCGCGAGGCGGGCCATGCGCACCACCGCGTGGCGAAGGGTCGCCTCGCCGACCGGGTCGAGCGCATAGTCGATGCGCAGCCGTCCGGCGCGAGTCAGCCTGACCGTTCCTCGACCGCCATCTCGAGTGATCGCCACGAGTGGCGCCAGGTAGCGGAGGTCGCGCATCGACGCCGCGTGGGCGTCGGTGCCGTCCCACGGGAGCGCAAGGGCCACCAGGCCGGGATGGCCGGGGGCCGATTCGATGACATAGCTGTTGCGGCCCTGCTCGGGCTGCAGGAACTCGAGGGACCGCGCTCCCTGCATGGGTCCGAGCCACATGTCGACCGGCATCGTCATCCGCGCCGCGACGACGGGCGCCGGATGGATACGGAGATGCCGGCCGATCGCCCGGTGCCGCAGGCCCGAGGCAAGGAGGATCCCTGGCGAGCGCAACCCGCCCGCCGCGATGATGACCTGGCGCGCACGCACGATGAGCCGGCGGGTCCTCGTCTCATCGCCGGTCCCCGGCACGAGCGCGTGGCCCTCCACGCCGACCGTCCGACCACGCTCGATGAGGACCTTGGTGACGCGCACCTGGGGAACGATCCGGGCGCCCGCGACATAGGCGCGCGACAGATGCACGCGGATGCCCGACTGCTTCGACGCGCGTCGGCAACCGAACGGGCAACTGCCGCAGTCATCGCAGTCGGCAGCCGCATTGCGACGAGCCGGTGCCGCTTCCCAGTTCAGGCGTTCGGCGCCGCGCAGGATCATCTGGTCCTTGGGCGGCACGCGCCTGACCGCACCGACGGACAACTCGGACTCCAACGTGGCGATGTCGTCCGACCACGCGTCGCCGTTGCCGATGTCACGGATCCCGTGGTTGCGCGTCCATGACGCGCGCACCGCCTCGGGCGCCTCCATGCACGTCATCCAGTTGATCAGCGTCCCACCGCCGACCCCCGAACCACTCAGCATCGTGATCGACGCGTCCCAGGTCGCAAGCAGGCCGTGGTTCAGGAACAGGCGTGAGGTGGCGTCGAGCTCGTTTCGAGGCATCGATGCCTCGTCGACGAACGGACCGGCTTCGAGCACGACGACCGACCGACCGGCCTCGGCCGCAGCCGCGGCGACGACGCCACCACCGGCCCCCGACCCGACGACCACCACATCCGCCTCGAGCGTCATCGGCTCGTCGCCGACGCCCTGCTCGAACGGCAACTCGTACGGATGGATCGGTGTCCGATCCGCCGTGACCGGCGGCGACTCCGGCGCGTAGCCGATCACGGCGTGCCGAGGATTGCCGGCAGCATCGGCACCCGGATCGGCGTACGCGAGGAACGTCATGAGCTTGCGCAAGGTGCTGAACGCCGTCCGGCGTGTCGCGGAGCGCGCAGTCGACCAGCGCAGGAGGTATCGCTCGCGGGCCGCCGGCGACATCGACGTGAACGGCGTGGGCCGCCGGACGAGGAGGAAGTTCACCAGCCGGGATTCCATGAGGCCGAGCAATCGATGGAACTGGCGGACCTGAGCCGGGTCGGCCGCCCGCTCGAGCGTCTCGGTCGTGAGGCGGGCGCGGCGCCGGGCGTCGCCGCGGACGAACGTCTCGGCGACCTCGGCAAGCGTCGACAGCTCGCGCTCGGTCCAGGTCATGGGGCGGGCTCAGGGCGGGCGAGTCGATCGACCCCGCCGGCGACGCAGTCGCTTGCCCGCCCGTCGGTCATGCGGTCGGCTGGACCGCGGCGCGTTGCCAGCCCTGGGCGGGCCATGGTTCACAGCGCAGCGGTCGATCCTCGCGATAGCCGAGCGCGTAGTCGGCCTGGATCAGCGTGTGGAGCTGGCTCGTGCCCTCGTAGATCACGGCTGCTTTCGAATTGCGCAGGTAGCGCTCGACCGGGAATTCGTTCGAGTAGCCATTCGCGCCATGGACCTGGATCGCGTCGAGCGCGCTCTGCACGGAGTGCTCGGTGGCATGCCACTTGGCGAGGGACGTCTCGCGGGTGTTGCGCAGGCCCTGGTTCTTGAGCCAGCCGGCACGCCATACGAGCAGCCGGCCGATCTCGGTGCCGGCGACCATCTTGGCGATGAGCTGTTTGACGAGCTGGTGCTCGCCGATCTCCTGGCCGAACGTCTTGCGCTCGTGCGCGTACTTGACGCTCGCGTCGACACATGCCTGTGCCAGGCCGACGGCGCCCGCCGCGACCGTGAACCGGCCCTGGTCGATCGCGCTCATGGCGACCAGGAAGCCCTCCCCTTCCTCCCCGATGCGGTTCTCGGCGGGGACGGCGACATCGTCGAGGTTGATCAGGCCGGTGTTGCCGGCGCGGATGCCGAGCTTGCCGTGGAGCGTGCCGGTCGTCAGACCCTTCATGCCGCGTTCGAGCAGGAAGGCGGTCACGCCCTTGTGCTTCTTGCTCCGATCCACGGAGGCGAACACGAGGAAGTGGTCGGCGAGGTCGGCCAGGCTGATCCAGATCTTCTGGCCGTTCAGGCGGTAGGCATCCCCATCGCGGCGGGCGGTCGTCTGGAGGTTGCCGGCATCCGTGCCGACGCCTGGCTCGGTCAGCCCGAACGTGGCCAGCCTCTCACCCTTGGCCTGGGGGACGAGCCATCGCTGTCGTTGCTCTTCGGTGCCCCACTGGAGGAGCGCCAGCGAGTTGAGTCCGACGTGCACGCTTTGGACGACACGGAACGCGGTGTCGGCACGCTCGAGCTCCTCGCACAGGATCGCGAAGCTGAGGTAGTCCATCCCTCCGCCGCCATACGCCTCGGGGATGGGCGCCCCCAGGAAGCCCTGCTCGGCCATGCGCTCGAAGACCTCGCGGTGGACCTCGCCCTTCTCATCCCACTCGCGGATGTGCGGCAGGATCTCGGCCTCCGCGAACGCGCGCGCGGCGGTCTGGACGAGCTTGTTCTCGTCCGTGAGGGTGAAATCGACCATGCCGCGCATCGTACGGCGCAGGCGTCCGCCGGGAGCCTTTCAGTTGCAATCGATGACGCCTCGGAACCAGAGCGCCGCGGAGATGCAACCCTATAGACTCCGCCGATGGACGTCGCCGTCTCGCCTGCGCCGCATCTCACGCCGGTCCTCGGCCGGTATTTCCAGCGGCAGTGGAGCCACGGCGAGGGCCATCGACTGTTCGATACCGACGGTCGCGCCTACCTCGATTTCGCGAACGGCATCGCGGTCACTGCGCTCGGGCACGTGCATCCTCGGGTGACTGCAGCCATCCACGCGCAGGTCGACAAGCTCCTCGGGCCGATCTCGGCGCTCGGGTTCACCGAGCCGATCTCTCGCCTCGCCGACGAACTCGCCGACAGCTTCCCGGCGCCGCTCGACTCGGTCATGTTCCTCAACTCGGGCTCCGAGGCGATCGACGCTGCACTCAAGTTGGGTCGCCGAGTCACCGGCCGCCCCGGGATCATCGCGTTCCGCGGGGGCTTCCACGGCCGGACGTTCGGCGCGATGGCGGTCACGAGCTCCGCGATCAACTACCGGGTCGGGTACGAGCCGATGCTCCCGTCGGTCCACCTGACGACCTTCCCCGCCGCGTATCGGGGTTTCGGTGGTGATGAGGCGGCGGCCGTAGCCGGCGCGATGACCGACCTTCGGACGCTGACATCGACGACGATCCCGCCGTCAGCGGTGGGGTCGATCCTGATCGAGCCGGTCCAGGGGGAGGGCGGCTACAACCCGGCGCCCCCGGCCTTCCTGCGGGAACTGCGCGCCTTCTGTGACGAGCACGGGATCCTGCTCATCGCCGACGAGGTCCAGTGCGGCTACGGCCGGACCGGACGGATGTGGGCGTTCGAACACGCCGGGATCGTCCCCGACGTGGTCGTGCTTGCGAAGGCCATCGCCAACGGGCTGCCCCTCTCGGCGGTCGTGTCGTCGCGCGAGCTCCAGGAGCGCTGGGGTCGCGGCGCGCACGGGTCGACCTACGGCGGGAACCCGGTGGCGTGCGCAGCGGGCATCGCGGTGCTCGAGACGATCCGGTCTGAAGGACTGGTCGAGAATGCTGCGGCGCGCGGCGCCGAGCTGCGAGCCGGGCTCGAGCGGATCGCCGCAGAGGACGATCGGATCGGCGATATCCGCGGACCCGGCATGATGATCGGCGTCGAGTTCGTCCGTGATCGCGCGACGCGCGAGCCGGACGGGACGCTGCCGGATCGACTCAGCGCGGCCTGCGCGGACCACGGGCTGCTGGTCCTGACCTGCGGATCGCAGCACGAGGTCGTGCGCTGGATCCCGCCGCTGGATGCCAGCGCGGCCGAGATCAGCCATGCCGTCGAGATCTTCGGGGAGTCGCTGGCGTCGATCCCGCGGGACTAGCGGGGGGCGGCGAGGGACGCCCGTGCCCATGCGGGCTTGCATCAGATGCAAGCAACGGTGGCCTGGACATCGATCGCGGGCGTGGATCCGGTCGAATCCTTGCGTCCGATGGCGGAAAACTGGTCGCTGCTGAGCGATGCCCGTCGGTTTCTCGCATCAAGCGCAAGCAGGCCGCGCCCCGAGGCCTCCGAGGCCGAAGTGCTTGCATCTGGTGCAAGTCGCACGGCCAGATTTGCGTTTGGTGCCGGGAATCCCCGCGGGGCGACTCAGCGGGCGGCGGGCCGACTCATCCCGCGACGACGACCTCGGTGGCCTGGATGATCGGCCCGATCTGGCAGATCGACGCCATGTCGGCCTCGGTTCCCCGGACCGTGACCTCCTCGCCGGCGCGTGCCACGACCTGCCCGTCTGGCGCGGCTAGCTCAAGGGGCGCCTTCCGCAGCGTCCAGCCATCCGGATAGAGCACCTCGTACTTGCGCCCGTCCGGTGCCTGGAGGTACGCACAGCCACCCTCGATCGCGTCGGAGCCGAGCATGCCCGTGTATGTCCCGGCAGGCCCGCTCTTCGATGGCTGCTGACTGGCGAGCTCGAGACTCGGGCTCGGGGTGCTGCCGGAGGACGCCCCTCCCCCGGACCCGGAGCCGCTTGAACCAGCCCCGCCACCACCACATCCGTTCATCGCGACCACCCCGAACAGCACGACCAGCACGACGCCCCGTCCCGGCCGGCGGGTCGCGCGATGCACCGTCTTGCCATCATCCATGTACGACATCGTTTTGCAGAGCGCTCGCCGAACCGCCATCATCGGGTCCACCAAACGATCGTCCTCAGCCTACCGCGGGCGATCCCATCACGCGCCGCACACGCCCGGAAGCTCGCGCACCAGGTCAGGGAGGTGACCAGCGCCGAGGACCGAAGGATCGCGCTCTCGATCGACGACGCTCGACGACGCTCGACGACGCTTGTCAGCGTCGACAACGGTTGGATCCCGGGGAGGAGAGCCGGATGCGGCACAAGAGGTTGCTTCGAATACTGGCGGTCGCCACCGCCATGTCGCTCGCGATGCCGCTGGTCGCGGCACCGGCCATGGCGGCCGAGACGGCGAAACCGTATGTCGTCGTCATGGCCGCGGAACCGGTCGCGGCGTATGACGGCGGGCAGCGTGGGCTCGCACCCACGAAAGCGGCACCCGGCAGGAAGGTGGAGCGCGCCAGCCCCGCGGTCCGCGAGTACCGGGCGTTCCTTCGCGCCGAGCACGACCGTTCGCTGCGCCAGGGCGGCGTCGCGGTGGCGAGGAAGCTCCACGACTATTCGTATGCGCTGAATGGGTATGCGGCGATGCTTACCCCATCGCAGGTCGACAGGATCGAGCTGCAGAAGGGCGTGGTCCGCGTGCTCGAGGACCAGATGCGCCATGCGCACACGGACAGCAGCCCGCAATTCCTGCGCCTCACGGTCGACGGCGGTCCATACGACCGCGGGATCGATGGCGAGGACGTCGTGGTCGGTGTCATCGACAGCGGCATCTGGCCCGAGCATCCGTCGTTCGCGGACAACGGGAGCTACGGTCCGTCGCCGGTCGGCCCGGTGCCGTGTGAATTCGGGAACACCGCCCACAACACGAACGACGCGCCTTTCACCTGCAACGGCAAGCTGCTCGGCGCGCGTCAGATGCTCGAGACCTATCGCGCCGTCATCGGCGCCGAGGACCATGAGTTCGACTCGGCTCGCGACGACAGCGGCCACGGCACCCATACGGCCTCGACCGCTGCGGGCAACGCTCGCGTCCGTGCCAGCATCTACGGCCTGCCGGTGGCGACGATCTCCGGGATCGCGCCGCGGGCACGGATCATCGCCTACAAGGGCCTCGGCGAGGACGGTGGCTTCACCTCCGACCTGGCCGCCGCGATCGACCAGGCCGTCGCCGACGGCGTCGATGTCATCAACTACTCGATCGGCGGCGGTGCCGGACTCCCGTCCGCCGATGAGATCGCCTTCCTGTTCGCCGCCGATGCCGGCGTGTTCGTCGCGACGTCGGCCGGCAACTCCGGGCCAGGCGCGGCAACGGTCGGCAACCCGGCGACGATGCCATGGATCACCAGCGTCGGGGCCAGCACCCAGCGTCGCTTCTACCAGGGCATCGTGACCCTCGGCAACGGCAAGAGCTACCGCGGCGCATCGGTGACGCGGAATCTCGGGCGCACGCCGCTCGTGGACGCCGCTGCTGCCGGCAGCGAGCTGTGCGAGCCCGGCAAGCTCGACCCGGCCAAGGTGACCGGCAAGGTCGTGCTGTGCCTGCGCGGGGTCGTCGGGCGCGTCGAGAAGAGTCAGGCCGTGTTCGACGGCGGTGGCGTCGGCATGATCCAGTACAACACCGACGACGTCGACAACCTGTTCACCGATACCCACTGGGTCCCGTCGGTCCACGTCGACAACACGCCGGGTCTCGCGATCAAGGCGTACATCGCGTCGGCCGCCAGCCCGACGGCGCGGATCAGCGTGCGCACCGAATCGCGGCGACCGCGCCGCACCACGTGGCCGCACGCACCGACGATGACGTTCTTCTCGTCGCGCGGGCCGAATGCCGTCGCGCCGGATCTCATCAAGCCGGACGTCACGGCGCCTGGCCTCCAGATCCTGGCCGGCAACTCGCCGTTCCCCGACCCGGGCACACCGCCCGGCGAGCTGTTCCAGGCCATCGCCGGCACGTCGATGTCGAGCCCGCACGTGGCCGGCATCTTCGCGCTCCTCAAGCAGGCCCATCCCGAGTGGTCGGCCGCAGCAGCCAAGTCGGCGCTGATGACGACCGCCCACCAGAGCGTCCGGGACAACGATCGGGCGACCCGAGCAGACCCGTTCGAGATGGGCGCGGGTCACGTCCGCCCGGGTGGCAGCTGGGGTCGCGGCTCGATCGCCCAGCCCGGCCTCGTCTATGACGCCGGGCTGTTCGAATACGCCGCCTTCACGTGCGGGATGGATTGGGGCGTGTTCACCCAGTCCAGCTGCGACTTCCTCGAGGGCCAAGGCATCCAGAGCGCGGCGGTCGACCTGAACCTACCCTCGATCGGCATCTCGGAGGTCGCCGGCAGCCAGACCGTGACGCGGACCGTCACGAGCGTGGCCCGGAGCAACTCGCGGGTCACCTATCGGGCGAGCGTGCAGGCGCCGCCCGGCTTCAAGGTCAAGGTCTCGCCATCGACGCTGCGGCTTCGCCGCGGCCAGTCGGCCACCTTCACGGTGACTGTGACCAACGTCAGCGCACCGATCGACGTCTGGCGGTTCGGCTCGCTCACGTGGAAGGCGGACGACTACAGCGTCCGCAGTCCGATCGCCGTCAAGGGCGCCCTGTTCGATGCGCCCGAAGAGGTGACCGGCACGGGCACGTCGGGCTCGCTGAGCTTCCCCGTCAAGTTCGGGTACACCGGGCCGTACACGGCCGCGGCGCATGGCCTCGTGCCGGCCACGGTCACGCACGACAACGTCCTCCAGGATGCGGACCAGACATTCGCACCGAGCGACGTTGCCGCCGGCGGCGCCAACCTTCACGAATTCACGCTGTCGGGCGCAGCGCACTTCCGCATCGCGATGCCGCCGGAAGCGACCGAAGCGAACGCCGACCTCGACATCTACGTGGTCGGCCCGAACGGCGAGGAACCGAGCAGCACGGCCGGTGGCACCGACGAGCTGATCGACATCCCCGACCCGGCCGATGGGACGTGGAAGGTCTACGTCCACGGCTGGTCGGCGCCGGGCGGCGATTCCGACTACGACATGTGGACGTGGGCCGTGCCGGACGCACCGGGCGGCACGCTCTCGGTCGTCTCTGCACCGACCTCGGCGACGAACGCCACGGTCGGGACCGTAGAAGTGGCCTGGAGCGGCATCACGGCTGGTGCGATCGGCGACTGGTACCTGGGTGCGGTGTCGCACACGGGCGCAGCCGGCCTGATGGGTCTGACGCTCGTGAACATCGACAACCGGCCCTGACGCTCCGGCGTCAGTAGACGAACGGAGGCCCGCCGGCAACGCCGGCGGGCCTCGTCACACAAAGGAAGGAGCGCCCGGGGAGGGACCGGGCGCTCAAGAATGCGAGGTCAGGGCTCGGCGGCCGCCCGCGAGGGGTGCCGGCGAGTGATCGGTTGTTAGCGGTTCTGGGCCAGGAACTTCATCACGTCGTCGAGGCGGAAGCGGCGATCGCCTCGCTTGCAGACGCGATAGAACGGCAGCTCGCCTCGATCACCCAGGCGCTTCACCGTGTTCACGTGCAGGTGGAGCATCTCGGCGACTTCGGTCGCTGTGAGCATCGGTCCCAGTTCATTCACGGCCATCGATGCCATTGGTCAGGTTGCCTCGTTCTGCGCACTTCTCGGCGGCTCCGGTCCCCTGGGGTACTCAGGGGTAGGGTCGTGACCGCTGCGTGCCAGACAGTAGGGGTGCGGGACCGGTCGCTCCAAGCCGTACTTTGGGATACCCGCCAGTACCAGCCGCTGACGTGCGCCTACCATCAGCCACGTGCATAGGCCACGCGCGCTCGTCAACGGGTCAGACCCGTCACTTCGTGCGCGGACCGTGCGAGCCGCGTCGATCGTGCTGGCCGCTGTGGTCGCGATCGGCGGTGCCACGGCACTCGTGGCCTTCCTCGAGACGGCTGGCGGGATCGACGATGCTTCGCCGGTCTACCTGATCGCGGTCGTCGCGCTCGGGGCGGCGTTCGGGACGTGGCCGGCGCTTGCCACGGCCGTAACGGCCTTCGTGATCTACGACTTGCTGTTCACCGCTCCTCGATTCTCGTTGCGAGTGGACGACCCTCGTGAATGGCTGGACCTCCTCCTCTTCCTGTTCGTCGCCATCGCCGTCGGTCGACTCGTTGCATTGCTTCGACAGCGTGCGGACGAGGCGGACCAACGCACCCACGAGGCGAGCAGCCTGTTCGCCCTGAGCCGGACACTTGCGACGGCGACATCGACCGAAGACGCAGCCCCGGACATCGCGCGACGCCTGGCGAGCGATGTGCGCCTCGCCCGCGTGTGGATCACGGTCGGGCCTGCGGGTCGAGAACGTGTCGTCGCAGACACTGGCGAAGACCAGATCCGGTCCTCAGCCGTCGTCGCGACCCTCCAGCGGCGACCTGGTGACCAGCCGGCGGAGTGGGTGCGGACGCACATCCAGCGGGACGGCAGGGCCGCCGGCAGGGGGGTAGCGGTCGAGCATCTCCGCGTTCGGATCGAAGCTGATGGCGATGTCCTGGGGATGCTCGGGGCGACTCGCCCCCGCGCCATTGGCATGCCCTCACGGGCCGAAACCCGGGTCATGGCGCTCGCTGCCGATCAACTCGCGCTGTCGTTGCGGCGTGATCAGATGCGTCGCATCGCGACCGATCTCGAGGTGAGCCGCCAGTCCGAGGTCCTCAAGACCGCCCTCATCGACTCGGTGTCACACGACTTCCGGACGCCCCTGGCGAGCATCCGCGCAACGGCCGGTGGCCTCGTCGACCCTGCCGTCACCTGGACCGAGGATGCGCGTCGAGACGCAGCGAGCGTCATCGACGCGGAAGCAGCCCGACTCGATCACCTGGTACGCGGGATCCTGGACCTCGGCCGGATCGATTCCGGTTCCCTCGACCCGAACCTCGAACCGCACGACCTGCGCTCGCTGGTCGAGCCGGCCGTCAGTCGTCTGCGAGCTGCGTTCGGAACGCGCGACCTCGTCCTCGACCTCGACGGGGCGGACGCACCGGTCCTCGTGGACGACGCCCTGTTCGACATCGTCCTGACCAACCTGCTCGAGAACGCCCTTCACCACGCGCCGTCGCCCGCGGCCGTGCGGGTGACCGCGCGGCCGGCCTCGGACGACCGCACGGAGCTCACGGTCGAGGACGGCGGGCCGGGCGTTCCCTCGGTCGAGCTCGGGCAGCTCTTCCAGCGCTTCCATCGCGTGGCCCGACCGGGTGAAGGTGCACGGCGCGGCATGGGGATCGGCCTGAGCGTGGTCAAGGGTCTGACCGAGGCGATGGGCGGTGCCGTCCATGCGGCGCCGAGCCCGCTCGGCGGATTGGCTGTGACGATCACCCTCCGAACGGTCGAGCCACCACCGGAGCTCGAGCCATGACCGCCTCGCGACCGGCGGAGCCCACCGGACCATGGCTCTTGCTCGTCGAGGACGATGTGGCTACGCGTCAGGCCGTGACGCGTGATCTCGAGGCACACGGCTACCGCGTCGATGGCGCCGGCGATGCTGCAAGCGCATTTCGACGGCTCGACGCCGCGCGGCCGGACCTGATCCTGCTCGATCTCGGCCTTCCCGATCAGGATGGCAGCACGGTCGTTCGCCGCGTGCGGCGCGACGGAACGACACCGATCCTCATCATGTCGGCGCGAACCGACGAGCGCGACAAGGTCGCGACGCTTGAGGCAGGCGCCGATGACTACGTCACCAAGCCGTTCGGCATGGACGAGCTGCGTGCTCGTATCCGCGCCCTGCTCAGGCGAGCCGGCGGTCCCGCGAGTGACCAGTCGGGGCGGGTCCGTTTGGGCACGATCGAACTCGACCCGGTGGAACGCCGCGTCACCGTGGCGGGGCAGCCCCTTGACCTCACCCCGCGTGAGTACGAGCTGATCAAACTGATCGTGGCCAGCCCAGGCCGGCTCTTGACGAAAGGACGACTGCTCCGAGCCGTGTGGGGAACGGCGTATTCGAGCGAAGCGCACTACCTGCACGTGTACATCAGCCGCCTTCGCCGCAAGCTGGACAGCGCGGATCCGTCAGGGTCGACGAGCGCCATGATCAGCGCCGAGCCCGGCGTGGGGTATCGCATCGCCGATCCGACCCAGGAAGGTTGAGCGCATGTTGAGCACCGGCGTGGGACTTCAAGTCAGCTAGTTCTTGGACCCTGACCGTACGGTCAGAGCATGGAACCAGCGGACCTCATCGTCCTGCCTCGCCCGCGTTCCGATCCGGACGAGCTCGAACTCGTCCACATCCACGCCGCGATCGAGCTTGTCGCGTCCGGCGCGGCGGAGCGTGTGCGATTGGCGGGACTTGACGGGGCCTCCGGCCTGGAATCGACCGCGCTGGCCCGGGCACAGGCCGCTGACGTCGCCTTCGCTGTCGAGCGCCATGGGGCGACGATGACACTCACGTTCGGGCCCCGACTGACGCCTTCGTGATCGGCGGCCGTCGTCAGCTGACCGGCCGGAAGGCCGGCGACCGTCGCGTCCGGGTCGAACGCCCGCACGCGCCGTTCTTCCGGTACTCGGCACCGGGCAACCTCGTCGCGCGCGAGGCCGCCTCGGCACCGCGGACGCCGACCGGCAGGGCGCTGGCGCGCGTGCGCGCCGTCGTCTTCGGACGGCCGCTCGCAAGCGAGGCGGAGATCGACGAGCGCTTGTCCAAGAAGAAAGCCCTCGCGATCTTCAGCTCGGATGCGATCTCGTCCTCGGCGTACGCGACCGAGGAGGTCCTGCGGGTGCTGCTCCTGGGCGGCGCCGCAGCGATGCTCCTGTCGATCGAGGTGGCTGTCGCCATCGCGATCCTGCTCGCGGTCGTCGCCCTGTCGTACCGGCAGGTGTGCCGCGCATATCCGAATGGCGGCGGCGCCTACGTCGTGGCCCGCACCAACCTCGCGCCGATCTTCGGGCTGATCGCGGCAGCGTCGCTGTTGATCGATTACGTCATGACCGTCGCCGTCTCGACGGCATCGGCCATCGCCCAGATCCAATCGGTCGTGCCAGAAGCGTTCACGTTCCGCATCGAGATCGCGTTCGTGTCGATCGCGCTGATCACGGTCGCCAACCTGCGGGGGCTCCGCGAGTCCGGGAACATCTTCGCCGTCCCCACCTATCTGTTCGTCGGTCTGGCGCTGGCGATCGTCGCCATCGGTGGTTGGCGGATCGCGACCGGCACGGCCGAACCGGTCCCGCCGCGGCCGGATCTCGTCCCGCTCGGGACCGAGACGATCGGCCTGCTCCTCCTCCTGAAGGCGTTCGCCGGTGGTTCCGTGGCGCTGACCGGCGTGGAGGCGATCGCCAACGGCGTGCCCGCCTTCAAGCCGCCGGAGGCGAAGAACGCCGCGACGACGATGACGACCATGGCGGTGCTACTGGGCATCCTGTTCGTCGGCCTCACGGTCGTCGCCATCGGCTTCCAGATCCAGCCGACGTCGGCGGGCGGCCCGTCGGTCGTGGCGCTGGCGGCGGGCGCGGTCTTCGGGGAGGGCTCGGCGGTGGCTTACCTATTCGCCGCGGCCACCGCGCTGATCCTGTTCCTGGCGGCAAACACGAGCTTCAACGCTTTCCCGCGCCTGGCCGCGATCCTGGCCGAGGACGGCTACATGCCGCGCCAGTTCGCGTTCCGCGGCGACCGCCTCGCCTACTCGTGGGGCATCGTCCTGCTGGCGGCCGTCGCGTTCGCGCTGCTATGGGCATTCGGCGGTGACACGCACGCCCTTATCCCGCTGTACTCGGTCGGCGTGTTCCTGTGCTTCACGCTGAGCCAGTCGGGGATGGTCCGCCACTGGCTTCGGGTCCGCGAGCCGGGCTGGCAATGGCGCCTGGCGATCAATGCGGGTGGCGCCGTCCTCACCGGGATCGTGCTGGCGATCGTGGCGTTCGAGAAGTTCGCGGACGGCGCCTACCTCGTCGTCATCCTGGTCCCGGTGCTTGTCGGGATGATGCTGTTCATCGCACGCCAGTACACGAGCTCCCGCCAAGCCCTGGCCGTCAAGCCCGACACCGTCGTGCAGCCACCGATGCGCGAGGAGCGGGTCGTCGTGCCGATCCCGGGACTCGACCGCGCGACGGTCCAGGCGATCAACGTCGGCCGGTCGATCGATCGCGACGTGCGCGCCGTGTTCATCACCGATGACCCCGAGCACGCGGCCCGCGTCCGCGAGCAGTTCGAGCGGCAGGTGCCGGGCGTGCCCCTCGTGGTCGTCGAATCGCCGTATCGAGCGCTGGCCGGACCGTTGCTCGCCTACCTGGACGTGCTCGATCTGGCATGGCCGCCGGACAAGCCAGCCCCGATCACCTTCGTCGTCATCCCCGAATACGTGGCGCGCAGCTGGTGGGAACGCCTGCTCTACAACCAGTCGGCGAAGCGGCTTCGCTCGCTGCTGCTCGGCCGGCCGCACACGGTCATCGTGAACGTGCCCTATCGACGCGAGGACGACGAGACGACCTGATCTCGGCGATCTCGCCTTGTCAGGTCCCGTTGACGATCCGCCGCGCCTTCCGGACGACACGCACGAACTCCGTGAAGTGGCGCCACGGCTCGATGTGGCTGGGCTCGCCGGCGTAGATCGTCCGGATCGGAACCCACTCGAGCGGTAGCCCGAGCGCGACGCAGCGCGCGATCATCTCGACCTCGAACTCGAAACCGGACTCCTCGCTCGCGAGCATCGCCCGCATCAGCTCGCGGCCGACGAGTCGAAAACCCGACTGGTTGTCCGGGACGCTCCGGCCGAGCGCCAGCGACACTGCCGCCCCGCCCAGCACGTTCGACAGGCGGCGCACTGGCGGCATGGCCGAGAAGTCGCGCCGACCGACGATCAGCCCGGGCCGCCGCTCGCCGAACGCCTCGAGGAACGCCGGGATCTCCGCAGGATCATGCTGGCCGTCCGCATCGAGGGTGACAACGGCGGCGGCGCCGTCCGCGAGCGCATGGCGGAATCCTGTACGTAGTGCGGCACCCTTGCCCGCGTTCGGATGCTGGCGGATGACGGTCGCGCCAGCCGCCTCCGCCAGAGCTGCCGTGTCGTCGGTCGACCCGTCATCGACGACCACGACCGCCAGATGCCCGCGGGCCGCCTCCACCACGGCCGCCACCCGCGGACCCTCCTCGTACGCCGGGATCAGCGCGATGACGCGATCGGCCCCATTGCTCACCCGCCCAGTATCGTGGGCGCACGGTTCTCATGACGGACTCAGGAATGCGACCGAGCCTGATGCGATCGACGCACTCCGGCCGGAGCGCGTACGGCAGCAGGAGACATCGATGACAGCGAACTCGACAGCGCCCGACGAGGGCGCGTCGTTCCATGGCTCGACCGGCGGACCGGGTCGAGGCCGGGTCGGCCTCGTCCTTGCCGGCGCAGCGATCCTCGTGGTGGCGGTCGTCGCGACCTCGTTCGCCGCGAGCCCGGATAGCTCGAACGCGCAGGTCGGCAGCACGCCGTTCACGCTCGGCGCGCTCGATCCGGCCCTCGACGACACGGATGGCCCCGACCTCGGCCGCATGGGTGCACACGGTTTCCGAGACATCACGATCACGGCGATCAGCGGGAGTGACGTGACGCTGGGGACACCCGACGGTTGGCGGCGCACGATCTCGATCACGAGCTTGGTCGAGCTCACCAAGGGTGGCCAGGACATCGCCGTGTCCGATCTCAAGGTCGGCGACCAGGTCCGCTTCCGCCAGGTCCGCAACGACGACGGCACCTACACCGTGACCGCGGTCGCGGTCGTCGTGCCGAGCATCCGCGGGACGGCCAGCGCCATCACGGCGTCCGGGTTCAAGGTCACGACGCGCGACGGCTCGGTCTGGACCGTCGCGGTCAACGGCTCGACGACCTACAGCTATGGCCAGGGCTCGGGCACGCTTGCCGATGTCAAGGACGGCGAGGCCGTGCGCGTCCAGGGGACGATCACCGCCGACAACCAGATGACAGCCACGAACGTCCGAGTAGCGGGTGATCGCGCGGTCGGCACGGTCACCGCCAAGACCGCCGACTCGATCACGATCAGGCGCCGCGACGGCACGAGCCTGACGATCCATGTCGACGCCGACACGACGTACCGTGTGGCCGGCGTCGAGAACGCGGATCTCGGCGACGTCGCCGTCGACATGGCGATCGGCGTCACGGGCCGCGCCCGTGCGGACGGCTCGCTCGACGCCGATGCTGTCGCGGCGGGCAACCTCCGCGGCCTTGGCCGCGACGGACTGGATCGCGATGGCGGCAAGGGTGGCCGCGGCTTCGAGCGGCCCGGTCTGGCCCTGCCCGATCTGGGCGACCCGAACGTCGATGAGGAGGTCCTCGTCCCGACCGCTTGACCGACCTCCTCCCGGTCAGCGCTCAGGGCCCTCGCCGCGCGCAGGTGGCGGGGGCCCGCCGCTTATCTCATCCGTGCCAGTACGAAGGGCAGGCTGGCGCGCCGCCGTCGCCGTCGTAGCGTTCGGGGATGGACCTCGTTGTCGCCTTCGTCTCGGCGCTGCTCGGACTGAGCGTCGCCTTCTTCCTGTCGATCTCGTTCTACGATCTTGCGCCGGCGGGCTGGATGCGGCTGGGTCGCCAGCGGACCATCACGTTCGACGCCCTCGGCAGTCGCCAGGCGCTGCTCCCGCGCTCGATCCAGCAGACGCCGCTCGACTGAGGGCTTCCGCCCACGCTGATCTGGCGTCCCCGGCAGGATTCGAACCTGCGACCTTGCGCTTAGAAGGCGCCTGCTCTGTCCACTGAGCTACGGGGACGAGGCTTACGTCCCAGTTTACGCATCATCCCGGCGCATCAACCCCGGGTCGAGGGCGGTCAGGGCGCTGGGCTGACCCAGAAGGTCGCTTGCTGAGGGCAGTCCATGTTGCATGGGAGGCTGCCGGCCGCGTACAGGCTGGACCCATGGGCGGCTGCCGCCCACACGCTCTGGGCGCCATCGAACGCGGTGACGTCCGTGGCGGGCTCCCAGTCGACGGTATCCGCTGAGAGCCAGACGCCGATGGCCTCTTGCCCGTTCGCAGTGGTCTCCTTGCCGAAGGCGACGAGCCCAGGCCCACCTTTCACGACATCGAACATCTCGACGTCGACCTCGTCGCCGATCGCAAAGTCGCCACCTCGCTCACGCCAGACGAGGCCATCCTCTGACGTCCAGATGGTCACGCCGCCGGCGTCTGTGACGAACGCAGCGAGGGAACCGTCGAGCTCGCCGACCACCCTGATGCCCAGCCCACTCGGGGCGACCTCTCCCGGCAGCTGGGTCCAGCGCGAGCCGTCCATCGACGTCCAGATCGCCGGCATCGAGGCTGTGCCCGGATACCTGCTGCCATACGCCACCAGCCCGGTCGGGAGGGTCACCACGCCTCGGACCAAGGCGTCCTCGCGACCGAGCCCGGTCGATGGCACCCAGGCGATGCCGTCTGCGGAGCTCCAGAGCATCGGCGGCATCGCATCATTGCTGGTGCCGCTGACGATCCAGCCGGGTCCGCCGGCGAACACCTCGATGTACGAGACTTCAGGGAAACTAGCGGTCAGTGCGGTCCACTCGAGGCCGTCAGCGGATCGCCACAGCCTGGCCCCGCCACACTCGAAGAAGCACGTGGTTCCCGCGGCCAGGTAGGTGCCGTCGGCGCCTCGCGCGAGACTCCCGACGCCCGCGTCCTCGAAACCGGCGCGACCTGATACGCGCTCCCACGTTCTGCCATCGGTCGATCGCCAGATCGCGCCGTCGACTTTGCCCTCCTCGCCCTGGCGGACGAGGCCGTACGCGAACAAGCCCCGGTCGTCGGCCGTCAGCCCCTGGACGTTCGCATCGGCGAACACGCGATCGTCCGGCAGTCGAGCCCATTCGGATCCTGCCGCGGAGCCCTGGCTCGCCGAAGGGCTTGCGCTTGACGATGGCGACGGTGACGGCGCGACCGACGGCGAGTCGGGCGAGGGGCTGGCGAGGCCAGAGCTCACGACGGGCGCAGCCGGCGGCGCGCACGCAGCCAAGCTGATGACAACGAGTCCCAGGGTTGCGCGAAGCGTGTTGATGGATGTCATGACGCCGTTCCTTCCCTCGAGGGCCCGTCAGATGCGGGCCGGGTCGGACGCTGGCGGATCGAGGCAACACGCCCGTTACCTGGAGGTAACGATCCGGTCACATGCCGATCAGCCGCCGGAGGCGTCGCCGATGGCGTCGGTGATCTCGCGTTCCGCGACCGTCTTCGGCACCAGCCCTCGGGCCAGGTGCTCGCTCTCGGCCGACAGCTCCCGCGTCCGCGGATCCTTCGGATCGAGCGTGGACTTCTCCTCCTCGATCGCCTTGATCTGCGCGGCGTCAGCCGCGATGTCTTCGGCGGTGGCTCGCAGCTCGCCTTCGAGGTCTGACTCTGCCATCTCGCGTCCCTGCCCCTCTACCCGGGTCGGCTCATGGACGAACCCAGGTCCCATCACGGTAGCAGTACCAGATCGTGAATGGCTCACTGGCGAGCTCCCGTTCCCGCACCACGGCACGTGGGTAGCGCTTGCGGAGCCGTTCCTGGAATTCCTCAGGGGTGGTCACGCCGTCTGCCAGGGCAGCCTCGGCAAACGCCACGAACGCGGCGTCGTTGCGCGGGTTCAGGACCAGTGCGGTTGGCACGGCGACGACCTCCGCATGGGCCCCACATTGTCCGCCGTGGGAAGTTTCATGCGCATACCAGCTGTACACGGACCTGCGTCCATTCGTTCCGACGGATGAGGCCCGCCTGGTCCACCGGAGGAGCCCCGGCGCCGCGGCCATGTTGCCGCGCTGCACCACATCATCGGCTCCGATATGTCGCTGTAATCAGCCGGTGGTTTCCCAGTGCGGTTTCGTTCGGCAAAGGGCAGGTACGTTCCGCTCCTGTGGCGGCGGTGCGTTATCGATTGGGGGACGCCGCCGCCACACCACTACCAGATGGGGGCACGAGCGCCGTGGGCGAGTGGATCAAGCGACGGGGACCGGAGCACTGGCATCTCGTCGCCGACAGTCCGGACAGGGTCGCGGCGTGCGGGACTACCGAAGTCGATCTCGACATCGATCCCGTGTCATGGACCGACCCTGATCGCTACCCGGCCGAGTCGGAGCGATGCTCTGCGTGTGCGGCCATCTTCAGCGGCGCCGTCACCGCTCCGCCCTCCAGGGCCGCGCCCGCGCTGACGCCTCCGCCCCAGTTGCCCGAAGCGGCTCGTCTGCCCTCCTGAACGACGGCGACAGCTCGCGTAGGCTGCCGTACCATCACCGTCCGAAGTAGCGGATGGGTGACGCCGCAGACGACGGTCGCGACGGGGATCAGGCTCCAGCGAGCGTCGACAGGGGGTTGCAGTGTCGGGATCCTGGTCGAGGTGGAGGGCGTCCGTCCGTAGCGGCGCGACCCATGTGCGGACGGTGTCGCTCGCGGTGATGTTCGCGATGGTCGCCGCGTGCGGTCCCGGGCCTGGGACCGCCGTGCAGACGGGCGGCCCATCGGCCTCCCCCGGGACCGTGGCCCCGACAGCGGTGCCGACTCCCAGTCCCACACCGACGCCCATCCCCGATCCCGTGCTCCTCACCGCGGGCGATATCGCCGCCTGTAGCCAGGAGGGCGACACGGCCACCGCTGCGATCCTTGCGAGCCACCCGGAGGCGATCGTCCAGACGCTCGGTGACAACGCCTACGACAACGGCACGCGCCGCCAGTTCGGGTGCTATGACGACACATGGGGCGTCGCCCTCGAGCGCACGCATCCGGCGCTCGGCGGTCATGACTACATGACGCCGGGGGCAGCGGGCTACTTCGAGTACTTCGCCGACGTCCTTGCGCCGTTCGCCCCGACGGGCACCGACCCGACGATGGGCTGGTACGCGTACGACCTCGGCGAGTGGCGAGTCATCGTCCTCAACTCGATCTGCGACGAGGTCGGCGGCTGCGACGCCACGTCACCCCAGGTGGCCTGGCTGCGCGATGAGCTCGCGGACAACCCCAGCAGTTGCACGCTGGCCGTGATCCACAACCCTCGATTCAGCTCGGGCCGCAAGGAGAACGAGCCCCGCGTGCAGCCACTCTGGGAGGCGCTCCATGCGGCCGGTACCGAGCTGGTGCTCAGCGGCGACAACCACGCCTACGAGCGGCTCGCGCCGATGACACCGACCGGCAAGCTGGACGCCGCGGCGGGCATCCGTCAGTTCGTCGTCGGGACCGGCGGTCGCAGCCATTACAAGTTCTCCGAGGGGGAGATCCACCCCAACACCGAGACCGGTGACGACGACACGTTCGGGGTCCTGCAGCTGACCCTGCACGCGGACGGCTACTCTTGGGAGTTCCTTCCGATCGAGGGCAAGACGTACACCGACACGGGTCGCGAGGACTGCCACTGAGCGAGATCAGGCGTCGCCGAATAGGTATTCCGACGTATTCCCGTACGGACGTTCACTTTCATAGCCTCTGGAAAGACCCGGCTCGCTCTTCCCCCTGGCGATCCGGGTCTGCTGATTCCGCAGCTAACACGGGGGTGCCATCCGGCGGGGCAAACGAGGAAAACAGCAAAGGGCCCGAGGTGGCCCCTTCGCCGGCGATGGCCGGACGGTGGGGACGGGGCCGGACGCCGACCGGGCGCCACGGAGTCGACCGAGACCGTCTCCCTGGCGCCCGGGACCATCGCCCGGTTCCGCGTGATCCTCGGACCCGCTCCTAGGGTACGCCAGGGACGGGCGCCGTTCCACCCATCAACGTAAAAGGGGGCTGGGACCATCGGGGGAGGACGAGGCTCCGTTGCCCCCGTGCTATGCTCCGCGCCCCATCGCACCGACCGGGATCGGTGCGGGTGTCAGAGGACCGTTCCGCCCATGACGGCCGGACCGACTCGCGCGCGAACGCCCACCGCCGCGCAACAGCTGGCCCTGGACCTGCCGCTATCGCTTCCGGCGATCGCGATCGAGCCAGAGTGGAAGGCTCAGCAGCGCCTGTGGGGCCATTCGTTCCATCCGATGTGCTCGTATCTTGCGAGCTTTCCGGCCGCCCTCGCACACGCTTTCATCGCGCGCTACTCCCGCCCAGGTGACGTGGTGCTCGACCCGTTCTCGGGTCGGGGCACGACCCCGCTGCAAGCGTGTGCCGAGGGCCGGATCGGCGTCGGCAACGATCTCAACCCATTCGCCCACCTGCTGACCGCATCCAAGGTCGAGCCGGCGACGCGCGCCGCCGCGATGACGCGGCTGACCCAATTCCGCCTCGGCTGGAATGGGGAGGCCGCCGACTGGACCGCGCTGGCCGAACGCGTGACGTTGGACCCGACCGCTACGCGGGTGCCGGTGGCCGGCTCCGGTGCCAGCGCCGCGGCCGCCTCTGGTGCGGAGACGGTGCCCGTCGAGGTCGCCCTGGCGTTCCATCCGGACACACTCGGCCAGCTGCTCTTCGTCCGAACCAGCCTCCGACTCGACGACCGCACCGATCGCTTCCTGGCCGCGGCGATCACCGGGATCCTCCACGGCAAGAGTGCGAGCTATCTCTCGGAGCTGATGCCCAACACCTTCAGCATGGCGCCCCGCTACGTTCGCGAGTTCGCGGCACGGACAGCCTTCGCCTCCCCGCGGCGCGACGTCTTCGACGGCCTCGCCTCCAAGCTCGACCGGCTGTTCCGCCAGCCGGCACCCTCGACCGAAGGCGTGGCGTTGCTCGGCGATGCCCGCGACGTCGCGCCGCGAGTGCGCGACGAGCTGCGGGCGCGCGGCCGGCCCGACAGGGCGCGGTTGGTGCTGACCTCGCCGCCCTACCTGCGCGTCGTGAAATACGGCTACTACAACTGGCTCCGTACCTGGTTCCTCGGCTTCGACGCGCGGACGATCGACGCGACGCTTGATGATGCCCACCATCGCGAGCCGTACCTGGCATTCCTGCGCGACGTGCTCGCCGGTCTACGGCCGGTGTTGACCGACGATGCCGTCGTCGTCCTGGTGATCGGCGACGTCGAGACCGACCGTGGCCGGCGGATCCGCGGCGGCGTCGGCCTGGCGGAACGGGCCTGGGAACAAGCCGCCGCCCCGGAGGGCTACCGACTCGCCGGAGTCGCCCTCGACGACGTCGCCGCAGTGCGCAAGATGACGAAGTTGTGGGGCGACGAGGCGGGGCGGGCGACGAAGACCGACCGGATCCTCGTCCTGGGCGCCACGGAAGCCGGCCGCCGTCGGGCGCTCTCGGCCGCCTCGCTCGACATCGACTGGACCTGGCCGCCGCGGGCATTGCGCGGACTCTGACCGCTGTCGGACCACCGGCGGAGTAGGCCCCACCCAACCGGCGCCGACCCTAGAATGCGGCCATGCAGCTGATGTACCACCCGTCCGACCTGGCCGCGATGGATCCGCTGGTCCTGATGAAGAACCTCGACCACGTGCGGATGACCAGCCGTCGACTGTCGTACATCCTCCAGCAGCAGGTCCACCTGTACACGCCCGAGGCGAACGAGCTCCGCGAGCAGATCGATCGCTACGTGGAGGCTGAGCGCCAGATCGAGGGCGAGATGGCGAGACGCCACATCCGCGCCTGAGGCAGGAAGAAACCCCGCCGGATACCGGCGGGGTTTCGGATGATGAGTGCGGTGCCGGTTACGCCCCGGCGGGCACCGCGGCGAATCGGACGGGTCGATCGCCTCGCTCCCTAGGGTTCGCGACCCCGTCGGCCGCGACTGGTTGGATGTCCTCGACGTCCGGTTCCACTGGCGCGATCACGACGGCCATCGGTCGCCGAAGCGCATGCTCCTCGGCGACGATCCCGGATGCCATCGTGGCGAGGGCCGGCATGTCGAAGAGACCGAACCCGATGCCGTGCGCCGCCAGGTCCTCCACGCCAAGGCCGCGGAACAGCCCGCGTGCCGCGACGGCGCACATCTCGTCATAGAGCTCCGGCCAGCCCACGCGTCGGCGCCGGTAGCAGAAACGAATGAAGTCGGCCGCGTCCGGATCGGGGACTCGCGTGGCGGCATAGCGTGGTTCCATCGATGGCGGACCCTCCCTTCAGCCTGGCGAGCGCCCCGAACGAGACGCGAGCGCATGGCGTACGACGGCAACACGAAACCAGGCCCGGCCTGGACGGTCGTGTCGGAAACCGTTCGCCGGACGGTGGTTCCTGGTGTCCGGTCGCCTGCCTGGGTCAGCTGCGGCCGGGTGTCGCGACATCGTAGGCGTCCGTGCCACGACCCGGAAGAGGGCTTGTCCACGACTTCATCCACGAACTTTTCCACATCGGTGGACAGGCGCTAGAACGCCCGTGCGGAACGTGCGTGAACCGGTTCAAGCCGGCTTGCGCTGCAGCCCGAGGCCGGGACGATCGGGCAGCCGCCAACGCTTGTCAGGGCCGAGCTCGAGTCCTTCGAACGGGTCGTCGGCGAGGAGCAGGTTGCCATCGAGGTCGACCCAGTCGGCCAGCGACGCCACGGCGGCGGACGCGGCGATCCCGACCGATGTCTCCTCCATGCAACCGAGGAAGGTCCGGAATCCAAGCTCCCGCCCATGCGCGAGCATCCGGTGCGCCGGGCCGATGCCGCCGCACTTTGCCAGCTTGACGTTGATCCCCGCCACGACCCCCACGAGCGCCTCGAGGTCCTCGGGCAGCACGCACGACTCGTCGGCGACGATCGGCAGGCTGGACCGCTCCTGCAGCCACGCCAGGTCCCGGTAGGCGCGCGCCGGGAACGGCTGCTCGATGAGCTCGACCCCGAGGTCGACGAGCGCCGGCAACAGCTCGATGGCGGCTTCGCGCGTCCAGCCCGTGTTGGCGTCGATCCTGATCGGCCCGCCGAACACCTCGCGGACGGCCCGCAGGGTCGCAAGGTCCGCCGGCCCGCCGACCTTGATCTTGAGCGCCGGGAAGTCGGCCGCCCGTCGTGCACGCTCGGCTACGACAGCTGGTTCGTCGATACCGATCGTGAAGTCCGTCGGCGGGATGTCGGCCGACAGGCCGATGAGTTCGTGGACCGGCTGTCCGATGACCTTGCCGACCAGGTCGTGGAGTGCGATATCGAGCGCACATTTGGCCGCCCCGTGACCGCGAATGGCACCCTCCACGACGTGGCCGGCATCGGTGACGCCCTGCCGATCGATGTCGGGCTCATCGAGCGCATCGAGCAGCATCGGCAGGACGGTCGCCATCGTCTCGGGCGTCTCGCCGTAGAACCTGTCCGGGTAGCCCTCCCCCACCCCGACGATCTCGGGGAACCGGTCGTCACGCAGCTCGACCACGACCGTCGTGACGCGCGTTCCGGCGCCATGATCGGATCGGGCGATGCGGAACGGGTCACGCAGGGCGAGGTCAAGGACCTCGTCTCTGATGGTCAGACCCACGGCAGGCCGTTGACCGCGTCCCTGATCGCCGGCCACAGTCGGTCGGCACCGAAGCGGACGGGATCGTCGGCCGGCAGACCCGTCTCCGCGGCCACCTCCTCGATCACGCGCCGCGCCTCCGCGTCGTCGGGGTACAGCGAGGTGTTCAGTGCGATCGCCACGACCTTCGAGGGCGCGACCAACCCGGCGATCTTCTCGTGCAGCTCGATGAACGGTCCAAGCTCGGCGATCGGGAACGACGCTTCAGGTAGATGGGCGAAGTCATGCTCCCGCAACCCCGGCTTGTGGACGAGCACCATGGCGTGTGGCGTGGCGCCATGGATCAGGCCCATCGTCACAGCGCTGTACGCCGGGTGGTCGATCGACCCCTGGCCCTCGACGAACACCCAGTCGGCCCGAGACTCACCCTGCTGGACGAGCCATTCGACCGTGCCGTTCGTGAAGTCGCTGATGACCCGGTCGACCGCGACACCCCAGCCCTCGATCATCATCCCGGTCTGACCGGTCGGCACCATCGCGGCCGAGGCGCCTTCGCGCCGGGCGGCGGTGACCACCTCGAGGGCGACCGACATCTTGCCGATCGCGCAATCCGTGCCAACGGTGAGGATCACTCGCTTGCCCGGCAGGTGCTTGCGCCCGATCGTGGTCTCCATGCGGTCCGGCGGACGGCGGTAGTCGATCAGGCGCGTGCCTGCCTTCGCGGCAGCAGCCGCGAACTCCGGGTCGTCGCCCAGGAACTGGTGCAGCCCCGAGTGGATGTCGAGCCCGGCGGCGATCGCTTCCAGGATCGTCGACCGCCACGCCGGCGGGAGCTTGCCGCCGGTCGGGGCGATCCCGATGAGCAGGCCGTCGGGGCGGACCGGTCCGGCGAGCGCCTCGGGCAGCGTGCCCACGAACGGCACATCGCGCCCCGGCAGGAATTCGCTCAGGTTGCGACCGGCAAGCAGCGAATCAAGGATCGCGACGATCGTGTCGCTGCCGTAGCGGATGACGCCCATCGCAGTCTTCGCGTCGTGGATCCCGAACTGGCCCTCCGTGAGGATGACCAGCCGGCGCGGCTCCGTCTGCAGCATCAAGCGGACTCCACGAGATAGACGCGGCGCGCCTCGGACAGGCCCTTCAGGTCGTGCTGGCCGCGATCGATGAAGGCGATGGACGAATCGGCGAGCAGTTCGCGGGTCGCCCACGAGGCGTAGACCTCGCCTGGGCCGACAAGCGCCATGATCCGCGCCGCGATGTGGACGGTCAGCCCACGCACGTTGCCACCCTGTAGTTCGAGCTCGCCGCTGTGGATGCCTGCGCGGATTTCGACCCTGATTTCCGCCAGCTCCGCTGCGATCGCCTGTGCCGCACGGATCGCCCGCTCGGCTCCATCGAAGACGGCTACGAACCCATCACCGGTCGTGGTGACCTCGCGGCCACGAAAGCGGTCGAGCTGGTCTCGCACGATGTGATCGTGTCGCGCGAGCAGGTCGCGCCAGCGCCCGTCGCCGAGTTCGAGAGCACGCGCCGTGGAATCGACGATGTCCGTCATCAGGACCGTCGCGACGATGCGATCGAACCCACCGCCCTCGGACCGCGCGAACGCCGTGCTCGGCGACCACTCGATCGTCACATATGGTTCGTCACCCACGACCCACGCGTCGTGACCCGGTGGTATCTCGTAGAACTGGCCGGCCTCGATCGTCAGCTCGGAACCCTCGTGCATCTGGACGCGGCAACTGCCGGACACGCACATGCCGATGTGGTGGAACTCGCATCGCTCCGTACGAGAGATCGCCTTGATCGATTCGCTCCAGCGCCACCCCGGCTGGAGGATCGACCGGCCGATCCGGATCTCACCCATGTCGTACGTCTCGATACGACCGCGCGGTACGTCGCGCGCGTCATCGGCCTCGCCGAGGATCCGACGCTGCAATCTCATCCGACCGCCACGATAGCGGCGACGGATCGGCCGCGCTGCGGCGCTCGAGGTTATGCGATCTCTCGGCGGACCTTCCGTACGAGTCCTTCGGGCGCGTGTGCCTGGCGTTCGACTGACCCGACCCGCATCCCGGGTTCGTAGACGACGCTCCGGCCCTTGCCGGCAGCCTTCGCCACGTACATCGCCGCGTCGGCGTTCGTCAGGAGCTCGTCGACCGACTCGCCGCCTTCGGGCGAGACTGCAACGCCGACGCTGACCCGCATGCTCACCTCCTGGTCGGCGAGGGCGATCGGACCGGCGATCGCACCCACGATCCGATCGGCGATCGCTGCGACCTCGTCGACACCGGCGGCATCCTCGATCAGAACCGCGAACTCGTCCCCGCCGAGGCGCGCGGCCGTGTCAGCACCGCGGAGCGTCGAGCGCAGCCGCTCGCCGACCACGCGTAGCAGCGCATCGCCGACGGCGTGACCCAGGCCGTCGTTCACGTCCTTGAAGTCATCGAGGTCGAGGAACAACACCGCGCAGCGGTCGTCGGCGATGCTGGCGCGTCGCTGGAGCGCTTGAGCCAGCCGATCGCGGAACAGGGCACGGTTTGGCAGACCCGTCAGCGAGTCATGAAGCGCCTGTTGGCGGAGCTGGTCCACGAGCCGGGCGTTTTCGAGCAGCATCGCCGCCATGTGGGCCATCGAACGTGCGACCCGGAGGCGGTCTGCGTCGAGGCGGGTCGGGCGCTCTGACGTGAGCTCCACGAGGCCGATGGACCGGCCATGGGCGACCAGCGGGATGACGGCAAGGACGCTTCCGTCGATGGATTCGATGTAGCGCCGCTCGTTCTCCGGCAGGCCTGAATCCGCCGTGTCGAGGACGACGACGACCTGGTCGCCGAGGGCCCGCTGGCATTCCGGGTAGTCGGCCAGGCGATACGACCCGCCGACCGGGTCGCGCCGCGACGGTGGGTAGTAACCGAGCGTGAGCACTTCACCCGTGGCCGCATCCCAATAGCAGACCCCGCCCTGATCGACCCTTGCCGCGAGCGCCAGGTGACGAGCCATGAGATCGCCCGCAGTCGCAGCATCGACCGCACGAGACAGGTCGCCGGACATCGCAACAAGGCGGTCGAGCTCGCCCGCGGCTCGTCGGGCGCGGCGACCGACCCACGCGACCACGCCGACGAGCCCGAATATGGTGACGAGGGCCAGTCCGACCCGAGCGATCGGATCGACGACCAGGACGAGCACGGTCAGCCCTAGCCCGGCGACGGCAGCCATAGCGAAGAGCGCCGCGAGCGACAGAGCCGCGCCGCGGGCCTGGAGCGTCGTTCGTGGATTTCGGGTCATCGGTGCGTGCATGGGTGGCGATCGCTCGTGCGGTCCTCAGCATCGGGAGGATCGCGCTCGTCACCAATGACCCGTTCGTACTTGCTGACGGCGTCCGGCAGTGGGCATGCAACGCCCAGAGACGCCGTGGGTTGGTACCGCATACCGGATTCGAACCGGTGATCTCCGCCTTGAGAGGGCGGTGTCCTAGGCCTCTAGACGAATGCGGCGCCGGCCGTCGGGTGGGGACCACCACGACGGCCGACAGGATACCAAACGATCCCGACCCGGTCGCCCGGGCCATCGCTCACTGCGGGGTCAGCACGTACAACCCATCGACGGCGACCGTTGGTCGGCCGCTCGTTCCGAGCGCCTGGATCCTGAGGGTGTGCTTCCCCTCCGGCAGGTTTCGGGCGAAGACGATGTCCCGCGGACGGAACGTCGCCCGGCGGAGGTCCACCGTCGCGACGGCCCGGCCATCGATCAGCACGCGGGCCTTGCCGCGCGTCGGCCCGATCGGGCCCGCCCATGCGATGGACGTGCCCGTGAACTCGATCGTCGCGGTCGCGCCCCGGCGCTTGGTCCAGTGGGCCCGGCGACCGAGGTAGCTGCTGTGCGAGACGAACGCCCATGACCCGGACCAGCGGATCGCGCCGGACGAATCAGACAGCGCCGTCGCGCGGAAGGTTTGCGAGGAAGCCCAGTCGCCGGCGGCGCCGGTCTGGTCGATCCCGCGGACCCGGAACCTGAACGTGGACCCGGCGGGCACCGAGCGCCTCGATACGCTCGCGGTCGCCGACGTCAGCCCGAGCTTCGACCAGTCACCGCCACCGACACGAACCTGGAGCTCATAGCGCTGGAGGCCGGCTTGCGTGTCGGTGAGGGCCCAATCGACGACGACGGGGACACCGGAGCTCGGCACCGACGATGTCGCGGAGAGCTTCACCGTCGGCCGGCTAACCTTCGGTCCCTCCTTGGATTGCGGCTGGTTCGGCCTCGGTGTCGGGGCCGGTGTCGGTGCCGGAGTTGGTGCCGGTGTCGGCGCCACCGTCGGGGCCGGATCCGGGGTCGGTGTCGCCTCGGCGGTCGGCGTCCCGGCTGGGGTCGGTTGCGCCGTTGGCGCGGTCGTGGCTGTCGGTGTCGGTTCGCCCGCCGTGTCGCCCGTTCCGGTCGGCGTCGGGCCCGGTGTCGGGGCCACCGTCGGTCCAGGCGTCGGAGCTGGGGTCGGCGCGGCCGTTGGGGCCGGGGTCGGCCCTGGCGTCTGCGTCGGTCGCACCGTCGGCGTCGGGGTTGCCGTGCGCGTAGGTGCCGGCGTCGGCGGCGGAGTCGCCGGAACCGGGGTGCCGCCCGATGTCGTGCCCGCGGGTCCATACAGCCAGTCCGTGAACCCGAAGTTCTTGCCACTCCGGGCGGGCGCAGGATCACGGAAGGACGTCCCGTACCGCTTGTCGATGAGCCACGGTTGCCATTCGTCGTCGCCCGTCGCGGGCCAGCCAGCGCGCTCATACAGGAACTTCGTGGCCCGCAGCAGGGCACGATTGGACCACGACCAGGCGTCATAGCCCTGGACGCGCAGGAGCTCGGCCTGCAGGACCGCGCCCTGCATCCCCTCCCACGGATAACCCGTGGAGGCAGGCGGCCACTGCAGCGCACCGCCGCGCCGCAGATCGTCGGGCAGAACGCCGTCGAGGTTGATGCCTGCTCGCGAGCACGCCGGATTGACGCCCACGGGCCGCAGCGGGTCGCACTGCCAGCTGAGCTCACCGAACTCGAACCCGGTGTAGGCGGCTCGGTCGCCGAGGTAGCCCCGGAAGACCAGGGCGGTGCGCGCCAGCTGCGCGCTGTCGCCCAGGTAGCCCGCGATCGCGGCACGGGCCGCGCCCGCGTGGGTGCCCCAGTTGTTGGGACGGTCCTCATGGGTGCTCACCAGCGTCCGCCCATCGAGCGTCTTGGTCAGCAGCGAACGCAACCAGGGTCGGAAGGTGTTCTGATCGAACGAAGGATCGGCCGCACCGACATCGACGAGATCGGCCGCGATCACATACCCCGGCATGTTGCGCCCGAGGGCGAGGGTCCGGCCGCCGGCTTCGGTGCCGACTGCCCGCTTTAGGGCGGCGATGACATCCGCGCGGTAGCCGGCGCCGCCGATACGGGCGTAGACCAGGCCCTTGGCAAGGGCCGTGACGTCGGCCAATTCGTCCTGGTTCGAGATGTCCGGCGTGCCGATCGACGAGTCGGCGCGGGCCTTGAGCGCCGTCCAGGCAGCGCCACTGGTGGGTCGCGAGAGGAGCTCGGATCGCGACATCAGGATGGTATCGGTGGCCGCGGAGATCGGACTGGGGCGCGCGACGACGAGGATCGTGGCGAAGGCCAGGAGCACGGCCAGCACGTGCACGATCAGCGTGGTGATGGCCCGACGAGACGCCCACTGGGCGCCGTTCGAGAGCGACGTCATGATGCTCCTCTCTACCTGGACGCCGCTGGGGGCGGCGAACGAAGGCTGCCGGGCGTGCCAAAGCACGGACCGGATCTGAGCAGGGAGCTGGGGGAGCCCGCAGGTGAGCGCGGGCGGTGGGGGAGACGGCCGCTAGGAGTCACAGCGGGACGGCGAGCGGTCGCCGGGGGGATTCCCTGCTGCCGTCATTCTGGCAGAGGTGGCAAGTGCATGTCGGGCCGGCGCACAGTCATGACACGCACGTTGCAGCGGAGCGGTGCGCCAGCGCACCGCAAAACGCCTACAGGCGATGCAGCTCCAAGAAGCCGCGGATCGATTCCGCCACCTGTTGGTAGCTCTGTTCACCCTGGATCAATCCGAAGTGGGAATGGGCTCCGAACGGCTCGAAGTCCGAATCGAGCCACTCCGCCAGGCGCTCCGCGTCGTCCAGGGACATCGACCGGTCAAGACCACCGGCGATGACCAGCCGGGGCACGTCGGCAACGACGCGGTGGTCGACCGGGATGCCGGCCAGGACCTGACGGCGGGCCGCACCCGACTCGTGCGGCTTCTGGCCGAGCATATGCTGGATGCGCAGGACATCGGCCAGTGTCAGGTCGCGGTCGTCACGTAGCAGCTTCTCCGGTAGCGTCTCCCAGCCGATGACGCTGCGCCCGTAGACCTCGGGCACCTCGCGCAGCTCGTATGGCCGCACGGGTGGCCGCAGGTCGCGAGGTAGCTGCGGCGCGATGAGCACCAGGCCCGAGATCGCCACCCGCTCGGCGGCCTTGAGGGTCAGCAGGGCGCCCATGCCGTGCCCGATAGCCACCGTGGTCGGCCCCAGCCGGTCGAGGGCTGCCACGACGTCCTCGACGTACGTGTCGAACGACAGGCTGGCGGGATCGGCCGTCTGCGACCAGTAGTGATTGCGCAGGTTGACGGCGTGCCCCTCCCAGCCACGGCCCGCGAAGTACCCGAGGAATCGCTCCCAGACCCACGAGCCGGCGAGCTCGCCGTGGACGAACAGCAATGGCTTGCGACGCGAGCGACGTTCCGGCAGCCACGACTCGATGTAGATCCCGCGGTCGTGCAGCTCGATCTCGTCCTTGCGGACGGGACGACCGTTGGATGGCGGCATCTGGGCGCGGGTCAGGATCGGCTCGGGGATGGGGTCGGGCATACGGCTCACCATTCGTGTGGGTTGATGACGAGGCCGGTCAGGGCCTTCGGATAGAAGTAGGTCGATTTCTGCGGCATCACGTCGCCTTCGCGAGCGACCGCTTCGATCGCGGCGACGGGCGGAGATTCGAGCAGGAACGCCGCGTCGATCCCAGTGTCGGCGTCGACGATGGCGACCGCGTCGACGGCCGACTTCGTGTATTCGACTGCCCCGCTCGCGACTGCGTCGGTATCGAGGCCGGCGAGCCGGTCCAGGGCCACGCCGAGCAGCGTGACATCGAGCGAACGGAGGGCCTCGCCACCCGGCGGCAGATCGGCCTCGAAGTCGGGGCGGCGCGCGGTGAGTAGCGCTCCACCGCCGCGCGTCCACAGCCCGAAGCGCCCGCGTTCACCGATGCGACCGGCGGCCACCTCGGCGCCCCCGCGCAGCTCGCGGATGAGCTCGTCGGACATCGCCACCAGCTGCAGGTCGAACAGCTCATGCGCGCGCGCGAGCAACGCGCCGCCGGCGTCGACGCCGATCCCGCGCACCAGCCGGTGGGTGGGCAGCACCGTCAGGTCCTGGCCGCTGGCCTCGAGCATCAGTGCGAGCAGGTAGTCGAATGGCGGATCCTCCTCGCACGAGCGGGTCATACGCCGCTCATCGCGATACCGCAGCGCCGTCTCGTAGCGATGGTGGCCGTCGGCGATCGTGATCGGCCCGGCCTCGGCCGCTGCCAGCAGGTCGCCGGCGACGACGCTGGCAGGCCCATCCCCCGAGGCAGGCAACGCCCACAGCCGGTGGCGGACGCCGTCGTCGTCGGTCACGTCCACGTCGGGCGGACCGCCGGCCACAGCTGCGAGCCGGCCCGTCGTTCCGCCACTCGGGTCATCGAACAGGCCGATGACAGCACTGGTGTTCACACCGGTCGCCCGGAGCAGCTTGTAGCGGTCCTCCTTCGGGGCGGTCAGCGTCCGCTCATGCGGCAGCACACCGGCATCGGGGCCGAACGACTCGAGCTTGAGCCGGGCGAAGAACCCACGCTGCGTGCGCTCGACCTCGCCGCCGGGCACGCGATAGGTCTGCTCATAGGCATACACGGATGGATGGGGATCCTTGCGGAGCGTGCCGTCCGACCGCCATGTGGCGAGCGTTCTGGCCGCGCGTCGGTAGCGGTCGTCGGGCTCGTCGCCGACCTCTTCGACCGGCATGTCCAGCCGCACGACGTTGGCAGGATGCCGGGCGATCAGCCGCTTTCGCGTCGCCGCATCGATGACGTCGTATGGCGGCGCGACGACGGCCCCGATGTCCCCGACGCTGGACGGCTCGAAGCGCAGGGCGCGAAAAGGTCGGAGGTTGGGCACGGATCCTTCAGGATGACGGCACGCAGCCGGGGGCTCATGGGACTGGCCCATCGTACGATAGGAACCGTCGAGACCGCGACCGACGTGTCCGCGGCCCGACAACGTCACGAGGGGACGCAACTTTCCCCGGGGATCAGGCGTCCATGCTGCGATCACCCACCCGACCACGAGCTTCGGAGTCCGCGTGCCTCAGCGAGGGTTGAAAACGGTCTCACCCGTCACGCGGTCCCTGCGCGTCCTCGCCGCAGTCGCCTTGGTGGCAGCGCTGCTCGTCGCTCCGGTTGCGGCGGGCGGAGGATCCATCACCGCGGTGACGGCACCGCCAGGTCTCACGATGGAAGCGACCGTCCTCCTGGACGGCCATGCCCGCGTCGGCTCCTGGATGGCGATCGATGTCCGGCTCAAGAACGACGGGCCGCCCATCGTCGGCGAACTCCGGCTGACCGGAGGCACGCAGGGGCGGACCCGCTTCGGCACGCTGGTCGAGGCGCCGACCCAGTCCGACAAGACGCATCGGCTCTACGTCCAGCCACCGGGCTTCGGTCGTGAACTTGAGATCAGCCTTGTGTCGGGCGCATCGACGATCGCCACCACCAAGGCGGCATTCGTGATCCACGACGGGACCCAGATGGTCGTGGGCATCGTCGCGGAGCGACCAGGCGACGTGATCGGCGACCTCGATCTCCTGCCCAACATGAACAACGTCAAGCCCCTGACGGTCGGCCTCGATGTCGCCGACCTCCCGAACCGCGTGGAGGCGTGGGGCGTGCTCGACCGACTGATCTGGCAGGACATGGATTCCGCGCAACTCGACAGCGACCAGATCGCCGCACTGCGAGGCTGGGTCGCCGGTGGCGGCCGGCTCGTGATCGCGGGCGGCACGGCTGGTCCTGCAAGCCTGTCGGCCTTCCCGGACGACCTCCTGCCCTATCGCCCGACGACCACCACGGACGTCGCGCCATCGTCGCTCGTCGCCCTGCTCGGGGAGCTTCCGAAGGATGCGACCGATCTGCCGGCACTGTCCGGCGTGCTGACCGGCGGGCGATCGCTGGCCACGGTCGGCGACCAGACGGTCGCGGCTGAGCTGTCGTATGGCACGGGCGCAGTCTCGATCGTCGGCTTCGATCCGACCGCGAAGTGGATCACCGGCACGCGCATGGCCGAGGGCCTGTGGCGGCGGCTCATCCCGACGCGTTCGGCCGGCGGCGGCGCGATGGGTGACGACAGTCAGATCGTCCAGGCGGCGAGCCAGCTGCCGACACTCGCGCTGCCGCCGGTGACTGGACTTATCGCCTTGCTCGGCGGATACATCGTGCTGATCGGGCCGATCAACTACCTCGTCCTGCGCCATTTCGACAAGCGCGAGTGGGCGTGGGTCACGATGCCGGCACTCATCGTGGCGTTCGCGATCGGCGCCTACGGCTTCGGATCACTCCTGCGCGGCAGCGACATCATCGTCAACGAGGTGGCCATCGTCCGCGGTGCGCCGGGCGCCACCGAAGGCCTTGCGCAGGCGTACCTCGGCGTGTTCTCTCCGACACGCGGCTCGTACCAGATCCGCGTCCCGGGCGGGGCGCTGCTGTCATCGCCGATCAACGGCGATTTCCTGGGGAACGGCCAGACGGCAAACCTCGATGTCCTCCAGGGCGACCCGTCACGCATCCGCGACCTCGGCGTCGGGTTCGGCTCGCTGCGGACGATCCGCGCGGAGAGCGCCGTGACCGTGCCGCTCGTCCAGGCCGACCTTCGGCTCGTGGAGGGCCGCCTGCAGGGCACGGTGACGAATGCCTCCGACGAGACGCTCCAGGCACCGGCCGTCGTGCTGGGCGGGACCGTGGCCAAGCTCGCCGACCTCGCCCCAGGCCAGAGCGCGTCAGTCGATGTCGCGCTGCAGGCTGTGCAGATGGGCCAGCAACTCTCGGACAAGATCGTCGGGCAGGTCTTCTTCGGCGACCCGCGCCAGGGCGGCGGCGAGAACGGCGCGCGGCAGTACGCGCGCCATACGATCATCGACCAGCTGACATTCGATCCGAACTGGGGCTTCACCGGTCAGCTGCCGGCCGACGGCGCGGTCGTGCTGGCGTGGTCCGACCGCGAGCTCCTGACGGTCGAGATCGAGGGCCAACAAGCTCGCCGCACCGGCAACGTCCTGTGGTTCCTGCCCGCGGAGATCAACGTCAGCGGCAAGACGACCTTCCGTCAGGACCTGCTGCGCAGCACGGTCGTGTCGAGCGACGCGGCCTTTTTCAACAAGGACCCGTTCAGCATCGGTTTCGGTCGCGGCTCGGCAGAGCTCTCCTACCGCCCGATAGCGTTCGACGGCACGATCGACGCCACGCAGCTGGCCATCGGCTTCAACTTCGGCGAGTTCGGGCTACCCGCGGCCGAGCCCAAGCCGATCGAACCCCTGGCCACCATCCCGGTGCCCTGCGGCGACCCGCCGGCTGCGGGCTGCGTCCAACCTGCGTTCGACGGCCTCCCGGAGGTCGAGCTGTACGACCTGACGACTGGGACCTGGCGGCGGCTGCCGCACCTCGCCGGTGGGTCGCGCTATGCCGTAGCGGAACCGGGCCATTACGTCGACCCGGCCACCGGCACGGTGCTCGTGCGCTTCCTCAACGACTTCAGCGACGGCGTCAGCTTCATGCTCGACCTCTCGATCACGGGGAACATCAAGTGACCGAGATCGTCCGCACCGACGGGCTCGTCAAGCGCTACGACGGCACGCTGGCCGTCGCCGGCGTGGACCTCAGCGTGCAGCAGGGTGAGATCTTCGGCCTGGTCGGCCCCAACGGCGCCGGCAAGACGACCACGCTGCGGATCCTGGCCACGCTCCTGGAGCCCTCGGCTGGGACAGCCGAGATCGCCGGCATGTCGGTCACGCGGAACCCCGACCAGGTGCGACGCGTCCTCGGGTTCATGCCGGATGCATTCGGCGTCTATGACGACATGAAGGTCTGGGAGTACCTCGATTTCTTCGCTCGCTGCTATGGCATCGCCCCGGCCGCCAGGCGCCGCGTGATCACCGACCTGCTCGAGCTGGTCGACCTCGCCGACAAGCGCAACGACTACGTTGCGACGCTGTCGCGCGGCATGCAGCAGCGACTCTGCCTGGCCCATGCCCTCGTGCACGACCCGCAGGTACTGTTGCTCGATGAGCCGGCCTCCGGTCTCGATCCGCGCGCCCGGGTCGAGCTGCGCGAGCTGCTCCGCGAGCTGCGCTCGATGGGCAAGACGATCTTGATCAGCAGCCACATCCTCCCCGAGCTCGAGGAGCTGTGCACCAGCGTCGCGATCGTCGATCGCGGCCAGGTGCTCGCCCAGGGCCGGGTGGCGGAGATCGAGAAGCGTCTCCGCTTCGGGGCCGTGCTGCGCGTCCGCGTCCTGCTCGAGGGCGAGGCGCTCGAGGCTGCGCGTGACCGGTTCGCGGCGGACCCCGATGTCGCGTCGGCGGTCCTGCTGGACGACGGGACGATCGAGCTCGGGTTCCGCGGGGACGACGAGGCCTCGGCCAGGCTGCTGGCCGCCTCCGTCAGCGCCGGGATGCCGATCGTGAGCTTCGCGCGGGCCGCCAGCGACCTCGAGGAGCTGTTCCTGCAGGTCACCTCGCCCGACCGCGAGCCAGTGGCCGCGGCCTAGGAGGATCGACGATGGCCGAGCTGACCGCACCACCGGGCCTGCCAGGCGTCCCGCACTACTCCCTGTTCGCGCGGACCATCGGCGGCGTCATGGCGATCGGCGTGAAGGAGCTCCGCGGACGCATGCGCGGGCGGCGCGCCTTCATCATCCTGACGATCTACCTGACGCTCCTCGGCGGCTTCGCGCTCATGGTCGAGAAGATTATGGAAGCGAGCTTCACCACCGGGTTCGGTGGCACGAATGCGGCGGCGAGCCCGGCCATCGGTCAGGGCATCTTCGCCGCCCTGCTGATGCTGATGACCCTGCAGGTCGTATTCCTGGCGGGCTCGTCCACCGCAGGTGCGGTGTCGCTGGAGCGCGAGAAGCAGACGCTCGAGCTGCTCGTGACGACACCGATCAGCTCGCTCGCCATCGTCATCGGCAAGCTGCTATCCGCTCTGATCTACGTCTTCCTGCTGATCGCCGCGTCGATCCCGCTGATGGCCGTCGTGTTCGTGTTCGGCGGGGTCGGTCCCGAGGACGTATTGCGCGGCTACATCGTGCTGATCGTGACGGCACTCGGCCTGGGATCGTTCGGCCTGCTCTGCTCGAGCCTCGTGAAGCGCACGACCGCCTCCACCGCGATCACGATCTTCGGCGTCCTGGCGATCACCATCGGTACCGTCTTCCTGCTGGTCTTCTGGCAGGCGATGGGCGCGTTCGACGCGTTCGGGAACCGGCGGCCGGGGCCGCTCGGGATCCGCACCCCGACGCCGCTCGCCTGGGTCAACCCGTTCATCGCCCAGGCCGACGTCCTGTGCGGCACCGAATCGACGTTCGGCGGCGGCTGGTGCGGATTCACCAACGGGCTCGTACCGTCGGACACCGGTGTGATCATCCAGGATGGCGGCGCCATCCCGGTTCCCGCGCCGCCGATGCCGGGCATCAACGACAAGGGTTTCGCCGAGCCGGCCGTCGTCGAGGGCATGGTGGTCGACGACACCGGCGTCGCACGCCGGGTAGCGCTGGGCGATGTCGTCGACCCGACGCAGCCGTTCGGCCCGCAGCGCGACACGCTCTGGACCAAGAGCGTGGCGACGTGGCTGATCCTGTCGGTCATCTTCATCTTCCTGTCCGTCCAGGCGGTCTCGCCGACGCGGCGCTGGCACCTGCGGCGCCCGCGTCGCAGGCCGAGGTCCGCCGCATGACGTCGCTGCCCGGTCGCCTTCGGCGCAGGCGTGGACGGCCCGACGCCCAGGCGACGGTGATCCCACCCGACCCTCGCCAGGCGCTGTCCGGGGAACTCGATCCTTCGCTGGATGCCCTCCGGGCGACGCTGGGGCCGCACCAGCGGCGGCTGTGGCTGCGCCGCATCGTGCGGCGGGCCTGGCTCGCCCTTGCGGCGATCGCCGCGGGCGAGGCCGTGCTGTGGACCGTCGCCCGGTTCCTGCCGATCGAGCCAGCGCCACTGATCGCGGCCGCTATCCCCGTCGTGGTGCTGCTGGTCCTCCTCGGGTTCGTCATCCGGGCCCGACCCTCCCTCGGCGAGACGGCGCTGGCCGTGGACGTGGAGGGTGGCCTCGGCGATCGGGTGTCCTCCGCGCTGGAGCTGGCGGTCGGCTTCCCGACGTCGGCGACACCGCCGTCCGATGATCTGGATCTCGATGCGGCGACGGTGGCTGTCGATGAAGCTGCCGAGACCGACCGCTTCGTCCGACGGCAACGGCGCGACGCCCTGCAGGCCTTGCGGAGCGCCCCCTCGCTGTTCAAGCCGAGGTTCTCGAGGACACCGGCATTGGCCGCGTTCGCGGCCGTGGTGCTGCTTGTCCCTGTGCTGGTGCTACCGAACCCGCAGGACGCGGTCATCGCGCAGCAGCGTGCTGTCCGCGAGACGGCGGATCGACAGGCCGATCGGCTCGAGGACCTTGCCCGCGACCTCGAGAGCAAGGGCCGCGATGCCCAGGATCCGCGAACGCGGCTCGCAGAGGAGCTCCGGGAGCTTGCTCGACAGCTCCGCGAGAAGCCCGACGAGCTTGCTGCCAACCTGCGCCAGCTGGGTGCGGTCGAGAGCGAGGTGCGCTCGCGGATCGACCCGGCGACGGAACAGCGTGCCTCGTCGATGACCTCACTCGCCAGATCACTTTCGCGCGCGGCGACCGGCCAGCCCGACGCGAACCGGGACGGCGATCCGCAGAAGACCAAGGAGGACCTCGAGAAGCTCGCCGACAAGCTCGACGAGATGACCGACGCGGAACGCCGCGAGCTGGCCCGGCAGCTGGCCGAGATGCAGTCGACGGCGTCCAGCGCGGACGGCGCGGCCGCGACGGCCTTGCGTGATGCGGCCCAGAGCCTTGCGCAGGGCGATGCCGAGGGAGCGCGGTCCGCGCTCGATCGCCTGGGAGAGTCGCTGGCCGGCGCCCAGGCCAACATCAACACCAATCGCGACCTCGCCGAGGCCGCCTCGCGCCTTCAGGATGCGCGGCGGCAGCTGGCGGATGCCGGTCGCCAGGGGCGGGGACAACAGGCCCAAGGCCAAGGCCAAGGGCAGGGGCAAGGGCAAGGCCAGGGCCAGGGCCAAGGGAGCCCCCAGCCGAGTGGCCAGGGTCAGGGGCAAGGCCAAGGCCAAGGCCAGGGTCAAGGGCAAGGTCAGGGTCAAGGGCAAGGTCAGGGTCAAGGGCAAGGCCAAGGGCAGGGTCAGGGCCAGGGCCAGGGTCAGGCAGGGGCAGGGTCAGGGCCAAGGGCAGGGTCAGGGGCAAGGCCAAGGACAGGGCGCCGTCGGCGGTGGCGGCTCGAACGCCCGCTCGCTCGGCCAAGGCAATGGCGGGAACGGCCTGCCGGCCGGCCCGACCAACCCGAACCGACCCGCCGAGCTCGGCGAGGACCTGTCGTCGGTGTTCGCACCGTTCGATCGCGTCGGCAAGCCCGGTGATCCGTCCTATGTCGCCGGCACCGGTGGCGACGGACAGACCCAGCAGGGCAACCAGGTCGGCAGCGGCACCAACAATGGCGCGCTGACGCCCTACCAGCAGGTCTACTCCGACTTCCTGACCTACGCGCAGACGTCACTCGACCGCGGCTATGTGCCGCTCTCGGTCAAGGACTACGTGCGCGACTACTTCAGCTCGCTCGATCCGTCCAACTAGGGCGTCGCCCGTCGACGCTGCAGCGGAGGCCGCATGGAAGCGCCAACTACGCTCGATCCCACCCAGCGACTCGCTCCCGAGGCCTTCGCCGAACGCGCAGGGGCCATCGAACGCGAGGTCGGCCGCGTCATCGTCGGGCAGCGCGATCTCGTCCGCCAGACGCTGACCGGTCTGCTGGCAAACAGCCATGTGCTGCTCGAGGGCGTGCCCGGGCTCGGCAAGACCATGCTGGTGCGGACGATCGCCGACGTGATCGATTGCACCTTCAATCGCATCCAGTTCACGCCCGATCTCATGCCCGCCGACATCACGGGCACGAACATCCTCATCGAGGAGGACGGCCAGCGAGTCTTCAGGTTCCAGGCCGGGCCCATCTTCGCGAACCTCGTGCTGGCGGACGAGATCAACCGGGCAACGCCGAAGACCCAGTCGAGCCTGCTCGAGGCGATGCAGGAGCACCAGGTCACGGTGGCTCGCCAGCGCTACAAGCTCGATCCGCCGTTCTTCGTCCTGGCGACGCAGAACCCGCTCGAGATGGAAGGCACGTATCCCCTCCCCGAGGCGCAGCTCGACCGGTTCCTGTTCAAGGTCATGGTCCCCTTCCCGTCCGAGGACGACCTGATCTCGATCATGGACCGCACGACCGGCGCCGAGACCGTGACTGCGGAGAAGGTGTGCACCGCGGCCGAGATCGTCGAGATGCAGCGCCTCGCGCGCGCGGTGCCGATCGCCCCACACGTGACCGCCTACGCCGTCAGCCTTCTCGCCGCCACCCATCCCGACAACGGCCGGGCGCCGGGTCTGGTCCGCGACTACGTCCGCTACGGCGGCTCACCGCGCGGCGCCCAGGCGCTGGTGACGGCCGGCAAGATCTACGCGCTCCTCGACGGCCGGTTCAACGTCTCCACCGACGACATCAGGGCGGTCGCCCTCCCCTCGCTGCGCCACCGCATCATCCTCAACTTTGAGGGCGAGGCTGAGGGCATCACCAGCGAATCGGTCATCCGCGCCGTCCTCGACGCCGTCGCCGTCCCGACCGTCGAATAGCCGGGCGGTCATGACCGAGCGATCGAGCCTCGACGCGGGGGCCTCGCCGACCGCGGGCGCTCCACCCTCAGCGGCGGTGCCTGCGGCCGGCACCCGCCAGGTGTTCCTGCCGAGCGAGGTCGATCCGACCGTCTTCGACGAGGCGTTCCTGCGCCAGCTCGAACGGCTCCTCCTGCTGATGCGCTCGCCGGTCCGCGGCGGGCTCAAGGGCGGACGACGGAGCGTCAAGCGCGGCCAGTCGGTCGAATTCGCCGACTACCGCGAGTACACCCTCGGCGACGACCTCCGCCAGCTCGACTGGAACGTGTACGCGCGGCTCGAGCGGCTGTTCGTGAAGCTGTTCGTCGAGGAGGAGGACGTGACGGTCACGCTGCTGATCGATGCGTCAGCGTCGATGGCCACCGGCCACCCGTCGAAGCTGGTATTCGCGAAGCGTGCTGCAGCCGCCCTCGGCTACATCGGGCTCGCAAGCGAGGATCGCATCGCGGTGAGCGCGCTGACCGGCCGGGTCGCTCGTCGTCGCGCGGCGCTGCGCGGCTCCGGTCGCGTCTTCCGGCTTCTCGCCCACCTGTCGGCGATCGAGACAGCAGGGGGCACGACCGATCTCGTCGCGGCCGCCCGACACGCCGCCGCGCAACTCCACGGGCGCGGTGTGATCGTCCTGCTCAGCGACCTGCTTGACCCCGGCGCCGACCGGGTGATCCGCGAGCTCGCGGCGACCGGCTCCGAGCTGATCGTGCTGCACGTCCTGTCGCCGGATGAGCTCGACCCGCCCCTCGAGGGCGACCTGCGACTGGTCGATACCGAGACCGACGAGCGGGTCGACATCACCGCCGACCTCGCGACGATCGATGCCTACAAGGACCGGCTGGCGGCCTGGAAGGCAGGCTTCGCCGATCTGGCGGCTCGACGGCGGGCGAGCTATGTCGATCTCGCGTCGGACGTCAATCTCGCGGAGCTGATGTTCGCCGAGCTGCGCCGCCGCCGGGTCCTCGGCTAGGACCGCGCGATGCCGTTCACGACGCCACTCGCGCTGCTCGGGCTGCTGTTCGTGCCCGCCGTCATCGCGATGTACCTGCTCAAGCTCCGTCGCGATGAAGCCGTCGTCCCGTCGACGCTGCTGTGGACGCGGCTCGTCGCCGACGTCGAGGCGAACGCCCCATGGCAGAAGCTGCGACGCAGCGTCCTGCTCCTCCTCCAATTGCTTCTGGTGATCGCCCTTGCGCTGCTGGCTGCGCGGCCGTTCCTCGAGCGACCCGCTGGTCTGGCACGGGACATCGTGCTGGTGATGGACACGTCAGCCAGCATGGCCGCGACCGACGTCGTGCCGGACAGGCTGACCGCTGCCAAGCAGGTCGCGATCGACGCGCTCAAGGATCTTCCGACTGGCGGCAAGGTCAGCGTCATCGCCGCGGACCGGAGCGCTCGGATCGTCGTCAACGAGTCGACCGATCTCGCCCGCGTCCGACAGGCGATCGAGTCGATCCCTGTCACGCGAACCCGGGGCGACATCGGAGACGCGCTGGAGCTGGCATCGAAGCTGGCCGCGCGCTCAGGTGATGCCCAGGTCCTGGTCGCGACGGATGCCGCGCTCGCTTCCAAGCCGACCGCCAAGGTGAACGCCCGCATCAAGGTGCTGTCGGTCGGGCGCGAGCGAAAGAACCAGGCGATCGTCGCGCTGGCAGTGCGCACGTCGCCATCGGCGGTGACGCGCTCTGTCTTCGTCAGCATCGCCAATCTCGATCTCGAGGTCGCCAGCCGACGGCTCGAGCTGTGGGGTGACGAGCGTCTGATCGAAGTCCGCGACGTCCGGCTCGAGGCGCAGGCCCACGCCGACATCATCGTCGACGACCTGCCGCGGGACGTCCGCACCGTCGAGGTGCGGCTCGTCGGGGCCGACGCCGCGGTCACGACGCAAGCCGACCAGCTCGCGATCGACGACCGGGCGTGGGCCGTCATCCCGCCCGACCGGACGCGGCTCATCCTCATCGTCGGCCAGGGCGATCCGTATCTCGAGACCGCCCTCGCCTACCTCCCGGACGTCGAGCTGTTCGGGGTGACGCCGGCGGAGTACGGGCCCAGGACGGAACGGAGCGACGGCCGGCCCTGGGACCTCGTGATCTTCGAGGACTACCTCCCGGCAACGCTGCCGCGGACCCCGGTCCTCGCGATCGCGCCACCGCGGACCAGCCCGCTCGGCGAGGTCGCGGGCAAGCTCACCAACCCCGGCATCGGCACCCTGGATCCGGACGAGCCGGTCCTGCGCTACGTCGACCTCTCGACGACCCACATCTCCGAGGCGGTCAAGCTGGCACCGCCGAGCTGGGCCCGCACGATCGTCCCCGGACCGCGTGGCGCGCCGCTCCTGTACGCCGGTAACCGAGATGGCGTCAACGCCGCGGTGCTCGCGTTCGAGCCGCGCAGATCCGACCTGCCGCTGCAGGTGGCGTTCCCGATCCTGCTCGCGAACCTGACAGGCGAGCTGCTCGGGGCGTCGACCGCCCCGACCGAGGCGGTGGAGCCGGGTGCGCCCGTGGAGCTCCGCATCCCCGTCGGCGCAGTCGGGCTGACCGTCACGCGGCCAGACGGTGCATCGAGCGAGCTCGTGCCGAGCAGCACGGGCGCCGGCGCCATCGCGGTCACCTATGCCGACACCGACCTGCCCGGCGTCTACACTGTCGTCCCGATCGTCGACCCCGCGGCGTCGGCCGCCCCGAGCGGGTCGATCGCACCCAGCGCGAGTCCGTCGTCCTCGGCCTCAGCCTCGGCCGCGAGCCGCCCGAGTGCGTCGCCCGGTGCCTCCGGCGCGGCGATCGTCGACGACCCGCTCGCGCCGGCCCGATTCGTCGTCGACCTGTTCGACGTGGATGAATCGAACATCGCCCCGGGCTCCCCGGCCACGATCGAGTCGCTCAGTGCCTCTGCGGCGGCCTCGCCCGGCCCCGGCGCCGGCGGTCAGCCGGGAACGGTCACCGAGCGACCAACCACCCGCGACGAGCTGTGGATCCCCATCGTGCTGCTGATCCTCGCCGTGCTGTGCGTCGAGTGGGCGCTCTACCACCGTGACGGCCTGGTCCGGCTCCGCCGCGCCGTGGCCGGCCGGATCGGTCGTGGGGCGGAGACGGCGACCTGATGGGCATCAGCTTCGATGCGCCGCTGGCGCTGCTCCTGCTGATCCCGGTCCTGGCCATCACCATCGGCCTCTACCTCAGCGCTCGGCGCCGGGTCGGCGTCGGGCGCCGGCGGGTCGCGCTGGCGGTGCGCACAGTCCTACTGTTCGCACTGGTCCTGGCGTTGGCCGGCTTCCGACTGGTGTTGCCCGTCGACCGGCTTGCCACGGTGTTCGTCGTCGACATGTCCGACTCCGTCGGCAACGCCGGCCGCGAGGACGCGCTGGCCTTCCTGCGCGAAACGCTGGCCGAGATCCCCGAGGGTGACGTCGCCGGGATCGTCGCGTTCGGCAAGGACGCCCTGGTCGAGCGGCTGCCGTCCGAGCTCGCGGAGATCGACCGGCTCGCATCGACCCCGGTGCGGGAGGCGACCGATATCGGCGCCGCGCTGCGGCTGGCGAGCGCGCTGTTCCCGGATGACGCCCAGAAGCGTGTCGTGCTGCTGTCCGACGGCAACGACACGACCGGGGGCGGCCAGGCCGAGGCGGCGCTGGCCGCGTCACGCGACATCGTCATCGAGACGCGGACGATCGGGCTGGGCGGCGGCGACGAGGTCTTCGTCGAACGCGTGATCACGCCGTCGACGGCCAACCTGGGCGAGTCGATCGAAGTCGGGGCCGATATCCGCTCGTCGGTCCGCCAGCCGGCGACCATGCGGCTGTTCGCCAGCGGCGAGCTCGTGGCCACCGAGCGGGTGACGCTCGAGGAAGGGCTCACCCACGTCACGTTCGACGTGACGCCGACCGAAGCGCGGCTGCACACGTTCCGCGTCGTGGTCGAAGCGGCCCGCGATACGTTCAGCCAGAACGACCGCGGCGACTCGATCACGATCGTGAAAGGCGAGCCCAGGACCCTGGTGCTGGCCGGCGACGAAGTGGTCGCCGATGAGCTGGTCGATGCGCTGGTGGCGCAGCGCCAGAACGTCGACACGATCGTGCCCGAGGCCCTACCGACGGACTTCGGCGAGCTCGCCACGTACGACAGCGTCGTGCTGGTCGACGTCCCGCGCACGCGACTGTCGGACAGGCAGCTCGCGGCGCTGCAGGTCTACGTGCGCGACATCGGCCGTGGGCTGGTGATGATCGGCGGACCCGATTCGTACGGCGCGGGCGGCTACCAGAGGACGCCGCTCGAGGAGTCCCTGCCGGTCGACATGGGCGTTCGCGACCGCCAGAAGCAACCCGATGTCGCACTCGTCGTCGTGATCGACCAGTCGGGCTCGATGGACGCCTGCCACTGCAACACGTTCAACGGCGGCCAGGGTGGCGGCACCGGCATCGGCGGCGTGCGCAAGGTCGATATCGGCAAGGAAGCGATCCTGCGTGCCGCTGCTGCCCTGACCGAACGCGACGAGCTCGGTGTCGTCGCCTTCAACGAGCAGGCGCACTGGGTCGTGCGCACCCAGCCGCTGGGCGGGGTCGACGACCTGCAGGGCAAGATCGCCGGTCTCCAACCGCTGGGCCAGACGAACATCTTTGCGGGGCTGGAGCAGGCGGTCGAGTCGCTCGAGGGCGCGACCGCGACCCGGCGCCACATCATCCTGCTCACCGACGGCTGGTCGAGCTCCGGGCAGTACGACCAGATCATCGAGCGCATGAAGGCCGCCGGGATCACGCTCTCGACGGTCGGTGCCGGCGGCGGCTCGAACCCGTTCCTGCAGGGCCTCGCCCAGCAGGGCGGCGGCCGGTTCTACGACGCCGCGAACCCGGCGAGCATCCCCGACATCTTCCTCAAGGAGACCCAGCAGGTCTCCGGTCAGCAGATCATCGAGGAGCCGTTCTTCCCGATCCTGACCTCCTCGTCGCCGATCCTTCGCGGCCTGGATGCCCTGCCGCGATTGCGCGGCTACAACGGCACGACCGCCAAGGCGGCCGCGCAGACCGTGCTCGTCACGGCGCGAGACGATCCGCTCCTCGCCCAGTGGCAGTACGGCCTCGGGCGGTCCGTCGCGTGGACCTCCGACTCCACCGGACGCTGGGCGCGCGATTGGGTCGGCTGGGAGGGCTTCTCGCGGTTCTTCAGTCAACTCGTGTCATGGACGTTCCCCGGCGAGGAGACCGGTGGCATCGAAGCGGCGTTCGACCAGCGCGGCGGGCAGACGACGCTGCACGTCGAGAGCGTCGATGCGGACGGCTCGCCACGCGACTTCTACTCGACTTCGGCGGTCGTGGTCGGCCCCGACTTCAGCTCGAGCGAGGTCGACCTGGTCCAGGTCGCACCCGGCGTCTACGAAGTGCCGCTGGGCGAGATCGAGTCGGGCGCCTACGGGCTGCGGATCACCCAGACGCGGCCGGGCGCGACACCGCTCGGTCGGACGGTCGGCCTCGTGGCGCCCACGGCGGCCGAGTACCGGCAGCTCGGCGCCAACGAGCCGTTCCTGGCGGCGTTGCGGACGGCGACCGGGGGGAGCGAGATCGAGACTCCGCTCCAGCCGTGGCTGCACGACCTGCGGACGACCTCGAGCTCGACCGATTTGTGGCCGCTGCTGCTGGTCATCGCCCTGCTGCTCTGGCCGCTCGACATCGCGCTCCGGCGCGTGTCGGTGGGCAGACGCGAGTTCGCGGCAGCGAGGACGTGGGTGCGCGCTCTCCCACGGAGACGACGCGTGACGGCGGCGCGCACGGCGACGGGTGAGAGCCTGCTGGCAGCACGTGCGCGGGCGACATCGGCCGAGACGCGGGCGGCGTTGCTCCGGCCGCCAGATGCGGCCGCGCCGGTGTCGCCCGCAGCGCGACCAGCCGCCACGAAACCGAGTGGATCGCGGACGAGAGTCCCGGATCGCGCCGCCGGCCCGGCACCGAGCGCACCGACAGCGCCGCCGCCCGTGGTCGAACCGGCGCCCGCACCGGCCGACACGATCTCGAGGCTGCGCGACGCCAAGCGCCGCGCGCGGGACCGCTAGCCAGACCGCCCTCAGCGGCGCGCGAGGCCGGCGCCGGGCGGCAGCTCCTCGATCTCCGGCATCGCCGCATCATCGAGCGTTCCGGTCGACCACGGCGTGGCCTCCACGCCGCCGGAGCGTGTCCTGCCCGCGGACCCCAGGCCGCGCGCGGCGACCAGGCCGAGCAGCGACACCGCCGCGATGAGCGCCCACGGGAACTGCCGGTAGTCGACACCGCCTACGATCGAGTACTCGGCGACGGACGCGTTCCCCGTGGCATCGGTGGCAGTCAGCCGCATCGTCTGCGGCCACGGTGCGAGCGTCGTCTCGATCGTGAAGCGCCCGCGCTCGTCGACCGGGATGTCGCCGACACCCTCCAAGGTCACGGTCGAACCCGGCTCCGTGCGCCCGGGCAGGCGTGCGAGGAATGGCCAGACCGGGCTCGTGAACGGCGTGTGGAGGTTGAACGTGGGGCCGACCGCGTCGCGGGTGATCGTGCGTACGACCGGAAAGCCCACCTCGCCCCAGTCGTTGATCGGCACGACCTGGATCGCCCATCGGCTGGCCGGCCGCCCATCGCCGAAGCGGACTTCATCGAGGGACAGCGACGTGTACGAGCCGTCCCGACCCGATTCGTTGCCGGGCGGGACGGGGACGCGGACGGTGGTGACGATGCCGCCCTGCCCTGCTCCCGTGGTCAGACCCTCGAGACTCCCTGGCGCGACATCCGGCCCCTCCTGGTCATCGCCCAGCGGGGTGGCGAGCACGAACAGCCGGGTGCCGGTGAAGCCCGGAAGCAGGGTCGTCCCGTCGCGCGCGGTGGTCTTCTCGATGGTGGCAGCAGGCTGCGGGAACTCCTGGAAATAGATCGTGTCGTTGCCGCGGACCTCCGAGATCGCGAAGGGTGCCGACGGGCCGTGGCGCCACCAGCCACCAGGTCCGGCAGCCAGCGGCGTCGGCGTGAGCGGCAAGCCGATGTCCGGATCCCAGCCGAGCCCGGCCGCGATCAGCAGACCGCGCCGTCCTTCGATGGGCATCGCCCCGACCGGGCGCGTGGCCAGCCAGGCGGCCGCTGGTCGCATCGTGTCGATGCCGCACGGCAGGATCGCGCCGGGCAGGATCAGATCGGCGCAGCCGTCGTCGACCACATCGCCCAGCCACGCGCTCGACATCCCGCGCGTGAAGACGTCCGTGTGGATCGCCCGGACGAGGAGGCTCCTCCGTTCGTCGTCCAGGCCCTGAAGATCGAGATCGCTCCGAGCCGACCCGGCGATACCGCCGTCCGCGTCGAAGCGGAAGCGCTCCGCGTGGAGATCGCCATCGAACCAGGCGATCCGGATCGCAGGCCCCTGCGCATCCGGATCGGGGCCAGCCACGAGGGGGATGCCGGGCTCGTCGGCGATCCGGTGCAGGTCGCCGGAGCCCGGGTCGATGATCGCGACACCATCGGCGATAGGCACCACGGCCCGGTCACGGGTGGCACCGTCGAGCCGCAACCGAACCGGCGGCGCACCAGCCTCCGGGCCACCGGTCGTGCCTGCGACGGCGGACTGTGTGCCATCGCGGAGCCGCATCATCAGGAGCTGGGCGTCGACCGGCCCGCCGGATGGGCAGTCGGGTGTCGCGTACACCAGCAGGTCGTCGCCTGGGACGTCGTCCCACCGTCCCACGGCGCCGCCGCCGAGCACGCCAGCCACGTCGATCGACCGGCGCACATCGAGCGAGGCGCTGTCCATCACCCGTAGCGAGGTCGTGCCGCATGAGCCGCTGCTGTCGTACATCGGCCGCATGCCGGCCACGAGCTCGGGTTCGCCGAACCCATCGACGTCTGCAGCCCCGGCGAACTCGATCGCCCGGTCGAGGCGCGTCCGTGCCGTCTCGGCGATCGTCGTCGACCCAGATCCATCACGCAGCTCGAGGCCGACGACCGTTGCGTGGCCGGTCTCCGTGGCCGATGCAGGTGTCGTGGCGATCAACGCGAACTTGCGGGCGCCCAATGCGATCAGCCAGCGTGCCGTTAGGTCGTCACTCTGGACGTCGACGTCCAGCGTGGCGATCCTGTCCCACGCCTGCCGCCGTTGCAGGACGGACAGCCGCGCATGGGCGGGCGCCGGGTCCGCGGCGTCCAGGACGAGGAGCGCCGGCGTGACCGGCTCGCCAGCTTCATCGTTGGGCGCATCGAGGATGGCGAGGTCGGCCATCGGGGTCTCGAGGAGGTTCGCGGGCGGCGCCATCTCGGCGCCGAGGGCCGCCGGCACGACCGCCGCCAGCAGGGTCAGTCCGAGGACGGCACCCCGTCGGCTGGATCGTCGCGCTCGGTTCGCAGCGGTCACTCGCGGCCTCACTCGAACGGCCATCGTACCCCGATGCGGCGTCGTGGCCGGCCGGATGCTAGCCTGCGGCGCGTGCCATCCATCAGGACGATCGCCGCGGTCGCGCTCGTCTCTTCGGTCGTCGTGGGGTGCGGGACGATCTCGACGTCGCCACCGACGCCGACGCCCGCCGACTTCCAGGGCATCGCCGCCGAGCTCGTGCAGCGATCGATCGCGATCGGCGACATCGTCTCGGGCGACGCCGGCTGTGACGACCGGGCGCTGATCCCGACGGCGATCGGCATCGACGCCAGCGGGCTGGACCAGCCCGAGCCCGTGCGGATCCACCTGTACATCTTCCGGAACAGGGCCTCGTTCGAGAAGCTGCGCGCAAGCATCGACGCGTGCGCACGCTCGTTCGTCACTGACGCACAGACGTACGAGACCGTCGAGCAGTCGCCATACGTGCTTGCCGGACAGGGTCCCTGGTCGCCCCGATTCGAGGCGGCGATCCGCGAAGCGCTCGAGGTCGCAGCCGGGACCGGGGACTAAGGTCAGGGGCCCCTCCTTCCCATCGCTGATGGGACGTCCGAGCCACGGTCCGGCGGGGTACCGAGCGGGATGCTCGGGTCATGCCCGCCGCCCCGCACTCGACGCGGTCGTTGCTCGCGCTCGTCCTGGTCGTCAACCTCATCGCGGCCAGCGCGCCCGCGACGGCCTTCGGCACGCAGCGCCAGGCGATCGTGCCCCTCGCCCCCGCGAACAGCGCCTCGACACCGGTGCCGGCCGACAGCGCGGACCGTCAGCCCACGGCGCGGACGGCCACCGCCCGGCCCGTCAGCATCAGGACGATCTCGACTCTGCCCGGATGGATCAGCCGTCCGAAGCCGAACACGCCGGAGCCGCGCCCGACGTCGGTGTCCAAGGTCAAGCCCGCTTCGGGTTCGGCGAAGGCCACGTCGTTCAAGGGTCGCAACCACCTGTGGATCCCGGCTCTCGGCATCAACAGGTCCGTCACCTGGTACGCGTGCTCGTCCTCGTACTACCCGGGCAACCGCGTGTACCGCTGGGGATGTGCCGGAGCCAACAATGTCTATCTGTTCGGTCATGCGCACAGCGTGTTCAAGGCCCTCCACGACGCCTACGTGCGCGGCCGACTCAAGAAGGGCATGAAGGCCTACTACGCTGGGGCGGACGGCCGAGTCCGCACGTACGCGGTGTCGTGGTGGAAGGTGACCACGCCGGACAAGGGCGCATGGGCGTACGCCGGGCAGGACAGCGCGAGCCTAACGTTCCAGACATGCGTCGGGGCGAAGAGCCAGTACCGCTTGATCGTCCGGCTCAGGCTGGTTGGCTGACCCTAGACGACCCGAAGGCCCAGGACTTTCCGGGCGATGACCAGGCGCTGGACCTGGCTCGTCCCCTCCCCGATCTCCGTGAGCTTCGCGTCGCGCATGAAGCGCTCGACCGGATAGTCGGTCGTGTAGCCGTAACCGCCGTGGACCTGGATCGCGGCGTTGGTGGCGCGGGCACTCACCTCAGAGGCGAATAGCTTCCCCTCCGCGGCGACGAGGCCGTAGTCGCGGCCGTGGTCCTTGAGCCAGGCGGCCTTCCAGACGAGCGCACGCGCGGCCTCGATCTCGGTCGCCATGTCCGCGACCATGAACGCCACGCCCTGGAACGTGCCTATGGGCCGTCCGAACTGCTCGCGCGTCTGCGCATACGGAACGGTCGCGTCGAGCGCCGCCTGGGCCAGGCCGACCGCCAGCGCGCCGATCGAGATGCGACCCCCATCAAGGATCTTGAGGAACATCCGGAAGCCATCGCCCTGCGTGCCCAGCAGGTTGGCAGCCGGGATGCGCGCCCCCTCGAACCGGAGCTCGCCGGTCGCCGATGCGTGGAGGCCGAGCTTGTCCTCGAGCCGCCCGACGCTGAACCCCGGCGTATCGGCCGGCACGATGAACGCGCTGATCTCGGCCTCGCCCTTGTCGGTCGTGCCGGTCTTCGCGGTCACGATGTAGGTGCCCGCGTGGCCGGCATTGGTGATGAACCGCTTCGCTCCGTCGAGCACCCACGAGTCACCGTCGAGGCGAGCGGTCGTGCGCGTGCCGCCGGCATCGGAGCCCGCGCCGGGCTCGGTCAGGCCGTAGGCGCCCAGGACACGGCCGCTGGCCATCGGCACGAGGTAGCGCTGCTTCTGCTCGTCCGTGCCGGCCAGGTGAAGCGGCCCGCAGCCAAGGCTCGTATGGGCCGCGACGATCAGGCCGAGCGAGCCCCAGACCCGGCCGATCTCCTCGATCGCGATGGCATAGGCCAGGGTGTCGAGCCCGGCCCCGCCTTCGTCCTCGGGGATCGGGATCCCAAGCCAGCCGAGTTCGCCGATCCGCCGGACGATGTCCGTGGGGAAGCGGCGCTCGCGCTCGTGCTCCTCGACGATCGGCGCGACCTCGGTCTCCATGAACTCCCGGACCGTGTCGCGCAGGAGCACGTGCTCCGGGGAGAGGTCGAGGTCCATCGAGCCGAGCCTATCACCGCAGCGTGACCACGGTCCCGGTGCTAGCCTTCCCGGACGATGCCCGAGCCGCGCAGCGTTTCGAGGGCGCCCGACGCCCCGCTGACACCGAGCCTGACGGGAGAGCGTGGCCCGATCGCCCCCGTCGACGGACTGGGCGGCTCGTCCGTCCTACGGCGCAACCTGCTGCTACGGCTGCGGAACGATGGCCCGTCGGCGCCCGAAGATCTGGCGGCGGGGTTGGGCGCCAGCCGGACCGGCGTGCTGCAACAGCTCCACGCGCTGGAGGCGGCCGGCCTGGTGAGCAGGCGGGCCATCCGCCACGGCGTTGGCCGACCTCGCCACGTCTACGACGTCACGGACGCGGCCCAGGATCTGTTCCCCACCAACTACGACGGTCTCGCGAACGGGCTGCTTGCCGCGATCCGGGCGATCGGCGGCGAGGGGCTCGTCGATGACGTCTTCGAGGAACGGCGGCGGCGGACCAGCGACCACGTGCGCCAGCGTCTGGCCGATCGATTGCCGGTCGGTGCTCCGCTCGTGGACCGGGCTCGGGAGCTGGCGGTGATCCAGGACGAGCAGGGCTACCTGGCGGAGACGGTGATCGGCACCGACGGCGTGATCCGCCTGGTCGAACGCAACTGCGCGATCCACCACGTCGCCGCCGGTAACGCCGCGGCCTGCCAGGCGGAGCTCGACCTCTTCCGCGAAGTGCTCGGCGCCGATGTGCAACGCGAGTCGCACATCGCGGCCGGCGACCGCTGCTGCACGTACGTCATCAGGGAGTAGCCCGCCCGATCTCGTCGCCGCCGACCCTCGCCCGTAGTTGGAACGGTTCGAGGATGGGCATGCCCTAGTGTGTGAGCGCGGCGACGACCGTCGCGCCGCATGGATGACGAGGATGGATCGAACACTCGTCGAACGGGCACGTCAGGGCGATCACGCCGCCTTCGCCATCCTGGCGGAAGCCGCGACCGGTCGGCTGTACGGCGTCGCAACGCTCATCCTTCGGGATCCTGACCGCGCCCAGGACGCGGTCCAGGAGGCGCTCATCTCCGCCTGGAGAGATGTGCGGGCCCTGCGGGATCCCGACGCGTGGGACGCGTGGATCCATCGACTTGTCGTCAGAGCGTGTTATCGAGAGGCTGATCGACACCGTCGTCGGCGCTTGATCGTCAACACGTTCGATCCGACCCCGCCGAGCGTCGGCGATGGGTCGGCAGATCTCGCCGACCGCGATGAGATCGAGCGCGGCTTCCGACGGCTGACCGTCGAGCAGCGCGCGATCCTCGTGTTGCACTTCCACGGCGGGCTCACGGCGGCCGAGACGGGCAATGTCCTTGGGATTCCCGAGGGCACGGCCAAGTCCCGGCTCAACCGGGCACTGCACGCGATGCGAGCGGCGCTCGAGGCCGACGCCCGATCCACTCAGCTCAATCCGGGGCGACTGGCATGAACGCGTCGCACGACATCGAACGAGATCTCGCGCGCTGGATGGAGGCCGTCGCGCCGTCGCAGGCACCCGACGACCTCGCGCCCGGGATCGTCGAACGAACACGCTCGTTGCGGCCGCGTCCAGGTTGGCTCGCCCGCCTCATGGAGCCTCCGATGCAGACAGAACTCTCGTTGAGAAACTACTTTGGCTTGGGTCGATCCGGGCGGTTGATCCTTGTCGGCCTGCTGATGCTCGCCCTCACGGTCGGTGCGGTCGTCGTTGGAAGCCGACTCCTGCAGGACCGACCCCTGCCTCCTCCCTTCGGCGTCGCCGGCAACGGGCTGCTCGCCTCCTACGTCGGCGGCCAGATCGTCCTCGTGGAGCCTGATGGGTCGAACGTGCAACGTCTCGTCTTGCCATACAAGGGCGTAATCGGCGCCTCGTTCTCGCGCGACGGAACCAGGATCGCCGCGTGGGCGACTCGAAAGAATCAGCAGTCGCTGATCGTTGCGAACGCCGACGGATCCGGCGCCTTCGAAGTCGACGGAACCAAGCTCGTCGGCGATCCTGGCGGGATCGACTGGTCGCCGGACGACCAACGTCTTGCCTTCAGCGCATCAGGCGATCGGTTGTTCGTTGCCGACATCGACGCACGAACCGTAAGCGAACTCGGAAGCCACGAGTCGATCGAGTACCGCCGGGATCCCGTTTGGGCTCCGGATGGACGGCTCGCCTACAAATGCATGACCGCCGACCGCGTGCCGTATCTCTGCATCGCGAGTGCGGACTTTCAAGTCGAACAGAAGCTGCAGACGTCGGCCGGCACCGACTACGCGTTCCAGGAGCCGTCGTGGTCACATGACGGCCAGTCGATCGCCTATCAGGTCGACGACGCGATCGACCCCACGCCTGACGCAGGCCTCGGTTGGGACGTTGCCACGATCGATGTCGCCACCGGGGAAGAGAAGGTCCTCACGCGCGGCGTTGCAGATCACGCCATCCTGCCGGTCTGGAGCCCGGACGACCGGTATGTGCTGTTCCTGACTGCGACCGGTCCAGGTGTCGTGCGGCCCGACGGAACGGGCCTGCGAGTTCTCGGACAGACCCCGTGCGTATCGATCGAGCCGTCCCCCGATGGCGCATTTGCGACCTGCCCATCTGGGAACGAAGTCGTGCTGTACCCGATCGAGGGCGACGCCCAGCCGACCGTCATCGACCTCGGGGGTCCGGTCCAAGCCGTCAACTGGCAGCGCGTGGCCAACTGATCCACGATCGAGGCTTGAAACGGCTGCGGCTCGGCTGCAGCCGTTCCTCGCTTCAGGTTCGGGCTGATCTTCGCCGACGGACCCGAGCGAGGGCACCCAGGGAACGACCGAGCGACCTGGCTTAGCGTCAGGGAATGTCACATGAACGCGACGTCCAGTCGTAACGCGATCACCTCTAGGATGCAGGGATGCCGACCTACGACCTCAATCCCCTGGACCGAGACGTCATTCGCTTGGCGCTTCGAGGCGATGTCAACATGCGGCGCTATGTCCCGGAGGTCATGTGGCTGTGTCACAAACTCGGGCTGCCAGATCCACCTTGGTTCGAAGACGAGGCTGTCCGTGAGCGGGTGGCCGCGAATTGAAGAGAGATGCCTCCGACGGATCAAGGTCAGGATTGACGGCACGCTCGATTGGCAATGCGTCCTGTCACACGGTGATCAACCGAGGCTAGTCAGGCCTCTTCGCGCTCCACGACGCCGCGCGACGCGGGCTCGATTCGCGGGGCAGGGACGTCCGACACATTCGGGACGAATGACGACGCGAGCGACGTCGCCGCGGCTTGCTCCTGGTCCTCGACCGACAGGATGCCCAGCCGTCCCAGGGTCGCCATCTCGTCACGGATGTAGGTCTTGAGCATCTCCGGCCCGTCGGTATTGATCGTGAACCGGATGCCATTGCGGCGGAAGGTGTCGAAGATCCAGCGGAACTCGTCCCAGCCGGACACGACCCGGGTGTTCAGGTTGGAGGTCGGGCAGATCTCGAGCACGATGCCGCGCTCGCGGATCATCTCCATCGCCCGCGGGTCATAGGCGGCCTTGACACCGTGCCCGATCCGATCGGGCTCGAGCAGCTCGACGACACGGGCGATCTCATCGACCGGGCCGGCTTCGCCCGTGTGGATCGTGATCCCGAGCCCGAACTGGCGGACGCGACGGAGGAGTCGGCGGTAGTCGGCAACGCGGAAGGTCGATGACTCCGGACCGGCGATATCGACGCCGACCACGCCTCGATCACGCCAGCCGATCGCCTTCTCCGCGATGATCTCGTTGAGTTCGTAGGGGAACGCGCGGTCGAGGCAGAAGATCAATCCGGGCTTGACCGGGTATTCGAGCGTCGCCTTGTCCATGCCGCGCAGGGCGGCGGCGATGATGTGATCGAGGTCCTGTTCGCCGCCCCTGTTGCGCTTCATCGGGTTGAAGCGCAGCTCCATCGTCGTGATGTTGTTCTTGCGGTAGGCGCCGCCGATGACCTCGTAGACCGCCCGCTCGACGGCGATGGGCGAGCTCTGGATCAGCTCGGTCCAGTGGAAGAGCTGGAGATAGCCGTCGAAGCTCTGGGGACGCTTCGAGACAGTGATCATGTCCCGGAATTCCCAGTAGTCCTTGGTCGGCAGCTTGATGCCCTGTGCGTGGGCGATGCCCCACATGATGGCCGGGGTCACCGCGCCGCCGAGGTGACAGTGCAGCTCCGCGAGGGGGATCTTGCGGTTGAGCTGCCGGGTCACACCCGCAGGATAGCGTCTACTGGCAGAGCGGCAGGTACTTGTCGCCCTGGTGGCGCTGCAGCTGGACGGTGAGCCCGCCACGTGACGTGAAAGTGGCATGGTCCGGGTCGAGAACGGTCAGCGACCCCTCGGCGGCGTTGATCGCGTCAGGGTGGTCGCCATCGACCGGCCCGACCGGGTCCCACCAGCTGCCGCCGACATCGATGCCGCTCCACAACCCGCAGTGACCGAGGCTGAACGGACGCGCGCCGGCGGTGACCGGGGGCTGGGAGGTCGGACCCAGCAGGACGCCAAACGCATCCTGGCGCTCGATCGTCAACTGGGCTCCGTCGCCGGTGACCGTGACGTGATACGACAACGCGCCGGCGCCGGCCTCGAGCGTGACATCACCCTGCGGCCGTTCGGCGAGGGTCGGCGCACAGCCCTGTTCGGCGGCGCACCCGAACGGGCCGACCTGGACGTAGGTGACAGCGGAACCGTCCGGCACGATCGTCGAGAGCTGGGCGACGACCCTTCGGCAATCGTCGGCACCGAGCCCGACGCAGGCAGTCGGGGTGGTCGTGAGGTCTGTCCCCGAGGGTGCCGCCGACTCGGCGGGGGCCGACGAGGGAGCGGTCGGGGGCGCAGAGGCGGATGGGGGCGGGGCAGATCCGGCGCACGCGGCCGCGAGGAGCGCGACGGCGATCAGGGCGGCGGCGGCGGCGAGGGCTCGCGGCATGACGCCCGGACGCCGCCGTCGATCGCGCGGTTCCGGGTCGGTTCGGACCGGGCTATCGCTCCATGTTTGGCAGAAGTTGCGTGGGGAGACCGTTATGACAACTCGACGTCCGATCTGAGCCCGATCGGGCCCATAACGCGTCTGTGGGTGCAACTCCTGCCAGTTTCAGGCGGTTGTGCGGCCATAACGGTCTCCGGGTGCAACTATTGCCATCGGGGTCCTGGCTACAGGGGGATCTCAGCCGGCTAGCGCGGCTAACTCGTCATACCCTCGCCAGTAGAGCCTTAGGTGGCCCGTGGGACCCTCAACGCGGCATCCAGGCGGCCGCCGCGATCGGTTCGTGCGGGGAATGTCGATCACGTGTCCGCCAGTCGCCGGGCGCGGCCCGACATGCCGCCTAGTGCTCCGCAGGCGGGGGTTAGACGAGACCGGGGCGCAGGCGCGAGACGCGCGGCACGTGCGCGCAGGGCACGCAGCTCAGCCGGCGCGCGGCCTCAGCCGGCGAGCGGTACCACCCGGCCCTCCGCGTCGATCGAGGCCTGCCGGCGGCGACTCCGGAGCTCGGCATCGGGGACCTGGTCGCGCGCGTGGTAGCTGGAGCGGACCAGCGGCGCGGACTCCACGTGCTTGAAGCCGAGCGCAAGCGCGGCGGTCTTCATCTCGGCGAACTCGTCGGGATGGTAGTAGCGCTCGAGCGGCAGGTGCTGCAACGACGGCCGAAGGTACTGACCGATCGTCAGGATGTCGACGTCGTTGTCGCGCAATGCCACGAACGCCTCCTCGAGCTCGTCGCGCGCCTCGCCGAGGCCGACCATGAGGCTCGACTTGGTGTGGACCGAGTAGCCGATCTCGCGCGCCATCTCCTTGGCGCGACGCAGCACGTACAGGCTGCGATCCCAGCGCGCTCGTTTGCGGACGGGCTTCTGCAGACGGCGCACGGTCTCGAGGTTGTGGTTGAGGATGTCGGGGCGGGCGTCCATGACCGTCCGCAGTCGATCGTCCGAGCCATCGAAGTCCGGGATCAGGACCTCGATGCCCATGCCCGGGCTGGTGCCGCGCATGCTCGTGATCGTCTCGGCGAAGATCCGCGCGCCGCCATCGGGCAGATCGTCGCGGGCGACGCTGGTGACGACCACGTGCTCGAGCTGCATCGCCGCCACCGCCTCCGCCACGCGCCGCGGCTCGTCGTCGTCGAACCAGGTCGGGCGGCCGGTCTTGACCGCGCAGAACCCGCAGGCCCGCGTGCAGGTGTCGCCCAGGATCATGATCGTGGCCGTGCGCTGGTCCCAGCACTCCCCGATGTTCGGGCAGTGTGCCTCTTCACAGACCGTGTTCAGGTCCAGTCCGCGCAGGAGCCGCTTGAGATCGTGGTAGTTGTCACCCGACGGCATCCGGGCACGGATCCAATCGGGGTGCCGGGCGAGTGGCGTGGCCGATCCACCCATCGCGATCGTCTCCGGCGCGGGCATCGGGTGATGCCCAGCAGCCGGCTCGAACATCGGCAGTTCGCGCACCATGCTCGGAGTGTAGGTCAGCCTGCGTCGAACGTGGCCCGCAGGCCGCTCGCAAGATCCCGCGGCCCGTAGCCGAGCTCTGTGGCTGCCTTGGCCGACGAGCCCCAGAACGTCACACCCAGCGCAGTTCGCAGGACCTCGCTGAGGTCGTCCGGAAGACCCATCGCGCGAGCGAGCTGGGCCGGCGCTCGCGCTCCGAGCCGCATGAAGAAGGTCGGGATCTCGAGGCGCGGCAGCATCCGACCGCCGAGGCGCGCGGCCATCGCCATCGCGTCGCGCAGGCGCATGTTCTGACCGCCCAGGAAGTACGACTCGCCGATCCGCCCGCGATCGAGTGCCGCCACGATGCCGGCAGCGACGTCATCCACGTACACGGGCGAGATGCCGAGGTCGACCAGCGCGAGGTACGGCAGCGTGCCCCGGTAGGCGCCCCGCAACTGCCCGCCGATCTGCGAGTGGTCATCCGGCCCGTATGTCGTGCCGGGCATCGCGATGACGATCCGCGCGCCCGAGCCGATCCGTTCCTGCACGGCTCGATGCGCCAGGTATTTGGTCTCGTCGTAATAGCTCAGGAAGCCCTCGCCCAGGTCGCGCCGATAGCGCTCATCGACGATGCGACCGTGGGTGTTACCGGCCACGTTGATCGTCGAGATCGCGACCATCCGGTCGAGGCCTGCCGTGGAGAAGGCGTCGAGCACACGATGGGTCGCGCCGACGTTCGCGTCATGCATCGCCGGTCGCTCGCTGGCCGGGATGCCGACGCGGTACATGCCGGCCAGATGGATCGCCGAGTCGGTCCCGCGCATGGCGTCGACGATGGCGGCCGTCCGCGATAGATCGCCCTGCCGGATATCGACCCCGAGCGCCGCGAGCCCTTCGGCCCGTCCTGGGTCGCGGACCACTGCGGTGACGCGATCGCCACGACCGACCAAGCGGCGCGCGACCGCCTGCCCGATGAACCCGGCACCGCCCGTGATGAAGACGCGCATCAGGTCCCGTGGCGTGGCCGGGCGGGTCGGCCTGCCGTCGTCAGTAGATCGGGGTTTCCGGCCCGACACCCTCGAGCCAGGCCTTGATATCGCGCAGGAGCGCGGCGCCTCCTGCGCCGTCATTGGCGCGATGGTCAACGCCGAGGACCATGTTCATGAGGGGTCGGATCGCGATGACATCGCCGTCCGGGGTCGACTGGACGACTGGCCGCTTGGTGATGGCCTCCATCGTGACGATGCCGACTTCCGGGACATTGAGGATGGGCATCACGAGATTCGTACCGAGATAGCCCGTGTTGTCCACCGTGAACGTCCCGCCCCCGAAGTCGTCGACGCGGAACTTGTTGACACGCGCCCGGTTCGCGACATCGGTGATCGCCATGTTGAGTCCGTGGATCGAGAGCGTATCGGCATCACGGATGACGGGGACGAGCAGGCCGTCGTCGACCGCCACGGCAACGCCGATGTTGATGCGCCGCTTCGCGAGCAGACCGCCCTCTGTCCAATTCGCGTTGAACGTGGGGTTGCGCTTGAGCGCCTCGGCCGATGCCTTGACGACGAAGGGCACGTAACTCAGCGAGATGCCCTCCTTCGCCTGATACGCCTTCTTCGTGCTTTCGCGCAGTGCGACCAGCCGGGTGACATCGACCTCCATCTGGACGTAGGCGTGCGGCGCCTGCAGCGCGCGCGTCATCTGCGCGGCGATGCCCTTGCGCATCTGGGTCATCGGCACGAGGACTTCGTCGGTGCCCTCCGGGAAGTCGATGGTGGCCGCGGTCGGCAGGCCGGCACGGGGTGCGGCGGTCGAGGTGGCTGGCGTCGCTGGCTGGCCGGCGGCCTGTGGCGCCGGTGCTGTCGCAGGTGCAGCCTGGCTCATGACTGGAACGGGAGCGGCGCCGCCGGTCCGGATCGCCTCGACCACCGCGAGCACGTCGTCCCGCGTGATCCGACCGCCGCCACCGGTCCCGACGATCTGCTCGGGGTTAAGCGCGTGCTCCCGCAGAAGCCGGCGCACAGCCGGTGTCATCCGCGCGTCGGGATCGCCCTTCGCCGTGGGTGGCGAGGCGGTAGTCGCGGGCGCGCTCGACGCCGTCGATGCCTTGCCCTCCGACTCATCCGACCCGGCCGGACCATTCGCCGCCACCGGAGCCGAGTCGTCAGACGGTCGGCCGGGGAGCGTCCTGGGTCTCTGCCTTCGGCGCCTCGACCTTGGGCGCCTCAGCCTTGGGCGCCTCGGCCTTCGTCTCTTCCGCTTTCGGGGTCTGCGTCGGAGCGCCGGAACCGTTCGTGGACGCACCCTCGTCGGCGGTCTCGATAACGGCGATCTCGGCGTTGTTCGGGACCGTGGCGCCTTCTTCGGCCAGGATCTCCTTGAGGACGCCCTCGTACGGCGACGGCACCTCCGCGTTGACCTTGTCGGTGATGACCTCGAGCAGCGGTTCGTACTTGTCGACATGGTCGCCGGGCTGCTTGAGCCACTTGCCGATCGTCCCCTCCGCGACGCTCTCGCCGAGCTGGGGCATCGTCACCTTCGCCACGTTCGCTGCTCCTTCGCGGGTCGTCGTCTCGCGACCGGCCTAGTGTCGCCCATCCGGCCGATCCCGGTCGAGTGTCCCGAGCGCCACCTTCGCGCCGGCACGCGCCTGTAGCGTATCGCTCGACATGGACCTGGCCCGCGTCCTGCGCATCCTCGCGGTCCGCCCCGGAGAGGGCAGGCTGGTCGGCGGTGTCGCCGCGCTGTTCGCCCTGCTCGAAGGCGCGCGCGGCATCGGCGAGGTCGGCGCCGATGCCATGGTCCTGGCGCGCTTCGGACCCGACACGCTGCCCACGACGCTGCCGTACCTCTACATCGCCCTCGGGGTCGTCGGCTTCGTGGTCTCCCTTGGCTATGCGGTCGCGCTCGGTCGCATGCCCAGGGTCCTGCTGTTCACCGGCGTGCTCGGCGTCGTCAGCGCCCTGCTGGTCGTGCAACGCGTTGGACTGGCGATGGGAGCCAGCGGGCTCGTCCCGCTGGTGTGGCTCACGGTGTTCGCGTCGGGCGCCATCAACTTCACGATCGCGTGGACCGTCAGCGGGGCCGCGTTCGACGCACGCCAGGCAAAGCGGCTCTTCCCGCTCCTGACCAGCGCCGCGATCGTGGGGAGCTTCCTGGGCACGCTCGCGGCCGGTCCGGTCGCCGCGATCATCAGCGTCGAGTCGCTGGTCGTCGTCCAGGCCGTGCTCCTCGTGCTGGCGGCCGGGCTGCTTGCGAGGCTCCCTCGTCCGCGGGTGCGACCGGCGCAGACGATCGGCAGCTCCTCAGTGGTGAGCGACCTGCGGGCCGGGTTCGACACGGTCATCCGGTCGCCCCTGATGCGCCTCGTGGCGCTCGCGTACGTGCTGCTGGCAGTCCTGCTCTTCTCGGTGTCGTTCCCGTTCATGATCGCGGCGTCGCGCGATTTCCCCGACAAGGTCCAGCTCGCCACCGTCCTCGGCCTGCTCTCGACGGCCATCACGGCGACGTCATTCGTCGTGTCGCTCACCGTCGCGAATCGCCTGTATGCCCGGCTCGGCGTCTCGGCCGGGGCGCTGGCATTGCCGATCGTGTACATGGCCGGGTTCGGGGCGTGGCTCGTCCAGTTCTCGTTCGCGACCGCCGCCGCGTTCCGGTTCGCCCAGCAGGTGACGCAGCGCGGCGTCTCGAACGCCGCCTGGAGCGCGTTCTACAACGTCGTCCCAGCGAACCGCCGGGCACAGGTGCTGGCCTTCAACGACGGTGTGCCTGGTCAGCTCGGGACTGTGCTGTCAGGCGTGCTGCTGCTGGTCGCCGCGAACCTGAGCGGGATGGAACCCGTGTTCTGGCTCGGCCTGGTGACGGCGGCATTCGCCACCGTGGTCGTCATCGGCATCCGCCGGCTCTACGCGGACAGCCTGCTGACGGCGCTCCGCTCGGGGCTCGCGGAGCAGGTGCTGGAGGGCGGCCCTGGGCTGCCGGCCGCGCTCGACCGTCCCGATGTCCGCCACGCGCTGTCGGTCGCGCTCGGCGACCCAGACCGGATACGCGACGCCTCGCGGTCACGATGCTGGGACGCGCCGGCGACCTCCGCGCCGACGAGCGTGAACGCGTCGCGGGGCTCGTCGACGATCCATCTCCCTGGGTACGCGCCGAAGTCGCAGCGGCCCTCGCGGGCGACCCGGCCGACACCCGTCCGGGCGTGATGATCGCGTCGCTGCTGGACTCCGCGACGGACGACGACCGTGCGGCGGGACTCCGCGCGGCTGCCCGGGTGCCCGACCGCGTGCCCCCCGACGAGCTGCGGCGCTTCCTGGCCGATCCGTCGCCGGTCGTTCGCGCCGCCGCGATCTCGGCGCTGGCGACCCACCCTGCTGGCGCCTCGTCGATGCCGTCCGCGATGCTTGTCGATTCGCTCGAGGATGGGTCGCACGCCGTCCGGACATCGGCCGCGACCGCTCTCGCGGGTCGGTCCGGCGTGGGACATGGCCTGATCGAGGTCCTGCGCACGGGCTCCGATCGGGCGCAGGACGCTGCGCTCGTGGCGGTCGGGAGTCACGCCGCCGAGGTACACGACGACCTGCTGACGTGGGCGGATGGACAGATCCAGCGCGCCGAGGGCCTGCATCGCGCGCATGCCTCGCTGCGTCTTTTGCAGAGCACCGCGGAGCATCGCGACTTCCTCGATGCGGTCATCGCCCAGCGGGCTCGACGCGCGGAGGACCGGGCGATCGCCGCGCTGGTCGCGGTCGGGGCACCCGCAGCCGGTGGGTTGATGCGGCGCTCGTTGCGCTCGAGCGACCAGGACGCCCGGGCGCAGGCGATCGAGGCGCTCGATTCACTCGGCGATCGACGACTTGGTCGCGCATTGAGCGCCTGCCTCGAGGCGGCCTCCGACACCGGCGGCGGGGATCCGCTGGCGACGCTCGAGCGGCTGACGCAAGATGGCGACCACTGGATCGCACGCTTGAGCCGGACGGTCCGCCAGACGACGCCCCCGGTCGAGGATGCGCAGCACACGATGACAGGAGCCGAAGGCACGCCGACCGAGCTCGACACGATGCTCCTGTTGCGCCGTGTCCCGCTCTTTGCGCGGCTCGACCCCGAGGACCTCCAGCGACTCGCCATGGTCGCGATGGAGCGCCAGTACTCGGATGGCACGGCGCTCATGCGCGAGGGCGACCCCGGCGATGAGCTGGTCGTCATCGTCGAGGGCGGAGTCCGTGTGGTCCAGGCCACGCCGGATGGCGAGGAACGCTTCATCCGCCGCTACCAGGCGGGCGAGCACATCGGCGAGCTGGCCGTGCTGCGCGACCGGCCGCGGGTCGCCTCCGTGATCGCGGAGGGCGATGTCCGCGGTCTGGTCCTCGGCGGGGATGGGCTGCGGGCGATCCTGCGAGAGCGGCCCGACGCGGCCATGGCGATGCTGGCGACGCTCGCCGAGCGCATCTCGAGCCAGTAGAGTCGGGCCGTGGTCGATACCGAAGCGGGCCAACGCGTCCTCCCGACCGGCACCGTCACGTTCCTGCGCACCGACATCGAGGGGTCGATGCGGTTGATGCGCGACGCCGGTGCGGCGTGGGACGAGGTAAATGCCACGCACATGGGGCTCATCCGTCGCGCCGTCGACGACCACGGGGGCGTGGTGGTCCGCACCGAGGGCGACGCGATGTTCGCGGTCTTTCCGGAGGCACGGGCCGCGGTATCGGCGGCGATCGCCGCGCAGCGCGCCTTGATGGCCCACGAGTGGCCGAGTGGGACCGAGGTTCGCGTCCGGATGGGACTTCATTCCGGCGAGGCCTACCTTTCCGGGGACGACTACGGCGGCTTCGAGGTCAACCGGGCGGCCCGCATCGCGGCTGCCGGGCACGGCGGCCAGATCGTCCTCTCCGATCCCACCAGGGCGCTCGTCGCTGATGCCCTCCCGGAGGGTGTGGGCATCCGCGACCTTGGCCGCCACGCCCTGCGCGACGTGCCACGCCCCGAGCATCTGTTCCAGCTCGAGGTCGCCGGCTTGCCCTCGGAGTTCCCGGCGCTGCGCACCGCGACCGCCACGATCGGCGATCTGCCTCCGCGACTGACGAGCTTCATCGGACGCGACGCGGAACTCCGCGAGCTCGCCGACCTCCTCGCTGGACGGCGCCTCGTCACGCTGACCGGGCCTGGCGGCATCGGCAAGACCAGTCTGGCGGTCGAGACGGCCCGCGGTGTGGCCGATCGGTTCCCTGACGCTGCGTGGTTCGTGCCGCTGGCCGAAGTCGAGGATCCGGCCGCGGTCCGGTCGGTGATCGCCCGGACGATCGGGTTGTTCGACGGGCCGGGCCGGCCCGCTGCCGAGGGTCTCGGCCCATACCTGGCCGAGCGCTCGGCCCTGCTGGTGCTGGACAACTTCGAACGGCTGCTGGACGCGTCAGGCGACGTCGCCGACCTCCTCGATGTCTCTCCCACGTCGCGGATCCTCGTGACCAGCCGCGCCCCGCTCCGGATCGTGGGTGAGCAGGAGTACCCGGTACAGAGCATGGGTGAGGATTGCCCGAAGCTGTTCGCGGAGCGCGCTCGCTCGATCCGGCCGGGCTGGGAGGCCGGCGCTGATCGCGCTGTCGTCGAGGAGGTCTGCGCGCTGCTCGATCGACTCCCGCTCGGGGTCGAGCTGGCAGCCGCGCGCGTCGCCCATCTGCCGATCGCGGCCATCCGTGACCGGCTGCGCGCGCACCTCCCGTTGCCCGGCTCAGGACCCCGGAACGTGCCCGATCGGCAGCGGACGCTCGCCGGTGCGATCGCGTGGAGTCACGACCTGCTCGCACCGGGGCTCCAGCGTGTGCTGCACGATCTCGCGGTCTTCGACGGTGGTTTCGACTACGAGGAGGCCGCTAAGGTCGTCGAGCCTGCACGACACAGTCGACGTACTGGACGATCTTGCGACGCTCGTCGATCAGAGCCTGATCAAGCGCGATGCGAGCGGGAGCGGCATCCGGTTCGACATGCTGGAGACCATCCGGGTATTCGCGCTGGAGCGACTGCGAGCGGATGTCCGGGAAGAGGCCGCCCGGCGTCGCCACGCCCTCGCCTATCTCGCGCTGGCCGAGGCTGCCGCGCCGAACATGCCTGGCCCTGATCAGCCGCGCTTGCTCGACCGACTGACCATCGACTACGCCAACATCCGCGCCGCCATCCGCTGGTCCATCGACTCGGGCGAGGCCGAGCTCGCACTCCGGTTCGTGGCGGGAATGTGGCGGTTCTGGCAACAGGACGGACGACTCTACGAGGGCACCGAGCTTGCGGAGAGCGCCCTCGCGATGCCCGGCGCGGACGCGCCGACCCCGGCTCGGCTCGCTGCGCTGAGCGCGGCCGGGGGGATCGCGTACTGGCAGGGGCGTCGCGAGGATTCCTTCCGTCACTATCGAGAGGAACTGGAGCTGGCGCGTCAGCTCGGAGACATCGCGGCCGAGGCGGACGCGATCTGGAACCTGTCATTCGAGCGCTTCATCGCCGACGACTTCGGGACAGCGATGGACATGGTGCAGACCGCCAAGCGACTGTTCGAGCAGGTCGGTGACGAACGCGGCGCCGCCAGGGTCGAGTGGTCCATCGTCACCGTCGCCTCCGGCGAGCATCCGGGCATGATCGGATTGCCGACGCTCGAGGCGTTGCAAGAGAAGTTCGAGCGGCTCGGCGATAGCTGGTACGCATTCCAGAACTTCATGAGCATGGCCTGGGTACATTTCATGGCTGGTGACGTCGCTCAGGCTAGTCGCTGGTACATCCGAGCCCTCACCGGCTCCATCTCGCTACGAGATGTCACAGGCACGACGATCGCCATCCCGGTCGCCGCGCTCCTCGCGCTCGAAGCCGGCCGGCCTGAGGACGCGGCGAGATTGCTCGGTGCCTCGGACCATCTCACCGAGCTGTACGGCGTGAAGGCCCCGCTGGGCCTGCGCGAGTTGCTCGGCATGAGCGATCCGCACGGCCGGGTGATCGCCATGCTCGGCGAGGAGCGCTACCGGGAGGGCTTCGACGAGGGCCGCCAGATGACGATCGAACAGACGGTCGCGCTCATCGTCCGCGTCGTCGACGAGACGTGGGGCATCGGCCAAGGAACGACCGAATGAAACCACTGACAGATGCAAAGCGACGCCCTCGAGGAGGGCGTCGCGTGTCTTGCGCAGGGTTGCGGGCTACCTACCTGGGATCGATCCCCCAGGCGGTGAAGTACTCCGTGACCTCGGGCGTGTCGGTGATCTGGACGAGGTTCGTCCCGTCGACATTCATCGTGTAGATGTCGTTCTTGTCGGATCCCTGCAGGGCCATGTGGAACAGGATCTGAGTCCCGTCCGGCGAGTACTGCGGATCCCCGACCCAGCCTACTGATGCGGGCGGGCGCAGGACGTGTCCGTCCTTGCCATCCGGCCGCACGACGAGGAAGTGGTCACCGGCATCGACCAGGATCCACTGGCCGTCGGGCGACCACGTCGGGCCGAAATCGACCGCTGTCGTGACGACCTGTCGCGCAGCTCCGGTGGCGATGTCGACGACCCAGAGCGTCGCCGTCGTTTCGGAGACGTTGTGGAGGTATGCAAGCTGCCGACCATCCGGCGAGAAATCACCCGGGATGTCGTTGTAACCAGCACCGTTCGTGGTGAGCCGGGTGACATCGCTCCCATCCGCCGAGTCGGCAAGGAAGATGCCGGCGAAGGACGGGTCGGCGTCGTTGAAGCCCTCCACCGCCAGGCGAGTCCCGTCTGGGGACCAGGTCGAGCAGCCGAGGAACCCCTCGGGCAGCGGGTTCGTGAAGACTCGCTTATCCGTGCCATCGACGGCGACCGTGCCGAAGCCGATGGACAGCCGACGCCCATCCGGTGAGAACTGCGGGCACTCGTTGGCGCCTGACAGGAGTACCCGCATGTCGGACCCGTCGGGTCGGGCGATGTGGAGCACTGTGTCCTGGAGGCTTGCATCGAACCGGCCGAAGACGATCGGACCGTTCTCGATGGGAGCCGCGAAGGGTCGCCATTGACCGACGGTCAGTCCGGCCGCGGCGATCGCGACGAGCAGACCGAGGATGAGCAGGAGCGCCCAGGCGGGCGTTGAGATCGGGCGCCCGATCGAGCGGGCTGTAGTGGACATGGGAAGACTCCTCAGGGTCGCCAGCCACGCCGGTTGCTGCCGACGAGCGGCGGTCTTGGCGAGGACGGAGTCGATCTGGCCGTCGAGTACGGTCGGATCGGCCATGACCTCGAAGTGGGCGCGGAGGAACAGGTCGACGTCGCGATGGGCAGTCATGTCGTTCTCTCCGCGGTCCGAGGGATCGGTCGATCGTCCGCATCGACCGTGGCCCGCAGGGCCAGGATCGCTCGATGGAGTCGGGACTTCATGGTCCCAGCGGGGATGCCGAGGATGGACGCCGCCTCGGCCACCGGAAGATCCAGGTAGAAGGAGAGCACGAGGACCGCCCGCTGATCGACCGTCAGACCTTGCAGACCGCGTTCGATCTGGTCGGTCACGGCGAAAGCCGCTTGATGGTCGGTGACGTGCGGACCCGCGTCGGAAAGCATCGGGAGCTCGACGACGCGTCGGCGGGCCCGCCGAAGCACGTCCTGACACGAGCGCACGAGCAGCCTGGTCAGCCAGGCATCGAAGCGGTCGGGGTCGCGTAGTCCGGGAAGGCTTCGCCACGCGTCGACGAAGGCATCCTGGACTGCGTCTTCGGCCAGGGCGTAGTCGCGAAGGATCAGCCGAGCGATCGCGTTGAGTCGCCCGACCGAAGCCGCGACGAGGCGCGCGAAGGCGTCATGATCGCCCTCTCTCGCCTGGATCACGAGCTCTCGATCCATCCCTGCCGCCTGATCTGACGCGGAGACGTTCCGCGTTCGACCGGTATGTCCGTCAGTGGGGTCGGATTCGTTCCATCTTGCGCCGGGACCGTTGACCAGCGGCCAATCCTTCGACCGATCCACCCTGCCGATCCGGAACCAGGCGTCCCGATCTGGCGCTACCGGCCGCAGGTGCTCGCCGGCGCGGATTCGTGCCAAATAGTGGTGCTATGACAGTTAGGCGAGAAATTGACCTCGGACGCCATCGACGATGCATGGGTCATGCCGCTGTGGCGGGTGCCCATGCAGCAAGACATCCAGCACGCTGGATAGAGATGCAGCGGCGGCCACGGGCTGAGCTCGGAATGGGGCCTTGCATTCACCGGGTGCCGATCTGGCAGGATCGCCGCGCGAGATCCGCCACGGATGCTCCCGTTCCGCGTCCCGGGAGGAAACCTGGGGACCCTGTTGACGCGGCGGCCTATCCTCCGATCATGCTCGATCCAATGGTGAATCCCAGCGCCGATGGGATGTGGTGGAACCTTCGATACATCGTCCCGATAGTCGGGTTGGCCGGCGTGGTCATCGGCTCGGTCATCGCGTTCCGGCGATCTCGCTTTGACATCGAGTCGGCAGCCCGATGGCGCTACCGCGAACCAGTGCTCGAGGTGATTTTCGTGAAGGAGAATCGCCCGCTTTGGCGATGGGATGGGCTGAGGGGCAAGGCCGTGGCGCGGGCCATGATCGTCTTTGCGGCGCTTCTCCCGTTTGCGGTCCTGATCGCCTTGGTTGCGCAACCTGGCCACATGGGCGGCGGGATGTTGGACGCGCCCCCGTGGTACGAGATCGCGCTGCCATGGGCGGGCGCGATCGGCTACCTGGTGGGCCTGACCTGGATGATCCGCATCTACCGAGCGGATCCGGAGCCCGAGGAACCGATCTGGCGCTACCGTCCGTAGGACCTGACGCGGAGTCCTTCCTCCCGCCGTCGCGCGGCGCCCCAGCGCGGATCGCCGGCGGTTGCCTCGTAGCCGCGCTTCGTGAGCGCCTCGAGCTCGGCGAGCAGCGGCTCATCGACCCTGGCGAAGTTGAAGCAGGACTTGCCCTGCATCCTTTTCTTGAGCGCGGGTGACACGTCGTCAAGCAGCTTCGGCTGCACGTAGATCGGCATCAGGTAGTAGCTGACGTAGCGCTTCCCCACGCGGGCCGCCCCGAACCAGGTCGATGGATCTCGTTCCGCCTCCGGCGCCATGTCGACACCGAACCACTGCGGCGAGTCTGCCGAGACATACATCTCCTCGGCGTAGGGGGCCAGCATCGACTTGAACCGCTCGAACAGGCGGCCGAACTCGTCGACGGGCACGCCGCGCTCCGTCAGTACGCCGCGAGCTTGCGGATCGCGTCGGCGATCTTCTCGGGGCTGACCATGAACCAGTCCTCAAGCACGTGGTTGTACGGCACGCCCGGGACGTCCGGTCCGGCGATCCGGGTCACCGGCCCATCGAGGTAATCGAACGCCTCCTCCGCCACCAGCGCCGCGACCTCTGCGCCATAGCCGCCGAATCGGTTGTCCTCGTACACGATCAGGCACTTGCCGGTCTTGCGGACGGACTCGAGGACGGTCTCGTTGTCGAGCGGCCGAAGCGTACGCAGGTCGACGACTTCGACGCTGATGCCCTCATCGGCGACGCGGTCGGCCGCCTCGAGCGCGTAGTGCGCCATCAGGCCGTACGCAAAGACCGAGATCTGGGTGCCCGGATGCGTGACGGCTGCCTTCCCGATGGGGACCGTGTAGTCGGTGTCGGGCACGTCGCCGCGCACCGAGCGGTACATCTTCTTGTGCTCGAAGAACAGCACCGGGTCGTCGTTGCGGATCGACGACCGCAGCAGCCCCCGCGCGTCGTACGGCGTCGATGGCACGACGACCTTCAACCCCGGCACGTGGGTGAAGAACGCCTCGACACTCTGGGAGTGGTAGAGGGCGCCGTGCACGCCACCGCCATACGGTGCGCGCACGACCATCGGCACGCCATACCCGTTGTTCGAGCGGTAGCGCATCCGGGCGGCCTCGGACACCAGCTGGTTGAACGCCGGGAAGATGAAGTCGGCGAACTGGATCTCCGCCACCGGGCGAAGACCGTTGACCGCCGCGCCGATCGAGACGCCGACGATCATCGACTCCGACAGTGGCGTGTCGATCACTCGGTCGTCGCCGAACTCGGTCCACAGCCCGTCGGTCGCCAGGAACACGCCGCCCTTCTTGCCGACGTCCTCGCCGAGCACGATGACCGACTCGTCGCGGCGCATCTCGTCGGCGAGCGTCTCGCGGATGGAGTCGATGAAGGTGCGTGCGGGCATCAGTCGACGTCCTCGACGAACACGTAGCGCATCGCGGTCGACGGATCGGGGTCGGGCTGTGCCTCCGCATAATCGGTCGCCTCGTCGACGATGCCCTTGATCTCGGTGGTCAGCCCCTCCTCGATCTCGTCGGTCAGGATGCCCGCGTCGCGCAGTCGTGTCCGGAAGACCGGCACGCAGTCCTTCGTCCGCTCCTCGGCCAGCTCCTCCTCGGAGCGGTATTTCGTCTGCTGGTCGTCGGACGAGTGGGCCGTCAGCCGGATGACCTTGGCCTCGATGAGCGTCGGCCCCTCGCCAGCCCGCGCCCGATCGACAGCTTCGCGAGCGGCCGCGTAGCAGGCAAGCACGTCGTTGCCATCGACCACGATGCCCGGGATGCCATAGCCGGAGGCCCGGTCGGCGACGTTCGGCACCGACACCTGCCGCGCCGCCGGCACGCTGATGGCGTAGCCGTTGTTCTCGACCACGAAGATGAACGGCAGCTTGTGGATCGCCGCGAAGTTCAGGCCTTCGTGGACGTCGCCCTGATTGCTGCTCCCCTCGCCCATGGTGGTCATCGCGACCTGACCCGTGCCGCGGATCTTGGCGGCCAGGGCGATCCCCACCGCGTGCAGGAGCTGCGTCGCGACGGGCGACGACACGGACACGAGATTGTGCTCGCGCGAGCCATAGTGGCCGGGCATCTGGCGACCGCCCGACGACGGATCGTTGGCCGTGGCGTACTGCGCGGTCAGGATGTCGCGCGGGCTCATCCCGAAGGTCAGGCACGTCGCGATCGAGCGGTAGAACGGCGCGATCCAGTCGTGGCCCTTCTGCAGGGGCCAGGCGATGCCGACCTGCGCGCCCTCGTGACCCTGGCCTGAGATCACGAAGGGGATGCGGCCGGCACGGTTGAGGATCCACATCCGCTCGTCGAGGGCTCGCGCGAGCGCGACGAGGCGGTACATCGCGACGAGGTCCTCGTCCTTCAGTCCGACGCTCGCGGCGAGGCTCGTGTCGCTTCCCTTCGTCACGGCCATCGGACGATCAGAAGTTGATCGAGCGTCCGTCGACGGCCATCGCCGCCTCGCCGATGACCTCCGACAGGGTCGGGTGGGCGTGCGTAGCCGCCCCGATCTCCCACGCCGTCGCATCGAGCTCGAAGGCGAGCGACGCCTCGGCGATGAGGTCGGTCGCGTGTGGGCCGATGATGTGGACACCGAGCGTGTCCTGGTTCTCCGTGTTCGAGATCACCTTGGCGAAGCCCTCGTACTCGCCGCCGATGATCGCCTTGGCGATCGCCTGGAACGGGACCTTGCCGACCTTGTAGGGCGTGCCCGCGGCCTTGACCTGCTCCTCGGTCAACCCGATCGATGCGATCTCCGGGCGGCTATAGGTCGCGCGGGGCTGCGCGGTGTAGTCCATCTCGTGGACATCGGACTCGCCCGCGATCACGTGGGCCGCGATGATGCCTTCGTGCGCGGCGACGTGGGCGAGCCACAGCCCACCGATCGCATCGCCGATCGCGTAGACGTGCGGCTCCTTGGTCCGCATCCGCCCGTTCACCTTGATCACGCCCTTGTCGGTCTCGACCTTCGTCGACTCGAGGCCGATGTCCTCGAGGTTCGCGGCCCGACCGGTGGCGACGAGCAGCATCTCGGCCCGTAGCTCGCCCTGGTCCTTGCCTTCCGGCCCCACGTCCAGGCAGATGCCGTCCTTCTCGACCGACACCGACTTCGGGTCGAAGCGGGCGTTGGTCATGACCTCGATGCCGCGCTTCTCGAACGAGCGCTGCAGCGTCTTGCCGACCTCGAGGTCTTCCAGCGGCACGATCTGGGGCAGGTACTCGAGCAGCGTCACCTTGACGCCGACGTCGGCGAACATGCTCGCGAACTCGACACCGACCGCACCCGCCCCGACGATCACGATGTCCTTGGGCAACGTGGTCATCGCGAGAACGTCGTCGCTGGTCACGATGCGCTTGCCGTCGGGCTCGAGCCCCGGCAGCGACTTGACCCGCGATCCCGTCGCGAGGATCACATCGGTGGCCTGCAGGACCCGCTCCCCGCCCTTGCCGGGCGTGCCGTCGTCGGCTGGCTGGCTGATGCGCACCTTGTTCGGGCCGTCGAGGCGGCCTCGGCCATCGACCCAGGTGACCTTGTTCTTGGTGACGAGCGACTTGAGTCCGGTCCACATCCGCTTGACGACGGCGTCCTTGCGGGCGGCGAAGGCGGCATAGTCGATCTCCGGCTCCCCGGGCAGCGTCAGGCCGAAGTCCTTGGCGTGGCGGACCTTGTCCGCGAAGGCCGCCGATTCGAGCAGTGCCTTGGTCGGGATACAGCCGCGATGGAGGCAGGTCCCGCCGATCTTGTCCTCGTCGACGAGGGCGACCTTGAGCCCCAGCTGCGCAGCCCGGAAGGCGGCGGTATACCCGCCGGTGCCGGCGCCGAGCACGACGAGATCGAAGTCGTTGGACGAGCCGACTGCCATCGACGAGAGAGTACGCGCGCTGTCGCGAGGGGCGCAAACGGAACGGCGCCGACTTTGTGTCGCGTGGGAGCACCACCTGTGCGCGGCTGCGTCACTCGCGGTAACACATGCCCCGTATATTCCGGCTACTGACGCGCGCAACTTGCGGAGGGGTGCTTCGGCCGGGCCGGAGGAGGCGGTCGGCGAAGCAGGAGGAACGTGGTCCCGCCCGAAGAGCGGACCGCCTCCCGTCCCCCGACTCCGCGCTCCGAGCGGATCTCGCGCCCGCTCCGGACCCATGTGCTCGCTCCTGAGGATCTCGCGATCCACCCAGCTGGAGGAACCATGTCTGCACGCCCGCGTCGGCGTCATGTGCTGGCCAGCATCCTCGGCCTCACCGCGTTGCTCTCGTCGGTCCTACCGACCGCCGCGGTCGAGCCGACGGACCTGACCGCGACGCCGCTTTCCCCCTCGGGCCGCGTCACCGGCTTCAAGTCGGCTTCTGCGGAACTCGCCAAGTCGGATCGGGAGCTCGTTCGCCGGAACGACGCCGCCCTGGTCAATGTCGTCATCAAGCTTGACTACGACGCCGTCGCCTCATACGCCGGCGGCCGCGCCGGCCTCGACGCCACCAGCCCGCGCGTCACCGGCAAGAAGCTCACCGGCAAGTCGCGTGCCGAGGTCCGCTACGCGACCTTCATCAAGGCCGAGGAGGCCGCCGCGATCAAGGCGATCAAGGCCAAGGTCCCGGCCGCGAAGATCGGCCAGTCGCTTCGCGTGGTCTATGGCGGCGTCGCCGCGACCGTGCCCGCCAACACCGTCAAGGACATCGTCAAGATCGCCGGTGTGGTCGCCGTCCAGGAGGACGCGCTGCGCCAGCCGCTGACTGACGCGTCGTCCGACTTCATCAACGCGACCGCGCTGCAGAACTCGCTCGGCGGCCGCCCGAATGCCGGCGCCGGGACGATCTACGGCAATCTCGACTCGGGCGTCTGGCCCGAGCATCCGTCGTTCGCCGACCAGGGCAATCTCAGCGTCCCGCCGCCCAAGGGCGACGGCACGCCACGGACCTGCAACTTCGGTGACAACCCGCTCACGCCGGCCAGCGACCCGTTCACGTGCACCAAGAAGCTCATCGGCGGGCGGCCGTTCCTGGGCACCTACCTGTCCAGCCCCAGCCGCGCCGCGGCGGAACCGTTCCATACGGCCCGCGACTCGAACGGTCATGGCAGCCATACGGCTTCGACGTCCGCCGGCAATGTGCTTGCCTCTGCGCCGGTGTTCGGCGTCGAGCGGGGCCCGATCAACGGCGTGGCGCCGGGCGCGTGGGTGTCCGTCTACAAGGTGTGCGGCATCCAGGGCTGCTTCGACTCCGACTCGGCCGCCGCGACCCAACAGGCGATCCTCGATGGTGTCAACGTCATCAACTTCTCGATCTCGGGCGGGACCGATCCGTTCACGGATCCGGTCGAGCTCGCGTTCCTCGACGCGTACGCGGCCGGTGTGCTGGTGTCGGCGTCGGCCGGCAATGACGGCCCCGGCGCGGCCACTGCCAACCACCTTTCGCCGTGGGTCCTCACTGTCGCGGCGTCGACCCAGACCCGCGAGTTCTTCTCGAGGCTGACCCTGTCGGGCACCGGCGGGAGCACCTTCGAGGTCGACGGCGCGTCGATCACCGCCGGCGCCGGCCCGCTGCCGGTCGTCCTGTCCTCGGCATCGCCGTTCAACAACAACCTGTGCTCAGCGCCAGCCGCGCCAGGCACATTCACCGGCAAGATCGTGGCCTGCCAGCGCGGCGTCAACGCCCGTGTCGAAAAGGGCTTCAACGTCCTTCAGGGCGGCGCGGCCGGGATGATCCTCTACAACGCGACGTTGGCGGATATCGAGACCGACAACCATTGGCTGCCGACCGTGCACCTCGCCGACGGCACCGATTTCAAGGCGTTCATGCTCGCCAATCCGACCGTGACGGGATCATTCACGGCCGGCACGAAGCGCAATGGGCAAGGCGACGTCATGGCCGCCTTCTCGTCTCGCGGACCAGCAGGTGTCGTGATCAAGCCTGACGTCACCGCACCCGGCGTTCAGATCCTTGCGGGGCATACCCCGTTCCGCGAATCGATCCTGGAGGGCCCTCCGGGCGAATACTTCCAGGCGATCGCGGGGACGTCGATGTCGTCGCCGCATGTCGCGGGGGCGGCGCTCCTCCTGAAGGACGCCCACCCATCGTGGACGCCTGGCCAGATCAAGTCCGCCCTGATGACGACGGCTATCACGGACGTCGTCAAGGAGGACCTGACGACGCCGGCGGACCCGTTCGACTTCGGTTCGGGCCGTATCACGGTGACCAGTGCCTCGGCCGCGCCATTGACGTTCGATGAGAGCGCAGCGCGGATGGCGGCGCTGGGTGCCGATTCGCTGACGGCCATCCACCTCAACATCCCATCGATCAACGCCCCGGTCATGCCGGGCCAGATCACGACGACGCGGACGGCGAAGAACACGACCGGGTCCAAGATCGAGGTCGATGCCTCGGCGACGGCGCCGGCCGGTTCGTCGATCGCGATCACCCCCAAGAAGGTCAAGCTGGACCCGGGGCAGTCGGCGACCTTCACCATCACCATCACCTCGGACGCGCCGGTCGACGCGCAGCAGTTCGGAGAGATCCGACTCGCCGTCAAGAAGGGTGCGAAGCTGCACCTGCCGGTCGCCTTCGTGCACACGCAGGGCATCGTGACCCTCAGCCAGTCGTGCCTGCCCGCGTCCATCGCGGTCGGTGCGAACTCGACGTGCAATGTGGTCGCCACCAACCAGGGCTTCGAGCCGCAGACCGTGTCGCTCAAATCGAGCGTGGGCCCGCGCCTGAAGATCCTGAGCGCCTCCGGTGCGACGCTGGCCAACAAGGTCGTGTCGCTGAACGACGTGGAGCTCGCCGGCGCCCAGCCGGGCGTGCCCGACGTCGCGGCAGGCGAGCTGTTCGGCTACCTCCCGCTCGATGCCTTCGGCATCGCGCCCGTCCCGATCGGGGACGAGGAGATCATCAACTTCAACGTCCCGGCGTACGTCTACGCGGGCGTCACGTACAACGCGATCGGGGTCGACTCGAACGGGTACGTGATCGCCGGCGGCGGCACCTCCGAGGACAACAACTGCTGCAACATCCCGAGCGGGCCGAACGTGGCACCGCCGAACAACATGCTGGCACCGTTCTGGTCCGACCTTGACGGGACGGGCGCTCCGGGGATCCTCGCCGGGACATTGACCGATGGCGTCAACACCTGGCTCGTCGTCGAGTACCGGGTCAACGTCTTCGGGACGACCAGTAACCGTACGTTCCAGGTGTGGATCGGCGTCGACGGCGCCGAGGACATCACCTACGCCTATGACCCGGGCAACCTGCCCGCTGACCCGGCGGGCCAGGACTTCCTGGTCGGTGCCGAGAATGAGCTCGGCCAGGGCGACATGACTGCGACCCTCCCCACGGCAGACCTGCGCGTCACCTCGAGCGCACCGACGCCGGGAGGGAGCGCGACCTACTCGTTCGTGGTCAGAGGCGAATCGAGGGGTGCGGGCGTGGTGACCACCACCATGACCGCCACGGGCGTGCCCGGCACCACGGTCGAGAAGGACACCATCACCGTGACCCCATGATCGACTGACCTCGCGATCCCGTCGCGAAGTCTGACCGGCCGGTCCGCAGCGCGGGCCGGCCGGTCGTCGTTCCTGCGGCCGTCTGGGCCGCTGCACCGATGCTATGCTCGGCCCCCTCGAGCCATCGAATAGGAGCATCGATGGGTCCCGACATCCTGCGCGCGGTCGGCCTCATGCTCATCGCCTATCTGGCGGGCTCGATCCCGGTCGGGTCGCTCGTCGCCACGCGTGTCGGCGGCCCGGACCTGCGGTCCGTCGGGTCGGGCCGGACGGGCGGCACCAATGCGCTGCGGGCCCTCGGGCGCAAGTGGGCGGCGCTCGTCGTCATCGGGGACCTCCTGAAGGGAGCGCTGCCGGTGCTGGTCGCGCGCGTCGTGACAGGTGACCCCTTGATCGAGGTGCTCTGCGGCGGCGCCGCAGTGGCCGGCGCGATCTGGAGCGTGTTCGCGGGGTTCCGATCGGGGCGCGGCGTCGGAACGGGTGTCGGCACGATGCTCGTGATCCAGCCGCTCGCGGTCGTGCTGGCGGCACCGGTCTTCGTGATCGCGATCCTGCTCACACGATATGTGTCGCTGGGTTCGTTGCTCGGCTCGGCCGCGATGGTGCCGGTGATGCTCCTGGTGATGATGCTGGTGCCTGGGACACCGCTGCCGTACGTGATCTACACGGCGGTCGGGGCGGCGTTCATCTGGCTCGCCCACGCCGACAACATCGAGCGGCTGCTGCACGGCACCGAGCGCAAGTTCGACCTGGAGTTGCTCGCGGGTAAGCGGTCCAGCGGCGGCTGAGCCGTCCGTCAGCGCTGTCGAACGAGCGAGGCGATCTCCCCGAGCTGGCGGACCGCCTCGACCGTCCGCGGCCACAGATGGACGATGAGGTGCGTGATGCCGAGTGCCGCGTAGCCCGACATCGCCTCGGCGATCTCCTCGACCGTCCCAAGGATCGTCTCGTCGGGTCGATCGTCCTCGGCGGGCGAGGTCGCGGCAAAGAGGCCCGCGGTGAGCTCGATCTCAGCCGGCGGCCGGCCGATCGTGTCCATGGCCTCGTGCAGCCGGGCGATGCGCTCGCGCAGCTCATGGGCCTCGTCGGGGTGGCCGTACCACGCCGCATTCCACGACGTCGCGTGACGCGCCACCAGCTCCAGCATCCGCGGGCGCTTGCCCGCGATCAGCAGCGGCGGTCCCCCAGGGCGTGGACCGGGCGGCGCGACCACGGCGTCGACGGCCCGCTGCCAGCGGCCTTCGAAGGTGACGGTCTCGCCGCGTAGCAGCGGCACGATGATCTCGAGGGCCTCCTCGAACTGGCTCACCCGGTGGTCGAACTCGTAGCCGAACGCCTCGAACTCCGGCTCGTGCCAGCCGCAGCCCAGTCCGAGGACCAGCCGACCACCGCTGATCTCATCGAGCGTCGTCGCCATCTTGGCCGTGAGCGCCGGGTTGCGGAACGGGACGCACAGGACCAGCGGCCCGATCTGGACGCGAGTGGTGATGGCGGCCACGGCAGCCAGTACCGTCCATGCCTCGTGAAGGCCCTCGGTCTGGCCGGGATCTTCCTCCCCGCGGTACAGCAAGTGGTCCGCGCACCAGATCGAGTCGAGACCGCTCTCCTCCGCGGCGATCGTCATGTCCCGAAGGAGTGACCACCGGTCGGGGCCGACCAGCAGCTCCTGCTGACCGATGGGCAGCATCAGGCCGATCTTCATTGCCGCGATGCTAGCGGGTCGCCGCGGGTGGCAGGTCGTCGCCCGAGAATCGATCGACCCGGGTCGGCTGACGACCCGGGTCGGGGATCACGCTGGTTCGGCGGGCCGTTGGTCGGCCCGCGCCGAGAGGATGAGACTAGGCGCCGCGCATGCTCCGGAAGCAGTCGCTGCAATAGACGGGCTTGCCGCTCGTCGGGCGGAATGGGACCTGGGCCTCGCGGCCGCAGTTCGAGCAGGTCGCTGCGAACATCTCGCGTGGGCCGCGGTCGCGGTATCCACCGCCACCACCACCACCGTACCCGCCGCCGCCACCGCCACCACCGGCGGAGTAGCCGCCGCTGGCGCCGTAGCTGCCGTACGAGCTGCCGCCACCCTCGGAGTTCCGGGCGGCCTTGCGGCTGGCCCGGCACGAGGCGCAGCGGCGCGGCTCGGTGAAGCCACGCTGCGCATAAAAGTCCTGCTCGGACGCCGTGAACACGAATTCCTGTCCACAGTCCGCGCAGGTGAGGTTCTTATCGCTGTACAAAGAACAGACTCCTCTCGGTAGCCGGCGCGATCCCATCGGGTTTCTCGCGTCAGCCGTGAGAGGAGTCCGAGTTGCGTCGAGCTACGTTCTGGCCACGGACGCTTCCGTGGCGTTTGCCAGCGGGATGGTACCGCGCACGCGTCGTGCTTGTACAGCCCTGACTTTTGGCTCAAAAGGAGGCCACCGCGAACAGGTGGCTGAACTGTTTACACCAGATGATCGCGCTCCGGAATCGACTCGGATCGGTGCCGGCCGGCAGGTCATAACCGAACGAGCCATCGGTCGCCTTGAGCAGGCCGATCTCGAGGGCGTCGTCCGCGTAGTCGTCTGGGTCGGTCGACAGGTACACGTACAGATCGGGGCCGTTGCGCACGCTGAAATCCTCGAGCCGGAGGTGGTAGCGCCCAGGCTCGACCTCGATGATCGACGCGGTGCCCCGGCCGAAGTGGAACTCGTCGGTACCCTCGAAATCGCCGCTCGCGACCGTGACCGGGGCGAATGGTGTCGGCTCGGGCGTCGGTGACGCGGTCGGGGCTGAGGTCGGAGGCGCCGTCGGTGCCGCCGAGGCGACCGACGGCGCCGGAGTGGAAGCGAGCGGAGCGCCTGTCGGACCGGCCTCGACGAGCGACGTCCTGATCCAGATCGGCGACGCGAGGTACCAGGTCAACGGCGCGCCGACCGCCAATGCGATCGCGAGGGCGACGGCCGATCGGCCGGGATGCCGGCGTGCTGCCGCGAACCAGCCGCGCCGCCAGGCGAAGATGACGATGAGGACGCCGACCACCGCCGATGCGAACGCGACCGGCAAGCGGTAGTCGTATAGGGCGTTGAAGAAGACTCGTCCGAAGTCATCCAGGGCGTCCATGCCGCAGATCGTGACCGATGTCGATGACGCGCGGATGACGGCAGGTGCGAGCGGGCCTGCTCAGTCCGGCTGCGGCAGCCCGTATTCCCGCGCCGCGCTGGCCAGGTAGCTGCCCCGCTCCTGCTCGCAACGCGCCTCGCTCCAGCCGAGCTCGGCGGCCATGATCGCGGCCACCCGTGGCGCGACGGCAGCACGGCCGTCACCGAGCTCCGGGCTGAGCCGGAGGCGGCGGGACAGAACGTCGTCGACCGACATCGCCAGCTCGTTGCGGACGGCCCAGGCTACCTCTGCCTCGAGGAATGGCCGGCCGGGAACGAGCGGGCGCAGGAGATCGAGATCCGCTCCGAGGGCGGCGATTGCCGGCGCCTCCGTGCCGTGGCGGCCGACGAGGCGGGAGGCGGCGGCCGGATGCGCGCCGTTGACTTCCGGGATCGCCGCGAGCTCGGTCGCGATCCGCTCGAGCTCCGATCGGTCGGTCGCCCCGAGGACCGGCAGCTCGGCGGTTTGGCTCGGCCTCGCGCCTGCTGCTTCGCGCCCCAGCACGGCGTCGATCACATCTCGCGCCATGAGCCGGTATGTCGTGTATTTGCCGCCGGCGATCCGGACCACCCCATTCGACTCTACCGTCACGCGATGCTCGCGGGAGGCCTTGATCGTCGACCCGCCAGACGGCGCGATCAGCGGTCGCAGGCCGGCGAACGTGCCGACCACCTCGTCCCGCCGCAGTTCGACGTCGAGCGTCCCGTTGACGGTCGCCAGCAGCTGGTCGATCTCGTCGCCGCTGGCCGACGGTCGATCCGGAGGGCCATCGTAGGGTGCATCGGTCGTCCCGATCAGCCAGTGATCCGGCCACGGGATCAGGAACACGACCCTGCCCGGGACGCGGATCGTCAGGCCGGCAGAGATCGGGATCCGCTGCCGCGGCACGACGATATGGGCACCCCGACTCGGCAGGACCCGCATCGACGGGCTGGCGAAAGGATGGCCGGGGTCGGCGGCCCAGGCGCCGGTCGCGTCGATCACCGCGTGGGTCCCGACCTCGAGATCCACGTCCGCGATCCGGTCGCGGATACGGAGCGCGCGGATCTTCCCGTCCGGGTCGGTGTCGACGCCTGTCGCTCGCGCGCGCGTCACCGCCACGGTCGCGGGATGCGACGCGAGGGCCGTGCGTAACACGGCCAGCGTGAAACGGGCGTCGTCCTCCATACCGTCGTGGTAGAACAGCCCGCCGCGAAGGCCACGGGTGCGAAGTGGCGGCGCGATCTCGAGCGTCTCGGCCGTGTCCAGCCGTCGATGCCAGCCGCCATCGTGGCGGGCGCCAAGGACGTCGTACAGCGTCAGACCGGCGTCATAGAACGCCTTGTGGACGAACGGCAGGCCGTAGATCGGGAAGAGCTGGGGCTGGAGCGAGACTAGGTGCGGCGCGTTGCGGAGGAGGCGTCGTCGTTCGGCGAGCGACTCGCGGACGAGGGGGATGTGGAGCTGCTCCAGGTAGCGAAGGCCACCGTGGATGAGGCGGGACGATCGCGACGAGGTCCCGACTGCGATGTCGTCCTGCTCGACGAGCGCCACTGTCATGCCGCGGGACGCGGCATCGAGCAGGGCACCAGCCCCGACGATGCCCCCGCCGACGACGACCACGTCCCAGTGCGTATCGGTCAGCCGGGCGAGGTCCGCCGCGCGACGCTGGAGCGGGCCCGACGCGGATGCCGGCGTAAGGGCCGGGCCGCTCACCGTTCGTCGTCGAGCGGTCGGCCGTGGGCGATCCGCCAGAGCAGCCAGCCGGTGCCGACGATCAGTACGCCGATCAGCACCGGGCCGTAGAAGATCGCTCGCTGGATCTCGACGGGTAGCAGTCCGGTGACGATCGCGGCACCGATCACCACCGCCACGACCGCGGCAGCGACCAAGGCGACCTGGGGCCAGCCGGGCTCGCGTCGAGGCGCGGGCGGCTCAGCCACGGTCGGCATCTGGCGGGATCCCGATGGGAGCAACAAGGACCCTGCCTGCATGGGCGGCACCGCGTCGAGTCGCGAGGCCGGTCTTGGGTCGGTGGAACGTCACGGTCAGGTCGGCTCGGACGGCCGGGTCGGATGGCTCGCCGCTGGAGAGGTCAACGGCGGTCGGCGTGTCGACGGCCACGACCGGGATGCCGGCACGGTGCGCGCGCTCGATGACCTCGACGGCTGTCCGGATCGGCTCGCGCAGCGGGCCGTGCACGCCGGTCCCGAGCAGCGCATCGACGATGACCGCGGCCTTTTCGATCCCCTGCGCGAATGTGGCGACGTCGCGCGCGACCGGAGCGTGGACCTTGATGATGCCGGGGTCGCGCGCGATACGATCCCAGTTGCGCGACGACGATGGGTTGGCTGGCCGAGCTTCGGTGGCCACGACTGCCACCACCACGCGACCGCCGTTGAGCGCCAGGCGACGCGCCGCGACGTAGCCGTCACCGCCGTTGTTGCCCGGGCCGCACAGGATGACGATGGGTCCCTTGCCCCAGCGCTCGGTGTCGACGGCGAGCGCGTGGACTGCTGCGGCGACGGCTGTGCCCGCCTGCTCCATCAACCGATCCTCGCTGACCCCGAGGGCCTGCGCGCGCCTGTCCGCGCCGCGCATCGCCTCCGCGCCGATGGCCGGCAGCGCGGCACGATCCGCCCACCGCTGCCGAAGCCCGCGCAGGTCGAGATCGAACAGCTCGGGGTCGTCGGTGGGGAGGCGCGAGCTTGCGGCCGAGCTCGTCACCGAACCGGTTGACATGGCTCACCAAGCGTAGCCGACGGCAGTCGGCCGGTCAGGCGGTCGGCAGCCTCGCGCGGACGACGCCCGCCGGCTGCGTGGTCGCGAGATCGACCAAGCCGTCCGAGGCCATCGCATCCACCGCTGCGATGACGTTCTTTAGGTCGTGGGTCCCGATGGGCGCTTGGAGATCGACCCAGGCGTCGCCAGGCGCGACCCGGAGGCGATCGAGGATGCGGCCGCGCAACCAGCGCGTCGTCGATGGGAATGGCGGTATGGGCCGGCGGCTCACCGCCCGCGGGCGCCCGGGCGTGTAACGGCACCAAGCTCGTACCGGACAGTCGCCGCATCGTGGCTCGCGAGCCCGACAGATCGTGGCACCCAGATCCATGAGGGCGTGGGTCCAGGCAGCGGGGTCGGTCGAGGCGGCCGACGCGTCGGCGATGGCCTGGACATCACCTCGTGGCATGCGATCGGTGCCGCCGGCCAGCCGACCGAGGACGCGGCCAACGTTGACATCGATGGCGCCGACCGGTCGCCCGAAAGCGATCGCGGCCACCGCTCGAGCCGTGTACGGGCCTACGCCTGGTAGCGCCTCGAGCTCCTCGATCGAGTCGGGGACCCGCCCATCGTGCTTCTCGATGATCACACCGGCGGCTCGCCAGAGCGCGAGGGCGCGCCGGTTATAGCCGAGTCCCTGCCACTGGCGTAGGACGTCCGCAGGCGATGCCGCAGCCAGCGACGCAACCGTTGGGAAGCGCGCGATGAAGCGCTCCCAGTGCGCGGCAGCGCGGGCCGCCTGCGTCTGCTGGGCCATGGCCTCCGACACCAGGACGCCGTATGGGTCGGTCGTCCGCCGGAACGCCAACGACCGCCCGTTGGTCGCGTACCACCCCAGGATCGCGTCGCGAGCACCCCCAGGGACCGAAAGCGATCGGCTCACGCCTCGCAGGATAGCCGTGGCGCAGGTCCGGTTGACCGCGGGATGACCCGCGCCGCTTACGATTGGCCACACCACTGGAGGATCAGCCGATGGTCGTCGAGACGCGTTTCACTGGTTTTCGCCCGGAGGCCGTCGACTTCCTGGCCGACCTCGCCCAGAACAACGAGCGGGCCTGGTTCCAGGCTCGCAAGGCCGACTACGAGCGGCTGCTGAAGGATCCGATGGAGGACTTCGTCGCGGCGCTCGCCGATGAATTCGCGAAGCAACGGCTGCCGCTCCAGGCCGACCCGAAGCGCTCGATCTTCAGGATCTATCGAGACACGCGGTTCGCGAAGGACAAGTCGCCCTACAAGACCAACGTCGGTGCGAGCTTCCCGTGGGTCGAGGGCATCGACTCGGACGCCGCGATGTCGCACACCGAACACCGCAATGGCGCCTACTTCCACCTTCAGCCCGGCAACAACTTCGCAGGCGGCGGTATGTGGCGCGCCGAGAAGCCGGTGCTCGACGCTTTCCGGCAGACGATCCTCGACGACGAGCGGCGAGTCCGCAAGGCCCTCGAGGATCCGGGGTTCATCACCGAGTTCGGCCCGGTCGAGAGCCATGACCAACTCAAGCGCGTCCCGCCTGGTTTGCCGGCCGACCACCCGATGGCCGACCTGTTCCGATACAAGGACATCGTGTTCGGACGGCGGCTGTCGGACGACGAGGTGTACTCGCCCGACCTGCCCCAGATCCTCGCGAAGGCCTACTCCAGCGCGACGCCCGTGTTCCGCTTCCTGTCCTCGCTCCCCGACTGACCGGCGGGCATGCGGTTCGGGGCTGCCTTCTGGATCCAGCGCACCGGGTGGCCGGAGCTTCGGGAAGCGTGCATCGCCGTCGAACGGGCGGGCTGGGACTCGCTCTGGCTCGACGACCACCTGCTTTCGGACGAGGCCGACTGGGCCGACTCGAAGCTCGAGGGCTGGGCGGCGCTCGCGGCGGTCGCGTCTCTCACCGAGCGGGTCAGGCTGGGTCTGCTCGTGTCGTCGACGACGTTTCGGAACCCGGGTCTGATCGCGAAACTCGCGACGACGCTGGACCACGTGTCGAGTGGCCGGTCGGTGCTCGGCCTCGGTGGTGGTTGGTTCGAGCGGGAGCATGACGCCTTCGGCATCGACTTCGGCGCGGGGTTCGGCGAGCGTCTCGATCGATTGGACGAAGCGACGATGCTCGTGCGCCGGCTGGTCGATGGCGAGCGGGTGACGCACTCGGGCACGTTCTACGCGATGAACGACGCGCTGTGCGAGCCTCGACCGGTCCAGCAGCGCCTGCCGATCCTCATCGGCGGGTCGGGCCCGACCAAGACGCTGCGGACCACGGCCAAGTACGCCGATCTCTGGAACGGCTACGGCGACCCGGCTCGGCTCGCTGCGACATCCGACGTGCTCCGAACACGGTGCGAGGAGGTCGGTCGGCCCTTCGAATCCATCGAGCGGACCGTGACCGTGCACGCCGTGGTACGCGATACCGCAGACCTCGCGATCGAAGCGTGGACCCCGATCGCCGAGCGACACGGACTGGTCGACCGGGTGGCAGCCGACGGGACGGGTCGTGGCCTGACGGTCGGCGGCTCGCCGGATGAGGTCGCCGCCTACCTCGATGGCTATCGGCGGATCGGTGTGGGCGAGGTGATCTTCGTGTTCCGTAACCCGTTCGATGTCGAGACCATCGAGCGGGTCGGCGAGGTTCGGGCGGCCGTTTCAGGCTAGGTACCCGGGCCCTCCTCCGCGGAGGTCCTTCGCCACAGCTCGGCGGCCAGCAGCTCCGCGACGACCGACGCCACGATCGCCCGCTCAAGTGGGCCGGCGCCGGCCGCCGACGGCAACGCGATGGTCTGTGCGGCGCCCTCGATCGGATCGCCGACCACGATGGTCTCCCCTCCCCGTCGGGCGATCGTGGCGACGACCTCCTCGTCCGCCTGGGCTCCCGAGAACAGCAGCGCACGATGGCCCGGCAGGGCCAGGTAGACCGCCGTGTGGAGCCAGTCGCCGGTGTCGTGGGCGGTGGCCGGCAGGCGTGGCGCCTCGCGCAGCATCAGCGCGGCCTGGTGGACGAGCGCTCCGTCCGCGGCATCGCCGATGACATCGATCGAGGAGGCACCGTCGAGCAGCTCGGCGTCAGCAGGAAGCCAGGCGCCGCTCCCATCGATCGCGCTCTGGAGCGCCTCGACGGTCGCGCGCAGACTCGCGGCAGTGGCGCCGGCGCCGCCCCAGTGGCCGACGAGCATCCCGAGGACGGCGACGGTGGCTCGGAATGTCCGCGTGGCGATGCCCGCCGACTCCTGCCCGGCCAGCAGGGGCAGGACATGATCCGCGGAGGCAGCCAGCGGCGAGTCTGGGTCGTTCGTGACCGCGACGACCCGGCTGATGTCGAGATGCCGACGCGCTGCCGCGATGACCTCACGGGTCCGGCCCGACGCCGAGATCGCCACGAGCGTCAGCTCCTCGTCGGGTTGCGTCGGGACGCTGCTGGAAGCGAATTCGGCCCATGCCGGCAGGTCCGCACGCCGCGCCTGGGCCGCGGCGGTCAACGCTGCGTAGCGTGAGCTGCCGAGGCCGGTGAACACGATGCGGGCCGGTCGGCCGCCGATCGCCGCGAGCGGTCCGCCATGAGCGGCGTAGGCATCCAGCAGGTCGGCGAGCGCCCGCGGTCCCGCTTCGATGTCGGCGAGCAGAAATGCGACGCGGTCCTCGCTCATCGCTCCTCCTCGAACAACGCCCGCATGCCCTCGGTCGGGGCATAGAGCCAGGCGGGTAGATATGTCGCCGCGTATGCGAACTCGTACAGCTCCTTGTCGACCTCGAAGGCGTGCAGCAGATGGGGGTCGATGTCGAGCGCCACCCGTCGCTCGAGCAACTCCGCCCGGTAGGCCTCGAGGAAGCGCTCGCGCGATCGAGTGATCCAGCGGTCGATGTCCAGCCCGGGCCGATCGAGCGGTCCGCCGTTTCGCTCCGCGGCCCTTCGCCGAGCGCTGCGCGCCGCGTGGTCGAGCGACCTCAGCATCGACGCGACGTCGCGCAACGCCGGTCGATGCGCCCGTCGCTCGTCTGGCGGGCGCAGAGGCTCGCCCTCGAAGTCGATGACCCGGAAGCCATCAGGCGCGATGAGGACCTGTCCGAGGTGATAGTCGCCGTGCGCTCGGATGACCTCAGGCGCTATCGGCAGGGCATCGATGACCGTGATCGCCTCGGCGATCTGTGGCGCGAGATCGCGGACGACCGTCCCGGCCTCGCCGGACGCCACGTCCAGGGCGGTGGCGAGATGCTCGTGTGCTGCGGTCGCCCAGCCACGCACGTCGTCTCGGGTCGCCTCTCGCGGCGCCATCTCCGGAAGACCGTGGCCCTCGCTGACCGCCGCGTGAAGCCCGGCGGTCAACGTGCCGAGGTCCGCGGCGATCTCAGTAGCGTGCTCCAGGTTCACCTCGCCCGGTGCGAGCAGCCAGCCCGTCAGTGACTCCGCGATCGACTCGAACGCGTCCGCGCCGTCCGCGATGAACTCTTGCAGCATCGCGACGGTCGTCGCGCCACCGCGCTGTGTGATGATCTCCGCGAACCCGGCCAGGCGCGGCACGGCCGGGAAGCCGGCTTCTTCGCTGAGGAAGGCGGTCATCTCGAGGTCGGGGTTGAGTCCCGGCTGCAGCCGTCGATATGCCTTGAGCAGGAGGCCCTCGCCGAGGACGACGGACGTGTTCGACTGGTCCGCGCCGAGATCCCGTTCCGTGCCGGGACCATCGCGGGCCAGGTCCCCGAGCGCCGCAGATGGTCGGCAGACGAGCACGGCGGTGGGTGCCTCCGCCGGGTCCTCCCCGCGCGGGAGCGCCGCGATCGTCCGGCCCTCGGAGATCGCGACGGCGAGCGCCCGCCACGCACCGTCGCCGGGAAGGGCTTCCCGAAGCGGCTCCCCGGTCAGGGTCAGGCTGTAGGCCTGCCGGCTCCTGTCGTCCAGCGTCAGCTCGACAAGCGCGAAGGCGTGCGGCCCCGACGCGTCGAGCACGAACGCCTCATCGAGCGCGGCGTCGCGGACCGTCCGTCCCTTGGCTCCGAACCAGCGGGCATCGGCGATGGCGGCGGGGTCGAGTGCGGCGACGGCGGCCTCGACGGCGGCTCGAGCCGGAGCGGCGACCTCAGGTCCCCGTATTGATCATCACGTGCTTGACGAACGTGTAGTCCTCGAGCGCGTACTTCGAGCCGTCCTTGCCGTAGCCGGACTGCTTCACGCCGCCATGCGGCGTCTCCGACGTGAGCGTGAAGTGCTCGTTGATCCAGACGTGTCCGAAGTCGAGCGCCTTGGCGACGCGCATGGCCTTGCCGATATCGCTCGTGAAGATCGAGGAGGCAAGCCCGTAGGGCGTGTCGTTCGCCCACTGGATCGCGGTGTCCTCGTCGCTGAACCGCTGGACGGTGACCACCGGGCCGAAGACCTCGTCCTGGATGATCTCGGACTTCTGATCGGGGCCGGCGATGACCGTGGGTTCGTAATAGGAGCCCGGCCGATCCGGGCGGTTGCCACCGACCACGATCTCGGCGCCGCCACGGGCGCGGTCGACCATGCCGGCGACCTTGTCGGCCTGCGCCTTGGCGATCAGCGAGCCCATCTCGATGTCGTCGCCCTCGGCTGGGTCGCCCCATTTGATCGTGCGGACCTGGTCGGCCAGCGCGGAGACGAACCCGTCGTACACCTTCGGACCGGCGATCACTCGTGTGGCGGCGGTGCAGTCCTGGCCGGAGTTCCAATAGCCGGCGGCACGCAGCGTCTCGGCGGCGAGGGCGATGTCGGCGTCGTCGAAGACGATGATCGGCGCCTTGCCACCGAGCTCGAGGTGCAGCCGCTTGACGGTGTCGGCCGCGATCTTGGCGACCCGCTTGCCGGTCGCGGTGTCGCCGGTGATCGAGACCATGCGGACCTTCGGATGACCCACCAGGGCATCGCCGATGTCGCTGCCCGAGCCCGATAGCACGTTCACCACGCCAGGAGGCAGGATCTCACCGAGGATCTCGGCGAATGCCAGGGCACTCAGCGGCGTCCTGGCCGAAGGCTTGAGGACGACGGTGTTGCCGGTGGCCAGCGCCGGACCCAGCTTCCAGGTCGCCATGTAGAGCGGGTAGTTCCACGGCGCGATCGACGCGACGACGCCGATCGGGTCGCGCCGGATGATCGAGGTGTGACCGGCCATGAACTCATTCGCAGCGAGGCCGTCCATCACACGGGCCGCACCCGCGAAGAAGCGGAAGAGGTCGACGCTCGTGTGCATCTCGTCGATCGCGGCACCGACCGGCTTGCCAGCGTTCGCGCTCTCGATCCGTCCGAGCTCGTCGGCCTTGGCCTCGAGCGCGTCGGCGATCTTGAGGAGCAGCAGAGATCGGTCCTGCGGCGTCGTCTGCTTCCAGGACTCGAACGCCTTCTCGGCGGCGGTCACCGCGCGATCGACATCCTCGTGGGAGCTCGCCGGGACGTTCGCGATGACCTGGTCGTTGGCGGGGTTCATGACCTCGGCGGTCTTGCCCTCGGCCGCATCGACGAAGTCGCCGCCGATGAACTGCTGGTAGGTCTTGGCTCGTTCGAGCGTCTCGGTCACGGAACGCCTCCTCGGGACGTGACGGGGGTCGGGTCGGAAAGTGTCGTCATCCTAGCCCCGAGCCGGAAGTCCGTCCCGCAGCGTGGGCGTCGGAGGTTCAGGCGGGGCGTAGCACCATCAGGGCGACGATGGTGACCAGGAGGACGAGCTCGATCCAGCGCAGCAGTCGAGCTGTCGGTTCGGTCAGCAGGGTCACGACTCGGGCATCGTCGCCGGCATCGAGCGCGTCGCGGACGGCCATCGACCGACGGCGCCACAGGCCCGCGCCGATGAAGATCAGCGTCACGTTGATGATCACGGCCAGGACGATCCAACGCTGGGTGAGGTCGTAGCCGTTGGCGATGGCGAGTGGCAGTCCAGACAGCGCGACGATCGTGCCGCCAAGGATCTGGTACCGGAAGTCGAACTTGTCGCCCAGACCGAGGATCACGCGGCGCTTCGTCGGGTCCGACTCGCCGACTGCGAGCGCGCTGAGCATCTTGGTGCTGGCGTAGCCGGTCACGTACATCAGCGCCGAACCCACGTGGATCAGCGCGAGGATCGGCCGGATGAAGTCCACGGCCGCATCGTAATCGTGGGTCGTCGGAGTGGGTCAGTGGCGGCGCGCACAAAAACTGGCAGCTGTTGCACCCGGGGAACGCAATGTCAGGCCCCCGCCCAGGATGTGGGCCTGAATGGCCGCCAATGCGTCTACCGGCGCAACTCTTGCCAAGAATGTGCGCCACCCGCGGCATTACGGTCTCCCCACGCAACTTCTGCCAGGAATGTCACTGATTGCAGCGGCGTGGCGGCGCGCGCACCTTCACGCCCAGTCCCGTGGTGACTTAGCGATCGCCCATGCAACCCGCGTCCTGGTCGATTGCCTTCACGTTCATTCACGGGAGGACTGGACGGGAGGCAAGCAGGGAAGCGAGCGCTGTTCCTAGTCGCCAGGGGACTGAGCGAGAAGGTGCGGCGGGGGCGGCGGCGAAGGTGGTCGGCGCCGCGGAAGCACTCAGGCACGAAGCGGCGCCGCCGACGAAGGAGGTGGTCGGCGGCGCCTGTCGCGGCTAGCGGAGGGTCGGGGGCGGGGTCAGTCCTTCGTGCGACCGCCGCGCGGGCCGCGCTTCGTGGAGGCCGCGCGCAACGATCGCACCGGCTTGGCGATGTTGGAGTCCTCATCGACCTCGATGCTGTGGCGCTTGGCTGCGCTCAGGATCTTCTTGCGGGCACGCTCCTTGGCGGCCTGACTATCGAACTCGGTCTGGTTGAAGCGCGCGATCGCGTTCCGGACGTGCGACTCGTCATTGATCGGGAGGTGCTCGCCGCCCTCCTTGTCGACATACGCGAACTGATTCGAGCGGAGCATCTCGCGGTCCTTCGTGTCGAGGGTAGCCATGTTCGTACCTCCCGGTACTGGGACTGTCAGGGCACCACTCTCACACGAGCCACGTCACCCGCGGTCCGAACAGCACCGGCAACGTCTTGCAGGGCTCTTGCGTTGCCGTAAATCTCACTCGGTGACGGCTACCCCGGTCGTGGCGACGCGCTCGATGAGGTCTGCGGCGCGCACGGTGCCGGACGCCGACTTGATGCGCCCCGACATCGTCGCAAGGCGGTCGGCGAGCGCACGATCCCGCAGCAGTCGATCGATCGCACCGGTGAGCTCACGAGGTTTGAACCCATAGGTCGACAGCCGCTTGCCGAACCCGGTCTCATCGACCCGCTGGGCATTGTCCACCTGATCCCAGAACAGGGGCATCACGATCATCGGCTTGCCGTGATGGAACGCCTCGGTGACGGTGTTGTTGCCGCCGTGGGTGATGACAAGGTCGACCATCGGGAGGATGGCCGGCTGAGGCAGGAACCCTTCGCCCACCTGGTTGTCGTGGAGCTTGATCTGGTCGGCCAGTGGTCCCTTCGAAACGATGACCCGATGCCTGGTCTTGGCCAGCACGTCGACCAGCCGCTGCATCAGCTCGACATCCGCGGAGCCGAGCGACCCCAGGGAGAGGTAGATCAACGCTCCCTCCCGCTCGGCCAGCTCGGGCGGCAGCTCCCATGTCGACTCGGGCGCGCGCACCGTCGAGTCGAGGCGGTGCCAGGTCGGGCCGAGCGGGTTCGCGCGCTCATAGTCCGCCTCGGCCGGATAGGAATACAGGTTGAGGAACGGGGACTCCGCGATGAACTCCGGACCGAGCCGGCCGTAGGTCAGCCCCGTCTCGCCATGCTCGCCACAGAACGCGTCGAAGTCCATCCACATGTCGGCGTGGGTGCGCCGGACCTCGTCGAGGAAGGCTGGCCAGCCGCCCTGATCCTCGACCGGGTAACCGCTGCTGAACGGCGCGATCTGCGGATCCTTCATCTCCATCGGGTTGCACGACACGATCCGCACCCAGGGACGTCCCGATGCGCTGATGGCCGGGAACGCCACCACGTTGTCCTCGACGATGACGTCGGGTGCCACGTCGTCGAAGATCTCGGTGAGTCGCGGATCGACGTACTTCGAGCCATCGATCAGCGCCTGCCAGGTCGGCCCGATGAACTCGCCGAGCTGTTCGAGCGTCGACTTGCGAAAGACCGGTGCGGTGTCGCGGATGAAGTCGATCCAGAACTGGCCGGGGACCTCGGGCTCGGCCGGTGGCGGGCCGAGACGCATCAGACGCTCCTCGAACCCCTTCGCCTCGAGCGTGCCCGCGAACGACTCCTCGACGATGAACACCACGCGGTGGCCGCGCGACCGCAGCACCTGCCCGATCCCGACGCAGTTGTTGGTCGGGCCGTACGCCCCCTCCGGGAAGAAGACGATCGTGCGCGCGTCGGTCACCGGCTGCTCCTCTGTGGTTCGCGCGAATTTACCGCCCCAGCAGGAGGGCGAGTGCGAGGGTCGCGACGGCCGCCGCGGCGACCGCCCCGTCGAGCCAGCTCCAGCGCAGCTCGCGGAAATGGCTTCGCGGGCCCGCCCCGAACGCCCGGGCGTCCATCGACACCGCCATCCGATCGGCGTGGCGGATGGCCAGCACGAGCAAGCCGACGAACAGGCGCGGATGCCACGATCCGGGCAGCCCGCGGATGCGGCGGGCCTGGCGCAGGGTGGTCAGGTCCTCGGCGAACCGCGGGATTGATCGATACGCGGCCAGCGCGCCGTACGCGAAACGTGCCGGCACCCTGGCCTGCTGGACGAGCGAGTCCGCGAGCCGGGTGGGGTCGGTGGTGAGCGCGAAGACCGCGCCGACGCACGCGATGGCGGCGACCCGCAGCCCCAGCGAGATGCCGTTCACGACGGCTTCATTCGCGATCCGGACGGGCCCGATGACGGCGAACGTGGTGGTCGTTGGGTCGCCGTTGGCCACGGAGAACACGGCGTTCGACAGACCGATCGCCACGGCTGCGAGCCAGACGGGCGCAAGGCTGCGACCCAGCTCCAGCGACGGGATCGCCCCGAACACGAGACCAGCGACGAGCGCCGCACTTGCGAGCACGACCGGCGGCAGCGGATGGAGCGTCAAGGCGAGACCGATGAGCCACACCAGCGCGACCGCGAGCTTCACCACGGGACTCGTCCGACCGAGCGGACTGTCGAGCTGCGCATCCGCGATCTCGAGCCGTCCGCCGATCACGCCACGGCCTCGTCACGCACGATCCAGCCGTCGTCCATCTCGATCACCCGCCTGGCGACGTCGCGGACGAAGCGCTCGTCGTGGGTCGCGGCGAGCAGGCACGCGCCGGCATCGAGGTGCTCGCGCAGGATGCCCAGGAGCCCCTCGTACCCCGACCTGTCCTGGCCGAAGGTGGGCTCGTCGAGCACCAGCAACTCCGGGCGGCGGATCAGGATGCAGGCGAGCGACAGCCGGCGTTGCTCGCCGCCGGACAACCGATAGGGGCTGCGCAGCCCGAACCGGTCCAGCGGCAATCCGAGGCGTCCCATCAGGTCGTCGACCCGTGCGAGCTCGTCGTCGGTGAGCCCGAGTCGCACCTCCTGATCGACCGTCTGAGCGAGGAACTGTCGTTCCGGCTCCTGGAAGACGTAGCCGGCGTGACGAGCCAGCGTTTGGGCGGGCAACCGTGACGGATCGGCACCGCCGAGGTCGATCGACCCATGATCCGGGCGATGCAGGCCGACGAGCAGGCGGCCGAGCGTCGACTTGCCGCTCCCGTTCGGTCCGATCAGGGCGATGCGCTCGCCAGCCGTCGCGCCCAGGGTCACGTCGCGGACGACCGGCTCGCCTCGCTCATAGCCGAACCGCACACCCTTGGCCTCGAGCAACGACGGGCCGCGCGGCGCGGCGCCCTCGATGCGGACGGTCGACTTTTCACCGGGTAGCCAGATGCCGGCGGCCCGCATGCGATCGCGCGAGCGCTTGAGGACCTGCGCCCCGCCACCCACGTCGATCGGTGTCCCATCGCCGTCGAGAGCCAGTACGGCGTCGGCGATGGGCCAGGCCTGGTCGACCCGGTGCTCGACCAGCACGACCGTGGCCGGGCGCTCCCCACGCAGGTCGCCGAGGGTCGTCATGAACTCCGCCGTCCCGTCCGGGTCAAGGTTGGCCGTCGGCTCGTCGAGGACCAGCAGGCCGGGCCGTGGCGCCAGGGCCCCGGCCAGGGCCAGTCGTTGCTGCTGGCCACCCGACAAGCGTCGCGAGCGGTGGCGCTCCATCCCTGCCAGGCCGACTGCAGCCAGCACCTCGGGGACCCGGGCCTGCATCTCCGGCATCGGCCACGTCCGATTCTCCAGCCCGAATGCCACGTCGTCCTCGACGCGCTCCATCACGAGCTGGGAGCTCGGGTCCTGCAGCACGAGACCGACCCGCTCCCCGACGCCGACCGGTCCGAGCTCGCGGACGTCCTTGCCGTCGAGCTCCAGCGTGCCCGTCATGTCGGCCGGGATCTGCGCCGGGATCAATCCGGCGATCGCCAGGGCGAGCGTGCTCTTGCCTGATCCCGACGGGCCCACGACGAGCAGCACCGACCCAGGTTCGAGCTCGAGATCGATCCCGGCGAGCGCCGGCCGATCGGCACCCGGGTAGGTGACGCCCAGCCCCCCGATCCGGAGCGCGACCGCGGTCAGTCGGGGAACCCTTCGAGCACGCCGGCCTGCTTCATGGCGCGGTGGAGTGCCACCGAGCCGCCCGCGACGATCACCACGGCCGAGATGCCCATGAACACGCCTCGCAGGATCTGGATCAACGGATCGCGGTCCGCGTAGTAGATGACCCAGTCATGGATCCACGCCGCCGCGGCGCTGGCGACCGCGGCCGTGCCAAGCACGGGGAATGTCCAGAGCCGGTAGAGGGTGAACGCAAAGACCAGTTCGGCCGCAGCACCCTGCACGAAGCCGGACAGGAGCGTGTCGACACCCCAGGCGCTGCCGAGCAACGCCGAGACTCCCGCCGCCACCATCTCGGTGAACAACGCAGCGCCGGGCTTGCGGATGATCAGCGGACCGAGGACCGCCGGCACGAGCCAGACGGCGTAGAACAGGTCACGGAGCGGGAAGGCGAGCTCACCGATGACCTGGAGCGGCCCGTACCAGACCAGGCCCCAAACCCAGAAGACGACGCCGAACGCAACCCCGATCACCGCGGCGACGACGATGTCCCGGGTCCGCCAGTGCGTCTCCGGGTAGGCGGTCGGCGTCGATGCGTCGATGGTGCTGGTCATGTCCGAACCTCCTCGGTCGATCCCACAAAGAGCGCCGTCACCAGTCTCCGGGACGGACGGCGTCGTGGGTTCGATGCTGGGCCTGCTTCCTTCGCCGGTACGAGCCGGATCAGGTTCGGCGGGTCTGTGGCGTTCGCCACACTCTCAGCGCGCGAGGCGCTCCCCGGAGGCGGTGTTCGGTTGTTCGCGCAGCGTAGCACGCGACCGGATCCACTCGACGACGTCGTCGAGCACGGCCGGACCCTCCGGCTCGTTGTGGAGCTCGTGACGAAGGCCGGGGTACGTCCGCCGCTCGACGCTCGGGGCCCCCTCGAAGACCTCGCTCGATCCCGGCGGGACCAGCCTGTCGTCGAGACCATGGAGCACCAGCGTCGGGCCACCGATCGCGCGGGCCCCGGCCCGGACCCGTGCCTGTTCGGCGAGCGCCTCGGCGCCGAACCGCGTTGTGCTGGTCTGGGCATTGAGCGGGTCGGCCTTGACCCGCCGACCCACCTCCGGATCGCGTGACAGCGTCTCGGATGGCACACCGTTCGGCACCGATAACGTCGGCACGATACGGGCCAGCAGCGGCGCGAGTAGCTTCTTCCAGCCAGCGAGCGTCGAGTCGAGACCCGGGGCGGTCAGGACGGTCAGGTCGGGGCGCGGGCGATCCGAAAGGAGGTAGCCCGCGGCGATGAGACCGCCCATCGAGTGGGCGTACAGGATCACCGGACGGTCGCCGGCCGCCGCGCGAACCGCCGTCAGACGCTCCTGGAGGTCGTCGTGGTAGCGGCTCCAATGATCGATATCGCCCCTGCGCCCTCCGCTGCCGCCGTTGCCGCGGTGGTCGTAGGCGTAGCTATCGATGCCGGCGGCGGCGACGTAGTCGCCGACGTGCTCGTAGCGTCCACATTGCTCGCCCAGTCCGTGGACGATCAACATGGCCGCCCACGGATCGGCCGCCGGCCAGTGGCGGGTGAGCAGGTCGACACCGTCGGCGGTGACGGCGCGGCCGATGACGGAGGGCATCGTCCCGCTAGGATGCATCAGCATGGTTGCGTCTGGCGGCTGGGTCGAGATCGGCGACAAGGTCTTCGTTCGTCGCTACGCGTTCTACGACCAGAACATCGGCGTCGTGCTGGGACGGGCCGAAGCGCTGGTCATCGACACACGCTCGACCTACGCGCAGGCACGCGAGATCCAGGCCGACCTGCGTGAGCTGACCAATTCGCCGGTCGGCGTGGTGGTCGATACCCACGGCCACTTCGACCACGTCTTCGGCAACGGCATCTTCCGGCCGGCAACGATCTGGGGTCACGAGCGCTGCGTCACGTTCATGGTCCGCACCGGCGAGGCGCGCAAGCGCACGATCGCGGTCGAGGAGCCCCTGCTTGCCGACGACCTGGCCGAGATCGTCATCGACCCGCCGGACCGCGTGTTCGCGACCCACGCCCGGATCGAGGTGGGTGGGCGCGAGGTGATGCTGCGCTACCTCGGACGCGGTCACACGGACCACGATGTCGTGGTCGAGATCCCCGGCACCGACGTGGTGTTCGCGGGCGACCTGGTCGAAAACGGCAACGTGCCCTTCTTCGCGGATGGCTACCCGCTCGAATGGCCGGCGACCGCCATGGCGCTCGCGGTGCGGATCAGGGAGGACGGCGGGATCGTCGTGCCCGGTCACGGCGACCACGATGGCCGTTCGCTGGCCGATGCGAACGCGGCATCGCTGGCCGCACTGGCCGAGCTGGCCGGGCGCATCGACTCCGGCGAGCTGACGCTCGAGGAAGCACTCGCCGAGCACCCCTTCCCGCAGCATCCGCCGGAGGATGCCCGGCGAGGCTTCGAGCGCGCGCTCATGCAGATCCGGGGCGAGCTCGATGCCGTCGCGAGCGGCAGTTGACCGAGATCCTCTGGAACGTCCGGCTGTATGACCCCGGGACGGCCGAGGCCACGGAGGGCCGCGTCATCACGATCGAGGACGACACGATCGCGGCCATCGGGGCGGTCGATGGCGATCCGCCTGACGGTGCCCGCGACCTCGGTGGGGCGACCGCGCTTCCCGGCCTGATCGATGCCCACGCGCACGTGCTGTCGGACACGTCAAGAAGCCCGGGCTTCGGGCCGGCGCCGCCACGGCACGGCGATCCACCCCGACCGGCCGACCTCGGCCATTACATCCTCGCTGCGACCGCCGATCGGATCCTGCGTTCGGGTTTCACGACCGTCCGCGACGTCGGTAGCTACGACGACGAGGCCACGGTCCTCAAGTTGGCGATCGAGTCGCGCGTCGTGCCGGGTCCGCGCGTCTACACCTGCGGACGGATCATCTCCGCCACGGCTCCTGGCGGCGACCTCTTCGGCTCCATGTATCGCGAGGCCGACGGGCCCTGGGAGATGCGCAAGGCCGTGCGCGAGCAGCTCAAGCGCGGCGCCGAGTTCATCAAGTTCATGGCCACCGGCGCACGGTCGGTCGTGCTCGAGGATCCCGAGCCACCGCAGATGACGCTCGAGGAGATGAAGGCGATCGTCGATGAGGCCCATCGCATGGGCCGCCGCGTCGCTGCGCACGCCGAGGGTCTCGAGGGCACCCGCCAGGCGCTCGAGGCCGGCGCCGACACGATCGAGCATGGGCTCGCCCTCCACCGCGAGCCGCGGCTGCTCGACGACATGGCGGATCGAGGCGTCGTCCTCGTCCCGACGCTATCGACGTTCCACGACCTCGCGGAGCGGTTCGTCGACGACTTCGCGGCGGTCCTGGTCGAGCAGGCCAAGCGTCAGCTCAAGGAGGCGATGCGGACGGTCGATTCCGCCCGGCGAGCAGGCGTAACCATGGCCCTCGGCTACGACAGCGGGCCGCCCGGGACGTCAGCCCGGGAGCTGCTGCGACTCATCGAGGCCGGCCTCTCAACAGGAGAGGCGCTGCGGGCCGCCACGCTGGGCGGGGCCGCCGCGCTCGGTCGGGATGACCTGGGGCGGATCGGTGTCGGCTGCCGGGCCGACCTGGTCGTGATCGACGGCCGGCCGGACGAGGACCCGGGCCTGCTGACACGCCTCGAGGCGATCCGCCTCGTGGTCGGGCGAGGCGTCGCGATCGGTTGACGCGGCTCCTCGCCGTCCCCTGGAACATCGCGCGTTCCATCCGACGTACGAGTAGGTTCGAATCGCGCGCTCCGTCGCAGCTTGGAAGATCGCGGGTTCCAAACCACGCCCAAACCGCTCGATTCGGGCGATACACGGCCGCTCAGCCGCGGGTTGGAACCTGTCACGTTCCAGGTGCGGATGGTGCCCCGTCGTCAGTCGTCGAGGACGAACGTCACCAGCATGTTGACCCGGTAGGCCACGATCCGACCGTCGTCGATGTCGACCTGCTGCTCTTTGATCCACGCAGACTTGACGTTGCGCAGCGTCTGGTTGGCGCGCTCGATGCCCTCATTGATGGCGGCCTCGAAGCTCTGAGTCGAACGAGAGCTGATCTCCGTCACGCGTGCGACCGACATGTCGTCACCTCCTGGTCATGCGGCACCACCGGCAGTGTGGCCGGCGTCTGGGGATGACGACGATACCTCTAAGCCGAGGCGGTCGATGGCGCCGCGAGCGGCTCGGGAGGCTCGGGCGGTCCCGTGGGCGTCGCCGCCCGAAGGTCGGCCTGGCGCTGGATCCGGTTCACGAGCGCGACCGCTGGGAAGACGGCAATCGCGCTGGTGACATCCGCGACGAGCCAGACGAGGAGCCCGGCCTGCACGGCGTCGATCGTGTCGGCAGCGAGCCACACGCGGCCGGCGATGTTGGTGATGACGGAGCTGGCCAGATACGCGATCCACCACCACAGCACGAGTCCGACCCCGGTGCTGCCGACGTAGCGCGTCCACATATCGCGATGGATGCGGTACGGCTGCACAAGGTTCGCAAATGGCACGAACCACCACACGATCGACATCGCCGGGGACCACGGCGACGGCCCGATCCGAAGCGGCCCCTCGTTGTCGATGGTGCGCGATTGCCAGGCCAGCCAGGCGATCGCCGTCGCGATGAAGACCACGGTTTCCACGAGGCCGAAGCCGGCGAAGACGATGTCGAAGGTGTCCAGGTCGGCGACAGACCCTCGACCGGCGACGTACGCATCGATGACCAGCCAGCCCCAGATGTTGATCGCCGACGCGATCAGGGAGGTCGCAAGGCTCGCCCATAGCAGCGCGACAAGCGAATTCGCCCTCCTCCCGCCCGAGCGATACGTACCTTGGACCCCGCGGGCTGCCTGCTCGCCCTTGACCACCCGCTCCTGCTGGGCCAGGCGTTCCGCGAACGTCGGAGGCGATGCGGTCGACGAGGTGCCAGGCTCAGGCTGCCCTTGGGGCGTATCCGTCATGCTGCGACCCGCACGATCCAGCGGCCGCGTGCAGCACCCGCCACGATGCCGTCGAGCGCCGCCTCGAGCGTATCGAGGGTCACCTCGGTCACACTCTCCCCGAGGGAGCGCGGCCGCAGGTCGGTCGCCAGCCGCGACCAGATGGCGCGGCGCCGGTCGATCGGCATCTGCGCGGAATCCATCCCAAGCAACGCTACGCCACGCAGGATGAACGGGAAGACGGTCGTCTCGAGCTTCGGACCGCTGGCGTTGCCGCTCGAGGCGACCGCCGCGCCCGTGCGAAGGGTCCGGAGCACGTAGGGCAACGTCGCAGCGCCGACCGGATCGACCGCGCCCGCCCAGCGCTCGGACTCGAGCGGCTTGCCATCGGTGGTGACCTCCTCGCGGCCCAGGATGCCGGCTGCGCCGAGCCCGCGTAACCGATCCGCCTCGTCGGCCTTGCCGGTCGCTGCCCAGACCTCGTGGCCACGTTGGGCAAGCAGCGCGACGGCCGTGCTGCCGACGCCGCCGCTCGCACCGGTGACGAGGACCGGGCCGTCGCCGGGCTGGAGACCGTGCTCCTCCAACGCCACGACAGACATCGCGGCGGTGAACCCAGCCGTCCCGATCGTCATCGCCTCGCGGGGCGACAGGCCTTCGAGCGGCACGATCCAGCCTCCCGGCACGCGCTGGTACTCGGCATAGCCGCCGTGCCGCGAGACACCGAGGTCGTAGCCATGCGCGAGCACCGCAGATCGGAGCGCGATGTCCGGGTCCGTGCTGCCGACCACTTCGCCCGCGAGATCGATACCGGGGATCAGCGGGTCGATCCGCGCGACCTTGCCATCGATGCGCGTCGCCAGGCCGTCCTTGAAGTTCACGCTCGACCAGCCGACTCGGATCTCGACCTCGCCCGGTGGCAGGTCTGCAGCCGCGAAGTCGCGCACGCCGCGGTCGATACGCGGTGTGCCGTCGTCCTCGACGCGCTTCGCGACGTACGCTCGGAATGACGCGGGGATCGTCATCCCGGAAAGACTAGCCGTGGGGAGGCGCGCCGGCGCGCCCAGGTCGCGAATACCGGCGCTAGCGCTCGAACATCTCCTGGTAGCGCTTGCGGAACTTGTCGATGTCGCGATGGATGGCGCGCCACTCGGCCGACCCCTCCGGGATCTCCGTCAACCGTCGCTCCGCGGCTCGCCACTCCGCGAGGACCTGGCCGGCCGTATACACGACCGGAGCCGAGTCTACGGGCTGGTCAACGGGCTCCATCACGGCGACGAACCGACCGTCGTCGAGCGGCGTGATGCCGAACTTCACCCGGACCTGCGAACCGTCGAGTCGCTTGACCGTCGCCTGCCCGCCGATATCGGGCTCACCTTCCGCTTCCCATTCCTTCCGGAACGCAGCCTCGCCGACCGGGTCGGGCGGTTCGGGCGACAGCGCCCCGGGTGGCAGGCTCTTGAGCACATCGAGCGTGACGCCGAGCATCTCGAGGGCGGCCGCATTCGCGTCGGCGGTGGTGCCATCGGGGTTGAGGATCACGGTGGGGAGCGTCAAGGACGATCTCTTTTTCAGTGGATGGGATCGTGACGGTTCGCGGCGCTCGCCGCGATCATCGCCAGGACGAGGGCGGTGCCGTCAAGTCTCAGTCGGTCGACTCCGCTGTCGGCGTGGGCGTCGGGGTCGCCGTCGGCGTCGATGTGGGCGTGGCCGTCGGCGCTGGCGTCGGCGTCGGGGTCGGCGTGGCGGTGCCAGCGTTCTGCTCCCGCCAGAGGTACTCGCGCAGGGTCAGACCGGAGGCGCGGACCGCGGCCGCCCGCGACCGCCCGACATAGCGGTAATGCCACGGTTCGTACTGGTAGCAGGTGACGGTCGTCTTGCCCTTCGGGTACGTCATGACGAAGCCGTACTTCCAGGCGTTGGCCTTCAGCCACGCACCCGCCTTGGTCGTGGCCCAGTCGGTGTAGTTCCAGGGGGCGGATCCGCCATACCCGCGGAAGTCCACAGTGGTGCCGAGCTGATGCTCGCTGTGGCCGGCGCGGGCGCTCTCCTTGAGCGCCCTGGCGTAGCCGTGGACGCGCACCCAGTAGTCGAACGTCGCGCGCTGGGTCGAGTAGCTCCGATACGCCGACTGGACGACCAGCCGGGCGCCGGCAGAACGGGCGGCGGCCGCCATCGACTTGAGGCTTGGGATCACGAAGCTGCGCACCGAGTATCCGGAGTTCAGGCCGGCGAGAGAGGTCGACCGGAGATCGCCCGGCGCGTAGGAGCTGCCCAGCCGGAACGAGGTGTCCAGCAGCGAGCGGTGCCAGTAGGCATAGCTGCGGTACTTGGTCAGCACATCTCCGACCTTGCACGTCGGGAGCGCCGGCGCAGCCGACACGGTCGCGGCGAGGCCGGTGAGGAGGGTGGCGACCAGGAGCAGGGCGACCAGACGTGGCCGGCGGTCCGGCGTTCGCACCATGTGCATAGGGTGCCAGCCCGAGTGGTCCTGTGCCACTCCCCCGAACGTACCGACGCCGAAGCGGAGGCGTTGCGAGGACGCTACGGCGTCGGTTCGGCCGTCGGCTCGGGCGTCGGGTCTGGCGTCGGTTCAGCCGTGGGCTCGGCGGTCGGCGCCGGGGTCGCCGTCGGTTTGGCCGTCGGCTTCGGGGTCGGCTTCGCCGTGGGCCTCGCGGTCGGTCGGGGGGTCGCGGCGGGGCGGCAGCCGCCGATCCCGGACGAGGTGGCCTTCCCCCCGGCACCCTTGCCGACGAGATAGCGCTCGTGCGGCAGCTTCCCCGCGTCCGGGAAGAGCGCGTTCGAAAGCTTGTCGATGCGCTTGAGGTCAGGGATCAGGATCGAGCCGCGCTTGTCGCGGCCCGATCGCACCGACGGCGATGAGATCACCGTTCGATAGGTGTTCTCGCGTCCGATCTTCGCCATCGCGTCGGCGAGATCGGGCAGGCTCTTGCGCGGGACGTTGGTCGTGATGGTCTTCGACACTGCCCGGAGGAGCCCGACGGGGTCATTGATGAACCCGCCCTGGACGATCCGGTCGCGGATCCCGGAAAGGACCTCTTGCTGTCGTGCGGCCCTCGTGAAGTCGCTTTCTCCGGCCGGTTTGCGGACGCGGGCATACCCGAGCGCCTGCTGTCCATTGAGGTGGTGGCGACCCTTGGTGATCGAGAAGCCACGGGTGAAGCCGTATTCGTCGTAGGTCGGGTCGCAGAACGACCGCGCGACGTACACGTTGATGCCGCCGAGCTTGTTGATGACGTTGACGAAGCCCTGGAGGTTCACGGCTGCGTGGTACCGGATGTCGAGGCCGAGGAGCTGGCCGAGGGCGCCGCGCAGGACGTCGAAGCCGGTCCCGTCCGATCCAGGGAACTGCCTGGGGTGGTGCCGGGCGTATGAGACGAGCCCATTGACCTTGCCCGTGAACTTGCGACCGTCGGGCAGCGGGACGTCGACCATGTCGCGCGGGATCGAGACCATCGAGACGGTCTCGGCCACGGGGTCGAGTGAGGCCACGATCATCGTGTCGGTGAGGTACGTCCTCCGGCCGACGCCGGCGTCGACGCCGATCAGCAGGACGTTGACGCGCGGCACGGCGGGGGTGGGCGAGGGTGACGCGCTGGCCGAGGCGCTCGCGCTGGCCGACGCCGGGGTGAGGAAGCTCGGGTCGGGTTCGGGCGTCCCGATCGGCCCTGCGACCGCGGTCGGTGACGCCTCGGTAAAGATCAGGTCCGCCTCCTCGCGGACGACCTCGGTCACGAACCCGGCATAGGCCTGCGGAGCGATCACCGCAACCAGCAGCAGCGCCGCGATCGGGACGCCCTCACGCCGGCTCGGCCGCGGGAGTCGTGGATCCCACAGGCTGGAGCCGACTGCGAGCAGGCGCCAGACGAGCAGGGCCGCCTGGAGGACGAGGAGCCCCCACAGCACTGCCGGGTCGACGAGGGTCGCGCCGAGCCGCGGCAGGCTGGTCGTCGCCAGGATGCCGAGCAGCAGTCCGATGAGCACGAGGATCGGCAGCCCGAACATCGCGGCTCGACGGCGACGCCCGGCGGCCAGGTGCCCGAGGCCCGGGAAGACGGCGTCCAGGACGGCCGGCGTGAACCGGCCGGGAGCGCGCGGTTCCGGTGGCTGACGGCGCGGCGCTTGCGACGGTCGGCGGTGATCCCCCCGGAGCGGCCTGGCGTGGTCGCGGCCTCTCCTCACCGGCCCGCCACGGCCGGTCCCCTCGTTCGACACGGGCCGCAGGGTACCAGACGACCGGGATGGCGCCCATGGGTAGGGAAGCCGCAGCGAGGGCGCGGCCGCCGGTGTTCGCGTAGCGTTACGGCGTGAGCAGCGAAGTCGAGGACCTGAACCGGCGCCTGCTGCGCGCCCGGGACGCGATGGACCGCGCGTACGCCGAGCCGCTCGACGTCCCTGCCGTCGCGGCCGTGGCCCACGTCTCCGAGGCGCACTTCATCCGCACGTTCCGCACGGTCTTCGGGGAGACGCCCCATCGCTATCTGCAGCGGCGCCGGGTGGAGCGCTCGATGTTCCTGCTGCGCGAGACCGACCGCAGTGTCACCGATATCTGCCTGGACGTCGGCTTCACCAGCTTGGGGACGTTCAGCCGCACGTTCCGGGAGATCGTCGGCGAGTCGCCATCGCGCTATCGCCTGGGGCACGGGCCGGTGGTCGCGCCCAACTGCGTCCAGATGGCGGCCATGCGACCCCGCTTCGCTGTGGGCGCCCCGACGGCCGGCGTCGAGATGCGATCGAGCAGTTTCGGAGAAGCGGCCGCGGCAACAGCACCGTAGGGTGAGGGTCGCCTACACCGACATCCGAAGAGGAGAACGCACGCGATGACCGACACGAAGACGACGAAGCGAAGCGCCAAGCGGACCGAGACGGCACAGGTTTGGACGAAGGAGGAGCGGGCCGCGATCCAGGAGCGCGCGAAAGAGCTGAAGAAGGCCGGCAAGAAGGCGGACGGGGAGAGCGATGTGCTCGCGAAGATCGCCGAGATGCCCGAAGCGGATCGGCTGATGGCCGAGCGCATCCATGAGATCGTCAAGGCCGCCGCCCCGGACCTCACATCGAGGACCTGGTACGGGATGCCCGCGTACGCGAAGGACGGGAAGCTCATCTGCTTCTTCACCGCGGCCGACAAGTTCAAGTCGCGCTACGCCACGTTCGGCTTCGAAGAATCGGCGAAGCTCGATGACGGCGCCATGTGGCCGACGAGCTTCGCGCTGACGAAGCTCACGGCCGCCGAAGAGGCACGGATCACCGCACTCGTGAAGAAGGCTGTCAGCTGAACGCGAGCGACCCAGTTCAGCAGTTTCGGAGAAGCCACCGCCGCGGCGGCTCCGTAGGGTGAGGGTCGTCCACATCGACCCTCGCAGAGGAGAAGCCAGGAATGATCAACAAACTGAGCGTCACCACCATCTATGTCCTCGACAAGGACGAGGCGCTCGACTTCTACGTAAGCAAGCTGGGCCTCGAGAAGGGCAACGACGTCCGCCAAGGTGACTACCGCTGGCTCACCGTCCGCGTCCCGGGCGAGCCGGGCACCGAGATCTCGCTGGAGCAGCCGGGCCCTCCGCTGCACGACGAAGCCACCGCTGAGCGGCTCCGCGAGCTGATCAGCAAGGGCGCCATGAATGGGCTGGTGTTCGTCACCGACGATGCACGAGGCCTCTACGAGACGCTCAAAGCGCGCGGTGTGACGGACTTCACCCAGGAGCCGACGGACCACTTCTACGGCACCGACATGGGGATCCGCGACCCGTTCGGCAACGCGATCCGGATCCTCCAGCAGGGCAAGGTCGCACAAGAGGCGACGACCTGAGTCGTCCGACCCGCCAGGCGGGGCCGCAAAGGGGGCGTGCGCTAGAATGTGCGCCGCTCGATGGCGAGTGGCCAAGCGGTAAGGCGCCTGACTCTGGATCAGGAGATCGAAGGTTCGAATCCTTCCTCGCCAGCCATCATCGCGAACATGAAACGGCCCTCGGAATCCACACCGTAGGTTCGATCGCCACAAGTAGCGATCGCGGCCGCCAACGTCGATGATGCTGCAATCTGATAGCCGATCGGCAGACTCGCTCCGTAAGCGTGCCAGTTCCTAATCTCTCGCTCGGCGACTCCGTCAGCCTCCAGCGACGGACGTCGACCCCTTCAACTCCGGGTGAGATCCGGAAAGGGCTCACGTGTCCGCCATGTCGACGAGCGACGACATCCTGTCAGCGTGGATCGAGGTCGAGCGGGTGCTCGAGCTACTGCCGGTCGGCCATCCATACCGTGAGGCCGTGAGACGGGCCGCTAACGCGCTCGACGAGGCGTACCACGACGACACCCTTGAACCTCGTCTGGGACTCGAGGCGCTGAGCCATGAGACGATTCGACGGTCCGTCGCCTTGGCCCGACGACTGCGATCCGAGGGCGTGGTGAACCTCGATGAGGACACGCTCGGTGTCCTGACAGACATCGACGACTATCTGACGCGCCCACCGCTCAAGCTCCAACCTGACCCCGACTTGAGGACTACTAGCCCCCGCGCCGTTTAGCCTGCGTCGTCAGGAAGCCTGCCTCCCTGGGTGCTTCGGATCAACCATGCACCTATGGCGAGCATGATCAGCCCCCAGACCAGGAACCCTACGTCGTAGAGAGACTCGTTCGGGCCAGGTCGAACGTGATGCAGGCCGATGATGTGATGGTCGATGACTCCCTCCACCGTGTTGAAGAGGCCCCAGCCGACCAGCATCCCACCCATGAGCGTTGAGCCACCGCCGTCGTCATGGCGAGCGCCATCCGAGGCCATCAGGGTGAACACGCCGGTGACCGTGAGGACCCATGTCGCGGCATGGAAGACACCGTCACCCAGCGTGTTCAACTCCAGGTTCGCGAGGGTATTCGGCGGGGTCGGCGTGCTGACCATGTGGTGCCACTGCAGGATCTGGTGGAGGACGATGCCGTCGAAGAAGCCCCCGAGCCCCAGGCCGAGCAGGATGGCAGCCACGATGAGTCGCCTACGGCTGGGCTCGCGGCGCAGGGCGCTCATGGATGCGTCACAGCCGGCGACCGCTGACCTTCCTCAGCTTGGCGTCGGGCTGTCGCCATCCCGTCGGTTGACGTCCTCGATCGTGTCGGACCCCGTCGGGATCTCATCACCGATCTCGTCCTGCTCACGGGCGAGTCGGAAGATCTCGCGACTGGTCGCGTTGACGTCGTTCGCCAACTCGTGAAACGTCGGCGTCGAGATCGGTACCTCGCGCTTGCGTTCCTCGGTTTCCTTCAGATGTCGGAGCGCCCCGAGCAACTTGTCGGAACGGCCCGCCAGCGCTTGTTTCTCCTCGCTCATCCGGTCCTCCACTCGGGTACGTCACGCTTCGACGTCAACGGTATTGGGCGCGATTTCCAGCCCACGTTGCAAGAGCCCCTGCCGTAGTTGCTAGCGCATCGCTGCGGCCGAACACCGGTGACAGAACGCCGCGTCGGGGCGGGAACGAGCAAGCGGCGATACGCTAGCCGCGGGCGCCCTGGTAACCCGTCGTGCCACCCCCCTGCACGGCCCCCCTCCGGGGCGCCCTTTCCTCACCAGAGTCCCGCGGCCGACCCCTAACGACACACGATCCCATTCGTTTGGACTGACGAAGCCCGTAGGGGGGCCGTGCGACCCTCCGGCCAGTCACTTCTGGCCGGAGGGTCCTTCCATGCCCGACATCTCTACCCCTTCACCTTGTCGCGAGCATTGCCGGAGATCTCGTTCGCGTCAGCCGATCCCCATGAACGCGAAGTGGCTCTCGGAGACCATCCGAGAGCGGTCTGACTCCATCTCCGAGCTAACCCTTCCGAGCCCGTTCGCGGAGCTGCCTCTCGATCGCCTCGACTTCCTTATCGGTCATCTCATCGATGTTCACGAGCAGGTTCCTGGCCCCGCGTGTGGCCTCGAGAAGCTCGTCGTGGATGACCTTGGACTCGCGCGCCTGGCGGTTGGCCTCGAGCAGGATGAGGATGCCCAGCAGATAGGTCAGGATCGTCGTGGATGTGTTCACCAGAAGCTGCCAGGTATCGCTGAACGAGAACAGCGGTCCTCTCGCGGCCCAGATGAGCAACAGCCCTATCGACAGGATGAAGAACTGCCACGAACCCACCGCGAGCGTTACGCGGTGCGCAGCCGCCGAAAGAACTCGCCCATCGGACGCGATCGTAACTCAGTGATGCGCCGGCGAAGTCGGCCTGGTCCCCGCCTCGCCCGCCACCTCAGCCAGGTACACCGCCCGCACCGAGAGCAGCTGGCGTACCTCGCCCAGGACGGTGGTGAAATGCTCATTGCGGTATGCCGCATCCGTCAGGGACAGGCCGGTGAAGTACAACCCGACGATCCCGCTCAGGAGCGCGCTCACGCTCAGCAGCTCGGCCGAGAGCACGCGTACCTCGCCGAGCAGGTCGAACTCCAGGAGGGCCGTGACCGGGCCGCCGATCCACGCTACCTGCACCGGCGCCGGCACGACGATCAACCCGAACACCACCAGGAATGCCATCACCAGCAGCGCCACGAAGAACGACTGCAGGAGCTGGTTGACCACGACGACGAAGTCGATGTTCAGCCGCTGGAGCCAGCTCAGCCGTGGCGCAGGGAGCGCCAGCTCGGCGAGTGGCGTCGCCACGGCCGCGGCGGGCGTGTCCAGGACGTCACCGCGCAACACGGCATGATCCGTCACCGCCTCCAGCTTTCTGATCTCCGGACGGAAGGTCGTGACGACCAGCAGGACGGCGATCAGCAGCAACAGGACCAGGACCGCCGCGAGCTCGACGCCGTGTAGGGCGTGTGCGGCTTCCCAGATCTCGGCGGAGAACATCAGGAACACCACCAGGATGAGGAGCACCGGCAGCGTTCGGGCGAGCAGCGTCACGATGTGCAGGAGGTGGTCACGCAGCCGTCCGAGCGCCCACACAGCGATCTCGATCAGGCCGAAGGCGATGACGATGTAGATCACGCCGATACCGAACAGGACGTTCAGCGCGCTGAAGATCGAGGCCAGGACATCCCGGCCGACGATGAGGGTCGGGATCGCCGGAAGGACCCCGAACGCCGCGATGTCCGTCAGGTCGAACTTCGACGGCCGACCGGCGATCGATCGCAGACGCGCCGCCATGATCACCCGGTAGGCCACCCCGATGAGCGCCAGCGATGCGAGCGCGGCGATCACCCGCCAAGCCAGGGGGATCTCGGACCGCCCAGCCCACCAGATACCTGTCCAGATCGCGATCCAGACCGCGATGAACGGCGCGGCTCGTGCGTCCATGCTCTGCTCGGTGCTGTAGCCCTCGATGAACTGGGGCACCCCGCGCCGCACGAACCAGCGCTCCATGTCGCGGCGAGCGTCGCTCGGCATCGCACCGGTCGCGACCGATAGCAGGGCGTCCATCCGTTCAGCGTACGGGAAGCGGGCTGCAGTACGAATCGGTCATGGCTTGGCGCACCGGACATTCGTACGGTGCCCTCCAGCACCATGCCCGTTCCAAAGCTGCCACACGTCCTCACTGGAGCGGCCGCGCGCATCCGCCGGCGGCCGGGCATCCGCGTTGTCGTCGTCGCGCCCGCGATCGCCGTCATCGTCGGCATGGCCGTGGTGGTGTCGAACAGCGTCGCAGACGAGCTGCGTGAGGGTGCCAAAGAGGCGTCGGTCCACAACGTCGAGGCGATCGTGCGGGGCTACGTCGATCCCGTCATGAACGAAACGAGCCTCGACCTCGAGGCTCGGCACGACCCCGCCATCGACGCGCAGCTCGAACGATTGACGCTGTCCGGTGAGATCCGGCGTATCAACGTGTGGTCGCGCGATGGACGCATCGTCTATTCGAACGACGCCGAGCTCCGCGGCCAGCGCTTCTCGATCGGGCCACTCCTCGCCAGCGCCTACGCGGGCGATGGCGTGGCCCGCTATGTCGAGGGCGATGCCATGGTGGAGGGACCGGCCCTGACCAACGCGGAGGGTCTCCCGGCGGTGTCCGGGCGTTTCCTGGAGGTGTTCGTCCCGATCCGTGGTCCGGTCGATGGCAATCCCATCGGCGTCTACGACGTGTACCAGGATGCGCGCCTGATCGAGCAGCGCGTGGCGGCAGTCCGCTCGGGCGTGTTCATCGTGGCCCTGGTGGCCTCGAGCATGCTGGCTGCACTGATCTGGCTGGCATTCGGTGGGGCGTCGCGGGTGCTCGCCGCTCAGAACCGCCGCCTCCACGAGCAAGCCACCACCGAGCGATTGCTGCTGGTCGATCTGCAGCGCAGCGAGGAGCGCTTCCGTTCACTGGTGCGGAACGCGTCCGACGGCGTGATCGTGCTCGGCGAGGACGGCCTGGTCCGCTACGAGAGCCCTGCGGTCGAGCGCATCCTCGGTCGGCGGCCCGACGACGGCCTTGGTCGTCCCCTGACGGCCGATGCCCATCCCGATGATCGGGCCACGGTCGACCGACGGCTCGCCGATGTCGCCGCGACCAGTGGCTCCGAGGCGGGGCTCGAGTTCCGGATCCTGCACGCGGACGGCTCATGGCGAACGATCGAGGCGATCGCCAAGAACCTGCTCGACGATCCCGCGGTCGGCGGCGTCGTGGTCAACTACCGAGACATCACTGAGCGCAAGGTGCTGGAGGAGCAGCTCCGACACCAGGCGTTCCACGATGTCCTGACCGGGCTGGCGAACCGCTCGCTCTTCCGCGATCGCCTGGGGCATGCCCTGGCGCGCGCAGCCCGGGGAGCGCTGCCGACCGCGGTCCTGTATCTGGACCTCGATGACTTCAAGGCCATCAACGACCGGCTGGGCCATGCCGAGGGTGATCGTCTGCTCGTCGCGGTCGGCGACCGGCTGCGGGCCGCGACGAGGGCCGGCGACACCGTCGCGCGGCTTGGCGGCGACGAGTTCGCGATCATCATCGAGGAGACCGATCCTGACGAGGCTGCGCAGGCCGCCACGCGGATCCTCGAAGCCCTCATCCCGCCGTTCGACCTCGCCGATCGGCAGGTCGTCGCCCGAGCGAGCATCGGCATCGCGATCCGGACCGCCGACGGCGGAGACGCCGACGAGCTGCTGCGTCGAGCCGACATCGCGATGTACGCCGCCAAGGCCCGCGGCGGCGAGTGCCACGTCACCTACGAGGCCGAGCTCTACGACGCCACGGTCGCGCGGATGGAGCTGAAGGCCGACCTGCAGGGAGCGCTGGAGCGCGGCGAGCTGCATGTCGCCTACCAGCCCATCGTCGATATCGACACCGGGGCGATCTCCGGGTCGGAGGCGCTCATGCGCTGGACCCACCCCGTTCGTGGTGTCGTGCCACCGAACGACTTCATCCCGCTCGCCGAGGAGAACGGGCTCATCCTGGACCTCGGGCGATGGATCCTCGAGATGGCCTGTCGCCAGACTCGTGCGTGGCAGCAGGAGTCGGGTCGGTCCGACCTGACCGTGTCTGTCAACCTGTCGGGTCGGCAGATCGCGGACGGGACCCTCGTCGCCGACGTCGCACGGGTCCTGGCGGAATCCGGCCTGGATCCCCACAGCCTGACGCTCGAGATCACCGAGACCGTCCTCATCCAGGACGTCGAGGCGACGATCGCGGCGTTCCGGGCACTCAAGGCGCTGGGCATCCGTCTCGCGATCGACGATTTCGGGACCGGCTACTCGTCGCTCAGCTACCTGCGCCAGTTCCCGATCGACATCCTCAAGATCGACCGCTCGTTCGTGGCCAGCCTCGACGGCAGCGCCGACTCGAACGCGCTGGTCCGCTCGATCATCAACCTGAGCTCGACGCTGCGGCTGGACACCGTGGCCGAGGGCATCGAGACCGCCGAGCAGCGACAGGCCCTGCGCGGCCTCGGCGCCCAGCATGGTCAGGGCTACCTGTTCGCGCGTGCCCTGGATCCGACCCGGATGGGCGAAGTGCTCGCCGGCGCGACGGTGGACGGATCCGATGCGCACGTCGCAGCGCCGCCGTCGGACCACGAGGGCACCAACGGCCGCTCGCCACGACGCGGCCCTAGATCTGCCATCCACCGATGACGAACCGCACACGAGGTATCCGCATGTCCGCTCCGCATCGACTTGCTGCGCCCCGCTCGACCGCCGGCCTGGCCCTCGCCATCTTCACGATCCTGGCCACGGTCATCGGCGCCTGCCAGGCGGCCTCCGTCGGCCCGCCTCGGACGATCGCCCTCGAGACCCTGAACGACTCCGGCGTGACCGGCACCGTCGCGTTCAGCGATGTCAGTGGCCGCACGCGGGTCGACGTCACGGTCGATCCAGCCGATAACCCGGACATGCCTGCGCACATCCATCCGGGCACCTGCGCCGAGCTCGTCCCGCAGCCGAAGTTCCCGTTGGAGAACGTGCGCAACGGCACGTCGACCACGGTCGTCCCGGCGTCGATCGCCGAGCTGTTCGCCGGCAACCTGGCCGTCAACATCCACAAGTCGAACGACGATCTCAAGACCTACACCGCGTGCGTCGACATCCACTGATCCATCTCTTCGCCCGCCTCGGCGCGGCGGTCGCGCTGGGAGTCGCGCTCATCGGCTGTCAGGCCATGAACGCGACGACGACGGCGCCCGCCGGTATCCGGATCGCCGTCGCGACGGCGCCCGGTGAGAAGCTCGCCTTCGATCCCCCGGAGGTCGCGGTGGGGTCGGTCGCGCCAGTCACGCTCACCTTCCGGAACGCCTCCAGCGTCGCCCACAACCTGACCTTCACCTCGGGCCTGTCCGGAGCGACGAGGACGATCGTCGAGCCCGGGGCGATCCAGGAGCTGCAACTCATGCCGCCGGCGGCTGGCACCTACCCGTTCGTCTGCACGATCCATGCCGAGATGACCGGACAGCTCGTGGTCGCTGCGGGCCCCTAGAGGCGCGTCGAAACGACCCTGCCCAGTTGGGGCTTGACAACGGATACCGGGCCGGTATTATTCCGCTAGGTTAATTAACCAACTAGCGAAATGACCGACATGACCGACCACCTCAGCCCGATCTTCGCCGCCCTCGCCGACCCGACCCGCCGAGCGATCATCGCCCGACTCGCGGACGGCGAGGCGACGGTGACCGAGTTGGCGGCGCCGTTCGACCTGAGCCTGCCCGCGATCTCGAAGCACCTGAAGGTGCTCCAGCGCGCAGGACTGGTCGAGCAGGGACGCCAGGCGCAGTGGCGGCCGTGCCGGCTCACACCGGAGCCGTTGCGAGACATCGCGACGTGGCTCGAGCAGTACCAGGGCGTCCTCGGGGAGCGCTACGACCGACTCGACGAGTATCTCCGCGAGCTACAGGTCAACGAGAAGGAGCAGGACGATGGCAGTGCAGCAGCTGGGTAACGAGACCACCATGGTCTATGCCGATGGCGCGGAGTTCGTCATGGAGCGGATCTTCGACGCCCCGCGCGAGCTGGTCTGGAAGGCCCTGACCGAGGCCGACCGGATCCCGCGCTGGTGGGGGCCACGCGACGACACCATGACCGTCGAGGAGATGGACGTCCGTGTCGGCGGGAAATGGCGCTGGGTCGCGCATTCGGGTGACGGCGACGCCCCGTTCACCGGCGAGTACCTCGAGGTCGTGCCACCCGAGCGGCTCGTCAACACCGAGATGTTCGACGTGGAACCCTTCAACAGCGGCGAGCCCGCGATCGTCACACAGACGCTCGAGGACCTCGGTGGCAGGACGAAGCTCGTCAGCCGATCGGTCTTCCCGTCCGCGGAGAGCCTGGAGGGCGCCCTGGCGACCGGCATGGTCGGCGGCGCGATCGAGTCGTGGGATCGGCTGGCCGAAGAGATCGCCACGATCTGAGACACGATCTCCGATCGGACGAAGACCGCCGGGCGAGCGCCCGGCGGTCTTCTCCATCTTCGAGGGACAATAGGTCGGAAACGGAGGTCGTCATGAACGTCATCGGTCGCCTGACCGCGATCCTCACCGGAGCATTCGCGCTCACCGCCATCGGAGCCGCCCTCGCGGCCCGAGCGATGAAAGAGCGGATCATCCCCGTCGACTCGCCGGACGCGCCGGAGGTAACCCTCCGCGCGATCTTCGAGCCGATCCAGTTCCGCAGCACCTCGACAATGTTCCGCGGCGGCACGCTCGACTGTTGGTTCGGTGGTGGGGTCATCGACCTGCGCGACGCCATCCTGGATCCGGGCGGTGCTCGGCTGGAGATCAGGGCGGTATTCGGCGGCGGCCAGATCGTGGTGCCAGAGTCATGGCGAGTGACGACCAACGTCGTCGGCATCGGCGGCATCGGTGATGGCCGATCCCAGATCCAGCGCCCTGTGACGGCGCCATTGCTCGTCATCGACGGGACCGTGCTGTTCGGCGGGTTCGGGATCAGCACCGAGCTCTCGGAGCAGGCAGTCACCGCAGTCGCGGACTCCGTGGCACGGCGCAAGGGTCAGGCCGAGACCGCGGCGCCTGGACCGGAGCCTGCTCCGGTCGTCTGAACCGACCTACTCGACCACCGACGTCAGTCGAGGCGGTCGTTGGCGAGCGGCAGCGAGTAGCCGAACTCCGAGCCACCGCCGTCACGGGGGTTCACCCAGATCCGGCCGCCCAGGATGGTCACGACGTGCTTGGCAGCGCTGAGGCCGATCCCAAGGCCGCCACTCATGCGACGCGCGGCATCCGTCCGGTAGAACGCCGCGAATAGCCGTTCTGCATCCTGTGGCTGTACGCCGATGCCCCGGTCGAGCACCGAAACCCGCGCCTCGTGGCCGACGCGCCGAACGTGCACCTCGATCGGCTGGTCGGCCGGGCTGTACTTCACGGCGTTGCTCAGCAGGTTGTCGGTGAGCAGCTCGAGGTAGCCCTGGTCCGCGTCAACGATGAGGTCGCCGACGTCGACGTCGAGACGGATCTTCCGCCCCGGGTGGCGTCGCTGGAACGACGCCACGATGTTGCGGATCCGATGCTTGAGGACCTGTGGCTCGAGGTCGATCCGCTGCTCGCTCCCAGCCCGTGTCAGCAGCAGAAGGTTCTCGACCAAGCCCAACAGCCGCTCGGCATCGGTCGCGATGTCCGCCACCATCCCGGCGTGGCGCTCTGGGAGGCCCTCGCCGTCCCGGAGGAGCCGAGCATTGCCGAAGATCGTCGTCACTGGCGTTCGGAGCTCGTGGGACACGAGACCCAGGAACTCGTCCTTCACGGTGTTGGCGGCGCGCAGCGCGTCCTCGGCACGACGTCGCTCGGTGACGTCGACCAGCACGTTGATGGCCCCGATCAGCGTCCCTTCGGCGTCATACACGACGGTCGGATACGGGATGAAGGCGGCGCGAGAGCCATCCGGCCGTTCCGCCACGCCCTCGTAGCCACGCACCGAGCGGCCCTCCTTGAGGGCGATCGCCATCGGGCACTCGTCGTGCTTCATCGGCCGGCCGTCCGGCCAGAACAGCTTCCACGAACCGCACCATTCCTCGCCGATCTCGGGCCGCCGGCCCCAGAAGTCGGCGGCAGCCTCGTTGAAGAATGTGATGTGCCCCTCGGCGTCGGTCGTATAGACGGCGACGCCGAGTGACTCGAGGAACTGCCGGTAGCTGGGGCTCTCGATCGATGGCGCGTCGAAGAGCGGTCGTATCTTTGGATCGTCGGCCACAGGCCGCATGGGGGACGCTGCCCGCTTTACTTGCACCCGGGGTGCATACCACACGCCCCGCCGCCGGGGAAGCTGTGCGCGCTGGTTGTCGTGTGGCTGCAATGTGATGGCCCCCGTGTCCCGGCTGCTACGACGACCTCCGGTCGCCTGCTGCCATCCTTCCCGACCCATGCCATACAGGGCGCCAACGCACCCGAGGCGAGGCTTGCAAGCGGCTGGCGGTCGCAGCGCACGTACCATTGCTGCGTGCACGTGGCGAGGGTCCTTCTGACGATCGCGCTGGCCTCGACGCTGGGCGCGTGCGGTTTCCTTGGGGGTACCGCCGTGCAGGAGGGGCCGCCAGTGCCGGCGGGTCCACTGGGGCCGGTGCTAGCGGGTCAGGATGGGAGCCCGCCAGTCGAGTGCCGCGGCGTCCCGATGGGACCCTGCCGGGACTTCGGGTTCGGCGCGGAAGGGGGTGTCGTGCGCGTGATCGTGACCTGCATCCGCGTATGCACGCCCGACAACGGCGAGGTCCGGATCGACAGCGTCCAGCCTGATAACACGACGCGCTCGATGGGTCAGGGGTCGTACTCGGGTGCGATGGCGGCACCGGAGCCCGAAGTCATTCCCGAGCCTGCGGTGACCCCACCGGCTTCCTGAGGACTTCGATGACGGCGTCCGACAGGCGCGGCCACGACTCCAGCGCCCACGGCCCGAACTGCCGATCCGTCAGGCAGACGAGCGCCGTATCGATCGCGGGGTCGACCCACATGAACGTCCCGGCACCACCGAAATGACCGAACGTCCCGGGGGAATTGGCCGTCCCCGTCCAGTGCGGCTCCTTAGCGTCGCGGAGCTCGAAGCCGAGACCCCAGTCGAGCGGATCGAAGGTGCCGACCCCCGGCAACAAGCCCTTGAGCCCCGGGAACTGGGTGGTGCGAGCCGCAGCCGCAGTCGTCGGCTGCACGAGCCTCGGCCGCAGCAGTTCGCCGGCGAGCGCCACGGCATCGCGGAGCGGCCCCTGGATCCCCTCCGATGGACGCCCCGTGAGCTCCGTGTCTGCCATCTCGAGCGGCGCGAGCACGCGATCGGCCAGCACCACCGCGAACGGCCGGCCTGATCGTTCCTCGAGCAGCGCCCCCAGGAGATCAAACCCCGCGTTCGAGTAGATGCGGCGCGTGCCGGGTTTCGCCAGGACGGTGTCGCCGTCGAATGGCAGCCCCGAGGCGTGCGCGAGCAGGTGCCGGACGGTCGATCCTGGCGGGCCTGCCGCTTCGTCGAGGTCGAACAGGTCGTCGTCGACCGCTGACAGCACTGCGACGGCCGTCGCGAGCTTGGTGACCGACGCCCAGCGGAACCGAGTGTCGGTGTCACCGTATTGCGCGATGACGCCGACCGGTCCGACGACCGCCACGGCGGCATGATCGGCACCCCAGTCGTCGATCGTGCTTAAGACCGCCTCGAGATCGTTCGTCACAGCGTCGCGATGCTAGCCGAGCGTCACCGGTTCGACGCACGACGCGCCTACACTCTGGCCATGCAGTTCTTCCGTTCCAAGCCCGAATCCATCTCCTCTCCTGCCGAGGCCCTGCCCGGCCGCCCCGACCCGATCGTCGAGCCCGGCATCCATACCGTCCTCGGGACGCCGATCGCCGGTCCGTGGCCCGCGGGAACCGAGACCGCCATATTCGGACTCGGCTGTTTCTGGGGCGCCGAGAAGGCTTTCTGGGAGCTCCCCGGCGTTATCAGCACGGCCGTCGGCTATGCCGGCGGCTACACGCCCAACCCGACCTACCGCGAGGCGTGCACTGGCCGGACCGGCCATGCCGAAGTCGTCCAGGTCGCCTACGACCCCGAGCGGATCTCATACGAGGAGCTGCTGAAGGTCTTCTGGGAGGACCACGACCCGACGCAAGGCATGCGCCAGGGCAACGACACCGGCTCGCAGTACCGCTCGATCATCATCCCGACGACCCCACAGCAGCGCCGCCTGGCCGAGATGTCTCGAGACATGTTCCAGGAGCGGCTGACGGCGGCTGGCTACGGCACGATCACGACCGAGATCAAGGAGTCGGACGAGTTCTTCTACGCCGAGGACTACCACCAGCAGTACCTCGACAAGGTCCCGAACGGCTACTGCCCGATCCACGCGACCGGCGTGAAGCTGCCCGACGACTTCAAGGTGATGCCGCTCCAGTACGTCGACTGACAGCCTCTAGGGAGCATGATCCTCCCCAAGGTCCGGGATCCGAGGTTCGTCACCGTGCGTCGCGGCGGCACCCTCCAGGACGACGATCATCGCCTCCTCGCCGTGTGGGCGGCCGACTGCGCGGAGCATGTGCTGCATCACTTCGAGCGGGCGCGGCTAGGAGACGACCGTCCGCGACGGGCGATCGAGCTGGGGCGCTCATGGGCGCTGGGTGAGATCTCCTGGGCGAAGGCCCGCGCGGCGGCCGGCCACGCCAACGCCGCCGCGAGAGACCTGCGTGGAGCAGCACGGCATGCCGCGTACGCTGCCGGCCAAGCCGCCGCCGTCGGGCACGTGGCAGCCCACGAGTTGGGCGCTGCGGCCTACGCGATCAGGGCCGCCAGCGCGGCATCTCCCGAGCGTGACGATGCTGGCCGGGTGGAGCGCGATTGGCAGCGCGCCCAGCTTCCCGACGAGATCTACGAACTCGTTCTCGACGACCAGCGCCTGCGCAACGAGTTTTGCTGGTTCGTCTTCGATAGCTGAGCGGCTGACCCGATAGCTCGGCTGATCTCAGGTCTGGCGGGTTCCTGGCGCTGGGGCTGTCCCGTCCGGTTCGACCTCGACCTGATCGGGGCGGACGCCGAGCTCGGCCGCGATCGACCGACGCGCCGCCTCCGCGATCGCTGCCGGGCCATCGCCGTCGAACTCGAGCCACGGCATGTCGACGACCTCGCGCCTGCTGAGGGCCACGCGGTAGCGCGGCGTCTCGCCGCGCTTGACGAGATGGCGACCTTCCCTGCGTGCCTGGCGCCGTCGTCCCATGCCCGGACTATGGTGCCCGACTCGTGGCATCCGCGGGCTGGGTCGGGGCGAGGCGCAGGAACCCCGCCAAGTGGTCGGATCCGGCCGTGAGCGTAACGCCCGCGGCCGCGGCAGCGCGCTGCATCGCCTCGGCGACGTTCGCCGTGGTTTGCCCGTAGATCTCCCAACCGGCGGGCTCCATGAACGCATAGGCGGCGCTCGATCGCTCGTCGGCGCCCTCGAAGTGCTCCGCCATGGATCCGGCGTCACCGAATGCATGGATGAAGCTGATCAGGCCGCGCCCCTCGTCGACGTACGACAGGTACAACACGGTTCTGGGCTTCTCCTGCTCCAGCAGCGCCGTCACGTCCCGGACGAGCGCCGTCAACGGTTCGAGGCTCCCCTCCTTCATGCGAAAGTGGCTGACGAACACGATCGGCGCTGACATCGACTGCCTCCCTGCGGATTCGGAACCTGTCTTCCACGCTAGGCTCTGCGCGATGCCAAAGCCCCACTCCCGCACGCTCGGGCTCAAGATCGCAGCCGACTATCGGCTGCTCAACTATCTGCGCGGGCGATCGACGACGACGGTCGACATGATCACGCCCGGGAGCACCAGGATCGACGTGGAGGGTGGCGTCCTCGCCAGCGGCTGCGAGGAGGACCACGAGGAGGTCCTCGAATGCTGGTACTTCTACCGGCGGCGCGGCAAGCCCGACTGATCGCCCGACCGGCGTGAAGCGAGGCTAGGTGCCCTTCCCGGCCTTCTCGGACGCTCGCTGTGTCGCCTCGCGATAGCGCTCGTGCGCTTCCGCTTCGTCGATCTCGGCTGCGGCGACGTCGGTCATCGCGTCGGCCATGTCCCCGCGGGTGGCCTGCACGATGACCTTTGCCGCGCTCGCGGTCCTGGTGGCCGACGTCTCGGCGAGCTTCGCCGACTCCAGGGCTGCCTTCGCGGCGTTGGAGGTATCGATCGCCGCCTGGGCGGCCTCATCCGCGGCCATCGCGGCCGCCTCGGCTGCCAGCCGGCCCCGTCGAGCGACCGCGACGGTCCGCTCCGCCGAACGCCACTCCTGCAGTGCCTCGGCCGTCGTGGACTTCTCGGAGTCCTTGTCAGTCATGCGTCCCTCCATGCCCCGGTCGCCGCGCCAATATGAACGAAACGACCCGCTACGGACAAGTCGGTCCGGCATCATGGCTTTCATGGAACGGCCCGCACAGTTCGAAGTCGTGACGCTTGGTGAATGTCTGGCGTCGCTCGTGGCGACGATGCCCGGACCCCTCGCGGAAGCGACGTCCTTCGAGCGCCACGTCGCCGGCGCCGAGGCGAACGTCGCGGTCGGGCTGGCTCGACTCGGACACGCAGTCGCGTATGTCGGCCGCGTGGGCGCCGACGGCTTCGGGACGGCGATCATCCGTCGCCTCCGCGGCGAGGGCGTGCACGTTACCCACCTGGCGATCGATCCCGACACGCGGACCGGCGTGCTGTTCCGCGAGCGGCGAACGGTCGGAGCGGCCGAGGTCGTCTACCACAGAGCGGGTTCAGCCGGCTCCAGGCTGGCCCCGGACGACATCGATCGGGCGGTCGACGATGGCATCCTCGATAGCGCCCGGTGGCTGCATCTGACCGGCATCACGCCGGCCCTGTCTGACACCGCGCGGGCGGCGACACTGCGCGCCCGTGACGTGGCGCGGGACGCGGGCCTCACCGTCAGCCTCGATATCAACCTCCGCCGCCGACTGTGGTCGGACGAGGTCGCCGGACAGACCCTTCGTGATCTCGCGGCGGGCGTGGATGTCGTGCTGGGCAGCGCGGACGAGCTGGCCGTCATCGCCGACCTGGACCCGGATGCCGACCCAGCCGAGCTGGCAGCGACCGTCGCCACACTGGGCCCCGCCACGGTCGTCGCGAAGCTCGGGGCTGCCGGCGCGATTGGCATCGAGTCCGGCGCGACGCCGGTCCTCGTGCCTGCGATCGCCGTGCCGGTCGTGGTCGACCCGGTCGGTGCCGGCGATGCGTTCTGCGCGGGGTTCATCGCCGGTCGACTCGACGGCGTGGATCTCGAGACTGCCCTGCGCATGGGAAACGCGTGCGGGGCGCTGGCGGTGGCTGCGGTCGGCGATCAGGCCGGCCTGCCGGACCGCGCCGAGCTTGGACGACTGTTGGCAGGCGGCGGCGTCGACACGCTCCGCTGAAGGGCCGCCGCGTCCCACTCGCCGACGGCGGCTTGGACGCTGGCACTCACGTCCGGCGGCACGGCCCCACCCGCCAGCCGATCGAGCCCGATCAGGGCGGCCCCGGCCACGGGAGGCGCGCTCAGGCGGACGAGCCGGGCGGCCGGTGCGATCCCGGCGACGCCGGCCTCGATCCGCTCATAGAAGGCAGGGTCCCGGGTCCGGAAGACGCCGCCGCCCAGCACCACGTCAGGGCCGCGTCGGACGAGGTGCAGCCGCCGGATCATCGCTCCGGCCATCGTCACGATCTCGTCGGCGAGTCGGTCGACGATCCTGCGGGCTGCCGGGTCGCCCCCCTCGGCGGCAGCAAACACGACCGGCGACAGTTCCCCGATCCGCCGCTCGGCGATGCGGCCCGTGTACATGGCTGATGTGACCGCCCCCGGCGAGCGAAGCCCGAAGTGGGCCGGCACGTCATCCTCCAGGCGGGTCCGTGGCCCGCGCCCGTCGCGAGCCCGGACCGCCGCTGCGAGGCCCTGCCACCCGACGTCCGTCCCGCCGCCCCAGTCACCGGAGATCGGCCCGAGCGCATCCAGGCGGACGCTCCGCCCGTCCAGCGCGACACCGGCTGCATTGATGCCCTGGCCACAGATCACGACGACGCCCCACGACCGGTCGGTACCCGCGCGCAGCGCCCCGAAGGCGTCGTTTCGCACGATGAGGTCGGCCGCGAACCCGCGTCCCAAGAGGGCCTCGGTCAGCGCCGCGACGTCTGAGCGGGTATCGGCACCGGCAAGCGTGTACACCGCGAGATCCGGGCGCGCCGCCAACCCGCTGCTCGCAACGACCGCCGCGACGAGCCCGGCCAGCCGCTCCATGCCGGGTTCCAGCCCGACCGCCTGATGCGAGCTGGTCGGACCGCGTGCGGCCGCCAGCAGACGGCCGTCCTCGGCGACGATCGCCACATCCGTCTTCGAGTTCCCGCCATCGACGGCGAGGACGGTCCTCACCCCAACGCGTCCATCCGCTCGAAAGTCGCACCGGCTTCCCGCAATCCGTCGATGAGCGGCGCAAGACCGAGGCCCGTCGCCATCGTCCACGGGTGCAGCAGCAGCACGGCGCCGTCGCCGCGGGCGACCGCGTCGGCCGTCATCTGGCGGGCCATCCCGCGCCCCCGCATGCTTGGCCGCCAGTCGGCTCCGTCGACGTCCCAGTGGATCTCGCGATAGCCCAGGCGCTCGATACCCGCCCGCACCTTCGGGTCATCCGTCCCGGAACCGAACGGGCAGCGGAACCATGGCTTGGGGTCGATGCCGGTGGCCGCCAAGATCGCGCGTTCGGCGGCGCGGATATCGGTCGCCAGCCCGGACGGTGAGAGCAGCGGCATCCGCGCATGGTAGAAGGAGTGGTTGCCGATGAGGTGACCCCGAGCGGCCACCTCGCGCGCGACCTCCGGATATGCCTCGACCCAGCGGCCCTGCAGGAAGAACGTCGCCTTGATGGCCTCCGCGTCGAGGAGGTCCAGGACCCGCTCGGTCGCGCCGGTGCGATGCGGTCGGTCGGGATGCTCGGCGTCGAAGGTCAGCGCAACGCGGAACGTCATTTGTCGACGCCGGTGATGACGATGCCGCGGGTGAAGAAGCGCTGGGTCAGCAGGAACGCCACGACCGGGATGACCAGCGTCATCAGCGTGCCTGCCTGGATCAGCCCCGGTTCGCGGTAGTAGATGCCGTTGAACCGTTGGAGGCCGAGCGCCACGGTCTGGAGGTCGACCTTGCCGGCCGTGTACAGGAGCGGCCCGAAGAAGTCGTTCCACGAATACACGAGGTGGAAGACCGCGACGGCGACGATGACCGGCCAGGCCTGCGGAAGCACGACCGAGATCAGGGTCCGGAACGGGCCGGCGCCGTCGATCGCCGCGGCCTCGTCCATCTCGGTCGGGATCGTCATGAAGTACTGGCGCATCAGGAACACGTCATACGCGTTCGCGAAGAACGCCGGGATCAGCAGCGGCAGCCACGTCCCGACCCAGCCGATCTTCTGGAAGACCGTGTACGTCGGGATGATCGTCACGGCCGCCGGCAGGAAGATGGTGGCGATCAGGAGCGTGAACAGCAGGCCCCGACCGGGGAACCGGAACCGGGCGAAGCCGTACGCCACGAGCGTGCACGAGATCAAGGTCCCGATGGTCGACACGACGGCGATGAAGACCGTGTTGAACAGCAGGCGCGGATAGTCGATGAGGTCCCAGACCTCGGCGAAGTTCTCCCAGTGCGGCGCGAACTGCCACACCGGCTCGAGCGTTCGCCACGAGCCCTGCCAGACGATCGGCGCAGCGTCCGGTGCCAGCGGGTCCACGAACGTGCTCTGCCGCCGCAATGGCTCGAGCAGCGCGAGCTGGCGTGTCGTGCCGTCCGGAAGCGGGACGTTGAGAAGCGGCAGGTCCTGGCCCTGGTATGCGAAGGTCACCGGGTCAGCCGGGTACATCGGCGAGTGTGCCTGCGTGATCTGGTCGAGGCTCTTCAGCGAGTAGGAGACCGAGCGGAGCATCGGCGAGAGGAACGCGGCGACCGCGAGGACGGCGATCAGCGTGAACAGGAACGAACGGCTCGCGTCACCGCGCTCTCGCGGCGGCCGGCTGCCGGCGGCGGCCCTCGCTCCGCGCCGGCGGAGGATGCCACGCCCCGCGATCGAGACGGCGGTCATCGCGCCTCACCGGCGTAGTAGACCCACCGCTTCGCCGTCCCGAACAGGACCAGCGTGATGACCAGCGTGATCGCGAACAGCAGCCACGCGAGCGTCGCGCCGTACGACATGTTCTGGAATGTGAAGAAATTCTTGTAGAGGTAGAGGTTGTAGAACATCGTCGAACCGCCGGGTTCGCCCGTCCCCTCCTGGAGGACCAGCGGCACGAGGAAGTACTGCATCACCTCCACCACCGACAGCACCACCGTGTAGAAGATCACCGGCGTGAGCATCGGGATCGTGATGTGGCGCAGCGACTGCCACGCCCCGGCCCCATCGATGCGGGCTGCCTCGTACAGATCGGTCGGGATCCCCTTCAGACCGGCCAGGTACACGATCATCCCCGCGCCGATGCCCCACACGCCGATGAGCACCAGCCCCGGGTAGACCCAGCCGGGATCCTCGAGCCACGGCGGCGGCTTGTCGACGCCTAGCGCCTTCAACCCGGCGTTGATCCAGCCGGTCTCCGGGTTGAGCATGCCGCCCCAGATGAACACCGTCGCGACGAATGGCACGACATACGGCAGGAAGAACAACGTCCGGAACAGGCCCGACGCGACGAGGTGGCGTGAATGGAGCAAGAGCGCTACGACCAGCGGCAGGATCACCGCCACGGGAAGGGCCAGCGCGGCGAATTTGAGGGTGATCCCGAGCGACTTCCAGACCTGCTGGTCCTTGAGCAGCGTCTCGTAGTTCTTCAGCCCGACGAACCGGAGTGGCTCGGCCTGGGCCAGGTTGATGTTGGTGAACGTGAAGACGAACGTCGCGATCATCGGGAGCGCCGTGAAGGCGACGAACCCGATGATCCACGGCGCGATGAAGAGGTACCCCCAGCGCGCGCGCCGCCAGGCCAGCCCGGAGAAGCGAGGCAGGCTGCGCGGGCGCGCGACGCTAGGGGCGACCACCGATCAGCTGCCGCCCGCGTCCCAGACGGCCTGCATCTCCGCTCGCATCGCCTCCACCTCGGCATCGATGTCGAGACCCGGCGTGGTCTGCCACTTCGTGCCGTAGGTATTGATCAAGTCGAGCGTCTGGTTGTACGCGGGCATGAACGACTCGAAGTTCGGGACGTCGGCGAATGCGACGCCTTCCTTGGCGACCTTCCAGTCGATGCCCTGCGTGTAGTCCTTGAACAAGGTCTCCAGGAACGCGTCCTGCTTCGACTCGACCGCGGGGGTGCCGCCGTAGAGCGCGAGCAGGTCCTCGTTGCCCAGGAGGTAGAGCAGGACCTCGAACGCCTGGTCGGGGTTCTTGCTCGTCTTCAGGATGCGCCAGGTGTCGGCGTTGAAGGCTGCTGTCGTCTTGCCGTTGTACGACGGCGTGGCCGCCATGTTCCAGTCGTCGCCCGCGTCACCGACGCAATACGTCGACCACAGGTAGTTGGTGCTCATCGCGACCTTGCCTGCGCAGAACGGGTAGCCCGCGGGGTTCAGGTCGGTGGTCTCGAACTTGGGGCCGGTCATGCTGAAATGATCGGTCCAGATGCCACTGTAGAAGTGCTTCCACGCGGCGACCCACGGCGCCGGCATCTGCACGGTCTTGCCGTCGGCGGCCATGAACGACCCGGCCCCGAAGTAGGCGCCGGTCTGGCGCAGATCGTCACGCTGCGGCTCGAAGCCCCACTGGACGATCTTCTCAGGATCGAAGCCGGCCTCGGTCGCGTCGGCCCCGTTCTCGTCGACGGTCAGGACCTTGGCGATGTCGCGGATCGTGTCGTAGTCCCACGGCCGCTTGGAGCCGTCGGGCATCGTGTATTCGGCGTTCCATTCATGGGGCGGCTCCTCGAGCCCCGCCTCCTTGAACATGTCGGCCTTGTAGAACAGCACCGAGGGGTAGATCGCATACGGGATGCCCAGCTGTCCCTCTCCACCTGCGTTGTACAGCTCGACGGTCGACTGCGGGAACTGCGACATATCGAAGTTGTTCTTGTCGATATATGGCTGGAGGTCCAGCCACTGGCCGTGGAATGCCTCCGCACCGCCGATGCCGACCGGACCGACGATGTCGGGACCGGCTCCCGAGCCGAGCTGGACTGCCAGCGCGTCGCGCGCAGCCGAATAGACGAACCCTTCGAACTGCAGATGGATGCCCGGGTGCGAGGCATTGAAGTCCTCGGCCACCTTGCGCTCCACCTCGACCTGCTCCGGTGCATCACCGGTCCCCAGGCAGCAATACCAGCGGATGATCACGTCACCCGGGTCGGCCTGCGACTCGGTGGCCGGCAACGCCGTCGGCGCAGGAGTGGCGTCGGACGATGCCGACGCTGATGGCTCGACCGACGCGGCCGCCGAGCCGGATGGCACCGCACTCGCCGGCGGCTGCCCGCAGGCCGCGACCAGGAGCGCCAGCACGGATAGCAGGACGGCGAACCGTCCCAGATCCTGTCGCATTCGCAACTTCCTCCGTCTGCGTTGACCGATCGATGTGTTGGTTCTCACCGTCTCGCTCCTCCTGTCGCTGCCATGGCCTCGATCGCGGCCGACCGGATCGACCGGTCGACCTCGCGTTCGACGTAGTAACGGGACCGGTCGCCGCGGACGAACGTGCGGCCGAACTCGACCCGCGTGTCATCCGCGTCGAACGCGATACCCTCGATGAGCAGGGCGGGGGCCCCTCGGCGTTGACCGAGAAGGCGGGCCTCTCGAGCCCGGAGGAGGACGGGCTCGAGGGCCTCGCGAGCGCGTACGACCCTTGTCGCGTAGCGCGTGGAGAGCAATTCGTAGAGCGAGCCGTGCTCGAGATCGGTGGCGAGCAGACCCGGGAAACGCTCGGCCGGGAGGTGCACCTGCTCCAGCAGGTATGGGTCGCCGCTGGCCAGCCGCAACCGCTCGAGGTACAGCGTCGGTGAGCCGGGTTCGAGCGCCAGGGCGCTGGCGACCGCGGCCGACGCGGACTCGGGCCGCGCCGAAACGAGGCGGGTCTCCGGATCGAGCCCTCGCTGGCGCATCTCTTCGGCGAAACTCGCGCGGCTCGCGATGTCGCGGTCGAGGCGGGGGTGAAGGACGAACGTGCCCCGCCCGCGCGTCCGCTCGATACGGCCTTCGCGCACGAGCTCATCGAGCGCGCGCCTGATCGTGATCAGGCTGCAGCCGTAATGTTGCGCGAGGTCACGCTCCGTGGGGAGCTGGTCACCTGCCCGCCATCGACCGGCGTCGAGTGACGCGGCCAGATCGAGATAGACCTGGTGGTGCAGCGGGACAGGGCCGAGCTCGAGACGAAAACGAGCCAACCGACGCGCTCCTCCTCTTGGGCGATGGCCGGTGATGGTCTTGCGCGAGCGTCGATTACTGATAACGTTATAAGCAATCGTGTCAAGACCCTGGAGGTGGGATGGGGACCAGGATCACGGTGGTCGGTGCCGGGAGCACCTACACACCCGAGCTCGTCGAGGGCTTCGCGCGACGCACGGATCGGCTGCCCATCGATGAGCTCGTCCTGCTCGACATCGACCAAGAGCGCCTCGAGGTCGTCGGCGGACTCGCCCGGCGGATGCTCGATCGACTGGGTTGGCCGGGGCGCCTGACGCTCACGGGCGACCGCGACGCGGCCATCGATGGCGCGGATTTCGTGCTCCTGCAGCTGCGGGTCGGCGGGCAGGCCGCTCGCCTCGTCGACGAGACGCTCCCCCTCCGGTTCGGGGTGATCGGTCAGGAGACGACTGGTGCCGGCGGGTTCGCCAAGGCGCTGCGGACCGTGCCGCGCGTGCTGGAGCTCGCCGAGCTGACCTCGAGGCGGGCGGCGAAGGACGCCTGGATCGTCGACTTCACCAACCCGGTCGGGATCGTCACCCAGGCGCTGCTGGACGACGGTCATCGCGCCCTCGGGCTCTGCAATGTCGCGATCACCCTCCAGCGGCGCCTCGCCGCGCGGTTCGGCGTCACGCCCGAGCGCATCGAGCTCGAACACGTCGGGCTCAACCACCTGAGCTGGGAGCGCGCCGTCCGGGTCGACGGCGAGGATCGTCTGCCCGACCTGCTCGACGAGGACGCGTCGGAGCTTGCCGCGGAGTTTCGGATCCCCGAGGACATGCTCCGCTGGATCGGCGCGATCCCGTCCTACTACCTGCGCTACTACTACCTGACCCGTACCGTGCTCGCCGAGCAGCAGAACGGGCACACGCGGGCACGCGATGTCATGGACATCGAGGCGCGGCTGCTCGAGATGTACCGCGACCCGTCGCTGACAGAGAAGCCTGAGCTGCTCGACCACCGCGGGGGCGCCTTCTACAGCGAGGCGGCGGCCCAGCTGATCGCCTCCCTGCACGACGGCAAGGGCGACGTGCAGGTCGTCGATGTGCGCAACGACGGGGCCATCCCTGACCTGCCTGACTCGGCGGTTGTCGAGGTGCCCGCCGTCATCGATCGAGAGGGAGCGCACCCCCTCCGGCTCGACCCGCTTGCACCCGAGCAACGCGGGCTGGTCCAGGCGGTCAAGGCGTACGAGGAGCTCACCATCCAGGCGGCTCGGACCGGCGACCGCCAGGTCGCCCTGCGGGCGTTGGCGACCAACCCGTTGGTGGGTGGCGAAGTCGCCGGACCACTGCTCGACGCCCTGCTCGAGGCCGACCGCGAGCACCTCGACCGGTTCGCCCCGGCCTGACCGCAAGCCGTTCGTCACGAACGGCGGACCCTCCTCGTCCGCGGAATCGAGCGTCTTGCGCCATCCTGTACGCCGACATCGACCCGAGTTCGACCCCTCGCCGTTCGGAGGACCGCGTGTCCGCAAGCTATCGATCGCAGGCCTACCGGCCCCGCCGACCCGCCCCGACCCGTCGATCCACTGCCAGTTGGCTGGCCATCATCATCTTCGCGCTGCTCGCCGGCATCGGGATCATCGCCGCGCTCGCGGTCGTCAGCGTCTACGCATCCTTGTCGACCGGGTTGCAGTCGGTCTCAGGGTTGAGCGACCTGCGGCTGCCGCAGGAGAACGTGCTCCTCGATCGGACGGGTAAGACGGAGCTCGCGCGCTTCGGCGAGTTCAAGCGCGAGGTCGTGGCGTTCGAGGACATCCCGCCGATCCTCCTGGATGCGACCACCGCGGTCGAGGACAAGACGTTCTGGGAGAACGCCGGCTTCGACCCGCTGGCGATCGTGGCCGCGGGCATCGACTCGCTGCGCGGCAACAGCCGCGGCGCATCGACCATCACGCAACAGCTGGTTCGTGCCCGTCTTCTCGAGGACGAACTCGTCCAGGATCCCGAGCGAACGGTGGAGCGCAAGCTCAAGGAGATCGTCCAGTCGGTCCGGCTGACGCAGGCCTACTCAGGCTTGCCGGGCAAGCGCGAGATCCTCACTGCCTACCTGAACCTCAACTACTACGGCAACCAGAGCTACGGTGTGAAGGCCGCCGCCAAGTCGTACTTCGGCAAGGAGCTTGCGGAGCTGACGCCGGGTGAGGCCGCCCTGCTCGCTGCGCTGCCGAAGTCACCGTCGGACTACGACCTCGTGCGCAACGCCGAGACGACGTGCGATGTCGAGCTCAACGAGAACGGCGAGTGCCCCGAGCCCGCGACGAACGAGCACCTGATCCTCCGCGCCGATACGCCCATCGCGGAGCGGCGGGACATGGTGCTCGACCTGATGGCCGACGGCCGCATGCCGATGTCCGGCAACACCGTCACGGACGCCCAGCTCGAGGCGGAGAAGGGCAAGGACATCGAGCTGGTCCGGCAGGTCGTCCCACGCTGGCGGGCGCCTCACTTCGTCTGGGCGGTCCAGGAAGAGCTGGCCCGCAAGGTGTGTGGCCCGGACACGCCGACCTGCACCCAGCTCGAGGAAGGAGGCCTGCGGGTCACGACGAGCCTCGATCTCAGGCTGCAAACGAGCGCCGAGAAGTGGGTCCGCGCCGCCACGATCGCGCCGAAACGGAGTGACCCTGCCGCCTACGCGGAGCGACTCGGTTTTGACCAGTACCCCCGCTGGATGCGCAACCTCGAGAACAAGGATGTCCGCAACGGCGCCCTGGTCGCCATCGACTACCAGACAGGCGAGATCATCGCCCACGTGGGCTCGGCGGATTACTACCGGGGCTCGACCAGCCCCAAGTTCCAGCCGCAGTACGACGTCGTCACCCAGGGCTACCGCCAGCCGGGATCGGCGTTCAAGCCCTTCAACTACGCGGTCGGGCTCCACGATGGCGCCTTCACGGCTGGCGACATGCTCATGGACGTCGCGACGGACTTCGGCGGCGGCTACTCGCCGACCGACGCCGACAACCTGGAGCGCGGGCCCGTACGGGTGAGGACGGCGCTTCAGTTCTCACTGAACATCCCGGCCGTCAGGGCGATGGCGCTTAACTCCCCGGAGCATATGTTCGCGCGTGCCAAGGACTTCGGGATGACGTTCCAGAGCGACACGACCGACGCCGGACTGGCGCTCGCCCTCGGCGTCGCGGAGACCCGGCCGATCGATCTCGTGACGGCCTACGGCACGCTCGCGAACGGTGGCGTTCGCGTGGAGCGGACGTCGATCCTCAAGATCGTCGACGCCAACGGTGAGGACATCGAGCTTGCGCCGCCGGCCGAGCCCCTCCAGGTGGTCAGTCCACAGGCCGCGTATATCGTCACCGACATCCTGCAGGGCAATACAGTCCCGCGCATCAACCCGTTCTGGGGTGCCTTCGAGATCGAGGACACCGCAGGGGATCATCGCGCGGCTGCGCTCAAGACCGGCACCAACAATGATGCCAAGGACCTCAACGCCTATGGTTACATCGCCCCGCCGACCGAAGAGGGGCGAGCGGGTGGCGCCTACGCGCTGGCCGTCGGCGTATGGAATGGCAACAGCGACAACACGCCGGTGTCCACGCCTGCCCGTCCGGTCTTCTCGATCGACGTATCGACGTTCGTCTGGCAGGGCTTCCTGCAGGAGGCCAGCGCCAAGTGGGAGATCACCCGGTTCGGCCGGCCGGCCGAGGGGCTGACGCGAGTCGCGATCGACCCGTTCACCGGGATGCTGCCTGCTGCGGGCACGGAAGGCGTCGACGAATGGTTCATCGGGGACACGGCGCCACGGTCGAGCCTGCCCGAGGAGATCTGCGGCGAGGCCGCCCTGGAGACCGTCGGGCACGAGCGCAAGTTCCAGAACTGGCTCGAGGCGGACCGCGACTGGCTCCGCCGCGCAGCGCGCGGTCCCGGCACGGTGGGTGGTCCCGACCGGACCAGGGTGTCCTACTTCTACAACAACGGCTTCAAGCCATACGGCTCGAGTTGGGGACCCTTCGTCGCTCGCGACGGCTGCGGCGTCTCGCCCAGTCCGTCTCCATCCTGTATCCCGCTGCCGACACCGGATGCGAGCGGGATCATCCCATCGTTCGAGATCCCGTCGCCGTCCGGCTCGGAGGTCGCGGCGCTGCCGTGTCCACCGGCCTCGGTCGAGCCGAGCCCGAGCGTCGAAGTGACGCCCACGGTGGAGCCAACCCCGGAACCGACGCCGGAACCGACACCCGAGCCCACCCCGGAGCCGACGCCGGAACCCACGCCCGAACCGACCCTCGAGCCGACCGCCGCGCCGCCGGCCCCGTCCTGATCCCGTCACGCGGTCGTCATCCGGTGACGACACGATGAGCGCGTGAACGATCGAGCCGCTCCGCGCCCGACTGCGGGCCTCGCCGCGCTCGCCGGCGCTGCTGCCGCCGCGCTCGGGATCGGCGTCTCAGAGCTCATCGGCGGTCTGCTGGCGGGCGCGACGTCGCTGGTCGATGCCATCGGCCAGGTGGTCATCGACCTCCAGCCACCTGGCGCCAAGGACTTCGTCGTCGAGCTGTTCGGGACGAACGACAAGATCGCGCTCGAGATCGTCGTGACGCTGGCTGCGCTCGCGTTGGGGGCCGCCTTCGGCGTGTTGGCCGCTCGACGCTTCATCCTCGGCGCCGGTGGGTTCGCTGCGTTCGGGGCCATCGGGTTCGTTGCCGGTCTCGGCGAGCCGCTGGCGAACCCGGCGATCGTCGCGGTCCAGGCGGCCGCCGCCACCGGGATCGCGATCCAGACGCTGTCGTGGCTGTTGGGTCGGCTGACGCGCGACGCAGATGCCGTCGTCCCGGACCCCGCCCGCCGGTCATTCCTGCTGCGCACTGGAGCAGTCGGTATCGGCGCGCTCGCAGTCGGTGTGTTCGGCCGCTCGGCGCTCGAGTCCGGTCGGTCGGCGCCTGCCCCGCTCTCCCCGCTGCCCCGGCCACAGGACGTGGTGCCACCGCTCGCGGCAGGCGCCGACCTGTCGGCGACGACCCCCGGGCTCACGCCGCTCGTCGTGCCCAATGCCGACTTCTACCGGATCGACACGGCGCTGCTGGTGCCCTCGCTCGACATCGCCACCTGGCGGCTCCGCATCCACGGCCTGGTCGAGCGCGAGACGACGCTGCGCTGGGACCAGCTGCTCGCCATGCCCCAGTTCGAGCAGTACTGCACCATCGCGTGCGTCAGCAACGAGGTCGGCGGCCACCTCGTCGGGAATGCCAAGTGGACCGGTGTTCGACTGCGGGACGTCCTCGATCTTGCCATCCCGGCCACGCAGGCAAGCCAGCTCGTGGGCCGCTCGGTCGACGGCTGGACCGCCGGGATGCCGATGGAGTGGGTCATGGACCCCGACCGTGAGCCGATGATCGCGATCCAGATGAACGACGAGCCGCTGCCCCGGGCACACGGCTACCCGGCGCGGTTGATCGTCCCTGGCCTGTTCGGCTACGTGTCGGCGACCAAGTGGCTTACCGAGCTCGAGCTCACGACCTGGGAGTCGTTCGACGCCTACTGGGTACCGCTGGGCTGGGCAAAGGAAGGCCCGATCCTGACGCAGTCACGCATCGATACCCCGCGCGGCAACGTCACCGCCGGTCGCATACCGGTCGCCGGCGTGGCCTGGGCACCCGACCGTGGCATCTCCAGGGTCGAGGTCGGCATCGATGGCGAATGGCGGGACGCCGAGCTGTCGGCGCCCATCTCGGCCGCGACGTGGGTGCAGTGGCTGTACCCGTGGGATGCCGCGAAGGGCAGCCACGACATCTCAGTCCGCGCGACCGACGGCAGCGGGGTGCTGCAGGAGGAGATCCGATCGCGCCCGGCGCCGGATGGTGCCCGTGGCTGGCACACGATCACGGTCTCCGTCGACTAGCCACTCGACCGACCAGCCGCCGGATTCGGTATAGAGTCGGCGCATGCCCCGACGCCGCTACATCTTCGATCCGCCGGACCGTTTCCTCGCCGGTACGATCGGTGAACCGGGCGACCGCACGTTCTTCCTCCAGGCCCGCGAGGGCGGTCGGATCGTCTCTGTCGCGCTCGAGAAGGTCCAGGTCGCCGTCCTCGCCGAGCGGCTGGGTGCCCTGCTCGACGAGCTCGATCAGCGCGGCATCGCGGAGACCGACGAGCCTGAGCCGGCTACGGCTCCCGAGGCCGCGGAAGGCGCCTCGCTCGACGAGCCGCTCAACGAAGCATTCCGTGCCGGGTCGCTCACGCTCGGCTGGGACGGCGGCGCAGAGCGGGTCCTCGTGGAGGCGCGTGCCCAGGACGAGGACGGCGAGGCGATCGACCCCGACGAGGACGATGACGAGGACGACGACGGGCCCGATCTGCTGCGCGTCCGGATGACGGCCTCGGCCGCCAGGTCGTTCGTCGCCCGCGCGACCCAGGTCGTGTCGGCAGGTCGCCCACCCTGCCCGCTGTGCGGCGCCCCACTCGATCCGCTGGGCCACATCTGCCCGCGGCGCAACGGCCACTACGTCAACTAGCGGACGGCCGCGTGCTCGACCGCGCATCCACGCTCGAGGTCCTGCGCGACGGGGAGATCGAGGTCGTCGGTCGGATCCTGGGCTCCAGCAACAACGCCCTGTTCGTCACGGTCACGTTGCCCTGCCCCGATCCCGGAGAGTCGCCGCGTGTGCTCGAGGCGATCCACAAGCCACGTATCGGCGAGCGGCCCCTGGACGATTTCCCAGACGGCACGCTGAGCCGGCGGGAGGTCGCCGCCTATCTCGTGTCCGAGGCGAGCGACTGGGACGTCGTGCCGCCGACCGTCCTGCGCGACGGTCCGTTCGGTGAGGGCATGCTGCAGGCATTCATCGAGCCCGACCCGACGGTCGACGTCATCGCCTGGATCAACGAGGACGACACGCGTCTGCGGCGTATGGCCGCCTTCGATGCCGCGGTCAACAACACCGACCGAAAGGGCGGGCACATCCTGCCGATCGATGGTGGGCGCCATGTGTATGGCGTCGACCACGGCGTGTGCTTCTCGGTGACGCCCAAGCTGCGCACGGTCCTGTGGGCGTGGCGCGGACAGCCGTTGCAACCAGACGAGCTGGCGGGGCTGGGGCGCATCCGCGAGGCACTCGGTGGTGACCTGGGGGTGGCGTTGCGGGGGCTCCTCAGCCGGACCGAGGTTCGCGCCACGATCCGGCGGGTCGACGACCTCCTCGAGCGCGGGCTATTCCCGCTTCCCTCTCCGACGTGGCCGGCCATCCCCTGGCCGCCCATCTAGGGCATGAAAAAGCCCGGCGGACTTGGGCGTCCGCCGGGCTTGACGCTGATCCGGTCAGGCGCGACCGAACAGTGACTTGATGCTGGGCTGGAACAGGTAGTACAGGATGATCGCCTGGATCACCACGCTAAGGATCTGGCCGCGTGATGTCGCCGCCGCTGATGACGGTCAGGGCGGAGAGCGCGAGGCTGATGATCGCCAAGGCGACACCGAGCGGCCACGCCCACGGCTTCAGCGTCCATGCGCCATATGCGAATGCGAGGCTCGCGATGGCTGTCGCCAGCAGAAGGACGCCCCAGACCGCGCCGAGGCCGAAGTACGCGGCAGTGCCCGTCGAAGCCGCGGCGAGGCCGCCGAGGCCGACGAGCGCGATGCCGCCGAGGATGCCGAGAACGCCGCCGATCGCTGACAGCACTGCCAGGATGGTGATCCCCATCGGTCGTGCAGCGGCGGGTGCAGGTGTAGGTGCTCCCATGCTGTGCTTGTGCCTCCCTCGATGATCCCGACCGCTAGAGCGCGGCCTCCGGGCATGGTAGACCCAAGTCGGCGCCTGACAAGGGCCGACTTTGCCTATTCGGGTCGCGTCAGTCGATGAGATCCTCCGCCAGGAGCTCCATGAGGAGCCCGTCGATCCAGCCCCGGTCGGGCGTGCGCTGGTAGCGGCGGAGCCGGCCGACCGTTCGGAAGCCAACCTTTTCGTAGGCACGGATGGCACGCTGATTGTCGGCCGCGGGGTCGATGGTGAGGCGGTGGTGACCGTCCTCGTCGATGAGGCGGCGGGCGAGCATGCGGATCGCGCTCGGCCCGACGCCGTGGCCCTGGATGCCGTCGTCGAGGAACAGGTCGATGCCGGCGTGACGGAATTCCTGGTCGGTCTCCTCGGCGCTCTGGATCGCACCGACCAGACGGCCGTCGATCTCGATGGCGAACACGCGGAGATCTGGCTCGCCGACGATGAGGTCACGCTCGACCCTGTCCTCATCGAACTCGCCCCACCACTGGGCGACGGATGGTTGGGCAAGGATCGCGGTCAGGGCTGGGGCGTCCTCGGGGAGGACAGGTCGGATGGTGACAGCGGGTGCAGCAACGCTCATGGCGAGGCAGGGTACCGCGTCATGGCAAGTCCCGAGGCACTTTTCAGCGATGTTCGTCCCAGTAACCGAGCGGCGACGAATGAGCGTGATCACGGTGCAGATCCGACAGGAAGGCCCGGTTTCGAGGCTCGGCCACGCTCGTTCATCCCGAAGCGGTGCCTCACAGGAACACCGTACTCACACGGGACTCGGCCGCCGGGCGGCCCCTCCGAGCGACGCGCGTGCACCGGGTGACCGTAACGGACCCCAGGGACGTGGATCGGTCGCCGCAGCTTCGAATCTGTGCACCAGGGGATCCGCTCTGTGGCCGAGTCCCACCTTCACCGACGATCTGTGCACCCCGCGCATCGAGCGTCGCCGCCGGTATGTCTCACGCTCCCGAAGGGTCACCGCATGCACCGATAGGGGCTCACACCCAGCAGCGGCCCCGAGCGATGCTTCGCCCGGGACGAAGGTCCCAGCTAAAGGTCCGGCAGCGTGAAACCGCGTTCTCGGCTATAGTTCGGTACGTCACCGGTCCGTAACGACGGCCCCGGTCGAGCGTCTCGATAACGGACGCTCCCGGCACGCCGCCCGGACCACCACACCGCTCCCGCCCCAGAACGGGCGTGCGATGCGGAGCAACAAGGGTCGCTGCCCAGGCTCAGACCGCCTGAGGCGCGCCAGAAAGAATCGAAGAAACCAACAGACATGATGTCCCGCACTGCGACCGCGACGTACGCCGGTCGCTCGAGTTCCATGCGTCGATTGCGCCGTCGCGCGACCGCCGCCCACACGGCCGATGGCCGTCCCTTCTGCCGCACGAACGGTTGCGCGAGCTTCCTCGATCTCGATCGATCGACCGGGGTCGCAACCTGTCCCGTCTGCGCGGCCACCCAGCGCCCGGGCGGCCGCCGAGCGTCCCACTGACGCTCATTCCTTGACGCGGGCGGTCCGGCCCGCCAGCATCCTCCACCGAGGGCACGCGCGATGCCGCGCACCCTCAGGAGCGAGGTGCCACATGACCGACCCGATGCGTGACGCCGGTCGCGCCGCGGAGGACGCGGTCGATCAGGCCGGGGATGCCGCTGCCGACGCGGCTTCCGACGCAGCCGACGCCGTGGGAGACGCAGCGAGCGACGCTGCATCCGGGGCCGGCGGCGCGTTCGATCGAGCCGCTGATAGCGCCACGGATATGGCCGGCGACGCCGGCGCGATGGCGCAGGATGCGGCATCGCGCGCCTCGGACGCCGCACAGGACGCCGCCTCTCGGGCTGGCGACGTCGCCCAGGATGCGGCGGGAGCCGCCCAGGAAGCCGCCGGCGGGTTCATGGGCTGGCTGAAGGGCCTCTTCGGCCGCTGACGCCCCCGACCTAACGGGTCGACGGCGGCTCCTCGCGGGCCGCCGCGTCGAATCGCGCGAGCTCGACCTCGACGCCGAGCGTCCGGCGATGTTGGCGCTCGGTCGGCGCCTCGATGTTCACGCGGAGTATCGCCCGGTTCGTCGCATCGACCAGGCGGCGCAGGTTCTCGCGGGCGCGCATGCGTGCGAGCGCCGACATGCGCGGCGCACGCACAAGCAGTCGATCGCATTCGTCAAGCAGCGCGCGCACGGTCTTGTCGGCCTCGATCCAGCCTGGCGCGACGCCGGCATTCTTCAGCACGCGGTGGGCCATCGCGCGATCGCCGGCGGCCGAGTCATCCTCGAGCGGCAGTCGCGCGCCCTGGTGCGGGAGGCCATCGAACCGGCCGTCCTCCATGGCCTCGCGGATCTGACGCTCGATCAGGGTCTCCCGGACGCGCTGGCGCGAGGGTTCCGCCGGATCGGGCCGCTCTGGATCACGCTCGGTTCGCACCGCCCGAGGGTAGCGCCTCCTGCGACAGGCAAGCTGACGCGAGTCGCCGGTAAGGTGAAGACGTGCAGTCGATCGACGGCCGACCCGTCTACGCCGCCACGGATCTGGTCGCCTATCTCGCCTGCGAGCACCTGACGCAACTCGAGCGTGCCTCCCTCGCGGGTCTCGTCGAACGCCCGATGCGCGACGATCCCGAGCTCGATGTCATCCGGAAACGCGGCTTCGAGCACGAGGCGCGCTACCTCGCCGACCTGACCGCGGAGGGCCGGACGGTCGTGACCATCGAGCCCGATGGCTCCATCGACGACTATGGCGACCGGGTCCGCGCTGCCGCCGCAGCCACGATCGAGGCCATGCGATCGGGTGCGGACGTCATCTATCAGGCGACGTTCTTCGACGGCACCTGGCGAGGCCACGCCGACTTCCTGCTTCGCGTCGAGAGCCCCGACCGGCCGTCGGTCTGGGGGCCATACCACTACGAGGTCGCCGACACGAAACTGGCTCGCCACGTCAAGGCCAGCGCGGTCCTGCAGATCTGCTCGTATGTCGACCAGCTGGAGGCGATCCAGGGCGTCCGCCCGGAGTGGCTGTACGTCGCCCTGGGCGGCAGCGCCCGGACCGTCGAACGGCTGCGTGTCGACGACTACATGGCCTACTACCGCAGCGTGCGCGACCGGTTCCTCGCGACGATGGCCGATCCGATCCCCGCGGCGTACCCGCCCCCCGCCACATATCCGGAGCCGGTCGAGCACTGTGACGTCTGCCGGTGGGCCGCCGAGTGCGTCCAGCGCCGCCGGGCCGACGACCACCTCAGCCTCGTGGCGGGCATCTCGGCGCGCCAGCGCCGAGCGTTGACGGAACGCGGCGTCGGCACGCTCGAGGCGCTCGGCGAGCTGCCGATCCCGATGCAGCCGCCGTTGGACGGCACGAGTGCCCGCGCGCTCGAACGGGTGCGCGAGCAGGCACGACTCCAGCTCGAGGGCCGTCGGACGAAGAGCGACAGGTATGAGCTGCTGCTCCCGGAGCCGGGCGGCGATCTGGAGCTGGAACGCGGCCTCGCCTCACTCCCGGCGCCATCGCCCGGCGACCTCTTCTTCGATATCGAGGGTGACCCCTACGCCCTCGAGGACGGCCTCGACTACCTGTTCGGCGTGCTCGAGATGGACGGCACCTTCCACGCCTTCTGGTCGCGCGAGGAGCGGGGCGAGTTCACGCTCGAGGCCGAACACCACGCGTTCGAGCGTCTGATGGACTTCTTCGCCGAGCGTCGGGCCGCCGACCCGGACCTCCACATCTATCACTACGCACCGTATGAGCCGACAGCCCTCAAGCGACTGATGGGTCGATATGGCACGCGCGAGGACGAGGTCGACGACATGCTGCGCAAGGGCGTCCTCGTGGACCTTCTGCGTGCAGTGCGCCAGGGTCTTCGGGCATCGGTCGAGAGCTACTCCATCAAGAAGATGGAGTCGTTCTATGGCTTCACGCGCGAGATCGACCTGCGCGACGCCGGCAGCAGCATCGTCGCCTTCGAGCAGTGGCTCGAGTTGGGCGAAGGGGAACGCCCGGAGGCCTCGCACCTCGACCGAATCGAGCGCTACAACCGTGACGACGTCGTCTCGAACCTGCGACTGCGCGACTGGCTTGAGACACTCCGGGTCGAGCTGCAGGCGGCGGTCGGAGGCGACGTCCCGCGTCCCGGGCCGCGCGATGTCGAGGCGATCGCGGAGCTCGGCGAGGCCCAGCAGCGCGTCCAGGCCCTGGTCGATCGGCTTGCCGACCCGGCGACGATCCCGGTCGATCCGGTGGAGCGCACGACGGAACAGCACGCGACCTGGCTCCTGGCACAGCTGCTGGGCTGGCATCGGCGCGAGGAAAAGGCCATGTGGTGGGAATTCCACAGGCTCATGGACCTGACACCGGACCAGCTGGTCGACGAGGACGGCGCGATCGGCTTGCTCGAGCCCGTCGAGATGCTCGTTATGACGAAGCGTGGCGGGCAGACCTGGCGCTACCGATACCCCGACCAGGAGATCGACATCAAGGGCGGTGCGCTGTGTGACCCAGACCTCAAGGCCGCAGATCCCGACGCGAAGCCCGGTACGTGGACCGTCGGCGAGCGCGTCGCGCTCGACCCGGTCGCCCAGACCGTTGACATCAAGCTGCGGATCGGTGCCGGTCACCCGCGGTCGGTCGTGCCGCTCGACCAATACCGAAGCGACGACCATCGGGCGCGGCTGTACGAGATCGGCGAATGGGTGGCGGAGCACGGGATCGACGCCCTAGGGCCCCATCGGGCGGCGCGCGACCTGCTGCTCGGACGGCGTCCGCGCGTCGGGCAGCCCGACGGGGCGTCGCTCGTTGAAGATGGGGAGCCAGCGCTCGACGCAGCGCGCCGAATGGCCCTCGCACTCGACCTGACGGTGCTCGCCATCCAGGGGCCACCGGGATCGGGCAAGACCTACACCGGCGCCCGGATGATCTGCACGCTGCTGGCCGCCGGCAAACGGGTCGGGATCACGAGCACCAGCCACAAGGTCATCGCCAACCTTCTGCGAGCCGTCCTCAAGGCGGCGGACGAGGACGGCACCACGGTCGTCGCCCTCCAGCGGACGGATGCCGAAGACCTCATCCACGACCCGCGGGTCCGCCAGGTCGAGACCAGCGAGGTGCAGGGCGGCCTGGCCGATGGTGCGAATCTCGTGGCGGGTACCGGCTGGGTGTTCGCAGCCGAGCGACAACGAGAAGCGGTCGACGTCCTGTTCATCGACGAGGCCGGCCAGATCTCACTGGCGAACGTCGTCGCGATGTCGCCGTCGACCTCGAGCATCGTCCTGCTCGGCGATCCGCAGCAGCTCGATCAGCCGCTCCAGGGCACGCATCCGCCCGGTGCAGAACGCTCGGCGCTCGCCCACGTCCTGGGCGACCTCGCCACGATGCCCGTCGACCGCGGGCTGTTCCTCGAGACGACGTGGCGCCTTCACCCCGACCTGTGCGGCTACACCTCCGAGGTGTTCTACGACGACCGCCTGAAGCCCGAAGCGCATCTCGTCGCCCAGGCCGTCCACGGGTCCGATGCCCTGATCGTGGGTGGTGCCGGACCGCGGATGGTGACGCTGCCGACGACCGGGGCGGACAACGAGAACGTCGAGGAGGCGGCCGCAGTCGCGTCGCTGGTCCTGGGCCTGGTCGAAGGCGGCACCACCTGGACCGATGAGCATGGCGTCACACGGGCGATGACGGTCGCTGATGTCCTCGTCGTCGCTCCCTACAACGCCCAGGTCGCAGCGATCAAGCGCCTGTTGCCGCGTGAAGCACGGGTCGGCACCGTCGACAAGTTCCAGGGCCAGGAGGCCCCGATCAGCATCTATTCACTGACCACGTCGTCGCCGGAGCTCGCTCAGCGCGGGATGGATTTCCTCTACAGCCGCAACAGGCTCAACGTCGCGACATCCCGGGCCCGCGGGATCGCGATCGTCATCGGCTCGCCGGATCTTTGGCGCATGCGAGCGCGGACGCCGGCCCAGATGCGCCTCGCGAACGCGTTCTGCCGCTTCACCGAGCTGGCATCGGAAGGCGGCGACGTGGGGACGGACATCGCTCCCGCCACGCGCCCCGAATTCGAGATCCTGACCCTCGACCTGGTCTGATCCGGCGTCTCGTACCATCGGCCGTCATGACCGATGCCCGACCGACCACGCCGTCCGAGCTCGATCGACTCCGCCGGCGGACGGTCGCCACGCTTGTCGCGGGGGTCGCCCTCGGAAGCACCGGTCACATCGCGGCGGTGACGGTCGCAACGATCGTGGCCAGCCATATCGTGGGCGGGACCACGGCGTGGAGCGGCGCGCCGAGCGCGACGGTCGTGCTCGGCTCCGCGGCCGGGGCGATCGGGCTGTCGTGGTTGATGGTCCGTCGAGGCAGGCAATTCGGTCTGGCGTTCGGCTACGTAGTCAGCGTGGTCGGGGCGCTCATCGCCACCGTTGCGGTCATCCTGCTCTCGCTCCCGTTATTGCTCGTCGGGACGGTCCTCATCGGGTTCGGCAATTCGTCGAACCAGCTGTCGCGCTACACCGCCGCCGACATGGCGCCGCCGGCCCGACGGGCGTCAGCGATCGGAGTCGTGGTGTGGGGCGCGACGATCGGCGCCGTGGCGGGACCGAACCTGGCGGCGCCGGCCGGCAAAGTCGCGCTGGCGCTCGGTCTTCCGGAGCTGAGCGGCCCGTATCTGGTCCCGGTCATCTTCGTCGGCGCAGCGGCCGTTCTCTCGTTCGTCCTGCTGCGCCCCGATCCCTACCAGCTCGCCGATAAATCGTCGCGTCACGACGGCCCCGGCGGGGATCGATCGGTCGCGGTGTCAGTCGCCAGCATCCTGGCCCGCCCCGCGGTCCCGGTGGCGATGATCGCCCTGGTCGCCGGGCAATTCGTGATGGTCCTGATCATGACGATGACGCCGCTGCACATGACCGATCACGGCCACGACCTCGCCGCGGTCGGCGTGGTGCTCAGCGGCCATACGTTCGGCATGTTCGGCCTGTCACCGATCTCGGGACGCCTGACCGATCGCTTCGGCAGCGTTCCGGTGATCCTTGCCGGCCTCGCCGTGGTCGCGTTGGCGTCATTGATCGCCGCTGTCGCGCCACCGGACGGCGGAGCCGTCCTGTTCCTCGCGTTGTTCCTGCTGGGCTACGGCTGGAACCTCGGATACGTCGCCGGGTCGGCGCTCCTGACGCACGGCCTGTCGCTGGCAGAGCGCACACGGGTCCAGGGCCTGACCGACAGCCTCATCTGGAGCTCGGCCGCCGTGGCGAGCCTGGGTTCGGGCGTCGTGCTGGCCTACGCCGGCTACGCGATCCTGGGCCTGATGGGGGCGGCACTTGTCGTCGTCCCGATACTGCTCGTCCTAGCCCGCCGCTCGGTGGTCGCGACCTAGCTCAGCCCTGAGCGCCGATCTCCCGAAGGACCCATGCCGCGAGCACCCGGGCGCACATCTCGACCTCGTCGAGCGGGACGAACTCGTCCGCGCTGTGGGCGACCTTGACGTCGCCCGGGCCGAAGATCACGCAGGGCGTGTCGCCGTGGTTGATGAACATCTGCATGTCGGCGCCGTACGGCTCACCCAGCAGTGCCGGCCGTCGACCCATGACCGACGTCGCCACGTCCGCGAGTCCAACCGGTAGCGCGTGGTCCGCCGCCACCCGCGCCGACCCGAACCGCCCGCCGGTGATCTCGACCATCGCCGGATGCTCGGCCAGGAAGTCATCGGCGGCACACGCCTCCGCGATCGCGCCGCGAAGATCGGCCTCGGCGTCGGCCGGGGTCTGGCCGAGCCGCACGCCGTACCGGCCGTAGGCGACCACGCGGTCGAGCACGGTCGAGGCCCACTCGCCGCCTTCGACGATGCCGATGATCGTCGGGTATGGGAGTCCGAGCGCGGTCATCAGCGGGTCCGTCTCACCGTCGTTGCGGCGGGTCTCGTCCGCCTCGAGGGCGCGGGTCAGCAGGAACAGCTTGTCCAACGCCGAGACGCCTTCGCGTCGTTGCGAGGCGTGCGCGGCCCGGCCCGGCACGGTCAGCCGGAACGTGATCGCCCCGGCGTGGGCGACGACGATATCCAGGCGGGACGGCTCGGTGATGATCGCCATGTCGCCCGTCGCTCCGGATCGGATCGCCGCCAGGGTCCCCTGTCCGCCGTCCTCCTCCGAGGGCACCAGCACGACCAGGAGCTCGCCACCGAGTCGACCGAGAGAACCCTCGCTCGCGAGCGACCGAACCGCTGCCAGGATCGCGGCGACGCCACCCTTCATGTCACAGGCGCCGCGGCCGTACACCCAGCCATCCCGGATCTCGGCCCCCCAGGGATCGGTCGTCCACGTGGCAGGGTCTCCCGGCGGGACGACGTCGAGATGGCCGGACAGGATCAGCTTCTTGCCGGAAGCCTGCCCTGCCCGCCCGACCACGACAGGCAGGCTCGTTCGTGCCATCTCCTCCCCTGGCCATGCCGGGTCCGCCCGAAGCCGGGTGAGGTCCGCCCGCACGACCTCCACGTTCAGACCGAGCCCCTGTAAGGCTCCGACCGCCCAGTCGGCGACGACCTCCTCGGACCCGGTGACGCTCGAGATCCGCACGAGCGTCTGCAGATCGTCGACGAGCCGGTCGCGATCGACCTCAGCCACGCAGGATGGGTCGAGTCAGGCAGGTCGGGCCGCCGGAGCCGTTGATGCCGATCTGCGTCGCGGGATACGTGTGCACCTCGCACCCGGCCGCGGCGAGGGCAGTGGCCGCGACCGGGTTGCCCTCCGCCATGATCACGACCCCGGGTCGGACCGCCAGGACGTTGCAGCCGAGCGTGGGGAACTCCTCGTCGGGGACGCTCACCAGCCGGATTTCCAGGTCGACGAGGAGCTCCCACAGGCCGACCGGCAGCAGCGGCATGTACACGACGGCGAGGTCGTCGGCGACCGGTGAGATGACACTCATGAGGTGGACGAGCTCAGCTGCGCCTTTCCAGTACGGCAGATCGAATGCCCGGACATCCCCGCCGATCAGGTCGGCCAGCTGGGCCACCCCGGTCGCGTTGGTCCGCAGGGTCCGGCCGATGCAGAAGAGGTCGGGCCGCAACCAGAACGTGTCGCCGCCTTCGACCGTTCCTGGCTCCTCGATGCGGCCGAGTGTCGGGATGCCTGCCGCCTGCGTCCAACGCTCAAGGACGTCGGGCTCGCCGATGCGGTTCGGCTTGCCGGGCCGCAACGGGATCGCACCGCGATCCGTGACCAGCAACGGGTCGAAGGTGTACACGAGATCCGGATCCTCAGTTTCTTCCTCGAGCAAATGGACCGTCGGTCCGAGGCCCGCCAGGAGCTCGACGAAGGCGTCGTGCTCTCGTCGTGCCACCTCGAGATCGACCGGATAGAGGAAGCCGTGGTCCGGGTCATCGAAGGCACGACCGAAGGCTTCGCCCGGTCGTTTCACGAGGACGTCGCGCAGCGGCGCGGACATGCTCTGGGCGCCGTATCTGGCCGAGCTGAGCGTCATCGCGGAAGGATAGCCGTGGCTCGCGTCCAGGAGTACGCTGCGTGACGTGGCTGCCTACGCAGTGATCGCTCGCATCGGACACGCCGACCCGCACCTGGTCCTCGGCGACCTCGGTCGCGACCTCGACGCGGATGACGGGCCCGACGGCGGCCTCCCCGACGACGTCCCGATCGTTGCCGTCGACGTGGTCCGCGCCGATGGTCCCGATCGATTGGCCGAGTGGTGGAGCCGCGCGTGCGAGCTCTGGACCCAGACCACGTTCTACGTATTCGACGCCGACAGCTGGCGGACCTAGGCGGCATCCGGCGGGGGCCCGAACCGAGCGGGATCGAGCGGGGCAGGCGGTGCGGCGAGCCGGCCATCGATCAGATCCGCGATGAGCCGGCCCGAGGCCGGCCCGGTCGAGATCCCCCACGGTCCGTGACCGGCGGCGACCCACAGCTCCTCGACGCCGGGCACTCGTCCCACCAGCGGTCGGCCGTCCAGGCTCTGCGGTCGCGCACACAGGCGCGGTAAGCCGATGGGAGCGTCCGCGAGCGCCGGCACGAACCGGGCGCCACGTCTGACCATGGCCGGCACCAGCGCGGCGGCATCCGGTTCGTCCTCGAGGAATGTCGAGCCGAGCGAGCTCGAGCGTTCGGCTGTCACGAGGCTGAAGGCGTGACCAGCGTCGCCATCGTCGTCAGAACCGGGCTCGATCGAGATCTCGGCCTCCTCGAGGACCCGACTGGGTGGATCGGCCAGGGAGACCGGCACGACGACGCCCCAGCGCGACACGATCGGCGTCCAGCCTCCCGACGGGTCGACGAGCGCCGGGGTCCACGGACCGGCGGCGACGAGGACGCTCCCGGCGGCGACGCGGGTGCCATCGGCGAGCAGCACGCCAGATGCACGACCGTCCTCGATCCACGGCGAGGCAACGATGCCGGTCCTGATGTCGACGCCCTGGCGCTGTGCCCGGGCGGCGTACGCTCTGGTGGCGGTCGCCGGTCCGACCGGATAGCCGATGGCGAGATGGCAGGCAGCGACGCCCTCGGCGATGGACGGCTCGAGTCGGCGCACCTCATCGGGCGGCACGAAGGTCGGCCGGAGGTGGGGATGCGAAGCGTCGATCGCGTTGGCAAGCCGCCGCGCCCCATCGACGTCGTGCGTCACGTTGAGCAGCCCCGCCGGCTGGTCCGGGAGCTCGATGCCGTCGAGCGCGCGATAGAGCGCGACAGTCTCCAGATGGAGCGCAACGAGCACGGGATCGAACGGGTGCTGGACGACGCCGGAATTCCGCCCGGAGGCTCCAGCCGCGATCTCGCGCCGCTCCAGCAGCATGACCCGCCGACCGAGCGCCGCGAGGTGGTCGGCCGCCGATACGCCGATGATCCCGCCACCGATCACGATGACATCCGGTGCGGCCACGCCTCGGTCGAGCACGTCCCGGATGATGACGGCTGGTCGTGCGAGCGACCATCGTTGCGCCCGCAACGACAGGCGACGGATGCGAACGGCGTGTACCATCGGGCCGATCGCCATGACCGTCACCGAACGCGCCGACGCGCGACCCCTGTCTCCGCGCGACCCACGCCTCGAGCCGTGGCGCTCGTTCCTGACCGCGCACGCGCGCATCACCCGCCGGCTCGACGAAGAGCTGCGCGCGGAGCACGACCTGTCCCTGGCGGAGTACGACGCCCTGCTGACGATCGCCGACTCGCCCGATCGCCGGATCCGCATGCGCCAGCTGGCCGATCGCGTGATCCTCAGCAAGAGCGGCGTGACGAGACTCATCGACCGTCTCGTCCTCGATGGGCTCGTCGAGCGGGCGGCCTGCGCGAGCGACGCTCGTGGCGCGGAGGCGGTCCTGACAGCCGACGGTCTCGACCGACTCCGCCATGCTTCAGGGACCCATCTGCGGGGCATCGCCGAGCACTTCCTCGCCGCCGTCGACGTCGCCGACCTGCCGACGATCGAGCGCTCCATGCAGGCCGTCGCAGAGCACGCCGGTCCCGGCGGTGACACCCCCGATTGAGGCGCCCGCCCCGCGGCGAGGCCGTGCCTACGTGGGGACGAGCGGTTTCGCCTATCCGGGCTGGAGCCCGCGGTTCTACCCCGCCGGTCTCAAGGGCGACGGGCTGCTTGCCCACTATGCCTCGCGACTGCGCGCGGTCGAGCTCAACAACACGTTCTACCAGTCACCCTCCGAGGCGAAGGTCGCCGCGTGGCTGGCCGCCTCGCCGCCCGATTTCAGATTCAGCGTGAAGGCCCAGCGCGGCGGCTCGTGGCGGGCGATGAGCGGCTCGCCCGAGCGTGGCCTGCCATGGCTGACCGACCCGATCCGGCGATTCGGCGAGCGGCTCGGTACCGTGCTCTTCCGCGTCCCGGACACCATGCGACGGGACGACGATCGCCTGGCGGCGATGCTCGAGGCGTGGCCCCGCGACCTGCCACTGACCGTCGAACTTGCCGATCCGACCTGGGAAGCCGACGATTCGATCGCGCTGCTGCGCGACGCGGGCGCCGTCCTGTGTGCGACAGAGGGCGCGGACGACGAGGCCCCGCCGACCCTCCGACGCACCGGTCCGTTCCTCTATCTCCGCCTGCGCCGGCACGACTACACCCCCGACGAGCTCGGCGTCTGGCGCCAGCGTCTCGAACCGTTCCTCGCGGCGGGTGACCACGCGTTCGTGTTCTTTCGCCACGACGACACCGGCCGTGGCGCGGAGCTGGCGCTGGAGTTCGAGCGACTGGTGGGTTAGGCCTTCTGGCGCGCGTACTCGGCCGGGCCGAACATCACGAGGAGCACGAGTCGCTCTTCGATGTCATGGAAGCGGTGCTCGACGCCGGCGGCGACGAACACCACCGAGCCAGCCCGGATCGCGCGTGCCTCGTCGCCGACCGCGACCCTGGCGCGACCTGACATCACGACGTAGAGCTCGTCCTCGGTGTGGGGCGACTGCGGGTCGATCGCGCCTGCATCCAGGACGTACAGCCCACCCGACAGATCGGGCACGGAGATGAACTCGTGGTACAGGCGACCGCTGGCCACTCGGGCCGCCTCGAGCTCGGCGAGCTCCCACGCATCCATGGCCCGCAGCCTATCGCCCCGCCCGCACGCGGAGGGCCGAGGTGCGCCAGACGACCCATCCGGACGATCCCGGCTACATTCCCCACGATGCGCCGATCGATCGTCGCCGGGCTGCTCGTCGCCGCGGTGCTGGCGGGCTGCGTCGAATTGGCGGAGCCGCCGCGACCCTCCGTCCTGCCGACCGCCGTGCCGAGCCTGACGCCGGCGCCTAGCGATGCCCCCAGCCCCGAACCGACCAGCGACGGGCTTTCGGGCACGCCGCCGCAGCTCACGATCGAACCGCTGGTCGACGGCCTGCGCGACCCTGTCGACATCGCATGGCGTCCCGATGATCGATCGACCCTGTTCGTGGTCGAACAGGTTGGCCGCATCCGGATCGTGCGCGACGGCCGCCTGGTGGAGCGGCCGTTCCTCGACATCAGCGGGCTCGTGCGAGCCGGCGGCGAACAGGGTCTGCTCGGGCTTGCGTTCCTGCCGAGCGGTGAGGCAGGGCGCCTCTTCGTCTACTACACGGATCGGAACGGGAACCAGATCGTGGCGTCGTATGACACCGACCCCGACGATCCGGACCTCGCTGCGCCGGGCACCGCCACCCCCTGGCTCGAGATGGCCGACCGGTTCGGCAACCACAACGGGGGCGCCCTGACGTTCGGGCCGGACGGCAACCTGTACATCGGGACCGGTGATGGCGGCGGGGCCGGCGATCCGCTCGACTCGGGCCGCCATCTCGACACCCTGCTGGCAAAGGTCCTGCGCATCGACGTCGATGACGACCTGCCCGACGGCAGCGATCCTCGCTACGTCGTGCCCTCCGACAACCCCTTCGTCGATCGTAGCGGCGCGCGGCCGGAGATCTGGCTGACCGGCCTCCGCAACCCATGGCGGATCCGGTTCGATCGGGACACCGGCGACCTGTGGATCGGGGACGTCGGGCAGGGCGACCGCGAGGAGATCGACGTGGCGCGCGCCGGGACCGGCGGGCTCGATTACGGCTGGAACGTCATGGAGGGCTCGACGTGCTTCCGCAGCGCCGGCCTCGAGTGCGTCACCGACGATCTCACGCTACCCGTCGCCGAATACGACCACTCGCTCGGCGGGATCTGCTCGGTGACCGGTGGGACCGTGTATCGCGGCGAAGGCTCGCCCAGACTTCGCGGCTGGTACGTCTTCGCCGACTACTGCTCCGGGACGTTCTGGGCGATCGATCCCACGAAGGACCGCACGGAGGAGCCCGCTGTCGTCGCCGATACGGACCACCTCATCACCGCCATCGCCGAGGATGCCACCGGCGAGCTCTTCGCGACCGACCACGCCGGCGGGCAGCTCCTGCGGATCGAGGTCGAGGGCAGCTGACGGCTCGGCCTACCGGGCGCGGTAGGTCACCGTGACCGTGACGGCCACCTCGAGCGAGCCACTCTCGACCGGTGTCGAGGCATCGGCCGCGAGGGCCATCCGCTCGGCTTTCGGGTACGGGATCGGTGGACGGCCGGGGCCGCCTTCGACGATATCGGCAACGCCCTCGATCGTGAGGCCGGCCGCTTCAGCAAGGACGTCGGCGCGGGCGCGTGCCTCGGTCATCGCCCGACGGCGCGCCTCCGCATCGGCTTGCGAGGGATCGCCGACCCGGAACGCCAGACCGTCCATGCTCGTCGCACCCGCCGCGAGCGTGCCGTCGACCACATCGCCCAGCTTCGCCAGATCGCGAACCGTCACCTCAACGACGTTCGCCAACTCGTAGCCCGTGAGCGCCGGGGCTCGGCTCTCGCGGTAGTCGTACCGAGGCTGGACTGACAGCAGCGCAGTGCGGACATCCTTGCGCGCGACGCCCGCGCCATCGACCGCCGCCAGGATCGCATCCATCACCTTGGCGGCTTCGCTCCGCGCGGCGTCGACCGTCGGCCGGCTGACCGCGACGCCAAGGCGCAAGTCGGCGATGTCGGGCTCGATGCCGACGCGGCCGGTCCCGCTGACGACGATCGTGCCGCGCTCCGTGTCGGTCCTCTTGTCGGGCATGGCTGACTCCTGGTCGGGACCGGATGGTAGCGGCAGGTCGCCTGCAGCGAAGTGGCACGACGGGCGGCCGTTACCGTGGTGCACCGACGCACCATCGAACCGGCCGTGACACGGTCGTGCAACGAGGGCAACGATGCGCCCATCGCGACCGTCATCCCGCGCCCCGGACGATGCGATTCCCATGGCCGCCGCCGTCCGACGTCCGACCGCGCCCGGCGGCTGGGCATGACCCACACGACACGGATCGTCACGATCCGACGCGAGGCCCGTCGTCGCCGCGAGCATGCGCGGCTCGCTCGACGGGGTGGCGGCTGGCGGCTGCCCCTGGCAGGCACGATCGCCGCCTCGACGCTGGGCACCGTCGCCCTCGCCGGCATCATCGCCACCTCGACGCTCGGCGCCATGTCTACCGGGCTGCCCGACCCGTCGGAGCTGGACGACCTTGGGTTCGCGCAGGCGACGATCGTCTACGACCGCGCCGGGAAGGTCGAACTCGGCCGGTTCCAGGATCAACGCCGCCGGGTCCTGCAGTTCGACCAGATCCCCAGGACCGTCCTCGATGCGACGACGGCCGCGGAGGACCGGACGTTCTGGCAGAACGCCGGCATCGACGTCCCGGCACTCGTCTCGGCCGCGGCCGAGAACGCGTCGGGGACGGGCGAGCGCGGCGCATCGACCATCACCCAGCAGCTCGTCCGCGCCCGGCTGCTGCCTGATGAGGTCGTGTCGGCGAGTTCGGACCGCTACGTGCGCAAGGTCAAGGAGATCATCCAGGCGCTGCGCCTGAACGAGCGCTACCCGGGCGAGGAGGGCAAGCAGCGTGTCGTCAGTGCCTATCTCAACGAGATCTTCTACGGCCATGGCGCCTACGGGATCGCTGCAGCGGCCGAGATCTACTTCGGCGTCAGCGACCTCTCGAAGCTGAGCATCGCGCAGGCGGCGCTCCTCGCCGGGCTGCCCAAGGCTCCCACTACGCTCGATCCGTATCGCTTCGCAGAAGCGGACAAGAAGGGCAGGCTGATCGTGCCCGCGGGGTCGCCGCCGGTCGTCCGGCGGGACTGGGTGCTGGAGGGGATCGCGGCGACCGGGCGCTGGACGACGCTCGAGCAGGCGGACCTGCAGGAAGCCATGGACGAGCCCGTGGTGCTCGCCGGCGAGCGACCGGTGCGGATCCCCGGCGGCCACTTCACGTGGCAGGTCCGCCGCCAGCTGCAGGCGATCCTCGGGCCGGATGCCGACCTGGAGCGTAGCGGCTATCGCGTCACCACGACGCTCGACTGGCGGGCGCAACGGCTCGCCGAGAAGTGGCTGACGGCCACGGCGATCGTGCCGAACGTATCGCGTCGATCCGCCGAATCGATCCTCGACCGCTCCAAGATCCCGAGCGGCGATCGTGCCTGGATCCGCGCCCTGCGCGGCAAGGACCTGCACAACGGCGCGCTCGTCGCGCTGGACTACCGGACCGGGGACGTGCTGGCCTACGTCGGCAGCGCCGGGTACGCGCGCGACAAGCTCGCGAGCCGCCGGTTCGAGCCCAAGTACGACGCCGCCGGCGACGGCGCGCGACAACCTGGCTCCGCCTGGAAGCCGATCCTGTACGCCGCGGCCTTCGACGCCAAGCGGCTGTCACCCGGCAGCCTGCTGCTCGACGTCACCACCGAGTTCGACCGTCGCCAGGACTGGGCCCCGCGCGACGCCGATCAGCGCGAGCGCGGCCCCGTACTCGTCCGCCGCGCGCTCCAGTACTCGCTCAACATCCCCGCGGTCCGGGCGCTCCAGCGCGTCGGCAACGAGCGCGTCGCCAAGACCGCCGAGCGGATGGGCATCCGCTTCCCCGGCGGCCGCGAAGCGTTCCTTCAGTCCGGGCTGGCGGGCGCCCTCGGGACGGTCGAGGTGCGGCCGCTCGATCTCACTTCGGCGTACGGGACGATCGCCAACGGTGGCGTCCACGTCCCACCCCGCATGGTCCTCGAGGTCCGGACGGCGGACGGACGGATCGTGTGGAAGGCGCCCGAACCCGCGGGCAAGAAGGCGATCTCCCCCGCCGCGGCCTACCTCGTGACCGACATCCTCGCCGGCAACACCGACCCGGCCCAGAACGACATCTGGGCGGAGAAGCTGCAGCTGCGGGGGCCGAGCGGCTCGAAACGACGGCCGGCGGCCGCCAAGACCGGCACCACGAACGACGCCCGCGATCTGGGAACGTACGGGTTCCTGCCGCCGACCAAGGACGGCGTCGGGCTCGTGGTCGGGGTATGGCTGGGCAACAGCGACCACTCCTATCCACGTGCCGCCCGCCCTGCGACGTCGCTGACAGCCGCGGCACCGATGTGGCGCGCCTTCATGCGCGACTACACGCGCAAGTGGCCGGTCACCTCGTTCAAGCGGCCCAAGGACGTCGTCCAAGCCAGGATCGACGCATGGTCTGGTGGTCGGCCGGGCGCCTGGACGCGGGACACGACCAAGGAGTGGTTCATCCGCGGCACACAGCCGGGCTCGCGCAAGGCGATCGACAAGGACGGCCTGCTGTACCGGATCGGCTGCGGCGGCTGGCGCGTCGATCCGTTGAAGGCGGAGCTCGGACCCGCCGGATGGCGCGTCGATGTGGCTGATTGGCTCCGACGGGCGCACCGCGGGGCGGGCGTCGTCGGCCGGCACGATTCGGCGACCGCGTACTTCTGGGGAGAGCGGTCGTGGGGCGGGCCGTTGATCGGATCGTGCTGGCGCCCGCGCGACGATGGCGGCGGCGGCAACGGCGACAAGAAGGAAAAGAAGAAGAAGGATCCGCCCCAGCCCGACCCGACGCCAACGCCGCCGCCGCCACCCGAACCGACGAGTTGACTCGTCCGAAACCTCGGGTGAGCGTCGTTGTCACGCGGTTGCAATCCCCGGCGGTCCGGACGCAACAGGCGCGCGATCGTCGACGTAGTGCACTCCCGATGCCGAACGCGTTCGTGGCCGGCTGCGCGTGGGTGCCCGGAAGTCCGGTCCGGCCCGTTGCTCGACGAGGCGCCGTTTGACAGCCCTACCCCCGATCGCCGGACCCGCCGACGACCCCGGGCGGCTGTGGTCGTCACGCAGTGGACCTGGTGACCCCGTGGACGATCCGGACGACGTCGCCCTCGCGGGGTTCCTCGCCGAGGCGGGGCGCATCGTGGGCTCGTCGCTAGACAGCGGCGCGACCCTCCGACAAGTCGCCGAGCTCATCGTCCCGGGCGTGGCGGACTGGTGCGCGATCGACCTGCTCGACGCCGAAGGCAAACTGACCTCGGTCGCGGTCGCGCACCGTGACCCCGACAGGGTGCGGCTGGTGGAGGAGCTCCGCCAGCGCTACCCGGCCGATCCCGACGCACCGGTCGGTGTCTACGCCGTCGCCCGGTCCGGCGAGGCGATGCTCATCCCCGAGATCGACGATGCGCGGATCCAGCAGTCGGCACGCGACGAGGATCACCTGGCGTTGATCCGCAGCCTCCAGATGCGCTCCTGGATGTGCGCGCCGATGGTGGTCGGCGGCCGCGTCCTCGGCACCATCGCCTTCGCCGGGGCGGAGAGCGGGCGGACGTTCGGTCAGCGCCACCTTCCGTTCGCCGTCGACCTCGCGGCTCGCGCCGGCGCGGCCATCGAGAACGCTCGCGCCTTCCAGGCGGCGGATCGCTTCCGGCAGATCCTCGACGCGGTCGCGGAAGCGATCTTCGTCCTGGACCCGGCGGGCGACATCGTGCAGGGCGTCAATCATGGCGCGAGCGAGTTGCTCGGGCGGGCGGCCAGCGACCTCGTCGGCCGCCGATTGTCCGATCTGGTCGAGGACCCGGTGAGCCAAGGTGTCGATCGCGTCCTGCGCGCGGTCCGCGACGGTCGTAGCGAGGCGCGCACGGTCCCGCTTCGGTTCAGGCGCGAGGGAGCGGCCTCGATCCCGGCGGAGGTGCTCCTGCAGCGGGTCGAGCTGCCCGGCGAGGCACCGACGATCGTCGCGATCGCACGCGACGTGCGCGAGCGTCTCGAGGTCCAGGGTCGGCTCAAGCGGCTCGCCGAAGCGGAGCACGCTCGGGCTGCCGAGCTCAACGCCGTCATCCGGGCGATGGGCGACGGGGTCATCGTGTGCGGCCCAGACGGGCGGACGATCCTCGCCAACCCGGCTGGGCGGGCGATGTTCCCGGACGCGGCAGAGGTCGGCTATGCCGGGATCCTGGCCGCGCTGCGGGACCCTGAAGCGGCGGCACCGAGGCTGGGTACCCATGCCGGACCCGTCATCCTCCGCACCAAGGCCGAACCCGAGCGCTGGATCGAGGTGGCCACATACCCGGTCGAGCGGGCTGCGGAAGGAGAGGTCCGCGGCGAGACCATCCTCGTCCTGCGCGACGTGACCGAGCAGCGCCAACGCGAGGCTGTGCGTGAGACGTTCATCGGCGTGCTGTCGCACGAGCTGCGGACGCCGGTCACGACGATCTTCGGCGGGGCTCGTGTGCTGGCACGCGACGAAAGCGGTCTGGACGAAGCGACACGGCGGGAGATCCTGATCGACGTCGCCGAGGAGGCGGAGCGGCTCAAGCGGCTGGTCGAAGACGTCGTCGCGCTGAGTCGCTTCGGCGAGACCGACGCGGACCTCGGTCGGGAGCCGGTCCTCCTCCAGCGGGTCGTCCCCGCCGTCGTCGCGTCGGAGGAGGAGCGGTGGCCCGGGGTCGATTTCGAGATCACCGTCCCGCCCGGCCTGCCGACCGTCTTCGCCGATCCCACCTATCTCGAGCAGGTCATCAGGAATCTGCTCGCGAACGCCGCCAAGTACAGCGGTCAGGGTGCCTCGGTCGAGGTCGTCGTGGAAGCCGACCTCGAGGCGGAGGAGGTGGCGGTCTGCGTCAGGGACGACGGGCCGGGCATCGAGACCGCAGAGGCGGAGCGACTGTTCGATCTGTTCTACCGATCACCCAACACAGCGTCGGCTACGACGGGGGCAGGGATCGGGTTATTCGTGTGCGCGCGCCTGGTCCGCGCGATGGGCGGTCGCGTATGGGCGCGGGCGCTGCCGGCTGGTGGCGCCGAGTTCGGCTTCGCCCTCCGGGTGATGCACGAGGACTGACCCCATCCCACGCTTCCGCCAGGGACCGCCAGGCGTCGTCCATCCCTTTGGGAGACCCACATGCGTTCTGACCTGACGATCTGGCTCGTTCGCGGCATGGCGCTGGCGCTCGGTGTCGCCATCGTCTACGGGCTGATCATGTTGGGCATCACCGCCGGCAACGTCCTGCTGCTGGTGTTCATCTCGGTCCTCCTCGCCTCGGCGCTGGAGCCGGTCATCGGCGTCCTGCGTGCACGCCTGCGGCTCGGGCGCGGCGCGACGATCCTCGTGGTCTATGCATCGTTCTTCGTGATCGTGCTCGGGCTCGCCTTCATCGTCGTGCCCGCCGCCGTGGCCCAGGGTCAGCGGATCCTCGCGTCACTCCCGCCCTTCTTCGATCAGGCCCGCGACTGGGCGGCGCAACTCCGGCCAACGGCCCTGTCGTCGTCGATCACGACACTGATCGATGCCGGCTCGGAGATCTTCGCGCCCGCTCCCCCGCCCGCGCCGGATGAGGTCGTGGAGGTCGGGGCAGCGGTGGCCGAGACCGCGATCGCGCTGGTCACGCTTCTGGCGATCGTGTACTTCTGGCTGGTCGAGCACGCTCGGCTGCAGCGCTACATCCTGGCCTTCGTCCCGATGGAGCGGCGCGCCGGCGCTCGTGACGGCTGGAACCAGATCGAGAACCGGCTCGGGCTGTGGGTTCGTGGACAGCTCATCCTGATGGGTGCGATGGGCGTGGCGACCGGCATCGCCTATACGTTGCTCGGACTGCCGGGCGCGATCATCCTGGGCCTGATCGCAGCCATCACCGAGGCGATCCCGCTCGTCGGGCCGTTGCTCGGGGCGATCCCGGCGATCATCGTCGCCGCTACGGTGTCGCCGGAGCTCGCGGTCATCGTGGCGCTGCTCTACGTGCTCTTCCAGTTCGTCGAGGGCAGCGTGCTCGTGCCGATCGTGATGCGGAACACGATCGGCATCTCACCGCTCCTGGTGCTGGTGAGCATCCTCGTCGGCGGGGCGGCCGGCGGCATCGTCGGCGCCTTCCTGGCCGTGCCGGTCGTGGCGATCCTCGAGATCGTCATCCAGAACCTCCAGGCCCGCGAGATCCCGGTCGCTCAGGATCCTTCGCCCGAGGAAAGCCCGGATGCCGCGACGTCCGAGGGCATGAGCCAGTCCCTGCCCGACAGCGCGGGCATCAGCCAGGACTGACCGTCGGTCAGAGCCAGCGGCGCCAGCGCGCCACCCCGAGGATCGACACGGCGAGCACCACCATCCCGGCGAGCACGAACCAGAAATTGGTCGCGTCGTCGAAGAAGGTCAGCTTGAAGTTCATGCCCATGATTCCAGCCAGCACGACTGCAGGCAGCAGCACGGCTGACAACAGCGTGAGGGTGCGCATGACGTCATTGGCGCGCTGCGACACGCGGCCCATGTGGATGTCGAACGTCCCGAGCAATCCCTGTCGGAGGGTCTCCGTGACGCCCATCGCGGCCTCTAGTCGGTCGACAAGACCCGGCCACGGGCGACCGATCGCCTCCTCCACGTCGAGCTCGGGGAGCGCGAGCGTCGACAGCGCGTCCCGATGCGGAGCGAGAGTCTGCCGCATCAGGCCGACGCGGTGTCGGAGCGCCACGATGGCGGCAAGGACGTCGTCGCCTCGCCGCCCCTGTAACGCACGTCGATCGAGCTCGTCGATCTCGCGCTCGATGACCTCGGCCACCAGGAAGTATTCCACGAGGACCTCATCGATCAGTGACGACATGAGGTCGCCCGCCCGCAGTTTTCCAAGTCGTGTCTCGCCGTCGAGCCCTGCTTCGAAGCGCCGCAGGGCCTCGATCGGGCCGTCGTGCACGGTGAGCACGATGTTCGGCGCAGCCACGATGTCGATCTCGCGCCGAACGAGGCGCGGCTCCGCCTCGTCGTTCTCCAATGCTTCGAGGGTGATATGGAGCCGATCGGCAGTGCGCGTCAATCGGGCTCGACCATCGTCGGTACCCAGACGGCGGAGGTCGATGTCCGCGATGCCCAGCACCCGCACGACCTCGTCGATGGATCGTTCGTCGTCGCGGTCGTCGATATCCACCCACAGCAGGCGTTTGGGGCCGAGCGACTTGACCGTTTCGTCGGTGAGCTCGACCGAGCGATCGCTTCCGCCCGCGTCGAACAGCCGGACCGATGGAGGGCTCAGTGGATCAGACCCAACAGCCCCGCAGCGGCCACCGCGACGATCGCGACCAGGTACTGGAACGCCAGCATGATCCGGTCGTGGGCGGGGTCCGCCTCCCACGACTCAGACGCTCTGCTTGCCGGCTCGATCAACATCGATAGGGACCTCGTGAGCGGGAGAGTCGAACGGTTGCCGCATCGTGCGGCGCGTCGCGATGCGCCGAGATGGCTCACTCGAGGTCGACCCATCGCGGGCGCATGACAACCGCTGGGGACGGTGGACTGCGATTCCCCTGCAATGCCTCCGACTGCCCCGGACCGCACGACCGTCGCGTCGCTGCCCGTACGGTCGAGGTCGGGGCCACACCCAGATGGCCGCCCGGCGTCGCCTCCCGCGTCGCCGTTATCCCAGGAGGTGACCATATGCTCAAGCAAATCGTCATGCTGCTGGCCCTCGGGGCCGCACTCGTCGCCTGCTCGCCGTCCGGCGCGGGGACCTCAGCGGCTCCGGTCGACTCGGCGGCTCCGGTCAATTCGGCGGCTCCGGTCGACAGCGGACTGCCGAGCGAGATGCCGAGCGAGTCTGCCTCGCCGTCGTGATCTGAACGACGCGACCACAAGACCCGACGCCGGGCCCTTGCTGGGCCCGGCGTCTTGGTGTCCGGTGAGGTCGCGCGAGTCGGCGATTTCGTGCAGCGTCTTCATGCGGTTGTTACGCGCCGGCCTCCGTCCGTTGTCCGGCGGCTAAATCGCTGCCGCGACAGTGGGCCACGTACCCGGAACGGGCACATAACCCCAGCAAGCGGGTGAGATGCCCGCCAACGGAAGGAGGTTTCTGGATGAGCATCATCGCGTGGATCGTCCTCGGCGCCATCGCCGGTTACCTTGCCGGTTTCCTCGTCAAGGGTGACGAGGGGCTCGGGATCATCGGGCACATCGTGCTCGGCATCGTCGGCGCACTCGTCGGCGGTTTCCTGGCCAGCGCGCTGTTCAACACCAAGCCGATCGACGGACCGTTCGACATCAGCTCGATCGTCGTCGCGACGATCGGTGCCGTCATCACGGTCGTTGTCGTGAACGCCGTGACTGGCCGGAGTCGCGTGGGTCGCGGCCCAGTCTGAGTACCGCACCGGGCACCCCGCCCGGAGGCCCAAGATGCGACGGAGCCCACCAAGCGGTGGGCTTCGTCGCGTTACGAAAGGAGATCGTCGTGTCGACCATCGTCGAATCCATCGATGTCGCCGTCCCGGTCCGCGTCGCGTATGACCAGTGGACGCAGTTCGAGGACTTCCCGAAGTTCATGGAGGGCGTCAAGCACGTGAAGCAGCTCGACGACACGACCCTCGCATGGACGGCGGAGATCGGGGGCATCGAGCGCTCCTGGCGAGCGGAGGTCACGGAGCAGGAGCCTGACAAGCGCGTCGCGTGGCGATCGACGAGCGGTGCCAAGAACGCCGGTCAGGTCACGTTCGAGCCGCTGGCCGACAACATGACGCGGGCCACGCTGCAACTCGACGTGGAGCCCGAGGGACCGATCGAGTCAGCGGGCGACGCGCTCGGGTTCGTGGCGCGGCAGGCAGAGGGAGACCTCCGCCGGTTCAAGGAGTTCATCGAGCAGCGCGGCGCGCCGACCGGTGCCTGGCGTGGCGATGTCCACGGCGGCGACAGCCACGGCACGCCCCGTTGACGCGAGCCGCGAGGCTCGTGATAGGGCAAGGTGGAGGAACGGGCGAACAGCCGTGACGCCCTCCCCGCCACGCTCACATCGTGGCTCCTGTACCACTGGGGGTCCGGGAGCCACACCTCAGCAGGAGGGATCGAGGATCGACGATGGCACGACGTGAAGGCAGTCGGATGCGGCGGGCCGCCCGAGCTACCCGCCCGACTGCGACCCGTTGTCATGCGTTTGTAATATCCGGACGCTGCGACGTGGCGAGTCCGGGACGCGCGCTGCCATACGGTCGGAGCAACAGCAGAACACCCACAAGGTGGGCGCTTGTGACGGGGCGCACCTCCTTTCGCAACGGACGGTTCGGGTCCCCTCCCCGAGCCGTCCGTCGCCTTTTCATACCCAGAACTAGTCGATCAGGCGCGAGAGGCAATGATCGGGAGGAGTTGACATGACCGCGACGCCGAGCCGCACCAAGCGCAACAACGCCGACGACGGCGGCATCGAGAAGATCACGACCACGGCAAAGCAGATGGCCGACACGGTCGCCGGCGTGGCCGGCGAGGTCAGCGCTCGACTACCCGAGGCGGCCGGCACCACGCGCGAAGCCTTCCAGGAAGCGAACCGGATGGTGCGAGCCGGATCCGACGAGACCCTCAAGGTCGTCGCCGCGTTCTCGCTCGGTTTCGCTGGTGGCCTGCTGCTCGGCGGTGCGCCGCGCGCCCTGGTCCTTGCGGCGCTCGTCCCGGCGGGGTTGGTCGGGTCCGAGTTCGTCGATCGCAAGAACCTCGCCACGGGGTAGCATCCGGCCGCGCGCTCGCAGTGCAACAGCGCTGATAGCGGCGGCGACACCGCGAACGAGAGCACGCAACCCGCCGCACCGTAGCGTCGAAGGCGTCCCACGCTCGTGGGCTCAAGGAGGTACCTGGACGATGGATGACGCCAAGCGCACCTATCGCGAGGCCGAGAACGAGGCCAAGGAACAGTGGCGCAAGTCCGATGGTGAGGAAAGCCTCGAAGACAAGGCCGCCAACACGGCCGATGACATCCGCACCGGCCTCGGCAACCTCGGTGACGAGATCGACGAAGAGGCCGACAAGGCCAAGTTCCGCGAGGAGCACGGGAACGACCCCGTCTGATATCAGGACCGGATAGCTCGACGAAGCCCCGGCGCATCGCCGGGGCTTCGTCATGTCAGTCGCGGGGCGCGGCCCGCCTGCCCCGACGCGCCTGACGCGCCCGCTGGCGGAGCAGGCGCACGACGGCGCGCTCCTCCGCCCGATCGGCGCCCGGCGGCGGAGCTTCCTGCTCTTCGGCGACGTCGACGAGGGCGCCTCGGAGCGAACCCTCCAGGTACGCCTCCAGGACCGCCGGGTGGACGTAGCTGCCACGCGCCACGGCAGGCGTGTTGCCGAGCCTGGCGGCGGTCTGTTTCATCGCCTGGACGACGTTGCGGCGCGCCGCGGGGCCGTGATCCTCGGGCTGGAGAGCGCGCAACGCTCGGTAGGCCAGCAACGTCCCTGCCCATGTCCGGAAGTCCTTGGCGGTGAAGTCGCCGCCGGACGCGTCGCGCAGGTAGTCGTTGACGTCGTCGGACGTGATGTCCCGGACCTCGTCGTCGTCATCGACGTAGGCGAACAGGTCCTGCCCGGGCAGGTCCTGGCAGCGCCGGATGATCGAGGCGAGGCGGCGGTCACGCAGGCCGACCTCGTGAACGGCGCCGGACTTGCCGCGGAACCTGAAGCGGACGCTGTGGCCCGCCACCTTGGCGTGGTGACCCTGCAGCGTGGTCAGCCCGAACGAGCGATTGAGTCGCGCGTACTCCTCGTTCCCGACCCGGATGAGTGTCTTCTCCAGCAGCTGGACCACGGCCGCCAGGACCTTTTCCCGCGTCAGCCCGCGCGATCCGAGGTCGCGCTGCACGCGTCGCCGGATGCGCGGAAGCGCGTCCGCGAACTCGATCATCCGCTCGAAGTTCTCCGCGCCGCGGCGCTCGCGCCAGCGGGCGTGGTAGCGGTACTGCTTGCGACCGCGAGCGTCCCTCCCGGTGGCCTGAAGATGGCCATCGGGCCATGGGCAGATCCACACGTCTGTCCACGCCGGCGGGATCGCCAGGGCGGCGACCCGCCCCCTCGCTTCCTCGTCGCGGATGGTCGCGCCGTCGGCGTCGCGGTAGCTGAAGCCGCGCCCGGTCCGATGGCGGGTCCAGCCGGGCTTGGTGTCGGTCGAGTAGCGCAGCCCGCTCGCCCGTGCGGCGGCGCGGGCGTCGTCGGTCGTGTCGGGCATGGGCGCACGGTAGTGGCGGCCACGTGACGGGGGGACGGGTCGGGACCCTTCGCCACATGCCTGCAACCTCGCATCCGGCGGGCACCGACCTCCCGATAGGGGTCGCTTCCGATACTGCGGCCAGTCCCGTCGCGACTCTGCTTTTGGGGGACCGTCGCGATGGGACAGCTGTATCCGCAGCACCGGACGTCCGAGGAGACCCCCCGGTATGAACGCAGTGACCATGGAGGGCCTGACGAAGCGGTTCGGGGACGACACCGCTGTCGACGGAATCACGCTCGCCGTGGCCCCCGGCACGATCGTGGGGATCATCGGGCCGTCCGGCGCCGGTAAGACGACGCTCGTGCGGCTGATGACCGGCGCCCTTGCCCCGACCGAGGGTGAGGTCCGCGTCATGGGTGAGGATCCGGTCGAGTTCCGCCGTGAGACCCGCGAGCGGATCGGCTATATGCCGCAGTCGTTCGCCCTCTACCCCGACCTCACGACACGCGAGAACGTCGACTTCGTCGCGTCGCTGTTCGGCCTGCTGTGGTGGCGTCGGCGGCGGCGGACGCGCGAGGTCCTCCAGTGGGTCGACCTGTGGGATGTCAGAAGCCGGCGTGCCGGCCGACTGTCCGGCGGGATGCAGCGCCGGCTCGAGCTGGCGTCGTCGCTCGTCCACGACCCGCAGATCGCCTTTCTCGACGAGCCGACAGCCGGCATCGACCCATTGCTGCGCGCCACGATCTGGCAGGAGCTGGGCCGACTCCGCGACGCGGGCCGTACGCTGCTGGTGACGACCCAGTACGTGAACGAGGCCGAGTCGTGTGACGCGGTCGTGCTGATCGCGGAGGGTCGGGCGATCGCGACCGGCACGCCGGACGAGCTGCGGCGGACTGCGATGGGCGGCGACGTCGTCGTGATCGACACTCGCGAGCCGATCGATGCCTCCGCCCTCCGGGACGTCCCGAATGTCCTCCGCCTGGAACAGGCTGGTCCGAACCAGGTCCGCGCCACGGTCACTGACAGTTCGGCGACGCTGCCGGACCTCGTCGAGGCCGTGACGTCACGGGGTGGCGACGTCGAGGCCGCGGCCGAGACGCGTCCGTCGTTCGACGAGGTGTTCGCCATCCTCGTGGAACGGGCGCGACGTGAACGCGCCAACGAGATCGATGCCGCGCGCGGCGACGACGACGACAAGGCCGCCTGATGCATGCCCCGCTCGCGGTCCTGTGGCGGCTCCTTGCCTTCGTGGGGAAGGAGCTGGTCGAGACCGTCCGGCGTCCCGGCGCGCTGGTAAGTCTCGTGCTTGGACCGTTCATCATCATGGCCATCTTCGGGTTCGGTTTCAGCGGCGTCCGCCGCCCCCTGGAGACCCTGATCGTCATCCCCGACTCGAGCCAGCTGCCGCGCGAGGCCGAGCAGTACCAGGAGCTCGCCGGGCCACCACTCCATGTCGCGGAGATCCTGAACGACCGCCAGGAGGCCGAGACCAGGCTTCGGGCTGGCCTGGTCGATCTGGTCGTGGTCGCCCCCGAGGATCCCGAGGCGACGTTTCGAAGCGGTCAGCGCACGACGATCGAGATCATCGTCGATGAGACCGATCCGGTCGATGAGAACTACGCCGGTATCCTCGGCAACGCCCTCGCCGATGCGGTCAATCGTCGTCTCATCGAGCAGGTCGTCGAGGAGGGCAAGGGCTACATCGTCGAGGCCGGCGAGGCCCAGGCGGCGGCCATCCCGGCCGACGTCGTGGCCGCCCCGACCGAGTCCCGGCTGGTGAATCTCGCACCGAACGCGCCCACCGTGACGTCGTATTTCGGGCCGGCCGTGCTGGCCCTGATCCTGCAGCATCTGGCCGTAACGCTCGTCTCGATGTCGTTGGTCCGTGAGCGATCGAGCGGGGTGATGGAGCTGTTCCGCATCTCGCCGGTGAGCTCCGCGGAGGTGCTCGCGGGGAAGGTCCTGGCGTACGGCATCCTCGGTTTCGTCGTCGCGGGGCTGACCACGATCCTGCTCGTCGTCGGTCTGGGCGTACCAGCGCTCGCCGATCCGGGCTACCTCGCGCTCGCCATCGGCCTGCTGCTGCTCGCGTCGCTCGGACTGGGACTGCTGATCGCGGTGATCTCCGACTCCGAACGCCAGGCGGTGCAGCTCTCGCTTTTGGTGCTGCTTGCGTCCGTGTTCTTCAGCGGATTCGTGCTCGCGATCGACGAGTTCACGCCGCCCGTCCGCGCGCTCGCCTACGCGCTACCCGTGACCCACGGCATCCAGCTCCTCCAGGACTACATGCTCCGAGGCTCCACCACGCACTTCTGGCAGATCGGCGCCCTGGGCGTGATCGCGGCCGTGACGCTCGTGGCCGCGTGGATCGTGCTGCGCCGCGAGATGCACCGGGCCTAAGCCACCGACCGCACGTCCGCTGGCACGGCACTGCAAGGTGGCCATCCAGCGGATGCGACCAGACCGCAGCGGCCGTCCTGCGAAGGTGGCTGCAGCGACCCCGCATGGAGGTACGCCACGATGACAGACGAACGCCGCTGGGACCTACCGGGCGCCGACACCGACGAAACCGAACCCCGGGACGCGCCCCGTCCCGAGGGCGACCCGGCGGACAGCCGCACGCCGCCCGACGGCGACAGCGAGAAGGACGACAACCCGCTGCTCCGCGAGGGCCCGGACGCCCCGGACGCGGCCGACATCGAGGACCCGGACGAGCAGCTATGAGGAGCCCGACGCCCGGCCGCTTCGGGACCGCGCCACTGCGGTCACGCGTGCGCCGACCGCGTGACCGTCATCCGGTATCGAACCCGGGGCTCCGCCGGCCGGTCCGGGCGCTCGACGACGGGACGACGGAGCTCGTCAGCGTGATCGAGTTCGTGCTCCCGGCCGGATCGGCGATCCAGCCCGTCCTGTGGCTGGATCGCAGGCTGCTCGACTAGCAGCGAGGGCGTGCCCGGGCCCCGCCCGGGCACATCCCTACGCCAGGGCCGTGGCCGGCTCGGCCTTCAGCGCCGGCAGGATCTCGCGCATCGCGAAGTCCAGGTAGCCCGTCTGGTCGGGGCCGATCTGGTGCACGTAGACGTGGTCGTACCCAGCCTTCTCGTACTCCCGGATATTCTCGAGATGCTGCTCGGGATCCGGGCTGCACAGGATCACCTCGGCGACCTGGTCCTCGGTGACGCTCTTGGCAAGATCCGTGAACTGTGACGGGTTGGGCAGCTCCTGGCTCACCTCGCCGTGGAGGGCCGCCGTCGGCCACCACTCGAGGGCGGTTCGCCGGGCGGCCGCTTCCGACTCGGCCCAGCACACGGACACCTGGCCGATCAGTGGCCCGCTGCCGCCGGCATCCCGATACGCCTGCACGAGGTTCTTGTCAGGCGCTGTCGCGATGAGGCCCTCGCCGATGCGTGCCGCGCGCTCGGCCATGCGCCGGCCGCTGGCCGCGACGCGGATCGGTGGAAGCGACTCAGGGAGCGTGTAGAGCTTGGCGTTCTGGACGCGGTAGTGGCGCCCGCGGTGGCTGGTGACCTCACCGCTCCAGAGGGCACGGATGACCTCGACCGCCTCCTCCAGCATCTCGGCCCGGACATCCCACTCGGGCCACGCCTGCCCGAGGATGTGCTCGTTGAGGTTCTCGCCGGTCCCGACGCCCAGGAAGAACCGCCCCGGCATGAGGTCGGCTGCCGTCGCCGCGGCATGGGCGATGATCGCCGGGTGGGTGCGCATCGTCGGGCAGGTCACGCCCGTACCCACGACGAGGCGATCCGTGGCCTGCGCGATCGCGCCCAGGACCCCCCACACGAACGGGCTGTGCGGGTGACGCTCGATCCATGGGTGGAAGTGGTCGGAGATCAAGGCGAACGTGAAGCCCGCCTCCTCCGCACGGCGGGCGTTGCCGACCAGGTCGCGAGGGCCGTGCTCCTCGCTCGACAGTGCGTAGCCGAGCGCGGTCACGACGATCGCTTCCGGCTCTTGGTCTCGCCGGCCTCCCGCCGTTCCTTGTTCACGGTGCGCGCCGCGCGCTCCTCGGCTTCGTCCTCGCTGACGCCGCGCTCCGCGTACGAGTCCTTGATGTGCTCGTACTGACGCTCACGCTTGTCAGTCCAGGCCTTCTGTGGCATCGGTCCGGTCCTCCTGGCTGGCGCCCGGGTCCCGCGACCCGACGCGCGCCAAGCCTCCGACAGGGAGCGTCAGCGATGCCCGGCAGGTTCGGTGGTCGATGTGAAAGCCGCGTGGCAGTCTCAGGCGCGGGCTGGTGTGGCCCCGGCCGGCTCGTCGTCGGTCACCAGGGCGGTCGGGCCGCTGGCATCCATCACGGCCACCGGCCGGCGCTCGGCGAGCCGCGCGCGATAGATCTCCTCGTACCCGTCGGTCATGCGTTCGACCGAGAAGCGATCGATGACCGACGCGCGGATGGCCTCCCGATCGAGATCGGCCACACGGTCGACCTTGAACGCCATCGCCGTGACGTCATCGCCGAGGAAGCCGTCGATCCCGTCGCGGATGATCTCCGGTAGGGCACCGCTGCGTCGCGCGATGACCGGCGTGCCGCATGCCAGTGACTCGATCGCGACCAAACCGAACGGCTCCGGCCATGACCCCGGCATTAGCACCGCATGGCTCTCCGCGAACAGCTGGTCTCGCTCGCCCTGGGTGATCTCGCCCAGGTACTCGACGGTCTTGCCGGCGGCCTTGAGCGCCGGGTAGAAGACCTCGTCGTAGTAATCGCGTTCTACACCCCCGGCGGCGACCTTCGCCGCGATCCGTAGCGGCCGCCCGGCCGCCTTGGCAACCTCGATCGCCTCGACGATGCCCTTCTCCGGCGCGACCCGGCCGACGAAGCACAGGGCATCGGTCCGCTTCCGCCCGAACGGCGCCTCTGCCAGCCGCAGGCCGTTGTAGACCACGCCGGCCCACGGGACGTCCGGGTGGGCGGAAGACTGGCTGTTGCTGATCGCGACGAGGCCACCGGGCGGGTCTTCAAGTAGATCCTCCGCCCACGCCAGGTCCAACCGACCGTGGAACGTGGACACGACTGGGATCGGGCTGATCCTTGCCAGCAGCAGGTTCTGCCACTCGAGGTGGCTGTGGATCAGGTCGAACTCGTCGATGTGGGCGAGGATCTTCTGCATGGTCAGCTGCATCCACGGCAGCGAGTCGCCGGTGTAGCCGATCGGTCGGAGCGCCTGCGGCACGGTCTCGATGTGCCGGCCGGGAACGACCGAATCGCCGCTTGCGAACGTCGTCACCTCGTGACCGCGGCGGTCCAGCTCTGTGACGAGACCGTGGACGATCCGCTCCGTGCCCCCGTATGCCTGGGGCGGGACACGCTCGAACGGCGGCGCGGCCTGGGCGATCCGAAGCGGGCGAACCATCGAACGCTCCTCGAAACGGTAGTGACCGCGGACCCCGCATGGCGAGGTCCGCGGTCAGTGTCGCACTTCCCGGTCGATGACCGGGTCAGGACGTTGCTCTAGCGGTCACGATCGAGTTCCGGGCGGCGCCCTTCCTCGAGCTCCTCTTCGGTCTTGTCGCCGACGCCGGCGCCACCAGCAGCGCCGACTGCGCCGCCGACGACTGCGCCGGGAGGCCCACCGATAGCGCCGCCGACGACCGCACCGGTCGCGGCACCGCCGAGGGCACCCGCACCGGATCCGGCCTCGTCATCGGCTCCTTCGGCAGCCTCACCGGCCACCGCGCCACCGACGGCGCCGATCGCGCCACCGACGACGGCGCCCGGAGGGCCACCGACGGCAGCACCGATGGCGGCGCCGCCGAGCGCGCCGGCACCGGCGCCCATGGCCTCGCCACCGACCTCGTCGTCGTCGGTCGGATCGAGGGGATCGGTGTCGGGATCGACCCGACGTGGGTCATTCGTTCGGTCCATCTGGGCGCCTCCTGGGTGGTGTTGCGTTGGGGGCCGGATGAACCTACGTGGGGGCCGGACGGGCGAGCGTCAATCGGGAGACCACCCGTGTATCAGCCTGCTATCAGCGATCCTGACCGGCCTCGCGGACGGTGTCATCCGTCGCCGGTGGGCCCTCGCGGTGACCGGCAGGATGGCGATCGTCACCGACGGGCCCAGGCTGGCTGCTGTGCGCGGCCACTCGCTCGTCGGCATCCGAGATGCCACCAGGGATGGTCTCAGCCTGCCGCTCGGGCTTTCGGCCCACGTAGGCGCCGGGGTCCAGGTCGGTGTCGTGCTTGACGTCTTTCCTGGCAGTCATCGTCGCTCCTCCCAGTCCTCGAGCTGCTGGTCCTTGCGGGCCTCATCGCGCCGCTTGGGGTCGTCGGCGTCCGCGGCCTCTGCCGCAGCGCCAGCGGCACCGCCCACGCCTGCCCCGATCGCCGTGCCGATCGGTCCGGCCACTGCCGTGCCGAGCAGAGCGCCGGCGGCGGCCCCGGCCTGGCCGCTTGCTTCGGGGGTGTCCTCGTCGGGATCACCGACCGACTCCGTCGTCGGTACGTCGTCCTCGGACCGCGTTCGTCGCACGCGCTGGCGCGCCGTCTCGATGGTGGTCAGGTATTCCTTCGGCATCGATGCACCTCCGTGCTGGCTCCAGCCTCCTGCACGGTTCATGCACGGCGTATCGGCCCGAAGCCGGCTGGCGTTGCGCGGGGCTGACAGCGGTCTGGTCCATACTGCGGGCGGCACGAACGACACTCGACGGGAGGATGGTGTTTGGCGGAGCAGGCACCGGGGGTCGCCGGACGGTTGTCCGCGCGGGGACGAGGTCAGATCGCGCGAGCCCTTGATGTCCGTTTCGGGCCGGTCCAATCGGTGGTCGTCGGTCTATTCCTCGGTTGGCTCGCCATCGCGACGAAGGCCGCCATCAATGAGGCCATCTCGAGCGACACGGGCTACGTGCTGCTCATGGCTGCCGCCGTGCTTGCCGCCTGGCTCGGCGGCTTCGTCGGGGGCCTGACGACCGTCGCTTCTGAGGTCGTCCTCAACGCCGTGGTCTTCCTGGGGGCCGAACCCCCGGGGGAGGCCGGCGTCGACCAGTTCCGCCAGGTGCTCTACCTCGTGACGGCGACCTTCACCGTCCTCCTCGTCGCGTCGCGTCGCGCGGCCCGCGACGGTCTCGTGGACGCGCTGGACGAGGTGTCCGCGTTGGCGGAGGCGGTCGAAGCCCGCGATGCCCGCCTCGAGATGATGCTCGCCGCATCGGGCACGGGCTTCTGGGAATGGGACGTCGAGACCGGCGAGCTGAGCTGGTCCGAGGCGATCTTCCGCCAGCACGGGCTGGAGCCCGGGCCAAAGGCGCCCACCTACGCGACCTACATCGATTCGATCCATCCGGATGACCGGGCGAATTTCGAGAGCGCGGTCGCTGCTGCGCTCGATGACTCCGGTTCCTTCGAGCTCGACTTCCGGATCGTGCGCCCGGACGGTTCCGTGCGCTGGACACACGGCGCGGGCCGTGTCCTGCGTGACGAGCGAGGCCAGGCGATCAGGATGATCGGGACGGGTCAGGACATCACGGACCGCCTCCGGCTCATCGAGGACCGCGACCGCCTGCTCGCCGACGAGCGCCGGGCAGGCGAGTTCCGCGAGGCGTTCGTGGATGTGATCAGCCACGAGCTCCGTACGCCGATCACGACGATCCTCGGGTTGACCCAGATCCTGGCGCGACCTGGGCGCACGGATGATGACGCCTCGCGGATGGCGCTGCTCGAGGACGTCCGCTCGGAGTCGGAGCGGCTCCACCGGCTGGTCGAGGACCTCCTGGTCCTCAGCCGCGTCGAGCGTGGCCGGCTCGAGGTCGAGCCCGAGCCGCTCGAGCCACGCCGCCTGCTCGAGCGGATCGTGGCGCACGAGGCGCGCGAGCTGCCGACCATCACCGTGGAGACCGACTTCGAGCGCGACCTGCCGATCGTCGCCGGCGAGTCGACCTACGTCGAGCAGATCGTGCGCAACCTTTTGAACAATGCCGCCAAGTACACCCCACCGGGGAGCCACGTGGTCGTCTCGGCGCGCAACCTCGGGACTGCCGTCGAGGTCCGCGTGACGGACGACGGTCCGGGCATCCCTCCGGACTCGCTGGAGCGCATCTTCGAGCTGTTCTACCGGGACCCGGAAAGCTCCCGGTCCGTGGCCGGTTCGGGCATCGGGCTGTTCGTGTGTGCCAGCCTCGCGGAGGCGATGGGCGGCCGGATCTGGGCCCACAGGCCGCCGCAGGGAGGCTCGGAGGTCGGTTTCACGTTGCGGGCGCTCGAGCCCGATGCCGCCGATTCCGGCGTACCCCGTGATGATGGGACCATGCCGTCGGTCGTCCTGAGACCGACCACGTCGTCTTCGACCCCGGCGCTCAAGGAAGGCCGAACGCCAGCCGGATGAGGCCGACCACGGACCCGGCGAGGACGAGCCGGCCGCTGCCGACACCCGCGGCGAGCAAGGCGAGTGCGACGACCGCCTCGCCGAGCGCGAGAACGTCGCGGATCGCCCCTGTGCTGAGCTGCGCGGCAACGACGGCGATCAGACCCACGGCCGCCACGTTGACGCCGTCCAGGAAGGCCCGCGCCCGGACGGACCCGCGCAGCCGCTGGAGGACCGGCACGCTCAGGGCGACCGCGATGAACGCGGGAAGGAAGATGCCCACGGTCGCGGCCACCATCCCGACCGGCCCGCCGATGACATAGCCGATGAAGGTCGCCGTCGAGAACAGCGGCCCGGGCGTCGCCTGGCCGACCGCTACGGCGTCGAGGAGCTGGGCCTCCGTCAGCCACCCGAGCCCATCGACCAGCTCCGATCGGAGAAGGGCGACGAGGACGTAGCCACTCCCGAACAGGACGGCGCCGATCTTGAGGAAGGCGAACAGGATCGCGGGGGTGGACACGGACACGGCGACCGCGGCGAGCGCCCCACCGGGGACTGCCAGGAACGACGCGGCGGCAGCACCGCCCTCGCCTTGCGTGAGCCCGCCGGCGATCACGAGCCCAACGACACCGGCGAGCAGCAGCACACCGATCTCCGGGACCCCGCCGAGGATGGCCACGATCGCGGCGGCCAACAGTCCCGCCTGCCATGGTTGGCGCAGGGCGCTGCGAGCGATCGACCAGCCGGCGTGGGCGATGATCGCGACGGCGACAGGGCCGACCCCCGCGAACAGCGCCTCGATCTCGGGCCGCCGACCGAACTCCACGTAGAGCCAGGCAAGGATCGCCACGGTGACGACGGCTGGGAGCAGGAAGGCGAGGCCCGCCACGACCAGGCCGGCATGGCCCGCCCGTCGATAGCCGATGTGCATCGCAAGCTCGGTCGACGTGGGGCCAGGGATCAGGTTGGCCGAACCGAGCAAGTCGAGGAAGGTCGCGTCATCGAGCCAGCCGCGACGCCGGACGAACTCGTCGCGCATCAGGGCGACGTGCGCCGCCGGCCCGCCGAAGGAGGTCAGCCCGAGCCGGGCGAACGTGCCGGCTAACCCGACGAGACCCGAGCCGTCGGGCCGCGGGGCGGTGTCAGAGAGCGGCGGGGTCGATCTTGTCAGGATCGATGCCGAGGTCGCGGACGGCCTTCGCGGCCTTGGCCGGGGCGAGCGCACCGCAGCGCGCAAGGGCCACCATCGTCGCCGCCGCGATGTGGGGCGGATCGATCTCGAACAACGCCCGCAGGTCCTCGCGGGTCCCGCTCCGCCCGAAGCCGTCGGTGCCCAGCGAGACGTAGTAGTCCGGGAGCCAGCGGGCGACCATGTCGGGCAGCGCCTTGAGCCAGTCGGTAGCGGCCACGATCGGGCCACCGTCGGGCGGCAGGATCTGGCTGACGAGGGGGACGCGCGGGGTCTTGGCGTCGGGATGGAGCCGGTTCCAGCGTTCCGCCTCGAGCGCCTCGCGCCGGAGGAGCGGGAACGACGGCGCGCTGTAGACCTCCGCCGCAACGCCGAAGCGCTCGGCCAGGATGTCACGCGCCGCGACGGCCTGCTCGAGGATCGCCCCCGAACCGACGAGTCGAGCGGGATGCGCGTCCTTGCCCGCGTCCGGCGGCTCGGCGAAGCGGTACACGCCGCGCAGGATCGCCTCGTCGGTCAGGCCATCGGGCCGGGCGGGCTGCTTGTAGTTCTCGTTATGGAGGGTGATGTAGTAGAAGACGTCCTCGGGCTTGGCCCCGTACATCCGCTGGATGCCGTCGCGCACGATCGCAGCCAGCTCGTAGGCGTAGGCCGGGTCGTAGCCGCGGACATTGGGGACCGTCGATGCGACGAGATGGGAGTGGCCGTCATCGTGCTGCAGCCCCTCCCCTGCCAACGTCGTCCGTCCGGCAGTTGCACCCATCAGGAAACCGCGACCGCGGGCGTCCCCGAACGCCCACATCTGGTCGCCGGTCCGCTGGAACCCGAACATCGAGTAGAAGATGTAGAACGGGATCGTCGCGAGGCCGTGGGTCGCGTACGACGTGCCGGCTGCCTGGAAGGAAGCCATCGAGCCCGCCTCGGTGATCCCCTCCTCGAGGACCTGGCCGTCGGTCGCCTCGCGATACGACAGCACGAGATCCGAGTCGACCGGCTCGTAGCGCTGCCCGAGCGCCGCGTAGATGCCGACTTCCTTGAAGAGCGGATCCATGCCGAACGTGCGCGCCTCGTCCGGGATGATCGGCACGATCCGCGGTCCGAGCTCCTTGTCGCGGATCAGGTTGCGCAGGATGCGCGTGAAGACCATCGTGGTCGACACAGCCTGCTGGCTGCCCGCCGAGAATTCGGCGTCGATCTCGGGCGGCGGCGCCGGCAGCGGCTTGGCTCGCACGACCCGCTTCGGGATCTCGCCACCCAAGGCCTTGCGTCGCTCGCGAAGGTATACGACCTCCTCGGACTTCGGACCCGGGTGGTAGTACGGCGCGTCCTTGAGCTTCTCGTCGGGGATCGGCAGCTGAAGTCGGTCGCGGAAGACCGCCAGCTCCTTCTCGGAGAGCTTCTTGGCCTGATGGGTGATGTTGCGTGCCTCGACGCCGGGCCCGAGCGTCCAGCCCTTGACGGTCTTCGCCAGGATCACGGTCGGGGCGCCCTTGAACTCGGTCGCCGCCTTGTACGCGGCGTACAGCTTCCGGTAGTCGTGGCCACCGCGGCGCAACTTGGCGAGGTCGTCGTCGGACAGATGCTCGACGAGCTTGCGTAGCCGCTGATCGGGTCCGAAGAAGTGCTCGCGGATGTACGCCCCACCGGCGACCGAGAACTTCTGGAACTCGCCATCGAGCGTGTCGTTCATCTGCTGGACGAGGACGCCGTCGACGTCGCGGGCGAGCAGCTCGTCCCACTCGCGGGCCCAGATGACCTTGATGACGTTCCAGCCCGAGCCGCGGAAGACCGCCTCGAGCTCCTGGATGATCTTGCCGTTGCCGCGGACGGGGCCATCGAGCCGCTGCAGGTTGCAGTTGACGACGAAGGTCAGGTTGTCGAGTCCCTCGCGCGCCGCGACATGGAGTGCCCCGAGCGATTCGGGCTCGTCGGTCTCGCCATCGCCGACGAACGCCCACACTCGCGAACCGCTGGTGTCGAGCACGCCGCGGTTCTGGAGGTAGCGGTTGAAGCGAGCCTGGTAGATGGCGCTGATCGGCCCCAGACCCATCGACACCGTGGGGTACTCCCAGAAGTCCGGCATGAGCCGCGGGTGCGGGTACGAGCTGAGGCCCTCGCCGGGCGCCCCTTCACGACGGAAGCGGTCGAGCTGGTCTTCGCTGAGTCGACCTTCCAGGAACGCCCGTGCGTAGATACCCGGCGCGGCATGGCCCTGGTAGAACACCTGGTCGCCCGGGCCGTCGTCCTTGCCGCGGAAGAAGTGGTTGAAGCCGACCTCGTACAGGCTCGCCGAGCTCGCGTACGTGGACAGGTGCCCGCCGATGCCCGGGAACCGATTGTTCGCCCGCAGGACCATCGCTACCGCGTTCCAGCGGACGATCCGCCGGATGCGCAGCTCCATCGCCTCGTCGCCGGGAAACGCCGGCTCCTGTTCGGGGCTGATCGTGTTGATGTAGCGGGTCTGGGTCAGCGGAGGGAGCCCGATCTGCAGCTGACGAGCGCGCTTGAGCAGCTTGTAGACGAGGAACCGGGCGCGGGTCTCGCCCGCTTGCTCGACCACCTGGTCGAGCGACGTCATCCAGTCCTCGGTCTCGGCGGGGTCGATGTCGGGCAGTTGGTGCTTGAACTCGTCGAAATACATCGTCGTGCCTATCGTAGGCCGGACGGTCGGAGCGTGGAGGTTGCGGGTCGGCGACGACCTGTCGGGGCGCGCGTCACGCGTCGATGCGGAGCGTCGTCCCCAGGATCTCTTCGCGGACCATCGACCTGACCGCGGGATCTCCCGCGTACTTGTGCTCGAGACCGGCCGACGCGCGCGCGACCGAGTCGGGGTCCGTAGCGGGCTCCGCCCGCGCCGCCGTCCGACGCTTCTGCACCACGATGGCGACGTCGGGGTTCGCGAGCGCCTCGCGATACCAGCGCGCCCCGGCCCCGCGCCAGGACCGGACGAACACCTCGCCTTGCTCGACGACCGCCCAGATGATCGTGCTGTGGACCGGCCCACCCGGCTTCGAGGTCTCGATCCGAACCGTTTTGGCGCGATCTATGCACTCGAGATCATCCTGGGGGAACGGCATGGCCAAAGCATGCCAGACGGATTCGAGCGCGAGGGTGGTCCCGCCGGGTGCTCCGGATGATCGCTCACAGCGATCGATCTCTGGCCGAAGCACGTCCCCGTGTCGATCCCTTGGCCCCTGGACGAAAAGATGATCGCTGGCAGGGATCATCGAGGGCTCCAAGACGGAGCGCGGCCGCTTCGAAGGGCCTCTCGAGTCGAAACGATCCCTCGCAGCGATCATTCGGGCGCTCGCTCACCCGCCTCACGCTCACGCGTGCTCGCACGCACCATCACGGCCCGTTCGCCGGCCGCCCTGTAATGCCGATGCAACGGTTCTGCAATGTCGGGCGCCATCGGCGGCAGGGGGCCGCTGGGATGCTGGAGACCCCTGAAAAAGGAGTCACGCCGACATGACCGATCGAGACACCGTCGTCGTCAAGGACGGCGGTTCCAGCACTGGCGTCATCCTCGGGATCATCGCGATCATCATCGTGTTGGCCCTCGGGTGGTACTTCCTGATGGGTCCGGGAGCAAGTACGAGCAACCCGCCCAGCGACATCAACGTCAACGTCGAGCTTCCGAGCGTCGCGCCATCCTGATCGGCTCGTTGCTGACGCGCCGGGCGATATCCGGCACCATTGATGCCGACCCAGGAGGTGCCGTGTGAGTACGCAACCTCTCGTCCTGGTCGCCGACGACGAGCCGCGGATCACCAAGCTCGTCTCGATCGCCCTCGGCGAGGAAGGATTCCGTGTCGTCACCGCGAACGGCGGTGAGGACGCCCTGCAGAAGGCAGAGGAAGTCCGGCCGGACATCGTCCTGCTCGACATCGTCATGCCGGACCTCGATGGCATCGAGGTCATGCGCCAGCTGCGGGAACGCCGCCCGGTGGCGGTCATCCTGCTGACCGCGAAGGGCTCGACCGCCGACAAGGCCAAGGGCCTGGACCTCGGCGCGGACGACTACATCGCGAAGCCGTTCCACCCCGACGAGCTCGCGGCACGCGTTCGCGCGGTGCTGCGCCGATCGTCAGGTGCGAGCCCCGGCTCTGGGGTGCTGGCGTTCGACGACATCGAGATCGACCTGGAGCGCCGGATGGTCACCCGGAACGGGGAGCTGGTACAGCTGTCCAGGACGGAGTGGCTGCTGCTCCAGCACCTCGCGGCCAATGCCGGCAAGGTCGTCCTGCACACCGAGCTCCTGACGAAGGTCTGGGGTCCGGAATACCGCGACGACCTCCAGTACCTGCGCGTATGGGTGTCGCGCGTCCGCCGCAAGCTGGGCGCCGAGCCCGGCGAGCCCGGCCGCATCAAGACCTTCCAGGGCATCGGCTACCTGCTCGACGTGGAGCCGCCGTCGCCACCGGAGACGGTCGCGCCCGAACCCGAGAAGGACGAACAGTCCGCGATGATCGGCTAGATCGGTCCAGCGCCGCGGCGTGGACCAGAGTCCACGCCGGTGGGCCGAGGAAATCGGAGGCAGGCTTCCGTACCGCTGCGTGGACTCGAAGTCCACGATCTCCTTCGTGGAAGCGGCCAACAGGCCCTCGCTACCTTGGCGTGGACTCTCAGGCCACAGCGAGCGGGCCACCTTGGATATCGAGCGTCGACCCCTGCTAGGCTCGGCCGATGCAGCGCTACCAGCCCACGACAGCGCTCATCGTCGTCGATGTCCAGAACGACTTCGCCGACCCGGCCGGGAGCTTGTCGGTCAAGGGTGGTGATGCCGTCGTCCCGGTCATCAACCGCGAGATCGCGATGGCGACGTCGGCGGGCGCCCTCGTGGTCGCGACGCAGGACTGGCACCCCGCGTCGACCCCTCACTTCGCGAAGGACGGGGGGATCTGGCCGGTCCATTGCGTGGCCGACACATGGGGATCGGAGCTCCACCCGGACCTAGCACTTCCCGCGGACGCGCCGCGTGTCCACAAGGGCGCGAACGGCGAGGACGGCTACTCGGGCTTCACGATGCGTGACCCGACGACGGGCGAGGAGATGCCGACCGAGCTCGATGGCCTCCTTCGCGAACGCGGCGTCGAGGGGGTCGTCGTCGTCGGGCTCGCGACCGACTACTGCGTCTCGGCGACGGCGCTGGATGCGGCTCGGCTGGGTTACTCGACGGCCGTACTGACCGACGCGATCGCAGCGGTCGATCTCAAGGAAGGTGACGGCGAGCGGGCCTTGCAGGCCATGCGCGACGCGGGTGTCGCGATGTGGCAGGCGCGGATGCGCTGACCGGCAGGTGCGACTCCACCTCGTCGACGCGACCTACGAGCTCTTTCGGGCGCATTACGCGCCACGGCCACCGGTGCTGGGCCGGGACGGGACGGTGCTCTCGGGCGTGTCGGGGCTGTGCGACCAGCTGCTCTACCTGCTCCGCGAGGAAGGCGCCACCCACGTTGCCTGCGCTACGGACCGCGTGATCGAATCGTTCCGCAACGACCTCTTCGCTGGATACAAGTCATCGGCCGGGATGCCGCGCGACCTGCTGGCGCAGTTCCCGATCGCCGAGGCCGCCGTGGAGGCGCTCGGGATCGTGCTGTGGCCGATGGTCGAATACGAAGCGGACGATGCGATCGCCGCGGCCGCAGTCCGGTTCGCCGAAGACAAGCGGGTCGAACGGATCCTGATCTGCACGCCCGACAAGGACATGGCCCAACTGGTGCGCGACGAGCGCATCGTGCTCTGGGACCGCCGCCGCAACCTGACCTACGACGATGCCGGCGTGCGCGTCAAATGGGGCGTGCCCCCCGAGTCGATCCCGGACTTCCTGGCCGTCGTCGGCAATTCATCGGACGGGTACCCGGGTATCCCAGGCTGGGGCGCCAAAGGCGCCGCCGCGGTCCTCGCGATGTACGGACATCTGGACGACGTGCCGGCTCGTGCGTCGACCTGGGAGGTACCCGGTGTCAGCGGCGGCCGCGCGATGACCCTCGCGGCGTCGCTGCGCGACCACATGGATGAAGCGCTGCTGTACCGCGACCTGGCCCGGCTGCGGACTGCCGAGGATGGTGTGCAGATCCGCCAGAAGGACCCCGACGAGCTTCGCTGGGACGGCGCGCCGCGCGCCACCTGGGAGGCGTTCTGCGACGAATGGGGGCTGGAGCGGCTGCGCTCACGTCCCCACCGCTGGCTCGACGAGAGCTAACGCACGAGTCCGAGGAGCGTCGCGTGATGCGGCTCAGGGGCGGCCAGCACGCCGATCGACCTGGGTGCGTGCGCCAGGTCGAACCACGGGCCGCCGTCCATCGCGCTGACCCGAGCACCGCCCCGCTCGGCGATCAGACCCGCCGCGGCAACGTCCCACGCCGAGAGGCCGCCCTGCTGGATGAAGGCGTCGAACCGGCCGTTCGCGACGTATGCCAACGCCAGCGCCGCCGACCCCATCGACCGCGAGATGCGGATCATCTTCCGGACGCTGCGAGCCCGCGCCGCGACCGATCGGCCAGCCAGCGCCATCGAGATCACGAAATCGGACAGCTTCTCCTTGTCCGACGCCGTCACGGCATGGCTGGGCGTGCCGAGGGTCGTCGTGAGCAACGCGGCTCCGTCCGCGGTCGCCGCGAACGTCTCCGAACGGGTGGGGTCGTGTACGACGCCGACGCTCGGCTGACCATCCACGACCAGCCCGATGGAGACACAGAAGAACGGGATCCCGTTGGCATAGTTCACGGTGCCGTCCAGCGGATCGATGATCCACACCCGACCGCGACCCGAGGTGGGCGCCTCACCTTCCACGGCGTGGTGCTCCCCGCTCTCCTCGGCCAGGATCGCATCGCCCGGGTGGTAGGCCCGGATGGCGTCGAGGATCAGGTCCTCGGAGAGGTGGTCGGCCTCGGTCACCACGTCGCGGGCGCTCTTGTAGTCGATCCGCTCGAGTCGTTCGTAGCGGTCCATCAGGATCTCGCCAGCGCGTGCCGCCAGCGCCAGTGCGAACGCCAGATCGTCTCCTGCCGCGGTCACGGCGTCCGGCACGAGATCTCCAGCTCGGCCGGCTGCGCGCCCAGTTCCGTGACGACGGTCGAGAATGACCGCGTCTCACCCGCTCCCAACCGCGGACTGGACACGAACGCTGCGCGACCGGTGCCCCGATCATCGACCTTGGCGATGCGACAACTCGTCTGACCGGCTGCCGCACCCTGGTTCGTCACCGTCATCGTGACGGCCAGCCCGGTGCCGCTGCGTGTGACGCTCTCGATCGTCGCGGGAAACGGACCGATGCCGGCGACGGATAGCCGAGCCAGCACGGCCAACAGGATGATCGCCCCCGTCACGGCGATGAACACCGACCCGTGGACCTGCCCCGATGCCACATCCCGCAGCCCGAGCGGGTTGCAGTCCTCGCACAGCCCGACGCCGGGCCCCACCGGCGCACCGCAGCGAGCGCAGGGATGGGTCGGTTCGGCGACGGGGATGGACGTGGTGGGCGTCACGGTCCGATGGTGCCACGAAACGGGCTTCTGCCCGGACCCGGCATGGCCGGAGCTACCAGCGCGACGCGGACTCCACGAGCGCGTCGACGTCCTCGGTCGAGCGAGCGGTCACGATCGCACCATCCGCGCCGGCCTCACGCCAGCGCTCCCACTCCTCGCGCGGGGCGTGCACCCACGGGGAGTCCAGCACCGTGCTGGCGTCCTTGTCCCAGGTGCTGCCCTGGAACCCGACGATGACCGTCTGTTCGCCGCGCGACCGACCCGCCTCCTCCAGCGCCTCGAGGTACACCGGCAGGTGCTCCTCGAAGTTGTCGTCGAAGGTCGTCCAGCCATCGCCGATCCGCGCCGCCAGGGCAGGACCAGACCGCGTCTCCCCACCCACGATGATCTTCGGCGGCGGCTCCGGCATGGGAAACGCATGGGCCTCGCGCAACGGGTAGTACGGCGAGGAGCGCGTGACCGGGCCACCCGTCCACAGCGCTCGGATGACCGCGATCGCCTCCTCGAGTCGGGCGACCCGCTCCGGCGCGTCGGGGAACTCCATCCCGTACGCCGCATGCTCCTTGGGCGCCCCGCCGATCCCGATCCCGAGCACCAGCCGGCCGCCGGTCGCGATGTGCAGGGTCGATGCCATGCGGGCGACCAGCGCCGGGTGCCGGTTCATCACGTTCATCACGAACGTACCGACGGTCACGTTCCGCGTCTGGGCGGCGGCCATCGCCAGGATCGTCCACGCTTCCACGACCGGCACGGTCTTGTCGCCCCGGCCGATGAAGTGGTCCCAGGACCAGACCCCGGCGAAGCCGGCCTCGTCAAGCCGGCGCGCGCTCTCGAGCCACCACTCGGGCGTGGCACGGATCGAGCGGATACAGACGCCGAGCGGGATCCGGTCGTCTTCAGCCACCGCGAGCTACAGGCCCGTCTCGAACAGGCGGATGTCCTCGGCCGAGATCGTGTGTCCGTCGCCGCGGGTGGGTCCGAGCGCGTCGCGGGCGCCGAGCGAGTCGAGGTCAGCCGGGAACCGACCGATGAGGTCGAGCACGACCTTCTGGATCCGCTCGGCGTTCGCCTGGAAGACCTCGAGGACGTCGGTCGCATTGACCGCCTCGGTGCCCTCGTGGACGCCGGCGTCGTAATCGGTGATGAGGCTGATGTTGACGACCGCCATCCCGAGCTCGCGACACAGCCACGCCTCGGGATACTGGGTCATGTTGATGACCTCCCAGCCCGCGTCGGAGAACCATTTCGACTCCGACTTCGTCGAGAAGCGTGGACCCTGGATGACCACGACCGTGCCGCGCTCATGGACCTCGATGCCGTGGTCGCGGATCGTCTCGATCGCCAGCTTGCGCAGCACCTGGTCGTAGGTCTCGGCTGAGGACACGTGGGTCACGATCGGCCCATCGAAGAAGGTGTCCGCTCGGCCGGACGTCCGGTCGACGAACTGGTCGGCCACGACGAAATCGCCCGGCTTGACGTGGAGCGCGAGCGACCCAGCAGCACACGGCGAGATCACGGCCTTGACGCCGAGCGAGCGCATCGCCCAGACGTTGGCGCGGTAGTTGATCCGGTGCGGCGGCAGCGTGTGGCGGCGGCCGTGTCTCGGCAGGAACGCCACACGCCGCCCGCCGACGTCGGCCAGGAAGAGCGAGTCGGACGGAGCGCCGTAGGGCGTGTCGACCTTGATCTCGCGCACGTCGTCGAGCAGCGAGTAGAACCCCGAGCCGCCGAAGACGCCGATCTCCGCCGTGTCCGCCACGCGTCCCTCCCATCCGACCTACCGAGTGGCGCCGCACTCCGACGCTCCGCGCAAGTATGCCGGGCTACGATGGTCGCGCTGCGGACGACGACCGCCGCGGAACGGAGTCATCGATGACGGACGCACGCAACGACCCTGAGGACGACAGCGCGACCGCGCGCTACGACACCGGCCCCGCTGATCCGCCGCCCGCGCCGGAAGCATCGTCCCCGCCGCCCTCGCCCGACGTGACGGCCCCGCCTCCGCCACCCGCCGTGACAGCACCATCGCCACCGCCACCACTCCGGCCGACTTGGCGGGCCCGCGGCAATGACGGCCGCTGGGGCACGATCGTGTTCGGGGTGATCCTCGTCGCCGTCGGCCTGTGGTTCTTCGCCGACCAGACGCTCGGGCTCGACATGCCGCGGCTGCGCTGGAGCGAGCTCTGGCCGATCTTCATCATCGTGCTGGGCGGCTGGATCGTCCTGGGATCGATGCGCCGCGACTCCTGACGCGCTGCGATCGATGACTGCCGGATGGGTCCACGGTGACGGGTCGCTCCACGACCGCCTGACGCTGGCCGATTGGCGACGTCGCGTCGCGGCCCTGTACGTCGAGGTGCGCGCCATGGCAGCGAGCGATCCTGTGGTCGCGCTGGCGCACTGGCGGACTGTTCGCGAGTGGCTGTTCCGAGAGCATCCGCAGTCGCCGCTGCCTGTTGCGGCGCGTGCTGCATTCCAGGCGAGACATTTCGAGCACGATGTCCGTCTGCGATTCACGGTGCCGGTCGAGCCGGCCGCGGCCGTAGATCCCGCGGCGCTCGCGCTGGAGCTGCCGAACAGCGGTTCCGATTCGCTCTCGTTCCGACGGATCGGAGAGGTCCGGTTGCCGTTCCCCGACGGCGAGCGGCGCCTCTCGGTGTTCTGGCTGGCGGGGTACTCGGGCGGGCTGTTCATCCCGTTCCGCGACGCGACGAACGGGCGTGAGACCTACGGCGCGGGCCGCTACCTGGTGGATGCCGCGAAATCGCACGACCTGGGCGCGGATGAGGCGAGCGGGGAGCTGATCCTCGACTTCAACTTCGCGACGCAGCCGTCGTGTGCGTTCGATCCGCGCTGGGCCTGCCCGCTGGCGCCGCCGGAGAACCGACTCGACCTCGTGGTGCGTGCCGGCGAACGCCTGACGTGAGCGACCTGCTCGGCGTGGGCGGCTGGATGCTTGCGGTTCATCGCTGAGGCGCATGGCGGCGATCACCGGCCGGCGATCTACTGGCGGTTCAGTCGCCACATGGATGAGCCAAAAGCAGATGGGCTCCAACGCCGCGTCCGTAGTCGCCTCACCGATCAATCGCAAGGTGGGAGATCCGGACCCCCCGTGACGCTGGTAGCCAGTGCCGGCGAACGCCTGCCGTAGCGCGGGAGCAACGCACCAAGGTACGGTCGCTCCATGACGGTCGACTCGTGACAGCAAACGACGCGCGCCGACGATGATGCCCGCGATCGGCGTCGCCCTGCTGTGGCGGCGCCGACGCCATGCCCCGGCACCTCACCGGCCCCGCGCTGTCGCTGTCAGACACGCGATCCGAACAAACGAGCACGCGCCACCTGCCCAGGCTGCACGATCCCGTCGTTCGAGCGAATGGCCATGATCGATCTGTCTGAATCGTGTGCGCCACAGCGACAAGGTCGCGGACCTCGTGAGCTCGCTCGCGCCACCGGCCGGCCGCGCCGCGTACCATCGGGACGATGACCGAAACCGCTGCCGCCCCCGCGCTCGCCCCCCGGGTCCGCGAGTTCCTCGCCGCGACGCGCTTCACGAGCATCGCGACGGTCGACCCTGACGGTGGCCCGCGGCAAGCTGTCGTCTGGTATCGGCTCGAGGGTGACGAGATCGTCCTCAACAGCGCCGTCGGCCGGCGCTGGCCGGCGAACCTGGTGCGCGACCAGCGGATCAGCCTGACCATCGTCGACGAGGACGACGGCTATCGCTGGGTCGGTCTGACCGGCACCGTGACCGCGATCCGGGAACAGGCAACCGCACAGGCGGACATCGCCGAGATGGCGCGCCGCTATCACGCCGACGACCCGGCCAAGGCGGAGCGCCTCATCGCCGACCGCTTCGAGCGCCAGGAACGCATCAGCTTCCGGGTCCGCATCGATGGCGTCCACGACCACCTTGACGGCTGACCCGTGGCGGCCGGGTCGATGACGAGCGCACCGATGCCCGTCAAGTTCGGCCTCCAGCTCTGGTCGCAGCAGACCGACTGGCCTTCATTCCGGGACGCGGCGCTCGCCGCCGAGCAGAACGGCTGGGATTCGGTATGGACCTGGGACCACCTGATGGCGATCTTCGGGCCGTGGGAGCAGCCGATCCTCGAGGGCTGGAGCGTGCTCGCAGCCCTTGGCCCCATCACGACGCGGGTCCGTCTCGGGCTGATGGTCGGTGCCAACACCTTTCGCAACCCAGGGGTCACGACCAAGCTCGCCACGACCCTCGACCATGTCTCGAGCGGTCGCGCTGTCGTCGGTATCGGTGCGGCCTGGTTCGAGCGCGAGCACGACGCCTTCGGCATCGACTTCGGCGCAAGCCCGGGCGAGCGCATCGGCTGGCTGGACGAGGCCGTGATGCTGATGCGCCGGCTGTTCGATGGCGAGCGGGTCGACCACCAGGGTCCGCGCTACACGATGCACGACGCGCTGTGCGAGCCGCGGCCCGTGCAAGAGCATCTCCCGATCCTGATCGGCGGCAGTGGCCGGCGGAAGACGCTGCGTGTCGTCGCCGAGCGTGCCGACGCGTGGAACACGTCCGGCTCCCAGGAGCAAGTCACCGACGCCTGCCGGACCCTGGAACAGCACTGCGCCGACGTCGGGCGTGACCCGCGGACGATCGAGAAGACCATCAGCTTCCACATCATCCTGCGCGATTCCGCCGCGGCTGCGGACAAGCGGACGCGTGAGCTGTTGGATGCGAATGGTGTCGATGTCGAAGACTTCGGCGGGTACCTCGCCGGAACCCCCGCGGAGGTGGCCGACATCCTGCGGCCGTACCGGAACATGGGCTTCGAGACGTTCATCGTGCGCATGCCCGCACCGTTCGACCACGAGACGATCGAGCGCATGCCCGAGGTGGCGGAGCTCCTCACGCGATGAGGGTCGTCCTGCTCGCCGGTGGCGTCGGCGGGGCGAAGATGGCCGATGGCCTGGCGGCGACCGTCGGCGAGGACCTGACCGTCATCGTCAACACCGGCGACGACCTCGAGCTGCACGGTCTCGCCATCTGGCCCGACCACGACACCGTCGCGTACACGCTGGCTGGCCTCGACGACGAGGTCCGCGGCTGGGGCCTGCGCGGCGAGAGCTGGACCGTCATGGACCGCCTCGAGGCGCTTGGCGAGGTCGAGTGGTTCCGGCTGGGCGACCGCGATCTCGCGACGCACCTCTGGCGCACGGACCGGTTGCGCGCCGGCCATCGACCGACAGAGGTCGCGGTCGAGCTCGCGACGGTCATGGGCATCAAGCCGCGCATCCTGCCGATGGCCGACGAGCCGGTCCGCACCGAAGTCCGCACCGACGAGGGCTGGCTCGAGTTCCAGGAGTATTTCGTCCATCGCCACCAGGAGCCGATCGTCCACGAGGTCCGCTTCCGCGGCGTGGAGGGGGCCCGCGCCACGCCCGAGGTCCTGGCCACGATCGCGGCGGCCGAGGTCATCGTGGTCGCGCCGTCCAACCCGGTCGTGTCGATCGACCCGATCCTCGCAGTCGCGGGCGTGCGGCCCGCCCTCGACGAGGCACGCGAGCGCGGCGTCCCGCATCGTCGCGGTCAGCGGCATCGTCGGCGGCAAGGCGCTCAAGGGACCGGCCGACAGGATGCTTGCGTCGCTCGGCGAGACGTCGACCGCGGCCGGAGTGGCGGCGCGCTACGCGGGTCTCATCACCCATTTCGTGATGGACGAGGTCGACGCCAAGCTACGGTCCGAGGTCGATGCGCTCGGCATGGAGACGCTCGTGACCGACACGATCATGACGGACGACGCGGCGAGGGCCAGGCTTGCCGTCGAAGTCCTGCAGTTCGCGGCGGCGGTCCCGATCCCCGAATGACGGCACCCCGGGTCATCGCGATCGTCCCCGTCGGCTCGGTCGACGGCGCCAAGTCGAGGCTCGGCGCGGTGCTCGACGCCGAGGAGCGGCACGACCTGGTGATGCGCCTGGCGGAGCGCACGATCCGCGCGGCCGTTGCGACCCCCAGCATCGACGAGACCCTCGTCATCACGCCCGACGACGCCATCCGCGAGCTCGCGCTGCGCGCCGGAGCGCGCCCGCTCCGGCAACGGAGCCGCGGTCTCAACGACGGCCTTCGTGAGGCGCGCGATGAGGCGGTGGCGGCGGGTGCGAAAGCGATCCTCGTCCTGCCGATCGACATTCCGCTCGTGTCGCCGAAGCTCCTGGAGCCGCTGATCGCGGTTGCGCTCGACGCGCAGCGACCCGCTCGTCGCGATCGTCCCCGACCGGCACGACCGTGGGACCAACGCGCTGCTCCTGGCGCCGCCCGATGTCATCGACTTCTGTTTCGGCGGCGACAGCAAGGAGGCGCACCTCGATGCCGGACGCTCGGCGGGCGCGACGGTCGAGGTCCTCGGCGGCCCGCTGACGCTCGATATCGACACCCCCGAGGACCTGCTGCTCGCCCAGGCGGAGACGCCCGAGGCGGTCGGTGGCTGACCGGGTCGAGGCCGTCGCCATCGATGGACTCGGCGAGATCGTCCCAGGCGACGACCTACCGACGCTCATCGCCGGAGGTCCTGGCCGCGGCCACCGACATCCAGCCGCTCCGAGACGACGACGTCCTCGTCGTCACCCAGAAGGTGGTCTCGAAGGCAGAGGGCGCGATCGTCGACCTGACGACCATCGAGCCGCGTCCGGAGGCGGTCGCGTACGCGCAGCGCTACGACCGTGATCCACGCCAGGTGGAGCTGGTCCTGCGCGAGGCGAAGCGGGTCGTGCGCATGGAGAACGGCCTCGTCATCACCGAGACCCATCACGGGTTCGTGTGCGCGAACGGCGGGATCGACGCGTCCAACGTCGGGCCGCGCTCGGGCGACGTGGTCACGCTGCTGCCGCGCGACCCGGACGCCTCGGCCGACCGCGTCCGGGCGGCGATCCGCCAACGACTCGACCATGACCTGCCGGTCATCGTGTCGGATAGCTTCGGGCGACCGTGGCGGTTCGGCATCGTCGACGTCGCGATCGGCGTGTCGGGCCTGCTACCGCTCGACGACCTGCGCGGCACACCGGACGCGGATGGCCGCGTCATGAAGTCGACCGTCCGTGCCGTCGCCGACGAGATCGCGTCAGCCGCGGAGCTCGCCCTCGGCAAGAGCGCACGCCGACCGCTCGCGCTCGTTCGCGGCGCCACGTTCCGCCGTGGCGAGGGCCGCATCAAGGACCTGATCATGCCCGCGGAGATGGACCTCTTCCGGTAGACATCGGGGTCGATGGCCGCGTCGTCAGTCGCGCATCGAGGGAGACCGTTGCGCGCGCAACCCTTGCCGGCGGTACCCTCCGCGCGATGAAGGTCGGGCTCCAGATCAGCTCGTTCACCTGGCCCGGCGGGCCGGAGGCGATCGGCCCGACCCTCGCACGCACCGTCCAGACAGCCGACGAAGCCGGCTTCGACTCGATCTGGGTCATGGACCACTTCTTCCAGATCCGCGGCGTCGGCAGGTCGAGGAGCCGATGCTCGAGGGCATGACGACGCTCGGGTTCATGGCGGCGCATTCGAAGCAGGCCCGCTCGGGACTGATGGTCGGCGGCATCCACTACCGAAACCCCGGCCTGTGGATCAAGGCGACCACGACGCTCGACGTGCTGTCCGGCGGGCGCGCCTGGTTCGGCATCGGCGCCGCCTGGAACCAGGAGGAGTCGCGCGCGCTGGGCTTCCCGTTCCCGCCGCTCGGCGAGCGCTTCGAGATGCTGGAGGAGACGTTGAAGATGGCCCACGAGGCGTGGCAGGGCGAACGCGGGTCGGAGGCGTCCGTCGACGGCCGTCATTACCAGGCGGAGCGGCTCCTCAACTCGCCCCAATCGATCTCGCGACCGCGCGTCCCGATCATGGTCGGTGGCGGCGGCGAGAAGAAGACACTCCGCCTCGTCGCCCAGTACGCCGACGCGTGCAACGTGTTCGGGTCGCCGGAGGGCATCGCTCGCAAGTACGCGATCCTCGACGCTCATTGCGCGCGGTGGGCCGCGACCCCCGCCGAGATCGAACGCTCGACGCTCCAGAACGTCGGCTCGGGCCGCCGGGCTCGGCACGGACGGAGTCGCCGCAGGAGGTCATCGACCGCTTTGCCGAGCTGTCCGACGCCGGCGCCGACCACGTCATCGTCGAGCTCAAGGACGCGCACGTGCCGGAGTACGTCGAGACATTCGGGCGAGACATCATCCCCGCGCTCCACGCGTTGCCATGACATCGTTTGTCATGAAGTGTACACTTCTGTCATGCCAGGACCTGACAGTCGCCGAAGCGGCACGCGCTGCCGGCGTGAGCGAGCGGACGATGCGCCGCTGGATCCGCGATGGGCGCCTGGCCGGCTGCTACAAGGTCGGTGGCCGGGTGCGCATCCCGGAGCATGCCATCCGCGAGGCCGCGGAGCCGTATGCCTCGACTGAGCCGAAGCTCCCCATCGACGAGCTGTCGATCCTGGACTCTCCCGCCAGGGCTCGCCATTTCCATTGAAACGGGCGCGGCTCGCGTTCGAGGAGATCGACCGCATCCGAGCCCGCGGCCGGCCGCCCGCGGGTCCAGACGACACGGCCGTCGCCTACATCCGTCACGAGCGGGACGCTCCTCCACGTTGGGAGCGCGACATCGATGATCGTTGACGCTAGCGTCGCGGTGAAATGGTTCCTGCCGGAAGAAGAGTTGGAATCCGAGGCGCAGCAGGTCCGCGACGCACTACTCGACGAGCGGATCAGCGCGTCGGCTCCTTCGATCCTGTGGTCCGAGGTTGCCCACGCGATCGTCGGTGCGGTACGTCAGAAACGGTTCGCTGAAGAACAGGCCAAGAGCGTCACCGCACGATTGCACCGCTTGCGCGCGGCTGTGGAGTTGACAGACGTGGACGTCGAGGACGCCATCGATCGAGCTCTAAAGGTCGGCATCGGTGCGTACGACGCCCAGTATCTGTCCCTCGCGGTCCAGCTCGACGAGTCGGTCATCACTGCCGATCGCCGACTGTTCGATCGGGGCCGCGCGCACGGGTACGATGTGGTCTGGCTTGGCGATGTCACGCTCCGGGACGGCGTGCTGGTCGATACCCCCCAGGGGTATCAAGGATGAAGGTGTAACATTGCCCGATGAGTGACACGCCCAACCCGTTCGGCGGGCTCTCGATCGCGATGGTCGACTCGCCCGCCGAGTCGACGCCCGTGGCCAAGCCGGGCGGGCCCTCCACGGTCAAGAGCGGCGAGGGTCGGGTCGATTCGAAGCTCGTGATCATCGGCTCGGGGCCGGCCGGCCTGACCGCGGCGATCTATGCGGCCCGCGCCAACCTCGAGCCGATCGTGCTTGCCGGTTCGGCACCGGGCGGGCAGCTGATGCTGACCAGCGACGTCGAGAACTACCCGGGCTTTCCGGACGGCATCCAGGGGCCCGATCTCATGGCTGCATTCCGCGCCCAGGCCGAGCGGTTCGGCACGCAACTGATCGACGTCGACATCGACAAGGTCGACTTCTCCGAGCGCCCGTTCCGCATCTGGGCGCGTGGCACCGAGTACCGCGCGCAAGCCGTCATCGTGGCCACCGGCGCCTCGGCGCTGTGGCTCGGGCTCGATAGCGAGACGCGGCTGCGCGGCCGCGGCGTGTCCGCGTGCGCCACCTGTGACGGGTTCTTCTTCAAGGACCGCGAGATCGCCGTCGTCGGCGGCGGGGACACGGCCTTCGAAGAGGCGACCTATCTGACCCGCTTCGCGACCAAGGTCCACCTGCTCCATCGCCGCGACACGTTCCGCGCCAGCAAGATCATGGTCGACCGCGCGCTCGCCCATCCCAAGATCGACGTCCATCCCAACGTCGCGGTCGAGGAGGTCCTCGGCAACGACAAGGTCCACGGCCTCGTGCTTCGGGACACGAAGACGGGCGACAAGCGGGAGCTGCCGATCGAGGGCGTGTTCATCGCGATCGGCTACGAGCCGAACACCGCGGCGTTCCGCGACTGGCTCACCGTGGACGAGAAGGGGTACCTGGTCGTCCGCGACGAGACCGGCTCGAACATCGACGGAGTGTTCATCGCGGGCGACGTGCACGATCACCGCTACCGGCAGGCGGTCACGGCTGCCGGCGATGGATGCAGGGCCGCGATCGACGCCGAGCGTTGGCTCGAGGCGCAGGGGATCACCGAAGTCGCGACCGCGACGGCCTGGTAATCCCGGTGGTGTCCAGGCGCCGTGAGGCGATCATCGAGCGCCTCGGCGTGACGCCGCCCGTGTCGTCGCTGGTGAAGACCGCGCTCGACGCGGCGATCAGCGAGGCGGAGTCCCGCACTGGCGCGAGCAAACGACCGGTGACCGCCCTGGATGCCGGCTGTGGCCGGGTGTCGCAGCTGCGGGCGTTCCGGCCACGGATCGGGCGACTGGTCGGCGCCGACATCCACCAGCCGGATGCCCCACTCCCCCACCTCGACGAGTTCGCTGTGGTCGACCTGTGCGGCCCCGGCGACGCGTTCGATCCGGGGACGTTCGATGTCGTTCTGTCCAGCTTCACGCTCGAGCATTTCGAGGCGCCCGGTCGTGCGCTGACGAACCTGCATGCATGGCTCGCCGAGGGTGGCACGCTCGTGGCGACGACCGTCAACCGACGGCACCCGTTCGTTGGCGCGTACCTCGGCATGCCTGCCGGTCTCCGGCGGCTCGTGCAGCCGCTCGTCAAGTCGACGGCCGCCGACGCGCACCCCATCGTCGGCGGCTGCAACGACCCCGCGGCCATCACCGATGCACTCGAGGCGGCCGGCTTCCGCGATGTGCAGCTGACCACGGTCGGACACCTGGCTCGGGCGTGGGGTCGTACCTGGCCGACGTTCGCGATCGGACTGGCGGGTGACCTGATCGCGCAGGGCGCGCCGTCGCGCCGCTCGACGATCGTCGCCGTGGCGAGGGCCTGATGGGCTTCCCAAGAGGCGGTATGCGTCAGGCGAGCGGCGGCGTGGGTCGCGGCGGCCGCGGCACTGGTGGCGGCGGCCACGGCGGCTTCTTCGGCGGTGGGCCATCGCCGGACTTCGAGCCGGTCCCCAAGGAACGTCGCGGCCGGACGCTCCGGCGGATCCTAAAGTTCTTCGGCCCGTACCAGCCGCAGATCGCGGTCGTGCTGGCCGCGATCCTGCTGACCAGCTTCATCGGGCTGATCAACCCGTATCTGCTCAAGCTCCTCATCGACGAGGCGATCCCGCGGCGCGACTTCGGCCTGTTGAACCTGTTCGTCGGCCTCATGATCGCGCTGCCGATCGTGTCCGGCCTGATCGGGGTCGGCCAGTCGTACCTCAACAACGTCATCGGCCAGCACGTCATGCAGGACTTGCGGGCGGCGCTGTATTCGCACCTGCAGTCGATGCCGCTGCGGTTCTTCACCGAGACGCGGACCGGCGAGATCCAGAGTCGCCTGGCGAACGACGTCGGTGGCGTGCAGGCGGTCGTCACCGACACGGCCAGCTCGGTCACGTCGAACCTCGCGATCGCCATCAGCACGATGATCGCGATGTTCCTGATCGACTGGCGGCTGACCGTCCTCTCGCTCGGCCTGCTGCCGTTCTTCATGTACCTGACGTTCCGGGTCGGCAGGGTCCGCCGCGAGGTGTCGACCGAGACCCAGAAGTCGCTCGCCGAGATGTCGGCCCTGACCGAGGAAACGCTCAGCGTGAGTGGGATCCTGCTGTCGAAGACGTTCGGTCAGCAGGCGAACGCCGTGCAGCGCTTCCGGTCGCTCAACGCGGTGCTCGCCGGGCTGCAGATCCGCCAGGCGATGGTCGGCCGCTGGTTCTTCATGATCATCGGCACGATCTTCAGCATCACGCCGGCGTTCGTGTACTGGCTGGCCGGCTGGCTGGCGATCCAGAACGACCCGACCGCGCCGACGATCGGCGACATCGTCGCGTTCACGACGCTCCAGAGCCGACTGTTCTTCCCGATGGGCCAGCTGCTCAACATCCAGGTCGAGATCCAGGGCGCGCTGGCGCTGTTCGACCGCATATTCGAGTACCTCGAGATGGACCCCGAGATCGTCGACGCGCCCGACGCGGTCGACCTGGCACCGGCCGCGGTTCGCGGCCAGGTCCGCCTGCGGGACGTGGCATTCCGCTACCCGACGGAGGCCGTGCCCTCGGAGCGGGCGGCGGAGGCGCTGGCGCGCGAGGACGGGCTGGCCGATGAGGAGGCCGAGGTGGCGGTAGCGGCCGCGCCGGTCGACCCTGCGGCCGTGGCGTCGCTGGTCGACGGGGAGGGCCCCGTGTTGGGCGCGATGCCGGCGATCGAGATGCTGCCGTCGTTCTCGCTCGACGACATCGACCTCGAGGCGCAGCCGGGCGAGCTGGTCGCGCTGGTCGGTCCGTCCGGCTCTGGCAAGACGACGACCACGTACCTGATCCCGCGGCTGTACGACGTCGACGCAGGGGCGGTCGAGATCGACGGCATCGATGTCCGCCGGATCAAGCTGGCCTCGCTCGGACGGATCATCGGCGTCGTGACGCAGGAGACATATCTCTTCCATGCGTCGGTCCGCGAGAACCTCCTGTACGCCAAGCCCGAGGCGACCGACGAGGAGATGCATGCCGCGGCGCGCGCCGCCGCGATGCACGACCGGATCATGGAACTCCCCGAGGGCTACGACACGATCGTCGGCGAGCGTGGCTACAAGCTGTCGGGCGGCGAGAAGCAGCGCGTCGCGATCGCCCGGGTGCTGCTCAAGGACCCGCGCATCCTCATCCTCGACGAGGCGACCTCTGCGCTGGATACCGTCTCCGAGCGACTGATCCAGGCCGCATTCGAGCGGCTGATGGAGGGTCGGACGACGATCGCCATCGCGCACCGCCTCTCGACGATCCTGCGCGCCGACCGGATCCTGGTCTACGACCGCGGACGGATCGTCGAGCGCGGCACGCACGCGGAGCTGCTCGCGGTCGGCGGGTTGTACGCACGGCTCTATCGGGAGCAGTTCCTGACCGAGGCCTCCGCGGCCGAAGTCGGCGCGGCGGGCTGACGTGCCCACGCGCAAGTCGGTGCGCCTGGAGCATCGGGGCGGGATGGCGTTCCACGCCGAGCCGTCGTCGGGCCACCCGCTCGACTTCGACGACCGCCAGTCGAACACCGGCGGCAGCCCGGTCGAGACGGTGCTTTCGGCCCTGGCGGCGTGCTCGGCGATGGACGTGGTGTCGATCGTGACGAAGAAGCGGCAGGTCGTGACCGGCTACTGGGTCGACGTCGTCGGCCTCCAGCGCGACGAGTACCCGCAGGTCTATACCGAGGTGTTCGTGACGCACGAGGTCGAAGGGCGCGAGCTGTCCGAAGCCGCGATCCGCCGTGCGATCGAGCTGTCGGCGACGAAGTACTGCCCGGTCAGCGCGATGATCGCGGCCGGCGCCACGACGGTGCACCACCGCTACAAGATCCGCTCCGAGGGCGGGGTGAGCTACGCGACCGAGGGCGAGGTCCTCTCGACGGGGCCGTACAGCCGCCCGGACGTGATCGCCGGCTGACCGTTCCTGCCACCGAGGGCGCCCGAAGACCGCCCTCGCTCCCAGTGATTGCTCAGAGCGATCGTTTTGAGCTCGAAGCCGCAACGACTAGGCCCCAAGGTCCAATTGATCGCCCAGAGCGATCGTCTTGAGCTCGAGGCCACGCGCTGGGCTCTCGGTGATTGCCCAGAGCGATCGTTTTGAGCTCGAAGCCGCCATGACCCGGCCCACAAGGTCCAATCGATCGCTCGGAGCAATCGATCTGCGCCCAGGCCCGCTCCCCTGAGGGTGAAGCCGCCCCTGATGGCCAAAACGATCCCTCCCAGCAATCGCCCAGCCATTGAGGCTCCGCAGCGACCCGATCAGCTCCGAAGCGCGGCGGTGCTGGCTCAGAGTCAACGATCTCGGTCCGAGGTGGCCGTCGCCGCCCGATAGCTGATCGAATATTGGCTGCCAGCCAGCAAACAACGGCGATAGCGTGCTGGAGTTGCGGCCAGGGGTCTGATCCACGAGCTTGCGGTCGGAATCATTGGCTCTGGGCCAACAACGCGATGCACGGCGAGTACGGCTGCGGCGGGTGGCGGCAGAGGGTTCTGGGGCGCGCAGCGCCGCCAGCGATAGCGCGCAGCGGCGCGCGAGCACCCTAGGTTCCTCCGCCGACGAGACCCGCCGCCGGGGCACTCCCCATCGGTTGCATGACTATGCAGTCGAGGTGTATAGTAATGCGCCCATGACGACGGTCCATCCGGTCTCTGCGAGCAACCCGAGCCAGCCGCCTGTGAGCGGCCACGTGCGCCAGTGAGCGCGGGGCTCGGATCGCCCGCGGCGATCGCGACGGACCGCTCGTCGGGGACCCGATCTCGCGCGGAGCGGGGCACGCGACCCGACGGCGGCCCGCGCAAGATCCGCGTCGGCATCATCGGAGCGACCGGCTACGTCGGCGCCGAGCTGATTCGCATCCTGTCGCGCCACCCGAACGTCGACATCGTGGGCCTCGCCGGACGTGACCGCCAGGACGACCCGATCGGCGGCCACCATCCCCACCTCGCCTCGACCGACCTCACCGTCGGCACGGAGCTCCCCGAGGTCGACGCCGCGTTTCTTGCCCTCCCCCACGGCGCCGCCGCGAAGCTCGTCCCCGATCTCGTTGCCGATGGCACTGCAGTCATCGACCTCGGGCCCGATTTCCGCTTGCGTGATCCAGCCGACTACCCGCGCTGGTACGGCTTCGAGCACCCCCGACCCGACCTGCTCGAACGGGCCGTCTATGGGCTCCCGGAACTCCACCGACACGAGCTCCAGGTATTGGCGGACGAAGAGATCGCCATCGTCGGCTCGCCCGGTTGCTACCCGACCGCTACGCTGCTCGCCCTTGCCCCGCTCGCACGAGCGGGGCTGATCGGCGACCTCGTGGTCGATGCCAAGAGCGGCGTCTCCGGTGCCGGTCGTGACCCCAAGCCCGAGATGATGTTCGGTGAGGTCGACGAGAGCGTGAAGGCATACGGCCTCGGCGGTCACCGCCACGTCGCCGAGATCGAGCAAGAGCTCGCGCTCGCTGCTGGGCGCGAGGGGCTCGACCCGAGCGCCAACCCGGGCGCCCTGGCGGTCGACTTCGTCCCGCACCTCATCCCGATGGTTCGCGGCATCCTGTCGACCGGTCACGTGCGGCCGACCCGACCGATCAGCCAGGACGAACTCGATGCGCTTTATGCCAAGGCCTACGCCAATGAGCCGTTCGTCAACGTCGTCGCCTCACCGCCCGCCACCAAGCACACGACCGGCAGCAACCATGTCCTGGTCCACGTCCGGCTCGACGAGCGGATCGGGCGGATCATCGCGATCGGCGTCGAGGACAACCTCGTCAAGGGCGCCGCGGGCCAGGCCGTCCAGGCATTCAACCTCGTCCATGGACTGTCGGAGACGGCCGGTCTCGAGCAGCTGCCGCTGGCGCCATAGATGGCGGTTTCGACGTTGACCTCGCCCCCGACACCCACCGTTGAGCGTCGGGCCGTGGTCCCGGATGGTTTCGTCGCCGGCGGGACGACAGCGGGCATCAAGGCATCGGGTCGACCGGATCTCGCACTGATCGTGGCGAGGGGCGGGCCCGCTGCCGCGGCCGCCGTCTTCACGCCGAACGCGTTCGCGGCCGCACCAGTCCGGCAGTCGCGGGCCAATCTCGCGGCCACCTCCGACGACGCTCGCGGCGGATACGGGTTCGCGTCCGCGGTCGTGTCGACCAGCGGTTGCGCAAACGCCGCCACCGGCGCCGCCGGCGATGCCGACCAGGAACAGGTCGGTCGGCTGGTCGCCGGCGCACTCGGCATCGACGAGCGGCAGGTCCTCCATCTCTCGACCGGGATCATCGGGACACGGCTGCCGCTCGACCGCGTCGAGGCCGGGCTCGGCGCGCTGGCGCCCACGCTCCGCGACGACGACGCCGGTCTCGAGGCAGCGGCAGAGTCGCTGCGGACAACCGATTCGGTCGTCAAGGCGGCAACGGCGTTGGTCGTCCTGCCGGCGCCGGACGGCGAACCGGTGACCGTCACGATCACGGGTATCGCCAAGGGCGTCGGGATGATCCATCCGAACATGGCCACGATGCTGTCGGTGTTGCTGACCGACGCGGCGATCGCCCCCGAGGTCCTGTGGGGCGTCCTCCGACCGGCCGCGGCGCGGACCTGGAACCAGCTGTCCGTCGACGGCGACACGAGCACGAACGACACCGTGTTCGTCCTGGCCTCCGGAGCTGCGGGCAACGCCCCGCTCGCGGGCGGCAGCAACGCGGCAGTGGCGTTCCGGGCTGCGCTCGAGGCCGTTGCCCGCGACCTGGCCCGCCAGCAGGCGGCCGACGGCGAGGGCGCGACGATCCTGATCACGACGGCGGTGACCGGCGCAACCGACGACGCCGATGCCCGCGCCGTGGCCCGTGCCGTCGTGTCGAGCAGCCTGGTCAAGGCCGCCGCCCACGGGAAGGACCCGAACTGGGGTCGCATCGCGGGGGCGGCCGGCAATGCCGTCACTGCGTCGGCCGCGGTGCTCGAGGCCGTCGGGCTGAGCGCGGACGACGCGGAGGCGCGCGCATCGAAGCCGGCGCAGCTCGACCCCGACCGGCTCCGCATCTCGATCGCCGGCCATCTCGTGTTCGACGGCGGCAAGGGTGGCCCGCTCGACTTCGACCGCGCCGCCGCCCGGGCGGCGATGGACGCCCCGGAACTCCTGCTCGAGCTCGACCTCGGGCTGGGAGATGGTGTGGGCGAGGCGTTCGGCTGCGACCTGACGCAGGAATACGTCATCGAGAACAGCGAGTACACGACGTGAGCGAGATCCTGGTCGTCAAGCTCGGCGGGACGACCATCGCCGAGCAGGCCCACGTCCTTAGCGACGTGGCCGCGGTCGCGCGACGACGTCCCGTGGTCCTCGTCCACGGCGGCGGCAAGCGCATCACCGAGTGGCTGGAGCGCCTCGGCGTCCCCTCGAAGTTCGAGGGCGGCCTGCGCGTGACCGACGCGCAGTCGCTCGAGGTGGCCGCCGCGGTCCTGCGTGGCGTCGTCAACAGCGAGCTGGTGGCTGGGCTGCGCGACCTCGGCGTCGACGCGGTCGGCCTGTCGGGCGTCGATGGCGGGCTGCTCATCGCCGAGCGGATCCCGCACTTGGGCCTCGTCGCCAGCGTGACCGGTCTGCGGCGCGACCTGCTCGATGCGGTCCTCGTCTCGGGCCAGGTGCCGGTCGTCGCCCCGCTCGCGCGCGACGCGGACGGCATCGTCTGCAACGTCAACGCCGACGACGCGGCCGCCGGGATCGCGGCCGGCCTGGGGGCCCGCCAGCTCGTACTACTGACCGACGTCGACGGCGTGCGCGACGCGGACGGCCGCAAGCTCGACACGCTCACGGTGGCCGAGGCCGACCACCTCATCGATACGGGCGTGATCGCCGGCGGCATGGTGCCCAAGATCCGCGCCGCGCTGTCGGCGCTCGGTTGGGAAGGCGCTGAGGCGATCATCGCGGACGCCGGCGCGGAGCGAGCCGTCGAACGCGCGCTCGCCGATCCATCATTCGGCACCCGCATCACGGCGACGCGCCAGGCCGTCGGGGCGGCGTGAGCAGCATGACGCCGGGTCAGGAGCTCAAGCGCCTCCGTCAGCGGGCCATCCGCCAGCTGATCGCATCGCGGCCGGTCGGCAGCCAGCGCGAGCTGGTCGATGCGCTCCTCGACCAGGGCTTTGATGTCACGCAGGCGACCGTCAGCCGCGACATCACCGAGCTCGGGCTGCTCAAGGCGCCCCGGACCGACGGCCATGTCTATGTCTCGCCGGAGGACGTCGCATCGCGTGCCCCGCTCCCCGTCCCGCCGCCCGACGCGCCCCTGGCCGACGAGCGCCTCCGCCGCATCCTCGCCGACGTGCCGGTGACGGTCGGGCGGAGCGGCCTGATCCTCGTCCTCACCGGCACGCCCGGCACCGCGAGCGTGGTCGCCCAGGCGATCGATGAGTCGAGCCTGCGCGAACAGGAAGGCACGCTGGCGGGCGACAATACGCTGCTCGTGCTGTTCGCCGATGAAGCCCGCCTCGAGCGTTGGCTCGCACGCTTCGAGGCCATCGCCCGATCGATCCCGGAGGTCCCCGTCTCGTGAAGAAGGTCGTACTCGCCTACTCCGGCGGCCTCGACACCTCGGTCGCCGTCGCCTGGCTCAAGTCGCAGTTCGATGCGGAGGTCGTCACGCTCACCGTCGACCTCGGTGGCGGCTCGCTGCGCGAGGGCGTCGAACGGCGGGCGATGTCGGCCGGCGCATCGCGTGCCTACGTCATCGACGCCCGCGAGCGCTTCGTCACCGACTACGTGTGGCCGCACCTCCAGGCGAACGCGCTGTACCAGGGCGCCTATCCGTTGGCCACGGCGCTCGCCCGGCCGCTGATCGCGCAGCTCCTGGTCGAGGTCGCGCGGCGTGAAGGCGCCGACGCGGTCGCCCATGGCTGCACCGGCAAGGGCAACGACCAGGTGCGGTTCGACGTCGCGACGCACGCACTCGACCCCGGGCTCGAGGTCGTCGCGCCGATGCGTGTCGGGATGGGGCTGACGCGCGATCAGGAGATCGACTACGCGATCGAGCGCGGCATCGAGATCCCGGTCACCAAGGAGTCGCCCTATTCGATCGACGTCAACCTATGGGGTCGATCGTGCGAGACGGGGGTGCTCGAGGACCCGTGGGTGACGCCACCGGCCGACGCCTACGAGTGGACGGTCGACCCGTCCGACGCGCCCGAACCGGTCGAGATCGTCATCGACTTCGAGGGCGGCGTGCCCGTGGCACTCGACGGGGAGCGGCTCGACCCGGTCGATCTCGTCGAACGCGTGCATACGCTCGGCGGACAGCACGGCGTCGGGCGGATCGACCACGTCGAGGACCGGCTCGTCGGCATCAAGAGCCGCGAGATCTACGAGACCCCGGCCGCGACGATCCTGCACACCGCGCACCGCGCGCTCGAGGGGCTGACGCTCAGCCGCGACACGCTGCGGTTCAATCGGTTCGTCGCGGACGAGCTGGCACGCCTCATCTACGACGGCCTGTGGTTCAGCGCCCTGTCGCGCGACCTGCGCGCGTACGTGGCGTCGTCACAGCGGGTGGTGTCGGGCGAGGTGCGTATGCGGCTGGATCACGGGTCCGCGGTGATCGCCGGGCGAAAGTCGCCCCTATCGCTGTACGACAAGAGCCTGGCCACGTACGACGAAGGCGATGCGTTCGATCACAAGAGCGCGGTCGGCTTCATCGAGATCTTCGGGCTGCCGCTGCGGGTCGAGGCGGCGCGCCACGGAGCCGTCGGGGCCCGCTACGGGGCCGCCTGGACCTGGACCGACCCGCTGCTCGAGTCGCTACCGACGAACGTCACCGATCCGGAGCCGGCCGCCGTCTGAGCCAATAGCGCGCCTCGCGCGACGCGCCGCGCTGGAACGTGCCACGTTCCAAACGACGGCTGAACAGCCCGGCGGATGTCCACCAGTGGCCGTTTGGAACGTCGCGAGTTCCAAACGGCCGGAGAACTCCGCTGCAAGGCTCGATCCGCGCGGCCCAGGCATCGGTCGGAACGTGGGGCGTGCCAGCGAAGCCGAGACTGCGGGATGATCGGGCGATGACGACGGACCGCGCCTACGACGTCACGGAGCCGGCGACGGGCTCTCCAGGCTCGCGCCGTAGCGCTCCTGCGCCTCGCGCACTGTGAGCACCTCGGCGCCTGCCGGGGGCGCAGCATCCATCGGCGCCCCGAAGTCGCTGAATTCGTACGTCACCACGATCGACTGCGACGACGAGACCTCCTGCCGGTAGCGGGTCCGCACGACCCGGCCCTCTGGATCAACCCAGACCTCGAGCTCGTGCGTCAGCGCCGTCCCGCGTGCTTCGAACCCGGCGACCTGCGCGTCGTACGCGGGGAGACCGACGTCCGGGACATGTTCCCGTGCAGTTGCGATGTCGACGTCCGCCACGAACCGCCGAGTCGTGACACCACGCACCGCGTCCTCCCCCGTCATCCGTGCTTCCGTCGCACCAAGCGGGGCGACGAGGACCAGCGCGGAAGCGCCATAGCGACGGAGCAGCGAGTCGCGGACGACATCGGCCAGGGGCGGGCCCAGATCGACCACGAGCCACGTGTCCGGGGGCAACCGGGCACCCGCGGGGAAGAAGGCCCGCTCGCCATCGAAGATGATGTCGGCCGAACTGCTCAGGGCGGATGCGTCGTCGGCGGCGAACCGGAACTGGACGGGCTCCCCGAACGACACCTGGCCGCGGCCGGTGACCGGCGGTCTTGCGTCGTCGGGGTCCGCCGAGCGGACTTCGACCTCGTACCGAAAGGTCCCCTCCGCCATCGTGGCCAGCGCGGCGTCGATGACGTCCTGCGCAGCGTCGGCAGAGGACGCGGCTGGCGCGGGCGACGGCTGGGCCGATGGGAGAGGCGGTGATGCCATGGCCGGCGGCGTCGTGGCCGGCGGCGGTGCGGCCGGCGTTGAGCCCCCACACGCCCAGATGACAAGCCCTAGCGAGAGGACCGTCGCCGCGAGGCTGATCTGGCGCATGACACCCCTCGATCACGTTCGGTCAGGCGAGCCTACGACACGCCGAGTGTCTGCCCCACACACCGTCACCGAGCTTGGCTCGACTGCCGTTGGAACATGACATGTTCCAACTGACGGCTGGGCGGCTGGTTGCCCTCGCTTCAGACGTCGTTTGGAACGCACTTATGATCGAGTTGGCGGCGGAGCGCCTCGTATGCGCATGCTGCCGGGCGCTCAGCCGCCGATCGGAACATCGGGATGTTCCATGCGAACGAAAGGCCGTCGATGCGCCATGATTCACCCGCGATGAGCGACCGGGCGATCAGTGATCAGTCGAGGACCGCCGGAAATGTCCGCGACAACGTCGACGAGCTGGCGTTCCTTCACGAGATCGCCCAGCTGGCCACCCAGGCGCGCGACTGGGACGAGTTGATGCGCTCGATCGTCGATGGCACCACGGCCGCGATGGGCGTCGAGGTCTGCTCGTTCTACCTCGCCGACCACGAGAAGACCCGTCTAACGCTGGCCGCCACGAACGGACTTGACCGCTCGCAGGTCGGGCGGGTGAGCCTGGCCTGGGGCGAGGGCATCACCGGACGCGTCGCGGCGTCGCAGCGCCCCATCGCGGTCGAGGACGTCACGCGCGACGAGCGGTTCGCCTGGGTCCGCGGCTTCGACATCGAAGGGCTCGCCGGGATGCTGTCGGTGCCGTTGGTATGGCACGACGAGGTCGTCGGGGTCCTCAACGTCCAGACTCGCGAGGTCCGCCAATTCGAGCCCGACGAGATCGACCTGCTGCAAACGATCGCCGCGCTGCTCGCCGGGATCGTCGAGAAGGGCCGGCTGACCGCGGAGGTCGAGGCGCGGCTCGCGCAGCTGACGGCGCTCGACACGGCACGGTCCGAGCTGCTCAGTGTCGTGACGCACGAGCTGCGGACCCCGCTGTCGATCGTGCGCGTCTACGTCGACCTGCTTGCGGAGGCGGCCTCAGCGACCGAAGCCGCTGACTGGCGCGAGGCCGCCAACGGCCAGCTCGCGCGAGTCGATCGACTGGTCAATTCGATCCTGGCATCGGTCCGCGGTGAAGGCCTGACGGGACTCTCGAGGGCGCCGTTCGACGCAGTCCGCGCCGTCGACGACGTCGTCGAGATGCTGCGGCTCCTGCTTCGGCCACACCCGATCCGCTGGGAGCGTCCGCTCGACACGCTGGTCGCCACCGGCGATGAGACCCGCTTCCGACAGGTGCTCGAACAGCTGCTCGAGAACGAGTCGAAGTACGCCGCTTCGGCCGATGGTGTCAGCATCGGGATCTGGCGGCTCGGCGACGAGATCCAGGTCTATGTCACGGACGACGGGCTGGGCGTGCCGGTCGAGGATTGGGAGAGCGTGTTCGAGCCGTTCGTCCGGGTCGAAGGGCGGGGCCGGTCACGCGGCTCGGGGATCGGGCTGTTCGCCGCGCGGCGGCTCATGACCGCGATGGGCGGTCGGGTATTCCTGGAATCGAACGGCTACGGCGGCTCGCGCTTCGTGATGGGCCTGCCAGCGGGCTGACGGATCGGGGGATTGACACCGCGCCCACTGGGCTTGACGCTCCGGGTCCATGCCCGACTCGTTCGATGGCGCCGGCAAGCCGTACCGCGGATCGTCCTACCGCGGGTGGATCCTGGTGCTGATCGTCAGCATCGTCGTGATCGTGCTGCTGTGGCACGCGTACGCCGAGGCGCTGGACATGCTGCCGCCGGGGACACGGTCGAGCTAGGTCGCGCTCGCAGCCTCCGAGCCGTCGTCGAAGACGCGGAAGCGCTGCAGCACTTCGATCGCGTCGAGCAGCTGTCGACAGAAGTCGTCGCGCTCCGCTTCACTCAGGCTCAGCCAGCGGAGTGCGAACGCTCGCTCGCCAGGTTCGAACGCTACCCAGTCCTCGTCGGTCATTCCCATTCTCATCCCTCAGCACGTCGACCGGCCCGACCCGGCTGTTATGCGGCTGAAAGCCTACCGCAACCCCGGCCCGTGACAAGTACCGGAACGGTGTCAATGCGTTGCGTGGTGTCATAGATGCGACCCCCAGAGACACCCAACCGAGGAGAGTCATGCTTGATCCACAGACCCGCCAGCAGCTCCAGACGAAGTTCCAGCAGATCAAGCCGCAGCTGAAGGGTCAGTTCAGCGGCCTGAGCGACCAGGACTGGGACGTTGGCCAGCGAGACCCCGATACGCTGATCGAGACGATCAGCCGCAAGACGGGTCAGGGCCGCGAGCAAGTCGAGCAGACCGTTCGCCAGCTGGTCGGCTCCACGAAGTACTAGAGCACGCACGCGCCTCAGGAAGGGGCCTGTCCTCCGGGACGGGCCCCTTCCTTGTGTCTGGGATCGCCACGCCTAAATCGGCAGGCCGGTCACCGGGGTGACTGAACGGACGAGTGAGCGACCGGCGGGCCTCAGCCTCGCGCCGGGACTTCGCCAAATCCCCGCCTGGGGCGTCTTAGCTAAAGGGCACGGAAGTCGAGTTTCCTGAAGTCCCACTTGAACGTGGACAGGCCGGGTCCGGCTACTGGAGGTACGAGATCACACTCGCCCCGGGTGTCCTTCGCGGAGGCGTCACCAGGGGTTGGATCGCAGCCGGTGACCGCGACGGCACGCCGTGGATCCAGTGCTTGGGCATCGACTAACGGACAATGAACCAATCGGTGGGTCGCATCATCAATAGTGGGTGAAGCGCCCGATCGGGCGCCACTGGAACACCGCCAATGCGGACGAGGCTGGTCGAACGGGCACGCGAGGGCGACGATGTCGCCTTCTCCGAGCTGGTCGACCTCGACGGCGACACCTGCTATGCGATCGCGTACCGGATCCTCCGGGACGCCGAGCGTGCCCAGGACGCCGTCCAGCAGGCATTCCTCCTCGCCTGGCGCGAGCTCCCGCGGTTGCGCGATCCCGAACGCTTCTCGCCGTGGCTGTACCGGCTGCTCGTCAATGCCTGTTACGAGGAGCTGCGACGGCATCGGCGGTGGACATCACGGATCAGGGTCCTCCCGGTCGACGGACCGAGTGGGCCGGATCCGATCGTCTCGGTCGACGACCGGGATTCTCTCGATCGTGCGTTCGGGCGGCTCACGCCTGAACACCGCGCCGTCTTCGTCCTGCACCACCACGCGGGCCTTTCCCTGGCCGAGGTCGCCGACGTCGTCGGAGTACCCATTGGCACGGTGAAGTCCCGCTTGCACCACGCAACCCGATCCCTGCGCGCGGCGATCGTCGCCGACAGCCAGATCCAATCCACGGAGTCGCGACTGGCATGACGAACCCGATGTCGCCGCGCGATTCCGACACGATCCTCGCCGCCTGGCTCGAGGAAGGCCCAACGCTACTTCCCGAGACCTCTCGGCGCGCGATCGCCGTCGGGCTGCGATCAACCCGTCAGACCCGGCGCGACCTGGACGTGCCCTGGAGGCCCCACGTCAAGAATCCATTCGCATGGTTCGCGGTTGCCGCGGCTGCCATCGTCATCGTTGCCGGAGGGGCATTCTTCCTCCTCTCGCCTGCCAACCAGGGTGTCGGTGGTCCGCCGCCGGCGGCCTCACGATTACCGTCCGCCGCTCCGACAGTCACGCCGTCCGCTACCCCCGGCGCGTCGGCGTCGCCGAGCGCCTGGAAATCCTTTACATCGGCTCGCTTCCGGTACCGGCTGGAGGTGCCGGCCGGCTGGGTGCATTCCTTCCCTGTCGATGACCTTCCCGACAACCTCTTCCCAGGCGAGGAGGGACAGTTCGCGGACCGTTGGGACGAGCCGGCTCTACGGACGCCATACCTCATCGTCTCGGTGTTCCAACCGGCACGACGGTCCATTGCCGACTGGATGGAGCGCAACGTGACGCAGCTGACCGCCGACTGCGACGTAAGCGACCCGATCGAGATCTCGATCGCGGGCACGACCGGGGAGCGGCGAAGCGCCACCTGCCCGGCCGGATTAACGACTGAGATCGTGTTCTTCGTCATCGCTGAGCGCGTCTACACCATCGAGAGCAGCGCGAACGCCGAGGACGCAGCGACCGGGCGCGCGGTCCTAGATCACGTGCTCGAGACATTCGAACACAACAGCCCTTGATCAGCACCGAGGGCACCGATGTTCCGGTGCTCTCGGCTTCCCACCGTCACGCGGGCTGCGTGCGGATGAAAGGAGAACGTCACGATGATCGGCTCGAAACGAACGTCCGCTGAACTGGTCCGGTCGGTGGTCGCGGCGCGTCGCGTCCGGGGCCGGCGCGAATTGCGCATATCCATTCCGGTGCTCACGGCCGTCCTGGGACTGTCGGTCGCCGCCTGCTCCGGGCGGGCGTCGGGGACAGCCTCTCCACCGCCGGCAACCGTGGCCCTGGCGCCAACATCTGCTGCCCCGACCGTCGCCCCGACGACCGCGCCCACGAAGACACTTGCGCCGACGCCAGCCCTGCCCGCTCCCGCCGCGCTCCAGGGACCTTGGCGGGCCGTTATCCCGCCCGGCGTCGCCATCCTCACCTTCACGGCGACGGGCTACACACAAACTTGGCTAGGGGGCGGCAGTGGGCAAATCGAGGTGGAAGGGGACGAGATCACGTTCTCGGGCAGCCGCGGGTGCCCAGGCAGTGGCAGCTACCGATGGTCGATCGAGGGCGAGAAGCTGCACCTCGAGCCGGTCGGGACCGACGCGTGCCCCTTCCGAGCCGACTGGGCGGGGAATAGGACATATACGCGCTATGACTGAGCACTTCGAGCCGGTCGAGGGTGTGCGATGATCGCATCAATCAGGTGCTCCTCTCTTGGGCTTGATCGGTGTGTCGCAACGCCGGTCTTCCCAGTTCAGAAGGGCACCTGATTCGTCGTTTCCGCGCCGCTCAGGCAGAGATCATCGGGTGGATCCGGGCTTAGGCACGATCCGAAGCCTCCGACCGGGCGGTGCACGGGTTCTCGTGCGTGGGCAGGCGTGAAAGGCCCGCGTTTGGCGCATCGGAGGCGGACTCTCCGTGCCTAACACTAATGGAGCGGGTACTTGGCGAGTTCGCGCCCTATTCAGGCCGTCGAACGGCCACCGGGCGACTGGATGTGACCTGGACCGGTCCTGGGCCTCGACGCGGTTTACTGCTCCCCAGGCTCGCTCGCGAGTCGGATCTCCGTTAGCAGGTCCTGGCCCGCGGCATACAACGGCGCGAGCACATGCCGCCCGCCACGCAGCATGGCTTCGGGTGCGACACCCGTGAACCGGTCCTCGCCGATCCGCGCGTGGAAGCGCACTTCGCCGGGGCGTGGCAGGGGAAACTCGGCCGTCCGGACGAGCATGCTGCGCGCGTCGGCGACCACCGTCCGAAACCGCTGACCCTCCGCGCGCACCGCCACGTGCTCGCCTGCGCCGATCACCCCACCCCCGGACGACAGGTACATGCTGACGCTACCGTCGGCGATCGCAACGATCGACGCGATCGAACGATCCACGGCCAGCTCCATGGCGGCGACGGCCGCACCCGACCACGGTTCCCCGGGCGGGGTTCGGATCTGCGAAGGCTCGAGCCCGAGCGCCATCGAGCGCAGATCCGCGAATACGCCGATGGACCGCCGCCGTCCGACCAGCCCCGACCACATGGTTCGGAGTCGATCCCGCCAGTCCCGCCAGTCAGGCACGCGGTGCCTCCCTCAGGCCGGGTTCGCGACGACCCTCGTTTCCCCGGCCCGCAGCCGGGCGTACCCGGGCTTGACGACCTCGTTGATCAGCCGCAGGCGCTCATCGAACGGCGCGAACGCCGATTTGAGCGCGTTGATCGTCAGCCACTCCATCTCGCCAAGGCCGATGCCGAACGCCTCGTCGAGCGCCGCGAACTCGCTCGACAGCGTGACGCCGCTCATCAGCCGGTTATCGGTGTTGACGGTCACACGGAAGCGGAGGCGGCGCAATAGGTCGATCGGGTGGTCGGCGATCGACGCCGCTGCCGCTGTGTGGACGTTCGACGTCGGGCACATCTCGAGCGGCACCCGTCGGTCGCGAACGAACGTCGCCAGCCGACCGAGCCCGACCGAGCCGTCATCACGGACCGTGATGTCGTCGACGATGCGGACGCCGTGGCCGAGTCGCTCGGCGCCGCACCACTGGAGCGCCTCCCAGATCGACGGCAGCCCGAACGACTCGCCGGCGTGGATCGTGATGTGGAAATTCTCGCGGCGGACGAACTCGAAGGCATCGAGGTGGCGGGTCGGTCGATAGCCGGCCTCCGGGCCGGCGATGTCGAAGCCGACGACGCCGGCGTCGCGCCAGCGGACGGCGCATTCGGCGACCTCGACCGAGCGGGCCGCCTGGCGCATCGCCGTCACCAGCATCTTCATGACGATCGGGTTGCCGGCCGCCTCGGCGTTACGTGCCCCGATCGAGAACCCCTCGAGGTTCGCGGCGACCACCTCGTCGAGTGTCAGGCCGCGCTCGGTCGAGAGCTCCGGCGCATAGCGGACCTCGGCGTACGCGACGCCATCGGCAGCCAGGTCCTCGGCGCACTCCGCCGCGACCCTGATGATCGCGTCGCGCTCCTGCATGACCCCGACCGTGTGCGCGAACGTCTCGAGATACAGCTCGAGCGACTTGCGGTCGGCGCCGCGCCGGATGTGCGCAGCGAGTGCATCGGGGTCGCTCGTCGGCAGGCCGTCGTAGCCGAATTCGCGGGCCAGGTCGACGATGGTCGCCGGGCGAAGGCCACCGTCGAGGTGGTCGTGGAGCATCGCCTTGGGCGCCTCGCGGATCGTCTCCGTGCGCAGCATGGTGGCGGGATGGTACAGGGCTGCGGCGCGCGTGGTCGGGTTCGACCATTGACGGTTCGACCGCTGAGCGGAGATGATTCCCGGACCGACGGGGTGCGTACCGTCAAAGGGAGATCCCATGCAGCAACATCCGACGCGGCGTCGCCGCTCGCACCACGGCCTGCTCCTGCTTCCGCTCCTCGGCCTGCTCTGGATCGGTGTCGCCGCTGCACCGGCCAGCGCCGCTGGCTCCGCGACCTACCGCGACTGTTCGAACATCACATTGGCGCCAGGTGCCGACCTCCACCGCTGCGACCTGTCCGACTCGACGATCATCGGCATGGACCTCCACGGCATCGACTTCTCGTGGTCGGACCTCTCGCGCGTGAACGGCGGCTGCGACCCCGACCTGCCGAGGACCAACCTGGCCGGGGCTCGGATCGCGCGGGCGATCCTGGTCGACGCGCAGATGTGCGACGCGATCCTGAGCGACGCCGACCTGCACGGCTCCGACCTCTCCGGCATCTCGCTGGAGGATGCATCGCTGTTCCGGGCGAACCTCTCATGGGCAACGATGAACGGGGCACACGCCGCATTCGCGCCGTTCACGGACGCCAACCTTTCGAACGTCGTCTGGCGAAACGGGTTCGGCACCGGCGCGTCGTTCATCGGCGCCGATCTCCACGGCATCGACTTCCGCGGTACGGACCTGCGGGCGACGCGCTTCATCGGGTCGGACCTGCGCTACGCAAAGCTCGGCGGTGTCGACTTCACGAACGCCGACCTGACCGGCGCGAACTGGCGTCGTGCGACCGGGCTCGCGAGCGCGACCTTCGCGAACACGACCTGCCCGGACGGCACCAACAGCGACACGAACGGCGGGACCTGCATCGGCCACTGATGGCCACGGCCCGCTGAAGGCACGCTAGCCCCGATCAAGTCGCTCCCGCGCCACACGGAGGGCCTCCGCGACGCGTGTCGGCGCGGTGCCGCCGATGACGTCGCATGACGCCAGCGCGCCGTCGACCGACGCGGCCCCGCGCATGATCTCGCCGATGGTTTCCTCGGCGGCCAACGCCTGCGCGCCGGGATCGCCACTGGCGCCGAGCGCCAGGCCGATCATCGAGTCGGGCACGCCGTCGAGCCGCAGCCCCGCCTCTTCTGCCTGGGCCACGAGCGAGCCGACGACGTGGTGGGCGACGCGGAACGGGATGCCGCGGCGAACCAGTGCGTCGGCCACGGCAGTCGCCGTGGTGTAGCCCTCGTCGGCGGCATCGCGCATCCGCTCGCGATCCACCACGACCGTGTCCATCAGCCCGGACAGCACACCGAGCGACGCCTCGTACACCGCCACCGCGTCGAACAGCGGCGCCTTGTCCTCCTGCAGGTCGCGCTGATAGGCGAGCGGCAGACCCTTGAGGAGCGTGAGCAGCCCGGCCTGTGCCCCGATCACGCGAGCGGCACGCCCACGGACCAGCTCGGCCGGATCGGGATTCTTCTTGTTCGGCATGATCGACGATCCGGTCGAGAACGCGTCGCTCACCCGGATGAACCCGAACCGCGGATTGGACCACCACGTGATCTCCTCGGCCAGCCGGCTGAGGTGGACCATGCCCAGCGCGATCGCGCCGACGGTCTCCACGACGAAGTCGCGGTCGCTCACGGCATCGAGCGAATTGGCGGTCACCCCGTCGAAGCCCAGTTCGTCGGCGGTCGCCTCCCGATCGAGCGGGTAGCCAGCGCCGGCCAACGCTCCGGCCCCGAGCGGCGACACGTTGGTCCGCCGGCGGGCGTCGGCGAGTCGATCCCGGTCGCGCTCTGCCATCTCGACGTACGCGAGCAGGTGATGGGCGAACAGGACCGGTTGGGCCGGCTGGATATGGGTCGACCCCGCCAGGATCGCCGTGCCTTCCCGCTCCGCGAGGGCGACGAGGGACCGCTCGAACTCGACCAGCGCAGCGTCCAGTCGATCGATCGCACGGCGCAGCCACAGACGCAGGTCGGTGGCGACCTGGTCGTTGCGCGAGCGTCCGGTCTGGAGCTTGCCGGCGACCGACCCGATCCGATCCGCCAACGCCAATTCCAGGTTGAGGTGGACGTCCTCGAGGTCCGGGTCCCAGGCAAGCGACCCGTCGCGCACCGCCTCGGCCAGACCCTCGAGCCCGCCGACGAGCTCGTCGACCTCCTCGGCCGTGAGCAATCCGGCCCGACCGAGCCCACGCACATGGGCGATCGAGCCGGCGAGGTCGTCGGCAGCCAGCTCGCGGTCGAGCTCGATCGAGCGAGTGAAATCGGCCACCCGTCGATCGTTCTCCTCACCGAACCGACCGCCCCACAGCCGCATGCGTCCCTCCTTCGTGTGGCGTCATGCTAGCGGCATGACCCACCCGGCTCCGTGGTGGCGCGACGCCGTCGTCTACCAGCTCTACATCCGCAGCTTCAGCGATGCCGACGGGGACGGGATCGGCGACATCGGCGGGATGCGGTCCCGACTGCCGTACCTGCGCGATCTCGGCGTCGATGCGGTGTGGGTCAACCCATGGTTCGTCTCGCCCATGGTCGACGGCGGCTACGACGTCGCCGACTACCGCGACATCGACCCGCTGTTCGGCACGCTCGCCGATGCCGAGGCGTTCATCGATGCGGCGCACGCGCTCGACATCCGGGTGCTGCTCGACATCGTGCCGAACCACACCTCCGATCGGCATCCCTGGTTCAGCGCGGCGCTCGCGGCGGGTCCTGGCAGTCGCGAGCGCGATTTCTACGTGTTCCGCGACGGTCGCGGACGCGGCGGTGGCCGCCCGCCGACCGACTGGCCGAGCGTGTTCGGCGGCCCGGCCTGGACCAGGGTCGTCGAGCCCGATGGCAAGCCCGGCCAGTGGTACCTCCACCTGTTCGCGCCCGAGCAGCCTGACCTCGACTGGACCGAGCCCGAGGTTCGTGCCGAGTTCGAGTCGATCCTGCGCTTCTGGTTCGACCGCGGCGCCGATGGCTTCCGCATCGATGTCGCCCATGGCCTGGTGAAGGATCCGGCATTCCCCGACCTCGGCCGGCGGTCGCCGAAGTCTGCCGTGAAGCCCGGCCCGTATTGGGACCAGGACGGTGTCCACGACGTCTACCGCGGTTGGCGTGCCATCGCCGACGAGTACGCCGATCGCGTGTTCGTGGCCGAGGTCTTCGTGCCGAGCGCCGAGCGTCTCGCCCGCTACCTTCGGTCCGACGAGCTCCACACCGCGTTCGATTTCAAGTTCCTGCTGGCCGGCTGGGACGTGACGGCGCTGCGCGACGCGATCGACGCCAGCCTCCACGCCCTGGCGCCGGTCGGCGCGCCGGCGACCTGGGTGCTGTCGAACCACGATCAGGCCCGGCACGTGACCCGGTTACGGGAGGTCTGGCGGCCGGCGCGGCCGTCCGGTCAGCGGCGTGGATGCCCGCGACGCCTCGATCCCGAGCGACCTACGAGCGCGGGCCGGCGTCGAGCCCGCGCCGCGCTGCTGCTGATGCTGGCGCTGCCCGGCTGCACGTATCTGTACCAGGGCGAGGAGCTCGGGCTCGAAGAAGTCGAGGATCTGCCGGACGAGCTGCTCCAGGACCCGACGTGGGTGCGGACCGGCCACACGATCCGCGGTCGCGACGGCTGCCGGGTGCCGCTGCCATGGGCCGGTGACGGAGCCACCGTTCGGTTTCGGGCCGCCGGGTTCGACGGCATGGCTGCCGCAGCCCGTCGTCGTGGAGCGAGCGAACGGTCGAGCGCCAGAGCGGTGACCCCACCTCGTTCCTGGAGCTGTATCGGACCGCGCTGCGGCTGCGCCGCGAGCACCTCGGGTTCCGCGGTTCGGGGATGGCCTGGCTGCCGTCTCCCGAGTCGGTCCTGCGCTTCGACCGCCCAGGCGGCCTCGAGACGATCGTGAACCTCGGGTCCAGCCCGATCGAGCTTCCGACCGGCCGACCGATCCTGCTGGCGAGCGAGCCGCTGACGGAGGTCGCCGTGCTACCGCCGGACACGGCGGTGTGGTTGGGCTAGCGCGGGCGCTAGCCCGAGCCTGCGCCGGCCGTTGCCGGTCGCCCGCCGGCGATCCCGTCACGCGGGAACGCGAACCAGCCCATCACCGCAGCCAGGACGGCCAGGAACGTCCCGAGCCCGAAGACGGCTGCATGCCCGATGCCGTCGTACAGCAGCCCACCGACGAGATTGGCCACGATCGCCCCGACGCCGAAGGCGACCGTCTGGTACAGCGACTGGCCCGTCCCCTGCAGCTCGGCCGGTAGCAATCGCGCGATGGTGAGCACGACGCACACGAGCACCCACGCGAATGCGACGCCGGTGACGGCCCGCGTGGCGATGATGACGGCCGGCGAATCGAGCAGGATCCAGGAGGAGGTCGCAGCCCCGTAGATCAGCGCACTGCCGACGAACATCCCGCGCAGGCCGATCCTGCGGGCGACGACAGCCGCGATCAGCATCGCGGGGATCTCCGTAAGCGCCGACACCCCGGCTGACAGCGCCACGTCCGACGGTGGGCTGCCCAGGTCGCCGAGGCGCAGCGGGAGGTACGTGAACCCACTGATGATCGTGATGTTGATGAGCAACACCGCCGCAAGGACGCCCCGCAGCCGGGGAGCCGCGCGCAATGCCACACCCGACGACCCGAGCGACGGCCTGGTGCGTCGCGGCTCTTCGGCCGCCGGCGCCACCCGATGCAGGTCGGCGCGCGCGATGTCCGGCACACCAGCAGCGGCGAGCGCCATCGCGATGCCGAGCGCCAGCGTCAACGCGAAGGCGGCGCTGAACCCGGTCGCGTCGTACAGGAAGCCTGCGCCGATCGACGACAGCGCGAACGACAGGCTCGTCAACAGGCGCACCCGGGTGTAGCCACGCCGATCAACGAGGTTCACGGTGAGCGCGTCGGCGAGGGGCTGCCAGGACGACTCGAAGACCCAGTACGCCATGAACAGCAGCGCCACGACGACCGGAGACCACGAGCCGAGCAGGGCGCCGATCGCGGCACCACCGCCGAGCGCGCAGACCTGGAGCGTGCGCGCGCGACCCAGACGCACATCGGCGATGTGGCCCCAGGCTGGCACCGCCAACGTGAACCCGACCGCCCCGACCGACGCGATCAGCCCGATCTCGGCCGGGCTGAACCCTCGGCTCGCCAGGATGACCGGGATGAACGGATAGAAGACCCCCAATGCCGCGCCCAGGGTCAGGACGACGAGGCGCAGGGCGATCACCAAGCGATGGTAGCGCCCTTGGAATAACGGAGTAGGCCAAAGCGCCGCACGAATCGATAGGCGACACTTGCCGGCGTGACGCTGCCATCGCCGGACGACGCACCCGAACACGCGCTCGAGGCGACGGGGCTCGGCCGGCAGTTCGGGGATCGCTGGGCCGTCCGCGGCGTCGACCTGGTCGTACGTCGGGGCGAGGTCCTCGGTCTACTCGGACCGAACGGCGCCGGCAAGACGACCACGGTCCGCATGCTCACCGCGCTCATCGAGCCGACCGAGGGGACCGCCTCGGTCGAGGGATTCGATGTCCGCCAAGCAGCAAACGAGGTCCGGGCGCGGGTTGGCATCCTGACCGAGACGCCCGGGCTGTACGACAAGCTGCCGGCGATCGCCAACCTCGACTTCTTCGGACGGCTGCACAGCCTCGAGGCAGCGGTTCGCGCCGAGCGAATCGAGCACTACCTGCGGCTCTTCGGGCTGTGGGATCGGCGTGACGACGTGGCCGGGACGTTCAGCAAGGGGATGAAGCAGAAGCTCGCCATCGCGCGGGCGCTGCTCCACGACCCGTCGGTCGTCTTCCTCGACGAGCCGACCGCGGCACTCGACCCGGAGGCGGCCTTCATCGTCCGCGAGGCGATCGAGACGCTGCGGCGGGCGGGGCGGACGATCGTGCTGGCCACGCACAACCTCGACGAAGCCGATCGACTATGCGACCGCATCGCGTTCGTGCGCGGCGGCCTGTTGCGCGTGGATTCGCCGGCCGCGTTGCGCGGCGCGCTCGGCCAGCACGGGCTGCAGGTACGGCTCGGCGGGCCGGTATCCCAGGACCAGGTGGCGGCGGTCCGTGCGGTGGGCGGGGTCAGCGCCACGGAGGCCGTTGATGGGCTGCTGCGGATCGGCGCCGATGACCCGGAGTCGATCGCACCGGCCGTGGTCCGTGCCCTGGTCGCGACCGGCGCCGATGTGGTCGAGCTCCGCCCGGAACAGGCGTCGTTGGAACGGATCTACTTCGACGTGATGGGCGTCACGCCCGGTGCCGACGGCATGGAGGATGTCATCTGATGCGGGCGTCGATCGTCGGGACCATCCTGTGGCGGGAGTGGTACGAGACCGTCCGCAATCGCCTCCTGATGTCGACCATCCTCGTGCCGCCGATCGCGCTGACGATCGCGCCGATCGTGCTCGCGGCGGCCGTCGGCGACAGCGTGCTGCCGCCGGAGCTGGCCACCCAGGTCGTCTCCCAGAAGCCGGAATGGTCGACCTTCTCGGCGGGCGAGCTCGCGGGAGCCTTCGCAGTCCAGCAGTTCCTCGTGTTCTTCCTGCTGATGCCGGCGTACATCCCACTGTCCATCGCGACGTATTCGATCATCGGCGAGAAACAGGCCCGCTCCCTCGAGCCGGTGCTCGCCGCCCCGATCCGGACCTCCGAGCTGCTGGCCGGCAAGGCGATCGCCGCGCTCGTGCCGGGTGTGCTGTCCGGCTGGGCGACCTACGCGGTCTTCGTCGTGCTCGCATCACTCGTGTACGGGCCGGCGCTGTTCGGCGTCGTGACCGATCTGTCGTGGCTTGCGGGTGTGTTCCTGCTGGGCCCTGCCGTCGGGCTGTCGTCGGTCGTGGCCGGGGTGATCGTCAGCGCCCGCGTCAACGACCCACGGGTCGCCCAGCAGATCGGCGGGGTCGTGATCCTGCCCGTCATCGCGCTTGTGCTGGTGCAGGCGACGGGCACGCTCCTCGTGGGCCCGCTCGGCTACCTGGTGCTGTCGGCGATCGTCCTCCTGGTCTCGCTGGAAGGGCTGCGAGTCGGCGTCCGGCTCTTCGGCCGTGAGGCGATCCTGACCCGCTGGCGTTGATGGAACGGTTCGGGGCGATCAGCGGTTCTGGTCCACGAAAGCTGCTCGCCGACTGGACCGAAACTTGACATATCCAGGTAGGCCAAGCGCCGTATGATGCCTCGATGACGCAGCCCGCGACCCGCGCCGACTGGCTCATCTTCCTGGCCCTCGGCTTCATGTGGGGGTCGTCCTACCTGTTCATCAAGCTGGCCGTCGATTCGTTCAGCACGTTCACGCTGATCGCGCTTCGGCTGCTCATCGGCGCTGCGTTCCTGTGGGTCGTGCTGCGCGCGAGCCGGACGCCCCTCCCGCGCGACCGCCACGCGTACATGCACCTCATCGTCATGAGCGTGGTCAACATCACCATCCCGTTCGCGCTGATCACGTGGGCAGAGCAGTCGGTCGACAGCGCACTGGCGGCGATCCTCAATTCCACCGTCCCGCTCCTGGTGATCGTGATCGCGCCGATGTTCCTGCCGGACGAGCCGATCCGGCTAAACGGGCTGCTCGGCCTCGCGATCGGGTTCGCGGGTGTGATCCTGATCGTGTCGCCCGGGCTCATGGGTGCGAGTGGGACCGCGGCCGGGCAGCTGGCGCTGCTCGGGTCGTCGCTGGCCTACGCGATCGGCAATGTGTACTCGCGCCGGAACGTGCGCGGCCTGCCGCCGATGATCCCGGCCGTGTTCCAGGTCACCTTCGCGTTGGTCATCGTCGCCGTGATCGCGCTGCTGTTCGAGCGCCCGTGGGAGACGTCACGACCCGACTTCGAGGCGTGGTTCTCGGTCATCTGGCTCGGCATCCTGGGCTCTGGGATGGCGTACCTCGCCTACTTCCGGCTGCTGTCGCGCTGGGGCGCCACGCGGACGTCGCTCGTGGCGTACCTGCTGCCGGTGGTCGGGATCGTGCTGGGCTTCCTGGTGCGCCAGGAGCCCATCGACGTCACGCTCATCGGAGGCACGGCCCTGGTCATCGCCGGGGTCGCGCTGGTCAACGGACGGTGGGGCCGGCGTCCTCTGTTCACGCCGGCGGTCGAGGGCGCGTAGGTCGAGGGTTCACCGCGGTCGATGGTTCCGCGTGCTCCCGAGCCTGGTTTCCTGCCAAATGTGTATCTGGTGAGCGTTGGGCACACAAGGCTCCTGGTTGGCAGGTCGCTTGTGCATCGTCATGCACCTGCGAAGTGGGGTGTGTCTACGGCGAGCAGGCGGGTGCATGACATCCACCACGCATGCATCGGGCCGTTTTCGATCTCTGTCCAAGGTGCATATGGTGAGCCTTTGGCAGGAACCGGTTCGTGGGACGGTTGTGGGGGACCGGGTCGTGTCGCACCGGGTCGTGACGCCACCGGGCGTCTACTGACCGCCGAACGCCAGCAATAACGCGCCGCCCACGATCAGCACCGATGCGCCCACCCGGCGGACCGTGTCGCCGAGGTCGATAGCCTCGCGTAAGCGGACCGAACCCCAGGCCGCCGCGAACACCGATGCCGACTCCCGCAGCGGCGCGACCCCGGAGAGTGGCGCCACGCTCAACGCCCACAGCACCAGCATGTACGCGGCCAGCGTCAGCCAGCCGCCGATCGCGGCAGAGCGCAGCCCCTCGCGACCACCCGCGAACAGGCCACCGCCGGCCACGAAGCGGATCCACAGCACGAGCAGCACGGCGCCCGTCACCCACAGGATCGCGGCGTATGTCACCGGGTCGATGAGGCGGGTCCCGACACGGTCGACCGCCGAATAGGTGGCGATGCTCACGCCGGTCGCGAACGCGAACACGACCGACGGATCGAGACCATGGCCGCGCACGGCCTGCCACGGGCGCTGGAGGAGCAGGAACCCGACGAGCAGCAATGCGACACCGATCGAGCCAGCCACGCCGAGCCGCTCGCCGAGCAAGCCGACACCGATCGCGACCGCCAGCAGCGGTGCCGTGCCGCGAGCGATGGGATAGACGACCGACAGGTCGCCCCGCCGGTATGCCGCTGACAGCAGGATGAAATAGACGGCCTCGAGAACCCCGGAGGCGAGCGCGAGGGCGATCCCCTCGACCGGCAAGGCAGGCTGGCCGGACAGCCACCAGGCGGCGATGCCGGCCGGCACGATGCCGACGGACGCCGCCAGCAGCCCGACGGTCGCGGCCCGCAGCGGGTCACCGGCCGTCTTGAGCCGGACATTCCAGGCGACGTGGAGTCCGGCACTGACCAGGACCAGGGCGATGACGAAGGGATCCACCCCCGGACGTTACCGGCCCACGTCCCTCCGCTGCATGCCCCACGCGCCGACGAGCAGGCCTCCGATCGCGAGGACTGCCGCCACGACGATGCCGACGACGTCGTAGGTACCGGCCATCGGCTGGCCGAGGTGCCTATAGAGCGACAGATCCAGGATCGCATCGGGCAGGTCGAGGGCAGAGCCCAGGGTGTCGAGCACGAACGTGGCGATCACCACAGCCGCGGCGACCGGGGCCGCCAGTGACGAGCGGATCAACCCGCCTGCCGCAAAGCCGATCCCCGCGAAACCTGCTGCGGCCAGCCCGAGGATCGCCGATCCCGCGACCGGGGCCGTGATGTCCCCGCCCTGTGAGCCGACGGCGGCGATCACGAACAGGCCGAGCACGAGCACGAGGATGCCGATCCCGGTGATCACCGCCAGGCCGCTCCGGAGCGCCCAACGGGCACGCGACACGGGCGTCGAGAGCACCAGATCCAGGCGGCGCTCGTTCTCATCGCTCGCCCACGCGGCGAGGAACGTGGCGCCCGCCAAGCCGGCCATGAGCGAGGCGAACGCGAAGAACGCCAGCTGGAGGATGCCCGACGGCTGACTGAGGTCGATGTCCGGGTAGATGATCCGGATGTAATCGGTCAAGCCCGGTGTCTGCGCGAGCACGTCGGTCAGCGCCGGCGCCGAAGACGCGATCAACGCGGCGTATACGCCGACGCCCCCACCCCACCCGAGCGCTGCCGGAGCGAGATCAGCGAGCAGCCGGGCGAACGGCCCGCTCGTCCCACGCGGAAGCCCGGGGATCCGGAGCCAGCGCAGCGGCGCGACGGCACCGATGTCGCGCCGTTCGAACACCGCGACGCCGATCGCCAGCAGCGCGATCACGACGGCGGCGAGCAGCCCGACCGACGGCCAGTCGGTGACGCCGGCGATCGGACGGTGGCCGGCTGTCCAGGCGTACCACGAGATCGGGCCGATCGCCTCGAGCGTCGGCGACAGCGTCGAATAGGACGACACGAGGTACATGCCGAACAACGCGATCAACCCGACGCCGACGGCCTTCGACCGACCGACCAGCGGGGCGACCGCGAACGCGATCGACCCGGAGGCGAGCATCAGCAGTCCGTACAGCGTCACCTGGCCGAGGGCCGCGTCGAACGGGATCGAATCGCCGGGCAGCGTCGCGAAGACGCGACCGGCCAGGTACAGGAAGACGCCGGCGATGAGCATCGCCACGACCAGCGCGGTGACGTGGCCCGCGATCTTCTGGAGCGCGATCGACCGTCGGGCGTGCGGGGTCGATACCAGCAGGTCGAGACTCCCCTTGGCGGCCTCACCGGCGAGCGTGCCTGACAGCGCGATCACCGACCACAGCCCCAGCAGGACCGGCAACACGTTGCCGACGCGCCAGGAGATGAAGCCGCCGAGCGTCTCGATGTTGATCGCCTCCCCGAGCAGGCCGCGGAACACGGCCGGCAGCAACGTCATCGAACTGACCAGCAGCTGGCGCTTCTCGAGCGTGTCGAACTCGGCGGCGATGGGAGCGGCCGTGGCGAGCATGAACAGCCCGCCCATGAACCCGACGATCAGCGCAGCTCGCCGGCTGTCACGCAGTGTCTTGCCGTAGATCGAGGCCAGTCCGATGACCCGCGACCATGGTCGCGGGCGGACCAGGATGGCCGTTCCCGCGGTGTCAGCGGTCATCGGGGCCGACTCCAGCCGGGACCGCGCTCTCATGTGCACCGTATTGCGCGAGGAAGACGTCCTCGAGGTTCGGCTCACGGCTGACCACGTCCGTCAGGCCGTGCTGGGCAGCCGCCGCGATGACCTGACCGATCGGGCCGTTCACGCGCATGCGGACCACGTCGCCGTCGACCGCGACGTCACTCACCTTGTCCAGTGCCGAGAACACGACGGCCGAGATGGGGTGCGAGAACGTCAGCTCGACGTGGTGGAACGCGAGTCGGCGGATCGTCTCGATCCGGTCGACCTGGACGAGGCGACCCTCGCGGATGATCGCGACCCGATCGCAGGTGCGATCGACCTCGTCGATGATGTGCGAGCTGAGGAATACGGTGCGTCCGTCGGCCCTCGCCTCGCGGACGATCTCGAAGAAGGTCTGCTGGATGAGCGGGTCGAGCCCGGCGGTGGGCTCGTCCAGGATCAGCAGATCGGGTCTGTGCTGGAGCGCGACGACCAGGCCGACCTTCTGTTTGTTGCCCTTCGAGTACTCCTTGAACCGGCGGCTCGGATCGAGATCGAGGCGCTCGACGAGCTCCGCGACGTAGGCTGGGTCGACACCGCCTCGCAGGTTGGCGAAGTAGGTGATCGTGTCGGCGCCGGTGAGGCGGTCGTACAGGTCGAACTCGCCCGGCAGGTAGCCCACGCGACGGTGGATCGCCACCGGGTCCCTGGTCGTCTCGATGCCGAAGACCTCGGCCCGCCCCGCGGTCGGCCGGATGAGATCGAGCAACACCCGCATCGTGGTGGTCTTGCCGGCGCCGTTCGGCCCGAGGAACCCGAAGATCTCGCCGGCTTCGACATCGAGGTCGACCTCCGTGATCCCGCGATGGATCCCATAGGTCTTCGTGAGCTGCTCGGTATGGATGACCGAGGTCATGCTGGTTCCTTCCTGCCGGTCGATCCGGCACGTTCACGCAAGAAGCGGTCCACGACGGTCGGGACCTCGCGTTCCATGAAGGCGAAGAGGTCGCGGAATTCCTCGAGCCGAGCACGGGCCTCGGGCGGTCGGTCGGCGATGACGTCGAGGCCACGCTCCGCCATCTCGCGGAAGTGGTGATAGATCCGTGCGGCACCGCGCAGGAACGTCTCGAACGTCTCGGGCGGCGCGCTGAAGTACTCGCGCCGATCGCCACGTCGCGTCGAGCGTCGGATCATGCCCGCCGTGGTCAGCATGCGAGCGGTGCCACTGATCGCACCGCGACTCGCCTGGAGCGCCTCGGCCAGGTCGGCGGCGGTCTGCTCAGGCGGGTCGCAGATCAGCAACCAGCCCCACACGCGGCCCGCCATCGGCGTCATGCCATAGGACGCCAGGGCCTGCCCCATTTCCTCGACGAACGCGCTCTCGCCTTCCGTCATGACGCTGACGCTACCGTGTTCTGAATGTTCAGTCAATACTGAAGATTGCAAACTGAGCACTCATCGAGCGGAGAGGCTTCGCTCATCGCTCCCCGATGAACGGCAACCGCCGGCCGATCAGCCCGACGGCGATCATCGTGGTGACCGGCACGGCCGCGACGATCCCGATGCTCCCCACCAGCGCGCGCACCACCTCCACAGCGACGACCTCGCCCGACACGATCAGCAGGGGATCCTGGCGCCCGGCGGCGAACAGGACGATCAGCGGCAGTGACGCACCGACATACGCCAACACCAACGTGTTCACGGTCGCGGCGATGTGCGACCGGCCGACGTTCATGGCGCGCGATGCCAGCGCGAGCGGGCGCACGCGTGGATCCGACTCGTAGAGCTCCTGGACGGTCGCTGCCTGCGTGACAGTCACGTCGTCGAGCACGCCGAGCGCGCCGAAGATCACCGCGGCCAGCACGAGGCCTCCGAGGTCCAGCTGCGTGCCGCCCATGGAGACCAGGAACCCTGCCGACTCGGAGCCGCGCAGCGGCGTGAATCGCGACAGTGCGTCGAACACCGACGCGAGCACGGCGACGAGCGTCAGCGAGATGGCGGTCCCGGCCGCGGCAGCCACGGTCTGGCGGCGGGCACCCTCGGTGAGCAGGAAGGTGGCGATGGTCACACCGGTGGCTGCGAGGATCGCCACCGGAGCTGGATCCCAGCCGCCCAGGATGAGCGGCACCACGAGCTTCACGACGACTGCCAGCGTCAGCGCCAGCGCGATCAAGGAGCGAACCCCGCGCCACCCGCCGACCAGCGTCACCGCCAGGGCGAACAGGCCGAGCAGTAGCGCCAACGTGGGGACCCGATATCGGTCGTTGACCGCGACGAAGCCAGCCTCGGGGTCGGTCGACACGTTGACGATGACCTCGTCACCGACGTCGAACTGGGGCCGCGCCTCGAGTCCGTTCGGACCCTGCAGGAACCCCTCGACGATCTCGCCACGCTGTGGGCCGCCCTCGACTGATTCGAGGACCTCGATACGAACGTTTGGCGTCCCGGGGTCGTCGGTCGGCACCAGCTCCAGGATACGGCCATGGACGAGCTGGACCGGCGGGCCGTCCGAGGGGCGCGGCGTGATACCCGGCACGAGCAGGAACAACGCCAGGAGGACGAGGAGACCGCCGGCCAAGGCCGGCGCGTTCCGACGCAGGCCAGCGAACGGCACGTCCCCGGGGCGTTGGGCCGTCACCGACCTCCCGTCACGCAGCAGGCGGCGAGTGCTCGGCCCGCTCGGCGCGCTCCTTGAGTGCCCGCAGGTGCGCCTCGACGCGGGCTTCGAGCGACCGCCGCCCGAGGCGCACGAGGATGTCCGTCCAGCGGTCGATCGGCTCGAACGTGGCGCCGTGGATGACGCGTGTCCCGCCGGCGATCGCCTCCAACCGCCACGACCACTCGCTCTCGAAGCCCGAGCCGGTCACACGCAGACGGAACGTGGACTCCGGGCGTGCCTCGAGGCTCTCGACCCGCGCGGTCTCGCGCAGCAGACCCAATCGCGTCCGTGCGGTCCGCGTCGTCGCGGCGGCCGGCCACGACGGTGCCGCCGGCCCAAGGCGCAGCTCGGGGAAGAGCGCGGTCGATGCGGAGGGATCGTGGAGCGACGCCCACACGACTCGCGGCGAGGCCTGCACGAACACGCGCCGCTCGACCAGCCGGCCACTGCGAAGGTGGTCGCCGGCACGGCGGAAGCCGACCTCGGGGTCCGGGCGGACGGCCATCGAGCTCAGACCCCGATCGGGTGCCAGACCGTCTTCATCTCGAGGAAGACGGCGATCCACTCGGGTCGCTCGGCGGCTCGATCGTCGAGCCAGTCGAAGCGCGCTTCGTTCACTGTCGAGGGGCGTCGTGACAGGCGCTTGATGTCGTCGGCGGCGAGCTGCTCGGTCTCCAGGCGCATCGCGTCCGGGACACCCCACGTGTCGAGCGCGTCGACGTCGACATGCGCGGCAAGGACCGGGACGAGCTCGCTCTTGTGGCCGGTCAGGATGTTGACGACACCGCCAGGGACATCGGATGTGGCGAGGACCTCGCTCAGCGTGATGGCGGGCAATGGCCGCGACTCGGAGGTCAGGAGCACGACCGCGTTCCCGGACACGAGGGGCGGCGCCAGCCGGCTCACGAGGCCGAGCAGCGACGACGTCTCGGGCGCGACCACCCCGACGACTCCGGTCGGCTCCGGGATCGTGAAGTTGAAGTACGGCGCCGCGACCGGGTTGGCCGAGCCCAGGATCTGGGTGATCTTGTCGGCCCAGCCGGCGTACCACACCCAACGGTCGATCGCGCGGTCGACGACCTCGGCCGCCTTCGCCTCGCGCAGGCCCTCCGCCGCGGCAACCTCGGCCACGAATTGGTCGCGCCGTCCCTCCATGAGCTCAGCCACGCGGTACAGGACCTGGCCACGGTTCATGGCGGTCTTCCCCGCCCACCCGGAGAACGCGTTGCGGGCGGCGCGCACCGCGTCGCGAAGGTCCTTGCGCGATCCACGGACGGCGTTCGCGAGCGGTGTCCCATCGGACCCCGACACGAGGTACGACCGACCGCTCTCGCTGCGCGGGAACGCCCCGCCGATGTACAGCTTGTACGTCTTGCGCACGCCGATCCGCGGCCCGGCGCCGTTGCGGGTGGCAACCCCGTTGCGGGCGGCAACCCCGTTGCGTGACGCGCCGTTCCGGCTCGCGGCCATCAGCGATCCTCCAGCCGGACGTAGGCATGCAACCCGTGCATGCCTCCCTCACGGCCGAAGCCCGACTCCTTGTAGCCGCCGAACGGCGAGGTCGGGTCGAACTTGTTGAACGTGTTCGCCCACACGACACCGGCCTGCATGCGCGACACCATCTCGAGGATGCGCGAGCCCTTGTCGGTCCACACGCCGGCCGACAGGCCGTAGGGCGTGTTGTTCGCCTTCTCGACCGCTTCCTCCGGCGTGCGGAACGTGAGCACCGACAGCACCGGCCCGAAGATCTCCTCGCGCGCGATCCGGTGGCTCTGCGCGACGTTCGTGAACAGCGTCGGACGGAAGAAGTAACCACGGTCGGGCAGATCGCAGGCGGGCTGGTAGAGGTCGGCACCCTCGGCCACGCCTGATGCGACGAGCTCGGTGATCTTCTCGAGCTGGGCCCTGGAGTTGATGGCGCCCACGTCGGTGTTCTTGTCCAGCGGGTCGCCGACGCGGATCGTCGAGAGGCGGTCCTTGAGCTTGTCGACCAGCGTGTCCGCGATGGATTCCTGGACCAGTAGCCTCGACCCGGCGCAACAGACCTCGCCCTGATTGAAGTAGATGCCGTTGACGATGCCTTCGACCGCCTGATCGAGGGGCGCGTCGTCGAACACGATGTTGGCGGCTTTCCCGCCGAGCTCGAGCGTGAGCGCCTTGTCCGACCCCGCCACGCCGCGGCCGATCTTCTTGCCGATCTCGGTCGAACCGGTGAACGCGACCTTGTCGACGTCCGGATGGGTGGCCATGTGCATCCCGATCTCGCCCGGACCTGTGACGATGTTCACGGTGCCCGGCGGCAGATCGGCCTGCAGGACGACGTCGGCGAACAGCATCGCCGAGAGCGGCGTGGTCGATGCCGGCTTCAGGACGACCGTGTTGCCGGCAGCGAGCGCCGGCGCGATCTTCCAGGCCAGCATCAGCAGCGGGAAGTTCCACGGGATGATCTGGGCGGCGACGCCGAGTGGCCTGGCGACGCGGCCGGGGAAGGCGTAATCGAGCTTGTCGGCCCAGCCCGCGTAGTACCAGAAGTGGTTCGCGGCGAGCGGCACGTCAACGTCGCGGCTCTCCTTGATCGGCTTGCCCGAGTCCATCGACTCGAGCACCGCGAACTCGCGCGAGCGTTCCTGGAGGATCCGTGAGATGCGGAACAGGTACTTGGCCCGTTCACGGCCGGACAGCTGGCCCCACGAGCGGCGTTGGGCGCCGCGGGCCGCCCGGATCGCCTTGTCGACGTCGGCTGCCGTGGCCTTGGCGACGACGGCGAGTGGCTGCTCGGTCGACGGGTCGATCGAGGGGAAGGTCTCACCGCCCGTCGCGGGCACCGAACGGCCGTTGATGAACAGCCCGTAGCGCTCCTTGAGCGTGACGATGTCACGCGCCTCCGGAGCGGGGGCGTACTCCCACGGGATCGCCTGGCCGTCCCCGAACCCCCAGCTGTTGGGCCGCTGATCGGGGACGGGCACGACGCTTGTGCTGCTGCGGTCCGCCATCGCCGGCATTATGTCACCGCCCGTGCGAGGGCCCGTTCAGCAGTCGTAGGCCGCCATCGGATGGATGCGCTCGCAGTAGCGCACGTGGACGTGGTCGTCGTGGCCCGGGTAGTAGCGGGTGAGGCCCTCCCGGATCAGCACCGGGTCGTTGAAATACATGACCTTGATGTGCCCCGGCGCCGCCGCGCGGATCGCCCTGATAAGCGCGCGCGTGGCGGTCCGGTCGTAGATCGACATCCGATAGCTCACACCCCCGCGGCACTGGTTCTCATCGCGTCGCATCGGGCGTACATCGACCTCGAGCCCGCGTTCGTGGAACACGTGTCCGGCGATGTCGCCGCCATGCTCGTGGCCGATGTCACCGACCGCGACCCGGCCATACCCTGCGAGGACGACCGGGACGGCCGACCCCTCGAGCTGGCTGATCGCCGCTCCAGTGCCCCAGTCCGCCAGGCCGTTGCCGACCTGGTAATCACACAGCCAGCGACCGAACGAGGGCCGCTCGAAGTGGCTGATCAGGTACCGCCAGGTGTACGCATCGACCACGCCCGTGACCGGCCGACCGGCATGACGCTGGAAGGTCCGGACCGCGCTGACGGTCGAGGCGCCGAAGATCCCGTCGGCTGTCAGCCCAGCGCTCCGCTTCTCGTTGAGCTGGCGCTGGAGGACGGCGACTGCGTCGCCGGTCGCACCCGATCGGAGCGACACGAGGAAGCGCGACCAGGTCGCCCCGTCGACCATGCCCGTGGCCAGAAGGCCGCGGGCGGTCTGGAACGCCTGCACGGCCGTCACCGTGGGTGGATCGTAGACGCCGCTGATGACCAGGTCCGTCGCGCCATGATGTCGCAGGAACCCCTGGATCGCTCTGACGTCGGCGCCGCGGTTGCCGAGGCTTTGGTGCGGATAGTTCGGCATCCCGGCGGCGGCAGTGCCGGCACCCGCCAACGACAGGATCGTGACGGACAGCGCGATCAGCGCCAGGCGGATCCGATGGGGCATGTCCAGAGGCTACAGGTCCACGCCGTTCGCCTGCATCCCCCGAACGGGCTAGGTGCCGGCTGCCCCGCTCAGCTCGGATACCCGCGGGGGATCGGCGCCACGTCGCGTGCACGAGATGCTCGCCACGCGCGCCGCGAAGCGCGTGGCCTCGACCACGTCGGCGGCGACCGCGAGATGCGCACGGTGCCGGCCCTCGCCGATCCAGGCCGCCAGGAACGCCCCGCCGAAGACGTCGCCCGCCCCCACGGTGTCGACGACCTCGACCCGCGGCGGCTCGACGATGTGTCTCCGCCCGGCGGTCACGATGCGGACCGGGGCAGCGCCGTCCGTCAGCAGAACGACACCGGGCCCGGCCGCGACGACGGCGTCCGCGGCCACCTGCGGATCCGAGTCCGGGCTGAACCAGCGCAAGTCCTCGACACTGGCCTTCACGACGTCGACCCGGCCGAGGAGCCCCTTCACCCGTCCGACCCATGCCTCGCGGTCGGGTGTGGCCGCCGGGCGCGCGTTGAGGTCGAGCATGACGAGCGTCTCCGGCGGCATCCTGCCGACCGCCAGCTCGACCGTGGAACCGATCGGTTCCAGCACCAACCCGAGCGACCCGACATGGAGCGCGGCGGGCCGTCCCAGCGTCTCGACCACAGCGGGACCGAGACCGGCTGCCGACGTCCCCTCGAGATAGAAGCCGTAGTCGGCCGCTCCGTCGGCGCCGGCCTCGACGACGGCGAGCGTCGTCGGATCGTCGGTCGCTTCGACAAGATCGAGGCCGACACCGTCCGCGGCGAGCGCGTCGCGCAGCCGGCGACCGAACGCGTCGGTCGAGAGCCGGCCGGCGAATGCCACGGGCTGACCGAGCCGCGCGATCGTGCGAGCGGTGTTGAACGGCCCGCCGCCCGGAACCGCCTCCACGCGACCGTCGGGCCGCACGAGCAGGTCGATCAGGGCCTCGCCGACGACGACGATCACGCGGCGCATCGTAGTCTGCGCCGATATGGACCGACTGTCGGGAGTCGACGAGCTGCTCGACGGGCCGCTCGACGACCGATCGGCGCTGACGGGCAACCTGCACGACTTGGCCTGGTTCAACCGACGGTTGGGCGGGGTGCGGCTCAGCGCGGCTGCCATCGACGCGCTCGCCCCCGGTCGGGCACCCATCGCCGTGCTCGACGTCGGGACCGGTGGGGCCGACATCCCCCTGGCGCTCATCGAACGCGGACGGGCGACTGGCCGGCTCGTCCGGGTCACCGGGATCGACACCCGGCCCGAGGTGCTGGCCGCTGCGGCGGTGGTCGATCCGCGGATCACCGCGACCGGGGAGCTGGCACTCCACGTCGGCGACGCACGCTCGCTGCCCTTCGCCGACGACGCGTTCGACGTCGTCCACGCCTCGATGCTCGTGCACCATCTCGAACCCTCCGCGGCCAGGACCGTGCTCGCCGAGATGTCCCGCGTCGCCAGGCTGGGCATCGTGCTCAACGACCTCGTCCGCGGACGGCGCGCTTGGCTGGGCGCCTGGCTGCTGACCCGCGCGATGACACGGAACCGGTTCACCCGGCACGACGCCCCGCTGTCCGTCCGCCGCGCGTACACGGTGGACGAGCTGACCGCGCTCCTCGCCACCGCGGGGCTTCGGGTCGAGCGGCGTTTCGACGGCATCGCGGGTCACCGCGTCGCGCTGGCCGCCCGCCGGAACGGCTCGACGTGAACGCAGGGCAGAGGCCGGTCGACGTCGCGGTCATCGGCGCAGGACCATCCGGGACGGCGCTGGCGGCCGCACTGGCGCGAGCCGGCGTCGAGGTGCTGATCGTGGAGCAGGCACGTGCCTGGCACTGGCGCGCGGGCGGGGTGTTCACGTCCCCTGCGGCAGTGGCGGCGCTGGAGCGTGCCGGGCTCCCACGAGCGACGCTGGACGAGGTCACCCGGTCCATCCCCGCGATGCGCCTCGAGACACCGGGCGGCGCTGCCGTCCGCCTGGCCTATGGTGCCGACCGTGGTGGTCCGCCCGCGGTCGGCTTCGATCGGTCGCGGCTCGACCCGGCGCTGGAGGACCTGGCTCGAGCGGCCGGGGTGACGGTCCGGCGAGGGGCGCGTGTGGATACCGTCGAGCTGGCTCCAGCCGGTCCGGCGACGCTCTGTCTCGGCGATGAGCGGCTTCGGGCGCGCGTCGTCGTCGGCGCAGACGGGACGGGATCGGTCGTCGCACGCGCCGCCCGCGTCGACCGGCCAGCGCGCTTGACGCCACGCGTGGGACTGTCATGGCACGTCCGGGATCCACGCCCACGTGTATGGAACGGCGAGGCGGCAGCGTGCGACGCCCGGCTGGTCGTCATCGGGGATGGCTACGTGGGGCTGGCGCCGGTCCCCGATGGCCGCCTGAACATCGGCATCGTGCTCGGGCCGTCGTGGCGCGACGAGCTTGCCCGGACCGGTGCCGCCGCGACGACCCGGCGCGTCCTCGGGATGGTCCCGGCGGCCGACGACGATCCGATCGCATGGGCAGACGCCGCGCCCTGCGATCGCATCGCCGGGGCTGCACCGCTCGGAGGTCGCGTCACACGGCGGGCAGGACCCGGCTGGTTCCTGGTCGGCGACGCCGCCGGGTTCCTCGATCCGTTCACGGGCGAGGGTCTCCACCGGGCGCTCGTCTCGACCGAGCTCGCGACAGGCGCGATCAAGGCGTCGCTTAGGCATTCGTCGGGCGGCACGGATCCGGCCGCCGCAGCCCGCGCCTACGATCGCGCCATGCGCCGCCGGTTCGCCTCGAAGGACGCCGTCTCGTGGCTCGTCCAGACGTTCCTCGCCCGTCCGCGCACCTTCGAATACGCCGCCAGACGCCTCGCCGAGCGCCCCGGCGTCCGTGCGACCATGGGCCTCGTGATGGGCGACCTCGTACCCGCCTCCCGTGCGCTCGACCCACGGTTCATCGCCGCGCTGCTTGCGCCGTGAGTGAGGATCGCGTCCGCGTCGCGGCCTACGCCGTCGTCCGCGACGAGCGCGACCGCGTGCTGCTCTGCCACATCCATCCGTCGGTCGGCGTCGGCGACGTCTGGACGCTGCCGGGTGGCGGACTCGATTTCGGCGAGGCGCCGGCGGACGCCGCCCTGCGCGAGCTCGAGGAGGAGACCGGCTTCCGCGGCGAGATCGAGCACCTGCTCGACGTCGACGACCGGCTGTTCACCAGCAGCGATGGCGGCGATCGGATGCATGCGATCCGCATCGTCTATGCGGTCCGCCTTGTCGGTGGCTCGCTGCGCGACGAGCTCGACGGGTCGACGGACACGTGCCGCTGGATGGACCCGGACGAGGCGCTCCGGCTCCGCCTCGGTGAGCTCGCCCGCCGCGCGGTCTCTCGCCTGGCGATGGTCGATGCATAGCGACATCGGGATCGACATCGGCGCGCCGGCGCCCCTCGTCTTCGCGCTCGCCCGGAATACGGAGCGTTGGTCCACGTTGCTCCCCCATTACGTCCGGTCACGCTTCCAGGACACCGATGGCCGGGGCCGGTCGATCATGGCGTTCATGGCGCGCCGACCGCTCGTGCCCGTGCTGGGGCTGGGGCTGCCGGTCGTGTGGTGGTCGCGGACCTGGAACGAGCCCGACTCGATGCGTTTGCATTTCGAGCACATCGCCGGCGCGACGCGTGGGATGCAGGTGGTCTGGCGGATCGAGCCGGCGGGCGATGGCGCGACCTGTCAGGTGACGATCTCGCACGAATTCTCTCCGCGCATGCCCGGGTTCGCCCGGTTCGTCGACCGCTTCTTCACGCGGCCGATCGCCGGTCGGACCCTGGCGACGTTCAAGGCACTGGCCGAGGCGGTCGCCGAGGCGCAGGGGTCCGAACCGGCGCGAGAGACGAAACCAACCACATGACCAGTCGCCGCCGGATCTGGATAACGGGCATCGGCGTCGTCACACCCATCGGGACCGGCGTCGACGCGTTCCGCGCCGGCCTGCGGCGTGCCGAGTCGCCGGTCAAGCGCATCGACCGGTTCGACCCCTCCCCGTTCCGCAGCCAGGTGGCCGCCCAGGTCGACGACTTCGATCCGCTGGCCTGGATGCCGCCCAAGACCGCCCGCCAGCTCGACCGGTTCAGCCAGTTCGGGATGGTGGCTGGCCGGCTCGCGCTCGACGACGCCGGTCTCCGGCCGGGCGAGGCGGGGGCGCCGGATCCCGAGCGGGTCGGCATCTACCTCGGCTCCGCGCTCGGCGGCATCGCCTTCGCTGAGGAACAGCACGAACAATTCATGGAGAAGGGCATCCGCCAGGTCGCCCCGACGCTCGCGCTGGCGGTGTTCGGCGGCGCTGCCCCCGCGAACCTCGGTATCGCGCTCGACGTCCGCGGGCCGATCCTGTCGACCGCGAACTCATGTGCCTCGGGTGCCGTGGCCCTCGGGGAGGCGCTCGGCGACCTGCGCGAGGGGCGGGTCGATGCGGCGATCGCCGGTGGCTCGGAGATCCCGCTCTCGCCGCTGGCATTCGGGGCGTTCGACATCATCCGGGCGCTGTCGGCCGGCCACAACGACGACGCCGCCCATGCGGCCCGGCCGTTCGATGCCGAACGGGACGGCTTCGTCATGGGTGAGGGTGCAGCGTTGCTCGTGCTCGAGGAGGCGGATGCGGCCGAGCGACGCGGGGCGACGCCGTACGCCGAGCTGCTCGGCTATGGGGCCACGTCCGATGCACACCACATGGTCCAGCCGCGCGCCGACGGCCGGGAGGCCGCACGCGCCGCGACGATCGCCCTCGACGACGGCGGTGTCGACCCTGGCGAGATCGACTATGTGAATGCGCACGCCTCGTCCACGCCGATCGGCGATGTCGCGGAGGCGCGCGCCATCACGATGGCGTTGGGTGAGCGCGCGGCGACGGTGCCCGTGAGCGGCACCAAGGCGTTGTACGGCCATCCGCTCGGCGCGTCGGGAGCGATCGAGGCTGCGATCTGCGCGCTTGCGATCCGCGACGGTTGGGCGCCCGCGACCGTCAACCTCGTCGCGCCGGAACCGGAGCTCGACGGGTTGTTGCCAGCGCTCCTGCGAGACGGCCGAGCCGGCGACTACCGGCGGGTGCTGAGCACCTCGTTCGGGTTCGGCGGGCTGAACGCGGCGCTGGTGCTCGGCTCGGTCGACTGACGGGCGGCTGGCACGGTCGCGGTCGGCGTCTGGGCATTTGCCACCGCCGCGGCCGCTGCTGCCGTGACATCCCCGTTCCGTCGGAGTCGCAGGTACCACACGAGCGCCCCGATCCCGCACGCGAGTGACAGCACGCCCCCGATGGCGACCGCCTCGAGGATACCGATCGACGACGCGATGACGCCCATCAGGAGTCCGCCGATCGGCATCGACGCCGAGAAGACAGTCGTATAGACGCTCATCACCCGGCCACGGAGCCCATCCGGGACGGCGAGCTGGATCGTGGCGTTGGCCGTCGCGGCCATCACGATGCCGCCTGCGCCGACCGGGATCATCAGCAGCAGCGAGAGCGGGTACGAGGTCGACAGTGCGAGCAGCACCGACGCGATGCCCAGCACGATCGCGCCGAGCGGGATGCGGATCGCCCGCGGCTTCCCGGCGAGCACGAGCGCGATCGCCGCGACCAGCGCGCCCAGCCCTGACGCGGTCATGAGGAAGCCGTAACCTGCCGCATCGCTGCCCAGCGCATCCTGGGCGAGCGGCGGGATCACGACCTGGAAGTTCATGCCGAAGGTGGCGGTCAGCCCGACCGTCGCGACGGCCATCAGCACGATCGGCGTGTGGCGCACGAAGCGGAGACCCTCGGCCAGGTTCTCCATCACCGCACCGACCGACGTCGGGCGAGGGATGCGTCTGGGTCGATGGAGCTCCTCGTCGCGCATCACCCAGAGGCAGAGGATGACGGCCAGGAAGCTGAGCGCGTTGATCGCGAAGGCCGTCGCCATCCCGAACGCGCCGATCGTCAGCCCGGCGACGGCCGGACCGATGACGCGGGCACCGTTGAACATCGCCGAGTTGATGGCAACGGCATTGCCGACGTCACGTGGCCCGACCATCTCGATCGCGAATGCCTGGCGAACCGGCATGTCGACGGCGTTGGCGCAGCCGAGCAGCAGCGCGAGGATGATGATCATCCAGACCTCGACGACGCCGGTCACAGTGAGGATCGTCAGGACGACGGCGAGCAGCATCATCACGACCTGCACGGCGAGCAGGGTCTGGCGCTTCGGGAGGACGTCGGCAAGGACGCCCGCGAACAGGCCGAGGACCATCACCGGCAGGAACTGGGCTGTCGCGACGACGCCGAGCCAGAACGGGTCGCCGGTCAGCGTGAGAACGAGCCAGCCCTGGGCGACCTGCTGGACCCACGTCCCGATGAGCGACACGGCCTGGCCGACGAAGAACAGCCGGTAATTGCGATGCCAGAACGCTGACGCAGCCTTGGCCTTGGCCAGCCGTCGAGGACGCAGCGCCGACGGGCCGATCACGGCGCCGCCTCGCGGTCTGGATGCGGTGAGGGACCGCCATCGAGCTCGGCGAGGTGATCCTCCAGATGGGCCCGGCGGGTGCGCGCCGCCTCGATCATCGCAGTGAGGCGTCCGGCCTTGGCCTCGAGGGTCTCGATCTGGCGGTCGACACGTCCTCGAGCGTCCTCGAGGATCGCTCTGCGCTCAGCTGGGTCGCCCGTGGCTCGGAAGCGCTCGCGGTTGCGCTCTCGCGCGGCCTCGTCCTCCAGCAGCTGGCCGATCTGGGCGAGCGAGAACCCGGCCTCGTCACGGAGCTCCTTGATGTGGCGGAGCCGCTCCAGGTCCGAAGGGTCATACAGTCGGTACGCGCCGCCGGACCGCGCGGCCGGCTCGAGGAGCCCGACCTCCTCGTAATAGCGGATCGCCCGGGTCGTCAGACCGGTCTCCGCGGCGACCTCCTGGATCTTGAGGAGGGCGCTCTCATCGGCTGAGGTCGGGGTCGGCGGGGTCGGGATCTTTGCGGGCATCTCCTGAACGATATCACAACATTGACGTTCACGTTAATGTTGCCTGCGCGTGCCGCGACGGGTGCGTTGCGTTTGTGGCAGGAATTGCACCCACAGACCGTTATGGCAGTCGCGGCGCCGTGGACAGGCTGGATCAGGCGCTAACGCGTCACCCCATGCGATTTCTGCCAGGAAGTTCGCCTCGGCGCGCCATAACGTTCCACGGGCGCAACTTCTGCCACGAATGATCCCGATCCACGTGTCAGATCGGTTCGTCTAAGCAGCGGGGACGCAGCCGACTTCCTGCGCTGGATTCCGGTGGCACCGGAAGATCCCGGCGACGGGAAGGGAGAACGAGGGTCGTAGACCCAGGACAGTGCGGCCATCCGGGTCACCGCGCACGAACGCGCGGCTCCCGCGCGGGCTTGTGACCGCCGAACCCGGATTCCTCCGCTCCCACCGGAAACGGATCCGGGAAGGACCCTTCCGGGATCGGCCGAGTCAGGCGCCGGTCAGGCGCGGGGATCCCGGGCGCGGAATGCACGACCAGCCTAGTCGATCGTGAAGTGGTCCGGATCCTGGTAGCGACCCGTCCGCTGGAACTCGATCTGCATCAGTACGTCGTTGAGCAGCGACGACGCGCCGAACCGGAACCAGTCCGGACTCATCCAGCGCGGACCCAGGGTCTCGTACAGGATCACGAGGTACTGGATGGCCTCCTTGGCGGTGCGGATGCCACCGGCCGGCTTCATACCGACCTGCCGCCCCGTGGCCCGCTCGAAGTCGCGGATGGCCTCGAGCATGACGAGCGTCACCGGCATCGTCGCGGCGGGTGTCACCTTGCCGGTCGAGGTCTTGATGAAGTCGGCACCGGCGGCCATGGCCAGGATCGACGCTCGCCGGACGTTGTCGTACGTCTCGAGCTCACCGGTCTCGAGGATGACCTTGAGGTGCGCCTCGCCAGCCGCTTCCTTGACCTCGACGATCTCCTCGAACACCGCCGCGTAGTCGCCTGACAGAAACGCCCCGCGGTCGATGACCATGTCGATCTCGTCGGCGCCCGCTTCGACGGCGGCGCGGGTCTCGGCGAGCTTGATGTCACGGAACGTCTGGCCGCTGGGGAATCCGGTGGCGACGCTGGCGACCTTGACGCCGCTGCCCTTCAGCACGTCCTTGGCTTCGGCGACCATCGCCGGATAGACGCAGATCGCCGCGACCGACGGGATCGTCGGGTCGCCGGGCTTCGGGTGCATGCCCTTGACGCACAGCGCGCGCACCTTGCCGGGCGTGTCCTTCCCCTCGAGGGTGGTCAGGTCCATCATCCGGATCGCGAGATCGAGCGCCCACAGCTTCGACCCCTTCTTGATCGACCGTCGCTTCAGCCCATCGACGCGTGCCTCGACGCCGACCTGATCGACGGTCGACACGCGACCGAGCAGGCTGCCGAGGGGATCGCCGATCGAGCGTGAACGCCCGTCCCAGGCGCGCATCAGCTCGTCGGCGCGCTGTCGGGCAAGCGTGTCGGGGCGCTTCGTCGCGGTCATGGGACCGAGAGGATACCGCTATCGTCGCGGGGCGCCAGTGGGAGATCCGGACCGGGCAGCCGCGGCGTAACGACACCCAGACACGGACCTTCGAACAGGCACGAAGGAGAGCGATGGACCGGCGACGACGGCGCATGACCGTGATGGCTGGCCTGGCGGGCGTGGCGTTGGCGACCGGGCTGGTAACCGGCGCTGTCATGGCGGCCGACGAGGACGTGGCGATCTCCGGGTTCTCGTACTCGCCGAGCACCGTGACCGTCAACGTCGGCGACACCGTCACGTGGACGAACAGCGATGCGCAGGCGCATACGGCCACGGGCGACGGCTGGAATACGGGCGACCTCGGCAACGGCGACTCCGGCTCGATCACGTTCCGCTCTGCCGGGACCTTCGCCTATATGTGCGGCATCCACCCGGCGATGCGCGGCACTGTGGTGGTGCGGGCCACCGGCGGCACGACGCCGCCCACAGACACGGACCCGCTGGCGACGACCGATGGCGATGACTGGCTGACTGCGACGCTCGCCTTCCTCGGCATCGTGATGCTGGTCGGCACGTTCATCGCGGATCGTCGATTCCGAGAGGGTCGCGCGAACTAGCGGGCATACCCCTGGGGCTGACCCCTTGCGCAGGGACGTACCGTTGTGCGCGATGAGGAAGCATGTCCTGCGTCTGGCCATCGCCGTCGGTCTGGTCCTGCTCGCGTTGGCAATTCCATGGAGCACCGCACTTGCCGCCGACAAGTTCGTCACGACCTACGCGAACGAGTACCGACCCGGCGTCGTGACCATCAACGTCGGCGATAGCGTCACCTGGGTGAATGACGACGACGTCCCGCACGACGCGGTCGGCAACGGCTGGTCGACCTCCATGCTCACCAAGGGCGACTCGGACTCCGTGACGTTCCGACGCGCGGGGCGGTACCCGTACACCTGCTCCATCCATCCGCAGATGCGCAGCGCCGTCCTGGTTCGCGGCTCGGCCGGCACCGTGCCGCCGACCGATACGGTCGTGACACAGGCCGTTCGCACCGACCTCCCAGGATCGTGGGGTGCGGTGGCAGCGGCCTTGATCGCCGGATGTGGGCTGTTGCTCATGCTCGCCTGGCCGCGCCGGATCCGGCCCGGGTCCTAGGGCTTAGCGCCCGCCGCGGACCTTCGGGAGCGGCGGCATCCCGCTCCTCCCCTCGACCAGGAAGTGGCGGAACCAGCCGAGCACGATCCTGAGGTTCTCGACGCGTCGGAACGGCGTACCCGAGCGGGTCAGCTCGTGCGTCTCCTCCGGCACGCGCAGGAGGCGGACGGGCCGCCGGTGCGAGCGCAGCACGGTGAAGAGCGCCTCCGCCTGGCCGACCGTGGTGCGGATGTCGCGCTCCGAATGCTGGATCAGCAGCGGCGTGCGGATCCGCTCCGCGTACGTGATCGGTGAGATCTCGCGGAAGTAGGCCGGATCACTCCATGGCGTGGCCTCGAACTCGAGCTCGGCCCAGTCGCCGCCGCTGATGTCGCCGGTCAGGAACAGCATCGACATATCACTGACGGAACGGCACGTCATCGCTGCACGGAACCGCTGGTCGTGGCCGATGATCCAGTTCGTCAGGTAGCCACCGTATGAACCGCCCGTCACCCCGAGGCGGTCGAGGTCGGCGAGGTCCTCGGCCACGAGGGCATCGACGCCCGCCAGCACGTCGCGCATCGGCCCTGTGCCCCAGTCGCGGTGGTTCGCGTCGTTGAAGTCCTGGCCGTAGCCCTCGGATCCGCGTGGATTGGCGTAGAAGACGCCGATCCCGCTCGCGGCGAGCACCTGGAACTCCCAGAACGGCGACCAGCCGTAGAGCGTGTGCGGACCGCCATGGATCTCGGTGAGGAGCGGCTTCCGCTTCCCGCCGGCCGCGATGAACCAGCCCTGGATGGACCGGCCATCGACCTCGGATCGCCGCTCGACGGGCTCGACGAGCGAGAGCTCGTCGAGGACGTCGTCATTGAACGCCGTCAGGCGTTGCGGCTTGGCCTCCCCGTCCTGGAGCCAGAGGTCGGGCAGTGCTGTCGGGGTCGACCGGAGATAGATCTGTCGGGCGCCTCGGCCCCGCGCGACCGCATCGAACGACGAGATGTAGTGGCGCCCATCCGTCACGCGACGCACCTCGCCGTCGGCCGTCGAGATGCGCCACAGTTCGTAGCTCCCGTCGATGGGCGCCGTGAACCGGATGCCGCGCCCGTCGGGTGCCGGCCACAGCCTGGCGCCTTCGCCGCGAACCAGGTCGCTGGCCATACCGGAGCCCGGCATGAGATCGTGCCGGTCGGACAGGTTGCGGCCGCCGCCGGCATGCGCTTCCGAGCCGTCGGCCGGGAACAGCCAGATATCGTTGCGGCTGCCACCACGACCCTCGAGCTTCGAGCCGAGCGCGGCGATCGTCCGGCCGTCCGGCAGCCACGTCGGCGTACCGAAGACCGAGCGCGGGCCACCGGTCACGGCGTGAACCCGGCGAGTGGCCACGTCGACCACATGGATCGCGGGCCGGAATGCCAGGTCATGGTCCCGCCGGCGCTCCGAGACGAACGCCACGCGGCTGCTGTCCGGCGACCAGGCTGGCTCGGTGTCCGAGACCGGGCCCTCGGTCAGGCGCGTCGCCTGGCGGCTCGCGACGTCGACCAGCCACAGATGGCGGATACGGTCGTATTGGAAGCCCGGTCCATTGACCATGTAGTTGAGCTGGTCGATGAACCGGTAGTCCGAATGGGGTGGCTCGTCGGGTTTGGGCTTCTGCTTCGTGCCCCGCCGGCGCGCGTCCTCGTCGTAGGTCGCGGCATGGGACGTCGAGACCACCACGAGCCGACGTCCGTCCGGTGACCACTCGATCGCCTCGACCCCGCGCGGCAGGTCGGTGAGCCGGAGCGCCTCGCCCGGTCGGTCCATCGCCAGGAGGTGGACCTGGTCCTTGTCCTCGCGATCCTTGATGTCCTTCGGGCGCGACGGGTCCTCTTCGGCCTGGATGCGACGGTCGGAGATGAAGGCGAGGGTCCGGCCGTCGGGCGAGAACCGCGGGTAACGGTCGTTGCGCGCACCGATGGTGAGCTGTCGCGGCTCGCCGTCAGCGTCGGGGTCGGTCGGCACGAGCCACAGGGCCTGGCGGTAGCCGTCGTAGCTCGGCGCCACGGTCTGGAGCGTGACGACCGCCCAGCGACCATCGGGCGAGAGGCGTGGCTCGGTCGCGACGCGCAGGCGGTACAGGTCTTCCGGGCGAGGGGGTCGGGGCACCAAGCAAGTCTAGCCAACGGTCCGCGCCACCCGGTCTACCATCGACGCGGACGATGACCGACCAGCTCTCGCTGCCGCTCGACGCGACGGCGGACCGCCTGCCCGACCTCCCGGACCTCCGGCCGATGCTGGCCCGGCCGCTGTCGGACGCCTTCGACTCGGATCAGCACTTGTTCGAGCCGTGGTGGGGCGGCACCCGAGCATTCATCGCGATCGGGCCGGCGGAGCGGCCGGGTGACGGCGACGTGCGGGTGATCGATGCGGATGCGGTCGATCGGACCGCGGCATTCCCCGAGCTGGCCGGCACGGCCGTGCGGGTGGCCGCTCGATCGGCGATCCTCGACGGCGAGCTGGTCGTGGTCGATGCCGAGGGTCGTGCCGACGAAGCTGCGCTTGAGCGGCGGCTCGATGGGAAGACCGGGCGACCGGTAGCGTTCCTCGCGTTCGACCTGCTCCATCTCGACGGCAGATCGCTCATCGGCCAGCCGCTCGTCAAGCGGCGCGAAATGCTCAAGCGGATCCTGCGCCCGGGCGACGAGGTCGTCGCCGTCCCGGCGATCGCCACCGAGGGCCGCGCGCTGTTCGATGCGATCGTTGCCCAGGGGCTGGCCGGCATGATGGCCCGTCAGCGCCAGGGTCCCTACCTGCCAGGGATCCGGAGCCGGTTGTGGCGGTTCATCCCGGCCATCGAAGGCAGCGTGCCAGCAGCGGATCTCGCGGATGCACCTGACGAGCCCCTATCGGCCACTGCGCCGGTCCTCGCGATGCTCAGCCGGCTCCCGCTCGACGACGACTCCTGACGGGGGCCGCGCTCAGGTCGCGCGCAGCGCCGCGGCGATGAAGGCGCGGATCCCGGGTCGCTGCCCGTACAGCAACACCCCGGTCGCGTAGATCCGGACGGTCGCGAACGCCACGAGCACGATCGCCCCGGCCAGAATCGCGATCGAGAGCCCCACCTCCCAGGGCTGGACGTCGCTCACCATCAGCCGCGACAGCATCGCGAAGGGGCTCAGCGGCGGGATGAACGACGCGATCCGGCCCATCGAGCCACCGCCGCCCAGCAGCACGACCAGCGCCGAGAGGTAGCCGGCCATGGCGATCAGGCTGAGCGGAAGCGACAGGGTCTGCAGATCGTCCGGCCGGCTGACGAAGGATCCGACCGCCGCGTAGATCAGCGCGAACAGCGCGAAGCCGAGCAGGAAGAACAGCCCATACGCGGCCAGCAACCCGATCGTAAGACCGCCGGTCGGCAGGCCCGAGCCGCCAGGACCGAGCACGGTCTTGGCGATCTCATCCTGGAACGCGAGCACGAGGATCGCCGGGATGGCGATCGCGAGGTACTGCGTCAACCCTGCCCCACCGATGCCCAGGACCTTGCCGACCAGCAGCTGGCGTGGCGACGCCGCGCTGATCATCAGCTCCATGACCCGGCTGCTCTTCTCGGTGGCGACGCCGGTGGCCACCCACATCCCATAGATCAGGATCGTGATGAACATCAGGATGATGAAGACGGTGCCGAGGAACCCGCGGCTGGCGACGACGACCGCGTCGACCTGGCGGCCGTCCTGGCGCGGCGCGATCAGCGACTCAGTGTCGAACGCGGGTGTCTGGAACGTCCCCAGTTGGGAACCCGGTGGGAGGGAGCTCGTCCAGTCGAGGATCCCGACCGACAGCGACACGAAACCCGCCAGCTGGGTCTGCACGCTGTCAGCGGGGCCGTTCGTCCGGTAGATGACGTCGAGTCGCTTATCCGGCAGGCGCGTCACCTCGATGATCGCATCGAGTCGGCCGGCAGCCAGCTGGTGGATCGCGAACTCGCGATCGATCTCCCGCTCGAACTTGTAGGGCGGCGTCCAGTCCTCGGCGTCGACGCCCGGCGGCGGGATGTTCATGATCCCGTTCGCGGTCGCGATGGTCGCAGCCGCGAGCTGGTCTTCTTGGGCGACGATCGCGATCTGGTCGACCCTCGCGCGATCCATGTAGCGCAGCAGGACCGGGGTGAGCGCAACGCCCAGCGCCAGGCACATCAGGATCAGCGTGGAGATCCGGTATAGCTTGCTGCGCACCCGGTCGAGGTACTCCCGTCGCGCGATGATCGCGGCGTTCGGCAGGAGTGGGTCGTGCCGACGCATCAGGCGGCGTCCACTCGCCGGACGATCGGTTCTTCCTCGACATCGGGCGGCCGGCCGACCAGCTCGATGAAGATCGCCTCGAGTGATGGCTCCGCGACCTCGAACCGAGTCACGAGCGCTCCACGAGCGAGCGCGGCTGCCAGGACGTCGCGGGGCTCGGTGCCGGCTCGCAGCTCGAGCTCGGCGAAACCGGCGCCGGGACGCACAGCCGCCACGCCATCGACCGAGGTCAGCCAGGTCGGGAGGATCTCGCCTTCGATGCCGAGCCGGACGGTCCGGGCGTGCGAGGTCCGCTTCAGCTCGCCGAGCGTGCCACCCGCGACGAGCCGGCCGTGATCGACGATCGCGAGCGACTCACAGAGCGCCTCGGCGGCCTCCATCTGATGGGTCGAGAAGATGATCGTGCGACCCTCATTGCGCAGCTCGAGGAATGCGTCACGGAGGAGCGAGAGGTTGACCGGGTCCAGCCCCGTGAACGGCTCGTCCATGAGCAGGACATCCGGGCGGTGCAGGATCGCCGCGATGAACTGGACCTTCTGCTGGTTGCCCTTGCTGAGCTCCTCGGCCCGCCGGTGGGCGAGGTCGGGGATGCGGAAGCGCTCCAACCAGATGTGCGCGTTCGTACGTGCCTGCGCGGCGGGCTCGCCGTACAGCGATGCGAAGTAGACGAGTTGTTCGATGACGGTCAGCCGCGGATAGAGGCCGCGCTCCTCCGGCAGGTAGCCGAACGTGCGCCGTGGCAGGTCCCACGCCGGCGTGCCCTCCCAGCGGACCTCGCCGTCGTCCGCGCGGAGGATCCCGAGGCAGATCCGCATCGTCGTCGTCTTGCCCGCGCCGTTGGCACCAAGGAAGCCGAAGATGCGGCCCTTGGGGACGCTGAACGAAAGCTGATCGAGCGCCACGGTCTGCCCGTACCGCTTCGTGACGCGGTCGATATCGAGGGTCATCGCGCCGGAGGATAGCCCCCGCGAGCGCCGTTCGCCGCTGGGTCGATGGTCCCGGTCGCGGACGCGGGGACCGGATGTCGGGCACGAAACCTCCGAGATCGAAGGAATCGTCTGGGATCTGGCGCCCGGGAGACGAACGACGTCCAGTGGCGGGGCCGTGGTGCGACAATCCGCGCGTGACCGCAGCAGTCCCTATCGGCCCCGCCACGACGCCGACCCGCATCCACGCGGACCGGGCCGCCGGCACGCTCGCCATCGACTGGGCGGACGGCCACGCGACGGTCTACGAGTTCGAGCCACTGCGTTGGCTCTGCCCCTGCGCGTTCTGCCGGGGAGAGGCGGGCATGCCCGGCTGGCTCGATAGCGCGCCCACGCTGACCCAGGAGCAAACGCGGCTTACCGACCTGCACCTCGTCGGCAACTACGCGGTGTCGCCACATTGGGCCGACGGGCACAAGACGGGCTACTACCCGTTCCGGCTGCTGCGCGAGCGCTGTCCGTGCCCGGAGTGCACCGCCCGTCGCGGACTCGGCCAAGGCGCGGGAGGATCGCCGCCGGCACCCGCCGGCACGCACGAGGAGCACCGATGATCGTCGTCACGACCCCGTATCTGGCCGGCCATCGCATCGTCGAAAGCAAGGGGATGGTGTTCGGTCTGGTCGTCCGCAGCCGCGGACTCGGCGGCAACATCATGGCCGGGCTCCGCTCCCTCGGCGGTGGTGAGATCCACGAGTACACCAGCCTGCTCGAGGACACCCGCCGCCAGGCGCTCGACCGATTGGTGCAGAACGCCACCGTCACCGGTGCCAATGCGATCATCTCGATGCGCTTCGACTCGTCCGAGCTGGGGGGAACGATGTCCGAGATCGTCGCGTACGGCACGGCGGTCATGGTCGAGCGCGACAAGTCGGCCAAGGTCCCCGCGGGCATCGACTGATGGGCGCCGATCTCACCCGCTTGCTCGTCTTCGGTCTGGGTCTGGTCCTGACCATCGTGGGCCTGTCGCTGGTCGGTCAGCAGCTGGGCGAGGGCCTCTATCCGCTCCTGCTGGGCCTTGCCCTGATCGTCGCCGCGGCGATCGAACGGGTGCGCTACCGATCGAGTGAGGCCGAGCGCACCGCGGCCGCTCCCGGACCGGGCGGCGGCGAACCGGCCGGGGCCAGCCTGGACCCTCGGTTCCGCCCGACCGACGAGCGCTTCGTGGACCCGACGACCGGGCACCGCATGCGCGTCTGGCTCGATCCAGTGGCAGGCGAACGGCGGTATATGGCCGAGGAGTGACCCGATCGGGCCATCCTGGGCGTTCATAGGGCCGTGCTATCCTCGCCGGCCAGCCGAAGATCCAGGAGTCGCTCGCTCGCATGGCCGTAGATCCAGGACCGCCAGCCCAAACTGCGGTCGCGGCGCGCCCCCGACGGGAGGCCAAGCGAGCAGCTCCGGAGCTCCCCTACCTGAACCGCGAGCTTTCGTGGCTCGAGTTCAACGCGCGGGTCCTGCACGAAGCCCGGGACGAGCGCAACCCGCTCCTCGAACGCGTGAAGTTCGCGGCGATCTTTGCCGGCAACCTCGATGAGTTCTTCCAGGTCCGCATCGCCGGGCTGCGCCAGCAGGTGGAGGCCGGGGCCGTCACCCGCGCGCCGGACGGTCGCACGCCGGCAGAGCAGCTCGCGCAGGCTCGGGAGCGCGTGCTGGAGCTCGTCGCCGAGCACTCGGCGATCTTCCTCGACCTCCGCCAGAGCCTGGCCGCCGAGGGTGTGTCGATCGTCGACTACAACTCGGTGCCGGAGCACCACGAGGCGCTGCGGCAGCGGTTCCTCGATGAGATCTTCCCGGTGCTCACACCGCTCGCCGTCGATCCCGGCCACCCGTTCCCGTACATCTCCACGCTCAGCCTGTCGATCGCGGTCGGGCTGCGCGATCCAGAGACCAACGAGCGCGTGTTCGCCCGGGTCAAGGTGCCACAGATCCTGCCGCGCCTGCTGGTGGTAGAGCCGAACAAGTTCATCCCGATCGACCAGGTCATCGAAGCCAACCTCGAATTCCTGTTCACGGGGATGGAGGTCGTCGACTCGCACCTATTCCGGGTCACGCGGAACGCCGACTTCACCGTCGAGGAGGACGAGGCCGACGACCTGCTGATGGCGATCGAGGAGGAGCTCCGCCGACGCAGGTTCGGGGAGGCGGTCCGGCTCGAGGTCGAGCGCACGATGCCGGCGGCCACGCGGACCCTGCTGCTGCGCGGACTCGGGCTCGAAGCCGAGGACGCGTACGAGATCACCGGCATGCTCGACCTCACCGCGCTGTTCCGCATCGCCGACCTCGACATCCCGGACCTGCGCACGCCACCGTGGACCCCGGTCACCCCGCCGCGGCTCATGCCGCCCGACGAGGATGAGCCGGCCGACGTCTTCGCCGCGGTCCGCGCGGGCGACATCCTGGTGCACCACCCGTACGAGTCCTTTGCCGCATCCGTCGAGCGGTTCATCACCCAGGCCGCCGACGACCCGGACGTCCTGACCATCAAGATGACGCTCTACCGCACGTCGGGCGACTCGCCGATCGTGCAGTCGCTCATCCGCGCCGCCGAGCGCGGCAAGCAGGTCGTGGTCCTGGTCGAGATCAAGGCTCGCTTCGATGAGGAGGCGAACATCATCTGGGCGCGCAAGCTGGAACGCGCCGGCGCCCACGTCGTTTACGGGCTGGTCGGGCTCAAGACCCACTCCAAGACCGCGCTCGTCGTCCGGCGCGAGGGATCGGGTCTGCGCCGCTACGTTCACATCGGCACCGGCAACTACAACCCAAAGACCGCCCGCCAGTACATCGACATCGGCCTGCTGACAGCCCGACCAGAGATCGGCGCCGACGTCACGGATCTGTTCAACGTGCTGACCGGCCTGTCGCGCCAGCGCACGTTCCGCCGCCTCCTGGTGGCGCCGCACAGCCTGCGCTCGGGGTTCCTCGCCCTGGTCGAGCGGGAGGTCGCGCATGCCGCGGCCGGTCGCCCGGCGCACATCACGCTCAAGCTCAACGCCATCGTCGACACGCCGGTCATCGAGGCGCTCTACCGGGCGGCCAGCGCCGGGGTCGAAATCGACCTCATCGTGCGCGGCGCGTGCTCCATCCAGCCGGGCATCCCCGGTGTCTCCGAACGGATCCGCGTCCGCTCGATCATCGGGGAGTTCCTGGAGCACTCGCGCATCTGGGGCTTCGAGAACGGCGGCGATCGAGAGTGGTATATCGGCTCAGCCGACCTGATGGATCGCAACCTCGATCGCCGAGTCGAGGCGGTCGTCCCGGTCGAGGATTCCGAAGCCAAGGCACGCCTGGCCGAGGTCATCGAGCTGATGCTGGCCGACGACCGGCGGTCCTGGCAGCTCCAGCCCGACGCCCGCTGGGTCCGCACCGAGACCCTGCAGGGCAAGCCGGGCACCGTGGATACCTTCGAAACGCTCAAGGAGTGGGCGATCATGTCCGGCCACGCGGCGTCCGCGCCTCGCCGACCTGGTGCCGGCGTCGGCTCGATGGACCCACGCGCGTGATGGAGGTCGAGCTCAAGTACCGCGTCACAGATCCCGCCACTGGGGAGCGGCTGCTGCTGGCCGATCAGCTAGGCGGACTTCAGGCGACCGGCGGCCGGGCTCGATCGACGCAGCTCGAGGATCGCTACGTTGACACCAGCGACGGTGCCCTCGCCAAGGCCGGGTTCGCCGTCCGCCTCCGCCAGAGCGGCGCCGACACGATCGTGAGCGTCAAATCACTCGCGGCCGGCGAGGGCGATGGTGGCGCGGTGGAGCGCGACGAGCTCGAGGGGCCAGCCGATCGCGTGGCCCCGGCCGCGGAGTGGCCGGCCTCGGACGCCCGGTCGCTCGTCCTCGAGCACGCCGGCGACGCCCCACTGGTCGAGCGTGTGACGATCCGCCAGCTTCGTCATCGACGGCTACTGAAGGCCGGTGATTCGCGGGTGGAGTTGAGTCTGGACGAGGTCGACGTCGTCAGCCGTGGGCGGATCGTCCGCTCGTTCACGGAGCTCGAGGCCGAGCTCGTGAAGGGCGATGCGAGTCTGCTCGGTGCGCTTGCTCGGCGTCTCGATGCTGAGACGGGGCTTGCCCGATCCGGTCATAGCAAGCTCGAGGCCGCACTGGCCGCGATTGACGGAGCCAGTGGTGACGCCGACGCCGAGGCGAAGCAGGGGCGCCCGAAACCAAAGCAGCGATCGAACGGCGCCGCCACGCGATCCAACGGGCACGCAGCAGACGACTCGGGGGCCGGGGAGGACGTCCCGCGGCTGGTCGTCGGCAAGACACCCGGCGTCGTCGCCGAAGACCACATCGCCGAGGCCGGTCGCAAGGTCATGCGCTTCCACCTCGCCCGGATGTTGGAGCGCGAGCCGGGCGTCCGGAGCGGCGACGCCATCGAGGACGTCCACAAGATGCGCGTGGCGACCCGTCGTCAGCGGGCGGCCTGGCGGGTGTTCGGGGAGGCGTACAAGAAGGGTCGGACGAAGGCGCATCGAGACGGTCTCCGCGACGTCGCGCGACGCCTGGGCGCGGTGCGCGACCTCGACGTTCAGCTGGAGGCGGCGGACGCCTACCGCGCCGACCAGCCCACAGCGGAACAGCGGGCCATCGAGCCGCTGCTCGCGTCGTGGCGGCAGCATCGTGACGACGCCCGGAGACTGCTCACCCGTGAGCTCGACTCACCCGGATACGAGCGGTTCCTGGACGACTACCTGGACTTCGTGCGGACCGAGGGCGCAGCCGCGATGCCGGTCAAGGCGGTCGAGCCGCACCGCATCCGCGACACTGCGCCGTCACGCATCTGGGCGGCATACGAGCAGGTGCGAACGTACGAGCCGGTCCTGCGCTGGGCGGACGTCACGACCCTCCATGACCTGCGCATCGCCAGCAAGTGGCTGCGCTATTCGCTCGAGTTCGTCCAGGAGACGCTCGGTGACGAATCGCGCCCGCTGATCGCACGGGTGACCGATCTCCAGGACCACCTCGGCCTGCTCAATGACGCAGATGTGACGTCGTCGATGACGCGGACGTTCCTCGTCGAGCATTCGGGCACGTTGAGCGCCGCCGAGAATGCGGCGATCGGTCGCTTCCTCGTCCACAGCGAGCGCGAGATGGCCCGCCTCCGACGCTCGATCGGCGCACCGTGGCGCGGCGTGGCGGGGCTCCGCTTCCGGCGCACGCTCGGGCGGTTGGTCGCCGGCCTCTAGCGCCGCTACCCTACTGGCGCCAGCCGTGGGCCAGCTCGGGGAGTCGATCGCGCCACGCACGACCGACGTGATCGGCGACGAGGATCGCCCCTTCTCGCAAACCGGCATCGGATACCCGGACGGCATCGACGCCGTAACGGCGCATGAGCGCTTCGACGATCACGGCGCCCGCGGCCAGCAGCGGCCCGCGCTTCGGATTGATGAAGTAGCGCTCGGTGAGCGCGGCGGTCGGTGTGTTCGACATCGTGTCCAGCGCCCCCGCGATCCGTTCACGCGTGAGCATCTGGTCCTCGACCCCGCCCGGCGTGACCTTGAGCAGGTTGGAGGCGGTCCCGCCGACGGCCACGAGGTCCGTCGGCGTCGCGGGTAGCGCCCCTTCGAGGGTCTCGTCCGCCGCGGCCCGCATGCGGGAGATCGCAGTGGCATCGACGGGGTCGGACGTGACGAAGCGCGACGTCAGGCGACCCGAACCGAGGCGGATGCCGGCAGCCCGTGGGACGCCTGCTGCCGCCACGGCACAGAACTCGGAGCTGCCGCCACCAATGTCGACGACCAGCGTCTCGTGCTGGACCGGCCTGCCGGCCGTGACGCCCACCAGCGTCAGGTACGCCTCCTCCTCGTGGGTCAGGACGTGGAGCGGGATCCCCGTCGACGCCTCGACCTCGGCCACGATGCGGGCCGCGTCACCGGCCCGCCGGATCGGCTCCGTACCCATGAACGTGATCGTGGCGGCGTCCAGGGCGCGCGCGGTCGAGGCGTAGCGGCTCAGGGCCGCGACGAGCTCCTCGCGCCCCGCGGACCCGAGGTGGGCCTGGCTATCGACGGCGGCGCCGAGACCCAGGAACACCAATTCGTCGGTCAGCGGCCTGAGCCGGTGACCGACGATGGCGGCGACGAGGAGATGGACGGAATTGGAACCGAGGTCGACCGATGCGCCGATGGGCGGCCTCGGGGTCACGCGGTCGGCTTCGGTTTCGCCGCGCGAGTCCTGCTCGTCTGGGCGCGACCCGGCTTGGGCGGCTGGGTCGCAGTCGTGCGCCGCCTTGTGGTCGCCTTCGTGGTCGTCGCGGCCTTGGCAGCACCGGCGGGCTTGGTGGATGCCACACGCTTGCTGGTCACGGCCACCTTGGCCGAGGCCGCCGCAGGCTTGGCCTGGGCCGCGGCAGGCTTGGCCGAGGCGGCGGCAGGCTTGGCCGAGGCGGCGGCAGGCTTGGCGGAGGCCGCAGCAGCTGGCTTGACCGCCTTGGCGGGCTTCGCCGTCGTGGCGTTCGCGGTCCGAGGCGCAGGCGCTGATCGCTTCGTGCCCGAGCCGCCGGTGGTTTCGCGGATCGTCGACTCGATCGAGGCCATCCGGGCTGCGGCATCGGCAGCCTGCCGGTCACGCTTGGCCGCTTCGCGACGAGCCTTCTCGGACTGGCGGAGCCGCTTGGCCTCCGTTGCACGGACTGCGTCGAGCTGCTTGCCGAGCTTCTGGATCCTGCGGCGCGCCTTCTTCCCCGGTTGCTGATCGGCCATCCCTGCCTCCACGTCTGCGGAACGAGTCGTTCGCGGCGGAACGGTAGCACCCGAAGATCAACGCGGGCGGTCCCCCACCCAACGTCAAGCGCGGCTCCGTACAGGCTCGGTAGTGGCAACGCCATCTGCCTCGATGAAGCCCGTTCTGCCTAGCGACGCGGACTTGCCCCATAGTGGTGCGCGCACGCACCATGGTCGGCGTAAGCGGCGAACGACGAGGGAGTGGTCACTGGGATGCTGCGGATCAGCCGTCTTGTGAACGCCGCGCGCGCCTCGCTCTGGGGCGAGCGTCGCGAGTTCGACAAGACTGTGCGTCTCGACCTACTCGAAGGGATGGTGTGGCTCGTCATCGCCGTCGCCGCCCTGTTCCTGCTCGCCGCCATGTTGGGTGGCCCGCCTGTCGATCTGCCGTAGAAGCCACAGGTCGCACGAGGCTGGGCGCTAGGGTGACCAGGCTGCCCTGACCCCGGCCCAGACGCGCGGGGGCTGGTCCTCACGACCCGATGGGATCATTCGGGTCGCTCTCACGGTCATGCTGGCTCGACATCGGGGCTCATGTGACGTGCAGGCCGCTGTCCGAGGTGACCGCGCGTTAACCCTCCATTAACCGGTTGAAAAGCAACCGTTGATGCCCTCCCGGGAAGGTCCAGTCGTCAGACAGTAAGCATTTGTGCAAGACGCGACCGCGCCGGATGGACCGGCAACCAGTAGGAGGGATCATCGATTGATCATCACCCAGACCAAGCGCATCGGCGCGCTCGCCGTCGTGTGGGCCTTCGTCCTCGGTGCCTGCAGTGCAGGTGGAGGCGCGACGATCGGCCCCTCGTCGGCCACGGCCAGCGGCCCGGCACTGTCGGGCACGGTGACGATCGACGGCTCGAGCACGGTCTTCCCGATCACCGCCGCGGTGGCGGAGGACTTCCAGATCGCCAACCCGGGCGTCCAGGTGCCGACCGCGCTGTCCGGCACGGGCGGCGGGTTCAAGAAGTTCTGCGTCGGTGAGACCGACATCAACGACGCGTCGCGGCCGATCAAGGCCGAGGACGATGGCGAGGGTCTCGCATGCACGGCCAACAGCATCGAGTACGTCGAGCTGCAGGTCGCGATCGACGGGCTGACGGTGGTCGTCAACCCCGAGAACACCTTCGCCTCGTGCCTGACTGTCGAGGAGCTGGCCAAGATCTACGGTCCGGACTCGCCCGAGAACCTGATGTGGAGTGACGTCCGCGCCGACTTCCCGGCGCAGCCCGTCAATCGTTTCATGCCGGGCGCCGACTCAGGGACGTTCGACTACTTCACCGAGGTGATCAACGGCGAGGTGGACGCGTCGACCAGCTTCGGCCAGCAGTCCGAGGACGACAACGTGCTCGTGACCGGTGTCGCCGGCGACGTCAGCGCGATCTCCTACTTCGGCTACGCCTACTACGTCGAGAACACCGACAAGCTCAAGGCAGTCGCGGTCGACGGCGGTTCCGGCTGCATCGAACCCACGGAAGCGACGATCAACGACAACAGTTACGCGCCGCTCAGCCGGCCGCTGTTCATCTACCCGGATGTCGGCAAGGCCAGGGAGCGGCCGGAGCTGAAGGCGTTCGTCGACTACTACCTCGAGAACACGAACACGTTGTCGGCCGAGGTCGGCTATGTGGCGATGCCCGACGACCTCCTCCAGACGGAGAAGGACGAGTGGGCGGCCGCAGTCGGCGACTGAGTACCCGGTCAACCCCTCCTCCACGCGGATGCCGGCCCGGCTCGGAAGGGCCGGCATCCGCGCTTCCGTCTTCCGAGGCGTGGCGTACGCTTCGGGATCGGTCCCTGACCAGGAGCGCACCATCGAATGACTTCCGGAGCCATGTCCCTGGCGCGGCGCCGCCCGTTGTCCGAGCGGATCATCGAGATGTTGCTCATGTCCGCAACGGTGGTCGGGGTGGTCACGACCGCGGGCATCGTCCTGGTCCTTGCATTCCAGACGTTCGAGTTCTTCCTGGAAGTCAGCCCAGTCGACTTCTTCACCGGCACCAAGTGGTCGGCGGGCATCAGGCCGTTCGCCTGGGGCGTGCTCCCGTTGGTCTCGGGCACGCTGCTCGTGGCCGGGATCGCGATGCTGATCGCCGTTCCCCTCGGACTCCTGTCGGCTGTCCTGCTTGCGGATTACGCGTCGCCTCGGGTGCGCACGATCGTGAAGCCGCTCCTCGAGACGATCGCCGGCATCCCCACCATCGTCTTCGGCTTCTTCGCGATCAACTTCCTGGCACCGCAGGTGCTGCAGCCGATGCTCGGCAGGTCCAATATCGGGACCTTCTCTGCGCTGGCCGGTGGCATCGTCGTCGGGCTGCTCGTCACCCCACTCATCGCCTCGATCTCGGAAGACGCGATGCGCGCGGTGCCGCGCGGGATGCGCGAGGGCGCCTACGCGATGGGGGCCACGAAGTTCGAGGTCGTGCGCAAGGTCGTCTTCCCCGCTGCCGTGTCGGGGATCATGGCGTCGATCATCCTGGCTGCCAGCCGGGCGATCGGCGAGACCATGGCCGTGTCGCTTGCTGTCGGCGACAAGGCACAGCTCACCTTGGACGCCACCGAGAGCGTCCAGACGATGACCGCCTTCATCGCCCAGATCGCCATCGGTGAGACCCCGCAGGGGTCGATCCAGTTCAAGTCGCTGTTCGCGGTCGCGGCGACGCTCTTCGTGATGACGCTCGTGCTCAATCTCCTGAGTAGCTGGGTCGTCCGGAAGTTCCGGACCGTGTACTGATGGCTGCGACGGCACCCACCGCGGTCCCTGCCCGCGAGGTCCGGTTCGAGCCGGCGCTCATGCGGCGCAAGCTGACGGGCACCGTCTTCTACGGGGCCTGCATGCTTGCGATCGGCATCCTGCTGCTCGCCTTGGTCATGCTCCTGTTCGACGTCCTGGTCCGCGGTCTTCCGTGGCTGGACCCGCAATTCGTGACGGGCGTCCCGTCGCGTCGTCCCGCCAACGCCGGAATCCTTCCCGCACTCGTCGGCTCGTTCGAGATCGGCGTCATCGTTGGCGTCCTGGCATTCCCGATCGGCGTGGCGGCCGCCATCTATCTGACGGAGTACGCGTCGGACACCTGGATCAACCGGTTACTGCAGACGAACATCAGCAATCTTGCGGGCGTGCCGTCGATCATCTACGGCATCCTTGGTCTCGCGGTATTCGTCCGACTCATGGGTTTGGGATCGAGCATCCTCGCCGCCGGACTCACCCTGACATTGCTGATCCTGCCGGTCGTGATCATCGCGTCGATCGAGGCCATCAAAGCGGTGCCGGGAGCGCAGCGCGAGGGTGCCTACGCACTCGGCGCGACGCGCTGGCAGATGGTGCGCGGTTCCGTACTCCCGGCGGCGGCGCCGGGGATCATGACCGGCATCATCCTCTCGATGGCGCGGGCGATCGGCGAAGCGGCTCCATTGATCCTGATCGGCGCGTTCGCGTTCGTGACGTTCCTCCCGAACCCCCTGACGGGTGGCTACACGGTCCTGCCGATCCAGATCTTCGACTGGGCGCGCCGACCGCAGGCCGACTTCGCATCGATCGCGGCTGCCGCGATCATCGTCATCCTCGTGTTGATGCTTGTCCTCAACGCGCTCGCACTCATCGTCCGCGTCCGCCTCTCGAGGCACATCCAGTGGTAGAGGAGGATCCCGTGCAAGCCCAGGTCTCGGAGCCAGTTCGCGAGATCTCGTCTGACGGCGCCGAGCGCTCGATCCGGATCGCCACGACACCGCGGGACGCGTCGCCAGCGTCCGAGGCGCAGGCGGACTACGTCGTCGAGCTCCAGGACGTGTCGTGCTTTTACGGGTCGTTCCGCGCGGTCCGCAATGTCGACATCAAGATCCAGAAGAACGCCATCACCGCCATGATCGGCCCATCCGGCTGCGGCAAGTCGACGCTCCTGCGGACGATCAACCGCATGAACGACCTGGTGCCGGGCTACCGGTCGGAGGGGCGGATCCTGCTCGACGGGCGAGACCTGTCGGGAAAAGACGTCGACCCAGTGGCCGTCCGCCGCCGCGTCGGGATGGTCTTCCAGAAGCCGAACCCGTTCCCGAAGACCGTCTGGGAGAACGTCGCATTCGGACCCAAGATCAACGGCTACAAGGGCGACCTCAACGAGCTCGTCGAGCGCAGCCTCCGTCGCGCTGCGCTATGGGACGACGTGAAAGACAAGCTCAAACAGTCTGGCATGGCCCTATCGGGTGGGCAGCAGCAGCGACTCTGCATCGCCCGCACGATCGCGGTGGATCCGGAGGTGATCCTGATGGACGAGCCGTGCTCGGCGCTCGATCCCCGTTCGACCCTCCAGATCGAGGAGCTCATGGCTGAGCTCAAGCGGGAGTACTCGATCGTGATCGTGACCCACAACATGCAGCAGGCAGCGCGTGCGTCGGACACGACGGTGTTCATGACGATGGGCGAGGACCGGGCGGGCTACGTCGTCGAGCAGGCGCCAACGGTTGAAATCTTCACGAATCCGAAGAACCAGCTGACCGAGGACTACGTGTCCGGCCGGTTCGGATAGGGTGCCCGACATGACCGACCGCATGACCGACCGACCGGATCAGCCGGAGACCGAGACCGTCGACCGGCAGGTCGAACAGCTCCTCGCTGAGGGTGGGGACGCGACCCCTCCCAGCACGCCCGCACGGCGCGACCTCCTGGACATCCAGGAACAGGAGATCAAGGACGCCGTGCTGCGGATGGGCGCGCTCGTCGAGCAGGCGATCCGGGAAGCCTCCAGGGCGCTCGTGGAGCACGACGCCGGCCTCGCGCTCGACATCATCAAGGCTGACGCCCGGATCAACGATGCTCAGCGCGAAGTGTCGCGCCAGATCAGCGTCGCGATCGCAACGCAGCAGCCGGTCGCGCGGGACCTGCGCTATCTGCTCACCTTGGATCACGTGACCTACGAGCTCGAGCGGATCGGCGATCACGCATCGTCATTGGCCAAGCAGGTCATCAAGCTGGCACCGCAGCCGCCGCTGAAGGAATACGTCAGCCTGCCCGAGATGGCGGAGCGCTCCGCAGTGCTCGTGCACGGGGTGCTTCGGGCGCTTGTCGACGCTGACGCCGTCGCCGCTCGCGAGGTGGCCGTCCAGGACGATGAGATCGACCGGCTCTATCACCAGATCTTCGATGATGTCGTCGACCTCATGCGGCAGGACCCAGCCAACGTGGAGCGTGGAACGAGGATCATCATCGCGAGCCACTACATCGAACGGATCGGCGACCGCTCCACGAACATCGCCGAGGACATCGTGTACCTGGTCACTGGCGACGTCGAGGACCTCAACCCATGACCGACCGCCAGGACGGCGGTCCCATCCGCGTCCTGTTCGTGTGCACCGGGAACTCGGCGCGAAGCATCATGGCCGAGGCGCTGCTGCGCCATCACGGTGGTGACCGGTTCGAGGTCCACAGCGCCGGCACCGAGCCCCGCGGCGTCAACCCGCTGACGCTGCGGATCCTCGAGGAGGCCGGCATCGACGCCGGCGACGCACGGTCGAAGTCGGTCAACGAGTATGTCGGCGAAACGTTCGATCACGTCGTGACGGTGTGCGACGAGGCTCGCCAGGTCTGCCCGGTCTTCCCAGGGGTCCACGAGTCCCTGCATTGGGGCTACGAGGATCCGGCCGACGCCGTAGGGACCGAGGAAGAGCGCCTCGCGGTGTTCAGGAAGGTGTTCATCCAGATCGGCGAGCGGGTCCGCCAGTTCGCGACCGTCACGACACGAGCAGCGCGTGCGTCGCGCCAACCGGCCTGATGCTGATCGACCTGCTGCGCCATGCCGACGCCGGCGACCCGGAGGCGTGGGACCGGCCGGACGCCGAGCGCCCGTTGAGCGACAAGGGCCGCAAGCAGGCGAAACGCCTCGGCGACCACCTCGCATCGATCGGCTTCCGCGCGGAGGCGATCATCACGTCGCCCAAGGTCCGCGCCGCCGAGACCGCCGAGCTCGTCGCACAGCGCATCGAAGGGACCGTGACCGAGGACGACCGCCTCGCGGGCTCGCTCGATCTCGATGTCATCGATGCGATCCTCGACGCCGCGGGCGACCCAGACGAGGCGATGCTCGTGGGCCATGACCCCGATCTCAGCGAGCTGCTCTCGGTGCTGAGCGCTGCCGCAGGTGTCACGATGCGCAAGGGCGCGCTGGCGCGGATCGAGATCGATCGTCCGTTGCGGCCCGGTGGCGGGACACTGCGCTGGCTGATCCCGCCTGACGCCCTGAAGGTCCGATAGACCCGTCAGGCCCCGATCAGTCCCTCATCAGGCGATGACGTCGACACGACGGTCGCGGCCGAGCTGGGCGCGCGTAGCCCGATCGTGAGCACTGCGCCGAGCACGATCGCCGCACCGACCCACTGACTTGGTCCCAGCCGTTCGTCAAGCAGCAGCGCACCTGCCGCGACCCCGACGATCGGGATCAAGTAGAAGGACGCTCCGGCGATCGATGCGGGCACCCGGCGCAACGCGTTCAGGTACAGCCAGTACGCTCCCGCGTAGTAAAGGACGCCGGAACCCACCGCGCTCGCGAGTCCGAGCGGAGTGAGGCCGGACGGGACGACGGGACCACCGACGAGCCCAACAACCGCCACGACGACCAGCGCGAGCAGCAGAGCATGTGCCTGCTGCGCGAGGATGACCTGGCTCGTTTCCCGAGCGTCCGGGATGAATTTCCGTGTCACGACCGTGTAGATCGCACAGCAGCCGACCCCGGCGAGCGTCAGCGCCACTCCGGGCAGCTGACCCTCCACGACCGATGGCTCGAACAGGACGACGACCATGCCGGCCACAGCGACCAGCGAAAGGAAGACGAGGCCGGGCGTGATCCGCTCACGGAGGACCACCGCGGCGAGTATCAGGATCATCATCGGCTCGAGCGCCCACAGGATCACCGACAGGCTCGCGCTGATCGTGACCAGACCGAGCAGGCTCAGGGCGTAGGCCGTCCCGGGATTCAGCAGGCCGAGTCGCCCGAGCAGCACTGGCCCGTCGCCGCGCAGCGCGACGCCTCGCCGGCGCATGAGGACGAGGAGCACCGCGATGCTCGATGCCAGCTGGACGGACAGCAGCGACAGTGGCGGGAACTCGGTCAGCGCGGCCTTGCTGATGACCGTTGCGACACCCCAACAAACGGCAGCGAAGACCAGGGCACCGAGGTCGGTCCAGGCCGTCGACGGACGCATGCAGGTCGCAGGTAGCGCGGCGTCAGCAGCAGCCGGAGCCGCCGCAGCAACCCGCGGCGGCAACTGGTAGTTCGCGCGGCGTCGTCAGGTCGACGGCCGGTCGCGCATCCGCAGGCTTGGTCGCCTTGATTGATCGCGCTGACCATCCCGTCCGCGACCGCGTGCGAGGGTGTGATGGACACGTCCCCCAAGCCGACGGCCTCGAGACCGGTCCGGAATTCGGACATCGACAGTGCCCCGGCGACGCAGCCCGCATATGAGCCGCGTTCGGCCCGCTGCTCGGGGTCGAGCCGGTCCTCGGCGACGATGTCGCTGATCCCGATCCGGCCGCCCGGCCGGAGCACCCGGGCGATCTCGGTGAAGACCGCGCTCTTGTCTGCGGCCAGGTTGACGACGCAGTTGCTGATGACCACGTCGATCAATTCGGCAGGAAGCGGCAAGGCCTCGATGTGGCCCTTGAGGAATTCGACGTTGGTGGCACCCGCCTCGGCGGCATTGCGCTGGGCGAGCGCCAGCATCTCGTCGGTCATGTCGACGCCGAAGGCTCTGCCGGTCGGGCCGACCCGCTTAGCGGACAGGAGGACGTCGATCCCGCCACCCGACCCGAGATCGAGGACGCGTTCGCCGGGATGGAGGTCGGCCACGGCTGTCGGGTTCCCGCAGCCGAGCGACGCCAGCACGGCGGCGTCTGGTAGCGCGTCACGCTCGAGGACCGAGTACAGCCCTGCGCCGATCGTGATGCCATCGCCGCAACACGATGTTCCTTGCGAGGCTCGGAGGGCCGCGTCGGCATAGTGCTCGCGGACGGTCTCGTGGATGGTCTCGGTGGTCATGGTTCGAGTGCTCCTGCTACCTACGGTCGATCGGTTCGCTGTATTGATACTTGTCAAGATAGACATTTGTCAATACAGTAACGGGGTGAAACGCCAAACGGATCCTGACGTGCTGCTGCTCCAGGCCGCCGCCGACCCGACACGACTCGCGATCCTGCGCCAGCTGAGTGACTGCACCGAGGTTTGTGCCTGCGACTTCACGGCCTGCTGCGACGTCAGCCAGCCGACCGTGTCGCATCACCTCAAGGTGCTGCGCGAGGCTGGCTGGATCGAGGGTCGGCGCCGCGGCACGTGGATCTTCTATTCGCTGCGCCCGCAGGCGGTCGATCGCTTCCGGGAGCTGGCGGGCGGGATGGGACCGGCGCTCGCGATGCCAGCGACGACATCGCGCCGCTTGCCCGTCATCGAAGCGCGGGCGTAGTCAGTCGCCTGCGACCGCCGGGTATGGCAGCGCGATCGGGTCGGGCGCCAATCGGCTTCGACCCTCGGCATCGAACCGGTCGAGGCCGAGGTCGCTGACGTCGATCAGATCGGTGACGCCGCGGAGCGCCAGGTCCGCGGCGACCCGGGCCACACCCGGCCCCCACATCATCCCGTGCCCCGCCGCGCATGCGATCGTGACGCCGGCGATGACCGTGCCGTCAGGTCGGATCGCGGGACCGAGGATCGGCAGGTGGTCGGGTGTGTAGTCGATCGTGGCTGCCCAGATCTTGCGCAGACCGAGATCGCGCGTGATCGGCACGTACTGCGCGAGTCGCGCGCGATAGCGCTCGTAGGCAGACCAGTCGATACCGCGCGCCTCGCCGGGCTGCTCGTCAGGATCGCTCCAGCCGAACAGCAAGCCACCCTCCTCGAGCCGCCAGTACAGGCCCGCCCCGATGTCGAAGACCATCGGCATGCGGTCCACCGCGAAGGCCGGATGGGGCTCGAGGACGGCGACCGTGTGGCGCGCCGCGCCGGCCGGGATGCGCAACCCCGCCAGGGATCCGACCGCCCGCAGCGACGGTCCGCCGGTGAGCAGCACGCGCTCGGTCTCGATCACGCCGGCGTCGGTCTCGACGGCGATCACGTGCGACTTGTCCTCGCTGGTACGCAGACCGATGAACGACGTTCCTTCGTGCAGCTCCACGCCCGCCGATCGCATCGCGATCGAATACGCGCGCACGTTGCGTGGCGGGTCGATGTGGCCGTCGCCGTCGCGATAGCTGCCGCCGCGATGACCCTCGGGAGCCAGGGTGCCCGCGATCTGGACGGCCTCATCCGCCGATAGCCAGCGCACGTCGGTCAGTCCCGCTTCCTGCTGCATCGCGATGCGCTCGCGGCCCGTGCGCTCGTCTTCCTCGGTAACGGCGAGGATCAGATAGCCGAGCTCGCGAAACCCGGAATCGGTGCCATACGCGGCCGACTGGCCGCGGTAGAAGGCGATCGACCAGCGCCCGAGCGCAACGGTGGCGGGCGTGCCACCCTGCGCCCGCACGACACCCGCAGCCCTGGATGAGGCGCCCATCCCGGCCAGCCCCCGCTCGATGACGACGACACGCCCGACCCCATCGGCAGCGGCGAAGACCGACGCCCAGCCGCCGAGCGTGCCGGCCCCGACCACCACCAGGTCCGCCCGATCCGTCACTCGACGCTCCTCCGGTCGCAGCGCTCAGCCATCGAGCGCGGCCGCTTCGACGCATGCCGCGATCACGCCGAGGCGCTGGAGCCGACCGTACGTGGTCCGCCGTCGGACCGTCCACGCGACGACCTCGAGTCCCGCCCTGCGGGCCGCCGCGACCGATCCCGCATCGATCACGTGGAAGTCGACCGACACCGCCTGACACTCGAGCTCCGCCGCACGACCGATGGTCGCGGCGGACAGGTCATGGGCGTTGAGCCAGCGCGGCCAGGCAGGCGCGAGACCGGCGACCCGCTCCAGCGTCACCGGCTCGAATGACGAGACCACCGCGTTGACGAGTCCTGGGCCTCGCCCGGAGGCGAGCACCTCGACGACCGCTCGGTCGTGCAGCCCTTTGAGGTCGATGTCCACGGTCGCCCGGTGCGGGATCGCGTGGAGTGCGTCGGCGAGGGTCGGGATCCCGATGTCCTCGAGAAGGCGGGCGGGGAGCTCGTCAACGCGTTCGGGCCGGCCCTGGACCCGTTGCAGCGTCTCGTCGTGGACGAGCACCGGGACGCCGTCCGAAGACAGCCGGACGTCGAACTCCACCCCGTCGCAGCCCGCCACCGCCAACGCTGCCTGGAGCGCGGCGATCGTGTTCTCCGGTGCGTGCCGCCAGTCACCGCGGTGGGCCAGGCGGAGCACGCCTAGTCGATCTCCAGGTGAGCCGCCACCCCGAAGTGGTCGCTCGGGTACAGCGTCCGGTCCTCAGGGCTTGGTCGGTCGAACACGAGCCGCGCCTCGCTGGTTCGGACAGCCCCGCGCAGCCAGATGTAGTCCAGGCAGCTGGGCTCGCCGTCGGTGTCCATCGCCGGGGCCTGCAAGCCCGAGGGCCAGGTGACCGGCGGCTCGGCGCCGTTCGCCTCGGCATAGGCTGACCGAAAGCCCGCCCCGACCATCCGCGCATAGGCGGGCTCGTCGGGGTCGGCGTTGAAGTCGCCCATGACGATCGTGGCATGAGCGGCGGGTGCGTCGGCCAGCCAGTCGAGCAACGCGGCCGCCTGTTCGTCGCGCTCGGCGGCCGCGGGTACGGCGTGGTGGAGATGCGTGACGGCGACGAGGACGGTCGACCCGGACGGCAGGTCCATCACCGTGCGGTGCGCCGCCCGCTGCAAGCCCAGGTCGATCCGGTCGACGTCGCGTCCGTTCAAGGGCTCGCGAACCAGGAGGCTGTTGCCGTATTCCGGTCGCCCGGCCCAGCCACGGATCGCCGCGTAGTGGCCTTCCCCCGCCGCGCCGATCAGCCGATCCTGCTGCATCACGTAGACGACCTCCTGGAGCCCCAGCAGGTCGGGTTGCAGCGCCGCCATGTCGGCCAGGACCAGCGGCAGCCGTTCGACCCAGCGATCCGCCAGGTTGAGGATGTTGAACGTCGCGACGCGGAGTCGATCCATCGAGTGACGGTCAGGACGAGCGGGCTTGATCGGTGCCGTCGACGACCGGCAGCGCGAACGAGAACGTGGACCCGACGCCCTCCTGCAATTCGACCCATATGCGACCGCCATGCTGCTCGATGACATGGCGGGCGATGGCCAGACCGAGGCCGGTGCCGCCGCCTGCCTCGGCCCGCAGCCGCGCCCGGTCGACCTTGTAGAAGCGTTCGAAGACGCGGTCGCGCGCAGCCCGCGGGATGCCGATCCCATGGTCCTCGACCGACGTGACGACATCGTCACCCTTCGCGTACGTGCGGACGGTGATCTGACCGCCGTCGGGACTGAACTTGACGGCGTTGTGGACGAGGTTCACGACCACTTGCCCGAGCCGTGCGGCGTCACCGCGCACACGCGCCAGCCCGGCCGGGGTGTCGATCCGGAGCGTGACGCCCTGCCGCTCGGCGAACAGCCGGAGCCGCTCCGCCGAGTCGGCCGCGAGGCCGCTCATGTCGACCCCATCCGTGAGCTGCAGCGTGCCGCCACCCTCGATCCGGCTGAGGTCGAGCAGCTCGTTGACCATCTGGACGAGGTGACCGGTCTCGACCTCGATCTTGGCGATGCGCTCGCGCATCTTGCCCGGGATCGCCGCGCCGACCGACTCGGCCTCGCGCTCCAGGGTCTCGGCCAGGAGGCTCACCGTGGTGAGCGGGGTCCGCAGCTCGTGCGACAGGTTGTCGATGAACTCGGTCCGGATGCGCTGGAGGCGGCGCAACTCCGAGACGTCATCCAGGACGAGCCACACATCGCCACCCGGCGCGCGGCGCGCCCGGATGACCAGCGCCGGCCCGTCCGGACCGGCAGAGCGGATCTCGCCGGTCGCCGTTCCGGATGCCAGCGCCTGGCGGGCGAGGCTTTCCACCGACGGGTCGAGGAACGCCTCCATCACGGACCGGTCCGCCAGCCCGCCGGTCTGGTGGCCGAGGAGGGCGTGTGCGCGTGCATTCGCGTCGCGGATCCGCAGCGCAGCGTCGACCCGGAGGACACCAGCCTCGAGCGTCTCATGGAGTGCGTCGTCGTCCGCCGAGCGGTCGGCGTCGACGCGCGCATGGCCGGCGACCTCGGTCTCGAGCCGCGCGATGGTCGCTTCCGAATCCGCCAGGGCACCGCCGCGTCGGACGGCCGCGACCGTGGCGATCGCGGCGGCGGCGACCAGCGCCACGATGACGAGCGCCACGGGTTCCACGGCGCGAGCATCGCACACCGTGCCCCGGGGATGCGGCAGTCAATCACCCCGCACCCGCGGGCCCCACGAGCCGGTCCGGACGCGCGGGCCCCACGGCCCGGTCCGCTCGATCAGGTCGCCGAGCCATGGCGCTGCATGCCGCTCGAACGCGGCGGTCCTGAACGCGTGGCGCAGGACCAGCAGATGGGCGACGCGGGTGGCGGCCCGCCGTGCCGCGGTGGCGGTGCGCACACCCACGCCGTCGACCTCGGCGACGGCCGCATCGACTGCATCTGCCACGTCAGCGGTCGCGAGCTCGCTCGAGACGCGGAGCGCATCGTCCTCATCCGGTGAGGTGCCCGATGGCCACGGGGCGTCGCCCAGCCGCTCGAGGGTCCCGGTCGTGGCCAGGCGGCGGAGCTCGTCTCCTGTGAGGCCACGGGCGCGTTCCATGAGGGTGCCGATCGCCATCGTGGCCGGCCCGTACCGAGGCTGGCCGATGGCAGAGTCCCATCCTCGTGTCAGGCGCTCGCGCGCCCAGGTGGCGGCCGGGTCCCCCAGCAGCTCGTCGAGGACATCACCCACGATGACGTCGGCCAGCTGGCCGACCACGGCGTCGCGGATGGCCACCAGGCCCCTGGCCGCGGGCGGCAGCGCAGCGATCGCGTCCTGTTCAGCAGCCTGCAGCGCTCGCTCCAAGGTGGGTTCGATGAACTGGCGCAAGGTCGCGAGGAACGCGATCGGGGCCGGCTCGGCGAGGGCGAGTCGATCGAGCTCGTCGACCGTCAGGCGTGCCACGCGCTTGACGACCGTCGCCACGCGTTCCGCTTGGGTCGGCGGGCGGCGAATGGATGGACGGGCGGGCGCCGTCGTCCAGTCCGGGCCCGCTCGGGGTGGGCGGCCGCCACGGACGCCGGTCGAGCGCTCGCGGTCGTAGCGCCGGCGGAGATCGCCGTCGCTGAGCCAGTCGTGCGCGACGTTGATGCGCTTTGCAAGCTCCAGGGCATCCGGTCCGGCGACATCCGGGTGATGCTGGCGGAGGAGTGCACGCCAGGCGACCTCGATCGCTTCCGGACTGGCATCGCGCGGGACGCCCAAGCGCGCGTACAGGTCATCCCCGGGGAGCGTCGGTCGAGCGGGCATCGCGAGCGAATGCTACTGGCGCGGCGGGCGCCGCTCGCTATCCTGCTGATGTCCGGTGGGCGGCGTGCTCGATCGAGGAGGGGTGGTCGGATGAGCTTCATCAAGCGGGCCCAGGAGGCCGCGGCGCAGGCCGCTGCGATGGCGAACAGGACGGCCAGCGACCCGGGGACCGCCGAGGCGGTGTCACGTAGCGCACGCGAGGCGATGGGCATCGCCCGACGCGGCGTCACGACGGTCATCGAGAAGATCGATCCGAGCACACTGGCCGAGTTGATCGTGCGCGCGACAGCGCTCCAGGAGATGACCAACAAGTCGCTTCGGCAGAAGGGGTCGCCCTACCGTATCGCCGAGATCTCGATCTCCGCGTCGATCCCTCCGGCCGTGAGCTTCGCGATCAGCCGCATCGGGGAGGAGCCCGAAGAGGCGGTCGTGGGCGACGTTGTGTCATCGGCGGAACTCGTGGAGCTGGCTCCCGAGGCCGGCGAGCTGGTGCTCGCGCTCGACGGCACGACGGTCGACGACGCCGCGATCGCGGCCGTGCCAGCTGACGACCTGCCGCCCGACGCCATGCCGCCGAGCTCCATCTCGTCCAGCTAGGGCAGCCTCATGCGGCCGCGACACCTGCTCGGAAGCCGTCCACGAGGAGCGCCTCGACCTCTTCGATCGAGCGAGTCGATCGTTCGCCGGTCGCGCGCTCGGTCACCTCGATGCCGCCGGCCGCCATCGAGCGCGGCGACACGGTCAGGATCCACGGCATCCCCAGCAGCTCGGCGTCGGTGAACTTGACTCCGGGCGACTCGTCTCGATCGTCCCACAGGATCTCGTGCCGGTCACCGGCCTCGGCCGCCAACGAGTGGAGGCGCTCGGCGACCTCGAGCACGCGCGGCTCCTTGGCCCCGCCGATGGAGACGAGATGGGCGGCATATGGCGCGACCTCGGCAGGCCAGACGATGCCCTTCTCGTCGTGATGCGCCTCCACGATGCAGGCCACGTTCCGTCCGACACCGATCCCGTACGAGCCCATGACGATGGGATGCGCCTGGCCGTCCTCGCCGAGGTAGGTGGCGCCTGCGGCATCGGTGAACTTCGTGCCGAGCTTGAAGATGTTCCCGACCTCGATCCCGTTGCGCAGAATGACGTTCTTGCCGCATACCGGGCACGGATCGCCTTCCTGGGCATTGGTGATGTCCGCGACGACGTCGGCCGTGTAGTCGCGACCGGCGTTCACGTTCCGGTAGTGGAAGCTCTCCCGGTTGGCGCCCGCGACGAGGTTCGGCGAGCGCTCCACGAGATCGTCGATGACGACGACCGTGTCGTGAGCTCCGATGGGCGAGCCGTAGCCCGGCTCCATGCCGGCGGCCTTGATCTCCTCGGTCGTCGCCGGCCGGGTGCCACCGACCGCCTTGACGGCGTTCCCGAGCTTGGTCTCGTTGACCTCGTAGTCGCCGCGGACGATCGCGGTCGCCAGCCGGCCGTCGCCGGTCACGAAGAATGCCGCCTTGGCGGTCCGCGACGGCTCGATACCGAGGAACTCGGCGAGCGACGCGATGGTCGTCGTGCCGGGCGTGGCGACCTCCTCGAGCGGCAGCGGCTCCTCGGCGGTCACCTCCGGCTTCGGCACGACCGCCACCTGGCGGTTCGCCGCGTAACCGCACGCCTCGCAGAGGACGAGGACGTCCTCGCCCGCCGGGTTGAGGACCATGAACTCGTGGGCCTGGCTGCCGCCCATGACCCCGACATCCGAGGCGACGGACACCGTCTCGAGCCCGAGGCGCTCGAACGTCCGGACGTACGCGCCGTGCTGTGCTTCGTAGCTGGCGTCCAGGCCCGCCTGGTCGCGGTCGCAGCTATAGGCGTCCTTCATGACGAACTCGCGAACCCGGATGAGGCCGCCGCGGGATCGCGGCTCGTCGCGCCACTTCGTCTGGAAGTGGTAGACCTGGATCGGCAGCTGGCGATACGACTTCACGAGGTCCGCCAGGAGGATCCCGACGACCTCTTCGTGGGTGAACGCCAGCACCATCTCCCGGCCGGTGCGGTCCTTGAAGCGCGTCAGCTCGGACCCGATAACGTCGTAACGACCGCTCGCCTTCCATATGTCGGCCGGGTGAACGACCGGCATCTCCATCTCCTGGGCGCCGATTCGGTTCTGCTCCTCGCGGATGATCTGCTCGACCCGGTCGCTGACCCGCTTGCCGAGCGGCAGCAACGAATAGATGCCGGACCCGAGCTGGCGGACGTAGCCGGCTCGCAGCAACAACCGATGCGACGGCATCTCGGCCTCGGTCGGGTCGTCGCGGAGCGTGGTGAAGAAGAGCTGGGACAGGCGCATGGCCGCGTAAGGATAGCGGCGGGCACCGCTCCACGGCCGGGTGCTGAGGATCGGCCCCGCGGGTGCTGCTTCCCGACGGTACCATCGCGTGAACATCCCACCCCACGCCGTGAGGAATCGATCACTTGGCGGACGGCGCCCAATTCGCCCTCGTGGTCGTCATCGCCCTGGCCGTGGTGTTCGACTACATCAACGGCTTCCACGACACGGCGAACGCGATCGCCACGTCGGTCGCCACTCGCGCCCTTCATCCGCGCCACGCGATCCTCATGGCGACCGCATTCAACTTCATCGGCGCGTTCGCAGGCACCGCGGTGGCCAAGACGATCGGTGCGGGTCTGGTCGAGGAAGCGACCACGACGCAGGCCGTGGTCGCCGCTGCCCTTCTTGGCGCGATCACCTGGAACCTGATCACGTGGTATCTGGGCCTGCCGAGCTCGAGCTCGCACGCGTTGATCGGCGGACTCCTCGGAGCGACGATCATCGCCGCGGGCACCGGCGCGCTCAAGGTGGACGGCCTCGTCTCGAAGGTGCTCGTCCCGATGATCAGCTCGCCGCTCATCGGCTTCACCGGCGCGTTCTTGCTCATGCTTGCGCTGTACTGGATCTTCCGGAACGCGAAACGTAAGCCGATGGCCCGTGTGTTCCGGCGATTGCAGGTCATCTCGGCCGGGTACATGGCCTTCAGCCACGGCTCGAATGACGCCCAGAAGACGATGGGCATCATCACGCTCGCTCTGTTCGCGGCGGGTGCGATCCCGACGATCGATGTCCCGTTCTGGGTGATCGTGATATCCGCGACCGCCCTCTCGCTCGGAACGGCCGTCGGCGGCTGGCGGATCATGCGGACGATGGGCCACCGCGTCGTGGACCTGGAGCCGGTCCATGGCTTCGCCGCGGAGACGACCGCCGCGACTGTCCTGATCGGGACAGCGCAGCTCGGGATGCCGGTATCGACGACGCACGTCATCTCGAGCGCCATCATGGGCGTGGGGTCGGCTCGCGGACCGAAGGGCGTTCGGTGGGGCGTCGCCCGCCGCATCCTCCTCGCGTGGGTCATCACCATCCCTGCGGCCGGCTTGGTCGCGGCGATCTCCTGGTTCATCCTTCACACCATCGGCTTCGGCTAAGGAGAGCGTGCGATGTCGTTCCGGCTGCTTCCCAAGGACGTTCAATTCTTCGATCTCTTCGTCGCCGACGGCGAGAACCTCCAGGCAGCGGCCACGAAGCTGCGCGACATGATCGAGTCGTACGACAGGCTCGACGAGCGTGTCGCGGAGATCCAGGCCCTGGAGAAACGGGGCGACGACATCGACCGCGAGATCAACCAGCGGCTCGAGGATGCCTTCATCACCCCGTTCGACCGCGAGGACATCCACGAGCTGACGGTCCGCCTCGACGATGTCGTGGATGGCATCCAGGCCACCGCGGAGACGCTGGTGATCTACAGCATCGACCGACCGACCGACGAGGCACGTGAACTGGCCCGCATCCTCGCGGATCAGGCCGACGCGCTCGTATCGGCGTTAGGCAAGCTCGACGGCCTGAAGGACCTGGATGCTGACCTGACGAAGGTCCACGACCTCGAGCACCAGGCCGACACGCTGTCGCGGGCCGCGGTGGCGCGGCTGTTCCGCGACGGGTCCGAACCGTTGTATGTCCTCAAATGGCGCGATCTCTATCGCGAGCTCGAGAACGCGATCGACGCCGCGGAGGATGCTGCCGAAGCGATCGAGCGGATGTTCCACAAGGCGACGTGACGGCCGCCCGGGGTCAGCCGACGAGCGCCGGCCAGGACGGGCCCGTCACGCCATCCTGGAGTTCGATCCACCGCAGCGCGTAGGCCACTCGCACCGGACTGCCTTCCGCCGGGTGCGACCGTGGCTCGGCGATGGCGAACACCTCGCGCCCGTACGAAGCTTCGAGTGCCTCGCGCGACCGGATGCGAGCGAGCGGGCGTCGGATGCGCTCGACTTCGATGCCGAACGCTGGTTCGCTCCAGCGCGCCGGCCAGCGTCCGGGATGGCGGAGCACCCGCGCGATCCGGAGCGCATCCACGCCGAGCGCCAGCGAGGCGTCCAGCCCCGTCTCGGCCTCGATCACGTGTCTGGAGATCGTCATGGGCGTGCCCTCCTGCAACCGCGTAGCGACCAACACACCGACTGGGGCACAGACGTCGGTGGGCCGGCGGCGGAGGCTACAGGCCCGCGTGGGCGCCCGGCACTCGGGCGATATCCCTATCGGGCCGAGGACACGACTGGCGGGTCGTCGCTCGGGCTACGTCAGCAGGGACTGCCAGGACGGGCCCGTGGCGCCGTCGCGAAGCTCCATCCAGCGCAGCGCATACGCCAGGCGGATGGGGCTGGGATCATCGCGCTCGCCGCGCGAGATCACGAGGTGGAACGCTTCGCGGCCGTAGGACGCCGCGAGTGTCTGGCGGGTACGGACCGGCGCGAGATGACGGCGCACCAGCTCGACCTCGGCCCCGAACGCCGGCTGGGCCCAGCGCGCTGGTCGCTTGGCCGGGTCCCGCAGGGCGCGGATGACGCGCAAGGCATCCAGCGCCAGCGCCCGAGCGGGCGCCGGCATGGATGCAGGAGGGAAACGAGCTCCCGGGGAGAGGAGGACCCCGGGGCTCGTGGCAGCGATGCCGTCCTCGACGCCGCCGGACCGCACGACCTCGACGGGGTGCAACGTCACGGGGTCGATGGGTTCGGGCTGGCGATCGTGGGCGGGCATGCCCACAAATTCCGTCGGGCGTATGAACATGTCATCAGCGCGACGTGAACGATCACGGGGCGTTGCGGCGGTCACGTCGGTCGCCGGAACACGTAGCCGACGCCACGGACCGTGTGGATGAATGCCGGTTGGCCGGGATCCTCCTCGATCTGGCTGCGCAACCAATGGACGTGGACATCGACCGTTCGGGTCTCGCCGGCGTAGTCGTAGCCCCACACCTTCTCGAGGAGCTGGTCGCGGGTGAAGACCTGGCCGGGGTTCCGGATGAGGAAGGCGAGGAGCTCGAAGGCCTTCGGCTTGATCGGCAGGACATCGCCGTCGCGCAGGAGGCGATGGCCGCCCAGGTCGGCTTGGACCCGCCCGAGATCGACGATCGTCGGGGCGGAGCCAGTCGCCACGGCCGCCTCGGAGCGGCGGAAGAGTGCCCTGATGCGCGCGGTCAGCTCACGGAGCGAGAAGGGCTTCGTGACATAGTCGTCCGCCCCGAGCTCCAGGCCGACCACCTTGTCGAGCTCGGAGTCCTTGGCCGTCAGCATCACGATCGGCACGCCCGACTCGGCGCGGATGATGCGGGTCACCTCGATCCCGGACAGCTCCGGGAGCATCAGATCGAGGAGCACGAGGTCCGGGCGCTCCCCGCGGAACTGGGTCAGGGCCTCGCGCCCGTCAGCGGCGGCGATGACTCGGAATCCCTCGGACTCGAGCGCGTCGACGATCGTCTCGCGCAGCGTCGGTTCGTCCTCGACGACCAGGATCGTGCGTGCCATCTCGCTTGAGCATAGCGAGCCGTGTTAACGACTCGTTGATAGACGGTGAAGGCTTGTGGTACGCGCGGCGCCCCCGTAGCATGCGTGCGCGAACGATTGCACAACCGTCGCGAGGACCACGATGTCGGTGGATCGTATGGCGCGGACCGATCGTGCGGTCGGCTGGGACCCGCTCGTCCAGCTCGACGACCCATATCCCGTCTATCGACGCCTCCGGAACGAGGCTCCGTGCTATCACCACGAGGGTCGCGACGTTTGGGTCCTGTCGCGCTTCGACGACATCGTCGCGGCCGCAAAGGACTGGGAGACGTTCTCGAGCAGCGCGGGCGGGACCGGGAACGACGTCGATGACACCTATCAGCTGTTCCTTCCCGCCGGTGACCTGCCAGCCGCCGATCCCCCGCTCCACACGCGGCTCCGCGGCGCGCTCCGCCTCGCCTTCAGCCCGTCGGCGCTGCGTGTCCGCTTCGAGCCCGCCGTGCGGGCGAAGGTCCACGAGCTGATCGACGGTTTCGCCGACACCGGGTCTGCCGACTTCGCAAACGACTTCGCGCGTCCCCTGCCCGCCAGCACGATGTTCAGCTGGTTCGGGTTCCCGGACGAAGACCATCCGATGTTGCTCACCTGGTTCGGTGACATGCTCCAGCGCACGACGGGTGAGCGTGCCCTGCCGCCGATCGCGTTGGCGGCCCGCGACCGCATGCGCGTCTACGTGCAGGACACCGCGCGTGAGCGGCGCCGGACCCCGCGCGACGACCTCATGACATTCCTGGTGGAGGCAGAGGCGGCCGGGCAGCTCAGCGCAGACGAGCTGCTTGGCAGCTCGCTGCTCCTGTTCGTCGCAGGGATCACCACCACGTCCGGACTGATCTCGAACTCGCTGTTGCACCTCGCCCTGTTCCCGGACCAGCGCGCGGTCATCGTTGACGACCGCGGAGCGATACCCGTCGCGGTCGAGGAACTGTTGCGCTACGACGCCCCGATCCAGGTCCTCGTCCGAACGTCGACCCGAGATGTCGAGGTCGCCGGGTCGGTGATCCCCGACGGCTCCCAGGTGCTCCTACTCTGGGCGTCGGCCAACCGTGACGAGCGCCGCTGGCAGGACCCCGACCGGCTGGACGTGACCCGCGAACCGATACGGCATGCGGCCTTCGGCGACGGGATCCATCACTGCCTGGGCGCGCCGCTCGCCAGGCTGGAGGCGCGCATCGCGTTCGAGGAGCTGTTCGCGCGGATCCCGGACTATGCGGTCAGTGGACCGATCGTGCGGGTCAAGACACCGACGGATCGGGCCCTCGAACGTCTGCCCGTGGAGTTCTGAGACCCGTCGACGTCACGACCCGCCAAGCCAGGCGATGAATGCCAGCATCGCGACCAGGCCGCCGCCGAGCACCGCCACCAGGTAGGGTCAATGCGCGGCGGAGTTCACCTCCTTGAGGTGTTCCTGACGGAGGCGTTCCTGATCGATGTCGCGCTCGCTCATCCCTTGGCCGACGTCCGCTCGAGCGCTTCGACCTTCGCCTCGATCCGACGCAGCGCCGCCTCCGTGTCGTAGTCAGTGTCGGGTGACTCGTGGCTCTTGCGATGCACGAGGATCGTGGTGAGGACGATGAACACGAAGATCTGCAGGAACTCCGACTGCCAGTTCTCGAAGGTCGATTCCGCCCACTGCCAGGCGTAGCCGTCGTCACCGAATGCGGTCGGTGTCTGACCGTGGGGCGACCTGTTCGGCCGCGAAGGCCGTCCAGCCCGTCCAGGTCTGCAGTGCCCACGCCGCGAGGAACAGCACAGCGAGCGTGATGCTGAGGCCGTACTCGTGCCAGATGCGGCGGATGTCCATGGCCAATTCAGCGTGCCGCCGCGATCACCTTGGCGTACGTGGCGAGCTCGGTGGCGAGAGTCCGGCTGGAGGCTCGCTGCGCTCGCTCGAATTCGGTCGCAGCGGTCCGCATCTTGGTGTCCTTGATGGCGCTGGCGATCTTGCGCATGCCGCCCGCCGAGTCCATCTGCTTGCGCTTGAGGTTGAGCAGGACGGCGTGCGCCTCGTAGAAGGCGCTGTCGGCGCGCTCGGTCGTCGCCGAATCCAGGGTCTCGGACATCAACTCGGTCAGGCCGGCGGCGACATCCTCCACCTTGCCGCTGGCGTCGTGCTCCTTGCCCATCGTCTCGAGCTGCTTGAGGAATCGGCGGTCCTCGGCCAGCGCGGACTTGATCGCTCGCTTCGCTGACGCCATGGGATGCGCCGTGGCGAGGCTGTCCTCAGCCTTGACGATGGACCGCTGGATCGCGATCGCCTCATCGAACTCATGCGTGACGAACTCGCTGCCGACCTTTGCTTCACCCATCTCTGGCCTCCCGGTCCAATGGCGTGGTGCCCGGGCGCTCACGCGATGACCGGGTGCCGCACGCGCGCGGACGATCCTCCATCGATGCGCCGGGGTCGCCGCCGGCCCGTCAGGATCGGCGCGACGTCCGTCAGGCTAGGACGCCGGCCTGTAAAGACGGGCTTCGTCGGGCGGATGCGGCATTTCGTCCTCGTCCCAATCCGACGCGGACGCGGTGTTCAGCCGGCGGTGCGCAGTTCCCCAGGCAACTCGCGCCAGTACTCGACGAATTCCGAGCAGCGACCGTCACCATCGAAGCGCAGCAGCCAGACGTTGTAGAAGACGGTCTTCAGCGAGCCGTCCGCTTCGAGGTAGCGGCTCTTGCCGACGGCCACGGCGCGGTCGCCCTCGACCGCATATGGCTCGTACCTGGCCTCCCATGAGCCGGCCTCGTCGGGATCATCCAGCCAGTCGGCGACGATCGCGTCACGGCCCACGACCGGATCGCGGTATGGCTGATAGCGGTAACTGGCATCCTCGGCGAACAGGGCGCCGATCGTGTCGCGATCGTAGGTGCGCCACGCGTCGACGTAAGCATCGAGCCAGCGCTGGACGTCATCTCGGGTCATGCGTGTGCCTCCTCGGTCATGGACGATGCGCGCCGAACATGACGTCCCGTGTCAGGAATGCGTGGGCGACGCAGTTGGACCGCGGCTCGCTGGAACATGGCATGTTCCAAGCGGAGGCCGAGCGGGGGAAACGAGCCCTCGAACTGGCCATCGTTGGTCGTTTGGAACCTCGGGATGTTCCAACTGGGGGCTGAGGGCCCTGATTCCCACCGCTCCTTCGTCAGTTGGAACACGGGATGTTCCAACGCTGCGTCCACATCGATCAATGCCGGTCGGTCGGGCGCTCGACGAACCACTCGGTGAACGATCGGCAGCGCCCGTCCGGCCCGAATTCGAGCAGGTAGACGTTGTCCCAGACGTTCTTGATCGTCGATCTCGACGTGTCGGTGAAATAGCGGCTCCAGCCGACCGCGACGGCACGATCGCCGTCGACGCTGAACGGCTCGTAGTGGGCGTCCCACGTCCCGGGCTCATCGCGAGTGCTCGCATCGCCCGATGGCTCGAGCCACGCCCGTACGATCGCGTCCCGACCGAGGAACCCTTCGTCCGAGGGATGGAAGCGGTACCGGGCGTCATCCGTGAACAGGTCGCCGATGGCCCCCGCTTCGTACGAGGCCCACGCGGCGATATACCGATCCAGCCAGCGCTGCACGTCGTCGCGGGTCACGCCGGCACCTCCTCGCCGCCCAGCACTGCCAACGCCCGATCGATGCGGGTCAGCACGCGCTCCCGCCCAAGCGCGACGAGTGTGTCGAACAACGGCGGCGTGGCCGTCCGGCCGGTGACGGCGACGCGGATCGCCATGAACAGGTCGCCCGCCTTCCAGCCGCGCTCCTCGGCAAGGGCCCGAAGCGGTGGCTCGAGCTCGTCTGCCTCGAAGGACACGTCGCCGGCAGCCGCGATCGTGTCGCGGGCGGCGGCCAGGCCCTCGCCCGTGGTGGCCACGTCCCAGCGCTTGGGGACGAGCAGCGTCGGGTCGAGATCGAGGTCGGTCACCCACAGGAAGCCGACAAGGTCGCCGATGGCGCCGAGCGTCGGGAGGCGATCCTGGATGACGGGCAGCAGCGCCCGCAGCTCATCGTCACCAGGCATCCATTCGATGCGGCCGGCGGCGAGCTCCGCCTCGACGAACGGCCGCATCCGGTCGATCAGGTCGTCCGGCTCGAGGCGCCGGATCCACTGACCGTTGAGCCATTCGAGCCGCTCGCGGTCGAAGACGGCGCCGCCCTTGTGCACGTTCCGGATGTCGAACCGCTTGACCAGCTCGTCGAGCGACAGGATCTCCTCCTCGGTGCCGGTCGACCAGCCGAGCAGCGCGAGGTAGTTGACCAGCGCCTCCTTGATGAAGCCCTGCGCACGGTAGTCATCGATCGCCGTCTGGCTCTTGCGCTTGCTCATCTTGGTGCGGTCGGCGTTGAGGATGAGCGGAAGGTGCGCGAACCGCGGTACCTCGTGCCCGAGCGCGCGGAACAGCAGGATGTGCTTGGGCGTGTTGGAGAGGTGGTCTTCGCCGCGGATCACGTCCGTGATGTCCATCGCCGCGTCATCGACGACGACCACGAAGTGGTACAGCGGCGTGCCGTCCGCGCGGACGATGACGAAATCGCCACCGAGATTGGCGACGTCGATCTCGACCCGACCGCGGATGATGTCGTCGAACGCGATGGTGCCCTCGCCGACGCGGAATCGCAGGGCGCCCCGGCGGCCTTCGGCCTCTCGTGCCTGCCGATCCTCGACGGTCAGGGTCGCGCATCGACCGACGTAACGCGGCGGTTGCCTGGCCGCCTCCTGCGCCCGGCGGTCGGCCTCGAGCTCCTCGGGCGTGCAATAGCAGGGATACGCCATGTCGAGCGCGAGCAACCGCTGGGCCGCCGCCTCGTACGTCGGCAGGCGCTCCATCTGGCGGTACGGCGCATGGGGGCCGCGGGCGGGCTCGCCGGCGACCTCGGGGCCCTCGTCCCAATCGAGGCCCAGCCAGTGGAGCCCATCGAGGATGTCCTTCTCGAACTCGAGCGTGCTGCGCACCCGGTCGGTGTCCTCGAGGCGCAGGATGAACGTCCCGCCGACGCGCCGCGCGTGCAGGTAGTTGTACAGGGCCGTGCGGGCCGTGCCGATGTGGAGCGGCCCGGTCGGGCTGGGCGCGATCCTGACCCGGTCGGTCATGCCTCGGGTACGCGGTGGAACAGCCCCGGATCGGCGTCACCGGGCAGGACCCGGACGAGCGCCGCGGGGCGCAGGCCGAGGGTCGCGCGCCCACGCGGACCATCGAGCGTCAGCGAATCGAGCGACTCCGAGCGGGCGAGGATCGTGATCTTCGCGCCGGGCTTGAGTGCGCGTGCCTCGAGGTACGACAGCAGACCAGCGTCCTCCTCGGCCTCCTCGGTGATGCGGTAGATCGTGGCATGCGCGCCCGCGTCGACCTCCGACAGCCGAATACCAGCCGGGCGTCGCTTGGCGGTGGCCGCATCGATCGGGTTGCCGTGCGGACAGGTCTCCGGGTGTCCGAGCAGCTCGTCCAGCCGCGCCTCGACACGCGGTGAGATGGCGCCCTGCAGGCGCATCGCCTCCTCGTCCGATTCCGCCCAGCCGAGCCCGACGACACTGGTCAGCAGCCACTCCAGCAGGGCGTGCCGACGGAAGATCGCGTCGGCGGCCGCACGGCCCGGCGCGGTGAGTCGTAGCTCACGGCCGCCGTCATGGTCGACCAGGCCATCTGCGCCGAGACGGCGGAACATCTCGCTCGCGGCCTGGGTGGTGACGCCCAGGTGACGGGCGATCTGGGCGGCTGTGACGCGCGAGCCGTCGTCTGCACCTGCGCTCACCCGGAGCGCCAGGAGGTACTCCTGGGCGGCCGTTGACAGGTCGGCGGGATCGTGCCGTCGGGGCATGCGGTCAGGATACCGGTCGGGCTCCTCGCCGGAACTCGCGCCCGATCCCGATGGTCAGGCCGACACCCCACCCGATGGCCATCAATGCCCCGAGGATCGCCCGTGCCGTGTCGGTGGCCGCCGGGTCGCTCGCGAAGAGGAGGACCGAGGCCAGGAACACCGGGGTAAGGGAGCCGAAGGCCGCCAGCACCCCGACCCGGGCAAGACGTGCCAGCAGGATCAGGAGCACCAGGACGCCCAGCTGGACTGCCCACGAGATCGGCGCCACGGACGGGTCGCAGGTCGCGGCGAAGCGACCGCACCCGCTGAGCTCGCCAAGGCCCCAGCCGATGCCCAGGGCGACCGGCATCCACGCCACGAATCCGCGCACGAGTCGGGACGACAACGACGGACGATCGTCGTCCAGCCACCGACGGATCGAGTCGACCGCCGCATCGACCGAGATGTCGGCGGTCGCGGATCGGTCGTCGATCGCCCCGGTGGTAGCCGACGTGGTCGTGGTCTGCGGGCGGACGGGTGGCGTCGTGCGCGATCGTGCGGTCGGCCTCGGCGGATCGCGCGGCTCCGCTCCGTTGCGAGGGGTCGCTTCACCAGTCGTCGCCTGCCACCAAGAGGTGCTGGTGTGCGTGGGTCGCGGCGGTGTGCTCGCGGCCGGCCCAGCAGCGTCGACACCGATCGCGCCGGGTGTCCCGGCCGGATCCGCGGGTGCTACGGGTGCGGCGTCGTCCGAGCCGCTGCCCGGCGCCCCGCGACGGGCACGTGCCTGGTATTCCGGGCCGTGCTTGCGCGGGTCCGCGTATTCCTTCGGATTCAGCGTCCAGTACGTGCCCGAGGTCGTGCCATACCACGAGGCGCCGCCCCAGTCCGGATCGAACGACTCGGCGTCGACGTCGTCGTACGACGTCGAACCGAGCGTCGCCTTCTTGGGACGCTGGTCCGAACCGGCCCGCTCGGCCGGGCGCGCCGAGCCAGCCGGGCGCGGCGTCGGGCGCGGCCGCGGTCCGGGTGCGGCGCCCGGCCGCTGACGAGACCGGCCACCGTAGGCGCGATGGGTCGCGCCGGCCCTGTCGGTATCGGCCTCCCACGCGCGAGGACTGGGCGCGCGGTCGACCGTTCGGCGTACGCCGGCGTCCGGACCGGCGATCTGGTCGTATGCCGCCTGGATGGCGAGGAATCGGGGCAGCGCGGCCTCACCCGCGGCGTCAGGATGGTTCGCCTTGGCCAGCCGGCGGTACGCCCGCTTGACCTCGGCGAGGGACACCCCTCGCTCGAGGCCGAGCGTGCGGTACGGATCCGGATCGAGGGTCATGGCTGGCTGGCGCTCCTGGGGTCCGCCTTACGCGCCCGGGTGCCGGCGTTCCGCTGGGGACGCCGCCGTCAGCCGATCAGTTCGCCGACGGGCGCGAGTTCGAACTCCGGGATGGATTCTGCGCCCACTCGGCCATGGGGGTCGACGATGGTCGGCCGGTGGTAGCGGCTGAGCATCCGGAGCGGCTGGCCATCCAGCACGCCCACCTGCCGGAGCGCCTCGACCGAGGCGGCCCACGTCCCGCGGTCGTAGCCGTCGCCATCCTCGATCTTGACGGCCAGACCGGATGCCACATCAAGGAGCGTTCCGGAGCGTGGCCCCGGGAGGATGGCGATCCCGCGCAGTGCCTCCATGCCGGCCTTGCTGATCAACCGACCCGCTGTGGCCTTCATGAGCGAGGTGTCCAGCCGGTCGTGGCGGCCGCCGACCATCTCCGGATCGGCGATCATCGCGTCGCGGACGAGCGTCAACGCGGGCGCGAGCGAGCTTCGCGGGTCGCGCGGGGCGACGCTCGACGGATCGGCGAGCAGCGCGTAGGCCTGGGCGACCTCGCGGAGGCGGAATGCGTACGTCTCGACGCCGCAGCCGTCGATGGCGGTCCGCAGCCGGTCCGGCGTCGTCCCGTACGCGCGCGCGACGGCGGACCGGTAGGCGACTTGCGCCGGGTGCTCAGGCTGCCAGTACGTGTCGAGGTCCCAGCCCTTCATGCGGGCGAGGAGCAACGAGGCCGCGTGCTGCCCAGAGCACATGTGGCGGATCGCGCCTGGCTTCTCCCCGTCGCGCGCGAGCCGGGCAGCCGTGAGGGCATCGAGCGGCATGCCCTCGTTGCCGCAGGCCAGCAGCGACTGGCTGACCCCGGCGCGCCGGAACATCCCCTGCAACGTCCGGACGTGGAAGTCCTCGCCCGAATGGGAGCTGGCCATGATGGCGATCTCGGGAGGCTCGAGGTCGAAGGCCTCGACCCCGCCGGCCTCGATCAGGGCGACCACCCCGAACGGCTTGACCGTCGACCGCAGGGTGACGATCCGCTCGGGATCGCCAAGGGACCTGATCAGCCTGCCCTCGACGTCGACCTCGACGATGTCGCCCCGATGCACGCTCTCTTCGATGCCGTTGCGGACCTGCCGGACGAGGACCGGGGTGTCGGCTCGCGGGCGGACTCGGCTCCGTGCCCGCCCGTTCCGAGGGGTCGCGCGCTCTGCGGTGAGGGTCACCTCCCGAGGATACCGCGCAGGCATCCCCGCGGAGGTGTCGGATGCGAGACTTTTTGGTGGGTCGATGGTCCCGCCGGTCCGTGGGCGGTCCGGTCCGCAGCCAGTCCCCGAGCGGGCTGGTACCGTCTCGCCGATGTCAACCGTGCGCTCGCATATCCGCGGTGCCGCCACCGGGGTCAGCATCCTGCTCGCGCTGGCTGCGTGTCTGCCGCCGCCTGGCGCCACGACGGACGGCTCCGGGTCGAGCCCGTCGTCCGGGCCGGCCGCGTCTGCCCGGTCGCCCCTCCCGTCGCCGAGTCCCAAGGCGCACGCGATCGCGATCGCCGCGTTCGTGGAGCGCGCGACCAGCGGGAAGCTGACATATCACGTCGACTTCAAGGGCACCGCACGAGCGTCGGCCGACTCCCTGCCGATCGTCGGGACGATGGATGTCGCCGGCGCCGACTTCGCGAGCTCATTCACCTACGACTTCAGCCGCGACTACGCCGACCTCGGCAAGGAGCGCGTCCAAGTCCGCGGGGTCAAGGGCAAGGGCTACATCAAGCGTGGCGCGAAGGCATGGCAGGCCATCAAGGGGTTCTCCATCGGGCACTCCTACGTGCCGTTCAAGACCGTCGCCAGCGCAGACGACGTCCGCTACCTCGGCGAGATCAAGGCGGGCGACGCCACGCTGCACAAGGTCGGCATCACCGGCGCCGTCCTGCTCCACCCCAACACCATCCCGTACGACGTCCAGAAGGAGACGGTCGACGACACCGAGCTCATCGTCGTGATCGACGAGGCCGGGCGACCGCGGTCGGGCACCTGGAAGCTGTGGGGCAAAGCGCGAGTCGGGACCGGTGCCGGGCAGCTCCAGCGAGTCGAATACGAGCTCGATCTCAGGTTCTCGAAGGTCGGCGCCAAGATCTCGATCAAGCGCCCCTAGCCGAGTTCCCCTCTCGGGCGCGGCAGCGGCTCGGCCACGTCATCCCGGCTGCCGCAGCCGCGGTAGCAGTGGCTGGCGTGCGGCGTGTTGACCGAACGGCAGGTGACGCACACCCAGCTATCCACCGGCATGTCGCGGGCGTCCAGGAGCGCTCGACCCGCCGCTTCACCGGCACCCGGCAGCATGTGCCCGACCTCTGAGGTCGTGGCCATCATGAAGCGCAGGAGGACGAGTCCGACCACCACGAGGACGGCAGCCACAGCCACCGCACCGAGCCAGTCGATGCCGAGGATATAGTCGACCGCCTGCATGCCCTGATGATGCAGCCGGTTTTGGGTGGTTCGGTGCCGGGACGCACCGAAAAGTGTGGTCTTGGGTAGTCCGGAGCTATGACGCCGCCGGGACGTCGAACTCGAGCACCCACGGGCCGTCGACGGTGTGTCCCTGCTCAAGGGCGGAGTCGAAGGCGTAGAACGAAAGGATCGTGATGTTCCAGTGACCTGCCGGGTCTGCCGCCGGGATCGCCCCCTCGACGTCGGGCCGCGCTTCGATGATGACGACACCATCGGACCGCATGATGCCTGGTTCGAATGGCTGATCATTGAACTTCGTGACCGTCATGCTCGATATTCGATGACGGAAGCCAGCCATATGCGCTGCCCGGCACGTCCGGGAGACCCTCGACGGCGATGCGCACCGATGCGCCCGACGGCACGACGCGGAGCTCCTCCAGGGTGATCGTGACGCCCCGCGATCTGGCGCCGCGCCACCGGTGAGACGGCCTGGCCCTGGGTGATCGGCGGCATGTCGAACTCGAAGCTCCAGGCGCCGCCGACCGACGCAAAGATCTGGTCGGGGTCCGGGTCGATCGGGAGGGGTTCAGGTGACCGGACCCGTAGCGACGTGACGGTGACCCGCAACTGCAGGTCGTCCATCTGAACGCCGTCGCCATCGACGTCATCGGGCAGGAGGAAGCGCGCCCATTCTGCTAGCGCGGTCGATCCATCGACCGGAGTCCGGCCGCCCGACCAGTTCCACGCTTCGTAGACACGGCCGCGAGAGTCGGTGGCTTCTACGGCCTCGACAGCGAGACTCGACCAGCGGTCTTCGAGGTCTTCGACGGTCATCGCGAGGCGGACGCCGAGACGATCGGCATAGGCGCGATGGACGGTGACGCGATAGCCATCGGCCGTCACCGACTGATCCACCGGTATTGCGGCCTCCCACAGTCCCTCGAAGGGATCGTCCTTACCGCCGAACCACTCGAGCGCGGGGCCGGCAGCCGCGGCCGCGAGGATCGCCGCGACCGCGAGCGCGACGAACGTGCGCGACCGCGTGCGACCCGACCGCCGGAACGGCACGGTCGTCATCGCCGTGGCGATCCGCCGGTCAAGCTCGGTCGGGACCGAGACCGCGTACAGGACTTGGAGCCGCTGCTCGAGCGGCGTGTCAGTCGACACCGTAGGCCTCCTTCAGGGCCAGCAGGCCGCGCTCGACCTGCTTCTGGGCGGCCGCCTCGCTGATCCCGAGGACGGCGCCGATCTCACGGGCGGTCAAGCCCGCCGCGAAGCGAAGTTGGATCGCGTCCCGCTGTGCCGGTGGGAGGCCATCGATAAGGGACCGGAGCACCACCGAGTCGTCCGATGCGTCGACGGCAGGCTCGGCAACGTCGCTCGCCACCTCGGTGCGCCGTCGATGGTGCTGACGCAGCGCGTCCGAGTGCGCGTTGCGCGCGATGCGGATCAGCCAGGCAGCCATGCCGCCACCGACCGGCTGGAACCGATGGATCGCGCTCATGGCGCGCTCGAAGGTGATCGCTGTCAGGTCCTGCGCATCCACGTCGGTCGCTGTCCGCGCCCGGAGGTAGCGATAGACCGGCGTCCGATGACGTTCGTAGATGGCGGCGAAGGCGGCTCGGTCATCCGTTGCGGCGCGGGCGAGTTCGGCATCGTCTCGGTCGGAGGTCCCGGCGCGGCTGATGGCCAGAACGTCGTCCATGGATGGCCTCCGCGTCGCCGAGGGCAAGTCCCCTCAGTCTGATCAACGACGCGGCAGGCGCGAAGTCGACAACCGAGGTGGGACCAGTCGCTTGCCCGGCCTTCAGTCGCGGTTGCCGGTCCCGAACTGGCGGTCACCGGCATCACCGAGCCCGGGCATGATGTAGCCCTTCTCGTTGAGGCCGCGGTCGAGCGCGGCGCAGTGGATCTCGACGTCCGGATGGGCATTTTGCACGGCGGCCACGCCCTCCGGTGCCGCGATGAGATTCACGAGTTTGATGCGCACCGGCGTCACCGCGCCCCAGCGCTTGAGGACGTCGATGGCTGCCGTCGCGCTGCCGCCCGTCGCCAGCATCGGATCGAGGATCAGGCACAGGTCGACGGTCGCCGAGTCGGGCAGCTTGTTGTAGTACTCGACCGGTCGCAGGGTGCGTTCGTCACGGAACAGCCCGAGGTGCCAGACCTGGGCGGTGGGCATGAGCTCGAGCATCGCATCGACCATGCCGAGGCCGGCGCGCAGGATCGGGACGAGGCCGATGCGCTCGCCGAGCTCGCTCGCGTCCATCTCCTCCATCGGCGTCGCGACGCGGAGCGGACGGGTCTTGGCGTCCTGGAGGGCCTCGTAGCCGAGCAGCCAGGACAACTCCCGGACGACCTCGCGGAACTTCTTCGGCTCGGTCTTCTCGTCGCGCAGGACACCAAGCTTGTGAAGGACCGCTGGGTGCGTGGAGATGTGCAGCGTATCGGGCTGGGTCACGGCCCGATGGTAGCGCGGCGCGGCTCTGTCGGACGCCGCGCGCTCGCTCTGTCGGACCGGGCTACTGCCCCTCCGGCACGATCTCGACGGTGCCCTTCACGAACGCCTCGCCCGTGACGTCGAGGCCCTCGAGCGTGGCCAGCGCCGCCTCAGCCAGATCCGTCCGGTACGCATCAGGTGGCGGTTCGGCGGGGATGACACCCGAGGCGATGCACACATCGACCGTGTGCTGCCACTCGTCGGCATCCATCGCGCCGATCCCCGCGGGCGACGGCCAGATCAACGGGTTGACCTCGTTCATCGCCCACGCCTCGTGGCCCACCCGCAGCCGTGATGGGGCCGCGCTGCCGCTCGCGACCGGAGCGGAGGCGGCTACGGACGCCGATGCCGACGCCGACGGGGACGCGGCCGATGCCGACGCCCCAGGGCTGGCGGACGCACCGGGCACGACCTCCGCCCCGGCTGCGACGACAGACTCGACGCAGTCCGCCGGGTGGTCGCGACAGAACATCCAGCCCTGGAATGAGGCCTTGAGGAACCGCGTCGCCACGCCCTCGTTGCCATCCTGCGCCAGCCACGACGAGCGGGCGAAGATCGCATCCTGCAGCATCGCCGTCCCCTCGTCGTGGTAGTTGATGACGTCGAACTCCGTGGGCTGGTATGGGACGTGGGTGGCGGGGTTGGTCGCCTCCAGTACCTGGGCGTAACCGTCGTAGATCGTCACCTGCGCGACGTCGATCCGGCCCCGCAGGAACTCGTCCATGTCGGTGTCCTGCTCGACGATCGTGATGTCCTGGTCGATGTCGACCCCGGCCACGAGGGCGGCTGCCATCACCTCGAACTCGTTGCCGGCGCCGAGCACACCGACGCTGTGGTCGGCCAGGTCGGCAGGCCGCGTGACGCCGGAATCGCGCAGCGACATCGACAACGTGGCCGAGCGACGGAAGACCTGGCCGATGTTCACGAGATCGGACGAGCCGGCCGCCTGGGCCTGGAGCACGCGCGGCACCCAACTGATCGTGAACTCGGGCCCCGACGCCTGCGAGCCGACTACCTCGGGGAAGATGTCCGGGCCACCCTCGATCAGCGACACCTCGAGGCCGGCGGCCTCGTAGTAGCCCTGGTCGATCGCGGCGACGTAGCCGGCGAACTCGGCACCGAGCGTCCAGCGAAGCTGGACGCGCACCCGCTCGAGGGCGGGAGGCTCACTGACGACCGGCGTCGGTGGGGGCGCCGGCAGGGTGGGCGTCGACGCGGGCTGCGTCGGACCGGGTCGCTGCGTGGTCGTTGGTCCGCCGCATGCGGCGACCAGCCCGGCGACGACGAGAACGAAGACACCGGACAGCCGAGAGGCCGGTCGCCGCTGGCGGCCGGCCTCTCCATACGCCACTGGAAACGAGGCCGTTACTGGCCGCCCTCGGTGAGCGTGACCGTGGCCTTCTGCCAGGATTCGCCCTTGGTGTCCTGGTCGGCAAGTTCGGCCAGCGCCTTCTCGGCGAGGTCGTTGCGCCAGGCCGTCCCTTCGACGGGCTTGGTCAGGATCTTGCCACCCATCGCGACCTCGACCGTTCGGTCGAAGGCTGCGGCGTCGGTGATCCCGATCCCGTTCGGGGCGGGCCAGATGATCCCGTTGACCTCATTGAGCTGCCAGGTCTGGTGACCCTTCGGCAGCGCCGCGTCCGACTTGAGCACGATATCGACGCACTCCTCGGGGTTGTCGCGACAGAAGATCCAGCCCTTGAAGGACGCCTTCAGGAACTTGACGGCGTCGTCCTCGTTGCCCTCCTGGGCGAGCCAGGCCTCGGACGCGAAGATCGCGTCCTGGAGCATCGAGGTGCCGTACTCCTCCCACGAGATGACGTTGAGGTCCTCCGCCTTGTACAGCTCGCCGGTGGCGGGGTTCTTCGTCTCGAGGACCTGCGCGTACTCGTTGTAGATCATCGCTTGCGCGGCGTCGATCTCACCAGCCGCGAAGGCCACCATGTCGAACTGCTGCGCCACGATCGAAACATCGGACGGGTTGTCCGGATCGAGACCCGCCTTACGCAGACCGGCGTAGAGCTCGGCCTCGTTGCCGAAGCCCCACGAGCCGACCTTCTTGCCCTTGAGGTCCTCGGGCTTGGTGATGTTCCTGTCCTTGAAGGACACCTGCAGTGTCGGCGAACGCTGGAAGACTTGGGCGATCACGACGCCGTCGGCGCCGCTCTCACGCGGAGCGAGCATGCGCGGCACCCAGCTGATGCCGAACTCGGCCTGGCCGCCGGCCACGACCGTCGCCGGCACGATCTCGACCGCGCCGGGCAGGATCGTGACGTCGAACCCTTCCTCGGCGTAGTAGCCCTTGTCCTTGGCCGCGAAATACCCGGCGAACTGGGCCTGCGGGAACCACTGCAGCTGGAGCCGGATCGGCTTCAGCTCGGCCGGGGCGCTCGGCGCCTCGCTCGTAGCGGCACTGGGTGCCGCGCTTGGTGCGGCCGAAGCGGGAGCCTGGGACGCCCCTCCGCCGCTTGAACACGCCATCACTGCCATCGACAGGGCAGCGAACAGCGCGATGGTGCGCCGACGTCGCATGGGACACCTCTTTGATGTACGGACCGCGTTCGAGAGCCGGGTCCGCCTCCTCAACGACGCAGTCTACCCAACGCCGTCGCGCAGGTGCACCGGCCTTCGCCGGGATGGGCTCGAACGACTCAGGACCAGGCGGCCTGCCGGTCGTACCACGGCATCACGAGCCGCTCCAGCACGACGACCACAAGGTACAGTCCGATGCCGATCGCGCAGGCGAACACGATCGCGGCCCACGACCGCTCGAAGTTCAGGAACGCCGAATAGGTCGCGATGTACTGGCCCAGGCTGGCCCGCGGCGCCGCGAAGTACTCACCGACGACCGCCCCGATCGTCGCGAGCGTCACCGCCAGTCGCAGCGAGGTGAACACGTACGGCAGCGCGTTGGGGACGCGGAGCTTGCGGAAGACCGCTGCTTCCGGCGCGGCATACGAGCGCAGCAGCTCCAGCGCCCGCGGGTCGACCGTGGTCAGCCCACGGACGGTGTTGATCATCACCGGGAAGAAGCACAGGGCGGCGGCGACCATCGCCTTGGACAGCTGTTGGTCCAGGCCGAACCAGTTGTTGAAGAGCGGTGCGAACGCCAGGATCGGGACCGAACTTGCCGCGACCGCGAACGGCATCAGCGAGTCCTGCATGAACCGGTAGCGGGCGGTGAGCGTGCCCACCACGATGCCGGCCGTGACGCCGATCAGCAGGCCCGCCACGATCTCGAGGAAGGTGTAGCGGGCGGCCGCATACAGCTCGGGCAGATACGTTTGCCAGGCGGTGGCGATGGCCAGCGGGCTCGGCAGGATGAACTGCTTGATGCCGAGCGCGCGGACGGTCACCTCCCACGCGGCCAGCAGGCCGATCAGCAACGCCGCCGCGGGTCCCCAGTCGCGTACGCGGCGCCCGAGGCCAGCGCTCAGGCCGCCTGACCCGACCGGGGTCGCCGCCTCGGCGGCGGTCATCCCGACAGGCCCTCGGCGGCCACCCGCCGTGTCGCCAGCTCGTCCTCGGCGCTACGCCCCTCATCGCCACGAAGCGCCTCGCGGACCGCGGTCACGAGGTGGAAGTACTGCTCGAGTTCGCGCGTGTCGGCCGATCGCTGGCGCGGCAGATCGATATCGATGACGGCACTGATCCGGCCGGGTCGCGGTGACATCACCACCACGCGGGTGGAGAGGAACACGGCCTCCGCGATCGAATGCGTCACGAACACGATCGTCGTCGCGGTGCGCTCCCAGACCTTGAGCAGCTCGAGATTCATGCGTTCCCGGGTCATCTCGTCGAGCGCCCCGAACGGCTCGTCCATCAGCAGGATCGCTGGGTCGACCGCGAGCGCCCGAGCGATCGCAACGCGCTGCTGCATGCCACCCGACAACTGCCACGGATAGTGGCCGGCGAAGTCGGCCAGCTCGACCAGTCGAAGATGCTCGAGGGCGCGCTTGGTCCGTTCTCGCTTCGATGTCCCACTGACCTCGAGCGGCAGCTCGACGTTGCCCTGGACGGTTCGCCAGTCGAACAGAACCGGCGCCTGGAACACCATCCCGTAGTCGCGATCCAGGCGCGCCTTGGGCGCGGCCTTGCCATTGACCATGACCGTGCCACTCGTCGGGGACGTGAGGTCGCCGATGATCCGGAGCAGCGTCGACTTACCGCAGCCCGACGGTCCGATGAGCGACACGAACTCACCGGCAGCGATCGACAGGTCGATGTCGAGGAGCGCCTCTACCCGTCCGGCTGTCTGGCCGCGCTGCGCGAAGACCTTGGACACGCCGCTGATCTCGACCACAGGGCCTTGCCGACGCTGGGCTGCTGATGGCGTCGCCTCGGCCATCAGGTCGCCGCCGCGTCCGTGTGACGTTCGTGGCGGAGCATCCAGCCTTCGACGCCGACGACGAGCAGATACACGCCGATCCCGAGCACTGACGAGGCCACGATCGTGGCCCACAGGTATTCGGCGTTTAGCGAGTAATACTGCATGCCCGTGATGATCTGGCGGGCGAGGCCATCCTGGATCAACGATGGCAACTCGCCGACGATCGAGCCGACGACGGCTGCCGGGGCTGCGATCCGGAAGCCTGTGAAGAGGTAGGGACGCGCCGCGGGCAGTCGCAGCTTGCGGAGGATGGCCCAGCGTGACGCGGCATACGAGCGCATCAGCTCGAGGGCACGCGGATCGTAGGCGCGCAGGCCGCGCAGGGCGGCGATGGTGACCGGGAAGAACGTCAGATAGGTCGACACGATCGCCACCCCGAACCAGTCGGCCTTGAGCCCGATGACGATGAGCGGGGCGATCGCGATGATCGGGATCGTCTGGCTCGCGACGATCAGGGGCACGAGGGCGCGCTCCAGCAGCCGGACATGCACGAGGATGACGGCCAGCAGCAGCCCGAATGCCGACCCGAGCGCGAACCCGATCGCGGCATTGCGGAGCGTGAAGAGCCCGGCCCGTGCCAGCCGGGCGGTCGTCGTTGCGCCGGCGGCGTCGGCCCGGCCGAACTCCGCGGCGATGTCCCAGAAATGCGGCAGCTTGACGTCGGTCGCGAACGGGAAGGTCAAGGGCGGATCGTGGTCGATGGCGATCCCTGTGCCGAGGAACGACTCGTATCGCCAGCGGTCGCCGCCGATGAACTTGGCCGCCTCCCAGACCACGAGCAGGGCGATCAGGACGGTCAGGAACCCGAACACCGGCCGCAGGCGTCGGCGGATCGACACGCTGCCTGCCATCGACTTAGCCGGTGACCGCCTGATCGGCGATGTCGAGCGCGGCGTCGATGATCTCGAACCCTTGGGCGAGCTCTTCCTCGTTGATGCACAGCGGCGGGTTCGTGTGGATCGAGTTGTTGGCGATCATCGTGTACAGCCCGTTGTCACGGAAGTGCTTGCCGATCGCCTTCATCTCGTCGGAGGTGCCGTTGAACGGCGTCAGCGGCGTCCAGGGATCTCGGGACCGGACAAGGTCGAGGATGCCGAACAGGCCGAGATTCCGGTGGGCGCCGACAGACGGATGCTTGGCGGCAAGCCGCTCGTGGTGCTCGCGCATGCGGGCACCCAGGCGGGTGGCGTTGCCCATCAGGTCGTCCTCCTCGTACACCCGGATCGTGGCCAGCGCGGCTGCCAGCGAGACCGGGTGCGACGAGTACGTGAGCCCGCCGTAGTACATCTTTTCGTCGAATGCTTCGGCGATGTGCCGGCGCATGGCGACCGCCCCGAGTGGGAGGTACGACGACGTCAGGCCCTTGGCCATCGTCATCAGGTCGGGCACCACACCCCAGTGATCGACCGCGAACCAGCGCCCGGTCCGGCCGAACCCGGCCATCACCTCGTCGCACACCATCAGGATCCCGTGGCGGTCGCACAGCTCGCGCACGCCCTCGATGTAGCCATCGGGCGGGATGAGGATGCCGTTCGTCCCGACGATCGTCTCGAGGAACACGGCGGCGATCGTGTGCGGCCCCTCGTAGCGGATGACGTCCTCGAGGCCCTGCAGCGACTCCGCCACGGGACGGGGTTCTGCCTCTCCCCAGCGATGCGTATCGGGGTAGCGGACGACGCCGACCAGCCCGGGCTCGTTCGCCCAGCGGCGCGGGTCGCCGGTGAGGGTCATCGCGCCCATGGTCGCCCCGTGATACGCCCGGTAGCGAGCGAGCACCTTGTAGCGACCCGTTACGTGGCGCGCGAGCTTGATCGCGTTCTCGATCGCCTCCGCGCCACCGAGCGTGAAGAAGACCTTGTCCATGTCGCCGGGCAGGATCTCTGCGAGCTTCTGACCCAGCCGCCCGCGGATCTCGGTCGCGAACAGCGACGGCTGGACGTACTGGAGCTTGGTCGCCTGCTCGGTGATGGCGTCGATGACGCGCCGATCGCCGTGGCCGATGTTGACCGACATCAGCTGGCTGTTGAAATCGAGGATGCGCTTTCCTTCGGGCGTGTACAGCCAAACGCCCTCGGCGTGGTCGATGACGATCGGATCGACGGCCCCCTGGACCGACCACGAGAAGAAGGTATGAGCGCGGTTGAGGGCGACGATCTCCGCTGACGTCATCGCCTCGGGTGCGGTGCCGATGCCCATGGGTCCTCCTCTGCGCCACAGCGTGTGCGCTGGGACGCGCGAGACCGGATTACAGCACATCCGGCCGGTGGGGCGGTACCGGTTCCGGGTCGGGTGCTACCGTGTCCGGACACGTCCACCGAAGCGGAGAGGAACATGGATCGCGGCGGCTTCCGCGCCTGGCTCCAGCGGTACGTCGATGCATGGCGCCTGAACGATCCGGTTGCGGTCGGCGACCTGTTCAGTCCGGACGTGCGCTACGCGTTCGACCCATTCGGCGAGGCGGTCGCCGGCCGGAATGCCGTCGTGGAGGCGTGGCTGGACGACCCCGACGAGCCCGGTTCGTGGCAGGCCGACTACGACGTCCTTGCGATCGACGGTGACGTGTTCGTCGCCCACGGCCGCACGCGCTACCTGACCGACGACAAGAAGTCGGTCGATCGTGAGTTCGCCAACGTCTTCGTGTGCCGCTTCGACGAGGACGGTCGCTGCCGCGAGTTCACCGAGTACTACATGCGCCGTCGGCCTGAGACCGAACCGGACGAGCCGCCCGAGGCTGGCTAGGGCGCCTCGGACTGCGGTTGCCCGGATCGTTCCCGGGCGGAGGGCTCTGGCGCGACGACGCGCAGCGCCCCGGGCCGCGTGCGGAAGGCGACGGGCGTCGTGCCGAGATCGTACGAGTCGGCGCGAGCCGGCAGCGGTCGAGCGCTCCGGATCCGCACGGTCGCCGATCGGTACGTCGAGACCTGCGGGACATGGCGCCGGCGTCCGAACGCGATCGACGCCAGGTGGCGGAGGAGCTCCCACTTCGATAAGCCCCGGAAGATGCGCACGTCGAAGCGGCCGTCGTCGAGCCTGGCCCCAGGCGCGACCGTCATCCCCAGACCCACGAACGGCCCGATCGACGCCGTCACCATCAGCGCTCTGGTCGCCACCACGCCCTCATCGAGCTCGATCAGCATGCGCGCCGGCCGGTAGCGCAGCGCCACCCACACGGTCCGAAGGATCGATGTCGGATCCCCCTCGTCGGCACGCGTCGCTTCACTGAAGATCGCCGCGTTCAGGCCGACGGAGCCGGCCTCGAGGAACTCGATCGTTCGACCGTCGGCGGTCGTTGCCTCACCGACATCGATCGTTCGGATATTTCCGGCGGCCAGGACGTCGGCCGCCGCGTCCAGGTCCCGCTCGATCCCCAGGGCTCGGGCGATGTTCATGACCCGGCCCATCGGCAAGATGCCGAGCGCCCGGTCGGTGCCGATCAGCGCGTCCGCGACCAGGTGCACCGTCCCGTCGCCGCCCGCCGCGACCACGTCCACGCCATCCGCCACGGCCTTGCCGACCAGCGCCCGAGCGGCCGCCTCATCCGCCGGTTCCGCCACGTCCGCGTGGACCCGGTGCCGCTCCAGCAGCTCCTTGAGGTCGTCGACCCGGTCGCCGGCGGTGAGCAGGCGGCTCGCGATCCCTGCTGCCGGGTTGCGGATGACCAGGTAGCGCCGCGCACGGGCGGACGACGCCGACCCCCGATGTCGGGTCACGTCGGTCACGCGGACTCGCCGCTCCCGCGCGCTTTCCGGCCACGATAGATCCGGGTCAGGCCGAGGAGGTAGCTGACCCCGAGGAGGTACGACGCAGTAACGTCCGTGAACCAGTGATGTCCCTGGTGGATCCGGCTCGGACCGACGAGGGCGACGATCCCCAGGAGCGTCGCCGTGAGCACCCGCCGAAGCGCCACGGGCCGCAAGAGCGTGTGGATGAGGTATGCGAGAAAGCCGTAGACGCCGACGTAGGTGATGGTGTGTCCGCTCGGGAAGCTGGAGCCACCCAGCGGCGCGGCGATCACCCGGATGTCCACGCCGGCCACCGGTCGCTGGCGGCGCATCAACGCCTTCACGAGCGTCGCGACGAGTGAGGTACCCCATGCGCCGAGCATCGCCACGGCCTCGAGCCGGAGGCGCAGCGCCAGCAGGATCGCCACGAGAACGCCAGGGATGACCCGGCTCTGCGGCGGGAAGCCCGGCCAGGACACGGCCTCCATCAGGCGCGACAAGAGCGGATGCGACCTGCGCTGCAGCTTCATCGTGATGGCGAGGTCCAGGGCATCGCTGCGCCGGGCGCGGACGAGGGCGAAGATCGCGGCAAAACCGACGAGCCCGAGGCGTTCGGCGAGCGCGGCCGCACGGCCTCGACGGACTGCGATGCGAGGCGGCGCGACGATCGCCGGATGGGCGGCGACGGCGGGGTCGGTCACGCACCCGAGCATGCCGGTCGACCCCAGGAGGCGGCCCCGCTGCGAGCCGGTCCTCGCCTGCCAGCTCCGTTACAAGCGGTGTACCCTCCCTCTCCATCACGCAGAACCGACGCGACCGAGAGGGATGTCGACCATGCCGCGAATCGTGCGAGGTGCGCTCGTCCAGGCCAGCTGGACTGGCGACAAGGAATCGATGATCCAGAAGCATGAGGAACGGGCGCACGAGGCGGCCAAACAGGGCACCCAGGTGATCCTCTTCCAGGAGCTCTTCTACGGTCCGTACTTCTGCCAGGTCCAGGACGCGCAGTACTACAGCTATACCGAGCTGATCCCTGACGGCCCGACCACCAAACGCATGCAGGACCTCGCCAAGCAGACGGGGATGGTGGTGGTCGCGCCGATGTACGAGGAGGACGCCCAGGCGTCCGGCATCTACTACAACACGGCCGCGGTGATCGACGCCGACGGGACGTACCTCGGCAAGTACCGCAAGACGCACATCCCGCACGTCAAGGGGTTCTGGGAGAAGTTCTACTTCCGCCCCGGCAACATGGGCTACCCGGTCTTCGAGACGGCCGTCGGCAAAGTCGGCGTGTACATCTGCTATGACCGCCACTTCCCGGAGGGCGCCAGGGCGCTCGGACTCAATGGCGCCGAGATCCTGTTCATCCCGTCGGCGACGTCGCGCGGACTCTCCGAATACCTGTGGCGCATCGAGCAGCCCAGCCACGCGGTGGCCAACGGCTACTACGTGGGGACCATCAATCGGGTCGGGATCGAGAAGGAATTCGGCGACGACGACTTCTACGGGCAGAGCTATTTCGTCGATCCGCGCGGGCAGTTCGTGGGCGACATCGGGTCGGCCAACGACGAGGAGCTGATCATCCGCGACCTCGATCTCGACAAGATCGCCGAGGTCCGCAACACGTGGCAGTTCTTCCGCGACCGACGGCCGGACGCGTACGCCGACTTGACACGCCCGTAGGCGCTATCATCCGCGCCGGCTCGGCTGTCAGGAGGAGGACAGCCGAGCCGCTTCGTTCCCGGGAGGGGCGGCCATGCAATTCGGGTTCACCCTCAAGCCAGATCACACGATCGAGCGCACGCTGGCGCTGGCCCGGCAGGCCGAGGCGGCCGGCTTCGAGTACGGCTGGCTGTTCGACAGCCACGTGCTATGGCGGGATCCCTATCCCCTCCTGACGCTGATGGCGGGCGCGACAGAGCGGATGCGGCTCGGCACGTGCGTGACCAACCCGGGCACGCGCGAGCCATCCGTCACGGCCTCGGCGCTGGCCACCCTGGACGAGATCAGCGACGGGCGGATGGATCTCGGCATCGGTCGAGGCGACTCGGCGCGGCGAGTCCTCGGCAAGCCGCCCATCACCCTCGCCCACACCGAGGAGGCGATCGACGTCATCCGCACCCTGGTCGGCGGCGGCACGATCACCTACGAAGGGACCGAATTGACCTTCCCCTGGACGCGTGGCTGGACCCTGCCCGTCTGGGTCGCCGGCTATGGGCCGATGGCCATCGCGATGACCGGCCGCGTGGCTGACGGGATCATCCTTCAGCTGGCGGATCCGGACCTCATCCGCTGGTTCGTGGGCCAGCTGCGCGAGGCCGCCACGGCGGCCGGCCGCGACCCCGCGTCGCTGAAGGTCCAGGCGGCAGCCCCGGCGCATGTCGGGCCGCGCGAGCTCGGCCGCGAGCGGACGCGCTGGTTCCCGGCACTCGTCTCGAACCACGTCGTCGACCTCGTCAACAAGTACCCGCGGGAAGAGCTGCCGGAGGCACTGACGGGCTACATCACGGACCGGTCCGGGTACGACTACCACCATCACGCCGAGGTGGGCTCGTCGAATGCCTCGTTCGTGGGCGACGACGTCACGGACCGGTTCTGCGTGCTGGGCGAGGTCGACGAGCAGATCGACAAGCTGCGCGAGTTGGGCGAGGTCGGCGTCGACCAGTTCAACCTATATCTCATGAATGGCGACGAGGAAACGCAGCTCGAGGCCTACGGCAGGGACGTCATCCCGGCGCTCCGCTGAGGTACTGGCCGGTATGTCAGGCTGGTCAGCGGTACCCGATGTGCGCGACCATGCCGTCCTCCCCATCCGCACGGAGGACACCATGACCGCCAAAATCGGCCGCCGGCGGGACCCCTACTGGGACGATGGCCAGGGAGCCCGTCGCCGCAATCTCGTCCAGCGCGCGGAAGCCCGAGTGGCGCTGATCCTCGCCATCGGTGCGTGCGGCCTCACGGCCGCGATGTGGCTGCGCCAGATCCTTCCGGTGTTCGGCATCCAGGTCTGACTGACGAGGCCGGTGCCCGACCACACCGGAGAACCGCACCCCCGCACCAGCTGACGCTGCCCTCTGCTGGCGTGCTGTGGCATTGAGGGCCGATGCGCTGGGACCCCTTCGCTAGTGGACAACGTGACCCGCTTGCGCCGGAGACTGGCCCCCTCATCCGACCAGCAGAGGGGACGCAGTGCGGGGACGCTCAAGGGCGCGAACGCCCGCCATCATCGCCATCTTCGTCGTGGCCCTCGATCTGTGGCTACCCGCGTCCGCGTTCGGGGCCGCGGGGGTCAACCTCGACCAGTGGGCGAGTAGCGACCTTGCCTGGCAGAACGGCAACCTCAACGGCAACAACAGCCGCTACCCGGAGGGAGGGATCGTGCCCTTCCGCGTGGCCATCGAGGGCCTCAAGCCGGGTGCCCATTCGATCCACATCAACCATGACTTCACGGCGGGCGGCCACAAGGCGTACGACTTCCTCGCCACCTGGAATGTCACCAATGCGAAGGGCAAGACCTGTTCGGCGAGTGGCGGCGGCATCTCGTCGATGTGCCCCAGCCTGCCCGGCTCATCGAGCGCTGCCTTCCCATCCGACTCCTTCAAGGCCAACGGTCTGTCGGTCAAGGGCGCGGAGGCATACTCCGGGACACCGCGTCGGCTGACGATCTGGGGCGGAACGATCACCTCGATCAGCGCGCCCGCGCACGCTGGTTCCGTGAACGGCAACAGCACCGCGGACATCCTCGTGCGCTTCCGGTCGACGGGGCCCGCCGTCCTCCTCGCATGGGGCGGCCACCTCGCCCAGTCCCGCTATTGGGACACGGCCAGCGGCGGAGCCCGAGATGGCGCCTCGCTGGTCTCCGGCGCGCCGTGGCACATGCGCACGCTGCAGCTCGACGGTGCCGGCAACAAGAACCAGGATCGCAGTATCCAGCCGAGCGCTATCGTCGGTGAGCTGCCGCCCCAAGCGCTGTCGCCCGTCCCGCCCGCGCCGCCGCCCACGCCTAGGCCCCCAACGGCCCCACGCGATCCCAGCGCGCCCGACGCACCAAGCGGCCCACGCGCCACGGTCCCGCCGACGAGTACCGTCGTCGTCAGCGAAGTCAGAGGGTCGCCGATCCTCGCCGTCCTCTACCTCGTGGGGCTGGCTGGTGCCTTGCTGGCGTTGTCACTCCGATCCGGTCTGCGACGCCGGTCCCGTTCTCCGGACTGAACGCCCGGGGCGGCGATACCGCCCCACGCCATCGCCTACCATCTCCCTCCTGACCGCAACGCCGTCGTCGTCCGAGGAGGGACCGATTCGATGCGCACGCTGATCACCAACGGCACCATCGTCACAGCCGAGGGATCACAGGCCGCCGATATCCTGATCGACGGAGAGGCGATCGCGGCGATCGGTGCCGGTCTGGCGGACGCTGGGATGACCGCTGACGAGACCATCGACGCGACCGGCAAGTACGTGATCCCGGGTGCGATCGACGTCCACACGCACATGGAGCTGCCGTTCGGCGGGACGTTCGCCAAGGACACGTTCGAGACCGGCACGCGCGCGGCGGCGTTCGGCGGCACGACCATGGTGGTCGATTTCGCGGTCCAGTCGCGTGGCACGTCGCTGCGTGAGGGCCTCGACGCCTGGCACGCCAAGGCCGAGGGCAACGCTGTCGCCGACTACGGCTTTCACATGATCATGAGCGACGTCAACGACGGCACCCTGGCCGAGATGGACGGGCTCGTCGCCGAGGGCGTGCCCGACTTCAAGCTCTTCACGGCCTATCCGGGCGTGTTCTACAGCGACGACGGAGCCATCTTCCGGGCCCTGCAGCAGACCGCCAAGAACGGCGGACTGATCATGATGCACGCCGAGAACGGGATGGCGATCGATGTGGTCGCCGAGCAGACGGTCCAGGCCGGCACGACCGACCCGATCGGCCACGGGCTCGCACGAAAGGCCGTCTTCGAAGGCGAGGCGACGAACCGGGTGATTCGGCTGGCCGAGGCTGCCGGCGTGCCCGTCTACATCGTCCACCTGTCGGCGAGCGAGGCGCTGGCCGAGGTCCGCGCGGCCCGCGACCGCGGGTCGATGGCGTTCGCCGAGACGTGCCCGCAGTACCTGTTCCTGTCGCTCGACGATCTCGGCAACGGTTTCGAAGGAGCGAAGTTCGTGTGCTCGCCGCCGCTCCGTCCGAAAGCCCACTGGGACGACCTGTGGACCGGTCTCGTGAAGGACGACCTGCAGGTGGTCTCGACGGACCATTGTCCATTCGACTTCCACGGTCAGAAGGAACTCGGGCGCGACGACTTCAGAAAGGTGCCCAACGGCCTGCCGGGCGTGGAGGACCGGGTCGACCTGATGCACGACGGTGGCGTCGTCGGCGGACGGATCAGCAGGGAGCGCTGGGTCGAGATCCTCTCGACTGCGCCGGCCAAGCTGTTCGGCATGTACCCCCGCAAGGGCTCCGTCAGCGTCGGTGCCGACGCGGACCTCGTCGTCTACGACCCCGATCGCAAGCGGACGATCTCGGCCAGGACGCACCACATGGACGTCGATTACTCGTGCTATGAAGGTCGTGAGGTGCAGGGTTCCAGCGACGTGGTCCTGTCGCGCGGCGTGGTGATCGTCCGCGACGGCGAGTTCACCGGCCGCAAGGGCCATGGCCGGTTCGTGAAGCGTTCCCCGGCCGACTACGCACGACTCTCCTGAACGATGGGTCACGTCGAAGGCGCACGATTTCGGCCACGTCAACGTCACCTCGCCGGACTGGCGGCGGTTGGCCGCGTTCTACACCGACGTCTTCGGATGCGAGCTCGTGCCGCCCGAGCGCGACATCCGTAGCGGAGACCTGGATGCGGCGACAGGTCTCCAGGATGCACATCTGACCGGCGCCCACCTGCGGCTCCCCGGGCTTGGCGACAACGGGCCCACGATCGAGATCTTCTCGTACGACGCGCTGGAGCCGAACCCCGGCACACAGGTCGCGCGCGCCGGCTGGGGTCACATCGCCTTCCAGGTCTTGGACGTGCCGGCGGCAGTCGACGCCGTGCTGGCGGCTGGCGGTGGCCGCGTCGGCGACATCATCACGACCCGCACCGCTGACGGGCGGCGCGTGACGTGGGGCTATACGACCGACCCCGACGGCAACATCGTGGAACTGCAGGCCTGGTCCGCCGCCGAACCCGAAGGAGCTTGATGGTCGAGGTCCGCCGGCGCCTCCGGATCCCAGCCGATGTCGAGCGGCTGGCCGAGATCCGCGCGGCGGTCCGCGAGATCGCGCGAGCCTGCGAGGCCCCTCCCGATTGCCTCGACGACCTCGTGCAGGCCATCGACGAGGCGGCGACCAACATCATCGTGCACGGCTACCGCGGTCAGCCCGGCATGATCGATTTCACCGCCGAGCTCGTCGGCGAGGACATCGTGTTCACCCTCGAGGACGAGGCGCCGCCCTTCGACCCGACCGCGGTCCCAGAGCCGGATCTGACCGTCCCTCCGCAGCACCGGCGGCCGGGCGGCATGGGCGTCCACCTCATGCGGTTGGCGACCGACTCGATCGTGCATCGACCGCGTCCCGGCGGTGGCAACATACTCACGATCACCCGCTCCCGCGTTCCCCGCTCGAAGGAGGGTTGACCACATGGCGATGCAGACCACGGTGGAGCGCGTCGACGCACGGGTCCCGATCACGGTCATGGCGCTCGCCGGCGAGCTCGACGCCTCCAATTACCTGCAATTCGTCGACGATGTCCGCGGACTCTATGGGTCGGGCACCCGCGACCTCCTCCTCGACCTCAGCCGTCTCGAGTTCATGGCGAGTTCCGGCCTGGTCGCGATGTACTCCGTGCTGCGGGTGATGCAAGGCGAAGAACCGCCGGACCCGGAATTCGGCTGGAGTGCCTTCCACGCGATGGGCGACGCGGTCGGAGAGGGCGCCACCCAGACGTCAGTGCAGCTGTGTGGGGTGCAGCCGGCCGTCCTCGATGTCCTCCAGAAGACGGGCCTCGAGCGCCTGTTCCATATCCACGCCGATCGCGAGGCGGCGATCGCCGCGTTCTGATTCGGCGGCGGATCGAGGTGTCGGATCGCGACGCGAACCGCGCGATCGACCCCGAGCGGGTCGCCCGGATCCTTCGACCGCTGGCACGCGACCCGGGCCGCCTGGTGGTGGCGGTCGAGGATGCCACCGGGCGCGGGATCGGACCGCCGCCACCAGAGGGCGATGCCGCCGCCGGGCCGCGCCTCACCCGCGACCTCACGCTCGATGGTGCGTTCCTCGGCCGGCTCGTCGCCGTAGGTGTCGCGGCGCGGGAGCCGGCGGTCGCCGACGCGATCGAGGCGGTCGCGATCGCCATCGAGCAGCTCGTCGATGCCGAGCGACGCGGGCCACGGACCGCCGCCGGTGCCAGCACCGGTGCGGGTCGCTCGGGGCTGGCAGCCGAGCTCGCGCTCAGTCGCGCGCAGCAGCGCAGCATCGTCACCCTGCTGGCGCCGGAGATCGCAGGCTACGATCTCGCCAGCCACTACGAACCGGCGCGCGAGGTGGGCGGCGATTTCTTCGAGCTGTTCCGGCTTCGAAAGCGCGGCCGGCCGCTCGCCATCGTGATCGCGGACGTGACGGGCAAGGGCATCGCCGCTGCGCTCCTGATGGCATTCTCGCGACCGGTCATCCATGCGGCGCTGGACGCTTCGCCCGGCCCGGCCGAGGCATTGCAGCGCACGAATCGCATCCTCGTCGACGAGCTCCATACGGCCCTGTTCATCACCGGTCTCGCCGGGCGGCTGGAGCTCGCGACGGGACAGCTGCGGATGGCGAACGCAGGGCACGAGCCACCGCTGCTGGTACCGGCCGACGGCGGGCCGATCCGCCCGATCGAAGGGAACGGGCCGCTGCTGGGCGCCTTCACGCCGCTCCGCCTGACCGAAACGGTGACGGAGGTCGCGCCTGGGGACTGCCTCGTGTTCTACACCGACGGGGTGACTGACTCGCTCGGTCCGAGCGGACAACGCTTCGGTAAGGAGCGCTTCCTGCAGACCATCGAGGCGGCACGGGACGGGACGGCCCACGATCTGGTGGCGGCGATCCGCGATGGCGTGGCGACGTTCCGCGAGAGCGTGGACCCGGCCGACGACATCACGATCGTGGCGGTCGGCCGGCAGCGCGCCTGACGGACACGAAGCGGCCGCCGGTCGACGGAAGTCGCGGCGGCCGCGGAATGGGATGGGATCAGGATCTGGCGGGCGTCAGACCTCGGTGACCGTCCGGCGGTCGAACACGCGCAGCAGCGCGAGGACCAGCAGCTCGACCAGGCTCCAGCCGATCAACGCGACGATCGCCGCGATATCAAGCACCGAGCGGTCGGCCGTCGCTCGATCCAGAGCGAACATGCCGCGGAACGGCTCGACGAACGGATCGGTGACGTTGAGGATCAATTGGACGACGTCGTTGCCGACGTTGGCGACCAGCAGGAGCAGGATGATCCGGAGGATCAGCGCGACCTGCAGGACGCCGAACAGGAAGGTGACGAACCTCTGGAGGACCGTGGACGCGCCGGGGCCGGCCGGCACATAGGCGCGCTCGGTCGTACGGACGGCGGTCGAGCGTGGCTCGGTCACCATCGGATCCGTACTGGTCGATTGATGCGTGGTGGTGCGCTCGTAATCAGTCATGGTGGGGCCTCCTGGGCTTCCGAGCCGCAGGATGGCCTCCGTACGTGCCTAAGCGCGCATCAGGCGCCGCAAGCGGGTCTTGCAGGGTCGTGTCAGTGCCGAGCGTGGTGCGCGCTGGCAGCGTGCCGAATGGCTCAGGCCGGTCGCAGGGCGATGAGCTGGGCGGCGTTGCCCGACGACTTCGACGCAGCGGCCGATACCGGCCCGGTGGCGCCGGTGGCCGGACGAAGCGCGTCGGCCGACAGTAGCGAGGTGAACTGGGTCGGTGCCGTACCGATCAGGTCGGCCCGCTCGGTGAAGCCAGCCGGCGCTGTCCAGGTCGAGTCGGCGAGGTTGGCGAAGAAGGCGACCAGCATCGTGTTGGGCACGGTGGTGGTGATCGACGGCGCGGTCGCGGTGGCCGACGCGGCCGGGGCGGGCGCGCCGCCCGAGGCATCGATCGGGTTGGCGGTATCGACGCCGCTGTACGCATGGATGGCGCCGGCCGCCAGGCGCGAGCCAGAGAAGGTCCACGTCCACGACGTCGGATCCGACGCGGTCGCGACGCGCCAGTAGGCATGCATCCGCAGGCTGGCGGTGTAGGTGTCGGTTCGGATGAGCGTCCAGCCGGCGGGTGCGGTCACGGTCGAGGTCCCGCGCACGTCGAGCAAGGCGAGCATCACGTCGCCTGTCAGCGTGCCGGTCGGGCGGGCCAGGTTGATGCTCGTGGTCGAGGCGTTGTTGGAGCCGAAGCTGACCGCGCGGAACGCGATGCCGCTGCCCGGCGGCACGTCGGTCACCGTCCAGGTGAACGTGTCGGTGGCATCGACACCCGGCGGGCTGTCGGACACGGTGATCGACACGCTGTACGGGCTGCCCGCGGCAGCGGTCGAGCCGATGGTGCCGGTGATCAGGCCGGTGCCGGTGTTGATGCTGAGCCCTGGCGGCAGGTTCGTGGCGGCATACGTCAGCGGGTCGCCGTCGGGGTCGGTGGCGCCCGCGTCGAGGTTGATGACCGCGCCCTCGGGGTCGGTCCGATTGGGCAGGTTCTGGTCGAACGTCGGTGGCTGGTTGGGCCCCGGCACATCGGTCACCGTCCAGGTGAACGTGTCGGTGGCGTCGACCGTCGCGCCATCGCGGACCGTGATCGACACGCTGTACGGGCTGCTGGCGGCAGCGGTCGAGCTGATGGTGCCGGTGATCAGGCCGGTCGAGGTATTGATCGACAAGCCGGCCGGCAGACCCGTGGCGGCGTATGTCAGCGGATCGCCGTCGAGGTCGGTGGCACCCGCGTCGAGGTTGATGACCGCGCCCTCAGGGTCGGTCCGGTTGGGCAGGTTCTGATCGAACGTCGGTTCATTGTTGACGGGTGGCGGCCCGCCGGAGGCCGGTCGCAGGGCGATGAGCTGGGCGGCGTTGCCCGACGACTTCGACGCAGCGGCCGATACCGGCCCGGTGGCGCCGGTGGCCGGACGAAGCGCGTCGGCCGACAGTAGCGAGGTGAACTGGGTCGGTGCCGTACCGATCAGGTCGGCCCGCTCGGTGAAGCCAGCCGGCGCTGTCCAGGTCGAGTCGGCGAGGTTGGCGAAGAAGGCGACCAGCATCGTGTTGGGCACGGTGGTGGTGATCGACGGCGCGGTCGCGGTGGCCGACGCGGCCGGGGCGGGCGCGCCGCCCGAGGCATCGATCGGGTTGGCGGTATCGACGCCGCTGTACGCATGGATGGCGCCGGCCGCCAGGCGCGAGCCAGAGAAGGTCCACGTCCACGACGTCGGATCCGACGCGGTCGCGACGCGCCAGTAGGCATGCATCCGCAGGCTGGCGGTGTAGGTGTCGGTTCGGATGAGCGTCCAGCCGGCGGGTGCGGTCACGGTCGAGGTCCCGCGCACGTCGAGCAAGGCGAGCATCACGTCGCCTGTCAGCGTGCCGGTCGGGCGGGCCAGGTTGATGCTCGTGGTCGAGGCGTTGTTGGAGCCGAAGCTGACCGCGCGGAACGCGATGCCGCTGCCCGGCGGCACGTCGGTCACCGTCCAGGTGAACGTGTCGGTGGCATCGACACCCGGCGGGCTGTCGGACACGGTGATCGACACGCTGTACGGGCTGCCCGCGGCAGCGGTCGAGCCGATGGTGCCGGTGATCAGGCCGGTGCCGGTGTTGATGCTGAGCCCTGGCGGCAGGTTCGTGGCGGCATACGTCAGCGGGTCGCCGTCGGGGTCGGTGGCGCCCGCGTCGAGGTTGATGACCGCGCCCTCGGGGTCGGTCCGATTGGGCAGGTTCTGGTCGAACGTCGGTGGCTGGTTGGGCCCCGGCACATCGGTCACCGTCCAGGTGAACGTGTCGGTGGCGTCGACCGTCGCGCCATCGCGGACCGTGATCGACACGCTGTACGGGCTGCTGGCGGCAGCGGTCGAGCTGATGGTGCCGGTGATCAGGCCGGTCGAGGTATTGATCGACAAGCCGGCCGGCAGACCCGTGGCGGCGTATGTCAGCGGATCGCCGTCGAGGTCGGTGGCACCCGCGTCGAGGTTGATGACCGCGCCCTCAGGGTCGGTCCGGTTGGGCAGGTTCTGATCGAACGTCGGTTCACGATTTACGTTGGTGATGGTCCACTGGAACGTGTCCGTCGCATCCACCGTCGGCCCGTCCCTCACGGTGACGGAGACGTTGTAGGGGCTCCCCGCCGCGGCCGTGAATGCGATCGTGCCGGTGATGAGGCCGGTCGACGTGTCGATGGAAAGGCCTGCGGGCAGACCCGTAGCGGCGTACGTCAGCGGGTCGCCCTCGGGATCGGTTGCCCCTGCGTCGAGGGTGATGACTGCGCCTTCGGCGTCGGTCCGGCTGCCAAGATCCTGGTCGAACGTCGGCGGTTGGTTCGGCGGCGGCACGTCGGTCACGGTCCAGGTGAAGGTGTCGGTGGCGTCGACCGTCGGACCGTCACGGACGGTGATCGAGACGCTGTAGGGGCTGCCGGCGGCCGCCGTCGCATCGATCGTGCCGGTGATCAAGCCGGTCGTCGGACTGATGCTGAGCCCAGGAGGCAAGTTCGTCGCCGCGTAGATCAGTGGGTCGCCGTCGGGATCCGTCGCACCGGCGTCGAGGCTGATGACCGCGCCCTCGACGTCGGTCCGGTTGCCCAGGTTCTGGTCGAAGGTCGGCTCACGATTTACGTTCATGACGGTCCACTGGAACGTGTCGGTCGCATCGACCGTCGCGCCATCGCGGACGGTGACCGACACGCTGTACGGGCTCGAAGCGGCCGCAGTGAAGGCGATGGTGCCGCTGATCAGGCCGGTCGACGTATCGATCGACAGGCCGGCGGGGAGTCCAGTGGCGGCATAGGTCAGCGGATCGCCATCGAGATCGGTCGCACCGGCGTCGAGGTTGATGACGGCGCCCTCGGCGTTGGTCTGGTCGGGTACGTTCTGGTCGAATGTCGGCTCGTTGTTGACGGGCGGTGGGCCGCCGGCTGCCGGTCGCAGGGCGATCAGCTGCCCGATGCTGGTCTGCGCCCTGGAGGCCGTCGCGACCCGAGCCCCGGTGGGCCCAGCGGCGCCAAGGGCTGCATCCGAACCCTCGAGGACGGTCGTTCGGCCGGGCGCCGAGCCGGCTTGCTCGCCGCGTTCCGTCATGCCGGCCGGCGGCGTGATCGTCGCGTTGGTGGTCATGCTATAGAAGGCGACGAGCAGGTCATCGGCGGCCGTGGTCGTGACGCCCGTCGCTGTGAGGCTCGTCGAGCTCGCGTTCGCACTGCCGCTTGACGTGTCGATCGGGTTCGACGCCGCGACACCGCCGTAAGCGTGGATCGCCCCGGCCGCCAGCCGCCCGGCCGAGAAGGTCCATGTCCAGGAGGATGGGTCGCTCGCGGCCGCGAATCGCCACCATGTGGCATGCCGCAGGTTGTTGCCGCTGACGTCGTTGCGGATAAGCGTCCAGCCGGCGGGGGCCGTCATCGTCGAGGTGCCGCGGATCGCGATCGAAGCGAGGAGCAGGTCGCCTGTCGTGACCGCCGCGGGACGCGGTACTGCCAGCGTCGTAACCGTGGCGTTGTTCGTAGCGTATGACGCGGACCTGAAGACCGGCGAGACGGGCGCGGTCGCATCCGTCACGGTCCACGTGAACGTGTCGGTGGCGTCGACCGTGGCACCGTCGCGCACGGTGACCGACACGCTGTACGGGCTCGAGGCGGCGGCGCTGGACGCGATCGTGCCGCTGATCAGGCCGGTACCCGTGTTGATGCTGAGCCCGGCCGGCAGGTTGGTGGCGGCATAGATGAGCGCGTCGCCGTCGAGATCGGTGGCACCCGCGTCGAGGCTGATGAGCGCGCCCTCGGCGTCGGTCCGGTCGAGCACGTCCTGGTCGAACGTCGGCTCGCGGTTGACGTTGGTGACCGTCCAGCTGAACGTGTCGGTGGCGTCGACGGTGGCCCCGTCACGGACCGTGACCGACACGTTGTACGGGGTGGCCGATGCCGTGAAGGCGATGGTCCCGCTGATGAGGCCGGTCGAGGTGTTGATCGACAGGCCCGGCGGCAGGTTGGTCGCGGCATAGATGAGCGCGTCGCCGTCGAGATCGGTGGCGCCCGCGTCGAGGCTGATGAGCGCACCCTCGGCGTTGGTCTGGTCGGGCACGTTCTGGTCGAACGTCGGCTCGCGATTGACGTTGGTCACGGTCCACGTGAACGTGTCGGTCGCGTCGACCGTCGGCGGGTTGTCGCTGACGGTGACCGACACGCTGTACGGGCTGCCGGCAGCAGCGTTGAACGCGATGGTGCCGCTGATGAGCCCGGTGCTGGTGTCGATCGACAGCCCGGCCGGCAGACCCGTGGCGGCATAGGTCAGCGCATCAGCGTCGGGATCGGTCGCCCCCGCGTCGAGGTTGACGAGCGCACCCTCGGCGTTGGTCTGGTTGGGCACGTTCTGGTCGAACGTCGGGTTGCCGTTGACGTTGGTCACGGTCCACGTGAACGTGTCGGTGGCGTCGACCGTGGCACCGTCGCGCACGGTGACCGACACGCTGTACGGGCTCGAGGCGGCGGCGCTGGACGCGATCGTGCCGCTGATCAGGCCGGTACCCGTGTTGATGCTGAGCCCGGCCGGCAGGTTGGTGGCGGCATAGATGAGCGCGTCGCCGTCGAGATCGGTGGCACCCGCGTCGAGGCTGATGAGCGCGCCCTCGGCGTCGGTCCGGTCGAGCACGTCCTGGTCGAACGTCGGCTCGCGGTTGACGTTGGTGACCGTCCAGCTGAACGTGTCGGTGGCGTCGACGGTGGCCCCGTCACGGACCGTGACCGACACGTTGTACGGGGTGGCCGATGCCGTGAAGGCGATGGTCCCGCTGATGAGGCCGGTCGAGGTGTTGATCGACAGGCCCGGCGGCAGGTTGGTCGCGGCATAGATGAGCGCGTCGCCGTCGAGATCGGTGGCGCCCGCGTCGAGGCTGATGAGCGCACCCTCGGCGTTGGTCTGGTCGGGCACGTTCTGGTCGAACGTCGGCTCGCGATTGACGTTGGTCACGGTCCACGTGAACGTGTCGGTCGCGTCGACCGTCGGCGGGTTGTCGCTGACGGTGACCGACACGCTGTACGGGCTGCCGGCAGCAGCGTTGAACGCGATGGTGCCGCTGATGAGCCCGGTGCTGGTGTCGATCGACAGCCCGGCCGGCAGACCCGTGGCGGCATAGGTCAGCGCATCAGCGTCGGGATCGGTCGCCCCCGCGTCGAGGTTGACGAGCGCACCCTCGGCGTTGGTCTGGTTGGGCACGTTCTGGTCGAACGTCGGGTTGCCGTTGACGTTGGTCACGGTCCACGTGAACGTGTCGGTGGCGTCGACCGTGGCACCGTCGCGCACGGTGACCGACACGCTGTACGGGCTCGAGGCGGCGGCGCTGAACGCGATCGTGCCGCTGATCAGGCCGGTACCCGTGTTGATGCTGAGCCCGGCCGGCAGGTTGGTGGCGGCATAGATGAGCGCGTCGCCGTCGAGATCGGTGGCACCCGCGTCGAGGCTGATGAGCGCGCCCTCGGCGTCGGTCCGGTCGAGCACGTCCTGGTCGAACGTCGGCTCGCGGTTGACGTTGGTGACCGTCCAGCTGAACGTGTCGGTGGCGTCGACGGTGGCCCCGTCACGGACCGTGACCGACACGTTGTACGGGGTGGCCGATGCCGTGAAGGCGATGGTCCCGCTGATGAGGCCGGTCGAGGTGTTGATCGACAGGCCCGGCGGCAGGTTGGTCGCGGCATAGATGAGCGCGTCGCCGTCGAGATCGGTGGCGCCCGCGTCGAGGCTGATGAGCGCACCCTCGGCGTTGGTCTGGTCGGGCACGTTCTGGTCGAACGTCGGCTCGCGATTGACGTTGGTCACGGTCCACGTGAACGTGTCGGTCGCGTCGACCGTCGGCGGGTTGTCGCTGACGGTGACCGACACGCTGTACGGGCTGCCGGCAGCAGCGTTGAACGCGATGGTGCCGCTGATGAGCCCGGTGCTGGTGTCGATCGACAGCCCGGCCGGCAGACCCGTGGCGGCATAGGTCAGCGCATCAGCGTCGGGATCGGTCGCCCCCGCGTCGAGGTTGACGAGCGCACCCTCGGCGTTGGTCTGGTTGGGCACGTTCTGGTCGAACGTCGGGTTGCCGTTGACGTTGGTCACGGTCCACGTGAACGTGTCGGTGGCGTCGACCGTGGCACCGTCGCGCACGGTGACCGACACGCTGTACGGGCTCGAGGCGGCGGCGCTGGACGCGATCGTGCCGCTGATCAGGCCGGTACCCGTGTTGATGCTGAGCCCGGCCGGCAGGTTGGTGGCGGCATAGATGAGCGCGTCGCCGTCGAGATCGGTGGCACCCGCGTCGAGGCTGATGAGCGCGCCCTCGGCGTCGGTCCGGTCGAGCACGTCCTGGTCGAACGTCGGCTCGCGGTTGACGTTGGTGACCGTCCAGCTGAACGTCGACGGGACAGGCGGGTTGAACGGATCATCCGCCGTGACGGTGACTGTGTACGGGCTCCCGGCCGCCGCCGTGGACGCGATGGTGCCCGTGATGTGGCCCGTGGTCGCGTTCATCGACAGTCCCGCGGGCAGACCGCTCGCGCCGTACGTCAGCGTATCGGACTCCGGATCCGTGGCCGAGATCGCCAGGTCGACGACGTCGCCCTCGGCGTTGGTCTGGTCTCCCGGCGCACTGACGACCGGCGGGCTGTTGCTCGGGGCGGTGCCCGTGGTGAATGTGAACGTCGGGCTCGTTCGATCCGCGACGCCGTCGCTTGTGACGGCGTACCACTCGTAGCCGGTGCTCGGCACGCGGCCCGGCCAGGCCATCGAGGCGGTCGAGCCTGAAGCGGTCGTGGTCTCCCCGATCAACTCGAAGCCCGCCAGAGCCGTCATGTCATAGGTCAGATCGAATCGGCTCGTCGCATCGTTTTCGAACGCGCTGAGCTTGGGCGAATAGGTCCAAGCCTCGATCGTGTTCGTGCTCGGCTTGAAGGTGTAGTAGCGCAACCAACCGTCGCCACCGTTGGCACGCGACTGATAGTCGGTGAGGACCTGGTGGACGGATTCACCACATGCGTTGGTCGAGGTCAGCTTTCCTTCGCCCGGATAGTGGCCGTTGACGACCATGAAGACGTTGCAGTTCGGGGAGACCAGCTGGGTCCAGACCTGCGCGGCTGACAGGCCGTCCGCGCGGGTGGTGACGCGCGAGGTGGGGCGCGCGTTCGCGGTATTCAGGAACGCGTGCGTGCTCAGGATCACCTGGCGGTCCGGATAGCGATCGATGATCTCGTCCGCCCACTGGACGGCGTAGGTGGGCATGTCGATCTCGAGGTGGATGATGAGGAAATCGATCCCGCCGGCAGTGAACAGCTCGTAGTTGTCCTTGTTGAGGCGTTCGATCTGGCCAGCCTCTTCTCCGAGCCACCCGCCGTACCACGGATTCGCGGGCAGGTTGTAGCGGCTGGGTGGGAAGTACTCGTCGAAGTAGTTGGACGTCACGGCGCCAGGCGTGCTGAAGTCGTGGTTCCCGGGAGCGATGTTGTTGGGGATCCCGGCGTTGTCGAGGATGTCCATCGCGGAGTCGGCGCGCTGGAACTCGATCTCCGAGGTGTCGAAGCTCTCGGTGATATCGCCAACCTGGCTCACGAAGACGATGTTGAGGTCGTCGGCGTTGTCGACGATCCACTGCGTCTGCTGGTTGAACGTTCCGGTGCGGTCGGCGGCATCCACGTAATGCTGGGTATCCGGGACGACGACGATGGTGAAATCCTCGGCCGCCGACGACCCCGCCGTCCGGCCGTAGAACGACGTCGTGAGCGAATCACCATTCGGATCGCTGACGCCGACCTGCAGCGTCGGGTTGACCGACACACCCGTGGCGCCGTTAGCCGGCGCGACGTTGGTCGGGACGTTCGGGGCGGCATTGGCGGTCGACACGAAGGGAGTGCCGGTCACGAACAGCGGACCGCCGGTGAGCGTGCCGTTCACGGTCGTCCCCGCCGAGCTGGCGATCGTGCCGCCCGAACCCTCATCCATGCTCCAGCGAGCGACCATGCCCGGCGACGAGGCAAGCGGCCCCGTCATGGCGGCCTGGATCTGCGCCTCCGTCCGGGCGACGTTCCAGATCCGAACTTCGTCCATGAGCCCGTTGAAGGCACCGATGGGGACGCCGGTGGAGTTCATGGCCGTCGCTAGGCCGGCGTCCTGCGTGCTATCGGCGCGGACGGGTTGACCGGCGACGAGCGTGCCATCGAGTACGCCGTTGACATACAGCTTCCATGTCGTGCCGTCGTACGTCGCGGCGACGTGGTACCAGACCCCGCTCTGGATCTCGGTCGTCCCGGAGATGGGATGGTTCTGGCCGGGAATCGATCCGGTCGCGCCTTCCTCGAAGTCGGCGACGAGTACGGGCGTCGCCGCGTCGATCCCGAGGAAGTAATTCATATCGACGGCGCTACCGTCGTTCTCGTTACGGCCCTTCGTGATCAACGGGATCGCCGTGACTCCGCCGGAGCCGCTCGAGGTCTGCACGCCCGCGCCATCGCGGCGGAACCAGGTCTCGAGCGTGAACTGCGACAGGCCGAGGACAGCGCTGTCCCCGAACGTGACGTAGTCGTTCGTCCCGTCGAAGTCGATCCCGAAGTTCGGCGCGGGACCCGGGTCGATCACCGTGATCGTCAACTCGTCGAACACGGTGTTCAGACCGTCGGCGGCCGTCAGCCGGAAGACGTAGTCGCCCGGGCCGCTGCCGGTGAAGTTGACCGTCGTCGACGCCGACGATGCGTCGGCGATGGCCGCGGTGTCCGGGCCCGAGATCTGCGACCACGTGGTGGTCAGCGCGGATGGCTGGCCGTCATCGAGCGCGAGACCATCGAGCAGCGCGGTGGATGGCAGCGTGACGTCCTGATCGGGTCCGGCACCGACGGTCGGAACGCCGAACGGCGCCCCGGACGGCCAGTTCGTGCCTGTGCCCGTGACAGTGCCGTCCGCGTCCGGCTGGATCCCGTCGTCGACGGTGGTACCGGTCCCCTCACCCATCGACCAGCGGGCGACCAGCCCGGTCGTCGTGGCTGGGAGCTGATGGATCCCCGATCGGATCTGCGAGACGTTCCGCGCCCCGGTCCAGACCCTGACTTCGTCGATCACGCCCTGGAACCGAGCCGAATTGCCAGGCGCTCCGCTCGAGTTCAGCATCGCGCCAAGACCAGCGTGCTGCGTGCTGTCCGAGCGCGGCGTGGCGTTCTCGGCCTCAGTGGCCTCGAGTCGACCGTTCAGGTACAGACGCCAGGTCGTGCCGTCATAGGTCGCCGCGACGTGATACCAGACGTTGCTCGAGATTGGCGTCGTACCCGAGATCGGATGATTCAGGCCGGTCGCCGAATCTTCGAAATCTGCAGCGAGGACGTCCGTTGCGTCGTTGACCCCCAGGAGCCAGTTGGCATCGACGACCGAACCGTCTGCCTCGGGACCGCCATGCGTGACGAGCGGGATGAACTGCGCGATACCGCTCGTGCCCGTCGTATTGGCGACTCCGGGTCCGGTCCGCTTGAACCAGGTCTCGATCGTGAACGTCGGCAGATCGAGCTTGGCCGGATCACCGAATGCCACGTAAGCCCCGCTGGCGCCGAGATCGAGGCCGGTCGGCTGCTGCGGCGGACCAGTCGGCGTGGTGCTGACCTGGTTGGATGCGGTCGACTGGTTGGTCGAATTGTCGACGGCGGTGACCACGTAGAAGTACGTCGTGTCGTTGACGACAGTGTTGTCGGTGAAGGCCGGCGTTGACACGAGTGTCCCGCCGTTGAGCGGCGACGTGAGCGAGACCGGACTTGTCGTGCTGCGATACACGTTGTAACCCGCCAGATCGGGTTCGCCGTTCGCTGTCCATGTCAGGCCGACGGTCCCATCACCGGGGGTCGCTACGAGCCCGGCTGGGGCCGCCGGAGGCGTGGTATCGAACGTGATGTCGAACGGGGATCCCACGACACGCGTGGCACCCGAGCCGACGATCGTGCCGTTGGCCGCCGTAGCGATCGAATCCGCGACGACCGAGCCGCCGGGCTCGCTCATGCCCCAGCGAGCGACGAGGTTCGTGCCGGAGGTGAGCTCGCCGTTGATCGTTGAGCGGATCTGGGCGAGGCTGCGTGCGCCGGTCCAGACGCGGGTCTCGTCGACGACGCCCTGGAACCGCGCTGTCGACCCGTTGGCGGGCGCACCGGTCGAGTCGAGCATGACGCCCAGCCCGGCGTCCTGTGTTGTGTCGGACCGCGGCGTGGCGTTCTCGACCTCGGTCGCTTCGAGCACGCCGTCCAGATACAGGCGCCACGTCGTCCCGTCGTAGGTCGCCGCAGCGTGATGCCACTCGTCGATGGTGATGGCCGTGGAGCCCGAGATGGGGTGGTTGAGGCCGGTCGCCGTGTCTTCGAAGTCGGCCGCCAGGACGTCTGTCGCGTCGTTGATGCCGAGGAGCCAGTTCGCGTCGACGTTCGAGCCGTCTCCCTCGGGACCGCCATGGGTGACCAACGGGATGAACTGGGCTATGCCGCTCGTCCCGGTCGTGCCTGATACACCGCTGCCGGTCCGCTTGAACCAGGTCTCGATCGTGAACGTCAAAAGATCCAGCTTGCTCGGGTCGCCGAACGTGACGTAGGCGCCGCTCGCGCCGAGATCGAGGCCATTCGCTCCCGGGGTCGGTGCTCCGTGCACGGTCCCCGTGCCCGAGTTCGTGAAGGTCGCTCCGGAGACCGGAAAGAACTTCCACTCGTAGCTCGTCGGATGGAGGACCAGGCGGGTGACGCCATACGTGTCGTCGTTCACGGCGATGCTCGTCGGGAGTTGTGTCCCGGCCGCGTGATGCTCAGCGCCGCCGGTCCCGACCGTCATGTGCCGGATACCGAAGGCCGGATCGTGGTTGCCGGCCGGATCGAGCGGCTGGAAGACCTCGTAGATGTGGTCATGCCCGACCAAGCCGATGTCCACGCCGGCCGCGTACAGGCTGCTGACGATGTCGGACATCTCGACGAGATTGGTCGCGCCCGAGCTAAAGCGCGGCTTGTGCCAGACGGCGATGACGTTCTTGGAGGCGTTCGCTGCCAGGTCGGCGACGAGCCAGTCGTGCTGTGGTGAGCCGGAAGCGCAGCCACCCGGGACTTCCGCACACTCGGAGTCGAGGTTGACGACGTGCCAGTTGGCGTCCAGGTTGTAGCTGTAGTAGCTCTGGGCACCGGCGTCGGTCGCGTTCGCCCCAAAGTAGGTGAAGTAGTCGGTGAGGCTTTCGGGCGTCCGGAAGCCGGTCCCCCAGTCGTGATTACCGGGGACCGGGCGCGTGCGGGCCTTGAACGGGCCCCACGTCGGTTCGTAGCAGGCGTTGTATTCCGCCAAAGTGCCTGCGTCGTAGACGTTGTCGCCCGTCGTGATGATCGGCCCGTCCATGCCGGCCATGATCGCGGCAGTCTCGGTGTCGCCGGTTTCCCCGCAATGTGCCAGGTCGCCGATCGCGGCAACCACCGTGCCGCTGGTTTCAGCGGCGGTGTGGAATGTCCAAGTCGGCCCGGTCGTGGTCGTGGTGCCATCGTTGACCGTGGCGAACCACTGGTACGTCTGCCCGCCTCCCAGTCCCGTCCACGACAGCGTCGCGTGGGCCCCGGAAGCGATGGCCTGCGGGGCTCCAAGGCTTGCGAAGTTGCCACTTGCGAGCGGGCGCCCGAAGAATTGGACGTTCACCGTCCCGCCGTTCGGGTCAGAAGCGATCACATCGAGCGTCGGCGGCCGCGCGACGCCGGTGGCCGCATTGGCAGGCGCAACCAGGGCCGGTGCATTCGGCGGCTCCGGGATGGAGATGTCGAAGGGCGCGCCCGCGACGCGGGCGACCGGAGATCCAGCGATCGTCCCGTTGGATGCGGTGGTGGCGGTGTCCTGGATGCTGGTCCCAGCCGCTTCGCTCATCGGCCAGCGCGCGACCAATCCCGCTGGAGCTGATGACAACTGGCTATTGATCTCGGCACGGATCTGCGCCAACGACCGAGCGGAGTTCCAGACACGAACCTCATCGAGCGTTCCGTGGAAGCGGGCCAGGTTGCCAGCATTGATCGCCCCCGTTGACGTTAGCGACACGCCCAGGGCCGCGTGCTGGGTCGTATCAGATCGTGGTGGCGGAGCCGCCAGCGTGGCCTCGAGCTGGCCATTCAGGTACAAACGCCAGCTGCTGCCGTCATAGGTTGCGGCAGCGTGATACCAGGTGTTCATCGCGATGGCCGAGGTGCCACGAACCGGCTGATTGGTACCGTCTGCCATCGTCTCGAAATCGGCGGCGATCACGTCGGTCGCGTCATCGATGCCGAGCATCCAGTTCGCGTCGACGTTCGACGCTTCTGCTTGCGGTCCGCCGTGTGTCACCAGGGGCAGGAAGCTCGCGATGCCGCCCGTGCCCGTGCTGCCAGCCGTGCCGGCGCCAGTCCGCCTGAACCACGTCTCGATGGTGAATTGGGCCAGATCCAGCTCCACCGGATCACCGAAGGTCACGTATGTCGCGTTCGTGACCGTGGCTGGCGTTGCCAGCTGACGGAGTTCGAGCCCGTTGGCCGTCGGTGTCACCGGCGGCGTAAATCCTTCGGGCCATGTCGGTCCACTGACGAGCGTTCCTGTATGACCCGAGTTGGAGCTATCGGCTGTGGTGGTGCCGGCACCTTCGTTCATGTGCCACAGCCCGAGGAGCGCCGGATCGTCACCGATCTCGACGTCCCTATTGGCCTGGATCTGCGCCTGGCTACGGACCATATTCCAGACGCGGGCCTCGTCGATGACCCCGGCGAAATGGCCCTCCGCGGCACCAGTCGAGGTCATCGCCGTCCCGAGCGCGGCATGCTGGATGCTGGTCGCCTCAGGGACGGCCGCCCCCTCGCCCTCCGTCTTGTCCAGGACGCCATCGAGGTAGAGGTTCCACGTTCCCGAGCCGTACGTGACGGCAGCGTGGTGCCAAACATTGCTGGACACAAACGTGGTCCCGGCGATCGGATGATTCCCGCCACCGGCGTTGTTCTCGAAGTCGGCAACGAGCGTGCCCGTGATGGAATCGATCCCGAGGAAGTAGTTCATGTTGAGGTTGGCCGGCGTCTCGGCTTGACCGCGGCCTTTGCTCAGGAGCGGGATCGCCGGGTTCGGCAGTCCGCCGGTCCCAGTCGTCGTGGTCTGGCCGGCACCGGTCCGCATGAACCAGAGCTCAAGGGTGAATGAGCTCGCGCCAAGACCAGTCGCGGTCCCGAATGTCACACGTTGCGTGGATCCGTTGAGCTCGAGACCGGTGCCAGCGGCCGCCTTCGCAGCTTCGATCGGGAGTGGCACCACGCCGGTCGCGGGACCGATCAGCGCAGCCGTCAGCACGGCGACCTGAAGGACGGCAAGGTGAATCGCGAGACGACGCGCGCTCGGTTGCCCCAAACCCCGGCCCCTCCCCAACCCCCCGGGTCGGATACGGTTCCCCCCTGAGTACGGGCCATGCCGTTGTCTGGGCGGTCGGCATGGACCTGCGACGGGTTGGGCGGACCGTACTAGTCCGGTGCGGTTAGCGCAAGCAAGGAGCGATCAGATGGTGCACGTGCGCACCAGCGTTAGCGTCGGGTGAACCATCCCGGCGCAGCCGCTATCGCGTACGAGGAAAGCCCAGGTCGACCTTGCTCGTGCCAGGATCAGGCCAGCGTGACGTCACGATCTTGGCCCGCGTGTAGAACTGGATGCCCTCGGGGCCGTACATGTGAAGGTCACCGAACAGGCTCGCCTTCCAGCCGCCGAAGCTGTAGTAGGCGACCGGCACAGGGATCGGCACATTGATGCCGACCATCCCGGCATTCGCCTCGAACTGGAACTGCCGTGCGGCACCACCGTCGCGCGTGAAGATCGCCGTCCCGTTGCCGTACGGGTTCTCGTTGACGAGCTTGACCGCCTCGTCATAGGTATTGACCCGGACCACGGTCAGCACGGGTCCGAAGATCTCGTCGCGATACGCGTCCATGGACGTCGTCACGTGGTCGATCAACGACACGCCCAGGAAGAAGCCATCACTATCGCCGTAGAGCGGATGCTCTCGCCCGTCGGCGACGAGCGTTGCGCCCTGCTCCTTGGAGGAATCGAGGTAGCCCGCGACCTTGTCGCGATGCTGGCGTGTGACGAGCGGGCCCATCTCCGCTTCCGGATCCGACCCGGGACCGACCTTGACCTTCGGCAGTCGCTTCGAGATCGCGTCCACGAGCGGGTCGGCCACATCGCCAACGGCAACCACCGTGGCGATGGCCATGCAGCGTTCGCCTGCCGACCCGTACCCGGCCGAGACGGCGGCATCGGCGGCCATGTCGATGTCGGCATCGGGCAGGACGATCATGTGGTTCTTCGCCCCACCGAGCGCCTGGACACGCTTGCCGTGTGCCGTACCCGTCTCGTAGATGTGACGAGCGATCGGCGTCGAGCCGACGAAACTGACGGCGGCGATGTCGGGGTGCTCGAGGATGGCATCGACCGCGACCTTGTCGCCGTGGACGACGTTGAACACGCCGTCCGGGACGCCCGCGTCGTGGAGCAGCTCGGCGATGAAGATCGATGCCGATGGGTCCTTCTCGGACGGCTTGAGGATGAACGTATTGCCGCACGCGATCGCCGTCGCGAACATCCACATCGGCACCATCGCCGGGAAATTGAACGGCGTGATCCCGGCGACCACGCCGAGGGGCTGGCGGATCTGGTAGACGTCGACGCCTGTGCTCGCCTGCTCCGTGAAGCCGCCCTTCAGGAGGTTGGGGATGCCGCAGGCGAACTCAAGGTTCTCGAGGCCCCGCGCGATCTCGCCGAGGGCGTCGGACGGGACCTTCCCGTGTTCCGCCGTGAGGTGGGCTGCGAGCTCGTCGCGCCGCTGGTCGACGAGATTCCGGATCTTGAACAGGATGTCCGTGCGCTTGCTGAGCGACGTGGAGCGCCACGCCGGGAAGGCCGCGCGAGCCGCGGCGACGGCGGCGGCGACCTCCTCGACCGAGGCGAAGTCGACGTGCTTGGCCAGCGTCCCGGTGGCAGGATCGTAGACATCGCCCTGGCGGCCCGACGTCCCCGGCACGATGCGGCCGCCGATCCAGTGGCTGATCCGTCCGGGCGCAGCTGTCGCGGGGGTCTCGGGTTCGGCGACCTGGGTCATCGGGTGGTCCTCGTAGGCATCCTCATCCACGCCACGATACCCCGTCCGCCGAGGGGCTGCGATCAGAACGGCGGCCGTATCTCCGGTTCCGGCCAGCGGGGCTCGGCCGCCGCTGCGCGGGCCTGCTGACGGCGCGGCCACCAGGCGGACACGGCCACGACGCCGATCAAGGACGTGACGCTGATGACGATGGCGACCAACCCACCGGCAGGTATGCCGCCGACGACCGGCAGGTCGCGCCACGTGAGCGAGACGACGGCACGGGCCACACCCCAGCCGGCGAGCGCGACCAGCAATCGACTGCCGTCGGCCGACCGGAAGAGGCCGAGCGAGCTGGCGGCCAGGATGATCAGCGCGATCAGGGCGGTGCCGATCGCCTCGTACACCTGCGCTGGATGCGATGGGATCGCCGGCGCAGCCGCGACCCACGGCCCTGCGCCGACGTAGGCCGTGGCCCAATCGCCGTCGAAGGGCCGGCCTTGTCCGCTGCCACCGAGGACCATCGTGAGCTTCCCCGCTCCGAGCGCGGTCAACAGCGGGATCGACGCGATGTGCGCCCACCTGCCGACCGGGGATCCCAGGAGGGCGGCGACGATCGCGGCGGTGCCGATGCCACCGACGACGGCCATGCCCAGCTCCAGCCCACCGACCGATGGGTCGAGGAGCGATAGCGGACCGGCATTGAACACCTCGGGCACCACCAGTGCGTACCCGATCCGACCGCCGATGACGGCGCCCGGAGCCGCGCCGATGACCACGTAGAGGAGATCGTCGGCACGCAGTCCACGGCGACGAGCAAGGATGCCCCCTCCGGCGAGACAGAGCAGCACCACGGCGGCGAGTGCGAACGTCTGCCAGCGCACGGTGAGATCGGGGCCGAGTCGGACGAGGGGATCGAAGTCGAACGCGATGACGGCGATCGGCACGGTCGCCGAAGTGTACCCGCGGGCGGAGTGTCGGCTGGCCGACAGGTGACGTGTCGCCTAGCCGGTCGTCCGGGCGTCTCGGGCGCGACACGATGCCAGTCATCGGACTGATGGCGTGGGGGCCATCGATCCTGATGAGGGGGAACAATTCGGCGGGTCTGGGGGCTCACCGATCAAGTCCCGGCGTCCGGCCCACGGGGGGGACGGGCCGGACGTCGTGACCCGCGCAGAGGGACGCCGTGACCACGCATGCCAGGGCCCTGTCGGGCCTGGACGTCACGCTACTCGGCCGCTTCAGCATCCGCTCCGCCGACGGCCGCGAGGTGAGGCTCGTGGGCCGCCACGCCCAGGCGCTGTTCACGCTGTTGGCCCTGACTTGCCGGCCGCGAACGCGCGAGGCGATCGCGACGGATCTGTGGCCCGAGGCGCTCGGCGCCGCTACCGGCCCGCTCCGCCAGGCCCTCTACCAACTGCGGACAGCCCTCGGGAGCGCTGGCGTCGAGATCGATGCGGTCCTCGAGGCAGACTCCGAGACGCTCGGGATGCGGCCGGAGGCACTGCGCTCCCTGGACCTCGCCCAATTCGAGGGCTGCACCGACGACTCGACCTGCGCACCCGAGACCGCAGTCGACCTGTATGGCGGTGATCTCGCCGAGGGCCTCGGTCACGACTGTTTCGCAGCCGAGCGTGAGCGACTCGCCGACCGCTTCGAGGATGCCCTCGCGGTCGTCGCCCGCAAGCGACTGGTTGCGGGCGACGTAGATGGTGCACGCATTGCCGCAGAGCGCCTGATCGGACGTGACCCCCTCCGCGAGGAGGCCCATGAGGTCCTGATCGCGGTCCACGGCCGGACCGGGACGCGGTCCCAGGTCGTCCGCCAGTACCGCCGCCTGTGCGAGGTCCTCGCCCGCGAGCTCGCGGAGGTCCCGTTGCCTGAGACTGATGCGACGTATCGGTTGGCCCTGGCGCGGACGATCGCGCGATCCCGTCAACGGGCGACGGAATTGGAACCGCGGACCGCGGCCAATCTGGCGGTCGTCGGCTAGGGCGCCGCCGGCTCAGGCGAGCGGGCGCCGGCTAGCGACCGAGGACTTCGACCAGTTCCTTGACGGCGTTCGCGGACCGCTGGAACGCGGCCTGCTCCTCGTCGGTCAGGTCGATCTCGAACACGCGCTCCACGCCGGCTCGCCCGAGGACGATCGGCACGCCGACGAACAGGCCGTCGACACCGAACTCGCCTTTGAGCAGCACTGCGCAGGGGATGACCCGCTTCCTGTCCAGCAGGATCGCCTCGACCATCTCGAATGCCCCCGCCGATGGCGCGTAGAACGCAGACCCCGTCTTGAGCAGGCCCACGATCTCGGCGCCGCCGTTGGCCGTCCGCTCCTCGAGAGCGCGGACGCGGTCGGGCGGCAGTAGCTCGGTGATGGGCACGCCGGCCACCGTCGAGTAGCGCGACAGCGGGACCATCGTGTCGCCGTGGCCGCCAAGCACGAAGGCATGCGTGTCCTCGACGCTGACGCCCAGCTCCTGCGCGATGAAGGTCCGGAACCGCGCACTGTCGAGCACGCCGGCCATGCCCAGCACCCGCTCGCGCGGGAACCCGGACGCCTCGAGGGCGACGTGGCACATCGCGTCGAGGGGGTTGGTGACCACGACGAGGATCGCGTCCGGCGAGACCGCCGCCGCCTGCTGGACGACGGAGCGGACGATGCCCGCGTTCTTGGTCAGCAGGTCGTCGCGGCTCATGCCGGGCTGCCGTGCCAGACCTGACGTGACGACGATGACGTCGGATCCGGCGGTGTCGGCGTAATCGTTGGTGCCCTGCACGCGCGCGTCGTGACCGACGACCGGCGCCGCCTGGGCCAGATCAAGGCCCTTGCCCTGCGGCAGTCCCTCGACGATGTCGACAAGGACGACATCGGCGAGACCGGCCTCGGCGATGCGCTGGGCGGTCGTGGCGCCGACATTGCCGGCGCCGATCACGGTGACCTTGTTGCGGGGCATCGGTGTGGCGCCTCCTCGGCCGGGCTGGGCGTGATCGGTGCGCCCGGGCCGGGACATTCTAGGGGGCCACCTCGGCAATCGCCGAGCGCCCGACTCAGGACCCCGAGGTCTGCCCGATGACGGCGCCGACGACCCCGTCGTTGAGTCCGAGGAAGCCGCTGACCGGATGGGAGTCGGCCACGTCGCGCAGCCAGCGATCGCGATCGTCCGGGATGCGGCGATCGACGATGTGGGTCACCGCGCACGTCGGCCCGTCGACGAAGCGCCACTTGAGCTGGCGAAGCACGCGATCGGGGCGAGCGATAGCGCGCGCGTAACACCACGCGACGACCGTGGCCATGTCGCGCGTCGACCAGCCCCCGTCGAGGAGGCGTTGGATGCCGCGCCGCAGGGCCGGGGCCGCGACCCCCGCGAAGCGACTGGCGGCTAGCGCGCCAGGTCGGTCCGCAGCGAGCGACCCCTCGATGTCCTTCGCGACGAAGCCGGCAGCGTGGTGCCGGCCGCGCCTCGTCGTGCCGTAGATCAGCAGGTTCGCGGTCCCCTCGGCGCCGATGCGCAGTCGACGGAGACCATGCTGGTCGACGGTCACGAGGTCGCCCAGGTCGTCGATCGTATACAGGAACGAGCCGTGGTAGAAGCGGCCCACCTTCACGTCGAGCGTGAACGGGTGGGCATCGTCGGGGCGGATGGCGACCATCGTCGGACCGCGCCAGTCGTGGCGACACACCACGACGACCTGTAGACCGGTGTCAGCTGCCCAGGCCCGGAACCGACGCTCGATCGCCGCGAACGAACTGCGAGGGGCGTACATGTCGACGTCGCTGACGCCGCCGAGCGCCGCGATCGACCCCTTGATGACCACTTGCTCCGGAAGACGCTCCGCCAGGTCACGCAGCAGGGGCAGCCAGATAGGCTCCCGATCGGTCACGAACTTCTCCCCCTTGTGCGCCTGCCCCCGGCGACACCATCACGATAACGGCCAGCGGTGCAGTGCGGAATGGTCCGGAGCATCTGGGTGGTGCGTGCGCGCCTACGCCAAGGCCGACGGCGTCAACCCGCGTCGTGCTCGGGGTCGATGGTCTCCGCTAACGTCGCCGGGTCGGTGACCGGACCGGCATCACGGATCTCGTCGCTGACGCCGTCCGCATAGGACGCGAAGTTCGCAGCGAACATCGCGGCGAGCTGCTTCGCCTGGCGGTCGTAGGCCGCGGTGTCGGCCCAGGTGGAACGGGGATCGAGGAACCGCGCCGGCACGTCCGGGCAGTCGAGCGGCACCTCGATGGCGAAGGTCGGGTCGGTGCGGGTCGGGATCCCGGCGAGCCGCCCGTCCAGCGCCGCACGGACCATCGAGCGCGTATGCGCGATGTTCATGCGCTCGCCGGTCCCGTACGGACCACCCGTCCAGCCGGTGTTGACCAGCCAGACCGTGGCGTCCTGGGCCGCGAGCCGTTCGGTCAGCATGCGCGCGTACTCCCCCGGATGGCGCGGCATGAACGGCGCGCCGAAGCACGCCGAAAAGGTCGCCTTCGGCTCCTTGACGCCGACCTCGGTGCCGGCGAGCTTGGCCGTGTAGCCGCTGATGAAGTGGTACGCCGCCTGAGCATGGGTCAGGCGGGAGATGGGCGGCAGCACGCCGAACGCGTCGGCCGTGAGGAGCACGACGGTCGTCGGCTGGACCGTCATCCCGCTCGGGTCGGCATTGCCGATGAAGTGCAGCGGGTATGCGCCGCGGGTGTTCTCGGTGAACCGCTCGGAGTCGAGATCGAGCTCACGGGTCGCCGGGTCCAGATCGACATTCTCGAGGACCGTCCCGAACCGGCGCGTCGTCTGGAAGATGTCAGGCTCGTACATCGGCGAGAGGCGGATCGTCTTGGCGTAGCAACCGCCCTCGAAGTTGAACAGGCCCTGGTCGCTCCAGCCATGCTCGTCGTCGCCGATGAGGCGCCGCTCCGGGTCCGCGGAGAGCGTCGTCTTGCCGGTCCCCGACAGGCCGAAGAAGACGGCGCTGTCCCCGCCCTCGCCGACATTGACCGAGGAGTGCATCGGCAGCACGCCCTCGTCCGGCATCAAGTAGTTCATGACCGTGAAGGCCGACTTCTTGATCTCACCGGCGTATTCGGTGCCGACGATGATGATCTCCATCCGCTCGAGGTGGAGCAGGATGGCGGTCGTGGTCCTGGTCCCCTCGGTCGCCGGATCGGCCTGGAACGACGGGACGCAGATGATCGTGAAGTTGGGCTCGAAGCCGGTGAGGTCGGCGGCCTCCGGACGCCGGAACAGGTTGCGCGCGAACACGCTCGCCCAGGCGGTCTCGGTGTAGACGCGCAGGCGGCGCTGGTGGTCAGGATCGGCGCCGATCAGGAGATCCTGGCTATACAGGTGCTTCTCGGCGCAGTGCGCCACGAGCCGGGCGCGCAGCTTGTCGTAATGGGCCTCGCTGATCGGGCGATTGACCTCGCCCCACCAGATCTTGCCCGTGCTCGATGGCTCGTCGACGATGAACTTGTCTTGCGGCGAACGTCCGGTGTGCTTGCCGGTCCGCACGACGAGCGGTCCCTCCGCCGCGATCAGCCCCTCTCCGGCGCGGATGGCATCCTCGACCAGCTCGGCGGTCGGCAGGTTGGCGCGGACGCGGCGGCCGATCAATGGACGCGTGCGGCTGGAGCCGGTAGTCGGTGGGTGGGCAGGGCGGGCGGGCGGATGGGTCGTTGCCATGCGGAGGACTCCTGGGCACGGGCGATCACGTTCACGGATCGACCGGCCGCGCGTGCCGCTGGCGTCCCGCGGGCTTGATGGCCCGGTAAGGACGCTAGCGGGAGTCGGCTTCCACAGTCGCGCTTCGGGCGATGCTACCACGTTGCGGTTCGGTTGCGACTGGGTCGCGAGAACCAACGGCGCCGTACCATGGTCCCCCGTCACGAACCGCTACGGACACGACCTGAGGGACCCGAAACGCATGACCGACACGCTCATCCCCGACCGCGAACAAGCTGCGTCCGAGGTTGCCGACCTCCGACTCCGGACCGACCTCTTCATCGGCGGTGACTTCCGTCCGGCCCGCGACGGGCGACGCTTCACGACCGAGAATCCGGCCACCGGCCAGCCGATCACCGAGGTCGCTGAAGGGGGTGTCGCGGACGTGGATGCGGCCGTGGCGGCCGCCCGGACTGCGTTCGACCGCGGCGTCTGGTCACGGATCGACCCTGGCGCGCGGAAACGCGTGTTGCAGGCGTGGGCCGACCTGATCGAGGGCAACGCACGCGAGCTCGGGCTCATCGAGACGATCGACGCCGGCAAGCCGATCACCGACACCGTCGGGCTCGACATGCCCGAGACCGCCGCATGCATCCGCTGGCATGCCGAGGCCATCGACAAGCTCTACGGGCAGGTAGCGCCATCGCCCGAGGGAACGGTCGCGACCATCACCCGCGAGCCGGTGGGCGTCGTCGGCGCGGTCGTGCCGTGGAACTACCCGGCCCAGATGGCCGCCTGGAAGCTGGGCCCGGCGCTGGCGACCGGCAACAGCGTGGTCATCAAGCCGGCATCGACGACGTCGCTGTCGCTCCTCCGGATCGCGGAACTCGGGGCGGAGGCGGGGATCCCCGACGGCGTGCTCAACGTGGTCACCGGGCCGGGCGATACGGTCGGCGCGGCGATCGGTCGGCACGCCGACATCGACTGCGTCGCATTCACCGGGTCGACAGAGGTCGGTCGGCGGTTCCTGACCTGGTCGGCCGAGTCGAACCTCAAGCGTGTCCTTCTCGAGCTGGGCGGCAAAAGCCCGCAGGTCGTCTTCGGCGACGTGACCGATATGGCAGATGTCGCCGCCAACGCCGCGGTCGCGATCTTCTGGAACATGGGCGAGAACTGCAGCGCGGGATCACGGCTCATCGTCCATCGGTCGCGCAAGGACGACCTGCTGGCAGCTTTGCAGGCCGAGCTGTCGTCGTGGCCGGTCGGGGATCCACTCGACCCAGCGACGAAGATCGGTGCGCTGATCTCGAAGCCGCATCTCGAGCGGGTCCTCGGCTACGTCCAGGCCGGCCGCGACGAAGGGGCGCGCCTGGTGGCCGGCGGCGAACGGATCCTCGAGGAGACTGGCGGCTACTTCATGGGACCCACGATCTTCGACGGTGTCAGCAATGACATGCGCATCGCCCGGGAGGAGATCTTCGGCCCAGTGCTGTCCGTCATCGAGTTCGACACCGAGGCCGAAGCGGTCGCGATCGCCAACGACACGGCGTATGGACTGGCCGCCTCCATCTACACGGACGACCTCAACGTGGCGCATCGGGTCGCGCGCGAGCTGCGCGCCGGGACGGTTGCGATCAACGCCTACGCCGAAGGCGACATGACGACTCCGTTCGGCGGGTACAAGCAGTCCGGGTTCGGCGGGCACGACAAGTCGGTCCACGCCCACGACCAGTACACCGAGCTGAAGACGACCTGGATCCAGCTGAAGCCAGGCGGCTGAGCGAACGCCGCCTTGACCGCCGCCCACCGCAGCCCGTAGCATCCCGGGTACAACCGAAGAGCACGTATCAAGAGATGGCTGAGGGACCGGCCCGTTGACGCCACGACAACCTACCGACGCGAGGTCGGCAAGGTGCCAAGTCCGGGCAGGTCCTCCTGCGTGATACGGGTCTCTCCGGAGCCCCAACCACCGACCAGGGTCCTACCCTTTCACGACCGGTCCGTCGCCGCCAACGCCCGCCTTGGAGACCGATCGTGACCACGCCGACCCTGACGCCGACCCCCACCCCGACGACGACCACGCTTGCCCGCGGGGCGCGGATCACGGGTATGGCCTGTCGCAACTGTGGCCTCGCGCAACCTCTCGCCCTGGCCTATGTATGTCCGGCGTGTTTCGGGCCGCTCGAGGTGACGTACGACGCCGCAGTCATCAGCAAGACCCTCACCCACGACGCGATCGCCGCGCGTCACCCCGGCATCTGGCGCTATCTCGAGCTGCTGCCGGTGGAACAGGCCCCGACGCGGTCCTTGCCCGTCGGCTCGACCCCGCTGCTCGCCGCGGACCGGCTTGGCCCGGTCCTCGAGATCGACCGACTCTGGCTCAAGGACGACACCCGCAACCCTTCGCTGTCGTTCAAGGATCGGGCCGTCGCAGTGGCCGCCGCCCGCGCCGTGGAGTTCGGCGTCCCCGCGCTCGCCTGCGCGTCGACGGGCAACCTTGCCGGCGCCACCGCAGCGGCCGCAGCGGCCGTCGGCCTCCCCTCGTTCGTATTCATCCCGGCGGACCTGGAGCGCGCCAAGGTCGACCACGCGTTGGCCTACGGCGCGACCGTCGTGCCGATCGATGGCACCTACGACGACGTCAACCGCCTCTGCCTCGAGATCGCCGACGAGACGGGTTGGGGCTTCGTGAACATCAACCTGCGCCCCTTCTATGCCGAGGGCTCCAAGACGCTCGCATACGAGATCGCCGAGGCGCTCGGCTGGCGCAGCCCGGATGTGGTGGTCGGGCCGGTCGCGTCGGGTGCGATGTTCACCCGCGTCGCGCGCGGCTTCGAAGAGTTGACCGAGCTGGGGCTCATCGAGCGACGGCCGATCCGGTTCGTCGGCGCGCAGGCGGCCGGTTGCGCCCCGGTCGCCACAGCGTTCGAGGCCGGCACCGACGTGATCGAGCCGATCCGCGAACCCGATACGATCGTTCGCTCGCTGGCGATCGGCAACCCGGCCGACGGCCGCTATGTCGTGGAGGTCGCCCGGGCTAGCGGCGGCTGCGTCGAGGCGATCCCGGACGACGTGACCGCGGAATTGATCCGCGACGTCGCCAGGCTGGAGGGCATCTACCCGGAGACCGCCGGCGGCGTGACCCTCGGCGCCGTCGCGGCGGCGCGCCGTCGCGGCGTGATCCGCGATGGCGACGAGGTCGTCGCACTCCTGACGGGTAACGGCCTCAAGACACCCGACGCGCGGACCCTTGGACTGACGGACGGCCAGGGCCTCGCCCCGGTGATCCGGCCCAGCCTGTCCGCGTTCGAGTCGTGGCTTGAGACGCGCTCATGAGCACCGTCCGAATCCCGCCGACGCTGCGTACCGCGACCGGCGGGGAGAAGCTCGTGAGCATCCCCGGGGGCACGGTCCGCGAGGTGATCCGCGGGCTCGTCCAGGCCCACCCTGGCCTGGAGTCGCAGCTACTGACCCAGGACGGGGACCTCAACCGTTTCGTCAACGCGTTCCTCAACGACACCGATGTTCGGCACTTGCAGTTGCTCGATACACCCGTCGGCGAGGCCGATACGCTCGTCCTGCTTCCTGCGATGGCCGGGGGCTGACCCCGAGACAGGCGTAGGCTTGGAGAATGGCGATCGATCGGCCACCGAGTGGTCGTGATGAAGCGTACTGGCGCGACTTCCTGACGCGCGGCGACGCCAGCGAGACGAAGTTCCGGCGCGTCTTCCGCATGCTCCCCCACGGCCCCCGCTGCAAGCTCTGTGCGGCCCCCTTCGCCGGGGCAGCCGCTCCCGTGATGCGCCTGATCGGCAAGCGACCCGCCCTCAAGAACCCGACCCTCTGTAACACGTGCTTCGTGAACATGGAAAGGCATCGCGGCGGCGCCGAGGTCGACGGCAGCTACCTCTTCGCCGATATCCGCGGCTCGACCGCCCTGGCCGAGCGCCTTCCGCCCAACGAGTTCCGTGCCCTGATCGATCGGTTCTACGCCACCACGAGCCAGGCCGTCTTCGACCACGACGGCGGTGTCGACAAGTTCGTCGGTGACGAGATCGTCGCGTTCTTCCTCCCGGTCACGTCCGGACCCGCGCACGCTGAACACGCGGTCGCCGCTGCGCTGGCGATCCTTCGGGCGACCGGCCACGCGGACGACCGGGGGCCATGGGTCCCCGTCGGGGTGGGCGTGTCGAGCGGTCCCGCCTGGGTCGGGGTAGTCGGTGATGAGAAACGGATGGATATCACCGCGCTCGGCGACAACGTCAACGTCGCCGCGCGGCTCGGTGGCGCGGCTCGGGCCGGAGAGGCCCTCGTGACCGTCGAGGCGGCGGAAGCCGCCGGTCTGGACGCCGGCCTCGAGCGGCGGAGCCTTGAGCTGAAGGGCAAGTCGACGCCGACCGAGGTCGTGAGCCTGAATGTCGGGGGCGTCCCCGCCGGGATGGCCTAGGCGCTGTCGAGCGCCTGGCGGAGGTCGTCGATCAGGTCGTCGACCCCCTCGATGCCGACCGACAGGCGGATGAGTGCCGGGTCCACGGCCAGCGCCGTCTCCGAGACCGACATATGGGTCATGGCCGCCGGGACCTCGATAAGCAATTCGACGCCGCCGAGCGACTCGGCCAGCGTGAAGAGATGCGTGCCCTCGGCGACCGCGATCGCCCGTTCGGCTGCCCCCGATCCGCGCGCCGCGGGCACGAACGACACCATCCCGCCGAACCCGGGGTAGCGCACCTCGGCGACGTCGTCACGGGAGCGCAGGAACTCGACGACGGCGCGAGCATTGGCTTGGTGGCGCTCCACGCGTAGGTGGAGCGTCCGAAGGCCGCGCAGCACGAGGAAACAGTCGAGTGGACCCGGCACCGCGCCCATCGCGTTCTGCAGGAACCGAAGGCGCGCGGCGATCGCGTCGTCCGAGGTCACCGCCACGCCGAGCACGACGTCCGAGTGCCCCGCAAGGTACTTCGTCGCGGAGTGGAACACGATGTCGGCGCCCATCGTCAGGGGTCGTTGGATCGCCGGAGAGGCGAACGTGTTGTCGGCCACGATCAGCGGCCGCCGACCGCCCTCCGCCTCCCGGCGGTCCACGGTTCGCGCCACCTCGCCGATGTCGACGGTCTTGAGCAGCGGATTGGTCGGCGACTCGAACCAGACGAGGCGCGTGCGCTCGGACAGCGCCTCCCAAAGCGCGTCCATGCCACCGGTGAGATCGATGAACGTCGACGTGACGCCGGCGCCCGGCCGGCGGACCTTGTCGAGGTAGCGATAGGTGCCGCCGTAGACGTCGTCACCGACGACGATCTCCTCGCCCGGCTCGGCGAGCTCGGCGATCGCGGCGGTCGCCGCCGAACCCGACGCGAAGGCGAACCCGTGCCGGCCGCCTTCGAGCGCTGCCACCGCCCGTTCGAGCCGCTCGCGGGTCGGGTTCTGCGAGCGCGCGTACTCGTAGCCGCGGCGCGGCTTGCCGACCGCGTCCTGCTCGTAGGTCGAGGTCTGATAGATCGGCGGCGCGACCGCCCCTGTCAGCTCGTCCGGCTCGGCACCCGCGTGGACGGCGAGCGTTTCGAATGACAGGTCATCGAGATCGAGGTCGCCGGGCATGGCGCGATGATGGCACCGCCATCGTCAGCGCGTTGCGGTCCAGCCGTCGCGCTCGAAGACGAGCTCGGGGCCGTCGTACTCGTCCATCTGGATGCCGACCTGCCGGAACCCGAACCGTCGCAGTACCGCCTGTGACGCGATGTTGTCGGGGGACGTGGCCGCGCGGAACCGGGTGATCCCGTGCTCGTGGCACGCCCAGTCGAGCAGGGCCTGGACGACCTCCGTCGCGACGCCCTGGCGTCGATGGGCTGGCTCGACGCGGTAACCGACCTCCACCTGCCCGTGCTCGTCGGGCGGCGAATGGAATCCGGCCGACCCGATGATCTGCCGCCCCGCCCCGTCATCGAGCACGATCGCCCGCCCGAGCCAGGGCTGGGCCGTCGGATCGGCGCTCAGATCGGCGATCCGGTATTCGAGGAAGTGCTCGAGGTCGTCGGGCATGTCGGCCGGCACGGCGGCGCCGATCGCGGCCGCGGCCGTCTCGATGTCATGGAGTTTGAGCGCCTGCATGAACGGCAGCGACATCGACACCAGCTCGAACCGCGGAGTCGAAATCGATAGGACGGTCGGCACGGGTACATCTTCCCATCCGTCGCCCCCGGTGAGAACGTGATACAGTGGTGAAGCACGTTTCCCGATCCCTCCGAGGCCCCGATGCACAGCACCGCACCCGCCGCGCAAACCCCGACCGGCGGCATCCCGTTCCGGGAGCGCCTGCTCGGTTGGAAGGAGATCCTCGAGACTGCGAACCCACCGGTTTCGCGACCGCTCGACACCGTGGGCAAATGGCTCGTCATCACGCGCGCCGCGGTCTTCCCGATGACGATCTGGTCGGGCCTCATCGGTGGCCTCCTGGCGGTCGAGGCCAACCGGGTCGTCGGTGGCGCGCCGGTCGACTGGGGTCTGTTCCTCCTCGCCGTCGTCGGGCTCGTCCTGGCGCACGCCGCCAACAACATGATCAACGACTACTTCGACACGACCGGCGGCGTCGATACGGACGACTACGTTCGGGCGCTGTATGCACCGCACCCGATCCTGTCGGGCTGGGTGACCAAGCGCCAGCTCGGGATCGCGATCCTCATGGTCAATGCGGTCGGCGCGGCGATCATGCTCGCGCTCGCGGCAGCCCGCGGCCCGCTGATCATCGTGTTCGCGCTGGCCGGGTTGTTCGTTTCGGTCTTTTACGTCGCCCCGCCGATCCGGCTCAAGCACCACGGGCTCGGTGAGCCTGGCGTGTTCCTGGTCTGGGGTCCGCTGATGATCGGCGGCACGTTCCTGGCCGCCACCGGCACCATCCCGGGCTGGGTCCTGCTGGTATCGATCCCCTACGCGCTGCTCGTGACAGCTGTGCTGTTCGGCAAGCACATCGACAAGATCGAGGCCGACACCAAGCTCGGCGTGCGGACGCTGCCCGTCATCCTCGGTGAGGCGCGGGCGCGGACCGTCGGTCAGTGGCTGATGATCCTGTTCTACCCGTTGACGATCGTGTCGATCGTCGCCGGCTGGATCGGGCCGTGGGCGCTACTCGTGATGCTTGCGGTGCCTCGGCTGGCTGGCGTGCTGTCGGTGTTCCGCCAGCCGAAGCCCGCGGGGCCGCCACCGGGCCGCGAGCAGGGTTGGCCGCTGTGGTTCGTCGGCTACGCGTTCGTCCACACCCGCCGGGCGGGCGGTCTGCTCACGCTTGGCCTGTTGCTGAACGCACTCCTGCCGATCCGCCTGCCGCTCCCCTGGCTGTAGGGTCCCATTGGGACCCGGTCACGGGGTGTGCTTCCTGGACTGCAGGACGGCCCTGAAGGGCTCGTTCCCGCCGCTTAGCGACGCGTTCGTGCTTCCTGAACACGGATCGGCCCCGAGGAGGCCCGATCGAACACCTTCGACCCATGGCTGCCGTCTGTGAAGCACATAGTGGCTCCGCCCGCCCTTACAGCCGATCGCGCGCGTGGCAGTCGCCTGATCCGCCGAGACTGAACGTCGGGCCTGCGTTGCTACCCGCCCGACGTCGGGTGGTGCGCCAGGTACTCGAGCAGGTCGAGCTTGGTCACGATCCCGATCGGCCGGCCGCCACGGACCACGACCAGCGCCGACGACGTGCCGCTGAGCTCGGCGAATGCGGCATCAAGGCTCGCCGACGCCTCGACCAGCGGCAACGGTGCGTCCATTACCTCGCCGACCGTGCGATCCACGACCGACGGGTCGCGATAAACGCGATCGAGTAGCCCCTTCTCGCTGATCGAACCGACCAGCCCGCTCACGTCATCGCCCTCCGGCCGCTCCGACACCGGCAGCTGACTGATGCCGAACGCCTGCAGCGTCGCGATCGCATCGCCGACCCGCTCGGTCGTCCGCGCCACGACGACTGACGGGCGATCGGTCTCGTGATGTCGATCGGCGAGCAGCACATCGATCCTCGTCGCCGATCCGGTCGTCGGCAGCAGGCCGTTGTTGCGCATCCATTCGTCGTTGTAGAGCTTGGACAGATAGCTCCGCCCACTGTCGGGGAGGAGCACCACGACGACCGCCTCGCTCCCACCGTCCGTCGCCGTAAGCTCGCGGACGACTTCCCGCGCCGCGACCATCGCCGTCCCGCACGAGCCGCCCGACAGGATCCCTTCCTCCCGCGTGATCCGGCGCGCCATCGCGAATGCGTCACGATCGCTGACGCGCACCCAACGGTCGATGATCGATGCGTCGTAGGTGCCCGGGAAGAAATCCTCGCCGACGCCCTCGGTGAGATACGGCCGCGCCGTGTCACCCGACAACACGGAACCTTCCGGATCCGCCCCGATGACCTGGATGTCCAGATTGCGCGCTTTCAGGACGTGCGCGGCACCGGAGATCGTCCCGCCGGTGCCGACGCTCGCGACGAAGTGGGTGATCCGCCCCTCGGTCTGGTCCCAGAGCTCAGGACCGGTCGTCCGCTCGTGGGCGGACGGGTTCTCCATGTTCCAGTACTGGTCGGGCTTGAACGCGCCCGGTATGTCACGCGCCAGCCGCGCCGCGACGCTGTAGTACGACGCCGGCGAGTCGGGCGGCACGTTGGTCGGGCAGAGGACGACCTCGGCGCCGTACGCGCGCAGCAGGGCCTGCTTCTCGACCGACTGCTTGTCGGCCATCACGAAGATGCAGCGGTAGCCCTTGAGGGCCGCGGCGATCGCCAGGCCGTGGCCGGTGTTGCCACTCGTCGGCTCGATGATCGTGCCGCCCGGCAAGAGAAGCCCCTCGCGCTCGGCGGCTTCGATCATCGGCAGCCCGATCCGGTCCTTGACCGATCCGCCCGGGTTGAGCATCTCCATCTTGGCGAGCAGGAGCGGCTGGCGATCGGCTGGTCCGAGGTCGCGCGTGATCCGGCTGATCCGGACCAGCGGCGTGTCGCCGACGAGGTCGAGGACGGACTCGACGTAGCGCATCGCCGGCGAGTATATGCGTCGTCCTTGGTGGGACGAGGCTCTGTTGGGCGACAGATGGAAGCGCCCGCGATTGATCGCGGGCGCTTCACTGGAACCAGGCCTCAGTCGATGTCAAGTCCGGCGCGAGTCTCTTCGATGGCGTCGTAGCGCCGGTCGCCGAGCGGGACCGACTGATTGCCAAGGCGAGTCTCTTCGATGGCGTCATAGCGCCGGTCGCCGAGCGGGACCGACTGATTGCCAAGGCGCGTCTCTTCGATGGCGTCGTAGCGCCGGTCGCCGAGCGGGACCGACTGATTGCCAAGGCGCAACTCTTCGATGGCGTCGTAGCGCCGGTCGCCGAGCGGGACCACGCCCGCGGACCCGACCGAGATGGCATCGGGATCGATCAGCGATCCGAGGACGATCCCTGCGGCGAAGATAGCGGCCGCCCCGACGGCGGCGATACCGGCCCGTGGATCCACGAGATGGCGGTCCTGCAGTGCTTGCATCTGAACGGTCCTCCTGTCCCTTCACGGTCGGGCATGGAGCCCGACTGCCTGTGCGGAGGACGCTAGGGCCGGCGGATGGGCAGCTTCATCGGGGACCTCCCTCATTCGAGAGGACCAGGGAATCGGCCGGCCAGCTCGGCCCGATTTCGAACGTCGAGTTTCGCCAGCACGTTCGAGACGTGGCGCTCGACGGTCTTGCGCGAGAGGAACAACGTGGCAGCGATCTCGGGATTCGTGGCTCCACCCGCCACCAATCGCGCAACCTCGCGCTCACGCGCGGTGAGCCGTCCGATGCCGGCCTCCGACGCGTCCGGCTGGCTGGTTGCACGCCGCCAGGTCCTGACACCAAGCCGGCGAAGCCCGCGCTCAGCGAGCTGGGTATAGGCGGTCGCTCCCATCGCCGAGGTCCGCGCGGCAACCTCGCGGTAGGCCTCGGCGGCCGCGGCTCGGTCCAGGCGCGTCAAAACCCGGGCCCGATCCAGCCGGATCAGCTCTGCGTCGAGGACAGTCTCGAGGCGGGCCGCTTGGGTCGCCGCCGCGTCGAGCTGCTGGAGCGCATCAGTCGGACGATCCTCCGCCTCCGCAAGCAGGCCGACCACCCAACTGCGCCATACCTTGTCGCCGGGAATCGGATCGGGGCGTTCGATATCCCATGAGGCGAGCGTGTGGCGTGCTGCCGCCGTGCTTCCGGATCGCACCAGCGCCTCTGCACCGGCGATCTCAAGCCCGAGGCGGCAGCGCGGGCAGCGTGCGTCGGCGGCGTTGGCGCGTCCAGCGTCGATGTTCGCCACGACATCGGGCGCGGCGGCCGTACCCTCCAGGCGGGCTGGCCACAGCGCAAGTGCCTGGTGGAACGCGATCCTGTGGTGGGGGTCGGGCTGGCTCGCGAGCCCGGCCTGCAACCCTGCGATCGCCTCGCGCCGCTGGCCACGCAGGAACGCGAGCTCCCACGGCGTCATCCGCGTCCGAGCCCGGAAGCGGCCGAAGTCGCCGATCCGTCGGACGAGCTCTTGGGTTTCGGCAAGGACCGCTTCAGCGGCTTCGAGCTCACCGAGCTGGAGCAGCTTCTGGACAAGATGGAATCCCGCATCGACTGCGATCGACGGCAGGAAGCGCTCCCTGGCCTCGCCCCACACGTGACGGAGGCGCCGCTCGGAAGACCGGATCGCGCCCGCGGTGTCATCTGCCACCCCGGCCAGGTAAAGCGCTCGAAGGTAGGTCTTCTCGCCCCCGCCCCGCGAGGCTTCGATCAGCTCATCTGCCAGCCGGACCACCTCGACATGGGCATCCGACTGGATGGCAGCTTCGAATGCGACCTCGAGCGCTCCGATGCGTGCGCCACGTGACCGACCATCCGACGATCGGTTTGCGGACTGGGGTGCGTCGAGCAGACGCCCACGCTCAGCCGCCTCGAAGGCGGTCGTCCAACCGTCTTCCCCACGGTGCTCGAGCCAGATGGATGCATGGGCATCGAGGGTGGCGAGCTCTACGGCCTGGATCTGGTCGGGAAGGTGCTCGCGCGCCAGCTCGATCCATGACCGCGTCTCGTCGGTCCGGCGCAGCTCCGCCGCTGCTCGTCCCGCTCCGATCATGGCGTCCGTTCGAGCTGTTGGGTCCGGGTGATCGTCGGCGATCATCGACCAATGCTCGAGCGCCACGGCGTGGGCGCCGATCTCCGCGGCCAGCATGGCGATCGCCTGGCGGAGCTCGAGCTTGAGCGGATCCTCGGCGGCTCCCGCCTGCACGACGTTGACGAGGGATGCCAGGCCGTCCTCGCCAAGCCAGCGCCGACGCGGCGACCTGGCGACACGAAGGGCAAGTGGCCCAGGTTCGATGCCAGCCGCGACCCGGTGCTCGAGCGCGGCGCGAAGGATAGCGACATCGTCGTCATCGGCACTGCTCTCGAGGAGAGCCGCCCAGCGGGCTTGGATGTCGCGCATGCGGTCGGGTGGCACGTCGACCGCCACGGCTGCGCGCATCAGGTCATGGCTGAACCGCACGACCCCGGCGGCCTGCACGACCACGCCGCTCTCGGTCAGTCGGTCGATGGCGCGCTTCGTCCTGCCCTCATCCCACCGGGCGATCTCCGCCAGGCGTTCCGGCCTGTCGGGCCGTCCGGCCGCAGCCAGGATGGCAGCCATTTCGGTCGCATCCGGACCCATCGACGCCGCTCGCTGGCGGAGCCGGTCGCCGGATCCCTCCCTGCCGCGGGCTCCGGCGAGGATCTCCAACCAGTACGGCGACCCAGCCGCACGCTGCCAGATGTCCGAAGCCCCCGAGCCCACGTCGGCCCACAACTCGGTGACGAGCTGGACGCCGGCATCGTGGCCCAGCGGCCGGAGTTCGAGGAAGGTCACGCTGTCGCGGTCGCCGAAGACCGACTGTATCGACGCCCCGAGCATCGCCATCGTATCGCCCGGCCGGCCCGCCGCGAGCAGCACGAGGTCGTCAGCCTGGCCGATCGAGGCGCGTACCAGGTAGTGGCAAAGCGCAAGAGAGCGCTCATCGACCCACTGCGCGTCATCGACCACCAAGAGAGTGGGACCGGAGTCGGCCACGGCCCGATACGCTGCCTCGAAGACAGAGATCGGTTCAGCGGTCGCCCACGCACCCGGATCCCCTGCCAGCGCATCGAGCTCGTGCAGCAATCCACGAGCAGCCGCGAGTGGCACCTGGCGCTCGGGCTCGTAGCCGACCACGTCGAGCTTGCGCAGGGTCGGCAGGCGGTGGCGGCCTTCGAGGAGGAGCCGGGACTTGCCGATCCCCGGCTCCCCAGTCACGAGGACCGCGCGAGGGCGATGCGCTCGGCCGGCCCGCTTCGCCCCGAGGTCGGCGATCACGGCGAGCTCATCGTCACGTCCGACGAACTTGGCCGCCATGCGACAAGCCTACGCCGCGATCAGCACTCAGCCGTCGCGGTCGAGGCGCCCGGGGCGAAGCAACAACCAGGTAAGGCGTCGGCGGAGACGACGTGCATGGTCGGGCGCATCGATCGTCATAGGATGCAGCGACTCGACGACCGGGCCGAGTCGGGCCGCCAGCGCGTCGGTCATGAGCCGTGCAAGCGCGAGCTCCTCGCGGCTCCCGGGTGCCGGCAGCTCGGCCTCGGGCCGCAGTCCGGCCAGCTCGCGGACGGTCGCCAACGGAAGCACTCGGGACGCCATCCGCCGGCCGACGTAGAGCTCCTCCGTGCCGGCCATGGCGAGTGGCAGGATCCGGGCCTCGGTGCGTTGGGCGATGATCGCCCAGCCGTGACGCATCGTCCCGAGCCGGCCCGGCGGCCCGCTGATCGTCCCTTCGGGCATCTGGACGAAGACCGCGCCGTTATCGAGCACCGCTCGCGCCGACGCGACGTGGGCGTCGATCCCGACGCCGCCGCGCCAGACCGGGAGCAGGCCACCGATCCGCTTGGCGAGCCACTCTCGCCACGGTGCCGTGAATGTCGATGGGCCGCTGCCCAGGATCCAGGAGCGCGGCTCCACCGGCAGCGCGTGCATCACGACGAACGGGTCCATCCAGCCTCGATGGGCACCGGCGACCAGGAGATAGCCGCCGGTCGGGACGTGCTCCTGGCCGGACGTGGTGACCCGGAACCGGAACACGCCGAAGCACAGGAAGCGTACGAGCAGCCGGGTGAGTCGGTAGAGCAGGGACGCTTTCGACTCCGGCGTCCGACCCAGCCATGCGAGGCCTTCCAGGGCGCCGCCTCGAGCCGCAGCGAGCGCCTCGGGCGCGACGCGTGCCGGCGGTGGACGTCGTCGCGGGGCAGGTCGGTCAGCGGGTGCCGCGTCCTCAGGCGGGTCGGCCGGCCCGCTCATCCGCCCCGGCTGTCAGACGGCGATCCCGGCGGCGACCCAGGCGTCGGCGGCTCCGCGGCCGACGCATCGATGTCGTCGTCGCCGTCGATCTCGTCGTCCTCGGCATCGATGACCGCGTCCCAGTCGACCTTCTCCTGCGCGGGCGGCAGGTTCGCCCACGGCTCGTCGATCGGCTTAAGCATCCATGCTGCCCCGAGGGCGCCCCAGGTCGCACCCTGCGGGTTGGTGGCAGGCCGGTCTGCCGCGTGTGCGCGGAGGTGTCGATAGGCGAGTCCGCCGATCCCGATGACGATCACCGCCAACGAGATGATCTGCGCCACCGGGACACCGAAGAATGTCCAGTTGTCCTGGCGCAGCGTTTCAAGGACGAGCCGTGTGGCCCCGTACCACACCAGGAAGACGAGGAACAGGTCACCCGGCCGCAGCCGCTCGCGGAGGCGGAAGCCCAGCCAGATGACGAAGAGCGCCCCGACGATCCCCGAGATCGACTCATACAGGAACAGCGGGTGGAAACGCGTCGCCTCTGAAACGGTGGTGCAGGCGTAGACATCCAGGCGGTGCGCACAGTCGATCGGGATGCCCCATGGCAACGTCGTCGGTGGCCCGTACAGCTCCTGATTGAAGTAGTTGCCCCAGCGACCCACCGCCTGCATCACGAACAAGGCCGGCGCGACGATATCCGCCCAGCGCGCGAACGACACATGCCGGCGCCTCGCATACCACCACGCGGCGAGCGTGCCGGTGGCGATGCCGCCATAGACACCCAGGCCCGAATACGGCGGCAGGACGATCTTGATCGGATCGTTGGCGTAGAGCTGCCACTGGTCGATGACGTGGTAGAGCCGGCCTCCGACCAGCGCTGCGATGGCCACGACGATGATCCCGTTGCCGACCACGTCGGGGTCCTCGCCGGCGAGCCGGGCCAGGCGGACCATCAACAGGTATGCAAGCGCGAGGCCGATCGCGTAGCACAGCCCGTACCAGCCGATCGTCAGCGGGCCGAGCTGGAGCGCGACGGGATCCGGCGGGATGTCGAACATAGGCGGGAGTGTATGGCCGCGGAGGGTCCGTCGGCCGAACCGTCCCTATACTTCGCGGCGGTGAACGCCGAGTTCAACTGGTGGCTGCTCATCGTCGGGCTCGTCGTCGGAGCCGGGCTGGTCTGGTTCGTGTTGATGGACGCGCGTCGGCGCGAGGTCGACATCGATGAACACGAGCGGCCGCGCGAGGCGCTGTGGCTGTCGCGCATGCTGGCCGACGAGGGCCACGACGTCAGCCCGGATGTCGCGGAGCGCCTGCTTCTGCTGCACGGGACCTACCTGGAGGCGCCGCCGCCTGACGATCCGCCGGAGCCCAAGCGGCGAGCTCACCGCGATTCCGTTCGAAGGTACGCGGCGTCAGAGCTCTCCGGCGATGACAGGGTCGGCGTCGAGCGTCGGGCTCGCGACATCGGTCAGTGACACGCCGAAGGCGGTGCCGTCCGGCGCATCGCTGACGGCCGGCGTCTCACCGACCCAGAACGCGAGGTCGCCCGCGAAGAACATCCGCCCGACATCCTCGCGGCGTCCGTCGACCTCCATCCAGCAGCGATACTCTTTGCCGTCCGGCGGGGCCTGGAGCTCGTCGGCGACGACCACCAGCCGGGTCGTCGACGGTGAGAAGAGCAGCGTGCCGGTTGTCCTCGTCGCAGCCGTCGACGCCAGCGGCACACGGCGCGCGTCGTCATCGGCCGTGATCTCGAGCGTGGCGCGGTTCACGGCTTCCAAGGCGGCCACGGCCCTCGCCTCGCGTTCCAGGTCCGCGCGTGTCGCCAGCACGCCTAACCCACCGAACGCGATGGCGATCGCTGCGGCGGCGGCGACGGCCCAGCGGAGCACCCTCGTGCTGCGCGATGGCCGGAGGGCCGGCATCGGGACGGGCCTGCGCCCGTCCGACGGCGCGTCGGTGACTTCGGCCCCTCCGCGCTCTCGACCATGCACCCTGACGTACTCGAGCGTTCGCGCCCGGAGGTCGGCCGGCGGGTTGGTTCGGACGAAGTCGCGCAGGAGCGGCTCGGCGCGCGACAAGCGCCGGAACTCCTCAGCACACGGATCGCAGCCGGCCAGGTGACCGACGACGGCCGCCGCCATGGCGGTGTCGCCCGCCATCAGCCGATCGAGCCCACCCGGCTCGACGGCCGCTACCTCAAGTTGCTCGAGAGCATCCTCGTGATCCATGGGTCTCCGCGTGACGGTCAGCGATCGGGCCCGGCCAGCTCGGCCGGGGCCAGGTAGCGGGTGAATTCGGGGCCGACGCCACTGCCAAGGACCTCGCGCAGATGGCGAAGGGCTCGGCGCGTCCGAGTCTTGACGGTGCCGAGCGGCCAGCCGAGCCGTTCGGCGATCTCGGACTGCGAGAGGTCGTCGGAATAGGCCATGACGATGACGATCCGCTCCGTCTCCGGCATCCCGGCCAGGGCCAGCCGAAGCGCGGTGCGCAGCTCGCCCAACGCGAATTCGCGTTCCGGCGACGGTGGTGGGATGGACCCTGCGACGAGCATGCCGCCGGCCAGCACTCGCTCGAGCGTGTCCGCGTCGGCTGCTTCACCGCCGCCCCGTGCCGTACCGCCGGACGCAGCCGATGACAAGGGCACGAGGTTCGGCCGCCGGCCGGCCGCGCGCAGCCGATCGACGGTCCTGTTGCGGGCGATCGTGTGCAGCCATGCCGGGAGCGACCCGAGCGACGGGTCGAACGTCTCAGCACGGTCCCACAACGCCAGGAAGGTCTCTTGCACGACTTCCTCGGCCATCCCTCGATCCGACGTGAGCCGACTCGCCGATGCGAAGACCGCGTCGGCATGCCGGTCATAGAGCGCCGCCAAGGCATCGTGCGAACCCGCCGCGACCGCCCGGACAAGGGCCGCGTCGGAGCCCGATCCCAGGTCGGCGCCCGTCATCGGATACGCCGATGGCGTGGTGCGCGGTTTCGCACGGTCCGCTCCGCCCATCGCGCGATCACCAGCTTCCCGTGACGTGATGGGCCTGTTCGGCGAGCGAACCGGCGGCCAGATGCGCCTCGAGACAGGTGACGCCGCTTGGTCCTACATGGGCATCGTGGGCGATACCGGCCGGCAGCTCGAGACGGTCGCCTATCTCCAGGGTGATCGTGCCGTCGGGCAGACCAAATCGGATCGACCCGGCGGCCACCACGATGACCTTGTCGTAGCCGTGATCGTGCGCGCCGTAGCGATCGCCCGGCCCGTTGGACCACGCCCCGGGCTCGAGACCCTCCGCGATCAGGCGCTCCCGCAACGCACTGGTGTCCGACATGGCCGAGGCATGGTACCCGGGACGCGCCGAGGTGGTGCCGGGAGTGGTTGCTCGGCCTAGACTCGATCCCGATGCGCACGCCCATCCGCTACCTCGACGCGGACGATGTCGTCGCCGCGATGCCACCCGTGGCCGAGCGACTCGACCTCGCGCAGCGGACGATGACGGCCCTCATCGCAGATGCGGAGCTGCCACCCAAGATCGGCGTCCACCTGCGGCCGGCGGGGTCGTTCGCACACGCGATGCCGGCCGCGCTGCGACCTGAGGAGGCCGCGGCAGTCGACGACACCAGCCGCGACCTCCTCGGCATCAAGTGGGTCACCGGCTTCCCGGACAACCGGGTTCGCGGTCTGCCGGCGATCCATGCGGTCGTCATCCTGAGCGACGCCGCGACGGGCGAGCCGCGCGCGATCCTCGACGGCGGCCCGATCACGGCCGAGCGAACCGCCGCTGTCTCGGGCGTGGCGATCGCGCGCTTCGGACCGCGCGCAGCGGCGACTGCGGGCGCGGACGACCACCCGCCTCGAGCCACGATCATCGGCGCAGGCGTGCAGGGGCGCAGCCACCTCGAGGTCCTCGGCCACACGCTGCCGGGTGTCGCCGTGACCATCGTCGACCGCCATAAGGATCGTGCCGAGGTACTGGCTGAGATCGCTCGGGCGACGTCCGGCATCGAGTCGGCGACGACCGGCGCCGGCGACGACCCGGCAAGCGCCACTCGAGACGCCGATGTCGTCGTCACGGCCGCCAGCTTCACCGACCCGGCCCATCGACAGGCCATGGACGGCTCGTGGCTCGGCCCGGACGCGCTGGTCGTGCCGGTCGACTACGCGACGATGTGTGCGGCGTCGGTCGCTCGCGATGCGGTGCTCTTCCTGGTCGACGACCGCGGCCAGTTCCTGGCCAATCGCGACGCCGGACAGTTCGACGACTACCCGGACCCGTCGGCGACCCTCGGCGAGGCGATCCTTGCAGGCACCCTCCGGCCGCCGAGCGGCCGGGTCGTCGTCACCCACCTGGGCGTCGGCCTCGCGGATGTCATCTTCGCCGACGCGATCGTCCGCCGAGCCGAGGCCACCGGACTGGGGACGATGCTGGGCTGAGGAGCGGCGCTACGACTCGCTGATCTCGAGGGGCCCGTCGGGGACCTCGATCAACACGCGTTCGCCCTCGACCACCACCGGGTAGACGGCCAGCGGATCTTCGGCGGGCGGATCGATCGGCTCGCCGTTCGTCAGGTCGAAGCGCGACATGTGCAGCGCGCAGGTCAGGGTGCCGTTGGTCAGGAAGCCCTTGTCGAGCTCGAAGTACTCGTGCGAGCAGACGCCCTGGACTGCGGTGAACTCGCCGCCCTGGTTGATTACCAGCACCTGATCGGTGCCGTCCACGAAGACCATCTTCATCTCGCCGTCGGCGATCTCATCGATGCCGATCAGGTCGATCCGTCTCATCAGCCACAGCGGCGCGTCGCGCCGACCAGCCGGGGCCCGCGCGACGGAGGTTGTGGAGGCATCAGGCGGCGGCCTCGCCTGCGATGCCGTCGGTGCCGGCGATCCACTTCGCCTCGAGCAGCTCGCGCAGCCGGTCCTGCGCCGACGCCAGCGGGACGCGCGCGACGACCGGTTCGAGGAAGCCCAGCACGATGAACTTGCGTGCCTCGTCGGGCGGGATGCCGCGCGACTCGAGGTAGAAGAGCTGCGTCTCGTCCACTGGCCCGACGGAGCTCGAGTGCATCGCGCGGCGGCAGTCCGGCTGGTCGATCTCGAGGCTGGGGATCGCCACGGAGCGAGCGTCCTTCGAGAGGTTCATGCCGAACTCGCCGAGGAAGCTGTCGGTGCCGTTGGCGGAGCGCTCGATCGAGATGAGCCCCTTGAGATACGTCCGGGACTTCTCGAGCAGCGCCGCCTTGGACAGCAGGTCGCCGGTCGTGTCCTTGCCGATGTGGGTCGTGAACGATGTCAGGTCGAACAGCTGCTCGTCTGCGCCGAACACGATCTCGACCTGCTCGACCGAGCTTCGGTCGCCGACCAGCCGGTTGTCCACGCGGCCTCGGACCAGCCGACCACCGAGTTGCGCAAGCGCCCACTGGAGCTTGCTGCTCTCACCGACCGTCGCTACTCGATGCTGGATCGCGACAACGTTGGCGGGCAGCTCCTGCAGGCTGGCGACCTGCAGCGACGCCCGGTCGCCGACGACGACCTCCATCGTGCCGGCGAAGAACGCCTGGGCGGCGGCTTCATCCGTTGCCGCCGACGGCACGAGCTCTTCGACGATCGACGCGCGTGCGCCGGCACCGATGCGGACCAGCGTCCGCGTGAGCAGGGCGGTGTCAGGTTCGCCGATCGCCCAACGGACGACGATCGGCCGTTCGAGCTGGACCCCCGCGGGAACGTCGATCACGGCGCCCTGCGACCAGGCCGCCCGAGTCAGCTGCGCGAACTTGTCGTCCTCGGCGAGACCGGGCCCGTCGGCAAGCAGCTTCTGGACTCGATCGGGCTCGGAAGCCAGCAGGCCGCGCAGGTCGGCAAGGGTGATCCCCGCCGCGGCCGCCTCGTCGGACAGCGCGACGGCCGTGACTGCCCCGTCGGTGATCTCGAGAAGCGCGGCGGCGTCCTCGGGGACCGAGCCACCGGCGCCGTCGGGACCAGGCGACGTGATCACGGCGGCCGTCTCAAGCCGCGCCGCGCGCAGGTCGATGTATGGCGTGTACAGCAGGTTCGTCTCGGCCGGCAGGCTCGACCAGGCGTCGAACGCCGCGCGTCGGTCGGCGGTCAGCCAGTCCGGATCGCGCTCCGCGTGGGCCTGGAGGACGGTCTCGTCGACGGACAGGGACAGGTCGTCAAGGGCCCGCCGCGCGGGCCGGGGCCGGGCGGCCGGGGCCGTCAACCCAGGGACCCTTCCATCTCCATCTTCACGAGCCGGTTGAACTCGATGGCGTATTCCATCGGCAGTTCCTTGGTGAAGATCTCGAGGAAGCCCTGCACGATGAGGTTCTGGGCCTCGTTCTCGGTCAGGCCGCGGCTCATCAGGTAGAAGACCTGATCGGCACTGATCTTCCCGACGGTGGCCTCGTGGGTCATCGTCGTGTCGTCTTCCTGGATGTCGATGTACGGGTACGTGTCGCTCCGGCTCTGATCGTCGAGCATCAGCGCGTCGCAGCGCACGCTGGCCACGACGTTCGTGGCACCCGGCGAGACCTTGAGCTGGCCGCGGTAGGTCGCCCGGCCGCCGTCCTTCGACACCGACTTGGACACGATGCGCGAGCGCGTGTTCGGCGCGAGGTGGATCGCCTTCGCACCGGTGTCCTGGTGCTGGCCCTTGCCGGCCACGGCGACCGAGATGATGTCGGCCGTGGCGCCCTCACCGCGCAGATAGATCGCCGGGAACTTGACGGTCTTGCGCGAGCCGGTGTTGGCGTCGATCCACTCGACCGCGCTGTTCTCGTACGCGTGCGCACGCTTCGTCACGAGGTTGTAGACGTCGTTCGACCAGTTCTGGATGGTCGTGTAGCGCACCTTCGACCCCGGCAGCGCGACGACCTCGACGACCGCGGCGTGGAGCGAGTCGGTCGCGTAGATCGGCGCAGTGCAGCCCTCGATGTAGTGGACCTTGGCGCCTTCCTCGACGACGATCAGCGTCCGCTCGAACTGGCCGGTGTTCTCGCCGTTGATGCGGAAATAGGCCTGCAGCGGGAGCGGCACCTCGACGCCCTTTGGGACGTACACGAACGAACCGCCCGACCAGACGGCGCTGTTGAGGGCAGCGAACTTGTTGTCCTCGGGCGGCACGACCGTCCCGAAGTGCTTCTTGAAGATGTCGGGGTATTCCTTGAGGGCCTGGTCTGTGCCCATGAACACGACGCCGATCTTCGTGAGCTCCTCGCGGACGCTGTGATACACGACCTCGGAGTCGTACTGGGCGCCGACGCCGGCCAGGAACTTCCGCTCCGCTTCGGGGATGCCGAGCCGCTCGAACGTCGCCTTGATCTGCTCGGGGACGTCGTCCCACGACTTCTCTTCGCGCTCGGACGGCTTGCGGTAGTAGACGATCTTGTCGAAGTCGATCCTGTCGAGGCCGTCAGTCCAGGTGGGCATCGGCCGCTTCAGGAAGTGGTCGAAGGCGCGCAGGCGGAACTGGAGCATCCAGTCCGGCTCCTCCTTGAAGCCGCTGATCTCCTCGACAGTGGCGCGAGTAAGCCCACGCTTGGTTTCGCGCAGGTAGGCGATGTCGTCGTGGAAGGCGAACTGTTCTCGCTTGTCGGTGACGATCTCGCGGGTTGCGGTCATTCGGTCCTCGGTCCTCGCGTGCTGACGGAAGGCGGCGAGCGTGCGCCGCAAGCGGCGCGCGGCCGCGTGTCAATTCCGAGTTAGATTATCGGGATTACGGCCCGAAGCGTCAACGACACCGACTTCACATCGCCCGCGAGGCGGCCTCGGTCTCCGCGGCAGCGAATGCGACCGGGTGGCCCGTGACGGCAGCCAGGAACGGCGCCCGATCGATCGCCAGCAGCGTCGAGTCGGAGGTCGTCGCGACGGTGGCCGTCCGCGGGACGCCGCGGAGCAGCGCGATCTCCCCCACACCCTCGCCCGGCGTGCTGACCTCCCGCAGGAACGTGCCACCACGCAGCACGCGCAGTCTGCCGGACGCAAGCACGTAGAACCGATCGCCGGGCTCGCCTTCGCGGATGAGTTCCGTGCCCGCCGAGGCGGTCAGCCAGACGGCGCGGCGAGCGACGGCTTCGAGCTGTGGGGCCGGCAAGGGGCTGAAGATCGGATTGCGTCGCAGGAGCGCGATCTCACGCACGGGCGGCACGGCGCGACGCTCGAGGTCTCTGAGGGGACGCCAGCGCGCGACCACGACGAGCGGAAGGATCGCGGCGACGATCAGCACGGCGGGGACCAGGCCGCTGAGCTGCACGAGCACAGGCACCAGGATGGAACCGGCGGCCAGGCCCGCCATCGCCAGGCCCTCCTGCAGGCCGAAGACCCGTCCCAGTACCTCGTCGCGGATCGACCGCTGGAGCATCGTCCGGCCGGCGATGTCGACGATGGCAAGACCGGCTCCACCGACGATGACGAGGAGCGGGGCGGTCAGCGCCACGGCCGTCAGGCCGATCGCGGTCAGGCCGACACCCCAGGCAAGTGCCCCGACCGCCGCCACGACCGCGAGCCGGCTCCGTCCGACGATCGTGAACGTGACGGCGCCGCCGAGGATGGCACCCGCCCCGAGCGCGCCGGCCAGAAGACCCGCACCAGGTTCACCCATGCCGAGCAGATCGAGCGCGAGGAGCACGAACAGGACATCCGCGCAGCCGATCATCAGCATCCGGACCGTCAGCAATCCGACGACAAGCCGTGCATCCGGATCTGCGGCGATGACCCGCAAGCCGGCAAGGATGCCCTCGTCCGCGCGCCTCGTCACCGGCCGCAGCTTCCATGAACCCGGCCGGGACGGGCGCGGGGCGGAGTCGCAGCGTCGCGATCGCGGCGAGGAGCAGCAGGATCCCGCCTCCCAGGAAGACCGTCGCGGGCGTCCCGGCGGTGAGGATCGCGGCGGCGAGGAGCGGACCCGCCAGCATGCCCGCCCCTTCGACCAAACCAGTCGCGGCGTTCGCCGCAGTCAGATCCTCGGGCGAAGCGGCGAGTCCTGGCAGCAACGCCGATTGCGTCGGCCGGATCAGCACCATCGACGACGCGGCGACGGCGGCCAGGAAGTACACGATCGGCACCGGTGCGACCGCGATCATCGCGGCAGCCGTCACGAATATCGCGACCGCCTGGACCAGATACGAGACCGCGATCACACGCTCTCGCGGGAAGCGGTCTCCGAGCGCCGCCGCGGCTGGCGCAAACAGCGCGGCCGGCACGAGCTGGATCAGCGCGACGACGCCGACCGAGACGGGTCCCGTCCGTTCATAGGCATACAGGAGGATCGCGACCCACGTCCCGAACTCCGCGGCGATGAACAGGAGGTACGCCGCCAGCACGCGTCGAAGCGCGCTGTTGCCGATCAGCCGGCGCAGCACGGCCGCCATCTCGCCGAGCGGTCGCATGAGCCGCGATGGTACGCGGCGGAAGTCAGGCGTGGATCATGGGTCCCGGACACGACGACACCGCCCCGGAAGGGACGGTGTCGTGGTTGCGTGAGGAGGGGGCGTCAGGCCCGGGCGGGCATGTCCTTCTCGATCGAGTGCGGTTCGCCATCGGTGCCGAGACCTTCGGGCAGCGGCGCCGGCGGCTCGGTGAACGGGCTGTCGGGGGAGTCGATCGAATCGCTGTAGGCCGACGGCTTCACACCGGCGGTCTTGGCCGCGTCGAAAGCGCGGGTGTCATCATCGAGATCCCACGCCGTACGTCGCTCCGCCATCCGCTCGCGCGCGCGCTCGGCGCCCTCGCGCAGCCGCATCTTGACGCCTGGTGAGTTGATCAGCGCCCACGCCACGAGACCCACGGTGACGATCCCGGCGAGGACGAACGGCATCCGCGGCAGCCGGTTGCGCTTCACGAGACCAGCCGACTCGGCGGCCTCGCGGGCGCCCTTGGCGACCTGCTTGGAGGCCTCCTTGGCCTGCTTCGAAGCGTCCTTGGCGCCTTGCTTGGCGCTCTCGGCGACCTGCTTCGCGCTCTGGCGGGCTCCGTCGGCGACCTTGTCGATATCCACGCGAGGCATCTCGACCGTGCTCACGTCGACACGGGGCATCTCGAAGTCCCGGCGGAAATCCTCGAGGTCCTTGCGGACCTCGCGCAGCTCTTTCCGGGCCTCACCCAGCGCCTTCGCGATGTCGTCGCGCGACATCTCGGGAAGCCGCAGCTCGGGCAGCCGGAAATCCTTTCGTAGGTCCTTGAGATTCAACTCAGGCATGACTCGCCTCCTCGTCGGGTGGTCCCCAAGGATACGCCTCGGGATACCGCGACCTCCGATTGCGAGCCTCCCGGATGGGCTTGCAGTCCCCTACCAGCGCCGGCGCGAAGCGAGCGAGCGGTCAGGAGATCGCGATCCGCTTGATCGCCCAGGATCCCCAGTTCCCGTTGCGGTCGCGCTCGCGCACCCGGAACTCGTAGACCTCGCCGCGGAGCCACCACTTCGTGATGTAGGTCCGAGTGGTGGTGCCGAGGTTCTCCCAGGTACCGCCGGCCAATCGGCGGCCGATCTGGAAGTAGCGGTGACCGGCGGTCAGGACCTGGAGGCGGAGGTCACCGCCGGCCCAGCGGATCTTGCCGCGCGCCCACGTGGCGTTCAGGTTCTCCTTCGTGAACGAGCCGGTACGCGCGTAGCCGCCCGTGCGATCCGGTCCGCGGAGGTAGACGCCCGCCCAGTAGCGAGTCCCGTCGTCGGCGATCGCGAGTCCGAACCCGACATAGTTGTAGTCGTCGGACACGACGATCGCGCGGTGCGGGGCTGAGCCCATCCAGCCCTGGACGGCAAACGTCGCCGAGTAGTCGAGCGGTCCGGCCGTGTTCCACGCGATGATCTCGCCAGCTGCGTACCAGCGGTATCCGGCGGCCTGGATCATGTCGAAGACGTCCGTGCCACCCGACTGGCGGTGGCTGAAGTTGCCGGTGGCGGCCATGTATCCGGCCCGATCCCGCGCAAGCTCGGCCATCCGCGAGTCCCAACGGAGCTTGACGAGACCGCGTGAGGTCCGTCGCAGGTTGGTCAGCCGAAGGGCCTCCTGCTCGGCAGCCCGGATCGCCGGATCGCTGACGTCATGTTCGGCAGCGCCGGCCCCCGGTACCAACCCGGCCGCAAGGGCCAGTACGAGCATGAGCGGGGCGAGGCGGCGCAGGTGGGAACGCATGCGTCGATGTTCGGAAGGGGTGGCGCATCCCGGAACCGGTCGGCGGTCCCAGCCACCGGGGGCGGATGGTCCCGCATCGACCCGCCCGGAACCGACCGCTCCCCACTCCACGTCATCGCTCCGCACCCGGGGGTCGGGCGCAGTCGGAGCGGACCTGCGACCATGAACGTGGTCGGCTCAGGCGCATCTGGAACGTGCCATGTTCCGATCGGCGGCTGAGCAGCCGGCAGGAGCATCAAGACGGGCCCTGGTTCGTCGTATGGAACACCCCAAGTTCCAAACGACGGGTAAAGGCCCGAATCTCGACCGTTCCTTCGCCGCTTGGAACCTGGGATGTTCCACGGGCCGCCGAGTGGCCCGTGGCGCGGGCCCTGAAAGGAGTGAGACGCCATGGCTGCCGTCCGACGAGCCGACGCGACGTGGTCCGGGAACCTGGCCAACGGGCAGGGCACGGTGAGCGCGAGTACGAGCGGCGCGTTCAGCGACCTCCCGGTGAGCTGGAGCGCCCGCACGGAGTCCGCCGATGGGAAGACGAGCCCAGAGGAGCTCGTCGCCGCGGCGCACGCGGCATGCTTCGCGATGGCGTTCTCGGGTCGGCTCGGGCGAGCCGGCACGCCGCCAGAGCGACTGGCGGTCTCGGCTGAGGTCACGTTCGATCAAGTCGACGGCGGCTGGAAGGTCACGACGAGTCAGCTGACCGTGCGTGGCGTGGTGCCGGGCATGTCGAACGACGACTTCATCCGAGAGGCCGAGGCAGCCAAGGATGGCTGTCCGATCAGCGGCGCGCTCAAGGGGAACGTCGAGCTGAGCGTCGACGCGGCGCTCGAGTCCTGAAGGTCAGCCGACGCTGAGCAGCCGCCTCGGGTTGGTGAGGGTCATCGTCTCGATCTCGGCGTCGCCGACGCCGGCTGCCCGGAGGCGGGGCAGGAACGTGCTCGCAAGGTACGTGTAGCCGTTGCCGCCGTAGCGCGTCAGCTGCGAGTCGTGGCAGACGTCCTGCGACAGGAGGATCCGGCCGGCGTGCCCGCGCCCGAGCAGGTCGCAGATGAGCTCGACGACGCGACCCTCGCCGTGGCGCTCGGTGGGGGTGAACGACATCCCGAGGAAGTCGAACTCCAGGTTCCCGCCTCGCTCGAGGATCGCCAGATAGTGCTGGAGGTGCGGGTAGGAGTCGGCGTGGCCGATGACGACCCGGCCAGGGTCGACGCCCTCATCCTCGAAGATCCGGAGCTGGTCGAGACCCACCGCCGAGAGGACCGCATGCGTGGTGATCGCCAGGCCGGTTCGGCGCGCGGCCCGCCCGGCGGCGCGATGGACGCGCTCCTCCATCGCAGAGACCCACGGTTTGTCGGTGCCGATCTCGCCGATGATCCCCGGCCGCACGCCGCTGTCCCCGACACCGTCGGTCGCCTCGCGGACGAGCTCGTCGGCAAGGTCATCGACCGCGCGCTCGGTCGATGCACGTCTCTGCCGGGTAATACGCCCCGCGATACCAGCCGCAGCCCATGACGACGTGCAGCCCGGATGAGCGGGCGATCCCGGTGAGCCAGGTCGGATCGCGGCCCACGCCCGCTGGCGTGAGGTCGACGATCCCGCTACCACCAGCCGAGCGGTACGCCGCGAGCTCCTCGAGGATGAGCGGCTCGTCGCGGGTCAGCTGCCAGTAATCCCAGCGGTCGGGCACGTGCCACAACGCGATCTGCGTGTGCTCATGCGGCAACGTGAATCCGAGTTCGGCGGGATCGATCGGCCCAAGGACCGTCTGGACATGCGCCATGGCGCCCGATGCTACGCCGTCGGTACTCCCGGTCGCTCGGTCGTTGCCGAGGCGAGCACCGCGTCGAGGAGCGCGGTCGCACGACGGATCGACTCCTCCGGTCGATAGCCATCGCCGGCCTCGATGCGCTGGAGCAGCAACCCATCGAGCAGTGCCATGAACCCGCGGGCGAGGCCGTCCACGTCGACCCACGCGGGAAGCTCGCCTCGTGCGATGCCTTCGCGCAGCAACAGCTGCGCCGCACCGACCAGGCGCTCCCGACGACGGACGAGCATGTCGCGGACGCCCGGCTCCTCACCGGCCTCGGCCCAGGCGCGGACGAGCCCGACCTGGCCGGGCGCTCCCTGGAAGTCGTCGATGGTCTCGACGTAGTAGGCGACGGCCGTCCGCAGGCGCTCGGCAGTCGTGGTCAGCGGCGCCAGCCGGATCGCGAGCTCGTCGAGGCCCTGGCCGGACATGAGGTCGCAGCTCTGCAGAAACAGCTGCTCCTTGCCGGTGAAGTGCGTGTAGATCGCGCCCACGGACAACCCGGATCGCGCGACGACATCCGCGATCGTGGCACGGTGATAGCCCTTCTCCGAGAACACCTCGACCGCGGCGCGGATGATCCGATCGCGGACGTGCTGCTCCTGGGCGGGCGATAGTCGGGGCACGACGAAAGCGACTCCAAAGCGAACGATTGCTCGGGCAACGGTAACGGCCCTTCCTGTTCCACGCAACCCTTCAGCGTTGACAAAGGGAATGCTCATTCTCTATGGTGTTCGAGACCCCGACAACGACTCGAGTGAGGGAGCCCGACCGATGTTCAGTGCCTGGGGAGCGTTCGTCTACCGCTTCCGACGACCCATCGTGGTCATCGCCGTCCTGTTCGCCATCGCCTCGAGCTTCCTCGCCGCGCAGGTCACCGGCGCGCTGAGCGCCGGCGGTTGGACGGATCCCGATTCGGAGTCGACGGCTGTGAGCGAGCGCCTCGCCGCGGACTTCGGCGCCGGTGGCGGCACGATCGTCGCGGTCTATCGCGGCAAGCCCGGTGATGACGCGAGGTCGGACGGGTTCCAGGAGATCATCGCGGGCTCGCTCGACCGGCTGGTGGCCGACGAGCGGGTCGATGGAACCGTCGGCTGGGCCGAGACCAGCGACGACCGCTTCATCAGCACCGACGGGACATCGGCCTACGTGGTCGTGCGACTGTCCATCACCGACGAAGCAGCGGTCGACCAGATGGAGGAGCTGCGAGGCCTCATCGATCGGCCGACCGACGTCACGCTCCAGTTGACCGGCGTCGCGCCGGCCACGCAGGACCAGGCCGAGCAGTCCGAAAAGGAGCTGCTGATGGCCGAGTCGGTGTCATTCCCGTTCGCGGCGCTCATCCTGATCCTGGTCTTCGCCTCGCTCGTGGCGTCCGGCCTGCCACTCGTGGTGGCGCTCCTGGCCATCCCCACGACGCTCGGTGGCGTCTACCTCGCTGCGCAAGTGACGGAGCTGTCGATCTACGTCCAGAACGTGGCGACGATGCTCGGGCTGGCGCTCGCGATCGACTACTCGCTATTCATGGTCAGCCGGTTCCGCGAGGAGCTGCGGCGTGGCCGGGATGTCGGCACGGCCGTGACCATCACGGTCGCGACCAGCGGCAAGGCCGTCACGTTCTCGGGATTGGCCGTGGCCGTCGGGCTGTCGGGCCTCCTGCTGTTCCAGCCGACCGCGCTGCGCTCCTTCGGCATCGGCGGCGCGTTGACCGTGGCGGCGTCGGTGTTCTTCGCGCTGACATTCCTTCCGGCCGCGCTCGGGATGCTCGGGCCGCGCGTCAATGCACTCAGCGTTGCGGGCCTGCGCGACCGGATCCGGCGCGCGCTCGGTCGGCCTGTCGGGGCCGCGGCGGAGGCAGCGACGGCGTCGCGTTGGGAGCGCGTGGCCCATTGGGTCATGGCCCGGCCGATCGCGGTCCTCGCGCCGACGCTCATCCTTCTGCTCGTACTCGGCACCCCGTTCCTACGCCTGAGCCAGGGCATCCCCGATGCGTCGGTCCTGCCGCCGGGCATCGAGAGCCGCGAGGCGTCGGTCGCGCTGTCGACCGAGTTCCAGGCCGGCGAGACCTCGCCGATCATCGTCCTCGCCACGGTCGACGGATCACCCACCGACGGGGCGAATGTCCAGCGACTCATCGACCTCGGCACCGCGATCGACACGGTCGACGGCATCGATCGCGTGGAAGGCCCCTTCGCCGGTCTCAAGGATCCGGCCACCGGCGCCGACCTCGATGCCGCGGGCATCGCCGCGTTGTTCGCCATGCCGCGCGAGCAGCTGCCGCCCGAGCTGGCAGCCGGCCTCGAGCGTCTCGAGGACGCGTACATCCGCGGCTCGACGGTCCGGCTCGATGCCGTCAGTCCGATCTCGCCACTGTCGCCGGACGGCACCGCCGTCGTGCCGGGCGTCCGTGCGGTCGAGGTCGCCGGGGTCGAGACACAGGTCGGTGGCCTGGCCGCCGAGGGTCGCGACTTCATGGCAAGCCAGTCGGAGACGATCCCGTACGCGATCGCGCTGACGCTCGGGGCGTCCGCGCTGATCCTCTTCATGCTGTTCGGCTCGGTCGTGATCCCGGTCAAGGCCGTGATCATGACGCTGCTCTCGATCACGGCCTCGTTCGGAGCGCTCGTGTTCATCTTCCAGGACGGCAACTTCGCCGACGTCCTCGGGTTCAGCACGCCAGGCTTCACCATCGCCGGCAACCCGATCATCATGTTCAGCGTGCTCTTCGGTCTATCGATGGACTACGAGGTCCTGCTGCTCTCGCGGATCCAGGAGGCGTACCGCCGGACGGGCGACAACACCGCCTCGGTGGCCGAGGGCCTGGCCAAGACAGCCGGTGTGATCACCGGTGCGGCACTGATCATGGTGACCGTGTTCTCGGCCTTCGCCCTGGCCGAGTCGATCACGATCAAGAGCATCGGCGTGGGCATGGCGATCGCCGTGCTCATCGACGCGACCATCGTGCGCGTCTTGCTGGTCCCCGCCACGATGCGACTCATGGGCCGCTGGAACTGGTGGGCACCTGGGCCGCTGGGCCGGCTGGCCGATCGACTCGGCTTCAGCCACGTCGAGGACGAGCCGGAGCCCTCCACACCGGCACGCGCACCCCAGCCGGCCGGGTAGGCTGACACCTAGCCCATGACTGACCGCAACGAGGACGTGACCCGACTCGGCCCCGACAGCGGCGGCCGCCGTCCCGGCGATCCCGACGCTCGCGTGTACAGCTGGGAGTGGGGCACCGGCCGCTCCGGCCGGGACGAGGGGCGCCGGCCGGGCCTGCCGTGGATCGGCATCTTCCTGCTGGTCTTCGGTGGCTTGTTGCTCCTTCAGCAGCTCTACCCCGAGTCGCGCTCGCTCGGGTCGATGGTGGTGCTCGCCATCGGCATCGCGTTCCTCATCCGCTGGGCCGTTTCGCGCGGCACTGGGTCGCTGTATGCCGGCGCGATCATCACCGCGCTGGCGATCCCGGACGCCCTCGGCAATGCAGGGCTGAGCCGCGAGGGCATGGGCACGCTCAGTCTCGGCATCGCGTTCCTGTTCATCGCAGCCGTGCGCTGGTCGTCGGGCGGCGGCGTCGGTTGGCAGGCCCTCTTCGGCGGCCTTCTGACGCTCGTCGGCGCGGTGGACCTCGTCCAGCCCCAGTTCGGCGGCATGATCGTGCCGCTCGCTCTTGTCGTACTCGGGGTGATCCTGATCTTCGGCGGCACCTTCCGAGGCGAGGGACGGCGCCTAGGCCCGCCCCGCTGACATCGCCGCGGCGGTCACCTCGTCGATCGACTCGGCGAGGACCTCGGCGACTCGCTGCATCTCGTCGTCGGTGATCACGAACGGCGGCCCGAGGAGGATCGTGTCGCCGTCGATGCCGTCGGCGTTGCCCGTTCCCATGTAGACGAGTACTCCGCGTTCGCGTGCCGCGCCGAGCACGCTCTCCGCGATCCGGGCGGCCCGCGGGAAGGGCCGCCGGGTCGATCGGTCGGCGACGAACTCGATCCCGATCATCAGCCCACGACCGCGGATCTCGCCGACCGCCAGTTGCTCCTCCAGCGCACCGCGGAGCAGGGTCGTCAGGCGCAGACCCTTGTCCGCGCTCGCTTCGACCAGCCGCTCCTCGCGGAGGATACGGAGCACCTCGCCGGCGACGGTGGCGCCGAGCACGGAGTGCGAGTGCGTGAAGCCGTGGACGAACCCCTTGCCGGGCGCCGTGATGGTGTCGTAGACGCGCCCACTCGCCGCACTGAAGGCGAACGGCCAGTAGCCACCGGTCGTCCCCTTGGCGGCCACGAGGATGTCCGGCCGGACGCCCCAGTGGTCGAGGCCGAACCAGCGACCCGTCCGCCCGAAGCCGGTCATGACCTCGTCGGCGATCAGCAGGACGCCATGGCGCGCGCAGACATCGGCGATCGCCGGCCAGTAGTCATCGGGCGGCACGACCGCCCCGAGCGTGGCACCGACGATCGGCTCGGCGAGGAACGCGGCGACGCGTCCCGGGCCGGCGTCGCGGATCGCGGCCTCGAGCTCGGCGGCGAGCGCCTGGCCGTCCCCGAGCGCATGGGCGCCGGGCTCTCCCGCGCGGTATGGATACGCCGCGGAGACGTGCCGGAACCGACCGAGCCAGGGCTCGTACGGGGCGCGCAGGGCGGGTCGACCACCCGCGTCGAGCGCGCCCAAGGTATTGCCGTGGTAGCTCCCGTAGCGCGAGATGAGGACCTCGCGGTCGGGTTCGCCACGCGCCAGGTGGTAGACGCGGGCCATCTTGAGCGCCGTCTCGATCGCTTCCGATCCGCCGGACACGGGGTAGAGCGCCGGGTCGTCCACAGGCAGCACGTCGGCGACCCCTGCCGCGTACGTCTCTAGGGCCTCGGTCGTGAACGCGGAGCCGTGGGCATAGGCGAGTCGACGCACCTGGTCCGCCATCACGTCCGCGATCGAGGAACGGCCGTGCCCGACGTTGACGACGATCGCCCCGCCTGCGGCATCGATATAGGACCGACCCTCGGCATCACGGATCGTCGCGCCGCTTGACGCGACCGCGACCGGTGGGTCGCTGACGAGGGATCGACGGAAGACTCGACCAGCCACGGGCGAACGGTACCAGCGGCTCGGGAACCGGCGCATGGCGACCGGTGTAGAAAGTACGGTTGTCGTGGAGGGCCGTCCACATCGAAGACAACGAACTGATCGCGCGCGCTCGGAGCGGCGACGTCACGGCGTACGAGGCCATCGTGCGCCGCTATCAGGACGTGGCCATCCGGACCGCGCATCTGATCTGCCCGGAGACCGATGCCGACGATGCGGTGCAGGAAGCCTTCCTCAAAGCCTACGACGCACTCCCCCGCTTTCGCGAGGGCGCGCCGATCCGCCCGTGGCTGCTGCGCATCGTTGCCAACGAGGCACGCAATCGCCGGCGCGCTGCCGGGCGACGGCATGGCCTCGCGCTCCGAGTCGCCGATGCCGAGCCGATGCGGACGGTTCCGGGGCCGGAGCAGGCCGTGATGGCCTCCGAGCAGCGAACCGAGCTGCTGGCGGCGCTCGCCACCCTGCGCGACGAAGATCGCGAGGTGCTCGGCGCGCGGTTCCTGCTGGACCTGTCCGAGACCGAGACCGCCGAGACGCTCGGGATCCCGCGCGGCACCGTGAAGTCGCGGACATCGCGCGCGCTCGGGCGGTTGCGCGAGGCGTTCGTCGCTTCGGGGACGGAGCTCGAGCGATGATCGACCGACCGCTCGCCCGCCTCGACGATGCCGGCCTCGAAGGCGCGCTCCGCTCGCTGTCCGGTGCGATCGACTGGCCGGCCGCCGCCACGGTCACGCCGGCCGGCGCTACCGCGGGTCCGGACGTCGCGACTCGTGTCCGAGTGCGCATCGCCTCCGGCGAGCGAGCTCCATCGGCGCGCCCGTGGTGGCGACTTGGCGGGGGCCGACCGGTCCGACGCTCGCTTGTGCTGGCGATCGCCGGCCTGATGGCGCTCGCGATCGTCGCGGGCGCCGTGGGTCTCGGCCTGCCCGGCTTGCGCATCACGTTCGGCGAGCCGCCGGCCTCGCTGTTGCCCTCCCCGACGCCCACGGCCGAGCCGACCGAGCGCGGCACGCCGACCCCGACCCCGACGCTTCCGCCGATCACCGGCATGCGCCTCAACCTCGGGCGCCAGGTAGAGCTCGACCAGGTCGAGCCGCGCACTGGCGTCCCGGTCCGCCTGCCGGCCGATGCCCGCGTCGGCCAGCCCGACACGGTCTGGATCGATGAAACCAAGTTCGACCAGATCGCCTATGTCTGGGAGGCGGGACCGACGCTTCCAGAGACATCCGAGCGCGGCGTCGGCCTGATCCTGATGCGGTTCGACGGTCGTACCGACGACGAGTTCTACCAGAAGGTGCTGGGCTCGGGCACGCGACTGCAGACCGTCACGGTCGACGGCCAGGAGGGGTTCTGGATCTCCGGCGAGATGCACTTCTTCTTCTACGAGCGGCCGGACGTCGGCTTCGTTGATGACGGCCGGCGGTGGGTCAGCGACGCGCTGGTCTGGTACGACGGCACCGCGACGTACCGCATCGAGAGTGCCCTCGGGCGCGACGCGACGATCGAGATCGCCGAGTCGATCGAATAGCGGCTCGTGTGTCGCTCCTGCACACGCGAATCGGAAGAATGTGCGTCCGCCATCCGCCCCTGCTGCGGAAATGCGTCGTCTGGGCGGATGGCCATGCACGTTTCGTCCGAAACGCGTGTGCCACAGCGACATCATCGGGAACCGGTCGAGCTCGCGAGGTGTAGGAGCGCTACAAGGAGGATCGACTCCGATGTCGTCAACTCGCATATCGTTCCGCTGGCTCGCACCGGTCGTTGCGCTCGTCGCCGCGGCCTGCGCGTCGCCATCCGCCCCGGCGTCCCCCGCGGCGCCTGCCTCCCCTGCCCCGAGCACGACCGCGGCACCCTCCGCGTCTGCCGGCGACGCCTGGCTGATCGTCAGTCGCGCCGACGAGCCGACGCTCCGCGTCATCCTCGACAGCACCCTCGAAGAGATCACCGAGCTACCGGTCGGCGTGCCGGACGACACGTGGGGACACGTCCTTACCGCCACCCCCGGCGACGACACGACCGTCATCCACAACCTGGTCGTGCAGCCCGGCTTCGGCGGCTCGACCCAGGACATCGACGGCCGCTGGCGCCTGCCGACGATCGGCCTGGACCCGATCCCGCAGGGCCTTTCGGCGGACCGCTCGACCATCGTCCTCGTCGAGGGCGACGCCGGGCACGGCGCCGCGGGAGCCGACCGGACGGTCAGCCGCTTCGCAGTGGTCGACGCTCGGCTTGGGCTCGACTACGAACCACGCATCATCGAGCTGCCCGGCGCGTTCGACTTCGACGCCTTGTCGCCGGACGGCAAGCTCCTCTACGTCGCCGAGCAGGTGCCCGGCCCGCTGGAGGGCCGCTACCAGGTCAGGGCGGTCGAGACCACGACGGGCAAGATGCGCGACACGATCATCGTCGACAAGCGCAACATCGACGAGCAGATGGCCGGCTGGCCGATCGACCAGGCGCGCCGCGCCGACGGCATGGTGATGACGCTGTACCGCGGAGCCGAGTACCCGTTCGTCCACGCGCTGTCGAGCGTCGAAGCGTGGGCGGTCTGCATCGACCTGCCGACGCGTGGCTTCGAAGACGTCGACGCCGGCGACGACTGGGGAATCGTCAGTCTCGGCAAGGGCAAGAGCGACCTGGCGATCAACGCGAGCCTCGGCATCGCCGTCGAGATCCATCCGACCGATCTGACCATCAAGCGGACGGTTGATTTCGAGCCGTCCGCGGCGGCGGCATTCACGTTGGCCAAGTTCGGCCATGCCGACCTCGGGCCAGCCGGTCGACGCGTCGTCGCCGCACCCGATGGGTCGAGCGTCTACGCGGCCGGCGAGGGCGGCGTGGTCAGGATCGGCGTGAGCGACCTCGGTGTGGAGATGCGGTACCTGACCGGCACGGCGATCGACGGGCTTGCGGTCACCCCTGACGGCACGACGCTGTTCGCATTGACGCAGACCGGCGGCCAGATCGCGAGGCTCGATGCCACGACCGGCGAGCTCGAGGGTTGGGTCGGGGACGGTGGCTTCGACCGCTTGCTCGGGGCCGCCCCCTGGTAGATCGCTCTCAGCGCGCTCTCATGGTTCTCTGAGAATCTAACGGTCGACGGCGCCAGACTCGCGCCGCCCTCCGGAGGCGCTCCTCGTGACCCGATCCCGATCCATCGCCCTTGCCCTGGTCGCAATCGTGGCCATCGCCGTCGGCGGCTACGTCGCCTACGACCAGGTCCTTCGCGGTGACGACGTCGCCACACTCGCCTTGCCGAGCAGCGCCATATCGGCCGATGCGACCACTGAGCCCGCGGCGACCGGCGCGGCGACCAGCTCCGAACCCGGGACGGCGACGGGCATCGCCGGCGAGTGGCAGGTCGCCGCGGACAGCGTCGCCGGCTACCGCGTCCGCGAGCGGCTCGCGAACCTCCCGGCCGAGTCAGATGCCGTCGGTCGCACGTCCGACGTGACGGGATCCGTCACGGTCGAGGAGAACGGCGATGGCGCGCGGCTGACGGCCGGCACGCTGAACGTCGACACGACCACGATCACCTCCGACGAGGGTCGGCGCGACAACCGGCTGCGCAGCGAAGGGCTCCAGACCGACCAGTTCCCGACGGCGACGTTCGTCGTGACGCAGCCAGTCGACGTCCCCGCGGCCGCACTGGCCGGAACGGCCACGGATATCACGCTGGTCGGCGACCTGACGCTCCACGGCGTGACCAAGCCGGTCGAGATCCCCGCCCAGGCGCAGCTCGTCGACGGGCGGATCCAGGTCGCGGGGTCGCTGACCTTCCCGCTGGCCGACTTCGACATCACCGCGCCGAACGTGGGCGGCTTCATCATCTCGATCGCCGACGAGGGCGCACTCGAGTTCCTCGTCGCGTTCGAGAAGGCCTGACACCCTTATTTCGTGTAGACGCCTTCCGGGTCGAGCTCCTCGCGGATCAGCCGGAGCTCGTCGTCGGTCGGTTGCGGGGTCGCGCTGAGGGCATCGGCGACCGCGATGTCCCAGCCGATACTCGATCTGACCTCGTCGATGGTCGCTCCTGGATGGAGCGACTCGAGGCGCATCTCGCCGCGGTCGTCGAAGCGATAGATGCCCAGGTCGGTGACGACAACGGTCGGCCCACGGCCGAGCCAGCCGCCCTCGCGACGGATCCGTTCCGCCTCCTCGGCACCGCCGAGGTTGCCCGGCGACGTGCGGAAGTCGATCTTCTCGACGAACGAGCGCGCCGACTGACGCATGATCACGAAGACCTGGCGGGCGTTGATGGCGATCTCGCACGCGCCGCCGCTGCCGGGCAGCCGGGTCGTGGGCCGGTCGTACGAGCCGATGACCGTCGTGTTGATGTTGCCGAAGCGGTCGATCTGGGCCGCGCCCAGGAACCCGACGTCAATCAACCCGCCCTGCAGGTAGTAGCCGAACAGCTCGAGCATGCTGACGACAGCCGTCGAGCCCGTGACGATCGTCGGGTCGCCGATGCTGAGCGGCAGCCGCTGCGGCCGCGCGCCGAACACGCCTGCCTCGTAGACGAGCTCGATGTCCGGTGCGACCGTGCGCTGGGCGAGGTTGACGGCGATGTTCGGCAGGCCGACGCCGACGAAGCACACCCGCTGGCCCTCGAGGGCCCGGGCGGCCGCCACGATCATCATCTCGGACTTGCTGAAGGCGGTGCCGGTCACGGGACGTCCTCGACCGACGAGTAGACCGTCTTGCCAAGCCGCCTTGCGGTCTCGACCATGCGGTCGGCGCCTTCGGACGCGCCGCCGATCCGCAGGACGGCGTCGCACCGTTCGAGGACTCGCTCCGCCACCGGGTGGAAGATCTCGGCGTCGGCATCACCGCCGGCGTCGTCGCGCTCAGCCTGCTCGATGAGGGGTAGCGCGAACCACTCGCCCAGCACGGGCAGGTGGCCGCGCCGGTACAGCTCCAGCGCGACGCGGGTCATCGCCTCCACGTTGGCGGCGATGCGGTCGGGATCGCCGCCGGTCCCGGACCGGTACGGGCCGGCGACGAGGAGCATCAGACCGTCGCTCATCGATATGTGCCGTAGTCGACCGGACCAGATGGCGCGGGCGCGCTCGGCCGGAGCGAGTCGATCCGCTCGGCGCCCAGCTTCTCGACATACGCCGCGCGTCCATCGAGGTCGTAGACCCACTCGCGGAGCCAGGCCTGGACCGCAGTTTCGTCCCGGGTGATCGGATCCCAGTCCAGGTAGAACCGGTTGTCCCGGTCGTATGCGCCCTGGACGTACGAGGGATGCGCGCCCCACGGCTCGACTACCACCGCATCGACGATCAGGCCCGGGATGATCGTCCGGTTCGGGTCGGCGCGAATCACCTCGTCCGAGACGACCTCCTCGACGACGACGATGACGCGATCGGCGGCGAATGCCGCCTCCTTCTGGCAGCCCAGCAGGCCCCACACCTGGGTGTCCCCAGCGGCGGACGCACGTTGCGCGTGGATGATCGTGACGTCCGGTTCGAGCGGAGGCACCGCGTAGACCGTCCCGTCGTCGTACGGCGAGGTGATCGGACGGATCAGCGGGTTGGCCGCCGGCATGTCGGTCTCGAAGTACGAGCGGAGCGGGAAGAACGGCAGGTTCATGGCCCCGGCCGTATAGCGCCCGACCATCCCGAAGTGGCTGTACTCCTCGATGGCGAGTGGCTGGTCGGCGATCTCGCCTTCGATCCTGCGCCTGATCGCCCCGAGCCCGCCGACGCCTGGGTTGCCGAGCCAGCTGAACACCAGCTTCGACGCGACGCCGCCCGCGATCATCTGGTCATAGACCACGTCAGGCGTCAGGCGGGCGAGCGTGAGATCGCGCTTGCGCTGGCGGATGATCTCGTGACCGGCGGCGAAGCTGATGAGGTGGGTGAAGCCCTCGATCGCGACGGTGTCCCCGTCGCGCACGAGGTCGGCGACCGCGTCGCGCATCGACGCGAGCTTGGAGGTCATCCGGCGGCTTCGACCTCGCTCATCGCGCCGGCTTCCTGCGCAGCCTCCAGCACGGTCGACTCGTCGCCGGCCACCTCGGCGACCGCCTCGGTGAAGATCCGCAGCGCCGTGACCATCTCCGACTCGCTGACCGTCAGCGGCGGCGACATCCGCACGCTCGACACCCCGCACTCGAGCACCAGCAGCCCGCGCTGGAAGCAGGCCCACTGGACCTCCTCGGCGTGCTCCGGGCGTATCGAACTCGACGCCCAGCATCAGGCCGAGCCCGCGCACGTCGCGCACCAGACCGTCGAACCGGTCGACGAGCGGTCGAAGGCCGGCAATGGCTTGCGCCCCGCGGGCGGCGGCGTTGGCGATGAGGCCGCTCTCGAGGAGGTCGATCGTCACGAGCGCCGCCGCGCAGGCGACCGGGTTGCCACCGAACGTCGAGCCATGCGCGCCTTTGCCCCATGCCTCGAGCAGGTCGGCGCGGGCGACCATCGCGCCAAGCGGCATCCCGCTGGCGATGCCCTTGGCGGTCAGCAGGATGTCGGGCTTGACGCCCCAGTGCTCGACTGCCCACATCTTGCCGGTCCGCCCGGCGCCCGACTGGATCTCGTCGGCGATCAGCAGGATGCCGTGGCGGTCGCAGATCGCCCGGAGGCCCTGGAGGAACCCGTCCTCCGGCACGATGTAGCCGCCTTCGCCCTGGATCGGCTCGACGATGATCGCGGCGACCTCATCGGCCGGCGCCAGCTTGTCGAACAGGACCTCGTCGAACCATCTGAGGTCCTCGACGCGGCCGAACGGGGCGTGGAAGACGCCCGGAAGTAACGGCCCGAAACCGGCGTGGTACTTGGCCTTCGAGGCCGTCAGCGACACGGCGCCGTAGGTCCGACCGTGGAAGGCGCCGAGGAATGCGACGATGTACGGCCGCTTCGTCGCGTGCCGGGCCAGCTTGATCGACGCCTCGACCGCCTCCGCACCGGAATTGCCGAGGTAGGTACGTGCCGGCCCGTCGATCGGCGCGCCCTCTGCGAGCCGCCGGCAGACCTCCGGATAGATGGGCAGGTAGAAGTCGGCTGCCGAGAAGTGGATCAGCTCGGCGGCCTGCTCCTTGATCGCGCCGACGACCTGAGGATGCGCGTGGCCGGTCGAGTTGACCGCGATGCCGGCCGCGAAATCGAGGAAGAGGTTCCCGTCGATGTCCTCGACCGTCAGGCCCTCGCCGCGGATCGGGACGATCGGGTAGGCACGCGGCAGGCTGGGCGACGTCCAGGTCTCATCGAATTCGACGTGCGCCCGGGCCTTGGGGCCCGGCAGCTCCGTGACGATGTGCGGGACGGGGCGATCACCGGCGATCCGCGCGGCCGTGGGCAAGGCGCACCTCTAGGTCGACGAAGACGCTCGACTGCATACGGAGTATGCAGACTGGATACTCGCGGCGGAGTATAGCCGAGCGGTTCGCGCCTCCGAGGCGCGCTGGTTCAGTCTGTGGCCCGGCGACGTCGTGTCGCGATCGCGCCTGCAGCGAAAGCGCCGCCGATCGCCCCGATCGCTAGCCCTGCGACCCCGGCGAGCGCGAGCGGCATGAGCTCGATGGCAGCGTTTTCGGGAGTCGCGGCGCTTGTGCTTGTGGACGTCATCACCGGAGCCGCAGCGGCCGCCGCATCACCACCGACGACGATCGCGCCGACCATCCCCGGATGGAGTGGGCACGAGAACGGGTACGTCCCGGCAGCGCCGAACGTCTCCGAGAACTCCTTGCCGACCGGCAGGATCTCGCTGCCCCACGTGCCCGATCGCCCAACCACCGCGTGTTCTACGGTCGAGGTGTTCAGGAACCGAACGGTCGTCCCGAGTGCGACCCGGGAGATCGTCGGCGAGAAGCTGCACACGTCCATCCGGATCACCGCGGTTCCCTCGCCCTCGGTATAGACGTCACCAGCTCCCGGCATATGGCAGCCGCCACCGGCCTGGGTCGCGGGCGCCGCCAGCGCGGCGATCAACAGAAGGGCGGGAGCGATCAGGGCGGCGATCGTGGTGCGGCGCATCGGATGACCTCCGGTTAGGTTGTGTCCCTCGATACACCGACCAAGTGCGGACGGTTCCCTTGGTCTGGCAGAAGTTGCACCCAGGGACCGTTGTGGCGCGTTCCAGCCACCGATCGACTCGTTTCCGCCGCTAACGCGTCTCCCAGTGCAACTTCTGCCACGAAACAGACACACGCCGAGCAGATCCGTGCTGAGCATTCGATCCAGCTGGTGGCGGAGTCTGACCTCATGGGAACCGAAGATCGCGACACCCGCTACGGCCATACCTCAGGCAGCGGCTCGAACGAGCCGAAGCGCAATGAGCGCAAGGAACAGCGACCCGATTGGAAGGCGCGTCAGGGCGGGGACGAGACGCGCGGCGACGAGGACCGCCTCGCTCCGCCGATCGAGCCCGAGGAGCGGAAGAAGGTCCGCTAGTCCTAGTTGCCCCGCCTCAGCACGCGGCGTGCTTGCTAGTCGGCAAAACGGGCCTCAAGGGCCGGAGTGACGCCGTTTGGGCGCAACAACGTGCTTGCCAGACACCCATTGAGCACGAGGAACCTCTGTTGGCGAGCCTCGGGTTCGATCTGCAGTCTGAGAAGCACGCGCCCGACAGATTCGGCCGGATCGGACCCTAGTCGACGACCGTGTGGCTCTGCTCCCGCAGGAATTGCGCCACGTAGTACATCGATAGGCCGGCTTTGCCGGTCGAGCCGCTGCCCTTCCAGCCGCCGAACGCCTGGATGCCCGGCCACGCGCCGGTCGTGGCGCCGGCCCGACGGTTCACGTACACCACCCCGGCCTGGATGCGATCCAGGAACTGCTGGACCTCGCCCTTGTCCTCGCTGTAGACGCCCGCGGTGAGCCCGTAGATCGTGTCGTTCGCCAGCGTCAGCGCCTCGTCCAGCGAATCGACGGCGTGGACCGCCGTCAGCGGCGCGAAGAACTCATCGCGGAAGACACGATGGTCGGCCGGTAGCCCACCCACGACGGTCGGCTCCACGTAGAAACCCCGCCCCAGATCGCCATCGTCGAGGCGTTCGCCGCCAATGAGCACCTGCCCGTCGCGGCGCGCCTCGCTCACCGCCTGTTGGTGCCGGTCGACCGCGCGCTGGTCGATGATCGGACCCAGCCAGTTCTGCCGAGCGATGGGATCGCCGATCACGATCGACTCCGTCTTCTCGACCAGCAGCCGGACAAGCTCGTCGTGGACCGGCCGCTCGACGTACACCCGCGAATTCGCCGAGCACTTCTGCCCGCCGAACCCGAACGCCGACCGCATGATCCCTTCGGCCGCCTCGTCGAGATCCGCCGTGCGGGTGACGATCGCCGGGTTCTTGCCGCCCATCTCGACGATGCACGGCCGTGGCCACGTCTTCGAGAACGTGCGGAAGAGCTCCATGCCGACCGCGTACGAGCCGGTGAACACGATGCCGTCGATACCCGGGTGGTCCTGGAGCGCCTGGCCGACCGTCTCGCCGGGGCCCATGACGAGGTTCACGACGCCCTTCGGAACGCCCGCATCGATGTACGCCTGGAGCATGTTCTGGGCCGACAGCGGCGACGCCGACGACGGCTTGATGACGACGGTATTGCCGGCCATCATCGCCGCGCTCGACGGCCCGGTCGCGAGCGCCATCGGGAAGTTGAACGGGCTCACGACCGCGAAGACACCGTGCGGCCGCAGGATCGACCGCGTGTGCACGGCGGTATCACCGAGGTTGCCCATCGGGTGGTCGTACCCGTCGTTGTCCTCCATCGTCTGGGCGTAGTAGCGGATGAGGTCGGCCGACTCCTCGACCTCGCCAAGCGACTCGATCCGGTTCTTGCCGACCTCGTAGCTCTGTGTCGCCGAGTAGGCGAAGAGCCGGTCGCTGATCAACTCGGCGGCGCGGCGCAGGATCGCGAGGCGCTCGCGCCACGGCGTTGCAGCCCAGGCCGGCTGCGCACGGCGGGCACCCGCGACCGCCTCGTCCACATCCGCGGGCGAGCCGCTCGCGAAGGTCCCGAGGAGGATGTCGGTGTCGATCGGCGAGCGCGCTTCGAACGTCCCGACACCATCGCGCCACGCCCCGTCGACGTAGTTCTGGTGATACCCACCGAGCTTGCTGCGCGCCTCGCCGGCAGCCTCCTCGAACGCCGAGTGCAGCTCCTCGTTGTCGGCACGCAGCGTCGCGTACGTGACCTTGATGCGCGGCTTGGCCTCGGACGTCATGGCGGATCCTCGTGAAGCGGGCGGGCACACGGAGTCCGCCAAGTCTAGAGCCGGCGAGGTCGATTCCGAGTCGAAGCGCGCTTGGGATACCATACAGCCGAGCGAATAGTGAGTCACCCCGACGCAAAGGTGCCCATACCCTGTGAACGCCCGACCTGTTCGGGCGGCCATACGGCGGAAGACGTGGATGCCGATCTGATCGGACGGGCACAACACGGCGACGAGGAGGCCTTCGCGAGCCTCGCCGTCGCCGCGGGCGACCGACTCCACGCGGTGGCGCACAGGATCCTGCGCGACACCGACCTCGCCGAGGATGCGACCCAGCAGGCGCTGCTAAGCATCTGGCGGGACCTTCCGCAACTCCGCGATCCGGCGCGCTTCGACGCCTGGTCGTACCGGCTCCTCGTGCGCGCCTGCTACGCCGAGGGAAGCCGGGCTCGCCGTTCGTTGCCGAACGTCCGCCTCCTACCGACCGATCAGCCGGCGGTGGCGGAGGGCTTGAGCTCCGTCGTCGATCGCGACCAGCTCGAGCGCGGCTTCCGACGGCTGTCCATCGACCATCGTGCGGTGGTGGTGTTGCACCACTACCTCGACCTGCCGCTCGACGAGGTCGCCGACGTGCTCGGCGTCCCCGCCGGGACGGTCCGATCCCGACTACATCACGCGATGCGCGGCCTGCGCGCGGCCCTCGAGGCCGACGCCAGACCTGGCAGGCGGGAGGTTGCCCAGTGAGCACCGAGCGCGACGTCACCCGCATCGTTCGGTCGTGGTTGGAGGATGGCGCGACTGCGCTGCCGGACCGCGTCCTGGACAGCGTGCTCGACCAGCTCCCCATGACCTCACAGCGCCGTTCCTGGTGGCCGGCGTGGAGGCTGAGTGAAATGAACAATGCCTTGAAGCTCGCGATCGCTGCGGTGGCCGTGGTGGTCGTGGCGCTCGTGGGGATCAACCTTCTGCCGAGGAGCGAAGGTGTCGGCGGATCCGGCCAGACGCCCTCTCCTTCGCCGGCGCCGTCGTTGACGGCGTCGCCATCGCCATCGCTTAGTCGATCGCCAGCGCCATCTCCGGCGTTGTTTCCGGTCGGCCCGCTAGCGGCGGGCAGTCATACGATCCAGCCATTCGTGGGTCCCGGGGGTCTGTGCACCGGGGAGTCGTTGCAGGCTGGCTGCACGGAAGCGGGCGCGGAGGACGACTCGATCCGGATCACGCTCACCGTTCCCGATGGCTGGGCAGGGCTCGAATACTCGATCATTCCCTCCGTCGAGAGCTATTCGCCACCTGGCGGAGCCGGATTGCTTTTCGGGCGCGGCGGCTGGTTGTACACCGTCTCGCAGGCCTGTGGGGGATCCGGACCGGACCCGAACGGACCGACCATCCCGACCGGTACGACCGTCGACGAGTTCGTGACCGCGCTCGTGGATCACCCGGACCTCGACGTGACGAGTCCCGTCGACGTCACCCTGGGCGGGTTCTCGGGGCAGTATCTGGAGTTCCGGGCGCCCGCGAACACCACCACGGACCCAGGCGGGTGCGGCTACTTCGTGTGGGAACCCGGCATCTACGCCCAGGGGCCGAACGCCCTGTGGCGCATCTGGGTCCTTGATGTGAACGGGGTCCGGGTGGTGGTCAGGGGCGACAGCTTCCCCGGTACGAGCCCACAGATCCAGGCCCAACTCCAGTCGATCGTCGACTCCATCCAGATCGAACCCTGACTTGTTTCCGGGTCGGGCGGCCGCCATCCGCTCGACCCGGACCCATTCGACCTGAACCTCCCTCATTCGTCTCGACCCAGCGCGACGAACGGCGTTCAGTCGACGTCGATCGATGTTGATGGAAGGTCCTCGTCGGCCGCGATGGGATCGCCGAACACAGCTTGGACATCGATCCCGCCACCCATCCCCGAGGACGTGATCGTGACGCGCCGGGCACCAGCTTTGATCGCAGCGATCCGCGCAGTCTCGACGAGCTCGGCCTGGACCTCGAGGAGGCCGGGCGGCGGACCTGGGTCGGCAGGTGGCTTCCCGCCGCCATACATCCAGGTCGATGCCATGCCGACCTGTTCGTTGACCCGCCGGAGCAGGACCGTCGCTCGCTCGAACGCGCCCGGCGCCTCAGGGTCGATGCCACGCAGCTGGCCGCGCGCGTCCGCCTCGAAGCGCGACAGGTCGACCGGGCTTGGTGGCTGGAAGTCTGGCATCGACGGCGCGAGCAGGATCCCGGCGCCGACCGCATAGCCGACCAGTCCCGCGGCCAGACTCAGGACGAGGTCGATCGTTTGCGGCATGACGATCGACGGCATGAGGAGCGGCCCGACCTGCGCCGCCACGACCTGACCGATCGCGAACCCGGTGGCACCCCAGCCGGCCCGGATCACCAGCGCTGCGAGCATCGCGACGGCCGCCGGGGCGAGCAGCGTCACGACAGGACCCGTCCAGCCGGCACTGGCCGCCAGCCCGCCCGCGATGAGCAACTGCCCAGCGACGCCGAAGCCGGCGCCCATCAGCACGCTGAGCCAGACCGGTCAATTCGTGAACGTCGCTCCGAACATCGGTCGCTCCCCTCGTGTTACGTGAGTCCGCTGACCACAGCAGCCAGATCCGGGGCGACGCCGTCCGGCCACCGGCCACCCCGCTCCGCTGCGGCAGTCTCGATGTCGGCCTCGCCGTGCTTGCCCGACAGCACGAGGATGCCACGCAGGCCGGCCCGTTGAGCTGCCCGGATATCGGTGCGGACGTCGTCGCCGACCATCGCGATCTCGGCACGCGCGAGGTCGCGGCCGGCTTCGCGCCGAAGGTCGCGCACGCCCTGCGCGAAGAAGGACGATGACGGCTTCCCGACGATCGTGGCCGACCGGCCACTGGCGAATTCGAGGCCGACCACGAACGCGCCCGAGTCGAGGGTGGGGCCGTCCGGGGTCAGCCACCAGCCATTACGGTGCATGCCGATCAGCGCCGCGCCGTCCAGGACCAGCCGGAACGCGCGATTGAGGTTCTCGTAGGTCGCATCCTCCGGCAAATCGCCGATGACGACCGCCGCTACCGACGCGCCGCGCGTCGCCGCCTCCGCGTGGCTCAGCAGCTGTTGGCCCGCGAACTCGGTCCGCGCATCCTCGGAGGCGAGCACGTAGAGCGGCCGGTCCTTGAAATGTCGAGCCGTCCAGGCCGCCGACGCCGACAACGCCGACTCGAAGCGCTCTGGCGGGATCGGCGCACCAAGCCTGGCCGACCAGCGCGACAGCGTCTGCCGGCTGACCGCCGAGGTATTCGTCACGATGCGGTACGGCATCCCGCGCCGCTCGAGCTCGTTGAGCGCCTTCGCGGCGCCCGGAATCGCCTCGCCGGCCAGGACGATCACCCCGTCGAGGTCGAGCAGGAGGGCACGGACCCCGCGCAGCCCCGCGCCCAGGTCGGTCGGCGGACGGGCGCGCTGGGGCATGATGGAAGCCTATCGGAACGGAGGTGCCGGATGGGTCTGCTCGAGGGCAAGAACGCGCTCGTCTTCGGCGTTGCCAACGATCACTCGATCGCCTGGGGGATCGCCAGGGCTCTCCATGCCGAAGGCGCACAGGTCGGGTTCTCCTCGATCGAAGCGCTCATCGACAAGCGCGTACGCCCGCTGGCGGAGTCGATCGGGTCGACCTTCGTGGAGCCCTGCGACGTCCAGTCCGACGCCGATATCGAGCGCGTCTTCGCCCGCTGGGGCGAGACCGGCAGATCGGTCGACATCCTCGTCCACGCCCTCGCCTTCGCGAAGCGTGAGGACCTGTCGGGCGCGTTCGTCGACACCTCCCGCGACGGCTTCGCGCTGGCGATGGACGTGTCGGCCTACTCGCTGCTGGCGCTGGCGCGTGGCGCCCGGCCCTACCTGCGCCAGGGTTCGTCGATCATCACCCTGACCTATTACGGCTCGGAGAAGGTCGTCGCGAACTACAACGTGATGGGAGTCGCCAAGGCCGCCCTGGAGGCGACGGTCCGCTACCTGGCCGCGGACCTCGGACCGGACGGAATCCGGGTCAACGCGATCAGCGCCGGGCCCATCCGGACGCTGGCGGCGGCCGGCATCGCGGGCTTCAAGGCGATGTACGGCGCCTTCGACGAGGTCGCGCCGTTGCGCTCGAATATCTCGATCGAGGACGTCGGGAAGACCGGCGTCTACCTCGCGTCCGACCTGTCGAGCGCCGTCACCGGCGAGGTCGTGTACGTCGACGGCGGGTTCAACATCGTCGGCGTTCCGTTGGGAGGGGACTGACACAGGCGACCGCCCGCGCGCTCGGGAGCAGGCCGCGGATGGCGGCCTCGAGGTCGGCGACCGGCAGCTTGCCGATCACACGCGCGCGAACGTCACCGTCGGGGCCGATGAAGACCCAGAACGGGAACGCGGTCAGACCGTACGCCTGGGAGACGCTGTTGGTCGGATCGGCGATGACGGGCGAAGACCAGCCTTCTCGCTGCAGCCAGGCATCCGGCGGATAGTTCGGGCCGGCCGGGTCGATGGCGGTCGCGACAGCGATGACGTCGACGCCGGTGGGCACGCCGCCCGCGGTCACCCACGCCTGCACGACCGGCACCTCTTCCTGGCAGTGCGGGCACCAGTGCGCGAGGAAGATGAGGACCTTCGGACGCCCGTCGGCCGCGATCGCGACCGGGGCACCGTCGAAGTCGGTGCCGGTCACCTCCGGCGCCGGCTGGCCCACGGCAGGATCGGTGGTGCCCGGGCCTGGGAACGCCGGCAACGGCGACCCGTCGATGACCGGCGCCGGCACCGCCCCGGCCGAGCCCGGCGCGGGGCTTCCGCCAGCGATCGATGGCGGCACGGACGAGCTTCCGCCACCGCTGGGCTGGCCACCGCCCGACAGGACGATCGCAAGGACGGCTGCCACGACCACGGCCGCGGCGATCAGGCCGGGGAGCAGCCAGCGCGACGCCGGGGTGGTGCGGCCGGCCGCTCGGCGCGCCTCCGCGCGCTGCGCTTCGCGTCGGGCACGGCGGCTGCCGGGATCGGACGTCATCGGTCGCTCCATCGGTGGGGCTCGTCAGGATCGCGGACGAGCGTCAGCGTGAGGATCAGGAGGAAGGCGGTCAGCGCCAGCGTCGGCAGGCTGAAGATGCCGAAGACGCGGAACCAGACATACGTACACGGGACGGTCGCACTGCACGCCCCGGTATCGAGTGAGGGTAGCCACTCGAGCGCGACGTGGTATCCGGCGATGACGGCGCCGACCAAGGCCAACGCGGAAGCGCCCGTGGGTGCCCGGACATCGCGGCGCACGGCGGCGACCCCCAACAACACCACGAATGGGTACATCGCGATGCGCTGGTACCAGCAAAGCGTGCATGGCGCGAACCCCGCGACTTCCGAGAAGTACAGGCTGCCGGCCGTCGCCAGGATGGCGACGATCCAGCCGGCGAGGTTGGCCCGCGGCTGGACGAGACGAGCGAGCGCCGCATAGGCGTCGAGGGCCGGATCGGACTTGATGGCCAGGAAGCGCAACCCGCCGACCACGACCATGCCGACGATCGCGGCGATCGCCAGGATCGCGTAGAACCGCTCGACGAGGTCGACGGTCAGCTCAGGCATCGCCCTCCTTCGCCCGACAGGTGGCGCACACGCCGGTCAGCGTGAGATGGGGCACATCGATCGTGAACCCGTGGCCATCGTGGACCGCCTGGACGGCACTGACGACGACCGGATCATCGCCGGCCAGCTCCCACGCACCCGCGCACACGCGACAGTACAGGTGGGCGTGCTCCACTGCCGGCAGCACGTGGAACTCCTCTCGACCGTCTGCCCCGTGGCTGTGGCGGACGACGCCGAGCTCCTCGAGGACGTCGAGCGTTCGGTAGACGGTGGAGGGGATCGTGTCGGGATCGAGCGCCCTGCAGCGATCCACCAGTTCCGCGCCGGTCACGTGCCCGTCGGCCTGCGACAGCACCTCGACGAGGATCCGTCGCTGCGGGGTCCAGCGCAGGCCACGTGCCCGCAACTGGTCGGGGATCCCCGCCCACGGCCGGCCGACGTCCGGCCGCAAGGCAGGTGATCCGGTCGCGCGCATGGCGCGCAGTATAGAGCGACAGGTGCCACCACCTGCAGATGCAACTTGTTGCGATACTGTGCGGGTCGCGCTACGCTTGTCGCGGATCACTCGGGAAAGGGAACGCGTGCTCGAACTGCTGCTTGCGGCTGCGGCCGATGTCGCCACTCCGGCCGGTATCGGCGTCCTGGCGACCGGCCTCGCGCTCGGCATCCGCCACGGGATCGACTGGGATCACATCGCCGCGATCACCGACATCACCAGTACCACCGCTGCCGCCGGCGTCGCCGAGGCGGCGCATGCAGAGCAGCATCGCGCGGTCAGCGGCCACCACCACAGCCACGGCGGATCGATCGAGCGCTACGCCCACGATGCCGGGCCTGGCGCCGCGACCCTCGCCCCTGCCCTGCGCGGCGGGCCCTCGGGCACGGCCCGGTTGGGGCGCGAGCAGATCGAAGCCATCCAGCTGGGGACGCTCTATGCCGTCGGCCACGGCGTCGTCGTCATCGGTCTCGGCATCGCCGCGCTGTCATTCGGCGCGATCCTGCCCGGCGTGGCTGGACCCGATCATGGGCCGCATCGTCGGTCTGACCCTCGTCGCGCTCGGCATATGGGTCCTGTACTCCGTCTACCGCTATGCCCGCGGCGGTGAGTCCTTCCGGCTCCGCAGCCGCTGGATGCTGGTCTTCGACGGCATCCGCTATGCCTGGCGTCGGTTCGGTGCGCGGCTCCACGGGCACGAGCACGTCGAGCCGCTCGAGATGAGCTCCTACGGGCCCAAGACCGCCCTCGGCGTAGGCATGATCCACGGGATCGGCGCGGAGACCGGGACGCAGGTCCTGCTCATCGCCGCCGTCGGTGGGGCGGCGAGTGCCGGCCTCGGCGTCCCGATGCTCCTGGCCTTCGTCCTCGGGCTATTGATCTCGAACCTCGCGATCGTCGTGCTGACGTCGGTCGGGTTCGTCGCGAGTCAGACCAAGGAGCGGATCTACGTCGTGGTGGGCCTGATCGCGGGCGTCTTCAGCCTGGTCCTCGGAACGATCTACCTGCTGGCGCTCGATGCGATCGTCCCGGAGATGGACTCGCTGCTGCCGTTCTGACCTACGAGCGTGCCGGCGCGGTGGTCGACCCGCTGACCTGAGCGACGGCCGGCTTGGCCGGCCGGAGGAACAGGAACAGGACAACGACGACGTACGTCAGCCAGACCGCGAATGTGATCGCTTCAGGCGTCGACGAGTAACCGAACAACGCCCGCAGGAACTGCCCAAGCACGTTGCCCCCGTCCGCGCTGTGCGGCAGCACACCCGAGAGGTCGAACAGGGTCTGCCCACCGAAGGGGATCACGCCGATCTCGACGAGCTCATGGACGCCGACCGACAGCAACCCAGCGGCGATGAAGATCAACGCGACGCCGGTCCAGCGGAAGAAGGTCTGAAGGTTCAGGCGGCGCGAGCCCTGGTAGAACCCGACGCCGAGCACGGCCGCGATGGCCAGCCCGACCACGGCACCGAGGAGCACGGATGGCGCGCCCTGATCCGCCGAATTGGCCTGACCGACAAGGAACAGTGACGTCTCGAGACCCTCGCGGATCACGGCCACGAAGGCGAGGATAGCGAGCGCAGTGACCGACCCCTGGTCGAGCGCGCGGTCGACCGCCGCCTGCAGCTCACCCTTGACGAATCGCGCCTGGCGACGCATCCAGAACAGCATCCAGGTCACGACGGCCGCGGCTGCGAACAGCGTGATCGCCTCGAAGATCTGCTCGTAGGGTTCCTGGAGCCCGCCGACCGTGACGAACAGGACGATGCCCAGGACCACGCTCAAGGCGATCGCCAGACCGGCACCCGCGAAGACCGTCGGGAAGTGCTGACGGTTGCCTGTCTTCGCCAGATACGCGCAGATGATGGCGATGATGAGCGCCGCCTCCACGCCTTCGCGAAGTCCGGTCAACAGACCGCTGGACAGGGCTCCGAAGTCCATGGGGTGTCATCTCCGCAAGTCGTCATGATGTCGGCGCGCAAGTGCGCTTGTCACACCGATGCTAGCGGGCATGCGCCCGGAGCGTCAAGGGTCGCTGTCAGTCGGCCGCGCGCAGCTGGAAGCGCCGGAGGCGGACGGCGGTAAGGATCACGCCTCCAGCGATGACCACGACGATGATGACCATCGATGTGAGCGGGGCAAGCGGGGCGCTGCCGACGTCCTCGCCGGTGAGCTCTGCCGCGATCCCGAGCGTCGCCTGGCGGACCGACAGGAACTTGGTCCCCTCGAGGAGTCCTGCCAGCACACCCTCCCAGATGAGGGTGTAGCCGAGGCCGACCACCAGTGCTCTCGACGTCAGCAGGCCGAGCGCGGTGAAGCCCACCGCGTATGCGGTCCCGCCCGCGAGCGCCGCCAGTGCGAACCCGGCGGTCGTCGCGATGGATGCAGCACCGAGACCGCCCAGCAACAGCCCGGTGAGGATGATCGGTGGGATCACGAGGACCGCCGTGACGAACGCGGCGACCGAGGTCTTCGCGAGGGCTACGAGCCAGCGCGGAACGGGCTTGATCAGCTGGAAGATGAGCGTGCCATCGTCGATCTCGGAGGCGATCGCACCGGTCCCGATGACCAGCCCGACCAGCGGACAGACAGTCCGGATCACCAGGGTGTCGAGGATCTCGGGCGCATCGGGTCGGCCGCCCCCCAGCCGCACGAGGATCCCGAGCAACACCGGCAGTGAGGCGAGGGTCGCGATCGTGAGCGTCCGGCGTCGACCGACCAGCGCGCGCAGGGTCAGCTCGACGATGGCACGGAACGCCCTCATCGACGCACCAGGTAGCTGAACACGCTCTCGAGGGTGTCGTCGGTCGGGGTCAGCTCGTGGAGGCGGATCCCGGAAGCCTTCGCGACCGGCGCCACGATCCGGGCGAAGGTGCCGAGGTCGCTGGCCTGGACGGCAAGCCGCCCGTCGAGCAGGTCGACCCCGAAGACCGATGGGTTCGCCAGCAGGGCAGCACCCAACGCGCGGTCGTTCGAGGAGCGGATCGTGAACCGGTGCGGACGATCGGTCATCAGCCGGCGGATCGACCGGAAGTCCCCGGAGGCGGCCAGGCGGCCGGCGTAGACGACGAGGACCGCCTCGGCAAGCCGCTCGACCTCCTCGAGGATGTGCGACGAGAAGAGGATCGCGCGACCGTCGGCCGCCATGGTCCGAAGCAGGTCCATCATGTGCAGCCGCTGACGCGGGTCCATGCCGTTGAACGGCTCATCGAGCAGCAGGATCCGCGGCTCATGCACGAGCGCCGCGGCGAGCTTGATGCGCTGGCGCATGCCCTTCGAATAGGTGCGGATCTGCCGATCGGCCGCGTCGCTCATCTCGACGGTGGCGATCGCCCGATCCGTCGCCGCCGGCTCATGATCGATGCCCTGGAGTTCCGCGTTGAGCCGCACGAACTCCCGCCCGGTCACGTAGCCCGGAACCGCTTCACGCTCCGGCACGAGGCCGACCGTCGAATAGATCGATGGGTCGCCGAACGCCGGCCGACCGGCGATGCGAACCACGCCGGCGGACGGCGCAAGAAGGCCCGCCAACAGGTGGAGGAGCGTCGTCTTGCCGGCCCCGTTGGGACCGAGCAGACCGGTCACGCCCGGACCCAGCGCGAACGACACGTCGTTCACGGCGACGACGTTGCCGTACCAGCGCGAGACGTGCTCCAGCTCGATGGCCGGGACGGCGGAGGTCATACCGTGACCGTCAGATAGCGACGCACGACGATCGCAAGGGACCCGATCACGAACGCCACCGCCGTCGCGAAGTAGACCCAGCCGTCCAGCGGGGCGAGGACGATCGTTTCGCCGGCGATCCGCAGCGGCCCGTAGATCGCACCGTTCACGCCGTCGACGACGTCGCTCGGGCTGGCGAGGAGGAGGACACGGGCGACATCGGGCACCGACAACGTGGCGATGATGCCGACCACGATCGGCGGGACGATGAACAGGGCGATGATCGAGGCGACGGAGTAGGCGCGTCGGGGCGTGTACGAGGCGATAAGCGCCGAGACGCCGGCGAAGACCCCGGAGCCGAGCAGGCACACGGTCAGATAGCGCGGGATCTCCGGCAACTCCTCGCTGAGACCGCTGATCGGATCCGCCGCGGCCAGGATCGCCCCAACGCTCAAAAGGAGCTGCGGCGTGACGGTCACGATCAGGATCGCGATGAGCAGGCCGCCGGTCCGGGCCAGGGCGTAATCGACCCGCGTCAGCACCCGCGAGAAGTACAGCGGCAGCACCCCGTACCGCTGGTCGCGTCCGAACAGCTCCGGCGCCTGGGCGGCGCAGAACAGCATGACCAGCGTCGAGGTCAGGCTCCAGTACGCGTCGTGCTGGATCGGGTTGACCTCGTCGAGGGCGTCGGCCGCACCGGCCTGCCGCGTCAGCGCATTGAAGCCGACCGCCAGGAGGGCCGGCAGCGTGTTGAGGATAAGCAACGTAAAGGGCGCCACCTTCGCCCGGCCGCCGCGACCGATCCCGAATGCCTCCTTGAGCGTCTGTTGCAGCAACCCGAGGGCGACCGAGGCGCGGCCGAAGCGTGGACCGTCATAGCCGCGGTATCCCAGGTCGTAGATGCTGCCCGTGGCGCTCACTGGAACAACTCCTCCAACCCACGCCGGCGCTGCTCGATGCGGACGAGTGGCAATCCGAGGTCGGCGACGGTGTCCCGGACCAGGTCCCACGGCCGGTCGTCGATCAGCTCGATCAGCACGGTCCGGCCGTCCACGACCGCCTGCAGCCCGGCCGCGACCAATGCCTCCGCCAGTGCCGGCGCTCCCTCCTCGACATCGACCGCGAGGGTGCCGGTGTGCTCGGTGAACGTCGTGAGCGGGGCGGAGCGGATGAGCCGCCCGGCATCCACTGCGACAAGGTGGTCGCAGACGCGCTCGATCTCGCCGAGCAGGTGGCTCGCGACCACGACGGCGATCCCGAATTCCGTCCCGGTGCGCTTGACCAGCGCGAGCATCTCGTCGCGCCCGGCCGGGTCGAGGCCGTTCGTCGGTTCGTCGAGGAGCAACAGCCGCGGGTCGTGGACCAGCGCCTGCGCGAGCTTCACGCGCTGCTGCATCCCGGTCGAATAACCGCCCATCGGCCGGTACCGCTCCTCGTACAGGCCCACGTGACGGAGCACCTCGGCGGCACGCTCGCGGGCGGCGGCACGTGGGAGACCGGACAAACGCCCCATCTGGCCGACGAAGTCGGCGGCGGTCACATCGGGCGGCAAGCAATCGGACTCGGGCATGTAGCCGACGAATCGGCGGAGCGTGGAGCCCTGGCCGCGCACGTCGTGCCCGAGGACGGTCGCCTCTCCCGAGGTCGCCGGCAGGAGGCCAAGCAGGATGCGTAGCAACGTGCTCTTGCCGGCGCCGTTGGCGCCGACCAACCCGATGATCCCGGGCTCGAGCTCGACCGTCAGGTCATCGAGCGCGGTGACGCCGCCCGGGTAGTGCTTCGTGAGTGACCGGGTCGTGATGAGGGGCATCGATCGCGAAGCCTAGCGGACCCCGACCGACCGAGGGGTCAGGCAGCGACGACCTGGTTGCGTCCGCCGCGCTTGGCCATCTGCAGACCGACGTCGGCGACTTCCAGCAAGGCCTCGAGCGTGGCGACCGCCGGCCCCAGCGACGCGCAACCCGCCGATACCGTCGCACGGAGCAGCTCGCCGTCGGCACCGGTCACGCGCGCCGTCTCCAGCTCGCGCCGGATCTCTTCGGCGACGCGATGCGCCTCCTCGACCGTCGCACCATCGAGGATGGCCACGAACTCCTCCCCGCCGAACCGCGCCACGATGTCGCTCGAGCGCAGGCGTCGCGAGAGGATGGACCCGAACGTGCGAAGCACGGCATCGCCGATGACGTGCCCGTGCTGCTTGTTGAAGTCCCCGAAATGGTCGAGGTCGAACAGGATGATCGCGACCGGGTGTCGATCGTCCATCGGCAGGCGCGCACGGGCGGCGAACAATCGGGTCGTCGCCACCTCCAGGTGGCGCCGGTTCCAGAGGCCGGTCAGCGGATCGCGGATCGCCGCGTCCGCGACGCGTGCATGCAGGTCGACGTTCGCCAGCGCGAGCGTCACCTGTGACCCGATCAGGGGCATGGCTTCGAGCTCGAGGGCGGTGAAGGTCCGCGAGAGGTCACGCCGGCAGATCGAGATCGCCCCGACGACCGTGTCTTCGTTGAGGAGCGGGATTGCCGAGGAGACCAGGACGTCTTCGACGCGAGCGCCCTGGACCGTCGATGGGAAATCGCTGCGGGCCAAGGCGTCGTCGGACAGGACCCGTCGCTGCACCATGGCTTGGCCGGCCGTGCTCTCCCCCGGCGGGATCCGGACCCCGACGTAGCGCTCGTCACCACCCCTGATCGCCACGATCCGGTCATCGCCGGTCGCGGGGTCACGCAGGATCAGCGTGACGATGTCCGCCTGCAACGCATCGGCGACCAATTCGACGATCGCCTCGTGGGCGGTCGCAAGATCGAGGCTCGCCGTGACTGACGACCCGAAGGCGGCCATGCGAGCGAACAGGGTCGCCCGTTCGCGCAGCGCCTCACGCTCGCGGGCGAGTGCCAGCGCTGCCGCGACGCGATCGCCGACAAGCACCATCGTGTCGAGATCGTCATCGTCAAGGGGTGGGGCGTCCTGACCGCTCTCGATGTTGAGGACGCCGATCAGCTCGTCGCCGGCACGCAGCGGGACGCTCACCTCGCTCCTCACGTCGGGGATCGCCGCCCTGTATTCGGGATCCTGCAGGACGTCCCGGACGAGCTCGGCCTCACCCGTCCGCATCACCCGGCCCACCACGCCGACCGTCCCGTTGAAGGTCTCGATCACCTTGTCGTAGCCTCGCTGGGCACCGAGCCGCATGAGATCGCCGTCGCGCGTGTAGATCGAGACGTAGCGATAGCCGAACCGGTCGGCGAGCAAGTGCATGACGTGGTCCAGCGCGGCCGACGTGGGGCCGTCCGTAGCGAGCACCCGGCCGACTGCCTCGACAGCCGCCATCTGCCGTCCCCGCCGACGATGACCGGCACTCGCCGTCCGTGCCCGCTCGGCAGCGCGCTCCAACAGCAAGACCGTGCGCCGGGTCAATACGGCGAGGACGACGCCGGTCGCGCCCAAGGCGATCCCGCGCTGGATGAGCCCGGCCTGGATGCTCGGTGACGCAAAGGCAGGGACGAAGTAGAGGATGAGGGCAGCTGACGTGATCGCAGCGCCGACCGTGATCGCCTGGCGAGTACCGAGGGCGCCGGCCATTGCCACGATCGGCAGCACGAGCGATGCCAGCGGCAGCGTGGCGTTATCGCCGGTCCCCACGCTCATCCACAGGACGGCGGCCAATGCCAAGAGCAGCCGTGCCGTATCGGCGGTCGTGGATCGCCGCACACGGCGGCTCAGCGCCAGCGCGCTCTGGATGGCGAGATAGAGCACGGACGGGCCAATGACCAGGATCGCCTGCCCCTGGGCCGCCCACTCGATCACGAGCGCGGCGAGCACCACAGCGACCGCCAACAGCACATGCGGGTCGGCGGCCAGCCGCTTCAGGGCGCGCTGCCAGCCAGTGCGCGAGCGGTGCGAACGGATCACGCCCGGAGCGTGCCCCGCCGGGGACTACGCGTCGATAGGACGATGGGCATGGTCGGACCCGGACCGGAAGCGTTCCCGGTGTACGCTTTGCCAGCCGATCCGACGAGGGGGCCGTGGGCGATGTTCCGTTCGACGGGCAAGACCGTATGAGCCTGAGTCCGCCGCTGGCCGACGGGCGCCCGGATCCGGGCGTCTCCGAGCTCCTGCGGCCGTACGTGCCGCGCCTCGTGGTCGACTGGCTGCGCACCACGCCTGATGCCCTCCATCGCGAGGTCGAGGGCTCAATGGTCTTCGTCGACATCTCTGGCTTCACGGCACTCACCGAGCAGCTGGCACGCCGCGGCAAGATCGGCGCCGAGCTGATGCGGGACACGCTCGATGGCGTTTTCACCGCACTCCTCGATGAGGCCTACGACTGGGGGGCAGGCTTGTTGAAGTGGGGCGGCGACGCCCTGCTGCTGTTGTTCGATGGACCGCACCACGAGGAGCGTTCGGCCCGCGCGGCATGGGAGATGCAACGCACCATCGATCGCGTCGGTCGAGTGAGCGCGTACGGCGCGCCCGTCACGCTGCGCATGTCGGTGGGGATCGGGACAGGCCGCTTCCAGTTCTTCATGACGGGCAGCGTCCACCGAGAGCTCCTCGTGGCCGGACCCGCCGTGACCGAGACCCTGGTGATGGAAGGCATCGCCGATGCCGGGGAGATCGGCCTCAGCCCGGCCCTGGCAACGAGGCTCGATCCGGGTGTCGTCGGGCCGACCAAGCTCGCCGCCCGCCTGCTGGTCGGGCCGCCCGAGGCTGAGCGCGAGCGCGCGGCCGACGTCGGCGACGTGAGCACCCTCGACATCGCGTCCTGCATCCCGATCGCGGCCCGGGCGCACGTCCTGCTGCAGCGCAGTGAGGCCGAGCACCGGACCATCACGGCCGCCTTCATCGACCTGATGGACACCGACCGATTGCTTGACGAGCTCGGCGCCGAGGGCATGGCTGTGGCGCTCGATGAGCGGCTGCGGGCGATCCAGGACGCGGCCTGGCGCTACAGCGTCCCGTTCTACGAGTCGGACGTCGGCAAGTCGAGCGTCAAGGCGCTGCTGACGGCCGGCGCGCCGACGAGCACCGGCCATGACGAAGAGCGGATGCTCAGAGCGCTACGCGAGGTCATGGACCAGCCCGGCGTCGTCCCGATGCGGGTCGGGGTCAACACAGGCAAGGTGTTCACCGGCGACTTCGGTCCGCCCTACCGACGCGCGTATCGGGTGTTCGGCGACGCGATCAACACCGCCGCCCGCGTGATGGCGAAGGCCGAGGCGGGGCAGATCCTGTCGACGGAGATCGTCCTCAACCGCTCGCGAAGCCTGTTCGAGACGACGTCGATCGAACCGTTCGCTGCCAAGGGCAAGCGCGAGCCGGTGCATGCGTCGATCGTCGGGAAGGCGATCGGCACTCGCGATGCCCGGCACGCCGAGGCGCCGCTCCTCGGCCGCGACCGCGAGCTCAAGACGCTGCTCGAGGCGATCGATCGGGCTCGCGTCGGTCACGGCACGGTCGCCGAAGTCGCCGGCGGCCCAGGCCTCGGAAAGACCAGGCTCGTCGAGGAGGCGATCGCCCGCTGCCCCGAGTTCCGCGTCCTGCGTACCAGGTGCGAGATCTACGAGGCCAGCACACCGTACTTCCCGATGCGCGACCTGTTCCGGACGATCCTCGACGTGGCCGCAGACGCAGACGAAGCCGAAGGTGTCGCGCGGCTGCGCGCGGCGGTCGTCGACGTCGATCCGATGCTGGAGGCATGGCTCCCGCTGTTCGGGATCCTGCTGGGCGTCGACATCCCCCAGACGCCCGAGACCAAGGCCCTCGACGGCCGCTTCCTCCGCGAGCGCTTGGGGGAGGTGGCGATCCAGTTCGTGGCGGGACGCCTCGCCGGCACGCCGACGATGGTCGTCATCGAGGACTCACAGCACCTCGACGAGGCGACGCGCGACCTGCTGGAGCGTATGTCGGCCGCCGCTGTCGATCGCCACCAGATCCTCATCGTCACCCACGACCTCCCGGGATCGGTGTTCGGTGCCGAGAGCGACGGCGAGGCAGAGGTCGAGGCGATCGTCATCCGGCTGGAGCCGTTGTCGCTCGCCCAGATGATCGAGATCGTCGACCAGGTGACCGAGGACGCACCGCTCCAGCCCCACGACGTCGAGCTCATCGCCCGTCGTTCCGCGGGGAACACCCTGTTCCTGTTCGAGCTCATCGATGCGGTTCGCGAGACCGGCACCGCGGCGGCGCTGCCTGACTCGATCGAGTCGCTGGTCGCGGCCGAAGTCGACCGCCTCGCCCCCGTCGACCGGACGATCCTGCGCTTCGCGGCCGTGCTGGGTACGTCGTTCGACCCGGAGCTCCTGGCGGGAGCCGTGGCCGGCGATGTCGAGCTCGACGACGACGTGTGGTCGCGGCTTGGCGGTCTCCTCGAGCGCGAGGCGTCGGGCGATCTTCGCTTCCGCAACACGCTGCTTCGCGACGCGGCGTACGAGGGGCTCCCGTATCGCCGACGACGCGCACTGCACAACCGGGTGGGCGAGGCGATCGAGGCCCGCGCGGGTGACACGCCCGACGAGGAGAGCGGGGTTCTCGCGATCCACTACTCCGAGGCCCAACGCTGGGACAAGGCGTGGCGGTTCTGCCGGGAAGCCGGCGATCGAGCCATGGGCATCTACGCCAACGTCGATGCGACGCGGTTCTATGCCCGTGCCGTCGCCGCGGGGCGGCGCCTTCGGGCAGTGACCGCCTCGGACCTGGCCGCGGTGTACGAGCGGAGCGCGGAATCCAACTTCCGGCTCGGTGCGTTCGACGCGGCGGACCGCGACTTCGAGGCGGCTCGTCGGCTGCTCAGGCGCGACCCGGTTGCGACGGCACCGCTGGTCGTCCGCCAGGCGGCCTCAGCCATCCGGACGGGAAGGCTGCGCCGGGCGGCCATTCGCGCCCAGGTCGGGCTGCGCCGCCTCGAGGGGCGACGCGGTCAGGCGGCGGCGGCGAGTCGAGCGCGACTGATGGTCCCGCTGGCCGCCGCGCGGACGCACCAGAACCGGTATGCCGAGGCCGTCAAATGGGCGCGGGGCGCCATCCCGGAGGCCAAGCGCGGTCGAGCGCGTGACGCTCTTGCCGAGGCGTACAAGATCCTGGACCTCGCGTTGTGGGAGAGCGGGCGCCTCGACAAGGCGACGCATGGCGAGCTCGCTCTCATGATCTACGACGAGCTCAATGACCTTCGGAACCAGGCGCTCGTCCTCAACAACATGGGCGCGATCGCGCACGACCGCTCGAATTGGGAGGAGTCGTCGACGCTCTATCGGCGCGGGCTCGAGCTGGCGGATCGGATCGGCGATCGAAGCCTCGGTGCACTCATGAAGTTCAACCTGACGGAGATCCTCATCGATCGCGGCCTTCTCGACGACGCCGAGCCGCTCATCCGCGAGGTCATCCGACTCTGGCGCGCGGCGGGGGCGGAGGCAGACGTGGCCGAGGCCAACCGCGAGCTGGCTCGGCTGCTTGCTCGTCGCGGGCAGTTCGACGAGGCGCGAGCGCTGCTCGACGCCACGCGCGCGTACCAAGTGCGCGAAGGGATCGCGGCCGAGGTACTCCGGACGGACGTGCGCCGAAGCGAGCTCCTGCTGCTCGACACTCGCAGTGCAGAGGCGCTCGAAGTGCTGGCCGCAACCGAGCGGATGGCAGCGACGACGGACGGCGGGGCCGTCGTCGAGACGAGCCTTATCCGGCTGGAGGGTTGTGCGCTGTTGCAGCTCGGTCTCGTCGACGCTGCGCGCGATGCACTCGGACGCGCCCTCAGGCGTGCTCGTTCGCATGACGAACGTCTGGAGGAGGCGCTCTCACTCGACGCGCTCATCGAGCTGGGCCGGCGCTCCGATGTCGAACGTCGAGAGCTGATCGAGGCACGGGACGCGGCATTCCAGGAGCTTGGGATCGTGGTCGCGCCCGCGTTCGCCGCTGGGTTCGCCAGCTCGTAAGGTGCGACGGCGGGAGCCGAAGCTCCCGCCGTCAGATTGCGTCGCTAGGTAGGGAGGCTCAGTAGGAACCGCCCTTGGCGTCCCACGGAGACCCCTTGCGGATGATGATCACAAGGTCGGCATCCTTGATACCGAGGGTGGCGAACTGGGCTGCGGTCATGCCCAAGGCCGTTCTTGCGGCCGCCGCCTGCTTGGTCCGAAGGAGGATGCACGGATCGCTCGCGCTGAGGCCGCTTGTGCCGCAGTCGGCTGGCGTTCCCCAGTAGCGACTTTCCGCACCCTGGACGGTCGTGATGAGGCTGTTGCCGGTCCCCTTGGCTTTCCAACCAGCAGCGACACTGCCAGTGAGGTCCAGCGCGCCGAGGCAGACATTGAAGTGGGGGACCCCACGGGACGTGATCCCGAAGGCCTTTAGCGTGTCCTTCGGCATCACGAGCACCATCGTGCTCGCCGGTGTGGTGCCGGCGGCACCGGGGCCAGCTACGACCATGTCGGTCGCCTGGCCGATCGTCACATTGCTGCCACAGCGGCCCGTCACTTGTGACCCAGCCACAAACTGCGTCGAAAGACGGACGTTGGTGCTCGAGCCCGTGAAGAAGTCGCTCCCGGTCGTGATCTTCCCAAATGCCTTCTGCACTGGACCTTGATTGTTGGACGTGTTGTTGTCGCAGACCTGGTTGTCGCAGGCCTCGAGGTCGTTGACGATGGCGATCGAGACGGGGGCCGTCGCCGGATTCGTCGGGCCCGTCGCGACTCGAGCCGTCAGGTTAGCGATGCCCACCGACCCGACTGAGAGGCTGCCGCCGAAGTCGGCGATGCCGTTCGCGTCCGTGGCGTCTGAACCGAGCAATGTCGCGCCGTTCTTGATCTCCACCGTCGGACCGATCACTCGGTTGCCGAAGGCGTCGCGGACGATCGTCCGCACCGACGTCGAGGGCGTTCCCGCCGCGATGGTGGCACATGGCGCCGAGCCCCCGGACGGGGCGCACGCGCTGTAGATCGGCGTCCCGACCTCGGTTGCGATCGGGGTGAACGCGAATGGATTCGCGACGTCGTTCGAGGGGACCGCAAAGGCGATCGACGCAGCGTTGGCGTGGACCACCGTGAAGGTGTTGGACGTGCCCGACTTGGGCCCGTCGCTGACCGTGACGGTCCGTCCAGTCTCGGCGTGGAACGGAGTCACTGAAGCCGTGCTTGCACCCGCGCTCCAGGTCCCGAACGCGCCGTAGATGGGAGCGCTGTCGTCACCGGATGTGTTCAGCGTCCCGGGCGACGTGCTGAGTGTCCCGGAGACGATCGCGCCACCGGCGTAGTCGTCCTTGAGGTTGCCGAAGAGGTCGTATGCCGTCGCAGCGACCGTGAAGGCCGTTCCTGCGGTCTTCGGCGAGCTGATCGTGCCCAGGGCGAAGCCACCGAGCGCACCCGGCCCGACCGCGAACGTACGCGAGTCCAAGACCGAGCCCGCGGTGATCGTCAGGGTGTCGGCAACCGTTGCGTCTACGCCCGTCACATTCGCTGAACCGGTGCCAGCACTCCAGGACAGGGCGCCGTGCGACGCGGTAGCGGACGCGATGGTTGGGTTGCAGATCGCGCAGCCCGGCGAGGCATCGAGGCCGGACAAGGCGGCGGGGCCGCTGAAACCGGTCATGAGGTTGCCGTACGCGTCATGCGCGGTCGCTGAGACGCCGAACGCGACGCCCGCGGTCTGCGACGTGATCGCTGTGAGATCCAATCCCGCCAACGTCGCCGCATGACCGACGGCGAAGGTCTCGCTATCGCCGATACTTCCGTCAGTGACGGACAGCGTCGCGCTGGCATCGGCATCGACGGCGGTGACGGAAGCGGTGCCGGTCCCGCCGGCGAAGCTCAACGACCCATGCGCCGGGGTAGCGATAGCCAATCCAGGCGAGCAGCCCGCGCATCCGGGCGAACTCGTCAAACCCGCCAGCCCAGCGGAGCCGCCGTAGTCGACGATGTTCCCGTACGCGTCGTGCGCTGTGACGGTCACCCCGAAGGGCGTGCCGGCCGTCTTCGACGTGATCGGCTGGAGGTCGAAACCTGCGAGCGTGCCGGTGTCATCGACCGCGAAGCTGTTGGAGTCCGCGGAGACAGCCCCGTCAGTCACCGTGATCGTCTCGGAGGCCGTGGCGGCATAAGCGGTGACCGTCGCCGATCCCTCGCCATCGGCCCATACAAGCGTTCCATGGTCCGCAGTGGCACCTGCGATCGTCGGCGAGCACCCGGAGCAACCTGGCGATGAAGCCAGTCCGGAGAGGCTCCCGCCGGAGTAGTCCGTCTTGACATTGTCGTGGGCGTCATACGCGGTGACGTCGACGCCGAAGCTGGCTCCGGCGGTCTGACCGGCGATCGGAACGATCGTGAAGGAGTCGAGCGCGCCGGGCGTGATGTCGAACTGCGATGTGCTGGCGCCCGTCAGGGAGCCGCTCGTCGCGTCGAGGGTGTAATCAGTTCCAACCAGTCGAACGTTGACAGTGAAGGTCGCTACTCCGGCGATGGCGGCGACCATGTCGGTACCGTCAAGAATGGCGCTGCCGGCGTTACCGAGTGCGAGGGTGACGTTTCCCGTCGAGTCCGGTCCCTCGTCGACAAGCACATCGGCGGCGTCGCGAATCTCGACCGTGACCGAGATATCGCTATCGGCTGTGTACGACGCGCTAGGTCGCACTCGTGATCGTCAGATGGTCGGCCGGCCCGGCGTTCGCAAATACGGGACGAGCTGCCGCGGCTGACCAAGCCAGCATCGACGACAGCAGGATGAAGACGGCGAGCAGCGCCCACGCGCGCCCCCGTGCCGATCGACCCGTCGATGTCGACGGCAATGTCAAAGAACCCCTCACGACGATGAACCCTCCACGCGCGAAGCCCCGGGTGCCTGACGTTGCGCCCTGGAACCAGCCGAGTCAAGCGTTTCACACCAGACCGGCCCGCTCTACACGATCCGCGGTGCGAGGCGGCACCAGACGGACCCGGCCAAGACTAGCCGCTTTCGGTCAACCGGGCGTGTCAATCAGACGACTGCTCGCAAGTCAGCGCCAGCGGATGGTCCCGGCGATTGGATCGGCCGTCTCGAGGATGTCGCGCAGTTCGTGACCATCGTGTGGCTCGATGGCCAGCAGGATCATGTCGTCGCCCGGCAGATCGATGACGACGATGCGGGTCGTCCGTTCGGGCTCGAGATGGAACGTGCTGCTCCCGGTGGCGAACAACGGGACACGCTCGGACCCCGATGGCGCAACGTCCGTTGACAGGCCACGCCGCCCGTCGATCCGGACGCCCGCGGTGTCGGTCGCGGTGACATCGTTCGTCGAGATGATCGCCTCCATCACGTCGCGCGCCCGCTCGCCGGGCTCTCGTGTCTCGCCCTCCGGGTAGACCTCGCGGATCCGGCCGGCGAAGGTGATCGTTCCCTCCGAGCGGGTGAGCGCGACGATGTCCTCGCCGTGGGCCGCGTTCGACCAGCCCTCGCCGAGCTCGATATCGAACCGCGGCTGGAAACGCGATGGCGCGTAGCGGCCGGGGCCGAGACCGCACGGGATATCGAAGAAGATCTCGCAGAGGTCGGCAACGTCGCCCGCCGGAACGGCGGTCGGCGCAGGGCTCGGGGTCGGCGTGGGCTCGGCCGTGGGAGACGGCGTCGGAGAGGGGCTCGGGGTCGGCTCTGGCGTCGGCGTCGGGACAGCGGCCTCGCTCGGCTCGACCGACGGCGTGGGTTGGACCTCCGCCCCCGGGAGTGCAGCCACGATCATCGCTCCGCCGGCGATCCCAAGCAGCGCGAGGAGGGCGACGGCGACGCCAGACGGGGCCGCTCTCCTCGGTCCCCCACGAGAGGAGCGCGTCCCCTGCGCAGCCCGGGGACGGGCCCGGGCACGCTCCGCGCTCGAACCACGCGCCGCTCGTGACGCCTCGGCTCCGGCTCTCGGCGTGCTGACGATCGTCGTCGGGCTGGCGTCATCGATCGACTGGACGACGGACTCGAGCGCGGCCGCGATCGCGTTGCCGTTGGCGTAGCGGTCCGCCGGATCGGGTGCGAGTGCCCGCCGGACGACCGCATCGAAGTCGCTCGGCACCTCGGGCCGGATCGCCTTCGGCGATGGTGCCTCGGCGTCGACCCGGGCCAGCGCGATCGCATCGGTCGACTCGCCGCCGAAGGCGCGGCTGCCGGTCAGCGACTCGAACAACACGAGGCCCAGGCAATAGACGTCCGAGGCCGGCGTGGTCGTGGCGCCCCGCGCCTGCTCCGGGCTGAAGTAGTGGACCGAACCAAGGGTCGTGCCGGGCTTGGCGGCCTCCGCGTCCGCGGCGAGCCTCGCTATGCCGAAGTCGGTCACCATCGCCCGGCCATCCGTGGCGAGCAGGATGTTGCCGGGCTTCACATCGCGGTGGACGATGCCGCGGACGTGCGCGACCCCGAGGGCGCGGGCCACGTCAAGCCCGATCCGCGCGGCGACGTTCGGTGCCAGTCGACCGCCACGCTTCAGTCGATGCGCGAGGTCCTCGCCGTCGATCAGGTCCATAACGAGATAGGGCTGGTCCTGGTCCGAGCCGGTGTCCAGGCACGCCACGATGTTCGGGTGGCGCAGGACGGTAGCCGCCAGCGCCTCGCGTCTGAATCGGTTGGCGAGATCGGCGTCCCGACTCGCTTCGGGGCGGAGCAGCTTGACGGCGACCGGTCGATCGAGCCGGAGGTCGGTCGCCTGGTGGATCGTCGCCATCCCGCCCCGGCCGATCTCCGGTCCCAGTCGGTAGCGGTCGCCGATGATCCGACCATCGCGTGGTTTGGCCACGGCCGGACGATAGCCGAGACCGGCCGAGTGGGTGCTCGCGCCCGTATGCTGCCCGGCCAGTGACTAATGCAGGACGGGGCCAGGCGTGACCGCGATCATCGGCGGGCTGATCGCCGCTGCGTGCTTCTCGACGGCCCTGCTGTCGTCGGCGCGCGCGGCGCGGATGCTCGGGGCGCTGCCGACGCTCGGCGGCGTGATGCTCGTCAGTGCGCTGATAGCACTGCCCGTTGCCGCAGTGACCATCGGCGGCAGCGCACTGACGCTCGCCCTCCTGCCGTTCCTGGCGGTCGCAGGCATCGGCAACGTGGCCGGACTCGGCTTCGAATACATCGGCTTTCGGTCAGGAAAGATCGGGATCGTCGGAGCGCTCGCGGCTGCAGAGGGGGCGATCGCGGCGATCCTGTCCTTGCTCGCAGGCGAGATCCTCGGGAGCATCCAGCTGATCGGCGTGGCGGTCGTGGCGCTGGGCGTCGTCCTCGTCGCCCTCGGACCGGATCCTGCGACGGAGACAGGATCGTCTTCGACACGGCGCGCCGTCCTCTTCGGGGCGTTGGCTGGTTTGGCCTTCGGGGCGAGCCTCTATGCGACAGGCCGGATCGGTTCTGAGCTGGCCATCGGCTGGGCGATCCTTCCGCCGCGGATCGTCGGGATGCTCTTCATCGTGCTACCGCTCGTCGCGACGCAGCGACTTCGAGTCAGCAGGGCCGCGTGGCCGCTCGTCGCCGTATCAGGAGCCGGGGAGGTCGGCGGCTTCCTGGCCGTGGCGTGGGGTGCTCGCGAAAGCATCGCCGTCACATCGGCACTGGCCGCGCAGTTCGCCACGGTCGCGGCGATCGTCGCTTGGCTGGCACTCGGGGAGCGGCTGGGTCGACTGCAGTGGGCCGGGGTCGGCGGCGTGGCGATGGGCGTCGTACTGCTGGCGATCGGCGCGACCTAGACTCCGCGGATGGCCGAGACTCGGGACACCGTTCTCCGCGCGCTACGACGGACCCGCCAGGTCCGGCGCTTCACCGACGAGCCAGTCACGGAGGCAGACATCCAGGCGATCCTCGAGGTCTGCCGCTGGACCGGTAGCTCCACAAACACGCAGCCGTGGCACTTCATCGTCATCCGCGATGCCGAGGTCCGTCGGCGGATCGCCGAGGTGTCGCGGTACGCACGGCACGTCGGTGGGGCACCACTCGCGATCGCGATCCAGATGCCGGGCGACGACTCGGAGACGGACGCCTATGACGAGGGCCGGGTCGCCGAACGGATCCTGGTCGCCGCCGGCGCGATGGGTCTCGGTGCCGGCATCGGTTGGGCTGAGGCGCCGGAGTGGCCGGCGATCCGGGAGCTCCTGGGCGTCCAAGCGCCGGCCTTCGTCCGCACGATCGTGTCGATCGGCCACCCGACCGAGGAAGCCCGAAGACCGAGGACGGGTCCCGGGACCGGACGGCGCCCGGTGGCGGAGTTCGTCCGCGAGCGCTAACGGACCAGGTCACAAAGGGAATTGGAGCGGGAGACGGGACTCGAACCCGCGACATGCTGCTTGGAAGGCAGCCACTCTTCCGACTGAGCTACTCCCGCACCGTATCGGCCAACCTTCGGTGAAAGGTTCGAAGCCGATGACAATTCGCGCAAACGATATCGCACGCTGCAACTTCGTCCAAAATCCGTGCGGTGCTGGCACGACCGACCAGCCGGGTAACCGCCGATTGCTTGGAGCGAGGATCGATGGTCGAAGTCCATGGCCAAGGTGGGAACCAGCGTCCGCAGTCCATGCAGGGCACGTCCCGAATGCGATCCAACATCCGGGCTTGCCGCCGCGAGACCTCGCGCTTCCGCTCGGCGTAGGGCGAGCGGCCGGTCGGGGGCACTCGTCGGGCGACATGGCGCTCCCACGTGCGGATCCGGTGGCAGTTGGCGCAAACCACGTCGCATTTGGCTGCCTCCTCAAGTAGGGCCGCGGTCGGTCGCAGCATCGCCCCTCCCGAAGTCAGACGAAACCGCTTTACGGTCCCTGGACGATGATCAAAGTCCATCTGGTGAGGGGCGAACCACCCTGCGCAATCGGCACATGGTCGGGCACGGAGCTCCCGCAGGAGTTCGACGGTCCCGTGTTGTCGGACCTGTACCCGGGCGATCTCTTGTGATCAATTCCGCTTGTAGTACGCAGCGTTCGCTGCTCGTTGATCCCGGCGGGCCATCGACGCCCATTATAGAACATCTGGTCGAAATCAACGATGCGTCGTGTGCCGCGGCGCAACCGGAAGGATGAACGCGAGCGCGATGTAGACCACCCCGAGCAATCCCGCGGTCACCAGCGTCCCGAGGACGAAACCGGTGCGCACCCAGTCGACATCCAGCTCGGCGTATGCGGCCAGGCCGTTGCAGACACCGGCGACCTGCTGACCCTCGCGGATGCGGTGCAGTCGGCGGCCGCGAGGCCGGGCTCCGTCGCCCGTGGGTTCCGTCTCGCGCCCCGTATCCACAGCGCCGACCTCCTCGAGGATGGCGTCGATCTCGATGGCGGTGAGTGGTCGACCGTCGGCGCCGACCGATAATGCGAGTCGGTCGCCGATGGACCGCTCCAGGTCTGCGATGACCTCCGCTCGGTCGGGATCATCCCCGAGCCGCACGGCTGCCCGCTCGAGATAGCGCGCCAGCCGGTCGTAGGCCTCTTCGTCGAGGCGGTACTGATCTGGATGTCCGGCCAGGCCGACCATGATCGTCTTGTTCATGTGGGTTGCCTCCCTAGTTCGTCGATGAGCGCTGTCAGGGAGGCCCAATACGCTCGAAACTCGGCGAGCTGGTCCTGTCCCGGATCCGTCAGGCGGTAGTACTTGCGCGGCGGCCCTGCCGTCGACTCACGCCAGTCGTAGTCGACCAGGCCCTCCTGCCGCATCCTGCTGAGGAGCGGGTAGAGCGTGCCCTCGCGGGTCGCGAAGTCGGTGCTGCCCAGGCGCTCCAGGATGTCCGCGACGTAGACATCGCCCGTCGAGACGATATCGAGGACGAGGAATTCGAGGAGCCCGTTGCGGAGCGGATTGAGCTTCGAGGGATTCATCAACCTACTACCTTGTCGGCACAAGGTAGTAGGTCCTGACACTAGTGTCAAGCGCTGATCGCTGCCTACGTTCGGCCGTCCCGATATCGACGAATGTCGTTGCCCGGTCGACCATGCCACGTCGCTCGCGAGCGGACCGCACGAGTCGTTTCATGGGACAAGAGCCCGACCCAGACCATTCGAGGCTCATGACCAAAGGAACGACCGCACATGTCCCGCTCCACCAACGCCCGCACCGTCGCCGCCATCCTCGGCGTGGCCGTGCTCTTCTCGGCCATCGCCCTCGGGGCGACCGCCGTCTTCGGGCGTACCGTCACCCCAGCGCCCCAGCCGACGGATCCACCCATCGTCACACCCACCATCCGGCCGACGGCGCCGCCGTCCGATCAACCAAGCGACCCGCCCGCGGAGCGGTCCCACCAAGGTCGCTCTCGAGAACCTGACCGACCATGACGTCTCGATCGAGATCGACGACCAGACCGGATCGATCGTCGAGGCCGCATCCGGCACGCCCGGCGACGGCATGTCGGTCCGCTGGTTCGACGTCAAGGTCGAGAACATCGACGCCGACACGCTTCGCATCGTGTGGGTCGGCCTCGCCCGCGACGAGGTGATCAAGCTCGGCGTCTCGACCGTCGACGGCAAGCTTCGCCTTCGGTTCGTCCAGGATGGCCCGCCGCCGAACTCCGACGCGATGGGCCACGACCGTGTCCTCGAGCTCAGCTTCGCTGCACCCGTCCGCTCCGAGGACGTCCTGACGTCAGTCCAGGAGAGCCTCGACACCCAGGACTGACCCCTCCTCCCCGCTTCCCACGCCCGGCACGGAGACCCGTGTCGGGCGTTCCGTTTGGGGGGCCGAACCGACGACGCCGTCACGCTCAGTGACGCCGTCACGCTCAGTGACGCGCTCCCGACGAACGTGCAAGGCCATTCGCCCAGGGTGCGACCGATGGTCGTCTGGGCGATCGGTCACGCACAGCTGTCCACATCCTGTCACCCACAGTCACGATGTCAGCCTCAGCGACATTTCCGGGAGGAGCGTCAACCCTTCCGTTCGAGGATCGGCCGCGCGACGTCGGGCTTGTCGACCACGAAGGCGAACATGGCGCGGTCGCCCCATCGGCCGAGGAACAGGTGGCCGTGGATGTTGACGCCGGCGTCGGCGAGCGCCCGAGACAACCGCGCCATGCCGCCCGGCCGGTCATCGACCTCCGTCACGAGCGACTCACCCTCGATGTAGACATAACCAAGCTCGTCGAGCACGGCCTTGGTCGTGGCGTCGTCGGCGGTCGTCATGATCACGTGACCGGAATCGCCGATGCTGCCGCCACCGATCGCCCGCAGATCGACCCCGCGTGACGCCAGGGCCTCGGCCAGCGTGGCCATCGCGCCAGGCTCGTTCTTCAGCTGGACCACGAACTGGTTGGCCATCTCGGTGACGGACCTCCAACGGCGACTGGGGCCGCGATTCTACCCGGCGCCATTTGCTACGGTCCGGATATGGACCTGACCGAGCTGCCGCCCCCGGTCGCTGCCGCGCTCGCGCAACCGGCGGAAGGCGAGCGGATCACCGTGGAGGCAGCCGGCATCCCGTGGTCCGCCCTCGTTTGGGGCGATCCGACGGCGCGGCCGCTCATGCTGATCCATGGCGTGACCTCGTCCGCGGCCGTCTGGTGGCGGATGGGTCCGGCGCTCGCCGCGACCGGCCGCCACGTCGTCGCGGTCGACCAGGCGGGGCACGGGCAGACCGGGCACTGGCAGGGTCACGTCCGGTTCCGTGACAACGCCGCAGATATCGCCGCCTTCGCGCGGACAGCCAAACTCGTGACCGACGAGCTGCAGGTCATCGGGCACAGCTGGGGCGCCGTGACCGCGGCCGCGTTCCCGGCCGTGGGCCTGCGGCCGGCGACGCTCATCCTGGTCGACCCGCCCGTCCTGTCGCTGGCGCTGATCTCCCGGGAGGCATCGGATCCTGCGCAGCAGACGTACGACGACCTCGACGAGGCGATCGCCGCGGTCCGCGCCGGCCAGCCCGACTGGTCCGACCGCGACATCCGGGCCAAGGCGGAAGCACTCATCACGCTCGACGAGGCGGCCGCTCGGGCCGTCCTGCTCGAGAACGGCGACTGGGACGGCGGGCTCGCCGAGCTGCGCGACCCCGCCGCGGCGGGCATCGACACCTGGCTCATCCGTGGCGAGCCGGCGACCGGCGGCTACGTCAGCGAGGATGCCGCGGCGGCGTTCGAGGAGGTCATCGGCGCAGGCCACGTCCTGACGATCCCGGGAGGGTCGCATTCGCCGCAGCGACTCCATCCGACGGAGACCGTCGCCGCGTTCCTGCGCGCCCTCGACGGCTAGGTTTCGCGGCGGATCGTCACCGCCCGGCGGTAGGCATCCAGGTACTTCGGCGCAGAACCGGTCGTCCAGTCGAAGTCGACCATCATCCCCCGGTCGATCAGGCGATCCCAGACGGCGCCGCCGCGATCGCGCAGGGCGAAGGCGGCGTCGCAGGCTGCCAGCAGCGCGTCCACGGTCGGTCGGTCGAAGACGAAGCCCGTGCCGGCCCCCGGCTGGCGCGTGACGTCGACGACGGTGTCCGCCAGTCCGCCCGTCCGATGGACGATCGGCGGCGTGCCATAGCGCAGTGCGATCATCTGGCCCTGACCGCACGGCTCGAAGCGCGATGGCATCGCGAAGAAGTCGGCGCCCGCATAGATCCGGCGCGCCATCTCGCGGTCGAACCGCTCGATGAACGCGACCTTGCCCGGCCGCGACTGTGCCAGCTCGCGGAACGGGTCGGCGAGCGATGGGTGGCCGGCCCCTTGCACGATCAGCCGCGCCCCCCGTGCGAGGAGCGCCGGGATCGCACCGGCAAGGAGGTCGAAGCCCTTCTGCGGGTCGAGCCGGCCGATCATGCCGATGACCGGCTCCGTATCGCGCGGATCCATCCCGTTGCGGGTCAGCAGGTCCTCGCGGCAGACCATCTTGCCTGCGAGGTCGCCCCGCTCGTACGGGGCGGCCAGGACCGGATCGTTGGCCGGGTCCCACAGGGTGGTGTCCAGCCCGTTGAGGATCCCGAGGAAGCGGTCACCGCGCGATCGCAGCAACACGTCGAGGCCCATGCCGAAGGCCGGCGTGAGCACCTCCGCAGCGTAGCCCGGCGAGACCGTGTTGACGATCTCGGCAGCCTCGATGCCGGCCGCCAGGAGATCGATCCCGTCGTCGTTCTGGCCCGGCGCCCGCTCCCCCGGCTGGAGGCCGAGCTGGGGCAGGTCGGCGTTGGCCGTCCAGCCGTGGTAGGCCAGGTTGTGCAGCGTCATGCACAGGGCTGCCTGGCCGATGACCGGATCCTCGCGGTACAGCCGGTCACGGAACACCGCCGCCGGACCGGTATGCCAGTCGTGCAGATGAAGGACGTCGAGGGGCCGGTCCTCGGCCCGCAATGTCTCCAGGGCGGCTCGTGCGAAGAGGCCGAACCGCCACGGATTGTCGGCGTAGTCGCCGGCGGCATCACCGTAGAACCCTGCCCGATCGAAGGCCGGGGGGTGATCGACCAGCCGCAGTCGATAGCCGTCAGCAGCGACGTCGATGATCGTGACGTCGGTCGAACCCGTCCGCGCCCGCGGATCGGGGACCGAGATGCTGGTCTCGGCGAGGACCGCGTCGGGACGCGGTTCCGGCATGCCCCGGTAATGCGGGAGGAACACGTCGACAGGCGCGTCGGCGGCGTCGACCGGCACTTGTCCGATGGCGCGTGCCAGCGCATCGACCACGTCGGCCAGGCCCCCGGTCTTGGCCCATGGCTCGCATTCGGCGGCGAGGAACGCGACGCGAAGTCCCACGCCCGCATGGTAGAGGGCCAGACCGGCCCGGGCCCCGCCGGGTGTGCATCGACGCCCGACTAAACCGGTTTCATCGCACGAGCGACCCGGTATCATGCCCGCCCATGGACCCAGTCTCCATCCCGTCGATACCGGCCGCATCGTTCCCGCTGCCGCCCCGTCTGGAGGGTCTCAGGCGCCTCGCGTACAACCTCCACTGGGCGTGGGATCCCAAGACACGGAACCTCTGGAGCCTGGTCGACCGGACCGCATGGAACCGCTATCGGAACCCCGTGCCGGTGATCAGCGGTCCGACCGAATGGTCGCGGCTGCTCGACGACGAGAAGTTCATGGCCGAATACCAGGATGTCCTGGCCGACTTCGACCGCTACATGGCGGACGGGAGCGGCCACTGGTTCCAGCAGCGCTACGGTAACCGGCTGAACGGCCCCATCGCCTACTTCTGCGCCGAGTACGGCATCCACGAGTCGCTCGGCATCTACTCGGGCGGCCTCGGCGTGCTCGCAGGCGATCACATGAAGTCGGCCAGCGACATGGCCCTGCCGTTCGTCGGCGTCGGGCTGCTCTATCGCAAGGGCTATTTCCGCCAGTCGATCGATGCCGACGGCCACCAGGAGCACGCCTACCCCGACTACGACCTGAGCCGGCTGCCGCTGGCGCGCGTGCAGGACACGAGCGGCCTGCCGCTCACCGTGAGCATCGAGCTACCCGGCCGCGACCTGGCGGTCGCCGTCTGGCTCGCCCAGGTGGGTCGGGTGCCGGTGCTGTTGCTCGATACGGACCTCTCGGACAACGCGGTCGAGGACCGGCCGATCACCCACATCCTCTACGTCCGCGGGCGGGAGATGCGACTCCATCAGGAGCTCGTGCTTGGGATCGCAGGCGTGCGTGCGCTCCGCGCCCTGGGCCTCGCCCCGGCCGTGTGGCACCTCAACGAAGGCCACTCGGCCTTCCTGCTCGCCGAACGTGCCCGCGAGATCGTCGCGGAGGGACGGACGCTCGACGACGCCTGGACGAATGTCAAGCGCAATTCCGTGTTCACGATCCACACGCCCGTGTCGGCGGGCAACGAGCGCTTCGAGTCGGATCTCGTCCGTCGCATCGCCGGACCGCTGCTCGACGCGGGCAAGGTCCCGGTCGAGAAGGTGCTGGAGCTCGGGCTCGGCACCGATGGCGACCGCGGTCAGTTCGATATGACCGCCTTCAGCCTGCGGCTGACCAATGGCGCGAACGCGGTGAGCAAGCTCCACGCGCACACGGCCAACAGCACCTGGAGCAGCATCGTGGACCAGGAGATCCTGGCCGTGACCAACGGCGTGCACGGGCCGACCTGGGTGGGCCAGCCGGTGGTCGAGTTGCTCTCGCGGCACCTCGATGCCGACCTCGACAAGCTCGATGCGGGTCCACGCCAGGACCGCTTCTGGGAGCGACTCGCCCGCATCCCTCCCGCCGAGCTCTGGGAGGCACACCTTCGCCAGAAGCGCGAGCTCGAGATCTTCGTCCACGGCCGGCTGCGCACCCAGCTCTCACGTCACGGCGAGGCACCCGCGGTCCTCGCCGAGGTCGAGACGATCCTCGACCCGAAGGTGCTCACGATCGGCTTCGCTCGCCGCTTCGCCACCTACAAGCGCGCCGGCCTGTTGTTCAGCGACATGGACAGGCTCGCCACCATGCTGTGGGATCCGGATCGGCCCGTCCAGGTGATCTTCGCGGGCAAGGCGCATCCGGCCGACCGGCCCGGACAGAAGGTCATCCAGGAGATCTTCCAGTACTCGCGCTCGCCGAAGCTCCGCGGTCGAGTCTTCATCCTGGAGGACTACGACATCCGCGTCGCACGGTTCCTCGTCCAGGGCGTCGATGCGTGGTTGAACAATCCGCGGCGCCCGCTCGAGGCTTCGGGCACGTCCGGGATGAAGGCCGCGCAGAACGGCGTGCCGAATATCAGCGTGCTCGATGGCTGGTGGGACGAAGGCTACGAGCGGGACAACGGCTGGGCCATAGGAGGGCGTGAGCCTGCGGGCGACGAGGCTGCCCAGGACTGGTCCGACGCACAGGATCTGTATCGCGACCTCGAGGAGGAGCTCGTGCCTGCCTACTACGAGCGCGACAAGGCGGGCATCCCCATCCGCTGGGTCGAGACCATGCGCCGTGCCATGACCACGTCGCTGTGGCAGTTCTCGACGACACGCATGCTCCAGCAGTACGCGGAGCTGCTCTACCTGCCGGCTGGCGGGGTCGTGGTCCCGGTCGCCGTGCCCGAGCCGGTCGTCACCGAGGCCGGTTGAGCGGTGCCGCCGAGCATCTCGCTGGCGCTGGCGCTCCATAACCACCAGCCAGTCGGGAACTTCGGCTGGGTCTTCGCCGAGGTCTTCGAGCAAGCCTACGAACCCATGATCGCCGCGCTCGAACGGCACCCTGGCGTGCGCCTGTCGCTCCATTACACGGGACCGCTCCTCGAGTGGCTGGTCGCGGAGCGGGGCGACACCGTCGATCGGCTACGGAACCTCGTGGAACGTGACCAGGTCGAGATGCTGGGCGGCGGCTACCACGAGCCGGTGCTCGCATCGCTGCCGGAACGCGATCGCATCGGCCAACTGCGACGCATGGCCGATGAGGTCGAGCGGCTGTTCGGTCGCCGACCGAGCGGCGCGTGGCTGGCGGAACGCGTCTGGGAGCCGGACCTGCCGACGTCGCTCGTGTCGGCGGGCTACGGCTGGACGATCCTCGACGACGCGCACTTCCGCGCGGCGGCCATCCCCGAGGATGACCTGTGGGGGCCGTACACGACCGAGGACCAGGGGCACCTGCTCCGCGTATTCGGGACGGAGCAGGGTCTGCGCTACCGGATCCCGTTCCGCGATGTGAACGAGGTCATCGACCACCTGCGCGAGCACGCCACGGATGGCGGCGATCGGGTCGGTGTCATGGGCGATGACGGCGAGAAGTTCGGGGCGTGGCCGACGACGTGGGAGCACTGCTGGGGCGAGCGTCAGTGGGTCGAACGTTTCTTCAGCGCGGTCGAGGAAAACGCAGATTGGTTGACGACGACCACGCCGTCCGCCTGGCTCGCGACGCATCCACCCATCGGCCGGGTCTATGTGCCGACCGGGTCGTATGCAGAGATGGGCGAATGGGCGCTGCCGCCCGACGAGAGCCTGGTCTTCCACGACGTGCTCAAGCTCGCGCAGGACGAGCAGCGGCCGGAGGCACGCTGGCTGCGCGGCGCGTTCTGGCGCAACTTCCAGGTCAAATACCGCGAGATCAACGACCTGCACAAGCGGATGCTCCGCGTATCGGCGGCCGTCGCCGAGATGCCCGAGGGCGCCGAACGCGAGCGCGCGCTCGACCATCTGTATCGCGGCCAGTCCAACGATTGCTACTGGCACGGGCTGTTCGGCGGCATCTACATCAGCCACATGCGGCTTGCGACGCATGAGCACCTCCTCGCCGCCGAAGACCTGGCCGAGTCGGCGACCGGGACGCTCGTCACCGCCGAGTGCCGCGACCTCGACATGGACGGGATCGACGAGGTCCGCCTGTCGGACGAGGGCCAGGTCGTCACGATCGACCTCGATGGCGGCGGCGGCATCGGGGCATGGGACATCCGCGCGGTGCGGCATGCGCTGGCGGCCGTCATGCGTCGCCGACCCGAGGCGTATCACGACATCCTGCGCCGGTTCGACGAGCGGCCCGAGGCCGTCGGCGCGGCGGAGGACGCAGCAAGCGAGGGTGACGACGGCGCTCAAGGGTCCCCGACCTCGATCCACGACACGGTCCGAGTGAAGGAGCCTGGGCTGGCGGCGCGACTCGTCTACGACGCGTATGAGCGACGGTCGGGGCTGATCCGTGTCCTCCCGACCGACGCCTCCGCTGACGACTGGTCGATGGCTCGCGTCACGGAGCTCGGTGACGTGGTCGACGGTGCCTTCCAGGTCGTCGACCTCCGACAGGGCCGGCTGGTCGCACGCCGGGAGGCGTCGATCGCGGGCGCGGCGGTCACAGTCACAAAGACCATCACGCTCGGCGGCAACCGGCGCGCACCCACTCTGGCCGTGCGACTCGACATGGCCCACCGCGATGGCCCGCCGATCGAGGCGCGGGTGGGCATCGAATGGGCGCTGACGATGCTGGGGGGCGGCGGCAACCCGCAGGCGTGGTGGGACGTAGGTGGCGAGCGATCGGGCCACGACGGGAGCGGCACTGCCCAGGAAATCTCGACGATCGCGCAGGGCAACGACTTCGTCGGCATCTCGGTGACGACGACGACGAGCAGTGCCGACGCCTGGTGGGCCCCGATCGACACCGTCTCGAACTCCGAGAACGGCTTCGAGCGGATGTACCAGGGCAGCGCCCTCCTGCTGTCGTGGCCCGTCCGGCTGGGACCAGGCGAGGACTGGACGCGCACGGTGAAGCACGTCGTCGCGACCGCCCGCGATCGCGCCGACGATCCCGCCGAGGCGCACGCATGACGCGCCCAGCGCTCGTCGTCCATGGCCACTTCTACCAGCCGCCCCGGCTGGACCCGTTCACCGGCACGATGCCGCTCGACCCGACCGCGGCGCCCGCCCACGACTGGAACGAGCGCATCAGCGCCGACTGTTACCGGCCGAACGCCGAGGTCGGCAACCTCGGTGCGATGTCGTGGGACCTCGGCCCGACGCTCGCCGGATGGCTTGAGACCGGCGACTCGGTCGCGTACCGCGGGTTCGTCGAGGGTGACGCCGGCCGCAACGGGATGGCGCAACCCTTCCATCACACGATCCTGCCGCTCGCGTCGGCCGCCGACAGGCGGACCGAGATCCAGCTGGGGGCTGCGCGACTTCGAGCACCGTTTCGGGCGGCGGCCCGAGGGGATGTGGCTGCCGGAGACCGCCGTGGACCTCGTCACGCTCCGGCTCATGGCCGATGCGGGGATCAAGCACACGATCCTCGCTCCCTGGCAGGTGGAGGGCGGCCCGCTGATCGACACGCGCCGTCCAGTCCGGCTGGACCTCGGTAACGGTCGCTCGATCGTCGCAGTGCTGTACGACGGGCTGCTTTCCGCGGCCGTGTCCTTCGAACCGATCGCGACCGTCGACGCGGATGCGTTCGTGCGCGACCGGCTCGTGCCGCGGATGTCGCAGTCGATGGTCGACGGGGCGCCGCCGCTCGTCGTGATCGCGAGCGACGGTGAGTTGTACGGGCATCACCAGCCGTACCGGGACCGGTTCCTTGCCCGGCTCGCCGGTCGCGAGGCTCCACCAGACCTCCCGTTCGACACGCCATCGTTGGGCGAGGCGATCGCGGCGGCGGACGCCGGCGGCCTGCCGAGCACGGGGCTGCAGGAGCGGACATCGTGGAGCTGCCCACACGGGATCGCGCGGTGGGCGACCGACTGCGACTGCGTGGCGGACGGCACCTGGAAGGGTCCGCTGCGCTCGGCCCTGGATCGGCTCGCCGGCGGTATCGACGCAGCCACCGACCATCTCGTGCGTGCCATGCCGGGCGCGCCGGACCCGTGGGCGGCGCGTGATGCCTACGCTGACGTCGTCATCGGCGCTCGCTCCGAGGAGGACTTCATCGGAGCGCAGCTTGGTGGATCACCCGCATCCGGCGACCGAACGACGTTCGCCCACCTCATGGAGGCACAGCGCTGGCGGCTCGCGATGTTCGCCAGCTGTGCCTGGTTCTGGGAAGGACCGGATCGGATCGAGACCGGCGGGTCGTTCCGATCCGCCGTCCGGGCGGCGCGCCTCGTCGATGCCCTCGCCGGCACGGCGCTGGAGGAGCGGCTGGTCGCTGATCTGCGCCTCATCGAAGTCGGCGGGGTCAGCGCCGCCGAGCTGATGCTGATCGCGTTGCGCGCGGTAGGCGCCCCGACATCGGTCGAGAATCCGTCAGCCCGCGGCCTGCGCGCCACGGGCTGACGAGGGGCGAATTGCTATAGTCGATTAGGCCAATCCAGCATATTTGGACTATCGGACTATGTCAATGGACGACGAGCTCGGGACGATCCCGCCCCAGACCGGCAAGGCGGCCGGTGGGAGCCTCGACGTCGAGCGTGACTCGGACGTCCCGATCTCCACGCAGATCTTCTGGCAGCTGGCCTACCAGATCGACTCGGGACGGCTGCTGCCGGGCTCCCGCCTCCCGCCCGTCCGTGAGCTGGGTGCCGCGCTGCGGGTCAATCCGAACACCATCCGAGCCGTCTACCGCCGCCTCGCCGATGCGGGCTACGTCTCGAGCCGCCATGGCGCCGGCACCCACGTCAGCGACAGGCCGCCGCAGCGCCGCGGCGCCGAGGCGCTCGCCGGGATCGTCGCCGAGCAGCTTCGACGGGCGGCGCACGCTGGTTTCACCGCCGACGAGGTCGCCGCCGCGACGTTCGCTGCGGCGACCGAGCGCAAGCGCCCGGGACCCCTGGTCCGGGTGCTGTTCGCGGAATGCACGAATGCCGACGCGGGCTACGACGCAGAACGGCTCGTCGACGCCTTCCCGGGCATGATCGAGGCGGAGGGCGCCTTGATCGACGACCTGCCCGAACGGCTCGACCAATTCCACTACGACATCGTCGCGACGACCACCTTCCATGCCGACGAAGCCCAGGTCCTCGCGGCCGGACGTGTGCCCGTCGTGGCGATGCTCGTCGGGCCTGGCTACCTCGAGCTCGTCCACGAGATCGCGGGACTCAAGCCGGGCTCGCGCGTCGGGCTGGTGTGCGCCAACGAACGCGGCGCCGACAACATGCTCGAGACGCTGCGGATCTCCGGCACGACCGGCATCGAGATCGTAGCGGCGCTCATCGGCGAGACCGACCAGCTGACGGTCGTCGACGAGACCGCCGACCTGGTGCTGATGTCGCGCGAGGCGCTGGCTGCCGGCCTCGACCGCCAGATGCACGATCCGGACCGGATCCGGCCGTGGTCCTACGAATTCGACCCGGCCGGCCTGGAGCTCCTGCGGCGGGCGATCGAGCACGTCGCCGCCGAGCGACCCGCGGAGGCGCAGGCCGTCTGACGACACAGATGGGCGCGTGCCATCCTTGCCCGATGGGTGGTCGCGCGAGGCGGGTCGGGACCGAGCGACGCGACTTCCACGTCCGCCGGAGCGCACGCGACCGCTACGGCATCGACGATGTGCTGCTCGGCATCCGCGGCGACCTCGAGGTCGCCGACCTCGCTGCGATCCGCGTCCTCGCGCAGCGTATGAACGAGGAGCGCGCGCCGGAGGCGCCGGGCGTTTCCGCGGGCGAGATCGGCGCGCTCGGTCTGCTGCACGAGATCGGCCATCTGCTCGTCGCCCGCCAGACCGCCGCAGGCGGCCCGACGATGGCGACCGCGATACGCGAGGTGCGCCGACAGCTGCACGACGACCTCGACCGGCTGCTTGACCAATTCGCTGCCGCCTTCCCGGGCGTCGGGCCGGAACCCGAACCGGCCGTCGTCCGCCTCGAGGAGCTACTGCTCACCCGCGTAAGCAACGAGAACCCGGCGATCGGTCCGCTGCGCGAACTGGTCGACGACCGGGTGCTGGCCGAGGGGACACGCTACGACGAGGCGATCGGCGGTCTGGAAGGGACCTTCAGTGACGCAGCGGTGCTCGATCCAGGCGACGGTCGGCCGGTATCGCTCGTCGAGCTGCTCCGGGCACCGGCGCAGCACGCCCCCACATCGCTCGCCGGCCAGTTGCGCTACGTCCGCGAGCACTGGGGAGGGCTCCTGGGCGCGGAGCTCGACGCGCTCATCGGCCGGTTGGACATCGCGATCGGGATCATCCACGAGGAGGAGCGAGGACTCCACCAGCGCTTCGGCGGCGACGATGAGCGGCGCGACGTCCATACGCCGTCCTTCCGCGGGCTCGCCGACGAGCCCGAGCGTTTCTCCGTCGACTCGGCCTGGATGCCACGGGTCGTGCTCATGGCCAAGAGCACGTATGTCTGGCTGGACCAGCTGTCGCGCACGTTCCACCGTGACATCCGCACCCTCGATGCGGTGCCCGACGAGGCACTCGACCGCCTGGCGGGGTGGGGCGTCACCGGGCTGTGGCTGATCGGGCTGTGGCAGCGGTCGGCAGCCTCGGAGCGGATCAAGCGCATGCGCGGCAACCCGGACGCAGTCGCCTCGGCGTACTCGCTCGATGACTACCGGATCGCCGACGACCTGGGTGGCGAGGGGGCGTACGCCGACCTACGCGACCGAGCCTGGACGCGCGGCATCCGGCTGGCCAGCGACATGGTGCCCAACCACATGGGTATCGACGCACGCTGGGTCATCGACCACCCAGAGCGGTTCCTGTCGCTGCCCCGACCGCCCTACCCCGCCTACACGTTCAGCGGCCCCGATCTCGCCCCCGACGAGCCGGCCGGGATCGTGCTCGAGGACCACTACTGGGACGACACCGATGCGGCGGTCGTGTTCAAACGCTTCGACCGGGCGAGCGGGGAGGAGCGGTTCATCTACCACGGCAACGACGGGACGAGCTTCCCGTGGAACGACACGGCGCAGCTCGACTTCCTGAACCCGGAGGTCCGTGAGCAGGTCATCCAGACGATCATCGACGTCGCACGGCGCTTCCCGGTCATCCGCTTCGACGCCGCGATGGTCCTCGCCAAGCGGCATGTACGGCGGCTGTGGTGGCCCGAACCCGGAGCCGCCGACAGCATCCCGTCGCGTGCCCAGTACGCCCTTTCCCAGGCCCAATTCGATGCGCGCATGCCGACCGAGTTCTGGCGCGAGGTGGTCGACCGGGTCGCGGCCGAGGTCCCCGACACGCTGCTGCTGGCGGAGGCGTTCTGGATGCTCGAGGGCTACTTCGTGCGGACGCTCGGGATGCATCGCGTCTACAACAGCGCGTTCATGCACATGCTCCGCGACGAGAACGTGGCGGGCTACCGCAAGCTGATCCGGGAGACGCTCGAGTTCGACCCCGAGATCCTCAAGCGCTACGTCAACTTCATGAGCAACCCGGACGAGAAGACCGCGCTCGAGCAGTTCGGCAAGGGCGACAAGTACTTCGGCGTCGCGACGGTGATGGCCACGCTACCGGGACTGCCGATGATCGGCCACGGTCAGGTCGAGGGGTTCGGCGAGAAGTACGGCATGGAGTTCCGGCGCGCGACCCGCGACGAGCAGCCCGACCCGTGGTTGGTCGAGCGGCACGAGCGCGAGATCTTCCCGCTGCTCCACCGGCGCGACTGGTTCGCCGAGGCCCATGAGTTCCTGCTGTACGACTTCCACACCGATGGCGGCGCGGTCGACGAGCACGTCCTGGCCTACTCCAACGGACACGGCCCAACGCGCTCCCTGGTGCTGTTCCACGACCGGTTCGGGTCGAGCGCCGGAACCATCCGGGAGTCCGCGGCCTACGCCCGCAAGTCGGCGAGCGGCTCGAAGCGGCTGGTCCGTCGCTCCCTGGGCGAGGGGCTCGGCCTGCCCGACGATCCGTCGATGTTCGTGACGTTCCGCGACGCCCGGACGGGTCTCGCGTACCTGCGGTCGTGCCGCGACATCCACGAGCGCGGGCTGTGGCTCACGCTCGAGGCGTACCAGGGCCACGTGTTCTGGGAGTTCCGCGAGGTGGGCGACGGCGTTTCCGGCCAGTGGCGCCGCCTGGCCGAGCGACTCGGCGGTCGCGGCGTTCCCTCCCTCGAGGAGGCGTTGCGCGAGCTCCAGCTCGAGCCCGTCCACGCGCCGCTGCGGGCCCTGTTCGACGGCGGCCACGTTGCCGCGGTGCTCGATGGGACGGCCAACGCGACCGACCTTGATGTCCTCGAGGATCGGCTCGGCGCATTCCTGGCAGCGCTGGCGGCCGCCACGAGCGTGACGGGCGACCCGTTACTCACCGCCGCGCGCATCCGCGACGAGGCGTCGGCTGCCTACGCCGACGGGGGCAGCGACTTGTCCCGCGAGGATCGAGCGGCCTTGCTGGGCTGGCTCGTGCTGTCGCGGATCGGGGAGCTGGCACCCGGCGCAGACGTGCTGCTGACGAGCTTGGCCTGGTATGACGAGCTCAGGCTGGCGCCGGTCGTCGCCGAGGGCTTCCGGGCGGTCGGCGTACCGGAGGCAGCCGCGTGGGGCGCGGCCGACCTCGTTCGCGTGCTGCTGGCGCTCCCGCGTCCGTCGACCATCCGTGGTCGTGGCCGGCAGGCCGACCTGCGACTGCTCGAGGGATGGCTGACGCGCGACCCGATCCGGGCGGCGATGGGCGTCAACACCTGGGAGGGCGTCGAATGGCTCGACCGCGACCGCTTCCTGGACCTGTTGCGTTGGGCGGTCCGCCTCGATGCCATCGAGGGCGGTCGTGACGCCGACTGGGCGCGCGTCGATCGCCTCGGTCGTGCCGCCGAGAAGGCGGGCTACAGGATCGATGCGCTCCTCGAGCTGCTCAGCCGGCCGGCCGCCCGTCGAGGAGCCGCCGGAGGAGCGAGGTCGGCGGCGAACCGTGAGCGATGACCGACTCGAGGTGGGCGCGGTAGCGGAAGCCCGGTGTGTCGCCCAGGCCGCCGGGGAGCGGGCCGGGCCGGATCGCTGACGGGTCGGCGCCGGTCTCCCGAGCCGCCCGGCGGCGCGCCTCCAGCTCGACGTCCCACATCTCCATCGAGCCGGCGAAGTAGGTCGACAGCTGCGTCGATGACAGCCGCGCTCGCTTGAACTTGTTGCGGGCCTCGGCTTCCTCCTGGAAGCCGCCCTCCACCATCAATGCCACGGCCTCGTCCTCGGTCATGCCGTCGCAGTGGATCCGTGCGTCGATCATCGCGTTGGTCACGGACCGCAGGTAGAACTTCCAATGGGTGAGCAGGAGCGCCGGATCGTCGGCGCCATAGCCCGCATCCATCATCACCTGGGTCACGTACACCGCCCAGCCCTCGGCGAAAAGCCCGCTCTGGAAGATGCTCCGCGGCAGCGACGACGACCGGTTCGCGTAGACACCCTGGAGGTAGTGGCCGGGCACCGCCTCGTGGATCGTGAGCAGCCGCAGCATCCGGTCGTTGTCCTCGCGCAGGTACGACTCCCGCTGCTCCGGCGACCAGTCGTCGGGGACGGGCGTGATCGCGAAGAAGCTCGTGAGTCCCTTATCGAGCGGGCCCGGCGAGATGAGCATCGCTCCGCCGTAGGCGCGCAGGAACACCGGCGTCCAACGGATGTCGAGCGGCTCGTCGACGATGCCGATGACGTCGCGCTCGGTGCAGAACGCCTCGATCCGGGCGTTCTCGGCGCGGCAGAAATCGAGCAGCTCGGCCGGGTCGCGATGCTGGTCGGCGATCGCGTCGAGCACACCACGGACGAGCGCCCCCTCGTCGGTCGGGATCGGCTCGTCGCTGCGCCATGTCGGCCACAGGTCGCTCGCGAGGCGCACCATCTCGCTTCGGATAGCGGTGAACTCGCGGTCGGCGGCCTCCGTGATCCGCTCCGGTGTCAGCGCGTCCGACCGCATCGTGTGCCGCAGCTTCCGCGCGAACAGCTCGCGCCCGATGCGCCCATCGCCCTCGCTGGCCGGCAGGACGACGTCCGTCAGGTGGCAGTCGAAACTGTTCAGCGCCGCCTTTGCCGCGGCGGCGGCATCAAGCAATCGCGGCCGCAACGCGGCGACGGCGGGATCCTCGGTCTCGGCAGCCGCGTCTAGAGCCTCGTCGATCAAGTCGAGAACGCCGGGGAGCTGCTCGATCGCCGTCTCCGTCTGGAACCGACCGACGGGGCGTCCCGGGCCGGCACCGACGAGCGTTTCGCGCGCCGCGTCCGTGACGGCCTCCATCGTTTCGAGGCGAGCCGCCACGCTCGCGAGTCGATCGGCCAGTGGGGCGAATTCGCGAGCGAGCAACGGGAACAAGCCGTCCCCGAGCAGGTAGACCCAGGTCAGCGGATCCCACGCGTCATCGCGCAGCTCGACCTCGCCGAACCGCATCGCCGCCAGCTCGCCGAGCACGAGGTCACGGTCGACTGCCTCGTCCACGCTCAGCTCGCCGGCCTGCAACGAGGAGAATCCCGCCTCCCAGCGATCGATGAACGCCAGCCGCGCGACCCGGCCGTCAGGGGTGAGGTCCGGCCAGCGGCCGTCATGGCGGTGGTCGCCGATGGATGTCGCGGCGACCGGCTCGAGCTCGACGAACGCATCGAGGAACGCGGCGAAGGTATCGGAGAAGGTGGACATGGTGGAAGTCTACGGAGCCCCGCCGGGCGGCGGCGCCGGGGGCGGTCTGAGCCGCAGAGACTCACTCGTGATGCACCCCATGCATGCGGGTGCCGGCAGGGGAATCGCGCGGCCTCGCCGTATGCACCCCATGCATGACGAGTGATTGTCGATCGGACGAAGCGGGCCGACCTCGCCTCGCATGGGGACCCCCGGCTACCATCGCGACGTGCCACAGACCTGGGTGACGCCGGTCACGCTGACCGGGCGGCGCGTTCGGATGGAGCCGCTCGACGAGCGACACCTGGAGGATCTCGCGCGCGTCGCGTTCGATGACGCGATCTGGCGCTGGACGATCACACAGCCGATCACCGATGCCCGCCTGCGCGCGTGGGTCGACGCGGCGCTGGCGAACGCCAAGACCGGCAGCGAAGTCCCGTTCGCGACGATCGACATCGCCTCGGACCGGGCGATCGGGAGCAGCCGCTACATGACGATCGTGCCCGAGAATCGCCGACTCGAGATCGGCTGGACTTGGATCGGGACCGGGTTCCAGCGGACGGGTGCAAACCGCGAGGCGAAGCTGCTCCAGCTCAGCCACGCCTTCGAGACGCTCGAGGCTGAGCGCGTCGAGTTCAAGGCGCATGCCCGGAACGTCCAATCGCGGACGGCCCTGCTCGGGATCGGCGCCACGTTCGAGGGTGTCCATCGCCGCCACACGATCATGCCCGACGGGTCGATCCGCGATTCCGCGTACTACAGCGTCATCGCGCCCGAATGGCCGGCCGTGAAGGCTCGGCTGGAGGGGCTGCTCGACCGATGACGGACGAGGCGCTCCAGCGCTCGATCCGGACGGTCGACTACCACACGGCCGGCGAGCCCTTCCGGATCGTGACCGGCGGCATCCCCGAGCTCGAGGGTCGATCGGTCCTCGAGCGGCGGCGCTGGGCGCAGGAGCACCTCGACGACGTCCGTCGCCTGCTCGTGAACGAGCCGCGCGGTCATGCCGACATGTACGGCGCGTTCGTGACGCCGCCGAACGACGACTGGGCGGATCTCGGCGTCGTGTTCTTCCACAACGAGGGCTACTCGACGGCGTGCGGCCACGGGACGATCGCCCTCGTGACGTGGGCGGTCGAGACCGGCCGGATCGCACGTGGCCCCGATGATCGCCAGGTCACCGTGACGGTCGATGTCCCGAGCGGACGGTTGGTCTGCACCGCTCGCCTCGACGTGGACGGCCAGGTCGAGGCGGTGCGCTTCCGGAACGTCCCGTCGTTCGTCCTGGCGCGCGACGCCACCGTCCGCGTGCCGGAAGGCCCGGTCACGCTCGACGTCGCCTTCGGCGGTGCGTTCTACGGCAGCGTGGACGTCGGTTCGCTCGGCCTCGGCCTCGGCGTCGAGACCGGCGCCCTGCCAGACCTCGTGCGGCTCGAGCGCGAGCTCCGACCAGCCATCGAGCGCTCCGTCCATGTCAGGCACCCCGACGAGCGCGACCTGGACGGCATCTACGGCGTGATCTTCTGGGAACGGATCGGTCCGGCCGAGCAGCGCAACGTGACGGTATTCGCGGACGGCGAGATCGACCGGTCGCCGTGCGGATCGGGGACATCGGCGCGGCTGGCGATCCTGCACGACCGTGGGGAGCTGGCGGTGGGCGAGCTGTTCCGCCACTGGTCGATCGTGGATTCGGTGTTCGACGCGTGGGTCGTCGGGGCGGGCCCGACCGTGGGCGGCCAACCAAGCGTGATCACCGAGGTCGAGGGATCGGCCTACCGCACCGGCGAGGCGCTGTTCACGCTCGACCCGCGCGATCCGATCGGGACGGGATTCCTGCTGCGCTGAGGGGCTATGCTCCGGTTCGAGCACGCACCCATCCGGAGGATCCTGTGAAGGGTTTCATCGTCAGCACGGTCGTCACCGCCGTCGCGTTCTTCATCCTGGTGCAACTCCTGCCGTCGATGTTCGGGTTCGAGGGCGGGTACCTGGGCCTGGCGGTGATCGCGGTCGTCTTCGGGGCCGTGAATGGCTTCGTCGGGCCGATCGTCAAGATGGCTGCCCTGCCGATCTCGTTCATGACGATGGGGCTGGTCGGCTTCCTGATCAACGGCGGCCTGCTGCTGCTGACGGCGTTCATCTCGGGCCAGCTCGGGTTCCAGCTGACGGTCGGAGACTTCCCGCCCGACCTCCTGACGGCCGACACCATCGTGGCCGCCGTCGTCGGTGCCGTCGTGCTGAGCCTGATCTCGACCGTCATCCGGTTCGCCGTCCCTGACTGATCTCGCCGCCCTCCGGCGCGCCGCGGTCCGGTTCGGCACGCCGGTCTTCGTCACCGACCTCTCGACGCTGGAGGCCGCATGCGCCGCGACGGCGGCCGCCTTCCCCGACCCGATCATCCGGCAGTTCTCCGTCAAGGCCAACGACGTTCCGGCCGTGATCGCCGCGGTCGCCGCCCGCGGGTTCGGTGCCAACGTCGTGTCGCGCGGCGAGTGGGCGCTGGCTCGCCGTGCCGGCGTCCCGAACGAGCGGATCACGCTGGAGGGGATCGGCAAGACACCGGCCGATCTCCGTGCGGCCGCGCGTGCCGCCCGAGACGACGAGCCGCTGCGCTGGACCGCGCTCGAATCGCCGGAGGAGGCGGCCGCGCTGGCGACGGCTGCCCGCCTCGCCGGCGCGCCGCCCATGGACGTCCTGTACCGGCTCAATCCGGACGTGGCGCCGGAGACGCTGACAGGCCTCGCGGTCGGCGCCGGGGCGACCAAGTTCGGCATGACCGAGACCGAGATCGGGGCCGCGATCGAGGCCGGCGGCGGCCAGGACGGCCCGCTTCGGCCGCGCGGCATCCACCTCCACGTCGGCTCGCAGCTCGGCGCGGTCGACGCGTGGCGCGACGCCGTACGCAAGGCGCTCGCCCTCGCCGCGCTGTGGCGCGGCTCGATCGAGTCGTTCGACACCGTGGATCTCGGCGGTGGCTTCCCGATCCGCCCGACTGACGAGCCGTCACCGACACCGGAGCGGTTCGCCCGTGAGCTCGGCCCGCTGCTGGACGCCGTGCCTGAGGACCGCCGGCCGACGAGACTCGCGATCGAACCCGGTCGCGCGCTCGTCGCCCGAGCCGGCTGGCTGGTGGCGCGCGTCCTGCACGTTCGGGACCGGGCCGGCCGCCAGGTCGTCCTCGACGCGGGCATGACCGAGCTGATCCGACCGGCCCTCTACGGCGCGCGGCATCCGATCATCGCCCTGACGTCCGAGGGCCGCGGCCTCGCGTCGACGCGGCGGAGACCGCCGGACCTGTCCCCTGCCCGGGTGGAGGGCCCGATCTGCGAGTCCACCGATTCGCTCGGCACGCACGACCTGCCGCCACTCCAACGCGGCGATCTCGTCGCCATCGCCGACGCGGGCGCGTATGCCGCGTCGCTCGGGTCCACCTACAACGGTCGCCCGCGACCGCCACAGGTCCTCCTCGGCACGGACGGGGTGCTGACGCTCGGTCGCCGGCGCGGCAGCATCGCCGCGCTCGGCTGAGCCTTGGCTATGCTGCGGCACATGGACCGTCACGCCGGCCGGCGATTCGTCCGCTCACTCCTCGCGCTCCTTGCCGTCCTCGGCCTGGCCGTGCCCGCCGTGGTCGCGGCCGCCGGCCCGCCTTTCCCGGAGCCCGTCGACGGCCAGGCCGTCTACGACACCGCCGAGCTGTTCTCGCCCGAAGCGCGCGCCCAGGCCGAATCGATCATCGACGCGATCGAGGCGCAGACCAAGGCCGAGGTCGTGGTCTACACGCAGGCGCTCGGACGCGACGACATCACGCCAGAGGAGACCGAGGAGCACGCCCGGGCGCTGATGGACCAGTGGGGTGTCGGGCGAGAAGGGCTGGACGACGGGCTGGTGATCCTGTTCGACCTCGACACGACCCTCGAGCACGGGCAGGTCCAGCTCTACGCCGGCCCTGGCTTCTCGACGTCGTACATGTCGCAGGAAGAGCGCCAAGCCGTGTACGACGACACGATGCTGCCGCTCCTCGCCGAGCAGCAGTTCGACGAGGCGTTGCTCGGCGCGCTGGCCCAGATCGTGAACGCGACATTTGATGGCGCACCCCCCGAGTCGCCCGGGGAGCCGGCCGGCCCGGTCATCAACCCAGGGCCACCGTTCCCCGAGCCGGAGATCGACCGCGCGGTCTACGACTTCGCCGGCATCTTTTCGAACGAGGCGATCGTCCGGGCCGAGGCCACGATCGACGCCATCGAGACGCGCACGGCCGCCGAGGTCGTCGTCTACACGCAACTGGTCGACTTCGGCGTATCGACCGAGGAGACCGAAGCGCGGGCTCGTGCACTGATCGATCAATGGGGCGTCGGACGACGGGGGTTCGACGATGGCCTGGCGATCTTCTTCGACATCGACCCGTCACTCGAGCATGGGGAGGTCCAGCTCTACGCGGCACCCGGCTTCGAGGCCACGTACCTGACCAATGCCGATCGCCAGCGGATCTTCGAGGAGGACATGGTCCCGCACCTCCGGGAGGCCGACTTCGACGCCGCGCTCGATGCGGCCATGCGCAAGGTCGATGCAGCAGCGACCCCGGAGAACGCGGGCAGGCTGCAGGTCGCGCGTCAGTTCAATGCCGTCCTGGGCCTCGTCGGCGCGCCGGTGGTGCTGCTCGGGCTGGCCGGCTGGGCGTTCCTGTCGTGGCGCCGCTTCGGCAAGGATCCCGTCTATCTCGATGACCCGTCGATCCTGATGCCGGCGCCGCCGCCGGACCTCACGGCCGCGTCGGGCGCGTTCATGATGGACGGTGGCACGTCCCGTCGCGCGCTCACGACCGCGATGCTCGACCTGGCGTCGCGTGGTCAGATCTCCTTCCGCGAGGACAAAGGCCTCTTGGGCATCTCCAACAAGGTCGGCGTGGACACCGAACCGACACGCGGCGACGAGATCGAGGAGGCGCACCGCGCGCGGAACGCGCGCCGGCCGATCGGCCCGGCGGAGGACTACGCGCTGCGGCAGCTGCGGGGCATGGCCAAGTCGGAAGGCTTCATCGATCCAGACGAACTCCCGGAGTTCGGTCCGAAGGTGGCGGAGTTCGACTCGAAGCTCGAGGACCACGTGGTCAAGGGCGGCTGGATGGTCGAGCAGCCGCGAAAGGTCATCGGGCGCTGGATGGCGAAGGGCATCGTCGCCATCGTGGCCGGGGTCGTGGCGCTCTTCATCGGCGCCAACGTGCCGATCTCGGGCTTGGTGATGATCGGGGTCGCCGCCATCGGCGGCGGGGTGATCATCATGTTCTTCGCGCGGAGCATGCCGGCGGTCACGATGGCCGGGGCGATGATCCGGGCCATGCTCGCGGCCTATCGACGGACGCTCCAGAAGACGATGGAGCAGGCGCGCTCGATGCAGCAGGTGGTCGACCAGGCTGGCCTCTCCTGGCTGGAGACCCCGGATCAGGCCGTCGTGTGGGGCACGGCGCTCGGGTTGCAGAGCGACATCGAGGACGTGCTGCAACGTTCGATGGAGGATGTCAAGGAGCAGCCGAGCCTCGCGTCAACGACGTACTTCCCGGCCTGGTATCGCACCTCGGATGGGTCGTCGTTCGCGAGCGGCATGGCCGCGGGCAGCGGCGGCTCGATCTTCTCGGGTTCGGCGGTGCCCGATGTGGGCGGGATGATGTCGGCGCTCGGCACGATCGGGAACTCGCCGGCGTCGTCGAGTGGCGGCAGCGGTGGCGGGTTCGGCGGCGGCTCGTCGGGCGGTGGCGGCGGAGGCGCCGGCGGCGGGTTCTAGTCGCGTGCTCGCCCGGCCCAGGCATCACCGCCCAGCGGTGCTATCGACGAAGGAGCCTCCTGCACTCCGCCGGATGCACCGCATAGCGACGAGATCAACGGTTGGCGGAACGATCCCCTTCCGGGATCACCGCCTGGCGACGAGTCTGCCGACGTGCTTCGTCAGTAGCATCGCCCAGCGGTGACGCTGCGTCCCGACCCGGGCGGTCGGTCCAGTACAGGCACATCTCCTTGTCGTTCCTGGCCCATGTGAACTCGCGCATCGCGGCATGGACCTTCGCGGCAACCGCGCGCGAAGGCGCGTTCTCGGGGGACACGATGGAGCAGACCATGTCGAAGCTCGTGTTGGCGAAGACCCACGCCAGGCAGGCGCGGGCCGCCTCGGTGGCGTAGCCGCGACCCTGCTCGGACGGGACGATGTGGTACCCGACCTCCGGGATCAGCAGGTCCTCGACCGGCTGGAGCATCGGTCCGCAGTCGCCCAGGAATCGCCCGTCCGAGCGCCGGACCACTGCCCACAACCCGAACGCGTTATCGTGGTAGCTCAGTCGAGCCCAGTCGATCCAGGCGCCCACGCCGTCGCGCTCGAACGGCGCCGGGTAGTAGCGCATCGCATCGGGATCGCCCAAGACCTCGAAAAGCGTGTCGACGTCACCGAGTTCGAGCTCGCGCAGAAGCAGGCGCTCGGTCGCCAGGATCTCCCGCATCGCCTGTGGCTCCTAGCGGTTCACGACATGGCAGGGACCGACCCCGCAATAGACGCCGACTGCCAAGCTCGAGTCGTCAGCGAGGGCGAGTACGACGATAACGACCGACGAGCTGCCGGCTGACGTGCCGGGGATGGACTCGTGATAGAAGCGATGGCCGACGATCGCTGAAGCGGCGACGCCGCGCTCGTCAGTCGCTATGTCCGTAGCGACCTGCAGATAGTCCTCGCATGTCGGATCGCGGTACTCGATGCATTCGATGGGATCACCGAGCGTGTAGTGGTCGATCATGGTCCCCGGCCCGAGCGTGCGGCTGGCGGCTGGTGGGCTCGAGCAAGCGGCGAGCGCTACGGCTAGCAGCCACACCAGCGTCGCCACGTTTCCGGATCTCGGCCGCCGAAAGGCCGAGGCAACATCTCTCATCACGCTCAGGCTATCGGACGTCCTCGCGGCCCAGCGTTTGCGAATGTCACGTAGCGCGGCCGATGCTTAGGTCGTTCGTGCGTAGCCGTCACTCTCGATCAGGCGAATGACCTCGTCGTGGATCGCCGCCGCAAAGCCGAGTCTGTGGATCACGCCACCGGCGATGCCGGCCGAATCCTCCAGGATGGCGAGAAGGATGTGCTCGGTCCCGAGATAGTCGTGGCGTCGGGCTCGAGCCAAGTCGCCGGCTCGCTCCAGCGTACGCTCCATGCGCGGGGTGAGGGCGGGCGTTCGATCGGTCATGGCGGCTCCTTGGGCGCAAGGTACGCCGTTGGCCCCCGGCAAAGCGAAGCGAACGTCACCAGACGGACTAGCGGCCGCTCTCCGCGATCGTCCGCCTCAACCGCAGTCCGGCCGCGAATGCGATCGCGCCGACGATCACGACGAGGATCGCCGTGTATGGCGGCCAGTAGTACTCCTTGTCGTCACCAGGGATGGCGTACATCCAGATGACCGAGACGCCGGCCGTCGCGACGATCAAGAGCGCTACCAGCATGGCGGCGGTGGCGAGGCGTGGCTGGCCGATGCCTCGAAGGCCAGCGAGCCCGATCGACGTCAGCGCGAGGCCGGCAAGGCCAGTGACGACGCCGAATCCAAGATCAAGCCCGGAATACTCCGAGATCGCCATGAGGATCCCGCCACACGGCGTCGTCGGACAGGAGCCCCAGGTCGCAAGGGACAGGAACAAGGTCACGACTCCGGTCCCAGCCAGGACCAGCAACGCGCCGCGTGATCCGATCTTCTTCGCCTCGATCATGCCCTCGAGCTATGAGCGGGTGCGAAGCGCGGCTTCGATCTCGTCAAGGTGCTCACCGCGGTGCTCGCCGCGCGCCGGGCTGATCGGGCTGTCGGGATCGCTCGGCCACAGCCGATCCAAGGGCAGCCTGGCGGCGAGCGCGTCCGTTTCCTCCGCGGTCCCCAGGGCGAGCTGTGCGGCCGCGCGCGGCGCGATCGCGTGGATGAGGGGACGGGTCGAGTCGTTCAGCCAGTCACCATCGGGCTCGGCGTCGCCTTCGGCCCACGGCTCCCCGCGATCGATCTTCTCCGCCAGGGTCTGGAAGCGAAGATCCCAGTAGGCGATGTGCCCGAGCACGCCTGCCACCGTCCAGTACTCGTTCACGGGCGCGGTAAGCGCGTCGTCGTCCAGCGTCTCGATGAGCGCACGCAATCGCTCGCGTTGACGCGTGTTCGCTTCGATGTACGGCCGATCTTCACTCATGGTCTGACCATACAGCCCGGGAAGGCGGAGCGCGTTCGGCGAATAGCGGCATCACATCATTGATGGCGGTGCCCGATGTCCCCCAGCGTCAGATCCCGAACATCTCCCGGCAGGAGTCGAGGCCCTCGATCTCGACCGGTGGGCGTGGCCGTGAGCGCCAAACCTCGGCGGACATCCTGAACAGCTGGGTCTCACGCGCGACCCCTCGCGGGGCCAATGAGCCGCGGCCGTTCTCGTCGTAGCCGAGGCTGCGGGAGACTGCGTTCGATGCGGCGTTGTCCAGGAACGCCCCGGACGTCGCGAAGCGGGCTCCAAGCCCGTCGAACGCGAACGACAAGACCGCCGAGCGCATCTCCTTACCAAATCCACGACCCTGGTAGGCCTGTCCGAGCCACGAGCCGCTGTCGACCGTTCGATGGATCGCGAAGTCTTCGCCGGAGATCGTCTGGGCGCCGATCGGGCGCCCCTCCCACTCGACCATGAGGTTGAGCCACCACTCCTCGGGGCGCCAGCTTCCGCGCCACTTCCAGTGGTGTTGCAGGTAGCCCTGATCGAAGGCGGCGCCGGTGGCGTCCGTCCAGGCAACACCGAATGGCATCTCGGCCGGCGGGTGGATGCCCGCCTTGGCAAGGTCGAGCAGGCCCGGCAGGTCGTCGTCGGTCGGCAGGCGGAGGACCAGACGCTCCGAGCGGATACGTAGCCCGTACAGCGGCCAGGCGACCTTGAGCGGCGTCGCGATGGACTCGTCGGCGGTCATGGGCGGCCGACGCTACACTCCGGCCATGGGTGCTGTCGAGACGATGGAAGACTTCTTCGAGAAGCTGAATGCGGGCGATCGCCAGGGCGCGGTCGACCTGATGGACGAGAAGACCGAGATGCGCGTGCACGTGGGCGACAACGTCCAGACGCTGCGCGGCGTGGAGCGGGTCGGCGGCTGGTTCCTACGCGGCGACGCCGGGCTGCGCATGATCCCCGGCGAGATCCGCGACACTGGCAATACCTACGAGGCGGATGTGTTGGTGGTCCGCCCGGGCGCGCCGACCCAGCACATCGACGCGACGTTCCGCGTCGAGGCGGGACGGATCACCGCGATCAACATCGCGCCGCGCTAAGCGGCTGGGCACGCCGGCGCGTGCTTCGTGGACCGCAGAAGCAGACTCGAAGCGGTCCGCGCGCCCTCCTCCGCGGCTGTCCGTGCCTGGGAGGCACGGGCTGCGACTGACTCGGGCCAGCCGGCGGCCTTCGGCATCGTCCTGCAGTCTGAGAAGCACACCCCGGCGTTGCCGCGGCCACGACGCCCAGGGCGGCCAGCTCGCCGATGGCGACTAGCTCGCCGAGGGCGACGGCTCCGCCGGGACCTCCTCGGTAACCGGCACCGGGATGATGATCTCGTCGCCGACCGCGATCCGGTTCGGGTTCGAGATGCGGTCCTTGTTGGCCTCGAGCAGCGCGTCCAGCGTGACGTTGAACTCGCGCGCGATGCGCGACAGCGTGTCACCCGACTTGATGACGTAGACCTGCGGCGTCGGGTCGGGGATCGGCGTCGGCGCGGGCGTGGGCGTCAGCGCCGCCACGGACGGGCTGGTGCTCGACCCGACGCCACCTGGATCGCGTCCACCGATGCCAAGGAGCGCCGGTAGGAAGAACAGGATGATCGCGGCAAGAACGACCCCACCGAACAGCACGCCGACCGTCGGGATGGCAGGGATCCCCGACAGCCCGGCGCGGGTCTTGATCGACGGGTACGCCTCGTAGCGGCGCTGGCGCTCCCACGCCGGGCCGTCGGCGCCGGTGCCTCGCGGGGCAGCGGCCCGCTCCGCTCGCTCCCGCTCGCGATCCTCGTCCCGACCACGATCCCTCGTCGAGCTTACGGTCGGCCGACGAGAAGGGCGCGTCGGCGGGCGCACCTCCACATGTGACTCGGCCGCCTCCGCGCGCCGCGCCGCACGGCCGACCAAGCCGGCCAGGTCCGGATCGGCCGGCGCCGCGGGGCTATCGTCTGCGGGCGTACGCGGTCGCGCCATCGACCGGTGACCCCATTCCTCATCGACCTTGCCGCCACGCGCCAGGCGGTCGGCCGCACTTCCGGCCAGGCCGCGACCTTCCTCCGGGGCGGACGAACCATCAGGGGTGGACTCCTGGCGCCCCTCGCGCCGGCTGCCGCCCCCGGGCCCCGACGCCCACGGCGGCGGCGCCGCCCAGTCACGCGGCGGGTTGCGGCGCGGCCGCTCCTCGAGGGGCGGCTCGTCCGGCGGTCGGCTCCACAGGTCATCGGGCTCGTCGTCGTCCGGACCGCCACCGCCGCTGCTCATCGCCGCGCCGCCAGCGAGGGAGGCGGCCGCATCGCCGTCGTCCACGTTCGTCGCCGAAGCGGCTGCAGGGATCGCGTGCGCGGCCTCCCGTCGTGCCCACTCCTGGAAGGTGGGGCAGACCGGGAACGCCGACGAGAGGCAGTACGCCTCCTGGTGGGCGAGTGCGCGAGGTGCCGGCTGCGTCTCGGCGAAGCAACGGTGCCGGTGGTCCGGTCGATCGGCGCGTTCGTCTCGATCATCCTCGAATGCGACGAACGGGCAGGCCGACGCGTCCACGCTGGGCAGCCCTCGGTCCGTCATCCGGTCGATGATACCCGCGCCGACCCGTGCGGGAACCAGGCCACGCAGGCTGTCCAGCAGAAGCCTGCAGGCGTTTGACACGCCCCCTGCGCGCTCGGAGACTTCGAGACCGATCATCGGACGGTAGGGTGGAACCCTTCGCCCCAGTGAGAAGGAGGACCATGTCTCGCCTGACCCGTTGGCTCGCGCCGACCACGACCGCCCGCGCCCACTGCGACCTGCCATGTGGCGTCTATGACCCGGAGCAGGCCCGCATCGAGGCCGAGTCCTGCCACAAGATCCTCGAGAAGTACGCCGCGAACGAGGACGCGACCTTCCGCGACCGCGCGATCCTGATCAAGGAGCGCCAGGCGGACCTGGTCAAGCATCACCTCGACGTCCTGTGGCACGACTACTTCAAGCCCGAGCACCTCGAGAAGGTCCCGAACCTGCACGAGCTGTTCTGGAACGCCAACAAGCAGGTGTCGAAGGTCAAGGCATCGACCGACACGGCCGACACCAAGAAGCTGCTCGACATGATCGACGAGGTCGACGCCGCCTGGAAGGCGACCGGCGGCCCCGAGAAGACGCGGGTCGCCGGCCGGCCCGGCTGAACGAGCACGATGCGCATCCCGAGGCCCCGCCGGTCGGCGGGGCCTCGTCGTACCGAGTCGCTGCGCCATCGACTGCGCGGCCCGTGGCGGATCGCCGTCAAGCAGGCGAGCATGGAGCCGGCCATCAGCGAGGGTGACTGGTTGCTCGTCGACCCGACCACCGCACGCTGGCCCCGGCGTGGCTCGATCGTGGCGTTCCACGAGCCGGATACCGGCGCCCTTGCGATCAAGCGGGTGGCCGGTACGCCGGGTGACCGGGTCCCGTTCCGCGACGGCTACCTCGAGCTGGCCGACGACGAGGCCTGGCTCCGCGCCGACGCCGATGCGACGACGACCGCGGAAGCGGGTCTTGGCGAGTCGGTGGACTCCGGACGATTCGGTCCGGTGCCTGTCGCATTGCTGGTCGGCCGGGTGTGGTTCCGCTACGGGCCGTTGCGACGCCTCGGCCGCCCGGGACCTTCGAGCCGTGGACGTTCGGGACCAGCCGGGGTACGGTGATGGTTCCCCACAAGACTTTGGAAGGACCGCTCACCATGACATCGACGTTCCCACGGCGCGCAGCGCTCGTGCTCGGCGCCGGGCTGGTCGCCCTGACGATCGCCGCATGCGGCGGGTCGACCGCGACCCCGTCGCCGGCCACGCCCGCGCCGGCCTCTGCTGCGCCAAGCGCCGAACCCAGCACCAGCGCGAGCGCGTCGGCATCGGCCGCGACGAGTCCGGGCGCGAGCCTCGCGACGACCGGTCGCATCGAGGTCCCCGAGCACGGCTTTGCCGTGACGCTCCCTTCCGGCTGGACGCGGATCGACCTGCAGTCCGGCGATCTCGAAGCCATCATGGCCGCCGCCGGCGCGGAAAACCCGGAGTTGGCCGAGCTCTACACCGCCCAGATCCAGACGATGCTGGCGAGTGGGCTCGTGATCTTCGCCTTCGGGCCCGATATGACGACGGGCACCAACCTCAACATCCTGTCGCTGCCGAACATGGGCATGAGCCTGGACCTGCTCGAGCAGGCCAACCTCGCGCAGCTCAAGAACTTGGCCGAAGGCCCGATCACCACCGAGCGGGTCACGCTCCCGGCCGGCGAGGCGCTCCACCTGCGCTACAACATCGCGGCCGCCGGCCAGCCGACGTCGCCGACCATCGACCAGTACCTGGTCCTGATGGGCGAGCGCCAGCTGATGGTCAGTGTGACCAACGCCTCGACCGCCGATGCGGCCGCGATCGCCAACTCGCTCGAGGTGCTCCGTTAGGTCGCGACCGCCGCCACGCCCGCCGCCGGCTCGAGCACGATCCCGGCGGCGCGGCAATCCTCGGCGAAGGCCGCCTGCGCTTCCAGCGTCGGTGACCAGCGGGTCGGGAACGCGACCAGCCGGTCGAGGCCGATCTCGGCAAAACGTGCCAGCCGATCGACGCGTGCCGAGCCGGCGTCGCGCATCCGCTCGTCGCGCTCGTAGAGCGAGAACCGCAACGTCTCCGGATCGCGCCCCGCCGCTTCGCAGCGCTCGCGTACGTCACGCATCCGCGCCACGATGTCGTCGGCCTCGATGAACACGAAGTTGAGCTCGTCCGCATAGCGGATCGCGTAGCCCGCGGTCCGCTTCCGACCGTTGCCACCGACGATGATCGGGATCCGCGGCTGCTGCAGACCCTGCGGCATGTTGATGGCGCCGCGCACATGTGCGTAGCGTCCCTCGAAGGTCGATCGGCCGGGCTGGAGCATCGCGCTGATGATCTCGAGGTGGTCGCCGAAGGCGCCCATCCGATCCCCCAGGCGCGGGAAGCCGTACCCGTAGGCCAGCCACTCGTCCTCTTTCCAGCCGGCCCCGATCCCGAGCTCGAAGCGCCCGCCACTGATGACGTCGAGCGTCGATGACAGCTTCGCGGTCAGCGCCGGGTTGCGGAAGCCGGTGCACACGACCATGTGGCCCAGGCGGACGCGCGAGGTGACCATGGCGAGCGCCGCCAGGACGGAAAACGACTCGAACGTGATCTCGTCGGTCGGCTCGGGCACAGTGTGGAAGTGGTCGAAGACCCACAGCGATTCGAAGCCGAGCTCCTCGGCCTGGCGCGCGAGCTCGACCGTGCGGGCCCACGCGTCTGCCGGCGGCCACCCGTCGTAGTCGCCCTTCCAGCCCTGCGGTGCCAACAATCCGACCTGCATCCGTCCCTCCGTCCCGTGGCTCGACGTCGGACCCATTGTCACCGCTCGCCGCGCCCTATGCTCCCGGGATGGATATGACCGCGTTCGACCCGACCGCCCCGCTTCCCGGCATGCCCGACCCGTGGGCGTCGAGCTCGCAACCGAGCCTGCGCCCCGAGCCGCCGTTCCACATGACCGACATGATCGAGGCGGAACCGGCGATCGCCGAGCGCATCCTCTCGCGGCACGAGGCCGTTGGCAGCGGCGCGGCGGAGCTGGCACGGGCCATACGCCGGACCGTGCGTGCCGGCGAGCCGATCATGGTCACCGGTTGTGGCACCTCGGAGCACGCTGCCTACGGCACCGCGGAGATCCTGCGGGAGGCGGTGCGCGCCGCCGATATCCGCGCGCCGGGACACGCGACGCGGCACGTGCCGTTCGCGGCGCAGGCGTTCGAGCTCGCGCTGGACCCACCGGCGACTGGCCTGGTCATCGGGATCTCCCATGAGGGTGGCACCGCGGCCACCAACGCGGCGCTCGAGGCGGCCCGCGCCGCCGGCGCCCGCACGGCGATCATCACGGCGTCGGATCGATCCCCTGGCGCCGGTCTCGCCCAGTTCGTCGTCGAGACCGAGGAGCTCGATCAGAGCTGGTGTCACACCGTCGGCTATCTGAGCCCGATGGTCGCCGCCGCCGCCGTCGGCGAGCACCTGGCGGGACGGCCTGTCGATGCGGCGTTCCGGTCCGCCGTGACCGAGCTCCTCAAGGCGGGTGTCGATCGGGCGAGCATCGCTGAGGGCGTCGCGGGTCGGTTGGCCGACGTACGCTCCATCGTGGTCATCGCGTCCGGGGCCGACCGGACCGCCGGACGGGAGCTCACGCTCAAGATCGAGGAAGGCACCTGGGTGCCGGCCGCGTACCGCGACCTCGAGACGTTCCTCCATGGCCACCTGGCCGCCACCGGCGAGGCGATGGGCCTCGTGCTGATCCTGGCCGACCGCGATCGACGAGCCGAGCGGTCGGCACGAGCCACCGGCGCGCTCCGTGCGGCTCGCGGGGTCGGGATGGAGACGGCAGCGATCCTGACCGCGGACGCGGCCGTCGACCTCCCGACGGACCTCACGACCGCCGGCCGGATCGTGTTACCGGAGTCGTCCGCCTTGCCCGCGCCGATCGCGGCGTTGCTCGGCACGGCCGTCCCGCTGCAGCTCCTGACCGAGCGGCTGGCCCGTGCCCGAGGCGTCAACCCGGACGCGATCCACCGCGACGACGAGCGCTACCGCGAGGCAGCCGAAGCCGCCGAAGCCCCGGCGAGCTGAGCGTCAGATCCGCCCGACTAGCTCCTGGCCCATGACGTCGACCATATCGAGGTCCCAAGGGATGAAGTCCTGCAGCATGATCCGTTCGATGCCGGCTTCGGCGAAGCGCTCGATCTGGGCGCGGGCCTGGTCGGGCGTGCCGTAGACCCAGCGCAGGCGCCGTTCGTCGAGCCACGCCTCGCCGGTCTCGGCGTCGGCCCCGAACGCCTTGATCAGGTGCCGCTCGCGTTCCTCGACCTCGCCCTGGTCCCGCCCGACCAGCACGCCGGCCATGGTCGACCTGGCGAGCGTCGCCGGGTCCCGACCGATCGACCGGCAAGCCTCGTCGAGCTTCTGGCGGACTTCTGCGGCGCGTGTCGGCGACGCCGAGCTGAGGTTGTACTCATCCGCGTACCGGGCGGCGAGTCGATACGACCGCGGCGAACCGCCACTCCCAACGATGATCCGCGGTCGGTGGCCGCCGACGGGTGTGGTCGGTCGCCCTTCCGAAGCCACCGGACGAGGCCGGAACAGCGCGTCCCGCACCCGGATGCCGCTGATGCCCTCGAACGACCAGCCGTCTGGCTCACCCCACAACCCGTGCAGGATCGCGAGCTGGTCCTCCAGCAGGTCGGCGCGCTGCTCGATCGGCGGGAACTTCAGGCCGAGCTGGCGATGCTCGAGATCGTTCCATCCGGCGCCCGCGCCGACCTCGATCCGACCGCCGCTCATCTCATCGACGGTCGTGACGACCTTGGCGAACACACCCGGGTGGCGGAAGGTCACCGGTGACACGAGTGCGCCGAGTTTGATGCGCTTGGTCTCCCTGGCCAGGCCAGCGAGGACGCTCCACGCGTCCGTGGTCGGCTGGCCGGCCTCGCCCGGGAAGCTGGCGAAGTGGTCCGCCCGGAAGAACGCATCGAACCCGTTCGCCTCGGCGCGTGTCGCGGACGCGAGCTGGTCGTCGTAGCTCATCCCCTGCTGTGGCTCGAGCATCAGCGCATAGCGCATCCAGTCCTCCTGCAGTCGATGTCAACCATTCTGCTTGACACGATATTCCATTCGCGTACGATAGTTCACGTGACACGAACTATCGCTCCGGAGCAACCGGCACCGACCACGTCGCCGGCGACCAGCGCGGACCCGTACGCACCCATCATCGCGGACTTCCGCGCCGCGATGACGATGCTCAAGTGCGCCGCCGCTGAACGCGTGCTCCGGCGCGGGCTCAGCATGGCCCAGCTGCACATCCTGTACACGCTCCAGCGCAACGGCGAGATGCCGATGAGCCGCCTCGCCGAGGTCCTCAACGTCTCGCTGTCGAACGCGACCGGTCTCATCGACCGCATCGAGGAGCGGGGGTTCGTCGAGCGCACCCGAGTCGCGGCGGACCGCCGGATCGTGCTGATCCGGGTCACCGATGCCGGGGAGCGGATGCTCGGCGAGATCGACGCGCTCAGCGACGAGCTGCTGCGCTCGGTCCTCGGCCACCTCGACCGATCCAAATTGGCGGGCGTCCGTCAGGCCGTCGCATCGCTGCGCGATGCGCTGACCGTCGCCACAGGCGCCGATAGCAGCCAAGCGCATCCACGGAAGGACTGATCACCGCATGGAAAGCGTTCCCAACGAGACCGACGGCCGCACGCCGACGCTGGCCGAGGACCCGGCACTCGGGCTGAGCCAGCGCGCGAAGATCGAGATCCTCTTCGCGGTGATGCTCGGTCTGTTCCTGGGCGCCCTGGACCAGACGATCGTCGGTCCCGCGCTCCCGACCGTGGTCACTGACCTCGCCGGCAACGACCTCTACGTCTGGGCCGTGACGATCTACCTGCTCACGAGCACGATCAGCGTCCCGTTCTGGGGCAAGCTGTCCGATCTGTTCGGGCGCAAGCCGATCTTCATGGCGGGCATCGGCATCTTCCTCGTGGGCTCGGCGCTGTCCGGCCTCAGCCAGAACATGGAGATGCTCATCGCGTTCCGCGGACTGCAGGGTATCGGTGCGGGTTCGCTCTTCCCGGTAGCGCTGGCGGTCATCGGTGACCTGTTCACGCCGGCCGAGCGCGGCAAGTACCAGGGCCTGTTCGGTGCCGTCTTCGGCATCGCCTTCATCGTCGGCCCGCTGGTCGGCGGCTTCCTGACCGAGCAGATCAGCTGGCACTGGATCTTCTACGTCAATATCCCGATCGGCCTCGTGTCGCTGTTCTTCATCTACCGGCTGCTGCCGACCGTGAAGAACCCACGCGCCACGCGCAACTTCGACGTCCTCGGCGGGTTGATCTTCACCGTCGCCATCTCGTTCCTGCTCGTCGGTCTGACGAACAAGCAGTTCGGTGAGTGGACCGACACGACGGTCGGCGGCTTCATCCTCGTCGGCCTGGTCGGCACGGTCCTCTTCATCCTCGCGGAAACGCGAGCGAAGGAGCCGATCGTCCCGCTCAGCCTGTTCAGGATCCGGACCTATACCGCGTCGATGATCGCGACGTTCTTCGCGAGCTTCGCGTTCTTCGGCGCGATCATCTTCCTGCCGCGCTGGTTCCAGATCGTGGAGGGCTTCAGCCCGACCAACTCCGGTCTGGCGGCGCTGCCGCTGATGGTCGGCCTGATCGCCAGCTCGATCGGCTCCGGCCTGATCGTGGCTCGAACGGGTCGCTACAAGTGGCTGCTCGTTGGCGCGATCATCCTCATGGGCGTGTCGACCGCGTTGATGACCCAGCTGACCGCGACGACCCCGCTCGAGATGGTCTGGTTCTGGATGTTCCTGTCCGGACTGGGCGTCGGCCCGACCTTCTCGGTGTTCACGATCGTCGTCCAGAACGCCGTGCCCTTCCACGAGCTCGGCGTCGCGACCAGCAACCTGACGTTCTTCCGCCAGATCGGCGGCACGGTCGCGCTCGCGATCGTCGGCACGATCTTCGGGGCGACGTTCACCGAGCAGCTGGCGCCGCAGCTGGCCGTGGCCGGGGTACCCGCCCAGGTCGTCTCGGGCTTCACCCAGGCGAGCAGCAGCGGTCAGCTCGACTTCAACCAGCTCACGGGCGTCGGTGACCTCGGCGCGTCGATCCTCGCGGGCGTCCCCGCCGACGCGAGGCCGTTCATCGAGCCGTTCATCGCCAACATCGTGGCCGGCATCCATCAGGCCTTCAGCCTGGGCGTCGCCCAGACCTTCTGGATCGGCGTGGGCGCGGCGATCGTCGCCGCCCTGGCGGCAGTCGGGATGCAGGAGCTGACGCTGCGCACGTCAAACGCCCCGGCGCCGGAGGCACGTCCTCGACTGACGAGCGCGCCGGCGACCGACTGACCCCACGTCCCAACGCTCCTCCTCCACGCCCCCGGTGGCTTCGGCCATCGGGGGCGTTCCTCGTCCGAGGGCTACGATGCGAGCGATGGACCCATCCCCTGCCGCCTTCCCACCCCGCCTCCAGGCGGTGGGCACCCACGACGCCCCGTATCGCGCGATGCTCGAACTCGACGAGCTACCGGAAGGCACGATGCGCCGGGTGACGGTGGGCGAGCTCGACGTCCTCCTCGTCCACACGGACCGCGGCCTGTTCGCCACGGACGACCGCTGTCCCCATATGTCGGCGCCGTTGTCGATCGGGGAGCTCGATGGCTGCATCCTCGCGTGTCCGCTGCACGAAGGCCGTTTCGACCTGGTGAGCGGCGACACCGCGCAGATGCCCACGACCGGCGGGCTCGACGCGGACGGGGTCTACCACCCGACCTGGTCGCCAGCCGCCCGGGACCCCAAGATCGATCCGCCCGGCAAGAAGGCCGAGGCGCGGCGGTTCACCCGCGTGCGGCGCCTGCGGTACTACCCGCTCCGCGTCGTGGACGGCGTGATCGAGGTGGCGATCCCGGTCTGAGAAGAGGTGGACATGGGGCGGCGACCGATCATGGTCATGGGCTGCACGAGTGACGCGGGCAAGTCGTTCCTGTCGACGGGCCTGTGCCGTTTGTTCGCGGACCGTGGCCTCCGAGTTGCCCCGTTCAAGGCCCAGAACATGAGCACCAACGCCGCCGTGACACCGGACGGTCTTGAGATCGGACGCGCCCAGTACGTGCAGGCGCTCGCCGCGCGCACCCAGCCCGAAGCCCGGATGAACCCGGTCCTCCTCAAACCCAAGGCGGACACGCAGAGCCAAGTGATCGTCATGGGCCGCTATGACCCGGCAACGACCGCGTTGCCGTGGCTCGAGCGGGGTCCGCGCCTGTGGCCGGTCGTCCAGTCCTCACTGCACAGCTTGATCCATGACTTCGACCAGGTCGTCATCGAGGGCGCCGGTAGCCCGGCCGAGGTCAACCTGCGCGCCACCGACATCGTCAACATGTCGGTGGCCCTGGAAAGCGAAGCCGAGGTCTATCTCGTCGCCGACATCGATCGAGGTGGCGCGTTCGCGCACTTGCTTGGCACCTGGCAGCTGCTCGAGCCCGCCGAGCGCTCACGCATCCATGGTTTCGTCCTGAACAAGTTCCGTGGTGACCCCGACCTGCTCGGGAATGCCATGGCGCAGCTCGAAGAGCGAACGGGTATACCGACCGTCGCCATCGTGCCGATGCGCCGCCAGGCATTGCCCGAGGAGGACGCCTTCCACTACCGGGGCGAGCCGATGCCGGGTCGGATCAATATCGCCCTGCTCGTCTTCCCGTACGCGAGCAATCTCGATGAGTTCGACCCGATCATCCATGCGGCAGGGGTCAGCGTGACGCCGATCCGCGCCGGCGCCTCACTGGCGGGCTACGACGCGGTCATCCTGCCCGGTAGCACCAACACGGCGGCGAGCCTTCGCCACCTGCGCGTGGAAGGGCTGGCAGACGAGATCGTCCAGGCCGCAGCGAGCGGCACGCTGATCCTCGGCGTCTGCGGCGGGCTCCAGATGCTCGGCCGCGAGCTGCGCGACCCACCTGGGCTCGAAGGTGGCGATATCGGGGGACTTGGGCTGCTTGACCTGACGACGACCATGACGCCGGACAAGATCACCCGGCAGCGCTCGATCCCCTGGGGCGATGCCAGCATCGATGGGTACGAGATCCACCTCGGTCGGACCGAACCCGGACCACTCGCGGAGCCGTGGCTCGGGGACGGACTAGGCTGGCGGCAGGGCAACGTGGTCGGCGTCTACGCGCACGGCCTCATGGACAACGGCCCGTATCGGCAATGGTTCCTCGAGCAGCTCGGCTGGCACGGTCGGGCTGAGGATTGGAGCACCGAGATCGACGCTGCGATCGACCAGGTGGCCTCTTTGGTGATCGAGAGTGGCTGGGCTCAGCATCTGGATCCGGAGACCGTTCCGGATCGGGTCAGCTTTCCGCGCGCTCGGCCTTCGTCGTCGGCCTCTTGACGTCGCCCTCCTCGATCGGCTGGGTCTCGGGCCTGACGGCGGCGGCCGCCCCACGCCGCTTCTGCTGGTAGGCCTTGATGATCGCGACCGCCTCGGCCGGGTCGTCGGTCAGGCGCAGCAGGTCGACGTCCTCGGGGTTGATGGCGGCCTCGGCCAGCAACGACTCCCGGATCCACTCGAGCATGCCCGTCCAATAGTCGGTGCCCATCAGGATCACCGGGAAGTCCTGGACCTTGTGGGTCTGGATCAGCGTCAACGCCTCGAACAGCTCGTCCAGCGTGCCATAGCCGCCAGGGAAGATCACGAATGCGTCGGCGTACTTCACGAACATGACCTTGCGCGCGAAGAAGTAGCGGAACTCGACTCCCAGATCGACGTACGGATTGAGCCCCTGCTCCATCGGCAGCTCGATGTTGCACCCGATCGACAGACCGCCGCCGTCCTGGCAACCGCGGTTCGCCGCCGCCATGATCCCGGGGCCGCCGCCGGTGATCACCGCGTAGCCGGATTCGGCGAGCTGGCGACCGAGCGCACGCGCCTGTTTGTAATAGCGGTGCTCGGTCTTCGTTCGGGCGGACCCGAAGACGCTGACCGCCGGCCCGACCTCGGCCAGCGCATCGAACCCCTCGACGAACTCGGACAGGATGCGCAGCGATCGCCACGGGTCGGAGTCCAGGAACTCCGGCCGGACCGGACGCTGGAGGAGCTGCTCGTCCTCGGTCCGCGTCATCCGATCGGTCAGTTGCGACGAATTCGGGTCGGATCGTCACGCGGCCGCTGCGGCGGCGATCAGGTTTCTCGGTCACGATGGCAAGGATGCCATCCGACGTCATGCAGCGAGGTCCCCGATGCGCACCCAGTTGATCACAGGAATCTCGCTGGTGTTCGTCGGCGCGATCTGGATCGGTCAGGGTCTCGGGCTGCTCCGTGGCTCGAGCTTCATGGTCGACGAGCCGTTCTGGGCCGTCGCCGGGCTACTCTTCGTCGTTGCCGGCGCGGCGCTCGCGATCATGGCCTGGTCTGGGCGGAAGCGGCCGCCGACTTGAGCCAGGCCGCCCAGGTGGGTTCCGCCCGACCAGCCGTCACCTCGTTGCCGTGGCGGACCAGCGGCAGCCGCAGCAGGGACGGGTCGGCCAGCAGCCGCTCGATGATGCCGGCGTCGTCCATCGAGAGATAGCCCAGGCCGCCGTCACGGTACGCCCGCGCCGTTTCGTCGATGAGCGCTCGTGCACCGAGCCGCTCCACGAACCGGCGCAGCTCGGCTGGCGCGATCCGACGCTTGCGCAGGTCGACGAACGAGACGACGATGCGCCGCTCCCGGAAGAACCGCTGCGCGCCGCGCGTCCCCGGGTCGCTGTCGAACCCGAAGACCTGGATGTCGGGCATCTTCTTCGTCGGCGTTCGGCCGAGGGGCGCTGGCATCGCGACGAGCGTATCCGACCGCCACGACCGGGTACCATCGACCGACCACAGGAGGTGCCGCGTGACGGTCTGGTTCACGGTCCAGCTCGCCGATCAGCCGGGCTCGCTGGCGCGCGTCGCCAGTGCATTGGCCGAGCGAAACGTGAACATCACCGGCATCGTCGGCGTGGCCGAGGACACCGACGGCGCGCTCATGCTGACGACCTCCGATGCCGCCGCGACGCGGTCCGCGTTCGAGAGCCTCGAGCTTGCCTTCGAAGAGCATGACCCGACCGGCGACGTCCAGCCCGAGTCGATGACCGTCGGCGACCTGCGACCCGGGGCGGCCGGTCGCGGTTCGCTCGGCTAGGCGCCAGACCCCCGCGTGCCCCGACGCCAGGCGGCGCCGACCGCAGCCATTCGCTTCGACATCGTCGACGGACCTGCTGCGGCAACTGCGGTCGCCGGGGCGGTCGCGGCCACCGGCGGACGCGTCCGGAGCCTCACGACGGTCCGATCGATCGAGGGTGATCCGGCGCTGGTCGAGATCGATCTCGAGGCCGACGGCGTCGACGAGGACGCGCTCGTCGCGGCGCTCGAAGCCATCGACGACGTGCGGACCATCCACCGGACGAGGGCGCTCGGCTCGGTCTTCGGGAAACGCATCATCGTGGTCGGCGGCGGGGCGCAGGTCGCCCAGGTCGCGCTCGGTGCGGTCAGCGAGGCCGACCGCCACAACCTCCGCGGAGAACGGATCTCGGTCGATACGATCCCGCTGGTCGGTGAGGCGGACATCGCGGCGGCCGTACGCGCCGTCGCGGATCTGCCGCGGGCCCGCCTGCTGGTCCTGGCCGGCTCGATCATGGGCGGCGACATCAGCGCCGCGGCCGACGAGCTCCGCTCGGTCGGCATCCCGATCATCGCGCTCAACATGGTCGGCTCGATCACCGACCACGTGGACCTCGTCGTATCCGATCCGGTCCAGGCTGGGACCATGGCGGTGATGGCGGTCGCCGACACCGCCACCTTCGACCTCGACCGCCAGCGCGGCCGGCGCTACTGAGGATCGGGATGCGCATCGCGACATGGAACGTCAACTCGCTCAAGGCCCGCCAGGAAGCCGTCGACAAGTGGCTGGGGCGCGCCGAGCCCGACATCCTGCTCATGCAGGAGACCAAGCTGTCCGACGAGGACGCGCCATCGATGCAGTTCGGGATGGCCGGCTACGACCTGGTTCACCACGGCGAGGGTCGCTGGAACGGCGTCGCGATCGCCGCGCGACAGGGGCTCGCGATCGACGACATCGTCACCAACTTCGGCGACGGCCCGGTGCGCGACAGCGGCGCCGGCGCGGCGGGCCTCCAGGAGGAGGACTTCAACCCGCTCGATGAGGCGCGGATGCTGTCCGCAGTGGTTGAGGGCATCCGCTTCGTGGTGCTGTACGCGCCGAATGGTCGGGTCGTCGGCAGCCCGTTCTTCGAGGGCAAGCTCCGCTGGTTCGAGCGGGTCCGCCGCTGGCTCGATGAGGCGCGATCACCGGACGAGCCGCTGATCCTGGCCGGCGACTACAACGTCACGCCGGCGGACGAGGACGTCTGGGATCCGGTGAAGGCGCACGGCGGCACGCACGTCTCCGAGCCGGAGCGGAATGCACTGGCGAGCCTCAGGGAATGGGGACTCACCGACGCCTATCGGCTCCAGGAGCAGCGCGGCAACCGCTTCAGCTGGTGGGATTACCGGGCCGGCATGTTCCATCGCAACGAAGGCATGCGCATCGACCTGCTGTATGTGACCCAACCGATCGCGAAGCGGGTCGTCTGGGCCGAGATCGACCGCGAGGCGCGCAAGGGCCCGCCGGTCCCATCCGATCACGCCCCGGTCGTGGTCGACCTCGACGCGCAGGGGAAGCCGTTCAAAGCCGGTTGGGACGAGGCGCTGGCCCGCATCTACGCCCGCACCAAGCCTGGCGCGCGCAAGAGCCCGGCCCAGATCCGGTACGAGGAGGAGCGCAAGGCGCGCTCCGGGTAGTTCGCCGGCGAAGCCGGGCCACTTGCACCAGATGCAAGCTCAGGCCTGCCGTGGCCCGGCCACGCCGCTCGCGTGCTGCAGGTGGGGCATCCGATGCCGCCTTTCCAACCCATCGGATCCTCCGGTGTCCCATACCCGTCACCCGATGCCGGATCAGACGCCGCCCAACGCCATATCCATTGCCTTGCTTGCATCTGATGCAACCGATGCGGCCGATCCGGCATCCAGCGCCGGTTTTGCGGCGCGGGTCGCCGTGCGAGCGGCAGGACGGCACGGCACGTGCGTCGCGCGGGTCGATCGCTGAGCGCCGTGGGGCGACAACGCGCCTGAAAGCGCGAGACCGCTCGCACGGTCGTTGCGGAGGCCGAAACGGCGTGCGCCGAGTCCCACGGGCCGAACGTAGGCTCGCGGCCGGATGACGCCCCCCAGCGACGCTCCCGCTGAGATACGCCTTATCGACCTCGAGAAGCGGTTCGGCGAGGTCCGGGCCGTCGATGGCGTATCGCTCGAGATCCGCTCCGGCGAGTTCTTCTCGCTGCTCGGCCCGTCGGGCTGTGGCAAGACCACGACCCTGCGGATGATCGGCGGGTTCGAGATGCCGACGGCAGGTCGGATCCTGCTGCGCGATCGCGACGTGACGAACGACCCGCCCGACAAGCGCCCCGTCAACATGGTCTTCCAGCAATACGCCCTGTTCCCGCACCTCGACGTGGCCGGCAACATCGGGTTCGGGCTTCGCCGCCGCAACGTCGAGCGGGGGGAGATCGGCCGCCGCGTCGGCCAGGCCCTGGACCTCGTCCGCCTGACCGGCTACGACCGGCGCAAGCCGTCCCAGCTGTCGGGCGGCCAGCAGCAGCGCGTCGCGCTCGCGCGTGCCCTCGTGAACCGGCCGAACGTGCTGCTCCTCGACGAGCCGCTCGGGGCGCTCGACCTCAAGCTCCGCCGCCAGCTCCAGGTCGAGCTCAAGCGCATCCAGGCCGAGGTCGGCATCACGTTCGTGTATGTCACCCACGACCAGGAAGAGGCGCTCACGATGAGCGACCGGATCGCCGTCATGCATGCCGGGCGGGTGGAGCAGCTCGGCACGCCGGAGGAGCTCTACGAGCGGCCCGCTACGCGCTTCGTGGCGGATTTCATCGGCACGACCAACCTCCTGTCCGGCGCGATCGAATCGAACGACGCGGACACCGCGATCGTGCGACTCGACGGTGGCGACCGGTGCGTCGTCGCTGGCCCGGACCTGCAGCCCGGGCGCACGGTGGAGGTCTCGATCAGACCCGAATCGATCGTCCTGCGGCCATCCAACGGGACCGCGCCAGGCGGGCATGAGCCCCTCCGGGCGCAGGTCGAGCAAGTCGCATACCTCGGGGGCAGCGTCCAATACCAGGTCCGCACGAGAGGCGGCCTGGCCATCACCGTGCTCGCGCCGAAGGCCGGGCAACGACACCCCGTCGGAACCGATGTCGACATCGTCTGGCCGCCCGCCGAGGCACTGGTCCTCGACGCGGCGCCCACTGAGGAGGAGGTCACGCCATGAACGAGCGCCACGATGGCTCGAGCATCGATCTCGAGAAGGAGTTGACCCGCTACATGGTCGAGCGGCGGATCACCCGCCGTGAGCTGCTCGAGAGGATCGCGCTCGTGGGCGGCGCGGCGGCGCTCGCCCCCGTGATCGCCGCATGCACGTCGAGCGGTACGGCCAGCCCGTCGGCGTCGGCCGCGGCGGCATCAGCGAGTGCGGCGGCCCCGTCGGCGTCCGCAGCGCCCACGCCACTCCCCTCGCCCGAGGCGGAGCTCAACATCCTCAACTGGACCGACTACCTGGCCGACGAAGTCATCGCGTCGTTCGAGGACCAGCACAAGGTCAAGGTGACCCAGAGCTTCTTCTCGAATACGGACGAGATGTACACGAAGCTGGGGGAGGACGGCGGCGACTACGACATCAGCTTCCCGATCTCCGTCGACGTCCCGAACATGGTCGAGCGCGGCGTCATCGCCAAGCTCGACAAGGCGTTCCTGACCAACATCGGCAACCTCGGCCAGGAGTGGGCGAACCCCGGCTACGACCCGAACAACGAGCACACGGTCCCGTACATGTGGTGGACCACCGGCGTCGGCTACGACCCGGCCCGCATCAAGGAAGCGCCGACCAGCTCCAAGGCCCTCTGGGACGAGCGCTGGAAAGGCCACATCTCCATGCTCGACGACTGGCAGGAGGTGTTCGGCATGACGCTGATCCAGCTCGGCCACTCGGCGAACACCGAGAACACCGCTGAGCTCGACGAGGCGCTCGCGCTGCTCAAGCAGCAGAAACCGCTCGTGCGCACGTATTCGACCGACACGATCGGCACGATGACGTCGGGTGACGTGTGGATCGGCCACATCTGGGGTGCCGATCGGTTCGCCATCCAGGAGACGATCCCGGACTTCGCGTACTACATCCCCGAGGAGGGCGGGGTCAAGGGCTCCGACACCGTCGCCACGTTCAGCGGCTCACCGCACCCGATCGCGGCGCAGATGTTCATCAACCACCTGCTGGACGCGCAGAACAGCGCGCTCAACACCAACCTCATCTACTACATGGGCCCGAACGCCGCGGCAAAGGAGTTCATCGACCCGGCCATCCTCGAGGATCCGACGATCAACCCTGAGCAGGAGATCGTCGACAAGCTCGAGGAGCTTCTCAGCCACCAGGGAACGCTGCGAGACGAATACCTGAATCGCTGGCAGGAGCTGCGGGGCTAGCCCGAACCGATGGGAGCGGTCGCGGCCGGGCCGCTCGAATCGGCCGCCACCACGGCCGCACCAGGTCGACTGACCCGGCTGCGGGCAGCCGCGCTGGTCCTGCCCGGGGTGGGCTGGCTCATCGCGTTCTTCGTCGTTCCGCTGGGGATCATCTTCGTCGTGAGCCTCGGCTCGCGCGACGCGCTCGATCGCATCTCGTTGGCCCAGCCGTCGATCGATAACTACGTCCGCGCGTTCGACCCTGTCTTCCTGCCGACGTTCCTCAACTCGCTGCGGTACGCAGCGATCACCACGATCCTGTGCCTGGCGATCGGCTACCCGATCGCGTATTGGATCAGCCGCTACGGCGGGCGGCACAAGGTGCTGCTGCTGATCCTCGTGATGCTGCCGTTCTGGACGAGCTACCTCATCCGGACCTACTCGTGGATGATCCTGCTGCGCGACAACGGCGTGGTGAACACGATCCTGCAGGCGATCGGCCTGATCCAGGAGCCGATCATCCTGATGAACACCGACGTCTCGGTCATCCTGGGCATGACGTACGGCTTCCTGCCATTCGCGATCCTGCCGTTGTTCGTATCGATCGACCGGCTCGATCCCGACCTCGTCTCCGCCGGGCGCGATCTGTATGCGTCCGGCCGAAGCGCCTTCGTCCACGTCACGCTGCCCCTCACGATGCCGGGCATCATCGCGGCCGGGCTGCTGACGTTCATCCCGGCACTCGGCGACTTCGTCACGCCCGATCTGCTCGGTGGACCGCAGACGACGACGATCGCCAAGAACATCCAGGAGCTGTTCCTGGCTGGTCGCGACTGGCCGTACGGCGCCGCGCTCGGGTTCGTCCTGATGGCCGTGACGCTCATCGGTACCCTGGTCGCCCTGCGCACGCTTCGCCGGGAGGTCATCGGTGGCGATTGACCCGGTCGAAGGCGGGCGGCCATGACCCGCGAGCACAACCGCTGGCTGTCCGGGTTCGCCGTCCTGGTGTACGCGTTCCTGTTCGCGCCGATCGTCGTGCTGATCGTGTTCTCGTTCAATCAAGCCCGGCGCGGCCTGGTCTGGCGTGGCTTCACGCTGGAGTGGTACCCGAAGCTGCTGGCCAACGATGAGCTGCTCGACGCGCTCATCGTGACGCTGCAGGTTGCGGCGGTAGCGGTGGCCATCTCGACGATCCTCGGCGCGCTGCTCGGCCTGGGCCTCGCCAGGCTGCGGTTCCGGGGTCGAGGGGCGACCGAGACGCTGCTGCTCGTCCCGATGGTCACGCCCGAGATCGTGATGGGCCTGTCACTGCTGCTGTTCTTCGCGCAGTTGTTCGACGCGCACGGCTCGGTCGCCCAGCTGTGGGTGGCCCACATCACGTTCTGCGTGTCGTACGTGGCGGTCGTCGTCCGCGCGCGGGCAGCGAGCATGGACCCGCACCTCGAAGAGGCCGCGCGCGACCTCGGGGCCTCGGCGTGGGGCGCCTTCCGGTACGTGACGTTGCCGTTGATCGCGCCTGCGGTGCTCGCCGGCGCCCTGCTCGCCTTCTCGCTGAGCTTCGACGACTACGTCGTATCGACCTTCAACGCCGGGGTCGGCAGCTCGACCCTGCCGCTCTACATCTACGGCGCGATCAAGTTCGGCGTCACGCCCGAGATCAACGCGATCTCGACCATCGTCGTCGCGTTGACGGCGGTCGCGATCCTGGTCGCATGGCGGGCGGGCGCGTTCACCGCGGGCCGCATCCGGCCGATCGCCGAGGGGCCAGCCGCGACCTAGCGGGTCGACGCCCTGGCGCGGGCCGCGGATCGAGCCGACGAGCCGTTCGAGGCGCGCGGCAACCGAACAGCCGCGATCTCGCCCTCGAACGTCTCGACGTCGCCCTCGTTCGGCGCGGGGACGTCGTAGCGGAGGCGGACCGTGCGCTGCGAGTTGATGCCGTCATTCGCGTAGCGGTCGACCGCCATCAGGTCGAAGGCGTGGACGCTCGGCTCCTGGTTCGAGAAGCGGCCGGCCCGCCAGCTCTGGGACCGCGTCCCGCGCTGCTGCAGCTCGCACACGTGCCAGTCCTGGCGGTTGGTCAGGTCCCAGAAGGCGATCGCGTCCGACGGGTCGAAGTCGGCCGCCGCGATCGTCCCGGGCTCGAACAGCCACTGGCAGGTGATCCGCGTGTGAGCGGGGCCCGCCGGCTCCAGCCGATGGACGAGCAGGTAGTCCGGGTGGATCGACAGGAATGTCAGCGGCCAGATCAGGTAGTAGTAGATCCGCCGCTCGTCGACCGGGGTCATGCCGGCGATCGCTGGCCGGCCGTTCCGATGACCGCCGTCGACGGCCATGGTCTCGGCATCGTCGACGAGCTCCATCCAACCGCCCTGCCACGGGCCCGTCGGGGCGAAGTCGCCGCCGAGGTCATACGGCGTCAGCTTGTTGAGCTGCGGGTGGATGCCCGGGCAGTGGTAGCACTCGCTGTAGTTCTCGCCGACGAACTTCCAGTTCGTATCGACCTCGTAGGTGACCGTGTGCGCGACACGGAGGTGGCCGAAGTCGAATCGGGCGAGATGCGGCGGCAGGTCGCCGAGCCAGTCGATAAGCGGCGGCGTCTCCTCCGACAGGCACACGAAGACGAAGCCCTGCCAGGTCTCCATCCGCACCCCGACGAGCCCGAAGTCCTTCATCTCGAAGTCGTCGAGGTCCTCGGTGTGCTTGGCCCGGACGAGGTTCCCCTCGAGGTCATAGATCCAGGCGTGGTACGGGCACTGGAAGCGGACGGCCGAGCCACACGACTCCTCGACGACTGCGGTGCCGCGATGCCGGCAGACGTTGTAGAAGGCACGAAGCTCGCCGTCGCGCCCGCGCGCGATGAGCAGCGGCTCGTCATCGATCGTTGCAAGGAAGTAGGTCCCGGCTGTCGGCGCGTCCTCCTCCCGCCCGACGACCATCCACTCACGACGGAACCACTCGCGTCGCTCGAAATCGTGGATCGCCGGGTCGTGATAGGCCCGGCCGGGCAACAGCGAGGCGGCCCGATACGGCTTGCGGACGGCTTCGATCTCGGCCTGGGTGAGCGGGCTCGCTGTCATGACTTGGGGACATCCTTGCGTGGGTCGAGGAACGGGATGGCGGCGGTTCGCGCCGGCCAGCGGCCGCCATCGGGCGCCTCGATCTCGAGCGCGTTGCCGGCACCGGCCAGCGCGATCGGCACCCACACGTAGCCGATGTTGCGCTCCAGGCGTGGCGACCAGATGAGGTCCGTGACGGTGCCGACATGCTCCCCGTCGTGGAAGGCGCGGCACTTTCTCGACAGCTCGAAGGGCAGCGCCTCGCCCTCCATCTCCACGCCGACGAGCTTGCGGTCGACGCCGTCCCGGCGGATCCGTTCGAGCGCGGCCTTGCCGACGTAGTCGGCTTCCTGCTCCTCCACCAGTCGCTCGAGGCCCATGACGTGGAACGGCGTGTCGTTGATGGTCATGTCGGAGCCGTAGTTGAAGATGCCGGCCTCGATGCGGCGCGCCTCACACGGCGCGATCGGCCGGATGCCGTGCGGTCGACCGGCGTCCATGATCCGGTCCCACAGCTCGCCGCCGCGGGACGGGTCGCGCAGATAGATCTCGTAGCCGATCTCGCCGGTCCAGCCGGTCCGCGAGATGACCACCGGGATGCCGTCGAGGTCGGTCGTCAGCGTCCAGTAGTACTTGATGTCGAGGACCTGCGGGCCGAACAGCGCGACGAGCGTGTCCTTCGACTTCGGTCCCTGGACCTGGACCGGATAGGCCTCGGGCTCGCGGACCGTCACGTCCATCCCGCTGTGGATCGCGACGCCGCGCGCCCACAGACCGGCGTCGCTGTCGGCCAGCGCGAGCCACCATCGATCGGCCTCGACCCTGAGCAGCACCGGATCGTTGACGATGCCGCCGTCCTCCGCGGTGATCAGCACGTACTTGCCTTGCCCGACCTCGCACTTGGTCAGATCGCGGCACGTCAGCGTGTTGACGAAGGCGCTCGCGTCGGGGCCGGTGATCTCGACGATGCGCTCGACCGAGACATCCCACAACGTGACGTCGTTGAGAAGCGCCCAGTACTCCTCGACCGGGTCCGCGTAATAGCCCGGCAGGTACATGTGGTTGTAGATGTCATAGGCACTGCAACCGGCCTCGAGGGTCTTCTCGAAGAACGGCGAGCGTCGGTACCACGGCCCGAAATAGAGCGTCGACGACTCGGTCGTCGCGGGTGTCGCGAGCGGCGTGGCCATGGACGGCGGACCTCCTGGGCGGGTGGACGAATGCGGTGCAAATCGGGTCCGATCGTGCAGCCTGGGGATCCTATTGCCTGTCGTGTTCCATCAGACGGCCCGGGTGGTGCGCGCCATGGGACGGCGCGGCGCGGTCGCTCGCGGAGGTCTCGTCGGACGGGAGCTGACGACGTGATCGGCGCCCGGCTGGTGCCCGACGCTCGTACCACGGCAGAACAGGAACGTCCTGGTCGTGGGACGCGAATTCCTGGCCTGGTATGGGTCCAGAACGTCGCCTGCTCTCGTGGGACGAGAACCCGCGAAAGTCGATCTGACCCAGACGTGGCGATGCCCGGCTGGGATATCCCAACCGGGCATCTGTCTGGCCGATCTCCCCCCAGGATGAGGCCGAGATGAACACTAACCGGTACTTCGGTCCTAATCAAGGGGTAGGACGTTACAACTGGTGCGAATTTGCACCGTGGGGGCGAGATTTCCTGGCGGTCGACCCCTAGTCCAGGTCCACCCGCTCGTGCCAGTGCGGCACGTGGGTCTCGAAGCCGAGCGCCTTGACCTTCGGCTCAAGCGCGACCTGCGCTTCGGGGTCGCCGTGGACCAGGAACACGCGACGTGGGAACCCGGGATCTCCGGGCCGCTTGCCGTCTCCGAATCGCCGCAACCAATCCAGCAGCTCGCCCTCGTCGGCGTGGGCCGAAAACCCGGCGATCGAGCGCACCTTGCAGCGGACCTGCCGCGGCTGGCCGTCCAGACGAACGGTCGTTGCGCCGGCCTGGAGATGCGCCCCGAGCGTCCCCTCGCCCTGGTAGCCGACGAACAGGATCGTGGCGTTGGGGTCGTCGATGAGGTTGCGCAGGTGACCCACCACGCGTCCACCGGTCAGCATCCCGTTGGAAGCCACGATCATGTACGGCCGCGGCGCGAACCGGATCGCCTGCGACTCCTTCGCGCTGTTGGTGATGATCTGCGCCGGGTAGTCGAGCGGCGTGTCACCCGCCCGCAGCAGCTCGCCGGTCTCCTCATCGAAGTACTCGGGATAGTGCCGGTAGATGGCCGAGGCCTTGGTCGCCATCGGTAAATCCAGGTACAACGGCAGCAACGGGATCTCGCCGCGCTCGATGAGGCGATCGAGCTCGAACACGACCTCCTGGGTCCGGCCGATCGCGAAGGACGGGACGAGCAGGACGCCCTTCGCCTGCGCTACCAGGTTCACCGTTTCGACCAGGATCCTGATGGCCTCGTCCTGGGGTTCGTGTTCGCGGCCACCGTACGTCGACTCGACGAGCACGTAATCCGCGGCGGTGAGATAGGTCGGGTCCCGGATGATCGGTGTACCCGGCCGGCCGAGGTCCCCGGAGCACACGATCACGCGCTCCTTGCCACCCTCTTCGACCCGTAGCCGGATGATCGCCGAGCCCAGGATGTGCCCGGCATCGAGGAACGTCGCCCAGACGCCTGGCGCGACCTCTCGCTCCTCGTCGTAGTCGATCGGCCGGAAATGCTCGATCGTCCGCTCGGCATCCTTGACGGTGTAGAGGGGCAGGTCGAGGTCGATGTCGATCGCGGGCGGCTGGTTCCTGACCGCGGCCTCGGGGTCGGGGATCCGCGGGTGGCGCGGCTCCGGCTCGATCGTCGTCTCGACGTGCTCGTCGGCCGCAGGCGCATGCACCTCGGCCGTCATCGACTCCGCCGTAGCCGTGGCCTGCTCGACCGAGCCGGCCGGTGAGTGCTCGGTCTCGGCCGCGGCCTCCTCGGAGCCACCGGATGCGGCCAGATCGACGGCCGCCTGGTAGGCCTCGGCCTCTGCTCGGTCATCGGCCTCGACCTGGTTCGGATGGCGCTTCTCCCAACGGGCCTCGCGCTTCGCGAATTCCTCGTGCAGGTGCCCGGAGTCGAGCAGGACGAGCGTCGCCAGCTCGACCGTGCCGGCCGTCGCGTGGATCGTCCCCTGATAGCCGGCCTTCACCAGCATCGGCAGCCGCCCGCAATGATCGAGATGGGCGTGCGTGAGCACGACCGCATCGAGCTCACCCGGGTCGAAACCGAAGGGCACGCGGTTCCGGACCAATTCGTTCGGGCTGCCCTGGAACATCCCGCAGTCGACGAGCACCCGCGCTCGATCGGTGGAGATCAGGAACTGGGAACCCGTGACGGTCGTGGCGCCGCCGAGAAACTGGATATGCATGCTCCGCATGGTGACAGGCGGCGCCCCGGACCGGACGTCGCGCTCGGGTGGCGCCGCGTCGCGCGGTCGTTACGGAACGAGGACGAGGGCGTCGACCGCGATCGCGACGAACAGCAGCGACAGGTAGCTGATCGAGTAGCGGTACAGGCGGATAGCGCCCTGCGTCGACGCCTCCTCGGACGATCCGCGGCGCCACAGATCGATGGCATGCCAGATGAACACGGCGCCCAGCCCGACAGCGGCACCGAGATAGATCAGCCCCATCCGGGCGACGGGCCAGAGGATGAGCGAGATCGCGACCATGAGCAGCGTGTAGAGGGCGATCTGTCGCGTCGTCTCGGGGATCCCGCGGACCACAGGGAGCATCGGCACGCCGGCGGCCGCGTAGTCCTTGCGGATCCGCAGCGACAGCGCCCAGAAGTGGGGCGGGGTCCAGTAGAAGACCAACGCGAAGAGGATCAGCGCGGGGATGCCGACGTCACCGGTCACCGCCGCCCAGCCGATGACCGGAGGCAGGGCCCCGGCCGCCCCGCCGATGACGATGTTCTGCGGGGTCGATCGCTTGAGCAGCATCGTGTACACCACGACATAGAAGCCGATCGCGAGCAGCGTGAGGAACGCCGCCAGCAGGTTGATCGTCCAGGCCATCAGCGCGAACGAGATGACCCCGAGCACGATCCCGAAGATGACCGCGTTCTCGGGTTCGACCTGCTGCGCCGGTAGCGGTCGGCGCCGCGTCCTGGCCATGAGCGAATCGATGTCGCGGTCGAGATAGCAGTTGATCGCGTTGGCGCTACCGGCGGCAAGCGTCCCACCGATGAGCGTCCAGACGACACGCCAGCCCCAGTCGCCCCAGTCGATGCCGGGGACCCAGCGGGTCGCGAGCACCATCGCCGGGACGGTCGTGACGAGCAGCAATTCGATGATCCGCGGCTTGGTCAGGGCGATGTATGCCCGGATCCTGTCGCCTGTCGTGGTCGGCACGGTCGAGCCCGACCCGCTGGTCTCGCCCGTTGGGTCCGGGGCCGACCCGGCTCGGACGGCGCGTGCCGCGTAATAGCTGGTGACGGTCAGCCCGACCAGCATCGCGAAGATCACCGCCCCGAGGGCGAGGTGGAGCGTCTGGGTCCACGCGGACAGGCGGGTGAGCACCTGCAGTCCGCCGATGACGATCTGGACCGCGAACAGCATCGCTGCGCCGACCGCGAGCCGGACCACGGCGGCGTGCTCACGCCGGGTCCGCCAGGCGAGAACGGCCAGCGCGACCACGACCAAGCCGACGAGGGCGGCCACCCAGCGGTGAAGGACGTGGGGCGCGGTCAGCTCGGTCAGGACTGGTGCCAGGGACCCGTTCATCAACGGCCAGTCCGGGAACACCAGCGCCGAGTCGGTCGCCGTCACCTGCGATCCGAAGAGCAGCAGCGCGAAAGTGGCCAACGTCGTGAAGGCTGCCAGCAGCGTGAAGCGCTGGCTGTCCCCCCAGCCGCCGAGGCGGGCCGGGAAACCGGCACGGACCGTCACGTAGACCAGCAAGGCGACCAGCAGCATCGCGGCGGCCAGGTGCGCGGTCACCGACTCGCCGGTGTTGCCGAGGCGTACGGTCTCGCGCCCGAGCCATGCCTGGAACCCGACCAGGGCCACGGCGCCGAGCGATGGCCACACGAGCGACCGTCGCTCACGGTGGTCGACCCAGGCGAGGACCGCGAGGCCGAGGATCTCGAAGCCGATGATCGCCGCGACGGTGCGGTGGGTCCATTCGATCCACGCGTTCAGATCACCAGCCGGCGGCAGCAGCTGGCCGTAGCACAGCGGCCAATCGGGACATGCCACACCGGAGTCGGTGGCGCGCACGATCACGCCGATCGTCACGAGCAGGATCGCCGTCCCGAGGGTGGTCGCGGCGAGCTTCTGGAAGCGGGTCACGTGGTCTCCTGGGGCGCGGGGACGGGGCGCACCGGGCATTCTAGCGGAGGGTCGGCGGCGGCCTTCCGCCGGTCCCTCGGCTACGCTTCGCTGATGACCCGTATCAGTCGCGCCGTGCTGCTGTGCGCGGCGCTTGTACTCGCTGCGTGCTCGCAGCCTGGCTCGACCGGCGTGCCGAGTGCGCCCGCCAGCCTGGCGCCATCCGGCTCGGGCGCGACTGCCGACTGCCCGACGACGCCCACGCCGCAGGGCACGCCCGAAGGCTGGGATGTCGGCTCGCAGCGGCCGTCCGTCTTCCCGCAGGTCATCAACCCGGCCGGGACCATCACCTGCGGCCCGACCCGCCTCATGTTCTCCTTCCTCGACGACCAGAACGTGCCGGTCGCCGCGCCGGACCGCAGCGTCGCGGTCAAGGTCTTCGACCTCGGCGCAGATCCTGTGACGCCGGTCGCCGAGAACGACGCGACATTCATCTGGGCGATCGAGCCCCAGGTCGGCGTGTACGTCGTCGACCTCGACCTACCGACCGCCGGGAGCTATGGCATCGAGTTCACGACCGCCGCAGCCGGCGGATCGCCCGAGGTCATCAAATCGCTGTTCGACGTGCAGGCATCGGCCGACGTCGTGGCTGTGGGCGACAGTGCGCCCGCCTCCGACACCCCGACACTCGCAGACGTCGGCGGCGACGTGGCGCGCATCTCGACCGATCCGGCGCCGGTGGCAGCGTTCTACGAGACGTCGATCGCCGAGGCGGTCGCCGACAAGAAGCCGTTCGTGGTCGCTTTCGCGACGCCGAAGTTCTGCGTGACCAAGCAGTGCGGACCGACGCTCGACCGGCTCAAGCCGATCGCGGCCCGGCATCCGGGCGTCACCGTCATCAACGTCGAGCCGTACGAGCTCGAGTTCAATGAAGGGTCGCTGCAACCGGTCCTGACCGGCGACCGGCTCACGCCGACCGCGTCGACGACCGAGTGGGGCCTGCCGACCGAACCGTGGGTGTTCGTGGTCGACCGGGAGGGCGTCGTTACCGCGTCGTTCATGCTGATCTTCAGCGACGAGGAGCTCGAGGCGGCGCTATCGGCGGTGGAATAGGCCTCGCCTTCGCCCGGTCCGCGGTGCCACAGCGGCCGATGCCCGCCGCTGACGCCCCGACCTCAGGTCAGCGCGTCCTCCAGCTTGATCGCCAGCCGCTCCGTGCCCTCCATGCGCCACCACACGCGGACGGCCTCGGCCGTGGCCTGGTGTTCCGCGAGGTGACCCGGGGGGAACTCGGTCGCGTCTTGGAGCGCGCGAAGGCTGAAGTCGACGAGCTCACCGCCGGTTCGCCGCAACGTGAAGCCACGCACGTCGCTGAGCCCTTGGCTATCGACGGCGACGACGACCCCGGTCATGTCGGTCGTGCCGGCCGGGCGGTCCGGATCGATGATCCCCGTCTCACTGAAGAGGATCGCCGCGATGGCCGTGATCACGACGATGGCCACGAGCAGGATCGCGAACAACCTTCGTGTCCGAGCGTCCACGATCAGGTGCCGGTCGGCGTCCCGCCTGCGTCGACCCCCGTGCTTCCCGGCGCGTACAGTCGCTCACCGACCGCACAGCGGGGGCAGCTCGCTTCACCCGGCTCGTAGGTTGGAAGGTCGAGCTGCCACAGTGCGCGCAGCGGGTAGGTTCGCCCTGTCGTCGGCGAGGTGAGGGTCGCCCGCCCTCCGCTCCGGTCCACGAGGACCGCGCACTCGACGATCTCGCCACCGAGCGCCTCGACGGCCGGGATCATCGCCAGGAGCGAGCCACCGGTCGTGAGGATGTCGTCGACCAGGAACACCCGCTCCCCCGGCACGATCGTGAAGCCGCGCCGGAACTCGCGCCGCGTCGCGCCGTCCTCGTCGCGGACCTCCTCGGCAAAGATGCTTCGCGTTCCAAGCTGGCGCGCCGTCTCGAAGGCGAGGATGACGCCGCCGGTCGTCGGGCCCGCCACGAGGTCGACCAATGGCCGATCGGGCGCTTCGGAGAGACCGCGGATGCGGGCGACCCAGATGCCACACAGCTCGCTGGTCGCAGCCGGATCGGACAGCACCGCGAACTTCTCGACATAGGCGTCCCCATGTCGACCGCTCTTCAGCAGGAAGTGGCCCTCGCGGAAGGCGCCCGAGGCGCGGAACAGCTCCTCGGTCCGTGCCGCGATAACGGAGCGAACGGCAAGCTCGACGCCTGACTTGATCGTTGTCACTCGGAAAGTGTAGGGCGCCTGCGATCAGGGACGGTACTCGACACCTTTCGCGGACGGGGCGGCGGCTCGTTTGGGAAGCGCCGAGCCGATCAGATCGCGATGGGACGCTATTCCGACACGCCGGCACTCAAAGGCCAGCTCGTCGACCAGCCGCACGGGGAGGGTGGGGTCGGCGAAGATCGCCGTGCCGACCTGGACTGCGACCGCGCCGACCGCCAGGAAATCGAGGACGTCCGCGAGCTCCGTGACACCGCCGATCGCGACGACCGGGATCCGCACTGCCTGTGCCGCCTCGTACACGATCCGCAGCGCGACGGGTTTCACCGCCGGCCCGCTCAACCCGCCGTAGATGTTGCCGAGGAGTGGCCGCTTCCGATCGGGTGCGACGGCTATTCCCGAAAGGGTGTTGATCGCGGTCAGGGCGTCCGCACCGGCATCCTCGATCGCCCGCGCGATCGGCCGGATGTCGGCCACGTTGGGCGACAGCTTCACGAGCAGCGGCAGATCGGTCGCCCGTCGGACGGCGGCGGTCACCTCGGCCGCGGCGTCGGCGTCGATCGCGAACTGCATCCCGTCGCGCCCGACGTTGGGGCACGAGATGTTGAGCTCGATGCCGGCGATGCCGGGCACGCCCTCGAGGCGGCGCGTCACCGCCACGTAGTCGCCGACCGACTCACCCGCGACATTGACGATGACCGGCACCTTCCAGCCGGCCCATGTCGCGGCGTACTTGTCGATCACCGCATCGACGCCCGGGTTCTGGAGGCCGATCGAATTCAGCATCCCGCCGGGCGTCTCGGTCACACGCGGCGTCGGGTTGCCGATGCGCGGTTTGAGCGTGGTCCCCTTGCAGCAGATCGCACCGAGGCGATCGACCTCGACCACATCGCCGTACTCGACGCCGTAGCCGAACGTGCCCGATGCCACCAGGATCGGGTTGGACAGCACGAGCCCGTGGCCGAGATCCACGCTCAGGTCGATGTCAGTCGGCGTCGGCTCGTCAGGCGCCGGCTGTTCGACGGCCTCGATGCGTGGCCGCGGCGCGGCCGGCACGATCGCCGGCCGGATCCGGCGAACAGTCGGCGTCCGCTTGGCTCCGGTCGGACGTCCGCCGGCGGTCACGACGCGACGCTTGGCTCTCACGACCAGGCGCCTTCCCAGGCGAGCTCCTCGCTGGCGAACACAGGTCCTTCCCGACAGACCCGCTGGGGCGTTCCGTTCACGCTCATCACGACGCAGCCCAGGCAGGCCCCGACCGCGCAGCCCATGTTCTGCTCCATCGACACCTGGAGGTACGACTTGCGCCGGGCCGCCGGCGACCCAAGCGGATCGGCCTTGCCGGCGCCCCGCTTCCGGCCAAGGCGCGCGACCCCGAGCCGCTGTCGGCGGCCCTCTGCCTGCTTGGCGAGCGCTCGGAGCATCCCGGTCGGCCCGCAGGCGAAGGCCTGGTCGGCCCAGCCCTCGTACTCTGCCACGAGGTCCGTCACGTAACCGTGATGGCCGAGCGACCCGTCATCGGTCGCGACGACGTACTCGACCTCGTCGGGCAGGAGGTTCGAGGGGTACACCTCGCGCGAGCTCGCGGCGCCGAACAGCAGCGTCACCTGACGCCCGTCGCGGATCGCCTCATCGGCGAGCATCCTGACGCCGGCCATGCCAAGACCGCCGGCGATCAGCAGCACGTGGCGGCTGCGCGGATCGACCTCGAACGGTCGGCCGAGCGGACCGAGCAGATCGATCGCGTCGCCCGGCCGCAGCCGTGTGAACCACTCGGTGCCGCGGCCGATGACGCGGAAATGGATGGTGATGATCCCCGTCGCGGCATCGGCTGTGTTGATCGAGAACGGTCGGCGCAGCACGAGACCCGAGAAGTCGCCTGTTCGAACGTGCACGAACTGTCCGGCCCGCGACCCATTCGCGAGATCGGGCGCGTGAAAGGCTTGCAGCCACTGACCGGGGAGGATCTCGCGGCTCTCGACGAGCTCGGCCGCGGCGAGCCGCATCGTCACGCGGTCGGGCGGCCCTCCGCGCCATCGTCACTTTCGTCGGTCGCGGCCTCTGTCTCGACGTCGGCTACATCGACTTCGGCTTCGCCCTCGTCGCTCGCCGCTGTCTCGTCACCGCCCGACTCGTCGTCGTCGATGTCGCTTCCTGCGGCGGCCATCTCCGGCGCTACCCCCGGGTAGGCATCGGCGAGCGCGTCGGCGAGATCGCCGAACACGTCGGTCGGGTCGTAGAACTCGACGAGCTCGTCCGGCCCGGACAGCGTGCGCCACGTGCCCTCGGCTTCCTCGGGGACGACCTCGGCGCGGAACGTGCCGGCCGCGGTCAGCATCAGTCGCTCGTCGTCGTCATCGACGATCACCAGATCACCGATGAGGTTCGACGCGGTCGTGGCCGCGGTCTCGAACTCGTCGAGCAGGCGCGACTCCGTCCGCTGGCTGCGCTCCTGGTATTCGAGCGCGAGGTCGTACAGCCGGCGGGCCGCCGCCTCATCGTCGGCGAGCTCGACCGACTCGGGCTGACCGGCAGCCCATGAGTCGGCGGCGGCGGCATAGGGATCCTCACCGCCGAGGCTCACGGTCTCGTCGGGGGAAACGCCGGCGGCTTCGAGCATGTCGTCGCTGGCCGTCGGCGACTCCTTCAGCCCGGCCGCCTCCTTGGCCGCCTCGCTGAATGCCGCGAAGATGTCAGCCGGGTTGTACAGCTCGACGAGCTCGGCGGCCGACTCGACGACCTCGGTCTCACTGACCCAGTCACCGGTCAGATCGTCGAGGAATCGGGTTCGGCTCCGGAACGTGCTGTCGGGCGCGATCGACAGGTAGTCGGGTTCCTCGTCGATCAGCGTCAGGCCGCCATAGGCCGCGATGCGCTCACGGTGGCGATCGAGGAAGCGGCGCAGCTGGTCGGCCGATTGGACGAGGAAGTCCGACCGCTCGAGGGCAGCGTCAGCGGCGATCTCGCCGAGCAGGTCGTTGCGGCCCGTATCCATGGTTCGCCTCCTGTCGGGTTCATCGCCGGGTGGTAGGACTTCTCGTCGGATGCCCAATGGTGCTCCTCGTAGGTCGCGGGTCAGGGATGGTATTCGAGGTCGGGTCCCATGCGCTCGCGCAAGAACATCGAATGATGGCGTTCGAAGATCCATTCGCCGGCCCGGTGCCCGAGCGCCCGGGTCAATTCGTCGGCCTCGAGCTTGTCGAGGGTGGCGTAGTCCGGCAGGTCGAGCAGGATCACGTTGTCGAAGTCCCAGCCATGGGCCACGTTGAACCACCCGATGAAGCGGATCCCGAACCGCTCCTCGTACTCCTTCACCTGGCGCGGGAAGATCGTCTTCATGAAGAACTTGAAGAACGGGTCGCGGCCGCGCCGAACGGAGAAATAGGTCGCGAGGACGGGCATGGAGTCATTGTGTCATGGGGGTCGTGCCGTGGCGAGGGCCGCGCCGGGCGCCACACGTCCTGGTCGCTCGTAAGGAGCGAGATCCTGCCCGGGCCAGCGGATCGTGTGCCAGCTAGTCACCGGGGGACTGTTGGGCACGAACCCGAACGACGAGATGGGAGCCACGCAGGTCCCATGCACGAAATCCGGCCATGCACGTGCCGATCGGCCATGGCGGCCCAGATCCGCGCTGGATTCGGCCTAGCAATCCGGGGGCGAATATCTGGCAGCGTTGTGGCGGGCGGCCGGCCCCTAATGTTCCGACGGACCCTCCGACGACTCCTCGTCCTCGAGCTCGCCGACCGTCTTGCTGGCACTCCCCAGGGGGCGCCGCCGGCTCCGCCGATCGGCCGCGACCAGCCGAAGCAGGAAGATGATCGTCTGGCCGGTCGTCAGCAGGAGCCCGATCACCGCGAACAGCAGGATCGCGCTCACGGCCTCCGGCCAGCGCCATGCCACGCTCAGCGGCGTGAGGACCACGAACACCGCCAGCACCGCGAGCTGGAAACGGAAGCAACCCAGGCCGGGGCCGCGCTCGGCTTCGAGATCGGCGCCCTTGTACTGGACCGGGCCGGTGGGTCGGGGTGGGCGTGGTGTGCGAAGCGGATCGGCGTTGGGGTCGATCTCGGCGTTCGGGTCGATCTCGGTCACGAGCCGGAACGATACGGGAGGCGCGATCAGCCCGCCGGTGGGTCCGAGGCCAGCCCCTCGACGACCGCGACATTCGGCAGCGCGGTCAGGATCGACGGCGGCGCCAGCACCTTCCACGACCGCGAGCCACCGCCGAGCACGATCCGGTCGCGTGCCATCACCCTGGCATCGACCCAGATGGGCAGCGTCCCGGGCAGGCCGAAGACCGTCACCCCGCCGATCTCCATGCCGGTGATCTCACGCGTCGCCTCAGCGGGGGCGAACGAGGCCTTGCGCGTCCCCAGTCGATCGCGGACGGTGCGGTTGACGTCCAGCCGGTTCGGCGCGAGGACCACGCATGCGGCATACCGCGGCGGATCGCTCTTGCCGATCACCAGGATCGTGTTGGCCAATTCCTCGGGCGCGAACCCATATGCCGCGCAGAACGCGGCAGTGTCGGCCAATGCGGGGTCGCACGGGAACAGCTCGTAGTCGACGCCCAGCGGATCAAGGGCGGCGACCAGGCGGGCGCGACCCTCGGGATCGTGCGTCGAAGGGTCGATCTCCGCGACATCGGACATGCCCCGAAGCGTAGTCGGTACCATCGCCGAAGATGACCGACCGCACGCTGATCCAGCCTCCGACGACGATGCCCGAGCTCGATATCGACACGTACCTCGAGCGGTTCGACTGGCACCCGGAGCCCGAGCTGATCGGCTACCGCGACGCCGAGACGTCGCGGGCGGCGCTCGCCTCGCTTGGTCTGCGGACCTGGCACGAGGCGCTCGAGTTCCTCTACGCCATCGCTACGAAGCGGGCGATGGGCGACGCGTCGCCCTATCCCGAGGCGAGGCGCCGCTACTACGCCTCCGATCCGGCCGGGCCGCGGGACGGACCGGGTCCCGCCCCGACCGAGCCCAGGCGCGCCACGGAGGTCCTCGCCGAGTTCAGCGACCGGCTCGCCGGCGGTCTGATGAACGCGCAGCACCCCCGCCAGTTCGGCTACTTCACGCCGCCACCGCTGCCCATGTCGATCATGGGCGAGCTGCTCGCCCAGGTCGCCAACCAGGGCGTCGACGTCTGGCACGCAGGTCCGTTCGCGGCCTTCGCCGAGGAAGAGGTCGTGCGCTGGCTGTGCGAGATCGTCGGCTACGGCGAGGGCTCGTTCGGGCTGCTCACCAGTGGCGGCGTCATGGCCAACTTCATGGGCATGACCCTGGCGCGCGACCTGCACCTCGGTCGCGTCCGCGGACTCGCGGCACCGCCGCGTGGCAAGGACCTCGAAGACGCACGGGTCTATACCAGCGATCAGACCCATTTCTCGATCGCTCGAGCGCTCGACGAGCTCGGCTTCCCGCCCGGGACGCTGGTCGTGCTGCCGGGGGACGACGATTTCCACCTCCGCGGCGCGCCGGTCGCCGAGGCGATCGAGCGTGACCGAGCGGCCGGGCTGACACCCTTCGCCATCGCCTGCGTTGCCGGTTCCACGAACACCGGTTCGGTCGACGGCGTCGGCGAGCTTGCCGATGTCGCCGAGGCGGAGGGGCTGTGGCTGCATGTCGATGCCGCCTACGGTGGCGGCGCCCGGCTGTCCGCCCGGGACCGCGACCGCGTGCCGGACCTGGAGCGCGCCGACTCGGTGACCGTCGACCCGCACAAGTGGTTCTTCCAGGCGTACGACATCGGCGGGCTGCTCGTGCGCGACGGCCGCGCGCTCAGCGCGGTGTTCGGCGGGCGGGCGCCGGAGTATTACCGCGGCGGCGAGACCGGCGCTGGCGGCACGCCCGACTACCTGCGCGACGGGGAGCACGACGATCACGGCGACCAGCTCAACTTCTACAAGCTGTCGTTCGAGGGCACGCGCCGCTGGCGCGCGCTCAAGCTGTGGATGACCTGGAAGCACCTGGGCACGCCCGGGTTCGGGCGCCTGATCGAGGCGAACGACGACCTGGCTGCTTACCTGGCGGCGCGGTGTGCGGAAGCCGACGATTTCGAGGCGTTGCCGGCGGTGCCGGAGCTGTCGGTGGTCTGCTTCCGTCACCTGCCGGCGGGTGTCGATGGCGAGGCGCTCGACGCCCATCAGGATCGACTGCAGGCGGCGCTCGAAGCGTCCGGCGACGGTTGGCTGACGACAACACGACTCCGCGGCGCGACCTGGCTGCGTGCCGGGATCGTCAACTACCTCTCGACGGAGGCGGACATCGACCGCTTGCTCGACACCCTTCGTCGGCTCGCCGGGTAGGGAGCCCCCGGCCTTCCGCTCCGTGATTCCGGTGGCATCGGAAGGTTCGGGGCATCGAAGGGCAGAAGGACCCAGTGTTGCGGTGTTCGACCGGCGCTTCGTGCGCGACGGGCGAATCGGGCGCGACGTAAGGGTGTCGTTGCTGTCGATTCTTACGGTGGGAGCGAAACAGGCAGCGCAAGCGGCAGCTAGCCGAGCGGGGCAGGCCGATCGGCGCGTGAGGTGACCTGCTCGAAGCGACCCGAAGTCGTCGCGGCCTCCAGGCTCAACAAGACGTCGAGCACGTGGAACGCTAATTCGCCCGAAGCGCGGTGCGGCCGGCCGATGCGGATGCCATCGATCATGTCCGCAAGGCCGATGCCGCGCCCGACGCTCCCGTCGAACCGCAGCGGGACGTCCTGCCACTCCGCTGCGCCCACGGGCCGATAGCGGACCTCGCCGTCGAACGTGTTGGGGTCGCCGAGGCTGAGCGAGCCCTCGGTCCCGTGGATCTCGAGATGTGGCGTCCGGCTGCCGGCCACGTCGAACGAGGCGGTCAGCCCACCGACCGCGCCCGACTCGAAGGCCAGCGTCCCGAAGACCGTCGTCGGCACGTCCGACGTCACCGTCTCGCCGGCCCGCGGCCCCGCCCCGATCTGCCTCGCGAAGCCCACGCCGCGGCCGATCGCCGATACGTCGCTGATCGGCCCGAGCAGGCTGACGAGCGCCGTTACGTAGTACGGGCCGAGGTCGAGCAGCGGTCCGCCGCCCGACGCGTAGAAGATCCCCGGGTTCGGGTGCCAGCGCTCCGGCCCGAGGTGGGCGAACGATGCGGATGCCGCGACCGGCTGGCCGATCGCGCCCGCGTCGATCATCGCCCGGGCCGTCTGCAAGCCTCCGCCCAGGAACGTGTCCGGCGCCGCTCCGATCCGGATCCCAGCAGCGGCCGCTTCGTCTAGGAGTGTTCGCGCGTCCGAGCGGGTCGTGGCAAGCGGCTTCTCCGAGTAGACGTGCTTGCCGGCGGCGATCGCGGCTCGCGACACCGCCGCATGGGCCGCGGGCGGGGTCAGGACGAGGACGACCTCGATCGTCGGGTCGGCGAGGAGCGCGTCCAGGCTCATCGCCGGGAACCCACCATGCGCCGCTAGCGCAGCGGCTCGATCGGCATCGAGATCGGTGCATGCCGCCAGCTCGATCGACTCGAACGGCGCGACCCCGGGCAGATACAGGTCGGTGACGTTGCCGCAGCCGACGATCCCGACCCGCGCCGGGCGAGCGTCCGTGATCACCTCGTGCGCCTGCGGCCAAGCCCGCGCTCCACGAGGTGATCGAGGCTCCGGCCGGTCGCGTCGATCGGCGAGCCCCCGACGTGGTCGAACTCGACGATGAGCCACTCGACCGACGTCTGCGACTCAGCCGCCCTGATCGCAGGCTCCGGATCCACGACCCCGCTCCCGACCGGGACATTCACGAACGGCTCGCCGGCATATGCCGAAGTCGGCAGCTGGGCGCCGTCCTTCACGTGGAGCGAGACGACGCTCTCGCCGAGCCGGCCGATGACGTCGGCCGGATCCCCACCACCCACGACGACCCAGAAGATGTCGACCTGGAAGTCGACAGCATCACCCAGGCCGGCCGCGAGCCGATCGATGATCGGCGTGCCATCGACCTCGGCCAGTTCGGTGTCGTGGTTGTGATAGGTCAGTCGCAGGCCGTGCGATGCGGCGACTCGCGCAGCGGCGCCGACCTGTTCGATCAGCGCGTCGACGCCGTCGCGGGTCGCGATCGCCCGCGGCGTGACGACGACACGTGGCGATCCCATCGTGCGCATCGCCTCGAGCGCACGCGACAGCGCCTCGCGGTCGCTGAGGTCTGCCCAGGTGTGGGAGCTCGTGACTGCCAGGTCGAGGTCCTGAAGGACCCTGCGTGCTTCGACGGCGTCGCCGCCCGGGACATCGACGGTCTCGACGCCGAGGAAGCCGGCCACCGCGATCTCCGTGAGTGTGGGCACATCGAGACCCATGCCGACACCACCGAACCTGGCCGGATCTCGGAACGTGTACAGCTGGACGGCGACAGGCAACGGCACGGTCAGACGCTCCGTCGTGACCAGGCGGCCAGTCGATCTTGCAGCCGGAACCATTCGCCGGCAAATGGCAGGAACCACGGGCGACCCTCGAACGGCGCCGGCACCAGCGGGAATCGCAGGCTGGTCAGGGCGGGTGCCTCGCCGCCGGCCAGCCACGCGCCGACCTTCGTTCCGAGGTTCGTCATCAGCGCCACGCCCGTGCCGCAGCAGCCCATCGCGTATGTCACGCCGTCCTTCGTGCGGCCCACGTGCGGCATCCGGTCGAACGTGAAACCCACGTTGCCGCCCCACGCGTACTCGATGCGGTGGTCGGCCATCTGTGGGTGGACCTCGACCAGGCCCTTCCACAGGATCTCCGCCGTGTTGTCGACGCTCGTCGGCATGAACGACGCGCGCCCGCCGAAGACCATCCGGCGGTCCGTCGACACGTGCCAGTAGTACAAGAAGTTCTTCGTGTCGAAGAACGCCCGGCCGTTGGGCGACAACTCGCGTGCCAGCTTCTCGGGGAGTTGCTCCGACGCGATGATGTACGACCCGATCGGGATGATCCGCCGGCGGAGCGACGGCACGACGCCGTCCGTGTAGCCATTCGTGGCGACGAAGACGTCACGGGCGCGGATCGTGCCACGTTCGGTCTCGACCACGAACGAGCCAGCGTCCTGGCGCTGGATCGACTTCGCGCGCACGCCTTCGTGCAGATCGGCGCCGGCCCGATCGGCGGCTGCGGCGAGGCCCGCGAAATAGCGGCCTGGGTGCAGGAGACCGCTGCCCTCGACCACGAGGGCGCCGTAATAGGCATCGGTGCCGATCTCTTCGCGGATCCGCTCCCGCGGCAGGACCGTGGAGCGAACGCCGACGAACGCCAGGCTCTCGCGCGCGTGCTCCAGCTCCGGCGCATGCGCCGGGGCATAGGCCAGCTCGAGGTGGCCGACTTCGCGGAAGTCGCAGTCGATCGACTCCTCAGCGATCAGCTGCTTGACCAGCTGGTAGGAGTCGAGGGTCTCCTGATAGAGCGCCTTGCCGGTCGCCTCTCCGTAGCGCTTGATCAGGTCGCGCGCGCTCCACTTGTAGCCGCCATGGACGATGCCGCCATTGCGGGTCGAAGCGCCCCAGCCAAGCGTGTGCGCCTCCAGGAGCGTGACCGCCACACCGCGGCGGGCGAGCTCGCGCGCGGCGGTGATCCCCGCATACCCGCCGCCGACCACGACGACCTCGGTCTCGCCGGGCAGCTTGCGTCCAGATCGATCCGGCAGCGGGGTCATCGACGCCTGCCAGAACGCGCGGCGTTCGAAGTCGGTGTTCAGCGGTGGGGTCGCGCCCATGGGCGGCGAGCGTAGCCGAGGCGAGTGGACCCCCGCACGACGTCGCGTCGGATGGCCGTGGCACGATGAGGCATGCGTCGTGCGTTCATTGCGGGACTCGGGATCGCGGGGACCTTCGTCGCGGTCCTGGCGATCGGCCCCGCGCTGACCAAACCGCCCCCGTTTCGGACCGCGGACGGCCTCCCGATTCGGACTGTCAGCGAGGCGCTCGAGGTGCGAGAGGGTCTCGATGAGACGCAGCCCATCGCCGTCCGTGGCTGGTACTCGACGGGCTTTGCGCACTCGTGTCCGGCCCCGATGGGACCAGACGGCCAGTTCAGGAACCCGAGCCCGCTGGAGCTCTACTGCCGGCGTGGCGAGGACGTCCTCGCTGAGCTACGCGAAGCCGCGGCGGTGGTGGAGATCGAACAACTCCCTGAAGGCCGATCGGTCAGCCAGCAGATCCGACCCCTGACCGGGCCGCACCTCGACCCGGTCCAGATCGGTCATGTCACCGACGCCCCGATCACGCCGCCGGGCATCGACCCTTGGGTCCCGCAGCCGATCGTGGCCGTTGGGCACTTCCGCGATCATCGAGCGGCGCAGTGTCCGGTGGAGAGTGTCGCGTTCTGCCTCAGCGCCTTCGTGATCGATCACATCCCGGTCGTTCGCGAGGCGTCACAGGGCACCGCTCGGCAACCGATCCCGGGCTTGGGACCCCCCATCCAGACGCCCGACGCGGTCGAGGATCGGGTTCGAGACATCCTGGGCGGCGACATCACGGTGCTCTCGACGGCGGCGTACCGCGGCATCGATCTCCCTTCGGTCGAGGATCAGGCGCCGCCAATCCCGGATCGAGACGCCGTGTGGTTGGTGCGACTCATCGATCGCGGACCCAACGGGTCGGGAGAAGCCCACTTGACATCCGTCGTCATCGATGACGCCAGCCTCGCCGTCCGGTGGTCCAGCGTCAAGCCGTAGCGCCGGTCAGGCGGTGTGCGGCAGCTCCCAGCCGGGCTCCACGCGGATCACGCGACGAGCGGTCTCACCTTGCGCCTCGGCGAGATGGGCAAAGAATCGTGCACGACGGTGCGAGACGATGCGTGGGTCCTGGCACGGACACCCGTCGACCAGGCAGCGTGATCGAACCTCCCCCGTCGATCCCGCCGTTGGCTTTGTCTCGTGGATGTCCATGTCTCGCCTCTGCACCATGTATGGCGCCACCGCTCCGGGTTTCGTTCGATGTTCGTCCCAGTGCCTGTACGAAGATGACGTCGGCGGGGGCGATTTCGTTGCAGCGATACAGCACGTTGTGCGTGATCGGCGCCATGCAACGCAGGATCGAACCTGGGCGTCCTGACCGGCATCAAATGATCGAACGCGCCGCAGGAGGGAGCCGATCTCACCCGCGACAGACCGCTCGCTCGTCGAACGGGCTCGCAACGGCGACCTCGACGCGTTCGAGGAGATCGTGCGTGTCCGGATGGATGGCGTGTATCGCGTGACGATGGCGATCCTCGGCGACGAGGGCGATGCGCGCGACGCCGCCCAGGACACGTTCCTCACCGCGTGGCGGCAGATCCGCTCCGTGCGGGATCCGGAGCGGTTCGACGCCTGGCTCCAGCGGGTGGCGGTCAACGCGGCGCGGATGACACATCGATCACGCCGTCGTCGTGGCGTTCGCGAGATCCCGCAGAGTCGCCTGGGCACTGCGCGCGCCCAGCCCCTCATCGACGACGGCGCCGCCGCCGATGCGCGCGTGCTCGACGCGGCACTCCGAACGCTCGACATCGACCAACGATCGATCCTGGTCCTCCATCACCTCGAGGGGCACTCGGTCGCCGAGATCGCCTCGATGCTCGACATCCCGGTCGGAACGGTGAAATCACGGCTGCATGCCGCTCGACGCGCGCTTCAGTCGGCGATCGGCGTCGAGAGCTCGGACCGATGACGACGCCCGCTGCGCCGCGAGAACCGTGGGACGACCGGCGTCTCGATGCGGCCTTCCAAGCGCGAGCTTCGTCGATCCCGACCCCGACCGACCTGATGTCGGTGACCGTCAACCGCGTGCGTACGGTCGAGCGACCGGCGCCAGCGTGGCGTCGGTGGCTACCGGCGGCCGCCGTTGTGCTCCTCGCCGTTGGGGTCGCGGCCGGAGGGATCGCCCTGTCCGATCAGGTGATCGGTCGTGATCTGTTCGGCCCCGGCCCGACCGCCGGGCTCAAGACGCTCGACACGGGCGAATTCGCCTTCGAGTACCCGGCGTCATGGCTCTCCTATGACGCCTCGGCGTCATACAGCGGAGGCTCGGCGACCGCGGTCCTCGGTACCCTGCAAGTCGAGCGCCGCTGCGGCAATGAGCGCCACGTGGACATCAACTGCGTGTACGAGCAGCGGCTCGAGCCCGGGCACGTCCGACTGTACGTGGGCACCGGTACCTATCGCAGCGGGACGATCCAGGACCGCCCGAGCATCGACGACGGGACAGCGACGCGCGTCGAAGTCGGAGGCATGCCCGCGATCCTCGCCGAGTCGGACGGCTCGCCGGACTCCTACTACCGCGAGGACAAGGCCCTGCACTGGGAGATCGCCCGCCCCGGGATGAACGGCACGAGCGTCGTGGAACTCGAAGCGCGACTGAAGGAGCCCGGCGTCGCCGAGGCTCGCGAACAACTCGAAGCGCTGGTCGCAAGCTTCCGCTTCACGAACGGCCCGGATCCATCGGTCGCACCGACGCCCGAGCCGACGCCGACCGAGACGCCACCGCGCCTCGCCGAGCTGCGCGTGCTGACCGTGGAGGAGCTGATCGCGGCCCGTTCGTCACCGACCTCACAGGAGGTCGTCGTCCGCGGCTGGCTCGCACGCTCGAGCGTGATCTTCGATTGCAATGTCGACCCCAACCCGCACCCGCTGGTCGCGCATTGCGAGGACTTCGCCCTGTCCCTGTCAGGCGAGCGGGTCCAAGTCGATCGCGGCGTCATCGACCCGTCCGTTCCGCATGTCGTGCCCATGCTGGGGGCCGACGCTCACTCCGCCGTCACCATGCTCCCAGGGACTGCCGTCGAGGTCCTGGCCGTCGGGCACCTCGGGGACCATCGCTCTGCGACCTGTGCGATCCAGGTGCGGGACGAATGCAAGCGCCGGTTCGTCATCGACCGGGTGGTCCCAGCAGGCGAGCCGCTCGATGACGAGGTTCCCACGCCGTGGGCGAGCCCGAGCGACCACTCCCTCGATGGTGCTGGGGATGCCATCGAGGTCCTGCGATCCGAGCTCGGTGGGATCACTGTCGTCTCGATCGGCGTCGCGGATGCCGAACCGCTGCGCGCCATCGAGCCAAGCGTGGGAGACATCAACAACGGGGAGGGCGCATACGTGATCCGTGCGCTGGTCGGCGGGGACCCCGCGCCAGTCGCGCGAACGTTCCTCGTCGGCCACATCGGCTGGTACACGATCTTCGAGGTGACCGAGGAGGGCCTTGTCGACCGCACGCCACCCGCGGAGGGCGTTCCGACCGCCGTCCCGCCCGAAAACCCGGGTGTCTCGTGGCCGCCGGAAGGGGTCCTGGACGTCCCGATGCCAGAAGGAGACACGGGCCTCACTCCCAAGGCAGGCGTCGTTGATCGCACCAGCTTGCTGCTCGAGGCTCGATCGGTCCAGGGGGGAGATCCTCCGCGACCGAATCGGGACCTGCAGGCTGGCGAGATGGCCGTCGTCCAGGCGGGTCCCGATACGGTCGTCGCGCACTGGGACGGCACCCTCTGTGACGATCGATTCGTCCTGACCGTCTACGGCGACCGCCAAGGAGAGCCGCCGAGTCAGCTCGAGCTCCGCGGCGAGTCGGCCGACCGCTGCCGCCTCGCCCTGGTCCACTACGGCATCGTCCTCCGCTTCAACCAGCCGATCGATGCCACGGCCATCGATGGCTGGGATCGCGTCGGGATGCGGTACGAGGCGTTCCCGCCCGTCCACTCGATCGTCGTGTCCCTGCCGACTGACGCGGGCGGATTCGATGTCCCAAAGGTGCGTGCCGCGCTCGTGGATCTGAGCGGTCGCATCACGAGCGTTCGGTTGCCGCGGCCCGATGAGCCCCGACCCGACGCTCGACGCGACGGACCCGGATCGATCGTGCCGGATCCGACAGTCGCCGGCCGATACCACCTCATGTGGAACGGTGGCATCTGTACGCCGGACATCGTCATCACGGTCGACGCGACGCTGTCGCACGTGCTGGTATCGAACCCGGTCATCGGGGACTGCGACACGATCGGCAACGAGTACCGGTTGATCCTGGACATCGACGGGCCCGCTGGGGTGCCAGTCGTCGAGGTCCGTTACACCGAGACGAGCGCCGGCGCCTCGTAGGCGACCCTGCCGCGGGCCATCGTCAAGAGCACGCGACCTGGCAGCTCGCTGCCGAGCAGCGGCGAATTCTTGCCCTTCGACGCGAGCGCCTCCGCGCTGGCCGTCCAGCGCTCCGACCGATCGAACACCACCAGATCGGCGGGCTCGCCTTCGACGAGCCCCCGGGTGCGACCGAGGACCGACGCCGGACCGATCGTGAGTGCCGCGATCGCCCGCGCCAGCGGCAGCTGACCGGCATCGACCGCCGCGAGCACCAGGCCGAGCGCAGTCTCGATCCCGCTGATGCCGTTCGCGGCAGCCCCGAACTCGACCGCCTTATCTACCTCGGTGTGCGGCGCGTGATCGGTCGCGACGGCGTCGACGGTGCCATCGGCCAGAGCGGCAAGACATGCGAGGGCATCGGCCGGCGTCCGCAACGGTGGGTTCACACGCAACGCCGACGCATACGGAGGCGCCGTGATCGCGTCGTCCTTCCAGGGATCGCCGCTGGGACCGGCCTCCCAAGAGAAACGCCGCGCGCCCGCGACCCACTCATCGGTGAGCGCGATGTGATGCGGCGTGACATCGCAGCTCACCGGCAACCCGGACGCCTTGGCTCGCCGGATGAGCTCGAGCGCGCCCGCGGTCGACACGTGCGTGAGGTGGAGTCGAGCACCCGTGACGTCGCGGTGCACATCGGCCAGGATCGCGAGGTCGCGTGCGACCGTAGCCTCCTCGGCGGACGACGGCCAGCCACGCAGGCCGAGGACGGTCGCGACGAACCCATCGTTTGCCTCGGCCCCTTCAGTCAGGGTCGGATCTTCCGGGTGGTCGACGATCGGCACGGCCAGCGCGCCCGCATACGCAAGCGCGCTTCGCAGGATCGCGGCGGACCGGATCGGCGCGCCGTCATCGGAGAAGCCGACGACCCCGGCATCCGCGAGCTCGCCGAGGGCGGCCAGCGTCTCCCCTGCCCGACCCGTGGTGACGGCCCCGTGGGCGAGGAGCTCCACAGACGACCCTGATGCGGCTGCCGCTGCCCGGATGGCGGCCAGCACGCCGGGCTCGTCAAGAGCGGGTGTCGTATTCGGCATCGCGCAGACCGTCGTGAAGCCACCGTGGGCGGCCGCGGCGAGACCACTCGCCACCGTCTCGGCGTCCTCGTTGCCGGGCTCGCGGAAATGAGCGTGGAGGTCGATGAACCCCGGCGCAACGACGACGCCGCCATCGCCGACGCCATCAGCGTCGTCTCCGTCAAGCCAGGTAACGGCCTCCAGGATCCCGTCGCGCACGACGATCTCACCCGGTCCCTCACGATCCGAGGCCGGATCAACGAGCCAGACGCGGCTGAGATCGAGGTCGGTCACGAGCGCGCGACCCCTGCCAGCAGATACAGCAGCGCCATCCGGATCGCGACGCCGTTCGTGACCTGGTCGGTGATGACGGACTGGGCACCTGCCGCCACGTCCGGCGCGATCTCGACACCCTCGTTCATGGGTCCCGGATGCATGACCAGCGCACCGGGCTTCGCGAGCGCCAGTCGCGCGGCGGTCAGCCCGTACCGTGCCGCGTACTCGCGAAGGGACGGCAGGAGCCCTGACGACATCCGCTCGCGCTGGATGCGAAGCGCCATCACGGCATCGGCATCGCGCAGCGCGTCGTCGATCGAGGTCGTCACCGTGAACCGTCGGCCCGCCGCGGCACCCCGTCCCGCCCACGCCTCGAACCCGCGGAGCAGCGTCGCCGGGCCGCACAGCCAGAGGTCGGCGCCGGCGGCGGTCAACGACCAGATGTTCGACCGCGCCACCCGCGAATGCAGCACGTCGCCGAGGATCACGATCTTCCGCCCGGCGACCGAGCCACCGGGAAGGTGAGCTCGCAACGTGTAGAGGTCGAGCAGCGCCTGGGTCGGGTGGGCGTGCCAGCCGTCGCCGCCGTTGAGCACCGACCCGCCGAACACCTCGGCCGCCAGATAGGGCGCCCCGCTCGCGCTGTGGCGCATCACGAGCATCTGGGCGCCGAGCGCCTCGAGCGTGCGAACCGTGTCCACGAGGGACTCGCCCTTCGATACCGATGATGTCGACGCCGCGACGTTGACCACGTCCGCGGACAGGTTCTTGGCGGCCACTTCGAAGGAAACGCGCGTCCGGGTCGATGCCTCGTAGAAGAGGATGGTGACGTTGCGACCGCGCAGCGCCGGGACCTTGGCGATCGGGCGGGCGAGCACCTCGCGCATCGCGTCGGCGGTGCGCATCACGAGATCGAGGTCGTCGACGGTCAGCCCATCGACATCGAGCAGGTGACGATGGCGCCAGCCGACCCCTTGGCTCTCGGGTGCGACATCGACCGACGGGAAGATCAGATCGCCGGCCGGCCCCTCGGCACGCCCCTCGATCACGTCGGTCATGCGACGGGTTCGGCCGTCAACGGGCTGTCGATCAAGCGCTCGATCTCGACCCCGTCCTCCCCGTCGGTCTCCTCGAGGTGGACACGGACGATCTCCTCGCGCGAGGTCGGTACGTTCTTGCCGACATGATCGGCGCGGATCGGCAGCTCGCGATGGCCGCGATCGACGAGCACGGCGAGACGGATGGCTTGCGGGCGGCCGAAATCGACCAGCGCGTCCATCGCGGCCCGGATGGTCCGACCGGTGTACAGGACATCGTCGACGAGGATGACCGTCCGCCCGTCGATGCCCGATGGGAGCTCGGTGCCCTTGACTACGGGTTGCTGCGCGATCAGCGAGAGGTCGTCGCGGTAGAACGTGATGTCGAGCGCCCCGACCGGGATCTCGGCGCCCTCGTTCTCCTCGATCGCTGCGGCGATCCGGCGTGCCAGGGGGACGCCACGCCGTTGGATGCCGATCAGCAGCAGGCCGTCGGTGCCCGCCTGCTTCTCGACGATCTCATGGGAGAGGCGGACGGTCGCGCGACGGATCTCGTCGGCGGTCATGATCCGGCGTCCGGTCATCGCTCCTTCCCGGCCTCACAGGGCCACGCGGGCGGCCTCACGGGGCCGCGGCCGAAGGGTTACGAGGAAGGATACCGCGCGCTAGTAGACGTAGACCGTGACGTTCGTGATGCCGCTCCACGACGGGCAGCCGCAGATCTTGAAGAAGTCGGGCCGGTACAGGTCGACGATCCGGCGCTCCAGCTGCGGGCCGTAGTCGTTGACGACGCGCTCGACGCACCCGCCCGCGCCGCAGATGATCACGACCGTGCCGCGCGGCAGGCGCATCGCCGTCGTCCCGTGATCGTAGAACGTGGCCTCACCCTTCATCGTGTACTTCTCGGGCTTGCGCGCAGAGCGAGCCCCGTCAGCGGGCTGCTCAACGGACGCACGTGCCATCGGGCCAGCTTCGGGTGCCGCACCCGGCTCGAAGAACGTCGTCTCCGCATCGACGACGCCCAGGGAGCGGTGCGCGCCATCAAGCCCTGCGATCTCGATGGGCGATCGCATGGCGGACGCGGGGATCGAGTACGGCTGGAATGCTCCGGCGGGGACGGGCTCCACGGCGCTGGGGACGCGGGAGCCGGCCAGGCCCGGCAGCGAAACCAGGGCGAGGGCGGTGCTGATCACCGACCCTACGACCAACCATCTCGGTCGCACGATAAGGCGGGAACCATACGCCGCCGGACCCCGCCGTGCAAAGGGGCACGCGGGCGTGAGTTAGCGGATGACGACCAGCTGGTTGCCGGGCCCGCTCTCGACGATGCCGACGCCGTCCTCCGACCAGGCGGCGATCTGGATCCGGCTGCCCTCACCACCCGCACCGGGCGGCGTGGCCCATGCCAGCCGCCCGTCGCCCATCGAGAAGCCCGGGAGGGCTGCTTCGCGGAGCGGGCGCCCCATCGACGGTGTCGAGGCGGCCGTTGGCCTGATCGACGTGGTACAGCGTCAGCTGGCCGACGCCGGACTCGGGGCTGCCGGCGACCCACACCGCGACCCACTCGCCCGCTTCGTCCCAGCGCACGTCGAAGTCGCTGGGGGCCTCGTCTGCCACCACCCGCGAACGCTCTGGCCCGGTCGCGTCGCGTGCTCCCTCGTCCGTCCAGTGCCGCAGTTCGAGCGACCCGCGTGCCGGGGACCACGTCGGGTCCTCTGACGCACGCTCGACCGAGCCGTCCCATACGATCGCGAATCGTCCCGTCGGGTCGACCACCGGCCGCCACAGGTCGCCTGCGTCGGTCTCGGCCCGCGTCGCAGGATCGATCCTGACCGACGTCGGCCTCGCGTCGCGCGAACCGGGTTCGTTCGGCCGGCTGGCGATCATCTCGTTCTCGGACCAGGAGGCGAAGTACGACACGCCGTCGTCCGTGACCTTCTCCGCGCGCTCGTCACCGACGCGCCAGACGTACACGTCGGCCCCGCCCGTCCCGTCGGCTGGTCGAGCGGTGAAGGCGAACCACGAGCCGTCCGGCGAGAACGCTGCCGACTCGCCGACGACCTGGATCCCGCTGGCGATCGCGACGTTCGAGGCGACCGTCGGCTCGGGGCTCAGGACCGGACTGGCCGACGGCTCGACGGACGGATCGGGAATGGTGCTGGCCGGTGACGCACTGACCGACGGCTCGACGGATGCCGAGACCGGCGATGCGGTCGGGATGGCCGGCTCCGGCGTCGCGGGCGGGGGCTGCTGTGACGGGGCCGGCGTTTCGGCGGGATCGGGCAGCGCGACCACGACGACCTCGTCTCCGTCGACGGTGCTCTTGGCGATGGCGACAGCCTGGCGGCGCGTCGGCGAGCCGACGATCGTCTTCGTCGCGGCCTGGAATGCCATCGAGGTCGCGCTGTCGGTCTCGAGGGTCGGGCAGCCCGCCGCTCCCTTGACCGGACAGACCTTGTTCACGAAGGCCGTGTGGACCCCGGGGTTCGGTCCCTGGTCGATCCAGCCGACAGCCCCGGCATCGACCGCGAACGGCGTTGGTTCGACGCCGTTCGGTCCGGCCGCCACGCTCGTTCCAGGTGGCAGCTCGATGCCATCCTCGCCCTTCACGCCGTTGCCCGGTGTCGTCGAAGAACAGGATCGTCCCGGAGATAAGGCTCACGCCGACGACCAGTACGACGACAACGAGCCCTGACAGGGCCCCGACCGGCAGCCTCCGCCCGACGGTCCCTGCCTCGCCTTGGCCACGGCCGTGCGCCTCCGCCTCGACCGCCGCCGCGGTCCGCGCCCACAGGTCACGCGGCGGCTCCGGCATCTGGTCGCGCAACGCCCGCAACGCGAGACGATCGTCCTCGAACGCCGTAGCGATCGCGGCACATGATGGGCAACCGGCCAGGTGCTCATCGAGCCACGCCGAATTCGGTGAGGCCGAGCGGTCCGTCGAGGCGCTCTGCGAGCCGGGTCCGTGCGTGGGCATGCTCGTCGGCCCAGCGATCCCGGCGTCGGCGGAGATGCGGGAAGCGGCTCATCGGTCGACCTCGGCCGGGCGCCCATGGTCTCGGGCGGCATCCGTGGCGGCCTCGGCTGCGGCGTCGGACTCACGCTCGGCGGCCAGCGCCTGCCGCAGGGATTCGCGCGCCCGCGTCAGCAGGGCCCGTGCGGCGACGTGGCTGACACCGAGGGCTGCGGCGAGCTCGAGCCCGGTCATGTCGTGCAGCTCGGCGAGGAGGAGTGCTGCCCGCTGGCGCTCGGGGATGCGGGCCAGCGCACGCTGCAGGTCGCCCGACAATCGGGCGTCCATGACGAGGTGCTCGGCCGACGGCGCGGAACCCCGCGATTCGCCGGTCCACGGCAGGAACCGGACGATCTTGCGCCGGCGGATCTCGTCGAGCGCCACGCGGTGGGCGATCTGGTACAGCCATGCCCGTGCGTTCTCGGGCTTCTCGAGCGTGTCGTAGTTCTTGTACGCCTTGATGAAGGCGTCCTGGGTCATGTCGGCCGCGACCTCCGGGTCGCGCATCATCCGGAAGAGGTACGCGTAGATCTCGCCATGGTGCTTGGCGAACAGCTCCTCGACGAAGACCCCGGCCGCATCGCGATCCCACATCTCGCTCACCGGGCGGCCTCGATCGGCACCGCGGACGGCGACTCGGCCGAATGGAGCGCGAAGCTGTGTGGTTGACGGGTCGAAGGGCACGGCGGCTCCGGGCGGATGGGATCCTCGAGCACGCGGAGTGGGCAGCGCACGCTCGATGCACCGGAGACGAGGCATCTCCCCCACATGTGACGCCCAGCGCCATCGGGCATGGCCCACATCAACCCGATCCACCTCCCTCCGGATCGGCCGTGCCTGGCGCGCCGGCGCCGAGCAATTCTTCGACCGCGTCCTCCGGTGAGACGGGGTTGACCGGCAGCCCGGTTCCCAGCTCGAGGCCGGCGATCTCGCGCAGCCGCGGGTGGATCTCCCAGTGCCAGTGGTAGGTGGCGTCCACCTGCTCGCGCAGCGGCGCCGTGTGGAGCACCAGGTTGTAGGGAGGCCCGTCGAGCGATCCCGCGAGACTGCCAAGGACCTGCCGAAGCGCCTCCGCGGTGGCCTTGATGGCGCTCGCGTCGGCCCGGCCGAAGTCGGCGTCGTGGCGACGCGGCACGATCCAGATCTCGAATGGCGAGCGCGATGCGTATGGGGCGAACGCCACGCTGTCGTGGTCCTCCCAGAGGAGCCGGTCGGGGCGGACCAATTCCTCGCGCACGAGCCGGCAGAACGGGCATTCGCTCTCGCGGATCACGAAGCGGGCCGCGCCACCAAGCTCCTCGGCGATCCGATGCGGGATCTGCGGCAGGTCGTACAGGTCGAGACAGAGATGGTTCGTCCGTGCGCCGGCCTGGGCGCCCCAGTTCTGCACGACCGTGAGGTACTCGGTCTGGGGATCATCGCGTGCTTCGGCAAGGGCGTCGCGTGCGCCAGCCACGAGTCCCTCGATCAGGTCGGTGCCGACCGCGTGCAGCGGCCGGTGCTCACCGGCCGGGGCGATGACGGTCCGCCACGAGCCGGTCGCCCGAGCCTGGGCAAGCGAAACCTGCGCGATCCCGTGGTCACGGTCAAGCTCGCGTGCCTCGCTATCGGTCCCGACGACGTGGAACGCGAAATCCTTGAGGACACGGGTGCGAACGCCCTCGCCCGGTGCGGCGCAATTGCCGCACCCGAAGAGGCGGTCGTCGACCGGCTCCGCAGCTCGCGCGAACCGGTCGCGATGGAACTCCCGATCGACGACGGTGGCCACCCACCAGCTGGTGATCGGGTCCTTTCGGAGCTCGAACAGGCCGCTCGGCATCGACCGGTCAGGCCTCGGCCACGAGCGGCGCGTCGATGGCCGCTGCGAAGGAGCGAGCAAAGATCCGGGCGGCTTCCTCGACGGACTCCGTCGAGGGGCGGTCGGTGCGGTCCAGCTCTCGGGCGATCGACGTCGACTCGACGCCCGGCATCCCGCAGGCGTCGATCAAGGCGAAGTCGTCGAGATCGACCGTGACATTGAGCGCGATGCCGTGATAGCTCACGCCGCGCTCGATACGGAGACCGAGGGCGCCGATCTTGCGCGGCCGTGCCGAGCCCGGATCGCACCAGCAGCCGGGATGCCCGTCGCGACGCGCCGACGCGACGCCGAGCGCCGCGCAGGTGTCGACCATCGCGGCCTCGAGCGCACGAACGAGCGGGCGCACCAGCAGGCCGCGCTCGTGGAGCCGCATGATCGGGTACGCGACGAGCTGCCCCGGGCCGTGGTAGGTGACCTCTCCTCCCCGCTCGATGCGCTCGACCGGGATGTCCTTTGCCGCAAGCTCGGCGGCGCTGGCCAGGATGTGGGCCGGGTCGGAGTTCTTGCCGAGCGTCAGGACGGCCGGATGCTCCAGGAGCAGTAGCTGATCGGGGATACGGCCCGCTGCTCGCTCGTCGACGAGTCGTTTCTGGAGGGCGTGGGCCTCCCGGTAGCCGATCCGACCGAGCCAGCGGGAGTGGATCGGCGCCGCTGCGCCGAACACGCCATGCACGGGTTCTGTGAGGGTCGCCTCCACGCTCGCACGATAGCAGGGGACCCTTGTTCGGCCGTCCGGAAGACATTGCAGGCCCTAACGCGCGGGTGGCCCAACGGTACCGTCCGGCCGTCGCCGACCGGGTTGCTGCACTTTCCCTACAAACCGGGTAGCGTACGCCCGCTCACCGTCACGACACGCAGATCGGATCCTGAATGTCCGCTTATCTCGTACGTCCTCGCTCGTCCATCGCCGACCCCGAGCTCGCACGCGCCGCTGTGGTCGACCTGCCCCCGCCGTTCAGATACCCGCGGCCCGAGCCTCGCGAGGCGATCGCCAAGGCTCTCGCCGCCTGGCGCGGTTCGTTGGAGCCGGAGCGCATGATCGTGATGACGCTCGCACCGGTGCCCGCCCGCTCGCGACGCTAGCAGCCACACAACGCCACGATTGCCTTCGGGGCCGATCTGGCAGATAGTCACGCCAGGCACCCGTAAGAGCTGAGTCCGGACCTCGGATCGACGGCTGGACGACACGCGCCGTCTGCGCCTGACGACGCGCACCGTATCGAGGTGGCTCACCATGATGGAGTCAAGCCTGTACGACCGCCTGGGTGGCGCTTTCGCGATCGCGGCGGTGATGGACCGCTTCAGCGACGCCCTCTTCGATAACCCGAAGGTGGGCACCCGCTCGGACAACCCACAGCTCCAGGAATGGCACACCAACCAGCGCGATCGACTGCCGGGCCTCAAGTTCATGCGCACCCTGTGGGTGTGCAACGTCGCCGGCGGACCCTTCCAGTTCACCGCCACACGACCCGGCAGCACTGCGCTCGGGCTCGAGGAAGCGCACCGGCAGCTCAGGATCTCGCCCGAGGAGTTCGATGAGGTCGCAGCCGAGCTTGGACGGACGCTCGATGCGTTCAAGATCCCGGAGAAGGAGAAGGGCGAGGTGCTGGCGGCATTCGCCGCGCACAAGGGTGAGGTGACCGAGGGCCATCTGGTGGCCGCGGGCGGCTGAGCGCCGACGTCCCTACGCGGGTCGAGTCTCGTCCACCGTGTCGTTGAGCCGCAGGAGAGCGGCCTTCCGCATCCAGGGCTCGTAGACGGCCACGCCATCCTCGTGCCCCTTCGCGGTATACATCGCCGTGTCCGCCTGTCGAAGCAGCGTCTCCGGGGAACCATCCGGTGCGACGTAGGCGATCCCGACCGTGACCGTCAACCGCAGCGTGTGGCCACCGACCGTCGTCGCACCGTGGACGGCCCCGCGCAGTCGTTGGGCGATGGTCACGGCCGTGTCGCGCTCGCCGACCGAGGCCAGCACGCAGAACTCATCACCGCCGAACCGCGCCACGATGTCGGCCGGTCGGGTCGCACTCGCGAGCCGCTGGGCCACGATGCGGAGCACCTCGTCGCCGATCGTGTGACCGAGGCCGTCGTTGACGTCCTTGAAGCCATTGAGGTCGAGGAACAGCAAGGCCCAGGGCTCGGGTAGCTGGTGGACCCGCGCCAGCTCGATATCGAGCTGCTCGCGGTTGAGAAGGCCCGTCAGCGTGTCGTGGGACGCCCGGTATGCCAGCGTCTCCTCGATCCGCTTCTGGTCGGTGATGTCGATCATCACGCCGACCAGCCGATGACCTGAGCCATCCGCTTTGCGGATGACGCGGATCACGTCCGAGAACCAGCGGTATTCGCCGCTCGCGATGCGGAAGCGGTATTCGATCCGGATGCTGTTGAGCGCCTTGATCGCCGCGTCGGTCACAGCCATCGCACGCTCGCGGTCATCCGGATGGAGGTGGCGTTCCCAGAACTCGGGCTCGTTCAGCCAGGTCTCCGGCGGGTAGCCTGCGATGTCCAGCGTCCGCGGCGACACGAACGTCATCTTGTAGTCGTCGCCGTCCGCTTCCCACACGATCGCGTCGAGCGAGCCCACGAGGTCATCGAATTGACTCTGGCTCAGGATCGGCTTCGCCGGAAGCGGAGGCGCGGACGAGCCGTCGACCTGCGCCGGCGGGCGCGGCAGTGCCGGATGGCGGAGCGGCCGCGACGAAGCAAGGGCGGTCGACGCGCGTGACGCCACACGAGGCGCACCCGCACCTGGCGAGTCGGTGCGCCTCACGCGGCCGCGATCCTATGGTGCGAGCGGGGCATGCCTGTATCCCTGACGACGAGCGATCTCGGCCCGAAGCCTAGGGGCTCAGCGCCGTGGCACAACCCACCTATCCGTACCACCCCGGTCCGCCCCATGCGGACACGGGACAGTCAGTCGAGCCAGACGCGATCCTGGTCGTCCGGATCGTCGATCGGCGATGAGATGAACAGCACCTGTGGGGCGTCCTCGAATTCGCCGCCGTGCGGCGTGTTGGCGGGGATGACCCACACGTCGCCGCGCTTGACCGGTCGGGTGACACCGCCGACCGTGACCGAGCCCGTGCCTTCCAGTACGTAGCCGATCTCGTCATGCGTCTCGTGCACGTGGGTGCGGAACGGCCCCGCGTGGCCCTGGAACACGAATACGCTCGACTGCGAGCCATGGCCGAGGTACGTGCGCTTGAACACGTCCGCATCGGTCAACTTGTCCGCCTCGACGGCAGCCGCGACGTCCACGACGTCGATCTTCGTCAGATGGCTGAGGTCCTTGGCCGGCTGATCGGCCTGGTCGGTCATCGTCGGTCCTCCGTATGACGGTCGCGCCGAGCGACCAGCGCCTCGAACAGGAAGTGGTAGACCTCGGTGTGGCGCTTGGCATCCATCACGTCGGTGCCCCAGATGTAGGCGCCATGGTCGCGCACCACGACGGCGTGAGCGGCGGCGAACCGCGGATCCGCCAGGGTCTCCTCGAGCTGGCTGACCAGCTCGGGTTCGCTTGGCGTGTTGCGGATGACCGGCACGAGGTGGGTGTCGGTGTTCGTGACGTCCGGGATGCCCTTGAGCATCTCGAGGTCGCGGATCGCCAGGTGGTCGGCGCCCGCGTCTGCTGCCATGTCGCCGGCGAGCACGGCGGCAAGCGCGTGCGAGTGAACGACGCTCCACGACCCGCGCGACCGATGGATGAGGCAGAAGATCGGGTTGCACTCGCTCGGCCGGAGATCGGTGCGGTCAGGCGCCCGGCGCACGCGGCCATCCGCCGGGTCGACCGTGAAGAACTCGTCGGCCTGGACGCGTTCCTTGTGGACCCCAGTCGGGGCGAGGAGCAGACCGCCGTCGTCGGCAGGACCGCAGATCCCACCGCCCGTGCCGGACACCCACGCGCGCCGATGGAAGTCGCGCAGCAGCTCGACGAGAAGGTCGCGGGTCGCTTGCTCGCCAGTCATCTATCGATTATCGCCGTCACGCACCGTGGCGATGCTGAGCCGGACCATCGGCGGTGGCCCGCATACCTTCGACCCCTCGTGGCCGTGGAGAGAGGCGCTAGGATGCAGGCCTCATGACCGACCAGCCGAACGCCGACGCCCAAGGGGCATTGCCGGGCACGCCGTACGCACCGCGCGTGCGCCCGTTGCCGCTGCGACAGATGGGTATCGGGGAGCTCGTCGACGGTGCCGTCAAGCTCTATCGGCGCGATTGGCTTGCGCTCACCGGGATCGCGGCGCTCGTGCTCGTCCCGCTGACGTTCATCCAGCTCTGGGTGACGCAGACCATGGTCTCGTCGGTCGACGTCTTCGCGACGGACGCTGAGTTCACGGCCATGACGACACAGCTCGTCCTCGTCACCCTGGTCTTCCTCGTCGTGCAGCTCCTCATCGCCCAACCCTTCCTGGTCGCTGCGATCTCGCGCGCCGCGGCCGACGCCTACCTCGGCGAGCAAGTGACCCTGGGCAGCACGCTCCGCTATGCCCTCTCGCGACTGCCGGCGATCCTGTGGGTGACGGTCATCACCCTGGTCGTCACGACCATCGGATTCATCCTGTTGATCATCCCCGGGATCCTCGCGGCGGTTCGTCTGACGTTGGCGCCGGCCGTCGTGGTCGTCGAGGACGTTCGCGGAACGAAGGCGGTCGGCCGGTCCTGGAACCTCACGGCCGGCCACTTCTGGCGCGTGTTCGGGACACTGATCCTGTCGGGCATCATCACGGCCGTCGGGGCGGCGATCATCCAGATCCCCGCCGAGCTGATCACGGCGCAGATGGGACCCGACGGCTGGCCCGTGTCCGCGTTGGGCAGCGCCGTGGCCACAGCGTTGATCACCCCGTTCAGCCTGCTCATCGTGGTGCTCCTGTACTTCGACCTGCGGGTCCGGAAAGAGGGCTACGACATCGAGGTCATGGCGCAGGAGCTCGCACCGGCTTCGTGAGGTGGATACGCTGGCTGCTTGCGCCGATCCTGGCGCTGGTCGGCACGCTGGCGCTTTCTACGCCCGGCCTCGCACAGACCCAGCTCAGCCCCGAGGAATTCCGGGAACGGCTTGACCGAGCAGCGGCGCTCGCCCGGCTTGACGGTACAGCTCCGTCCGCAGGGCGCATGGCCGACCTGCGCGCCGCCCTCGGACTGCCGGTCGAGATCATCATCGGCGACTGGTCTGGCGAGATCCGGCAGGACCCGGTCCTGGACGGCCTGTCCGGTGACAGCGCGGTCGACTTCGAGCGGGCCGGGCAGCGGGTCGAGGCGCTCGGCAACGCCCTAGACGCCGCGCGCGCGCACGAGGCGCGGTCCGCCGCCGAGATCGCCGACGCACTCGCGGGGGCGTACCGCGGCGTCGTCCCGCCACGCCCCGACCCATTCACGACCGTGCTCCAGTACTTCGAGGACGTGTTCCAGGCGATCCTGCAGCGCATCGGGAACGTGCTGGCCAACGCCGGCAGTGCCCTGGCATGGATCGCGCTGGCCGCGATCGTGCTGTTCGCCGTGTGGTTCGTGCTGCAGTCAAGGCTCGTGCCCGATCGCGTGTCGAACGCCGGCGCCAGGGGCCGTCGCACGACGAGCTCCGTTGATTGGGCGGCACGGGCGGAGGACGCGCTGCGGGCCGGGGATCTCCACGAGGCGGTGCGAGCGTCGTACCTCGCGCTGCTGGCCGTCCTGGCCGGCAAGGGCATCGTCGCGAACGCTCCCGCACTCACGGCGGGCGAGGCGCGGTTCGCCGTCCGTCGCACGCGACCAGCCCTGTTCCCCACCATCGCTCGCGCCACCAATTCGTATGAGCGGGTCATCTACGGGGGCGCGAGCCCGGATCGACGGCACGTCGATGAGCTCCGCGAGGCGACCGCTGAGGCCAGGAAGCCGTGATCACTCGTCGCCGGGTCCTCATCGCCGCCGCCGTGGCGACGTTGGCCGTGCTGGTGCTGTTGACACCGCGAAGCGAGGACCCAGATTCCACGCTCGCGCTGCGTCGTTATCTCGAAAACCTCGGCCTCGAGGTCAGCGAGCGCGACGGGCTACCGACCGAGGGCGGGACCCTCGTGCTGATCGCCGACATCCGCGCCCCGGACGAGGCCCAGCCCATCCTGGACTGGGCAGATGCCGGTGGCGACCTCGTCGTCGCCGATCCCACCTCGCCGATCGTCGGGATGGTCGGCGGCTCGCCGGCTGCGACGCTTGGGTTCGGCGGGACGCTGGACCTCACGCCGGGGTGCGTGGCACCTGCCGTCGTCGGTGTCGAGCGCGTCGTCGTGGCTGCGACCGACCGCGTCCTCGTCGCCGATGATCCGGCACTCGTGTCGTGCTTCCCGGTCGGCAACGGGGCGCTCGTCCTGACGCGGGCCTATGGCGAGGGGACAGTCACCTTGCTGGGCGGGTCCAGCGCATTCACGAATTCGCTGCTCCGCGAGGCGGACAACGCGGTGCTCGCCGCTGGCGTCGTCGGATCGGGGTCGGAGGTCGTGTTCGGGCCGCCGGCAACGGCCATGCCCGGCTCGTCCGGACTGTGGGACACCCTGCCGGATCGCGCGCGAGCCGCGGTGTGGGCGATCATCGCGGCGGCGGTCGCGTTCGCGCTCGTCCGCGCCCGGCGGCTCGGCCGGCCGATGATCGAGGAGCCGATCGCGCCGATCCCGGGTAGCGAGCTCGTCCGCGCCGGGGGCCGCATGTACCGGCGCGCTCGTGCGACCGGGTATGCGGGGACATTGATGCGGCAGGCTACGGTGGCGCGGATGTCGCGCCGCTTCGGGACAGCGGGGGCCCACGATCTGTCTGGGGCAGTGGCACGCACGAGCGGACTGCCGCGAGACCGGATCGACGAGATCCTCGCGGGGCGCGATCCGAGCAACGACGACGAGCTGATGACATTGGGCAGCGACCTTGAAGGCCTTTCGGCAGGAGCGGAGATGGGAAGCAGATGAACGATCCTCGCGAGTCACTCGATGCGGTCCGCCGCGAGGTGGCCAAGGCGGTCGCCGGGCACGACGACGTCGTCGATGGCCTGCTGGTCGCCCTGCTCGTCCGCGGACATGTCCTGCTCGAGGGCGTGCCCGGCGTCGCCAAGACCCTGACGGTCAAGGCGCTGGCACGGTCGCTCGATCTCGGGTTCCGACGGATCCAGCTGGCGCCGGACCTGATGCCATCGGACATCACCGGCAACGTCGTCTACGTGTCGGGCACCGGCGAATTCCGCTTCCGCCGCGGCCCGGTCTTCACGAACTTCCTGCTCGCTGACGAGATCAATCGCACCCCGCCAAAAACGCAGGCAGCCCTCCTGGAGGCGATGGAAGAACGCCAGGTCACGGTCGAGGGTGAGAGCTCGGCCCTCCCGGACCCGTTCCTGGTCGTCGCCACGCAGAACCCGATCGAGTTCGAGGGCACGTATCCCCTGCCCGAGGCGCAGCTCGATCGATTCCTGTTCAAGCTCGCCGTCGGCTATCCCAACCGTGATGACGAGCGCGCCGTGCTGCAGATGCACCACGAGGGCCGCGATCCGCACGACCTCGCCAGCCTTGGCGTCGAGCCGGTCGCCGGCGCCGAGCAGCTGCGCGAAGGCGCGAGGCAGGTACGCGAGATCGAGGTCGCGAACGAGGTCGTCGAGTATGTCCTCGACCTCGCAGCGGAGACCCGGCGAGCGCCGTCCCTGGTGCTCGGCGTAAGCCCACGGGCAGCGGCCATGCTGCTCGTGGCGGTAAAGGGGTGGGCCTACCTACGCGGTCGCGCCTTCGTGACACCGGACGACGTGAAGGCGGTCGTGAAGCCTGCCTGGCGACATCGCGTCGTGCTCCGCCCCGAGGTCGAGTTGGAGGGCGGCACTGCCGACTCGGTGGTCGAGGCCGTCGTCGAGCGCGTGCCCGTCCCGCGCTAGCGATGTACCTCGGACGGCGGCTGCCGCTGTCGATCCTGCTCGTCGCCGCTGCGGCGCTAGTCGCGCCCGGGCTCCCCTGGCTGGTGCTCGCCGTCGGCCTAGTGGCGGTCCTTGTCTTCGTGGTCCTCGACGTGCGGCTGGCCCCCCGTCCGGCCGACCTGCAGCCACGCCGGGATGCGCCGCGCGTCCTGCGGCTGCGCAGGCCGGCCACGACGACGCTGTCCCTCTACAACCCGAGCAGGCGGCGGCTCGACGTCGCCGTCCACGACGCCGCGCTGCCGTCGATGGGCCGGACACCGCGCCGTGACCGGGCGACGATCGAGCCGGGTGGCTGGCTCGAGCTCCCCGCGGAGGTCGAGCCGAGCCGACGAGGCCGGTTCAGGCTGGGGCCACTGACGCTGCGCACGGCGGGCCCGCTCGGGCTGGCCGGCCGCCAGGCGACGCTCCCGGTCGTGCAGGACGTCAAGGTCTATCCGGCGCTGAAGGGCCGCGACGAGGTCGCGCAGCGGCTGCGACGTGGCCGGCTGCTGCAATCCGGCGTCCGCTCGTCGGCCATCCGGGGCGGCGGCAGCGAGTTCGACGCGCTGCGCGAGTACCTGCCCGACGATGAGTTCCGGCGCATCAACTGGCGTGCGACCGCCCGCTCGTCGTCGGCGATCACGAACCAGTTCCGCGAGGAGAAGAACCAGCAGCTGATCCTGCTGCTCGATGCCAGTCGGTCGATGGCCGGCCAGGTCGAAGGCGTGTCCCGGCTCGAGCACGCGCTCGATGCAGCCATCGCGGTCGCCGAGCTCGGTACCCGCATCGGGGACCACGTCGGGGTCGTCGCGTTCGGCCAGGGGATCCGGGCCCAGCTCGATCCGCGCGGTAGCCGGGACCAGCCGCACCGGATCATCGACGTGCTGTTCGGCATCGAGCCGCGGCTCGAGGCACCCGACTACGGCGGCGCGTTCGCCAGCGTGCTGCGCCGGCACCGGCGGCGCGCGCTGATGGTCCTGTTCACCGACCTTTCGGAGCGCTCCGTGCTCGAGCCGCTCCTCCGCGCCGTGCCGGTACTCCTGACGCGGCACGTGCTGATGATCGCGGCGGTCCGCGACCCGGAGGTCGAGTCGATGGCGCGGGCGTCACCGACGACGTCGGCCGAGGCCTACGAGAAGGCCGCGGCGTCGGGCTTCCTCGAGTGGCGCGACGGCGCGGCGGCCCTGCTGCGACGCATGGGCGTCCCGACCTTCGACCTCCACCCCAACGAGCTGGCCGGCCGGATGGCCGACGAGTACCTGCGCATCAAGGCGCTGGGGCGCCTCTGAGCCGCGGCAGACGAGGGCCAAAGAGGAACGCGACGTAGGCTGCCGCGACGGCCGCGCCGAGTGCGATCTCCAGGATCGGATACCCGGTCCGGCCGGTCACGAAGCCCTCGATGAGGGCGGCGACCAGGAATGCCGGGATGACGCCGATCACGACCAGCACCGCGTCTCGCGCCTCCTCCGCGAGGGCCGTGGATCGCAGCCGGTCTCCCGGGTCGACGATCGACCAGCCGATACGCAGGCCGGCGCCACCCGCGATGCAGATCGCGAGGAGCTCGAGGAAGCCGTGGGGCAGCACGAGCGCCCAGAAGATGTCGCCCTTGCCGAAGGCCTGGGCGGCACCCGCCAGGACGCCGATCAGCGCCGCATTCTGGACGATCACGAAGAGCGTCCCGATCCCGAGCGTGATGCCAAGGGCGAAGGCGAGGAATGCGACCTGCACGTTGTTCTGGAAGATGAAGGCGGACATCTGCGGGCTGTCGACGTCGATCCCGACCGACCCGTCGTTGGACTCGATGGCCTCGCGCGCCGCGGGCGGCAGGAGCCCGACCCGCGCCTCCTGCGACGTGGCCACCCACAGGCCGGTGGCCAGCGCGATGCCGAACAGCAACGCAGCGATCACCAGGATGTGCGGAACCGTGTGCCGGAGCGCCTGGCGATAGCGCGACCCGAACATCGACAGCGCCCTACGCAGCGAGCGGGCCTCCGTCCCGTAGATCGCCCCATTGGCACGCGCGACCAGCCCGTTGAGGTAATCGACCAGCGTCGGGTCGTGGTAGCGGGACTGGACCTCGGCGAGGTGCGACGACACGCGCAGGTAAAGGCGGATCATCTCGGTGACATCGGCACCCGCGTTCGAACCGCGGTACGAACGGCTCACGGCGCTGTCCAGCGCGTCCCATTCCGCACGGTGCTTGGCGATGTAAGAATCGAGGTCCATCTGCGCGCAGAGTATGAGGGGCGATGAGAGCCGACTACGCAGCCAGCACCGTCACGCCTGAGGCCGTCCAGCTCCACGCCGACGTGGCAGGCGTCGGATCGAGGACGATCGCACTCGTCGTCGACACGTTCCTCCAGCTCATGGTGCTCGTGCCGGTCCTGTTCGTGAGCCTCGGGGACGGGCTGGGCGGGACAGGCGAGGCCGTCGTCGTCGGCATCGTCGTGTTCTTCGTGCTGTGGTTCTACTTCCCGGCCTTCGAGTGGCTGTGGCGGGGGCAGACCCCCGGCAAGCGATACCAGGGCATCCGGGTGGTCCGCACGGATGGGCAGCCAGTCGGGCTCGCCCCGGTGCTCGTACGCAACCTCATCCGCATCGTGGACGTGACCCTGCTGCCCTTCCTGGCCCTGATCTCGATGGTCATCACGCGGCGCAGCCAGCGGCTCGGCGACCTGGCGGCCGGCACGATGGTGGTGCGCGAACGGGCGCTGCCGGCACCGAGCGCCCTGTCGCTGCCCTTGAGCCCGACGGACGGCGCCTATTCGCCCTCGGCGGCGCTCGATACGTCGGCGATGACCGAGCAGGACTACACGGTGCTGCGGACCTTCCTCGCACGCCGCGCGACCCTCGACTGGAAGGCCCGCCAACAGCTCGCCACGAGCCTCGCGGCACGGGTGCGCGCACAACTCCGCGAGCGACCCGGCGAGACGAGCCTGACCGACGAGCAGCTGATCGAAGCCGCCGCGCAGTCCTACCGAGCGAGATTCACCGACCGTCCCGGCTGACGGCAGAGGGGACAGGCCGGAACACGGTCGAGAACTCCTCACCTCGAGTCTCGGTATACGAATCGAACTCGACCAGCGACCCGTCGCCCCGAGGCATGCGGAAGCGCGACTCGGCTGCCCCCACCTCCGCGAGGATCTCGAGCATGACCGTCACCTGCTCGGTCGAGCCCGGCGTCACGAACTCTTGCCAGTGGTGCCCCACGAGAGGACGCCCGAAGAATGCCGTCGCTGCCTCGTTGACTTCTAGGATCAATGCCTGTGCGTCGTACCTGACGCGTGGCAGGGCGCTGTCCTCCCACCACGCCCGTCCCGCGTCGACTGGCTCGACTCTCTCGCGCCTGGCCACCCACCGATCGCCGTCGACGTCGACGACTGCGTGTGGATAAAGCCGACGAAGCCGCAAGGCCAGACCGTCCGGGGTCGGTTCGGGCATCCGCCCGAGCGCCCGCAGGACATAGCCGCGAAACGCCACGTCCGTGGTCGGGAGATAGTCGATCCGTCCCGGGCCGGCCACCTCAGTAGCGGTCGAGACCGTCTCGACGTCGTCGGCCAATCGGAAGACACCGCGGATCACGGCGCCGTCGCGTCGGGCGTGCAGATCGACAGCGATCACGTCTCCCGATGTCGGGCGGAGTAGGACTGTCGCATCGAGATCATTGCCCTGTTCGATGATCCGGAAGAGGGCCGTGGCGTCTTCCAGCGTGCCTGGAACGATGAAGTCGGTGAAGTGATGCGGGATGCGATCACCCCGCTCGATGCCCAGGATGCCCATCGCTGTCGCGTTCGCGTCCGTGATCCAGCCATCCGGCGAGACGACGACCCGCGGCAGGTCGACGCCATCCCACCATGCTCCGACAAGCGGCGATCGCCAGGAGCCGTCTCGGTAGACATACCAGGCGGGATCCTCGCCGGAGAGCATCCGCTCCCGGACGACGACGCGCGGAAAGATGCGTCGCAGCCGGCGCTCGAACTCCTCGGGCGTTCGAGGCCGAGCCAGGTTCGAGACATGCTCCCGAAAGGCCACGTCGGCACTGGGGATCGTGATGAGGGACGTGTCGGCTCGACGGCGGTGGATGTTCATGCGCGCACGGAAAAATGATTCCGCAGTAGGGCCCGCGCGTCGCATTGCAACGTGGGGACCTTCGCGAAGGTTTTCGTTACGGATGCATCACGCGGATGGGGTGGACGGGCCTCATCGCCGAGGCCGTGCCGTGCCCCTCGAACGCGCTAACCGCCGACCGGGGCCCATCCGTTCTGACCGTCGCTGCGAAGCAGACGGTCGAACTCGGCCTTGATGATCCCGTAACACTCGCAGACGGCTGCCTCGAGACCGGCGCGGTCGATGATCGTCACCCGTCCCCGGCGGTAATCGATGAGCCCCGCTCGGCGCAAAGACCCGGCCGCGATCGAGACCTGCGGGCGGGTGACGCCAAGCATGATCGCGAGGAAGTCCTGCGTCAGCACGAACGTGTCCCGACCGGCGCGGTCATGGGTGGCAAGCAACCATCGCGCGGCTCGCGACTCGACGGGATGGTGACGGTTACAGACGAGGCCCTGGGTGACCTGTGACAAGTACGCCACGGTGTAGCGGTCCAGGACGTGCGCGAAGACACCACCTCGCTCGACCTCTGCGCGCACCGTGTCGGTCCGCAGGCGGGCGGTGGGTCCGCTGATCTGCGCGACGACCTCCCCGATCGTCCCGCCCCCTCCCAGGGCGCCGGTCAGGCCGACCATGCCTTCGCGCCCGACGCTCGCGGCCTCCACGCCCCGGCCGTTCGCGTCTGTCGCGATCACGGACATCACTGACCCGAGCGGGAAGTAGGCGAACTCGGGGGCCGCGCCAGCCCGATAGATCATGTCGTGGTGCTTCGACTCGAAGATGGTCGCCGCGCGCCGGAACCGATCGAAGTCCGGGGCCGGGAGCAAGGCGAGCAGGCGATTGACCCGAAGGTCAGGCAGCTCGGGCAAGGGACACCGCTGACAGGAAGGAGGATCGGGGCAACGTCCCCGATCGCTCGTCAGTGGTACCGCCTACCGTTTCGTGAACGGGGCCGCCAGCGAGTGCCTTCTCAACAAGCGTGCGCCCGATATGGCTGGCCGTCAACGAGCCCTGGCACGGCCCTCGCTATGTACAAGTAGATACAGACGGCGGGCATACGCTTAGACGGTCTGGGATCGCTGAGGGCACGAGGGTGTTCCACCACGTCATGTCAGGGAATCGGGTCCGAGCGGATGCCTGGAGCAGTGTCGACGTTCGGTGCTACCCGACATCGGACGCACGGTTCACCTCCGATGTCCAGGCCATCGTGGAGGAGTGGGTAAACGGCGACGTGAACACCGATGCGCTCACTGCACGACTCGCCCCTAGCTATCCCGACGTGAAGGTCGTGGAGCAGAACAGTCTCGCAAGTTTCGGGAAGCGGCCGGTCTTGTATGCCTATCGCGACGGCACCCCCTAACCGTCGTAGGCTGCAGCCGGTCGCATTCCCTTCTCTGCGAGCGCACACCTAGACCGATCTCCTCCTACGATGTCGCCGTGAGCGGCGACCGAGCGTGACAGACCCAGCGATCCGCTCGTTGTTCGCGCCCGCGCCCGGGGTCACGTACCTCGATGCCGCCACGTACGGTCTGCCACCGACGCCCACGGTCGAGGCGATGGAACGGGCACTCGCGGGCTGGCGATCCGGGACGGCGCGCTGGGTCGATGACTGGGATCGCCCGGCCGAGGCGGCCCGTGGTCTGTTCGCCGAGCTGATCGGGGCATCTGTCGCGGACATCGCGCTTATCCCATCCGTCTCCATCGGGACCGGTCTCGTGGCGGCCGGCCTGGCTCCCGGCGACGTCGTCGTGGTGCCCGATGACGACCACGTCTCCGACCTGTTCCCGCTGCTCGTCGCTGAGCGCCGGGGTGTCACGGTCCGCGCCGTTCCGTTCGCCACCCTCCCCGATGCGATCGAGCCCGATGTGACGCTCGTCGCATTGAGCCTCGTCCAGATGCAGACGGGCCGCGTCGCCGACCTGGCCGAGATCACCCGGCGAGCGGCGGACGTCGGTGCCCGTGTGCTGATCGACTCGACCCACGCGACGCCGTTCGTCGAGGTCGCTGACCATATCGGCGGCATCGACTATCTGGTGTGCCACGCCTACAAGCACCTGCTCGGAGCGAGGGGATGTGCGTTCCTCTACGTGCGGGCCGACCGGGTCGACGGACTCGAGCCGGCGTATGCGAACTGGCGTGGCACGCCCGAGCCGTGGACCCGGTTCTTCGGTGGACCCTTGGACCTCGCCGACGATGCGGCTCGGTTCAACGTTTCGCTGGCGTGGCTGCCGTGGGTCGCGACGGTCGAGTCGCTCCGATGCATCACCGCGTGGCGGCGCGACGGAGCGCTCCGCCCCGTCCTCGAGCTGGCGGGTCGGCTGGCCGCTGCACTCGATCGCGAGCCGACCGGTGCGTCACTCGTCTGCCTGCCGGTCGCCGAGCCCGAACGTGTACGCGAAGCGCTCGATCGCGAGCGGATCCGCGCGGCCGTGCGCGGCGAGAACATCCGATTCTCCGTTCACGTCTGGAATGACCTCGATGACATCGAGCGTGCGGTGGCCGCCATCCGACCCTTCCTTCGAGGCACCGATTCCCGTAGCGCCTGAGGGCGTTCTTCGGTAGGATTGGCGCCTCCTGAGCGGGAGTAACTCAGTTGGCAGAGTGTCTGCTTCCCAAGCAGGATGTCGCGGGTTCGAGCCCCGTCTCCCGCTCCATCACCCCGAAGTCGTGCTCCGCACGACGCGATGGCTATTCCGCCGTGGACTAGACGCGAGCGGCGAACTGCGCTTGAGTCGAGCGCCATGGACGCTTCGCTGCTGCACGCGACGGTCCGGGCTCCGGGTCATTCGGCCCCCCGTCGTGGGGGGCGAATGGCCGTCAGATGGGTCGGCATGGCCCATTCGCCGAGTGCACATCCTCGAGCATTCTGGCTTTGATCAGAACCAGATTGCAGAAGTCAGTGAGGATGGAAATCATGAACGGTCGATTGAAGGCCCTCGGAGTGATGCTGGCGGTCATCGGCCTCGCGTTCATCGCGGGCGGTGGGTTTGCCTATTACAAGACCGACCAGGGAGCCAAGTCGCTGCAGGCATTCAGCGCGGCGCAGAACGTTACCCTTAGCTACAACGAATCGGGACAGCTGGTCGACCGCGGCGAGACCGAAGGCTCCGTGAAGATCATGTCGCTCCTGACCAACGACTGGGGCTACGCGGTGAACACAGCGGACCTCAACCCGAACGACCCGTTGGTCAACACGGCCAGTGAGTACATGTATCAGATGGCGACGATCGCCTACCACACCCTCAACGGCACGACGACCGTCGTCCTCGATGAGGCCGTCACGGCCGACGACGGCACGGTCTACGCCGCAGGCACCTACGAGTTCGCGACCGAAGGCCGCTACTGGACCGGCTTCGACCGGGCGAACCCCATCGAGGCTGCCGCCCGCGGGCAGGTCTGGAGCGGTACGGCACACGCGCTGATCGCCGAGCTCGGCGTCGGCAGCGTGACCGCCTCGGCACTGCAGATCGGGCTGGGCATGGCCGCCCTCCTCGCCGGCTTCGGCGCCACGATCCTGCTCACGGGCCTCGGCCTGGTGTGGGCGACGCGACCCGAGACCGCGCGTGTCAAGGCTCCGGTTCTGCGGCCGGCGATCACACTCGCCTAGAAGGCCTCGACCGGTCTCGGCCCGGTACGCAGACCACCAATCAGCGTGGGCTCCCAGGAGCCCACGCTGTTCAGCATGGGCCGGCCGACACAGCACGCAGGGATCCCGTCAGCCAAATGATCCCCACTTGCTATTGTCGTGCGGCATGCTCGATCCGAACCCCGTTGCGCCGCGCAGCCTGAACGAGGTTCAGGCTGCCCTCGATGCAGCGGTCCGCGGTATCGCCGGACTCACGTCGGTCGACGACGCCCTGCAGGTCATCGTCGATGGCGTCCGCCCGCTGGTAGGGGCTCGGTATGCGGCGCTCGGGATCGTCGACGCCGATGGCCGGATCGAACGGTTCATCACCAGCGGGATGGACGATGAGACGCGACGGCAGATCGGCGCCCTGCCGGAGGGGCACGGCCTGCTGGGCCTGATCATCCGTGAGAACAGCTCATTTCGGATCGCCGACCTGAACGTCGACGACCGACGCTACGGCTTTCCGCCGAACCACCCGCCGATGACGAGCTTCCTGGGCGTGCCGATCACGATCAAGGGAATCTCGCTCGGGCGGCTGTATCTGACCAACAAGATCGGCGCCACCGAGTTCAGCGACGAGGACCGGTCACTGGTCGAAACATTTGCCCTGCACGCCGGGATCGCGATGGAGAATGCGCGGCTGCACGAACAGCTCCAGCGCCTGGCGGTGGTCGACGAACGGGAACGCATCTCCAAGGACCTGCACGATGGCATCATCCAGAACATGTATGCCGTCGGACTATCGCTCGAGGATGTACCGGAGCTGATGAACGAGGATCCCGTCGAGGCTGTCGTACGAGTCGAGCGTGCGATCGACGCGATCCATCTCTCGATCAAGGACGTCCGAAATTTCATCTTCGGGCTGCGACCCGAGCTGCTGGAGGGGGCATCGATTGCCGTCGGGCTGGCTGCATTGGCCGACGAGTACCGCCACAACATGGTTGTGGACCTGGAGCTGATCCTCTCCGATGCTGTCCCGGAACCACCGGCCGAGGTCACGGGTCATCTCCTCGCGATCGTGGCCGAATCGCTGAGCAACATCGCCCGCCATTCCCACGCGAGTCGCGCAAGCGTGGCGCTCAAGACCAATGCCGGCGGGCAGATGCTGGAACTGGCCATCGAGGACAACGGGATCGGCTTCGATCCGGCTGGCGTCGTGAAGCTCGGGCATCAGGGCTTGGCCAACACCCGTGAACGGGCCGCCCGGATCGGCGGCGCGGTCACCATCGACAGCCGGCCCGGAGCGGGCGCTCGGGTGATCGTACGGGTCCCCGCTCAAGCGTGAGGCGCGCAGGTGTCTGAGACCCCGTCCACGTCGAGACGTCCATTGAGCCTGCTCCTCGTCGACGACCACGAGGTCGTGCGCCAGGGCCTCGCCGCACTCCTGGGCCGCCGGGACGAGTTCGACATCGTCGGCGAGGCCGGCACGGTCGCGGAGGCGGTCGATGCGGCTCGGAGGTTCCGGCCCGACCTCATCGTCATGGACGTTCGACTGCCCGATGGCTCCGGGATCGAGGCATGTCGGGAGATCCGAGCCGAGCTGCCCGATACACGCGTCGTCATGTTGACGAGCTACCCGGACGAGGATGCTGTGCTCTCAGCGATCATCGCCGGGGCGAGCGGCTACCTCCTCAAGCAGGTTCGAGCGCGCGACCTCGTGGCAGCCCTCGAGGCCGTCGGGCGAGGCGAATCGCTGCTCGATCCGGCGGTGACGGGCCGAGTCCTGGAGCGAATCCGGCGCATTGCCATGGCCGATCAGCCAGATGACCTCGCGCAGCTGACATCCCAGGAACAGAAGATCCTGCTCCTTGTGGCCGAGGGGAAGACGAACAAGGAGATCGCTGCCGACGTGTTTCTCTCCGACAAGACCGTGAAGAACTATGTCAGCTCGATCCTTGCAAAGCTGAACCTCGAGAGGCGGGCCCAGGCGGCCGCCTACATGGCTCACCTGAGGGACACCGAACGCGGCACCGACCGCGGCAGCTAGCCCCGACGACGTCAGTCAAGCGACGGACTGCAGGCCGATGAGGTGCCCGACACCGACGGGCCGATCGGCCCGCATCAAACGGCCGTTCGACTCTACGGGCGGCGCGTGCTTGCGAGCATCCTTCTCGCACACGGAGGATGCACTGATGACCGAACGACGACACCGAGCCCACGCGACGGAGCGTGATGTCTCCGTCTGGATCGACCACGACCAGGCGGTCATTCACAAGGGAGGGGTGGAAGGTCAGGACGCAATCGAACACCTCGAGCGCTCGCCGGCGGAAAGCGGTCCGGCATTCGACCTTCGGACGATCCACGAGATCATCGATCGAGACCGGGTCGCCGTATCGGGTCCGGTCGTCGCGCGAATCGGTTTCGAGCGAGCCTACGTATCGATGACGCACCGGCCGGATCGGCTGGTGGCTGCGGAACCGATCAAGCCCAGATCGCGGCGCGATGGTGGGCCGGTCTGACGGTCTGCGACGTGCACCGATCGGCATCCGGTAGCTGATGCGCGTCGTCTCCGCCACCGAGGGCGTCGCCGGCATCAAGTCCGAGCACCAGGTCTACGTCCATTGCGCCGCCGCGACGCCGTCTGTCCTCCTGGACGCGCTCGTCGCGCGCGCGCCGCAGCTGAGCGACGTCGGAATGATCCATTTACACACCGAGGGGCCGGGTCCGCACCTCGCGCCGGATATGGCAGCTCATTTCCGACATCGGGCGCTGTTCGTCGGCCCGAACGCGCGGGCGGCGGTCAACGAAGGGCGGGCGGACTACGTGCCGGTCTTTCTGTCGGACGTACCGCGGCTGTTCGATGGCGGAGCGTTGCCGCTCGACGCCGTCCTCGTGAATGCGACCGTGCCTGACGCCCATGGGTTCTGCTCGCTCGGCGTTTCAGTGGAGGCGATGCACGCCGCCATTCGCGCGGCTCGGATCGTGATCGTCCAACTCAACCGGGCGATGCCCCGGACCCTCGGCGACAGCTTCATCCACGTGAACGATATCGATCTGGCGGTCGAGGTCGACGTGCCTCCATACGATCACATCAGCGCCCCGATCGGCGAGGTCGAACGGCGGATCGGCGTATACGTCGCCGAACTCATTCCGAACGGCGCCACGATCCAACTCGGGATCGGGGCGATCCCGGCGGCAACAGCGGTTGCGCTCCACGGTCATCGCGACCTCGGGATCCATACAGAGATGTTCACGGACGCCGTGGTGGACCTCGTCGAGGCTGGCGTTGTGACCGGCGCCCGCAAGGAACGCAACCGCGGCAAGATCGTGGCGGCCTTCCTCATGGGGAGCCAGCGCGTTTACGACTTCGTGCACGACAACCCCATGGTAGAGATGCGATCGGTCGACTTTACGAACGACACCCACGTGATCCGCTCGTTCGGCACCATGACGGCGATCAACTCGGCCATCGAGGTCGACCTGACCGGTCAGGTCGTGGCCGACTCGATCGGATCGCGGATCTACAGCGGTGTCGGCGGCCAGATGGACTTTATCCGCGGAGCGGCGCTAGCTCGAGATGGTCGTGCCATCATCGCGCTGCCCTCGACGGCCAGCCGCGGAACCGTCTCGCGGATCGCTCCGACGTTGGGCGCCGGGGCGGGCGTCGTCACGACGCGCGCGCATGTCCAGACGGTCGTGACCGAATATGGCGTGGCCGAGCTGTTCGGCCGGAGCCTCCGAGAACGAGCATCCGCCCTCGTTGACATCGCCCATCCCGACCATCGGGAACGGCTTCGCTCGGAGGCCAGGCGGATCGGTCTCCGCTGATAACCCGGGCGGTGCGGCGATGAGGTCGGCCAGATTCCTCGGATCCAGAGCAAGCACGCCCTCAGAGCCGATCCGTTCCTCCGGTCTTGTATCGACGGGTGCGACACCACTATCTACGACGACTTCGCTGTCGATCCCGTGCTCACGCCACAACGCTCAGGAGGTCGAGACTTTTTATGCAGAACGTCGCGGGTTCGAGCCCCGTCTCCCGCTCCAGTTGATCCCTGAAGCTGTCATCCGCCGCGACGGTCCGCGCGTGCGCCTGCGCGAGGCGACGCTCGACGACGCCGAGGTGGTCGACGCCCGTTCCGCCGATCCCGTGATGTGGGGCGAGTTCAACGACTTCGGCGTGCCACGGCCGCCATCGCTCGCAGAGAATTTGGCGAACGGCAATCGGATGGTCGCGCCGGACCGCGGCCAGCTCCTTATCGAACGTATCGAGGACGGCGTGGTCATGGGCGACGTCGGCTGGCGGGCGGTGTCATACGGCCCGGGCGAGGGGTCGCGCGCGTTCAACATCGGTGTCTCGCTGAGCCCGGCGTATCGCGGCCAGGGCTTCGGCGGTGAGGCGCAACGGCTGCTCGCAGAGGTGCTGTTCGACCTCTTCGACGTCGAGCGGGTCGAGGCGAGCACCGATATCGACAACATCGCCGAACAGCGCTCGCTCGAGAAGGCCGGATTCACGCGCGAGGGCGTCCTCCGCCGGGCGCAGTTCCGCGCCGGCGGCCGTCACGATCTCGTCAGCTACTCCATCCTGCGCGAGGATCTCAGAGCCAGCCCCGCGTCCTGAAGATCAGCCACAGCACTACGCTGGTGAAGAACATCAGCCCAAGGGCGAATGGATAGCCGAGCTCCCAGTGGAGCTCCGGCATGAAGTCGAAGTTCATGCCGTAGACCGTCCCGATCAGGGTCGGCGCGAACAGGATCGCGGCCCAGGCGGAGACGCGCTTGATCTCCTCGTTCTGATCGTAGCTCGCCTCGGTCAGGCGCTTGATCTCCTCGTTCTGCGCCTGGCTGACGAGCGTGGCATTCAGCGTCAGCACGTCGGACAGCATCTGGCGAAAGCCGTCGACCCGCTCGACGACGGTCGTGGCGTGGTCGGCCACGTCGCGCAGGTAGCGCTGGAGCTCCTCATCGGTGCCATATTTCTCGAACCCGGCCTCCAGCCCGGCGAGCATCCCGAGCAGGGGACGGGTCGAGCGCTGGAACTCGATGACCTCGCCCGACAGCTCGTAGATCCGGCGCGACACGGTCGGGTCGCCGCGGAAGACCTGGCCCTCGATCTCGTCGATGTCCTTCTGGAGACCGGCGACGACCGGCGCGTATCCGTCGACGACGCTATCGAGGATGGCGTACAGGACCGCCTCCGGCCCGCGTGCGAGGAGTTCCGGATCGTCCTCCATGCGATGGCGCACCGCGCCGAGGTCGGGCGTCCGACTGTGACGCACGGTCAGGACGAAGTTCGGCCCGACGAATACGTGGATCTCGCCGAACTCGACCTCCTCCTCCTCGTCGAGATAGGTCGCCGCACGAAGGACGACGAACAGCGTGTCGCCGTAGCGTTCGAGCTTCGGGCGCTGGTGGGCGACGATCGCATCCTCGACGGCGATCTCGTGGAAGCCGAATTCGTCGGCGACCGGGATAAGTTGGGATTCCGTGGGGCGGAGCATGCCGATCCAGGCCATCGCCCCGCGCTCGTCGCGCAGCTGAGCAGCCGCCTCGGCGACGGTCGCCGGGCTCGCGATCCGTTGGCCGGCGCGGTAGATCGCGGCGTCGACGACCGACTTCTCGACGGGCGCGACGACGTCCTCCGGCCGCGCCTCCATCGAGACCTCTGGCGCGTGCTCGATGGCCTTGGCCGCTCTCGGACGCGCCGGCCGCCTGGGCAGTGATGGGAAGCGGCGCCGGTCCGTCATGACCACCCCTCGACGTCAGACTGCGAGTCCTCCGCACATCATGACCGGACCATGGCGACCGGATTTGGGGGTCAGCTACTCCATCCGGTGCGAGGACGTTTGAAGCCGCGGCTGGTTGTTCCCGATCTGCCGATCCGCGACACCAGCGTGACCAGAACGACGGCGAGTCCGCCGGAGACGAGGACGAGCACCAGGTCCGCGATCGGGAGCGTCGGCGGCGAACCCGTCGGTTGCGCCGTCGCCGTCGAGGGCTCGGCGTCCTGGCGCGGCGCGACGGCGGGCGCCGCAGCCGTGCTCGGGATCGGTACCGAAGTCGCGGCGGATGGCGCCGGGCTCACCGGCTCGACCGGCGCGGCGGCCGGGGCGGTCGAGGCCGTGGTCGATGTCGTCGCGGGGATCGGCTGCATCGAGACGTACTTGTTGTCCCAGATCATCCGCTTGGGCGCGTACCACCACTTGGTGAAGAACCGCTTGAGCTGCGTGACGGTCAGCTTCGTGTTCGGGCGCATGTCGTAGCCGAAGCTGCTGTTCTGGAGACCCCACAGCGGCCCGCTCACGCGGACGCTCGTGATCGTGTAGCTCGACGTCTTCGCCGGATCGGCGGTCGCGGTGAACCCGTGGAGCACCCAGCCATGGTTGCCGTGCGACACGGCCAGGGCCACTGGCAGGTTCAACTTGCGCATGCGCGTGACGGCAAGCCGCAGCGCGCCCATGAACGAGTCAGCCGCGACGAGCCGATAGCGGACGTCGACGAACCGTTGCAGGCCCGCCGTCCAACCCTGCGGGTCGACCCCCGCCGAGCGCGGCAGGCTGTAGCGGTTGCGGTCGCGCATCCACTCGAAGTACAGGCTCTGGTTCGAGCGGCTGTGATCCGCGCGGTGGTACTTGATGTTGCGCATGATCTGGGCACCGGCGGCCGTACACCACAGCCATGACTTCTGCGTCGAGAACACGCCCGTCTGGTACAGGTTGATGCCGCCACGCCAGGTGGGGAGCGCGGCATCGGCGGGCGTCGGCGTGGCTGCCCAACCGACCGAGATGAGGAGCGCGACGACCAGCCCGAGGACCGGCCGGAGGCGTCGATTCGTTCCGACCATGGGTCCATCCTGCCCCACATCGCAGGATCCCGCCACCGCGGGCCTGGTGCGTCCTGGCACCGTTGGCCGGCGTGCTTCTCAGACTGCAACGGGAGGCCGAAGGACTGTTGCAGCCAGCCTCGGCGCCGGAACGTGTTTGGAAGGCCCGTCCAGGCGTCGAGGCAGCTCGCGGGAAGGGCTTCGGCCTCGATCTGCAGTCCAGGAAGCACGCCCCAGGTCGAGCGTCGCCGTGCCCCGCCGCTACGCCCCGACGGCCAGCGCCCCCAGCCGTTCTGTCAGCCGCAGATTCTCCGCGTAGTCGATCGGCACTTCCACGAGCGACGGACCGTCGACCTCGAGCGCGCGCATCAGCGTCGGGTACAGGTCGGCGGCGCTCGACGGTCGGAAGCCGGCGATCCCGAACGACTCGGCATACGCCACGAAGTCCGGGTTGCCGAATTCGACCCCGAACGGTCGACCGAACTCGTTGCGCTGCTTCCAATCGATCAGGCCGTAGCCGTCGTCGCGCCACACGATCACACAGATCGCGGCACCGACCCGCTTCGCCGTCTCGAGCTCCTGGCTGTTCATCAGGAACCCGCCGTCGCCGCACAGCGCGACGACCTTGCGATCCGGGTGGACGAGCTTGGCAGCGATCGCCCCCGGGATGGCGATACCCATCGCCGCGAACCCATTCGAGATGATCACGGTGTTCGGCTCGTACGCCTGATACATGCGGGCGACCCAGACCTTATGGGCGCCGACATCGGAGACCACGATGTCCGGCGGCCCGAGCGCGCGGCGCAGGTCGACGATCGCGCGTTGCGGCGTGATCGGCCAGCCGTCGTTCGAGGCATGCGCGGCGAGCTCTTCCAGCAGCTGCATCCGCAGGTCCGCGTGGACGAGGATCTCGCGCGACTCGTGCCGCTCGGAGGCGGACCGCCCGCCGATGCCCATCGGCTCGACCCGCTCGAGGAGCCGGCGAAGCGTCCCGTCGATGTCACCGACCAGCTCGACCTCCGGCCGATACGCGGCGTCGATCTCGGCCGGCTGGGTGTCGATATGGATGACTCGCTTGCCGCCGTCCGGGTCCCACGACGACGGGGCGTACTCGACCAGGTCGTAGCCGACGCAGACGACGAGATCGGCCCGGTCGAACCCTGACAGCACATGGTCGCGTGCCTGCAGACCCACCGCCATGAGCGACAGGTGCGAGCGGTCGTCGATCGCGCCCTTGCCCATGAACGTCGCGGCGACCGGGACGTGCAGCCCGCGAGCCAGCGCGCGCAGCTCCGGGGCCGCGCCTCGTCGCAGTACGCCGTTGCCGGCCAGGATGATCGGCCGCTCGGACGCGGCGATCAGTCGAGCGGCGTGGTCGATCGCCTCGTCGGTCGGCTCAGGGAAATAGGCGTGCCCGGGCGTCAGCGGCACGGGCGACGGCCCGCCCCCAGCCGGTCGGATATCGGTGGCGGCGAGGTCCTCGGGGAGCTCGATGTGCGTCGGCCCGGGCTTCTCGAGCATCGCTACGCGGAACGCTTTGCGCACGATCTCGGGGATCGCGCCGATGCGCTCGACCCGCGTGTTCCACTTGGTGACCGGCTCGAACATCCGCACGATATCAACGACTTGGTGCGCCTCCTTATGAAGCTTGCTCGATGCGGCCTGGCCGGTGATCGCGACCATCGGCGCGCGGTCGAGATAGGCGTCGGCGATGCCGGTCAGCAGGTTCGTCGCCCCCGGGCCGAGCGTCGCCATCGCGACAGCCGCGCGACCCGTCAGCCGACCGTGGACGTCGGCCATGAACGCCGCGCCCTGCTCGTGCCGCGTCGTCACGTGGCGGATCCCCTCATGGCGGGACAGGGCGTCGAGGATGTCCATCGTCTCCTCGCCCGGCACGCTGAAGACGTAGTCGCAGCCCTCGGCCGCGAGGCAGTCGACGAGGAGGTCGGCAGCGCGCCGAGGTCGATCGGGGGTCATGCCCGTAGCGTAGGGCAATAGACTCACGCGATGAGTCGCCCCCGCCTCCAGATCCTCGCGCCCGACCTGATCGAGCGGATCATCGACGAGGCGAAACGCGTCCTGGCCGAGGTCGGCATGGAGATCCGCGGGCCGGATATGCGCCGGCGCCTGATCGAAGCAGGCCTACCCACCACCGATTCCGGCAGGGTCCTGTTCCCGCGCGATGTGGTCGAGCAGGCGATCGCCTCAGCCCCGAGCTCGTTCCAGTTGTACGACCGGGACGGCAACCCGCACGCCGACCTCGGCGAGGACCGCGTCCACTTCGTGCCGGGCTCATCCGGCCTCAAGACGCTCGACCATCGCACCGGCGAGGTCCGCCTGGCGAACTCGACTGACTTCGTCGAATACGTCCGGCTGGCGGATGGCCTGGCGCACATCGCCTATCTGGCGACCGCGTTCTCCACCAACGACGACATCGAGGCGCAGGTCTCCGATGCGTGGCGCTTGTACATGGTGCTCACGAACTCGAAGAAGCCGGTCGTGTCGGGTGCCTTCACCGAGCACGGCGTGCCGCGGATGGTCGAGATGATGCAGCTCTTCCGGGCTGACCTCGCCGACCTCATCGCCCGGCCGATGTCGATCTTCACGATCACGGCCACCGGCAACTTTCGCTACTCGGAGGACTCCTGCCAGAACCTCATCGACTGCGTCGAGGCGGGGGTCCCGGTCGAGATCGTGCCCGTCACGCTGATGGGGCTGATCGCGCCGGTCACCACGGTCGGTGCCACGGTCTTCCACACGGTCGACGTGCTGGCCGGCATCACGATGGCGCAGGTCGTCCGGCCGGGTGCACCCGTCCTGTTCGGTGGGGCGCCGGCCACGTTCCACATGAAGATCGCGTCGTCGCCGATGTCGGCGATCGAGGCGATCCAGCTCGATGCGGCCTACATCGCGGTCGCCAAGGCGCTCGAGCTCCCCTGCCAGTCGTACATGGCCCTGTCCGACGGGCCGATCCTCGACGCCCAGGCCGGGGCCGAGACGTTCGGCTCGGCGCTGATCGCCGCGCTGGCCGGCGTGAACAGCGTCTCGGGACCGGGCATGCTCGACTTCCTGCTGGTGTTCAACCTGCCGAAGCTCGTGTTCGACGACGAGATGTGCGGCCAGGCGCTGCGGTTCGTCACGGGAGATCAAGGTCGCCGAGGACCTGCCGGTCAGCGCGCTCATCGACCAGCTCATGGCGGACCAGCACTTGATCATGGCCGACCACACCATGGCCCACTGGCCGACCGAGCTGTACCTCCCCTCCTCGATCGTCGACCGCGACAACCGGGAGAACTGGCTGAAGGCCGGCGGGAAGGACACGTACCAGCGCGCGGTCGATGAGGTGGAGCGGCGGCTGGCGGCGTACCGCCCGATCGAGACCGATCCGGCGATCGACGCGGAGCTGCGGCGGATCATCACATCCGGCTTCGAGTCGCAGACCGAGCTGCCGTACCTGCCGCCGGCGTCCGAGCCGTCGGAGGAGGCGCTGGCCGCGGTAGCGGCCGGGAATGGTGCGGGTTCCGCGCGCGGCCGCCGGATCAACGCTCGACGCCGGGCGAGCGTCGAGTGAGATGACCCGGGAACCGGTCGGCTGGGACGTCGACAGCCCGGTCCAGGCCGAGGTCTTCGTCCTCTGGCTCGATGGCGACCAGATCCAGCTGACCGGACCGGACGGGCCGCAGGCCTGGCACCTGCAACTCGGGCCGGTCGAGCACCCGGTCGAGGTCGTCGATCGGATCGTGCGCGAGGTCGTCGGGCCGCCGATGTTGGTCCATTCGACTTCGTGGCGGCGTGACCGGGACGCGGTCATCCTGTCGTTCGTCGTGGTCATCCCGCCGGAGCTCGTCGGGTCGATGGCCAGCGTGCCGATCGGGCGGGCCGAGCTCGCCCGCTCCGAAGCCACGGCCGCACCGCGGGATATCGCGGTCGCCGCTGTGGTCGAGCACGGCATCCGCCATCTCGCCTGGCTGGCCGAGGACGACCCGGTGGTCGCCGACACGTTGCCGCCCGCCTGGCGGCCGATCCTGGCGGGGTATGTTCCCGAACCGTTCCGAGCCCTGGGCTGAGAGGAGGCCGCGATGACTGACACGACCGAATACACGAACCGTTGTGCGTGCGGCTGGGAGGTGACGGGCCCGCTGGACGACGTGGTCGACGCGACGATCGACCACGGCCGGCGCATCCACAACATGGAGGCAACGCGCGACCAGGTCGTGGCAGCGGTCACCGGTGTGTCAGCCTCGGGCGAGCCGGCCGACCTGACTGCCTGATCGTCGGTCGCTGGAACGCCCCACGTTACGACCGAGCCTTGAAGTCGCCGTTACCCGCCGTTTGGCACGTGTGACGTTCCGATTGGTGGCCGAACTGATCAATTCGGCCCTTTCACGGGCCGATTCTGGGCGTTCACGCGCCGGACGGAACGTCGTGCGTTCCAGATGCGGTCAAGGCGGCCCGGGACCAGCCGCTAGATCGCCCGCATCCGGTTGTTCTTCGCGTCGTGGGTCAGCTCGGCCTTGCCGAGCGCCTCGAGCAACGGCGGCAGGTACATCCCGAACCGGCCGCGATAGCCCTTCCGCAGTCCGTACCAGCCAGCGACCGGGTTGCTCGCGTCGCGGCCCCACGCCTCGACCGTGCCCGGCTTCGCGTCCTTCTGCTCATCGGCCGCGCCCAGGTCCATCCAGTCGCCGTGCGCCTTCAGCATGGCGTGGAGGTCGTCGATCGAGCTCAGGTGGTATTTGAGCTGGGTCGAGCCGACCTGGCAGACGAGCGCCGGCGGGTCGGCCAATTCATCGCGCCACATCTGGTAGTCGGACGTGCCGGGCGGTGTCTTGAGCTGCCACGGATCGTCTTTGGTGCCACTGCCGGTCATGCGCTCTCCTCCTTCGTTGCGGCCGTCGAGACTGCACGCTCATAGTGCGGCAGCAGGGTCGCCCAGCCGCCCATGTTGCGATCGCGCCAGCTCTGGCCCTCGGCGCCGAGGACCTCCCATCCGCGATGCTCGATGTCGACGCGCGTCGCATCGTCTGCCAACGACACGAAGCGGATCTCGACTTCGGTCGCCTCGGCGCGGTCGCGCTTGAGATGCCACAGGTAGACGAGCCGAGCCGGCGGCTCCCAGGTGATGACCTCGCCCCAATCCCACTCCTCGCCGTCGGGCGTGCGCTCGAAGATCCGCCCACCGACGCGACCCTCCAGGACGATCTGCAGATCGGATCGTCCGCTGTGCGTGTGGTCGGCCGGCCACCATCGACCGATCGCGCGGGTCCAGGTGTCGAACGCATGGTCCCGCGGCGCGTCGACGTCGAACGACAGGCGCAGCGGCTCGATCATCGCTTCGGTTTTCGTTTCGGAGGCGCCGTGTTCTCGGCGAGGATCCGGTAGCGGGCTGTCGCCTCGCCCCAGACCGACTCGAGGTAGCGACGGACTTCCTTTGCACCGAGCCCGTCAAGTGCGTACAGATGTCGGACGCCCACCGCCCGCTCCTTCACCAGCCCGGCTTCCTTGAGGAGTCGAAGGTGGCGCGACACGGCCGGCCGGCTGATGGGCATCGACGCGGCGATCGCGCCGACCGACAGCTCGCCGTCACGTAGCAGCGCCAGGATCTGGCGCCGATGCGGGTCGCCGAGCGCATCGAAGGGGTCGGTCGTCCGGGCGGCGGATGCGCGGTCAGTCGGTAACATCCTGGTTACGGTAACACGAGGGTTACGGGCAGGGCTCGTCGTCGCGGAGCGATGTCGGCTTCGTCGCGACGACCGGCTCCGGACTCAGTTCCCCACCTCGGACGGTCGCTCCCAGCACGATCGCCGCTGATACCAGCACGATGTTCTTGATGATGTACTGGCCCTCGAGTGTCGGCGCGATCGGGAAGATCGTGAACGTCTGCGTCGGGAACAGGAACAGCGGCGTGATCGTGCCGAGCATCTGCACGAACAGCAGCAGCAGCACAGCCCGCATCCAGCGACCGACGAACAGCCCGACCCCGATCGCCACCTCCCATACGGCGAGGATCGGGAGCGCCGTCGCCCGCGGGATGAGTCCGCCGGTGAGCGTCTCGATCGTCCGCCCGGCGAGCGCTTCGGCTGGACTGGCGTCCGGGAAGAACTTCAGGGCGCCGAACCAGAAGAAGACGACCCCCAGCGCGATCCTCAGCAGGGTGAGGCCGTGTTCGGCCATCCACTCGGTGATGCCTCGATCGAGCTGGTCGAACCATCGTGGCGGCTTCGTGTCGAGCAACGCTGCGAACTCCCTTCCTCTGCCACGTCAAGGATGTCATCGTTCGTCGCGATGGATCGCAACGATCCCGCGTACAAGGGTCAGGCCGACTACAGCCCACAGCTGCTGGCTGTCTACGACCGGGTCGTGATCGGCTTCGTGTCGTGGTTCGTCTGGCGGACTCCCATGGAACCGATAGCGGAGGGGTACCGCCGCCACATCCGTGACGGCCACCTCGATGTCGGACCGGGGACGGGCTGGTTCATCGAGCGGTCATCGCTCCCCGATGGCAGCAAGGTGACGCTCGTCGACCCGAACCCGAACGTCCTGCTCCATGCCGCTCGCAAGCTGAAGCGACTGGACGTCACCGCCGTCGAAGCCGACGTCCTGAAGCCGCTCCCCGTCCAGGGGCCGTTCGAGTCCGCAGCCCTCAACCTCGTGATCCACTGCCTGCCTGGTCCACTGTCGCGCAAGGCGCTGGCGATCGAGCACATCGCCGCGGTGCTTTCACCGACCGGCACGTTGTTCGGCGCGACCGTGCTGGGTCGCTCCGCGGATCACAACTGGCTGGCGCGGCGGGTGCTCAGCGCCTTCAACCGCCGCGGCGCGTTCGACAATCTCGACGATACCGAGGAGGGGATCCGCGCGATCCTGGCCGCCTCATTCGAGCACGTCGAGTTCGAGACGGTCGGTTCGGCCGCGATCTTCTCAGCCAGAGGGCCTCGCATCCCCGCCTGACCGTGGCGCTCGTGACGTCCGCTACGAGCCGGCGCTTCGCGCCAGATACGCGTTGATGTCCTCGATCAGATAGAAGGCGCGGGGCGACTCCGGGTTGATGAGCCGACCCGTTTCGATCAACTCGAGGACTCGCTCGGGATCGTGCCATTGATCGAGGTGATCCAGCCCAGCGGATAGGACCCTTGTGGTGAGGTCGTGAAGGTTTTCATCGAGGTTGGCGCTGTCGTCCCGCATGTACCAGATGTCAGGCACATCGTGGGCGGCTTGATCGACGAGTGTGCGTAGGGCGTCGCGGTGCGCCCGGACGGACGGAAGCGTTCGCTGATCGGTCGGTCCGCTGAATGGCCGGAACCACGGTTGGTCGAGGGTCTTGGCCAGCGATTCTCGAAACGGGTCGCAGTCCCAGTAGTGGGGACGGACTCGACCGTCGCGGCGCGGGGTGCGCTCGTCCGGCGGAAGAAAATGCGGACGACTCGCGACGAACACGGAAAGAGAGAGCGGCGGACAGCCGACTGCCTCCGCGTTTTGACCGACCGTCTGGAGCTCGACGACGTCGATGTCGTCGCGCAGGTATCGCCATGCGACGCGGCTGGTGCGTTCCGTGAAGCCATGCGCCTTAAGTGCCGGCCACAACGTGGCGCGAAGGGCTCGATCGAGGTCCCTGGCGGTCATGCCCATAAGCGGACCCGATCCTGGGCTAGTCGGCGCGGCGGTAGGTGATCGCGAGGTCGGGCTCCCAGGTCGCGCCGTCGTGCGACGCCTCCCACTGACCGATGATCCTCGATCCTCCGTCTTCGAACGTGCCAACGAAGCGCTGGGCGAACTCGGGGTCGTCGCGCCATAGGCGCCACTCGCGGTCGCGAAGGCTCGTGCCGTAGACACGTTCGACGCCGCGCGAGTCGTAGTAGTGCATCACCAGGCCGTCGTCGTCCGCGCCGATGACCTGCAGGCTGTCCGGGAAGTCAGTGTGCTCGTTGCGCGAGCGACCGATCAGGTAGTGCCCGCCCTCCAGCCAGTCGAAGCTGCTCGAGCCCGGCACCTCGACGCCCGAAAGTGCGGGGTGGGTCGCGATCGACTCCCAAGTCCCTACCAATGCGTCGAACGGCTCGAGCTCAGCTGCACGCGTGGTCATATCTCACGAATCTTCCAGTAGGAGTCCTTCTTCACGATCTTGCCGTCTCGGAGGGTCCATAGGTCGCAGCCCCGGACCTCGATGCGCTGCCCGGTCGTCGTCGTGCCGGACAGCGTCCACTCCGATGCTCCTCGGTCACCATCGACGAAGTGGTCATCGTCCTGGTAGCGGATATCGGGGATCCCGGAGAAGCGCGCGGCGAAGGCGTCGCGGACCGCGTCCTTGCCGACAAATCGTTGACCCCATCGATCGGGTCCGCGCGGGCCCTCGAAGACCGCGTCGTCGGCGAAGTGAGTCATGATCCCGTCGAGGTCGTGTCGATCGAATGCCGCGGCGACCTGCCTGAGCATCTCGACCGCGTCGTCGTGGTCCACGTTCGCTCCTCCCGGTGGTCCGCTACTCGGCGTGGATCTCCTCCACGCCGCATACGACGAGGAAGCCGTCAGCACCGGCGCCGCCGAACAATGTCACGTCATCCCCGGCTCTCGCCACGACATCAGAGCCTCTGACGAGCTCGCCGATCCCATCGCCACCGAATCGGGTCTCGAGGGTACCCGGCAGGAGCGGGATGACGTCACCTTCCGGTGTGTCGAGTCGACCGCCGCTCGCATCGATGCGGAGGATGCCTCGCCAGATGCTCGCCGCGCGCGGTGGGCTCTCGGGCCAGCATTTCTCGCGACCCCCGAGTGTCCCGCCGCTTAGCGCGCATCCTGCTGCGATCAGCAATGCGGCCCCGAGGGCAAGCGTGCGGGCAGGGAAGCCGAGTCCGCAGGACATCACGCGCAAGGGTACTGAGTCGCCCCATGTCAGCGTGCTGCGATCGAACGCGGGTACGAAAATGTCAGGTCCGATCCGCGCCTGGGACGAGCACATGCGACATCCGGACCATTAAGAATCAGGGAAACCCCGTCATTCCTATGGGGACTCGTCGTGCCATCAGCACTCCAGACGATCGTCGGCCTCGCTGTCGGGCTGGCAGTGGGCGTAACCCTCATCCTCGTGGTGCCGGCGCCCACTTCGAGTTGGCCATCCTCACCGGATCTCGAGGCGTTCGCGGTAACGCGTGAACCGGCTGGAACGGTCGTCGCCCAAGCTCCCGCGGTGGCCACGCCCGACGCGACACGATCCACGCCGCGCGAGACGCCACCAACGCCGCTGATCGAACCGACTCCGCCCCCGGCCGAACCGACGCGAGAGTTGCCACCACCGAAGCCGAGTCGCGCGGAAGCAGCGCCCTCGGCTCGACCGCCGGCTCCGCGGCCGTCACCAACCCCGCCAACGGCTCCACCGCCCACACACAGCCCCAAGCCCGATCCAACGGTCGAGCCGGCACCCAACCGCACGGCCGACCCAAAACCTGCGAAGACCGCGAAGCCCGCGAAGCCCGCGAAACCCGAGAAGCCCGCGAAGCCCGAGAAGACACCCAAACCGCCGAAGCTCGCCTGATCGACCCTGGGGTGCCCCGCCGCCCCTACTTACTGCCCATTCGAGGCGACGATCTCGCGCTTCCGGCGGGCTACGAGGGCCTCGAGCGCTTCGGCGATCGCCGGGTCCAGCGGTGGCGGCACCGCAGCGGCGAGAAGACGCTTCCACAGGGTGTTCGCCCGTTCCGTCGCCGTTCGCGCGCCGTCCGCTTGCCACGTTTCGAAGTTTCGCCAGTCGGAGACGAGCGGTGTGTAGAACGCCGTTTCGTAGCGCTCCAGCGTGTGCGCCGTCCCGAAGAAGTGACCGCCTGGGCCCGCCTCGGCGATCGCATCCAGTCCGAGCGACGCCTCGGACACCTCGATCGGCTGCAGCACCTCGGCCATCATCTGCAGGATCTCCGCGTCGATGATCAGCTTCTCGAACGACGCCGTCAGGCCGCCCTCGAGCCAGCCCGCGCCCTGGTACAGCAGGTTCACGCCGCCCATCACCGCGCCCCACACGGCCATCTCGGCCTCGTAGGCCGCCTGGGCGTCGACCACCGGTGACGCCGTCGCGTTCGACGACCGCCACGGCAGCCCGTACCGCCGCGCCATCTGGCCGCTCGCGAACTGCGACTTCACCGACTCGGGCGTGCCGAACGCCGGCGACCCCGTCCGCATGTCGACGTTCGAGGTGAACGCGCCGTAGATCATCGGTGCGCCCGGCCGGACGATCTGGGCGAGCGCGACCATGAACAGCGCCTCGGCGTTTTGTTGCGTGATAGCGCCGGCCAGCGAAACGGGGCTCATCGCACCGGCCAGCGTGAACGGCGTCGCGACGACCGGCTGCCCGTGCAGCGCCATCTCGATCAGCCCGTCGCTCATCGGCCCGTCCAGGCGAAGCGGCGAGTTCGTGTTGATGATCGTGATCAGCGCCGGCTCGCGCGCCAGGTCGTCACGCGACACGCCCCGCAAAAGGCACGCGACTTCCAGGGCATCGTCGACGACAACCCGCCCCGTTCCAAGGCAATGCCACGTCTTGTCGAGCTCTGTCGCGAAGACCTGGTATTGGTCGAGATGTCGCGTCTCGACCGGCAGGTCGGTCGGCTCGAGCGGGCCGCCACCCTCCTGGTGGATGACGTCGAGGGCGCCGATCAGCCGGACGTAGTCGCGGAAGTCGGCGATGTTGCCGGGCCGTCGACCGCGGTCGAGGTCGCTGACGAAGGCCGGCCCGCCGACGGCGCAGAACACGAGGTTGGTGCCACCGAAGATCACGTCGCGCTCCGGGTTCCGAGCGTACAACTGGAACTCGGACGGCGCGGTCGCGACCAGATCCGCGACCTGCGCCGGATCCAGCCGGACGGTGCGCGACGACCGATCCACCGACGCACCAGCACCGGCCAGCGCTTCCAACGCCCGGTCCCCCAGGACATGCATCCCGATCTCGGACAGGATCCGCAGCGACGCGTGGTGGATCGTCTCGACCTCGTCCGCCGACAGGATCTCGACCGGTCGATACGGGTTCACAAGCCGTCGCCACGGGAGCTGGCGGATCCCCGCCGACCCGCGCCGCGGCCGGCGGTGGACCGCCCCGTGTTCGCTCACCTCGCGATGCTACGCGGACGCACCAGCGTTCTCAGATGGGTCTCAGCCAGCGCCCCTTCGATAGGCGTGACAAGGCGGATCTGCCGCCGGGCTCGGAGGCATGGCCCACACATGCGACGCAAGCTCCTCGCGTTGGCCGTCCTGGTCGCCGTCGGCGTTGCAGCGCTGGCGGTTGGCGTCGGCGGCATCGGTGCCGGCACCACGACCGCGACCGAGTACCTCACGGCGGATGCCGCGATCGGCGACGTCACCGACGAGGTGGCCGCGACCGGCAGCCTCGCCGCCGCGACGACCTATGGCCTCGCATTCGGGTCGGCGCCATGGCTGATCGAGGGGGATACGGAGGCGCCGGCCTCCGACGCCAACTGGCCGGTGAACGATGTGGCGGTCAAACCCGGCGACACCGTCACGGAGGGGCAGGTGCTCGCGACGTCGAGCAACGCTGGAGTCAAGCGCTCGTACGACCGCGCCACGCGCGACCTCAAGACTGCGAAGATGCAGGAGACGCTGGCCCGGGAACAGCTGGCTGACGCCCGCGACGCCGACGACGAGGCTGCCGAGGACCAGGCACTCCTCCAGCTCTACGCGGCGCTCAACCAGGTCTCCAAGGCGACCGAGGATCGCGACGCGATCCGTGCCCAGCTTCGCGCGGCCACCCTGCGGTCCCCCGTCGACGGGATCGTGACCGAGGTCAACGTGGCCGAAGGCTTCGATGCGCCGGGTGGCGTCGCCATCGTCGTCGCCTCGAAGGCCATCACGATCACGACCGACGTCGTCGAGAGCGACCTCGCAGACGTCGAGGTCGGCCAGAAGGCGTCAGTCACCATCGATGCGATCGGCGCGACCGTCGATGGCACGGTGACCGCCATCTCGCCGACGGCCGGCGACAGTTCCTCGGGCGTCGTCGCATACCCGGTCACCGTGGTGCTGGACGAAACGCCGCCGGATGCCCGACCCGGGATGAGCGCCGACATCGCGATCACGATCGCCTCGGCGACCGACGTCGTGACCGTGCCGAGCGCCGCATTGCAGGGTGCCAAGGACGACTACGCGGTCATGACGCTCGGTGCCGACGGCAACCCGCAGCGTGTGCCGGTCGGGGTCGGTCTCCTGACCAACGCGACCGCCGAGATCACCAGCGGTCTCGAGGCAGGCACGCCGGTCGTCATCGGCACGACAGCAGACCTCATCGGCACGAACAACGGCGGGTTCTCCGGCGGCGCACTCCCGGGTGGCGTCGTCCGACGCATCGACGGCGCCGGGCCGATCAACGAAAAGCCCGTCAACTAGGGAGCGGACGATGGCCACGCCGCTCATCACCCTCGACCGGGTCAGTCGGGTGTACCGGATGGGCCCCGTCGAGGTCCCGGCACTCGCCGACGTGAGCCTGCAGATCCAGCCTGGCGAGTTCGTCGCGATCGTCGGGCCGTCCGGCTCGGGCAAGAGCACGATGATGAACATCCTCGGCTGCCTCGACCGCCCGACCCACGGTTCGTACCAGCTTGCCGGCACTCCGGTCGCCGAGCTCGATGACGACTCGCTCGCGCGGCTGCGCAGCCGGACGATCGGCTTCGTCTTCCAGTCGTACAACCTGCTGCCACGGACATCGGCGCTGGAGAACGTGGCGACACCGCTGCTCTACCAGGGCGTGCGGCGGACTGAGCGACTTCGGCGCGCCCGGGCGACGCTCGAGCGCCTCGGGTTGGGCGGCCGCGTCGATCACGAGCCGACCGAGCTGAGCGGCGGGCAGCAGCAGCGTGTGGCGATCGCCCGCGCGCTCGTGACCGAGCCGGCGCTGCTCCTTGCCGACGAGCCGACCGGCAACCTCGACAGCCACGCCGGCGCCGACGTCACGTCGCTCCTCCGCGAGCTCCATCGGACCGGTCGGACGGTCGTGCTCATCACCCATGACGTCGACGTCGCCGCGACCGCCGACCGTCAGATCCACCTGCTCGACGGGCGGCTCGCGGCATGAGCGCGCTCGAGCTGCTGCGGCTGGCGCTGTCCCGACTCCGGACCAATCGCCTCCGCGCTGTGTTGACCATGCTCGGCGTTGTCATCGGCGTGGCCTCCGTCGTCGCGCTGGTCGGCGTCGGCCAGGGGACGACATCGCGCATCACCGACGACCTCGCGAGCCTCGGCACGAACCTGCTGACGATCAGCCCGACCGAGCAGGACCAGGACGGCTCGACGAGCTTGTCCCTCGAGGACGCGACGGCGATCGCGGACGTGCCGGGCGTCGCCGGGGTCGCACCGGAGGTATCGACCAGCCAGGAGGTCAGCGCCGCTGACGAGTCGACAACGACGACTATCGTCGGGACGACCAGCGCCTACCCGGACGTCCGCGCATACAGCTTGTGGCAGGGCAGCGGGCTGACGCCGGTCAGCGTGGAGCGCGAGCTGCGCGTGGCCGTGCTGGGCAAGTCGGTCGCCGACGATCTCGGGCTCGCCGAGGACGCGATCGGCACCGAGATCAGCATCGGCGGCATCGGCTTCACGGTCATCGGCATCCTCCAGCCGAAGGGCGGGAGCGGCTTTCAGGACCCCGACGACCAGGTCCTCATCCCGGTCGCGGCCGTGCAGAAGTACTTCGTCGGGGGCGACAGCGTGCGGAGCATCGGCGTCAGCGTCGACCCGGCGGCCGACATGGACACGACCAACGCCCGGATCACGGCGCTGCTGCGCGAGCGCCACGACCTCGCCGCGACCGATGACGACGACTTCGAGATCTTCGATCAGACCCAGCTGCTCGCGGCCGCCTCGTCGATCAGCGGGACGCTGACCCTGCTGCTCGGCGGTATCGCGTCGATCTCGCTCGTGGTCGGCGGCATCGGGATCATGAACATCATGCTGGTCTCGGTTCGCGAGCGGACCCGCGAGATCGGCATCCGCAAGGCGATCGGCGCCCGGGGGCTGGACATCCTCGCCCAGTTCCTGGTGGAGGCGCTGACGTTGTCGCTGCTCGGCGGCCTGCTTGGTGTGGCGCTGGGGCTGGGGGTCTCGGCACTCATCGCGCAGGTCGCCGGGTGGTCGTTCGCCTTCACCCCGACGACCCTCATCGCGGCCGTCATGTCGAGCCTCCTGGTCGGCGTCGTGTTCGGCGTATGGCCGGCGCGTCAGGCCGCGCGCCTCGACCCGATCACCGCCCTTCGCTACGAGTAAGGAGGACCTTCGATGACCCTGGATCCCGCCCCGACCATCCCGTCGGCGCCCCCGAATGCTGTGGCGACCTCGACCCGGCGATCGAGCCGTGTGCTCGACATCGCGCTGGCGCTGGCCGCCGTACTGGCCATCGGCGGCGTCGCGTTCGCCGCGGGACGCATCACCGCGCCGGCCGGTACCGGGCCGGCGTTCGCCCGCGGACTCGCGCCGGGTGGCACGGTCGTGACGCCTGACGGCAGCTTCGACCCCAACGGACCGAAGCCGGGCGGCCTGTCGCTCAACGGCGGCCTCGCGATCGACGGCACCGTCACTGCGGTCGACGCGGACAGCATCACGCTGAAGCTCGCCGACGGGCAGGAGATGACGTTCAAGACCGATGCTGCGACCACCTATCACGAGGCAGCCGACGCCTCGTCGTCGGATGTGGCCGTCGGGGACGACGTCTCGGTGAAGGTCACGGGCGGCCGCGTGGTTTCGGACGGCAGTAGCGGCGAGACGCCGGAGCTGTCTGCCCGCGATGTGACCGTTTCGCGATGACCCGGCACCACCGCTAGGCTGCCGCCATGCACCTGCTCGTCGTCGAGGACGACCCGCGCCTCTCACGGCTCCTCAAGCGACTGCTCGAGGACGACCGCCACGTGGTCGAGCTCGCGACCGACGGCCAGACGGGGCTCGAGATCGCCGAGGACGCCCCTGGCATCGAGTGCGTGATCCTCGACATCGGACTGCCCGACATGACCGGGCTGGAGGTCGCCCGCCGGCTTCGGACGGCGGGTTCCGGGGTGCCCATCCTGATGCTTACGGCACGCGATACGGTCGGTGACCGCGTGACCGGTCTCGACGCCGGTGCCGATGACTACCTCGTCAAGCCATTCGCGTTCGAGGAGCTCTCGGCCCGATTGCGAGCGCTGGCTCGCCGCGGCGCCCCGCCGGGACGCCGCACGAAACCGACCCTCGTCGCCGGCCCGATCGAGCTCGACGAGGCTGCTCGGCGCGTGACGGTCGACGGCGCGACCGTGGACCTCAGCCCACGGGAATTCTCGCTCCTGGAATGCCTGCTACGGCACGCCGGCCAGACGCTGTCGCGGGACCAGCTCCTCGATCAGGCCTGGCCGTTCGGGGTGGCGGTCACGCCGAACGCAGTCGACGCGTACATCCACTATCTGCGGGACAAGCTCGGGACGGCCGGCCGACACATCCAGACGGTGCGCGGCGTCGGCTACCGGCTCGCCGATGCCTGAGGACATCTCGCCGGGCGAGGCGCAGCTCCTCCGCCGCGTGCGGATCCAGCTCGTGCTCTGGAGCGGCGGCATCACGCTCGCGCTGCTGGTCCTCCTCGGGATCGTGCTGTACGTCGCGGTCGACCGGTCGTTGTCGACCTCGGGTACCGCCGAGCTCGTCTCGCAGGCGAACCAGATCACGAGGACGCCGCCCAGTCCGGGCGAGGAGCTGCCGGCCGGCGGGTTCATCTTCGGCGGGCCGGCTTCGGGGACCTTCGCGATGGTCCTCGACGGCCAAGGTGTGCCCGGACCTCGCCAACGCGTCCCGGGTGGCCTGCCGGTGGAGGCCTCGGTCCAGGCGGCGCGCGTCACGGGCGAGCGGGATATCCGCGAGGCGACGGTGCCGATCCAGATCCGCAGCGTCACGATCGATGGCGTGAGCGCGAGCGTCACGGAGACGCCGGTCCGCGTCCTGACCGACCCGGTCACGGTCCGCGGACAGCAGTTCTTCGTCCAGATCGTCGGTGATCGGACGCTCGAGGAGCGCACGTTGCGAATCCTCGTGCTGGTGCTCGTGGTCGGGGGTGCGATCGCCCTGCTGGTCGCGTCCGGCGTGGGCGCGGCGTACGCCAGTCGGGCGCTGGTCCCGATCCGGCAATCCCTCGCCAACCAGCGCGAGGCGCTCCGCCGGCAGCGCGAGTTCGCCGCCGATGCCTCGCACGAGCTGCGCACACCACTGACGGTCATCCGCGCGAGCGTCGAGGACCTCGAACGGCATCCGCGCAAGTCGGTCGCGACGGTCGGCAACGCGCTGACGGACATCCGCGACGAGGTCGACCACCTGACGTCGATGGTCGACGACCTGCTGCTGCTGGCCCGCTCGGATTCGGGGACGGTCGAGCTCGAGCGCGTGTCGCTCGACCTGGGGGATGTCGCTTCCTCCGGCGCGTCCGCGCTATCGCGGCTGGCAGCCGACCGGGAGGTGTCGCTGGTGGTCGATCCGATCCCGGCCGAGGTATCCGGCGATCCGGCGCGGCTGCGGCAAGTCGTCGGGATCCTCGTCGACAACGCGATCCGGCACGCACCACCTGGCAGCCGCGTGGACGTCCGTGTACGGACCGACGCGTCAGACGCCGTGCTCGTCGTCGAGGACGAAGGCGCTGGCATCCGGCCCGAGGATCTGCCCCGCGTGTTCGACCGCTTCTATCGGGCAGCCGGGGCCCCTGGGGGCGGGACGGGTCTCGGGCTCGCGATCGCGGCCTGGATCGTGGAGCGCCACGGCGGCCGGATCGCGGCCGCGAATTGGGAGTCGAGCGGGGCGCGGTTCACCGTGCGCCTGCCGCTGAACCGGGGCGCTTCGCCGGGAACCGCGCCCGCCTAGACTCGCCGGGATGGCCCGTCGACGCATCGAGCGTGGGATCTCGCTCCCCTTCGACGTGTTCGCGCTGTCCAGCCGGCTGGGCGCGTACTTGGACCGGGCGTTGGAAGGCACCGGTCTTCGACCAGTCGAGTACGCCGTCTACAGCCTCATGCTCGAGGCCGGTCCCCGGACGCCGTCGGAGCTAGCGTCCGCGCTCGGTGTCCCGCCATCGACGATGTCCGGGTACATCAGGCCGATGCTGGAGCGCGGCCACGCACGCCGGATCCCGAACGCCGCCGATGGCCGGTCCTTTCGTGTGGCGCTGACCGACGAGGGTCTGGCTGCGCAGCGGCGCGTCGAGCCCGCATTCTCCGCGGCGGATCGCGCGATCCTCGACTCGCTCGATCGGTCCGAGGGGGAGGTTCGCCGGGCGCTCGCCGCCGTCGCGGACGCGATCGAGCGGGCGTCGGCCCGGCTCGACGAGGGTCGCCCGGTCGAGCGTTGACCCAGGGGGTCAACGAGTTCGGCTCCAACGGCACGATCCTGACCGCTCGACCGTGTTCGTTGCCTGACAGACGACAAGAAGGGGCCGTAGTGAGACCGAGCCCTCGCACGGCCCGCTAGCGTCGACTCACAGGCAACGATCCGGCTCGAGCGCCGCGCTCTAGCCTCTTGGGCGGGAAATCGTTGACTGCCAGACGACACCGCTCGACATATAGTTCGAGTTCGTAGTAGTTTCTCGGTGTGATGACACGTTCGCTCACGGTCGCGATCCTTGTGCTGGCGTTGGCCTCAGGTTGCGCGGGAGCAGCGCCGTCTGTCCCAGCGACACCTATACCCGTCCCCACCGACGGGATCGCCGCCGGCCGTCTGGCGGACCTGGAACAACTCGTCGATCGACTTGAGGCGATCCATCGCAACCCGTTCCTCGAGGAAGGTGAGGCGGCGTTCCGCTCCCGGGTCGACGCCATTGCCGCGCGTGCCGCCGATCGGTCGGATGCCGGCTTCCTGGTCGATGTCATGGGGCTCATGGGCAACCGCGACCGCGATGGTCACAGCGGGGCGTGGGCGATGGCCCAGACCGGCGACCGACTGCATGCTCGTCCCATCTGGCTTCGCGAATTCCCGGACGGGCAGCGGATCGTGGCCGCCCGGGCACCGCACGAGGACCTGGTCGGGTCGGTCGTGACCGCGGTCGGTGGGACGCCCGTGGAGGTGGCACGGAAGGCCGTGGTCCCGCTGGTCCCGGCCGACAACGACTCGAACCGACGCGCGAACCTGCCGATGTACCTGCTCCTGCCCGAAGTCCTCGAGGAGCTCCGCGTCCAACAGCCAGGCGCCGCCGGACTCACCGTGCGCCGCGCGGACGGGTCGATCGAGGATGTCGATCTCGCGCCCGTGCCGATCGATGCGTACCGCGACTGGGTGTTCGGCGTCTACCCGAGCTACCCGACGGCGATGCCGCCCGATGGATCCGGTTCACGTGAGCGGCGCCGCCGCGATGAAGCGTTCTGGACCGAGACGCTGCCGGACGGGTCCTTGTACATCGCCTACCACGAGGTGCGAGCTGTGTCGGGCGACATGACGATCGGTCGCCTCGCCAACGAGGTCGAGGCCGCCGAGGGAGCGGTCGTGGTCGATCTGCGAGCGAGCCCCGGCGGCGACAACACGACCTACGGCCCGTTCCGCGACGCCGTCCGCGAGAGGGCTGCCCTCGGTCCGGGCCGAGTCGCATTGCTCACGAGTCGGGACACGTTCTCGGCCGCGGGCAACTTCGTGACGGAGCTCAAGGTCGGCGAGGGCGGTGACGACATCCTCCTCGTAGGTGAGCCACCCGGCGGCGGCCTGAACATCTACGGTGATGTCTCGACCGTTACGCTCAAGAACTCCGGGATCGTCGTCCTGATCTCCGGCGACTATCACGAGAAGGCGCCAGGTGACGATCGCCTCCAGATCGAGCCCGACATCCCGGTCGAGGCGACCTGGGACGACGTGATCGCTGGCCGCGACCCGGTCCTTGACGCCGCGCTGGAGGCGCTGCACGGCGAAGCCGCGCCGTAGTCCGATCACCCGATCCTGGAACGCCGGGCGTTCCAAGCAGAGCTCGAACGAACGAGACACAGGAGCATCGACCCTTTCTGCTGCCATTCGTCACGCGGGACGTTCCGAACAACGCTCGAACCCTGTACGTTCACGGGCTCAGCTGCCGGACGTAACGCCCCACGTTCCGGTCGCACATGGAAGGCCAACGAGGCGCTCCCGCCCAGGCAAGCGCATCGATGGTCGGTCATGGTCTGGGCCAGATAGTCTTCGCTGCATGCCCACCGACGCGGACGGCTGGCCGATCTTCGGTCGCGACGCCCCGGATGTCGCCTGGCGGCCGGATCCCGCGGCCGCCACCGAAGCCCGCCTGTCGCGCTTCCTACGCTCGACCGGCGAGGCGTCGCTCGACGCGCTCCAGGCTCGGGCGGTCGCAGATCCGGCGTGGTTCTGGGGCGCCGCTGTCGACGACATCGGCATCGCCTGGCAACGGCGCCCACGAGCGTTCGCCGACTTCTCCGGCGGCCCGGCCTGGACGCATTGGTGGGTCGGCGGGTCGTTCGATTGGTCGTGGGCGGCGGTCGAGCCGCGCGCGGCACGCGACCCGGACGGCATCGCCTTCACCTGGGATGGTGAGGATGGATCGGTCGTCGAGCTGACGAATCGGGAGCTTGCAAGTCGCGTCCGGGCTGCGGTCCAGCAGCTGGCGGGCCTCGGGGTCGCGGCAGGCGACCGCGTCGGCATCCTGCTCCCGATGCTGCCGGAGACCGTCGTCGCGGTCCTCGCTGTGAGCCGCCTCGGCGCCATCTTCACGCCGATCTTCTCCGGCTACGGGGCGCCCGCCATCGCGTCGCGCCTCGCCGATTGCGACGCCAAGCTGCTGATCACCGCTGACGGTTTCCTGCGGCGGGGCAGCTGGGTCGATCTCAAATCTGTGGCGGACGCCGCCGTGGCCCAGACACCGTCGGTCGAGCGCGTGATCGTCGTCCGGCGAGCCGGTGAGGCGTTGGCCATCGGGTGGAGCGAGGGGCGTGATGTCTGGTGGGCGGCTGCAGGAGACGTGCCGTCAATCGAGGCCCCGGGTCGCGATCCCGAAGACCCCTACATGATCATCTACACGTCGGGCACGACCGGCCGGCCGAAGGGTGCCGTCCACGTCCACGGCGGCTTCCCGATCAAGGCCGCGCAGGATCTCGCCCACACCTTCGACCTGACCGACCGAGACACCCTGTTCTGGTTCACCGATCTCGGCTGGATGATGGGTCCCTGGGCGATCGCCGGGTCATTGCTGCTCGGCGCCCGCCTCGTCCTCTACGAGGGCGCGCCCGACTTCCCCGGGCCGGATCGGCTGTGGTCGCTGGTCGAGCGCCACCATGTCACCCATCTCGGCCTGTCGCCGACTGTCATCCGAGCGCTCATGGCCCATGGCGAGGAGCCGGTTCGCTCCCATGACCTGTCGTCGCTACGCGTGCTCGGCTCGACCGGGGAGCCGTGGAACCCCGAACCATGGTGGTGGTACTTCCGCGAGGTGGGCCGCGGTCGCTGCCCGGTCGTCAACTACAGCGGCGGCACGGAGGTGAGCGGCGGGATCGTGGGCGGCAACGTCGTCGGGCCGATCAAGCCCGCCAGCTTCTCTGGGCCGTGCATCGGGACGGCGGCAGACGTGGTCGACGATGCCGGCTCGCCGATCCGTGGCAAGGTCGGCGAGCTCGTCATCCGCGCGCCGATGCCGGGCATGACCCGTGGCTTCTGGGGTGACCGCGAGCGGTACGAGGAGGCGTACTGGTCGCGTTGGCCGAGGATGTGGGCGCACGGCGATTGGGCGTCGATCGATGCCGACGGCTACTGGTTCATCCACGGTCGATCGGATGACACGCTCAAGGTCGCGGGCAAGCGCGTCGGGCCGGCCGAGGTGGAGAGCGCGGCCGTCGGCCACCCGTCCGTGCTCGAGGCGGCCGCGATCGGCGTCCCGCACGACATCAAGGGCGAGGCGATCGTGGTGCTGTGCGTGCTACGACCTGGCGAGCAGGACGACGACGGGCTGCGGGCCGATGTCGCCCGCCACGTCGCCGAGGACCTCGGCAAGCCACTCAAGCCGGAGGTTGTCGCCGTCGTCCGCTCGCTGCCGAAGACTCGCTCCGGAAAGGTCATGCGGCGGGTCATCCGCGCAGCCTGGCTGGGCCTGGACCCAGGCGACGTCTCAGCCCTCGACGATCCCGGGTCGCTGGCCGAGATCCGCGCGACCTCGCCGATCTCCAGGGGCTAGCGGCTCGTCGGCGGCCGCGGTGAGCGCAGGCGTGCGAGCACGCGCCGGTTCGCCGAGGAGCGCCGCGACCGCGTAGCAGGCGATCGCGACCCAGGCGAGGCTGGTGAACCCGGTCTCGAGTGCCAGTCCAGCCGCCACGATGGATCCGATGACCGACGCGGCACCGTTGACGCCCCATGCCCAGGCAACAAGGCGCGGTTCGCCGGCCCCGGCGGCGCGCAGGACCCGCGGGAATGCCGTCCCGAGCGGCAGGCCGAGGGCGATCGAGAACAGCAGCGCGCACGCCATGCGTGCGCCGAGGGGAGCCGCGAGGGTCGCGTCCGCAGCGATCGGGAAGACCACGAGGATCGTCGCGAGCGCCACCGTGCTGCCGATCGTGGCGCCACGCATGCCGCCGGGGAGCCAGTGGACATTCGCCGAGCTGACCGCCGCGCCCGATAGCAGGCCGGCGACCCCGACCGCGAGAGCGAGCGTCGGCTGTCCGAGATACAGCGTGAGCCGCTGGAGGAGGACGATCTCGACGATGATGAAGCCCGCCCCGAACAGGACCGCGTAGGCGGTCACCCAGCGCATGAGACGAGGGTCGGCCGGCGACAACCCGCGGCGCAGCGGCAACAGGATCAGCAGGAACGACAGCGCCAGCGCCATGATCATGGCGGCGAGGAGCGTCAGGTGGCCCAGACCCAGCGGCGCGCGCCCCGCGAGCGCGTCTCCGAGCGGCACGCTGTCGAAGAAGAATGGCCTGTCGTCGGTGGACGGACCGCGAAGGCCACTCGACGGGTACATCGCGGCGAGTGCGCCGCTCGCTCGGACCGGGTCGTACTCGACATCGAAGCCGTGCTCCCCGGCGAAGTCGCGAACCGTGCCCATGCTGGCGTCGTCGAACTCGCCCGCCCGGACGAGCAGCAGCCCGAACGCGGCGCTGCGGATGACGGCAAGGTGCCGCTCAGGGCGGTCGACCCCGAGTCGGCGCAGGCCGGCGCTGGCCACCTCCATCGCCTGCACCATCTCGCTCGGCGTATCGCGGTACCAGCGACCGATCGAGAGCACGCCGTCAGGGGTCAGATGACTGACGTAGTCCGCGAACGCTTCTTCCGTGTAGAGGTAGCTCTCCGAGAGGGCGTAGGCACCGCTCTGCAGCGCGGCCCAACTGTCGACGACGGTCATCACGATGACGTCGTACCGCTCGCCGGAGCGCCGCACGAAGCTGCGCGCCTCGTCGGCGACGACCGTCACGCGCGGGTCGTCATAGAGCGCCCCGCCATAGTCGCGATATGGGCCTCGGACGGTCCCGATCACAGCGCGATTGAGATCGACACCGGTGACGGAGCGCGCTTCCCCGTTCAGGGCCACGAGCACGTCGATCCCGCCGCCCGGACCGATGACAAGCACGTCCGCTTGATCCACCAGGAGGTACGGGGCCGCGAGCACGCTCGCCTCGAAGACGGCGCCGTCCGCCTTCGCGCCGCCTTCGATGATCAGCGTCGCGGCATCGAAGTCGATGCGCATGACCAGCGAGCGAGGTCGAACTCCATCGAATTCCGAATCGACGAGGAAGTCGTACACGTCGGACGAGCCGCTTGCTCCGTGGCGGACGACATCGACGCGTCCCTGGGGATCCCAGCCGCCTGACTCGATGGTCGCGCCCCGCCGGATGTCATCCAGGATGGGCTTGAACGCCGCCGTTCGGATCGGCGCCAGTGCATCGCCGAACGAGGCGAGTGCGATGGTGAAGAGCACGGTCGGGAGCACGACGGCGAGCGCCACGCGGCGACGCCCCGCGGTGGCAAGCACGAGCGCGGCCACGGCGGCGAGCGCCGCGGCAAGTCCGTACTCACCCGGAGCACCGAGTGCGGACATCGCGACGAATGCGATGACCCCGCCGAACGCGGCCCCGACGAGGTCCGCCGCGTAGGTGCGCCCCGCCCACGCGGGGTCGCCAACGAGCGCCCGGACCACGACCCAGCTCACGAGTGTGTACGGGAGGCTGCTCGCGACGTAGATCAGGACGACGGCGAGGCTCGAATCGATGGCCGCAGGGTCAACGAGTGTGGCGACCGCGAGCGCGAGGACATAGCTCGCACTCGCCATGACAGCGAGCCCGACGGTGGAAGGGCGCCGCGAGCGTCGGTCGAGCAACGCGGCGGCTGTCGCCCCGGCTCCCACCCCGAGCAGGGCGATCGATACGGCGACGAACGTGAGGTGGTACCCGAGCGTTGCGCTGAAGAGCCGCGTCTGTGCGACCTGGAAAAGCAGCGCCGAGCACGAAAGCAGGAAGACCGCGGCAGCCGTTCGCGCCGGGGACGAGGTCAGTGGCATGAGCGTGACCGATCGTACGGGCCGGTCCCCGGAAGGACCGCACCCCGATGGTCCCCGTCGCGCTGGGACCATCGAAACGAGCGCGAACGCTATCCTGCCCTCGTGACCCAGATCGCGGCCCCGGAACGCGACATCGTCAGCTGGGACGACCTCGACCGGCTCATCGGCGTCATCGCCGACAGGCTTGCCGGGCGCAGTTTCGATGTGTTGCTGGCGATCACGAGGGGCGGCATGGTCCCGGCGGGGATGCTGGCCTACCGCCTGCGATTGCGCGACATCCTGGTCGCTGCGGTCGAGTACTACGACGACGCCGGCCAGCCCGGGCCTTCCCCGACGTTCTTCCAGTTCCCGGCGGACCCGCTGCTGCGCGGCAAGCGGGTGCTCATCGTCGACGAGGTGTGGGACAGCGGCACGACCATCCACGCCGTCACCGAGCGCGTCCGCCAGGCCGGCGGATCACCGGTCACCGCCGTCCTCCACTACAAGCCCGAGCACTCGGTCGTCCCCGCCCGTCCCGACGTCCACGCCATCGAGACCGATCAGTGGGTCGTCTATCCGTTCAAGGCCGGCTACTGACGCCGGTCCGTCCTCTCCACCCTCCCAGGGAGGTCCCGTCATGACCGATGTGCAGCTCCTGGTCGGCACGCCGAAGGGTGCCTTCTTCCTCGACAGCGACGAGCGTCGCGAAGACTGGTCGCTGCGCGGACCGCTGTGCGAGGGCTGGCCGATCCACGACCTGATCGTCGAGCCGTCGAGCGGGGCGATCCTGGCAGGAGGCGGCAGCCCGTGGTACGGCCCCGCGGTCTGGCGCAGCGAGGACGGCGGAGAGACCTGGACGCACTCGTCCGAGGGACTGTCGTACGGTAACGGCGAGGAGGGATCGCCGGTCACGACGGTATGGAGCCTGGCGACCGGACCCGACGGGACGCTGTACGCCGGCGTCGAACCAGCCGGCCTGTTCCGGAGCAGCGACGGCGGCATGACGTGGACCCACGTCGAGGGACTGACGAACCATCCCTCGCGGCCGACGTGGGGGCCGGGTGCCGGCGGCCTGATCCTCCACACGATCGTCCCCCACCCCACCGACCCGCAGCGGATGTGGGTGGGCATCTCTGCCGTCGGCGTGTTCGAGACACGCGACGGTGGTGTGTCATGGGAGCCGCGCAACCGTGGCGTTCGCGCCGACTTCGTGCCCGGGCCGGAGCCGGAGACCGGCCAGTGCGTCCATAAGCTGGCGATGGCTGCCGGCGATCCCGAGACCCTCTACCAGCAGAACCACTGCGGCCAGTACCGCTCGACCGATGGCGGGCTGACGTGGACCGACCTCTCGAAGAACGGGGTCCCGAGCCAGTTCGGGTTCCCGCTGGTCACCCACCCTCGCGACCCGAAGACGTTCTGGGTCATCCCGCTGACCCAGCCGGAGGACGGTCGGTTCATGCCCGACGCCAGCGCCGCCGTGTGGCGGACGAGCGACGGCGGCGACAGCTTCGTCCGCGGCGACGACGGCCTGCCACAGGAGGGCGCCTACCTCAGCGTGCTGCGCGAGGCGATGGCGCGCGATTCGCTCGACCCGGTCGGCGTGACGTTCGGGACGAAGACCGGACAGCTGTGGCACAGCTCCGACGAGGGCGAGTCGTGGCGGCTGGTCACAGGCAACCTGCCCGAGATCTGGGCGGTCGAGGCGGTCGTCCGCGAGCACTGATCCGATGGCGACGGTGCTGCTGCCACGCTCGTTGCTGGCACTCTTCCCGGGCGTGGAGCGACGGCACCAGCTGCCGGGTGACAGCGTGGACGACGTGCTCGCGGCGCTCGATGCGACGGCGCCCGGGATGCGCGACCGACTCGTCGAGGAAGGCCCGCGCCTTCGACCGCACATCAACGTCTTCGTCGACGGTCAGCCGGCCGACCTCAGCACCCCGGTCGGGGCCGATGCCACGGTCCACGTGATCCCCGCCGTTTCTGGGGGCTGATCGAGCTCCGCGCGACGTCCGAGCCCGTGCAGTTCTCGGTGGCGCCAGAGGACTTGAGGCGCAACGATCCCTACCAGCGATCGATTCGGGTCCGAACTGGTCCGATCGGTGGCTCGACGCCACCCTCGAACCCAAAACGATCCCTCAGAGCAATCGATTCGGGTCCGAACTGGTCCGATCAGTGAAGCGACGCCACCCTCGAACCCAAACGATCCCTGCCAGCGATCGAACCGTGTTCTGGACAGGTCGCGAGCTGGCGGCAGCCACTCTCGACCCGATAACGATCCCTCAGAGCAATCGATCCGGGTTCGATCAGTCCTTCTCGAACGCCGCCAGCGCGTCGAATGTCTCGGTCCGCTCGGCCACTGCGTCGCCGCCGATCGCCCACGGCGCACGCCCGTCACGTGTCCGCCCCACGGCACGTGGCGGATCCCCGACCACCGCCCGCCAGCCGAGGTCGGACAGGCGGTCGAGGGTCGTGAGCGCGGCGTCGAGCATCGCCGAGGCGTGGTCGTCAGCGACCCCGTGGAGCGCTCGCCGGCTCGACACGCTTGCCACGTCGGCCGCAGTCCGCGCTGCCGCACGCGCGTCGGCCGCGGCGCGCGCCATGTCCGCATACCGCCGACGCATGAGCAGTGCGCCTGGGCCGGTGCGGGCCAGGGTTGCGGCCACGATGTACGACCACGAGGCGCCGGGGCCTGCGGCGACGCTGTTCCCGGGCGGCTCATCGAACCTGATGGTGTGATCCGGGAACAGGGCGCGCCGGACGTCGACCTCGGCAAGGATGCGAGCGACGGCCGATGGCTCCTCGGCCAGCCACGCGGGATAGGCCCCGACCACGATCCGGTCCTTCGAGAGCCCGTCGGCCCGCGCCAGCGCGACGCCCAGCAGCTGGAGCGCCAACGCACGACCCGACCTCGTCGCCGGATCGGACGGCACGCCGGACGCGAGGTCGGGAGCCACGACCAGCGGCCCGGGCCCGATGGACACGAACGTGTCGGCTCGCCGGTGCAGCCGGCGCGCGAACGCGTGGTCAGCCAGCGATCGGTCGGGGTCGACCCCGCCGACCACGATCTCGGCCACGGGATCGGCCTCGACCAGATCGACTCGTTCGTACGCCGCGACGACCGCCCCTTCGGGCACCCCGAGCGGCGGGATCGCCGTACCGAGCCGCACGTAGCCACGGCGTTGGGCGGCGACACCGTCGGCGGCGCGACGAAGCCGTGCCAGTGCGCGCTGGCTGCCCGATGGCGCGGGGTCGCTGTCGTCGATGTCGATCGCGGTGGACCGGCCGCGCCGTTCGCCGGGCCGCCATTCGGGCGGCTCCACCCCGGCCGATTGCATGCGGTCGGCCAGCTCGCGCCCGATCGGCACCTCGACGCGGAGGAGGTCGAACCCGGCGAAGGCGAGGGCCGCCGCCGCGTCGAGCGCCTCGTCGACCTCGGGCTCCGCGAGGGTCGTGCCCAGCCACGGACGGCTCACCTCGCCCAGCAGGTCGAGGAGCTCGCGCCGCGCGACACGATCGGCGTCGATGCGCTCGAGCGCCGCGTCGACCAGCCGTCGCGCCTCCGCCACGGCGGTCGCCCGGCGATCCGGCTCGCGCAGGAGCTCGGCCTCGAGCGCCAGGTCGATGGCACCGGACGCGACATCGAGGGCGAGCTGCTGCGGCTCGAGGTCGTACTCCGTCAGGGCCATCGCGAACGGGAGCGCGATCCCGCCGCCGAGTCCGTCTGCGGCGCTGGCGAGCCAGCGATCGACTGCAGCGCCGGCAAGCGGACGCCCGGATCGGTCCAGGCCCGTCACGCCGAACAGGCGCAGCAATGCCCGCTCCTGCCCCAGTGTCGTGGACGCGCGGGCACGCGCACCCCACGCGCCGGCGAGCGTCTCGGCGCGGTCGGCGAGCTTGTCGATCGGCTTGTCAGTCACTGACGGACTCGACCAGGCGGAGGATGGCGAGCATCCCGCGGTATGCGGTCTCCGGATCGTCGTGCGCGAATCGGACCGTCCTGTCGCCGACACGCTCGACGCCCGGCATGATCGCGGCGTGGTCGGCGATGACCCCCTTCGGGACGTCGATCTCGATCGCCACGGGAGGTCGTATCTCCAGGATCCGCAACTCCCCGGCGGCGGCGCGCCGAACCGCGCGCTCGGCACCGTCGCGGACGCGCTCGCGGGCGACCGTCGGGTGGACCGAGATCGCACTGCGACCGCCGTCGACGGTCTTGACGATGATCCGCTCCGCCCACGGCAACCAGTCCTCGACCTCCTCGGCGAGCGCGTCGTCCCCCGCCACCGATCCGACCGGGATACCCCACGCACCCAGGGCGAGCGCGTTCATGCCGTACTCGCCGGTGGGCCGGCCGTCGAGCCGGGTCTCGACCGGCATCCCCGAGTAGGTGTGGGCGATCGTCCCACTCGGGTGCCCGGCACGGGCGTGATAGCCAACGAACAGCGCCACGTCGAACGACGGCCGGCCGTCCGGGCCAGGCCTCGCGCCGGCCACCATCGACCACGCCTTCTGGCCCTGGAGGACGCGGGCGCCCGGATGGAGGTCGGCCGGGAGCAGGTTGTACATGTTCCAGTGGCTGTCGTTGACGAGGATGTCGGTGGCGCCCGCGGCGAGCGCGCCCTCGATCGCCGCGTTCGTCTCGCCCACCATCAGATCGACCGCCACCGGGTAGCGGCGGTCAGTGGGATCCGTCGGCTGCGGATGGTTGACGCCCGCGATGCCCTCCATGTCCACGCTGATGTAGACCCTCACGAGCCCTCCTCCGGTCCGCTGCGCGCGGCTTGGCCGATCCAGACGTGACCGTCGCGGAAGCGCTCGGCCTTCCAGATCGGTGCGCGTGCCTTGGTCTCGTCGATGGCATAGCGAGCGGCGGCGAACGCGGCATCACGGTGTGGGCTGACAGCCAAGACCGCGATCGACACCCCGCCGAGTGGCACGTCGCCTGTGCGGTGGACGATCGCGACGCGCTCGACGCTGAACCGCACGGCGATCTCGTCGGCGATGTCACGGAGGACCGCCAGCGCCATCGACTCGTGCGCCTCGTACTCGAGTGATTCGACATCGCGCTCGGCGTGGCGTGCGGCCTCCGCCTCCTGGCCGGGCGCCGGTGTGCCCGGCGTGACCCGCGTCCTGCCGAGGAACCCGACCGCGGCACCATCCTCAGGCGTCGCCAGGCGATCGGTCAGCTCGCCGATGATCGCGGCATCGAATGGCGCGGTCCGCAGCTCGAGGATGCGGCGCTCGGTCGCGCCTCCGGAGACGGGTGGGATCATCGCGACTTCGTCGCCCTCGGCGAGGGAGGTCGACTCGTCCGCGTACGCCCCGTTCCGAGCAAAGCGGACCGAGGCGCGTCCGGCCCCGAGCGCCGGATGGATCGCGACGAGCGCCGTCCAGGCATCGGCGACGGTCGCACCATCCGGGAGGTCGAGCGGGAGCTCACGCGCGCCGGCCAGCTCACGCTGGATCGCGAACAGTCGGACGCGCACGCGCACGCAGTCGACGGTCCTAGCCACGCCAGGTCGCTGCCAGCAGGCCGTCGCCCACCGGCAGGATCGTGGCATGGAATCGCCCATCGCCGAGGACACGTTCGCTGAACGCACGCAGCGCGGCGGTGTTGGTATCGCCCGGCTCCACTGGTGTCGCACCCGACACGCGGCCGCTCCAGAGGACGTTGTCGGCGAGGACGAGCGCGCCCGCCGCCAACCGGCCCTCGCTCAAGTGGTCGAGGTAGGCGCCGTATTCAGGCTTGAGCGCGTCGATGAATGCCAGGTCGAACGGGCCGGCCAGGGCCGGATCGCCTGCCTCGAACGCCTCAAGCGCCTTGGCCGTCACCTGGATGATCCGTTCGTCGGGGATGCCCGCGTCGCGCCACCAGCCACGGGCGAGGTCGGTGCGCTCGCGGTCGGGATCGATCGTCACGATGGTCCCGTCGGCGGGCTGGCCCATGGCCAGCCACAGCGTCGAGTACCCGAACGCCGTCCCCACCTCGACGATCCGTCGGCGGCCACCGGCGAGCACCGCCAGCACGCGGCCGGCATCGCGGTCGACGATCGGGACCCGCGGCTCCGCGGCAGCCGCCTCGATCGCCGCCTGCGCGGGGCTCAAGGGTGCCGCGATCGATTCGATCCAGTCGATGTCTTCCGCTCGCGGGATCCAGCCACGCTCATCCTTCATGCCGGTCCGGTCTCCTTTGCTTCGTTCAGACGAGCAGACCCGCACCGAAGTACAGGCCGGCCGCGAGGATCGTGCCGGCCGCGATCGTGCCGACGTTGATGTAAAGGAGACCGGTCGCGGACTCCATCGACCGCGTCCTCGCCGTCTGGACCGCCGCCCACGACACGATGAGCGGGAAGATCAGGCCGACGATCAGCCGCAACCAGACGAAGAGCGCCCATTCCCCGGTGAGCGCCCCGAATGGCGCCGGGCCGGCAGGACCCGCGCCGACCGCCACCCACGTGACGAAGAGTCCCACCTGGATCGCCATGACCGCGAGGAGGAGCCGGGCGATCAGGATGAGCGGCGCCTCGGGGAGCTTGGGTGTCACGAGATACCAGTGGCCCAGGATCATCGCGGCGAACACCCCGCCCGTGGCCGCGAACAGGACGGCCAGCTGGACGAGCAGCGCGGCGGCGCCCAACGGCCCGCCGCCCCAGCCGAGCGCCCCGAACACGACGGTCAGTGCGCCCGCTCCCAGCGCGGCCAATTCGAGCACGCTCCCCGCTGGCTCGGATCGTCGTCGGAGAAGCAGCGCAACGAACGCGAGCCCCACGAACGCAGCGAGGGCCACGCGTCGCGGCAGATCGAAGGACGGGTCCGGGACCACCGGTGAGCCGCCGAGCGTGCCCGGCAGGGCGTCATCGCTGAGCCACGCAAGGATGCCGAACCCGATCGCACAGGCGGTGACGAACCCGAGGTAACCGCGCGTCGCAGCAGTGCGCCGGCGGAGCAGGACCACCGCAGCGTAGGCGCCCAGCGCGAGCCCGGCGAGCACCGTCCAGTTGATGTACGCGAGGTTCTCGCCGATCTGCGTGGCTACCACGTCGCGAGTGTAGCCGCGTCGCTAGCATCGACACCGACGACTCGATGGAGGTGGCTCATGGCGCTCCCGACCGATACCACGATCACCTGGTACGGCCATTCGTGCGTCCGCATCGACACGGCCGGTGGGCGCACCGTGATCATCGACCCATGGTTCGCGAACCCGACCAGCCCGATCGCGGTCGACGCGGTCGACCGGTGCGATCTGCTCCTCGTGACCCACGGTCACTTCGATCACTTCGGCGACGCGCTGGCGCTCGCCAGCCGCCTGCGGCCAGCCTGGCCGTGCATGCACGAGATGAGCCTGTGGCTGGCGCGGCGGCTGCCCGGTGGCGCCGACGCGGTCGTCGGGTTCAACAAGGGCGGCACGGTGGAGGCCGCCGGACTGAAGGTGACGATGGTCACGGCGCACCACTCGGCCGGGGACTGGAACGCGTCAGGCGAGACGACGCTGTACCTCGGCGATCCGGCTGGGTTCGTGATCGAGCTGGAGGACGGCTATCGCATCTACCACGCAGGCGACACCGAGGTGTTCTCGGATATGCAGCTGATCCGCGAGCTGCACCGGCCGGACATGGCGATGCTGCCGATCGGCGGTCATTTCACGATGGATCCGAAGGGCGCGGCACTGGCCGTCCAGTACCTCGGCGTCCAGGACGTCATGCCGCTCCATTACGGGACCTTCCCGGTCCTGACCGGCACGCCGGACCAGTGGCGCGAGGCGCTCGCTGAACGGGGCCTTGGCGATGTCCGGGTCCACGCTCCCCGCCCGGGCGGAACGTTGTGAGGACGGCCTAGCGGACGGTCGCGGGCCGGAACGAGACGGTGTCGACCCAGGTCGTGACGTTGGATCGCCCGAGGTCGATCTCCAGGTTGGCGTTCGAGTCGGTGGCCGACGCCGTGAACGGAACGACGACCGCGGTCCATGTCGTCGTGACCGGCACGGTGCGCAGGAGATAGGAACCCCCGACCGTCGAGCCGATGCCGATCCGGATGTCGCGCGCTGATTCGGCGCGAACCCACAAGCTCAACGTGTACTGCCGGCCGCTTTCGAGACGCATGCCGGGCTGCCGCAACGACACGCCCGAGAAGGCAGGACTGGGCACCCCGAGGTCGACCATCGCAGACGTCGTCCCGGCAGCAGGTGCGACCGTATCGGCTACGACTGTGGCGGTGACACCCGGGCCGAGGAACAGGGCCCACGGCGGACCGACCCCGGCCTCGAAGCCGCCGTTGTCGACCTGCTCATCCGGAGCAGGTGACGGCTCGGGCGATCCGGGTACGGCGGAGGGAGGCGGAGAGGCGGGCGGCGGGGACGCGGGCGGCGGGGACGCGGTCGGGGGCGGTGCTGAGCTGGGTGGCGCCGAGGAGGCGGGTGGTGCCGAGGCGGATGTGGTCGGCGGCGCTGAGCTGGGGGCGGCTGGCGTCGCCTCGGCGAGCACTTCGAGCTCCGCCTGGAGTGCCGGGATCCCGGCGATGAACTCGACCAGCAACGTCGCGCCGACGCGGTAGTCGGCATCATTCGCCAGCGAGGCGCGCAGCGTCTCGGTCGCGGAGTCACCCATCGACTTGTAGAGCGCCCCGAGCTTGCCCCCGGGCTCGTTCTCGCCGTCGGCGCCATCGAGATTGAGGACGGCGTCGGCCCCGAACCCGACCGTCGCGTTGACCTGACGGACCAGGGACGCCACTTCATTGGTCCGCAGTTCGGTGCGGTCAAGCTCCCGCTGCAGCCCCACGCCGAAGCCGACGAGCCGCTGGTTGATCGCGCCCAGAAGGACCACCGCTCCGGGATCGACCAGCGGACTCGGCGTGGGAGCTGCGATGGCAGCCGACGACGTGGGGCGTGGACTACCCGTTTCGCCGGAGGGGCCCGGGTTCACCGCGAACGCGCTGGTCGCCAGGAGCGCGAGGATGACGACGGCGAGCACGGACCCGATGACCTCGGGGCCGGGTGGTCGCGCGCGCCTCGGAGCGGGACCGGCTTGCGGGGTGGTCACGAGCCGGCGCCGGCGACCGGTGCCGCTAGCGCGAGCTCGAGATCGGCGGCCCGCATCCCGCCGATGGTGCGAAAGACGATGGCAACAGACGAGCGGCCCTCACGGCCGGCGATGATCACGCGGTCGTCCATCGCGGTCACGTCGAAATCGAGCACCGGGCCCCGGTGGCGGACCGTCAACTGGCCGGTATCGACCGGTCCGAACACCCGTAGCTCGTCACCGTCACGCGCGATCGCGTAGGTGGCCCCGATCTCCAGCCCCGCGTTGCCCGAGATGTAGACGCCGGTCGACAGGACCTCGCCTGCCGTCAGGTCATCGGGTGTCGTTGCGGCGACGTAGGTCGAGGCAGTGAACGCCGGTCGCGTGCCGAGCGCCATGGGGGAGACCATCGTGCGTCCGGGCCAATTGCCGCGCGAGTCGCCGCGCGAGTCGCGTCGTGCGGTCCTGGCGCTGCCGATCGGTGTGGGCGCCGCGGCCGGAAGGTTCGAGGCTCGCTCGACGATGGGCCGGAAGTCAGGCGTCGGTGTCTCCTGGACGACCGGTTCGTCGCGGGCCCCCCGCGGCATCTCACCGACCGAGCCTGGGCGCAGCGACGCGCCGCACTGGTCGCAGGCTGACGCCCAACCCTCGATCGCGAAGTCGCAATTCGGGCAGTGCCCAGGCGGTGCGACGGCCAGGATGGCGAGCGCGATGGGACCGGTCAGGGCGCCCAGCACGAACCACACGGCGGGATTCCGCGCGCACCTTGTCGCGTACCACCCCGCCAGCGGCGCCCCTACGCCGGCCAGCAGGACCAGCACGATGGGGATGCCATCGAGAACCCCCTGCACGCTTCCTCCGTGTCATCGGACCGACGGCGGCCATGCTACCCGAGGTGGGTCGCTGACCGGGCCCCGAGCCCTCATGCCACCCTCGTCGTCATCCCGTCGATTGGTGCGGCGGCGCACCGGAACACGAGTTTGCAATGTGGTTCGTGCTCGCTTCGGCCCGTAATCGCAAGTGTATTTGACAGGTCGGGGCCTTACGATAGGGTCACTCGCGGGCTGGTACTTTCGGATCAGCCTTCTGGGCGCTGTCATCGGTCCCTAACGGGCCCATGTCGGTTCGACGCTCATTCCTTGGGGAGGTCGGGGTCGTCGTCGCGGTTAGCCGGAGCACCGAGGCTTCGGCATGAAGGGGGAAAAAGAGAATGCGTGTCACCGTAGTCGGTTTGGGCTACGTTGGGCTCGTTACGGGCGCCTGCCTCGCCGAATGGGAGCATGACGTGACGGGCGTCGACGCCGATCCGCGTCGACTCGCCACCTTGCGCGAGGGCCGTGTCCCGTTCCATGAGCCCCGTCTGCCCGAGCTGGTCGGCGATGGTGCGACCAGTGGCCGCCTGTCCTTCACCGACGACCTGCGCGGTGCCGCCGCCTCGGCGGACATGGTCATCGTCGCGGTCGGCACGCATGACGGGAACGGCGGCTGGCAGACCGACACCGTGCGCGGTGCCCTGGCCGACATCGTGCCGGTGATGGCCGATCACGCGACGCTGGTCATCCGCTCCACGCTCCCGCCCGACTTCATCAAGCAGCTCCCCGCCCTGGTCGCCAGCCGGCGAGCGACGGCCGGCCTGCCGTCGATCCCGGTGATGCTCAACCCGGAATTCACCCGCGAGGGCCGCGCGGTCCGCGACTACCAGCAGCCCGACCGCATCGTCCTCGGCGTCGTGAGCGACCCGGACGGTCACGGCGAGGCCGCCCTCCGTCAGCTCTACCACTCGGCCGCCGCGCCTGTCGTGGTGATGGGCGCCATCGATGCCGCCATCACGAAGCTCGGCGCCAACCTCTTCCTCGCAACGAAGATCAGCTTCGCCAACGAGCTGGCCGAGATCTGCGACGCGTTCGGCGCGGACGTCTCGACGGTCGTCGACGGGATGTCCTACGACAGCCGCATCGGTGGCGCCTTCCTGCGGGCGGGCGTCGGGTTCGGCGGCTCGTGCCTGCCAAACCAGGTGTCGATGACCATCCGGACCGCAGCCCAGGTCGGGGTCGACACGCCGCTGCTGATGGCGGTCGACGAGGTCAACCATCGGCGGCGCAGCCAAGTGGTGGAACGGGCCGCGACCCTCCTCGACGGGACCGTCCGCGGTCGCCGGATCGCCCTGCTCGGGTTGACCTTCAAGCCCGACACGGACGACCTGCGCGACGCACCGGCGCTCACGATCGCCGGCGAGCTGATCGACCTGGGCGCGACCGTCGTCGCCTACGACCCGATGCCGACCGCGCGCGAACGATCCGCGGCGCTGGTCCCCGGGCTGGAGGTCGCTCCGTCGGCCGCCGATGCCCTTCGCGGCGCCGACGTCGCGGTCCTCGTGACCGAGTGGCCCGAGTTCGTCGATCTCGATTGGGCCATCGCCGGCCCGACCATGAGCCGCCGCATCGTCATCGACGGCCGCAACGTCCTGACAGGCGAGCGGATGGCGGCGGATGGCTTCACGTACACCTCGTTCGGTCGCGGCACGGTCGTGCCGGAGTCCGTCGAGGAAGGTGTCGCCGCCGCCTCGGCTCGAGTCGGATCGCTACAGTGGGGCCGCGGGTGACCGTCGCGCGCCGACACCATCTCGTCGTCGCCCTGATCGCGGCGCTTGCCGGCGCCGGGATCGGCCTCGAGCTCGCCCGCGCCGGCCTCGCCCTCCAGCCGAGTCTTGCTTGGTGGCTGGGCGTCATCGGCGTCATCGCGCTGGTGCTGGTGCTGATCTCGGCGCCCGCTGAGCACGAAACCACGCCGATCACGACGCCGGCCCGGGCCGGCTGGGCCGAATTCCGGCGCGAGCTGCGCCGATCCCGCCGGTCCGTCCGGTCGATGACGATCCTGCGGTTGCCCGGACCGGCCGACCCGGAAGCGGCGGCTGCGGCCGATCTCGAGGGTCAGTCGCGCCGGCTGCACGAGCATCTCCGGCTCGTCGACCGGACCTGGGTCGACGACGGCAGCATCTATGTCCTCCTCCCGGAGTCGTCCCGCGCCGCAGCCGACTCGTTGATCGGCCGGCTGCGTATCGCCGCCTCCGATATCGTCGCCGACGACCTGCGGCTCGCCACCTTCCCGGATGACGGCCTGACGAGCGGTGCCCTGATCTCGGCCCTGCACGGCGCTTCGCTGAGCGAGGTCCCGACGCCCATCCGAGCTGCCATCGCCGGCGATGAGGGCGAGGCCTACGAGGGCGCGGACGCCCAGACGCTGGGCGAGACAGCCACTCGGTCATGACGCGTTCGCCCGGCCAGGTCAGCAGCCCGCGTGGGTACGCCCCGACGAAGCGGGCCATCGACCTCGCGGTCTGTCTCGTCGCGCTCCCGATCCTGCTGCCCATCGGGCTCCTGTGCGCGCTGCTCATCCGGCTCGAGTCGCCCGGTCCCATCCTGTTCGCGCAGCAACGGACGGGTCAGCACGGCGTGCGCTTCCCGATGTGGAAGTTCCGGACGATGGTCCGCAACGCGGAGGAGCTGAAGGCATCCCTCCAGCACCTCAACATCCTGCCCGCGCCCGACTTCAAGATCCCGAACGATCCGCGGGTCACACGCGTCGGCAAGTTCCTGCGCAAAACCAGCCTTGACGAGCTGCCCCAGGTGCTCAACGTGCTCCGCGGCGAGATGACGATCGTCGGACCGCGCCCCACCTCGTTCGCGGCGAGCACCTACGACCTGTGGCACTCCGAGCGGCTCGAGGTGGTACCCGGCATCACCGGCCTGTGGCAGATCAAGGGTCGCGGCACGATGACGTTCGATGAGCGATTGCGGCTCGACATCGAGTACATCGAGCGCCGCTCGACGATGTTCGATCTCAAGCTGATGGCCCAGACCGCGGCCGCGATCTTCAAGGGCTCGGGCGTCTAGGTCCGTCCCATCGCGGCGGCGCGCGCCGCGCCGTGTTCGTTCATCGCGAGCGCGTCACTGACAGCGACGATGTCGGCGTGAGTGACGCGATCCGTACAGGCGTGCACGACCAGTCGCCCGGATGACGGTAGGGCGCGATCTGGGCGATCGGGGCGTGCTCGTTCATCGCAAGCGCGTCACTGACAGCGACGATGTCGGCGTGAGTGACATGGCGTCGCGGTCAGGTCCTTCCCGTCGCGGCGGCGCGCCTCGAGCGGTGCCACTCCACCTGGCGACGAAGTCCCTCTGACGGCTCGACGCGCGGTTCGTAGCCCAGCGCCGCGCGCGCTCGGCCGACGTCGGCGCTGGTATGGCGTTGATCGCCCGGGCGCGCCGGCTCGCGCTCGATGATGGGCTCGACGCCGAGATGGCCGGCGATGAGCGAGATCGCGGCATTGAGCGAGATGGTCCGCCCACCGCCGATGTTGTAGATGCCGCCGGCGGCACCGCGCTCGAGCGCCAGCATCGTCCCGGCGACGGCGTCGTCGATGTACGTGTTCGAGCGCGTCTGCTCGCCGTCGCCGAAGACCGTGATGGGCTGGCCGTCGAGCATCGCCTCGATGAACCGGTGATAGGCCATGTCCGGGCGCTGGCGCGGCCCGTAGATCGAGAAGTAGCGGATGATCGTCGCGGGCAGGCCATGCAACGCGACGTGCGCGAGCACGAGCTTCTCGGCAGCCAGCTTCGTGATCCCATACGGCGATGACGGCTCGAGCGCGCGTTCCTCGTCCCCGACCGCCTCCGTCCCGTACACCGACGACGTGGAGGCCAGGACGAAGCGCTTGACGCCTGCGCGCCCGGCCGCCTCGATCAGCCGGTTCGTGGCCAGGATGTTGCAGGACGTGTACAGCTCCAGATCGGTCCAGCTGCGCATGAGACCGGCCATCGCCGCTTCGTGGATGATCGCGTCCGCGCCCTCGAGCCACTTGTCCAGATCGTCCGTCCGCAGGTCCACCTCGCCGAAACGGAAGCCCGACGCGTCCGCGAGCGTCGTGAGGTTGGCCTCCTTCATCGGCCGCGGGTAGTACGGGATGAACGCATCGAGCCCCACCACCTCGTGGCCGGCCGCGATCAGCGCCTCGGCAAGCGTCGACCCGATGAACCCGGCCGTCCCGGTGACCACGATCCTCATGGCGTATCTACCTGGAGCACACTCACCTCCGCTACGTCGATGGCCTGGGCGGGTGGCGCCGGGGCTGTTTCGACACAGATGGATCCGACGGTCCGCAGCGCAGCCATCCGCCAGCGGAGGCCGGATGCGCTCGCGATCCTCGTCTTCCCGTCATCGCTGGTGACCCGCACGGAATACGTCCGCTTGGCCTGGTCGATGACCGCGGTCACGCGGTACCAGACCTTCGCCCGGAACCGCGCGGTCGAGCGGATCTTTGTCGACCGGTCGAACCAGGCGAGCACGCCCTTGTTGGTGACCCGCAGGCTGGCCGACTCACCACCGCTCCCACGGACGGACAGGATCGTGCCGTCGTCGAGCGCGATACGCGACAGCCGCACCCGCAACCGGACCGTCAAGGTGCGACCCGGCACCTCCGGCACGTCTCGACAGGCGCGAACGCCGGTCGCACTCGACGGCACGCGCAGCGCCTGACCGGTGCCGCCGTCCGCGGTGATCGACAGTGCGTCGGGCGGATCCTCGGGGCGGACGTACCAGCCGGTCGTCGTGGGCGCTCGCCCGATCGCCCATGGCTCGAACAAATCGCGCATCAGCGTCGCGGTCGCGTCGTCCGGCGGTTCGATCGGGACAGTGGGTCGGTCCGGGTCGGCGGGGTCGGCACTGGGCGGGCCCGCGCCCAGGTCGACCAGGGCGTGCAGGTAGCGGCCGCTCGTGCGATCGCTGGCGAGGACCAGCAACCCGGACGCGGGTGACAGCGGGCCCTTGGCCGAGGTCACGTGGTCGATCGCGATGGAGGTGGCATCGGCCACGAGTGGGACGCCGAGCCCGGTATCGAACTGGATCCGCTCGAGGGGTGCGCGCTTGTAATAGATGGCCCCACCATTGCCGGGCGACGTCGCCGCCACGGCGATCGTCGCAGCCTCCGGATCCACGAGGACGATCGGCCGTGCGTGTCGATCACGCTCCAACCCGACGAGCGTGGTGTCCCACGTCCCGGCCGGGTCGCGCAAGGCCAGGAGGACGCCGGGGTCGAGCGTCCGTTCGAGCGTCGTGGTCACGGCCGCTGCCACGCTGGTCCCACCGCCGTCGAGCGGCAACGTCGTCATGTGGAGAAAATCCTCGGGCGCCTGACCGGGCATGACGACCTCCGGGGGCGACCACGCGTCGTCCGGCGCGCCATCCTCGTGCACGCTGAAGTACACGCCCGAGCGCTGGTTCGTCCACATGACGCCGATGCGGCCCGGGCCGAACGCCACGACAGACGCGATATCGATGAGGTCGACCGAGGCGGCATCGCCGGGCAGCTCGACCGGGCTGCTCCATGCCGCGTCCGTCTCGAGCGAGTGGGTCACCCAGACGCGACCGTCGGCCACGTACGTGACCCACAGGACACCCGTGGAGTCGACCGCGATGACCGCAGGGCTTGCGCCGGTATCCCGGATCGAGACGGGGAAGTCGCGATCGAGCGCGAAGCGGCCGGCCTCCGGGTCGTATATGAAGCGCTTCACGCGGATCGCGTGGTTGGGCGACGGTCGCGACCCCCCTGCCACCGTGTAGAGGTACGTGCCGGTCCACAGCGCATCGGCATCGGCGAACGGCCGGTCGTCGATCAGCTCGCCCGTATCCGCCCAGACCTGGGTCTCGGCATCGAGCCGGAAGATACCGAGGCGGCTGGTCGTCCGGCCGAACAGCGCAGCCCACCACTGGCCCTCGGCGTACCACAGCTTCGACTGCGCGGAGCTGGTCGTGGGCGCCCGCACGACGTTCGGGTCGATGGCGTAGTCCGCAAAGGTCAACCCGGCCGGCGGAGGTGGCGCGGCTGACTCGCTCGGCGACGGGTCGCGCGTGGCGACCGGGGTGGACGGCGTCGGGCCGGGCCCTGGAGCGAGCGCCATGACCGCGACGATCGATCCCGCCGCGACCACCACGATCAGACCAAGGAGGAGCCAGGGACGCAGGGACCCGTTCGTGGTGACTCCTCCCCCAGCAGTGGATGTGGACGGTCCGCCCGAAATTCGTTGCCGGAGTGTACGACGGCGCCCCGACCGGGTCAGTCGCGGCGCGCGTCGAGGGCGGCTGCCCAGGCAAGCTGGGCACGGACGAGCGGGACGCCGGCACGGCCACCGACGTTGATCCGCCGCAGGCGGAGCCGATCGACGCGACGGAGGTCGTTGCCGCCACGCTGGGTGGTCATCGCCAGGTCCATGCCGGCTCGCCCGGCCGCTTCCACGGCGGCGCCTCCGTGGGCGCCACTCGGGTAGGCGAGCACCTTCGGGACCATCGCGATGGCGCCGATCTCGCGCTCCAGGTCGGCGTGGGCCCCGGCGATCTCCTCGACGGCGCGGTCGACGTCGACGCGATCGAGCAGCGGGTGCTGCCGCGTGTGCGGGGCGAGCGTCGCGCCCTCGGAAGCGAGACGACGGAGCTCGTCCCAGTCGAGCATGGCCGGGGCCGCTTCGCGGACCGGCGTCGGGGTGTCGCCGGCTGCGCCCGTCGCGTCGCGCGAAGCCAGCTCGTCGACGATGCGGTCGACCTGGGTCATCGCGTCGTCGTGGTCGAGGGTCTTGAGCCATCCACGGATCGTCGCCACGGTCCGGCGGGCGTCCCGGCGACCGACCGCCAATGCCCCGATCGGCGTCGCGATCGGATCGGGACGTGGTGCGCGCCACACGGCGGCCCATAGTCGGTCCCACCAGAAGGGCACCGTCGGATCGTCGGCGGCCGCCGTGGCGACGAACAGCGTGGCCGGGACGCCGGCTGCGCGGAGGGCGGGCCAGGCAGTCGTCGCGAAGTCGCGGTAGCCGTCATCGAAGGTGACGAGCACGGCCCTGGACGGCAGCCGCGTCGGCTGATTGAGCGCGGCGATCACGTCCGGCAGGCCGACCGGGTCGAACTGGCGAGCGATCATCGCCATCTGTGCCGAGAACCCGTCCGGGGTCGCGGAGATGAGGCTCGGCATGAGGTCGGGCCGCGACCCGGGCTCGTCGATGCGGTGGTAGGTCAGGATCGTGAGTACGCCTCGGCGGCGCGGCAGCGCCGCGTCCAGCGCGGCCGCCGCCGCAGCCCCGATCGGACCCCGCGCGGCCGCCGCGATACCTCGGCGGAACGCGTCAGCCATCGCGACGGCCGATGCGGCGGATCAGGTCGCGACCGATCGTCCCGAGCTGGGCCAGCCCGGGCCCCGGGTCGGACAGGGTCATGAGGTCATCGCCGATGCGTGGGTCGAGGAGGCTCGCCAGCGCTCCGAGGGCGGCGCCACGACCGGGCCACGGCAGTGCCCGCTGGCGGCGGCGACCGGACAGCACGGCCCCGATCCAGGCGAGCTCGAGTCGAAGATTGCGCGCGCGCACGCCCCGTCGATAGTCGCTGGCGACGGGCTCGTCGGCCGGCGGCGGGCCGTCCAACAGCAGCTCGGCGAGCCGGCCCGGGAAATCCATCCCGGCGCGAACCGCCAGCGGCAGCGAACCCCAGACGCGCCCGTTGATCTCCATCAGGTGCCCGACGCCGTCGGTCCCGCGTCGGAATTCGACCATGGCGAGGCCAGTCCATGACAGCTCGCGAAGCAGCGCGACCGCGTGCTCGTACAGATCCGGGTCGAGCTCCACGCTCTCGCGCAGCGCGCTCGCTCCCCCGGTGGGCGGCACCTCGCGCAGGCGCCGATGCTGGAAGGCCGCGAGCGGTCGACCGTGGTCCATCAACAGCTCGACCCCGACGCCGACACCGGGCAGCCAGCGTTGGAGCAGCACGGTACCGATCGGGGTGCTCCCCGCGAGCCGGCGGCGGAGGTCGTCCGCGTCGAGGGCGTACGACACCGCGTACGCCCCGATCGTGCCGTCATCCAGCACGGCGCGCGACGCGACCGGCTTCACGACCACCGGGTAGCCGATGTCGCTCGCGGCGGCGACGGCGTCGTCGTCGGGACGCACGATCCGGGTCAACGGCGTCGGGACGCCGAGCCGCTCTGCCAGCGCGACGGTGGCGGCCTTGTCGTGGGTCGCGGCGAGCGCTGTCGCCTCCGGCAAGGCCACGACCGTTCGACCGTCGAATGTCGAGCGTGCATCCGCCAGCGGCAGGCCGACCTCGTCGGTGACCGGGATCACGAGGTCGACGCCCGTTGACCCGACGGTGCGCCGGATCGCCTCGACGACCGCGTCGGGCCGCTCCGAGGGCCGGGGATACAGGAGCCGGTCCGTCGTGTAGCGCGATCGGAAACCGGGGCTGGCCGGATCCCAGTCGGCCGCGGTGACCCGCCAACCGCGGCGGCCAAGGGATCGGATGAAGGCGACCGCGCTACCGCGCCCCGCGTCTGTGACGAGGACATGCCTGCGTTGCCCCATCGGATCAGCCGCTCCGCTCGGTCGCGGGCAGGCGAGCCACGATCGCCTGGGCGACCTGCTCGGTCACCTCCTCGATGGGGCGGGTCGCATCGACTTCGACGAAGTGTCGGACGTGGCCCTTGATGGAGCGGTACTCGTCACGTCGCCGCTCGAGGGCCTCCGCCGTGCCCTCGCCCTTGCGCGCGAGCAGCACCGCACCGGGCGCATCGAGGTAGACGACGAGGTCGGGCCGCGGGTACAGCCGTCCCAAGACGAACCCGTGGAGTCGCTGCGACCACGAGCGGTCGTCGCCCTGGAGGTCGTAAGCGTGGTAGTCGGCGAAGAAATGGCGATCGAACAGGACGACTGAGCCGGCGCGCTCCCACCGCCAGGCGAGCCACTGGCGATACCACTCCTCGGCGAACCGGTTGCCCAACCGGGCCACCGCCCGAAGGTCGGCGAGGCGGCGACGCAAGAAGGAGCGGGGGCGCCGGCGCCGGCCATGCTCGGGCGGCCCCGCGGTGTCCGGTGCCGCTCCCAGCGCGCGTTTGATGCGCCGTGTCACCCGGGTCGTCGGCAGCATGACGTTGCTCGAGTCGGTGCTCACGCCCATGTACAGGTAGCGCACCGGGACCGGCAGGAGATCCGGCAGCCGGCTCGCCACGGTCGTCTTGCCGGCACCGTCCGCCCCGATCAGTGCGACGGTCGTCATGCCGGGGCGAGGACGGGCCGGACGGCCTCGAACAGTGCTGCCAGATCGGCCGGATACGGGTGGGTGACGAGGTAGGCCGGATGCCCCGCGAAGATCCTGTCGAGCAGCTCGCGCTGGCGAGTCTCGGCTGTCTCGAGGTGCTCGTTGCGCAGCGCAGGGTGCGCGAACCGAGCCTGCAGCATGAGCGTCGCCAGGTCGAGGCGTTCGTGGATCAACGACGCGCGCATCCGCGCTGCGACGTCGGCTGGATCGATCGGCTCGACGGTCGTGGCCGCGCCGTCGGCGCTCACGACGAACAGGATGCGGTCGAGCCGACCACGCATGTCCCCGAGCTCGCCGAACAACCGGTCGGGCCGAACGTCGACGTGGAGCTGTCCCTCCAGGGTCGGGATCGCCCGATGCAGCAGCTTGGTCGGTGGCAGGCGGCGGATCCGGCGCGGGGTCGCCCGATCGAGCCGGCGCAGTGCGGGGATCGTGCGCAGTTTGAGGCGGTCGGTGCGGCTGATGTGCCGGCGAGCCCCCGGTAGTTGCCGGAGGTGCCAGTCCCACAGCCGGATCGGTTCCGGGATCCCGTACATGCGTCCGTCGGTGGTCAGGTAGACCCACTCGTCGCCGATGTAGCGCGCGCCGGCGCGCGCCGCCGCCATCAGCAGCTCCGTCTTGCCCCCTTTCGACCAACCCGTGACGAGGGCGCCGACTCCGTCGAGCTCGAACGCCGCCGCGTGCACCGGCAGGGCCCCGTTGCCGAGGACCGTGAGGTTCAGGACGGCGATGAGGAATGGGACGGCGGGCAAGCCTCGCTCGCAGACGATCTCGCACTGGCCGCCGATGCGGTCCATCGGGATGCGCACGACCACGGGCTTCTTGCGGCTGCGCAAGACGAAGAACGCGTCGTCGGTCCAGCCCGCCTCAGCCGCACCGAGGTAGCGCAGCCGCGAGCCGAGCTCCACGCGGTCGACGAACCGGATCGTGACGTCGGGATCGCGGTCGAGATCCCCCTGGATCGGGCCGAGCTGGCGCTCGACGGCACGCGCGTCCGCGGGCTGCGCATCGATGAGGCGCAGCCCGGCGAGGCCATGCAGATCGAAGTCCACGAAGCCGTCCTGGGTCATGCCTCGTGGCTGTGGTGCTCGGTCACCGGCTCCCCTGATCGATGCGTCCTGCTCATCCCGCCAGGCGCTGGGGGGAACGCCGCGGCGTCGAGGGACAGTACAGCACGAACCGTTTCCCCGACGGCCCGTCGCGGCATTCAGGCACCGCGAAAATCGGACTGCAAGGTGCACCGACAGGATACCGGTGTACGATGCCGCGACCGGTCCGGCCGGGAGGGCCGGTGGACCGAGGTGGGGGAGCGCGCACACCCGATGACCGATCAGCCTGCCGGCCTGTCCAGGCCGACCGCATCTGCTTCGCGTCGACCGTTGGCACGGATCGCCGCCATCCTCTTCGGCCTTGGACTCCTGCTCGCGGCACCTGCCGCCGCGTCTGCGGATCCCGGCGACATCGGCTTCGAAGGCCATGCCGGTCCAGGTGGCGCCCCCAGTGGGTCGAAGCCTGAGTCCAAGCTCTGGTTCAACGACGGCCAGTGGTGGGCGAGCATGTACGACGCCACCACGCTCGACGCCTACATCTGGAAGCTGGATCAGACGACCGACACCTGGACGCGGACGAGCACTCGCATCGACGAGCGAAGCAACACCCGAGCGGACGTGCTCTGGGACGGAACCAAGCTGTACGTCGCGACGCATAACTTCAGCGAGACCGACGGGACGGGTGTCGCCCGGCTCCTGCGGTTCAGCTACGACAGCTCGACAGACACGTATTCGCTCGATAGCGGCTTCCCCGCGACGATCAACTCGGTCCGCAGCGAGACGCTGGTCATCGCCAAGGATTCGACCGGGCAGCTGTGGGCAACGTGGGAGGCCGGGGGATCGATCTGGGTCAACCGGACCACCGGTGCCGACACCGCCTGGGGCACACCGTTCACGATGCCGGGGGCTGCGGCCGTCAACATCGACGACATCTCCTCGATCATCGCGTTCGGCGCGAACAAGGTCGGGATCCTCTGGAGCAATCAGGACGCCTCGCCCGACGCCGACTACTTCGCGGTCCACAACGACGCCGATGGCGACACGACATGGACGACCGAGACGGCCTATACCGGCACCAACGTCGCCGACGACCACATCAACCTGAAGACCGACGCGAGCGGGCGGGTCTACGCGGCTGTCAAGACGAGCCTCGCCGAGTCCGGCTCGAACCCGCTGATCGTCCTGCTCGTCCGCCAGACGAACGGGACCTGGTCGAACCACGTCGTGTCGACCGGGCCGTTCCACCAGACCCGCCCGATCGTTGTGATCGACGAGACCAGCGGATTGCTGCGGGTGTACACGACCTCGGCCGGGAACGGCGGGACGATCCAGCAGCACACCTCCCCGATCGGGGCCGTCTCGTTCCCCGGCGGGGCCGGCACGAGCGTCATCCAGGACGCCAGCGCCCTGGACATGAACAACGCGACCAGCACGAAGCAGAACGTGACGGCCGCCACCGGCCTGATCGTCGTCGCCTACAACGACACCACGCGCCGCTACTGGCACGCCGACATCCTCGGCGGCGGCGGGCCGCCGCCCAACACCGCGCCGACGGCCAACGCGACCAGCGCGACGACGACCGCCGGCCAGGCGGTCAGCGTGAGCCTGTCCGGGTCGGATCCCGAGACGTGCGAGCTGACGTTCTCGATCGTCACCGGACCGGCCCATGGGTCGCTCGGCTCGATCGGCGGGGCGGCCTGCGCGAGCGGCAGCCCGAACACCGACAGCGCGTCGGTGACGTATACCCCGACCGCCGCCTACAGCGGCCCCAATTCGTTCACCTACCGGGTCAACGACGGGACGACGAACTCGCCGACGGCGACGGCCTCGCTGACCGTCAACCCGACAGGCGGCGGTGGGTCGACGCTGACCTTCAACGCAACGGCCGATGCCCAGGTCCGCTCGAGCAGCACGACCACGAACTTCGGGACCCAGACGACCATCCGGATCGGCGGCGAGGGGACGAGCACGATCTATCGCAGCTACCTGAAGTTCAACGTCAGCGGCCTGACCGGGACCGTGACCGGCGTCAAGCTGCGCCTGTTCGCGACCGATGCGAGCACCAACATCGTGCACGTCCTCCCGGTCGCCGACACGAGCTGGATCGAGAGCGGGACGGGCGGCATCACCTGGGCCAACAAGCCCGCCACGGGCACACCGGACGCCGGGGCAGCCACGGTCCCGACCCTCAACGCGTACAACGACATCACGCTCAGCCCATCGTCGGTGAGCGGCAACGGGCTGGTCAGCTTCGGCCTGACGATCGATGGCTCCAACAGCGCGATCTTCAGCAGCAAGGAGGGCGCCAACGCCCCGCAGCTCGTGGTCACACAGAGCGGCGGCGGGCCGCCGCCCAATACCGCGCCGACGGCCAACGCGACCAGCGCGACGACGACCGCCGGCCAGGCGGTCAGCGTGAGCCTGTCCGGGTCGGATCCCGAGACGTGCGAGCTGACGTTCTCGATCGTCACCGGACCGGCCCATGGGTCGCTCGGCTCGATCGGCGGGGCGGCCTGCGCGAGCGGCAGCCCGAACACCGACAGCGCGTCGGTGACGTATACCCCGACCGCCGCCTACAGCGGCCCCGATTCGTTCACCTACCGGGTCAACGACGGGACGACGAACTCGCCGACGGCGACCGCTTCGCTGACCGTCAATCCGACGGGCGGCGACACGACCGCGCCCGTGCGCGGCGCCACGACGGTCAACGGAGCGAGCCTCACGATCGTCTATGACGAGGCGCTCGATACCGGCTCGGTGCCGGCCGCGACGGCATATGCGCCACTCGTCGGTGGCAGCCCGCGCGGTGTGTCGAACGTCAGCGTGGCAGGCTCGAACGTGACGCTGACGCTGGCCTCGCCGGTGGTCGCGGGAGATCCGGTGACGCTGTCGTACGCAGCACCGGCTACGAACCCGGTCCAGGACATCGCCGGCAACGACGCCGCGAGCTTCAGCGGTGCCGCCGTCACCAACCAGACGCCACCGGGTGGCGGCTCGACACTGACATTCGCGCCGACCGACGACGCCCAGGTCCGCTCGAGCACCACGACCACCAACTTCGGGGCGATGACCACGATCCGCGTCGGTGGCGAGGGCACGACCACGACCTACCGGACGTACCTCAAGTTCGACGTGAGCGGGCTGACCGGTCCGGTCACCAGCGTCAAGCTGCGGCTGTTCGCGACCGACGCCAGCCCGAACATCGTCCACGTCCTGCCGGTCGCCGACACGATCTGGACCGAGGGCGTCATCACCTGGGCGAACAAGCCCGCCACGGGCACGCCGGACGCCGGCGCTGCACCCGTGCCGAGCCTCAATGCCTACAACGAGATCACGCTCAGCCCGACGTCGGTGAGCGGCAACGGGCTGGTCAGTTTCGCGCTGACCATCGAGGGCTCCAACAGCGCGATCTTCAGCAGCTCGGAGGGCGCCAACGCCCCCCAGCTGGTCGTCACGCAAGACTGACAAAAACACGACCCGCAGTCGCTAGGATCGTGCCGTGCAGAGCCTCGAGCTGATCCTGTTATCGGCGGGCATCCTGCTCGGCGCCGCGTACATCGGCGCGCAGTTCATCCGCCGGGGCGCTGCCGACCATCCCCTCGGCCGCCTGATGCTCGGCCTGATCCCGGCCGTCACCGCCGTGGCAGTGATCCTCATCGATCGCCTGGATCTCATCCCCGATGACATCGAGCAACCCTTGTGGATCGTGGCAGTCGTCGTCATCAGCATCGGCCTGATCGTCGGCACGAGCTTCCGGCTGGCGGGACGCTGAACGCGACCGGTGCCGGGCCGCACCGGGTCATAGCCCATCCGGTCCAGTACGGACCATGAACCGGTATCCTTGGCGAGATCGGCCCGACCAGGGTATGGGTGTTCCCAAGGGGGTTCTGTGGAACTGACCGGCTACCTCGCGGTCGCGAGGCGGTGGTGGTGGACATTGCTCGTAGCGACCTGGGTCGCCGGCGTGTCCGGGTACGTCGTGGCATCGCAGATCCCGCCGACCTACGAGGCCGAGACGCAGTTGCTGGTGGGGCCGTACAACACGGACCGCGACACGCTCGTCGCTGCCGGCGACCTCGTCCAGACCTACTCGCAGCTGGTGACGACGACGCCGCTCCTCCAGTCGGCGATCGCGGAGGCTGGCTCGACGCTGACCCCGGCCGAGCTCAACCTCGCGACCCGGGTCACCGCCAACGACGTCACCCGATTCCTGACGATCCGCGTCCAGGACACCAATCCCGGGATGGCAGCACGGCTCGCCAACAATCTCGCGGACGAGATCACGCAGCTCGCATCCCGCGGGACGAACCGGCCTGAAGGCCAGCTGACACCGGTCGACTTCGCGGTCCCGCCGATCGATCCGGTCGCGCCCCAGAAGTCGCTCATCGTCGCCCTGGCGGCGCTCGCCGCGTTGATCGGCGCGATGGTCCTGGTCATGCTGCTCGAGTACCTGAGCGCGGCCGTCCGTTCCGAGGACGAACTCGGCCGGCTGACCGGCCTGCCGCTGCTCGGCCGGGTCGAGATCGGTCGATCGCTCCCGTCCGGCGACCGCGGGCTCATCGACCAGGCGCCTGATTCGGCGGCTGCCGCAGCGTATCGGCTCGTCCTTGCCAAGGCCGCCTTCCGAGAGGGGGGCGGGGCCGCACGCTCGATCGTGGTCGTCGGGACCGGCTCGGATGGAGCCAGCAGCCAGGTCGCGGCCAACCTCGCCGCGATCACGGCACGGAGCGGCCGCCAGGTCGTCCTCGTCGACTACGACCAGAGCGACGCGTCGGTGACCCGCATCTTCGGTCTCCAGGATCGAAGCGGCATCACCGACCTCGTGGACGCCTCCCCTGCCGACGTGTCCAGCCGACTCGTGCGCGTCTCGGGCGCGCTCCGGGTCCTGGCACATGGCATCTCGCAGGACCCCGACACGATCGATGTCGGGCGAGCCGCGGCGATCATCTCGGCGCTGGCCGACCAGGCCGATCTCATCCTGATCAACGCTGGCGCCCTGCACCTGTCCGCCGGTGCGCTGGCCTGGGCACAGGCTGCGGACGCGGCCATCCTGGTCGCAGTGCGGGACCAGGCGCGCCGTGACGACGTGGAGTACGCCGCTGAGAGCCTGCGGCTCGTGGGTGTCAGCGTGGCGGGCACGGTGCTCGCGGAGCGCAAGCGTGGCATCCGGCGCAGCAGAGGGCGCTCGGACGTCCCCGAGCGGCCGCGGCCCACACCTCGCGAACCACGACGGGAGCCCGTCCGTGAGCAATCTCGAGAGGTCACCAACGAACGGGTTCGCGAGCCGTTCGGCGAATCAGAGCACCAACCGGCCCCGGAGTCGTATCGACAGTTCCAGCCCCCCACCGCGGAGCCTGCCTATCAACCGCTTCGCGAGGTGCGCATCGAGCCCGAGCCGCTCCGGCCGGTCGAGCCCGAACCGTTGCGCTCGATCGAGCCGGCGCCACGACCCAAGAGCCCGACCCGTCGCACTCCCCGGCGGCGGAGCGATCCCAGCCCGAACGCCTGACGGGCGACCGTCCGGACACCGCGATGCGCATCCTGGTCACGGGTGGTGCCGGCTATATCGGCTCCTTGACCGCTCGCCATCTGGCCGACGCCGGTCACTCGGTCGTGGTCATCGATGACCTGCGCAGCGGCCACCCGACCGCGGTCGACCCGTTGCCATTGGTCGTCGGCGACGTGCGCGACAGCGACCTCGTCACGTCCACCCTCGAGCGCCATGGCATCGATGCCGTCATCCATTTCGCTGCGCTCAAGTCGGTCGAGGACTCGGTCGCCGATCCCGGTGGCTATTTCGATGACAACGTCGGCGGCACGCTCGGCGTCCTCCGTGCGATGGCCCGAAGCGGCGTCCGTCGCTTCGTGTTCTCGTCGTCGTGCGCCGTGTACGGCACGCCCGACACCTCACCGGTCGACGAGACGGCGGTCATCCGGCCGATGAACCCGTACGGCGAGAGCAAGGCGATCTCCGAACGCCTGCTGCCATGGTTCGAGTCGTCGCATGGGATCAAGTCGGCCACCTTGCGCTACTTCAACGCGGCCGGCGCGGCCGAGGACGGCTCGCGCGGCGAGGACTGGTCGGAGGCGCAGAACCTCATCCCGGTCGTGCTCAAGACGGCCGCCGGCAGGCGACCGATGGTGCGCATCTTCGGCACCGACCATCCGACGCGCTGACGGTACCGCGATCCGCGACTACATCCACGTGCTGGATCTCGCCGCGGCCCACCGCTGCGCCCTCGAGGCGATCGACGCTCGCGACGCGTCGCTGACCACGAACGTCGGGACCGGCGTGGGCGCGTCCGTCCTGGAGGTCCTCGACGCCGCCCGACGGATCACCGGCCGTGACATCCCGACCGAGGCGGCGCCCCGTCGCGAAGGCGACCCGTCGGCGATCTGGGCAGACACCCGGCACGCCGAAACGGTGCTCGGCTGGCGCGCGACGCGTTCGCTCGACGACATCGTTCGCTCCGCGTGGGCGTGGCACGAGCGCAATCCGGACGGATACCAGTGAGCGCGGAGGGCGACCTGACCGTCGCCTACGTCATGTCGCGGTTCCCCAAGCTGACCGAGACGTTCATCCTGGCCGAGCTCGAGGCGATGGACCGCGCCGGTGTCCGGATCGAGCTGCATCCGTTGCTCCGCCAGACCGGTGAACCGGTGCAGCCGGCCGCGGCCCGCTGGGTGGAGCGGGCTCATTTCGTGCCGTTCGTGTCGGGCGGGATCCTGCGCAGCCAACTGGCCTTCCTGCGCGATCGCGGCCGCCGACGCCGCTACCTGCGCGCGTTCGTCGACATGATTCGCGGGACCTGGCGGAGCCCGAACTTCCTCTTGGGCGGGCTGGGCATCTTCCCCAAGGTCGCGCACATGTCGCTGGCGATGCTCGACGAGGGCGTCGATCACGTCCATTGCCACTTCGCCAACCATCCGGCGCTCGCTGGCTGGCTCGTCCACCGGCTGGCCGGCATCCCGTACAGCTTCACGGCGCACGGCTCGGACCTGCACGTCGATCGCACGATGCTGCCGACCAAGGTCGCCGAAGCGGCATTCGTCGTCACCATCTCCGGAGACAATCAGACGCTGATCGAATCGACCGCGGGAGCTGCGGCTGCGGGCAAGGTCGACGTCATCCATTGCGGCGTGGACCCTGCCGCATTCCCGCCTGCCGATCCGCTGGCAGAGGGCCCGCTACGGATCGTGGCGGTCGGCACGCTCCACGAGGTCAAGGGCCAGGCCCATCTGATCGAGGCATGCCGGCGATTGGCCGAGCGGGGCGTGGCGTTCACCTGCCGGTTCATCGGGGACGGTCCCGATCGTGAGCGGCTCGCGACGCGCATCGACACGTCGGGGCTGGCCGACCGCATATCGCTCCTGGGCCGCATGACGAGCGACGCCGTGGCCGCCGAGCTCGGCGCATCTGACGTCCTCGTCGCGCCGAGCGTCCCGACGCGCGGCGGGAAGCGCGAAGGGATCCCGGTCGTGCTGATGGAGGCGATGGCCACCGGACTGCCGGTCGTGGCCAGCCGCCTGTCGGGTATCCCGGAGCTCGTGACCGACGAAGTGAGCGGGCTGCTGGTCCCGCCGGGCGACGATGCCGCACTGGCCGACGCCCTGACACGGCTGGCGGCTGACCCCGTTCTCCGACGGTCGCTGGGCGCGGCGGGTCGAGCGACCGTCCAACGCGATTTCGACGTGGATCGCAATGCTGCCGCGCTCGGGGCGCGGATCCGTAGGTCGCTGGGCGAGCGACCACCGGAGGCGGCGGCAGCGGCGATGGCACGCTCGTCGGCCGCCAGTGCGGCGGAGTCGGCCGGGTGACGGCCATCGTCTTCTGGGCGGCCGTGGCGCTCGTCGTCTATACCTACGTCGGCTTCCCGCTACTCGTGCTCGTGCGGGCGCGACTTCGGCCACGGCCGCATCAGGTCGCGGACATCACGCCGTCCGTCAGCGTGATCATCGCCGCGCACGACGAAGCGGCCTCGATCGGGCCGCGCGTCGACAACCTCCTCGCGCTCGACTACCCCGCGGACAAGCTCGAGATCGTGATCGCATCCGACGGGTCGACCGATGCGACCGTCGAGGAGGCGCGCCGGCGCGCCGATCCGCGCGTGCGCGTGCTGGATCTGCCCCGGACCGGCAAGGCGACCGCCCTCAATACCGCTGTCGGCGCGTCGACTGGCGAGATCATCGTGTTTTCCGACGCCAACACCGCGTACGCGCCCGACGCGATCCGCAGGCTCGTCCGTTCCTTCGCGGATCCAGCGGTGGGCGGGGTGGCCGGCAACCAGGTCTACCTTCCCACGAGCGCGGCCGGCGGCCCGGCCGACCCAGCCGGGGCGACCGCGGCTGGAGTCGGCGAGCGCAGCTACTGGGACTTCGATCGTCGCGTGAAGGACGCCGAGAGTCTCGGTGGCAGCGTGATCTCCGCGACCGGCGCGATCTACGCGCTGCGCAGGGAGCTGTTTCGGCCGGTGCCGGACGGTGTGACCGACGATTTCGCGACCTCGACCCGGGTGATCGCCGCCGGACGCCGCCTGGTCTTCGAGCCCGAGGCGGTCGCGCTGGAGCCGGTCGCCGGCTCGAGTCGACGGGAGTACGGCCGCAAGGTCAGGATCATGACCCGTGGCCTGCGTGGCGTCGCCGTGTCCCGTGACCTGCTCGATCCCCGGCGCCATGGGTTCTACGCGCTCCAATTGCTCACGCACAAGGTCCTGCGGCGGCTCATGGCGATCCCGTTGCTCGTCATCGCGGTGACGAGCGTCCTGCTCTGGGACGACGGGCCGATCTATCGGCTCGCGGCCCTCGGTCAGGCCGGGGTGTACGGCCTCGGGACGATCGGTCTGGCGCTGCGTGATCGGCGTGCTGGGCGGCGTCCGTGGTTCGCGATCCCGGCCTTCTTCCTGCTGGTCAACGTCGCGTCCCTCCATGCGCTCTGGAATCTCATCACCGGTCGCCGGATCGATCGCTGGCAGCCGGCACGGCGCGCGGATGCCTCGGCCGATCCAGGCTCCCCGCCATCGGAGGCGCGGGCGTGAGCGCTCCCGGCACCACGGTCCGCACGGGTCGCCCGGCGGTCGGACGAGCGGCGGACCGCTCGGTGATCGCCATGGCGGCGCTCATCATCATGGGCGCGCTGGCGGCTGGCATCCTCGCGGCGGATGCGCCACTGCTGACGGTCGCCGGCGCGAGCGCGCTGTTCCTCGGCATCGCGATCGTCCTGCGGCCCGATATCGCGACGCTCGTGACGATCGGCATCCTGTACACGAATGCGGCCGTCGTCGCGGTGCGCTTCCACGATGTCCCGTTCTTCGTCGGGGCATTCGTGCCGCTGCTCCTGGTCGTCCCACTCGCCCGCGACCTCGTCGTCCGGCGGCTGCCGGTCGTCGCACCGCCGGCGCTCGGCTGGATGGTCGTACTCCTCTTCATCTACCTCGTCTCGGCCGTCTTCTCGAGTGACACGACTCGGTCCTGGAATGGCGTGGTCATCTTCCTGGTGGAGGGCTTCGGGCTGTACTTCCTGCTGATCAACGTGATCAGGACGCCGGAGATGCTGCGCTACACGACGTGGGTGCTGGTCGCATCCGGCGCCCTCGTCAGCCTGGCGTCAGTGCACCAGGTGATCACCGAAAACTACGACAGCAACTACCTCGGCTTCGCGCAGGCCGATTCCGCGATCCGAACCGGGGTCGAGACGCTGGCAGGCGCAGTCCTCCAGCCGCGGATGGCTGGCTCCATCGGCGAGACGAACCGGTTTGCCCAGACGATGCTGATGCTCGTGCCGCTGGGCATCTTCCGGGTGATCGACGAACGCTCGACGCTCCTGCGGGTCCTGGCCGGCCTGATGACGGTCTTGATCACCCTCGGCGTGGTGCTGTCGTTCTCACGCGGCGGTGCGGTCGGACTTGCCGCGCTGCTCGTGGCGCTGTTCGTCCTGCGCACGGTCAAGGCGCACCACGTGGTGGCAATCGTAGCGGTGCTCGCCATCATCCTGGTCGCATTCCCGCACTACGGGAACAGACTGACGTCGCTCGCGGCCGCCGGCGGATTCGGTGAACCGGGCACCGCCGCGGAGGTCGACAACTCGCTGCTCAGCCGGGCGACCGAGACGCTGGCCGCGGCGCTGGTGATCGTCGACCACCCGGTGATCGGGGTCGGGCCGGACATGTTCCCGATCCATTACGAGGAATACGCCAACGTCGTCGGGATCCTGATTCGCAACGATGCGGCCCGCCAAGCGCACAACCTCTACCTCGGGATCGGAGCCGAGCTCGGCATCCCCGGCCTGGTGGTCTTCGTGCTCATCGGCGTCCTCACGGCTCGTCAGCTCCTGCGGGCGCGGCGCATGAGCATCGATCGGCGGCCCGATCTCGAGCGGCTCACGACACCATTCCTGCTGGCACTGATGACCTATTACGTGACCGGCATGTTCCTGCACCTGTCATTCGGCCGGTTCTTCTGGCTGATCCTCGCCGTGGCCGGGGCGGCGGCGATCATCACGCTTCGCGAGAGCGCCGCCACCGGGACCGTCGATCAGAGACCGAAGAGCCAGTCCGTATAGCCGAAGTTCTTGCCGGTCCTGGCCGGCGCCGGGCCGCGGTACGCAGTGCCGTAACGCCGATCGATGAGCCATGGCTGCCACTCATCGTCGCCTTCGGCCACCCAGCCGAGACGCCCGTACAGGAACCGTGTCGCACGGAGCAGCGCCCTGTCGGACCAGTTCCACGCGTCGTAGCCGGCGACGCGCAGCAGCTCGGCCTGGAGCACGGCGCCCTGCAGGCCCTCCCAGGCGTAGCCGGTGAACACCGGCGGCCAGGTGAATGCTCCGCCACGACGCATCTCCTCGGGCTGGGCACCATCGATGTTGATGCCGTTCTTCGTGCAGCCCGTGGGGTTGATGCCGACCGGCCTGGTCGGGTCGCACTGCCAGGCCAGGTCGCCGTATACGAACCCGGCGTACGCGGCGCGGTCGCCGAGGTAGCCTCGGAAGACCTGGGCGGTGCGCGCCATCTCGGCACCGTCACCGAGGTACGCTGCGATGGCCGCTCGCGCGGCGCCCGCGTGGGTGCCCCAGTTGTTCGGGCGGTCTTCATGCGTGCTGACGAGCGTCCGGCCATCGAGCGGCTTGGAGAGCAGCGCCCGCAGCCACGGGCGGAACGCGCCCATGTCGAACGTCGGGTCGTAGGTCTTGAGCGAGATCAGATCGGCCGAGATGACGTAGGCCGGCAGGTTGCGCCCGAGGGCGAGCGTGCGGCCGCCCAATTCGGTGCCGAGCGCCGACTTGAGCGCCGCCAGGACACTGGCCCGATAGCTCGCTGCGCCGGTGCGGGCATAGACGAACGCCTTTGCGAGCACGACCTGGTCGGTGTTGTCGTCCTGGTTCGAGATGAGCGGCGAGCCCATCGCGCCGTCGGCCCTTGCTTTCAGCGCCGTCCAGGCGGCACCTGACGTCGGCAGTCGGGCGATGTCCGACGCGGACAGCAGGATCCCGCTGCCCGGCGCGGCCGGGCCGGTCGGTAGTGTCGGTAGTGTCGGTAGTGTCGGTGGTGTCGGTGTCGGGAGGGGTGGCGTCGGCGTGGCCGTCGGTGCCGGTGTCGCCGTCGGCGTTGCGGTGGGCGATGGCGTCGCGGTCGGCGTCGGGGATGGCGTCGCCGTAGCTGTCGGAGACGGTGTCGGCGTGGGCCTCGGTGTCGGGGCAGTAGTCGCTGTCGGTGCGGCCGTCGGAGCGCTGGTCGGCGCGGCCGTCGGGGCCGCCGTCGGCGCCGCGGTGGGAGCGCTGGTCGGCGCGGTCGTCGGCGCCGTGGTCGGCGCGCTAGTGGGCGCCGTGGTCGGGGCGGCAGTCGGTGCCGGTGTCGGGTCCGGTGTCGGTCGAGCGGTCGGCGCCGGGGTCGGCCGTGGCGTGGGCTCGGGCGTCGGCTCGGGCGTCGGCTCGGGCGTCGGCGCCGCGACCTCGATCGTCAGCGTGCTCCGCTCGATGCCGTCGGCGCTGATGGCGAGGAACTCGTGCTTGCCGACATCGATGTCGGCCGGCAGGCGCACCTTCACGGAGAACCGGCCGCTGACCGCTGCACGGTAGGCCGCGACCTCGACCGGCTTCTCGTCCTCGTCGGCGACCCACACGATCGTCCCAGACTCGCGCCGGTCGAAGCCGGTACCGCCGATGACGATGCGCTGGCCCGCGACCGGGTCCGCGGGCTTGATCCGAAGCTCGGGCCCAGCCGCCGACGTGAAGAGAAAGGGCACGACGAGTGCGGGGATGAGGAGGATGATCGGCAGCGTGGCGAGCATGTCGCGGAGGCGCGACCCGCGAGGCGGAGAAGGCGGCGCCACCGGATGCGAGAAGACCCAGTCCTTGCGATCGGCGATGGCGATATTCCGCACGACGTCCTCCCTGCTCCGCGGGCATGGGCGTCGGGGGGCGTGAGACGCGAACGCGAACGGACGGGGCGGATCAGCGTCCCGATGCGCGGTGCGACTTCGGCAACCCGGCTACCTGTGATCCAGGCCCGTGGCTTTGCGGCCCCGCCTCACGACGGGTGTGCCTGTTCGTTGCTGCGGTCCGATGACGGTTCCGGATTCCGCGACGTTGTGGGGGGGTCAGGGGCGATGTCGCCCGTTTGGGGTGGAGCCACGATGCACCAGCGCCGATGTGCTGGCAATCGGTCGATGGTCCCGGCGACCTTGCGTGTGGCGCCTCGCGGGCCCATGGAACGGTCCACCGCGACCGTAGACCGGTCGACCCAGCACCACAGCGGACCCGACCGGACCGGACGGTCCGAAGGTACCGACTCAGCCGCCGTAGAGCCAGTCCGTATAGCCGAAGAGGCGCCCGATCCCTGCCGGCTCGGTCGGCAGGTCGAGGCCGTAGCGGGCGTTGAGCAGCCACGGGACGTGGTAGCTGACGGACGAGCGGTTCCAGGTCAGCCCGCCCGCATCACCGGAGCGCGTCACGATGCCGGCTGCTCGACGGAGGGCGGAATCCGACCAGGTCCAGACGTCGCCATACCCGTTCACTGTCAGTAGCTCGGCCTGCACCGACAGTCCCTGCAGCGACTCGAGCGTGTAGCCGATCCCGTCGCGGCCAGGGGGCCATTTGCGGTTCCCGCCACGGTCGATGTCCCGCACGATCGCGCCATCGAGGTCGATGCCGCCCTTCGCGCAGGGCGGGTTCACCGGCGTGTAGTGGGCTGGGTCGCACGCCCAGCTCGACGCGCCTTCGACCGGTTGGAAGCGATCCCACGCGTCGCGCTCCCCGAGGAACCCGCGCAGGACCTGGGCGGCTCGCTGCACATCCTGGGTATCACCGAGGTAAAGGCTCGCGGCGATCCTCGAGGCGCCCGTGAACGAGCCCCAGTTGTTCGGGGCATCCTGGTGCGTCCCCACGAGCGACGTCCAGCGCCCGTGGCCCCCAAGCTCCCGTGTTCGGATGTCATCGAGCCATTCGCGGAACCGCTCATCGTCCGCCCCGGACAATCCGACGAAGTCGGCCGCCAGCACGTACCCCCCGAGCTGGCGCCCGAGCGACAGGATGGAATTGTTGGCGCCCTCGCGTTCTGTCCCGATGGCGTCCATGATCTGGCGCGTTGCGCGCTCGCCGTAGGCCGCGTCGCCGGTCCGTGCGAAGACCAAGGCCGACGCCAGGGTGATCACGCCGTGTCGGCGGTCCTGGTCGCGCAGGTCCGGCTCACCGGCCGGCTCGTCGGCCCATAGCCGCAGCGATTCCCAGGCCGGCCCGCTTGTCGGCAACGCCATGAAATCCGCCTTCGACATCAGCAGGAAATCGCCCTCCGGCCGAGGCGAGGGCGGCGGTGGCAGGGTCGGAGTCGGCGAGGCGGATGGCGTCGTCGGCGTCACGGCAGTGGTCGATGTCGGGCTTGGCACGCCGCCGAGGGAGGGGCTGGGCGTGGCATCTGCCGGCGCGGGTCGAAGCTGCATCAGGCTCGCACCGACGATCGCTCCGATCACGACGACGAGCGCAGCGAGCCACAGCGGCAGGCGGCGCCGTCGGCCACGCGGTGGTCGATCCGGCGGCGGGCCTCCCGGCCCGATCGGACCGTCAGCCGCTCCAGGCGGGGACGTCGGGGGGGTCGGGGCTGTCGGGATCCGGATCGTCGGGCTGTCGTCGGCCATTTCCGCGACAGTCTATGGTCAAGTGACCCGATCCTCATCCGGCGGCTGTCGCGAGGCCAACTAGCGTTGCCAACGCGCACCGATGACATGTGGTGACGGGCGGCAACGGGGTGACAACGGGCGTTGATCGGGTGCAAACTCCCCGATGACAAAGGGTTGCAGGGGCACGTCCCCTCCCGCGCTCACCGCGGGCGTCAGCCGCCTCACCCGTCACACCCGACCGCTCCTCACGGTCGGCTTCGCCATTCGTTCGCCGCATGTCCTGCGGCGTCCAGGTAGGAAGGAGCACCATGCGGCCGGTCGACACCGGCGTCCAGTGGACGTCTCGTCTCCCCCGCAGCGCCAGGCTTGCGGTCAGCCTCCTGGCGATCAGTGTCCTCATCCCGAGCGCCGCCCTCGCGCCCCCACCAGCCGCCGCCGCGACCGACTACATCCTGATGTCGCGTTCGGCGCTCCTCGCGCGACCGGTCAGCGGCACCGCCTGGGCCAACATGAAGGCCGTCGCTGACGGCAGCCTCGGGACGCCGAACCTGTGCGACATCAACGGCAAGCATCACCTGCGCACGCTCGCCGCCGCGCTCGTCTTCGCGCGCACGGGGACGGCCTCGTACGGCGTGAAGGCGCGATCGGGCGTGATCTCGGCCATCGCGACCCAGCGCGTCGGGTGCAGTAACGCGACCCTCGCGCTCGGGCGTCAGCTGATGGCGTACGTCCTCGCCGCCGATCTCGCCGAGCTGGGCGGGACCAACGACGCGACATTCCGGTCATGGCTGACCACCATCCGCAGGAAGGTCATCGGCGGCCACGGGATCTGGAACTCGCTGTACCGCACGCATGTCCTTTCAGCGACGAACTGGGGTGCCTACGCCGGCGCGTCGCGGATCGCGGCGGACCTCTACCTGGGCGACCGGACCGACCTGGCGTCGGCCATCAAGATCACCCAGGGTTTCTTGGGCTACCGCAGTGCGTTCCGGTTCCGGGACAAGATGACGTCGGCTGCATTGTCGTGGGCCTGTGCGCCGACCAATTACACGCCGGTCAACGGCGTCTGTACCAAGCGGGGCATCAACGTGAGCGGCGCGGTCATCGCCGATATCAGCCGGGGCGGTTCGCTGCGCTGGCCGCCCGGCACGACCGGGATCCAGTACCAGCTCGACTCGATCCAGGGCATGGGCATGCAGCTCGAACTGCTCTATCAGAACGGGTATACCGGCGCCTACGCCTGGACGGACCGCGCCCTCAAGCGCATGGCCAGCATCGTGACCCGCTCGCGGGCTGCCGGCGGCACGGGTTGGAATGCGACGCTGGCGTCACGCCAGATGCCCTGGCTCCTCAACAAACGCTACAGCTTGCGACTTCCGACCCGACCCTCCCTGATGGGCCGGGCCATCGGCTTCACAGATTGGCTGTGGGGCCGTTGATCCGTTAATCCCTGTGTCCCGCGTGACCGCCTGCCCGGACCCCCCTAACGGGCAGGCGTCACGCCGGGCGCCTTAGCCGCTAGCGAGCCCGCCGCTCGCGCCGAGCGGTCAGTACGATCCCCGCGGCGGTCAGGACGCCGAGCAGCGAGACGGCCAATACACGCTGGACGATCGCCGGGTCTTGTGACGGCGGGTCGTCCGAGGAATCCTCGTCGATCGGTGCCAGGCCGGCGAGTGGACGCGCATCCCGGACGACATCGAGGTACTGGTACCCGTGGTCGACGCTCGGCTCGATGTGGGAGTTCTCACTGAACTCATTCCAGCTGATCAGCCCGATCGCATCGGGTCGCGTCTCGGCGATCAGCCCCATCTGCCTCCGGAGATGGTCGCCCTCGTCGCGGTCGATGACGCGCGTCCCGCCGATCAGGCGCGCGTCGAAGCCGGCCGCGACCGGGACGACCCACAGCCCGCCCTGCGCATGGACCACCGCGCTCATCGCCGTCAGCTTGTCGACATACTTCGGGAACGTTTCAGGGTCGACCGACGACCAGTAGTAGGCATCCCCGTCGACCGTGCCAGCCAGCCGATTGATGCCGTCGACATCCCGTTCGGAGGCCAGCACCCGGACCGTGGGACGGACGGCCGCCGTGACCGCCTCGATGTCTGTCCGAGTGAACTCCCACGTGCCCGACCAGACGATGAGCGGACGCCCCAGGATCTGGAACACCGGCTCGCCCGAATACTCGGCGACGAATAGCTTGAGATCCCGTCCGACCTGGGCCGCCGGGACCGGGTTGCGGTCGAAATCCAGGCCCTGGTAGATGATCGCGAGCTTGAAGTCGGCCTCGCGCGCGACCTCCACGAGTTGGCGCAGCCTCGCGTCGAGCTTGGTCGTGCTCTTCCAGCTCACGATGAAGCCGTCGATGCCGGCGCTCTTCGCCCATTCGACATGGCGGCGCATCACCTGGCGCGAGCTCGACGAATACGTCCCGAGCAATGGCAGATCGGTCTTGGCCCGATCCCACGACCCGCGATCGAACCAGATGTAGTAGTAGGCGAGCACGGGTGCGTCCGGCGCCGCCACCACTGGCTCCCGCCTGCCTGCCGCCGCGAGCAGGATGACCGAGACCAGCACGACCAAGGAGATCGCACCCACGACCGTGATCAGCCGTGGCGCGCCATGTGCTGGGTTCGGATGTGCCTGGCTCATGATCTGCGGAGCCGCTCGCCACAAGCTCGGCAAAGGCGCGCCCGCCAGGTCACCTGTCGTCCACAGTGCCGGCAGCGCTTGTAGCGTCGCACTCGTTCCTGAGGCGGCGGGGAGAAGCCGGCCGTCGATGCGGCCGGCTTCACGCCGGCGTCCATCGTGACCGCCCCACCTGCGACCGGCGCGACCGGCACGACCTCGAAGATCGGGGAGAACGGCGTTGCTGTGCGCGGTGATAGGTGGGCCCGCCTGCGGAGCCCGCCGGCCGCCTCGCCGAGTCGCCTCGCGATCGCACGGGCAAGACGCAGCGGCAGGAGCAGCGTCGTGAGGACGGCTCCGCCCATCTGTCGCAGCATGCGCCGTCCGGCGCGGCCGACCGGGCGGCCACCCGCGAGGACCAGCCCTACGGCGACGATCGAACCGGTGCCGAGCACGAATGCCGCATCGACATAGCTGATGACCGGGACACGGATGTGCTGTTCTCTTGATAGGACGAGCGGTGTCGAGACCGCGAAGCCGGGCGGATGCTCGATCGCAAGCTTGTAGTTCCCACGCGGAAGTGCCGTGACCGTGACGCTGGCGCCCTGATCGAGCGGGATGCTCTCGACCGATCCGTTCGGGTGCGATAGTTGGACCGAGGATCCGAGGGGATAGCCGAACAGCGCGTCCTGCCCGGACACGGCCACCGAGTACAGCAGCAGCGGCACCAGCCAGGTATCGAGCTCGCCGGTCGGCTGGTGATGCAGCCGGCCTCGATCGACGACGTTCGAGCCGCGGACACCCACCTCCTGGATGCGGTACTCGATGGGCACCGAGCTGAGCTCCCCACCGACGCGCATGATCCGGTTCTCGACCAACCAGGTCGACTCGCCGGGACTGGGCTCCAGCACCTCGCCGCGATCGTTGGCGATCAGTAGGGTCTCGACACGTGCCGGATCGACGGTGGTGCCGCTGGCGTCCACGAAGCCGAACTGGACCCGGTGCATGCGCTCCAGTCCGAGGACCAACTCCGATCGCCCGGGCAGCCGGATCGACCGTACCTTGTCCCGATTGCCATCGCCCCACCGGTCGAAGGTCAGTCGAAGGTCGGGCTGCTCGGGTGGCAACATGACGTCCAGGCGATACCGCCGGACGGCCGGGATGGCCACATGGATCGTCCCGTCCGCGCCAGTCGACATCGGCCGTCCGTCGACCCGCAACACGGGGACGCCGGCCAACAGGGGCACGGTCCGCACGATCAAGGTGGCGGGCGCGACGTGGAGCGTTTGAACCGCGCTCGAGCTCCCGATCAGCTTGTCGGTCCCCCTGAACACCGCCTGCAGCTCGTAGTCACGGGCATCGAGATCGCGAGCGAGGACTGTCGTCACGGCGCCCTCGCTGTCCGTTACGACCCGCATCGTCTGGCGCCCGTCGAGCTGGACTTCGACCGCCGTCCGAGCGATGGGGCCGGCCGGCCCTGCCAACCTCACCGTGACGGACGGGTGGACACCGACCGTGATCGACGTGTCGGTCTCCATCGTCAGCGTGGTCGGCGTGGCGGCTCGGACAGTCGGCGGGCCCAGGAGCCACGCGGCGGTCAGGGCGAGGCACATCGCGAGCCGGACCGACGAGCGTGCGACCCGCCTGCCGCGCAGTCCGCCGCCGATCGCGATCACGACCGTGCCCGCGGCGATGACGACCGCGAGCCCATACGACGCGAAGATGAACTCCCTGCGAACGGGCGCGCCTGCCGCCGGCGGCGGGGCCCATTCCGCCTGCGTGGCGGTCACTGGCGCGCGCACCTCGTAGATCTGGATGATCGGCGTTTCGATCTGGGATCCGCCCGCGTTCGAGGACAGTGCCTGGACATGCACGAGGCGTCCGTCGTAGCGCCGAACGAGTTCCATGAGCCGCCCCGAGAAGTGTGGCGTGCGGGCCGCGGAGTATGCGTCCCACACCAGGTATCGGAACTCCCCGGTTCGCACGCTCAGATCGGCATTGCGGATCGGTTCGTACGACGGATTCCGTTTCAATGGGTCGGGGCTGACCGAGAGGGCACGGGTCGTCCGGTGGCCGTAGAACTGGAGGATGTTGCCCATCGACGGCCCGATCGTCATGAGCCGCGCCGACGGCGGCAGATTCGTATCGACCCATTGGCCGGCTTCGCGACCGCCGGGCACACCGCCGCCGCCCGCGAGGACCTGCCCGGGCGCCGGACCCAGCACGGTCGCCGCAGATGGCACGAGCAACGATGCGACCACGAGCGTCACCGCCACCGCGCGCGGCTGCCACAGCGAGTAGTGCAGCCACCCGGGCGCAGTCAGGCCACGCTGCGGGCGCCACTCGATGAGCAGTCGCGCAGCGAGGATCGCCACGACCGGCGCCACGGGGAGGAGGTACTGGAACCCCTTGGTAGGCCACAGTTCGAAGAACGTGACCGGGACGAGCATCCACGCCACCAGGAGGCGCAGGCGCCAGTCGGCCCGGGCCCGGAAGACCCACAGGCTCACGAGGGCGACCGCAAGGAGCACGATGCCGAGCGCGGGCGGCACGATGGTCGGATAGAACAGCAGGTCGTGGTTGGGACGCCGAAGCAGCTGCCAGACGAAGTATTGCTGCGCGGTGCTCGCGCCACCGCCACCGGCGAGTAGCAGCGATAACGGGAAACAGGCGATCACCAAGGCCATCGTGAGCATCGCGACGGCGAGATGGCGCAGACCGACCACGAGAGCGGGCGCGAGGGCCAGGAACGCATACGTCGCGGCGATGAAGACGATCGCCGTCTCCTTGGTGAGGAATGCGAGGCCGAGCATCGCCGACGAGGCGTACAGCCAGGTGTGCCGGTTCGTCATCCCGAACCGGGCGAGGCAATACAGCGTGACTGTGGTGAGCAGCGTCAAGGGTCCGTCAAGCAGGAACTGGCGCGTGACGATCACGTGGTACGGCATGACCGCCACGAACAGCGCCGCCACAAGGCCGATCCGCCGCCCGTAGAGCAGTGCACCGAGCAGATACACCACCACGATCGTCGCTATCCCCATCCCCGCCGCAACCAAGCGGGCGGCCAGATCACTGTTCTCCACGCTGAGCGCCACGGCGAGCATCGTCTGGATCAGCAGCGGGTGGGCCCGGAAGATCGGAAAGAACTGGCTGAGGATGGCGTCGCCGGCGATCGACGCGGCCTGTCCTGAGTACACGGCCTCGTCCGAGTTGAGGCCGATCGCGGTCAGACCGTACAGCCGCACGACGGCTGCGACCAGGACGACCAGAACGGGGGCGGCCCGACCGATCATGCGACCGCGCTCATGACGCCGAGGGCCCGATCTCAGTCGAACGTGATGACGAGCTGCGGACGGTTGGTGGCCGTGGCCTGTCGGGAGGCCACGCCGAGACCGTTGCTCGACTGGGCCACCAGCACGAAGCTGTACGTCCCGTCGCCATTGACCACGGCCGTGACCGGATACTCGATGGCGGTGTTCTTGGCGGCGCTGCCGAGATCGCCGGTGACGGCCCCCGGGGCGGGCTGGTTGTTCCAGGTGAGGCCGGCCTCGGTCCACGCGCTGGACGACGTCGCGAGCTGTGGCGCGTTCGACGTGCTGTCGGTCACCCACAACCGGACGACCGCGCTCTGGACGGTCCCGGTCACCCCGCTGACGGTGAACTTGAGATAACCGCGCTGGGCTGGTGACGTGTCGGAGAACACGTTGGTGGCCGTGCCGAAGTTGGCGTTCGGGTTGGTGGCATCGGTGTAGCTGTCCTCGACGGCCACGAACGTGAGCGTCGTCGGGCCGCTCGGTGCCGGCGTCGTGACGACCGCGGCGCTACTCGGCACGGACTGGTTGCCGGCGAGGTCCTTGGCCACGACCTGGTAGCTGTACGTGGTCGAGGCGACGACGGTCGCATCGGGATAGCTCAGCGCGGTGCCCGGCAGCGAGGCGATCACCGCGCCATCGCGCAGCACGTCATAGCCGGTCACCCCGACGTTGTCGGTCGACGCCGCCCACGTCACGTCGACGTGCGTCGACGAGGTGGCCACCGCGTCGACGCCCGTCGGCACGCTCGGCGCCTCGGTGTCGCCCGACGAGCTCGGGACGAACGTGATGACGAGCTGCGGACGGTTGGTGGCCGTGGCCTGTCGGGAGGCCACGCCGAGACCGTTGCTCGACTGGGCCACCAGCACGAAGCTGTACGTCCCGTCGCCATTGACCACGGCCGTGACCGGATACTCGATGGCGGTGTTCTTGGCGGCGCTGCCGAGATCGCCGGTGACGGCCCCCGGGGCGGGCTGGTTGTTCCAGGTGAGGCCGGCCTCGGTCCACGCGCTGGACGACGTCGCGAGCTGTGGCGCGTTCGACGTGCTGTCGGTCACCCACAACCGGACGACCGCGCTCTGGACGGTCCCGGTCACCCCGCTGACGGTGAACTTGAGATAACCGCGCTGGGCTGGTGACGTGTCGGAGAACACGTTGGTGGCCGTGCCGAAGTTGGCGTTCGGGTTGGTGGCATCGGTGTAGCTGTCCTCGACGGCCACGAACGTGAGCGTCGTCGGGCCGCTCGGTGCCGGCGTCGTGACGACCGCGGCGCTACTCGGCACGGACTGGTTGCCGGCGAGGTCCTTGGCCACGACCTGGTAGCTGTACGTGGTCGAGGCGACGACGGTCGCATCGGGATAGCTCAGCGCGGTGCCCGGCAGCGAGGCGATCACCGCGCCATCGCGCAGCACGTCATAGCCGGTCACCCCGACGTTGTCGGTCGACGCCGCCCACGTCACGTCGACGTGCGTCGACGAGGTGGCCACCGCGTCGACGCCCGTCGGCACGCTCGGCGCCTCGGTGTCCGGGGGTGCCGGCGTCGTGACGACCGCGGCGCTACTCGGCGCGGACTGGTTGCCGGCGAGGTCCTTGGCCACGACCTGGTAGCTGTACGTGGTCGAGGCGACGACGGTCGCATCGGGATAGCTCAGCGCGGTGCCCGGCAGCGAGGCGATCACCGCGCCATCGCGCAGCACGTCATAGCCGGTCACCCCGACGTTGTCGGTCGACGCCGCCCACGTCACGTCGACGTGCGTCGACGAGGTGGCCACCGCGTCGACGCCCGTCGGCACGCTCGGCGCCTCGGTGTCGCCCGGGGGTCCGCCGACCTCATAGGTCTGGACGTCGAAGCTCTGGCCGAGCGAGTTGATCGGCTCCACGGTCACCTGGTCGTTGGCGACCGTGACCTTCAGGAAATGGATGACCTCCGATGGTGAGCTCGGCGGCGTCGCCGCACCACATGCATTGCCCGTGCTCGAGCTGTTCGACCAGCCGATCGCGTAGGCGTCGATCGCCAGGCACGGGTCCTCGGCGACCGACTGCGTCTTTGCGCCGCCGCCACCGGTGAGATAGGCGACCATCCCGCCGGCGTCGGCGAGATTGCGCTGGTAGATGTGGGCGTGGCCGTTGAAGGCGAACTTCACGCCGTAGTCATCCAACAGGCCCTGGAGCGACCCAGGGGCGTGCAGGAACTGGTCCGATGTCTCGTGCTTCTGGTCCGAGTACAACGGGTAATGGAACGCCGCCATCTTGATCTGGTTGGGATGCGCGGCGAGATCCTGCTCGAGCCATTGGTACTGGGCGCTGCTGGGTTGCCACTGGTATGCGGCGTCGACCTCGTATGGGTCGTCATTCACGCCCCCGTTGGAATCAGACCAGGCGGCCTGCAGGACGTAGATCCGCGCCCGACCGGCGTCGAAGGCATACCACGTGCTCGGCAGGACCAACGACGGCGTCCCCAGCAGACAGCAATACGTGTCGCGCTGGTACCGCCCGTTCAATTCGCTGACCGCCCGGTCCTGCGGCCAGTTCAGCAGGTGCGGGTGCGCCGCATCGTTGCGCAGGAAGCCGTGGTTGCCTATGGACGGGAACATCGGGATCGACGAACCGGCGACCGTCCAATACTGCGGACCGAAGATCGCGCTCAGCTCCGGACCGACCTCGACAAGGTCGCCGTAATTGCCCTGGCTGCCCGACTGATAGGCGTTGTCACCGGTCGTGACCGCGAAGCTGACACCGCTCGAGGCCATCAGCTGCATCAGATTCGCCTGGTCGGGGTTGCTCGAAGTCGAGTCGACCTGGCCCCAGTCTCCGAGTACGGCGAAGGAGAACGATGTGGTCGAGCCGGTCGGCAACAGTGTCCGGAACCTCGGGCTTGGATCGCCGCCAAGCAGATCGGTCCCACCCAAGGTGACGCGGTAGCAGTACGCCTGGTCCGGCAGGAGGGTGAGGTTGGCCTCCCACTGGTAGAGCGACACGGCGTTGACTTGGATCGGCGTGCGAGCACCTGCCACGGTCGTCGTCGGCGTGCACGAACCGTCACCAGCCACTGAGCCCCACACGGCGGCGCCGGCCGTGGCGGACCGGTCGGTCGCCCAGTTGATCGTCGCGTACCCGACGGTCCCGTTGGCAGCGTTCACCACGTCCGTCAGGTACGGATAGCGCCGCAACGAGGGCAGGTAGGCCCCGCTCGCGGCGGAGGTCGCCCCATCGATCGCGGCGGCCCTGCCGGCTCCCGCGGTCGTCTGGATCTCGACGGTAGCCTCGTCGGAGGGCGCAGATCGCCGACCGGCCACGTCGACTGCCGTGACCGTGTAGGTCCCGGCGCCGCCATTTCCGCGGTGGACGTACCGCAGCGTTCCGGCATCGACCACCGCCACGTGGGCATTCCCGCGACGGATGATGTAGGCGGAGATGTCCGTCTCGTCGTTCGACCCCTGCCAGTCGATGAGGATCGAGCCGTCCGCCTGCGCGACCGCATGGACATCCTCGGGTTCTGTCGGAGGGTACCGATCCGCGGCGTGTGGGCCGGGAGTCTTCACCCGTGCGACGTTCGACGCCACGGTCCAGCCCGGACCGGCAGCCTCGACCACGTACGAATACCGTCGGCCACCGGCCACGCCGGTATCGACGAAGGAGGATGCGCTGGCGTCCGCGGTCGCCAGGGCGGCCCCGTCCCGACTGATCGCGTAGGACACCGTGCCGGACGGTGCCCCCTCCCACTCCAGGACGACCTCGCTCGCCGTGATCGCGACGGCGCGGAGGGACGGGTCAGCACCTGGTTGCGGCGCCGCCGATACCGTCGGGACCCAGATGGCGAAGGGCACGGCGAGCAGGAGCGTCGCAATGCGACGGCTCCCTGACATCGATCGAGGACGCCTGGCGACCGGGCGTTGGCGGGCTGAGGGCCGGCTGTGGCCGGGCACCAGCCAAGACGGTGCGCTAGCCGTGGTCTGCTCCCCCTTCTGATGAGCGAGTGTCATGGGCCACAGGTACTGCGTCAATGGGGTACGCATGGGCTACCGACCGCTGCCCCGCACGCGCTGCGCGTGACCTCGAGGGATGCGGTGCACCCGCGCACCGAACGGCTTTCGGCGCATCAGTCGGCGGCACCTTCCGAGGCGACCGAGACCAGCTCGTGGAGCCCGTCGCCGACGATGACTTCGGGGACGAAGGGCCGCTCCACGGCCATCGCGACCGGGACGGGCGGCGGAAGCTGCGCCTCCGTTCCCGGTCCGACCGGGACGAGGAGCGGCCGGTTGATGATGCCCGGCAGGCGCTCCGCCCATTCGTGCCCGGGCACCTGCAGGTACCACGTCCGAGCGGTGGCGATCGCCGCCCCTAGCAGCTCCGACTCGCGAGCGCGGAGTGCTTGGTAATCGGCGCCATCGATCCGGATATGCGGCGCGAACAGACTGAACGGCGGGAAACCGTACGCGTCGTCGGTGTTCTCGATGAGGCGTCCGACCGTGTCGTCGACGGAGAGGCGGTCCTCGCGCTCCTCACCGCGCTCCATGAGCACGATGTCGCGGATCTGGGCACGACCGCCGACAGTGCACTCGAAGAGCGCGTCGATGCGGTGCTTGGGCGGGGGGACGAGGGCCTGCACGATCGCATTCATCGTCATGATCGGCAGGTTGTAGGTTCCGAGCGCCTGCCCCATCCGCCGACCCGATCTCGAATGCAGCCGGCTCTGGATCGCGAGGGCCATCCTGTCTGACGCGGTCAGGCGACCGTCCTTGGCGACCCGCATGGTGTGGAACGAGAGCGTCATCGGCTTCGGGTAGCTGATTGCCTCGCCGCCCGGACCGATGATCGTCATGTCGTCGGACAGGAAGCGGTATCCGCCGTTGCGGACGAGCGTGATCACCGTGCTCGTCTTCCCGGTGTCGGTCTGGGCGGACAGCAACGTCGACCCGTGCTCATCGGCGATCGCGGCCGAATGCAGCAGGACATAGCCCTTCGAGACGAGGAGGAAGCGAAGCAGCGCCTCGACGATGTTCGTATAGACGACATGGGGCGAGATCGCCAGGACGGGACTGACCTTGATCTCGATCGGGTCGCCCATACGGATCGAGAAGTTCGCCGCCAGCGGCCCGAGGTGCTCTCGATAGACAAGCTCGCCGTCCGACTCCTCGAACATGACCCGCCGTGTCGGCCTCGGCGCTACCAGGCCGACGCTGATGCAAATCCCGGGACGAGCGATGCGGTCGGTGCGGAAGTACGTGAGCTCACGCAATGCGACGGCGGATTCGATGCCGACGATGCCGCTGACGTCATACGAGTACCGGGCGGCGTTCTCACGCGCTCGGGTATCCGTCGCCGCCGGGGACGGATCGGCCTGCCAGGTCGCGCCATGCTCGCCCCCCCACAGCCAGCGGTGCGAGACCGCGAGTCGGATGGCGAAGAACGCGACGAGCGTGATGAGATTGGATAGGGCGTAGCTGACCTGCACGGGTTCGGTCAGCAACCAGAGGAGCGGGATCCGAAGCACCAGCAAGGCGACGTTGAGTCCGAGGAAACCGGCGTATCGGTCCCGAACACCCGTGCCAGGGCGGCGCGAACCGAAGGCCCACCACTCGATCAGGGCGAAGTTCCACGTCGACGAAGCAAGGGTGGCCAGCGCGGCCGAAACGAGATAGTGGACGGCCAGGAGCTCGGTTACCGCCACCAGGGTGACCTGGTTCACGACGATGCCCGTGATCCCGACAACAGAGAACCGTGACCACTCCAGCAGCGCCGACGGATCCGGCGACAGGGGTCCACGCCCGACGGCTCGGCCGCCGCGGGCATCCAGTGCGTGTTTCATCGCGCGCTCGTCTTTCTGTCTTCGGGGGTTTGGCTGAACGACCCGACGGATCAGCGCAGGCGCTCACCCATCGGTGCTCGGGAGTCCCCTAGGCAGGACCAGCACGCACACGAGATCTCGAATCCGACCTGGGCGGTCCCCAGGGCCGGGCTTCTACCCGCGATCGACAAGCGCCGACGGCGGGTGGCCGGAACGCGCGCACGCGCATGCGACGTACCTCCCCTGGCCCGGGTCGGTCGCACGATCCCGCGGTAACGGAAAGCGTCTCGTCCCCCACAGTGACGCTCGCGTGGAAGCTTCCGGGCGGCAGCAAACTGCCCGACGTGCGAATCGAAACTCAGGGCCGGCTATTTGCCGGGGGGTCGGCGCCGCCAAAGATCGGCGCTCGGCAGATCGCGCGTTCCCGGCCAAGGGGAACACGCGGTCCATTGCCTTCGACCCCCCGGTCTGACATGCGGAATGACGTGGCGGCCGCGTCGCGGCCGGACGCCTAGCGTCCTCGCTCTACTGCCTCGTCATGCCGAGGGCGCTCCCCGAGCGCGACCATCGGGACGGTCGATGTGGCGCTTGTTGACCGTACGGAATCAGTACTTAACTGGTCGGAACCCCACAAATCAATAGCAGGAGGTGCCAGAGAGCACCGTTCGGCACAAAGAGCGGTGCAGGAACGCACCGTGGCTGATCACGACGTCGTTGGATCGGCCTCCGGAGCCTCGCGACCGCCTGTGCCGGGTGATCGCGCGAGCCGTTCGTCGTAGCGCTGATCACGCCACGCCAGGGCAGCCTTGAGCCCCTCGCTCTGGACGATCCGGTCGAACTCGCGCGCGGTCTCGCTCATGTTGATGAACGACTGGACGTCGAGGCCCATCTCGACGGCCGCCGCGAACCCCGCCGCGTCCATCGCGCGGTTGAGCATGATCTTGGTCGGCGCCATCACGTCGGGCGGGACACGGGCAAGCCGGTCGGCGAACGCGTCGACCTCGTCGTCGAGTCGATCCCGCGCCACCACCCGGTTGACGAGACCGATGCGATGCGCCTCGTGCGCGTCGATCAAGTCCCCGGTCATCAGCAGCTCGCGGGTCTTCTTCTGGCCGATGAGGAACGGCATCAGCAGCGTCACCGGCGCCGACCCGAACCGGATCTCGGGCTCGCCCAGCTGCGCGTCGTCGGCCGCCACGATCAGGTCGCAGGCCATCGCGAGCTCGAGCCCGCCCGCCAGGACGTAGCCATGGACCTGGGCGATGACCGGTTTCGGGCAGGCCCAGATCGCCAGCGTGGCATCGATGTCCTTGGCCAGCGCCTCGCGCCACGACCAGGCGGTCGGGAGGAACGCCTCGGACAGGTCGTAGCCGGCGCAGAACGCGCGGCCCGCACCGGCGATGGCGATGACCCGGACCCGATCGTCATCGGCCGCCTCCGCCACGGCGGCGGTGAGCGCCTCGCGGAGATCCGCCGTGATCGCGTTGAGCTTGGCCGGTCGGTTGAGCGTCAGTCGCACGCCCCAGTCGGTCGGCGTCGTGAGGAGCAGGGGCTCGTCAGCCATGGGGAACCTGCGGCGCGGGTGAAGCGAGGACCACGAGCGCATCGACCGCGACGGCGCCTTCGGCCGAAGCGATCACCGGGTTGAGGTCGACCTCGATGAGGTCCGGCCGCGCGATCCCAAGGCTCGACAGCGCGACGATCAGCTCGGCGACCGCAACGCGATCGATCGCCGCGCGACCGCGCGTGCCGGCCAACAGACGGGCCGCCCGAAGCTCGTCGAGCATCGACTGGGCTATCGGGAGGGTCACCGGGGCGAGCCGGATCGCGACGTCGTCGAGGACCTCGGCAAGGACACCACCGAGACCGACCACGACGCACGGCCCGAACGACGGGTCACGCCGCAGGCCGACGATGAGCTCGAGTCCGTCATCGGCCATCGGCTCGACCAGGAGACCACGGGCATCGACTCCATGCTGGCGCGCTGCGTTGAGCAGCTCGTCGGCAGTCGCCCGGATGGCGTCGTCGCCCTGGAGCCCGAGCCTGACCAGTCCGAGATCGCTCTTGTGCGGCAGGTCGAGCGCGTCGATCTTCAGGACGACCGCGTGACCCCCGAGCGGCCGTGCGGCCTCGACGGCGGCTTCCGCGTCGGGTACCGCGACGGCAGGCGTGACCGACAGCCCGGCAGCCCGCAGCATGTCGAGGCTCTCGCGTTCGGGCAGGGCACGGAGCCCTGTGGGCACGGCCGCCGTGGTCTCGTCCAGACCGTACACGGTGCGATCGCGCGCCAGCGGCGACCAGGCGGCACGCCATGGCCCGGTCGCGACACGGGCCGCTCGACGTCGCTCCCAGCGAGCGACCGCACCGATCGCATGGACGGCCTCGCGGGCACCGCGCAGCAGCGGCGCCCCGCCACCCTCCTCGTCAAGCACTGCTTTGGTCTCGGGTGGTGGCTCGCCGGACGTCAGCGACACGTACACCGGTAGCAGCCATGGCCGTTCGCGCGTCGCGTCGAGCATTGCGCGCGTCACCTCGTCCGCTGTCGCGACCTCAGCCGCCATCGAGCGATACGGGAAGTCGTGGACCTGGACGAGCACGTCGTATGCACCGGACGCCGCCATCGCCTCGAAGACCGCACCGTACGCCGTCGTCGCATCCGCGGCCCCCCACGGATCAAGTGGGTTGCCGATGAAGCCCATCGTGGGCAGGGTCGCGAGGATGCTCGTTCGGGCGTCATCAGGGATGGGCGGCAGGTCGAGCCCCGCCCCTGGGGCGAGGTCGGCGATCAGCGACGCCTCGCCGGTGCTGACCGTGACGACCCCCGTCCGGCCGCGCCCGATCCCGCGCCCCGTGCGCCGGATGCCTTCGACGAGCTCGGCCGTCTCGAGCAGCTCATCGAGGTCGGCGCACTGGATCACGCCGGCCGCGTCGAGGGCGGCGTCGGTGACGCGAGCCTCGCCTGCGAGCGAACCGGAATGGGCGATCGCCGCTGCCCGCGCGTGCTCGCTCCGGCCGACCTTGACGGCCATGATCGGCTTCCCGAGCTCCAGGGCGCGGTCTGCGAGCGCGAGGAACCGCTCCGGTCGGCGGAACCCCTCGAGGAACAGGATGACCGAGGTGGTCTCGGGATCGTCGAGGCAGTACGCGAGGTAGTCGCAGACGTCGAGGACGACCTCCGAGCCGCAGCTGATGATCCGGCTGAAGCCGACGCGCGAGCCGGACTGGACGAAGGCGTCGGTGACCGAGCCCGACTGGGCGATCCCGGCCACCCCGCCACGGGGCAGGTACGGAGACACGTCCCCGATATACGTGGCCGCATTGACGGTGAGGTCGATGACGCCCATGCAGTTCGGGCCGACCAATGCCATGCCGTGGCGGCGGGCGATCGATGCGACCTCGGCCTGCATCGCCGCCGCGGCCGCGCCGCCCTCCACGACCCCGCCACCCGGGATGACGACGGCCGGGATCCCGGCATCCGCTGCTGCCTGGGTGACGATCGCGGCACGGAGCGGGTTGAGCGCCACGAGCGCGATGTCCGGCCGCTCGGGCAGGGCATCGAGCGACGGATAGCACGGCTGGCCAAGCAACTCGTCGTACTTGGGATTGACGAAGTGGCAGCGCGTCGCGCTGTCCATCAGCCGCAGGTTGTCCCGGACCGTCTCGGCGATCCAGCTGCGCGCCGACGCGCCGACGACGGCGATGGACGTCGGCTGGAAGACGGGACGCAGGTCGATCGTTCGGGCCGGGGGTTCGATCGGGACGGCCACGGGATCGATCATCCGACGACCCGGTAGACGCCGCGCTTCTCGAGCGCCCGAGCGATGATCAGGCGCTGGATCTCGGACGTGCCCTCCCAGATGCGGTCGACCCGAAGCTCGCGGAAGAACCGCTCGGCAGCCGTTTCGCGCATGTAGCCGCGACCGCCGAACACCTGCACGACCCGGTCGGCGCAACGGAACGCCGCCTCCGATGCGAAGAGCTTGGCGAGCGACGCCTTGGCGTGGACCACCTTCGAGTCGGCGCCCTGGTCGGCGAGCACGGCGGCCTCGCGGGTCAGCAGCCGGGCGGCGGACGCGTCGGCAGCGGAATCGGCCAAGTGGGAAGGACACGCCCTGGAAGTCGATGATGCGCTCGCCGAACTGGACGCGGTCGACCGCCCAAGCGACGGCCTCGGTGAGCAATCGCTCCATGGCCCCGGTGCAGCGCGCGCCGATGTGGATCCGCTCCTCGACGAACCACTCATTGGTCAGGTCGTCGGCCTTCGCCGATGCCCCCGAGGACCGCTGACGCAGGAACGCGGACGCCATCGAGCACGAACTGGGGATGGCGGTCCGCGAACGTGTGCATGTAGTCGGGGTCGTGCTTGAGCGTCACGCCCGCGGTGTCGTAGTCGACCAGGAACAGCGTCGGCATGCGCTGGTCACGCTCGACGACGACACAGTGGAAGATCATGAAATCGGTCTCGTCGGGCGGCCCGGTCACGAACCATTTCTCGCCGTCGAGGATGTAGTCGCCGGTGCCGGCATCGCGCACGGCTGTCGCCTCGAGCGCCCGCGCATCGGAACCAGCACCCGGCTCGGTGACGGCGTAGGCACCGAACCGCTCGCCGCGGAGGCTCGGTTCCAGGTAGCGCCGACGCTGGTCGTCATCGCAATGCAGCAGCGCGTTGTAGGCGCCCGGGATGTACGACCACAGGCCTCCGGTCGACTGACCGAGCTGCTCATGCACAAGGACCTGCTCCAGCATCGACCAGCCATGGCCACCGACGTCGGCCGGCAGGGAACCCCCGACGAGGCCAGCCTCGATCGAGGCGTCCCGGATGGCGGCGCGCTTCTCCGCTGGGATCCGCCCGCCTGCTCGCTCGAACTCGGCCTCCACCGGTTGGAGGACCTCGCGCGTGAATCGACGCGCGCGCGCCTGCAGCTCGAGTTGCGCCGCGTCGAGCGTGGGATCCACGCGCCAAGGATGGCGCACCGGACGGGCCGCCTCGGCGCGCCGTCGCAGGCCGCGGGACGGTCGACGCTCGCGCTGCGCCGGCAGTACCAGGCGGACACCCGGACCGTGCACCGACTCACGGCGCCGTCGGGCTTCCGGTATGGTCGGCGCGGCCCCGGGGGAACGGTCGTCGATCGGACCGGCGGGCTGGCAAGAACGACGCAGCGGAGGGAGTGTGTCCTCGAGCACGGACGAGACCCAGGGCATCCCACCAGCCCTGGACCCTGAGGCCCATCCCGGCGAGGTCGAGTCGGGCCGCTCCGCGAACATCAAGCAGATCCGCGGATCCAGCCTGCTCCTTGTCGGTCGGATGATCGGGCTGGCGCTCGACTTCGTCGCGCAGGTCCTGATCGTCCGCTACCTCGAGAAGACGGAGTACGGCGCCTTCGCGCTGGCGCTGTCGATCGTCGCGCTCGGGACGACGGTCTGTCTCCTCGGCTTGGAGCGGACCGTCGGTCGCTTCGCGCCGATCTACCAGGAACGTGGCGACCTCGGCCGCATGTGGGGGACGATCGTCGTCGTCGTCAGCACCGTGGTCACGATCGGGCTGGCCGTCGTCCTCGCGACATACGCGTTCCAGGGCCTGATCGGTGGCGCCGTCGATAACGAGCTCGCGCTCTCGATCCTGCTCGTGATGATCGTGCTCTCGCCGCTGCAGGCGCTCGACAGCCTGTTGATCGCCCTCTTCGCGACCTTCGGCTCGGCGCGCTCGATCTTCTTCCGCCGCTACGTCTTCGCCCCCGTGCTGCAGCTGAGCGTCGTGATCGTGCTGATCGCGACCGAGAGCGGCGTGCGCCTCCTCGCACTCGGCTACGTACTCGCAGCGGCGGTCGGGATCGCCTTCTACTTCGTCGTGCTGCTGCGATTGCTCCAGAAGCAGGGACTGCTCGCCCACCTGACTCGCGATTCACTTCGGTTGCCGGTCCGCGAGGTGTTCTCGTTCAGCATCCCGCTGCTCGCGTCGGACCTGGTGTTCGTCCTGCGCAGCTCGCTGACCGTCATCCTCCTGGAGGTCCTGCGCAATACCGAGGAGGTCGCCGAGTTCCGCGCGGTGCTGCCGATCGCGATCCAGAACATGTTCGTGGCGATGAGCTTCCGCTTCATCTTCACGCCCGGCGCCTCGCGGCTCTACGCGCGCGACGACCGGCGCGCCCTCAATGACCTCTACTGGCAGACCGCCACGTGGATCGCGATCCTGTCGTTCCCGGTGTTCGCGCTGTGCGTCGCCTTCGCCGAGCCGGTCGTGGTCCTCCTCTTCGGCGAGCCGTACCGGAGTGCCGGCACGGTGCTGAGCATCCTGTGCGTCGGGTACTACATCAACGGCAGCATCGGCTTCAACTCGCTGCTCCTGCGCGTGTTCGGCCGGGTCCGGTACATGGTGACGACCGACCTCACGACCGCCGCGATCAGCATCGTGGCGACCGTGTTCCTGATCCGCGCATTCGGGGCGGTCGGCGCCGCGATCGCCACGACGGGCACGTTGGTCGTGCAGAACGCCCTGTACCAATGGGGCCTGCGCACGCGGACGACCGTGGAGGCGGTCGACCCGCGCTTCATCCGGCCATATGCCTCGATCCTGATCGGGGCCATCCTGGCGGTCGCCATCGAGCGGTTGCTCCACCCGCCACTGGTGGTGGGCGTGGTGCTGGTCGGGCTGGTCTCGCTGGCGGTCCTCGGCATAAACCGCCACGCGCTGCGGGTCCTCGAGACGTACCCCGAGCTCGGGCGCTTCCCGCTCGTGCGGCGCATCTTCGGGGATCCGTCACCGACGTGAGCGCGGATCGGCCCGTCGCTCGCTCGCGCGTCCCCCCGGTCTTCGAGTCGCTGGCGTATCTGTACGCGCCGGCGGAGCCGACCCATCAGTCCGTCGTGGTCGAAGCGAGCGAGCACTGGGAGCTGCCGCCGCAACCCGATCCTGCGATCGACGTCGTGCTGTGGGGACGCCACGCGCGCAACGTTCGACCGTCGTTGTCGGGCATCCCGTTCGCGATCCGCCGGGAGGCGGCGCTGGGGCGGCTGCAAATCCGGCCGCCCCGTGGGCTGCGCCTCGCCGAGCTCCACCGACTGGTGCCGGTTTCGCGGCCCGGGCGCCTCCGGCGACCGATCCGGAGGGTCCTGCTCGGCGGCGCGCTGGCAGAGCTCGTCCGTGGCGATCGACCTACCCGCGTCATCGATGCGGTCGCGCAGGCCGCCGGCGCATCGTCGGTCAGTCGAGGACTGCGACCGAGCGGGGATGGATCGGCGCTGGCGCGCTTGGACGTCGATCCGCGTACCCAGGTCGAGTTGCGCGTGGCCAAGGTCGGCCACACGAAGGATCCGGCTCGGGGGCGCGCGGCACTGCTCGCGCTCGACGCCGCCGACGTCCCACTCGTCCCGAAGCCGCTGGGCGGCGGCATCACGGCCGGCGCCGCGTGGTCGACGGAGTCGGTCATGGCGGGCGGGCATGTCGACGCGCTCACGCCCGCGCTCCTGGATCAGATCACGCGGTTCCTGGCCGCCCTGCCCGCGGGCCCGGCGGATCGACGCGCGGTCGACGATCAGCTCGTCGAGGTCGCGGCCGTCTTCCCGGAGCACGCTATGGCCTTCGAGCGGGCCGCAGCAGCCGCGGCCAGATGGGGAGCGTCGCTCCCAGCGGTCCTCGTCCACGGGGACATGTGGCTGAACAACGTCTTCATCACCGACGGACGGCTGAGCGGTGTGTTCGACTGGGACACGTGGCATCCCGCCGGCCTGCCCGGCACGGATCTCTTGAACCTGCTCGCCGCGGAAGCCCGGACCCGCCAGCGGCGCGATATCGGGGAATTGCTCGCCGAGGACTACTGGCGCTCGCCGGAGGTCGTCGACGCGTTGCAGGCATACATGCGCGCGCGCGACCTGCCCGTCCCCGATGCCGCGGGTGTGGCAGCGATCGCCGTCGGCTGGTGGGCGAGCCGCATCGCCGGCGCGCTTCATCGAGCCCACCGCTCGATCGATGACCCTGCGTGGGTCCGCCGCAACATCGAACTGGCGCTGGAGCGGCTCGAACAGCTCGAGCGGGAGCTGGGCTAGCGCGACAGCGCTGGCATCGGGACTGACGAGGCCACCTACCGCCCGAGGACGCGGATCTCGGCGCGCGGCAGCTTCGCCCACCAGTGGGCGAAGCGCCGGTATGGCATCGGGTCGCGCTCGGCGAGAAAACGTAGAAGTGCGCGGGCCTCCTTGTCGAGGCCCGTCCAGTCGCCCTCGGCGAGGCGGTGAAAGGCGGTGGCCTCGATGCCCTCGTCCGTCGCGCGCCAGACGCCGGCCACCTGGCCGTCGACTAGGAGCGTCGGCAACACGTCGCCGTTGGCCCGCATGACGAGCTTGCGATAGTCGGGCGGGACGATGCGGCTTCGATCTGCGTAGGCGAGCAAGGCGCTGTCCCACATGGCCATCAGGTGTGGCGGCGCGTGGGCATCGTCCGGCGGCAAGGCACGCTCCGGCACATCGAGAAGCTCCTCGCCGTCGGGGCCCTCGAGGCGAGTGAGTGCCTCGCCAAGCGCAGTCACGGCCTCCTTGATCGGCGGCCGGTAGATCGTCGTGAACTGGGCGATGTCCTGGATGGTCGCCGGGCCGAAGCCCTCGAGGTAGCGCCGGACGATCCACTCCACGGGCGCCTCCGGGACGGTTGCTTTCGTCGCTGAGCGCGCCGCGACGTAGGCCGGCCGCGGCCCGAACGACCACGGCCCGCCGGTCGCGTGATGCCAGAAAGGCCCGCATTGCCGGAGCGCCCACCAGACGCCTGGCTTCGGCGTCACGCCGAGGCGCTCGTCCAGCCAGGCCTCCGCCTGGGCGTTCGTCCGCGGCGACGCAGCGAAGGCGAGGACCTCCGGCATCAGGGCGTCGGCGTCCGAGGGCATGAGCCCTGTCCGGCGAAAACGCATGTCAGCGAGTCGGGCCGCGCGGAGAGTAGGCGTCATCGCCGCGTGGAAGGCGGGGTAATCAGACGCGGCGACGGCCTGGAGGGTGATCCGGAAGAGCTGCGCCTTGACGATCGCCTGCCCGGCGAAGGCGTGGTCGAGCTCGGCCGGGTCGAAGCGCTGTACGCGGTTCCAGAGGGCGAGGTAGGGCGAGGCCGGCTCCTGGGCCTGCACGGCCACGACTCGCCGGACGGCCTCGAGTACGGGGGTGGCCTCTCGGCGGAGGAGGAGCTGCCGCTCGAGCGTCGCCCGGTTGAGCTGGCGTGCGCTGACGCTCGCCCTGACCGCTGCCTTCACGGGCTGTCAGGCGTTCGCTCGTCCAACGTGGTCCGGCCTCACTCGATGACCAGCTTCGGCGGCACATCGGGCGCCACCGCCGGGTACGCCGGCTTCAGGTCGGCGATCGTGTCGGCCAGGATCCGCGCGACGGCGAGGTTGCGGAACCACTTGCGGTTGGCCGGGATGACGTACCACGGCGCCACATCGGTCGAGCACCTCGAGAGGGCCTCGTCGAACGCAGCCTGATAGTCATCCCAGCGAGCGCGCTCCTGGAGGTCGCCCATCGAGAACTTCCAGCGCTTCGTCGGGTCGTCATAGCGAGCCTGGAACCGCTCGCGCTGCTCGTCGCTATCGATGGCGAGGAAGAACTTGACGATCGTCGTCCCGTTGGCGGCCAGGTGGCGCTCGAAGGCGTTGATCTCGTCGTATCGCTTCGACCAGACCGCCTTCGGGACCAGCTCGTGGACGCGGACGACGAGGACGTCCTCGTAGTGGGATCGATTGAAGATGCCGACCTCCCCCTTGCGGGGCACCGCCTTGTGGACGCGCCACAGGTAGTCGTGGGCTAGCTCCTCGGTGCTGGGGACCTTGAACGAGGTCACCGGCGTGCCCTGCGGGTTGAAGGCCGTCATGACCTTCTTGATCGTCCCGTCCTTGCCGGCGGCGTCGATGCCCTGCAGGACGACCAGCACCGATCGCTTCGCCTCGGCCCAGAACCGGTCCTGGAGCTCGGTCAGGCGATCGAGCTGGCGGGCCGTCTCCTGCTCCGCGCTCGCCTTGTCCCAGCCGAACGAGGACCCGTGGTCGCGTCTCGACAGCCGGACCCGCGTGTCTGGCTGGACCCGCAGCTCGCGGCGCAGGTCGGGGCGAGTGGCCATGGCGCGCTCCTCCCTCGGACGGGTCGCTCGATCGACCGGTCGTATGATGCGACCGTACCGCATCGCCCACGCGCAGGAGCGCTCACCGATGACCGTCGTCACGGGCACCAAGCCGCATCCCATCTTCCTCGCCGGCCGTTGGGTCGATTCACCCGATCGACTGGAGGTGTCGAATCCGGCCGATCCGGCCAACCCTGCCGGGGCGACGTACAACGCGACGCCGGAGCAGTACGAGGAGGCGGTCAACGCTGCCGTCGACGCCTTCGAGGTCACACGGAAGCTGCCGGCCTACGAGCGCGGGCGGATCCTCCGCGAGATCTCTGGCGGCATCAAGGCCCGCCGCGAGGAGCTCGGCAAGCTCATCGCCCTCGAGGCCGGCAAGCCCATCCGCGATGCGCTGGTCGAGGTCGATCGCGCGACGCTCACCTTCCGTCTCGGCGCCGAAGAGGCGGAACGGATGACGGGCGAGCTCATCCCGCTCGACCTGATGCCCGCCTCGAAGGACCGCGTCGGCATCACCCGCCGCTTCCCGATCGGCCCGATCGCTGGCATCTCGCCGTTCAACTTCCCGCTCAACCTCGCCGCCCACAAGCTCGCGCCTGCCATCGCCAGCGGTAACCCGATCGTGCTCAAGCCGCCCTCGAAAGACCCGCTCACCATGCTGACCGTGGCGGAGATCGTGGAAGCGGCCGGCGTGCCGGCGGGTGCCGTGAGCATCCTGCCCATGACCCGCGAGCTCGGGCGACCGGATGGTCGCCGACGAGCGGTTCAAGCTCCTGACGTTCACCGGGTCGCCATCCGTCGGCTGGCGGATGAAGGAGCGCGCGGGCAAGAAGAAGGTCGTCCTCGAGCTCGGCGGCAACGCCGGGGTGATCGTGGACAAGACCGCCGATCTCGATTGGGCGGTCAAGCGGATCCTCGTCGGCGCCTACGCGTATGCCGGCCAGGTCTGTATCAGCGTGCAGCGGATGTTCGTCCACGAGTCGATCTGGGACACGTTCATGGAGCGGTTCCTCGGCGGGCGTCGGGACGCTCAAGGTGGGCGATCCGCTCGATCCCACGACGGATGTGGGCCCGATGGTCGACGAGCATCAGGCCGGGCGGACCCAGCAGTGGGTCGACGAGGCCGTCTCGATGGGTGGCAGGGTGCTGGCTGGCGGCAAGGCGGACGGCAACTTCTTCCCACCCACCGTCCTGGCCGATGTCCCGGTCGCCGCGCAAGTCTGCAGCAACGAGGCGTTCGCGCCCCTGGTCGTGGCGTTCCCGTTCAAGGACATGGGGGACGCCATCACCCGCGTCAACGATTCGATGTTCGGGCTCCAGACCGGCGTGTTCACCAACGACCTGGCGGGCGCCTGGCAGGCATTCAGCGACCTCGAGGTCGGCGGGGTCATCGTCAACGACATCCCGACCTACCGGATCGATCACATGCCCTACGGCGGCGTGAAGGACTCCGGGCAGGGTCGCGAGGGCCTGCGCTGGGCGATCGAGGATATGACCGAGATCCGCATCATGGTGCTCGCCCAGCCGTCCTGACGGTCGAGGGACTAGCTCTCCGCCCGTGCGAGCCCGTTGCGGATCGCGTAGCGCGTCAGCGCGTTCATGCCGCGGATGCCGAGCTTCGCCGACACATTGGCCAGGTGGCGGCGGACGGTGTGGACGCTGATGTCGAGCGACTTGGCGATCTGGGCGGCCGACTGACCGGAGGCCAGCAGACTCAGCACCTCGCGCTCGCGCGCGCTCATGGTGCCGGCCTCGAGCCAGCGGATCGAGTCCTCGACCACCGCATTGGTCACGCTGCTGTGCAGGTAGCGATCGCCACGCGCGACGGCTCGGATGGCCTCGACCAGCTCCCGCGACGGGGCGCCCTTGATCATGTAGCCGGCGGCGCCCGCGGCGAGCGCCTGGCGGACCGTCTCAGGGTCGCTGTGCATCGTCAGGACGACGACCCGCAGGTCGGGCTGGCGGGCCCGCAGGGTTCGCAGGAGCGGCATCGCGTCGCCCTCGGGGAATGTCAGGTCGAGGACCAGCACGTCCGGCCGGTGCGTCACGACGAGGTCGACGGCTGACGCGTGGTCGGCGGCCTCGCCTACGATCTCGAAGCCCTGCTCGCCCTGCAGCACCATCCGCAGCCCCTCACGGATGAGGTGGTGGTCGTCGACGAGGGCGACGCGGATCACGCCGGCCAGCGCGGCCCGGGTCGAGACCCGATGTGGGAGATCCAGTGTCGGCTCCATCAGCGACCCTGGTGGACCGGCGGCCCGATCTGGGGCTCCGGACGGATCGCAGGCGGCGGCGGAGCCGGGACGACGATCTCGACACGGGTCCCGGAACCGGGCTGCGTGCGAACCTCGACCGTGACGCCGTGGACGCTGGCACGCTCGTACATCCCGTCGAGGCCGAGCCCGCGCTCGCGCGCGGATGCGTCGAAGCCGACGCCATCGTCGCCGACGACGAGTCGCACCGTGTCGTCGACGAGGTGCCCGCCGATCCAGATGCGCTGCGCCTGGCTGTGGCGAGCCGCGTTGCCGAGGGCCTCCTGCACGATCCGGTAGAGGTCGATCTCCATCTCGGGCTCGAGGAAACCCGGGGGCAGCAGGGCGGGGTCGAAACGCAGGTCGACCGGGACGCCCGCCGATCGCGCCAGGTTGCTGAGCGCGGCACCGAGCCCGATCTCATGCACGCGCGTGGGTCGCAGCTTGGCGGCGACCGACCGCGTCTCGGCGAGCGCGGAGGCCGCCAGCTCCCGCGCGCGACTGACACCCGACTGACCGACGGGATGGTCGCTGGCACTTGCGACCTGGCCCGCCCGCAGCTCATTGTCCGCTGCATCGAGCGTCAGGATCACCGCCGTGAGGGTCTGACCGACACCATCATGGAGCTCCCGTGCGAGGCTCGCGCGCTCCTCCTCGTGCGCGGTCAGCAGCCGCTCGCTCGCCTTGCGGTACAACGCGGCGTAGTGACGAGCCGATGTGGAGACGCGGTCAGCCAGCACCGCCACGATCACGGCGATCGCGACCATGAGTGGCCACTCGGTGAACTCGAGCTGCTCCTCCGTCGGCGGGACGCCGAGGGCGTCCGAGATCGCCAGGTAACCGACCATGACGATGGTCGCGACGAGGATCCGCCATAGCGCAGCGGCGAGGCCATAGATGAACGCGCCGATAGCGACGGTGAGCCACAGGCCCTGGAGCAGGATCTCGGGATCGGCCAGGCGCAGGAACAGCGCGACCGCGAAGACGCCGCAGGCCAGATCGACGAGCCGACGCAGCAGGACGGGATCGAGCGTCGCGAGCCGCGATGAACGATGGTCCCGCAATGGACCGCCGATGGTCATCCGTGAGCCCCCATTTGATGGATGTTGAGTATAGGCAGGGGGAGTCGGGGGAACAATGATGTGGTGGCCGAATTGGGGGATTCGGCCGGGATCGTGGTGGGTCCTGTCAACACTGACGTCGCTGAGGGGCGGCGTCTTGCGGCGGCTTTCCGACGGATGAGGTGGGGGAAACGACATGATGCGTGCCCTGGTCAGCACTAGCGTTCGCTTCCGGTTGATCGCGATCGGGATCGCCGGCGTCCTCCTGCTCGTCGGAGCGACCCAGCTTCAGAACGCGCGGGTCGACGTGCTGCCCGAGTTCTCGCCGACGACCGTCGAGGTCCAGACCGAGGCGCTCGGGTTGTCGGCCGAGGAAGTGGAGGAGCTGGTCACGGTCCCGCTGGAGGCCGACCTCCTCCACGGTGTGGCCTTCCTCGAGAAGATCGAGTCGAAGTCGCTGCCCGGCCTGTCGTCGATCCGCATGACCTTCGAGCCAGGCACGGAGGTGCTCAAGGCCCGCCAGGTCGTCGCCGAACGGCTGACTCAGTCGCACGCCCTCCCGAACGTCGCCAAGGCGCCGGTCATGCTCCAGCCCCTCTCATCGCTGAACCGGTTCATGATCGTCGGCCTCAGCTCGAGCGAGAAGTCGCTCATCGAGATGTCCGTCCTGGCGCGCTGGAACATCCAGCCGCGCCTCATGGGCGTCCCCGGGGTCGCGAACGTGTCGATCTTCGGCCAGCGCGAGCGGCAGCTCCAGGTGCTGGTCGACCCGGCCCAGCTGCGCCAGCGCGGCGTCACGCTCGACCACGTGGTCGAGACCGCCGGCAATGCCCTGTGGTTCTCGCCACTGACCTTCCTCGAGGCGTCGACGCCGGGCACGGGCGGCTTCATCGATACACCGCAGCAACGGCTTGGCATCCAGCACATCCTGCCCATCCGCTCCGCGGAGGACCTCGCCCAGGTCGCCATCGACCGGGGTCCCGACGCGGCGCCCCTCTCGCTCGGTGACGTCGCGACCGTGGTCGAGGATCACCAGCCCCTCATCGGCGACGGCATCGTCGGCGATGGCAACGGGCTCGTGCTCGTCATCGAGAAGTTCCCGGACGTCAACACGCTTGACGTCACCCGCAATGTCGAGAGTGCCCTGGCCGCGATGCAGCCCGGCCTGTCCGGCATCCAGGTGGATACGACTCTCTTCCGAGAGGCCTCGTTCATCGATGCATCGATCGGCAACGTGTCGCTGGCGCTGCTCGCTGGCTTCCTCCTGATCGCGCTCGTCCTCGGGCTCATGCTGTTCGACTGGCGAGCAGCGCTGATCAGCCTCATCACGATCCCGCTCGCCGTGCTCGCGGCAGCGGTCGTGCTTCATCTCACGGGCGTGTCGCTCAACGCGATCACCGCGGTCGGGATCATGATCGCCGTCGGGGTCGTCGTCGACGACGTCGTCGGGCTGGTCGAGGGCGTACGCCATCGACTGCGGACGCCGCGGCCCGGCGATCTGGAAGCTGGACGCGCGAGCGTCGTCACCGATGCCGTCCTCGAGAGCCGCGGCCCAGTCGTGTACGCGACCTTGATCCTCCTCGTGGCGCTCCTGCCGCTCCTGTTCGTGGACGGCACCATCGGCGCCTTCCTGCCGTCCCTGCTGCGGGCCTATGCGGTCGCCATCGTCGCGTCACTCATCGTGTCCGTGACGGTCGCCCCGGCACTGGCAGTCCTCGTCCTGACCGCGGCACCGGGCGAGCGGCGCGAGTCGCCCCTCCTCCGACGGCTCCGCCGCTCGTACGAGTCGGCCATGAGCTGGTTCGCGGTCCGCGCCCGGCCGGCGTGGGTGATGATCGGCACCGTCGTCGTCGCCGCCGCGGTCCTCGCGGGCGTGGCGATCGCGCCCGCCGATGGGAACGGCGCACTGCCATCGTTCCGCCAGCGTGATCTCCTCATCCACTGGGATGGCGCGCCGGGCATCTCGCATCCGGAGATGAACCGCATCGTGTCGCGCGCCGCGGCCGAGCTGCGCACGATCCCGGGCATCCGCAACGTCGGAGCCCACGTCGGCCGGGCGATCATGTCCGACCAGCGGGCCAACGTGAATACCGGCGAGATCTGGGTCAGCATGGATCCGGGCGCCGACTACGACCGGACCCTCGATGCCGTCCAGACGACCGTCGACGGCTATCCCGGCCTGGCCCGATCGGTGACCACCTACCCGGCGGATCGTGTCGCCGAAGTGTTCGGCACCCCAGAGCGCGATGTCTCCGTCCGCATCTACGGGCAGGATCTGGCCACGCTCGAGACCAAGGCCGAGGAGGTTCGCGGGGCGATCTCCGGTATCGGCGGCATCCAAGAAGCATCCGTCACCGCGACCATCAAGGAGCCCACGGTCCAGATCGAAGTCGACCTGGCCAAGGCGGCCGCAGTCGGCCTGAAGGCCGGTGACGTCCGGCGGGCCTCTACCTCGCTGCTGTCGGGCATCCAGGTCGGCAACCTCTTCGAGGAGCAGAAGGTCTTCGAGGTCGTCGTCTGGGGTACGCCCGAGCACAGGGCAAGCCTCGACACCATCAAGGCCCTGCTCATCGATACGCCCGACTCGGGTCTGGTCCGGCTTGGCGACGTCGCCGACGTCAACGTCGCGGCGGTGCCGAGCGTGATCGACCGCGAAGGCGTCATGCGCTACCTGGACGTCACGGCAGACGTGCAGGGCCGCGACATCGGCGCCGTCGTCGCGGATGTCCGGACGGCCGTCGCAGCAGTGCCGTTCGCCATCGAATACCACGCCGAGATCAACAGCGCAGGGCTCGAGCGGCAGGCCGCACAGATGCAGCTGCTGGCCCTGGCCGCCGGCTGCGTGGTGCTGATGCTGCTGCTCCTCCAGGCCACCTTCGGCGCCTGGCGACTCGCGCTGCTCGTGCTGCTGGCCGTGCCAGCGGCGGCGGCCGGTGGTGTCGTCCTGGCACTGGCGACCGGTGAGCTGCTGACCATGGGCGCACTCGCCGGGTTCATCCTGGTCATCGCCATCACGGTCCGCCACGCCGTCTCCCTGATCGACCGCTTCCGGCGGATCGAGCGAAGCGGCGCCATCCCAGGTGCCGAGGTCGCGATGGCCGCTGTCCAAGAGCGGCTGGTCCCGATCGTGACGACCCTCCTCGCCACGGCCGCGTTCGCCCTGCCGTTCCTCGTCCTTGGCGACGTTGCCGGCCTCGAGATCATGCGGCCGATGGCGATCTTCGTCCTGGGTGGGCTCGTGAGTGCGGGCCTCCTGATCCTGTTCGTCATCCCGAGCATCTACATCCTGTCCGGCCCGAGCCCGGCGTCCGAGACCGAAACGTTGTTGAGCGAACCATCGGCCCTCGAGCCGACCGCGGCATAGGAGCGACTCTGATGACACGACACCGTTGGTTCCTGACCGGTATCGCGGTCGCCGCGCTGGCCCTGGGTGCCTGCAACAGCGGGACGACTTCATCCGCACCCAAGGTGGAAGCGATCACCATCGCGGAGGACGAGGCGACGGGCACGAAGACCCTGACGCTGTCCGACAAGGCGGCGCAGCGCCTGGGTGTCGAGACCGCGCCAGTGGCCGGGACCGGCTCGCAGATGCTGATCCCGTACGCGGCGGTGGTCTATGACGCCCAGGGCAAGACCTGGACCTACGTCAACGCAGAGCCGCTCGTGTACGAGCGCGCCGAGATCACGGTCGACGAGATCGACGGGAACGTCGCTCGCCTGTCCCTTGGCCCGCCGACCGGCACGCTGGTCGTGACCACGGGTGCGGCCGAGCTGTACGGCGCTGAGATCGGCGTCGGCGGCGGTCACTGATCACCGCCTAGCCCACGTCACTGGGGGGGAGACCTCGGTCATGATGCGCCGGATCATCGCTATCAGCATGCGCTTCCGCTTCATCGTCGTCGCGCTCGCCGCGGCCCTGATGATCTTCGGTGCTGCCCAGGTGCAGGCCATGCCCGTCGACGTCTTTCCGGAGTTCGCTCCGCCGAAGGTCGAGATCCAGACGATCTGCATCGGCCTGTCGGCTGAGGAGGTCGAGCAGCTGGTCACGGTGCCGATCGAGCAGTCGCTCGCCGGTATCGAGGGCCTGGAGACGATCCGTTCGAAGTCGGTCATCCAGCTCTCGCAGGTGGTGCTGCTGTTCAAGCCGGGGACGAACGAGCTGGAAGCGCGCCAGCTGGTCGCCGAACGGCTCGCCCAGATCACACCGTCGCTCCCGACCTGGGCCGCACCACCGGTGATGCTCCAGCCCCTGTCGGCGACGAGCCGCGTGATGAAGATCGGTCTGAGCTCGGACACGGTCGACCAGATCGACATGTCGATGATCTCGTACTGGACAATCCGCCCCCGACTGCTGAGCGTGTCCGGTGTGGCGAACGTCGCCATCTGGGGCGAGCAGATCGACATGCTGACCGTGCAGGCCATCCCGGACAAGCTCGTCGAGCACGGCGTCGCCCTGACCTCGATCATGGACGCCGTCTCCGAAACGCTCGACGACGGGCTCCTGCAGTTCAACACCGGCAACTTCACCGGGACCGGCGGCTACATCGATACGCCCAACCAGCGCTTCGTGATCCGCCACGTGCCACCCGTCGTCGGCGTCGAGGACCTGTCCCACGTCACTGTCCCCGGCCGCGACGGCCAGGCGGTACCGCTGACCGAAGTCGTCGAGCTGGTCCGCGCCCATCAGCCGCTCATCGGCGAAGCGGTCATCAACGACGGGCCGGGCGTGATGCTCATCGTCGAGAAGTTCCCGTGGGCCAACACGCTCGATGTCACGCGTGGCGTCGAGGAAGCTCTCGACGAGCTGCGACCGGGCCTGTCCGGCATCGACGTCGACCACACGATCTTCCGCCCGGCCAGCTTCATCGAGCAGGCGCTCCACAACCTGTCGAATGCGCTGATCCTCGGCAGCGTGCTGGTATTCGTGATCCTGATCGTCTTCCTGTTCGAGTGGCGGACGGCGCTGATCAGCCTCGTGGCGATCCCGCTGTCGCTCATGGCCGCCGCGATGGTGCTGTACGTCCGAGACGTCACGATCAACACGATGATCCTGGCGGGCTTCGTCATCTCGGTGGGCGTCGTCGTCGACGACGCGATCATCGACGTCGAGAACATCACCAGACGGCTGCGCCTGGCGCGCATCGAGGGGAGCACTCGGTCGACCGCGTCGATCATCCTCGACTCGTCGCTGGAGGTTCGCAGCGCGATCGTCTATGCCACCCTGATCGACGTCATCGCGGTGTCGCCGGTGTTCTTCATCAGCGGCCTGTCGGGTTCGTTCTTCCAGCCGCTGGTGATCTCCTACGGGCTCGCCGTGCTGGCGTCGCTGGTCGTCGCGCTCACGGTCACGCCCGCGATGGCCTTCATCCTGCTGCGCAACGCCCCGATCGAGCGCCAGCGCTCACCCATCACCAAGCGACTGCAGGACGGCTACGCCCGCCTGATCTCGCGCATCCTGCGGACGACGCGCCCGGCCTTCGTGACGGTCGGCCTGGTCAGCATGGTCGGGTTGGGCGTGTGGCCGCAACTCGGCCAGTCGCTCCTGCCCGACTTCAAGGAACGCGACTTCCTGATGCACTGGGTGACCGCGCCCGGGACGTCCATCGGTGAGGAGACTCGCATCTCGATCGAAGCCTGCAACGAGTTGCGCACGATCCCCGGCGTCCGCAACTGCGGGTCGCACATCGGCCAGGCCTTCGTGGCCGACGAGCCGTATGGCGCGGAGTTCGGCGAAAACTGGATCAGCATCGATCCGGCGGTGGACTACGACAAGACGCATGCCGCCGTCCTCGAGGTCGTCAACGGCTACCCCGGGCTCCGCCGCGACGTGCAGACCTACCTGAAGGAGCGCATCCGCGAGGTCCTGACGGGCTCCAGCGACGCCATCGTCATCCGCATCTACGGCCCGGACCTCAAGATCCTCAAGGACCTCGCCGATGACGTCGAGGAGAAGATCGGCGCCATCCCGGGGATCATCGACCTCCATAGTGAGCAGTTGATCGACATCCCGCAGATCCAGGTCCAGGTCGACCTGGCCAAGGCGCAGGCCTTCGGCGTCAAGCCGGGTGACGTGCGGCGCATCGCCTCCACGTATATGGCCGGCGAGGAAGTCGGCGATATCTTCAACACCGGCAAGGCGCACGACGTCGTCGTCTGGAGCGTGCCGCAGAAGCGCGGGAGCGTGACCGACGTCGAGAACCTCCTGATCGATACCGCGAGCGGTAGCAAGGTCGCCCTCAAGTCGATCGCGGATGTGACCGTCGCGCCGACTGCCGGTCATGTGAACCACGAACAGACGGCCCGTCGCATCCACGTCGATGCGAATGTGAGCGGCCGCGACCTCGGTGCGGTGATCACGGACGTGAAGGCCGCGCTTGCCAGTGTGCAGTTCCCGCAGGAATACCATCCCGAGCTGCTCGGTGAGTACCAGGAGCGCCAGAAGGCCCAGGATCGGCTCCTGCTGTTCGCGATCGTCGCGGCGGTCGGGGTGTTCCTGCTCCTGCAGGCGTCGTTCGGCAGCACGCGGCTGGCGATCCTCTCGTTCCTGACGCTACCTTCGGCCCTGGTCGGCGGCATCCTGGCCGCGTGGCTGGGGACCGGCGTGGTCTCCCTCGGGGCCCTCGTCGGGTTCTTCACGGTGCTGGGCATCGCGGCCCGGAACGGGATCATGATGATCAACCACTTCCAGCATCTCGAGCGCTACGAGGGGATGGAGTTCGGGCCGGACCTGGTGATCCGCGGTGCCCGGGAGCGGCTCGCCCCGATCCTCATGACGGCGCTTGCGACCGGCCTCGCGCTGGTCCCGCTGGCGATCGCCGGCGACCTGCCGGGCCATGAGATCGAGCACCCGATGGCGATCGTGATCCTCGGCGGCCTGGTCACCTCGACCCTGCTCAACCTGTTCGTCGTCCCCTCCCTGTATCTCCGGTTCGGCCGGACCAAGCCCCCGACCATGGGAGCTGCCGCGGCGGCCTGACACGCTCCACGGCGCGACCCGGTGTCACTGCCCTAGCGTCCCTGCGAGAGGAACCGAATGACGGCCACTTGGCCGTCATTCGGTCTATTGCGAGGCTCGAACGCCCGGCGTCAGCGGCCCTCGCGCTTCGAGGCGCTCGACGAGATCGACCAGCCACATCGCCGGGGCATCGCCAAAGGGTCCAGTGGCCGCGGGGTCTGTCCCTGCCAGCGCTCGCGCCCAGGCGGCCGACTTGCCGATCCGGCCGAGGTCGAGCGCGAGCTCGAGGACCTCGGCCAAGCCGACTCTCGGCAGGACGTCCGTCCAGGCCTCCAGGTACGCGTCGCGTAGACGGCCGAGCTCGCCTCCATCGGGATCCGTGCCGAGCCGATGGGCGACGGAGTTCAGCGTCGTGACCAGCGTCCCGAACGGGTGGGCCACCGCCGCATCGCCCCAGTCGAAGATGCGGATAGCCGTCGGACCCACGAAGACATTGCCGCCATGGAGGTCGTCGTGCTGGATCGTGCCCGCGATCCCGGAACGGCCAAGGTCTCGGGCCGCGGCAGCGACCCACTCGTCGAGACCGCGCAGACGGTCCCGACCCGCCTCGGCCGCCGCTCGATCATCTGCACTGACCAGCGCCCACCAGTGATCGTCCTCGACGAGCCGCCGCAGCTCGCCGGGGAGTGCTGCGGGCCTGCCATCGGGGACGCCCATCGCGAGCAGCTCGTCGGCCCGCGGCTCGACGCTCCGCTGGAGGTCGGCGTAGTCGGCGAGGATCCCCTCCCACGCCGCGAGGTCGGCATCGCCCGTGTCGTCCGGGCGGGTCTGGCGCAACGTTGGCCCGCCGTCCTCGAAGAGCAGCCAGCCGCGCTCGACCTCGGCATCCATGGGCAACAGGACATGTCCGACGTCCCAGGACCGGAACGCGGTCAGCAGGCGCGCCTCGTGGGCGGTCCCGGAGCCGGCCGCCTTGCACCAGAAAGGGCCGCCATCGGTGGGGATCCGGAAGACCGTCGACCATGGCCGCACGTGTGGCTGGTCCACCGTTCCGACGACCGATCGGCCGCGGGCCGCGAGCCGATCCCGCGCCCAGGCGAGGATCGCCTCGATCCAGGTCGGGTCGGTCCACGCGGTCCCACCCGGCTCGCTCAACGCCGACTGAAGAATTCGTCCATCGTCCCGGCGGAGCAGGACTCGGCCAGGCAGTCGAGACCCCATGCGTCCTGGATCGTGCGCAGCAGGGTGTAGTGGTCGTGCCGTTCGGTCGATCGGAAGCCGGCGGTCACGTCGGGTGAGGCCACGATCGTCGCGATGTGCCCGCCCGACGGGTCGTCGCCGGCGTCCTCATCGAACGTGACGACCAGGAGGCCGCCGGCGCGGAACGCGGCGCTGTCAAGGATCGTCGGAGCGAACTCGGCGAGCCAGGCGTCGGCGCGGGCCACCGCGCAGTCGTGGGCGCTGTGGCATTGGTTCGGGACGATCAGGGCGTAGTCGGCGTCGCCTGGCTTGAAGGCCGTGAGGTCCTGCAGGTAGGCGCACCGTCGGGGGTCGGTCCGGATGCTCGTGAAGCTGATCGCCGGCGCGTGCTTGCGTTCGTACACGCCGTCGCCGTCACGGCCACCGCTGGCCGACCTCCCCGTGAAGCACCCGTCCGGCCGGTTCTCGGCGTACTCGCGCCAGGTCCGCCCGCTTGCCTCGATCTGGTCGGCCACACTCGGAGCGTCGATGTCATGCGGGTCGTTGTCGGATACGTCGTGCGTCGAGCCGCTGAACATGGCGAAATAGTTCGGCTGCGACGGTCGTGTGACGCCGAACGACTGCTCGGCGAGGCCGAAGCGCTCGATCAATCCGTTCGTGTACGGCATGTCGTCCGCCCCGACCACACGGTCAAAGTCCTGGTTCTCGAAGACGATGATCCAGACGTGCGGGAAGTCGGGGATCGCGGCCGACGGGCTGGGCGCGGTGGTCGAGTCGGACGGTGCAGGCGAGATCCGCGAAGCGGACGGGGTCGGCGCAGACGATGCGCTCGGCGTTTGCGAAGGAGGTCCAGTCGGTGTCGGGCCGGCCTGTCGCGTCAGTTCGTATGCCAGCAGGGCGACCAGGACCAGGCCCGCAACGAGGATGAGCGCGATCGACCGAGTGTTCGACACCGTCCCCCTCGACGAATCAGCGCTTCCGGCCGCCGCCGAACAGGGTGCCGAAGATGCCGCGGATGATGTCCTGCCCCAGGCGCGATGTGGCGACCCGACCGCCGGTCCGCACGACGTTGTCGATCGTCCGCTGGCGCGCCTTCGCGGCGGCGGCAGCCTCGCGCACCTCCGCCTTGCGCTGGCGTTCGGCCTCGCGCGCGGCGCGTTTCTGGGCGGCCTCCACCTCGCGCTGCTGGCGCGCGATCTCGCGCGCCTGCTGGGCCGGTGACATGTCGTTCAGACCGCCGGCGGTCGTCGGGTCGAGCCCGGCGCGGGTCGCGTCCTCGATGGCCGCCTGGCGGGCCGCCGCGACCCGGGCAGTGATCCGCTCGTGGGCACTGTCGCGATCGACCGTCGCGCCGTACTTCGTCGCGAACGTGCTGCCGGCCACGGCCGCGGCGAACGCATCGGGCGGCATCGGCGCCATCATCGAGTCGGGCGGGAGCAGGCGCGTAGCCGCAAGCGGCGTCGGCACGCCCCGCGGGGACAGCACGGTCACCAACGCCTCGCCCGTGCCCAGCGAGGTGATCGCCTTCTCGACGTCGTAGAAGTCGGTCATCGGGAAGGTCCGCGCCGTCTTGCGCAGGGCATCGGCGTCGTCGGGCGTGAAGGCGCGGAGGGCGTGCTGCACGCGGTTGCCGAGCTGGGCGAGGACGGATGCCGGGACGTCGGTCGGCGCCTGGGTCACGAAGTACACGCCGACGCCCTTCGAGCGGATGAGCCGGGCGGTCCGCTCGATCTGGTCCATCAACGCTTCCGATGCGTCGTCGAAGAGCAGATGCGCCTCGTCGAAGAAGAAGCACAGCTTCGGCTTGGGCAGGTCGCCCGCTTCGGGCAGGGTCTCGTACAGCTGCGCCAGCATCCACAGCATGAACGTGGAGAACAGGCGCGGCTGGTCCATCACGTCGGCCAGTTCCAGCACGCTGATGACACCCTGGCCGTCCGACGTCGTCCGGATGAGGTCCTCGACCTCGAACTCGGGCTCACCGAAGAAGACGTCCGCGCCCTCCTGCTCGAGCACGACGATCGACCGCAACAGCACGCCGACCGTCGCCGTGGACATCCCGCCGTAGTCCTCGAGGATCGCCTTGCCCTCGTCGGACGAAAGGAACTTGAGCGTGGTGGCGAGGTCCTTCAGGTCGAGCAGAGGCAGGTCGTTGTCGTCGCAGTACTTGAAGACGAGGGCGAGGACGCTCGTCTGGGTCTCATTGAGATCGAGCACCTTGCCGAGCAGCAGCGGGCCGAACGAGCTGACCGTCGCCCGGACCTGGGCGCCCCCGTTCCCGGAGAGGGACAGGAACTCGACCGGATGACCCGATGCCTCGAACTGCCAGCCCAGGGAGGCGACGCGTTCCTGGACCTTCGGGTTCGCGCCGTCCCCCGGCAATGCGATGCCGGACAGGTCGCCCTTGATGTCCGCAGCGAACACCGGGACGCCGGCCTTCGAGAGCTGCCCGGCGAGCAGCTGGAGCGTCTTGGTCTTGCCCGTCCCGGTCGCACCGGCCACGAGGCCGTGGCGATTGAGGATCGACATCGGGATGCACACGCGGACGTCGTTGAACAGCTCGCCCTCGTGCATGGCACTGCCGACGATCAGGCTCGGCTCATCGAACGCGTAGCCAGCCGAGATCGCGTCGCGGAATGCCTGATCCATGGGTCCTCCGAGGCAGCCCGAGCGGTGTTCCGGGGGGAGTGGCAAGGGTATCATCGGACCCCCACGCCGCCACGCCGCAGCTCATGGCGGCGGCCGGCCATGGGATGCTCGGATCCGGAGGAAGCCATGCGGATCGAGGAAGTCGAGGGCATCGGCCCGACCTATGCGGCCAAGCTCGAAGCGGCCGGCGTCAGAAGCACCGATGACTTGCTGGAGCGCGGGTCGAAGCCGGCCGGCAGGCAGTCGCTCGAGGATGCGACCGGGATCGCCCACTCACTGATCCTCGAATGGGTCAACCACGTCGACCTGATGCGGATCGACGGCGTGGGCTCGGAGTATTCCGACTTGCTCGAGGCGGCCGGGGTCGACTCGCCGGCCGAGCTCGCCCGACGCAACGCAGCCAATCTCGCGACGACGATCGACGAGGTCGTGGCGGCCCGCCCGAGCATCGTCCGCCGTGCCCCGAACGAGAAGGAGCTCCAGGACTGGATCGACCAGTCGAAGAAGCTGGACAAGGTCGTCGAGCACTGAGCCGGGGGCGTTCCTGATGTTCGCCGAGTTCCGCGGGTTCCTGCTCAAGACGAACGCGCTGGCACTGGCCATCGGCGTGATCATCGGCGGCGCCCTCGGCACGGTCGTCAACTCGCTCGTGAACGACATCATCATGCCGCCCATCGGGCTCGCCCTGGGCGGCGTGGACTTCACGGCGCTGAAATTCGTGCTCAAGCAAGCGGTCGGGGGCGATCCGGCGACCGAGGTGGCGATCCGATGGGGCGCGTTCATCAACGCGGTCATCGCGTTCATTGCGATCGCGTTCGTCGTATGGCAGCTGAGCCGCTCGTTCGTGAAGGAAGACCCGTCAGCGGAGATCAAGACCTGCCCGTACTGCAAGGAGCCGAACGCGGTCGACGCAAGTCGCTGCAAGGCGTGCACCAGCGAGATCTAGGACTCAGTCGCCGCCCGTCTGCCTGCGCCGTGGAACGTCCCACGTTCCGATCAGCGGCTGAGCGGCCGCATCAGTGCTCGAAACGGGCGTTCATCGGCCGTTTGGAACATGGTGGGGTCCAAATGGCCGCTGAGGACCCTGTTCTGTGCGGTTCGTCAGCCGCTTGGAACCCGTCGCGTTCCAGCGTGGCGAGGCGCGGTCGGATCAGTCGCCGCCCGTCTGCTCCCTGAGGTACTGCTCCGGGACGACGCCCACGACCTCCATCCCTTGCCGTGCCGCGATCTCATCGAGCGCCGCCTCGTCCACTCCCGTCCGCAACCCGGCGGCCAGCTCATCGAAGTACCCGACCATCGACGCTGGCGTGTACAGGTTCAGCTTTCGGCTGCCCGCTCGCAGCGTCTGGAAGGTGTGCATGACGCCGCGCGGGATGTAGATGAACGCGCCGGGCTCGCACTGGAAGGCCCGGCCGCCGATGAGCATCCGGTAGGCACCGGCCAGGACGAAGAACGACTCCGCACAGTCGCGATGGATGTGCAACGGCGGCCCGGCCCCTGGCGCCGCCTCCGCGGTCTCGATGAGCGAGAACGCCTGATCGGTCGAGTCCCCATCGGCGTGCACGGTGACATCGAACCCGCCGACGTCGATCACGCGCGCCTCGCCCGGACCGAGCACGAATGCATCATCGCCGAGTCGCACGAGCCGGCCTCCTTCGTCGGGCGTCGCGCGGGTACCGCGACTGCTCGCGGTCGATCCGGGAGACGCACCGGGACCTTCGTACTGCTGATTATCAGGGGTCCGAAGGGGTACAGATAGGTCGGCCGCAGTTGGCGCCGCCAGGGGATGCCGTTACCAGGATGACCGCAAAGTCGACGACGACGGTCTCGCGATCCTCGTCCCGAGCGATCCGACGCCTCACCACAGCCGCTTTCGGTTCGGCCGCGCTCGTCGCCGCGATCGCCGTCGGGGCATCGATCGCGCTCGTGCTTGGCGCGCTGGATCCTGAAGGGTCGGTCCTGCATCCCGTCGTGCTCATCGGGGCCGCCGCCACGACGCTGGCGACCATCGGCTTGGGCGCGCAGGCGTTTGCCACAGCACGCATCCGTCGCTACACCGCCGTCCTCGAATCCGAGCGCACGGATCTCCGCGAGGCCTACGATCGGGCGCGCCTCGACTCGCTGCGTGACGGGCTGACGGGACTCGGGAACCATCGAGCGTTCCAGGAAGAGCTCGACGTCCAGGTCGCGACAGCCCGCGAGGAGGAGGCACCCCTGGCCTTGCTCATCATCGACGTCGACGACCTCAAGAAGATCAACGATCGAAAGGGTCATGCCGCCGGCGACGAGCTGCTCCGCGCCGTCGCGCAGGTCATGCGCGCCAACCTCCGGCGATCGGACCGCGCGTACCGGATCGGCGGTGACGAGTTCGCATTGCTACTGCCCGGCTGCGCGCTCGATGATGCGGCGATCATCGCCAACCACCTCCTTGCCGCGACGCTCGGCGGCCACCACGGTCGGATCGGCACGTTCTCGGTCACGATCGGCATCTCCTCCTTCCCGGACCCGAGCTCGGATCGGCAGCAGCTGCTCCATCACGCCGATGCCGCGATGTATTCGGGAAAGCGCCATGGGCGAACGAAGGTGGAACGGTTCGATCCCCGGCGGCACGGGATCGCCGATGACCCCAGGACGCTGGCGCAGTTGATCGCCGCGGTCGAGCGCGTGACGTCCAAGGGCCAGTTGCAGGCGGTCTATCAGCCGATCTACTCGCTCCGCACAGGCGCGGTCAGCGGGTTCGAGGGCCTCGTCCGGCTTGGACCCAACGCCGAGTTCGATGAACCGACCGCGCTGTTCGTGGCCGCCGAGGCGACCAGCCGAACGATCGAGCTCGACGTCGTGTGTGCCGAGACCGTGCTTGCCGGCGCGCGCGATCTGCGGCCCGACCAATACCTCTCCATCAATCTGTCACCTCGGACCCTGGAGTCCGATGCGTTCAGCCCGCTCGAGGTGCTCGCCCTCGCCCGCCGCCATGGCGTGCCACCGGAACAGCTGGTCATCGAGCTCACGGAGCGGGAGGCGGTAGAAGATCTCGAGAGCCTTCGCTCAGCCGTCGCCGCACTGCGCCGCCAGGGCGTCCGAATCGCGCTCGACGACATCGGCGCGGGCAACGCCGGCCTGCGGCTGTTGAGCGAGGTCGACTTCGACATCATGAAGATCGACCTCTCGCTGGTCCGTGCGGGTGCCACGCACGAGCCGTCGGAAGCGGTGCTTCGCGCGCTCGGTAGCTTCGCTCGCCAGCGCGGCCACCAGATCGTGGCTGAGGGCATCGAGACGCCCGACCTGCTCGAAGCCGTACTCGAGCTCAACTACGACGCCGGGCAGGGCTACCTGTTCGGACGGCCCGGGCCGACCATGGCGATGGCGGAGCTCAGGCTGGTCGACCTGATCACCGACGACGGCCGCGCCGCGCACCCTGCTGCCTGAGGCTCGTTCGGTTCAAGCGTCGGGACTGGGATAGCTCCCGAGCACCCTCGTCATCGTCGTAACGCCGCGCACCTCGTCGAGCGCAGCCGCCATCGACGACTCGCCTGTGTCCCCGTCAAGATCGATCCAGAAGACGTATTCCCACGCGCGCTCCCGGCTCGGGCGTGATTCGAGCTTGCGCATGTTGAGACCGTGGCCGGCGATGACCCGCAGCACGGCCAGCAGCGTGCCCGGCTCGTTGCGCACCGCGACGACCAGCGTGGTGCGCCGGTTGCCCGGCGGGTCCACGAGCGCCGGTGGCTTGCCGTCGGCCCGCGCGAGGACGAGGAAGCGCGTGCGATTGCCGGGCAGGTCGCCGATGTCGTCGGCCAGGATCTCGAGCCCGAACAGGGCCGCGGCCCGCGGCGATAGCACAGCGGCAGCGCCGCGCTCCCCGGCGTCCGCGATGGCCTTGCCGGCACCCGCGGTGTTGTAGGTCGACAGCAGCTGCCAGGGCCGGGACCGGAGGAACGCCTCGGCCTGGCCGAGCGCCTGGATATGCGAGTACACCCGCTCGATGTCCTCGACCTTCTGCCCGGGCAGCGCGGCCAGACACAACCGCACCGGCACCATGACCTCGCCGTGGATCACGAGATCGAACTCGACGAGGAGGTCGTAGTTCTCGCGGACCGTGCCGTTGATGACGTTCTCGATCGGCACGACGCCCGCGTCAGCACGATCGTCGCTCACTGCCTCGAAGACGGCGCGGAAGCTGCCGAGTGCGCTGCGCGGCGCATCCCCGAACGCCGCCAGCACCGCGTCCTCTGCGAAGGCGCCGGGCTCGCCCGCATAGACGATGGGTCGTGATGGCATGCCCGAGTGTAGACATGCGCGGTCGCCGACCGCCCGACCTCGCTACGCCGCGGTGATCCGGCATCGGGACCACACCGCACCGGCCCGATGGTCCCATCGCCACCCATACCACCAGCATGGTGCGACCAGGGGCGACGTTGGGTACAACTCGATCACGACCCTCGAGACCTAGGACCCTGCCGTTTGCCGACCACCGACCGGGGCGCTCCGACACGACCGAAGACGCGCGCGGGCACCTCGCCTGCTGTGAGCGCGCGCGGCCCATCGCTGTCGCGCACGGCATCCTGGACGCACGCTGTCGGCGCAGCCATCGGCCGCGTCCCGACGCAGGTCCGGGTATGGACGCTGACCGCCGTCCTCGCTGCGGCGACCGTCCTCGGCTACACGTTGTTCCTGGTCGATCGGCCAGGTCGCGAGGTGCCGATCGGCATCCCGTGGCCGATCATCGCCATCGCCGTCGTCGTCGCCGAGCTCAAGGTCGTGCAGGTCCATTTCCGTCGCGAGACCCACGCGTTCTCACTGAGTGAGTTCCCGGCGGTGATCGGAATGTTCTTCCTGCCGCCCGGCGACTACATCCTCGCGGTGCTCGCCGGATCCGCGGTGGCGTTCGTCCTGACGGGTTCGCGCTTCGTGAAGCTGGCCTTCAACCTCGCGAACTACGGGCTCATCGCCGTGATCTCGATCGCCATCGTCCTGACGATCGCGTCCCCGACAGGACCGCCTGGGCTCCGCGAATGGGTGGCGGCGTTCGCGGCGACCCTCCTCGCCACGGCGCTCAGCTCCGTGACGATCGCTCTGGTGATCACGCTGTCGGGCGGGGCGCCGCAGTTCCAGAAGCTCCCCGAGATGATCCAGTTCGGGAGCATGGTGGCGCTCGCCAACACCAGCCTGGCGTTGCTCGCGGTGACGGTGCTCTGGCTGGATCCGATCCTGTTGTGGCTGCTGGTCCTGCCGCTCGTGATGATCTTCGTCGCCTATCAGGCGTACATCTCGGAGCGCGAGAAGCACGAGCGACTCGAGCTGCTGTACGAGTCGTCACGGATCCTGCAGCACTCCCCGGAGCTCGAATTCGACACTGGTCGCCCTCCTCAGTCACGCGCGGACGATGTTCCGTGCCGAGCTCGCGGAGGTGATGCTCTATCCACGTTCCGCGGGTGCCGAGGGCTTGTGGGCCCGGTCCTGGCACGACCGCGAGCCCGAGATCGCGAGCCCGGGTGACGACGCGCTGCGCCAGCCACTGCACGACCTCGTTCGATCCTCGATCGGGCCGTTCATGCACGAGACGCGCGATCACCGCGGCCGGGTGTCCCGGCACATGGTCAGCGCGCTGCGCGGCGAGTCGGACATCATCGGCTCACTGGTCGTCACCAACCGCCTTACGGAAGGGACGACCTTCGGTGACGACGATCTCCGCCTGCTCGAGACGCTGGCAAATCAGACCACCGTCGCCCTCGAGAACGGGCATCTCGAGCAATCGCTCGCCGAGCTGTCGCGGCTCAAGGAGCAGCTTCGCCACCAGGCGTACCACGACCCGCTGACCGGGCTACCGAACCGCACGATGTTCCTGGAGACCGTCGCGGAGCGGATGGATGGGGACAGTCCCCGGATGCCGGTCGTGCTGTTCCTCGACCTCGACGACTTCAAGGTCGTCAACGACACATTGGGTCACGATGCGGGCGACCGCCTGCTGTGCGAAGTGGCGGCCCGGCTGCGGACGGTCCTGCGTGCGGGAGACATCGCGGCCCGGCTCGGGGGCGACGAGTTCGCGATCCTGCTCGACGACCCGCTCGGCCTCGGTCGGGCGAGTGTCGTGGCCGACCGGATCATCGACGAGCTCCGCGCGACCTTCCCGCTCGACGGCCGAGACATCGCGGTCGGCGTCAGCATCGGGATCGCCGCGGGCCGGATCGGCATCAGCGCCGATGAGCTGCTGCGCGACGCTGATGTGGCGATGTACACCGCGAAGGCGACCGGCAAGAACCGGGTCACGGTGTTCGAGCCGACGATCCACGCCGCGATCGTCGCCCGGCACCAGCTCAGCGCCGAGCTGTCACGCAGCCTCGGCCGCGGCGAGCTCGACGTCTTCTACCAGCCGATCGTGGAGCTCGCGACGAGGCGGATCACCGGCGTCGAAGCGCTCATCCGCTGGCACCACCCGGTCCGCGGCCTCATCGGCCCGAGCGAGTTCGTCCACCTCGCCGAAGAGACCCGCCTGATCCAACCACTCGGCCGCTGGGTCCTGCTCGAAGCGTGCCGGCAGGCGGCGGAGTGGAGCGCCACGATCCCCGACGGCGAGGACATGACGATGTCGGTGAACCTGTCGGCGCAGCAGCTCCAGGAGCCGGACTTCGTGGGGGACCTGGGCGAGATCCTCGCGGACACCGGTCTCAAGCCGCACCAGCTCGTCCTCGAGATGACCGAGACGGTCATGTTCCACGACACGCTGACCACGCTGTCGCGGCTCGAGGCGATCCGCGACCTCGGCGTGCGCATCGCGATCGATGACTTCGGCACGGGGTACTCGTCCCTGGGCTACCTGCGCCGCTTCCGCGTCGACATCCTCAAGATCGCCCGCGACTTCATCGGTCCGGCCGACCGGGAGGAGGAGTGGGCGTTCGCCAGCGCGATCGTCGCGCTCGGCCGGTCGCTCGGGGTGACCATGGTGGCCGAGGGGATCGAGGAACCGGGCCAGCTCGACCGCCTGGTCGAGCTCGGTTGTGAGCTCGGTCAGGGCTACCTGTTCGCCCGACCCGCCCGTGCCGCCGAGATCGGCCCGTTGCTGGGGGTCGAGACGCCCATCGGGGCAGCGATCCCTGGCGAGACCGGCCCGGCGCATGGAGCTGATCCGCACCGGGACCGCCATCGCGAGATGGCGATCGACCCGACCTGGCGGTAGGCAGGCCCAGTGTTCATCCTGTATTCGCTCATGGTCGGTCTCGTGCTCGGCTTCGCGCTGGGCGGACGACCGGCGGGCCTCGCCATGCTCCGCTTCCGATGGTCGGCGCTGATGCTGGCCGGGATGCTCGTGCAGGTGATGCTCTTCTCGGAGCCGATCACCGAGCGCATCGGCGCCTGGGGTCCGCCGATCTACGTGACGTCCACCGCGCTCGTCCTCGCCGCCGTCGTCGCCAACGCATCCATCCCGGGGATGGCGCTCGTTGCCGTCGGTGCGGCCAGCAACCTGGCCGCGATCGTGGCCAATGGCGGCTACATGCCGGCCGCACGGTCCGCGCTCATCGGCGCTCGGCAGGACCGATCCGACGACCTACTCCAACAGCACGACCCTCGAACACCCGGCGCTCGAACCCTTGACCGACATCTTCGCGATGCCGACCTGGCTACCGTTCGCGAACGTGTTCAGCGTGGGCGACATCCTCATCGTGGCGGGGGTGGCGACGACGATCGTGGTGGCGATGCGCCGGCACCGCGGTGGGTCGGCCAGGGTCACGGGATCGGGTCGGTCACTGGCCACGTAGGGACGCATGGCGGCGGGTTGCCGGCGTGCAACTCCCCCTTCCAGCGGGCCGTCGCTGGTACCGAATACTCATTGGTACTGGGACCCGCTGGCGCCACCATCACGTCGGAGGGCACTCGTCCCCCCACTTACCGGATCGTCCAGGGCAAACCCGTCGCGAGGCGGGGACGCAAAGCCAGGGATCTCTCATCCGAGACCGCCCGGCTGCCGGTCCTGCGAGTGTCGAGCCTTCGTTAGAAGGAGCATCCCGTGAAGGCGAACCTGGCGCGCTTCACCTGGGCTCTCACGCTGCTCGCCGTCATGGCGCTGAGCGTGGGTGCGGGGATCCGGTGGTACTAGCCATGACGACCGTCGTGGCTGCGACCGACCGTGTCCTGTCGACGACCTCCGGACACCCAGAGGTCGTCATCGAGTCCGGGCACCGCTGGGGCTGAGCCCCGACGGTCCGATCTCATCGAGGGGCGCCGGCCACGCCGGCGCCCCTCGTACGTTGTCCGACAGACGTCGGCTCAGCGCGCGTCTGCCCGATCGGACAGCGCGCTGCGGCTCGGCGTCGGCATCGGTGCCGCACAGACAAGCTCCAGGGCATCGCTGAGTCGAGCCGTCGCGACCCCGATCACGCTGTCGGCGGCGCCGTAATAGAGATGGATCAGCCCGGCGTCGTCCACGGTCCAGCCACACGGGAACACGACCCGGCCCACGTCGCCGGTGATCTCGTACGGGGTCGATGGCCCGAAGACCCATTCGTCGGTCTGATGCAGGATGGTGGTCGGGGCCTCGAGGTCCAGCAGCGCCAGGCCCGCCCGATAGATCGGTCCATCGGCGGTCGAGTGTACGCCGTGATAGAGGATGAGCCAGCCCTCGGGGGTCTCCAGCGGGGGCGGACCGAGACCGATCTTGCCGGCGTCCCACCAGGCGCCGTCGCGGGCCTCGAGCAGCAGCTGATGATCGCCCCAGTGGCGGAGGTCGGGCGAGAACGAGATCCACATGTGGGCACCGCCGCGCAGCGGCGACGGGCGGTGGATCATCGCCCATCGCCCGTCGAAGCGACGAGGGAACAGCGCCGCGTCCTTGTCCTCGGGCGGCATGACCGGCCCGAGTCGGCTGACGCTTCGGAAATCGGGCGTCATGGCCAAGGAGACAAGTGGCCCACGACGGCTGTAGGCGGTATAGGCGATCGCCCACTCATCGCGCTCCGGAAGCCATGTGAGCCGAGGGTCTTCGCAGCCCCAGATCTCCTCGGCGGAGTGCTCCACATCGGGTCGCAGGAGCGGCTCCGCGTCGAAGCGCCAGTCCGACAGGCCATCAGCGCTGCGGGCGACGTGCAGCTGGGAGATCCCGCGCATGTCCTCGACGCGGGTGAGGAGGACGGTCTCGTCTCCGACGCGCGCCGCACCCGGGTTGAAGACGGAGTTAGCGGGATACGGCACGTCGGCGGCGGTGATGATCGGATTCGATGCGGATCGCTCGAAGAGCTCCGGCGGTCGGGTCACGGCGCCAGCGCGACCGCCACGTTCCCGGTGCCGGCGTGTGCCGTGCGGGTGGATCGGATCGCTCGGATCCGCTCCAGGGCGATCAGCCACATCAACGTCGACTCGGCCCCCTGGTTCGTATTGACACCCTGCGGCGTGAGGCCATCGAAGCACGCTCCGCGCTCCGGGACGGCGATGGGTACGTGCAGATCGTTCTCGCCGAGGAACCAGGCATACGTGCGCTCCATGGCGATACGGTATCGACCGGCACCGGTCGCCTCGTAGGCCGAATCCGCCGCAAGCAGCAGCGCCGTCGCCTCGATCGGTTGCTGGTCGAACGTGGACTTCGTCCCCCCGCGCGGCCACCACCCATTGCCGACCGGTGAGAGATGACCCGCCGGGTCGATCTGCGAGTCGATGAGCCAGTCGAGGACGGCGAGGCCTGCCTCGAGCATCGGGCTCGAGTCGACGAACTTCCCCGCGACGATCAGCGCCTGCGCCGGTAGGGCGTTCTCGTAGGTCAGGCGCGATTCGGGCCATGGCCAAGCCGCCGTCCCGCCATCCTGGAAGATCGATCCGAGCCGGTTCGCCATGAGCCGGTAGGCGAGCGCGGCTCGTGCCGTCGGGGCGCTTCGCATCACGGCGTCGCAGCCAAGCAGCACCGACGACTGCGCGCGCAGTGCATGCAGGCCCTGCGTCGCCGGCAACGCCTGGAGGAACAGAGATGAGGCGGAGGCGACCAATGCAGGATCCGGGGCATCCGCGATCGTCCAGCCGAGTGCGAGCATCGCCCGACCCTGGCTGTCCTCGGACGCGATCCCGGCGAGCCAGGACCCGTCGATACGTCGGAAGTTGCGGAACCTGCCAGTCGTGCGATCGAACGCCTCGTCCAGGAAACGCATGCTGCGCCACGCACTCACCGCGACCGCATCCCAACCGAGCTCTCGCTGGTGCAGCAGATCTACCTGCAAGGCGCGAGCGACGTCGTCGGTGCAGTAGCCGTGGGCTGGGTCTGGGTCGGCGCCGACGGCGTGTTGCATGATCCCCACGTGGTCGGTGAGATCGTCGAGATGCTCCCGGACTACGGGATAGACGGGCGCGACGTCAGACATTGACCGCTTCCAGGACTCTGGCGGACTCTGCCCGGGGGCTGCGCAGCGCGACCCGTCCAAGCAGGTCGTGGTACTCGCCGCCGACGGCCGACCAGACCATCCTGCGGCTGTACGCGTATGCGCGGCGTCCGATCGCCGTCCGGAGGCCGCGATCGCCCAGCACCTCGTTCAGCGCGCTCGACCATTCCGAGACCGAGCCAGGCGGGACGAGGACACCTCGTCCGTTCGCCAGCACCTCGCTGGCGTAGGCGTACGGTGTCGAGATGATCGCCCGACCGGCACCCATCGCGTACGACAGCGTGCCGGACACGATCTGGTCGAGCTTCGGATAGGGCGTCACGAACACATCCGCCGCCTCGAGCCAGCGGGTCAGCTCGACCCGTCCGACGAAGCGATCCACGAACCGAACGTGGTCGGTCATACCGAGCCGCTGCACCTGGGCGACCAGCCTCTTGCGGTAGGCCTCCCCTTCGGTTCGCAACAGATCAGGATGGGTCGCGCCGACCAGCACGTAGAGGGCGTTGGGGTTTGCCGCCACGACGGCAGGGAGCGCATCGAGCGCGAGTTCGTAGCCCTTGCCTGGACCCAGCAGGCCAAAGCTCAGGATGACGTCTCGTCCTGCCAGCCCCAGGTCCGGCTTCACGGCCGTCGGATCGACGAGCGGAAGGTCCGGCACCCCGTGGGGGATGATGTGCAGACGCTGGGGATCGACGCCGTAGACGTTGCGCAGGAGCGTCCCAGCGGAACGCGACATGACAACGGTGGCTTCTGTTCGAGCGATCAGCTCGGACAGCACCGCGCGCTGGCTCTCGGTCGGGTCCCGCAGGACCGTATGCAGCGTCGCGACCGCCGGGATGCGGAGGGCGTCCACGAGATCGAGGACATAGGCGCCGTCATCGCCGCCCCAGATGCCGTACTCGTGCTGGATCGAGACGACGCTCGCACAGCGATCGAGCGCGCGCGCAACTTGGACATAGTCGGCGAGCTCATCGCGGCGGATCCGATGGTGGACCTCGATGGGATAGGGCAAGGTCTGCCCGGACGGGTGCAGGGCCACGATCTCGCGACTGCCGGTCGAGGCGGCGAGGTCGTGCGTGAAGGATGCGATCCCGCACCGGCGAGGGGGATACGTGGAAACGAATGCAGTGCGTGCGATGGGGTGGCTCCTCTCGGTGGTCACCGTCGCGAGCCTCGGAGAATGGAGGCCAGGGTGCGGTCAGGTGATCGGCGACGGGGCCGTGACGCACGAAAGCGTCAGGTCGGCGAGCCCCGTCGCGAAATGAAACGGCCCGCCTGAAAGACAGGCAGGCCGCACCCAGATCCTTAGGCGGACCGCACCTGGGCCGCGCGCGGGCCCTTCGGGCTCGTCTCGATCTCGAACGTCACTCGCTCGCCACCGACGAGGCGGTCAAAGTCGATCGACTGATCGAGGGCGCCGCGATGGAAGAAGTATTCCTTCGCATCCTCGGCGGTGATGAAACCGAAGCCGCGGTCGGCGACGATCTTCTTGATGGTTCCGGTGGTCATGAGGACCTCCAACACTTCCCGAACAGGGATGCTGAGCGCACGGTCCGTTCGAGAAGGGGAGTCGACCACGCGGAGAGTCGCCACGATGCGCGGCGAGGCCACAGCCTAGCACAAATGTTCGAGCGGCGTCGGCGTTCCGAGCGGCGTCGCCGGGCAAACCGGGGGCGTGGCTACTGGTTGAACCAGTCGACCGTGTCGATCTTGCCCTTCTCCTCGTCGAGCTCGGCGCGGCGCTCTCGGGCGGTGCCGGCCGACACGGGCGACTTGCGCCGCGCCCGCGTGCCGGTCGCCGCAGCCGCCTCGGGAGCTCCCTCCCAATGCTCCTCCGCGAGCAGCTTGTTCAGCGCCACGAGGTAGGCCTCGATCGACGCGGCGATGATGTTGGGGCCGCGGGCCTCACCCTCATACTCGCCCTCCCCGCGCTCGCCGGACGCCAGCGGCGGCGCGATCCGGACGGTCACGACACCGACCGTGTCGGTCCCCTCCCCCAGGGCGTGGATGTCGTAGGCGAGCAATCGCGGGTGCCCGTCGAGGACCTCCGAGATCGCCTCGTCGACGGCTTGGTACAGCGCGTCGATCGCGCCCACGCCCTCGGCCGAAGCCTGCCAGTGGTGGTCGCCGGCGTCGATGATGACGGCGCCACGACTGCGGGCGTTGGAGCCGGATGAGACGGTCCAGCGGGCGAGACGGAGCGGCGCGGTGGGGTCGTGGCCGGGCATGGGGTTACCTCCGTGGGGTCGCGGGGTCGGGTTCGGGGATCGGGGTCGTCGTGAAGTGGCGCTCGTCTCGCCGGCGTAGCTCGGCACCGGACTTCCAGATGGCGTACTCGAGCGAGTCGGCAAGGGCGGCGGCCGAGGCCGCGATGATGTTGGTGTCGCTGCCCATCGTCGACCACGTGCGAGCGCCATCCCGTGAATCGATGATCACGCGCGTCCGCGCGGCTGTCGCCGACTCACCGTCGAGGATGCGGACCTTGTAGTCGACGAGGTGGACGTCGTCGATCGCGGGGTAGAAGGCCCGCAGCGCCTTGCGCAGGGCGGCGTCGAGCGCATTCACCGGGCCGTTGCCGTCGGCTGCGGTATGGAGCGTCTCGCCGGCGACCTCGACCTTGACCGTGGCCTCCGCGAGCAGCTCCCGCCCGCCACGTTGCTCGACCAGGCAGGTGTAGTCGACGATCTTGAACGGCGCGGCATAGTCCGCGGCGTGGCGGCGGATCAGCAGCTCGAACGACGCCTCAGCGCCCTCGAACGCCAGTCCCTGCGATTCGAGCTGTTTGATGAGCTGTGACAGCTCGCGCGGGTCGACCAGCCCCTCGAGCTCATGGCCGAGCTGCCGTGCCCGGATCGATGTGTTCGCCCGCCCGCCGAGCTCCGAGACGACCAGCCGGCCGGCATTGCCGACCGCGCCCGGCTCGATGTGCTGGTACGAGCGTTCGACCTTGGCGACGGCCGCCCCGTGGACGCCGCCCTTGTGCGCGAAAGCCGAGCGGCCGACGTACGGCTGATAGTCGTTCGGCGTCACGTTGGCGATCTCAGCCACGCTGCGCGACAGCTCCGTGAGCCCGTCGAGGCGACCGCCGCCGGCCGGCACCAGCTCGAGCTCGGTCTTGAGCGCGAGGTTGGCCAGGATCGACACCATGTTCGCGTTGCCGGCCCGCTCGCCGTAGCCGTTGATCGTGCCCTGGACATGGCGGATGCCGGCGGCCACCGCGGCCATCGAGTTGGCGACTGCCAGCTCGGCATCGTTGTGGGTGTGGATGCCCCAGCTGACGTCCGGGGCATCGGGATCGGTCTCGATCGACCCGCGCACGTCGGCGACGATCCGTGTCAGCTCGTCGGTCAGCGTCCCGCCGTTGGTATCGCACAGGACGAGCGTCCGCGCCCCAGCCTGGCGGGCGGCCCGTAGCGTCGCCAGGGCGTACTGCCGATCGGCGCGATAGCCATCGAAGAAATGCTCGGCGTCGTAGACGGCCTCCCGCCCACGGTCGGCGACGAAGGCGATCGAGTCGGCGATCATGTCGAGGTTCTGTTGCGGCGTGGCGCCCAGCACCTCGGTGACGTGGAGCAACCACGACTTGCCGAAGATGGTGACGACCGGTGTCTCCGCCGCGACCAGCTCGCGCAGGTTCGGGTCGTCGCCAGGCGCGTTCGAGCGATGCCGCGTCGAGCCGAACGCCGCCAGCTTGGCGGTCTCCCAGCGCATCGTCCGAGCGGCTGCGAAGAACTCGATGTCCTTGGGGTTCGAGCCCGGCCAGCCGCCCTCGACGTAGGGCATGCCGTACTCGTCGAGCATCCGCGCGATGCGCAGCTTGTCGGCGAGCGACAGCGTGATGTTCTCGCCCTGGGTGCCGTCGCGCAGGGTCGTGTCGTAGAGCGTGACGGGGCGGGCGTCAGCGGTCATGCCGGGACCGCCGCTTCGAGGGCGTCGATCACGGCGGTGGTCATCCCGGTCGTGCCGACGACCACGAGCCCGTCGTCCGGGTCAGCCGGGTCCGCCAGGTCGGCCGTCCGCCAGCCCTCGTCGATGGCTCGGTTCACGGCCGCCTCGATCGCGTCCGAGACGTCGCTGCGCTTGAACGACGAGAACATCATCATGGCGGCCGAGAGGATCGTGCCGATCGGATTGGCCCGGTCCTCGCCGGCGATATCAGGCGCCGAGCCGTGGATCGGCTCGTACAGCCCGAACGTCCCATGCTCGGTCTGGCGATCCGCGAGCGACGCAGACGGCAGCATCCCAAGGCTGCCGGCGAGGACCGCGGCTTCGTCCGACAGGATGTCGCCGAACAGGTTCTCGGTCACGATGACGTCGAAGTCGGCCGGTCGCTTGACGAGCAGCATCGCGCAGGAGTCCACGAGCTGGTGGCTGACGTCGACGTCCGGCATTCGCCGACGCTCCTCTTCGACTACCCGCCGCCAAAGGCGGGATGTCGCCAGCACGTTGGCCTTGTCGACGCTCAGGAGTCGATTGCGGCGGGTCAGGGCATATGCTCCGGCCAGTAGCACGATCCGTCGGATCTCGTCCTCTGCGTAGGGCATCGTGTCGACCGCACGACGGTCGCCCTTCTCCTCGCCGGCCTCCTGGCGCTCCCCGAAGTACACGCCACCGGTGAGCTCGCGGACGATCAGCATGTCGACGCCCTCGAGCAGCTCGGGCCGCAGCGGTGAGGAGCCGACCAGCGCCGGATGCACCTTGACCGGCCGGAGGTTCGCAAACAGCCCAAGCTCACCGCGCAGCGCGAAGAGCGCCTGCTCCGGGCGGACCAGCGCCGAGGGGTCGGACCACTTCGGACCGCCGACCGCGCCCAGCAGGATGGCATCCGCCGACCGGCAGACCTCGATGTCCTCGGGTCGGATCGCGACGCCGTACGCGTCGATCGCGGCGCCGCCGGCGACGATCTCCGTCCACTCGATGGCGTAGTCGAACCGATTGCCGGCTGCATCCAGCACGCGCCGGGCGGCATCGACCACCTCCGGGCCGACGCCGTCGCCCGGGATCACTGCGATGCGGTACGTCATCACGTCGCTTATGGAAGACCCTGCTCGGCCCGCTGGTTTGCGAACGCGACTGCCACGCCGTTGATCTCGGCGCCGTGGAGCTTGTTGGTCGCGACGAGGTAGGCGTCGAGCGACGCCTCGATGATGTTCGTGCTTAACCCGTGGCCCGACACCACCAGGGCACCCGGGCCCTCGTCCGATGAGCGCCGGCATCGGACCAGCACCTGGCCCTGGGCGTCCTCGCCGGCCGAGACCGCCTTGATCTCGTACTCGGTGAGCGTCGGGTGCCAGCCGAGGACGGGCTGCAGCGCGTCGTCGACGGCCTGGAAGAGCGCGTTGACCGGTCCGTTGCCGGTCGCTTCGGCGCTTCGCTCGCGGCTCTCGACCGACAGCGTCACCGTCCCGGTCGCATTGCCACCGTGCGACGACGTCACGCTCCAGCCGACCAGGACGACGCTGGCAGGAACCTCCGATGCGCGCTGCTCGACGAGCGCGAGCAGGTCGGCGTCGGTGACCTCCTTCTTCGCGTCGGCGAGCTCGATCGCCTGGCGATAGATCGCGTCGAGCGCGTCGCCCTCGAGGTCGTGGCCGAGCTCGCGCAGCTTGCCCTGCAGGCCGCGCCGGCCGGACAGCTTGCCGATCGTCAGCTGGCTGCCGGACAGTCCCACCGACTGGGGGGTCATGATCTCGTACGTCAGCGGGTGCTTGATCACGCCGTCCTGGTGGATGCCCGACTCATGCGCGAAGGCGTTGCCGCCGACGATGGCCTTGTTGGGCTGGACCGCGAACCCGGTCAGGTAGCTGACCAGCCGTGAGGCCGCGGTGATGTGTTCGGTCTGCACGCCGGAGCCGACGGCCTGGAACTGGGTGGGTCGCGTGCGGAGCGCCATCACGACCTCCTCGAGCGACGCGTTGCCGGCACGCTCGCCGAGACCGTTGATCGTGACCTCCACCTGGCGCGCGCCGGACTGCACGGCGGCGAGCGTGTTCGCCGTCGCCAGGCCAAGGTCGTTATGGCAGTGGATGCTCACCGTCGCCTGATCGCCGACGAGGTCGACCACACGTGCCGTCAGCGACCCGAACTCGCTCGGGATCGCGTAGCCGACCGTGTCGGGGATGTTGACCGTCGAGGCGCCGGCCTCGACCACCGCCTCGTAGACCTGCATGAGGAAATCGGTGTCGGTGCGCGAGGCGTCCTCGGCGCTGAACTCGATCTCGGCGTCACGGCCGAGCTGCTCGCGCCCGTAGCGGACCCAGCGCACGGCTTCGGCGAGCGCCGTCTCGCGATCGACCCGCAGCTTGTGCTTGAGGTGGATGTCACTGGTGGCGATGAAGACGTGGAGGTGCGGCTTGTGGGCGACCTTGATCGCCTCGATCGCCCGTTGCGGGTCGCCGTCACGACACCGAGCGAGCGCCGCGACAGCGATGTCCTGCGGCGTCTCCTGGGCGATCCGCCGGACCGCCTCGAAGTCGCCCGGTGAGGCGGCAGGGAACCCGGCCTCGATGACATCGACCTTGAGCCGCGCCAGCTGGCGCGCTACCTCGAGCTTCTCGGCCGCGGTCAGGCCGGCGCCGGGCGCCTGCTCCCCGTCGCGCAGCGTGGTGTCGAAGATGCGGACGCTGCCGGCCGGCACGAACGGCCCGGCCGGCCGGGGTACGGGCGCGCTCACGACGTCGTCCCGGACGCTGCCGGGGTGCGCGTCGCGGCGGCCTGGGCCTGACCGGCCTGCACCGTGACCGGGTCGAGGAACGGCATCTTGGCGCGCAGCTCAGCGCCGACCTGCTCGATCTGATGGTCCCGATCCTGCTGACGGAGCCGCTGGAACTGCTGGCCACCGGTCTCGTACTCGTCGATCCAGCGCTCGGCGAACGACCCCGAGCGGATATCGGCGAGGACGTCCTGCATCGCGGCCTTGGCGCCCTCGGTGACGCGCGGCCCCGACACGTAGTCGCCGAACTCCGCGGTATCGGACACAGAGAAGCGCATGAAGTTCAGTCCGCCGCGGTACATCAGGTCGACGATCAGCTTGAGCTCGTGCATCGTCTCGAAGTAGGCGAGCTCGGGCTGGTAGCCGGCCTCGACCAGCGTCTCGAATGCCGCCTTGACGAGGGCGGAAACGCCACCGCACAGCAGGGCCTGCTCGCCGAACAGGTCGGTCTCGGTCTCCTCGGCGAACGTGGTCTCGAGGACGCCGGCGCGTGTGGAGCCGAGTGCCCGGGCGTAGGCGAGCACCCGATCACGGGCGGTACCCGAAGCATCGCGGTCCACCGCGAAGAGCGCCGGCACGCCGCCGCCCTGCTTGTACACGCTGCGCAACAGATGGCCCGGCCCCTTCGGCGCCACCATGCCCACGTCGACCACGTCGGGCGGCGCGATCCGTCCGAACCGGATGTTGAAGCCGTGGGCGAACATCAGCAGCTGGTTGGGCCGCAGGTTCGGGGCGATCTCGGCGTCGTACACGGCCTTCTGGGCAGTGTCGGGTACGAGGATCATGATGATGTCGGCCTCGCGGACCGCATCGGCGACGTCGGCGACGCGCAGCCCCGCCTCTTCGACCAGCGCACGGCTCTTGGAGCCCGGAGCTAGACCGACCACGACGTCAGCCCCGCTCTCGCTGAGGTTCTGGGCATGGGCATGGCCCTGGCTGCCATAGCCGATGATCGCGATCGTCTGCCCCTCGAGGGCCTTGGGATCCGCGTCGTCGTCGTAGTACATCCGCGCCGTCATTTCTTGATCGCCTCCTCGATGGATCCTGCGCCCCTCGCCATGACCACCGAGCCGGTCCGGACGAGCTCCTTGATGCCATAGGTCCGCACGAGCGACACGAACGTGTCGATCTCGCCCTCCGTGCCGGTGACCTCGGCGATCACCGACCCCTCCACGAGGTCGACGACTCGCCCGCGCGAAAGCTCCACCACCCGGAGGATCTCGTCACGGTTCGACTCCGTGGCACGGATCTTCACGAGGGCGAGCTCGTGCGCGACCGTCGGCTCGGACGTGACGTCCTGGACCTTGAGGACGTCGATCAGTCGATACAGCTGCTTGGCCGCCTGTTCGACGGCGACGTCGTCGCCGTGCAGAGTGATCGTCATCCGGCTCACGTCGTCGCGATCGGTGTGGCTGACGGCCAGTGAGTCGATGTTGAAGTTGCGTGCGCGCATGAGGCTCGAGACGCGGTTCAACACCCCAGGCTTGTTGAGCACCACCGCGACCAGCACATGGCGGCGCGTCTCGCCACCCCCGGGCAGGGCGCGCGGCGGCGGGACGGCGTGGGCCGGCTGGGAGGACCCGCCGGCCGCGCCCGACGGGACCTTGCCATTCGAGTCGGGATCGGCTGTCACTCGTCGGCCCCGCCCCAGTTCTCGATCAGGTCGGACAGGCCCTTGCCAGCCGGCATCATCGGGAAGACGTTCTGCTCCTCGGCGATCTCGAACCAGATGAGCGCCGGGCCCTCGACGCCCTGCGCGAAGCGGATGGCCTCGTCCACCTCGCCCGGCATCGATGCCTTGACGGCCGGGATGCCGAACGCCTCGGCAAGCTTCATGTAGTCGGGGCCCAGCAGGTGTGCCGAGTGGTAGTTGCCCGCGTAGATGATCTCCTGCCATTGGCGGATCATCCCGAGCTTCTTGTTGTCGAACAGGGCGATCTTGACCGGGATCCGGTCCTGCACCAGCGTCATCAGCTCCTGGAACGTCATCTGGAACCCACCGTCGCCGGTGATCGCCCATGTCTCACGGTCGGGGCGGCCGAGCGCCGCGCCCATGGCTGCCGGCACGCTGAAGCCCATCGTCCCCAGCCCGCCCGAGGAGACGTGCTGATTCGGCTCGCGGAAGCCCGTGTAGCGCGCCAGCCACATCTGGTTCTGGCCGACGTCGGCGACGTAGGTCGCCCGGTGGTCGCTGAGCTCCCCGATCCGCTGCACGACGTAGTCGGCCGATAGCAGCCCGTCGCGCCACGCGCCCGACCCGTGCCACGACGACGCCTCGGAGTCGCGCCGCCACTCGGCGAGCTGATCGAGATACTCCTTGCGCTCCGCGATGGGCGTCTCCGGCACCATCCGCGTGAGCGCCTGCAGGACGCGCTTGGCGTCGCCGACGATGGGCACTTCGACCGCGACGTTCTTGCCGATCTCGGCCGGGTCGATGTCGGCATGGACGATGCGCGCGTATGGCGCGTAGGTGCGCACGTTGCCGGTCACACGATCGTCGAAGCGCATGCCGATGGCGATCAGCAGGTCGGCCGACTGGATCGCCCGGTTGACGTGCTTCCAGCCATGCATGCCCATGTAGCCGTACGCCAGCGGATGGGTCTCGTCCATCGCCCCGATGCCCAGCAGTGTCCACGCGACGGGGATCGAAGTCTTCTCGGCGAAGGCGCGCAGGTCATCCCACGCCTCGGCGTGGAGCACGCCGTGGCCGGCCAGGATGACGGGGCGCTTTGCTGCCGCGATCTCGTTCACGGCGGTCTTGAGCTGACGGCCGTGCCCCTCGAGGTTCGGCCGGAAGCCGGGCAGGCCCGCGACGATGTCCTCCTCGGTCGGGTGCTCCGCGCGCGTCTCCTGCTGCAGGGCGTCCTTGGTGATGTCGATGTGGACCGGGCCCGGCCGGCCGGTCCGCGCGATGTGGAAGGCCTCGGCGACGACACGCGGCAGGTCGTTCGCGTCGCGGACCAGGTAGTTGTGCTTGGTCATCGGCAACGTGATGCCGTTGATGTCGATCTCCTGGAACGCGTCCTTGCCGATCAACGCGGCGGGCACGTTGCCGGTGATCGCGACGATCGGCACCGAATCGAGGAGGGCCGTCCCGATCCCGGTCACGAGGTTGGTCGCGCCCGGACCGGACGTCCCCATGCACACGCCGACGCGACCGGTGACGCGCGCATAGCCATCGGCAGCGTGCGCGCCGCCCTGCTCGTGGCGGACCAGGACATGGCGCAGCTCGGGGTAGTCGCCGAGAACGTCGTAGAGGGGCAGGATGACGCCGCCTGGATAGCTGAAGAAGACATCGACGCCCTGGCGCAGCAGGGCTTCGCACAGGACGTCGGCACCGATCCGGGTGCGCTTGAGGTCGCGCGCCTCGTGGAGCATGTCCTTGCGGGCCTGCTCGACGGCCGACGCGTGCACCGTTCCATCGCCGGGCACGTGGCTGCGACGCGGTCTCGGCGCCGGACTCGGCGGTTTCGCGGGATCGGTCCTGATCGTCATGGCGGCCCCTCAGTTCGTGACAGACAAACGAAAGACCCTCGCCTCCCGGCGAGGGTCCCTTCGGTGATGCGTTGGTGTCGTGACGCCTAGCGTCCGTCCCCTCGCATCCCTCCGTTCTCCCGCCGGGAGCCGGTAATAAGGCCGAGAAGGCCATCCAGCCCCAGGAGCGAGCGAATAAGGGCGAGGAGCGATACGTCGGCGAGCGGATTCGGATCGAGCGGCATGTGGACGCGGCGCCCATCCGTCGTGATCACGACGGCGACGGTCCGCTGGTCCTGCCGGTCGAAACGGCCCAAGCTGGCCTCCAGACGCTCGATCCGCGCGGTCAGAGCCGTGCGGTTCGAGAAAGTCTAGCAGGGATGACCCACCCGTCAACGTTGACCCGAAGGTCCTGGACATGCCATCCACGTGGCGACCGCCCGCCGTCACGCTCCCGGGGCGTCCGCTCGGTCAACGCACCTGAGCGCCGAAACCGGTCGACCCCAGGCCCACGCCGAACCGAAGGCCCTGGCCCCGGACCAGCTCGTCGAGGTCGACCGTGTCGGTCGATGGACGCTCGAGCGGCACGCCCAGCAGGTAGCCCTGCCCAGCGCGGATGCCGAGGGACCGGACGAATTCGAGCTGCTCCACGGTCTCGATGCCCTCGGCGATGACCAGCGCCTCCCATCGGTCGGCGAGGTCCTTGAGGGTCTCGATGACCTCCTGCGAGGTGGCCCGGACGACGCCGCCCTGGATCAGCGACAGATCGATCTTGACGATGTCGAACCGCAGCTGCGAAAGCAATCGCAGGCCGGCATTGCCGGCGCCGACGTCGTCGGCCGCGATGCGCATCCCTGCCGCTCGACAGGCATCGACCGCGCGGCTGAGCCGGTCCATATCCTCGACCGCCTCGCGCTCGGTCAGCTCGAGCACGATCCGACCGGGATCCACTCCGTTGCGGTTTGCCAGCTGCGCCAGACCATGGACGCTGAACTGGTCGGACTCCAGCGATCGCGGCGAGATGTTGAGGGTCAGGCTGCCCGGTAGCTGCTGCCGCGCGAACGCGGCGATCGACGTCGTGAGGCTGGCGAGGTCGAGCTCGACGGTGCGCCCGAACGCCTCGGCCGCGGTGAACAGCTCGGTCGCATCGGCGAAGCCCGAGCCGGGCATCGGCCGACTGAGCGCCTCGAAGCCGCGTGGCCGCCCGGACCGGAGGTCGAAGATCGGCTGGAAGACCGTGTTGAGTGCGCCGGCCGCCGCGACCTGGGCGACGAGTGCAGCGCGTCCGGCGACGGACCGCTCCATCCCCGGCGAGCCGTGCCGATCCGGCTCGAAGATCGAGACGCACGTCCGGCCGTGCTTCTTGCCGTAGGCCAGCGCCGCGTCGGCTTCCCGGTAGAGCGTGGCCCGATCGGGCGCCGTGCCGGGCGCGGCGGCGATGCCGACCGTGAACGACCAGGACTGCATCGGCGCCCCGTCCTGTCGGCGACGGTCCTCCACGCCGCGCTCCAACACCGTCGCGAGGACCCGGCGCATCGCCAGGTAGGCACCGTCGGCATCCACGCCGGGCATCAGCACGGCGAACTCGTCCCCACCGATCCGGAAGACCTGGTCGCCTCGGCGCAGGCCGGCCGTCAGCAGTCCGGCGATGCCGACGAGGACCCGGTCGCCACCGGCGTGCCCCTCGGCCTCGTTGACCTTGCCGAAATCGTCGAGATCGAGGATCGCCAGCGAGAGTCGACTGTTGTAGCGCGTCGAGCCGACCCACTGGCGCTCCAGCTCCTCCTGGAAGGCGCGGTGGTTGCCGAGACCGGTCAGGGCATCGCGCAGCAATTCGGCGCGCGCTCGGGTGTAGGCATCCTCGAGCACCACCCGCGCGCGGTCGAGCCGTTCAGCCGGCTCCAGGATCCGCTTCGCGAGCCAGACCGTGAGCGCGCCGAGCGCGAGGGAGATCGCGGCGATCCCGGCCGTCGGCAGGAGGATCGAGGCACCGTCGCCGACCGTGAGGGCATAGATGACCGGCGTGGCCAACGCAATCGGGATCGTGAACATCGTGATCAGCGCCAGGAACAGGCGCAGCCGTACGACGCGCAGGTCGGTCGACCTGTCGAAGATCGTGTCCTCAGGGTCGCGGGCGTCGGGGATCGGCGCGCTGGTCTGGATGATCGGCCTCCGGATCGGGCGAGGGTCCGGCGGGTGGCGACGCGGTGCCGGTCGCGTCCTTATACGCCGCTCGGGCTTCGTCGCGTACGTGCACCGTGGTACCGCTCGCGATAGGACCTCCGGGCGCCCTCTGCTACCCTTTCCGGCCGCAAGCGACCGCCGCACGGCCAGCCATCCGGAGACCCGCGAATCCATGACTGCATCGCTAACGATCGTCGACAAGATCTGGGCGGACCATGTCGTCGCCGAGGAACCCGGTGCGCCGGCCGTGCTTGCCGTCGACCTGCATCTCATCCACGAGGTGACCTCGCCGCAGGCGTTCACCGGCTTGCGCGAGCGTGGCCTCGGCGTCCGTCGCCCCGGGCAGACCGTGGCCACGGCCGACCACTCGATCCCGACCACGCCCCGGGACCTGCCGATGCTCGACCTGCAGGCGGCCGCGCAGATCAGCCAGCTCGAACGCAACTGCGCCGATTTCGGCATCCCGCTCCACGGCATCGGATCGCCCTCGCAGGGCATCGTCCACGTGATCGGGCCACAGCTCGGGCTCACCCAGCCCGGCATGACGATCGTGTGCGGTGATTCGCATACCTCGACGCACGGCGCGTTCGGCGCGTTGGCGTTCGGGATCGGGACCAGTGAGGTCGAGATGGTCCTCGCGACCCAGACCCTCCTCCAGCGCCGGCCGAGGACCTATGAGGTCCGCGTCGATGGACGGCTCGCCGCCGGTGTCTCGGCCAAGGACATCATCCTCGCGCTGATCGCCCGCATCGGCGTCGGCGGCGGCACGGGCCACGTGTTCGAGTACCGCGGCGAGGCGATCAGGGCGCTGACCATGGAGCAGCGGATGACCGTCTGCAACATGAGCATCGAGGGGGGCGCGCGCGCCGGCCTTATCGCCCCGGACGACACGACGTTCGAATACGTCCGCGGGCGGCCACACGCGCCACACGGCGCCGACTGGGACGCCGCGATCGAGCGCTGGCGGGCCCTGCCGACCGACGAAGGCGCGACGTTCGACCGATCGATCACGATCGACGCGAACACCTTGGAGCCGATGATCACGTACGGCACCAACCCGGGGATGGGCATCCCCATCACGTCTCGCGTGCCGTCCCCTGATGATGAGACCGATCCGGCCCAGCGTCGCGCGCTGGAGCACGCGCTGTCCTACATGGACCTGCAGCCAGGCCAGCCGATCCTCGGCCAGAAGGTCGATGTCGTGTTCGTCGGGTCGTGCACCAACGGCCGGATCAGCGACCTGCGGCTCGCTGCCGCGGCGCTCAAGGACCGCCGCGTTGCTGACGGCGTGCGCCTGATGGTCACGCCCGGCAGCGACGAGGTGAAGCGCGAGGCCGAGCGCGAGGGCCTTGCCGACGTGTTCAAGGCGGCCGGCGCCGACTGGCGCGAATCGGGCTGCTCGATGTGCATCGCGATGAACGGCGACCAGCTCACGCCGGGCCAGTACGCGGTGAGCACATCGAACCGGAACTTCGAGGGCCGGCAGGGCAAGGGCGGCCGGACCTTCCTGGCCTCGCCGTTGACCGCCGCCGCGACCGCGATCACCGGCGTCGTGACGGATCCGCGGACGCTACCGGGCATCGAAACGATGGCCGCAGTCGGCGGCCGCTGACGATGACCGAACCCTTCCGGATGTTCACCAGCAAGGTCGTCCCGATCGATGCCGAGAATGTCGATACGGACCAGGTCGTCCCGGCCCGCTACCTCAAGGTGACGGACAAGGCGGGGCTCGCCGAAGCACTGTTCCGTGACTGGCGGTTCGAGGAGGACGGCTCGCTCAAGGATCCGCCGTTCATTCTTGATCACCCGGGCATGGCCGGCCGTCGGATCCTGCTGGTCGGTCACAACTTCGGGTCGGGGTCGTCGCGCGAGCACGCGCCGTGGGCGCTGACGGCATGGGGCATCCGCGCGATCCTGTCGACCGGCTTTGCCGACATCTTCCGCAGCAACAGCCTCAAGAACGGGCTGCTGCCGATCGAGGTGATACCGGATGTGCACGGCCGGCTGCGGGACCTGCTCGAGCGAGACCCCGACGCCGAGCTGACCGTCGATCTCGCGGAGGAAGGCGTGCTGCTCCCGGACGGCTCGACCATCGATTTCGAGATCGACCCGTTCGCGAAGCGGATGCTTCTCGCCGGGACCGACGAGCTCGGCTACCTCCTGTCGAAGGAAACGGAGATCGCGGCGTGGGAAGGTGCCCACCCGCCGAGGATCGAGACCCGCGTCGCGGGCTGAGGCTGCCGTTCGGAACCGCACGGCCGGTGACTCCGTCACGTGGCGCATGAACATCCTTCGATCCAGCCGTTTCGGCGTCGGCACCCTGGCGATGGCTCTCCTGCTCGCTGCCTGTTCGAGCGGCGCTGCGGCACCGTCGGCGAGCCCGAGCCAGCCACCGTCGGACGCACCCGTGAGCGCCCCGCCCAGCACGGGTGACGGGGTCGACCCCGGACCCGTGATCGGCGCCAAGCCGGTGGTCCCGAAGCCGGGCCAGGCGGTCAACATCCATGCAGTCCCGGCCGAGGATCTCAAGGCCCGCGTGGATGACAACAAGATCATCGTGACCGTTGTCTGGACGAGCGGCGTGGAGCCCTGCACCATCCTCGACTCGATCGTCGTCGATAAGGGCGAAGGCACCTACACCGTCACGCTGCGCGAGGGCAACAGCCCGCAGGAGATCGCCTGCATCGCGATCGCCGAACAGCACATCACTGAATTCGAGATCCCCGATGTCGCCACGGGCGACTGGACGATCAGCGACTCCGGCGGCGTCGCGACCCCCGTGGCCGTCACTGTCGGCTGAGACCCCGACCCGAGATCTCTTCGCGAGGTGTGCGTACCAGTCTGCAGCTAGGGATCGAGGGCCCGGTCGGCGCCCCATAGCGGTCGAGTTCGTGCCTACCAGGCACGGGCGACAGCCAAGGCGACCTGCGCGGCACCATCAGGCGCGTTCCTGCAGTCAGGGAAGCACACCGAGGGCGCGCATTACGGGTCCGCAAGCCACTGGACCGCCCCGGACCGTACTGGTTCGGGGCGTTCTCATGACCCCTGTGCGACGATCGGGCCGTGAACCCGCTGGACCTCGTGGCCATCATCCTGGTCGTCCTCGCCGTCGTCCTCGGGTTCAGCTCCGGTGCGCTGCCCCAGGTCGGCGGTCTGCTGGGCGCAGTCAGCGGCGGCGCGCTCGCGGTCCTCGCGATCACCCGACTCGTCGAGCCGCTCGACGCGATCCCCGTCAACGTCCGGCCGTACGTCGTGCTCGCCGTGTTGCTCATGGCCGTCGGCATCGGCAAATCGATCGGCTCGGCCATCGGGCGGACGGCCGCGCGATCGCTGGGCACGGGTTTCCTCGGAGCGGCCGATCGGGTCGCTGGCGGTCTGACCGGCGCCGCGCAGGCCCTGCTCGTGGTCTGGCTGGCCGGCGGCTTGCTGGCGATCGGGCCGGTGCCTCGCCTGACCGAGGCCGCCCAGACGTCGACCGCCATCCGCACGCTCAATGCGGTTCTGCCTCCACCCGACGCGATCGCGGGCGAGCTCGGCCAGCTGCTGGGTGATTCGGGTCTCCCCGATGTCTTCGTCGGTTTCGAGCCGCTGCCGCGACCGCCGGTCGCCCAGCCCACGGACGAAACCGCGCGCCAGATCGCCGGGCTCGCCGAGGCGAGCACCGTCCGGGTGCTTGCGATCGTCTGTGGGGACCGCGCCGCCGGCAGTGGCGTGGCGGTGGCCGCCGGCTACGTCGTGACCAATGCCCATGTGGTCGCCGGATCGCGCGACGGTGCCGTGAGCGTCGCGACCGTCGCCGGCGATCCGGTCGACGCCCGCGTCGTCCTGTTCGACCCGGAACTCGACGTGGCGCTGCTCCATGCGCCGGCGCTGCGCGCGCCGCCGCTGCGGTTCGCGACGCGCGATCCGGACCGTGGAACGGCTGGCGCCGCGCTCGGGTTTCCAGGCGGCGGCTCGCTGGTCATCGAGCCAGCGGCCGTCACCGGCGCGTACCGGGCGACGGGGCGCGACATCTATGGACGGGTACGCGTCGATCGCGACATCCTCGAGCTCCATGCCGAGATCGAGCGTGGCGACAGCGGCGGCCCGTTCGTGCTGCGGGACGGGACCATCGGTGGCCTGGTCTTCGCCGAGGCGCGGACCGACGCGGAGGTCGGTTACGCGCTGAGTCCGACGACCGTGGCTGTGCGCATCACTCCCTCGCTCGGGCGGACGGGCGCGGTCGAGACGGGGAACTGCCTCCGCACCTAGTCGGTCCGGCCGGGCGACAGGTCCGAGATCCAGCCGGCGACCGCCTTCAGGACCTTGTCACGGATCGCCGGATGGCTCGTAAGGAGCGACGTGAACTCGCGGTGGCCGACGACGAGCAGCCGAGTCGGCGCCGCGGCCGTGGCCGTCGCAGATCGCGGGACCTTGCCGAGCATCGCGAGCTCACCGAAGAAATCGCCCGTTCCCATCGTGTTGACCAGCTTGCCGCCTTTGGTGATGTCGACCTTGCCCTCGAGGATCACGAAGAACTCGTGTCCGGCGGCCCCTTCCTTGGCGACCACCTTGCCGGTCGGGACGTCGACTTCATCGGCGAGCCGGCCGACCTCAGCGAGATCCCGGGCACTGAGGCCCGCGAAGATCTGACACTTCGACAGCATCGCGGCCTTCTGATCCATCGCTCTCGCTTCCTCCACGCCAGGCGCTGACTCGTCGCGGCAGCATACGCGCTGGGCAGGTCGCCCGAAAGACCGATGCTCGCGGCCGTATGCTCGCGACGGCATGGCTTCACGCTTCATGACCACCGCCGCCCCGGCGATCCAGGCACTACGCCTGACCCTCGCCGAGCCCGCGCTTCGGCGGCTGCTGTTCTCGTGGTTCACGGTGAACGCAGGGAAATGGGCGTTCCTCGTGACCAATCTCGTCGTGGCCTACGACCGGGGCGGGGCCGCATGGGTCGGCGCATTGAGCGTGGCTCGCTACCTGACGCCAGCCCTGATCGCGCCCCTCGCTGGGCTGCCCGTGGCGCGCTGGCGTCCCGAGACCGTGCTCCGTGCGTCCAATGCGATGCGGACGGTCGCCGTGCTGGCGGCAGCCGCGGTCATCGCGACCGGCGGCGCCATCGAGATCCTCACGCTCGTCGTGGCGATCGAGGCGGGCGTGGGCGCGTTGACCCGACCGGTCCACATGGGTCTGCTGCCGGCCATGTCACGGACGCCTGACCAGCTGATCGGCGCGAACGTCACGTCGAGCGCGGCAGAAGCGTTCGGCACGTTCCTCGGGCCGGCTGCGGCGGGCGTCCTGCTGGTCACCGCCGGACCAACGGCGGTGGTCCTCGCGGTCGCCGTCATCTACGCGGTCGGTGTCCTCTCGATCGCGACCCTCACCGTCCCGGCTGTGGGCCGGGGGCGTGGCGAGGCCGGCGTGGCGAACGTGCTCGGCGATCTGAGAGCTGGCCTCAAGGCGGCGTCCGAGTTGCCGGGGCCGAGACTGGTGATCGTCAGCCTGACGCTCCAGACCCTCGTTCGCGGTCTCATCACGGTCCTCATCGTGCTTGCCGCGATCGAGCTGCTGGGCCTGGGCGAGCCCGGCGTCGGGACGCTGAATGCCGCGATGGGTCTCGGTGGCTTATTCGGTGCCGTATTGGCGATCAGTCTGGCTGGCAGGGAGAAGCTCGGTCCGGCCTTCGCCGTGGCGCTGGCCGGGTGGGGCGCGCCGATCGCCGTCATCGGGCTGTTCCCGATACCGGTCATCGCGATCCTTGCGATGGCCGCGATCGGCGCTGCCAACGCTGTGCTCGACGTGTCCGGGTTCACGCTGGCCCAGCGGACGTGCCCGAACGCCGGCCGCGTGTCGCTGATGGGCTTGATCGACGGCGCGGCGAACCTCGGGCCGGCGGTCGGGGCCGCTATCGCGCCGATCCTCGCCGAAACGCTCGGCACCCGTGGCGCTCTCGCCGTCGCCGGGTTGATCCTTCCGATCACGGCTCTCGTGATCTGGCCGCTGGTCCGCCGCCTCGACGAAGGCGGTCCCGCGGCCGTGCGGCGGGTGGAGCTGCTGCGGCAGCAGCCGCTGTTCGGACCACTGTCGCTGGCGACCGTCGAACATCTCGCCGGTTCGATGGCGCCCGTCCGCTTCGAGCACGGCGACACGCTGATCGAGGAGGGCGCACGCGGCGACGCCTACTACCTGGTCGACCAGGGCGAAGTGACGGTCGAGCAGGGCGGCGCGTTGATCGCGCGACGCGGGCCCGGGACCGGAGTCGGCGAGATCGCCCTGCTCCACGACGTTCCCCGCACGGCGACCGTTCGGGCCACGACGCAGGTTGCGGCCTTCTGCCTGGCGCGAGACGCGTTCCTCGAAGCCGTCACTGGCCACGCTCAGTCGCGCGAGGCGGCCGAGGCGACGGCCACCGATCATCTCGCCGAGGACGCGCGACGTCCGCGATGACCGCGCCGCACCGCCCGGGCGGGAACCCGCCCTACACTGCGTGTCATGCCCGACGCTGTCACGACCGCACCCCCGCCCGCTCCTGAGGCACCGGCACACCCCTACGACCGGCCGACCGACCCCGCCAAGCGCCATTCGACGGCCCTGACCGACGGGCCCGACCGGGCCGCTGCGCGATCGATGCTCAAGGCGATCGGCTTCACCGACGAGGACCTCGCCAAGCCCCTCGTCGGCGTCGGGACGACGTGGATCGAGACCATGCCCTGCAACTACAACCAGCGCCGGCTCGCCGAGCACGTCAAGGCCGGCATCCGTGCCGCCGGCGGCACGCCGATGGAGTTCAACACGGTGTCCGTGAGCGACGGCGTCTCGATGGGCACCGAGGGGATGAAGGCCTCGCTGGTCAGCCGCGAGGTCATCGCCGATTCGATCGAGCTCGTGGTTCGCGGGCACCTGCTCGATGGCCTGGTCTGTCTGGTGGGATGTGACAAGACCATCCCCGCCGCGGCGATGGCACTCGGCCGGCTCGATGTGCCGGGCCTGATCCTCTACAACGGCACGATCTACCCCGGCGTCTATCAGGGCCGGCGCGACGCCACGGTGGTCAGGGTGTTCGAGGCGATCGGCGCATATCGCGCGGGGAAGATCAGCCTCGATGAGCTGTACGAGATCGAGAACGTCGCCTGTCCCGGGGCGGGCGCATGCGGCGGACAGTTCACGGCCAACACGATGGCGACGGTGATGGAGTTCATCGGGCTCTCCCCTGCCGGGCTGAACGGCATCCCTGCCGAGGATCCCGCCAAGGACGACGCCGCCCGGCAGAGCGGCGAGCTCGTCATGGACCTCGTCCGGCGGGACGTGCGACCGTCCACCTTCGTCACTCGCGCAGCGCTGGAGAACGGCATCGCCAGCATCGCGGCCACGGGCGGATCGACCAACGGCGTGCTGCACCTCCTGGCGATCGCGCACGAGTACGGCATCGACCTCGACATCGACGAGTTCGGCGCGGTCGCCGACCGGACGCCGCTGGTCGCCGACATGCAGCCCGGCGGGCGCTACACGGCGACCGACATGTTCGAGGCGGGCGGCGTCGGCCTGGTCATGCGCGAGCTGTTGAAACGACCGGGGCTGCTGCAGGGCGACGCACCGACGGTCGACGGGCGGACGCTGGCGGAGATCGCGGCAGACACGGCGGAGGCCGACGGCCAGCAGGTGGTCGTACCGATCGAGACGCCGATCAAGCCGACCGGGGGGCTCGCCATCCTGCGCGGCACGCTCGCCCCAGAGGGCTGCGTGGTCAAGCTCGCCGGCCATGAGCGTCGGCTGCACCGCGGTCCGGCCCGCGTGTTCGACTCCGAGGCGGCCTGCTTCGAGGCGGTCAAGGAGCGCCAGATCGTCGCAGGCGACGTCGTCGTCATCCGGTACGAGGGCCCGGTCGGCGGGCCGGGGATGCAGGAGATGTTGAGCGTCACCGCCGCACTCGTCGGCGAGGGCCTCGGTGACGTCGTCGCACTCATCACCGACGGCCGCTTCTCGGGCGGCACACACGGCCTGATGCTCGGCCATATCGCGCCCGAGGCAGCCCTCGGTGGCCCGATCGCGATCGTCGAGGAGGGCGACGAGATCGTCATCGATGTCGATCGCAAGGCGCTGGACCTGCTGGTGCCGGCTGACGAGATCGAGCGGCGTTTCGCGTCGTGGACGCCGCCCCCGCCCAACTACACGACCGGCGTCCTCGCCAAGTACGCCGCGTTGGTCGGCTCGGCATCGACCGGCGCAGTGACGACCGGCCGGCGGATGACCGCGAACCTGGTGGCATCGCGCGTCGCTCGATGACGCGCCACATTCCGATCGGGATCAAGACGTCGCCGCAGGCGGTCGACTGGGCGACGCTCGACGCGATGTGGGCGCGGATGGGCACGCACGACGTGTTCGAGTCGGTCTGGATGAACGACCACCTGAGCGACATCGCCCAGGACCGGGGCGGCGCGAGCCTCGAGGCGCTGACCGCGATGGCCGCGCTGCTCCACCGCGTACCCGGCCGTTGGGTGGGGCAGGCCGTGCTGTCGAACACCTTCCGCCATCCGGCGATCCTCGCGAAGGCCGCCACGGTCCTTGACCACGCCACGCAGGGAAGGTTCATCGTGGGGCTCGGGGCCGGTTGGCACGAGGGCGAGCACGTGTCGTTCGGCATCCCGCTGGCACCGATCCGCGAGCGGTTCGACCGCTTCGAATTGGCCGTCCATGTGCTTCGGGCGCTGTGGTCGGCAGAGGCGACGACAGCGCCCGGGGTCACCCGCGCCGACCCCTTCTACCCGCTCGCCGAGGCGACGAACGAGCCGCCACCGCTGACGCCGGGTGGACCGAAGCTGTGGCTCGGCGTCGGCGGGCCGCGCGGCATCGCGCTGGCGGCGGCCCACGCACGGGGCTGGGTGATGCCCAACGTCGACATCCGCTCAGGCCGCCCCACGAACCTCGATGACTTCAGCCGCGGACGCGACGCGATCCTCAGCGGGCTCGACGCCATCGATCGCGATCCGGCGACTTTCGAATTCGGAGCGCAGCTTCCGACCGGTTCGACGCGGGAGGACCGTGCCACGGCCCTCGCCCAGGGCAAGGACGCCGTTCGCCGGGGCGCCACCCATGTGCTTCTCAATCTCCGCCCGCGGATGGGGCCCGACGGCGTCGACCTGGTCGCGCGAGAGGTCGCAGCGCCGTTGCGGCAGGCCATCGGGTGAGCGCGCATCATGGCGCCGTGACGGCCGACGACGCCAGCCAGCCGCCTCCCGATCCCGCCGCCTACGATTCGCCGCGGGCCGAGCGAGCACGGGCCAAGGGCCTCAAGGCGCCCTACATCGCCGGTGGGCACGACCCGGATCCGGCGGCCGGTCGGGCCGAGGAGCGACGCCTCGGACGGCTGCTCGTGCTGATGGTCGCGCTGATCGTGGCCTCGGGGTTCGTGATCGGGACGATCGTCGCCTTGCTCGGCCCGATGGGTGGTCGGTGACGGCCGGCCCCGCCAGCATCCCCTCCGCTGGGATCCCAGCCGTCGAGTGGGCAGCGGCCCACCTGTCCCTCGTCGAGGCGCTACGCGACCTGATCCGGATCCCGTCCGTGAACCCGCCCGACCCCGCCGCCCCGGACCAGGAGACTCGTGTCGCGCGCTACCTGGAGGGTCGACTGCGTTTGCTCGGTCTCGACCCGGAAGTCGTCGAGCCTGTGCCCGGGCGCGGCTCGGTCCACGTTCGCCTCCGCGGTGACGGGACCGGCGGCGAACCCTTCCTGCTGCTGTCGCACCTCGATGTCGTCCCCGCGCCACCCGAGCGCTGGTCGCACGACCCGTTCGCCGCTGACATCGCCGATGGCTACGTGTACGGCCGCGGTGCCGTCGATATGAAAGGGATGATCGCGCTCGAGCTCGGCGTGATCGAGCGGCTCGTCGGCGAGGCACGAGCCGCCGGCCGCGACCCTGGGAGCGACCCGATCCCCGGTTTGCGCCGTGACGTCCTGTTCACGTGCGCCGCCGACGAGGAGGCCGGCTCTGTCGACGGCGCACGCTGGTTCGCTGCGCATCGACCGGCGTGGCTGCAGGCCGCCGGGGCGGTCAACGAGTGCGGCGGCGTATCGGTCACCGTCGGTGGCCGCCGGCTGTACCCGATCCAGGTCGCCGAGAAGGGCTTCGTCCCGTACCGGATCCACGTCACGGGGACCTGGGGTCACGGGTCGATGCCACGGGAGGACAACGCGGCGGTCATCGCGGCCGGCATCATCGAGCGGCTGGCAGCGCCAGGCAAGGTGCGGATGACGCCGGTGATGACGCGATTCCTCGAGGCCGCCGCCGACGTCTTCGGCGGCGAGGCCGCGGACGTGCTGCGCTCGATCGCCGACGGCGAGCTCGATCCGGACGAAACCGACCGCGCGATCGACGGCCTGTGCGACCCCATGTACGCCCGGGCCCTGCGGGCGCTCATCCGCGACACGCTCAGCCCGAACGTGATCCATGCCGGCGTCAAGTACAACGTCATCCCCGGCGACGCCGTCGTCGATGTCGATTGCCGGATCCTGCCCGGCACGACCGAGCCTGATATCCGCGAGGAGGTCGAGCGCCGGATCGGGCCCGAAGCGCTCGCGGCGTGCCGGATCGAGCGGCTCGCGTGGGGCGAGCCCGTCGAGGCGCCCGCGGAGGGGCCACTGTGGGACACCTTGGTCGACACGCTTCGCGCACACGATCCCGAGGGTGTGGCGCTTCCCGTCATGGTCCCGTTCGCGACCGATGCCAAGGCGACGTCGATGGTCGGCACGCCGACCTATGGCTTCTCCCCGTTCCGCCTCGATCCGGACGAGCGCTTCCTGGAACGCTTCCATGGCGTCGACGAACGGATCTCGCTCGACGCGCTCCGGTTCGGCTTACCGGTCCTCTACGACGTCGTCCGTCGCTTCTGCGGGTAGCCCGCCTCAGCCGGTCGCCTGTTGGGCTTCCTCGGGGATCGATACGCGGACGCGTTCCTGGCAGGAGCCACAGATGTAGACGTGACCGCGGTCCCACTCCTTCTCGGGGTCGATATCGGCCGGGTCGTGCGGCGCGTTCACTGGATCCATCGAGGCCCACGTGCCGTCGCTGTGCTGGTGCTCGACGTGGAACAGCGTGTTCGACAGCTGACCGTACTGGAACATCAGGGATGACCTCCTGACCGTAGCCTACAGTCCCGCCGACGCTTTCACGTCCCAGGCTCGCGCCGTGCCCGGATGAGGCGACCGCGGCGCGAGATCGCATGGGTCGCCAAGGCGGCCACACCCATCGCCACGATCGATCGCTCGGCGGTGGGCAGGGGCCGCACCGCGCCGAGGAACTGCTCGGCCCGAGCGCGGTCCACGACGCGCAGGATCGCGTGGCCGCGCGGGGTCAAGCGCAGCACCTTCTGGCGCCGATCCTCCTCCTCGGCCTGGCGCTCGACCAGCCGCCGCTTGACGAGCCCGTCGATCAGGCGACTCGTAGCCGATGGCGACCGGTTGATCGACTCGGCCAGCTCACCGATGGTCAACGTGCTGCCATCGGCCAGGACGTACAGGGCGGCGAGCTGGGTGAACCCCAGACGCAGCTCGCCGAGCTGGCTCGCGAAGCCGATCACGAGCTCCCGCCACAGCGCTCGGCCCATCGCCACCCGCTCGCTGATCTGACGGACGTTCGGCAGGCGCGTGCCGGCGGCCAGGACCGGCGCCGACAGATCGGCCTCGAAGCGCTGCGCGATCGCTCGCGTCGGCGCGGGGCGGGTGGTCGGTCGTGCGGTGCGGGTCTCGGCCATGCATGCAAGCATGCACGCGAATCAGCATCCCCGGCAAGCTCGGCCCGTAGGCTTTCGGTCGATGTCTTCCCTCGCCTTCGTCTTCCCCGGCCAGGGCTCGCAATCGGTGGGCATGGGCCGGGACCTCGCCACGTCATCGCCAGCTGCGGCGGCGGTCTGGACGGCCGCCGATGCTGCGCTCGGCGAGCCGCTGAGCCGGCTCGCATGGGAGGGTGCGTCAGAGCGCCTCGACCGCACGGAGAACGCCCAACCGGCCCTGCTGGCCGCCTCGATCGCGATCCTCGAGGCGATGCGCGAACGCTGGGCGGCCGCCGGCCACGAGGCGCCGACGGCGGCCTTTGCCGCCGGCCACTCGATGGGGCAGTACTCGGCCTTCGTCGCGAGCGGCGTCCTCTCGCTGGAGGATGGCGTCCGTCTGGTCCGCCGCCGCGGCGAGCTGATGCAGGCGTCCGGTCAGGGTCGCGACGGCGCGATGGCCGCGATCATCGGGCTCGACGACGCGAAGCTGCCCGATCTGCTCGGCGCCGCCGCGGCGCACGGGACGTTCGTCGTGGCGAACCGGAACGCGCCCGGTCAGGTCGTCGTCTCGGGCGAGCGTGCGGCCATCGAGGCCGGTGCCGAGATCGCGAAGGAGCTCGGCGCGAAGCGGTCGATCGTGCTGCCGGTCAGCGTCGCTGCGCATTCGCCGTTGATGGTCGAGGCGGCCGATGGGATGCGCGAGACGCTCCAGTCGATCGAGTTCCACGACCCGACGACGACCTTGCTCGCCAACGCCGACGGTCGACCGATCACGACGGCCGACGCCGCCCGGACCGAGCTCGTCGCGCACCTCACGGCCGGCGTCGATTGGGTCGAGGCCGTCGAGCGTATGGCCACTGCCGGCGTCACGACCTTCGTCGAGGTGGGGCCCGGCAAGGTCCTGACCGGCCTGATCAAACGCATCGCACCCGACGCCGAGCTCGTCCCCGCGGGCGACCCGGCCTCCCATGAACGCCTGCTCGATCTCGCCGCCGTCGCGGCCTGATCGCCAACTCCTGGAGGGATAGCCAACCATGCGTCGACCCGACTACGACCGCCGCGTCGTCGTCACCGGACTCGGAGTGATCAGCCCCGTCGGCAACGACCAGGCGACCGCCTGGTCCAATCTCGTCAACGGGGTGTCGGGCCTCGGCGAGATCACCCACTTCGACACATCGCCGTACGAGGCCAAGGTCGCTGGCGAGGTCCAGGACTTCGACGCCAAGGAGTGGATGGACCCGAAGGCGGCCCGCCGCAGCGAGTCGAGCCTGCATTTCGGCGTGGCGGCAGCCAAGCAGGCGCTGGCCGATTCGGGCTTCGAACTGACGGACGAGAACCGGACCGAGGTCGGCGTCGTGTTCGGGTCTGGCGCCGGCGGGCAGCAGCTGATGATCGACAATTACGCGACCCTCCACGAGAAGGGGCCGCGGACGGTGGCGCCGACGTTCATCGCCAACGCGCTGGTCGACAGCTGCTCGGGGATGATCGCCATCGAGACAGGCGCGATCGGCCACAACATCTGCATGGTGTCCGCCTGCGCGACTGGGACGCACAACGTCGGTGAAGCCGCTGAGGCCATCCGGCGCGGCGACTGCATCGCGGTGATCAGCGGCTCCACCGAGGCGCCGCTGCTCGAAGTCGCGCACGCCGGCTTCTCGAACATGCGCGGGATGGGGCTGCCGCGGCCCGGTGAGGAGCCGCAGACCGTGTCCCGCCCGTTCGACGCGACCCGTGATGGGTTCGTGCTCGGTGAGGGGGCGGGATCGCTGTTCCTCGAGGACCTCGAGGTCGCGAAGGCCCGTGGCGCCAAGATCTACGCCGAGGTCGTCGGCTACGGGTCAGCGGCCGATGGCTGGGACATGGTCCAGCCGATCGATGCGGGCGTCGGCTCGTCGCGGGCCATGCAGATGGCGCTCGAGCGGCGGGGCGTGCCGGCCGACGAGGTCGACCTGATCAACCCGCACGGGACGTCGACACCGCTCGGCGACAAGCGCGAGGCCGAGGCGATCTGGACGACGTTCGGGTCGCGCGCGGCGCGCGACGCCAAGGCGATCGCGATCAGCGCGACCAAGTCGATGACGGGGCACATGATGGGGGCGGCTGGTGCCTTCGAGGCGTTCGCGACCGTCATGTCGGTCGCCGAGCAGTGCGCCCCGGGCACGCTCAACTACCGCGACTACGATCCGGACTGCGACCTGTGGGTCCCGGCCGAGACGGTCCCGATGGAGATCCGCTACGCGCTCTCGAACAACATCGGGCTGGGCGGACACAACGGCGCCGTCATCTTCAAACGCTACGACGGGGACTGACGGCGCGAGACGGCGGCCAGTGTCACGCACAGTGACGGTGTCACTCCCGGTAACGCGATCGTCATGAACGAGCGTGGCCAAATGCCCAGACCGCGCACTCATGTCGATCGGGGACTCCGTCGTGCATGGCTGTGCGGATCGTGTCACTCACGGTGACGGTGTCATCCCCAGTGACTCGATCACCATGAACGAGGGTGGCTCGATCGCTTCTGTCCGCGCGTGGAACATCCCCATGTTCCGATCGAAGGCCGAGGCCAGGACTCTTGCCCCGAATCAAGGCCTCCTTCGCCGGGTGGAACTCGCAGCATGTTCCAAAAAAAACGACCGGGGAGACGGCGAATCCGGCCCGGGATTGCCCGGTTCGCCGGTCAGTTGGAACCTTGGGATGTTCCAGATGCCGCTGACGCCGTGGCCGGGCCCGTCTCGGACGTCGCTGCCTACAATCTGTCCGTGCCCGACTCCACCATGACCGCCCGTGCCTGAACGAGACCCTGCCCGGCGTGCGGTCGTGACCGGTCTAGGCGCGGTCATGCCGATCGGCAACGACTTCCCGACGTACTGGGCGAATCTCCAGGCCGGCGTGACCGGCACGCGCACGATCCAGAGCTTCGATGCCTCGAACCATGAGGTGCGCATCGCGGCCGAGGTGCTCGACTTCGAGCCCGCCAAGGTCATGGATCCCAAGATGGCCCGGCGCATGAGCCGCTTCATCCACCTGGCGATGGGCGCCGGCAAGGAGGCGGTCGCCGACTCCGGCATCGATTTCGCGGCGATGACCCTGGAGCAACGCGACCGCGTCGGCGTGGTCGTCAACACCGGCGGCGGCGGGATCGAGCAGATCATCGACGGCACCCACGTCCACGACCAGAAAGGCCCGCGGTTCGTGTCGCCATTCGCGGTCCCAGCCCTCTCAGGTTCCATGGCCGCGGCGTTGCTGTCGATGGAGTGGGGCCTGACGGGGCCGGTCATCACGCAGGTGGCCGCCTGCGCGACGTCGGTGATCGCGTTCCACGACGCGCTCCGGCTGATCCGTGACGGGGAGTGCGACGTGGTGGTCACCGGCGGCACCGAGGCGCCGATCTGGCCGATGGGCGTCGCGGCGCTGGCCAACATGACTGCCCTCTCGAAACGCAACGACGAGCCCGAGTCGGCGTCGCGCCCGTTCGACCTGACGCGCGACGGTTTCGTCCTCGGTGAGGGAGCGGGCATCGTCGTCGTCGAGTCGCTGGCGCATGCCCACGAGCGCGGCGCCACCCCGATCGCCGAAGTCCTCGGCGGGGCATTGACTGCGGACGCGTTCCACATCAGCGCCCCGGAACCGACCGGTCGGGGCCAGGCGCGGTCGATGACGAATGCGCTCCGGAACAGCGGGGTCGCGCCCGATGAGGTCGACTACATCGTGGCCCACGGCACGGCCACGCCGCTCAACGATGTGACCGAGACGCGCGCGATCAAGACCGCCTACGGTGACCACGCTCGCAAGGTCGCGATCAGCTCGCCGAAGTCGATGATCGGCCATCTCGTTGGTGCGGCTGGGATCGCCAGCGCTCTGGCCGGTCTCGGCGCGATCCGGGACGGGGTCATCCCACCGACCGCAAACCTGCGCACACCGGATCCCGAGTGCGACCTCGACTACGTCCCGCTCACGAAGCGCGCGGCCAAGGTCGAGACGGTGGCCGTGGACGGCTTCGGGTTCGGTGGCCAGAACGCCGTGTCGATCTTCCGCAAGCTGGTCGACTGACCCTCAGCGGAGCGAGCGACCCTCGAACGTCTCGATGGCCCTGATGAACACCTCGCCCAGCGGCGCCGAGCGGTCGGCCTCGTAGTCGTAGCGGACCATCACCGAGGCGCTCGTGGCGACGAGGCGCGGCGCGGTACCGGGCGCGCAGGCAGTCAGCCGGTGCTCCAGCGTGAACGACGACCGACCGATGTTCGTCGCACGCGTCTCGACCGTGACGGTCTCGCTGTGGAAGACCGGGGCGCGGTAGGTGATGCGTGCCTCGGCGAGGATGAGACTCTCCGCCCCCTCGTGACCGGCGGCGACCGGCTCGCCGGTCACGTCAGTCCAGTACCGGATGCGGGCCATCTCGCAGTACGTCAGATAGACCGCGTTGTTGACGTGTCCCATCGCGTCGGTGTCGGCGAAACGGACGTCGATCTCGACGCGGTGGCCGAAGTCGCCATCCAGGTCGCGCGGGTCAGCCGGGGTCTCGATGCGGGAGCGCGGCGCCATATCGCTCAGTCTGGCGACTCGACGACGAGTGTGCCGACCATCCCGGCCTCTGCGTGTCCTGGCACGGTGCACAGGATCCGGTACGTGCCGGCATCGTCGATCGTGAAGCGGATCTTGCGGGTCTGGCCCGGACGGGCACCGGCGTCGACGTTGGCCAGGCCCTGGACCTCCCAATCGTGGAAGACCGGGTCATCGTTCCGGAACGTCAGTGCCGCCGTCTGGCCGGCAGTGACCCGGACATCGGCTGGCGTGAACCGCACGTCTCGGGCAGCGACTGTCAGCTGCGTTGCTCCGGCGTCGATCCAGCGGTCCGCCGCCATGACGCCCCCCGCAAGGGCGAGCCCGGCCAGCGCCACCGCGCCGAGGAACCACGCCTGGCGGAGTCGGATGATCAGCCCGCCTCGGCCGATCCGGTGCGGGGCGGTCGGGCGAGCGTCGTAGGACCGCAGCCGGAGGGCATTGGCCACGACCGTCACCGAGGAGAGTGCCATCGCGCCGGCCGATAACGCCGGCGACAGGCTGATCCCGAACGCCGGGATGAGGGCGCCCATCGCGACCGGGATGAGCACGATGTTGTAGCCGAACGCCCAGAACAGGTTCTGGCGAACCACGCGCATCGTTGCCCGGGACAGGCCGATCGCCGCCGGGACGCCGCGCGGATCGCCACTCATCAGCGTCACGCCGGCCGCTTCGATCGCGACGTCGGCGCCTGTCCCGATGGCCATGCCGAGGTCCGCCTTGGCCAGGGCCGGCGCATCGTTGATCCCGTCACCCACCATCGCGACGATCCGCCCGCGGTCCTGGAGTCGGCCGACGATGGCCGCCTTGTCCTCTGGGAGCACTTCTGCCACGACCCGGTGGGCAGGGATGCCGACCTGGCTCCCGACGGCATTCGCCGTTCCGCGCGAGTCGCCGGTCACGAGCCAGACCTCGATACCTGCCTCGGTAAGCTCGCGGACGGCGACACTGGATTCCGCCTTGACCGGGTCGGCGAGGGTGATCAGACCGGCCGCTCGTCCGTCGATCGCGACCACGACAGCCGTGCGACCCCCGGACGCGGTCTCGACCGCGTCCGCGAGCGGGGCGAGATCGACGCCTTCTCCGGCGATCCAGCCAGGCCGGCCGATGAGGACCGTGCGCGCGCCCGCGGCGGTCTCGACGATCCCACGAACGCCGCCACCGACGATCGCTTCGAAGTCGATCACCCGGTCGAACCCGAGCTCACGCTCGTTCGCATACCCGACGATCGCCGAACCCAGCGGATGCTCACTGGCGCGCTCGAGAGCAGCCGCCAGGTCGATGACTGTCCGAACGTCGAACCTCTGCGCGGCGAAGACGTCGGTCACCCGCGGGCGGCCGAGCGTGAGCGTGCCGGTCTTGTCGAAGACGACGGCATCGACCCGATGCGCGGTCTCGAGCGCCTCGCCGCCCCGGATCAGGATCCCCGCCTCGGCGCCTCGACCGGTCCCGACCATGATCGCGGCCGGTGTCGCCAGGCCCATCGCGCACGGGCAGGCGATCACGACGACAGCGATGAATGCCGTCAATGCGAGCGTCACCCGCGGTTCGGGCCCGAACGCGAACCAGACCGCGAACGTGACGACCGCCACGAGCAGCACCAGCGGGACGAATACCTCGGCGATGCGGTCGGCAAGGTGCTGGATCGGGGGCTTGCTGCCCTGAGCGCGGCGGACCGCCTCGACGATGCGGGCGAGCGCCGTCTGCCGCCCGACCCGCGTCGCGCGCATGACGAACGTCCCGGTCGTGTTCAATGTGCCGCCGATCACCTCCGCGCCCGCCGCTACCTCGGCCGGGATCGGCTCACCGGTCAGCATGCTGGCGTCGATCGCCGAGGCGCCTTCGATGACCACACCGTCGACCGGCAGGCGTTCGCCGGGCCGAACCCGCAGCAGGTCGTCGACGCGAATCTCCGCGAGTGGCACGTCGGTGTCGCGATCGCCATCGACGCGACGGGCGGTCGGCGGTTGTAGCCCGATCAAGCGGCGGATCGCACCGGCCGTGCCCGCCTTCGCGCGGGCCTCGAGCCAGCGACCGAGCAATACCAGGCCGAGGATGATCGTCGAGGCATCGAAGTACGTCTCCGGGTGGAGCCCGGCCTCGTGGATGACGTCCGGGAAGAGCGTCACGAAGACGCTGTACAGCCACGCCGCAGTGGTCCCGACCGCGATCAGCGTGTCCATGTTTGCCGTCCCGTGCCGCGCGGCCCGCCACGTCGCGCGATAGAACCGGGCCCCGGCCCAAGCCTGGATGATCGTCGCCGGGACGAGGGCGAGCCAGTTGATGGTCTCCATCGGCACCCGCGTCTGCGGGACGAACATCGCGACCATGATCGTGAGCGCGACCGCGATCGAGACGACCGCCTGGCGAAGAAGGGTCCACGACTCGCGGTCCCGGCGGATGTCGTCCTCGTCTGCCTCAGCTGCGAGCGTCGCCTCGGCGCTCACGGTCGCGCCGTCGGGCTCGGGCCGAACGTCGTACCCGGCGGCCTCGACTGCCGCGACGAACCGCGACCGATCAGCGATGTCGGGCAGATAGCGGATCGTCGCGACCTCCGTCGCGAGGTTGACGTCGGCCGCCTCGACGCCGTCGGTCGCGCGCAGGAACCGCTCGATGCGGTTCACGCACGAGGCGCAGGTCATGCCCTCGATCGGGAGCTGGATCTCGGTGGTCGGCGGCGAGGTTCCCATACTCCTGGGGAGTATACCAGCCACCGTCGCCATCGCCTCCCTGGTGCACACTCCCCGACGTGGGAACACGTGCGGTCATCGCCACACTCGACGGCGGCGGGGCACCGTTTCGGGTTGCTGCGACGGACACAGGGATCGTCGCCGCAGGCTGGGAGACCGACGAGGCCGCCTTCGCGGCTGAGCTCAGCGCGCGACTCCGGATGCCGACGGTCGCGCTGGCCGACGCCGAGCCCAACGACTCCGCCGCAGCGATCCTGAGAGCCGCGATCCCGACGATCGAGGCGCTCCTGCGCGGCCGACCCGCCGACGGCGCCGCGCTCTCGATCGATCTGGGCGACCGCCCCTCGTTCGACCAGCGGGTGCTGGGCGAGGTTCGTCACGTCGGCTGGGGCGAGACCGCGAGCTACGGCGATATCGCGAAACGGGTCGGCATGCCGCGCGCCGCTCGGGCGGTCGGCGGTGCGCTCGGGCGCAACCCGATCTCGTTGCTGATCCCGTGCCACCGGATCATCGCGGGTGACGGCACGCTCGGCGGCTACGGCGGGACGGGCTGGGTGGATCGTGACCGCCAGCTCTCGCGGAAGGAAGCACTGCTGCTGCGCGAAGGCGTCACGGTACGGAGGCGCGGCGGCTAGACTCCGGCCCACCGGGCTCGCCACGGCCCGCGATGGCGCCCCATGGAGGTCGCATGACGGCAGCGTCCGTGCCCGCGCCATCGATGTTCGCGGTCTTCCGCAAGCGCGACTTCTCGTTGCTCTGGCTGGCGCAGCTGATCTCCACGGCGGGCTCGGCGCTGACCGACCTGGCCGCCGCGATCTTCGTGTTCCGGGTCACGGGGTCCGCGCTGGCCGTGGGCCTGACCCTGATGGTGACGGCGATCCCGGGGCTGATCGTCGGGTTGCTGGCCGGCGTCTACGTCGACCGCCACGACCGCAAGAAGATCCTCATGTACACCTGCCTTATCCAGGCGGTCATCGTCGGCGCGCTCGCGGTCGTGATCGGCATCGATGCCATCGCGCTGCCTGGGCTGTACGTGCTCCTGCTGCTCAACGCCGCGATCAAGCAGTTCTTCGACCCCGCGCACGACAGCCTCATCCCGGAGATGGCGAGCGACGAGGAATTGGCGTCGGCCAACTCGTTCCTGTCGATCGCCGCGTTCGGCTCGACAGCGATCGGCTTCGCCGGCGCCGGCATCCTCGCCAGCTTCGACCTGCGAGTCGCGTTCATCTTCGACGCGGTCTCGTTCGTGGTGTGCGCAGTGCTCATCGCGCTGATGGGGCGCTATCCCATGCCGGTGCCGGAGGACGAGGCGACGGTCGCCGTCATCGTCGCCAACCTCAAGTCGGGCCTCTCCACGCTGTTCGGCCACCCGATCCTGCGCTCATTGTTCTTCGTCGGCGCGTTGATGTTCTTCTCATTCGGGCTGTGGAACGTGCTGCTGCTGCCGATGTCGCTGCGCGAGCTGCACGCCACCGAGTTCGAGTACGGGCTCCAGGAGGGCCTCACGTCGGTCGGGTTCGTGATCGGGTCGTTCTTCATGGCCCGCTTCTCGGGCCGTCTGCCCGAATCGTTGTGGGTCGCGACCGGACTCATCGGGATGGCCTTCAGTGGGCTGGCCTACGCAGCGGCGACGTCGGTGCCGATCGCGATCGTCCTCGTGATGATCTCCGGCTTCTTCAACTCGCCGACCTCGGTCGCACGCTCGGTGCTGCTCCAGCGGAACACCCCGCGGGAGATGCGCGGGCGGGTCTTCTCCGCGTACTACGTCATGCGCGACGTCATCTTCGTGATCGGCATGGCGGGCGCCGGGCTGGCCGACATCATCAACGTCCGCCAGCTCATCGCGTTCGCGTCGGTGCTGTTGTTCGGCGCGGCGGCCTATGCGCTGCTGGCCCCAGGCATCGGCATCCGGGCGCTACGCGCGGCCCGCACCCGGCTCGAGGAGGCCGCCGGCGCGCCGGTCCTCGCTGGCATGCCGTGGCGACCGGCCACGCTGGCCGACTTCGATCTGCTGGTCGGCAAGCTGCCGACCTTCGCCCGGCTGTCCGCCGACCAGCGCGATGCGTTCCTCCGCGACGCCAGGATCCACGAGGTAGCGGTCGGGACCCGGATCGTCGAGCACGGCGATACGGCGTCGTCGGCGTACTTCATCCTAGGCGGGTCGGCCACCGCCGGCATCCCGGATGACGGCGACTATCGCGGCCTGTCGACCATGGGCGAAGGCGACTTCTTCGGCGAGATCGCGGCGCTGACCGGGAGTCCGCGTACGGCCGACGTCGTGGCCGACAGCGACTCGACGTTGCTGGAGGTGCCCGCCGAGGCGCTGCGCTCGACGATGTCCGTGCCCGAGATCCAGAAGCTCGTGTTCTCGACGCTCACGTCGCGGCTGATGCGCACCGAGGCGGCCGACCTGCCGCGCCTCGCCGGCCCGGACCAGGAGGCGCTGCGCGACCTGCGCACGCCGCGACCGAGCGTGGAGGCCCTGCCCCGCTCCTATTCAGGCGAGTCGGCGTCGTAAGGCTGTCTCGCAGGCGACACCGGTGTGGTCGGGTCCGGTGTAGTCGATGACTGGCGTCGTGGGCGTACAGTGAGGGCCTCAACCGTCACGGAGAGAGGACCGGTTCGATGAAGAAGTACAAGCTCCCCAAGGACTCGTTGGTCGAACCGGAGCAGCGATCGCCCGAGGATGGGTTCATCGACGAGGGTGATGTCGAGGGCCATGGCCTGCCGACCACCGCGCCGCCCAGCCTTGGCTCGCATGGCCCCGGACATGGCGGCGAGATCACGCCGACCGACGCCGACGAGGACACGACCGACTGAGCACTCGCGCCCCTTCACAGACGCTCTACCGCCCGGCCAACGCCGGGCGGTCGTCGATTCAGACGGGGTCGCTAGCGGTGGCCGCCAGGAGGGCCTTGATCTCGAACGGCGTGGCCGCCGGGTAACGCGAGCGCAGACGGGCAGCCTGGCCGGCCAGGTGCGGCGCCGCGAACGAGTTGCCGGTCGCCCGGATGCGCGCGCCGTCCCGCCAGGCGACCTCGACGTCGACGCCGTACGCGCCGAACTCGACCGGCGGCGACGGGTTGTAGAACCAGGTGTCGGGGTCGGGCACGTCGTGCGCGGCGACCGACAGGACTGCGGCGAACAGCGACGGGTACGAAGGACCGGGGACATTATTCGCCGCGCACACGAGCAGCGTGTTGGCGAAATACGAGCGGTCGGCGAGCGCGTGGAACGCGCTGAACATCGCTTCGCTGCGCGACGACAGGCTGAGATTGACAACGGCGATCCGCTCGGTCACAGCCCACTCGACCGCCGCCGCGAGCGCTCGACCCTTGCCGCGGTTGTCGGCACCGAGCATCCGGATCGAGACGATGGTCGCGGCCGTCGCGATGGACGCGACGATGCCGGCACAGGCCGTGCCGTGGCCGACGAGATCGCGCGCCTCCGGGTCATCCACGACGTGGGCCTCATCGCCGTCGAGGTCGACGCGCAAGTGGCGGGCGACTTGGCCGCGCATCGCGGGGTGCTCCCCGTCGACGCCCGAGTCGATGATCGCCACCGTGACGCCACGGCCATCGGCATCGCCGAAGACGGCCTCGCGTTCGAGGCGCCCGAACGGCGTGTCTGCGCGCGCCAGGCCGGGCCGGGCGTCCGTTGCGAAGGCCTCGCTCCAGGCCGGCAGCGGGAACGTCACGTCGTGTCCCTGTGGCGGATCAGCGCGTCGAGCCAGTCGATCGCGAGTCGCATGGCATCGGGGTCGGCATCGTGCAGGCGAGCGATCCGGTCCGCCAACAGCCAGGACGGGTCGTCGTCATCGGCAAGTCCCAAGGTCACGCGCGAGACGACGGCCTCGATCGCACTCGCATCCGGCGCATCCTCGGGCGAAGCCAGCAGCTCGGTCAGCGAGGCAACCAGCAGGGCGGTGGCATCCCGGCGGCGCCCCTCGAGTCGGACGGCGCGCGTCGCCACGCCGGCGAGCGCCGCGGCGAGGTCGAGGTCATGCAGGGTGAACGTGCCACCCTGGCGGTCGAGCGCCTCGAGGACACCGACCGTTCCACGCTCGTCGAGCAACGGCACGGCCAGCAGCGACGACGGGACGTAGCCCGTGGCCTCGGCGATGGACCGATCGAATCGCGGGTCTGCGGTCACGTCTGCGACGGCCAGCGGCTGCCCGGACGAGTAGGCGTAGCCGGCGATGCCGGCCGCTGCGTCGATGGCCATCCCGACGATGTCGCCGGCGGCTGGCCCCGATGCCGCTCGGAACACGAGCCGATCCGTAGCCGGATCGTGCACCGCGATCGACGCCGCCTGCGCCTCGAGGAGCGTGACGGCCAGGTCCGTGACGGCGACCAGCAGCTCGCCGTTCGAGGCCGGTTCCAGTCGATCGATCGCGGCGATGCGTCGCGCGACGGCGCGGAGGACTGCCTCGATACGCTCCGCGTCGGTCATCGGCGGGCCGCGAGCGCGAGCCTGCCGGCGTCCGGGATGACCAGCTCATCCCCGTCGAAGCGGACCAGGCCTTCCGTGACCAGATCGGCCAGCAACCGGTTCACCGACTGGCGTGAGCCGCCGATCATCCCGGCCAGCTCGGCCTGTGTGTACGGCCACGGCAGGCGCCCCTCGCCGACGAGAGCGTCGGTGTCTGTCGGATCGCGTCCCGCGCCGATCGCCAGCGTGCGCAGGAGGTGCCTGGCGAGGCGGCCGGGCAAGTCGAGGAAGTGGAGGTCCTCGACCTGGGCGGTCAAGCGCCGGATCTCGCCCGCCAGCGTGACGAGGAGCGTCCGTCTGAGCCCGGGTTGGGTGTCGAGCAGCGCGTCGAAGGCGTCTCGGCGGAGGACGTGCGTCTCGGTGGCCTCCAGTGCGACGGCCGTCGCCGACCTCGGCGCCCCGTCGAGGAGCGACAGCTCTCCGAAGAACCCGCCCGGTCCGATGGTGGTGAGGATGGCCGGCTCGGCGCCCTCGTCCGAGGGGATCGTGATCTTCACAGCCCCGCTCGCGACGATGAACAGCGCGTCGCCGGGGTCACCCGCGTGGAAGATCGTCTCGCCCCGGCGGAAGCGCCGGGGGCGGAGGGCGGCAGCGACCAGGTCGAGCGATGCGTCGTCGACGCCGGTGAACAGCCGGCACGCTCGCAGGGCATCGCGCATCCGGGCTGCATCAGTCGGGCCGACCACGTCGCTCATCGTACGGTGCGCGAGCACGCACGGGATGGGGCGCCGGGGGTCAGCGCGAGATGGCTAGGTGCGCGGGACCGGGCGCATCGGGTAGACCCCGACGACGATGGGCGCGAGCGGATCGAACGACAACTCGTACCCGATCTCGCCGCCACGCAGCAGTTCGCCGAGCAGCGAGCCCTCGCGCGCCGGCAGCCCGACATAGACCCGACCGCCTTCGAGGTCGACCTGGGTCACGTCGTCATCGGTGCCGTCGATGGCGAAGCGGCGGCGCAGCTCATGCATCGGGACATACGGCCGGCTCTTGATGAAGCGCCGCAGCTGTGGCGCTGTGCAGCCGTTCGGCCGTTCGCCACCGTTGAGCCGCTCGGCGCCATTCGTCCGCTCGAGGCCATTCGGTCGCTCAGCACCGTTCGGTCGCTCAGCGCCGTTCGGTTGCTCGTGCCCGTTCGTGTGGACCGGCGCTGGTCCGGCGGCGCCGTTCGTATGGGGCGGCTGAGCTGGCGAGACGGTCCGAGCGTGAGACGGCTCGTTCGGCGCGATCGCCTCCGAGACGGGCGCTTGGGGCGGGGCGCTCGAGGCGACCGGCTGGACCGGGGCGGCCTCGGTCGGGGCCGGTGCGACCGGCCGAGTCGCGGTCGCATCGGGACGTGGTCCCTCGTTGCGATGCCGGGCGTGGTGCGGCCGGCCGTGATGGCGGCGGCTCATCGGGTGAACCGGTGACGGCCGGTGTCCCGGTGATCGTGCTCGGCGACGGTTCGTCGCCGGTTGAAGGTGAGCATCGGATCTCGATCGTTTGGGCAACGGTCGCTCGGATACGACCTCGACCGATGATACCGCAGGGGCGGCGAACCGCCCATCGGGGCTCAGCCGTCGACGACGGTCAGCTCGCGCGGTGCCTCGTTCAGGACGATCGGCCCGTCCTCGCCGCACACCACGATGTCCTCGATCCGTGCCCCGTACTCGCCCGGGAGGTAGATCCCGGGCTCGACGCTGAACGCCATCCCGGGTCGCAGCGGGAGATCGTTGCCGGCGACGAGGTACGGATCCTCGTGCCCGTCGAGGCCGATGCCGTGTCCGGTCCGATGGAAGAAGCCTTCGCCGTATCCCTCGGCACCGATCATCGCCCGCGCCGTCCCGTCGATCGACGCACAGGCCACGCCCGGCCGGACCGCGGCCGTACCCGCTGCCTGGGCGGCGTGGAGGACGGCGAACAGGTGGCGGAAGCGCTCGTCCGGTCCCTTGGTCCCGTCGCCACCGGTCACCCACAGCGTCCGCGTGATGTCGGAGCCGTAGCCCTCGAGGGTGCCGCCGATATCGAGGACGATGGGCTCGCCCGGTCCGATGATCCGATCCGACGCCTCGTGGTGTGGCGACGCCGAGTTCGGGCCTGACGCGACGATCGCGAATTGTGCCGCCTCGTGGCCCTCCTCGATGAGCCCGTCCCGGACCTCGCGTGCGACGTCCGCCTCCGTCCTGCCGACGAGCCGACCGGCCGCGATCCGCTTGACCACGCGATCGGCGGCATGCGCGGCCTCGCGCAGCAGGCGGATCTCGTCTGCATCCTTGATCATGCGCAGGTCCCGCAGGACCGCGGATGCGAGCGAGAGCTGGATGCCCGAGCCGAGCGCCGCCTGGATCCGCAGCAGGTGCATCGCGATGAGCGTGTCGGAGACGGCGATACGCGCCGTGTCGGAGAGCCCGTCGGTCACCAGCGCGTAGGGATCGTCCGTCTCCTCCCAGGTCCTGACCACGATGTCGGTACGCAGGCCGGCCTCGGCGGCACCGCGTTCCAGCCTGGGGACGACGATGAGCGGACCCCGGCCTGGCCGGATGACGAGCATCGTGAGCCGCTCGAGCGGCAGCGCGGCGTAGCCGGTCAGGTAGCGCAGGTCCGAGCCCACCCCGACGAGCAGCGCCTCGAGCCCGGCGTGCTCGGTCGACGCGACCGCCCGGGCCAGCCTGTCTGCATACCGTTCGGCGGGGATGCTCGGCCGCTCCGCCGTGGTCACGACCCCGATGCGGCGGGCGTGCCGCGCTCGATCCACGCGGCGATCGTCGCGGGCCCGTCTTCGAACAGCTTGCGGTACGCGAAGACCCGCTCGGCGCCACGTGCCAACGCGTGCTTGCGCATGGCGATGTCGTCATGCTGCCCCACAGCGATGACACGCGCGCCAGCGGAGCGGGCCCGCTCGATGGCGACCAAAGGGTCGTAGGCGCTGGCGGTCATGTCGATGATGGCCAGGTCGGCACAGACCAGCGATCGGTCGAATTCCGGGGCAGTCTTCGCGCGCGCGGGCTCGGCGCCGGCTGCCTCGACCGCTCTCGCGAGGCGGTCCGACCAGATGAGGTCCTGGGCGAGGATCGCGATGCGCCGGCTCATCAGTCGATCAGTCGATCGCCTGCGCCAGGTGGTGGAAGATGTCGCGTGCGGTGACGACGCCGGTCGGCCGGCCGTCCTCGATGATCGGGATGTGGCGGAAGCCGCCGACGGCCATCTTGTGGATCGCGACCGCGATCGGGTCGTCGTGGCGGAGCACGACCGGGTCCGGGGTCATGAAATCGCGCACGTGGAACGAGTCGAGCCGCTTGCCGGCCGCCTTCACCACGGCGTCACGGTCGGTGAAGATGCCCACCAGACGATCGCCGGCGAGCACCAGCACGCAGTCGGTCTCGGCTTCGTGCATGCGAGCGATGGCGACATCGATCGGCGTGTCTGGGCCGACGGTGATCGGCGCCGGTGCGCCGAGCTCATCGAGGTGCTCGCCGAGCAGCTGGCCCTTGAAGGCGGGGGCCTGCGTCGGCGTGTCGTGGCCGAAGATGTCGGCGCCGCAGTTGTCGCAGATGTCCGCGCCGGTCAGGTTGACGAAGCCGCACACCGGGCAGCGCATCCCGTCGTCGCCGCCCTCCTGGCCCGCGACGATCCCGTCGTCGCCGCCGGTGGCTACTCGACCGTCCACGTCTCACCGCCATTGAGGACATTCGCCAGGTCGCCTTCGCCGGATCGAGCGACGGCCGCGGCCAGCTGGTCCTCGATGAGCCGGTCGTGGGTGGGCCTGCTTGTGGCACGCAGCACGCCGACCGGAACGGGGAAGTCCGGCCAGAACATGCGCGACAGGACGAGCGCGAGATACGGGTCCTCCGCCGCCTCGTCGTGGACGAGCAGGTCGTCTTCCGTGACCCCGTCCTGACCGATCGTGACGACCTCCGGGCGCAGTCCGTTGAGGCGGATGCCCTTGTCGCGGTCCTTGCCGAAGATCATCGGCTTGCCGTGCTCGAGCGTAAGCATGCGGTCCTCGCGGACCTCACGGTCGGTGAAGTCGCGCCACGCGCCATCGTTGTAGATGTTGCAGTTCTGGAGGACCTCGACGAACGCGCTCCCCTTGTGGCGACCGGCGCGCTCGAGTGTGTGCTGCAGATGCTCGGTGTGCGTGTCGACCGAGCGTGCGACGAACGACGCCTCGGCGGCGAGGGCGAGCGTCAGCGGCTGGATGGGCGTGTCGATGGTGCCCGCGGGCGTCGACTTGGTGCGCTTGCCGAACTCCGACGTAGGCGAGGCCTGGCCCTTGGTCAACCCGTAGATGCGGTTGTTGAACATGACCATGTTGAGGTCGACGTTCCGGCGCATCGAATGGATGACGTGGTTGCCGCCGATCGACAACGCGTCCCCGTCGCCCGTGATGACCCACACCATCAGATCCGGCCGTGCCGCCTTGAGGCCGGTGGCGAGCGTGGGAGCGCGGCCATGGATGGTGTGGAAACCGAACGTGTTCATGTAGTACGGCAAGCGGCCGGAGCAGCCGATGCCCGAGATGAAGACGATGTCCTCCTTCTTGTAACCGAAGTCGGGCATCACCTTCTGGGTCTGGGCCAGGATCGAATAGTCGCCGCAGCCGGGGCACCAGCGCACCTCCTGGTCGGATACGAAATCCTTCCGGGTCAGCGCGATGACCTGCGCGTTCTCGGGGCTGAGGGCCGGCTGTTCGCCGTTGTGGCCGTTCGTTTCGGTCGTCACGTCTGTTCCTTGAGGATGCGCTCCGCTTCCTCGACGATCTCGACGATGCGGAACGGCTTGCCGCGCACCCGGTCGTAGCCGACGGCATCGATCAGGTAGCGCGACCGGATGAGCAGCAACAGCTGGCCGAGGTTGACTTCCGGGATGAGCACCGTGCGGTAGCTCCGGACGACTTCCTCGGTATTCGGCGGGAAGGGATTCAGGTGGCGCAGGTGCGCGTGGGCGACCGACTTGCCCTCGCCCTGCAGCCGCTCCGCGGCCGACCGGATCGCCCCGTAGGTCGACCCCCAGCCGAGGATCAGCAGGTCGCCGCTCGACGGGCCGAAGACCTCCAACGGCGGGATGTCCTTCGCGATGCCCGCGACCTTGGCCTGGCGGAGGACCTGCATCCGGTGGTGGTTCTCGGGGTCGTAGCTGACGTTGCCGGTGATGTCGGCCTTCTCGAGGCCGCCGATGCGATGCTCCAAGCCGGCCGTGCCCGGCACCGCCCAGGGTCGGGCCAACGTGTCCGGGTCGCGCAGGTACGGCTGGAATGGACCGTCACCCTTGGTCGCGTTCGAGACTGCCAGCGACGGCAGGTCCGCCTCCGACGGGATCCGCCATGGCTCGGAGCCTGTGGCGAGGAACGCGTCCGACAGGAACACGACCGGGGTCATGTACTTGAGCGCCAGCCGCCATGCTTCGATCGCGTAGTCGAAACATTCGCCGGGCGTGGCCGGCGCGACGATCGGCAACGGCGAGTCGGAGTTGCGCCCGAACATCACCTGCAGCAGGTCGGCCTGCTCGGTCTTGGTCGGCATGCCGGTCGATGGTCCTGCGCGTTGCACGTCGATCACGACGAGCGGCAGCTCGACCATGACCGCGAGGCCGAGCGCCTCGCTCTTGAGCGCGATGCCGGGGCCGGAGCTGGCGGTCATGCCCAGCGCGCCGCCGTAGCTCGCACCGATGGCCGCTCCGATGGCGGCGATCTCATCCTCCGCCTGGAACGTCTTGACGCCGAACGCCTTGTAGCCCGACAGCTGGTGGAGGATGTCCGATGCGGGCGTGATGGGGTACGAGCCATAGAACAGTTGGCGACCGGCGAGCTTCGAAGCCGCCAGGAATCCGAGCGCGGTCGCCTCGTTGCCGGTGATGTTCCGGTACGTGCCGGGCGGCAGCTTGGCCGGCGGCACCCGGTAGTGCGTGTGGAACATCTCCGTCGTCTCACCGTAGGCGTAACCCGCGCGGAGTGCCCGCTTGTTCGCCTCGGCGATGACCGGTCGGGCCGAGAACTTCGAGTCGATCCAGTGCAGCGTCGCGTCCATGCTCCGCTCGTAGAGCCAGAACATCAGGCCGAGCGCGAAGAAGTTCTTCGTGAGGTCCTTCTGCTTGCTGGTCATGTCGAGGCCGTCGAGCGAGCCTTCATTGAGCGTCGAGATCGGCACCTCGAAGGTCGTGTATGCCGTGAGCGAGCCATCGCTCAGCGGGTTCGACGCGTAGGCCGCCTTGTTCAGGTTTGCCTGCGTGAACGCATCGCTGTTGACGATGAGGGCGCCGCCGGCCGGCAGGTCGCCGATGTTCGTCTTGAGCGCGGCAGGGTTCATCGCCACGAGCACGTCTGGCTGGTCGCCCGGCGTGTGGATGTCGGTCGAGCTGAAGCTGATCTGGAAACCGCTCACGCCCGGCAGCGAGCCGGCGGGCGCCCTGATCTCGGCGGGGAAGTCGGGCAGCGTGCTGATGTCGTTACCGAAGACGGCTGCGGTCCGGGTGAACTGGGTGCCGGTCAGTTGCATCCCGTCGCCGGAATCGCCCGCGAACCGGATGGTGACTCGCTCGAGCTCCTGGATCGGGACGGCCGGCTCGGTCGGCTCCTTGGTCGTCGTCATCCGCCTTCTGACTGCCGCATGCGCTGGTGCGGGCGAGGCGGGAGGTTGAGCAGCTCCTCCGGGAACGACTCCGCGAGGTACTTGATGATGTCGACCTGGCGTACGACGCCGACGAGGCGGCGATCGGCATCGACGATCGGCACGTTCCGGTAGCGACCGGTCTGCATCAGCTCGATCGCGTCACGGATGGTCTGGTCGAGGTCCAGCGTGCGCGGGTCGGTCGTCATCAGCGCTTCGACCGGCTGCGACAGATCGACGTGGCCGACGACGATGCGGGCGAAGATGTCGCGCTCGGTCAGGACGCCCTGGAGGAGTCCCTTGGCGTCGCAGACGAAGACCGAATCACCCGTGCCGGTGCGCTGGATGGCGCGCACGCAGTCGGCGAGGCTCGTGCCGGGCGGCACGGTCACGGGCTGGCGTCGACTGAGCACACGCAGTCGCTCGTCGGTCAGGGTCGGGACGCGACGGGCGACCGCGCCTTCGGTGAGGTCGGTCACGCTCGAAAGTGTAGTGCGTCCCCGCGTGAGGTGGGCCGGGACCCTCATCGTTGAAGTCGTGGGCTGCTAGCCTCCCCGCGCATGGATCGACGCACCGCGGTGGGCATCGGACTGGTCGTCGTGTCGGCCGTCGGCTACGGGTCGGGATCCGTGTTGGCGGCCCCGATCTATGCCACCGGGATCGACTGGCTCACGCTCGTCGGCTGGCGATTCCTGTTCGGGGCGGCGCTTGGCTGGGCGTGGGTCCTGTCGTCAGCGGAACGGCGAACTGCCGCGCGACGGATGGCGCGCCGGCAAGTCCTGCTGGCGCTGGCCCTCGGCGCCCTGTTCACCGGCAATGCCGGCACGTACTACGCCGGGCTGGAGACCGTGCCGGCGGCGCTGGCCGGCGTGCTCGTCTATACGTATCCGGTGATCGTGGCGGTCCTGTCGCTGCGGTTCGCGACGCGATTGCCCGGTCGCCGCCCGTGGGTAGCGCTGGTGCTGGCGGTGGTCGGGTCGGCGCTGGCACTGGGCGGGATCGATGTACTGACGGCGCCACCCGTTTCGGGCCTGGTCCTGGTCTGGGCGTCGGCCTTGATCTACTCGGTCTGGATCATCCTGTCGGCGCGCTTGTCCGGGGAGCGGCGCGATCGACTTGGCAGCGATGCGCCACCTGCGTCCGAGCCGGCCGGGGATGCGGCGGTCACCACGGCGCTGATGATGAGTGCGACGGCGTTCGTGTATGGCGTCGCGGGACTGGTGGCCGGGCGACCGCTGGATCCCCGCACCGTGCCCGTCGAGGCCTGGCCGCTGCTCGCGGCGGTCGGGCTGGTCGCGTCGTTCCTGGCCATCCAGACGTTCTATGCCGGTGCCCGCCGGATCGGCGCCGCGAAGGCAGCGCTGGTGGCGACGGTCGAGCCGCCGATCATCGTCGTGCTGGCGTGGCTGGTCCTGGGCCAGACGCTGGCCCCCATCCAGCTCGCCGGTGCGGCGCTCATCGTGATCGCGGTGGTCGTGGCGCAGACGTCGCCGCGCCCACGCGGCGCACCGGAACCCGCGACGCCCCTGGAGGCGGAGGTGTAGGCCCCGGCGCCACTCCCATCCGTTCCGCGATGCCGCTCGGGCCCATGAGGTGTTCCTGGCAGGAACCGATTCGACACGAACGAGCGTGACCAGCAGCCGATCCTGACGCTATCTGCGCCCTGGGTGAACCACCTCGAAGGAGCTGTCGGGAATGCGTTCCCATCAGGAACGTCAGGGACTGATAAGCGGCAGGTAAGCGCCATCTGCTTCGATGAGCCATGCCGCCGGCTGGTTTGCTCCGCGCGACGTTCGCACAGGCGGCGTTCGACGCGCGTCTCGCATTGGATCTGACCCAGCAGCAGGTCGCGCATCGGGTGGGTGTGTCGCGGTCCTATATCGCCAAGGTCGAACTCGGCCTACTCGCGCCATCGTTGGGCATGATCGAGCGAATCGGCGATGCGCTGGGGCTCGAAATCCAGCTCGTGATCCGCGCGCAGGTCTTCCCAGCCGGGACCCGGGTCAACGACGCCGTACATGCCCGCTGCTCGGCCTACGTCGATCGACGGCTTCGGGCACTGGGCTGGGAGACTGCTCGCGAAGTCGAGATCGTCCACGGCCGATCGCACGGTTGGATCGATCTCATGGCGTTCGATCGGCGCACCGGCACGCTCCTGATCATCGAGATCAAGACCAGGCTCGACGACCTCGGCGCGCTCGAGCGGCAGATCGGGTGGTACGAGCGCATGGCATGGGAGTCTGCGCGAGGTCTCGGGTGGCGACCGACCAGCGTGTTCGCGGTCGTGCTCGCCTTAGCCAGTGATGAGGTCGAGCGCGTGGTGCGAACACACCGCGAGCTCCTCGCCCTCGCGTTCCCGTTGCGGGCGCAGGACCTTGGCGAGGTCATCGATAACCCGAGGACGCGCGGCGCCGGTCGTGGCTTCGCACTGATCGACCCGTCGAGTCGGCGCCGCGATTGGCTGATCAAAACGTCGATCGACGGCCGGAGGTCCAGGCTCCCGTACGCGGGCTATGCCGACGCGGTGCGCCCGACGGCGGCCAGCATCGCGCGGGCGCCGGACGATACGAAGGCGCCCTCCGAACCCAGGCCGATGAAGGTGAAACCGAGATCGAGCAACGGCGGCAGGCCGGCCGCGTCGTAGATCAGGATCCCGGCCGCCTTGCCGTGCGCTCGGCATGCCGCGACCACCGACCGCAGCGCCTCCAGATAGGCAGGCTCGTCGAACCGGCCGGGGATCCCAAGGCTGTGCGTCAGGTCGGCCGGGCCGACGAACAGCACGTCGACCTCCTCGAGCCCCGCGATCTGCTCGACCGCCTCGAGCCCGCCAGTCGACTCGATCTGGACGATCCCCACGATCTGCTCGTTCACGACTCGTGCGATGTCGGCGTGGCCGATCGTGCCCATGCGTGCCCCGCGCGTTCGCAGTGCCACGCCCCGCTGGCCGGCCGGCGGGTAGCGCAGGTATCCGACTGCGCTGCGGACTTCGTCGATCGACTGGAGCTGCGGCAGCATGATCCCGGCAGCTCCGAGATCGAGGGCCCGGCCGACCCGCAATCGCTCCGACGACTGCGGCCGGACGATCGGCGCCATCGACGTGCTGCCGACCGCGTACAGGAGTGCAAGGAGATCGGCCTCGGTCGCGGCGCCGTGCTCCAGGTCGAGGACGATCCAGTCGAAGCCCGCCTCGCCGCACAACTCCGCGGCGAGCGGCGACGCCAGATCGGAGAAGACGCCGATGAGCGTCTCGCCGGCGCGGATGCGGGCGCGAAGATCCGCCATGTCGAGATGATGCCGGGTTCGACCGGCCGGCGCTGCCCTGTCTCGAGTGGGCCGGGGTCAGCCGTTGACCAAGCCGCTCGTGTCGACGACCTCGAGGTCGCTGCCGGTGATCTCGTCGAGCTCGTGCAGCACGTCGTCGTCGAAACGGTCGTCGCTCATGCCGCTGACGTACCAGTCGGAGCCGTTGTCGGCGAGGATCATGCCGTACTGCTTGAGCGCGACGGCGATCACCCGGGCATGCGGCGACAAGCCACTCACGTCGTACGACGACTTCAGGCGGACGCGCAGGCCCATCGGCGGGGCGGCCGTGGAGTCCGTGGAGCCGGCCTGATGTCGGGCGGGGTAGATGTAGGTGCGACGCGTGGGCTGGGTCGTGAAGCGGAGCGCGTGGCGGATCGCGCCAGCCGCCACCTCGTCGAAGCGCACGAGCCCGGGAAGGATCGGTAGCCCGGCCGCGTCGGCGCTGGTCCATCCAGCGGGTCGCAACCCGTTGGATCGCAGGTCCCAGGTCGCGCCGCTGCCTGCTGACCACTGGCCGCTCACCCGCCGAGCGGCGAACAGCTCGTACAGCCGGCACGCGTCCCTGTCGACCATGAGGATGTGGCGATCGCCCGTCGTCGAGCTGGGATCACCGGCACCCTCGATCAACGGATTCGCTGGGATCGGATAGCCCACGAGATCGGACTCGCCGGGCCATGTGAACGAGACGGTCGAGCGCGGCGTCGACGCCGTCACGAGCTGGTATGGGATTCCGTAGCCGGCGAACGAGCCGAAGTCCATGTGCAGGCCGGTGTCGAGTCCGATCGTGCCCAGCAACGTCAGCGAGTTCGACGCGACGGGCCGATCATCGATCCGGCGGTTCCAGACGTTCGTCGACGGGAAGACCGTGCAGCCTGCGGCGCCGGGGAGTGTCGGGGCGGGCGGCACGGGCCGTCGCGGGTTGGTCTTGACGTCGATGGGTCGCGGCTTCGGTGACGACGTCGGGCGCGGCGTCCAGGCGGCCGCGCCACCCGCCGGGAGCACGGCAGCGAACGCGACGCACAGCGCGACGGCCAGCACGCGTCGACGGTGAGTCATGAGCAGCAGTGTCGGCCGCCCGGAGCCGTCCCGATCCTACCCACTCGTCCAATGCCGCTCCACCGCTGGTCCGGTTCCGGCAGGCACCGCACCCCAATTCTTGAACGGTCTCCTGGACGGGAGCGTCGTAGGGTGCAGGTGACCAGATCGGTCTCCGACGGAGGATCCCACGTGGATCGAGCTCTCGTCGAAGCAGCCCAGCGCGGCGATCACGACGCCTTCGAGGCGCTCGCGATCGGTTCGGGCGACCGGCTGTTCGCGATCGCCCGGCTCATCCTCCGCGATACGCACCTGGCCGAGGATGCCGTGCAGGAGACCCTCGTCCACGCCTGGCGCGATCTGCCGCGCCTGCGCGATCCGGAGCGGTTCGATGCGTGGCTTCATCGACTGCTCGTCAATGCCTGCGCCGATCAGGGTCGTCACCGTCGCCGACGGGCCGCGGAGATCCAGATCATCCGGGCAGAGCCGTCCGCGGACGACGCGACGGGCTCGATGGCCGACCGCGACCAGCTCGAGCGAGGCTTCAGGCGCCTGAAGCCGGACCAACGCGCGATCGTGGTCCTCCACTTCTACCTTGGCCTGACCACACCCGAGGTCGCCGACTCGCTCGGCATCCCGGTCGGCACGGCCAAGTCCCGACTCCACTACGCGACCGAGACCTTGCGCGCCGCCCTGGAGGCGGACGCGCGAGCCCCGGTGGCGACCACGAACGAGCGACCGGCATGACCACGACACGATCGACCGAGGAACGCATCTCGCAGTGGCTCGAGGAGGCGGCCGTCGGCCAGCTCCCCGACCGCGTGCTCGACGCGACGTTCGACACGACTCGTGGGCTGCGTCAGAGCCGGGCGTCCGCCTGGAGGCCATTCACGATGTCACGCCCCATTCCAGCCATGGTCGCGGTCGGCGCCGCCGCGATCATCGTCGTCGCCGGCGTCCTCTACTTCCGCCCGAGCCCGACGAGCAATGTGGGCGGCCAGCAACCAGGTACGTCGCCGACGACGTCGACTTCGCCGAGCATCAGCCCGACATCAAGCGCGAGCCTCGATCCCTCTTCCTGGGTGACCTATCGCTCGAGCCTCTACGGGTTCGACATCGGCCACCCGGACGACTGGACCGTGTCGCCCGCTGAGCGGGCTTGGGAGATCGAGACTGACGCCAAGGATTGGCAGAGCCCGGCGACGGAGGACTTCATCTCACCGGCCGGCGACGTCCGGGTGAGCGCCTGGTTGATACCTCTCGATCCGGGCACGAACTTCGAACCCGGGACGACGGCCGAAGGTTGGGCCGTGGTCGAGACATGGATCAAGGAGATCTACTGTGCGAAGACCGCCCCTCCATGCACCGTGACGCGCGATCTGGTCGTGCCGCTCTGCGTCGAGGTAAGGGATTGCCACCCCGGCTTGCTGATCCTCGGCCCGGACGAGGTCCAGGCATTCTTCACCGGCGGCGGCGTCGGGGGGATGGTCGCCGTCACCGTCTGGCGACCGGATGCCGACCCGAGCGCCGCTCGGTACGGTGGGTCTCGACAGCTCCTTGAAGCCTACCTATCGACCATGGGCGTGTGGCCGGCGGATTCCATCGAGGGCCATGCCGCTAGCGCGATCAGCTTCGGGGCGGGCAGACCGCCACCGACGAGTTCGCCCGAAGCCAGCTAGCGCTGTGCGGGACTCGTTCCCGACGTCCCGGCGCCTTTCACGTTTGCACGCGCCGTCCCGCCAGCTCAGTCCGGGAACGCCTCCGGGCCTCGCTCCGCGAGCTCGGAGGCTTCCTTCGCGTGGTCGTCCGCCGGGAGCCAGCTGAAGGGGTACTTCCCGTCGTCGAGGTCCCTCGCCGCCTTCGTCACGTGCAGCGGATGGAACGTGTCGACCATGACGGCCAGCTCCTCGGTCGCCTCCTTGCCGATCGACGCCTCGACCGTGCCCGGGTGCGGGCCGTGCGGGATGCCCGCCGGATGGAGCGTGAACGACGCGATCTCCACGCCGCGCCGGCTCATGAAGTTGCCGGCCACGTAGTAGATGACCTCGTCCGAGTTGATGTTCGAGTGGTTGTACGGCGCCGGGATCGCCAGTGGGTGGTAGTCGAACTTGCGCGGCACGAACGAGCACACCACGAAGTTACGAGCCTGGAACGTCTGGTGGACCGGCGGCGGCTGGTGCACCCGACCGGTGATCGGCTGGAAGTCGCCGATGTTGAAGCGGAACGGCCAGAGATAGCCATCCCAACCGACGACGTCGAACGGGTGGTGCCGATAGTGGTAGGCCGTAATCCGGTCGGTCGAGCGGACGTGGATCGTGAACTCACCCTCGTCGTCACGGGCCGGCACGCCGTCCGGCGCGTGCAGGTCACGCTGGGAATACGGCGCATGCTCGAGCAGCTGGCCGTAGTCATTCCGGTAGCGCTTCGGCGGCTCGATCTCCGAGGGGGCTTCGAGGTACAGGATCCGCTGCGCTGAGCCCTCATCCGGGTCGAGGCGCCACGTCGTCCCGATCGGCAAGACCAGGTAGTCGCCCGGGCCATACCGCAAGGGCCCGAAGATCGTGTCGCAGACGCCGCTCCCCTCGTGGACGAACAGCATCTCGTCGGCGATGCCGTTGCGGTAGAAGACGCCGTCAGGCATCGACTGTGCCGGCCGGGCCACGCCGAAGACGACGTCGTTGTTGAAGTACAGCGGGATGCGGCCGCTGACGATGTCGCCGGAGGGCTCGAGCCCGCCCGTCTTCGTCAGTCGATGCCGATGGAGATCGTCGTCGGCGGCCTCCAGGCGGATCCTCGACACCGGCTCGATGCGATGGGTCCGCGTGGGCGGTGTCAAGTGATAGAGCAGCGACGACCGTCCGGTGAAGCCTTCGACGCCGAAGAGCTCCTCCGCGTACAGGGCGCCGTCGGGCGCCCGGAGCTGCGTGTGGCGCTGCTGGGGCACGTTGCCGCGCTGGACGTAGTACATGGAGCGACTGGCCTCCTCGCTCGAGCCCGACCAGTCTAGTCGCGGGCTAGGTCTGGCCGCCGTCGATCACGTCGTCATGGAGGATCGACCACAGCTGGACGTCCTGATAGCGGCCGCCGGACAGCCACGCGCCGCGCATAACGCCCTCGCGCTCGAAGCCGTTCTTCTCGGCGACGCGCTGCGAACCGGCGTTACCGGGATGGATGATCAGGCGGATCCGGTTGATGGCCTTGTTCCTGAAGAGGTAGGTCACCAGCAGACCGACCGCCTCGGAGACGTAGCCGTGGCCGTCGTCGGCCCGATCGAACAGCTGGTAGGACAGCTCGACCTCCGAGAGGTAGCGGACGGTCGGGAACCATTCGATGCTGCCCACCATGCGTCCGTCCGACGTCGTGATGAGCAGGGTGCCTTCCTCGCGGGTCCAGAAGCCGGTTTCCGCGTACTGCTTGCGGAAGGTCGGCTCCGACAGCACGTTGTGCGGGTAGAACGGCCCGCGATTGGCGATGTCGGTGTGCAGGAGCCAGAACGGCTCGAGATCAGCTTCGCGGACAGGCCGCAGGGTGACGCGCTCGCCCTTCAGCACCGTGAACCCTCCCCATGCCGGCGCATCGCCGACGCCTCGTCGTCCCGCGCCAGTCTAGTGGCCCTCGATGGGCCACTTCTAAAGTTTTCGGTGCAGCGCGGTCAGAAATAAAGGTTCGCACCTTCGAAAGATCGGTCGGTCGGTCGATGGCGGGGAGCGTGCTGGCTCGTACGGTGGACACATCGAGAAACCCCGTCGACAGCCCTCCTGGAAGGAGCCACCGAGATGCTTGCCAACTTCGAATTCGCATTCAGCCGGCACGATGCGACGATCCGCCGCGCCGAGGCGAACTACGCGCTGATCGGCGCGTCGGCCCCGAAGCAGCCTGACACAACGCAGCGCCCGCCGCGGGGCAAGCTCGTGGAGCTGCTCCGCCGCCTCGCCGGACCCGCCGCCGCGTGACGGTCGTCGATGGGCGGCCCGAACAAGGGACCCTCCCGTACCATGGGTTCGTGGCCACCCGGGTCGCGAGCCCTGACTTCATCGGACGAGCGCGCGAGCTCGGATCGCTGCGCGATGCCATCGCTCGGGGGCGCGCGGGCGACGCCGTAGTCGTCCTGGTCGGCGGCGACGCCGGCATGGGAAAGACGCGCCTCGTCGCAGAGGCCGTCGGCCAGGCGCGCGAGTCCGGATCCCTCGTGCTCGAAGGTGGCTGCGTATCGCTCGGCAGCGGCGAGGGGCTGCCGTTCGGCCCGATCGTCGAGGTGCTGCGCCGACTGCCCGACGCGATCGACGCCGGCGAGGCTGGAGGTATCGCCGACATCGCCGAGCTGCGCTCGACCGAGACCAGCGACCTCGGCAGGCTCATGCCTGAGCTCGGGACTGGAGCATCCTCGGATCCCGGGATGTTCGATCGCCCGGACTGGGTACAGGCCAGGATCTTCGAGGGGATGCTGGCGTTGCTGCGCGCGCTCGGGGAGCGGATCCCGGTCGTCCTGGTCGTGGAGGACCTCCACTGGTCGGACAGCTCGACTCGAGACCTGCTGTCCTTCCTCGCCCGCAACGCGAGGACCGAGCGCCTGGTCATCATCGGGACGTATCGGACCGACGACCTCCACCGCCGCCACGCGCTCCGACCGTGGCTGGCCGAGATGGAGCGCCTGCCACGGGTGGTCCGCACCGAGGTCGACCGGCTCGACGAGACCGAGCTCGTCGACCTGATCAGCGCGATCGTCGGCCACCGACCGCCGACCGACCTGCTGGACGCGATCGCGACGCGTACGGAGGGCAACCCGTTCTTCGTCGAAGAACTGCTCGCGTCCGGTGTCAGCCAAGCGACCGACCGCATCCCACCCACGCTGCGCGACGTGCTGCTGACGCGGGTGACCGCGCTCTCGGACGAGGCGCAGCGCATCCTCGGCGTCGCGGCCGTGGCCGGTCGGACGGTCCAACCTGCGCTGCTCGCCGTGGTCGCCGGGACCGACGAGGCCGCCATCGAAGCACCCCTCCGCGAAGCCGTCGCGGCACAGATCCTCGCGACGGACCAAGCGTCCCGCGCCGATGCCTACCGCTTCCGCCACGCGCTCCTCGCCGAAGCCGTGTACGACGACCTGCTCCCGAACGAGCGTCGACGCCTGCATGCTGCGTACGCGGCTGCCCTGGATACCGGCCGTGTACCGGACGGCGCGGAGGGCGCGAGCATGCTGGCCGCACTCGCCCACCATGCGACGGCCGCCCATGATCAGGTCCGCGCCCTGCACGCGTGGGTGCGCGCCGCCCGTGCTGCCGCCGCGACGCATGCGTTCGGTGAGGCTGGACGCGCATACGAACGCGCCATCGAGCTGTGGGACGCAGTGCCGGCGGACGACAGGCCAACGGATACCGATGCGGTGGCGCTCCAGCACGAGGCCGCGCTATCGGCGATGCTCAGTGGCCGCAATGACCGTGCGGTCGACCTCGCCCGTGCCGCCGTCAATGGCCTCGACCAGGAGCAGCAGCCCGAGCGCTGGGCCGCCGCGAACGAGCGCCTCGCGCGGACGCTGTGGCGAACCGGCGAGATGGAAGACGGCCTCGCGATCCTCCAGTCGACGGCCGCATTCCTCGAGGGCCGCGATCCGACACCTGCTCGGGCGCGGATGATGGCCGCGATCGCGGGAGCACACATGCTGCGTGGCGACCACGCTCGCGCGATCGACGCCGCCCGTGACGCCATCGAGGTTTCGCGGTCGATCGGGTCGCGGATGTCCGAGGCGCATGCCCGCAACACCCTGGGCACGAGCACCGCCCTGATCGGGCGATGCGCAGAGGGCATCGAGATCCTCCGCGAGGGCGTTGCCTTGACGCGCGAGATCCAGGACGTCGATGACGTGGGCCGGTCGTACGCCAATCTCAGCTCCGTGCTCACGATCTGCGGCTCCAACGAGGAGGCGCTCGCCGTGGCACTCGAGGGCGTGGCGTGGGCACGCTCGGTCGGTGCGGCCGGCGGTTATGGGCGGTTCATCGCCGGGAACGCGGTCGCCGCCGCGATCGAGCTCGGGCGGTGGGATGAGGCGGACGCGCTCGCGGAGGATCTCCTGACGGCAGAGGCAGCCGGCGTCAACCGGATCGGCAACATCGCGGTGGTCGGAGGGTTCTACGCGCGACGCGGGCATGCCGATGCGGAGCGATTGCTCGAGGAGGGACGAGCGCTCGTCCAGCCGCTTCGGGAGGCGCAGTTCACCGGCCCGACATACGTCGGGCTCGTCGAGCAGGCGCTCACGGCGGGCCGCCCGATCGACGCCGCGGCAGCGGCCGCTGACGGGGTCGCACGGATCGGACGGACCGGCGACCGGTACTACCTGAGCGAGCTCCTCGCGATGGGTGCTCGCGCCGAAGCGGACCGGGCCGAGCTCGGCCGCGCGACGCGTGACGGCGTGACCGAGTCGGCCGCGATCGACACCGCGAACGCCTATCGAGACACGCTCGAGGCGTGGGTCGGGTCGGCCGGGGTTGACGCCTTCGGCGGCCAGCTGACCGCCGATGCCGCGACGAGTGCCGCCGAAGCCGCGCGCGCCGCCGGGACGGCTGATGTCGAGGCGTGGCGCAAGGCGGTCGACCGCGCCGACGGGGCTCGCTCGGCATGGCGCTCGGCATACACCCGCTATCGGCTCGGCGAGGCGATGCTCACCGCGCGTGCGCCGCGGCGCGAAGCGACCAAGGTCCTGTCCGAGGCGCTCGATCGTGCCGTCGGGCTAGCCGCCGCCCCGTTGACCGGCTGGATCGAGGGGCTCGCCCGCCGCTCGCGCGTCGTGTTGGCGGCGCCGGACGAAGCAGCGGTCGGCGAGGCCACACAGGCGGAGCCGACCGGCGGCGACGGGTTCGGCCTGACGGCGCGCGAACGCGAGGTCCTCGCGTTGCTCGTCGAGGGCCACACGAACCGGCGCATCGCGGACGAGCTGTTCATCAGCGAAAGCACGGCCGGTGTCCACGTCTCCAACATCCTGGGCAAGCTCGGCGTCGGGACGAGGACCGAGGCGGCCACCGTCGCCGCGCGGCTGGGCCTCGTCGACTGACGAGCGTCAGAGTACGAAAGCTCAGACCCCGACGACCTCGCTTCTGCGAGCCATGATCACGACGTCGCGCCAGCGGCCCGTGCCGTCGCGGCCCATCCGCCGCATGACGCCCACCCGCTCGAAACCGCATCGGTCGTGCAGGGCGAGGCTCGCGGCGTTCTCGGCCATGATCCCGGCGAGCAGCGTCCAGAAGCCGGCTCGCTCCGATGCCGGGACGAGCGCCTCAAGCAGCGCCCGCCCGATGCCGCGGCCGCGCTCGTCCGCGGCGACGTAGACGCTCTCCCAGGCGACGCCGCTATAGACGCGGCGAGCGGAATACGCCGTCAGCGCCACCCACCCGACGACCGGCCCCCCGCGGCCGAGCCTCGCCACGAGCCGGCAGTCACGGCGATGCGAACGGTCGAAATGGTCCCAGTCCGGCGCCTCGCGCTCGAGCGTCGCATCGCCGGTCGCGATGCCCTCGGCATAGATGCGGTGGACCGCCGGCCAATCGGCCGCTTCCATCAATTCGACGCGAACCGCCGCACGGCTGGGCACGACCGAATCATCGCATGCGTGAAGTCGCGGTAGCGTGGACCCGCATCGCGGAAGATGCCCCCGAGTTCGTGGCCTACCGCTCGAAGACGGACCGCGAGATCCCGGTATTCGCCTGCGCGAACGGTAGGGTCAGCTGGGCCGAGCCACGACAGGCGTAGGCAACGAACCCAGACGCTCGACGCTCAAAACGACCTCGTCGCCGGGCTCCAGGTATCGACCAAGCGTCTCGTCGCGTACCTCGAGCAGACAACCAGTTCCGACGGTTCCCGACCCCAGCAGCTCTCCTGGCCGTAGCGTCACATCGGTCGACGCCCGCGCGATCAGTGCCCCGAACCCATGGAAGATGTCCGACCACTGGCCGCGCGACGTCTCAGCGCCGTTGACCGTCACGGTCATCGCGAGGTCGAAACCCGCTCCCTTGCGGGCATCCTCCAACTCATCCGGGGTGACCAGCCACGGTCCGATCGAGCTCGCAAAGTCTTTGCCCTTCGCCGGCCCGAGACGGACCGCCGTCTCGTCCCGTTGGAGGTCCCGCGCTGACCAATCGTTGAAGATCGTGTAGCCGCCGATGGCCTCCTCCGCGCGCTCGGCCGGGAGATCGCGGGCAGGGGTATCGACCAGCGCGGCGATCTCGATCTCAAAGTCGAGCTCGTTGGAACCTGCGGGTGCCCACACCGGCTCGTCCGGCCCCCGCAGCTCGGAGACATTGGAGAAGTAGAAGATCGGGAGGCGGTACCAGGCCTCGGGGATCTCCGCTCCGCGGCGGCGCCACATGATGCCCACGTGCTGCTCGAACCCGTAGCCGTCCCGCAGCGACGGCGGCCTGAGGACAGGCGGACCGAAGCGGACGTCATCCGCCTCGAGCACGGCCTCATCCTCGTCCGGACCGCCACGCGGCACGAACGAGTCGACGAGGTCCGCCAACGTCGCCACCCGGAGGCCGCGGCGGAGATGGTCATCCAGCGTCGAGATGGGCTGGCGGTACAGCGTGGCGTCGTGGGTGAGCTCGGGTCTCGCGGCCACGGCTCGTCGACGTGCGATCTCGAGGTCGACGAGATGCAGTGGCGGATCGTCGAGGGCGGCGGCAAGTCGCCAGGGGGCACCAGTCGCGGCGTGCCGACCTCGGATATGGGCCAGCCTCATCGAGGACCGTGGCTCAGAACGGCTTGCCCTCCATCAGCCAGACGAGCAGGGCGATGCCGACGATGCCGATCGCCATGGTCAACTCGGGCTGCATCTTCGCCTTGGCCGCCGCGACCTGGTCGTCGGACCCTGGGACCAACGGCGCCCCGGACTTGTCGTTCCCGATGCCCATGGCCGCTCGAAGCTCCCGCATCGGATTGGCGGCCAGTGGCGTCATCGCGAAGACCACGACGACCAGCACCCCGATCGATGCCCATGGCCAGGTTCGCGAGAAGTGGCCGCCCATGATGGCCGCCCAGATCCCGAGCAGCACAGCCGCGAGCAGCGTCACGCCCGCCGCGATCAGCGACGTCTGGGACAGGTCGAGCAGCGTCCGGAGCTCGGTCCGATCCATTGCTGCGCGGACCCGGAAGATCGCGAACGCGGACGCCCCGTGGGCGAAGAACGCGACGATCACGAAGAACACGTGAGCGATCACGATCCAGGGGTACAGGTCCATCCAGACACCTCCCAGCGGCGACGACGGGATGCGTCGCAGCGACCATCGGCGATGGTACCTCCGGGCCACGGTCCCGGACGGGTCAGCGCGGTGTGTAGCGAAGCGGGACCTGACCGTCGAGGAGCAAACGCCCGTCGGCGTCGATGGACCACGTCGATACCCCCGCGAGGGCCGCGAGGTACTCGGCCTCGACGGCGCTGGCTGGGCGCTCGCACGCCATCTTCGTGCTGACGATCGGGCCGAGCGTGATGGCCTCACCATCGAGCGTGAACGAGCCGCTGAACGAGTTACACGCGGCAAACCCGGCGATGGCGCCATCCTGCCTGAACTCGATCGTCGGCGCGATCCGCGCGAAGTCGGCCGTGCTGCCCATCTCGACCAGGTCCCAGCGGGTGCCGACCAGTCCGCCGGCCTGGTCGACCGGCGGGGGCCCCTCCGCGATGCCGGGAGCCGCCACGATCGAGCCGACACCACCGAGCTCGAGATCGCCCGCCGGGGTCAGACGCCACGTCTGGGCAGCTCGCAACGCACCGAGGAACGCCGTTTCCTGCGCGCCGATCTCGCCCTGACACAGCATCATCGTCGAGGCGACGTCGCCGATCGAGATCCTGTCGCCATCGGTGCGGAACGGGCCGGAGTACTGGTTGCAGCTCGCGCTCCCGCCGACCGTCGCGTCCTGGGCGAACGTTAGCGTCGGTCGTGAGGCGGGAAGGACGGCGACGCCGTTGATCGTCGAGACCGTCCAGGACGTGTTCACGAGGCCGCCGTTCGCATTGTCGGATCGCGGCGTGCAGCCCACGAAAAGCAGCGTGATCCAGGTCATGACGACGGCCCCGGCGATCTGACGATTCACGGTCTGTGAGACGGCCATCCACCATCGAGCGGTTCCCTGAGCGCACCAGATCGGACCGACGACTTTCCAACGCATGCGGCGCACCATCTACCGATAAAGGTGGACGACGTCCCCCATGGACGTCTACCCCTGGTGGTGACGGTGGATCGCGACCTCGTCGAGGCGGCGCAGAGCGGTGATCAGGCGGCTTTCGTCGATCTGGTCAGGCTCCGCGGTGACCGACTCTTCGCGATCGCGCACAGGATCCTCCGGGATGTCGATCGGGCCGAGGATGCCTTGCAGGATGCGCTGGTGATCGCCTGGCGCGACCTTCCGGGCCTCCGCGATCCGGACCGCTTCGACGCCTGGGTCCACCGCCTGCTCACCAACGTCTGCATCGCGCAGGCGACACGTGAACGCCGGAGGACGGCGGAGCTCCATGTCCTGACCGTGGACGGCCTCGCCGCATCCGACGACTTCCTCACGATCGCCGATCGTGACCAGCTGGACCGCGGGTTCCGAAGGCTCATGCCGGACGAGCGTGCCGTCCTCGTGCTGCATCACTTCGTCGGATATGCCCCGTCAGAGATCGCCGAGATCCTTGGCCTTCCTGCAGGGACGATCCGCTCTCGACTCCATCACGCCCATCGCGCCATGCGGGCCGCGCTTGACGCCGAGGCGCGTGCGACAGCGATCGGAGGGTTCAGAGCATGAACGAGCGTTCCGATCTCGATCGCGTGCTCCGGCACTGGTTCGATGACGGTCCGTCCACGATGCCCGACCGCGTCGTGGACCTCGTCGCCGACCGGATCGCCCGGCAACGGCAGCGACCCGCCTGGCGCCTCCACCGGAGGCCCTTCGAAATGAACGCCCCACTCAAGATCGTCGCTGCCCTCGCGGCAGCCATCGTCATCGCGATCGTCGGCTGGAACCTTCTGTTGCCAGGTCGCTCCACCGGCATCGGTGGGCAGGCGGACCCTCCCTCGCCGTCGCCGTCGCCGTCCGTCGCGCCGTCGCTGGCGCCCGCACCGACTGCCGCGTGGGATAGCGGCGGCCGGTGCGGTCAGGTCGGCTGCGGCGGTCCTCAAACAGCCGGCACGTACACCTCGAGATCCCTACATCCTCCGGTCACCTACACACTGACATCCGACTGGGTCAATCTCCGGGACTGGCCCGATTTCTTCATGCTGTACCCGGACACGCCAGCCAACCGGGCTCTCGCCGCCGCCGACAGCTACGCCCCATACATCCTGATCCTGCGTCCCGTCTCCGTCTCCCCGAGCCGGGGCTGCGCCGGAGATGAACCATCGGATGCGAACGAGGTGGACGCGGCCGAGTTCGTCGAGTACCTGACCGCCCAGGATGGTCTGGCGACGAGCGAGCCGGTCGCTGTCACGATCGGCGGGCTCGATGGACAGCAGATCGACGTCGGCCTGACGGAAGGGTGGACTGGCTGCCTCCCTGCTGCGCCGATCGGGGAACGTGACACGGGGTCCGAGCGGTACCGGTTCATCGTTCTCGACTCGCCAAGCGGCACACTCATGATCAGGCTCCGAGCACCCGCCGACTTCGAGACGTTCCTCGCCGACGCGATGCCGATCGTCGAGAGCTTCGAGTTCGCCCTCGGACCGGCGTCGCCAAGTCCGTCCTGACCGACCACGACCGTCGCGATCGGGCCCTTGGACAGCCGCGTCGTCCTGGGCGCAGCGCTTGCGCGGGAGCCTCCTAGAGGTTCCCGCGCTTCTCCTGCTCTCGCTCGATCGCCTCGAACAGGGCCTTGAAGTTGCCGACCCCGAAGCCGCGCGAGCCGTGACGCTCGATGATCTCGAAGAAGAACGTCGGGCGGTCCTGGACCGGTCGCGTGAAGATCTGGAGGAGATAGCCCTCCTCGTCGCGGTCGGCCTCGATGCCGAGCTCCTCCAGCGTGTCGATCGGCACGCCGACGTCGCCGACGCGGTCGGCAAGCGTCGCGTAGTACTCGTGCGGCAGGCCAAGGAACTCGACTCCGTTTTCGCGCAGTCGCCGAACGGTCGCGACGATGTCCTCGGTCCGCAGCGCGATGTGCTGACAGCCGGGTGATCGATACCAGTCGAGGTATTCCTGGATCTGGCTCTTCTTCTTGCCGGTCGCCGGTTCGTTGATCGGGAACTTGATGCGGCCGTTGCCGTTGGTCATGACCTTCGACATCAGCGCGCTGTAGTCGGTGTGGATGACCTTGTCGTCGTAGTGGATCAGCTGCGCGAAGCCGAGCACGTCGCGGTAGAAGTCCACGAACGCGTTCATCTGTCCCAACTCGACGTTGCCGACACAGTGATCGACCTCGAGTAGGCTCAGCCCGCCGGCCGCGGCCGCCGGTGAGCCGACCTTGCGATAGCCCGGCGCGAACACGCCGTGGTAATCGCGCCGATCGACGAACGAGTGGAGCGTCTCGCCGTACGTCCGGATCGACGCCTTGCGCAGCACGCCGTCCTCGCCGCCGTCGAGCTCGGTCGGTTCGAGGGCGGATGCCGCACCGCGCGACGTCGTCTCGCGCCAGGCGGACTCCACATCGGCCACGCGAAAGGCGATGTCGTGGACGCCGTCACCGTGCATGCGGACGTGCTCGGCGATCTCGCCGTCCGGTGTCAGCGGCGCCGTGAACACGAACCGGATGTCGTTCTGCACCATGACGTAGCTCGCCCGGTCGCGGACCTTCGTCTCGAGACCGCTGAACGCGACGGGCGTGAAGCCCCACAGGGCGCGGTAGTAGGCGGACGCCTGGCGGGCATTGCCCACCCAGAACTCGACGTGGTCGATGCCGTCGAGTGGCAGGAAGTCGGCGGCCTTGGCATAGGCGTCCGCATCGACCCGGGCGCCCGCCTGGTTGGCGGCCCCCCGCGGGAGCGTATCGGTCATCGCTCGTTTCTCCGCTGCATGCGGTCCGGCCCCGGTCGAGTCGCGGCCCGCAGCCCGAGGCGTTGGTCAGTGCCACCATCCTACGCCGGGCGTGCCACACTGCCAGTCATGGCGACGGACTTGGAGCGCATCGCTGCGGCGCGGCGCGCATACACGGATCTGGCGCCGCGGGTGCTGGCGGGTGGGCCCTGGCCGCTGGCGGAGGACTACGGCACGGGGCCCGAGGCGTCGTGGGGGCCACGCGAGGTCCTTGCCCACGTCGAGGAGATGCTGCCGTTCTGGCTCGGCGAGATGGAGCGGGTCATCGACGGCGGCGAAGCGGCCACGCCGTTCGGACGCATCGCTGACGATCCCATCCGCATCGGGATCATCGATCGCGACCGGTCGCTGCCGCTGCGGGTCCTCTTCACCCGCATCGATGCGGGGCTGCGGGACTGGGCGGAGCGCCTCGCGACGCTGACTCCCAGCGAACGCGAGCGGGTCGGTGTCCATCCTCGCCTGGGCGAGATGCCTGCCCCCGCCATCCTGGAGCGGTTCGTGCTCGGCCACGCCGAGGACCACATCGCCCAGCTCACGGACATCCTGGACACACGCACGGCCTGACAGCGCCGCGTGTTCGTCCTGTACGCCATCCCGATCGGGATCGCCCTCGGGTTCGTCTTCGGCGGCCGGCTCGAGCGACTAGGCGAGCTGCGCTTCGAATGGGGCTGGCTCGCGGTCGCCGGCCTCGCCGTCCAGATCGTCCTGTTCTCGGGATCCATCGAGGCCGGCCTCGAGCGCGGTGTCGGTGCGGCCATCTACGTGGCATCGACGGGAGCGGTCCTCGTTGCCGTCTGGCGCAATCTCAGCGTGTCGGGCCTGCCGCTCGTGGCCGCCGGGGCCATCTCCAACCTCGCGGCCATCGTCGCCAACGAGGGGATCATGCCGACGACGCCCGAGGCGCTCGCTGCCGCCGGCATGGGCGCGGAAGAGGGGTTCTCGAACAGCGCCGTCGTGGCGGACCCGGTCCTTGCCCCGCTGACCGACATCTTCGCGATGCCGCCCTGGCTGCCGCTCGCGAACGTGTTCAGCGTCGGCGACGTGCTTATCGGCGTGGGGATCGCGTTGGTCATCGCCCTCGGCATGCGCGGGGGAACACGAACCGCCTGATCCCGGACCACTCGCCACGCATCCCGGGACCACATCGCATGCCGGGACCCGTCGGGCTGTGCTTCGTGGACCGCAGGACGGAGCCGAAACGACCGAGCGGGCCCGCCTCGCGACCGAAGCGGGTCTGTCAGGCACGAATGACCATCGAGGAACGACGCAGCCGGATCTTCAGGGTCCCGGTGCGGTCTGAGAAGCACGCCACGATCAGGAGACCGGCAAGGCGGACGTGTCAGATGCGCCGTTGCGGCAAGGCACCGCATCCCCCGCTGGTCCTCCCCTCCCGGTACCGATGGCCTATGGCTGGGTGCCCGACCGCACCGTAGGTTGCTGCAGGGGACACCTTCCGTCCCCGGTCTCATCCAACGGAAAGAAGGGATTGCGATGAAGAACATCATCAAGTCGCAGGCCTTCCGGACGCTCATGATCCTGTCCGCGCTCGCCAGCTCCGGCCTCGTGCTGGAAGCGGCTCGCCGCTGGGGTCCCTGATCTCCGGGACGTACTGCACGCCGGCTCGACGCCGGCACTGACAAACCGCTCGACGGCCGTCCGCAACGACGGCCGTTTCGATTCCGGCTGGTCCCAGCCGACGACAGCCACTACAGTCGCGGCGTGCCGAGCCTGCCCGAGATCGGATCGAGCCTGCCTGATGTCGCGCTGCGGACGGCGATCGTCTACCTCTTCCTGATCGTCGCGATCCGCCTATCGGGCAAGCGCGAGGTCGGCCAGATGTCGGTCCTCGAGCTGATCGTCGTCCTGATCATCAGCGACGCGGTCCAGAACTCGATGGTCGGCGACAACACGTCGATCTGGGGTGGCCTCGTGGCGGTCATCGTCCTGCTCGGGCTCGACTTCGTGCTGCGCGAGCTCTCGCGGCGGTCTCGGCGGCTGCGCGCCGCGGTGGAGGGCGAGCCCCGCCTGCTGGTCCGGCACGGCCGGGTGCTGCAACGCGCCCTTCAGGAGGAGGGGCTCGACACGGACGATCTCAAGTCGGCGGTGCGAGCGCATGGCCTCGCCCGGATCGATGACGTCGACCAGGCGGTCCTCGAGACCGACGGGACGATCAGCGTGATCGCACGTCGGGTGAGCGATGACGACCCGGGTTCGGCACAGAAGCCGCCTGATCGGCCCGGTCCGACGGGACGCGCGTCCTGAGGCTCAGGCGATCGGCCAACCAGACGTCGCGCACCACCGGCCGACCATCGCGAGGTGCTTGCGGACGTGCCCGTGCTGGCAGTCGTATGCCCAGCTCCAGCCATCGGGCGAGCGCAGCTCCTCGACACTGAGGGTCCCCACCGCGTCGAGGAGCCGGGTGCGGGCAGTGTCGTAGCGGGCCAGCGTTTCGGGCGGTGTCTCCCGTCGGGTCGCGACGACGTGACGCTCGTTCCAGGCGTCGATGCCCTCCTCGGGATCGGACAGCCAGATGCCGGTCTCGCGATGGACGTCGATCGCCCGGGCGCCCTCGTCCATCCAGTCCGCAAGGTGGCCGACGTGGTCCCGGAGCGTCCAGCCGGGCGTGACGTCCTCGGCGACCCAGCGGGCGGGCGGCAGCCGGCGGACGAGCGAGTCGAAGTCGTCGTCGAGCGCCGTGGCATCGGCGACGAACCCGGCGTGATCGGCGGCGCGTGGGTCGGCCATGAACGGGTCTCCATCGACCTGTCGATCGCGCAAGCGATCCGTCCACGGCTCGATCACGGCGAGATGGTCCAGATAGTGGCCGTGGAGCGTGAAATGGACCCAGCCCCACGCGTCGTGGCCGCGGATCGTCTCCAACGGCAGCCGACCAGCTGCTTCGAGCAGCCGCGGCCTGGCGGCCCCGAGACGCCCGAGGATCGCCGCGCTCGGCATGGTCGTCCACGGGGCGCGGCGTCGCTCGTTGTACCGATCGAAATCGCCGCCGTCGTAGTCGTCATCGGCCGGCCAGGATCCGATCTGGATCGCGGTGCCGACGTAATCGATCGCCAGCTCCTGCCAGTCGGCGATGTGGCCGACGTGCTCGGCGAGTGACCAGTCCGGGCCGCCGGCGTCGGACGGCGCGGCACCCGGGAGGTGCCACGCCGCTTCATCGAGGCCCGCCCACAGCGCGACGAGCCGATCCCAGATCGCGCGCTCATCGCCCCACAGGTCCCGCGTCGGTGACCGCAGATCGAGTCCGCGCACGTCAGCAAGCGGAGCGCGCCGAAGGTCGACGACGGGTATCGCCGTGCCGGCAGCCGACGTTGACGTCATCACGCCTTCGGCCGGGGTCGCTCACCGGTGGTGCTACTCACGTCCAGGCTCGCCTCGAGCTGGTCGCCCAGTTCGACCGTCCGTCGGTAGGCGGCCCACACCGCCTCGGACAGCACGGTCCGCAACCGTCCACCCTCCAGCTCGTGCAGCGCCGCCGCCGAAGTGCCGCCGGGTGACGTGACCATGTTCCGTAGCTCGGCTGGGTGCATGCCCGACTGGCGCGCGAACAGCGTCGATCCTTCAAGGGTCTCGATCACGAGGTCGTGTGCGATGTGCCGCGGGAAGCCGAGATGGACGGCGGCATCGATCAGCGCTTCCATCACCAGGAACACATAGGTCGGGCCCGTGCCGCTGACCGCGGTGGCCATCGCGACCATCTTCTCGTCGTCGACCTCGAGCTGGAGGCCCAGCGCGCCCAGGAGTGCGGCCGCTTGCGCGCGCTGCTCGTCGGTGGTCTCGGGCGTGGCGTACCAGACCGTCACGCCCTTGCCGAGCCGGGCCGGCGTGTTGGGCATGCTGCGGACGACCTGGTCGTGCCCGAGGAACCCGGTGAGCGCCGCCGTGGTCGCGCCGGCCAGCACGCTCAGGACGAGCTGGCCGCGGCGAAGGTGCGGTCCGATATCCCGGCCGACCCGTTCGAGCATCTGCGGCTTGATGCCGAGCAGGATCACGTCGGCGTCGCGCACGGCATCGGCGTTGCCGGCGACGGTCCGGATGTCGTAAGCACGCTCCAGGATCTCGCGTCGCTCAGCGCGCGGGTGGCTGGCGACGACCCGATCGGGTGTCACGAGACCGTCCCGCAGCAGCCCGGCGATCATCGCCTCGGCCATGACGCCCGAGCCGACGGTCGCGATCGTGGCGTTCGAGAGGGGGGACATCGGGCGGAGTATAGCGACGGGTCCGGGGCGTTCCCGGCACCGGGTCCGTCAGACAGCCCGAGCCGAGCCCAAGACGAAGAACCGGCCAGTCGTCGTGACGACGACCTCGTCGAAGCCCGCTGCCTGGAGGGCCGCGGACAGCTCGTCCGGTGCGTAGAACACCTTCACGATCGTGAACTCCCGACCGTCGGCGAGGCGACGGACCGCGCGATCGTCGCCGGGCTCCGGATTGTCCGCTGCGCCCGACGCTGGATCGGCGAGCGAGTCGATGAAGGCGATCCGGCCGCCCGGTCGCAGCCACCGCCGCCCGAGGGCCAGGAAGTCCGCGAGCCGTGCGCGCGGCACGTGGCTCAGCCAGAAACCCATGAACACGCCGTCGACCTGGCGGTCGGGCTCGGCCCACGCGTCGCGGACGTGCAGATGCGCCCGCAACTCGTGGGCGACCAGCCGCTCCCGGGCACGGTCGAGTGCGGCGGCCGACGCGTCATAGAGGGACAGCTCACCACGTGACGCCAGGAGTGGCGACCACCAGCCGGTGCCTGCCGCCAGCTCGACGATGTCGCCGGTCCACGGCAGCCCGTCCAGCCAGCGACCGGCCGCATCGAGCTCCGCATTCCATGCCGCATCGTGGATGGCGCCGCGTGCGTAGCGACCGCGGCGCAGGTACCAGTCGTCGTATTCGGGTGCGCGCGCCTCGTAGTAATCGACCATCGCCCGGTCCACGTCCTGCGCGCGCGGCGCCGGCACGGATTGCTCCCCTGGCGTAGCGGCGGCATCGACAACGCCGACTGGCTGCGGCACGCCGCGCGCCGCCGCCGATCGCTCGCTCAGCGCCTGGCGAAGCCGGAACCGCAGGAACTGGTTATCGCCTGCCTTGCCCACGCACGTGGGGCAGAGCTGCGCCCACCCCTCGAGGTCGTCAGCTGACCGCGTGGTGTGATCCGTGCCGCACCACAGGCATGAAAAGGACGCGCGGAACGGCACTCAGGGGACCTCGACCGGCGCCCAGCCACCGGGTGGCGCGACGTCGATGAAGGCCTCGGGATCCATGAGCTCGGCGAGCAGCTCGATACCGTCGATGACGCGTGGTCCAGGACGTGAGAAGAACGATGAGCCATCGAGCGCGAAGACGGCACCCCGCCGGGCGGCGCTGAGGTCGCCGATCCACGGCGGGACGGTCGATGCCCGCCATTCGTCGATCGTCTCAGCCAGATGGAAGCCGCACGGCATCAGGAAGAGCGACTCGGGATCGACCTCCGCGACGTCCTCCCAGGTCGTCTCGCGTGACTTCTCGCCATCGGAGCCGAGCAGGTCCCAGCCGCCGGCGCGTCGGATCTGCTCTGGTACCCAGTGGCCGACCGCGAACGGCGGATCGAGCCATTCCAGGCTGACGACGCGGGCCGGTGGACGGCCCTCGTCGCGGCGTGCGGCGACGCGCTGTTCGATGGCCCCGAGGCGCTCGCGCAGCGTCTCGACCAGGTCGATCGCGGCGTCCTCCACCTCGGCCATCGCGCCGACGGTGGTGATGGTGTGGAGGATGCCCTCGATCGAGGTCGGCTCGAGCGAGACGACGGAGATGTCGGCGTCGATTCGGCGGGCGACCTCGTTGACCTCGGAATAGCTGACCGCGCACACGTGGCACAGCTCCTGGGTGAGGATCAGGTCGGGCTCGGTCGCCGCGAGCGCCGCCTCGTCGAGCTCGTAGAGCGACGACCCGCCGTGCATCGACGCCGTCACGCGGGCGTGGATGTCGCGTGAGCCGACGGCAGCAAGATCGTGGACGCTGCGCGTGACCACCGGCTTGCCGAGGATCGATGGGGGCCAGTCACACTCGTGGGTGACCGCCACGAGCTCATCCTCGAGGCCGATCGCGCAGACGATCTCCGTGGCTGAGGGGAGCAGGGACGCGATCCGCATCAGAACGGGGTACTTGCAACCTCAGCGGGGAACTGGCGCTCGCGCCCCGAGGTCTGAGGCCGCGAGGCCATCAGCCCGAGGGTTTGGCGGCGTCGACCGCGGCGCGCGCTGCCGCCTTGTCCGTGTACCAGGTCGCGTCCATGACTGTGTAGTTGGCCCACTCGGGGGGCAGCGACTCCTCCGGGAAGATCGCGTTCACCGGGCACTCTGGTTCGCAGGCGCCGCAGTCGATGCACTCGTTCGGATCGATGAACAGCTTCCGATCGACGCCTTCCTCGTAATGGATGCAGTCCACCGGACAGACCGACACGCACGAGATGTCGAGCACGTCGATACACGGCTCGGCGATCACGTAGGTCATCCGGATCCTCCTCTGGGCTGGACGATGTGAGGCGGCCGCTCGCGGCAGGGCATGAGCGTACCACCGTGCGTGCGGGCGAGCCGGCTTCAGCAAGGACAGCTCCGATGTAAAGGTCGAGGGTCGCGGGCGTCAACGCTCCGACATCGATGGACGGCGCATCCACTCCCGCCGACGCGTTCTCGGACCAGCCCCGGTTTGCCCGCGGTTTCGTCATCTCCGACACACCCACGGACATCCCGGTTCCGGGCTGGGTATCGCAGCGGGAGGCGGGTCTGTGGATCACGCGGGCGGGCGACGTGCAGATGACGGTGGCGCGATCGGGTCGGCGCTGTGTCGTCGTTCTCGGTGATTTCGTGGATACGGAGACGTGGTCTTCGACGCCGATCGCTGTCTCGATCGCGGCCGAGGCCCTGTCGCGATCAGAAGGAGCGTTCCTCGACGTCACCGACGGATGGAGCGGGCGCTACCTCATCGTCTTCGGGACCGAAACGGACAGACACGTGATGACCGACGCGACCGGCATGCGTTCGGCGTTCTACTCGCTCGCCGGGCCCTTCGTCCTGGCATCGCACGCGCGCCTCGTAGCGAGACGCACGCACGCTGCGCCCTCGCCCCTCATGAGCGCCCACAGAGCGATCGTCCAGCAGGCGATCGTCAAGCCACGTGGACGGAGCCTGGTGATGTCGATGCCCGGTCGAGCGACACCCTGGTCGAGCATCGTCTACCTGACGGCCAACGTGGTGCTCCACATCGAGAGCAGACGACTGCGTCGAGTGTTCCCTCGCAGGCCGCCGGACCGGTTGCGTCCAGCCGATGCGGCCGCGCTGATCGCCCCACGACTCACCGGCCAGGTCTCGTCGCTGGTCGATTCCGGTCGCCCAGTGGCGATGTCGATCACGGCGGGACTCGACAGCCGGGTCAGCTTGGCCGCGAGTCACGATGTCCATGACGCGGTGCGCTACTTCACGTACCGACGTGAGGATGTGCCAAGCGACGGTGTGGATGTCGCGACCGCATCGTCGATGGCCGAGGCGCTGCACCTTCGGTACGGGGTCCTGGAGGTGCCCGCATCGGTCGCTGCGCCGGAGCTCGACGCCGCGATCCGCGAGGCGACCTTCCTGAGCCATGGGCGACGGATCGTGGCCGCGTACCGCGCAGCGTTTTCGCCCGACACCATCCACCTCCGATCCAACATCGGCGAGGTCGGCCGCTGCTTCTACCGCCGATCGCTGCCAGGGGCGGCGATGGGTACGTCACCCGCGGGGATCACGGCGCGAGACCTGGCCAGGCTCTGGGCCCGCGGCGACGTGACTGAACCTGTGGTGCAGGCCTTCGCCGAATGGATGGAGGCGACAGGGTTCCGGGACGTCGTCGGCCTCGATGCCCTCGACATCCTGTATTGGGAGCATCGGATGGCCTGCTGGCACTCCAACGTCGTGCTCGAGAGCGATTTCGCGTTCGACACCCACGTGCTGTTCAACTCAAGGTGGATCCTCGAGCGGATGCTGTCGGTTCCAGAGATCGATCGATCACAGGGCTTGGTCTTCCGACGTCTGGTGGCGGAGCTGTGGCCGGAGCTCGCCGCATGGCCGACCGACCATGCATCGGGCCTCCTGCGGCGTTGGCGGACACGAGGCTTGCGCTCTGTCCTTGGTGCGATCAGACGACGGATCGGTTGACCGCCGATCAGCGACCGCCAGCTGCCACGACGAACCGCACCGGGATCCACATGCCCTCGGCCCAGTGCCCGGGGATGTGGCAGCCCACGATGAGTGACTCCGCGCCGGCCGGCACCGTCCAGGTGACGTCGACCCGCTGACCGGACGCGACGACGATCCGAAGGCCGGCGACGTCGGGCGCCACGCTGACGAGCGGGGTGGGGCCGGGTGGTGGGTTCGCAGCGACCGCTTCGGCGGCCTCCCAGGCGTCCTGGACGGATCCATCGCCGATGACAGCCTCGTGGACGGTGAGACCGCCGTTGACCACATGGAGGACCACGGTCTCGCCGGGCACCACATCCAGGGTCGGCGGCATGAACGCGTAGTCGCGCGCGATCAGGTTGACCTCGCGCGGCGCGTCGCTGGTGCCCGGCACGATCGGCGGGGTGGCCACAGGCCCGGCCGGCGAGCAGGCGGACGCGACGACCATTGCCACGAGGAGCGCCCGACGAGCTGCGATCGACACGGCGGGAGTCTATGTCCGAGGCCACTGTGCCGCGCCTTGCGCCGACTATTGACATGCCCTTGACCGCGTCGCATCGTTCGCGCACCCGTCACCCCCCGGGCTGATCGCGCGAACACCCAGTGAGGGCGCTTGGCCATCCCGACAGATACGCGTGACCCGACCGCGAACCCGGACACCGGTCGCACCGCGTCCCCGACGACCTCGACGCCGGCCGTCCGCCTCGAGGGCGTGTCAAAGCACTACGGCGATGTCGTCGCGGTCGACCGCATCGATCTCGACGTCCGCGACGGCGAATTCTTCTCGATGCTCGGACCGTCCGGCTCGGGCAAGACCACCACGCTGCGCATGATCGCAGGCTTCGAGCAGCCGACCGCCGGCCGCATCCTGCTCCACGGTCGTGACGTGACTGGCGTCCCGCCGTTCGACCGCGACGTGAACACGGTCTTCCAGGACTACGCGCTGTTCCCCCACCTGTCCGTTGGTGACAACGTCGCGTATGGCCTGATGGTCCGCAAGGTGCCCCGCGACGAGCGGAGCGCTCGGGTGACGGATGCCCTGCAGATGGTCCGGCTCGAGGGCTTCGATCGACGCAAGCCCGGCCAGCTGTCGGGCGGCCAACGACAGCGCGTCGCGCTCGCGCGAGCGCTCGTCAATCGGCCACGGGTGCTGCTCCTCGACGAGCCACTTGGGGCGCTCGATCTCAAACTGCGCGAGGAGATGCAGATCGAGCTCAAGGCCATCCAGCAGCAGGTCGGCATCACGTTCATCTACGTGACCCATGACCAGGAAGAGGCGCTGACGATGAGCGACCGGCTGGCGGTCTTCAACGCCGGCAGGATCGAACAGCTGGGGTCACCAGCTGAGGTCTACGAGCGCCCGGCATCGCGGTTCGTGGCGGGCTTCGTCGGGACATCGAACGTCCTGTCCGGTGACGTCGCGCGGGCGATGCTCGGGCGCGATGGGACATTCACCATCAGGCCCGAGAAGATCCGGCTGGCCGCGGCGGATGCCGCCCCGGGGCCGAACGAGTCGTCGGCGCTGGGGACCATCGCCAGCGTCGTGTATCTCGGCCCCGATACCCGCTACATCGTCGAGCCGGAGGCCGGCGGCCGGCTGGTCGTCACCGAGCAGAACCTGACGACCACCTCGACCGAGGTGCTCGAGCAGCAAGGCAAGACTGTCCGCCTGATCTGGAAGCGACAGCACGAGCTCCCCATCGCTGATGGGGTGGATTGACGGAGCCGTCGTATCGGCACGAGGAGGAGGACAAGCATGCGCGGACGGAGGATCTCGGTCGGGCTGGCGACGCTGGCACTGATCGCATCTGCATGTAGCAGCGGAGGAGGGGCGACCAGCGCCCCATCGACCGCCGTGTCAGCCGAGCCGAGTTCGGCGAGCGCGGTGCCCAGCGAGTCCGCCAGCGCCGGACCGGTCCTGCCGACCGAGGTCGGCGAGGGTGAGGGCCGTCTCGACCTTGCCGTGTGGCCGTACTACGTGGTCGGCGGTACGGGCGGTGAGCAGGGCCTTGGTGCCGACTGGGTCACGCCGTTCGAAGAGCAGACGGGCTGCAAGGTCTATGCGAAGGTCTACGGTGGGTCGTCCGACGCGGTCGCCCTCATGCAGACCGGCGAGTATGACGGCGGAGCCTTCTCGGGCGACGCCACGCTGCGCCTTGTCGCCGGCGGTGACGTTTCCGCAGTGAACACCGAGCTCATCCCCAACTTTGCGAAGGTGTTCGACGGCCTCAAGGGCCAGAAGCACAACACGGTCGATGGGGTCGCCTACGGCGTCCCGCACGGTCGTGGCGCCAACCTGCTCATGTGGCGGACCGACGTCGTGCAGCCGGACCCGGATAGCTGGAGCGTCGTCTGGGAGGGCGGCAGCAAGTACGCCGGCAAGATCTCCGCCTACGACTACGAGATCTACATCGCGGATGCAGCGGTCTACTTGATGTCCACCAAACCCGAACTCGGGATCACCGACCCGTACTCCCTCGACGCCACGCAGTTCCAGGCCGCGGTCGACCTGCTCAAGGAGCAGCGAAAGAACATCACGACGTACTGGAGCGCGGTCCAGGCTCAGGTCGATGCGTTCACCAACGGCGACATGGTCGCCGCGACCACATGGCAGCTGCAGGCAAATCTGCTGACAGCAGCCAAGGTGCCGGTGAAGGCGATCAAGCCCAAGGAAGGGAGCACGGGCTGGTCGGACACCTGGATGATCTCGTCGACCGCCAAGCATCCCAACTGCATGTACATGTGGATGGACTACATCATCTCGCCGGTCGCGAACGCGACGGCGACCGTGTTCTTCGGCGAGGCTCCGGTCAGCGAGGAAGGCTGCGCTGAAGCCGAGAAGCAGAGCGCGGGCCACTGCGACACCTTCCATGCGACCGACCAGGCGTATTGGGAGGACGTCTATTACTGGAACACGCCGTCCAAGGAGTGCATCGATGGCAGGGGTCCCATCTGCACGGACTTCGCGCAGTGGACCCAAGCCTGGACCGAGATCAAGGGCTAGACGATGCGGGCCTGGGGATCGCGGCCTTCGGTCGTTGATCCCCAGGCCGATCGGACATCAGGCTCGACCACGCGCTCGATCGTGATCGCACGCTAGATGCGCGGATTCTGGCGCGCGCTATACCGCTTTCCGCGCGTCCAGCTGGGCGCGCTCCTGGGCGCGCCCCTCGGCTGGCTTGTCATCGCCTACCTCGGGTCGCTGGCGTTGCTCTTCATCTCCGCCTTCTGGAGGATCGAGCCGTTCAGCGGCAAGGTCGTCACCGAGCTGTCCCTGGACAACTTCGAAACGCTGGTCAGTGAATCCGTCTACCGGACTGTCACCGTGCGAACGGTGGTCACCGCGGCCCTCGTCACGCTGGCGGCCATCGTCCTCGCGTTCCCGATCGCCTATTACATGGCCAGGGTGGCGTCACCGCGGACCCGGGGGATCCTGGTCGTCTCGATCCTGCTCCCGCTCTGGTCCGGCTACCTCGTCAAGGCCTATGCCTGGCGGATCATCCTGAGCGAGGGTGGCATCCTCAACTGGGTGCTCGATCCAGTGGGCCTCAAGGGTCCCGGATACGGCGACGTTGCCGTTTGGCTCGTCTTCACGTACCTCTGGCTGCCGTACATGATCCTGCCGATCTACGCCGGGCTCGAGCGGATACCGAGCTCGCTGCTCGAAGCGTCCGCCGATCTCGGGGCCCGTGGTGGACACACGTTCCGGAGGGTCGTCCTGCCACTCGCGCTGCCGGCGGTCGTGGCGGGCTCGATCTTCACGTTCTCGCTCACCCTCGGCGATTACATCGTGCCGTCACTAATGTCGAGCAGCCAGTTCATCGGGAACGTCGTCTACAGCAACATCTCGGTCAACCAACCACTGGCCGCCGCCTATGCGCTCGTCCCGGTCGCGATCACGATCGCCTACTTGGCCGTCGCCCGGCGGCTAGGCGCGTTCGAGGCACTCTGACATGAGTGGCCGCGGCTCGCGGATCGCGCTCCGGATCGCCAGCGCGGCGACGCTCGCGTTCATCTACATCCCGATCGGCGTGATCGTCCTTTACTCGTTCAATGCCGGGCTGGTCCCGCGATGGCCTCCCGATGGTCTGACCATCGACTGGTACGTGAAGGCGCTCGACGACCAGGGGGTTCGATCGTCGTTGCTGACATCCTTGCAGGCGGCGATCGGGGCGACGCTGATCGCGCTGGTGCTGGGGTCACTCCTGTCGTTCGCCGTCCATAGGTTCCGTTTCTTCGGGCGGGAGACGATCTCGTTCCTCGTCATCCTCCCGATCGCTTTGCCGGGCATCGTGACCGGAATCGCACTCAACACCGCGTTCCGGACGATCGGCTTGGATCTCGGGATCATGACGATCATCATCGGCCATGCCACCTTCTGCATCGTGGTCGTCTACAACAACGTGATCGCCCGGCTGCGCCGCACCGCACGATCGACCGAAGAGGCCTCGATGGACCTCGGCGCCGACACGGGACAGACGTTCCGCCACGTGACGCTTCCCGCGATCGGGACCTCGCTCCTGGCCGGGTCACTCCTGGCGTTCGCCCTGTCGTTCGACGAGATCATCGTGACGACATTCACGTCAGGGGCGGGTACCCAGACACTGCCGATCTGGATCTTTAGCAACTACCAACGAACGGGACAGGTCCCGTTGGTGAATGTCGCGGCCGTAATCGTCCTCGTCCTCTCGGTCATCCCGGTCTACCTCGCGCAGCTCCTGACCGCCAGGGCCGGTGGAGTGGGTGGCCGGACCTGACGCGCACAGCTACCAGCGGCGGGCCGTGTCGCCCAGGATCACGAGGATGGCCGGTACGAGGGCGGCCAGGGACAGACGGATGCGCTCCAACATGGCACTCGACCTCCGCCGGGTCCCGGTTCCGGCTGACAGATGACGGCCGACCCCACCCGAGGAGTGCCCGGTCGATGCCGATGCCGGCCAGTATCGCGATGGCCGCTTAGCTGCGACTTATCGCGCGGTCACATCGACGGGGTGTAGTCCGGATCCAGGTACTTGTCGGGGTCGTCCTGGAAATCCAGGAGACAACCCTTCCCGCAGAACCAATATGTCGTCCCGTCGTGCTCGAACGACAGCTGGGAGGTCGTGGTGTCGACCTCCATCCCGCAGACCGGGTCGATCTCGATGGCCATGTAGCTCCTCCGCGAGTACTCCCCCGGAGTATAGGAGAGACCGCCGGAACAGGCCTGTGAGGCGTACAGTCGCTCGATGGCGACACTCGATCTGGCAGCGATCCGATCCGCCCTCGAAGTGGAACGCCGCCGTCTGCTCGATGAGCTCGGTGAGGAGATCCAGGCGCCCGGTCAGATGACGTACGGGTCCCAGGCCGCCGCGGCCAGCCAGGTCTTCGAGCAGCAGCGCGATCTCGCGCTGCGCGAGCGCGCCGAGCAGCATCTCGCCCTGGTGGATTCGGCGCTCAAACGGATCGATGGCGGCTCGTACGGCGCCTGCCTTCGCTGCGGCAACACGATCGCCCCCGAGCGCCTCGAAGCCCTGCCCTGGGCGGCGCACTGCATCGCCTGCCAGAGTGCCATCGACAAGGGTCGCCGGTGACCGACCCGGCCTTGGTCGGCCTCGACGCGATCGAAGCTGCCGCCGCGACGCTGCGCGGCGTCGTCGTGCGCACGCAACTCGTGCCCTATGGCGCCCCACCGGATCGCCTGTTCCTGAAGGCAGAGAGCCTGCAGGCCATCGGGGCGTTCAAGATCCGTGGTGCCTACAACGCGATCGTTAGCTTGTCCGACCACGAACGTGCCCGCGGCGTCATCACCTACTCATCGGGCAATCACGCCCAGGGCGTCGCCCGCGCCGCGCGACTGCTGGACACCCGAGCGGTCGTGGTCATGCCCGACGACGCCCCCGCCATCAAGCGCGACCGTGTTGCCGCGGACGGCGCCGAGATCATCGTCGTCGGACCGGCGTCGGACGAGCGGAAGGAGCGGGCGGAAGCGATCGCCGCCGAACTTGGCCTCGCCATCATCCCGCCGTTCGATGACGATCGGATCATCGCCGGGCAGGGCACGATCGGACTCGAGATCGTCGAGGACCTGCCGACGACGGCCATCGTGCTGGTCCCCGTGGGGGGCGGTGGGCTCGCGAGCGGCGTCGGCGCAGCGATCAAGGGCAGGCGGCCGGAGATCCGCGTCGTCGGCGTCGAACCCGAGCTGGCCGCGGACGCTCGCGACTCGCTCGCCCGAGGTTCGATCGTGCGCTGGTCCGCGGAAGACGTCTCCCGCACGATCGCGGACGGTACGCGTACCCAGGCGCTCGGGGAACGGACGTTCGCGCACCTGTGCGCCCATCTCGACGGCATCGTCACGGTGAGCGAGGCGGAGATCGCCGCGGGCGTGCGACTTACGGCTGAGCGTGCACGCCTCGTCGCGGAGCCGTCGGGCGCGCTCGCGATCGCGGCGTGGGCCTTCCATCGTGCGGAACTGGGAGCCGGCGGGGATGGCGATGTCGTCGCGGTCGTCAGCGGCGGCAATGTCGATGCGGCCGAATACCGCCGCTATCTCGAGGCGCCACTCCCCGGCTGAGTATCGAGCGCCGCCTCGTCGGGCCGTGTCTCGCCTCGTTCGCGCGCCAGTCGCGCAGCCAGCACGCCCTCGCGCACCCGGATGTCCGCGAGTTCCTCGGCGGCCCGGCGGTCCGCCCGCGCCGCGTCCCGTGCCTCCGACCGCGACCAGCCGAGCAGGATCGCGAAGATCGCGCCCAGGAACAGCAAGTCACCCGCGACCCACATGAATGCGGCTGCCATCTGCTGGTCCTCGAATGGGGTCGGGCCCCACGCCCGCTGGACCGTGGCGTAGTGCGGATAGAGGACCGACGTCGCGTTGACGAGGACCACCGCGAGCAATGTGTTCTGCGACATCTGCAGGAACACGTAGAGCGCGCGGACCGGGTGGGGCATGCGCCACGGCGTCGGGTCCACCCCGAGCGCCGGCCACCAGAACAGCAGTGCCGCGCCGAGGAACGCCGCGTGCTCGAGATCGTGGACCAACGGATCCTCCAGCGCCGCATCGAACAGCGGCGAGAAGTGGCTCGTCCACATCACCGCCGCGAAGATGATCCAAGCCACGACCGGGAACGTCAGGACCCGGACCACTCGGGCATGCAGCACCGGCAGGAGCAGGCCCCGCCTGGTCCCCGGCGCCGCGACGCGCAGCAGCAAGGTGATCGGACCCGACGATGCGATGAGCGGGGCGGCCACCAGCGTCAGCAGGACGTGCTGGCCCATGTGGACCGAGAAGAGCGTCGTGTCGTAGCGGTCGATGCCCGAGAGCAGCGCGAACGCGAGCGCAGCCATACCCGCGAGGAACGCCACGGTCCGGCGACGGGGCACCGGGTTCTGCGGATGTCTCGCGTTGACGCGCCGGACGGCCCACCCCCACCAGGCGAGCCCGGCGATGATGCCAAGCGTCGGCAGCGGCTCGAACGTCCAGCCAAGGAGCAGGTTCGCGGCGTCGGGCGGGCCGGCTGGTGCAGGCCCGTGCGCGGCGGCAGGCGCCGCTGTCGACGCGGCGACCAGCCAGCCGCCTACCACGCCGAGGAGCCGCCTCACCGCCGTCGAATGGTGTCCGTCACGCATCAGCCGCATGGTCCCACGACCCGTCGGCGGCGGTCGTCCGCCACTCGGCGGGGCACACGGTGCGCCGACGCTCCGCGGTATCATGGCCGCGGTCCGGCCCGGCCGGGTCATGGCATGCCCGATCCCCCTGCACCGAGGACCTGCATGGCGAGTTCCCCCAGGACCGGCCGCACCTCCGCCGCGACACGCGCCATCCTGGTCGGTGCCTTGCTCGTCGCCATCGTCGTGGTCGTCGCGTTCATCCGTGGAATCGACCCACTCGGCTTCGGTCAGGGGATCCTGACCAGCTTCTTCCCGCCGCGCGCGATCACCGACCGCGGCGCGAAGATCCGGGAGCTGTACGACCTCGTGTTCGCGATCGCCGCGGTGATCTTCCTGGTCGTCGAGGGTCTGATCATCTGGACCGTCATCCGCTATCGGCGCAAGCCCGGTGACGACACGCTTCCGCCGCAGACGCACGGCAACGCCATCGCCGAGGTCGTGTGGACCGTCGTGCCCACCATCATCGTCGGCATCATGTTCGTCGCGTCGTGGAGCACGCTCAACACCGTCGAGGCCACGTCCGCACAGCCCGAACTCAAGGTCCGCGCGGTCGCCGCGCAGTTCCTGTGGACGTTCGACTACCTACCGGCCGATTACCAGCCAGGCAAGGACGTCAAACCGCTCTACACCGTGACGACGCCCGAGGGCGAAACGCCGGAAGAAGGCGGCTTCGTCCTCCCGACGGATCGGACGGTCCACCTCTACCTCCAAAGCCCGGACGTGATCCACGCCTTCTACGTCCCGCAATTCCTGTTCAAACGCGATGTCGTCCCAGGGCGCGTCAACAGCTTCGAGTTCACGCTCAACGAGTCGGATGCCGGCAATACCTTCCACGGCCAGTGCGCGGAGCTGTGCGGGGTGAGCCACAACGCGATGCACTTCGACGTGCACGCCATGACCGGCGCCGACTTCGACGCCTGGCTGGAGGCCAGCATCGCGCAGGCGAATGCCTCGCCGCCGCCACCGCCGTCAGGTGAGCCGGCGCCGTCCGGACAGCCGGGTGCGGCGCCGATCACGATCGCCGCCCTGAATGTGGCGTTCGACAAGGCCGACCTGACCGCGCCGGCTGATGCACCGTTCAAGATCGAGTTCGACAATCAGGACGCGTCGATCCCGCACAACGTGGCGATCCACCAGGGGTCCCCGACGGGGCCCGAGGTCTTCCGAGGCGAGGTCTTCCCGGGCCCCGCCAAGAAGACGTACGACGTCCCGCCGCTCGCGGCGGGCGCCTATGGATTCATCTGCTCGGTCCATCCCACCATGGCCGGCACCCTCACGGTCGAGTAGGAGCACGCCGTGGCGACAACCGCGCTACACCCCGCCACCCCCGCGTATCGCAGCACGCTGTACGACTGGGTCACGACCACCGATCACAAGAAGATCGGGATCATGTACCTGATCAACTCGTTCCTGTTCTTCTTCATCGGCGGGCTGCTCGCGATGGGCGTCCGCACCGAGCTCGCCCAACCCGGGCTGCAGTTCGTGGCGGACAAGACCTACAACGAGATCTTCACGATGCACGCCACGTTCATGATCTTCCTGTTCATCATCCCGATCCTGGCGGGCTTCGGGAACTACATCGTGCCGCTCCTGATCGGCGCACCGGATGTGGCGTTCCCGCGGATCAACGCGCTGTCGCTCTGGATGCTGCCGCTCGCGGGCGCGTTGCTGATCCTGAGCTTCTTCGTCGGCGCGGCCCCGGCCGCGGGCTGGACGAGCTACGCCCCCTTGACCGAGGATCGCCCGCTCTCATCGACTGGGCCGGGGCAGGACCTGTGGATCGTGGCGATCGTGCTGATCGGGACGAGCTCCATCCTCGGGGCGGTCAACTTCCTGGTGACGATCTTCAAGATGCGAGCGCCGGGCATGACGCTGTTCCGGATGCCGATCATGGTCTGGACCGTGCTGGTCACCTCGGTCCTGGGTTTGCTCGCGACCCCAGTCATCACGAGCGCGCTGATCATGCTGTTCATCGACCGCAACTACGGCGGCAGCTTCTTCGACCCGCGGGTCGGCGGTGACGCGATCCTGTACCAGAACATCTTCTGGTTCTACTCGCACCCGGCCGTGTACATCATGGTCCTGCCGGCGATGGGCATGATCAGCGAGATCCTGCCGGTGTTCAGCCGCAAACCACTGTTCGGCTACAAGGCGTTCGTGTTCGCCACGGCCGGGATCGGCGCCCTCGGCTTCTCGGTGTGGGCGCACCACATGTTCACGACCGGCGCGGTCTACCTGCCCTTCTTCAGCCTGATGACGTTCCTGATCGCGGTCCCGACCGGGGTCAAGATGTTCAACTGGATCTTCACGCTGTGGCGCGGCAAGCTGAGCCTCTCGACGCCGCTGCTGTTCGCGCTCGGGTTCCTCAGCATGTTCCTCATCGGCGGCATCAACGGCGCGTTCAGCGCGGCCGTGCCGGTCGACTTCGCGCTGCACGACACCTACTGGGTGGTCGCCCACCTGCACTACGTGCTGTTCGGCGGGTCGGTCTTCGGAGTGATGGCCGGTCTGTACTACTGGTTCCCGAAGATGACCGGCCGGATGCTCAGCGAGGGCCTCGGCAAGGCCCAGTTCGTGCTGATGTTCATCGGCTTCAACCTGACGTTCTTCCCGATGCACCAGCTGGGTCTGGCCGGGATGCCGCGCCGCATCGCCGATTACTCATCGACCGCCGGCTGGAACGACCTGAACCTGGCGGCGACGATCGGCGGCTTCATGATCGCCGCGAGCATGGTGCCGCTGCTGTGGAACGTGTTCGTCTCGCTGCGCAGCGGCAAGCCGGCCGGTGACGACCCGTGGGAGGGCAACACCCTCGAATGGGCGACCAGCTCCCCGCCGCCGCCGTACAACTTCGATCACCTGCCCGAGATCCGCTCCGAGCGGCCGCTGTTCGACGTCCGCCACGGTGATTCCCACCCGGGCGCGACCCCGGTCGTACCCCAGTCGGCGACGGGAAGCTGACTCGATGGCCACCGACAGCCACGCCCTGACCCCGGCCGAGCACAGCCCGGTCGCCGGGCTGGCGCACGACGAGCGTGGCGGCATCAGCAATGTCGTCCTCGGGATGCTGCTGTTCATCACCTCGGAGGTGATGTTCTTCGCGGGTCTGTTCGCGGCCTACTTCAACGTCCGCGCGAACGCCGACGCCTGGCCACCGATGAATGTCGAGACCGGTGAGCCGTTCCACCTCGAGATCCTGCCGCTGGTCGGCCCGGCGACGGTGCTACTGATCCTCTCGTCGTTCACCTGCCAGTTCGCCGTGTGGGCCATCCGGCGAGGCGACCGGACCGCGTTCATCCGCAACATCGCGGTCACGTTCATCATCGGCGTCGTCTTCCTGCTCATGCAGGCGACCGACTACATCGCGCTTGGCAACGAGGGCATCACCCTGTCGGCGGGCACGTTCGGGACGACGTACTTCACGCTCACCGGCTTCCACGGCGCGCACGTCTTCGGCGGCGCGATCATGCTCGCGGTGGTGCTCTACCGAGGCCTGGCCGGCCAATTCTCGCCACGTCACCACGACGCGGTGGAAGCCGTGTCCCTGTACTGGCACTTCGTCGACGTGGTCTGGATCCTGCTGTTCTCGCTGCTGTACCTGCTGCCGGGTAAGGGCTAAGCGGTGCACCCGCTCCGTCACCCGCGCAATGCGATCGTCGTGGGGCTCCTGTTCGCCCTGACCGGGGCGGCGTACTGGGGTGTCCAGGAGGTCGCCGGATGGCCCGTTGACTATGCCGGCGTCACGATGCTGTTCCTGCTGGGCGTCGCCACGAGCATCCTCGCCTACGTCCTGATCGCCGGTTCCCCGAACGACTGACCCGAACGCGATGTTCGAGGATTTCTGGAACGGCATCCTGGAGCTGACGGCCAAGTTCGTCATCCCGGACTGGAGCTCGGTCGTCGCGATGCTCCCGGTGCTGATCACGGCCTTCACGGTGATCGTGCTGGCCGCCACGTTCTGGAAGCTCATGCGCGCGCCCAAGCCGCGCCGCGGGAAGCGGCGCATCGAGCCCGTGCCACCGGCCGGCGTGCATATGCCCGGCCCGTCGTGGTCGCCGTTCTTCGCGGCGATCGGCGCATTCATGTTGTTCCTCGGGCTGGTCTTCGGCGGTCCGATCCTGATCCTCGGCGCCATCGGCTTCACGCTGACGTTGCTGTACTGGGGCGCCGAGGCGCTGCACCTGTACGACCGCGATCTGGGCGCGACCGCACCGCCGCTGCCTGACGCCGCGCACGAGGGACCGCCGCCGGGCGTCCACATGCCAGGCCCTTCGTTCCTGCCGCTCCTCGCGGCCATCGGCATGGCCATGCTGCTGCTGGGCCTGGTGTTCGGCGAATGGCTGCTCGCGGTGGGCGCGATCGCCTTCGTGCTGTCGCTGCTCGGCTGGATGGGCGCCGCACGGAAGGAGTTCGTCAAGGCGGTCGAAGCGGACAGCACCGGACATCTCGAGGCGCTGCCGGATCCGCCGACGCCGAAATGGCTGCTCACGACCCTCGGCGTGCTCCTCGTCGCCGGGTTCGTGATCCAGGTCGGCTGGATCCCGCCGCGAGCCGCAGGCGGCGAGGGCGCCACGCCGTCGGGCGTGCCAGTGGAACCGGGCGGCCCCGGTGAGCCCGGTGCGTCTCCGGGCGCGGGTGGCCCGGGAGGCAAGCCCGTGGTGCATGCCAAGGCAGTGGCATTCGTCGAGACGACATTCAGCGCACCCGCCGACACGCCGTTCCGGCTCGAGTTCGTCAACGACGACGCGGGCATCCCGCACAACGTCGAGCTGCTCGACAGCGGCGGCGCGAGCGTCTTCAAGGGCGACATCTTCCCGGGTGTCGAGACGCGGGACTACGAGGTGCCGGCCCTCGCGGCAGGGACATACCAGTACATCTGCTCGGTCCATCCGACGATGACCGGGACCGCGACCCTCCAGTAGGGTCGCCGACAGGACACCGTCACGCCGCGCCGTCCGATCCTCATCGCCCTCGCCATCGCCGTCCTGACGACGTTCGGCGTGTGGTTGTTCGTGAACTCGGACGACACGGAGCCCCGAGCAGCGGTCGATGCAGCCGCTCCGCCGATCGTGGGGACGACGCTGGACGGCGCGCCCTTCGACCTGGCCACATACCGAGGCCGGCCTGTGATCGTGAACTTCTGGGGGCCGTCATGCGTCCCCTGCCGCGACGAGTTCCCGCTGTTGATCGACAAGCTCGAGGAGCACGCGGGGGACGGTGTCGCGATCGTCGGCGTCCTGACCGATGACCCGCCCGAGGCGGCTCGTCAGTTCGTCGCGGAATACGGCGCGACGTGGCCGACGGTCATCGACCCCGGCGAGTCGATCAAGCGGGCGTATCGGGTCGTCGGGCGGCCATACACCTGGTTCGTCGACCGCACCGGGATCATCCGCGAGCAGCAGCTCGGCGCGATGAGCGACGCCGAGTTCGAGCGCCATTTCGCGCGGATCCGGTGACCGGGAGCCTCGACAGCGAGCCCGCCATCTCGATCGATGGCCTGACGAAGCGGTATGGCGACCGGATCGCGGTCGATGGGGTGTCGCTCGAGGTGGGGGCTGGCGAGATCGTCGCGCTCCTGGGGCCGAACGGCGCCGGCAAGACGACGACGGTCGAGGTCGTCGAAGGTTACCGGCCGGCCGACGCAGGCACGATCCGTGTCCTCGGCACTGATCCCTGGCGGGCAGGCCGTTCGCACCGTGCGCGTGTCGGCCTGATGCTGCAGGAGGGCGGCATCGACCAGCGAGCCAGACCGGCCGAGACACTCCGGCAGTACGCCGCCTTCCACGCCGATCCGCTCGATCCGGGGACGTTGCTCGCGGACCTCGGTCTGCGGCAGGTGGCGGCGACCCCGTACCGCCGCCTGTCCGGCGGGGAGCGGCAGCGCCTGGGGTTCGCGCTCGCGCTCGTGGGTCGGCCAGACGTGCTGCTGCTCGACGAACCGACCGCCGGGCTGGACCCAGAGGCGCGCCTCAACGTCCGGGCACGCATCGAGGCCGAGCGGGAACGCGGCGTGGCGATCCTGTTGACGACCCACGAGCTCGCCGACGCGGAACGGCTTGCCGACCGGATCGCGATCCTGGCCGGTGGCCGGATCGTGGCGCAGGGGACGGTGGCACAGCTCGCCGCGGGGGTGGTTGACCGTCTCAGGTTCACGCTCGACCGACCCATCGACCCCACGCAGACAGCCGGCCTGAGCGCGACCTTGGGCGCGGTCATCCGTCCGGACGGCGCGAGCGCGACGTACGAGGTTGCGGACATCGTTCCAAGCCCGGAGCTCGTTGCCGCGCTGGCAGCGTGGTGCGCCGGCGAAGGGCGGCTCATCACCGAATGGCGATCCGGCCGCGGCACGCTGGAGGAGCTGTATCTCGGCCTGGTCGCCGGCGCGGGACGCACCGACTCGGCGGACTCGGATCGCGTCGCATGAGCCGTCCAGCGCCGTTCCCGCAGGCGGTCATCGCCCAGATCCGGGTGGAAGGACAGCTGACAGCCCGGCGGGGCGAGAACCTGCTCGCGATGGTCGGCATCCCTGCGGCCGCGCTCGTGTTCTTCGGCACGATCGAGGCGCCGACGACCCGTGACCAAGAGGCGCTCCTGCCAGGCGTCCTGGCGCTCGCGATCGTGGCAAGCGGACTCGTGAACCTCGGGATCTCCACGGCCTACGAACGCGGCTACGGTGTACTCAAGCGACTTGGCGGATCGCCGCTGGGGCGGGAGGGGTTGCTGGCCGCGAAACTCGTGGTGATCGGCGTGATCGCGGTCGCCCAGGTCGCGGCGCTCATCGCGCTGGCGGTGGCCGTGTTCGACGGCGTGCCGGCCGGGACCTCCTGGCCTGCGGTGCTCGCCACGACGCTCGTCGGCGCAGGCACCTTCGCGGCACTCGGGTTGCTGCTGGCAGGGATCATCCGGCCGGACGCCACGCTGGTGCTGGCGAACGCACTGTTCCTCGTGGCCATCCTGCTCGGCGGCGTCGTGGTCCCGCTCGGAGCGCTACCCGAGCCCCTCGGGACGATCGCACGCGTCCTGCCGTTCGGCGCCCTCGCCGAGGCCTTTCGCGCGTCGCTCGACCAGGGCGGGGACTGGCCGGGGTCGGTCGGGTTGGTCGTCCTCTGGGGTGCCGCGGCGGTGCTGACGATGGTTCGGACCTTCCGATGGGAGTGATCATCGATCGAGCGCAGGGGCACCGCTCGCATCGACCACCGCGACCTCGGGCAACTCGCGCAGCCGCAGGACACGTGATCCGATGAGCCACACGACCCCGAGCGACGCTGCGACCGACGTCACGAACAACGCCTCACGGACGCCGAGCGCGGTGCCCAGTAACCCGCCCACGAACGCCCCGATGGGCCGGATCCCGTAGTTCACGAACCGGAAGGCACCGGTCGCCCGCGACCGGATCTGATCCGGATAGCGCGCCGACAGCACGGCCCCGATATTGATGTCGAGGATCATCACCCCGAGCCCGGCCCCGAACTCGGACGCGAACAGCAGAGCGAGGATCAGCGGCATCGGCATGGCCGCGTCGGCGATCGGGATGAGGACGAGCGGCAGTGGGAACAGCACGCAGCCGAGGGCGTACGCCGGCCCAAGCCCGATCCGCCGTCCGACGCGGGCCGCGATGGCCGCCCCGATCAGCCCACCGACCGCGCCGGCGCCGAGGGCCAGGCCGAGGACGCCGGGGCTCACGCCGAGCTCGGTGGTCGCATAGAGGATGACCAGGGCCGTGAACGCCAGATTGAACAGGTTGATCGTGGCGGCTGACAGCAGCGTGGGTCGCACGATCGGGTCCCGAGCAACGAAGCGCAGCCCGGCCAGCAAGCGCTCTCGCAGCGTTCCTTCCTCTCGCTCGACCGGTGGCTCCGGCGCGCGGATCCTGGTCAGGAACGCGGCGGAGCCCACGAACGACAGGGCATCCGCGACCAGCGCCAACGGCGCCCCGAGGACCTGGACCAACAGCCCGCCGATCGACGGTCCGCCGACGTACGCCATCGAGCGGCTGCCATGGAGCAGGGACTGGGCCTCGACGAAACGCTCCCGACGGACGACCGACACGAAGATCGTGCTCCACGAGAGGTCGAACAGGACGGTCAGCGCGCCGACCAGGAATCCCACGACGTACAGCTGCGCGATCGTCAGCACACCGAGCACGTGCGCCACCGGCACGGTCGAGACCAGTGCCGCCCGCCCGATGTCGGCCCAGATCATCAGCCGGCGGCGCCGATGCACCCGGTCGAGCCAGACGCCGGTCATCAACGACAGCAGCAGGTGCGGCAGCAGGCCTGCGGCGGTCAGCGATCCCATCTCCGCCGCGTCGGCACCGAGGACCAGTACCGCGACCAGTGGCAAGGCGATGCGGCTGATCTCGTCGCCGAACACCGAGACCGTCTGGCCGGTCCAGAGGTGGCGGAAGTCGACGACATCGCGGAGGAGCGCCGGGGTGGCGCGGTGCACGATGGGCATCGGCTGCGATGGTAGGGCGCGTCGGGTGCGCCCCGCCCTATGCTGGCGTCGTGACGGGACCCATTACTGGTGCCGCTGTCCGTTCCCTTCTCGACGTGCCGATCCTGTTCGAGGTCGCGGATGGCACGACTGTCCACTCCGCGATGGTCGATGCGAGGCTGGGCGACGTCGCGACTCGGCTGATCCTCGACACCGGGTCGACCGATCACGTGCTCACGAAAGCCCTGGCCGATGCCGTCGGATTAGCGATCGAGCCAGCCGAGCCAGGCATCGACCATGCCGGTGCGGCCGTCCCGAGCTGGTCCGTCGGGGAGGTCGTCGTCAAGATCGGCGGCGTCGCGCTCGACCTCCATTCGGTCATCGCGATCGAGGGGCCGCCGCCGTTCGTCGGCTGGGGGATCGGCGGCTTCCTGAGCCCGCAATCCCTGCATCCCTCGGCATGGACCGTCATCGATCTCGTAGACGACCGGCTCGTCCTCCTCGAGGCCTCCGACCACGCGCTGGACGGCTGGCTGGCTGATCGTCATCCGTCGCTCCGGAGGCTGCGGCTGCCTCGCGTTCCCGATGCGTCGACTGTAGTGATTCGCGCCGCGATCGATCCAGGTGAGGAGGTCGACACCCTGCTCAATTCAGGCGGCCGCTCCACCGAGGCCTCCTCCGACGTCGTGCCGGTCGACCCCGAGACCGAAGTCCGGCATGGCGGCAGCGGACTCAGCGGGGCCGGCGTCATGGGGCGGCATGTCGGCCCTCGGACACTGCGCGTCGGCGGGAACCCTGGAGCCCGAGTAGCGATCGACGATCTCATCGTCCGTGACGGGATGGAGGACCCACCGGCGATGGTGGGATCGGATGTCCTGGGCGGCACGGTGGTGGTCGTCGCCGCCGACACCGGGCGCGACGTCCGCTGGCTGCTCCCTCGAGATCGGGCCACGGACGAGCCCTGATCTGAACCTTTCGCGCGACGCGGACGCCATACCCTATCGAGCACGACCGTCATGGCCGTGCCGCATCAGAGGCGACCGTGGACCAGCGAGGACTCGTCGAACGAGCGAGACGGGGCGAGCATGACGCCTTCGCCGCGCTCATCGACGTCCATCTCGCGCGGCTGGACGCGGCCGCCCGGCTGATCCTTCGGGACTCGGAGCTCGCGCGCGACGCCGTCCAGGAGGCACTCATCCGCGCCTGGCGCGACCTGCCGGGTCTCCGCGACCCCGACCGGTTCGAGGCCTGGCTGCATCGTCTGCTCGTCAACGCCTGCCTCGACATCGTCCGGCGTCGCAAGCGCCGGGTGATCGAGGTCGAGCTCAGCCCGATCGACACACCGGCGACTCGCGACTTCGCGAGCTCGTTCGCCGACCGCGACCTCCTGGACCAGGCCCTTGCGGGGTTGGCGCCCGGGCACCGCGCGGTCGTCGCATTGCACTACCTCCTGGGGATGCCGCTGCTCGAAGTGGCGGCATCCCTGGGCATCCCGCACGGGACGGCCAAGTCACGTCTGCACTACGCGCTCGCCGCGATGCGCACGACCGTGACCGCCGAGCCCGAGACCGTCCCGATCGCCGTCGCAGGAGGGCAGCTGGCATGACCTCGCCGCGACGCTTCGAACAGGACCTGCCGGCGCTCGTCGCCGACCTGTACCTGGCAAGGACGCCCGATTACCGAGATGACCTCGTCCAGCAGATCGCCCGCGTGCAGCAGCGACCTGCCTGGACCTTCCCCGAAAGGTGGCTTCCGATGGACATCGCGACCAAGGCTCTGCCTGGCGCCCCGCGCGTCCCATGGCGCATCGTCGGTGTGCTGGCGCTCCTCGCAGCGCTCCTCGCCGCGATGCTCGCGTTCTATACGGGCTCACAGCGACTGCCACCGGCGCCGACGTTCGGCCGGGCAGCGAACGGATCACTCGTCTACGTCGTCGAAGGCGACATTTACACGGCGGACTCTCTGACCGGCAAGGCGACGGCCGTGGTCGTCGGCCCGGAGACCGATTCCCGACCCACCTGGTCGCTGGACGGCACCCGCTTCGTCTTCGAGCGCAAACTGAAGGGCGACAGGGGAGCGGGTGTCCTCTACATCGCGGACATGGATGGTCGAGGGCTCATCCAGGTCACGGCCGAGCCGCTGCGCGGTCTCAGTGGCTGGAGCGTCTCGCCGGACGGTCGGTCGGTTGTGGCGCTCGTCAATATGGGTCGGGGCCCCGAGATCATGATCACGGCGAGTGACGGCTCAGGCCAACCGAGATTCTTCGAGGTCGGTGCCACAGCGGATGACACGGCTCCACAATTCCGGCCCGATGGTTCCGAGATCATGTTCATCGGACATGAGCCTGGGGCGACGGTCCGCGCTGTCCTGGCGCTCGATCCCAACAGCGGGAAGGTTCGAACGATCATCGCGCCGTCCGAGCACGCGGACATCCACGGTGCAGCGTGGTCCCCGGACGGAACACGGATCGCATACGGGATGTACGACCCGCGTAGCGCTCAGGTCACGAGTCGCACACACGTCGCATTTGCCGATGGAACCGGCGACATCGCCGTCGATGCCCATCCGGATAGCATCGCCGACGGCGGGTTCACCTGGTCGAACGACGGTACCAGGCTGATCATCGCCCGGGCTTACCGGACCGCCAGAGGCGAGGTCACTCGTTCGGTCATCGTGCCGATCGATCGCTCCAGCGTGGGCGTCGAGATGGAATGTCCTGCCGGTGCGCCCTCGACGGATTGCACCGCCGACCTGGCCTGGGCACCCGACGACTCGTTCATCCTGGGATCGCGGCTCGAGACGACGCCGCAATTCCTGGTGGATCCGTCCACTGGCAGCATCCGGCCGGCCCCGTGGACGGCCACCGGCACCCCAGCGATGCAGCGTCGGGCGCCGTAGTCCCGCATCGCTCGGACTGGGACCCCAAGGGGGAACCATTCCTGCCCACGCCAGCGCCGTAGGCTAGCGAGCACGACCACCAAGGGCGTGCCGCTAGCCGAGGAGCGGGTGTGGACCGATCCGTACTCGTGGACCGGGCACGGCGAGGCGACCGGCACGCCTTCGCCGAGCTCGTCCGCGCGTCCGGCGCGCGCCTGGATGCCACTGCCCGCCTCATCCTGCGCGACCCGGAGCTTGCCCAGGACGCCGTCCAGGACACGCTGATCCGGGCGTGGCGCAGCCTGCCGGGGCTGCGCGATCCCGCGACGTTCGATCACTGGCTCCACAGCCTGGTGGCGCACGCCTGCATCGACCTCGTCCGCAAGCGCCGGCGCCGCGTCGTCGAGGTCGAGCTCACACCGATCCATTTCACCGAGGTGCTCGATCACGCCGGGGAGGTTGCCGACCGCGACCTCCTCGACCGCGCGCTGTCTCGACTCGAGCCGGAAGCGCGTGCGGTCGTGGTCCTGCACTACTACCTGGACATACCCCTACCGCGGGTCGCCCGGATGCTCGGCATCCCCGGCGGCACCGCGAAATCGCGTCTCCATCGATCGCTCGGGATCCTGCGGTCTTCGATGGCGATCGACGAGGTGGCGTCCGCGACCGCGCCGGGAGGGCCGATCTCATGACGATGGATCGATCCAACCGCGTTGAGCGGTCGCTGCCTGCGCTATTCGAAGAAGTCGCGCAGGCACGCACCCCCGACTACCTCGAGGCCGCCATCGAGCGCGCCTCATCCGGAACGCAACGTCCTGCCTGGACATTCCCCGAAAGGTGGCTTCCCGTGGATATCACGACGCGACCGGCCTGGGCGCCGGTCCTCCCCTGGCGCCAGCTGGGCGTCCTTGCCCTGCTCGCCATCCTGCTGGCCGCGATGCTCGCGGTCTACGCTGGATCGCAACGGCCCCTGCCCGATCCGTTCGGTCCCGCCGCGAATGGCCTCGTCGTGTACTCGAAGGGCGGGGACATCCTCGTCCGCGACACCATCGACGGGGCGACACGGCCGTTGATCGCCACCGCCGCGACGGAGCTTGCCGAGAGCCTTTCCCCGCGAGGCACCCACATCTCGATCGTCCGCCCGGTCGGCGAGTCACTCGACTTCTATACCGCGACGATCGACGGCAAGAACGAGGTCCATCTCGGGGGCCCGTATCTCAGCGTCGACGGCATCGACTGGTCCCCGGACGAGTCCTCGATCGTCGTCGCCCATGAGGTCGACGGCCTCCCGTCGATCTCGATCCTCCAGACTGATGGAAGCGGGGCGCGAACGCTCGACCTCGGGATGCCTGTCAACCGCCCCGCGTGGCGACCGCCCGATGGGAAACAGCTCTCGTTCCGCGGCCAGGTCGATGGCAACTGGGCGCTCTTCCTGGCGAACGCCGATGGAACCGGTGTGGTCCAGGTACCGGTCACGCGCGATCTCATGGAGGCTCCGTACGAGGTGCTGGGGCCGGCTTGGTCTCCGACCGGCGATCGGATCGCATTCCACCGGCTCATCCCGACACCCGGCAACGGGAACGGGAATGGCTTCCGCATCCACGTGGCGGAGGTCGACGGCGTCGGCGGCGTCACAGCACAGCAGACCTTCGAATTCAACGATGCGTCGGATGAGGAGATGGACGTCCAATGGCTGCCCGACGGGCAGCAGATCGTGTTCACACGTCACGATCAGGGCACGGATCACGTGTCGATCGCCCGTCCTGTTCCCGGCGCTCGTTCGCGTGATGTCGAGATCAGCACGACGACGGGCACGGTCGGCCAGCTGCGAGTCACGCTCGCGCCCGACGGTCGCACCATCCTGGTCCACCTTTGGGATGACAGCAGCGATTGGCAGGTGGATGTCGAGAGCGGCGCAGCGCACAAGCTAGATATCGGCGGTGAAGACATCGTCTTCATCCAGCGGCGAGCACCGTAGACGGCGCTCCGAGAAAGGTTGAACCCCGGGTTGGTCGGGACCCGGGGTTCAGGTGAAGGCGTATTGGTTGCGGGGAAGGGATTCGAACCCTTGACCTTCGGGTTATGAGCCCGACGAGCTGCCGCTGCTCCACCCCGCGACCGCGAATGATAGGGGCGGCCCCGGAATTGGTCAAATGGCCTCGGCTCGCAACCGTTCCGGCGTGAGGTCGGCCGATGCGAGGTCTCGCGACGTGATCGCGAGACCGCCAGCGAGCGAGCCGAGGTGCAACGCACGCTCGAGTGGCACCCCGCTGAGCACGCCGAACAGGACGCCAGCGAAGAACGCATCGCCGGCGCCGTTGGCATCGACGATCTCGATGTCCGGTACGGCTGGGACCACAAACGAGCGCCGATCGGCGTCGAGCGCGATCGCGCCGGCCTCGGCCATGGTGCAGACGGCCAACCGTTTGCCCTGGTCGATCAGCGACTCGAGGAAGTCGGTCGGCGACGCGAGGCGGTCGTGGCTCACGAAGACGACGTCGGCGGCATCGACGAACGGGGCGTGCCATGGCTTCTCCCCGTCGTGATCGTGCAGGTCGGTCCAGATGGGCCGGCCCGAGGCTCGGGCGAGCGGCAGGGCGCGCGGCGTCCATGGGGCGAGATCCACCACGACGACATCGGCGCCGGCCATGGAGTCGGCCAGCGCGACCTCGTCGAAGGGCAGATCCGGCGAGCCATTGGCCAACATGATCGAGATCCGGCCACCGGTCGGGTCCATCAGGTTGACGTGCTGGGCCGTCCCGGTCGGGTCCGTTGTCGCGCGATGGTCGACGCCCGCCGCCGCCAGGCCGGCGCGGACATGGCGACCTGGCTCGTCGTCGCCGATGCCTGCGTGCAGAGTGACATCGACCCCAAGGCGCGCAAGGTTCAGCGCCTTGCCCGCCGCCGACCCCCCGATCGCCTCGTGGTGCCAGCGCGGATGGACCGTCGCGCCGCGTCCGTCGGGCAACTGCTCGACGTGGATCATCCGATTCCAGGCAGCACCACCGAGGACGACGACCCGCATCAGGTCGCGGCAGCCGGCGCCCCGACGGGCTCGGTCGCGCGCCCGTGGAGCGTCGCCCCACCGATCGCGATAGCCAGGAGCAGTGCCACGGTCATGACCGCACTGAAGGCGTAGAACGGGAAGAGGATGTTCCGCTCGGCGAGGATGCCGGTCGTCACCGACGCGACGATGAACCCGAGCGTCCCGGCCGCGCCGAACAGGCCCTGGGCGGTCGACGATCGACCAGCGGGCGAGCTCGCTGCGACGACGGCATAGAGCGCCGGGTTGAGGAACGCGAAGCCGGTCGCCTCGATGAGGATGAGCGGAACGGCGAGGCCTGGGTCGCGCATGAAGGTGTACAGGATGCCGGTGATCGCAGGCAGGACCATCCCGAGCACGATGAAGCCAAACGAGCCGCGCTTGTCGACCAGGCGCCCTGCGAGCGGCGAGAGGACCAGCACGGGCAGGCCGAACATGGCGAACGTCAGGCCGATCAGCGCGAGGTCGGCCCCAAGGCCCTGCAGGAACAGGCTCCAGATCACCTCGTAGGTACCGCCGCCGTAGTAGCCGCCGGCATTGAGCACGATCGCCGCGAGCAAACCGCGGTTGAGCAACCGCCTGGCGCGCCCGGTGTCCACCGCCTCGCGGTCGGCGGCAAGGGCCGCCGCGGCACGGCCCTCCACGTACGGCGAATCGGGTGGGAGCGTCGTACGGTCTGACCAGGGCGAGGCGTCCGCCTTGTGGGCAGGGCCCTCCTCACGCACGCGGAGGGCGACCGCGACCGCGGCGATGATCGCGGCGATGGCGCTGAACACGAACACGAACGCGATGCCGCCGAAGCGTTCGGCGCCGAGCGCACCGATCGACGGACCCAGGAGCAGCCCGCCCATCTGCGCGGCGCCGTACAGCCCGAACGCCTCGCCTCGTCGGTCCGGTGGCGTCGCGTCGGTCAGGAAGCCGCGCGCTGCAGGGTCGTAGATCGCGGCGCCCAGGCCGGCGCCGGCTCGCAGGAGCAGGAACGGGACTGCGCCGGTCCACACCAGCGGCAGTGCCCCGAACACACCTGTCGCCACCAGCCCGATGACCATCAACGGCACCCGCGCCGTGCGATCGGCCAGCCAGCCGAACACCGGCTCGCTGATCAGGCGAGCCGCCGGCCACGCGGCGATGACGAGGCCGAGCGTGGCGAGATCGATGCCCTGCTCGGCGAAGTAGAGCGGGAGGACCGGCAGCAGCCCACCGAACCCGAGCCACACGATGAACTCGGCGATGAGCAGCGGTAGGATCGGGCCCCAGCGGTCGAGCCAGGCACGAAAGCGGCGGATCATGGAGTCCCAGCGTAGCGGTGCGCCGACCCTGCACCGCCCCCGGTGCGGCGGTCAGAACGGCCGCGACCACGCCGTCAGAGCCGCGAACTCGCCGCTAACAAACGCGGCCTATACTGCGCGCTTCCCCTCGCATCCCCACCCAGGTGTGCCGCCGCATGGACGTCATCACAGCCGAAGGGCTGGTCAAGATCTACAAGACCCGCAAGCACGAGGTCCGCGCCCTCGATGGCGTCGACCTGTCGGTCGCGGAAGGCACGGTCCTTGGCCTCCTCGGCCCGAATGGGGCCGGCAAGACCACCACGGTCCGGATCCTAGCGACCCTCCTCAAGCCGGACGCCGGGCACGCCACGGTCGCCGGCTATGACGTCGTCAGCGAAGCCCAGCGGATCCGCACGTTGATCGGGCTGTCCGGCCAGTACGCGGCGGTCGACGAGAACCTCACCGGCCGCGAGAACCTGCAGATGTTCGGGATGCTGTATCAGCTTCCGGGCGACGTGGCACGGACGCGAGCCACGGAGCTACTCGCGCAGTTCGACCTCACAGAGGCCGCGGATCGGGTCGTCAAGACCTATTCGGGCGGCATGCGTCGCCGGCTCGATCTCGGCAGTGCGCTCATCGGACGTCCCAAGCTACTGTTCCTCGATGAGCCGACGACCGGGCTCGATCCGCGCAGCCGGCTCGGGATGTGGGACGTCATCCGCTCGCTCGTTCGCGAAGGCGTGACGCTGCTGCTGACGACCCAGTACCTCGAGGAGGCGGACGAGCTGGCTGACACGATCGCCGTCGTCGACCACGGCAAGATCATCGCGCGCGGCACCGCCGACGAGCTGAAGGCGCAGGTCGGCGGCGAGCGCATCGAACTCGTCGTCCACGACCGGACGAGGATCGACGACGCCCGCCGGATCCTCGGCGGGATCGGCATCGGGGAGGCGGCGGTCGACGAGCACACCCGGCGCGTCACGGTGCCCTCGGACGGCGGTGCGAAACGGCTCGCGACCGTCATCCGCGAGTTCGACGAAGCCGCTATCGCGATCGACGACATCGGGCTTCGACGGCCCACCCTCGACGACGTGTTCCTCAGCCTGACCGGTCATGCCGCGGTCGAGGAGACCACGGAGGACGCGGCATGACAGCAACCTCGACAGCGCGACCCGCGGCGGCGAGCGGCACGCTTGCCTCGGCTGCCCGCGACGGGCTCATCATCATGTGGCGCAACCTCAAGCGGATCCCGCGGATCCCGGAGCTTGCGATCTTCGCCGTCCTGCAGTCGATCATGTTCGTGCTGCTGTTCGCCTTCGTCTTCGGCGGCGCGATCCCCATCCCCGGTGGGAGTTACAACGACTTCCTGATGCCCGGGATCTTCGCCCAGAACATCGTGTTCGCGGCGGGCATCACGGCGATCGGCATCGCAGACGACATCGGCAAGGGCATCATCGACCGCTTCCGTTCGTTGCCGATGGCCCGCTCCGCGGTGCTGACCGGACGCTCGTTGGCCGATGTCTTCTACAACCTCGGCATCCTCGTGGTCCTGATGCTCTCCGGCGTGTTCGTAGGCTGGGGTGCGCACACGGGCATCCCAGCGTTCCTGGCTGGGGTCGCCCTCCTGTTGCTCTTCGCCTTCGCCATGTCGTGGCTCGGGATCTGGCTCGGCCTCATGGTCCCCTCGGTCGAAGTGGCGCAGCAGGCCATCTTCACGGTGCTGTTCCCGATCACATTCCTCTCGAACGTGTTCGTGCCGCCGCAGACCCTCCCGGACTGGCTCCAGCCCATCGCCGAGTGGAACCCGACCAGCACCCTGACCGGCTCGCTCCGCCAGCTCTGGGGCAATCCGAACCCGTACGCCACCAACAGCTTTCCCTCGGAGAACCCCATCCTGGTCACGCTCATCTGGGTGGTGGCCGTCATCGCCGTCTTCGCGCCGCTCGGCGTCCGGCGCTACCGCAACCTGAGTCGCTGACCGGATGCTCGCGCCGCCCTGGCTCCTCGCGCTGGCGTTAGGGCTCGGGCTGCTCGTGCTGATCCCCGCCCGCCGGCTGCGTGCCGCCGGGTTGTCGAGCGGGTCTGTCGGTCTGTATGCACTGGCGCTCTGGGGGCTTGCGATGCTCGTCGCCATCCGCCCCGGCGGGACCCGGATCCTGATCCCGCTGCTCCTCCTGGCATGGGTCGCGCCGTTCATCGCCGGGCCCGACGTCCTCGGCCGCGTCCTGCGCCGCCAGCCCTCGCGGCCGCCGATCAAGAACGTCACACCGCCCGATCCGCCGCCACTCCCGCCCGAGCGCTAGGCCGCGAGGCGCCTGCGCAGACGTCGAGCCCTCGCAGCGAGCACGATCGCGATGGCGGCCGCGGCGGCGAATGGAGTGAGCAACGTGACGAGCCGCGGCACGTCGATGGGCACCGGATCCGACGTTCCGTCGATCGGCTCACCGGCGATCAGGGTCGACCCGACCGGGAACCCGACGAGCGTCGCCGACCAATCGATGTCGACACGGGGACCGATCGACCCACTACTCGTGTCGAGTCGGAGTCGAAGCTCGAACTCGCACGTCCGACCTGTGCACGCGTCGAGCGGGTGACCGATGAGGGTCAGCCCGGTGCTTCCCTGCGTCGTGGTGCGACCCACATTCGAAGCGCCGATCTCCGCACCGGCGAACCGATAGCCGAGATGGGCCCCCGCTGCTTGGGCGGTGCCATGGATGACGAGATGACCCGCCAGGCGCTGGTCGTCGGAGACGGCGTCGGCGATGTCGCCGGGCAGCTGGATCGTGAACGGCACGATCCGATCCCGATCCGCCTGACCGACACCGACCGATCCGCTGGCAGCCTCCGCGCCAAGGAACGCGTCGGGTGCCAATGCGCGGTCGTCGAGCCTGGCCGAGACGTCCCCCGGCGGTACGCCGCCCGATCCGAGGCTCATCACGTCCATCCGCCACGTGAATTGCCCGATATTCGGTGGACCGTCGGGAATGGCGCCAGCGGCGGCGGGGATCGACTGCATGATCAGCCAGTAGCCCCGACCGCACGATCCATCGGAAGGGCAATCGGTGAGGAGCGGGACATCCATGAACCCGTCATGAGGTCGCTCCCACAGCCGCCCGACGAGTCCCTCGAGGAGCGGAACCGTGCCAGCGTCCGGGATGATCCTGACCCACATCCGCCAGTTCGAGTCTGGCCAATCCGTGCCGCGGATCGACAGGCGACCGACCGTCACCGGTCGCGAGCCGGCCGGGCGCGCGCCGGCCATTTCGATCGTCACGTGACGGGCGACGATCTGTCCGTTCTCCATCTGCGGCTCGATCGAGGCGTCACGCCGGGCGCTGGCCCGCACGCTAGACGGCTCGCCAGCGGAGATCTTGGTCGCCCACGCTGGCGGCACGCACGGAACGGGCCGCTGGCCCGTGTAGTCGATCCTTACGGTGGGCGTCCACGTGATCGGGAGCGGATCGGCCGCGGCGGGATCTCGCAGCGCGATGCGGACGAGGTACGTGCGCTCGCACGCCTGCTGGGGCAGGCAATCGAGGGGGATCGCCGCATGGTCCTGACGGTACGAGTCGTTGATGGTCGTCTCCGGCAGACCGATCCGCGCCACTGCTGCACCCGAGGCCAGATCGATGAAACTGACGGTCACCTCCGACGTGAAGGGATCGGGCGCGAGTTCTGCCGGCGGATCAGCGCCGGGTCGAGCCGGGGCTGGAGCAGCAGGCAGCTCGGGCCGCGTCGGGTACCCCAGCCGGACGACAAGCCGCGCGGCGTCGATCGCGAGGTCCGGAGGCAGCGCTTCAGGGCCGATCGTCAGCGTCACTTCCTGTTCGACGACCGGGTGCTCGGCGTCCAGGGTGGCCATCGCGTGCGACGCCTCGGTGTCGACGACTGGATCGAGGCATGCGCCGTCGGCCTGGACCGCAGCCACCACGATCAGCACGAGGAGGAGCGCGCCAAGTCCCGATCCGGCGATCAGCGAGACCAGCCGCGGGCGGCCGGTGCGAACGACGCGCGCCAGCACGAACGTCATGACGGCGCCGGCTCGGAGCTGGTTGCCTCTCAACCCGTGTTCTGGAGCCCCGCCGCAACGCCATTGACCGAGAGCTGCACGAGGCGCAGATGCATGGCCCGTGCGGTGTCGTCGTCGGGCGCGAGGGCGCGAAGCCGTCGCAGCAGCCGTACCTGCACCTCGGACAGCGCGTCGACATACGGGTTGCGCAGCCCGATCGACCGCTGGAGCACCGGCGCGCCATCGAGCAGCCGGTCGCGTCCGGTCACGCGCAGGAGCCAGGTCACGGTCCGGTGGTACTCGGCCTCGATCGTGGCCCACCGGCGCTGATCGTCGTCGCCGAGTGCGAGCGATGCATATCGTCGGCCGATGCCCATGTCGGCCTTGGCCAGGATCATCTCGGCGTTGTCGATGACCGACGCGAGGAACGGCCAGGCCCGATAGAGCCGGGCGATCTCGCGTAGCCCGCTTTCGCCATGTGCCCCCGCATATGCCTCGAGCGCAGAGCCGAGCCCGTACCAACCGGGCAGGTTGATGCGCGATTGCGACCACGCGAAGGTCCACGGGATCGCCCGCAGCGAATCGATCGACGGCGCGTCGTCGGGAGTCGCGCCCGAACGGCCACGCGCCGCGGGCCGTGAGCCCAGACGCAGGTCCGAGAGCTCCGCGATCGGCGTGATCGAGCGGAAGAACGCCGCGAACCCGAGGTCGTCGTGGACCAGGGTCCGATAGGCATGGCGGGCCGTATCGGACAGCTCGGTCATCAGGCCGCCACCGGCCGCCGCTGCAGCCGCGGCCGACTTGTCGTGTTCCGGCGTCGACGCGATGAGGACAGCACCAGTCAGCTGCTCGAGGTGCCGGCGGGCGATGGCCGGGTCACCGTAATTGGCCGAGATGACCTCGCCCTGCTCGGTCAGCTTCAGACGACCATCGACCGACCCCGGCGCGCCTCCGACGATCGCCCGGTTCGCCGGTCCGCCGCCGCGCCCGATGGCCCCGCCACGACCGTGGAACAGCGTCAGCTCCACGTCATGGGCGCGCGCGACCTCGACCAGCGCGGCCTGCGCCTGGTGCAGCATCCAGGCAGCGGCGAGGAACCCGGACTCCTTGTTCGAGTCCGAGTAGCCGAGCATCACTTCCTGTCGGTTGCCTCGCGACTCGAGATGGGCGCGATACGCCGGGTCGCGCAGCAATGCATCGAGGATCTCGCCAGCCGCAGCGAGGGCATCGGACGACTCGAACAGCGGCACGACATCGATCGACGGCGCCGGCTCGGCGGCGCGACCGGCCAGATCGAGCACGTTCATGACGTCACGGGCCGACGCGGTGAACGACACGACCACGCGGTGGACCGCGTCGATCCCGAAGCGCTCCTGCGCCTCGCCGATCGACCGGAACGTGGACAGCACCTCTCCGGCCGACACACCGGGCGCAACCTCGGTCGTCTCGCTCTCCGCGTCGAGCACCGCCCGATGCACGTCGGCGTGCTGGCGGATCTCGAGTGACGCAAGGTGGAACCCGAACGTCGCGACCTGCCAACGCAGCTCCGCGACGTCGCCCCATGCCACTCGCGATAGCCCGTCGTCGGCCAGCGCCTGCTGGATCTCGCCCAGCTCAGCGTCCAGGTCGTCGGCCGTCTCGTAGTGGCCGGACCGGGCGCCCGTCTCCCCCGTCAGCAGCGCTCGCGTCCGACGCAGTCGCTCGGCGATGAACCCGAACCGCTGTCGGTACGGCTCGTCAGGGAAACGCCTGCGGAGCTGGCGGTCGGTCTCGGGCAGCTCCTCGGCATCGCGCGCGAGACGCGTGGCCAGTGCGCGAGCCACCCGCTCGTGCGGCGTCGCCGCCGATACCGTCTGCATGAGGCGCATCGCGACCGCTTCGTACCCGTGCAGCACATGGTCGGCCTGGATGCGCAACGTGCGCAGCGTCATGTCGGCCGTGACGCTCGGGTTGCCGTCGCGATCGCCACCGATCCACGACCCGAAGCGGATGAACGCCGGCAACCGCGGCGGCCGCGTGCCGGTGTCGGCGTCCAGCACAGCATCGACCGTTCGATACAGCCGTGGCACGAGCGTGAACAGCGTCGCATCGAAGATCGCCATCGCGGTGCGGACCTCGTCCAGCGGTTCCGGCGTCACTGCCCGGAGGTCGCTGGTCCGCCACAGGAGGGTGATCTCCTCGCGCAGGCGCCGACGCACCTCGCGGTCGTCGGACGGCGTGAGCCGCGCGTCGTCGAGCCGCTCCAGCAGCACCGCACACCGGCGGAGGGCGACCAGCGTCGTGCGTCGGCGCGCCTCGGTCGGGTGTGCGGTGAGGACCGGGGTGATCCGCAGTCGGCTGAAGATCGCATCGAGGTCGTCCCCGCTCCGCCCTGCCCGCCGCAGCCGGGCGACTGCCTCCGCGACCGAGTCGTCGAGCAGCCCGTCGCGCGCGGCCCGTTCTCGGCGACGGAGCGTCCGGACGCGAGCCCGCGCTTCGGCGAGGTTGACCAGCTGGAAGTACAGCGAGAAGGCGGTGATGACGGCCTCGGCGTCCTCCAGCTCGAGCGCGTCGAGCTCGGCCTCCAGTCGTTCCCGGACCGCGGGTTGCTCGTCCTGGCGGAACGCGATGGCGGCGAGCCGCAGCCGCTCGACGAGGTCGTAGATGGCTTCGCCCGCCTGCTCCGTGATCACCTGGCCGAGGAGCGCGCCGAGGAGGCGAACTTCGAGCGCGAGCGGGTCGCGGGCTCGCGCCGAGCCGATCCCGGCGGGCTCTGCGGCGCGCGCAGAACGGCGGGCCTTCGACGTCGTCGTCATGGAACCCCGAGTCGCGGTCGGTACCGCAACCGAGCGATGACCGCGCCGCAACCTTTCTCCTGTGCGACCGTTCCTACCCTTGTAAGGTGGTTGACGTGGCGCAGCGACGGACGAGCGTGCAGGACCGGCCCAGGCGAACGACGGCCGCGCCTCCGGCTGCGCGTGGCGAGAGCGGCCAGCTCGACCAGCTGCGGTTCATCCACGACGTGGCGCGGCTGGCGACGACGGCCCGCACCTGGGACGAGCTGCTGGAGACGGTCGTCGACGGGACCCGCGATGCCCTCCATGCGGACGTCTCCTCGCTCTATCTGCTCGACCGTGATGGAGCGTACCTGACGCTCGCTGCGACCAACGGCCTCGACCGGTTCCAGATCGGCCGGGCGAGGGTGCCCTTCGGCGAGGGCGTGACCGGCTCGGTGGCCGCGAGTCAGCGACCACTCGTCATCCCTGACGTCAAGGAGGATCCGCGCTTCCTGTGGGTCCGCGGCATCGACCAGCGCCGCTTCGTGACCTCGATGCTCAGCGTGCCGCTGAGCTGGCACGACCAGACGATCGGCGTCCTCAACGTCCAGACCGAGCGACCGCGCGTGTTCAGCGATTCCGATGTCGCCCAGCTGAGCGCGGTGGCGGACCTGCTGGCGGGGATCGTCGAGAAGGGTCGTCAGCAGAGTGAGGCCGAAGCCCGGGTCGAGGCGCTCAAGGCGATCGACGAGGCACGCAGCGAGCTGATCGCGCTCGTCACCCACGAGCTGCGTACACCGCTGGCGGTCGTCCGCGCCTACACCGACCTGCTGGCCGACGAGCCCAAGCTCGAAGGACGCCAGTCGCGCGACATCGAGCGCCGCGAGACGCGGGCCGCCTGGCACGACGCGACGCTCGAGCAGATCGAACGGCTGGACCGTCTCGTCGACTCGATCCTGGCGTCGGTCCGGGTCGTGCCCGAGGACGCAGCCGCCGTCGAGCCGGTCGACGTGGAGGCACTCGTCGGCGAGGTGCTCCACTCGCTGACGCCGCTCCTCGGCCGGCACCATGTCGAGAGCGGGGGTCCGGCGCACCTCAACGGCCTCGCCGATCCGTCGCGACTCCGCCAGATCGTCGAGCACCTGGTCGAGAACGCCGTGAAGTACGCGCCGTCCGAGACGACGATCCGCATCGATTGGAGCCTCGTCGAGGGCATCGTCCACCTCGGGGTCAGCGACGAGGGACCCGGCATCCCCGACGAGTGGCGCGAGCGCATCTTCGAGCCGTACGCGCGGCGCGACACCCACACCGCGCGCGGTTCGGGTATCGGGCTGTATGCCGCCAAGCGCCTCGGTGAGTCGATGGGCGCCCATCTCTGGTGCGAACCAGCGCGGCCGCATGGTGCCCGGTTCGTCGTGGCCGTCCCGGCCGCCGTGGCGATCTGACCGATGGCGACGATGAGCAGCCGGCCCTTGCGCATCCTGGTCGTCGACGACGACCCGGCGATGGTCGGCGCGATCACCGCGCTCGTCGGCACCGAGGGGCATCAGGTGATCACGGCCTACGACGGCCTGACTGCCGTGAAGCGGTTCCGCGAGGAGCACCCGGACCTGGTCCTGCTCGATCTCGCGATGCCCGGTCCCGACGGGTTCTCCGTCGCGGGTCAGATGCGCGCGGTCGGCCAGGCGCCGATCCTCGTCGTCTCGGGCGAGAGCGGCGAGGCCGCCAAGGTCCGGGCGCTCGGGATCGGGGCGGACGACTACCTCACGAAACCGTTCGGCAAGGCCGAGCTGCTGGCACGGATCGCGGCGATCATGCGGCGGGTCGACCGATCCGCGGCGGGTTCCGGCGCGCCTGCCGGGCCGCTGGAGGCGGGCGCGCTGGTGCTCGAGCCCGGTCGCCACGAGGCCCGTGTGGGCGACACCGCCCTGGCGCTGACGCCGACCGAATTCCGACTGCTCGAAGCGCTCGTCCGGGCGCGCGGCGACATCGTCCCGCACCTGCAGCTGGCGCGTGCCGGCTGGCCGGCGGAGAACGACCCTGATCTGTTGTGGCTCAAGCCGCACCTCGCCCGATTGCGGGCGAAGGTCGACGCCGCCGGCGGCCCGCATGTCGTCGCGGTCCGGGGCGTGGGCTATCGGATCGTCGTGGACGAGGGGTCGGGCTAGCCACATCGGGCGCGTGCTTCTCAGACTGCAAATCAGCCTTGAACGGGCCTGGAAGGAGACCTACGGGGCGCGTTCGTGCCTGCGGGGCACGGATCGGGGCGGAGGAAGACTGCCGTTCAACCTTCGGTCCGCATCTGCGGTCCGAGAAGCACGCTGGGCCCCGAGAACGGGCGCCCGAGGCGGCTAGACGGCGATCGACACCGCGCGACCGGTGGCATCGTGCGCGGCATCGGCGCACACCACGCGGCAACCGCGGGCATCGCGCCCGCCGATCGGGTTGAAGTGGAACCAGGCCTCACCGGTCTGTGACAAGCGACAGCCGCACGAAGCGCACGTGACCGGTCCGCTGGTGCCGTCGCGCACGGCCAGCGGGTGGTGGAGCTCGGGTTCGGACCCGTGGAGCATGGCGATCACCTCGTCGCTCTTCGGGGTGGCGGAGCCGCCCACGGTCGTTCCAGGGAGACGTTTCCCCATCATGGCTCGCAGCGTATGGCCCGCACGGTCCTGGTTCGGCGGCGGTACGGGGGCGACTCGGTTGCAGGTGGGTTGCGTGCGGTCCGGACCTGTCGAGCGCGCGCCGACTGGACCTTTCGACCACAGCCACCCGTGCGGCACCATGTGCGCCATGTCGGACACAGCGATCGACCCTGTCCAGAGTCCGGAGGCGTACCGACGTCAGCTGCTGGACCTGCTCGGCGGCGACGATCCGGCTGTGGTCCAGGCGGCGACCGTGGCCAAGCTCCGCGAGCTCGTCGGCGAGGCCGGCGATGATCTCCGGGCGCGGCCCGAGCCGCGCGAATGGTCGGTCCTCGAATGCATCGGCCACCTGGTCGACTCGGAGCTGACGACGGCCGCTCGGGTCCGCTGGATCATCTCGGAGGACCAGCCCGACATCATCGGCTACGACCAGGACCTGTGGGTCGACCGGTTGCGCCATCGCGACGACGATCCCGGCGACCTGATCGCGCTGTTCGACGCGCTGCGGACGGCCAACCTCCGACTCTGGAGCCAGCGACCAGTGGACGATCGCGAGCGGGTCGGCATCCACCGCGAACGCGGACCGGAGAGCTATGGCTTGATCGCCCGGCTGGCGGCCGGCCACGATCGGTTCCACATCGCGCAGGCCGAGCGCGCCCTGGCGGCGGTGCGCCGCTAGCCTAGGTCACGCTCCTACGCCGCGGTCGATGCGCCGTAGCGAGTCGCCAGCCGGCGAACATGGTCGACCAGCTCGGGCGGCTCGGTCACGCTGAAGTCGGCGTCGAGCATGCCGAGATACACCGCCATCGTCTCGACGCTGTTCGCGCCGGCTTCGAGGATGCAGGTCCGCTCGTCGATCGCCTCGACCGTGCCGACCCACCGACCGATACGCTCGCTGACGACCTCCGCCGGGGCATGGACCACGATCCGGGCACGGAACTGCCAGGCAGACGCGACCCCACGCGCGACATATGCCGCAACGTCCTCGTCCGGCAACGGTCTCGGCGTGAACCGTCGCCCGAGCGGCAGCCGCGGGACAAGGCGGTCCACCCGGAACGTCCGCCAATCCGCGCGGTCGATGTCCCACGCCAGCAGGTACCAGCGCCGGCCCCAGTTGACGAGGTGATACGGCTCGGCCTCGCGGCGGGTCGCCGCGCCCTCGCGATCCTGATACGCGAACCGCAGACGCTCGTGGTCGCGGCACGCCCCGGCGAGCAGCGTGAGCACCTTCGGGTCGACCGTCGGCTCGCGCTCGTCGCGCGGCACGAGGACGGTGAACGCCTGCAGGGCGTTGACCCGCCGCCGCAGGCGCTTCGGCAGGACCTGCTCGAGCTTGGCCAGCGCCCGGAGCGACGTCTCCTCGATGCCGCCGATCGCGCCACCGGCCGCCGACTGCAGGCCGACCGCGACCGCGATCGCCTCGTCGTCGTCGAGCAGGAGTGGCGGCAGGACGGCACCCGCTTCGAGTCGATAGCCGCCCACCGCGCCGCGCGTGCCATGCACCGGATAGCCGAGCGCACGCAGGCGCTCGATGTCGTTGCGGACCGTCCGCGTGCTCACTTCGAGGCGATCGGCGAGCTCCGTCCCGGTCCAGTCACGAGGCGTCTGGAGGAGCGAGAGCAGCCGCAGCAGGCGGGCCGAGGAATCCATCTCGTAACCAACGTTAACCGGCTATTAGGAACGAAACTTTCCTAATCACTTGATACGTTACACGTCGACTGACAGAGACACAAGGAGGTCCCCAGTGACGTCGTCCACCCAGGCCCAAGCGGCGTTCATCGATCGCCCGCCCATCGAGGTCCCGCATCCGGTGCGGATGCGCGTGCTCCTCATGGTGATGATCGGCGTGTTCCTCGCCGCCCTCGACCAGACGGTCGTCGGCACCGCGCTGCCGCGCATCATCACCGACCTCGGCGGCAACGAGCTCTACACCTGGGCATTCACCGCCTACCTGCTCACATCGACCATCAGCGGCCCGCTGTACGGCAAGCTGTCCGACATGTTCGGCCGCCGGCCGATCTTCCTGTTCGGCATCGGCATCTTCATGGTCGGCTCGCTGCTGGCGGTCTTGTCGCAGGAGATGTGGCAGCTCATCGGCTGCACGCGGGATCCAGGGTCTGGGCGCGGGTGCGCTGTTCCCGATCGCACTGGCGGTCATCGGCGACCTGTTCGCGCCGTCCGAGCGAGGCAAGTACCAGGGTCTGTTCGGGGCCGTGTTCGGTCTGTCGGTGCTCATCGGCCCGGCGATCGGCGGCCTCTTGACCGACTCGATCGGCTGGCCGTTCGTGTTCTTCATCAACCTGCCCATCGGCGCGATCGTGTTCGCCGTCGTGTGGCGCAACCTGCCTTCGTACCACCTCGGTGATGGCAAGCCGTCGATCGACTACCTCGGCGCCGCCTTGTTCACCGCGGCCCTCGTACCGATCCTGGTCGGGCTCACGAACAAGCAGTCGGCCGACTGGACCGACCCGACGGTCGGTGGCCTGATCGTCCTCGGCGCGGTGATCGCGCTCGGCTTCCTGTTCGTCGAGTCGCGGGTCCGCGAGCCGATCGTCCCGCTCAGCCTGTTCCGCATCCGCTCGTTCACGTTGTCGGTCGTGGCGTTCTTCCTCGCCTCGTTCGGCTTCTTCGCGACCGTGGTATTCCTGCCGCGCTGGTTCCAGGTCGTGAACGGCTCGTCCGCGACCGAATCGGGCTACCAGATCCTGCCGCTGCTTGGTGGTTTGATCATCAGCGCGACCGGTGCGGGTCAGCTCGTGGCGCGGACGGGCCGCTACCGGCTGCTGCTGGTCGGCGCGCTCGTGACGATGGCTGCAGGACTGTTCCTGCTGACGAACCTGCGCGCCGACACCCCGATCCCACTCGTGTGGTTATGGATGTTCGTGGCCGGCCTGGGTGTCGGGCCGACGTTCGCGGTCTTCACGCTGGTCGTCCAGAACAGCGTGCCGATCGAGCGGCTCGGGACGGCGACCAGCAACCTGACGTTCTTCCAGCAGGTCGGTGGCACGGTCGGCCTGGCGATCACCGGCACGATCTTCGGGACGACGCTGGTCGAGGAGGCGCCACGACAGCTCGCCGCGGCGGATGTCCCGCCGGAGCTCAGCGCCGCGCTGGCCGGCGGTGGCGTCCAGCCCGATACGCTCGGCGGCGTCGGCGACCTCGGTGCGGCGATCCTCGGCCAAGTGCCTGCGGCGTTCCGCGCCCAGGTCGAGCCGTTCATCCCGGCGATCGTCGATGCGATCCACCAGGCGTTCTCGATCGCGACTGCGAATACGTTCGTGATCGGGATCGGGGCGTCGTTGATCGCCGCGGGGCTCGTGGCGATGCTCAAGGAAGTCCCGATGCGGAACGAGGTGCCGGCAGGGGCCGCACCTCCCGTTCCGGCATCGCGCGCGGTGGCCGAACCGGGCGCGTAACGCGGTCGCGCCGAACCCGGCGCGTAACCCTCGCATCTCTCGGCCCGGTGGCTCGCTCTCGGCGGGCTGCCGGGCCTCCGCATGTCCCGTGACCACGCGCCGTGGAACATCACGTGTTACGAGCGACGAAGGAGCGCCCGGGAATGAGCCCCTCAGGCGCTGGTCGTCACATGGCACGTTCCAAACGACCAGCGAGGGCCTGACTTCGGCGGTGGCTCCGGCCGCTCAGCCCGAGTTCGTAACACGTCATGTTCCAGCCGCGCGACATCCGGCCGTTCGCCTTTGGAACATCCCTATGTTCCAAATGAAGGCTGAGCGCCCGGATCGGGCCCGAATCGGCCAAGTCCGTCGCCGTTCGGAACATCAGCAGGTTCCAAAGGGCGGCTGAGAGCCGTTCCGGGACGCGTTCCTTCGCTGATTGGAACGTCGGGATGTTCCAGGTGCTATCGAGCGGCCGGGATCGCGACCTCTGCGGTTGCCTCGCTCACCGGATCGACCGGCTCGGCAGCCTTCGGTGCTACGGGCTCCACGAGCCAGGTATCGGCGGCGAGCTGCTCGGAAAGCACCAGTCGGCCGCCCAACTCGGACCCTGCGGCCGCGTGGTCCTGCAGCAAGCCGAACAACTCGTCGAACCGCTCGCGCCCATCCGGTCGCTCGTGCAGCACCTCGGACAGCCGCACCGCCGAGACGCTGTCGGCGTGGAGCGCCGCCACGTGGCGACCGCTCGGGTCGTACAGGTACGCCCGTCCGCCGGTCATCCCCGCCCCGAAGTTCGCACCGACCGGGCCGAGCACCACGACCACGCCGCCCGTCATGTACTCGCACCCGTGCGCGCCGATACCCTCGACCACCGCCGACGCGCCGCTGTTGCGGACCGCGAAGCGCATCCCCGCCCGACCGACCAGGTGCAGTCGCCCGCCGGTCGCCCCATACAGCACCGTATTGCCGGCGATCGCCTCGCCCGCCGCCGCGACGGGCAGGTCGGGCTCCGGTCGGACGACGAGGCGCCCGCCCGACAGCCCCTTGCCGACATAGTCGTTGGCCTGCCCGACGAGCGTGAGGTCGATCGACCCCGACGCGAACGCCCCGAACGACTGACCCGCCGCGCCGCGAAGCTCGAGTCGCACCGGACCGCGCAGCTCGCCCCGCTCGATCGAGCCGGTCAGCCCGGCGCCGAACGATCGGTCGGCGGTCGATAGTCGAAGCCCCGATGCGGTGACAGGACCCTGGTCGCGGAACGCAGCCGCGATCCGAACCTCGAGCGGTGACGCGGCCGCGTGACGCGATCGTCCGTGCCGGCAGCCCCGGGTCAGCTCGCCGTGCCGCGTCCGCAGTCCAGGGTTCGGCGCCCGACGATGGGAGCAAGCTCCGAGGAGGCACCACGAACCGGCCGCAGCGCTCGTCGACTCTCCCCGATGACCTCCCCCACCGACCGAGCGCCCACCGCCGCCAGCTCACGCCGCAGGTCCTCGGCCACCGCCAGGAAGAACGTCTCGACCATCTCTGGCGTGCCGCGGAACTTCGCTCGAAGGTCCTCCCGCTGGGTCGCGATGCCGGTGGGACACGTGTCGAGGTGGCACTGGCGCGCCATGTCGCAGCCGATCGCGACGAGCGCCGACGTCCCGAACGCGAACTCTTCCGCCCCGAGCAGCGCGGCGATCAGCAGGTCGCGCCCGGTCTGCAGGCCACCGTCGGTGCGAAGCGCGACCCGGTCACGCAGGTCGTTCCGCAGCAGCACCTGGTGGACCTCGGCCAGCCCGAACTCCCACGGCGCACCGACGTGCTTGATCGACGACAGCGGCGAGGCGCCGGTCCCGCCGGCGTGCCCGGAGAGGTGGATGTAGGTCGCGCCGGCCTTGGCCACGCCGGCCGCGATCGTCCCGACGCCGCGCGACGCGACGAGCTTGACCCCGATCCGCGCGCCCGGGTTGATCGCGCGCAGGTCGGCGATGAGTTGGGCCAGGTCCTCGATCGAGTAGATGTCGTGGTGCGGCGGCGGGCTGATGTAGCTCTGCCCCTCCTGACCGCGCCGCAACGCGGCGATATACGCCGTCGCCTTTCGACCGGGCAGCTGGCCGCCCTCGCCCGGCTTCGATCCCTGCGCGATCTTGATCTCGAGCTGGTCGGCGCGAGCGAGGTACGTGGCGGTCACCCCGAACCGTGCCGATGCGACCTGCTTGATGCGGGCGTCACGACGCCGACCATCCGAACCGACGGCGTACCAGGCCGGATCCTCGCCGCCCTCGCCGGTGTTCGCCGCGCCGCCCGCGCGCTGGATGCCGATCGTCAGGGCCTGGTGCGCCTCGGGCGATAGCGCCCCGACGCTCATCGCAGAAACGACGAACCGCCGCGCGATGGACCGCGCGTCCTCGACCGCCTCGACGGGAATCGCAGGTGCGATTCGTCGCAGGTGCAGCTCATCACGCGGGGCGGCCGGTGTTGATGCCGATCGTCGCAGGGCCGATCGATATCGAGTGAGCGAGGCGTCGATCGAGCCGTCATCGCCGGTCGGCGTCGCCCCCGACAACACCTGGATCTCGCTCGCGATGCGGGGCTCGAACAGATGCGCCTCGCCGTCGGCGCGGAACCGCGCGAACCCTGGGTCGGGCAACCGCGCCTCGCGCCCAGGCGCGGGCTCGGGCAGCGCGGTCGCCGTTTCACGCCGTCGGACCGTGCGCGCGCCGAGGTCGACCAACGTCGTTCGCCCGGGCCACGCCGCGGCGGTCGGGAAGCAGCGCTCGATGACGTCCGGCGCAAGGTCGACCGTATCGATCAGCGACCCGCCGATGTAGCTGGCGATCGAGCTGATCCCCATCCGCGCCAGCGTCTTGCGCAGACCGGCCGCGAACGCCTCGACGACGTTCTCGACCGCACCGGCCGCCATCAGCGTCTCGGCACCCCGTGATCCGGCGAGCTCGGCGGCCAGCTCCAGCGCGAGCCGCGGATGGACGGCGGTGGCACCGACTGCCAGCGTCATCGCCATCGAATGGACATCGAGCACGTCTGCCGCATCGACCACGAGGTCCGTCCGGCCCCGGAGTCCCGCCTCGGTCAACGCGGTGTGCACCGCTCCCGCCGCGAGGATCGACGGCACCGGAAGCCGGTCGATGGAGAACAAGGCGTCGCTGACGACCACGACCTCGACGCCGACTCCAGCGGCCGCGAGCGCCTCGCGCGCGAGCCGCGAGAGGCACGGCTCCAGGCCGCTTGCGCCCTCCGCGGCCGGCCAGGTCGCGTCGAGCACGCGGATCCTGCGGCCGCCCTCGCTCAGGGCTCGGACCAGGCCGTCCAGATCCGCGACGATCGGGCGATCAAGCCGCAGTGTCCGCGGCCCACGCGGCGGCCCGCCGAGCAGGGCCGGCCGTCGACCGAGCTCGACCCGCAGGTCCATCACGACGCGCTCGCGCTCCGGGTCGATCGCCGGATTGGTGACCTGCGCGAACGCCTGGCGCAGATGATCGGCGACCGGCCGATCCAGTCGACTTCGACCTGCCGTCGGCGTGTCGTCGCCCATGCTCCAAAGCGGCTCGTGGCCCTCGAGCGCCATCGTCTTGATGTCGAGCCGCGCCTTCTCGGCATCGAGCCCGGCGAGGTAGCGCCGTCGGTGGTCCATCGCCTCCCGCCCCTCGATCGCAGCAGCAGCGACATCCGCCGAGTCCTCGTGCAGCGGTCGCGGGGCGTCGTGGATCGGCAGATGGCGGAGCACGTGCGCCTTGGCGTCCGTGTCCTCGAGGATCGCCCGTCGACCAGGCTCGACCAGCAGCATCTCCCCAGGCCCGAGCCGCGCTCGCCGTACGGTCTCGGCCGCGGCGAACGGCACGGCGCCGGCCTCCGAGGCGACTGCGACGAGTCGATCCGTGGTGACCGCGAAGGCGGCCGGTCGAAGCCCATTCCGGTCGACCAACGCGCCAACCCGTCGACCGTCCGCGAAGACGATCGCCGCAGGCCCGTCCCATGGCGCCAGCATCCCGGCCACCCGCCGCCGTAGCGTCGCCACGTGCGGGTGCGGCGCCCGCCGCAGCCCGACCGCCTCGGGGATCGCGGCCAGCAGCGCCGGCGCCAGGTCCCAACCGGTGGCCGTCAGCAGCTCCAGCCCCTCGTCGAGCGACAGCGAATCGGAGCCATCGGGCGAGAGCAGCGGGCCGGCGTCGAGCAGCTCGGTGGCGATCTGGCGGGGACCACGATCGCGAGCCCGACCGCGGACCTGCTCGCGATTGCCACGAACCGTGTTGATCTCGCCGTTGTGCGCGATCGAGCGGAACGGTTGCGCCAGTCGCCAGACCGGCGTCGTGTTCGTGGCATAGCGCTGGTGGAACACCGCGTACGGCACGTCGACGGCCGCGCGGAGATCCAGATACAGGTCGGCGAGACGCGTCCCCGCCACCAGGCCCTTGTAGACCACCGTCAGAGCCGACGCCGACGGCACGGACATCTCGCCGACCGCGCCCCCCGCAGCACGAGCGGCTGCCTCGAGACGGCGCCTGGCCACGACCAACCGCCGCTCGAACACCGCATCCGACACGCCAGACGGTCGCCCCACGATCGCCTGCGCGACCGTCGGCCGCGACGAAGCAGCCACTGCCCCAAGCGAACTCGCCTCGAACGGCACGGTGCGCCAGCGCAGGACCGGTGTCCCCGCCTCGGCGAAGACGTGCTCCGCCAGGTGCCGGGCTAAGCGTCCTCCAACCCGCCCGCGCGGCAGGAACACCATCACGACGCCCGGTCGCTCGAGCGCCAGCGGACCCGCGATCAACGACAGCAGCGATCGGGACAACGGCAACGAGACGCCAGCTCCGTCGCTCGACTCCCCGTCGGCCGCGAACGCACCCCGATGCGCCAATGCCCCCAATCCAGCAAGCGCCAGCGGCAACACCCTCAACCCAGATCGACCGCCCGCATCCGCCACGAACCCGACCCCGCACGCGTCGTGCTCGAACCGCGCGTCGTACAGCGGCGCCCGTTGGCGCCGGCGCTGCGGCGGCGGATCGCGCTGGTCGATGGCGTCCATATCGCGCTTGCGGCTCCCGAGGATGTGGAGCGGCCGCCGCCCGGCTGGGACGGAGGCCGCGTGGACGGGTGACGCTGTTCGGGAGAGAGGGAGCGCCGGCCGGACCGGAGCCGGGAGGAGCCGTCCCGGCCGGCCGTTCGCCCCGGAGGGCTAGGTCTGGTAGGCCACCTCGCCGTGCGTGGCGAGGTCGATGCCCATCTCCTCGTCGCTTGGCGAGACGCGGATCCCGAGCACCACATCGACGACCTTGACGATCACGAACGTCGAGACCGTGGCGTAGGCGACGGTCGCGCCGACGGCGATCAGCTGGTTGACGAGCTGCTGGGCGTTGCCCTCGAGCAGCCCGGTGAACGCCGGCTGGATCGCGGCAGTGGCGAACACGCCCGTCGCCACCGCGCCGAACATCCCGCCGACGCCGTGCACCGCGAACACGTCGAGCGCGTCATCGATCTTCAGGCGCGAGCGCAGCAGCGTGGCGCTGTAGCACAGACCGCCGACCACAAGGCCGATGACGAGCGCACCACCGACGCCGACGAAGCCGGACGCCGGGGTGATCGCCACGAGGCCGGCGACCGCACCGCAGGCGGCACCGATGACGCTGACCTTGCCCTTGTGCATGTAGCTCGCGAGGACCCACGTGATCGTGGCGGCCGCGGCGGCCGTGTTGGTGACCATGAACGCGTTCGCGGCGAGGCCATTGGCAGCGACGGCAGAGCCGGCGTTGAAGCCGAACCAGCCGAACCACAGCAGGCCCGCGCCGAGGATCGTCATCGGGACGTCATGCGGCTCCATCGGCTCGCCGTTGGCGACACGGCGGCCGATCAACAGCGCGACGACGAGCGCCGACACGCCGGAGCTGATATGGACCACGGTCCCGCCCGCGAAGTCGAGCGCGCCGAGCTTGAACAGCCAGCCATCGGCCGACCACACCCAGTGAGCCAGCGGCGAATAGACGAGGACCGACCACAGGATCGTGAACAGCACGAACGCACCGAACCGCTTGCGCTCGGCGAACGCACCGGTGATGAGGGCCGGGGTGATCGCCGCGAACATCATCTGGAACGCCGCGAACAGCACGAACGGCACCGTCGTCGCGTAGACGGCGGAGGGCTCGATGCCGACGCCGTTGAAGAGCGCGAAGTCGAGGCCGCCGATCAAGCCGAGGCCGCCGACATCAGGCCCGAAGGCGAGGGTGAACCCGACGATCACCCAGACGACGCTCACGAGGGCGAGCCCGAAGAAGCTGTGCATGATCGTCGACAGGACGTTCTTGCGCCGAACGAGCCCGCCGTAGAACAGCGCGAGCCCCGGCAGCATGATCATCACGAGTGCCGTGGACATGAGCAGCCACGCGGTGTCGCCAGTGTTCATCCAAACCTCCCGGCAGCATCCGGACATCCGATCCGAACGGGTGTGGAGGAAACGCTACGGGGAGGTCATGGCCCGGTCGGCCCCGCCGCGGGACCGACAACGTCGCGGTTCGGGAACGACGACGGTCGGTCAGCGCCGTAAAGTTGCGACCCAGTGACCGACCAACTCCTGCCCTTCATCGGTGTCGCGATCGCCGTCGTGGTCATCCCGGGCCCCGACATGGCGCTCGTGGCACGCAACGTGTTCCGGCACGGGCGGGCCGCGGGCTACGCCACGTCGCTCGGGATCTGCACCGGCATCCTCGGCTGGGCGGTCGCCGCCGCGCTCGGGATCGCGACGATCCTGGCCACGTCCTCGGTCGCGTTCACGATCCTCAAGATTGCGGGAGCGGCGTACCTGATCTACCTCGGGATCTCGACGCTGCGGTCTCGAGACGACGTCGCGCTCGAACGTCTAGATGGGTCGCCGACATTGCCCACGCGCCATGCGTGGCTGCAGGGCTTGCTGTCGGCGCTGCTCAACCCGAAGCTCGGAGTCTTCTTCCTCACCCTGCTTCCGCAGTTCATCGCCCCGGGAGAGCCGGCGGCGATTCGCGCGCTACAACTGGCGCTGGTGTTCGACCTGATCGGCCTCGCCTGGCTGTTGCTCTACTCAGCGATGCTCGCAGCCATCGGCGACGCCCTCGGCCGCTCCGGCCCCCGCCGGTTCATCCGCTGGGTGAGCGGCACGGTCCTCGTCGCACTCGGCCTCCGCGTCGCGCTCGAGCGCAGCTAACGCTACGTGGCGGGAGACACCGTCGATGATCGAGGCGCAGCCCGAGCCAGCTCGTCGAGGAACAGGCCGATGATGCCGGCCGTGACGATCGCGCCGAGCCACAGGGGGACCGTCCAGCCGAGGCCATCGGTCATGCCGATCGTCGCGAAGTAGAGCGCGAACAGGATCGCCGGCACCAGGAACGCGACGAGCGCATCGCCCACTCGGCTCGCGCCGGCCGGCCAGCGCCAGACGAGCACCTCCGCGGCCAGCGCTGCCAACGCGATGCCCGGCAGCAACCGGTACTCGTCGCTCATCACGGTCGCCATCGCCAGCGGCACGCCGACCACGACGGCGTAGGAACCGATCGGCAGCCGACCGAAACGACGACGCAGGTACACGAACGCGCCGGCCAGCACCGTCGCCCCGATCAAGATCCCGGCCGCACCGAAACCTTGCCGGATGAAGTCCTCACGCCAGAACGGCGTGTTTCCCTCCGACGGATACACGATCGTCGACCCGTCCGGCGACCACTCGGGTCGAGCCCAGCCATCGCTGGCGCCCGGGTTCTGGCTAAGGTTCGTCGCCTCGCCGCCGGCGGCGGGCATCGTGTACACCTCGAAGTCGCCGGTCCGGTTCGACGTGAAGGCGATGGTCGAGCCATCCGGCGACCAAGTCGCCATGTAGCTGTCGCCGACGTCCTCACCGACGGTCAGGCGCGTCGGCTCACCATCGACCGGCATGAGCCAGACGTCGTAGTTCGACCCGCCGCGTCGATCCGACGTGAACGCGAGTCGACTGCCATCGGGCGAGATCGAGGGGTCGTAGTCGTTCGAGCCACCCGTCGTGACCGCCGTGACCTCGTTCGTGGCGAGATCCAGTCGATGGATGTGGTAGGTCCCGTCTCGATCCGAGTTGAAGAGCAGCGTCTCGCCGTCCGGCGCCCAGGTCGCGCCCCAATCGGAGAACGCGTCGTCGGTCAGGCGCTCCACGCCCGTGCCGTCGGCGTTCATCACGTAGAGGTCGTAGACCTCATCGATGCTCTGCGAGAACGCGATCCGCTGCCCGTCCGGCGACCAGGCCGGATCGCTCGCCGGGTAGTCGGTGGCCAGGACGCGGTCGCCGGTGCCGTCTGCGTTCATGACGTGGATCTGGACAGGGTCGTCCGCATCGGCGCCGTCCTCGAGCGGTTGATAGGAGTACACGAGCTGGCTCCCATCGGGTGACCACCGAGCCCCCAAAGCCCGGCCGGGCACGACCGTCAACCGTCGCTGGCCGCTGCCGTCGGCCGCCATCGCGTACAGCTGGGCGGTGATTCGCGGCTCATCCGCCGGTGTCGCCTCCGACCACGTGTCGATGATCGGGTGGGCGTACTGGGTGAACGCGACAAGGATCGCGACCGCCATCGCCAGCGGGATCACGACCGGGCCGGCCGTCCGCCACGTCCGCGGCGCGCCCGCGAGCAAGCGCGCGCCGGCGGACCGGATCGGCGCACCGACCATCAGCATCCCGGCGGTCGCCAGCAACAGATGGCTCGGGCTCAATAGTGACTCGACGTCGACCTCGAACCCGAACACGGTGTGCCAAACGAGGTCGAGCACGCCCGCGATCCCGAAGAGGAGGAACCCGAGGAAGGCGATCCGGTACGGCGGCGCCAACGTGTCGCGCAAGGGGACGCTACGAGGTCGACCGGCGATCGCCGCGGCGCCCAGCACGACGCCGAACGAGGCCGCGCCCGCGTAGAGGAGCGCATGCCATGGCGTGAAGAACGTGTCGTCGACCTGGCCGTGGCTGTGTGCCCACAAGTCGACGTAGAACCCGCCGATCAGCCAGACGGACAGGAACGCGAGGATCCAGTCCATGCGCAGCGTCGTGGTCGACGCGGAGCTGGTCGCTGGTGTCTCGGCGGTGACGGTCGCCGGATGGTCGACGGTGACGTCCATCGAATCGGGATTGTGGCAGTCCGCCGTCGTGGCGCCCAGCCCGGCGCGCGGTGTGGGTCAGTCCTCCCCGCGGACGCGGACCGAGCCGACGCCGCCCTGGATGTCGAGATCGACCCGGTTCGCCGCGGTCGCGTAGTCGGTCGACTGGAAGCCGTCGCCCATTCTCGGGTACCGCGTCTCATCGATCTGGTTGCTGCCGAGTCCCATCTTGGACTTGATGCGCGCCGCGACCCCGGTCGGGATGATGAACGTGAGGCTCGCGGCGCCGGCCTCGGCGCGGACGTCGGTGGCGCCGGCGGAGTGCGGCAGGATCACGGTCGACTCGCTGGCGCCGGTCTTGAGCTCGAGCCGCCGCAGCTTGAGGTCGCGCAGGTCGAGCTGCGCTCGACTCGCACCGGTCTCGATCTTCAGGTCGAGCGGGATCTCGCGTGTCAGCCCCAGGGTCCACGCCGTCTCCTGGTGCAGCCAGGGCATCCCCCAGGTCGTGTCCTGCTCGAGCTCGACGACGCCGGGGCCGTGTTCGCGGTGGACGACGCCGCCGCGGAACTCGCCGTCGACGAGCGCCCCGAGCGCGGCAGGACGGGTCGTGAGGTTGCCTGCGCCGAACTTGACCTTGACCGATCCGCTGCCGGCGGCCCGCAACGGCACGACCAGCTGTTCCTGCGGCTTCGACCCGCCCGGGAACACCGCGCCGATCAGGAACCAGACCCCGAGCGCGACGAGCAGCCACGGCCAACCGAGCTCGATGAGCTCGAACGGTTCCGTACCGAGTTGACCGGTCGTGCTCAGGAGCAGAAGCACACCGACGACGGTCCAGACGACCGGCCAGGTGAACGACCAGAGACCGGACACGCCCGGCCGCCAGTCGAGGAGCGTCGACACGAACGAGGCGACGCCGACAAGGATGATGAACAGCGGCCAGGCATCGCCCCAGGACAAGCCCATCGCCTGGCGGACAAGGAACACGACGCCGAGACCGATCAACCACGTCCCGGCGATCAGCGGCCCGCGCCGCCGTGGATTCACTGCGATCCGCCGGACCGTGGCCCGCGACCCATCGCGGACATGACCAGCACGACCCCGATCAGGACCAGGATCACCGGCCAGAACCAGTCGAAGTCGATCTCGGGCAGGTACTCGCGGACCAGGAAGAACAGGCCGAGCAGGACCAGGAAGCCACCGAAGAGCAGGCCCGGGGACACCCCGCCACCACGTTCGGCGCGAGCTGCCCGACGTGCCGCGATCGCCTCCGCGCGGGCGGCGTCGCTGGCTTGCGCGGTGTCGCCGGTCTCGGCCAGCGGCATCGACCCGGCGGTCTCGCCGGCCAACGTGGACCGGGTCGGGTGGCCCGCGGCAGGGGCAGCGGTGTGGGCCGGGTACACCTCGTCCTCCTCCGGCACGACGATCGCCATGACGATGTACACGAGCAGCGCGATGCCACCCGTGAAGACGACGAGCAACGCCCAGATGATCCGCACCAGCGACGGGTCGGCGCCCCACATCTCGGCGAGTCCGCCGGCGACACCGGCGAGCATCCGGTCGCGACGCGACCGATACAGGCGGTAGTCCATCAGCAGCCTCCTTCGGGGTCGAGCGTGAAGTTGGCAGCATTGCCCTCGACCGACAGGTCGACGACGGGCGCCCCGACGGCGCCCTCGCGGGTCCAGATGTCGCCGCTCTGGGCAAGCCCTCGGTCGTCGAGGTTGTGCGCGAAGGTCAGCTGCTCCTCCACGCGGAGCCGGAGGGTCGCGTCCTGCGGGGCGCAGAGCTCGATCGAGCCGGCGTTCGCCGACAGGGAGCCCGTGAGGTCCTGATCGACGCGGAGCCGGATCCGGCCCGGCGTTCGTGGAGAGATCCAGCTGTTGGATCTGGGCGCCGGTGGCATCGACCCGAACGTCGCCGGCGTTCAGATCGAGCTTGAACTCCGCCAGGTCGGCGCCGGCCAATCGGACGTTGCTGCTGCCCGCGTTGGTCGACAGCTCGATCGAATGCGTGAGGGCAACGGGAAGCGTGACCGTCCAATGCTGGCCCCGCAACCCGAATCCACTGGGAGACCGGAGGCCGATCCGCCCCTGGGACTGCTCGAGGGTCGGTGGTTCGCCTTGGTAGTCGGCCTGGACTCCCCACTCGCTCCCGGGCGCCATCGACAGGTCGATCGCGCCGCAGTCGAGGTCGAAGGTGGCCCCGATCGGCTCGTCGACCGTGCCGCGGTCCTCGAAGCGCGGCGTGTCGCCGGTGTCGGGGACGCCGCAGCCGCCCACGTTGCCGATCCAGGTCGTGCCGGATGCCAGGGCACCGCCGGCCGCGACACCGATCACGATCGCCGCAACGGCTGTTCCGAGCAGGCCTGCCCTCGTTCGACCGAGGATCATCGAAAGTCCGAGCGCGACCAGCAATAGCGGCCAAAGGCGCCATGCGTCCGCCAGGGCGTCCGGGTCGAGCGCACCCGCGCGGACCAGGAGTGGCAGGCCGCCGAGGAGGATGAAGAACAGGCCCCAGAACAGGAGAGCGGGCCGGATGCGCATGAGGGGCGCCCCTTGAGCTAACTGCGGACCGCCATGATGCGTCCACGCACCGGCGACCCGTCAAGGGCCGGATGTCCCTATCGCAGTCGCACCCCGCTCGTGGTCCCGATCGGCTGGGCAGAACGTCGGGCGAGCTCCATGAGCAAGCGCGCCAGCCTCGCCCGGATCGTCGCGCTCACCGCGCGGCGCGAAGGTATGCGATCGCCGGTTCCACCTCGCCGCGCCGGGCCGGGAAGAACTGCGACCACTCGAGGTCGTAGCCCGGCGCCCGCACGAAGCCACATCGCTCGTAGATCGTCACCGCAGCGACCATGAACGTGGCGGTATGCAGGCCCAAGCCGGTGGCGCCCACGTCCGTGGCGCGATCGATGCACGCTTCCACCATCGCTTGGCCGATGCCCCGGCCCCTGGCCATCGGGTCCACGGCCGTGGCCCGGATCCCAGCCGTCCCGTCTGGGAACAGGATCGGCATGCCCTCGTCTCTGGCATCGCGGTAGAAGGTGATGGTGCCGACGATCCCACCATCGACCTCGGCGGCGAGGACGTCGCTCTCCACGAGGCGGCGCTCGACGTCCATGGCACTGGCCAGGTAGGACGCGAACAGCTCTTCCGCGACGAGGCCGCGGAATTGCTCGTTGGCCCGTGCGATGACAGCTCGAAGGGTATCGACGTCGGCCTCGGTCGCCGGTCGGATCACTGCCTCGGTCGCGGTCATGGCCCGCATCGTCTCGCCTCCTGTATACTCCGGATTGGAGTATTTGTCTTGATACTCCACATTGGAGTACATTGTCAATGGGTCCGCCGAGATTGACGCCGACTTCCTATGCCATCCTCGGGCTGCTCGCCATCCAGCCCTGGTCGACATACGAGCTGACCAAGCTCATGCGGCGCGCGCTGCTCGCCGTGTGGCCCAGGGCGGAGAGCCACCTCTACCGTGAGCCGCAGCGGCTGGTGGAGGCCGGACTGGCGACCGCGAGCCGGGTCGATGTCGGGAAGCGGCGGCGGACGGAATACGCGATCACGGCGGCAGGCCGACGGGCGCTCAAAGGGTGGCTCGCGACCCCGGCCTCACCGACCGTTCTCGAATCAGAGGCGGCACTCAAGGTGCTATTCGGGAACTACGCGTCAGTCGATGTCCTGCGGCAACGACTCGAGGAATTCGCCGAAGAGGCTGCGGCCTCCGATGAGCCGTGGCGCGCGATCGCCCGCGACTATCTCGATGGGACGGGTGCGTTCCCAGACCGGATCCATGTGAACCTGCTCTACTGGGTGCTCCTCGACCGGTGGGCCCGCCTCCGTGCGGACTGGGCCAGTTGGGCGGGGGCGATCGTCGCGACCTGGCCGGACGCGGGTGGCCCGGCCGACCGGCAGGAGACGCTGGCCCTACTCGAAGCGGCGCTCGGCGACGACCCGGACTTCCTGGCACGCCGGCCGGCCTCGCGATCCGGACGAGCCGCTCGGCGGGTCGTCACGCCTTAAGCCGTGCGCGCGCCCTGGCGAGCCGGATGTCCCTATCGCGGTGGCTCGCCCCGATCGCGCAGCGCTGCCTCGTACCTCGCAAGCAGGCGAACCGTCGCCTTGCGTTGCGCCTCGGGTATGACCTGGACGAAGACGACCAGGACACCACCCGTCCACAATGCGATGCCGAGGTTGGCGAGGAGGTCGGCGATCAGGCCGGCGGGCTCGTCGAGACCCGATCGCGCGAGGACGTAGCCGACGATGTGGACGACCAGACCCAGCACGAAGGCGATCGCGAGCGCCTGGTAGAGGAAGCGCGATCCGGTCACCCAGCGCCGCAACAAAGGCAGGTGCGCCGCCGCCCAGGCGAGCTCAGCTTCGCCGACCGCCTTGTCGACCGCCTTGTCGATGTCCTGGCCCGTGGCCGAACCGCCGGATCGTTCGGTCATGATCGATCCTCGTGGCGAGCCGGGTGGGATTCGAACCCACGACACAGGGATTAAAAGTCCCCTGCTCTGCCGCTGAGCTACCGGCCCGTCACCGACCGTATCACGGTCGGGTGACTGCGATCGCCGGCTGGCCTACGGCCCGCAAGGCTCCTTGTTCGGACAGATGACGTGGTCTGGATTCGGACGCTCTGATTCGGGGACGTCGGCGTTAGGAGGCGTATACAGAAGCTGACCCGTCCTATCCACACCGAGGTGGCCAGCGGCGCCGGTTACGGTCGCCTCGCATGTGTCCGAGCCGAAGCGAGTCTCGATATCGACGGACGGTTGGCCGGGTGACACAGAGAATCGCGCCACACAGGTGGCTGTGATCGGACCGGTCGCGGGTGGGACGCCGATTTGGCGGTCGTCGGAGACGGGCACGAACCAAAGGCGCAACGAGTATCCACCCGCGCCGAGGGTCCTGGGCAACCCGGACTGGCCGGCGACGGCGAACCCGCCTTGCTGTTTCACGATTTCGAGATCACCCTTCCACGTTCCGTCGGGCCCGATCAGCTCGGCAAGGTAGGCGCACCCGCCGATGGAACCGCAGAACTGGACCTCGCCTTCGATCCGGAGAACGGCCGAAGTAGTGTCAGGTGACGGCGCCGCGGTGAGCGGCGGAGTCGGGGCGGGTTGTGGCGGAGCTGGTTGACCACAGGCCGTCGCCAAGGTAGCCACCAGCAGACCGAGGAGCCCAGCCGTGGCTCTCGACTTCATGCTTGGGGGACGCGATCGAGCCTCGGTGCGTGACGGTTGTGTCCAGTTCGAGCATCAACCGTGGTCAGCCAAGGCATCAGATCGGAGCGTGCGATCGGACGGCCGAGACTGCGTCCGCGACGACGTCGGCGGGCGGTCGCGTGGCGTTCAGGACGACGCCCCGTTCGTCCAGCTGGAGCGGTTCCAGGGTTGCGAGCTGCGACTCGAGCAGGGCCGGCGGCATGTAGTGGCCTGTTCGTGACGCCATGCGGGATCGAAGCGTGGCAGCGTCGGCCTCGAGCAGGATGACGAACGTCTCGTCGGCGGGGACTGCAGACCGCAGGACGTCCCGATACGCACGTCGCAGTGCCGAGCAGGCGAGGACCGTGCCGTGGCCTCGCGCGTGCCGGTCAGCGAGCAGCTCTGCAAGGGTCTGGAGCCAGGGCCGGCGATCCTCGTCTGTCAGCGGGATGCCTGCAGCCATCTTCTGGACGTTCCCAGGCGGGTGGTAGTCGTCACCCTCGATCAGCTCGAAGCCGAGTTCCTTGGCAAGCCCCTGCCCTACGGTCGTCTTGCCGCTCCCCGACACGCCCATGACGATGACGTGCTGACACATCACGCTGGCGGCGGCACCTCGGTCGGGAGGCGCTCGCCGCGGACGCCAGCGACGAGGTTCGCGGCCGCCATCGCGGCCATCTTGCCGCGGGTCGTCCGTGACGCCGACGCGATATGCGGCACGATCAGGCAGTTGTGGAGCCCGACGAGCGGATCGTCCATCGGGATCGGCTCGGGATCCGTGACATCCAGCGCCGCCGCCCAGATCGTGCCTTCACGCAGCGCGGCGGCCAGGGCGACCTGGTCCACTACCGGCCCACGCGACGTGTTCACCAGCACCGCGGTCCGCTTCATCATTCCCAGGGTCTCGGCATTGATCAGGTGCCGGGTCACCGGGGACAGGTTTACGTGCAACGACACAAAGTCGCTCCTCGGCAGCAGCTCCTCCAGCCGCAGATAGGTGGCGCCCAGCGGATCCGTGATCGACGGCGGCAGCGGCTCGAGGTCGTGATAGAGGATCTCCATCCCGAACCCCTGCGCCCGTCGCGCGAGCGCCTGCCCTATCCGCCCGAACCCGACGATCCCGATCGTCGCCCCGTGCACGTCGGGCCCGAGCAGCAGCAGCGGACCCCACGTCTTCCACGACCCGGCCCGCACGTACCGATCGCCCTCGGGCAGCACGCCGCGCAGCCGCCATCAACAACGCCCAGGCAAGGTCGGCGGTCGTGTCGGTCAGGACGCCGGGCGTGTTGCCGACCGGGATGCCTCGCCGCGCGCACGCGGCGACATCGATGTTGTCGAAGCCGACGGCGTAATTGCTCACGACCTTCAGCTGCGGCCCGGCAGCGTCGAGGAACTCGTCGTCGACCTTGTCGGTGAGCAGCGTCAGGACGCCATCAACCCCGGCGATCCGCCGCAGCAGCTCGTCCCGTGGCGGCGGCAGCTCGTCCTCCCAGAGGTCCATGTCGCAGGCCTCGCGGACGAGCTGCAATCCCTCCTCGGGGAGGCGACGCGCGACGAATGCCTTGGGGCGGCCGGCGCCCTCAGGCACGACCCAGCCCGGCGACGAACCGGCCGATCCGACCGAGCGCTTCGGACAGGTTCTCCCTCGAGTTGGCGTAGGAGATCCGGATGTGATCCGTGCCGACCCCACCGAACGCGGTGCCGGCGAGCACGCAAACGTCGTGATCCACCAGCAGCCGTTCGGCGAACTCGGCCCCGGTCAGACCCGTTCCCGAGATGTCGGGGAAGGCATAGAAGGCACCGAGCGGCGTCGCACAGCGGATCCCCTCGATCTCGTTGAGTCCGTTGACGATCAGGTCGCGTCGTGCCTTGAACTCCACGACCATCGCGTCCACGTCGTCCTGGGGCCCGACCAGCGCCTGGACCGCGCCGGCCTGGACGAACGTGGGGGCGCACGAGATGGTGTTGATGATCAGCTCGGAGTAGGTCTCGATGAGGGACTCTGGCACGACCGCGTAGCCGAGCCGCCAGCCGGTCATCGCGAACGTCTTCGAGAAGCCATCGAGCACGATGGTCCGTTCCTGCATCCCGGGGAGCGACGCGATCGAGACGTGCTCCTCCCCGTCGTACAGGATCCGGCCGTAGATCTCGTCGGTCATGACCCACAGGTCGTGCTCCTGCGCGAGCTCGGCGATCCGCGTCAGGTCCGAGCGCGTCAAGACGCCGCCGGTCGGGTTGGCCGGCGAGTTGATGATCAGCAGCCTGCGTCCGCGGCGTGATCAGCGAGGCCAGCTCCTCGACGTCGAGCCGGAACTCGTTCTCCATCCGGATCGGGATCGGCACGGGCTTGGCGCCGACGAAGCGCGTCAGCGACTCGTAGATCGGGTAGCCAGGGTCGGGCACGATCACCTCGTCGCCCGGGTCGATCAGGCCGAGGATCGCGTACAGCATCACGCCCTTGCCGCCGACCGTGACGAACACCTGCGACGGATCGGCCTCGAAGCCCTTGCGTCGCGTGACGTCGGCGGCGATGGCCTGGCGCAGCTCGGGGATGCCGGGGAACGGTGCGTAGTGCGTCGCGCCCTCGTCGAGCGCCTTCTTGGCCGCCTCGCGGACATGCGCGGGCGTGTCGAAATCGGGCTCGCCGATCTGGAGGTGGATCATCGGCCGGCCCTGGGCCTCGAGCGCCCGCGCGCGGGCGCTGACCGCGAACGCTCCCTCGGTCCCGATGGAGCTCATCCGGGCCGCGACGCCCCGGATCGACGAGACGGACATCGGTAACCTCCTGGTTACGGCAAGAGCGAGCGGATCGCGAACGCGACGTTGGCTGGTCGTTCGGCCAGGCGACGCATGTACCACGGATACCAATGCTCACCGTACGCGATGAGCGTCTGGACGCGAAAGCCTGCCTTGGCCAGTCGATATTGCTCTCGGGAGCGGATCCCGTACAGCATCTCGACCTCGAACCCATCCCGCGGAACGCCGGCCGGATCGACCTGCTCGGCGATCTGCTCGACGAGCCGGACATCGTGCGTACCCAGCCCAAGCCGAATCGGGACGGCCACGGCCGGTCTTGAGGATATCGACCGCCAGCGACAGATAGCTGGCATCGACCAAGCGCTTGTCGCGATAGGCGATCGTCTCCGACTCGTCGTAGGCGCCCTTGACCAGCCGGATCGCCGGGTCGAGCGGCCGAAGCCGTTCGACGTCGGACGGCGTTCGCTTGAGGTAGGCCTGCAGGCAGATGCCGGTCCGCGGCTGGACGGCGCGGAGGCGCTCGTAGAGTCGGATGGTCGACTCGACGTAGTCGCTGCCCTCCATGTCGATCCACAGGTACGAGCCGGTCTCGGCCGCCTTCTCCGCCAGCCGCGTCAGGTGGGCGAGCGTCCGGTCTTCGTCGAGGTCGAGCCCGAGCTGGGTCGGCTTGACCGAGACCTCCCCGCGGTAGCCGCGGGCGCGGATCGCATCGAACACACCGATGTAGTGGTCGGCGACCTCATCGGCCTCGTCGAGACTCGTCAGGTTCTCGCCCAGCCGCGTGTACATCGTGCCGATGCCGGCGGCCTCGAGCGGTTGCGCGGCATCGAGCGCTGCCTCCAGCGTCTCGCCCGGCATGAAACGCCGCACCGCGCGTTTCATGAACCGGAACCGCGGCAGCCGGGTCTTGAGCCAACCGTTGCGGGCGGCCCAGAGGAACAGCCGTCGCATCAGGGCAGGCTCCGGATCATCCCGCCGTCGACCGGCACGATGGCCCCGGTCACGTACGACGCCGCGGGCGACAGCAGGAACGTCCCGAGTCGACCGAGCTCGGCAGGATCGCCGATCCGCCCGAGCGGGATCCGATCGATGAGCCCGGCACGTACTTCGTCCGTCGTCTGACCGGTCCGCTCCGCGGTCATCTTCTCGACCTCGATGCTCCGAGCCGTCATGAAGCGGCCCGGCGCGAGGCCGTTGATGCGCACCGGCGCGATCTCCGCCGTCAGCGACTTGATGAGACCGACCAGGCCCGGTCGAAGCGTGTTCGAGGCAGTCAGGCCAGCGATCGGCTCGCGTGCCGACGACGACAGGATGACGAGGATGGATGGTCGATCGCTCTCGCGCAGATGCGGCAGCGCGGCGCGGATGAGGCGAAGCGCGCTGTGCAGCGTGCTGTCGATGGCGTCCTGCCAGCCGTCATCGTCGAGCTCCCCGAACCCGCCCGGTCGCGGGCCACCGGAATTGACGAGCAAGCAGGTCGAGGCCGCCGAAGGCGCCTACTGCCTCCTCGACGGCGGACGCCGGGCCGTCCGTCGCGCTGAGGTCGGCCGGCGCGGCGATCGACCCCGGGACGCCCGTGACCGCCTCGTCGAGTCGGTCGGAAGGACGGGCGGCCAATGCGACGCGTGCACCCTCGCCAGCCAGGGCCGCGCCGATCGCCAGGCCCAGGCCGCTCGATCCGCCACCGACCAGGGCGCGCGCCCCATCGAGACCCAGATCCACGCCGCTGCTCCTCCTGAGGCCCGATGGTACGCGACCGCCAATCGCGGCAAGTGCCCTCGCGGACGAGGCGGACTAGAATCGCGGCCGATGACCAAGTTCTTCGATATCGACGCCGCCAACGAGGCCCTGGTCGAGGTCGGGCCGTTGCTGGCGACGCTCGCCGACCAGCGTGCGGAGCTGATCCGGTTGCGTGACCGGACGCTCGCCGCGCACGCGGCTGCGTCAAGCGGCGGCGGTGCCGAGATCGATGAGGACGAGGCGCAGGTCATCCGGCTGCGGATGCAGGGCATCGTCGACCAGATGGCGGCTGCGGTCGCTCGCATCGACGGCCTCGGCATCACACTCCGCGACATCGAGCGCGGACTGATCGATTTCCCCGCCCTGGTCGGCGGCCGCCAGGTCTGGCTGTGTTGGGAGCTCGGCGAGGAGGACGTCGCGTTCTGGCACGAGCTCGACACCGGGTTCGGGTCGCGCCGGCCGCTCATCGAGCTGACGTGATGGCCGAGGCCGACGACGCGCGACAGGTCGTGGTCGGCGCGGACGGGCGAGCGAAGGCCTACCGACCGTTGCCCGCGGACGAGCGAATCGCCGCCGTGACGGCAGGGCTCGAGGCATACGGAGCGGGTGACTTCTTCGAGGCGCACGAGCTGCTGGAGCCTGCCTGGATGGGCACCGCCGACCTGGCGGAGCGCGCCCTCATCCAGGGCCTCATCAAGGTGGCTGCTGCCGATGTCCACGCCGTGCGCGGCAATCCCGCCGGCGTGCGCCGCAACCTGGAGGGCGCTCGCGACCGACTGGCATCCGGGGTCGATGGCACGATCACCGGCGTCGAGGTGGATATCACGGGGCTGCTCGCTGCGGTCGATGCCCGCCTCACGGACGGGGGCGACCTGACCTCGCCGCTCACGATCACCTGGAGGAGACGATGAACGCCGGCGGACCGATCCCGGCAGTCGACGTGGCGGAGGCGGAGCGGCGGCTGCGCGAAGACCCTGATGGCCCGTTGCTGATCGACGTCCGCGAGGATCACGAGTTCGTCGAGGTGCGGGCGCCGGGCGCTGTCCACGTCCCGATGTCCACGTTCGCGGCACGGGCCGGCGAACTGCCGCCGGACCGGCCGCTGATGATCGTGTGCCACCTCGGCGGGCGATCGTCCGCGGTGGCCGGGTTCCTGATCCGCTCGGGCCGAGCCGACGTCGTCAACGTGACCGGCGGGATGGATGCCTGGGAACGTGGCGGGCTCCCGGTCCGCCGTGGCACGCCCGAGCCAGGCGAGGGCGATCTCCCGGGCTAGCGGCGCCGCCGGCGGACCACGCGCTGTACCCAGGCCTGCGCCTGCGGCTTGTGGGCGTATGCCCAGCCGATGATGATCAGGATGATGAAGTTGACGGTGGCGACGCCGGCTGCGTTCGCGTAGCCCAGCTGCTGGCCGATCTCGCCATCGATCTTGAGTCCCGGCACCGTCGCCCCGAATGGGCCCAATTGGAAGAACGGGCTTTGGGGCGAGACGTTCGAGCGGACGCTCGTCCGGACGGCGCCGTCGGCCGATGCACCGCCGGAGATCACGGCGTTCGGGCCGGTGACGAAGGCGCTGCCCCCGGTCAGCCCGGCCGGCAGGTCGCTCTGGGGCAGGTGCTTCCATTCCGGGATCGTGCCGTCGTTGTTTGGGATCGACCAGTACAACTCCGTCTTGGGACCCTCGTTATCGGCGCCGCCGACCAGGTAGAGCGTGCCGTTCGCGGTCCAGCCTGCGGCGTCGTCGCGGGCGGCCGGCAGGTTCCACTGGTTGGCGATGTCCCACTTGACGACCTTGCCCTGATCCGGGTTCTCGGGGAAGCCCTCGGCAGCCTCGAGCCCGACCGTCCCGCGCTGGACCGCACCGACCGGTCCGGCGTCGTCGTGGCCACCGTAGACGTAGACGTAGTCACCGACGATCGCGCCGAGCGCGTCCGCCTGCGGGCGCTGCAGCGGGGCCTCAGGCTCCCACTTGCCGAGCTCGCCCTGCTCGCTGAGCGGGCTTTTGTAGGACGTCGTCACGGGACCGTCCGGACCCTCGCCGCCGATGAGCAACAGCCCATCCGCACCGGCCAGGCCCACCGCCATCGCCCGAGGCTCGGGGAGCACCAGCTCCTCGACCGGCTTCCACTCGCCGAACTCGCCGGTCTGGGGGTCGGGGGTCATGGAGAAGACCGTCGTGGTCGGGGCTCCCTCGGCATCGAGGCCGCCGATCACGTAGATCGTGCCGGAGACGGACACCACGCTCGCGTCGGTCCGCGGCTCGGGCAGGGGCGGACCCTCCTTCCACGCATCGAAGTTGCCGATGCCGGACAGTTCGGCGACGTACACGGTCGACTGCGCGACGGTGCCGTCCGACCCGCCGATGTACAGGATCTTCGTGCCGAGCTGGATGGCCGTCCCGTCCGTCCGCGGCTGAGGCAGGTCGAGCTGCGGCGAAGGCGAGGCGTGCCACGGGACCACGGCCCCTCGCGGCGCCGGGCACGGCAGCGTCTCGTTCTCGGACGAGCAGAAGTTGATCGGCGACCAGACGAGCAGCCCCAGGTCGACCGTCCGGTTGACCGTCAGGTAATAGGCCCGATCCGGGATGTAGCCGAGCAGCAGCAGGATGATGATCAGCCAGACGAAGGCCTTGATGCTCGCCCACGTCCAGCCGTCCCCGTCGAGCAGGCCGAACAGCGCCCGCTTCTTTGGAACGATCATCCCCGGCCCGATGGCGGGCCGCGTGGTCCCGGTCGCGCTCATCCGGCCGTAAGGGTGCCCGTCATGTTCGGGTGCACCGAGCAGACGAACTGGTAGTCACCGGCAGCCAGGGCCGGCACGGTGTAGTCGGCCTCGGCCGGGCCCGTGATGATGTCACCGCGGACCAGGCTGGCGCCGCCCGAGTCCTTCACCTCGACGTTGTGGGGGACGCCACTCTCGTCGTTCACGAAATGGATGACGAAGCCCTCGTCGGCCGGCGCGGTCGCGCTGGCCTGGTCGAATGCGGTGCTCGAGCTCGCGGAGATATCGACGACGGTGGCATCGGGGTCTGGTGTCGCGGCGGGCGAGGCACCCGGTGACCCGCTCGCGCTCGCGAACTCCTGCTCCCAGCAATCCGGGTAGGGCGTCGCGCCGGGCTCGGGTGTGTAGTTCGGGTCGCGCCAACCCGTGAACATCAGGACCTGGCCCGTGATCGGATCCTTCTTGGGATCGAGCAGGTGCTCGTCGCGGACGATGTATTCGCGTTCGTTGGTCGCCAGCAGGAAGGTGATCAGCTCCTCGATCTGGCGGTAGTTCAGCGGTCCCGGCGGATTGCCCTGATCGGACCAGACCGGCATCTTGGACAGCGGGTTGCCGCACACGTACCGGCCGCCGACGGTCAGCACGTTGCGGATGTAGGCCTCGTTGAGATGGCTGAACAACTTGTCCTGGCGGTTGAGGACGGGACCTTCGCCACCCTCGCCGTTCGGCCCGTGGCAGCGCGCGCAGTTGGCTTCGTAGACGAGATAGCCGCGCTCCACCTTCGTCACCTGCTGGGCGTCGATCTCCATGTTCAGGCGCGCCTGTGTCAGACCGGCCGGTGCACCCAGCTCGTAGAACCAGTACAGCGAGATGAACAGGATGATGATGACGAGTGCCAGGAAGCCGACCCAGCGCGCGTTGGCCGACTGACGAACGACCTGGGCGGCGCGCTCCGGGGAGAATTCGAGCCTGCGGATGGCCGGCGGCGAGGTGAACCGCTCGACCGGCGCGATCTCGTCCGGCGGGCGGACGGCCGGCAGCCGCTGTTCGGGGCGCTCGTCGGGATCGCGTCCGGGCTCGCGTCCGGGCGTGTCGGTCATCGGGCTCCTCGATCCGGGGAGGGAACGGTCACGGCATGCGGCTCAGATGCAGCCGGTCGGTGTGCGCGGCGGGATGATGCCCGGCTGGCCGAGGGCTACGGGGAGCGGCCCGAGGGTGATCTTGCCGGTGTCGATCGATAGCACGCCTTCGCCATCGACCGAGATCGAGAAGCGATCCATGCCGCGCGGTGCCGGGCCGTACTGGGCGCCGTCCGCCTTGATCCCCAGCCGGTCGTAGCGCGACCCGTGGCAGGGACACTCCATCCAGAAGTTCTTGAGGCAGGGGTTAGGCTTGCAGCCCAGGTGCGGGCAGCGCTGGTACAGCGCGCGGACGTTGAGGGCGGTGCCGTCGCCGCTCGTATCCTCGCCCGCGGCGAAGCGCTGCTGAGCGGAGTCGACCAGCACGACGAACGCGCGGGCCTCAGCGAAGTACGCCGGGAATCCCTCGGCGATCGGGAGCGTGCTGTTCGCCGTCTTGATCTCGTCGAGCGTACCGATGCGCAGCACGCCACCGAACCCGGAGCGAAGCGCCGGCCAGGCGAATGCGACGGTTCCGGCGAGCGCCTCGAGCGTGCCCAGCGCGACGCCCGCGCCGAGCGCCACGCGCATCAGGCGGCGGCGCGACATGCCCTGGACCTGCTCCTTGCGCAGCGACTTGAGCGCCTCGCTGGTCAGGGCGGCGGGCTTGTCGATGGGTTCGACGTGATAGTTGCTCATCGGCCTCTACAGGGAGAAGTACATGCCGGGCGCGGTCACGTACGGGATGATGAAGGTGTAGCCGGGGCCGCGGAAGAAGATCCCGACGAAGGTCAGGACCAGGCCCAGGATGCAGAACAGCGTGAACAGGACGACCGCCGTCTTTCGCTGCGACGGCCGGGTCACGAGGATGTCGCCGCGATCCACGTATGGGATCAGCGCCGCGCCCACGAGCACGAACGTCGGGGCGAGGACGCCGGCGACCACCGGGTGCAGATAGGCGAGCAGCTCCTGCAGGCCGAGGAAGTACCACGGCGCCTTGGCGACTGCCGGCGTGACGTTGCCGTTCGCCAGCTCCTCGAGCGGCGCGTTGATGAACAGCCCCATCAGCAACAGGAAGATCGACATCACGCCGGCAGCCAGGAACTCGATCGACAGCAGGTGCGGCCAGGTCATGACCGTGTCGTCGGGCTCCTTCTGGACGCGGACCACGGCGTCCTGCTTGACCAGCGCCAGCAGGCGGTACGGCCGCGCCGACATCGGCACGCGCTGCTTGTCGATCTCGGTCCGCCGCGCCGGGTCGACCGGCAGCACCTCGCGCCGCGTCGTCTCCGCCGGATCCTTGGTGTCGGTCATGTCACAGCGGCCCGGAGATGCCGCCGTCTTTCCTGATGCGCCAGAAGTGCACTGTCAGGAAGATCGCGGCGATCAGGGGGAGGAAGACGACGTGACCAACGTAGAAACGGATCAGGGTGTTCTGGCCGACCTCGACGCCGCCGAGCAGGATCCGGTTGACCGGCGTGTTGAAGATCGGGACGTAGCCACCCATGTTCGTGCCGATGGTGATCGCCCAGAACGCGATCTGGTCCCACGGCAGCAGGTAGCCCGTGAAGCTGAGCATGATCGTCAGGAACAGCAGGACGACGCCCACCACCCAGTTGAACTCGCGTGGCGGCTTATAGGCGCCGTGGTAGAAGACCCGCATCATGTGCAGGAACACGAAGAACACCATCAGGTGGGCGCCCCACCGGTGGACGTTCCGGGTAAGCAGACCGAACGTGACCTCGCTCTGGATCTCGAGGATGTTCGTGTACGCCAGCGTGGCCGACGGGACGTAGAAGAACATCAGGTACACGCCCGTCACGGTCAGCACGAGGAACAGGAAGAACGACAGACCACCCAGGCAGAAGGTGTACGCGAACTTCACCGCGTGCTGGCGGACGCGCACCGGGTGGATGTGCAGGAAGACGTTGTTCATGACCGCGTACGCGCGCGATCGCTCGTCCCGCGGATAGGGCTGCCGGAAGAGGGATCGCCAGACCGGGCTGCGCCGGATCGTCTGGTCGACCCGTTCCAGGAAACTCACCGGGCTCCTCCTGCGACGCCGGGGGTGCCGGCCAGTTGCGCGTCCCGGTACGACTCCTTGTAGAGCCGCCCGTCAGTCGAGATCTCCTGCAACTCGAACCGCTCCATCGTAATGGCGTCGAACGGGCAACGCTTGACGCACAGTGCGCAGCGGATGCAGCGCTCCTCGTCGAGGATCATCGCGCCGCCGTTCTCCCAGCCGTAGGCCTCCTCCAGCTCGGGCAGGAGCCCCTCCGACTTCATCGTGTTGATGTCGACCATGTGGATGACGCCTTCGGGGCAGACATCAGCGCAGGCGCCGCACAGTACGCAGCGGAACGGGTCGAACCAGATGTTGTAGTTGCACATGAGACAGCGGGTCGATTCGGCGACGGCGCCGTTCGCGTCATAGCCCATCTCGACCGGCGTGTTGAAGTTGACGATGGGGTCCGTCGAGGGCATGCGCGCCTGGAGCGGGACCATCGGGATGTGCTGGCGAGGCAGCACGTCGTAGAACTCGGGCATGTCGTGGCGCCACGAGCTGGTGACCTTCACGTTGGCGGCCACCGAGACATCGGTCCGGCCGGCGAGATAGCGGTCGATCGCGTACGCGGCCTTCTTGCCGTGGCCGGCGGCTTCGATGAGGGTGGTCGGCCCGGTCACGAAGTCGCCGCAGGCGAACACGCCGCGGACGTTGGTGGCATATGTCGCCGGGTCGACCTTGACCCGGCCGCGGTTGATCTCGAACTTCGCCTCCACCGGCAGGAACGTCAGGTCGGCCGCCTGGGACACGGCCGGGATGACGGTCTGGGCCGGGACGATGAACTCGGACCCCTCGATGGGGATCGGCGAGCGACGGCCTGAGGCATCCGGCTCGCCGAGGCGGTTGCGGATGAACTTGACGCCCGTGACCTTGCCGTCCTCGCCGAGCACCTCGATCGGGCTGGCGAGGAACTCCATCCGGACGCCCTCGCGCTCGGTCTCGCCGAGCTCCTCCTCGTCGACGACGAGCTCGGATCGAGTCCGGCGGTAGGCGATCGTCACGTTCTCGGCGCCGTGCCGGAGGCTGGTCCGCGAGCAGTCCATCGCGGTATAGCCACCGCCGATGACGACGACGTCGTTGCCGACCTCGAGCGGCTCGCCGAGGTTCGCACGCTTCATGAAGTCGACGCCGTAATCGACGCCCTCGAGATCCGCACCGGGGACATCGAGCGCGACGGCGTCCATGGCACCGGCAGTGATGGAGATCGCGTCGAAGTCCTTCTGCAGCTGCTCGAACGTGATGTCCTTCCCGATCGTCGTGTCGTAGACGAACGTCACGCCGAGCCGCTCGATGAGACGGACGTCCATCTCGATCGCCTCGCGCGGAAGGCGGAAGGCCGGCACGCCGATGAGCATCGTCCCGCCGCCATACGGCAGGCTGTCGAACACCGTGCACTGGTAGCCCTTCGTCGCGAGCTCGCGTGCGACGGCCAGACCCGCGGGGCCGGCACCCACGATCGCGACCCGCTCTGCGCGCGGCGTGATCTGCGGCATGACGTCAGGGATGCCCGACGCCTCGTGCCATTCCACGAGGAAGCGCTTCATCGCACGGATCGCCAGCGGGCGATCGATGTCGCCGCGCCGGCAGGCCCGCTCACACGGCGCCGAGCACACGTACGAGCACATCGCCGCGACCGGGTTCGGTTCGCGCGACAGGATGTAGCCCTCTTCGAAGCGGCCCTCTGCGGCGAGGTTCAGATAGCCCCGGCAGTTCGTCCCGACCGGACATGCTTCCTGGCATTCGATGTTGCACTGCAACCAGGAGGCGTCGACAGGCTGGACGAGGAATTCCTGGGCTGGGTCGATGGCCAAGCGGGCGTGCCTTTCCGTGGGGTGGTCGGGCTCGGGGCGCAACGTGATGATCGGCCGTCGCCGACGGGTCGAATCTACCATCGGCCTCGTGAGCGCTGCAAAGCACGGCGAGGGCCTGCGGCGGGGATCGCGGATTGTGCCCACGCGCACGCGTGCCAGTTGACGCTGACGGTAGTTCGCAGCTACGCTGACCTTCCTGGGGGGCACCGCCCGCGCTCGGTGAGGAGTGCGATCGGATGGAGTTGCGGAGAGCGTGACCGGGAGCGAGTTCGTATTCCTGGCCCTTGGCTTGATCCTCGGCGTCGCCGCAGGTGCCGCACTCCTCGAAACCATCAGGGCACGACCGCCCGCTCGTGCGGTGCGGGTGACCGTGGCACCCGACGCCGTACCGCGCCGCCGGGCAGCCACGCTCGCCAATGACGCCTTCACCGATTCGCCCGTCCTCATGATGCCGGCACACGGCGGCCCGGCGGATCGGCTCGGGCTGTCTATGGACGGCACATCGTCGTCCGATGGTCGAACACCTGTTCTTCGACCAGCCCCTGGGACCGTCGCCGAGCCACCCTTCCGATTGACCGAGCCGGCAGCCGCCTCGAGCGGGCCTTTGGTGCCAGGCGTCCCTCGGCGGGCCGTGGCGGCCCAGGCGTTGCCGATCTCGAGCGGGATCGACCCGATGCTGTCCGCGCTGCGCGCGAGTGCCGCGGCCAGCGCCGAGGCCGCGATGCAGGCCATCGCGGCGCCGGTCGCCGTTGCCGTCAAGGCCGAGCCGCGCGTCGAAGCAACGGGCTCCACGGGTGCGTCGACCTCGCGCGGTCGCGGGAAGACGAGCGCGCAGACGATGGCCAGCCTGGCACCGGCGGCTCCCACGGCCCCTGCCGAAGCTCCGAGTGGACCGTGCGGCGATGCGCGCCGCCTGGCTGATGAGCGCTGCGAGCTCGCCAGTCGTGCGCGGGTCCAGGCGACCGAGGCGGAGGAGGCCCATCGAGCCGCCCAGCGAGCCTATGACGACCACGAGCAGGCGATGGCAGACTGCGGCGGCCGCGGCCGACGCGCGCGGCGTGCGTGAGGCGAAGGACCAGGCGCAGGCGCGTTTCCGAGCCGCCCGGGCGGGGGCGCGGAGCGCGGACGACATCGAATTTGCCGCGCGCGAGTGGCTGCACGAGATCAACCGGATAAACGCCGAGACGGGCGATGCGAGTGCAGCGCTCTCGCGCGCCCGTGCGGGCTCGCCCGCGATGGCCGTCCGCCTGGAGCGGACGGGCCTCGAAGCGGATGGCGCGCGCGTCGCGGCCGAGACCGCTGAAGCCGCATGTGTGGCGGCACGCCAGACCCTCGCCGACTGCGAGGAACAGGCGACGGCCGGCACGCCGAGCCCTGCCCCCACAGCGGGCGACGACGGCGGTGGCCGCGACCGCGACGCGGAGGCCGACGACACCGGCTCGGACACACTGGTCGCCGCCCTCCGGGCCGGCGCCTCGCCACGGATCGTGCGCCTGCTTCGCGGCGATCGATCGGCGATGCAGGAGGTCGTCACCGCCCTTGCCGCCGACGACCCGAATGAGCGCCGCCGCTGGCAGCTCGCGATGGCCGACTTCGTCGACGCGATCCTGGCCGACGCGATCACGGCCTCCGCCCTGGAGTTCCCGACCGATCACACGTTCTGGGGTCCGTTCAATCGAGCGCAGGGGCGTGAGATCACGGCGGCCCTCTCCTCGCTCGGCTACCGCTTCGATGGCCTGGGCGGCTGGGTCGACGATCGACGCCCGTCGCAGCGCGACCTGTCGCTGGCGCTCGGATACGCCGGTCTCGATCCGATGCGCATGCGGCACTGGCCCAGCGAGGCCGAGATGGCCACGTTGTATGAGGAGGTCGAGGTCGCGGCCGCCGAGCATCTTGCCAGCCGGGCCGGCGGCCTGACGCTCGGCGAACTCGTGACGATGCTGGGGCGCCGGGCCGACGCGCTGGCCGAGATCTGGAACGCCTGGGGCCGCATCCGGCCCGTGCTGCTCGACGAGCGCTGAGGCCTAGGCCGACTCGCCCTCGTCCTCGTCATCGTCGATCACGATCACGCGAAGGCCCTCCGCGGCCCCAACGCCGATGGCCTGACCCTCCTCGGCCGCCCACGCCAGGATCCGTGTCGAGAGGGCATCCATGTCGCGGATCTGGCTGCGGTGCTCGGCGAGCGCGGCGAGCTTGCGATCGAGCGTCCCAGTCACGTCGATCCAGGCGTTCGGCCGCTCCGACCAGAACAGGTAGATGCGGCTCACCTCGTGGGCGACCAGCCCGTTCCGAGCGAGCGCCGGGAAGGCCATCGGGTTGCGCGCCGCCGGGTAGACCGCATCGACCGCAGCCATGCCGGCGGCTCGGTGGTCGGTGTGGTTCACGCCGCCACTGCGATAGAACAGGGTCTCCGGATCCGTGGCGAGGACGGCGTCGGGCTTGAACGTCCGGATCTCGCGCACGAGCAGCTCGCGCAGTGGCAGATCGTTGGCGAGCGCGCCGTCGGGCTGGTGGAGGAAGCTCACGCCGGCGTAGCCGATGACCGCCGCGGCCGCCCGTTGCTCCGCCTCGCGGATCGGCTGCGAGGTCGAGCGGGTCGGCGTCCGGGTCCTCGCCTCCCTGGTCACCGGACGTGCAGCAGACGAGCCAGCCGACCGACCCGGCGTCGATCCAGCGGGCAGCCGTGCCGGCCGGCCCGAAGTCGGCATCGTCCGGATGACCGGCGATGACCATGAACCGAGCCGGCCGCCGATCGTGGTCCCGGGGCGCGTCCGCCGTCTGTCGTCATCGACGCGTGGGAATCGTCTTGCGGGCCGTTCGAGGGGCGCGTACGCTTGAGGCCGAGACTTCGCTCGTCTCCCCCCACGAGCGAAGTCTCTTTTCGCGTCCTGGGCGGCCCGTCAACCGACCGTCACCTGGCGACCGCCTGGAGGTAATCGAGCGCAGCCATGACCTCTGCGGCATGGCCTTCCGGCTTGACCTTGGGCCACACCCGCGCGATGCGGCCGTCCGGGTCGACAAGGAACGTCGTCCGGGCCGTGCCCATATAGGTACGCCCGTAGTTCTGCTTCTCGACCCACGAGCCGTAGGCCTCTGCCACCTCGTGCTCCTCATCTGCGAGCAGCGTGAACGGCAGACCGAACTTCTCACGGAAGTGACGCTTGCTCGCGGCACCTTGCGGGCTGATGCCCCACACGTCGGCGCCGCGCTCGCTGATGGTGGCGTTGGCATCGCGGAACTCGCACGCCTCGACCGTGCAGCCGGGCGTGTCGTCCTTCGGATAGAAGTACAGGATCGTCCAGCGGCCGTGCTGGTCGGCCAGATCGTGGACGGTGCCAGCTTCGTCGGGCAGGGCGATCGGGGGAGCCCGGTCGCCGACGTTCGGCATGCTCATCGCGAGAGCGTAGCAGGGGTCTCGACCACGAGGAGCCGGCCGGTTTCAAGGGTCACCGTCGCCGTGTCGACCGTGCGCCGGTTCGACAGTCCGCGAGATCGCCCGACGAGGAGCGGCTCGTCGGCAAGGGGGTAGGCCAGACCCGTCGTCGTGACGCCGGTCGCGTCGCCGCCGATCGGGAACAGCGACACGAGGTCGTCCGCGCGACCACTGATCGTGAGCGTGGCCGGTGACCCATCAGCTGCAGGCGCCGTGAGCAGGCGCACGCGGGCGTCGGCGGCCACGAGCCGGACATCGGTGTCCCGTAGCTCGGGCATCGCAAGGAGGGCCAGGTTGGCAAGCGCATGGTCGAGTCGCGGTCCGCCGAGTGCACCGAGGATGACGATCGCCGCAGGTCCGCGGCGGAGAGCGGCGAGCACGGCCAGCTCGGTATCGGACTCGTCCTTGTCGAACGGCGAGCGATCGACCGGGATGCCCGCAGCCTCGAGGGCCCCGATCCCAGCCTCGCCCAGCGAGTCGCCGTCGCCGACCCAGCGGTCGATGGGGAGGCCCAGGGCATCGGCATGGCGGGCACCGCCGTCGGCGGCGATGACGAGCGGGTCGGCGCCAAGCCAGCCCGGCCAGGCGCGGTCGATGGCCGCGCGGGGACCGACCTCGCCGTCCGCGAGGATCACCGCCTGGCCGATCGACTCCATGGCGCGGATGCTAGCGGGCCACGGATTCGAGCGGATCCCGCCTGACCCGATGCTAGACTCCGGCCGTGCCCGACCCCTCCGACCATCCGGCCGTTCGACGCGTCCTCGCCGCCGCGACGCGGAAGGGGATCGACCTCGATATCGTCACCTTCGACGAGTCGACCCACACCGCCCAGGAGGCGGCGCTGGCCGTCGGCGGAGAGCTCGGCCAGATCGTGAAATCGCTCGTCTTCCTGGCACCGTCCGACGAAGGCCCCCAACCGATCGTGTGCCTGGTGTCGGGGCAGAACCGCGTCGATGTCGCGCGGCTGGCTGCAGTCACCGGCGAGCCCGAGATCCGGCGCGCCACCGCGCGCGAAGCGCATGAGCTGACCGGGTTCGTCATCGGCGGCATCCCGCCTATCGGTTTCGACCGGCCGATGCGCGTGGTCATGGATCCCGACCTTGGGCGGTACACGACCGTGTGGGCGGCGGCGGGGCTGCCGACGGCCGTGTTCGAGGTGCCGCCTGCCACGCTCCGCACGCTGGCGAACGCGACGGTGGCGCCGATCTCGGAGGAGCGCCGGGCGGCCGACGTCGAGGCGGGCTCATTCGGCGATGCCGCGGGCGACGGCGACGGCGACGGCGACGGTGAGGCATCCGGCCGGCTCGCTTCGACGGGGGCGTGACGGCGGCGGGATCAAGCCAAGCGCCCGAGCCACGAAACGCGACGATCACCTACCCCGGCGGGCTGCGGGCTCGATGGCGCTGGGGCGGGAGTGGGCAGGCCGCGGCGATCTTCGCGCTGAGCGAGGCCGGCGGCGTCCTATCGGACCTCGGCCCCCGGATCAGCGTCGACCCCGATGCGCTCTGCCGGGCGGAGCTGCGCCTCGAGGGGCCGCGGGGTGCCTGGACGGTCCGCTTCGCGTCGACCATCTTCGACGAGCCGAGGGCGACCTACTGGGACACCGCCGGCCTGCTGGTCGTGTCCTATGGCTTCCACACCTACGGCCTCGACGCGGCGAGCGGCGAGCTCCGCTGGGAGCATCGATCGGCCACCCCGATCGTCGCGCTCCTTGGCTCACCACGGCTGGGCCACGTCCTGATCCAGGCCGAGATCGAGACCTTCGCGCTCGAACCGGACGGGACGGTCGGCTGGCGGGTCGCCCACTCTGACGTGGTCACCGCGGCAGAACTGGTCGGCGGTCGACTGGTGCTGACCGGGTTCGACGGCCAGGTCAACGCGTTGGATCCCGTCACCGGGCGGCCGGCCAACTGACGCGGGCTGTGGACGGACGGTGGATAACCCGCCCGGATCCGCCCACATTCGTGGATGACCACGGTTGACCGTGGCGCGGCCGCGCCCGTAGCGTGTAGGGCAGCCCGGAGGGGCCGAACGATACTAACGGCGGCGATCGCATCAACGCCCACGTGTCGTGGAGGTTCCTTCGGGCCCTTCCATGTCCAGGGCTCGCGGCGCGGCAGCGGCTATAGTCGCCGCCGTGACCCCCCTGATCCCGATCGCCGTCGGCCTCGTCGCGCTCGTCATCGGGGTCGCGATCCTGCGGTCCTTCGGTGACAACTACCGCGTCGGGCGCCTGCTGGCGGTCGCGCCGGTCGTGCCGGTGGCCCACGCACGGACGCTGGCCGCCGGCCCGAAGCGGTTCGTGGCGATCCAGGGCCGGATCGATGCGGAGGATGACTTCGAGGACGACGCCCACCGGCCGCTCGTGCTGCGCCGCGTCCGCTTCCAGCTCGCGGCGGGAAGCGGCTGGGCGACGGTCGACGAGCAGCGCCAGGCAGTGGCCTTCGTGATCAGGGAGGGGCTCGACGCCATCTCGATCGACCACGACGCCATCGATGCCGGCCTGATCGTGGTCCCGCGCGAGTCGGTGGGGACCGCCGCGGATGCGCCCGATCGGGTCCCGCCCGACACGGCGCCGACCACGCCGCTCCGGCTGCGCATCGAGCAGCTCTCGTCGGTCGAGCACGCCACGGTGGCCGGCGTCCCCACCATCGACCCTGCGACCGGTGAGATCCGGATGACCGCCGGTCTGGGCCGCCCGTTGATCGTCACGACCCTCGAGCGCGACGAGGCCATGCGTGTCCTCGTCGGGGACGCGCCGCGGCGCCCGCTGGTCGCTGCCGTGGCGCTCGCGATCGGATCGATCGCCCTGACGATCGGGCTGGCCTGGGCGCTCCTCGGCGCCATCACGGGCACCGCTGCCGCCGCGACGCCCTCGCCGAGCGCGGTGATCGGGGGCGACCCGCGCAGCAGCGGCGAGGGACCCGGGCTGGTCGGTGACCCAGTCACCGCCATCGTGCTGGTCCTCGCGATCGGCCTCGGCGCGGCGCTGGCGACCGCGATCTACGTCCGCCTGACCGGGGGTCGGCGAGCCTGATCCTGCGGCTCCTGCGGGCCGCGCTCGCCGGGACCTTCGGCCTATTGGAAAGAACTGTGAGATTGGTAGCCTCGGCTCCCGTGCACTTCACAGTTCCTCCATCCGGGTCATGAGCCCGCACTTGCCGCCACGCCCGATCGACGCCACCTTGACCGTCACCAAGGCCGCGCGTCTGCTCGGCGTGCACCCGAACACGGTCCGGGCCTGGAGCGACGCGGGACGGCTGCGCTTCTACCGGATCAATCCGCGCGGCGACCGGCGCTATCGGCTCGGCGACCTGCAGCGGTTCCTCGCGGCCGCCGAACAGGGTGCCCAGGACGCCGCGCGCGGGGTGACGACCGGGACCCGGCGACCGGCTGACGAACGCGAGGGTGCAGGCCGGATCGATCTCTCGCCGCTCCTCGACATCACCGACGACCGCCATCGGCGCGACCTCGCGCTCCTCGATTCGATCGCCCGCGAACCATTCGGCCAGACCACGCTGGACGAGGACCTCGATCGCGTCGCCGATCTCGTCCGCGACGCCGGCGATCGCGCGATGGTGGTCATCTGGGAGCGCAAGGACGACCGGCTCACCCCGGCTGCGGTAGCCGTGCCACAGGGCGTGGCCGCGCCGCGCCTGCTCGACGTACCGCGGTCGTTCGGCGTCCTCGGCCGGGCACTCGATCTCGCCACCCGTCGCACTGCCCGAGGACCGGACGTCGCGCCCGGCGCGCTGGCCGTCGAAGCCGAGGGCAATGACCGGGTGACCGCGACGCTCCTTCCCGGCGATCGGGAGGAGCTCGCAGCGGCGATCCCAGGTCGTGACGGACCGTGGGGATCCCTGCTGGTCGTCGCTTCTCCTGGCGACCGCTTCGGTGCCGCCGACCGCGACCTGGTCACCGTCCTCGCGGACGCGATCGGTGCCATCGTCGGCGTCGTCCGACGCGAAGAGGAGGTCGCTCACCTGCTCCACCGCGCCGAGGCCCTGCGGCGTGTCGCCGGTGATATCGGCAGCGGGCTCGACCTCGACCGCATCCTCGCCGGTCTGGTCGACCACACGATGGTCCTCTTCGAGGGTGACCGCGCCGCCGTCTACGTCCACCGGCCCGACGGGCAGACCGTGACGGAGGTGAGCCGCGGGCTGTCGGCCGCCTACGTCAACGCGGTCAGGGATGTGCCGGAGCGTTCCCTTCCAGCGCAGGCAATCGCCGCCCGCCGTCCGCTCTTCGCGAGTCACTACCGCGATGATCCGCGCGGTGCCGATGTTCGCGCTGCCGTGGTCCAGGAGGGCTACGACACGATCTGCACCGCGCCGCTGTTGGACGGTGACCAGGTGCTCGGGCTGCTCAACGTCTATCACGACCGGCCGCGCTCATGGTCGGCCGATGAGCTCGAGACGATAGCCGCCCTCGCGACCCAGGCGAGCATGGCCATCCGCACCGCGCAGAACTTCGAGCAGATGTCGACCTGGACGGCACAGCTCCAGTCGATCCAGCAGCTCGGCGCCCGCCTGAACCACCTGTCCAACGTGCGCGACATCGGCCTTGCCATCGGCACCGAGCTGCGCCAGTTGATCGACTACCACAACGTCCGCGTCTATCGGCGCGCCGGCGACGAGCTGGTCCCGGTGGCGCTACGCGGTCAGGTCGGCGCGTACCACGACGAGACGCCCGACCAGCTCAAGGTCGCGATGGGCGAGGGCATCACCGGCTGGGTGGCCGAGCATCGCATCGCCCAATACCTGCCGGACGCGAGCACCGACCCACGGGCCAACACGATCCCGGGGACGGAGGACGACCTCGAGGAGTCGATGCTCCTCGCCCCGATGCTGTTCGAGGACGATGTCCTGGGCGTGCTCGTGCTCTCGAAGCTGGGGCTCCACCAGTTCAGCGACGACGACCTGCGACTGCTCGTGATCTACGCGAGCTTCGCAGCACAGGCGATGGCCAATGCCGATGCCACGGAGCGATTGCGCCAGCAGTCCGCCGCGCTCGAGCAGCAGCTCGCCAGCCAGCGGGCACTGCTGCAGATCACCGAGTCGATCCTAACGACGCTCGACGGGCGGGATGTCCTCGAAGGCATCACCGACCGGTTGGGCGGGCTGATCGCCTACGACAACATCGCGATCGAGGTCGTCGATCCGGCGTCCGGACTGCTCACGCCGCTGACCGCCCGCGGCGTCCACGCCGCGTCGTACATGGAGCCGTGGGAGTCCGGCGAGACCGGCGTCGCGACCTGGGTGGTCGAGCACAACGAGCCCGTCTACATCGAAGACGAGCGCAACGATCCGCGCGTCAATCATTTCCGCTCGCTCGAGGACGACTCGTCGATGGACGGCAGCCTCATCGTAGTGCCGCTGCGCGGGCGGTCGGGCGCGATCGGGGTGCTCACGATGGAGCGGCTGGGCGTAGCCAACCCGTTCGCGCCCGACGAGTTCGACCTGGTCAAGCTGTTCGCGGCGCAGGTGTCGATCGCGCTGCAGAACGCGGAGGTCTATCGCGCGATCGAGATCCGTGCCCAGACCGACGGCCTGACGGGCCTGCTGAACCACGCCACGTTCGAGGACCAGCTGGGTCGGGCGGTCCGCGATGGCATCCCGTTCGGGCTGATCATGCTCGACCTCGACGACTTCCGGCTCGTGAACAACCGGATGGGCCACCTGGCCGGCGATGAGGAGCTGCGGCGCATCGCCAAGGCCCTGACGCGCTCCGGTCGTGACTCCGACCTCGTGTTCCGCTACGGCGGCGACGAGTTCGCCTTCCTCCTGCCCGGCACCGATGCGGCTGGCGCCCGCCAGGTCGCGGAGCGAGCCGGTGCCGCTGTGCGCGGGCTCGGCGGGCCGGTCACGGCGTCGATCGGCGTGGCGACGTTCCCGCCCGACGGCGCCACAGCCGCCGAAGTGCTGCTCGCCGCGGACCGCGCCTGCTTCGTGGCCAAGCGCGGCGGACGTGATCGCGTCGCGACCGCTGCCGAGGGCCTCGCGCTCGCCGCTGAGTTCCGGCCGCAGGCGCCGACGCCGGTCGACTCGGAGGTCGAGGCAGCCAGCTAGGTGAAAGGCGGGCACCATTGCGCCATGCGCAGGCAGCTCGCGCACGCATCGGCCGCGATCGCGATCGCCAGCACCGTGGTCGCGTGCATCCCGCCGACGGGACGCATCGAAACGCCGACGGATCCGCCCGGCGCCTCCGCATTCGTCGCAACGCCCGCGGCATCGTCGGACGGGCCGTCATCGCGACCGTCGTTCGTCCGCCCGACGCCGACGCCCTTGCCGACCTTCCTCGTCTATACGGTCAGACCTGGTGACACGCTGACGTCGATCGCGCGACTGTTCGGCACGACGGCCCGCAGCATCGCCTTCTGGAACCGGGCGACCTACCCCTCGCTCGACCCTGATTCGCCGCAGTACGCGCCCGATTCGATCAAGGCGGGCTGGAACCTGCTGCTGGTGCCGGAGGTCGAGCTGGACCCCGACGACCTGCCGGAGCCGTCGCCGTCCTGAGGTCAGAGCCGGCCGGCGTCGATGATCCGCTGGAGGAACTGCCGTGTCCGTGGCTCCCGGGGATCGCTGAAGACCTGTTCCGGGTGACCAGCCTCGCCGATGACGCCCTCGTCGAGGAAGCACACGCGATCCGCGATCTCCCGGGCAAACCCCATCTCGTGGGTCGCGATCAGCATCGTCATGCCCCCGCCGGCGAGCTCCCGGATCACGCCCAGCACCTCGCCGACGAGCTCTGGGTCCAGGGCGCTGGTCACCTCGTCGAGCATCAGCAGGTCTGGCTGCATCGCCAGCGCGCGGATGATCGCGACGCGTTGCTGCTGTCCGCCGGACAGCCGATCGGGGTAGTCGAACTGCTTGTCGGCGAGCCCGAACCGCTCGAGTAGGCGGGTCGCGGCAGCCTCGGCGTCGCGGCGGGGCGTCCGCAGCACCTTCCGCGGGGCGAGCGTGATGTTGTCGAGGACCGACATGTGCGGGAATAGGTTGTAGGCCTGGAAGACGATGCCGATCCGTCGCCGGATCCGGTCCACGTCGACGTCGAGCGAGGTGATCTCCTGGCCCTCGATGACGATCCGTCCGGCGTCGATGGGCTCGATCAGGTTGATGCAGCGCAGCAGCGTCGATTTGCCCGACCCCGACGCGCCGATGAGGCAGACCACCTCGTGCTCCGCGACGTCGAGGTCGATGCCGCGCAGGACCGCGAGAGACCCGAACGACTTCTCCAGACCCTCGATGTGGAGTGCCGGGGCGGGCGCGGGCGAGGAGGTCATCGTCGGCCTCCGGCGGCCTGCCGCCGATCACGAGCGATCAGGATGTCGGTCAGCCGGGCGAGCGGGATCGTCACGACCACGAACACCAGCGCGACCGCCATGTACGGCGTGAAGTTGAAGGCCGCGGCCTGCTTGATCTGTGCCGTGCGGAAGATCTCGACCACCCCGATGGACGACACGAGCACGGTGTCCTTCTGGAGCCCGATGAAGTCGTTGAGGAGCGGCGGGACGACTCGCCGCACGGCCTGCGGGACCACGACGTGCCGAAGGCTCTGCCAGCGGCTGAGGCCTAACGAGCGTGCGGCCGCATCCTGGCTCGGGTGGACCGAGTCGATGCCGGCGCGGTACACCTCCGAGACGTAGGCCGAATAGACGAGGGTCAATGCCAGGATCCCGTAGAGGATCGGCGGGGTCTTGGGATCGACGAGACCCAGCCCGGGGATGCCGAACCCGAGGACGAAGATGACGAGCAGCCCCGGGAGCGCCCTGAAGATGTCCGCGTAGAACGTGGCGATGAGACGGACCGGGAAGAAGACCGGTCCCGGCAGGCTTCGCAGGATCGCGATGACCAGCCCGAAGACCAGGACCAGGATCTCGGCCGCGATGAACAGCTGGATGTTGACGAAGAAGGCCGACACGATGCCCGGCAACGCTGCCGCGAAGACGCGGCTGTCGAGGAACGAGCGCTGGACGGCGGGCCAACCGGGAGCGTTGACGACGATCCAGACCAGCACCCCGAAGACGACGACAGTGCTGGCCAACGCGAGGAGGGACGCACGCAACGCCCGCCGTCGATCCCTCCGACGGCGGGCGTCGCTGACGTTCATGCGCGGGCGGCCCCGCGTGCGCTTAGGGCTGGATGACCGGGACTGCGTCCTGGAATGGCAGGAACTGGCTGGCCAGCGCGTCGAGCGTGCCGTCGTCGGTCAGCGCCGCGATAGCGGCGTCGACGCATGGGGTCAGGGTGCTGTCCTTCGCAAGGACCGCACTGAAATGCTCGGGCGTGCCACCCTCGAACTGGCCGACGATCGTTGACTTCTCGAGCTGGACGTTGGTGATGAAGTCGGCGGTCGGCAGGTCCACCACCACCCCGTCGATGGTGCCCTGGCCGAGTGCCTGGATCGCCGCGTCATTGGTGTCGTAGACCTGCGCGGTCTTGGTCGGCGCGATGACGCTGTTGATCGCGTCGAGGCTGGTCGTCCCGACCTGAGCGCCGAAGGTGTAGTCCTTGAGGTCCGAGATCTTCGTGGCCGACGCGATGGGCGTGCCCTCCATCGCCACCAGCGACTGGTTGCCGAAGTAGTAGCCCTCAGAGAGGTCGGCGGACTCCGCGCGCTCCGGCTTGAATGACACCTGGTTGAGGTCGATGTCGAAGGTCTTGGGGCCCGGTGCGAACGAGTTCGCGAACGGGACCACGACCCACGTGACCTCTTCCTTGCTGAAGCCGAGCTGCTCGGCGATGGCGTACCCGACCGCGCTCTCGAAGCCGGTCCCGTTCGTCGGATCGCCGAGTTCCCACGGATCGGTCTTGCTCCCGTCGGCGTTCTCGAGGAAGTACGGCGGGTATGCGGGATTGTCCGTGCCGATCGTGAACGTGCCGGCGGACACCAGCGTGAGATTGTCCTTGGCGCACGCGTCAGGCGTCGCTGCGGCCTCGCTCGGGGCGACCGACTGCTCGACCGACGGCGCGGCACTGGGCGGGGTGGCGGTGCCGCTCGTGCAGCCCGCGAGCAGGATTGCGAGCATGCCGGCGAGGGCAACGCCTGTGGTCTTGCGCATGGGATAGCTCTCCGAAGGGGACAGGGACGCGCGAGAGTGTACCCGCCGATGTCATACGTGTCAGGTAGGAGTTCCCCGCCGCCCCCATCTCGGGGCGATGGGGCGCTCGGGTCAGACCGGGGCGCGGATGCGCGCCGGCTGGTCGACCACGAGGCCGAGACGCGCGGCCGCGTCGCCCTGGTTGTCGGCAAGCGAAAGATGGCCCTCCGAATCGGCCATCAACAACGATGAGCCGACCGGCACGGTGCCGAACGTCCGCTCCCAGATCGTCGATTCCCTCCGGGCCGGCGCCCCGTCATGCTCTTCGAACTCGATCAGCAGCGGTCGTCCACGCTCCAGCGGCCCGATCGCGGCCTCGAGGTCGGCGGGTGTCCCGGCGAACGTCACGTTCCCGTAGATCAGGACGTGGACGATCGAGGTGTCGAGCACGCCCTCGCCGATCGTCGGTCGGATCTCGGGCAGGCGGACCAGCGTGGCCGCGTCGACGGTCGGACCGACCGACTCGAATGGCGTGCCGGCCGCAAGGTGGGCGGCCATCGGCGCGAAGATGTCGCGGCCGTGGAAGCTGGACGAGATGACGGCGAGCATCAGGTCGCGGTTCTCGAGCGTTCGCGCCTCGACGATGCCACCGAGCGCCTCCGCGGCCCCGATCAGCAAACCGTTGTCCGGCCCGACCAGCACATCGCCCCGCGCGACCCGGAGCGCGATGGGTAGCCGTTCCGTGCCGACGCCCGGATCGACCACCGCGACATGGATCCCCACCGGCATGTGGGGCAAGGCGAACACCAGCGAACCGGCGCCGTCCCGGATCGAATAGCGCGGCACCTGGTGGTTGATGTCGATGATGTTGGCGTCCGGGCAGATCCCGAACATCACGCCGCTACAGACGGCTGGGGCGGCCGGTCCGAAGTCGGTGAGAAAGGTGATCACCGGACGCATCGGCGGATGGTACCAAGGGCCCAGACGCGCCGAAGCGGCGCCGGGAGGAGGTACGGCGCCGCTTCGGCGTTGGTCGATCGCTCGGGCGGGAGGAGGGTCTCACCCTCGCGATCGGGATGTATTCGGATCAGTGCGGTCGGGCTGCGCCTCCGTCCGAGGCGCCGAAGCGACCTGTCCGGACCATGGCTTTAAGGAATAGCAGTTGGTTGACCTGGCGGATCGACCAGCGCCCATCGGCGATGGGGATGCCGCACATGAAGGCGGTCAGCGTCGCTGCTTCGTCAGGCGTGAGGCCCCTGCTCACCAGGAGGCGATAGGTCGAGCGTGTCTCCAGCCCGGCCGCCTCGACCTGAGCCGGGGTCGGCGTCGGGGAGGGCCGCGGCGTCGGTGCCACGGAGCCAGTTCCGACCGTGGACGCGGCTGCGACCAAGCGTGCCGACGAAGCGTGGCGAGGCGATCGCCCGCGTCCCCGTGAACCTCGCTGCGCCGGCCCGTCCATGTCCCATCTGGTCCTTCGGATCCCCTCGATCCGCTCCGGATGGTCCGGTGCGGTAGGGGCATGCTGGTCCCAGCTGGCACCGGTCGCGACGACCCATCAGTCCTATGCCCACCGGTACTTCCGGCGGGGGCCGGCCCGGCCCGAGGCCGGGGCGGAACGGTCCCGCGACGCCCATCGCTAGACTCGGCGAGTGCGTGTCCGTCGATTGGGTCTGCGGCTGATCGCGCTGGGCCTGGTGGCGGCGTGGGGGATGGCGGCCGCATTGGTGCTGATCGCGTACCGACCCGGTGGCCCGTTCGACGTCGCAGTCGGGATCACGATGTTGCTGCCCCTCGGCATCGCCATCGCAGGCGTCGTGTGGCCGCCACTCGCCCGTCGCGAGGTCACCCACGCGCTGATCGTCGCGCTCGGGCTTGGGACGCTGCTCGTCCTCTTGCCGTCCATCGGCGGCGTCCTTAACCAGGTCCAGGCGTACGGCTCGCAGACGCTCCTGCCCTCGCTCGAGGCGGCCTACCCGTGGTTGCTCGCGCTCGTCGGGACGAGCCTGTTCACCGGCTTCGGACAGGCGCGGCGGATGATGGGCGGCGCGGCCCGACGCCGACAACGACTGCGTCTTGGGGTCGCGATCGCCACCGCATCCACGCTCCTGGCGGGCACGGCTTTCGGGGGTGCCGCGATCGCGAACGAGCTGAGCCTCCGCGGTCTCGACCGCCCATCCGTGAGCTCGCGCTTCGGACCGACCGATCTCGGCCCGGGTATCGAGCCGCCGCCATGCGACGGTCGACTCGTCGCCGGCCTGACCTCCCGCCTGAGCGCCCGCTTCGTCGGCTCGATCGACGGCCGCCAGACCGGCACGGTGGAGCTCACCGGTATCCGCGCCGGCTCCGACTTCCGGTGGCTGGCGTACGTCGCGACCGATCGACGCCTCGGCCAGTTCGGGCGCGCCCGGCGGGGCGACGTGGCCTGGGACCGGACACCGGAGCGCAGCTGGAGCCGGACTGAGCTCACGAGCATCGAGGACTCCACACTCGACCTCCAGGCCGTCCGGCTCGCCCTCACCAAGGGTGCCCGGGCGACCGCGGAGGACTACGGCATCGAGGTCATCGAACGGGCGCCAGCCAGACGGTGCCGGGTGTCGGTCGATGGCAGGACGTTCCGGGCGAGCTTTCCGCCGGTGGCCTGGCTGGTCGGCGACGACGACCTTGGCCGGTGGCGCGGCCAGCTCGACTACTGGGTCTTCCTCGACGGCGCGCTCGGTCAGGTCGCCGGGTCGGTCAACGGTGAAGGCGGCGGTCTCGTGGACGAGGCCATCCAGGGCCGGGTCGAGGTGTTGGTGACGGCCACCGAGCGAGGACGCAGGATCGCCGTCCAGGCACCCGCGCCATGACCTACGACGAGGAGCGACCGTTCGGCAAGCGGGACCGGCTCGCTCGGATGCTGCGCGTCGTGGCCGTGTTGCGCGGTCACCCCGAGGGCATCCGCCCGGCCGAGATCGCCAAGCGGACGGGCGTCGCGACGCGGACCGTCTACCGCGACTTGCGGGCACTCGAGACGGAAGTCGGCGTGGCGGTCTGGTCGGAGGACGGGCTGTGGGGTGTCGTCGGCGAGGAGTTCCTGCCCCCGCTCAAGCTGACCCTCGATGAGGCGATGGCCGTCGTGCTGTCCGCGCGCCTCATGGTGCGCTACGCGGACAAGTACGACCCCGACCTGGCGGCGGCCTTCGAGAAGCTCGAGGAGGTCCTGCCGAAGCCCCTGGCAGAGCACGTCGAGCGGACCCTCGACGTCCTGGCCCAGCATCCCCGGGATGCCGCGTTCAGCGAGCGCGTGCATCGGCTGACACGGGCGTGGGCGGAGCGGCGGGTCGTCAACCTCGAGTACGAGCCTGCCCGATACGCGCCCGACGCCGCTGCCCGTCGCGCGGTCGTCCGACCGTATCTGATCGAGCCGTCGCTGCAGACCCACGCCCTCTACCTGATCGGCTGGGATGAGACCCGCGACGCGCTGCGGACTTTCAAGATCGAGCGGATCCGGGAGGTGGCGCTGACGCCTCGGACCTTCGAGCTGCCCGAGGGCGATGGCGTCGAGGGCGCCCTGCGGCGCGCGTGGGACATCATCGCCGACCAGCCGGCGACCGACGTCGTCCTCCGCTTTGCACCATCGGTCGCGACCCGCGTCCAGGAGGCGACGTGGCATCCGACGCAGCGCGTCGAAGTCGAGACGGACGGGTCGCTGACCTGGCGCGCCACGGTCGCGGGGACCATCGAGATCCGGCTTTGGATCCTGTCCTGGGGGGCTGACGTCGAGGTCGTCGCGCCCGACGATCTGCGATTTGACGTTGCCTCGACGCACCGTCGTGCGGCCGAGCGGTACGAGGCGCCGGGCAAGCCTGGAGCGCCTGCGGTAGGGTAGCCAGATCACGAACCAACGTGCCCCCCACACGTAAAGGACGTGCTCATGCACCACTCCCCCGCCCCGCGGCGGCGGCTGGCCATCGCCATGCGCGCCGCCCTGATCGCCACCTTCGCGATCACCGTCTTCGCTCCGTCAGCGACAGCCGGAACCCACTCCGGCACGGAGGCCAGCCTCGTCGGTTGGATCAACAACGCGAGATCGGCCCGCGGTCTCGTCCCGCTCAGAACGCACAGCAGTCTGGTATCGATCTCCGGGCTGCGCGCAAGCCGGATGGCGTCAGCGAACGTGATGAGCCACACGATCGGCGGCAACCTCGCCTCGCAGGTGAACGCGTACAACATCAGCTGGTATCGCTATGGCGAGAACGTCGGGTGGTCGACCGCCGGTTGGTCGTCGGCTTCGGCGAAAGCGATCTTCAACATGTGGATGAACAGCCCGTCGCACAAGGCGCTGATCCTCAGCGACCGCTTCAATTACATCGGCGTGGGGCTGGCGTATCGGTCGTCGAACCGCAAGACGTTCGGTTCGGCGGTGTTCGCTGAGACGGTCGACTACACGCGCGCGGTCGGGCGGATGACCGGCGGGACGAGGTCCGGCAACGACCTGCGCTGGTCGTGGAGCGGCTACGACCCGAAGCTCCAGACCCACACCGCCGGGCTGCGAAACTACGACGTCCAGTACCGCATCAACTACGGGACGTGGGTGCTCCTCCGAAACGACACCTCCGCGACGTCGCTGTCCTTGGCGGACAGGTCGGCTGGACGGAGCTACGCGGTCCGCGTGCGAGCCACCGATCGACGTGGCAATGTGGGCGCATGGAGCGCCGAGAAGCGTCTCTGGGTGCCATAGCGACAACAACGTGAGGCGGCACCCGTTTGCCGCCGTCAACCTCATCAGCGACCCGATCCACGGGTATATCGAACTCACCAAGCGGCTGACGCCGGCGGAGGCGGCGGCTGCGGGATTACCGGACGAAGACGTCGCGGAGGAGGACCTCCTCGACACGGCGTGGCTCCAGCGGCTCCGCCGGATCAGCCAGCTGCAGAGTGCTCGGTGGGTCTTCCCGACCGCCGAGCACTCTCGATTCACGCATGGGCTGGGCGTCATGCACGAGGCGGGGCTGTGGGCACGGTCGCTCTATCCGAGCCTGCGCTCGACGCTGGTCGGCAGCGGCGAGTCGACGGTCCCGTCGGAGGGCCTGGTCACCGAGACGATGCGCATGGCCGGCCTGCTCCACGACGTCGGGCACGGGCCCTTCGCACACTTCTTCGACGACCAGGTGCTGTCGGCGTTCGACGCGCCTGCGGACCCGCGCCGACCAGGCGCCAAGCGCCTCACCCACGAGGACCTGAGCGGTCGGATCATCGAGGAGCTGGGGCCATTGCTCCGCGGCCTGCGGCGTGCCCCGGGCGCCGTGGCCGACCGCGATGCACTGGGGGACGACGAGGCGATCGATCCGGCCTGGGTCGCGTTCCTCATCGCTAAGCCGGCGCTCAGCGACCCGGCGATGCCGACCTGGGTACGCTGGCTGGCGCCGTTGTTGTCGGGCGTCTTCACCGTCGACAACCTCGACTACGTGCGTCGCGACGCGTATCTCACCGGCGTGACCGCCGGCCCTGTGGATGTCGAGCGGCTGCGTCGCTACGCGTTCATGGGGTCCGAGGGCCTGACCCTGTTCGAGCCAGGGCTTGGCGCGCTCGAGATGTTCCTGAGCTCGCGCCGGTTCATGTACCAGCAGGTGTACTTCCACCGGACGGTGCGCGCCATCGACCTCGACCTTGCCGAGGTGTTCGGGCCGTCGATCCGAGCGATCTTCGGGGACGGCTCACCGGCCGACCGACTCGCGGCGTATGCAGATCTCGACGAATACGCGCTGCTCCACCAGGCCGCCCGCTGGGCGCGGGGGCTCGATGTCGTCGCGTCGGGCGGATCGGCGCCCGAGGCGGGGGACGGACGGGCACCGGTGGAGCTCGCCGAGGCGTGGCGGTCGATCCTGCTCCGCCAGCCGACGTGGCGGTCCGAGGCGGAGGTTCGGACGGAGTACGAGACCGCGGAGCCTCCCGCGGATGTCGTGGCATCGCTTGGCTCGGCCGACCCGGGAAGGGTCGCGATCGATCTCGCCGTGGTCGACGCCCGACCGGCCGATGCGACCGCCACGGACCGTCTACTGGCACTGGAGGGCCGCGACGGCCGGTCGATGTCCCTGGCTGCGGCCCTGGCGTCCATCCCCGCATACTGGCTGGTCGGCCGGCGCTATCGACGCCGCTCGTAGGTCGCGGACTGATGCGGGCCTCGCCGAAATGTCACTCCCAGTGACATGTCACGCTGGGTAACGCCTTTCGCACAGGCTCGCTCGGCCGATGGCCCAAACGACAGCCATCTGCAGCCTGGGCGATTCGCAGTGCTCGTTCGTATGGGACCCGTCACCGGGCCTGACATGTCACCAGGGGTAACGGGTGAGACCGCCTCGCAGCGGCATCAGATCGACATCCTCCGGGCCGCATCCGCGTAGTCGCGATACGTCGCCGGGCTCCGTCGACCATCAAGGCGCGTCGGTATCAGCCAGGCAGCTCGCCGACTCGAAGGGTCGATGAGCGCGAGGCCACGCGCGCTCATCGATGGGCTTTCGCCGTCGAGCACTGCACGCATCTGGCCTGCACGCTGCGTGAACCCTGCGCGGAGCAGCTCACGCTCTCGTCGGATCGCGATCTCGACCTCCTCGCTATTGAGCAGGAGGAGCCAGCTCACGACGATGACCGGCCGCCATCCCGTCCGCGCCGCGATATCCCGTGCCGCTCGTTCGTACCAACCCAGCTGTCGCTCGATGGTGCCCAGATCATCCAGGCGGGTCTTGATCTCGACGATGACCAGTGTGCGACTGCCAGGATGGAACGCCAGGATGTCGATCCACCCGTGCGAACGCCCCTGGATCACTTCGACCTCCCGTCGAATCGACCAGCCCTGCCGTCCAAACCGGCGCCCCGCATACGCTGAGCACCGCCCGTGCACAGCGCTGGAACGTCGCGGGTCGATCACGGTCGGGCGCTGGCCGACGAGCTCCAGGTCCAGGCCGAGGCATCGCCGACGCGCATGACGATGTCCAGCGTTGGGTTCACACGAGCCGTTTCGATCCCGGCGATCAAGGAGCGCGAGACGCCTGCTGCCTCGGCCAGCTCCTCCTGCGTGATGTCGAGCAACGTCCGGGTGTCTTGACAGAGCGCTGCGAAGCTCATCCGTATCGGGCTCGCCACGAGGAGGAGTCAAACACGCACCCCTCACCTCGGGATAAACCGGCGCTCACTACCGGTGCTACTCGATTTGGGATGGGGTCGCGCTCGCTGTCGGCTTCTCGGCGTGCAGCGGAAGCACCCGCAGCGGTCTAGAAGGTTGGCGAGTGGGCCGGGCGGGCGGCGCGCAGCGGGATGACGAAACCCGGGCATGGGTCGCCCATGGTGTGCGACCCTGTCGAGCGTCATGACCGAGACCTCGCGACCGCCGCTGGATGCCCCTGCCTCCGCGTATGACCGGCGCTGGATCGCCGAGCATCTCGCCGAGGAGCGTCGGGCCAGCTCCCTGCTGGGCGAGATCCGCGAGGTTGTGTTCGGCCTTCAGGACGGACTCGTGTCCACGCTCGCCGTCGTGGCGACCGTGGCCGGTGCGTCAGGCCAGGCCTTCCCGGTCGTCGTGGCCGGCATCGCCAGCGGTCTGGCCGGGGTGTTCTCGATGGCGGCCGGCGAGTACATCGGCAGCAAGAGCCAGCGCGAGATCTTCGATGCGCAGATCCACGACGAGCGCCACGAGGTCGACGAGCGGCCCGGCGAGGCCGAGGCGGAGGTCGCCTACATGCTCGCGGAAGAGGGACTCGGTGACGAGGACGCGGCGCGCGTCGCGGCGATGATGGCGCGCCATCCTGAGGTGCTCCTCCGGACGATGGTCGTACGCGAGCTGGGCATCCAGGTCGAGGACCGGGGCGGCACGGTGCTCCGGGGTGCGTTGTTCATGGGCGCGGCCTTCGGCATCGGCGCGCTCGTGCCGATCATCCCGTTCCTCATCCTCCCGTTCTCAGTGTCGCTGCCGATCGCGGTCGCGGCGACCGGGCTCGTGTTGTTCGGGATCGGCGTCGTGAAGAGCCGCTGGACGCACCGGTCGGCCCTGTCGTCGGGCCTCGAGGTGCTCGCCCTGGCGGCGGTCGCCGGCATCGCCGGGTACCTCTTCGGGACGGTGCTGCCGCAGTTGCTCGGCGTCGCGGGGATCAGCAGCGCGCCATAGACAGGGTCACGCTCGCCGTTCGGTGAGATGGATCTCGACGGTGTCGCCTTCGTGCTTGTCGATGACGTGGCGCAGGTCGGCCTTGATCGGCAGCTTGTGGGTCCCGTCCCCGAGCGGCATGAATGAGCTCTCGAACTGATGGCCGTCGACGGTCCCGGCCACCTTGATCAGGCCGCCGCTGCCGAAGAACTCGCGACTCCAGTCGGTCACGACGTAGGTCCAGCCACCCTTGGCCGGGCTCTTGACGAGTTGCGCCGTGAAGGTCTTGGCGAGCGAGCCGCGCGCGGTCATGGCATCTCCTCGACGATGTAGAAGCGATTCCCATCGGGGTCGTCGAACGCGAACATCGGCGGGACGTCAGGCCACTGCAGCAGCTCGCCGACCGCGACGCCGCCCGCGGCCATCGCGGTGTGCTCCACGGCCGCATCGGGAACGGTGAAGCGGATGCCGGTGTCGGTCCCGACATCCTGGCCGTCCTCGCCGGCGATCAACGCGATCGAGGTGCCGGCGCCGCGCGGTGCCACCGTGATCCAGCGCATCGTCGGGCTGATCGGAGCGTCGAGGCGCTTCTCGAAGCGGAGCGTGTCGGTGAAGAAGGTGAGCGCCTTGTCCTGGTCTCGGACGTTGATGCCGATCGTTCGGACATCGGTGATCGTGGTCATCGGTGGGTCTCCTTTCAACCCTGGCCGTACATGAGCGAGCCGGGCGTGGTCAGCTGCTGGCCCGACTCGAGCCAGGTCTTGAGGCCGGACAGGATCATCGGCCAGCCGCCGTAGATCTCCTCCGGTGCGCCGTCGCGGAGCTGGTCGTGGGTGACGGTCAGCCGGCACGAGTCGCCGACGGGCTCGATCTCCCACGTCACCCGTGAGGTCGACTCGGCCTTCGCGTCGTCGCTCCAGAGGACCGTCATCGACTGGACCAGCTTCCGGGGCGGGTCGACGACGAGGTTCTCACCCTCGGCGAGTGCTCCGGCCGACCCCGGATGGGTCCACTGGTATCCCTCACCCTCCTGCCAGTCGGACTGCGGGCTCACCCCGAAGTGGTACTTGGCATGGATCGCCGGATCCGTGATCGCCTCCCAGAGGCGCTCCGGCGTCGTGCGGATGTAGATCTCGAACACCTTCTCCATCGACAGCTCCAGTTCACGCTTCAGACCGGTGAGCCCGGCGGCCCACGGTTCGGTGTACTTGCTGACCCAGCGGTCGTGGATAAGCCGGATCGGGACGGCGTTGAGGAAGTGCAGCTTCTCGCGGCCGCGGCGCTTGCTGACGACCAGGCCGGCGCCTTCGAGCAATCGCAGATGCTTCGCGACGCCGACCCGGGTCATCCCGTGGCCGGCGCTCAGCGATACGAGGGTCTGGCCGTCGCGCTCAGTCAGCGCGTCGAGCAGGGCCCGTCGGGTTGGATCTGCGAGTGCCCGGAAGACGTCATCCACAGCCCGAATAATAGGAAACCAAATGGTTTCCTGTCAAGCGCCAGCAAGTGCCTGAGAGATGATCGTTAGGAAGGCTCGAGTGCCCAGTCGATCCCGACGATGTCATCCAGGTAGCGGACGGCATCAACGGCCTTTGCGGCGACTAGGAGGTCGAAGTGGTCCGACAGGCTGCCTGGCCTAGATCCGTTCGGCGACGCGGTGGCGAGTAAGTCCTCGCCTGCATAGAACCACGTCGGTTCGCTTGGCCAGCGCCAAGATCCGAACGGCAAGCGCTCGAGCGGAGCCAGCGCTGCGGCGAGCTCTTCAAGGGTGACCCAGGGCGCCGAAGCTCCGTGATCGGCGCCCATAATCGCCTCAAACATGGCGATCTGGATGACGAACCTCGACGACGGCTCACGCTCCGCTTGCCAGTTTTCGTTCGGATCGTCGAACCGACCCCAAACGACCGGGTCATCGCCGACCTCTTCCGTCGCCCAACGGTAGACGCCCTGGTTTTCGATGTAGAAGACGCGTCCGCCATCCTCGGGCTCCAATCCGAGCTCGAGGTGGTTCTGGACGATCATTGATGGCCAGCGTTGCGCAAGCGCCCCGAGCCGACGAATCGGCTCTGGATGGGGACCCGACACGGGTGGCGACGCGGGATGAGCTGGCGGTCCGTGCCACGCCTCAAGAAAATGCTCGAGCGTGTCATCCGTCGGGTGGCGCAGCAGCTTGGCGAAGTTCATGTCCTGCTTCTGGACGCCCGAGTCTCGTCAACGATCCCTCGGATCGCCGCCAGCACTCGGTCCGGTGTCGCCGGCAACGCATCGATCCGCACACCCGTCGCGTGGCGGATCGCGCCGAGGATCGCCGGCGCAGTCGGGATGAGTGCCGGCTCGCCGACGCCCTTGGCGCCGAACGGCCCGGCCGGCTCCGCGTCCTCGATCAGGAACGTCTCGATCGGCGGCACGTCACCGATCGTCGGGATGAGGTAGTCGTGCAGGTTGTCTGTCCGGCCCGTGCGGTATTCCTCCATCAGCGCGAATCCGAGCCCCTGCGCGATCCCGCCGTGGATCTGGCCCTCGACCAACATGGGGTTGATCGCCCGGCCCACGTCGTGGGCGGCGACGATCCGGCGAACGAGCGTCGTCCCGAGCTCGAGATCGACGTCGACGACGGCGATCTGCGCCCCGAACCCATACGTCTCATAGGGCACCCCTTGGCCATCGGCGTCCAGCATCGTCGTGTTCGGGTCGTAGCTCCCCTCCCCGATCACGATGCAGCCGTCGCCATCCTCGGCCAAGGCGCCGAGGTCCGGGCCGGCCACCTCGATGCGACGCAACAGGTCGGCGGCAGCGGCACGAGTGGCGTTGCCGGACACGAAGGTCTGGCGCGACGCCGACGTCTTGCCGGCATCGGCGGTCCGGTCGGTGTCGCCGCTGACGAGGTCGATCGCCGCGAGCGGGATATCCAAAGCATCCGCGGCGATCTGCGTCAGGACCGTCGACGAACCCTGGCCGATGTCCTGCGCTCCACTGAACAGGACGTAGCGCCCATCGCGTCGGACACCGATCCTGATCGTCGACGGATTGGGCACCGAGGTGTTGCCGATCCCGTACCACATCGCTCCGATCCCGACGCCCCGCCGAATGGGACTGCCAAGAGCCGCAGCGTCTCGGTTGCTATCGCTCGCGTCGTCGAGCGCCTCGTGCCATCGAGGGCGCAGCGCCTCGAGACAAGGTCCCAGGCCCGCGCTCGCTTCGAGCACCTGCCCCGTGGCCGTGGTCGATCCCGCGCGAAGCGCGTTGCGCCACCGGATCTCGAGTCGGTCGATGCCCAGCCCGGCGGCGATGTCATCGAGCAGCGCCTCGTGGACGACTGCCGCCTGCGGCACACCGAAGCCGCGGAAGGCGCCGCCGATCGGCCCGTTCGTGTAGATGGCGCGGGTCGTGGCTCGGATGGCGGGAACGACGTACGGGCCGGACGCATGGACCGGGACGCGGTTGGCAACGGTCGGACCCCAGGACGCATACGCCCCCGTGTCGAAGTCGCCGTGGAACGCGAGCGCCGTCACCGTGCCGTCGGCGCCGGCACCCAGCGTGGCGGTCATGACGGCCGGGTGCCGCTTGGTGGTGGAGCGCATCGACTCCGGCCGCGTGAAGACGCAGCGGACTGGGCGCTCCAGGACCCAGGCGGCGACGGCGACGAGCGGTTGGACGGCCATGTCGAGCTTCCCGCCGAAGCCCCCGCCGCACGCGGTCGGCACGATGCGTACCCGCGCGGGGTCGATGCCGAGCACCAGCGCGACCTCGTCCCGGTCCATGTACGGCGTCTGCGTCGACGCGACGACTGTGATCCGATCACCGTCACGCTCCGCGTAGCCCGCCTCGGGCTCGATGTAGGCATGTTCGACGTGGCTCGTCCGGAACGTCCCGGTCGCCGTGATCGCCGACTCCGCCAGCGCAGCGTCGACGTCGCCACGAGCGACCCGACCCGCGGTCAGCACGTTGCCGTTCGACGACTCGTGGAGCTGGGGCGCGTGGGCGGCGACAGCGCGGGCCGGCTCGATCAACGGCTCCAGGGGCTCCCACGTGATCGGCAACTCCTCGTCGGCGATGGTGGCGACGGTCCACGCATCACCGACGAGCGCTGCGACCGGCTCACCGCGACACCGGACGTAACCATCGGCGAGGGCCGGCTGGTCCTTGCCGGTGACGTAGATCCCGTAGCGGTTCTGGCCCGGGACGTCGGCGGCGAGGAGGACGCGTTCGAGCCCCGGATGCGCAGCGTGCAGCGGCGCGAGGTCGCCGACCGTGAAGCGAGCGTGGGCGTGCGGCGAGCGGACCACGCGCAGGTGGAGGACGTCGACCGGAGCGCGGTCGGCGCCGAACGCACTGGCGCCGGTTACCTGCTCGTGGCCATCGAGCCGCCCGACCCGAGCACCGACCGCCGAGCCTGGAGAAGGGGGCGGCGGCGCGCTGCCGTCGGTCGACGTGACGGCCTCGATGATCTTCCGGTAGCCGGTGCATCGACAGAGCACGCCGCCGAGCGCGTCCATGACCTCGGTCTCGGTGGGCTCCGGTCGGGCCGACAGCAGCGCATCGGCGGCCATGAGCATCCCGGGCGTACAGATGCCGCACTGGGCGCCGCCGTGCCGGACGAACGCCTCCTGGACCGGTGCCAGCTCCCCGTCCCGGGCGAGCCCCTCGACGGTCGCAACCTCACGACCGTCGACCTGGCCCAGCGCGACGAGGCACGCACACACCGCCTCGCCGTCGAGCCGCACCGTGCACGCCCCGCAGTCACCGGCGTCGCACCCGACCTTGGTACCGGTCAGCCCGAGGTCGTCGCGGAGGACTTCGCTGAGCCGGCGGATCGGTGGGGCATCCACCGTCACGTCCCGGCCATTGACGCGGAGCATCGTCACGAGAGCAGCGGCGCGACGGCTCGGCGGACCAGGGTCAGCGCCGCGTCCCGGCGGTAGGCGGCCGTGCCGCGTACGTCGTCGATCGGCGTCAGGGCCGCGACGTCGCGATGGTCGATCGCGCCAGCCAGCGAGGGCGACGCGACCTCGCCGATCAGCCGGGCCTCGGCCGCCTCCACCCGCTTCGGTACCTCGGAGCAGGCGCCCACCACGATCCGTGCTGACGCGACCCGGCCGTCCCCGCCGACGTCGAGCACCGCCGCGACACTCGCGATCGAGATCACGAGGTACGCGCGCGAACCCAGCTTGAGGAAGATCGACCGCGCCGACGCCGACGGGGCTGGCACGAGGATCGCTGTCACCAGTTCGTCCGGTCGTCGAACGGTCCGTCGGTTGCCGATCACGAACTCGCCGACAGGGATCTCCCGCCGGCCGGCGGTCGATACCAGCTCGACGCGCGCGTCGAGCGCCATCAGGTTCGGCAGGCCATCGGCAGCCGGCGACGCATTGCACAGGTTGCCGGCCAGCGTCCCGCGGTTCTGGATCTGGACCCCGCCGATCGACCGGGCGGCCGCCTTCAGCCCGTCAAACGCTGCCGGCAGATCCGCGCGCACGATGTCAGTCCACGTCGCGAGCGCAGGGATCCGGACGACGCCGTCGGCGATGGCGATCGCGCGCAGTTCGGGCAGTGCCGTTACGTCGAGGACGTCATCGCTGATCGGTCGACCGACATTCGCCGGGTAGAGATCGGTGCCGCCCGCAAGCATCAACCATGGCCGTTCGGCGAGTGCGCGGAGCGCCTCGTCGAGGCTGGTCGGGCGGAGGTAGTCGGCCATCGCGGGTCAGCGCTCAGTCGCGCAGGCGCGGCAGCACGTCCGACGCGAGCCGCTCGAGCGTCCCGATGTCCCAGTCGAGTGGATTGAGGATCACGTGCTCCACGCCGCCCAGCGCGTCGATCTTGCCGCGGATCCGGTCGGCCAGCGCCTCGGCCTCGCCGAGCAGGTAGAACTCCTGCCAGTAGTCGAGGTCCATGCCGGAGAAGACGCGGAACTTCGGAGCGGCAGACGCAGGCGCCTCGCCAGGAGCGAGAACGTGGATGAAGTTCGAGTAGACCTTGGTCATCTCGTCCGGATCGCGCCCGAACCCGGCCATCTCCTCGCGGATGATCGCCCAGTCCCCTTCGACCATCTCGGCCGTGGCCGACGAGTGCGGTACCCAGGTCGAGGCGTACTTGGCGATCCGCCGCAGCACCGGGCGGATCGTGTCGACCTGCTGCCCGTAGATCTTCTCCGAAGGCTGGGTCCCGCCGCCGATCCAGATGGGCGGATGCGGCCGCTGGGCCGGTTTCGGCTCGATGGTCAGGTGCTCGAACCGATAGAACTGACCCTCATACGTAACGTCGTCGCCGGCCCATAACGCCGTGATCGACTCGAGCATCTCGTTCATCCGCCGACCGCGCTCGCGCAGCGGGATGCGCAGCGCCTCGAACTCGCCAGGGTGCCAGCCGACCCCGACACCCAGGATCGTCCGGCCGCCCGACAGCACGTCGAGCGTCGCCCATTCCTTGGCGAAGGCGACCGGGTCGCGGAACGGCAGGACCAGCACCAGCGTCCCCAGGCGGATCGTCCGGGTGACGCCGGCGAGGGCCGACAGCAGCGAGACAGGCTCGAGCCAGGTCGTCCGGTACGCCGGCGGCGCTACGAGGAGGTGATCGATGAGCATCGCGCTCTCGAACCCCAGTTCCTCCGCCCGTCGCAGGTAGGCGCCCATGTCGGCGAGGCTCGCCGTCTGCTGGCCCAGGGCGAAGCTGGGCAGGCGGAGGCCGAAGCGCATCAATGCCCGCCGGTCCCGACCGGAGCGCCCTTGATGACCTCCGCCATCCGCGTCGCGGGCGCAGTGTTCCTGCTTCGCCCGATGAGCGGCACGCCATCGACCAGCACCATCGACACGCCGGGGATATCGCCGTTCGCCAGCGCTTCGAGGGCGGTCGTCCCGACCGAGCCGACCGGCGCATCGACGATGCACAGGTCGGCGGCCTTGCCAGGCTCGATCGTGCCCGTGTCGAGACCATGGACGCGCGCCGTATTACCCGTGGCGAACGCGATGACGGTCGCCGGAGCAACGTCGCCAAGTGACGCGAGATGCGCCATCAAGCGCAGGATGCCGAGTGGCACGACACCCGTCCCGGACGGCGCGTCGTTGCCGAGGATCACCCGGCCCAGCGCGCCCGCGGCCGACGCCTGGCGCAGGGCGTACAACGCGGTCCGCCCGTTCCCGCAATGGACCAGCTCGAGCGCGATGCCGGTGTCGGCGGCAACGAGCCGATCGATGTCTGTCTCGGACAGCGACGTCGTGCCACCGTTGATATGACCCGCGATGTCGGGGTTGGCTTCGAGGACGGCGTCCGCGCCGATCGCGCCCGATCCCGGCAGCGACGGACCGCCGGTATGGAACGTCGAAACCATCCCGTGCGCGCGTGCCCAGGCGACCATCGGCGCGGCGTCCGCGCCGGTCTTGACCGATCCGAGTCCGATCTCGCCGATCAGCCTGACGCCACCCGCTGCCATCTCGGCGAAATCGGCCTCGACCAGACCCTGCTCGAGGATCGGTGCGCCGGCGCGCACCTTGACGCCGCCCGGTCGGAACGTGGCGTAGGCGCGGGCGATCGCGATGGCCAGAGCCTTCAGCCCGACGACGTCCTTGGGGCGGCCGGGGACGTGCGGTTCGCCGGCCGAGATCATGGTCGTGACGCCGCCGTGGAGCGACGATTCGATGAAGTCGAGCGTCCGCTGGCGGGGCGTGAAGTCGCCGAGGGTCGGGTGCGCGTGCGAATCGATCAGCCCGGGGATCACGGTCGAACCCTTGGCATCGATGACGCGATCGGCACCCGCATCGTCGAGACGCCACCCGACGGCCTCGATCCGACCGTCGACGATGGCGATCGAGTCACCATCGCGCAACGGGGCGTCGATGTCGCCCGAGACGATCTGGCCGATGCCCGTGATCAGCGTGCGCACGATCGGCGTCTCAGCGGAGGCCGTCCTCGCCGACCGCATCGGCGGCGGCGAGCCCACCGATGCGCGCGTGGGGCCGGCCGGCGTTGGTCACTGCCAGCGCCAGCAGCAGTTCGTCGGCTCCGGGCGCGTCTGGGACCGAGATCGTGACGGCGTCGAAATGCGAGCGCACCAGCATCGCCTTGATGTGGTGGACGGGGATGTCGAGCGTTGCTCCCATCGCCCCGCGCTTCTTGACGGACGGCAGGATCGACACGCCTCCGGTCCGCGACCGCGTCGGCTGACCGAACTTCGGGTGGAGCACGGCGGCGACGTGCTCGAGCTCGCCGTGTTCGCCGACGATCCCGCCCTTGCCGTACGCCTCGACCGGCTCCCCGAGCGCCTCCTGGCAACGTCGGGTCAGCTCGTCGCCCATGCGCTCGCCGAAGTCGATGAGCTCGGCGAGGTCGTCCGACCACCGACCGGCGTACGGGTTCGTGCAGACCACGGCGACGGCAACGCGGCGGAGCGGCCGTTCGAGCTCGCGCTCACCGTCGAACAGCGTCTCCTCGCGGAACGTGACCCACTTGCGGATGCGGATCGCCACGGTGTTGCCTCCTCCGGACCGCTGACCTCGTGGCCGGAAGTATGGCGCGACGCGGTGCTCTCAGCCGTCTCGCCAGTCGCACCAGGCGCGGACGATCGACTGCAGCTCCGTGCTGACGGCCTCGGCGTCGTCGAGATCGGCGACCTTCAGGAACCGCCCCGTGTCGCCGCCGCCCTCGAGTCGCGGGAACGTGCCCGGGATGCTGGCGCCCTGGTGGAACATCAGGCTCGCGTGCTGCTTGCTCTTCGGGAAGAAGCTCGCGATGTTGCCCTTGTAGGTGAAGGTCGGCGCCTGCCACTTGATGCATTCGTCGACCCGGGGGTCGGCCTCCAGCACGATCTCGCGGATCCGCTGGACCACGTCCTTCATCGGGTTGTCGTAGCGCTCGAACCAGGCATCGACCTCGGGCTGTCGCCTCATCGGCGGTCCTCCACTCAAGCGGGGCACTGCGCCTCGAGCTCGGCCAGGGCAGCAGTGAACATCGCGGCTGTCTCGCGCGGGGCCCCGACCGGGAACGCATGCCCTTGGGCGCCCCAGTCCCTCCACGACAGGAACTGCTTCCTGATGGCGTCATAGCCGGCCAGGCCGTCATCGAATAGTTCCAGCGCCGTCGCCGTGCAGCTGGTCGGCGTGAACGCCTCGACGCTCGCCTTCTGGCTCGTTATCCATTCGCCCAAGGGCAGGAACAGGCCCTCCAGCTTTGACGGATCCATGTCGTTGAGGAGCTTGAGCTGCGCGACGGCCTCGTCCGAGCCTCCCTTGATCAACGTCGCGATCTGCTCGTCATCGGCGGTACGCACGGTTGCCGCGATGGGCGTCGGTGGCGGAGAGGGTGTGGGGGCTTTGGTCGGGGTGGACGTCGGCGTGGCCGCCGCGGCCGTGGCGGCGGCAGATGCGGTGGGAGTGGCCGCCGCTGGGCTCGCGGTGCACCCAGCTACAAGCAGCGCGATCAGGACTACAGGTCTCATCGCTCGATCTCTACTCCAGGGCGATCGGCACCGGCTCGTTCGTCGGGCACGGAGCCCGCACCGTACCACTCGTGCGGTGGTCCCTTGTCGTCGATCCGGGCAGCCGCGGTATCATCCGGCGGCGTCCGCCCGTAGCTCAGTGGATCAGAGCGACTGACTTCGGAGTAGCCAACGCTCAGCGCTGTGCTTGGCCGAGCAGCGACACAACGATTCGGCCCAGTTATCTGCTGTGAGCAGCACGCGCCGACCCGTGGGCCCAGGCCCTCCTTTGCGGATGGTCGGGACCTAGGCGCTCGTCGCGGCGCCTTGGGAGCCAAGTCGCGGGATCGCCAGCGTCGCGAGCCCCGCGGCGATCGCAACGACCACGGCGGCGACCCGAATGGATGACTCGACTGCAAGGCCAAGGACGGCGTCCGCACTGATCGCGCTCGCTCCCGCGAGGCCGATGGCGGCGGCGCCGAGACCGAGAAGCAGCGGGAACTCGATGCCCGAGCGGGCGTTGAAGAAGCCATTCCGCCAATGAACGTGGCCGATGATGACGACGGCCTGAAGGACGAGCGCGGCCGCGGCGAGCGGTGTCAGCAGCCCCGCGGCGAGCAGGAGGCCACCCCCAAGCTCCGTGGCCGCCGATGCGATGCCAAAGAACCTCGCCGGCCGGAAGCCCATGGTCGCTATGGCGCCTTCCCAGCCGGCCAGCCCTGGCCCGCCCCACCAACCGAAGACCTTTTGGGCGCCGTGCGCGGCGAATGTGAGGCCGACGCCGAGCTGAAGGACGAGAAGCGAGAGATCGATCGTGTTCATGGTCCTGTGTCCAATGCGCAGCCGGGTCGCTGCGCTACCAGTCGACCGTATCCCGGTTTGTTGAAACATCGAACGAAGGCACATGAATACCGCGTGAACCTACGTCTGCCCGCGCGCCCCGGGCTCGTGCAGGAACCGTGGGTCCTCGACTGGACGCAAAGAAGGAGGCGCGGTCGCACCAGTCACGACACGTTCGGCGACACGCTACCGCCAGAAGGAACGTTCACTGGACGTTCACGAAGATTCTCGTCGCCGTTCGCACCCACTGGGTACGGTCCCGAGGGTGGCGTCGTTTGCCGCGTGCGCCACCCTGACCAACCACTCCCGATAAGGACCTTCCCGTGCGCAAGAAACTCAGCACCGATCTACCGTTCACTTGCGTCACCTGCAGGGCCGAGATCCGTGGTCGAGCGGTCTTCTATGTCGGACTGCCGTTCTGCTGCGCGGGCTGCGTCGCGGGAGGCCCATGCACATGTTCCTACGATGGCGACGCGTTCGAGGACACTCCCGTTCGGCATTGCCTCGATGTCGCCGATCCGGTCCCGACGTTCGTCGATGGCACGAGGGAGGTCGTATCCGCATCGCGGCGGTAGCTCCTCGGTGTTGACCCCATCGCAGGTCGCTGACCTCCGTGATCGATCCTCAGGCGGCCTCGGCAGTTGACCCAGCGCGGCTAGCGAGACCGCGATATTGGTCAACGCCCAAGCGCCGCCGGGGCCAGGACGATCGATCGCGTCCCTGACGTTTCAGACCTGGGCGTTCATCCCTGGAGTTTGGCAACGGCCGAGCCCACCGAGGGCTCGCCGTCGCTTTGGGTGCAGGCGATCCCGGTTACCCGGCCTCGACCACAAGAGTCCCACTCATGCCCGGGTGGAGGGTGCACACGAATGCGTACTCCCCCGCATCTGGAGCCTTGAACTCCAAGGTCTCCGAGGCTCCTGCGGCGACGACCGTGGCGGTCGCGACGCTGGGCGGCCCTTGGAAGGTCAGGTTATGCGGGACCGTCGATCGATTCTCGAACGTGAGCCGAACGTCGGCCCCGGCCCGGACGGTCACCTCGGCCGGATCGAACTTCAATGCGGCACCCGTGTCAGTGCCCACGGTGACCTCGACGATCGCGCCGGATGGCGCGGTGCTCGGTGCCGCGGAAGCGCTGGGCGCCGGACTGGCGCCACCCACGATCTCCGCGGGCCCGATGCGGTACACCGCACCGGCGCTGATGCTCGAGACGTACAGCAGGCCGTCCGGCGCATGCACGATGCCAGTCACGACACCGAAGCCCGTTCCGACGACGTACTTGGCACTCTCGCCGACATCACCCTTTTCGGTGTTGTCGTCGACGCGGTCGCTGAGTCCCGTGTCGCCGGCGAAGTCGAAGCCTGACCCGTCAGTGGCGAGCGGATATCGATAGAGACTGTCCGTCAAGACCGTGCCAAGCCAGGCCGTGTCGACCGACGAGACACCGAGGCTCTCGTCAGTGACAAAGGCAATCGAAGTGACCGCGACCGGGTGCCTCCAGGCAAAGACCGGCGGGACGTACGTGCTGCCTTCCAGGACGAGCATCCGCTGTTGGGCTTCGTCGGCATCTGCGGCCAGCTGGTCGGGCGGGAAGTCTCTGTTGTCCATGCCATCCTCGGAGTCCATCTCGATCTGCTTGAACTCCGCGAAGCGCTCCGGCGGACCGATCAGCTGGATCCAGCCCGAGTTCGAACCGGCCGGAAAGATGTTGACCTCGTCCCAGCTGTCATCGCCGTTCTCCGTTTGCCAGAGGGCGCCGGTCTTCGGATGGATCGCCAGCCCGAAGCTGTTGCGGACGCCGTAGGTCCAAATCATCTGGATGTTGTCGCCGACCTCGCCCCCGATCGCTGCACCGACCGCGAAGAATGGGTTGTCCTCAGGCGTGCTGCCGTCGTCGTTGAGGCGGAGGACTACGCCGGCGAGGTTCAGGTCGTCAGGTGCCGCCAGGTCAGGCAGGTTCTGGAGCTGGCTGCGCTGGTTCTGGTCGCCGATGATGATGAACAGCTTGCCGTCCTGGCCGAAGGCGAGCGGGCCGGCATCGTGGTTGCCACGGATTCGGTCCGAGGTGTCGGTGTCGAGCGTATTGCTCCGGAGCTTCACCAGGTTTCGATCCCACGAAAGCTTCGTACCGTCCCAGATGAAGCGGTCGACACGATTGCCGAGATCCGGGAGCGTCTTGGCTTCGTCGGTGTCCTCACCGAACATCCCGTCGCCTGACTCCCCCTTGGCGCTCTCCGTCCAGTAGAGGTAGACGAATCCGTTCGAGGCGAAGTCCGGATGGAGGGCGATGCCTAGGAGGCCGCGCTCGTCGAAGAAGTTGACGGCCAGATCCACCACCGGCTCGCTCACCTGTCCGTCGCTGACGTGGTGGACCTGGCCGGTGCTCTTCTCGGTGACGAAGAAGTCCTTGGCCCCGGTGAAGGCCAACGCGGTCGGCTCGGTCAAGCCGCTCGCGACGACTTCGACGCCGAGGGATGTTTCGTTCATGACCGGCTCGGCGGCGGGCTCGGTCGAGGGCGGCGGCTGGGACGCGCCGGCGGGAGGACTGACATCCGGTGAGGAGGGCGCCTGTGTCGACTGGCTGGGAGCGCCACACGCGCCGATCACCAGCGTAAAGGCGACAAGCGCGCCTAAATATTTCGATCGCATGGTCCGACTGCTCCTTCTCGATCCGTGACTCGTGTTGACAGCGAAGCGGCGAGCGCGAGTGCTCGGTACCCCCAGTACCAGGCACTCGCGTCCACAAGAAAGGCATCGCGATCAGCGGACTTGCGCGACGACGGGCGCGCCTCGTCGGGAGGTCAGGTGGTGCCACGCGATGTACAGGCCGATGACGAAGGCCGTGAGGTGGAGCGCCTGGAAGCTGGCCGCCGTGATCTGATGGATGAGCGTGTCGAAGGGCATGGAAGCGCCTCCCTGATGTCATTGGCCGCATGGCCGGGGCTCCGCGGAGCGAGCGCCGGTCAGCGCCAGCTCCATGGCTCTGCCTCGGGTTTCCCGATGGCCCATCGAGACCGTATGGGTAGCGGCGTGTACCCCCGCGGAAATGGGGATGAACAGGGGGTGAATTTCGGCTAGGCGGGATTCGTCCGCTTCAGGTCATTCAGCGTCTAGTGGCTGGCTCAGGGGGCCAGGCCAGATGAATCAACATCACCCCGTCGGCGAGCGCGACGGCCGTCCACGGATGGTCAGGCGCCACGACCGCGATCTCGGCCACTGCGATCTCGACGGTCTCGGCGTCTACGCGCACAGCGACACGGCCCTCCAGCACTTGGAGCGCCAAGCTGCCACGCTGATCACGCTCGTCGAACATGGCGCCCGCGCGGAACACGACGAGCACCAGGCGGAAGGCCCCCGACTTGGCTAGCGTACGGCCATTCCGATCGCCCTCGGCGTATTCCTGCTCGCCACGCAACCGGGCGATCTCCGCCGCGAGCTTGAACTGGGAGAGCGGAACACTCAGGAATCGGGCCGCTCGCTCATCGCTCCCGCCGGTCGTTTCGGTCGCTCGCTTTCGTGGGCTCATCCTGCGTGCCGGAGGATTCAAGATTCCCCGTGCAACGTCGAGACCCATTCGCGCAGGCGGCCGATGTGCTCGCGATAGTGTTCCGCGCCGGCCTTCGCCACCCACCATGCTGCTGCATCGGTGCGTGATGGCAGCGCATACCAGACCTTCAGCATCCGATGGCGCGACGCCTGTGCCTGGGTCAGGATGACGTCCCATGGCTGCCCGCTCATGGCCGCGCGGAACTCGGCGTTGCGGGCATCGATGTCCAGATCGGGCGGGCGGTACGTGCCGGCTTCGATCCGTCGGAGCTGCCTGCCGGCCTCGGCCAGCCACGTTCCCAGGTGGGCGACGAGATCGGCCACCGACCAATCGGGGTCGCGGTAGTAGCCCGGCCGGACGATGTCGGCGTGATCGAGCGCGTGGACGAGCTCGAGCAGCTCGTACCATCCTGCCCGCTCGGACTCGATCTCGGCGTCGAACGGGTGGCCGTTTGGAGCCGCTGGCTCAGCGAAGGTCGGCGCCGAGATCTCGCGATCGACGGGCCTAGCCATTTCGGTAGCCGAGTCGCATGTCCGGACCCTTCAATAGCCGGTGAATTCTTCGGTCCGGATATCGTCCTCGTCGACGCCCGAGTCCACCAGCAGCGTCCGCAATACCTTGATCATGCCCGGCGGACCGGTCAGGTAATAGATCGCGTTGTCCACGCCCTCGAGGTGACGTTGGAGCATCGAGGCGTCGATGCGGCCGCGCTCTCCGTCCCATGGCTCGGACATGTCCAGCCCCGACATCGTCGGGATGAAGGTCAGGTTCTCGTCCTGAGCGGCCAATTCGCGGAGCTCGTCGAGGAAGGCCGCGTCCCGCGGTCGACGATTGGCGTAGAACACGACCACCGGGTACGGCAGACCACCGTTTCGGATCGTCTCGATGAGGATGCTCCGGAACGGGGTGATGCCGATGCCGCCGGTGAGCACGACTGCCGGCCGGCTGGCGTTGTGCAGGCGGAGATCCCCGAACGGGCCCTCGATCTTGACGCGGGTTCCGATCGGCATGGTTCTGAGGACCCGCTTGAAGGCCGTGTCTCGCAGGCGGGTCGTGATCATGATCACGTCCTCGCTAGGCGCGCTCGAGATCGAGAAGCCACGGGTATCGCCCTCGGCGTCGGTCTCCGCTGGATCGAGCAGCGTGATGTCGACGAACTGGCCTGCCCGGTACGTCCAGTCGGCGGGCTTTGGGAAGCGGAAGGCCATGGTCCCCTCGGCGACCAAGTCACGGCCGATCAGTGCGGCCTGGAACGTGGGCCAGGCGACAGTCGCAGTCATTCGTCCCACGTCCCGTCGAGGTAAGCACTCACCGTGATGTCGGCACCGGCGAACAGTCGGGAGATGGGGCAGTGGGCCGCAGCTTCGTCAACGATCGCCCTGAAAATGTCGCCGTCGAGATCGACGATCTGACCCACCACACGCAGATCCGCCGACGCCACAGTCGGACGACCATCGATGTCCTCCAGCGAGACCGTCGCCGTGACATCGAGTCGCTGTGGTGTGATGTCGTGTTCGCCGAGCCGAAGTGCCAGTGCCATCGCGAAGCACGAGGAATGGGCCGCGGCCGCAAGCTCTTCTGGGCTCGTCATCCCGTTGTGCTCCCGAGTTCGACCCGCCCATGTCACGGGCAGCCCCTGCAGGGCCCCACTGCCGGAGGTGACGAAGCCTTCGCCACTCGTCAGGCGTCCGGTCCATGTGGTGTGAGCCGATCGCTCGGCGATGGCTGTGGTTAGTGAGAGCGCCACGTCGATGGCTCCGTGATAGCTGGATGATCCCTGAGTGCGAGATATGACGACCGTAGAGCCCGACGATGAACGATTCCGCTCACATAAGTGAATGGTCGGTGAACACGTGCGGCGGAGCGATCGACGCGGGGGCGACCGCTGAATCCATCATGAATCGGCGATAGAAGCGTCACGTGCGGCGCGTGCCAGACAGATGGGCTCGACCGTCGAATAGAGTCCACGGATGAGCTCCTCCCAAGAGGTCGAGCAGGCTCGTCGCACGAAGCTGGTGTGTACGATCGGCCCCGCCAGCGCGAAACGGATCGAGGCGCTCGCGATTGCCGGGATGGATGTCGCCCGGATCAACTTTTCGCACGGCACTGCCGCGTCCCACGCCGCGGCCGCCAAGGCCGTGCGTCGCGCTGCAGCCGCTACCCGCCGGCCCCTGGCCATCCTGACCGACCTGGCTGGTCCGAAGATTCGGCTGGGCGATCTGTCAGGCGGCTCGATTGAGCTCGAGGCCGGCCGGCCGTTCGACCTGCGGGCCTCGCGACCGAATGGGGCGCCGGGAGATACGTCCGGTGCGCAGGTCACGTACCGACGCATCCCAGCCGACATCGCCATCGGGGATCCGATCTTCCTCGGCGACGGTGCCGCGGAACTACGCGTCACCGGGCTTGACGACGGCATTCGGACCGAGGTCGTTCGCGGCGGAACAATCCGTTCCCGAGCCGGCGTAGCGATCCCGGCCGCCAGGCTGTCGTCACCGGCGCTGACGGCCAAGGACCGCCGTGATATCCCTCGCGCGATCGCAATGGGTGCCACCTACGTCGGCCAATCGTTCGTCCGCGGCGCTGACGATGTCCGACAGCTTCGACAGCTGCTGGGGGAGGATGGTCCCAGGATCATCGCCAAGATCGAGACTCGTCCTGCGTTCGAGTCATTCGACGACATCCTCGAGGTGGCCGATGGCGTGATGATCGCGCGCGGGGACCTCGGCGTGGAGATGCCTTACGAGCAAGTGCCGATGATCCAGAAGCAGCTCGTCCGGCGGGCGCTGGACCGCGGGGTGCCGTCGATCGTCGCCACGCAGATGCTCGAATCGATGACGGCCGCGCCGCGCCCGACCCGGGCTGAGGCGAGTGATGTCGCGAACGCCGTGTTCGACGGCGCTGATGCGATCATGCTGAGTGCCGAGACTGCCATCGGCGCCTACCCCCTACGGGCCGCCGAGGCCGCGACCCGGATCGCCTCCTTCTGCGAAGCCCAGGGTGCAGCCTTCCTGCCCAGCGGGCGGTCACAAGCACCTGGAACGGATGCTGACGCGCTTGCCTTCGCCGCTGTCGCACTCACGACGGCCCATCGAGACGTCAAGGCCATCTGTTGCTTCACCCGGACCGGTCGAACTGCCCGCGTCCTATCCTCGCTCCGGCCGTTGGTGCCGATCATCGCCTTTGCTCCCGACGCCGAGGTTGTAGCGCGCCTCGCACTCGTCAACGCGGTGATCTCGCGCCAGATCGCGATGCTCGCTGAGTCGGAGCCGATCGGACTGTTACTCCGAGCGGCTGGCGAGTCGGGACTGGTCGCAGAGGGGACTCCCGTCGTGCTCGTCAGTTCGACGGCCACGCCTGCGTCGGCGCCGAACCTTCTGGGGATCTATCGGGTGGCGACCGCGTCAGACAGGTGACGCCATCGATGTGGGGGTCGCCGCCTCGGGAGCGGTGGCCTGGGCAGCCTCCCAGTCCCCCCGGAACTGAACGAGGCCCGTATCCGTGAGCGGGTGATGGACCATCTGCGCCAGGACCTTGAGTGGGACAGTCGCGATGTGGGCACCCGAGAGTGCAGCTTCCGTCATGTGTCGTGGGCTACGGATCGATGCGGCGAGGACCTCGGCGTCGAGGTCGTAGGTCTCGACGATCGCCACCAGCTCGCGCACGACCTGCATGCCATCCTGGTTGATGTCGTCGAGCCGACCCACGAACGGGGACAGAAGCGAAGCCCCTGCCTTGGCAGCGAGGAGTCCCTGGTTGGCGCTGAAGATCAGCGTGCAGTTGGTCTTGATCCCCTCGTCGGCGAGACGGGCGATGGCCTCGAGACCGTCCTCGCTCATGGGCACCTTGACGACGATGTTCGGCGCGAGCTTGGCGAAGTGACGGCCCTCGCGAAGCATCCCGTCGATGTCATCTGCCACGACTTCCGCACTGACCGGTCCAGGCGTGATCCCGCAGATCTGAGTGAGCACGTCGTCGTAGCTGCCGCCGACCCTGGCAAAAAGCGACGGGTTCGTGGTGACACCATCAAGGACGCCCCACCGGACCGCGGTGCGGATCTCCTCGATACCGGCAGTGTCCAGGAAGATCTTCATGGCCGACTCCTCACGCCTCTGCGAGTAGCTCGTCGCCGTTGATCTGCACCTGCCGCGATCGGACAGGGCGCTGTGCCGGTCCGCGAAGGACCGCACCCGAGGTCACGTCAAACTGGCTACCGTGGCAGGCGCACGTCACCGTGGTCCCCTCGAGTTCCCCATTCGCCAGCGAGCAGCCCATATGGGTGCAGGTGTCATCGAACGCGTACAGATGTCCGCTCGCGTTCGACACATTGATCTTCGTACCGTCGACATCGAACACACGCATCTGTCCGTCTGCGACGTCTGCCGGCGCACCGATCCGTACCAGCATGGGAAAGCTCCTCCTTGCTTGTGGGCTATGGCGCTTCAGTGACGAGGACACTGCCCTGCATGTCGTTCGGGTGCAGCGAGCAGTCGTAGCGGAACAGGCCAGGCCCTGTAAATGCGTGGGTCACCGTATCCCCTTGCCGAACCACCTGGTCCTCGCCGCTGTCCAGCAGGCGCACCGTGTGTGTGAAGTTGTCGTTGTTCGTCCAGGTCACCGTGGTTCCGACCGGGACCGTGATGTTCTCGGGTGCGAACTTGTACGACCTCGGCAGATCGACCTGATCCGTCGCCACGGGTGCGCTGGAGACAGCGGCCCCGCAGGCGGCGACGAAGGACGTTGCGAGAAGGACGGCGAGTGCCAGGCGGAGGGGATGCCCGGCACTCGCGCGGAGGAGGGAATGCATGGAAGTCAGCGGGATCCCGCAGTACTGGTGGTCATACGACGCATGGTCCAACTGAAGATCAGGATGAACGCCAGCAGGTCCAGCACCTCGCTGACGGTGTGGGCGAACAGGAAGACCGTCCAGTCCAGGTGGTACGTCATGTAGCTAAGCTCGGCAAGCGCGAACAGGCTGAAGCCCCAGCCGAGCGCGCTCGCCCCGGCGCCGAACGAGCGCCATGCGAAGTACGCCCCGATGAGGAACGCCGTGGCATGGATAGCCAGGAAGCCCAGGGCCGGGATCTGGTTGATGAAGTCGCCGAAAGGCACGTGATTACCTCCCTTGGGTTGGGCGGCCGCCAGATCGGCGCGCTGAACGCACGCCATCGATGACGACGCCGATGAGCACGAGCGCCATGCCGGCGAACACGACCAGGTGCGCGGAAAGCTCCGGACCGGTCACGCCTCCGTGGTGGCTATCGAGAGCGGGGTCGAGGTGGGCCACCACATCGGCCGCGATGCCCAGGACCATGACCGCGAAACCGATCTTCGATCCGAGGGGCAGCTGATTGGCAGTCTCCGAAACTCGTTGGACGACCGCGACTCGCGACATGGACTCTCCCGCTTGGCCGCCACGACGTGGCGTGGCTCACTGGACGACCGTAGAGGCGAGGGCTATATGGGCACCGAAATGATGGTGAACAGCACGTGAACGTTGGCGAGGGACTGACCCACCCCGGAAGGAGCACTCGATGACAAGCGAGCGTGTCGACAGCAGGACCGCCTCCGACGAGGACGACGTGCTAGCGGTTCGGGCGGGGCAGAAGCTCCCGCCGGACCTGCGACTTCACATCCTCACGACCGAGCACTGGAGTCTGTTGTCGACACGGGCCTTGAGCTGGAATGAAGCCTTCAGCCGCGCCACGATGTTCCTCGGGGTGCTGTCGGGCGCGGTCCTTGCGTTAGCGCTCGTCGCCCAGGCAAGCGGCTTCGACGAAGGCTTCACGACGTTCGCGCTACTCATCCTTCCGGTCGTGCTGTTCGTCGGTGTCGCGACGTTCATACGGCTCGTGGCGATCAATCACGAGGATGTGGGATGGGTGATCGGCATGAACCTTCTGCGCCATGCCTACCTCGCTTCGGCACCCGAGCTTCGCCGATATTTCGTCACCGGTTCCAGTGACGACGAGGCTGGGATCATGGCGACGTTCGGCGCCAGACCCGGTCCGGGAAGCTTCGTGCATCAGCTCGTCACGACCCCCGGCGTGCTCGCAGTAGTCGACGGTGTCGTCGCTGGGGTCCTCCTGGGCATCCTCACGATGCGGGCGAGATGGGATGACGTGATGGGGATCGGGATCGCTGTCGCGGGGGCCTTGGCGACCGTCGCGTTGCAGCTCATCTACCAGTACCGCGGCGTCGTGCGGCCGCGGGGAGCGACTCCCGCGAGGTTCCCAGGGCCGCCGACCGGCGGATGACTCGCGGCATGGTCGTTACCGCACGACCCCTGTTCACTTGGCGTTCATGTCAGTTCGGATGGACGTACAGCCGGGGTCCCTAGTGTTCGATCAGGCGTCATCCCGGGCATGTGTTTGGTCCGGAGTTTGGAAGGGACGGAGGCTATCGGCGTGCCATTACGTGTTCTATCGGGCGCCACGCGATCAGACGGTCGACCAGATACCGATAGCGCCGATCAGGCGGCGACCCTGGTACGACCAGGCCCGCGCCCTGGATCAGGCACGTCCGGGATGGCTCGACGGATCGCGCGCGTCGAGGCGAAAGGGCGTCTCGAGGGCGAACTGCGTTCCATCGCCCTCGACCTGCTAGGTCCGAATGAGTCAGACGAGTTCGCCGCGGCGTGTGCCGACTGGGTCGCGACAACGACCGAAGCCGCCGTCGCCAGGGTCAGCGACGCTGCGCTTGCGGCGCTCGTCCATGAGCTCGATTCGCTGATCGTCGGCGTACCGGCCGATGTCGCTCGGCAGCTCGACCGCGCAAAAGCCCGCCACGAAACCGGATTCGTCTGAAGCCTTGCGCCAGGAAGCAAAGACCGGACGAGATAGAAGGGGTGCAGCGATATGACGGCTTCGAATGTCCGGCTGCAGCGAGCCTATGAAGACCCCGGTGCAGACGATGGTCATCGCGTACTGGTCGACCGCGTCTGGCCCAGAGGACGAACGAAGGAGGCGCTGCGGCTCGATGCGTGGGCCCGAGATCTCGGCCCGAGCACCGAGCTCCGCAAGTGGTTCGGCCACGACCCGGCACGCTGGCCGGAGTTCCGATCGCGATATGAAGTGGAGCTCGCGGAACCCGGCAAGGCGCAGGCGCTCGATGCACTCGCGGCCGAGGCGCGCGAGGGCCCGGTCACTATCGTCTACGGGGCGCGTGATCGCGAGCACAACCAGGCCCAGGTGATCGCCGATGAGCTCGATCGCCGCCTCCGGGCCTGACGCGATCCGCCCGAAAGGTCAGGCACTCGCGGAATCCTCCCCGGTTCGAGGTAGCGCTACGGAGTCGTGATGAACCGGTAGCCGAGGCCGCGCTCCGTCTGGATGTATCGCGGCGAGTCGGACGAGTCTCCGAGCTTGTCCCGGAGCCGTCGGATGTAGACGCGGATGTAGTCGACCTCGTCGACGTACTCGCGACCCCAGACCTTGGCGAGCAACGTCCCGTGTTCGAGGACATGACCGGCATTTCGGACGAGGTGATAGAGGAGCTTGTATTCGGTCGGGGTCAGATCCAGGCGTTCGCCGCGCAAGCGAGCCTCCTGCTTGGCGAAGTCGACCTCGAGATCGCCGGATCGGAAGGACGGCGCGCGACTGGTGGGCGCCGGCATCTCGAGACGGCGCAGGACCGCCTTCACGCGGGCCATCAACTCGAGGTGGTTGAACGGCTTAGTGACGTAGTCGTCGGCTCCGAGCTCAAGACCCTTGACCTTGTCCATGGCATCGTCACGCGCAGTGAGCATCACAACGGGAACGTCGGAGAAGGCTCGGATCTGGCGGAGGACTTCGTAGCCATCGATACCGGGGAGACCGACGTCGAGCAGCACGATGTCTGGATGGTCGCGCTCGACGATGTCCAATGCTGTATCGCCTTCGCCGGCTCCCAGGACGTCGACGTCGCGCCACTGCAGTGTGAAACCGAGGCGCACAGACTCGACGACGTCGGGCTCGTCGTCGACGACGAGGATCTTCATGGAGTCTCCTCGGGCGGTCCGGATGCGGGGACCACGAGCGTGAACGTGCTCCCCTGGCCGGGCCGGCTGCGAACGTCGATCGTCCCGCCGTGGGCTTGTGCGATGGCGAGCGCCCTCGGCAGCCCAAGTCCAACGCCTTCCTGCGCTTCGTTCGGGTCGTGTGTGCCGACATAGAACCGCTCGAACAGGTGGGCCTGGTCTTCGAGTGGGATGCCCGGACCGTCGTCGGTCACCGACCAACGAATCATGCCATCTGCCGGACGGTGGAGGCGCACCGTGATCCGCCCTCCGTCCGGCGCGAAGCGCTGAGCATTCGCGACCAGGTTCAGGAGCGCCCTGTCGAGACGCGGGCGGTCCCCGAACACACGTGGAGAGGGACCGCGCGGGACGCGCAGGTCGATGGTCTGGTTCCGGCGCTCTGCGAGCGGCCGGATCGTCGCAACCGCCGACTCGGCGAGCTCGATGGCGTTAAACGGACGAAGCTGGAGTCCGATCGTGCCAGCTCGATAGCGGGCGAGGTCGAGGATCTCGCCGATCAGGTGCTGCATCCGCTCCGCATTGCGCTCCATCGTCTCGAGCATCGTGCGACGCTGGTCAGCGGACGGGTCAGACGCCGGGTCCAGTAACAGACCGGTGAGCGTTCGCATCACCGTGATCGGCGTCCGGAGTTCATGGGCGATGATGGACAGGAAGTCGGTCCGCATCCGCTCCAGGTCTTTCATCGGCACGGCGGCATCAGTCCACGTCCCGTGTCGGACCAGTCGCCGCCCGAGGCTCGACAGGACGTACTCACGAACCGGAGATCCCCTCGAGATGCGGATCAGACCCAGAGATTCCAGCTCCGTCAGCAGGCTCTCCGCGATACCAGGACGTAGGTCCGCACCGCTCTCGACAAATCGGCGTTCCAGATCCGCTTCGGTCGCGCCGTCACGCACGAGTGTGAAGGCGGCGACGGCCAACGGCGAACTCTCCGATCCGGTCGAAGTCACGTAACGGAGCATAGAACCCTTACTCGACGGATAGCACCGTGACGATCCGGCGTCCCGCCGGGGCGATGACCTCGACCCTGTCTCCAGGCTCGCAGCCGAGGACGGCTGACCCGAGCGGCGAGTCGGCGGAGATCCAACCCCGCGCGGGGTCGCCATCCCCCGGGAACACCAGCGTGTAGACGACCGACTCGCCCTCAGGCTCGAGGACGGTGATCCGACGACCGATCACCGCTCGCTCCGGCGTTTGGATCTGCTCCGCTGCATCGAGCACCGCCGACAGCACGTCCAACCGCCGTGCAGTCATCACGACCGCGAGGTCGGTGACGCCTTCGGCCAGGCCTCCGGCCAGCGAGACGACGTCAGCTCGCAGGCGCCCGAGCTCGTTGACGAGTGTGTGCCAGGCCTCTGGCGTCATCGGCCAACGCTGCTCCTGTGAATGGTGTCGTATCGCCAATGCGCTCATGGTCAGGCGCCTCCTCATCATGGGAACAGTCGCGAGGTCCAGCGGCTGGACAGCCGGAACGGCAGAACGGATGCCCGACAAGGGCGTGCTCGTCGCACCCTACGAGCGGCGTCTAAAGCGCCTCGGGAATGTGGATGAAGAACGCGTGAACACGGCTGGGGGCTGGTTGCGCATTCACCCGGCGTTCATGTCTGTCCACGGATTCGTTTGTGAGCGCGCGCGAACCTTGGCGACCACGCCATTCGCATGGAGATTCCTTTTGATGCAAGCGATCCAGACGCCGATCAGTCAGACCGCGGGAGCGGGGGCCCTGGCGGCGGCCCTCGCCCAGTTCGATGCTGCGGCCGACCACATCCAGCTGGAGGCTGGCCTCCGTGCCGTGCTTCGTGTCCCGCAGCGCGAGTTCACGGTTCATTTCCCGGTCAAGCTGGATGACGGCTCGGTCGAGGTCTTCCAGGGCTACCGAGTCCAGCACAACGTCGCGCGTGGGCCAGCCAAAGGCGGGCTTCGCTTCCACCCGAGGACCGACCTCGATGACGTTCGCGCCTTGGCGATGTGGATGACGTGGAAATCGGCGCTGGTCGACGTCCCATTCGGTGGCGCCAAGGGCGGCGTCACCTGCGATCCGAGCTCGATGAGTCCGAAGGAGCTCGAAGCGCTGACCCGCCGGTTCGCCACCGAACTCGAGGGGATCATCGGCCCCGACTCCGACATCCCGGCACCCGACGTGGGCACGAATGCCCAGACGATGGTCTGGATCATGGACACCGTCTCGATGCATCGCGGTTACTCGGTCCCGGGCGTCGTCACCGGCAAGCCGATCGCAATCGGCGGCTCGGTGGGCCGTGCCGATGCCACCGGCCAGGGCGTCGTCTACATCATCGCCGACGCGGCTCGCCGTGGCGGGTTCGAGCTCGAGGGCGCCCGCGTCGCGGTCCAGGGCTTCGGCAACGTCGGCGAAGCGACGGCCCGATTGCTGCACGAGGCCGGCGCGCGCGTCGTTGCGATCACGGACGTCCATGGAGGGGTCGCCGATCCCGACGGGCTCGACGTCCCATTCCTGCGGCGCCACCTCGGCGAACACGGCACGATCGCTGGTGCGCCGGGAACGCGCCCCATCGATAACGAGGAACTGTTCGGGCTGGATGTCGACGTCCTCGTCCTCGCGGCGCTCGAGGGTCAGATCACGTCGGCAAATGCGGAATCCGTCCGGGCGCGGATCCTCGCTGAGGCCGCCAACGGGCCTGTGCGGCCCGACGCCGACCCCATCCTCCGTCGAAATGGAGTGGTCGTCCTCCCGGACATCCTCTGCAATGCAGGCGGTGTGATCGTGAGCTACTTCGAATGGGCGCAGAACCGGGCAGCACTTGCCTGGACCCTCGCGGATATCAACGACCGCCTGCGCCGCCAGATCCTGGCGGCCGCCGACGCGGTCTGGTCGCGCGCGGCTACCGATGACATCGATCCACGACTCGCCGCTCAGGCGATCGCGGTGGAGCGCGTCGCCGAGGCTACGCGGTTGCGCGGCCTCTATCCGTAGGGTGGGCGTCCCATTCACGCTGCATACACGAGCGTTGCTGCGGAAATCCCGCCGCATGCTCCACGATCCGATCATGAACGCAAACGATCCCCAAACTCGCGAGCCTGAGACGCTTCCACCCGAGCCGTTCGACTCCCGCGCAGACCGACGGTCATCGTTGTTGGTCGTGTCGGGGATGTCCATGGCCATCGTCGGGGCCGTCGCCCTCGTATCAGGCGGGAAGGCTGATGCGGTCATAGCGGCCCTCGGGCTCGGGCTATTGGTCGCTGGCACCGCACTCTCGATGATCTTCGCCGGGCCCGCCCCAAACCGGTTGACACCGCAGGGGGCACCGTCGGGAGATCGCCTCGACGGCGATTAGGGTGGAACAGTCGATGCAGCGCAACGAGGCAGCCGGCAATGCGTCCAACGACACGCGTCGGCCCCGCGTGCTAACCGGGGATCGCCCGACAGGGCCGCTCCACCTGGGCCATTTCGTCGGCACGCTCCAGAACCGTGTGCTCCTCCACGACTCGCACGACACGTTCATCCTCGTTGCTGACCAACACATCCTCACGACTCGGCTGGACCGACTGAGCGAGATCGAGTCCAACATCCGCGAGGATGTCCTCGGCAATCTCGCGGTCGGGGTGGACCCCGATCGGGCGACGATCTACCTCCAGTCGCACGTGCCCGAGACCACTCAGCTGTTCCTCTACCTCGCGATGCTCGTCTCGGTCGCCCGGGTACGACGGATAGCGACATTGAAGGACAAGCTCCGGGAAATGCACGTCGCGCAGCCCACGTATGGACTTCTTGGCTATCCGATCCTCCAGGCGGCCGACATTCTCCTCATGAGAGGCGAGATCGTTCCCGTCGGCCCTGACCAGATGTCGCACCTCGAGCTCGCCCGCGAGATCGTCCGCGGGTTCAACCAGCGCTTCGGGTCGGTGTTTCCGGTCCCGACCAGCTTCGGACCGGTCGGAGGGTCCCTCCCGGGCACCGATGGCTCACCGAAGATGAGCCGTTCGGTCGGAAACACGATCAATCTGTTTGACGATCACGAGACAGTTCGGGCAAAGGTCATGTCGATGTACACGGATCCAACCCGGTTGCGCGCGACTGACCCGGGACATCTCGAGGGGAATCCCGTCTTTGCCTATCACGAGGCGTTCAACCCAGACTTGGACGAGGTCGCCGATCTGCGTGCGCGCTACGTCGCTGGACGGGTTGGCGACGTCGAGGTCAAGGAGCGATTAGTGATCGCCCTCGAGGCCTTCCTCGAACCTATCCGTCAGCGTCGGCGTGAGCTGCTGGCGGACAACCCATCCATCGTCGAGGACGTGCTGCGAACAGGGGCGCGCCGAGCACGGAGCGATGCCGCCGAGACATTGCGCCGGGTTCGAGCAGCCATGCAGGTCGACTACTTCGAGTAACCACCTGAGACCGCGTGCTTCATGCGCCTGCGCTCACCCTGAACGGGCACTCAGAGATCTGCCGTAGCTAACGTCCAAAGCCACGAACGAGGTCGCTCGCCGATATGACGCCGAGCGCCGTCCTGACGTCCTCCCCGACGACCACAAGTCGGTCGACCTCGCGCTCGGTCATCAGCCGCGCGGCCTGCGTGAGCGTGGCCGATCCGCGGATGGTCACAGCCGGTTCGGTCATGACGTCCCGAACCGACAGGGTGGGCCACTCGGTCGGTGCGGTCGAGGAAGCCCAGAGGTGCACGAGATCCGTCTGGCTGACCACCCCGACGAGACGGCCCGCTGGATCGACGACGGGCATACCCCCGATGTCGTAGTCCGAGAGGAATTCGGCGACCTTGATGACCGGGACGTCCGGGGTGACGGTGATGGGGTCGCCCGCCATCAGGTCGACGACCAGGACTTCGTATGCTGCACCCATCTCACACCACCTTGCATCTGCTTCCGAAGAGATTCTAGGCGCCGATCACGACGGTCAGACGGAACAGGCATGTACGTCGTGTGAACCCCGGAAGCCGAACCAGATGCTCGCGATGAAGCGACCGCCATTCATGAGACGTTCGACTCGTTTCTAGCGATCCTCCAGGTCGACAAGCCATACTCGACGAGGTCGGTCTGACTCGCGCGATTTCACCCCCGACACCCGAATGAGTGCGGGCGATCGATCACACGAGGTGCAACCTGATGCGCGTCCTGATCGCATACGACGGTTCGGAAGGGGCGACGGAAGCCATTGCGCTCGCGGAATCGATCGCATGGCCGAGCGAATCCCTCATCCGAGTGGTGACCGTGATCGAACCGATCCTGATGGCGATGTCCGGGCCGTGGGAACGGGGTGCCGGATATACGCCGGAGTTGGACGCGATGATCACCGACAGCGCCAACGACATGATGCGCAAGGCGGTCGACCGCCTGAAGTCCTCGGGTAGGTCGGTGGATGGGCAGGTGCTGCGCGGCCGGGCGGCCAGCGCGATCGCGGACGATGCGCGGGACTTCCACGCCGATCTCATCATCGTCGGGTCGCGCGGTCATGGGGCCATCGCGTCGTTGCTGCTTGGGTCCGTATCGGGCGAGGTCGTCGACCACGCGCCTTGCCCGGTCCTTGTCGCCCGAAACGCGACCGTCCACAACGTGGTATTCGCCACAGACGAGTCGACGACTGCCCGGAGGGCCGAAGAGATCCTGGCTGGTTGGCAGATCTTTGCCGGCACGCCGATCCGCGTCGTCAGCGTCGCCGAGGTGATCCATCCCTGGACAACCGGGATCGCCCCGACGATGTACCAACAGGCACTCGATGCGTACGCAGCGGACCTCCGCGAAGCGAAGGTGGAACACGAGCGGATGGCGGCGGACGCCGCAGCCCGACTCCGCGAGCGGGGACGGGTCGTCGAGGCCGAGATGCGAGAGGGCGATGCTGCTGTGGAGATCGTCGCGGTGGCCACGGAGCAATCTGCTGATCTCATCGTCCTTGGTTCCCGCGGTCGCACTGGGCTGAGCCGACTTATGCTCGGCAGCGTCGCCCGAAACGTCGTGTCCGGCAGTACCGCGTCGGTGCTCATCGTCCGGGATGGCGCCGACGCAACGGCAAGCTGACACCACAAAGCACGTCGGGCTCGGGCTCATAGGACGCTGAGTCCGCCGTCTAGGGCGACTACGTCGTACGACGGCGCAAGCGCGGACCGCGGTATCATCCGGCGGCGTCCGCCCGTAGCTCAGTGGATCAGAGCGACTGACTTCGGAGTAGGTCACGCTCAGCGCTGTGGCACTCGCTTCTGCACGGAGCGAATCCCCGTCGAGTTATTTGCTCTTGCACCACGCTTTGGGCGTCGCCGACCGGCGGCGGCTGGTTGCCTTTCGTCGCGGCCATCCAATCGCCCTACTCGGTGGCCTCACCCGGCCCTGGCAGCGCACGTCTCTTGGCACGAGCGCATCATGGACCCACCGACTTCTGGCAGAGGCGTCTCGTGTTCGACGACATCATCCGGGGACTCCAGCGTATCCCGGAGCAGCAGACGATCAGCGTGTCCGTCCCGTTGGACGACGACGGCTACTTCGACCGGGAATGCCCGGCCGAGGAGTGCGGCTCAGCGTTCAAGGTCCTGTTCGTGGACTGGCGCGGCAAGGTCCCCGACGAGTGCGCCTTCTGCGCCATCTGCGGCGAGGACCGCGAGCCCTCGGACTTCAACACGAGCGAGCAAAGTCGGTGGTTCACGGAGCAGGCTTTCGCCCATCTGAGCAGTCAACTCGACGACGTCTTCCGTCGGGGCACGCCCCGCAAGCACAAGGCCGGCTTCATCGAGATGACCCTGTCCTACCGGCCCGGCTCGCGGCCGATTGTTGTTCCCGCCGAGGCCTTGCCGACACTTCAGCAGCGGTCGGAGTGCGAGGTCTGCGGCTGCCGGTACGCCTCGCGCGGTGCCGCATTTTTCTGCCCCGCATGCAGCCACAACTCGGCGCGTTCGACGTTCGCCGGCGCGGTCGCCACGGTCAGGAAGTCCATGAATCTGGCCGAACGGCTCCCGGCCGAGATGGAGGACCTGGACGCGGCCGCGGACCTCGCCAGACTCTTCGCCGAGGACGGCATCGTGCGGCTGTGGTCGTCGTTTCAGCGCTTCGCCGAGGCGACCTACGGAGCCCATCCCGCCAGCGCCACCGCTCCGGCGCGGCGCAACGCCTTTCAGAACCTCGAGGAGTCGGATCGACTGTGGTCAGCCGCGGTGGGCAAGACCTACGCGGACATGCTGACAGCCGACGAGCACGGCGACCTCGTTCGCCTCGTCCAGCAGCGACATGTGCTCGGGCATCAGGACGGACTCGTCGACGCGGATTACGTGGCGAAGTCAGGGGACAGTCGGTACCGGGTCGGGCAACGGCTGGTGGTCAAGCCGCCGGCCGTGCTGCGCCTCTGCGACCTGGTCGAACGCCTCGCGACTGCCCTGGCGACCTTGGTGCATTGAGCCGGGGGCGCGACTAGGTTGCTCGTCAGGGCGATCAAGGTCCGTGCAACCTCGCGAACGGATTGGACCTTCAGGCCCGTTGCTGTCTGCGGATGAAGCCGGATTGTGGGTCCGCAGCTTGAGGACATCGGAAAGCTGATGCAGATGCTATTGAACTTGAGGCATTAGGCCCGGATTAGACAACGCAGGACGCGGCGAGCCCCGCCAGCACCATAGGTTCGAAGCTGTGCAGGAGCCGTTACTTAGAAGCGCGAGGTTGGACGTCACGCTCGAAGGTGGGTCATTGTTAGACGACGCGTTTAGGCGAGAGCGAGAAGCGACGCTCCCCACCACAAGCACCTCGAGACCTGGCAACGAGGAGCATCGATTCGATGCCGATTCCGTCAAGCCCACCGCCCAAAGTCGGCTCGCCGCAAGCTCAGGAGCCCTCCGACACTAGGCTTGATCTCCAGTGGCTCGGGGACCCACTACTCGGCGCCGTTTCCCAGCACCTGGCGCTCGCTGCCGCCGGTACTGCCTTTGTGGGTGCCGCAATCGTCGTGCTTTCTGCAGCTCGGTTCAGCACCACTACCGCGCTCGCAATTCTTCAGGCCGCTGGGCCAACTGGAGTCCTCGGTGGCCTATTTGTTGTCAACTTGTCGACCATCGCATGTCTAGCCGCATTCGGCTTATTAGCCCAGGGGCTCCTCCAAGTCAGGGATGGCAAACCGGCGGGATTCACGACAACAACCGCTCTCATCGTCGCGCTACTTGCGTTTGCGGTGACCCCGCTGATCGTCCTTCTTCTATACATCGCGGTATTCACGTGGATCACGTTCTCCTACGTCCGTGAGCATCGCGCCTGGACTCGAGCGCGCGAGCGCGGTGAGAAGCGGGAGGCCCCTGAGCCGTTCTTTGAGCAACTGCTCAAGCTCGTGGTGGCCCTAATTCTTGTAGGCGTTGTGTCAATCCGCCTCTGGCTCCCAATTGAAGACCTTCAACTGACTAACGGCGGCCACGTGGTGGGATATGTCCTCGCTCAGGACAATGGCTGGACCTCGGTTCTTGTCGAGGATTCGCGGATCGTTATCCGGTTTCAAACTAGCGAGCTGGACGCGAGGACGGTCTGTTCGACAGGCGAAAGCGTCCCGTTGACGATCTTCCAGCTGATAAGGCCTCCACCAACTTTACCGCTGTGCAGCGGCAGCTAAATAGAAGCGGAGACAACCGTCCAATAGGAACGCGGGGAGCGCGATCGACCGTGGGGATCCACGCCTTATCTCGGGCCGGCCCCCGGCGACTAGACGGCTTCGTCGCTGACGATCAACTTCAAATAGCCAGATTGACGGACGTTGAGCCGTCTGATGGCTCGTGCAGCTAATAACTGGGAGCGGTTGGCGCTGGGCTGGTGACCCTTAGAAGCACAACGAGCCTGCGTTAACTGGTCGCACACAGCCTGTGACTATCAGTCATTAGCTCTCGGTCCCTCGGCGGCCCCAAGCGTGCGCCACATGCTTGAAACGGGACCCTGGGGGTCGTGTCCAGAATCCTCTGAGGCGCCCGGTAATAGCCCAGGAGGGGCCAAACCATTGCAGGTGGACCTAGGCGCCACTTTGCTGGTTTCTCTTTAGTCGACTACATGGAATTCCGTATGGATTTGCGGTGTTCGATTCAATGTTGGGATTCATTCATTGTCATTGACTGAGCGTCGCCGGAGACCCTAGCGTCGAAAGCCTCCCCCTAAATCGCGGAGGCCCGGTGGATCAACGGATGCGAGCGCTTCGCGGACGGATCGGCGCTTATCGGCTACATGCCACGCACGACCCTCGCGAGACCACTCGACGAGCCCGTGCAGCGTTCTTGGCGACCTTTGAGGACGCCGTCGATCCGGATGGGCAACTTGCGCCCGAGGAGAGGGCGAGGCGAGCGGCGGCCCTCCGCAAGGCACACTTTGCCCGGCTCGCGTTCCTCAGCGCCAAGGCCCGAAGGGGCGGCCGTGGCGGATGACAGGCTCGACGAATGGACGGAACGGCCACAGGTCCACCGGTTCCTGTCCCGCTACTGGCATCGCGACGTCTCCGTGCGATCGCTTCAGCCGTGCCCGTTCTACGCGTCGTCCGCGCCGCCGCTGTACGTGATGGGGACGGGCTACCACGTCACCTGCGGGACACCTGGCTGCGTCCTGTGGGGTCGCCCGGTAGACATCGCCGAGTTGCTGCGACTGATGGGGGCGATCAACTTGGGGTTGCAACCGCGATGACCCCCCCGGCTATTCGCATGATTCGCAGTTAGCCGCCACACGAGTCACCTATGTAGTTGCACGCATTTCCGAGGTTGACTTTGGCAGTTCTCGCAGAGATCTCTGCAACAGGTGAGGAATCGTCGTGAACAAATCCGATGACGCAGACGTTGATCGACTGCTGACGCTCGACGCTGCGCTGCGGAATCAACAACGATTCAAGGTCGCCGTTCGAAGGAAGTACCGGGCACGTCGGGGCCAGTTACGCGACCAGATGGCGCGGAGCAGGGCACAGTTGGTGCTAGATGAGCAGGAGGAACTGGACCTCGTGGATGCGCGGATCGCGGAGTTGGTCGAGCAGATTGAGGCTCAGAACAAGAAGCTGAGCCTATAGCTGAGCTAGTACTTATCCATCTGAAACCGTAACCCCATCACTTAACCCCCCTATAGTCCCCCCTTTTCTATTCCCCTTGAACAAGTGGCTCGGGTGCCGGCGTGCGCCGCCTGACGTGATCCCGGCCGGGCCACGACGTTCCCTGGTGTTCGCACCGGATGACAGCGCTCAATAGCACGGCGCGGTTCGGTCACGTGGTGAGTTCCTGTGACGTGGCTGCCAATGGGTCAATCGGTGTCCGGGTCCGGCAGGTGGAGATCGACGAGGCGGAGCGCCTCGACACGCAGTGCCTCCTGGATCTCAGGAGGCAGCCACTCGACCTCCTCACCAACATCGGCACTGCACACGAACCCGGTCGGGGCAGAGATGGCCGCGGCGGTGTGCTCCCAAGAAAACAAGGAAGGGGGGTCGCTGAACTCCAGGTCGGGTGCGAGCCAGGAGAGCGCAGCCCCGCTCTCGATCATCGACTGAAGCGTCGCCTCGACCAGACCGCGCCAATCCTCGGCCGCCGGCCAGGACCGGATTCGAAAGCGCCAGAGAGGGACGACCCACCCAGGACCATGCATCCGCCACATGTTCACTTCAGTTCCAGGTGGCCACAGCTCCTGAGGTGTGGCCGGCGAGTCCACGGCCGGGTACCCAGCGGTTGCCCAAAGGCCGCCCACTTCGAAGCCATCGACCTCCTCGACTCCCCCGTCGGCTCCGTCCCACAGCAGGAAGAGGGCCTCTTCAGTGCGCATATCCAGACTTTGCCACGAAGACTCAGCGTCATTCCGGCGTCGCTCGTGGCGCGGCTCGCTGGTGACATTCTTGGACGCTTTGCCATGAGTGGGATGTGGCGCGTCGGGCCTCGGCCTTCCCGGACTACGAGTGGACCGCTATTCGCAGTTTCGGACGAAGTACCAGTGCGGATCGATTTCGGTGATCGACGTCTGCTCTGCACAACCGAGCTCGCCGCCCTCCTCGACGAACACGTAGACGTCGGAGGTCTGGATGCCGCGACGTGCCCAGAACTGGATGCTCAGAGCGCCATTGTCTTGGTCGGCCCAGATCAGCGCCTCACCGCCGACCGAGAGGTCGGTGTATTGCGCTGGCAGTCGGACGACCGTGCCGACTTGATCCCAGTTGCCGTTGCCTGAACGAACCTCCTCGACGTAGGCGCGGGCCTCCTCGACGTCGAAGTCTGCTGTCATGAACTCGCCACGTCCGAACGCAGGCAGGAACCACCCGACGAAGACTACGAACGCTAGAACCACCGTCCCCACGACGGCGCCAACGACCAGCACTACCGTGGACATTGGCGTTGGACGTGCTGCTCCCCACCGGTGCGGACCTTGCTGGTCAGTCATGGCGCTCAGACGCTACGACACGCGGCGATGTACCGCTCTCGGGGCCGCGTGCCCGGGAATGATGGGTCGGCCGCCGTTCGGGTGACATCCCCGGATGGCCATAGTCGATCACTCGAGTGCTTTGTGCCCATTTGGCTGTCGCCGCCCCTCTGGGGCTATTACCCGTCGAGTGGCCCCTTACCCGAGCCGATCGCCAGGGTTCATTCGGCGTGCGACAGCCAACGAGCGTTCTGCCGCGGTTGATGCGGCGTACCGGCGAAGCATTTCGCGCGAGCGCCAGCCCGCCTGAACCATGAGATCGCCTTCCTGCATCCCATCGGCCAACATGGAGTGCGCATACGAGTGACGGAATTGATGCGGATGGATTCCCGCACCGAGTCCCGCCTGCCTGCCTCTCTCGCGGATCATCTGCGCGATGCCGGAGTACGAGAAGGGACCCTTCGCTGCTAGCCACAGCGTCGACTCGTTCGCGTGACGATGCTTGGCGCGACGCCTTATGTACTTGTCGACGGCCCTTGTGGCTTTAGAGCCCATGACGACGACCCGCTCACGCCCCCCCTTGCCCATCACCCGGATGACCGCCTGATCCAAGTCGACGTCGTTGGTCGCATGATCCGTGGGCGTCCAGCGCAGGGCCGCGACCTCGGCCAAGCGGGCACCGGTCCCGATGAAAACGCGGAGGATGGCCTCGTCGCGTAGGTCCTCGAAGCGCGGACCGGAGCATGCTGTCAAGAGCTTCTTGAGGTCGTCGTCACGCAGTACCTGCGGCGGGGTCTCCGGGATTCGAGGGGGTCTCATCTTTGACATCGGCGACGCCTTGATCTCGCCTTCATCCTCGGCCCATTTGAAGAACTGTTGGGCAGACCTAAACCTGTTCGCCGCGGTCGCCGGCTTTCCGGCCCTAAGCATCTCCTCTATCCACGCCTCCATGTGCTCACGGCGAACTGCCGCGATGTCCGTAGGCATGCCCTGCGCGGTCAGGAACCGAGCGAGTCGGTCTACGCCTTCGAGGTACGTCTGGACCGTCCGGGATGCCAGGTTCGAAGCTCGGAGGTGCCGGGCAAAACTGGCTGCATTCGCGCCCAAGTCGCCTTGCGTTAGGATGTGTCGCGTCGCGGTAGCTTGAACCATGCTCAGTGGCCTCAACTCGGGAGATTCGTTGCCCGAGTTATACGCTCTCTGTGCGCTATGGTCAATGAGCAATCGCGTATGAATGCGAGTTATCTGCTCTCCGCGAACAGGTGGCGCGCATCCACAGCCCGCCCGTAGCTCAGTGGATCAGAGCGACTGACTTCGGATCAGTAGGTCGGGGGTTCGAATCCCTCCGGGCGGGCCAGCATCCCGAAGCTTGCGGTCCCTACGCTGGCTCGGCTTCCGGCCTCGCCGGCAGCCCGTCGCGGTAGACGTGCCACGTGGCATTGAAGTCGCTTCCATCCGTGCTGGGGATCGAACGGATCGTGGCGAGCGGATATCGCTCGCGCAGGTGCCCCTGAACGGCAGTGATCACGTCGTCGGCCGAATACTCCGGCGGAACCTCGATCTTCAGGCCGACCGTCGTATGTGACGCGAAGGCGCCATCTCCGTCGGGATAGAAGATGAGCTGCACGCGGGGTGACATGGCCGCTCCCGCGCCGGTACGCCGGCGCCCCAAGTCGTGTCACACGCGGCTGGAAACGGTCTCGCTCCAAATGCAGCGAACGGGTAGCAAGGCTTGTGACCCGCAGCGTACACCGCGGAACCTCCGCTACCGGTGCAGAAGCCGGCGTGGATCGTTCTGTCGCCCCCCTGCAATGGCGCCTCTCACGACCGGCTCTTGAATGAGCGCCGACGGAGACGGAGACTGCTCCCGAAATGCAGCCGCTAGGCGGCAGATCCACCATGCGCATCTTCGCGGCCTCGTTCCTGACCGAGGAATCCGCGGTCCACGCGCTTCAAGCGCTCGACCGTCGGTTCCGCGCGAGTTCCAGCATCCGGATCGCTCCGCTGGGCCATACGGGTGGCGCCAAAGGTCCCGGCATGGTGCTTGCCGGAAGGTTCGAGGAGGACGTCATCGAGGCCGTTAGAAGGGCAGTGGCCGAGCTCGGCGGGACGATCCTGGTCGACGCCGACGAGCGCACGGCCTCCTGACCCAGCCGGTCTGTCCTTCCGCGTCATCGATCGCCCAGGTGTACAGTCAGACGTCCGGGGGTGCGAAGGAGGGGTCTCCATCGATGGAGCGCTCAGTCGAAGACATCCTGACCGATTGGCGTAAAGCCGAGGCGGAGCGCGAGGCCGGCACGGATCCCATCGTCGAGGCCAGGGTCGAACGCCTCCGACAGGAACACGCCGAAGCGGTCGCGCGTCTCCAGGACGAAGCCGATGACCTTGCAAGGCCGCCCGGTTTGACGCTGCCGACCGAGGCGTAAGACCGCAACTAGGCCCCAAGTACCCGATCACCGAAGGACCATCGCCCGCCCCGCGCAACGCGCTCCGGCGGCTACGCTGCTGACCCGCGCGTGTGAGGACCGATGGCCTACCCGACGACGACGATGCCGCCTGATCGCCGCTCGCTGGCCCTGCCTGATCTTGTCTCCATCGACGTCCCGAGGCTTCGGTCGATCCGGCTCCTCGGCGTCGCCGTCGTCGGCCTCAGCGGGGTCGCGCTCCTGCTGCTAGTCCGCGTCACGGGCGGGACGCCGAACCCCCTCACGCACCTCGGCTATCTACCAGTTCTGCTCAGTGCCTTCATCTTCGGCCTGCGTGGCGGCATCCTGGGTGCGATCTACGTCGGCCTGCTGCTGGGGCCGATCGCGCCCGCCCTCGGGCTCATCGGTGGCAACGAGCACCTCGAAGCATCGGTCTTCCGCGCAGCCATCCTGCTGGTCGCCGGCGCCACGACCGGCGAGCTGTTCGACCGTGTCCGCAGCAACCTCGCGGATCTGCGGTCGGTCGCGATCGAGGTGGTCGATCGGCAGCGCGACGGCATGATCGCCCTCGCGCGGGGCGCCGAGGCCAAGGACACCGATACGGGTGACCACGTCGTCCGCGTCCAGGCCATCTCGACCGAGCTGGCGCTCGCGGCCGGCCTCGAGGCTGAGACCGCGAACAGCATCGGCTGGTCGGCCATGCTCCATGACATCGGCAAGCTCCACGTCCCGGATCGGATCCTGCTCAAGCCCGGTCCCCTGGACCGTGCCGAATGGGATGTGATGCGGCTCCATCCCGTGTGGGGTGCCGAGATCCTCGCCCGGGGCGCCGGCTTCGAGGTCGCCCGGCGCATCGCGCGTTCACACCATGAGAACTTCGATGGCTCGGGCTACCCCGACGGTCTCGCGGAAGACGCCATCCCGCTCGAGGCGCGCATCGTCCGGCTCGCCGATGCGTTCGACGCGATCACGCACGGCCGTCCCTACCAGGCGGCGCGACCGGTCGACTGGGCATTGCACGAGATCGAACGGCACGCAGGTACCCAGTTCGACCCGGATCTGGCGAAGCTCTTCATCGAGCTGCTCGAGCGAGATGGCGAGCTCTCCTCGCGTCTGCGCCAGGTGAGGCACCCCGATGGCTGGGAGCGGGCATGGACGCCGATCCCGGGGCCGTTCAGCCACGTCGGCCACGAGATCTCCCGGTAGGTCAGACCGTCAGGGGATCTGCCGCCGCGCCTTGAGCGCCTCCGCGTAGGCATCGCGCAAACGCTCGAACTCCGTCATGAGCTCCTCGGCCTCGGGCGAACCGGCAGCGGCTGCCACGAGCCGTTTCTCGACCGCCCGCCACTCGTCGAGGATATGGGCGAGCTCCTTGGCAGGCGTCATGTGCTCGATCGGTGGAAGGAGCGCCCCACGCGACTCGCGCTCGATCTCTAGCGCCGTCCGCTCTTCCTGGCGCGCCAACTCGAGGGCGACCTCCGCGGCGATGCGCACGGCGCGCGCCAGCTCGAGGAACTCCTGCTCACCCGGCTTCATGCCCCGCTTGCGCCGCTCCCGCGCGTCGACCTCCGCGACGGCCAACATCAGCTGATCCGAGGTCGCACGGAGCACCGCCATCTCGTCGGTGAGGTCCTCCTCCGTCATGCGCGTCCCTCCCTGGCAGGTCCGGATGGTGGTCAGGGTACTCCCGTCCACTGGTACTTACGGGTCGTTGTCCCGACGCACCGCGACCGCCACTGTCCCCGATACGGGTCCCGTGTGCTCCCTTTCACTGGGGGATCGGTCGAGCGCCGGGGCCCTGACTCCCTCCTAGTCGAACGGCGGATCGATATCGAGCGCCTCGTAGTGCGCGACCGTGACATCCGTCAGCAGGTCCTCTGCCCCGGGGACAAGGCGCGGGCGCGCCAGCTCGGGACCGGTCCACCCATACAACGACGCCGTGTCGCGCCACTCCTCGTAGAGGACGACCTCCTCGATGTCGCCTTGCACGCGGCGGGCCAGCTTCACGTACACGAGCCCCGGGTGCTCGCGGAGGATCGGCAACTGCGCGCGCATCAGCGTATTGAATGATCCGGCACGGTCCGTCCTCACCGTCGCCGTCACGAGGCGGACGATCATGCTCGGCAGGGTATCCGGCGCGGCGGCACGTGGCGCTACAGGCGGATTGCAAACAGGGGCGCGGAGATGACAGGTTCTCCGCATGGCTACCCTCTGCGGATGCGGCCGACGGTCCTGGAACGGGCATGGGGATGGCTAATCTCGCCCCCGGCGGATCCGATCACCGACGCCGACCGTCGCACCGTTCGCGTCGTCGGGCTCGAACTCCCGGTGCGCGCCTCGGTGGCCGTCGCCGTCGGCACCTTCGTCCTCCTGGTCGACCTGTCGCGCGTCCTCGTGCCCGAGGCGGCCGTGCTGCTGGGGCGAGCGCCGGAGGGTGTCCGCGCCATGGCGCTGGAGCGCCTCGTGTTGTTCGGCGTCGTGCCCACGCTCGTGGTGTTGCTGGCGTTCCGTGACCGCCTGTCGCGCTATGGCTGGACGTTCGGGGACAGCCGCGCGGGCGCGGCGCTGGCGCTGACCGGCTGCCTCGTCATGACCCCGATCGTGCTGTGGTTCGCCGCACAGCCGGATGTCCGCGCCTACTACGCGGTCAGTGCCGGGCCGCCAGCCGACGTGGTCCTCACGAATATCCTCGAGCTCACAGCCGCGGAGTTCCTGTTCCGCGGTTTCCTGCTGCTCACGCTCGTCAGGACGATCGGCCCGATCGGCGTGCTCATCGCGGTCATGCCGTTCGCGTTCAGCCACGTCGGCAAGCCCGCGCTCGAGCTCCTTTCGACGCTCGGCGGCGGGCTGGCGTACGGCTGGCTGGCGTGGCGCACACGATCGATCCTGTGGGGGTCGATCGCACACGTCTACATCCTGAGCCTCGTGATCCTGGCGGCCGCAGCGGCAGTTGCCGCCCCTACGCCGTGACGGCGGTCGGCAACCAGCCGGGCTCAGGATCGCCGAACTTCGAGACCAGGTAGTCGCGCGAGGATTCGACCAGCTTGCGTGGCTCGGTCAGGTCGGCCTTGAGCTTGAAGTCCTGCTTGAGGACCTTGCCGTCGACCAGCACGGTCTTCACGTTGGAGATATCCGCCGCACAGACGACCGCACCGACCGCGTCGATGACCGGCGCGACGTTCACCGCCTTCGTATCGATGATCACGAGATCCGCCTTCTTGCCCGGTGTGATCGAGCCGGTCCAGTCGGACACGCCGGCGACCATGGCGCCCTCGAGCGTCGCCCAGCGCAGCACCTGGCGCGCATCGATGAGATCCGGCGTCGGTGTATTGCCATCCAGATCCTCGTCCCAGGCCTTTTCGTGCCGCCGCGCGCGCTCCGAGGCGAAGATCGCGTGCATCTGGGTGAACTGATCGGATGACGCGGTCGTCGCGACATCCGACGAGAGACCGACCGGGATGCCGAGGCCCGACGCCGTCTGGGCCGGTGCCCAGCCGTGCCCCATCTGCAGCTCGATCTGCGGCGCCAGCGACACGTTGCCACCCGAGTCCTGGACGAGCTGCCACTCGTCGGGCACGAGATGGGAGGAGTGGATGTACGTCGTGTTGGGGTAGAGCAGATCCATCTCGTACAGCTTGCGGAGCTGCATCTTGGTGTAGCCGAACCGGTCCATCGCGACGTGGACGGTGATGTTGATGCCGAGCTCCTTCGCGAGCTCCCACTCGTAGCGGACGACGTCCTCCTTGCAGAAGTTCGTACCGCGCGTGGCGAGGGCCATCGTGATCAGGCCTCGGTCGTCGCTCAGGTACTGGCTCCGGATGCGGCGCGCCTGCTCGCCATCGATCCGCTCGACGCTGCCCGCGTAGTCGGGGCCGAACCACCATGCCTGGATCGACGTATTCGGGAAGCCGAAGGCGAACACCGACCGGATGCTGGAATCCCTGAGGCCGCGGACGGCCTCATCCGCATGATCTGGCGTGTTCATGATGTGCGACCAGTCGACGAGGGTCGTGATGCCCGCGTTGATGCATTCGAGCGAGCCCCACAGGTTGCCGGCATAGACGTCGTCCGGGCGGTAGTTCGGCGCGAACTTGTCGAGGATGGCCCCGAAGTAGGCGCCGAGTGTGTAGTCGGGCGCAGACGTGCGGATCGACGTCTCCCAGGTGTGCCGATGTGTGTCGACGAACCCGGGGATCACGATGTCGCCGCTGGCGTCGATCACCTCGGCATCGGCGGCGTCGAGGTTCGGGCCGACCGCCTCGATGCGATCGTCTTCGACGAGGATATCGGCGTTCGGCAGCTCGCCGAGCGTCGGGTCCTGCGTCAGCACGATCCCACCCTTGATCAGCGTCCGCTTGCTCACGTGTGCCTCCTCTCGAACGTGCCTTCCGGTATGCGGTGTCCGGTCATGTCATCGTGCCGTGGCCTCCGGCGCTCCGCGGCGCTCCCGAAGCTGGCTCGCGACCTCGGAGAAGTCGCGGTCGCCGTCACCGGACGCGATCATGGCTTCGATGACCGCGAGGTCCGCGGCGGCCTGGGGCAGCGATAGCCCGACGTGCTCCGCCAGCTCGGCGATCAGCCGCAGGTCCTTAGCGGCGAGGTCGGCGGCGAAGGCGACAGCTGTTCCTGCGGGATCGAGGAACGCCCCCCGCTTGTAGCCGACGAACGGCGCGCCGACCGCGCTCGCCGCCATCACGTCGTAGGCACGGTCGCGGGCGATACCAGCGCGTTCCGCGAGGACCAGGCCCTCAGCAAGCGCCTGGTTGAGACCGAAGATGACGGTGTTCACGGCGAGCTTCATCGCGGCCCCGCTGCCGAGCGGGCCCAGGTGGAAGATCGTGGACCCAAATGCCTCGAGGACGGGCCGCGCCCGATCGAGATCCGCCACGGCGCCGCCCACCATCAGCGTCAGATCGCCGCTCTCAGCAAGTGCGACGCTCCCGGAGACGGGCGCGTCCAGGACGCCGGCGCCACGTTCCTGGATGGCCGCTTCGTGCCCGCGGAGCACGGCCGGCGGGACCGTCGAGGAGTCGACGAGGACCGATCCGGGCCGAGCTCCCGCGACCAGCCCGTCCGGCCCGTCGTAGACGGCGTCGACCGCCGCACCATCCGCGAGCATCGAGATCGTCACGTCCGAAGCAGCTGTCACGTCAGCGGGTCTGGCCACCGATCGCCCGCCGAGCTCACCGGCCAGCGCGTCGGCCGCGGCGGGGGTCCGGTTCCAGATCACGAGTTCGTGCCCGACCCGCCGGACGGCGCGCGCGATCGCGCTCCCCATCCGGCCCGTCCCGACGATCCCGACGATGGCCATCTCGCTCAGGGCACCGCGTCAGTACGCATTCGCGACGAACAGCTCGTGGCTCGGGAACCTGGTGATCACGCGAGGTCCGTCGGCGGTGACCACGACCTCTTCTTCGATCCGTGCGGCCGAGGTGCCGTCCTTGGCCGGGCAGTACGTCTCCAGCGCGATGACCATGCCTTCCTTGATCTCGACCGGATGGTCGAGCGAGTTGAGCCGGCTGATGATCGGCCGCTCGTGGAGGAACAGGCCCACGCTATGGCCGAACTGCAGACCGAAGCACTCCATCTCGCTCGAGAAGCCGAACTCCTCGGCCTTCGGCCAGACGCTCGCGACCTGGTCGGTGCCGACGCCCGGTCGCATCAGCTCGATCGATGCGTCGATCCACTCGCGCGCCCGCTTGTACGCGTCGCGCTGGACATCGGTCGCCGTGCCGACTGTGAACGTGCGGTAGTAGCACGTCTTGTAGCCGACGAAGGTGTGGATGATGTCGAAGAACGCCTGGTCGCCTGGTCGGATCAGTCGATCGCTGAAGACGTGCGGGTGCGGGCTGCACCGTTCGCCCGACACGGCGTTGATGTTGTCGACGTGCTCCGAGCCCATCTCGAAGAGACGCTGCGTGACGTTCGCGACGAGCTCGCTCTCACGGATCCCGGGCTTGAGCTGCTCGGCGATCAGCTGGTACGCGCCGTCGACCATCGCGCACGCGGTGTTGAGCAGGATGATCTCGTCGATCGACTTGACCTCACGCGCATCGAGCATCACCTGCTGGGCATCGCGGACGGTCAGCCCTTCGGCCTCGAGCGCCGCGACCATGGGCGGCTCGACGATGTCCACCCCGAGCGGCATGTCCGCGCTGCCCTCTGCTTTGAGGATCGCGGCGATCTCGCGGGCGGCATCCCGAAAGAGGCCGGCATCCGCAGCGACCGCGCCTCGCAGCCCGATCATCCCAGCGTGGATGTTCTCGGCGCGCAACCAAGGACAGTTCAGCCGGTGGTGCCGAGCGGCCGAGCCGAAGTCCCAGATGTGCGGATCGCCACCGCGCGACAGCAGCGCGTAGCGGGTCATCTTGTCCCGTGCCCATTCGCCGATGTGCGTGCTCGTGACGTAACGGATGTTGTTGAAGTCGAACAGCAGCATCGCGCCGAGATCCGAGGCCGCCAGCGCGTCCCGCGCCCGGCCGATCCGATACGTGCGCAGACGGTCGACGTTCCAGCGCTCCTCCCAGTCGACGTTCATCGAGCCTGGCGAGGGGATCGGTCGACCCTGAGCGACGATGGGTTCGACGGTCGGAGCGGGGATCTCGACGGTCGTCACGGAAGCACCTTCCTCCTGTCGACGGTCGGCGATCCCTACCTCGCGACCTTGACACGGCCTTCAGTGTCGCTCTACGTTGTTCAACATCGTTGCACAGCGGACGAGCACAAGTCCAGCCCCAGGCGAGGATGTGGTGGAGGGCTCACCGAGCCGCAGCGGACAGCCCGGTTACTCGGCGATGGGCGACCATCTCCGAGCCGCGCGACGGCGTCGGCGCCTGAGCCTGCGCGACCTCGCGGCACGGCTGGGGCTGTCACCCAGCCTGATCTCGCAAGTCGAGACCGGCCGGGCCAAACCGTCGGTCAGCACGCTCTATGCGATCGCCAATGAGCTCGACGTGTCGCTCGACGAGCTCCTGTTCAACGACGCCGGACGAGCCGGTCGCGGCTCAGGCGAGGGGCCGCTCCGGGTGGTCGACCCCGGCGCAACGGCCATCCCCGCTCCATCGTCCGGTGCGCCGCCCGTTCAACGCGCGGACGATCGCAAGGTCATCCGGCTGGCGTCAGGTGTCACATGGGAACGCCTCACGACCGAGTCGGTGCCCGGCATCGATTTCCTGTACGTGACCTACGAAGTCGGTGGCGCATCGAGTCCGGAGCACGAATTCCAGCGCCACGGCGGCCACGAGTGGGGGTTCGTCCTCAGCGGCAAGCTCGGGGTGACGATCGGCTTCGAGGAGCATGAGCTCGGACCGGGCGACTCGATCTCGATCGATTCGACCGTCCCCCATCGGCTCTACAACCGCGGCACCGTCCCCGTCCACGGCATCTGGTTCGTGTTGGGACGGCGCTCCCTGGACGTTCCGGGCCTGCGCGACGAATAGGCATGGGGCACTACGTCGGCACGCTTGATTGGTCGTTCGCGGACACCCCGGCGCCGGCCGGCGCCACGGCCAGCGGGCTGGCCCGCAACCGTGTCATCGGGCCCGACCATGGAGCGGTCCACACGGAGCTGGCCGCGGTCGCACTGCTGCCGGGTGGTTGGCTGGCGCCCCACGTCCACAGCTTCGAGGAGGCACTGTATGTCCTCGAGGGCGGATTGCTGCTCCAGCTGGGCGATGGCGTCCATCGCCTGGGCGGGGCCGACTTCGCGTTGATCCCGACGGGCATGCGGCACGCGCTCGGCAACAGCGGCGCGGCCGTGACGAAGCTCCTCTCGCTCAACTCGCCGCAACGGCTCGACCCATCGAGCGGCCGGAAGGACACCTTCTTCGAGCCCCCGCAGGATCTCGGCACGATGGACGCCGCCGCAAAGCGGCCGGACTTCGGCGATCCGACCTTGCGGCTTGTCGGGCATTACCAGGGGACTGGACCGCAACTCGAGGCGCTCGCCGTCGACGATCCGGCGCGCGGCAGGCGGCCGGCCGGGATGGACACCGCGATCCTCGCCTACAGCGGGATCTCGGTGAAGATGCTGGTGGACCGCGGCTTTGGCGCCGACCACGTCACGATGTTCACGGTCGACTACGAGCTCGGCGGCGCAGCCCAGGCGCACGACCACCCGTTCGAGGAGGCGTACGTCTTCCTTGCGGGCGAGGTCGAGGGCGAGCTCGACGGCACGTCATACACGTTCCGGCCGGGCGACTTCGCATTCGCGCCGGTCGGGTCGGTCCATGGCTTCTACAACACGGGGACCGAGCGAGTCCGCTGGCTCGAGACCCAGGCCCCACAGCCGCCGGCACGCCACGCGTATCGATGGGTAGCGAGCTGGGAGAACTACGAGGCCAGGCTCCGAGGAGGACAGTGATGGACGGATCCGTGGTCGTCGTCGGCGGAACGCGGGCGATCGGCTTCGAGCTCGCGCGAAAATACGTCGCCCGGGGCGATGACGTCGTCATCACCGGGCGGGACCCGGACCGCGTCACGTCGGCGGTCGCCGAGCTGGGCGGTGGCACCACCGGGGCCGTCTTCGACCTCGCGGAGCCGAGTTCGATCGCCTCGGCCCTCGCCGATGTCGGTCCGGTCCGGCGCCTGGCGCTCGTGGCCATCGATCGCGACCAGAACACCGTCGCCGACTACGACATCGTTCGTGCCGTCAGGTTGGTGACGCTCAAGCTGGTGGGCTACACCGAGGTCGTCCACCAATTGCACGGCAGGCTGACGGACGACGCATCGGTCGTCCTGTTCGGGGGGATGGCCAAGGAGCGCCCGTACCCGGGATCGACGACCGTCACGACCGTCAACGGAGGGGTCGTCGGCTTGACGCGAACCCTCGTCGAGGAGCTGAAGCCGCGGCGCGCCAACTCGATCCATCCGGGCGTCGTGGGCAACAGCCCGTACTGGGCCGAGAAGACGGCAGCGATCGAGCGCTACTCCTCGGAGACCCCGCTGGGCAGACTGGCGACGATGGATGAGATCGTCGATGCTGCGGTCTTCCTGCTCGAGAACACCGCCGTCAACGGCGTGGATCTCATCGTCGACGGCGGCTGGCACTGCCGATAGCCGCGCCAGCAGCCCCGCCGCTATGCCTACGCTCTGGCCGCGCCGGCGGCGCCCCAGCGCTTGAGCTCGGCGTCGATGTCGAGCGGCATCACCGCGCCCTTGTTCTCGAATTCGCCCCATGCCTCGCGGGGGACGCGCCACATGATCTCGAACTCGTTGCCGTCAGGGTCGGCGCCATAGAGCGACTTGCTGACGCCGTGGTCGGACGCGCCACCGAGGGCCCGCTCCGCAGACAGCGTCTGGGCCGCGGCGGCCAGGTCGTCGATCGTCGGCACCTCCCAGGCGAGGTGGTAGAGGCCCACCGAGCCACGCGGCGGGCGCGGCGCCTCCGGCCCGACCGAGAACAGGCCGAGGTCATGGTGGTTCTCGCCGCTGGCAGAACGCATGAACACGGCGCGCCCACCGAATGCGCTCTCGACGACCTCGAACCCGAACAGCCGACCATAGAACTCAGCCGACTTCGTCGCATCGCGAACGTACAGGACCGCGTGGTTCAGGCGCGCGACGGGGATGCTCACGAGGACGCTCCCTTTCCGTCGGCCGCGGGTGCACCGACAAGCTTCCAGCCGGACTGCCACGAACCGTCGTTGACGATATTGAGCGCCATGTTCAGGAAGGCAAGCGCCTCGAGCTGGCGCGCCCGGACGAGCGGACCGACGTCGATCGGGCGCAGGCCGATCGAGCGCACGAGCTCGAGGACCTTGGCCTTGGCCGAGGCATCATCGCCCGCGACGTATCCATCGAGCTGGACGCCCTCGGCGACGGGGTCGACCTGGTTGGCGGCGAACAACGTGTTGAATGCCTTGACGACCTGGCTCCTCGGCAGCAGCTCGGCGAGGGCCTCCGCGTTGGACGACGTCGTGTCGATCTGCGGTCCATCCGCGCCGAAGCCGATTCGATTGGTGACGTCGACCACGGGCTTGCCTGCAGCCTGCTCCGCGATCTCCGCCGCGACCTCGGCGACGTCCGTGAACGGGACGGCCGGGATCACGACATCGGCTTCGGCAGCGGCCGCGGCGTTCGTCTGGGCGACCCGCGCCCCGGACCCGGCCGCCGCCGTAGCGGCATCCTCCGGATCGCGCGAGGTGATGATGACGTCGTGGCCCGCTCGGGTGATCGACGTGGCGAGTGCTGTGCCGACGTTGCCGGCTCCGATGATCGCGACCTTCATCGCATGATCCTCCGTGCTGCGAGCTTGCTGCCCGCGTTCGTTGCTGGAGCAACCATACGCCGATGCTATACTGATGTCAATATGTGTTTGATGAGGGCAAACTAGCATGGTGACCGAACGCCGCGCGACGGACGACCGCAAGTCGCGGCTCGCGGTGGGCGCTCAGGTCCGGCGCTGGCGCACGGAGCGTGGCATGACGCTGGCGCAGGTCGCCGGCCGGAGCGGGCTCACCGTCGGCTACCTCTCGCAGATCGAGAACGACAAGGCCTCTCCATCGCTTGCCGTGCTCGGCTTCATCGCCGATGCGCTCGACGTCCCTGCTGCCTGGTTCCTGATGGGCGACGTCCCGCCGCCAACCGTGGTACGCGCAGCGGACCGTCCGGCCGTGGAGGGTCCGCTGGGTCGGGTGGAGCACGTCGATGGCCGCGCGTCGCGCGACGTGACGATCATCGAGGCGGTCGCCCGACCGGGCGGCCGTGTCGGGCTGCATGCCCACGCCGGCGATGAGCACCACGTCATCCTTCGCGGTCGGTTCCGGATGACCCAGGGCGAGCACACGATCGAGCTCGAACCGGGCGACTACCTGCGCTGGGACGGGTCGGTGCCACATGAGGGCGAGGTCATCGGGGACGAGGAGGCGGCCGTCCTGATCGTGCGCATCCGATCGCGCGACTGAGCGTCGGTCGTACCATCGCGTCGTGACGCGACGAGCCGTGACCTACGCCTCCTACCTCAAGGTGCCGGAGCTGCTGTCGCTGCAGGTGGAACGCTCGACAGGCCCGGACGGGGCGGAGCACGACGAGCTGCTGTTCATCGTCGTCCACCAGGTCTATGAGCTGTGGTTCAAGTCGCTGGGCCATGAGCTGCAGGGCGTGCAGCTGGCGATGGAGGACGGCGACACCGACCGGGCCCTGCACCTGCTGAACCGCGTGCTCAAGATCCTCAAGACGCTGGTCGCCCAGGTCGACGTGCTCGAGACGATGACGCCCCTCCAGTTCCTGTCCTTCCGGGATCGCCTCGATTCGGCATCGGGTTTCCAATCGGCCGGCTTCCGCGCGATCGAGGCGATGCTGGGAGCTCGCGAGGCGTCCGCGCTAGAGGCGCAACCGGAGGGGTCGGCCGCGCGACAGACGATCGAGGAGGCACAGTCGGCAACGTCGGTCTGGGACTCCTTCCTGGGCTACCTCGCCGAACGCGGCCATCCGGTCCCGGCCGAGTCGACGGTCCCGGACGAGCGGGTCCAGGACGTCCTGATCGCGGCCTACCGCGACGACGCCGATGCGGGTCTGGTAGCCGAGCGACTGGTCGACCTCGACGAGGGCATCCAGGAATGGCGCTACCGCCACGTGAAGATGGTCGAGCGGACGATCGGCACGAAACGAGGGACGGGCGGCTCGAGCGGCGTGGAGTACCTCCGCAGCACGCTCTTCCGACCGGCCTTTCCGGACCTGTGGGAGATCCGTTCTCGGCTCTGAGACGCCACGTCACCGAAGCGCAATGTCCGCATCGTCGCAACCGGCCGAGTCCACGCGGTAGACTTCGCGCCGACCCCATGCGTCCCCCGCGGGCTCCCCCACGTCCGCGGTCCCGTCATCTCGAACAGGTGGTGCCCATGAAGGTCGGTGTCGCCAAGGAGACCGCGCCGGGAGAGCGGCGCGTCGCCCTGGTACCCGAAGCGCTCGGCAAGCTGCAGGCGGCCGGGCTCGAGATCCTCGTCGAAGCCGGCGCAGGTGCTGGATCGGCCATCCCCGACAGCGCGTTCGCCGATGCCGGCGCGACGATCGTCCCGACCGACGAGCTCTACCAGCAGTCGGACGTCGTCCTGCGGGTCGCCAAGCCCGGCGCCGACGAGGTCGGTCGACTGCGTAAGGGCCAGGCGGTCGTCGGGTTCCTCGCTCCGCTCATCGATCCCGGGTTGGCCAAGGATCTCGCCGCGAACGGGATCACGGCGATCAGCCTCGATGCCATCCCGCGGACACTGTCGCGCGCGCAGTCGATGGATGCGTTGAGCAGCCAGGCGAACGTGGGCGGCTACAAGGCCGTCCTGATCGCGGCCAACGCATACGGCCGCTACTTCCCGCTCCTGACGACCGCGGCGGGCACCGCCAAGCCCGCGAACGTGCTGATCCTCGGCATCGGGGTCGCGGGCCTCCAGGCGATCGGCACGGCCAAGCGTCTTGGCGCCGTGGTCAGGGCATATGACGTCCGACCCGAGACGCGCGAGCAGGCCGAGAGTCTCGGCGCACAGTTCGTGAAGCTCAAGACGACGATCGACGCGACCGGAGCGGGCGGCTACGCCCGCGAGTTGACCGCCGAGGAACGGGCGGCACAGCAGGCCGAGCTCAACGAGGTGATCGGCGGGATGGACGTCGTCATCACGACCGCCCAGGTCCCGGGGCGCAAGCCGCCCGTGCTCGTCACCGCGGAGGCCGTCGAGAAGATGAAGCCGGGGTCGGTCATCGTTGACATGGCGGCCAGCGCGCTGGGTGGCAACTGCGAGCTGTCGAAGGTCGGTGAGACGGTCACGACGCCGAGCGGCGTCACGATCATCGCCCCCGACAACCTGCCCGCGTCGATGCCCGCCGGGGCGTCGGCCTTCTATGCCCGCAATATCTCGGCGCTGCTGCTCGGGATGGTAAAGGACGGCGCCCTCCACCTCGACTTCGAGGACGAGGTCACCAAGTCCACCGTGATCACGAAGGACGGCGAGGTCGTCGCCGACGCCGTCAAGAAGCTGCTCCAGCCCGGAGGCCAGGCATGACGCCCGATCAGATCGATGCGCTGATCACGGCGCTCACGATCTTCACGCTCGCGATCCTTGTCGGCTTCGCCGTTATCAGCAAGGTGCCGGCGACGCTGCACACCCCGCTGATGTCGGGCGCCAACTCGATCCACGGGATCGTGCTGGTCGGCGCGATGCTGATCGCCGCGGAGGCGCGCGGCGGCGTCAGCCAGGCCCTGTCGCTCATCGCGGTCGCGTTCGCGACGATGAACGTGGTCGGCGGCTATGTCGTCACCGATCGGATGCTCCAGATGTTCCGGAAGCGGCCGACCGCGCCCAAGCCGGCCGAGGAACCGTCGGCAGAGGCAGGGTCCTGACCGTGACGACCCTGCAGCTCATCGAGATCCTCGTCCGCATCGCCTGGCTGGCGGGCGCGGTCGCGTTCGTCATCGGCCTTGCTCGGATGAACTCGCCGGCCACGGCACGGAACGGCAACCTCCTGTCGGCCGGCGGGATGACCCTGGCCATCGCGGCGACCGCGATCCTCATCGCCGGTCGGCAGCTGCTCGCGCCCGAAAGCTTCGGCATCCGGGCGTCCAGCTGGGCGCTCATCGCGGGCGGCATCATCATCGGTGGCGGACTCGGCCTGTACACCGCCCGCATCGTGAAGATGACGGCGATGCCGCAGCTGGTTTCGCTGTTCAACGCGGTCGGCGGTGGCGCGGCCGCGCTCATCGCGATCGACGACTATCTTGGGCTCCTCGGAGGTGGCCACGTCCGCATCGATGAACACGTGTTCATCGTGCTCGACGTCATCATCGGGTCGATCACGTTCACAGGCTCCCTGATCGCGTCCGGCAAGCTCCAGGGTCTGATCCCGGGCAAGCCGATCCTGATCCCGGGCGGGCGGCTGGTCACCGCCGCGCTTGCGCTGGTGACCGTCGTGGCTGCGGCGATCCTGTTCATCAACGGCACGCCGAGCCTGGCGTTGATCCTCGTGATCCTCGCCGCCGCGTTGGTCTTCGGCGTGACGATGACACTGCCGATCGGCGGCGCCGACATGCCCGTCGTCATCAGCCTGCTCAACTCGTTCACCGGCACGGCCGTCGCGATGGCCGGCTTCGTGATCGACAACCCGGTGCTGATCATCGCGGGCGCGCTGGTCGGGGCGTCGGGCGCGATCCTGACCAAGCTCATGGCCGACGCCATGAACCGCTCCGTCGTGAACATCATGCTCGGCGGGTTCGGTGGTGGCGACGATGCGGCGGGAGTCGCCGGCGCCGAGGCGGGTGGCTCGGTCCGCTCGATCAGCGCCGACGATGTCGCGATCCAGCTGGCATATGCCCAGCACGTCATCGTGGTGCCCGGCTATGGGTTGGCCGTCGCCCAGGCACAGCACGCCGTCCGCGAGCTGGCCGACCTGCTCGAGGAGCGCGGCGTCGATGTCAAATATGCCATCCATCCCGTCGCCGGTCGGATGCCTGGCCACATGAACGTGCTCCTCGCCGAGGCGAACGTCCCCTACCCGCAGCTCAAGGAGATGGATGACATCAACCCCGAGTTCGAGCGCGCCGACGTGGCGCTGGTGATCGGGGCGAACGACGTCACCAACCCGGCCGCCCGCCGGCCCGGCTCACCCGTATCCGGGATGCCGATCCTCGACGTGGACAAGGCCAGGTCGATCGTGGTGATCAAGCGCTCGATGGGCCGCGGCTATGCCGGCATCGACAATGAGCTCTACACGAACGACAAGACCGGGATGCTCTTCGCGGACGCGAAGGAGGGGTTGGCCGCGCTGACGGCCGCGGTCAAGGCGCTGTAAGTCGACGGCGCTGGCGGGCCTAGGCCGACGGCACCACCGATGCGGTCCGTGGCGCGACCGAGGTGTCCGAGATCTCGAGTGGCGCCAGCGACCCGAGCGACTCCGCGACGACCACCGCGTCGTCGTCCCGCTCCAGCAGGAAGTCCGCACCCGGGTTGACGAAGGCATGACCGCCGCGGTTAACGGACAGCAACGTCGCCCGGTGCTCGGTCCGCAATCGCGCCGCGACCGCATCGATCGAGAGCCCGATGTACTCGTCGGGCAGCCCGATCCGGTACAGCTCCGAGCCCTCGCCGCCCGATACGATGTCGGTGACGATCCCGGTCAGACCCGGGTACAGCGCGGACCGTGCCAGCAGGTGTGACGCGATCTTCGAGGTGACGAGCAGCTCGTCCACGTCGGCACGCCGGAAATGGGCCTCGTGCTTGGGGTTGTTCACCTCGGCGACCGTCCGCACCCCGGGCGCCGCGTGCTCGATCGCGAGGACCGTCAGGATCGAATGCATGTCCGCGTCGTCCGACGAATTGCGCGGGAAGATCAGCGCCGCCGAAGCTTCCTCGATGCCGGCTCGCTTGAGGTCGTCATCGTTTGTCGGCTCACCGCGGACGAAATACACGCCGTCACCCGCCGGGTTCTTCTCGACGTCGGCGAGGACGACGACCTTCGACTGGTAGTCATCGCCCCGCAGCTCGGCGATCAGATCACGGGCGGTGGTGTTCCAACCGCAGACGACGATGTGGTCCTTGTACCCGGAAGCACCCAACCCCTGGCCCTCCTTCAGCAGGAAATCGATGACCATCGCGACGAGGGCGCCCGTGATCATGCCTAGCATGGCGACTCCGAACAGGATGAGGAACCAGCTGATGAGCCGGCCTGCCGGCGAGGTCACATAGCTCGAGTCGCCCTGGCCCAGGACCGTCGCGACCCCCCAGTTGAACGAGTCGAAGATCGACTCGAACGTCCAGGTCTTCTCGAAGAGCGTGATCAGCACAGCCGCGACGAAGACGAACCCGATGATGCCCTGGGCGAGCGACAGGAAGAACTGTCGATCGAGCTGGCCGCGCATGCGGTTCAGGTGCCACAGCACGCGACGGAGCAGCGGTGCGTCGAACGTAGAAAGCGATCGCGGGATCCTCCGCGACAGACGGGGTCGCCTCATCCGCCCGATCGTGCCATACGCTCCACCCGCTCGCCAGTCGGGATCGAGGTCAGTCGCCGAGCGCGCGCGAATTGTCCAGCTCGATACCCTCGATGGCACCGACGGCGGCCGTCAGCGCCGCACCGCTCTGGACGTCATTCGTGCGGACCTCGAGTTCGATCTCCATCCGACCCCGACCGGTCCCCTTCGTGGCCAGCTGCGCGATCTGCCCATGCTCCTTCTCGACCACCGAGACGAGCCGGCTGAGGAGGGTGGCATCGGCCGCCCACACTCGCATCCGGACCTGGTGGCGATCGCGGCCGATGATCCGCTCCGTCACGAGACGGAGCGGCCACAGCGAGATGATGGCGATCCCGGTGAGCGTGACAGCAAGTATCCACGCACCGGCGCCCGCGGCCATGCCGACCGCGGCGACGGCCCACAGGCTCGCCGCCGTGGTCAGACCGCGGATCGTGGCGCCTTCCTTGAGGATCGCGCCGGCCCCCAGGAAGCCGATACCTGACACGATCTGGGCCGCGATCCGGCCGGGATCCGCGCCCGGTGCCGGAAAGGCCGCGATCGACAAGACCGTGAACCCTGCCGAGCCGAGCGATACCAGCAGGTGCGTCCGCATCCCGGCCGGGTGCTCGTGGATCTCGCGCTCGAGGCCCACGAGTGCGCCGAGCACCGCCGCCACGAGGAGCCGGACGGCATAGCCCGCATCGGCAGCGAAGTCGATCGGCATGGGATCGCCAGTCTACGCGCGGGCGTCCGGTCGCAAGAGTCCTCCGCCGACCATGGCGAGCGTGGCTCCGACGACGGCGTCTCGATCCGATCGCGGCAGCATGCCCTCCCCGAGCAGCACGGCGGCGCCGTGGACGGCCACCCAGGCGGGAACTTCGGCACCGGCCCGCGGCACAGCGAGCAAGCGCGCCCGATCGAGAGCATCAAGCGCATCCGACAGGACGCCATACGGGGAAGGGTCGTCGGGGACGTACAGCTCCGGCGGGCAGGCGCGGAACGCGACTTCGAACAGGCCTGGCTCATCGAGGGCGAACTCGATATACGCCCGTCCCGTCGCCTTGAAGCGCGCTGTCGCGGCGCGGCGGGATGCGCCTCGGATCGGGGCGGTCGCCTCGATCATCCGGCGCGCGAGGGCCTCGCGCGCTTCGGAGGCGACCTGGGCGAGCAACCCTTCCCGGCTCGGGAAGTGACGGTACGCGGCGCTCGGCGACACGCCGACCTGGCGCGCTGCCTCGCGCAGTGCCACTCCCTCTGCACCCCGGGAGGCGGCGAGCTCGGTCGCCGCACTTACCAACGCGCGTCGGAGGTCGCCATGGTGGTAGGGCCGGGTCGCGTCGGTGGCGTGCATCGCCTTATGTTGACATCGTTCACATCACGCCGTAAAGTGCACGGTGTTCACATCACATCTGAATGCGGCACCCGTCGCAGGGAAGAGGAGTCCACCGGTTATGGCGGAGGTCATCAACGGTCGGCAGACCGCGGCGCTCGACGACGACGTCGTCGTGTTCATCATCGGCATGCGGATCAACCGGTTGCGCCGACCCCGATCGTGGCTACCGGCGTTCAGGGCGATGCCCAGGATGCTGCGTGAGCTCGGGGCCGACCCGTCCCTTGGTCTGCTCGGCGTCCAGAGCTTCTGGGCCGGGCGTGTCCTGATGGGCGTGCAGTACTGGCGGTCGTTCGATGCGCTCGAGACGTTTGCCCGTTCGGCGGATCACGAACACCTTCCGGCCTGGCGCGAATTCAACCGCCTTGTCCGGGACAACGGGGACGTGGGGATCTTCCACGAGACGTATCGCGTCGGACCTGGGACTGTCGAGACCTTCTACGGCAACATGCCCCCGTTCGGACTGGCGGCTGCGGTCGGCGTCGTCCCGGTGGGCGGGCGAGGGCACTCGGCCGCGCGCAGGATGGGGACCACGATGACGGACAGCCCGGCGGTGGACCCCTACTGACCGGGGATGGAGACGTCCGCGATCTCCGCTCCGAGGTGATCGACCAGGGCCGTTGGCGCGAGATGCAGGTTCACGCCGAACGCACCGCCGCCCACGGACACGACCGGCTCGTCCACGACGGACCCATCGACCAGCACCGGCCACGACCGATCCGCACCGAACGGCGTGATCGTGAATCGCTCGTAGCCGGTGACCGCCCTCGCCTCATCCGCGTCGGGCAGGGTCATCCGCCGCACGCCGAGATGGGCGCGCAGCTTCGGCCAGTCCAATCGCCGTCCGGCGGGCACCAGCACGAACAGGTAATCGTCGTCGCCACGCCGGACCACGATCGTCCGCAGGAGCGCGCCGACGGGGATGCCCTGCAGCCGGGCGGCCTCCTCGGCGCTGCCGGCCCGCTCGGTCCGAACGACCCGGTGGGCGATCCCCGCGGCTGCGATGGCGCGGGTCGCGGGCGTGTCCGTATCCATGTCGTGCCTCAGCCGGGGAAGACGGTGCCGCCGTTCGGCGACAGCACCTGACCGACGTAGGCATCACCACCGGGTCCGGCCAGGAACGCGACCGTCGCGGCGATCTCCTCCGGCTCGAGCAAACGCCCGATCCGTAGGCTCCGAAGCTCCGCCTCGATCGCGGCGGCGTCGTTGTCGCGGAACATCGGCGTGTCGACCGGCCCGGGGGCGACAGCGTTGACACGCACGCCCGCAGGAGCGAGCTGGTAGCCGAGCGCCCTCGTGAAACCGACGAGCGCGGCCTTGGCCGTCACGTACTGCACGCTCTGGTTGCCGAGCCAGACCGCCTCCGAGGCGATCGTCACGATGCGACCCCAGCCGGCCTCGACCATCCCGGGGACGACTGCCTTCGTCATGTGGAACGCGCCATCGACGTGGACGTCGAGCACCCGGCGCCAGTCTTCGTACGAGAGATCCACGAAGCGACCCGAACCCGGGACGCCAGCGTTGCTGACCAGGATCGCGACCGGCCCGAACGCCTCCCGCAGCCCTGCCACGGCGGAATCGACACCAGCGCGGTCAGTGACATCCGCGACCATGGCCCTGGCTATACCACCGACGGCTCCGATCTCCGCGGCGACTGCCCGGACCGCATCGCCTTCCTGGTCGAGGCAACCGACCGCGGCACCGTCGGCGCTCAGACGCAGCGCCGTCGAGCGGCCGATCCCGGACGCTGCGCCCGTGACGAGCGCGACGCGGCCGCCGAGCGGCCCGTCAGACATCCGCGATCGGGTCGACCAGCTCGATCCGGATCCGCTTGTTGCTGCGACCCTTCGACTCGTAGCCGGACACGCGGATCTGGCCTACCTCGCGTGTGTTGGCGACATGCGTACCGCCGTCCGCCTGGAGGTCGAGGCCCACGATCTCGATCGTGCGGATCTCCTCGATCCCCGCGGGCAGCAGGTTGATCTTCGTCCGGATCAGGTCGGGGATCGCGAACGCCTGGGCACGCGGCAGCACGTTGACGCGGACATCGCGCGAGGCGGCCAGTTCGGCATTGACCGCAGCCTCGATCGACCCGACCAGGTCACCCGACATCGACTCGAACTCGAAGTCCATCCGGCCCGCGCCGGGCTCCATGTTCCCGCCCGTCACCTGCGCGCCGTGGTCGCGCCAGACGACGCCGCACAACGCGTGTAGCGCCGTGTGGGTACGCATCAGCGCGAATCGGCGCGCCCAGTCGAGGTCGACCTCGACCACGTCGCCCACGCTCGGCGGCTCGCCAGCGCCCGGCTCGAGCTCATGGACGATCTCGCCATCGGCCTTGCGCGCCCCGCGCACCAGCCACGTCCGGTCGCCGCTGGCGCGCAGGAGGACGCCTCGATCCGACGGTTGGCCACCGCCGCCCGGGTAGAAGACGGTGCGGTCGAGCACCACCAGGGTCGCGTCGCCCACCTCGACGTGGCGGACGCGGCTCTCGGCCGACCGGGCGTAGGCGTCCGTGTAGCAGAGCTGCTCGCCGGCCGGCGTCACTCGGCGGTGAGCGTCCCGGTCATGTTCGGATGGACCGAGCACACGAACTTGTACTCGCCGGCGGCCAGGGCCGGCACGTCGTAGTCCGCCTCGGCGGGGCCCGTGATGATGTCGCCACGAGCGAGACTCGCGCCGCTGGCGTCCTGGACGTCCACGTTGTGGGGGATGCCGCTCTCCGTGTTCGCGAAGTGGATCACGAAGGCCTGGTCGGCCGGCGCACTCACGGAGGTCTGATCGAACGCGCTGCTGGAGCTCGCAGAGATCTCCACGACCGTGCCCGAACCGGCCGAAGCCGATGCGCTCGCCGACGCCGACGCGCTCGGCGCGACACTGGCCGACGCGCTGGGCTCCGCCGAGCCGCTCGCGGATTCGCTCGGAAGCGGCGTGGGCGACGGGGCCGGGGCGTAGGTCCAACCGGGTTTGGCGGCCGTGCACGCTGCGGCGAGCGCCACGGTGCCCAGGATGATGGACAGGGTTCGAAGGGTTCGCATCGCTCGTCGGGAACCTCACGGATGGGCGCGGAGGACCGCGCTCGGGTGTTCGCGTGGATGCTACCGCGTCGAGGTCGGTTCGGTCGGACCGGTACCTGTGGCCCAGTACCTCACCAGTACCATCGTCCGGATTGTCCCGGGACCATCGCGGGGCTAGCCTCCTCTTCCCCATCCGGGTGCGAGCAGCGCACCACAGGGAAGACCGGGAGTCCCAGCCCAACACCAATGAAGCACCCCCTCATCGATCGAGCCTGGCACCTCGCAGTGACGCTCGGCCCGATCCTCGCCATCGCTCTCGCACTGGTCGCCGCTCGCCGCTGGTGACCCCAGCCGCCTGAGGCAGCCTGACGGTCGCCACCGCGACCGGTCACCTCGCTTTTCGCTCGTCGGACATTGCTGGCCGGCGATCGTCCTCATTCGAGACCCGGGGACCTCCCCCCGGGTCTCGCTCTTTGTCCGGGACCTGATCGGCGCGGACTCAGCCCTTCTCGGTGAGCCCGAGTCGGATCGCGACGGCCGCGGCCTCGACGCGGCCCGACACGCCGAGCTTGGCCAGGATGTTGCCGACGTGGACCCCCACGGTCTTCTGGCTGATGAACAGCCGCTCGCCGATCTCGCGATTCGTCCGACCACGGGCGATCTGGACCAGGACCTCGCGCTCGCGCCCGCTGAGACCGAACGTGTCTCGGCGCGACGGCGGCTCGCTCGGTCCGCCGAGCTGGAACGCGTCATCCAGGTCGGACCCTCCCGCGCCGGTCGATGCCACGGCTGCCGCGACCGGTGCCGGCGCGATCACGCCGACCAGCTCGCGCGGCCGGTCGTCCGGTCCCGCGAGCGCGGTATCCACCGGCTGCGGCAGCGGGATGAGCGCCCGGCCGGCGAGCTCCCGCAACTCGCGAAGCAGCGGCAGGGCACCGAGCTGCAGCGCGATGTCGACGGCCTCGTGCAGCGGCACGCGGGCGTCGGCACGACCGGCTCGGCCGGCACCGGACGCGAGGGTCGCCTCGGCCTCGCGCCAGCGTGCCCGAGCGGTCTCGTACGGGATGTGCAGCGCGGTCCAGGCATCACCGACGGCGGTCCATGCCGCCGGTTCATCGCGACCATCGATCCGGCGCCGGTGGGCGCGCGCGGTCGCCAGCCAGGCGTCCGCGAGCCGCCGCGACCCGAGCGTCGGGGCGACCCCGTGGCGCTTGACGATGGCTTCCGCCGCACGGATGACCTCGCGTGCCCGTTCCCGCGCGGCGGCCAGGCCGGCCAGGTCGCGCCCTTCGCGCGACTCGGTCGCTGCCGCGGCTTCGACTTCGATGACCGCCGCGGCCGTGCGCGCAGCGAGGATCCAGTCCTCGGTCTCGCGCACCAGCGACCAGCCGCGCTCGGCCGCCCGTCGGGCATCGGCGAGGTCCCCTCGCCACAGTGCGAACGAGGCCGAGGCAAGGTGGAGGGGCACGGCCTGCTGGGCGTCGCGGACCGCCTCGAGCTCAAGCAGCGTCTGGCCGAGCAGTCGGCCCGCCGACTCACCCGCGGTCAGCTCGATCTCGACCGTGGCGAGCGACACGAGGGCATTGAGGAAGTTGATGCCGGCCGGTAGCCACTCGAGCGCCGTCATGCTCATCGCCCGGGCCTCCTCCCAGCGCCCGAGCAGGAACAGGGAGTCGGCGGCGTTGCCGCGCAGCACGTTGCCATAGACCGCCTCGAGGCCGGCGGCCTTGGCCGCCGCGATGCCTTCCACCGCGACGCCGACCGCTTCCTCGTGCCGGCCGGCGAGCTCGAGCACCGTCGTGAGGTTGGCGTGGACACGGAACAGCTCGTCGAGGTCGCCGAGCTCGTCGGCCATCGCCCGCGCATCGGTCAGCATCGCCAGGGCCGCATCGGGGTCGGCGCGCCAGCCGAGCGAGACGCCGAGCGTCGTGGTCGCGTGCAGCTCCCAGCGACGCGCGGGCGGCACGCAGGCCCGGGCGATCCGGATCGCATCGCGCGCGAGGCGATCGGCCTCCGAGAAGGTGCCCTCCAGCATCAGCATCTGGGCGAGGCCCGCGACGACTGCGGCCCGCGCCGGCGACGGCGTCGTGGGCACGAGATCCACTGCCCGTCGACGAGCAGCGAGCGACCCTTCGGCGTCGCCCGCGATGCGCCGGAACTGTGCCAACCGGTCGTGCATGAGCCCGAGCCGCGTCCGGTCGCGACGTGCATCCGCGGTCGCGATGGTCGCATCGAGGTAGGCCGCCGCCCGCACCGGTCGGCCAGCGGCGAACGCCGCCTCGGCCGCCCGCGCGTTCAGCTCGGCCGGTGGCAGGACCGGCGGGTCGCTGCGCCGCCGACCGCCGTGGCGCGAGGTGACTCCCGTCGCGCTGCCCGCAGTGATCGCCAGCTCGAGCGCGCTCAGCTCGTCGAGCGGTGCGTCGACGGCAGCCGCGGCATCGGCTGCGCTGATCGCAGCGTGACGGACCGCGACCGGGTCGAGTGCGAGGTGGAAGTGGTGCTTCGCCACGAACGGCTGGTCGTCGAGCGCCCGCGCGACGGCCGCGTGATGCCGCACGCGCATGGATGGCAGCAGGTCGGCCTCGATCGCCCGCCCGACCAGCTCGTGGCGGAGTGCGAGGCCCGCATCGTCCTCGCGGACGAACCCGTACTCGATGGCCTCGTCGAGCCCGTGCGTCAGGTCGGCGTCGAGGACGCCGTCACCGCGCCGGGGCCCGTGCGACGAGCGTGGTGGGCCGCTCGTCAGATCGGCTTCGAACGCCTCGGCGATGGCCGCCAGGTCGACGCGCTGGAGCGGTCGTCCCGCCGGGGCCAGCAACCGCAGGACCCGCCGCGCCTCCGGCGATCGCGCGGCGATGCGCGCCAGGACCAGGTCCTGGAACGATGACGTCAGCGAGACTGCCGGCAATTCCCGACGGGCGGCAAGCAGCTCCTCGGCGACGAGGGGGCGCCCGCCTGACCGTTCGGCCACGACCACGAGCACGCTCGCGGATGGCCGAGTCTGCTCGATCGCCTCGATCAGCCGCGCAAGGTCGTCGCGACCGAGCGGTGCCAACGCGAGCCGTGCCGGCGGCCGGGGCGCGGCGTCCAGGCTGGCGAGGTCGTCCGACCATGGATCCTCGCGCCGGATCGCGTCGCCCTGATAGGTGGCGACGACCGCAAGGCGATGTGACCGGGCGATGCGCGCCAGGAACGTGACGAGCGCACGTGTCCCGGCATCGGCGCGGTGGAGGTCCTCCATGATGAGGAGCACCGGCTGCCGCTCCCCGAGCCGGCCGACCACGCCGAGCACACCCTCGAGCAGCCGCGCCTGGCGGCGCTCCGGCACAGCGGTCAGGATCCTTCGGCCGCCGGCGCCGGGCGGCTCGACGCGCTCAGCGAGCTCCGGCATGAGCCGAACGAGTTCGTCCGTCGCCGTGCCGAGCACCCTCGCGAGCTCGTCGTCGGACAACGCGGCGAGCACAGGGCGGAGCGCGCGGACGACCGGCTGATATGGCGCGTCAGTCCCGGGCCCGAAGGCGCCGCCACGCAGGACGGCCATCGGCTCCTGCAGGCCAGACACGCGACGGATGGCCTCGTCGATGAAGCGGCTCGAACCCACGCCGGCGGTGCCGTCGATCAGGAGCGTCCCTGCCGCACCGCCCGAGGCAGAGCGGAGCACGGTCGCGAGCTTCGCGAAGGCGTCCTCTCGGCCGACGAACCGTGCGCTCGTATAGGTGGCGGCCATCGACGGCCATCGTATACGACGATCGAGGCCGCTCATCCTCCTCGGTGCGCGTCGTCACCGGAGAGCTCGGACGGTGGGACGAAGTCGTCGGCTACGCTGGTCGTCGTGACCGACGCGCGACCAGCCCCACACCCCGCCAATACCCTCAACGAGCTCTCCGGCGAGGAATGGCTGTACTTCACGAAGTCGGTGCTGACGACGGCCTATCCGTCCGAGCTGGGCCACGCGGCGCGCAAGGCGCATGGCGCCAACAAGCCGCCGAGGCTCATGGCACGGCTGATCGAGTTCTTCACGCGGAGCGGCGAGCTGGTGCTCGATCCGTTCGCGGGGGTGGGCGGCACGCTGCTCGGAGCGGCCATCGCGAGGGGTCCGCGCCGGGCTATCGGCATCGAGCTCGATCCGCGCTGGGTGGCCGTCTACCAGGAGGTCGTCGCCGGTCTAGCGGCCGAGCGTGACGGCCGAGGTCCGGCCATCGCCGAACTCGGGACGTCCGATCCCGGCGCGCCGCGCACCTTCGATCCGGCCGGCCTGGAGATGCGGACCGGCGATGCTCTCGAGATCCTGCCGACCCTGCCGGATGCCTCGGTCGACCTCGTCGCGACCGATCCGCCGTACAACATCCAGCTGCCGCTGACGATGGCGGGCGGCAAGCTGGCCGAGACCCACGCGAACCGGCGGACGGACTACGCGATGGTCAGCGACGCTGCGGCCGACCTCGCCAACGCCCCCGACTACGGCGCCTTCCTCGATTCGATGGGCCGCGTCTTCACCGAGATCGCACGCGTCTTGCGCCCTGGCCGCTATGCGATCGTCGTCGTGCGCGACGCATACCAGGCTGGCCGCTACCAGTTCGTCGGGGCGGACCTCGCGGCCCGTGCCGCGCTCGCCGGCCTCGTCCCCAAGGGCGACCTCATCTGGCACCAGGCGGGGACACGGCTGCGGCCCTACGGCTATCCGCGCGTGTTCGTTCCGAACATCGCCCACCAGCACATCCTCGTGCTCCGCCGCGAGCCCGATCAGGCGCGGCGGCGGCTCTCGAGGTAGGCGGCCAGGACGTCGCCGTCGACGTCGTCGCCCATCGTCCAGGTGTCGGCCGCGATCGGCATCGTGGCGGTCGGGGTGCTCTGGACGGGCGGCTCACCCACGATGTCGCCGAGCGTCATCTTGTGGATCCAGCCTTGCCGGCCATCGGGGCACAGGACGAGCCAGTAGGCGCCGCGCTTCTCGAGCAGTTGGACCTCGTCGCCCTGGTCGAGGAAGGCGAGCTCCGTGCCACGCAGCTCGTCGGGGATGTCCAGGAGCCGCACGAGGCTGTAGCGGATCAGGCGTCGCTCGCGCCCGTCGATGGGACCCACGAGGCCATGATCGAAGGTGAGTCGTGGCGCTTCGACGGCGTCGCGGATCGGGTCGGCCCGGCGCGCCTCGAGCAACGATGGGCGGCGCCAGCGCGGCATCGCGAGCTCGCCATCGAGCGGATGCGGGATGTTGACGACGTTGACGCCCGAGGCACGGTCGTCCCCCAGCTCGGCGGCATAGGGAGATGCGGCCGCGACCGCCATCGGGCTCGACGCGGCATGCGCGAGCACGTCGTCCGGCGCGGGTGGGTCGCCGTCGCGCCGGCGCTTGCCGAAGAGCCCGAAGGCAAGAGTCGCACCGACGATCCCCGACGTCGTCACCAGTGTCGCGACGAGGCCGAGCGGCACCCGTGGCTGGCCGCCGGTCAGGAGTTCCATCCCGGCGGCGAAAGCGGCCAATGGACCGTTGTCCGGACCGCCGCCCACCGACTGGCCGGTCGGTGCGGCGGGCCCCGGCGGCGTAGAGGCGAGCCCGGGCAAGACGGCGACCGCGTCGTCGCTCGGCGCTGGGCTTGCGGATGGGCTGGGCGAGGGCGATGAGCTTGGCGCCGGGGAGGCGTCTGGACTGCCCGACGCCGCGGCGCCGACGGCCGGTGATGGCGTCGCGACTGGCGTCGAGGCGGTCGTGGGCGCCGGCGTCGGAGCCCGTGGAGCCGACGTCGGTCGCGGTGTCGGGCGGGGTGTCGGCCGGGGCGTGGGCCGTGGCGTTGGCCGGGGTGTGGGCCGTGGCGTTGGCCGCGGTGTCGGCGCCGGTGTCGGCGCCGGTGTCGGCGGTGGCGAGATCGTGACGCTCCCCGCCGCGATCGTGTCCGAGAAGCGATCCCGGCTGAGCGCCTCGATCGCGACGCTGTGCGACCCGAGCGGCAGCTTGCCTGCCCAGCGGAATGTCACGCCACGCTTCCAATCCGTGCCGCTCACGCGGGTCATAGCTCGCGTCGTGCCGGCGACGGTCAGGCGAACCCAGTCGGCCGGGGATCCCTCGCGATTGCGGTAGGCGACGGTCACTTCGATCGTCGTGGTCGTCCTGCCGGAGCGCGGCGAGACCGATGGGTCGGACAACCGCGTCGGACCCGAGCCAGCCCATGCAGGGGCCACGGCCGACAGCACGAGCAGGACCGCGACGATCGACGCGCCGATCCGTGCCTGCCATCGACCTGTCGCGCCCACCAAAACGGGGGATCCGGGGTGACGGTCGGGGCGATGCATCCTGAGCGCGAGGATGCGGTTCGCGCGAGGGGCGAGCAATGGTACGGGGGTCCGGTGCGCCGCCGCCGAGAGGCGCGGTGCGGGGCAGCACCGAGCCACGCCTACCGTTGTCGGGTCTGGTGCGGTCCGGTATGCGCGGTGGCCCAACCGGCCGTGGTGCTTACCCCCCTTCGCCCATCGACGCTGCGGTTCGTGCTCGGGAGGATGGGCGCATGGAGGTCATCTCGCCGTCCCAACCTGCTCGACGGCCTTCGCTCGGGCCATTGCTCGGGGGCACGATCCTCGGGACCGTGCTGGTGGTCACCGGCATCGTGCTCGCGTACGTCGCCCTGGCCACGCCGGCGCTCCGCTCGGCGATGCCGACTGGGCGGCTGGACGCGGGACAGGTCATCACCGGCGTCACCCTGTGGGGCATCGCCCTCGTCGCACCGGCAGGCTTCGTCCTCTTCGGCACGAGCCGCCTCGTCCGGATCCTGGCGACCGTTCGGGGGCGGATCCCGCGCAAGTCGACCGTGCTGCGGGCGCTCGATGGCGTGGTCGACGACGTCATCGTGGCAAGCGGGCTTGCATTGCCGGATGGACGAGCCGTCTCGGAACTGGTCATCGGGCCGTTCGGCGCCGCTGTCATCCGCGACCTGCCACCGGCAGCCGTGACGCGCGTCCGCGAGGGACGCTGGGAGGTACGCACCCGCCGCGCGTGGGTCTCGATCGAGAACCCGCTCGACCGCGCCGCCCGCGATGCCGAGCGCGTTCGCCGCTGGCTCGGCCATGACGACGCGGACTTCATCGTCAAGGTGTACGCGGCGGTGGTCGGTCCGGCGCCGACGATCAGCCGGACGACCGATTGCGCCGTGCTGACGCCGGACCAGCTGGCACCATGGATCGATGCGTTGCCACCGCAGCGCAGCCTGACCGATGCGCGTCGTGAGCAGGTCGCCGAGATGGTCCGAGAGGCCGCGGGCTGACTGACCGCCCGTGTGGTGTGTGGTAGGGGAGCCAGGACTCGAACCTGGAACCAGCGGGATATAAGCCCGCCGCTCTGACCATTGAGCTACTCCCCCGCGGCGATGCTACACCCGGGGCGCGACCAGGTGATTCGAGCTGTGGCGCGGGGCGTCAGTCGTTGCCGAGCAGTTTGCCGGCTATCGAGCGAAGGCTCAGTTGGCGGCCGACCAGGTGGCGCGAACGACTCGCGTTCCGGCTCTCGCCACGACCATCGATCGTGCTGCCGCCGGGCGCCCAGGCACGAGCCGGGAGGGTCGCCGCGAAGGCGCGATCCTCTTCCGTCATGAGCGCCTCGATCGGCAGGTCGTCAGGATCGAACGGCCGGTCGATGGTCGCCGCCGTGGACGGCGGGCGAGCGTAGGCAGGGGCCCCGTAGAGCTTGGGGAGAGCGACATGCTGCTCGTCGATGGACACGCGAAACCTCGAAGGGATGCTCCGATGCCTCCCTGGGTCCCCCGGGAGACGCGAGGATGATGATGTCCCGGGCAGGGTAGCGGGAATGGTACGGATGGGCTAGACGAACCGCCTCACTGGACGGGCTTTCATGTTGCATGTGCGCGACACGCCGTCAGCCGAGCAACGGCTTGATGACCTGGAGCGCCACGACCATCACGAGCCAGGCGACCGGCAGCGCCGCGAAGAATCCGAGTGCTGCACTCCAGCCGCTGCGTCGCCGGATCGTCCCCGAGCCGCTCGGCTGCGGCACCACCAGATAGGTGACGACCGCGCCGGCGATCAGCACGATCGCGGCGTACGCCACGAGCGCCAGCAGCCGCAGGTCGCCACCGGGTGGCCGGGCGCCACGGGTGATCGCCACGTCATAGACCAGGTACGCGATCGCAAGGACGCTCGCCACGACGAGGCTCGACACCACGGCCCGGACGACGGGGCGCGGTGCGTTCCGAAACTGGCGCCAGCGGATCTGGGCCCACGAGCGGTGCCGGATCGGCGGCCCGTCAGCCACTGCCGAGGATCGTGAGGGTCCGTCGGGGCGGGACGGTCTCCGGGGAATGCGCGGCGAGCAGCTCGACGCAGCCGATGAATCGGTCCAGCTCCGCCTCAGAGGTGAAGAAGCCGATGCTGATGCGCAGCGCGTCGAGCGGCGGAACGGTCCGGGCGATCGCGAACACCCGTGCGCCCAACTCGTCCAGGGCGGCATCCGCGCTCCAACCCTCGATGCGGAAGGTCACGAGCGTCGCCATCCGCTCGAGCGGTGTCAGGACCTCGACGCCGTCGATGGCGGCCAGTCGCCGGGCGGCATCACGGGCGAGCGCGGTGCCACGCTCGTGGATCCAGTCGAGCCCGACGAACATGCTCAGCCAGCCGATCGAGCGGGCCATCCCGACGATCGACGGACGGTGGAAGTTGGACGACTCGAAGCGGCGGGCGTCGGGCCACCACGCGGCCGTCCCGGTCGCGTCGATGGTCTCGAACGAGAAGTGGCCCCCGAACGCCGGCGCCAGCCGATCGCGGACGCTTGGCGCGATCGCGACAGCGCCCATGCCCTCCGGACCGAGCAGCCATTTCTGCGCCGGCACGGCGTAGACGTCGGCGCCCGTCGCCGCGAGATCGATCGGCAGCGCTCCGACGGTCTGGGCGCCGTCCACGATCAGGATCGCGCCGCGCGCGTGGGCGATCTCGGCGATCTGCGCCACCGGCATGCGTGTGCCTGATGCCCAGAGCACGTGGGAGATCGCGACGACCCGGGTCCGCTCGTCGATCGCCGCGTCGAACGCCTCCAGGACAGCGGCCTCATCTCGGTCAGGGGAGACGTCCACGAAGACGATCTCGATGCCCGTCCGTGCTCGCACGTTGAAGAGGTCGCCGACGCCACCGGCATGCTCGAGGCTGGTCGTCACGGCTCGATCGCCCGTCCGCCAATCGATCGACCAGACACCCACACTCATCGCGTCGGTCGCCGAATGGGTCAGCGCGATATCGGCGACATCCGCGGTCAATACCGCGGCGACCCCGGCGCGGGCCTCGGCCATCCGCTGGAGCGTCTCCTCGAAGTAGTCCGGATGGGCCCGACCGGTCCGCAGCTCGTACTCGGCCATCTCGGCCATGGCCGCGGCGGCCTCGGCCGGCAGCGGCCCGACCGAGCCGGTATTGAGGTAGATGCCCGCGTCGAGCGCGGGAAGGGCCGCCCGGACAGTGGCGAGCCGGCCGTCGTCAGGGGGGTCGGGGGCGGCCACGGCCCGTATCATACCGACGATGTCCGGCCTGGCCCGACCCGAGATCCTGGCCACGACCGAGTGGCTCGCCGAGCACCTTGGCCGTCCCGGCGTCCGTCTCATCGATGCCCGCTGGCGTCCCGACGGGACCGGCGCGGACGTCCATCGCGCGGGGCACATCCCGGGCGCCGTCTCGGTCGACTGGCGGTCGGACCTGGTCGACATGGACCAGACCGGGGACGCCATCCGCGTCGCATCGCCGGGCCGCGTGGCGGCCACAGCTGGCCGCGCCGGCATCGGCGACGAGACCACGATCGTCGTCTACGACGATACCCAGGGCCTGTACGCCGCACGCGTGTGGTGGACGTTCCGGACCTACGGTGCCGAGCACGTGCGCATCCTCGACGGTGGGTTCCCGGCCTGGGAGGCCGAAGGCCGCGACATCGAGCGAGGGTTCGGGGAGTCGCCGCCTGAACCGCTGACGCCGTTCACGCCGCGCGGCCCGAACCGGCTCCATCTGACGACGTCGGACGTCCGCGGGCTGCTCGGCGCACCCGGCGTCACCCTGCTCGACGCGCGCGCGCCGGCCGAATATCGCGGCTTCGAGGGCAACACCCGCAGGCTGGGGCACATCCCTGGCGCGATCAACGTGCCCGTCGGCTCGATGCACACGGCGGGCAGCCAGCGGCTGCGCGAAGGTAGCGAGCTACGCGACCGGCTGCATGCCGCGAACGTCAGCCGCGGCAGCCGGATGGTCGCCTATGACGGATCCGGTGTGGCGGCTGCCAAGCTCGCGTTCGTGCTGAGCCTGATGGGCCACGACGACGTGGCGGTCTACGACGGCGGCTGGGCCGAGTGGGGCAACCGCCTGGACCTGCCGGTCGACCGCTAGCTCAGGCGCCCGCTACCAGCCGGTCGGTTCGGGCGGCGGCTCGACTTGCGGCGTCCCGCCCTCCAGGCCGGCCCACGGATCGGCCTCGCGGTGCGGCGCGAGGATCTGCGCTCGCTCGTGATTGACGGCCAGCAGCTCGGCCGTGGCGCGGGCCTCGCCGAGCACGTCCGACCAGTACGTGGCCGCTGTGACCGGCAGGAAGGCGCCGGTCAGCTCCGACAGCGCCTCGCGCAGGCTGCGCTCCGGCATCAGGTGGATGTGCCCCGTCACCTTGAACGGCGGCACGGAGATGAGCGCCTCCTCGGGCATCTTCGGGGTCCGCAGCTCAGGCGCGGGGTCGATCGGCTCGTTGACCACTGCGAACAGGACCGATGCGAGGTTGACCTGCGCGAACTCCGCGCGGATCGACTCGCCGCGCGTGCCGAATTCGTCGGTAGCGACGTCAGCCAGGACCAGGAACCGCTCGTCGGCGAGGTTCAGCATGTCGGTGACGCGCCGCTGTCGCGTCATCAACGAGCCGCGGATCACGAACGAGTCCGTGTAGAGCGTGAGGCGGACGGGCTGCGGCGCCGTGCCCAGCGGATCGAACATCGCCACAGGATACGCGGCGGTCGTCGCGACGTGGGGTCCGAGTCGTGGGGTCAGACAGGCTCGGGTGGCACCGTCCGTGCGCCGGCCGTCACCAGCAGCTCCGACCCGTGCTGGAGACCCTCGTACAGGGTGGTCACCGTTGCGACGGTATCGATGTCATCGACCGTCTTGTCCGGTCGCAGCGCGTGGATCCTGGGAAAACGAAGGCTGAAGCCCGACGCGTGGCGTTTACTGCGCACGATGACGTCGAAGGCGATCTCGACGACGACCGTCGGCTCGACCTGTCGGTAGCGACCGTACCGGGCGATCGTGTGCGCCTCGAACCACGCCGTCATCTCGGCGATCTCGGCATCGGTGAGCCCGCTGTACGCCTTCCCGATATTGACGAGCTTGCCGCTCTCCTCGTCGCGGACGGCGAACGTGTAATCGGACAGCACGCCGTGGCGCTTGCCGTGCCCGACCTCGACGCCGACGACGACGCAGTCGATCGTCGCGAGCGCTTTCTTCATCTTCAGCCAGCCGAGTCCGCGGCGGCCGGGCGAATAGCCGCTGGTCGGGTCCTTGACCATCAGGCCCTCGTTGCGGCGTCCGCGGGCCTCGGCGAAGGCCACCTCGAGCGCATCCGCGTCACGGGCCACACCGAGATGCGATCGCGTGAACCGCCCACCAGCATCGACCAGCGGCAGGTCGATCCCATCGAGCATCTCGCGGCGCTTCCGGAGCGGTTCCCGCAGTAACGGGTCGACGGTCGCGTCGCCGTCGGGATCGTCGCCGGGCCCGAGCGCGAGGAGATCGAACGCCACGAATACGACGGGGATGTCGGTCTTGATCTGCTCCGATGGTGTCTTCCGACCGAGCCGCGCCTGGAGGCTGATGAAAGGCAGTACGAGGCCGTCCTTGAAGCCGAGGATCTCGCCGTCGACCACGCCGGTCCAGCGGAGCGGTCTGGCGGCGTCGACGATCTCGGGGAACTGGTTGCTGACGTCGTGCAGATCGCGCGAATACAGCCGGACATCCGAGCCTCGCTTGTGGAGCTGCGCGCGGATTCCGTCGTACTTGTCCTCGACCCACACCTCGGGACCGAGTCGGCCGATGATCTCGTCGGCGTCCTCGGCCGGTGAGGCGAGCATGAACTTGAGCGGGTGGAAGAGCGCGAGCTCGGCATCGGCCAGCGCGTCGTCACGTGCGAGCTCTGCGAGATGGCCCATGTCGCCCGCGAGCATCCCCGCCCACTTGACGTCCTCGATGGGTCGATCGAAGGCCTTCGCGATGGCCGCCTCGACCAGGCCCTCACGGAGCCCGATCCGGAGCTCGCCGCCGAGGACCTTGACGATCGCCTTGGCCGTCCGTGGATCCGATCGGGCGAGGAGGGCGTGCAGGAGGTGGGCCTTGGCGGCAGCGCCCGATGCTTGCTCCATCGCCGCGAAAGAGGCGGCCACCTCGGGGAGGGTCGGTGTGTCGTCGGGCGGCGGCGCGTGGCCCGCACGCGTTAGTACGTCCTCGACCGACAGGCTGAGATCGGAATGCCGATCGTAGGCGGCCGCCAGGTCCTCCCTGGTCGCCCCGGTGAGGGCACCGACCGCGGCCACGATGGACGACCAACCCAGGCCGGTCGTGCGCTGGTCGGCCTCCGGGAACGGCCGCCCGGTCAGGAAGACGGCCGCGATCGGCAGCTCCTGGGGACTCAGGCTGCGCAGGTAGTCGGCCAGGATGGCGGTCTTCTCGGACGTCCGGGTGGTTGCCGCCACGCGCTCGGCCAGCTCGCTCCAGCGGCGCATGGCGGCGATGGTATACGGTTCCGGCGATGGCGCCGCGAACGTGGTTCCCGGAGGTGCTGACGGGGTCGCGCGTCGTGCTGCGCCGCCACGGCCCCGACAACCTCGAGGCGTTCCGGCGCTGGTACTCGGACCCCGAGATCGCCCGCCTGGCCCGCTACCAGGAAGCCCCGATGCGGCCCGAGGAGATCGAGCGCTTCTTCACAGCGCGGGTGGTCGGACCGGACGCCCTGGCGATGGCCATCCACGAGCGCGGCTCGGATCGGCTGGTCGGGACCTGCGCGTTCAGCCAGCTCGACGGCGACAACGGCTCGGCCCTGTACCACATCACGATCGGCGAAAAGGACTCGTGGGGCCGAGGCTTCGGGACGGAGGCGACACGGTTGATGCTCGAGCACGCGTTCGGTCCGCTCGGCCTGCATCGGATCGCGCTCTTCGTGTTCGAGTTCAACGAGCGCGCCATCCGCACCTACCAGCGCTGCGGCTTCGTGAGCGAGGGACGCGCGCGCGAGTCGATCTTCCGCGATGGCCGTTGGTGGGACGAGCTCGCCATGAGCGTGCTCGAGTCGGACTGGCGGCGGCTGCGCGCGGATGAACGTGAGGAACGCATCGAGCGCGAGGGTCTTGCCGAGGAGGCCGAGCGCGGTCAGGTCGTGGGCGCGTCCGCTCGCCGCGCGTCAGGCGATCTGCTCCGGCGAACCGTCCGTCGCTTCTCGTGAGCAGCAGCGGGGCCGGTGCGGACGCGGCCCGCCAGGATGTGCGCGAGCTGATCGTGGCGAAGGGTCACAGCGTCGACAACGCGCGGGCTGCGGTCGCCCGGCTGGAGGCGGCCTTTGCCGACGGCTCGCTGGAGCGAACGTCGTCGCTCGACCTGTATCTGGCCGACCTGATGCGCGCGCTCGAACAGGAGGAGGGCGAGAAACTCGGCGGCAAGAGCGCGGAGGCGGCCCGATTCATCCTGCGCGCGATCGACCGGGAGCTGGATCAGGCGTAGCGACTGGTCGGATCGTTAGCGGCTGATCGGTCGTCGCTGGTGAAAGTCGCGGAAGCGCCGAATGCGGAGGTCGCTTGGCTGCGCGAGCCTGCTCACTTGCGATCCCTGGCAAAAGTTGCACCCGGAGACCCTTATGGCCGATCGTCACCCGGTCTCTGGCAAGAGTTGCACCTGGGGACGCGTTAGTAGCACCGATGCGCCGATTCGACGTGATTCGGACCCGACCTTTGCCGTAACGATGTGTGGGTGCAACTTCTGCCAAAAAAGACCCGCGCCATGCTTGACACTCGAGTGACCCGAGGGTCCACGATGCCGCCATGGACCACGCGGTCGACCTCCTGTCCATCGGGCACTTCGCGCGGCTTACCGGGCTGAGCGTCGGCGCGCTCCGACATTACGACGAGCTCGACCTGCTGCGGCCGGCGCGGGTCGATCCCGACACCGGATATCGCTCGTACCGGCGCGACCAGATCGTGGCCGCCCGGACGATCGTCCAGCTGCGTGATCTCGAGGTGCCGCTCGAGACGGTCCGCGCCTACCTCTACGCCGACGACCCGGCCGATCGACGCCGCCTGATGGCGGACCATCGCAGCCGCATCGAGGCGCGAGCGTTCCGACTGCAGCGCGTCCTCCATGTCGTCGGCCAGTTGGCCAGCGAGACCGATCCGAAGGAGACCCCGACCATGACGACGGCCCACGCAGACGATCTGATCTCCCTCGATCCAGCGACCCACCGAGCACTCGGTGCGGCGCTGTTCAACCACGTGTGGACGCTGCTCGAGAACGCCGATAGAACGCCGGCCGACATCGACGAGATGGTCCACGCAGTGCACGCCTCACGTTTCCACTGGAGTCGGGCGGAAGGTGCCGAGCCAGCGAACCACGCCCGCGGCGAGTGGCAGTGCTCGCGGGTCTATGCCGTCATCGGTCGGGCCGAGCCGGCTGTGTGGCACGCCACGCGCTGCCGCGACATCCTGGAGTCGAACGGCATCGCCGACTTCGATATCGCTGCCGCGTACGAGGCCCTCGCGCGGGCCCACGCGGTCGCGGGTGACATGTCCGCCGCGACCGGTTGGAAGTCAAAGGCGATCGCGGCCCTCGACAGGATCGCGGACCCGGATGACCGCGAGATCATCGCCGGTGACATCGCGACGCTGCTGATCACGGGCGAGCCATGACAGCACCGACCTGACGCGCTTTCTCCTCGAGGCGCACCATGGAGGACCGCAGGAGGAAGCTCGCCATGGTCACGACGATCGATGATGCCAAGGACGTCGCGCGGACAGCCGCCGCCGAACCGATCGACCGGATCCTCGATCGCCTGGGCGAACGCATCGGGATGCGAGCGACCGTCCGAGCCGTGTTCGGCGAGCCGGTGGCGCGCGGGGACGTGACGATCATCCCGGTCGCCCGGATCCGGTGGGGGTACGGCGGCGGTGCCGGCATGGGCCCGATCAGGTCCGAGTCGACCAACGGCGAGACGATCGGCAGCGGTAGTGGCGCAGGTGGCGGCGTCATGACCGACCCGATGGGCTACGTGGAAGTGCATCCCGCCGGCGCCACCTATGTGCCGCTCTCGTCGCCCTACCTCAACCCCCTGGTGATCCTCGCGACCGGGATCTCGATCTCCCTCGTCCTTCGTGCACTCGTTCGCCTGTTCCGCGGCTGACGCGAGCTGACTCCGGCTTCGCCGGCGGCAGTTAGTGGTGGTGCTCGTGGAGCACGGCGTGACCGCGGCCGCGGCGGATGAGCCAGCGATTCACCGGGAACGCGACCACACCGGCGACGCCGAGCGCAAGTGCGAGGCTGCCCCAGAAGAGGGCGTCTCCGATGCCCGCGTCCATCGCGCCCGGGATCGCCAGGATGATGAGGTTGTCGACGATCTCCATGACCGTGATCGAGAGGGTGTCGGCGGCGAACGCGAGACGCAGCGCCGTGCCGCCGGCAACGCCCGACGCGAAGAGCGGACGCAGCGTCAAGGCATAGCCGAACACGAAGGCGAGCACCACGGCCAACGCGATCGAGGGCAGATCGTCCCAGCCGAGCTGGCTCGCGATGGCAAGCCCGAGGATCTCGCCGATGGCGCAACCGGTCAGGCAATGGACCGTGGCCGATAGCGCGAGTCGGTCGGTCGATGGTGGCGTCTGATCCACGGCTAGCAGACCTGCGGGTCGCCGACCCACCAGGCGGGGACACCCGGGCCGAAGTCCAAGGTCCCATCGTCCGCGATCTCGACCCACAGGACGAGCGGCCCGCCGTCGGCGGGCACCTGACCGATGATCTGCCTGGGCTGGCCGCCAGCTCCCGGTGACCCGTCATACCATGCGACCTGCGAACCCGGAGCTCCGTCGAGGCAGCCGACGCCGTCCGAACCGAACCCGACGGCCTCCGGTGGATCGCCTGGCGGCACGAGCCCGAACCAGCTTTCATCCAACGGTCCGGCCCGGCCGTAGATCGTGACGCCGCCGGGCTGCCGGACGTCCAGCAGGCCGCACCCCATGGTGGCCACGGCCACGGCGACGATGACGACCAGCAAGCCGCGCATGCTGGCCAGTCTATGCCGCTCACGTCTCCCCACCGGGAGCCTTGGCCGCCCTAGACTTGACGGCCCGCCCAGTCGCATCGGAGGCCCGACCCGTGACCGACCTCAAGACCGGCATCCTGCTGTGGAGCCAGGGCGCCAGCTGGCCCGAGATGCTCGATGCGGCGAAGCGGGTGGATCGGCTCGGGTACGACCACCTGTGGACCTGGGACCATCTCTACGCGATCTTCGGCGACCCGTACCAGCCGATCGTCGAGGGCTGGACCACCCTCGCCGGGTGGGCGATGGCGACCGAGCGGACGCGACTCGGCCTGCTGGTCGGCGCCAACCCGTTCCGAAACCCCGGGCTGACCGCCAAGATGGCGACGACGCTCGACCACATCAGCGACGGCCGCGCCATCCTCGGCATCGGCGGCGCCTGGTTCGAGCTCGAGCATCGGGCTCACGGCATCGACTTCGGATCTGGTGTCGGGCAACGGCTCGACTGGATGGACGAGGCGGTGGCGGCCATGCGGACCGTGCTCGATGGCGGCTCGGCCACCTCGCCGGCAGGCGGGCGCTACGCCTTCGACGACCTCCGCCATCAGCCGCTCCCGATCCAGCGGAGGCTCCCGATCATGATCGGCGGCAGCGGCGAGAAGAAGACGCTGCGGACCGTCGCGAGATACGCCGACATGTGGAACGCCATGGGGCCGCTCGACGTGATGGCGCACAAGGTGGACGTGCTCAAGCGGCATTGCGACGACGTCGGACGGAACATCGATGAGATCGAGTTCACGCTCGGGGTCAAGTTCACGATCCGCGACAGTCAGGCCGAGGCGGAGCGGGTCTGGAAGGCCGCGATGGAGCACAACCGGACGCCGATGGCCGAGGTCGAGGACGACGACACGTTCTGGAACGGGACGCCGGAGCAACTCGCCGACAAGCTTCGACCATACGTCGACCTCGGCTTCCGGACCGTCATCTCCGAGCAGCCCGCACCGTACGACGTCGAGACGCTGGAGCGGTTCGTCGACGAGGTCAAGCCGCTCATCGATCGCGGGTAGCGGGGAGGGGATCGTGTCCGACGCCTATCGCGTCCGACTGCGGACCGTCGGCGACGGCCCGACCGCGCTCGGTGCAGCGGGGCCGTTCACGCTGGTGACGGATCGCCCGTCCGCAGCCGGCGGCGGCGGGCTCGGGTTCAATGGCGGCCAGCTCTTCTACCTGTCGATCGCCGCCTGTTGGTCGAACGACCTCTATCGCGAGGCGGCGACGATGGGCATCGTGCTCGACAGGGTCGAGATCACGGTCGACGGCGACTTCCCGGCGCGCGGTTCGGGCTCGACGCCCATCACGCTTGATCTGGTCGTCCGGTCGTCGGCGCCTGAGGACAGGGTCCGCGAGCTCATCGCCGAGGTGGAGCGCGTCGCCGAGATCCCGCGGGCCATCCGCGAGGGGCCGCCGATCGAGGTGCGGACAACGGTCGAGTCGATCACGCCGGGCTGACGGGCCTTTCCCCCTCGCCGCGGGTGTGCTCACGGACCTTGCCCATCGCCGCGGGTGTGCTTCTCAGACTGCACAGAGACACCCGAGGGCCCGAACATGCCGTGCTACGCGCCAGTACGTGCCGCAGAAGCACGCCTGGCCTGTGAGGATCGGCGGAACGGGTCGTTCGCCGTGCTCCTGCGGTCTGAGAAGCACAGGTTGACGGGGCGGATCGGACTCAGGCCACCGAGCCGAGGATCGACCGGGTCTCGTCGAGGGTCGGTAGCCTCGGGGAGTTCTTGATCGCCGCGTCGTCGATGGCGTCCTGTGCGACGACATCGAGCGCGTCGTCGTCGAAGCCGAGCGATCGCAGCGCGTGGCGCTGGCCGAGGCTCGCCAGGAACCGGCGGAGCGCGCCGATCGCGGCACCCGCGGCGGTCGCCGGCTGCTCGGTCGGGCTGGCGGCCCGCAGCGCGACGCCGACGAGTGCCAGTTCCCGGTCCCGCAACCCCGCATCGGCGGCGTAGAACGCGAGCACCTCCGGCAGGACCACCGAAAGGGCCGTGCCGTGCGGCAGCTTGCCGCGTGTCCCCAGCGCGTGCCCCAGGGCATGGACCAGACCGACGCCGGTGCCGCTGGCCTGCCCTACCCCGGCAAGATGCGCTGCGAGCAGCAGCTGCGATCGCGCCTCGAGATCCGAGCCATCGGCCACGGCCCGCGGCAACCACTCGTGGACCGTTCGGATCACGCCGACCGCCATCGACTCGGCGAACGGGTTGCCGTTCCTGGACAGCAGCGACTCGAGCGAATGGGTCAGCGCGTCGACCCCGGTCGCGGCGGTCACCGCGGCCGGCAGGTCGACCGTCAGTGCCGGGTCGAGGATCGTCGCGAACGGCAGGAGGGAGCGGTGCCCGATGTAGTCCTTGCGCCCGATCTCCTCGTGCGTGATCACCGCGAACGGATGGGCTTCCGACCCGGTCCCGGCCGTCGTCGGGATCGCCACGATCGGGCGGCCGGGGGCGAGCGTCGGGCCGTCGTATTCCAGCTCCCAGACCGGCCGCTCGTTCGCCGCGCACAGCGCGATGGCCTTGGCGGCGTCCATCGCCGAGCCACCGCCGAGCGCCACGATGACCGTCCCGTCGAGACCGAGCGTTCGGAGGATCGACGCGCCGGCTTCGACCGTTGCGCCAGATGGATTCGGCTCGACCTGGCTGAACAGGGTCGAGGGGATGCGGGCCTCGGACACGATGTCGATCGTGTCGGCCGCGATGCCGGCCACGACGACGCCTGGATCGGTCACCAGGAAGACCCGCCTGCCACCGGCATCGGCGATCAGCTCGGGCAGGCGACGCAGGGCACCCACGCCGAAGAGCACCCGATTGCGGAGCACCATCTCGAACTGCCGCTCCGCGAGCCCGGTCACGGTCGGATCTCGAGCACCTGATCGAGACGGGTGTCGCGTCGCACGGTCAGCCAGCGCCGGCAGCCGTTGGCATGGAACCAGCGCTCGGTCGTCGCACCGTCAGGGTTCTCGAACACCCATACCTCGTCGAAGTCCCGCTCGTCGGGGTCGGTGATCGAGTCCGGGACGGCGCGCCGCTCGCCGCCGAACGTGAACTCCTCGATCGGCCGGCGCCCGCAACGCGGGCAATCGATCCACAGCATCAGCGCGTCCCCGCAGAGCCCTGGTCGGCCATCGCATGGTCGCGCCGGAACCGGTCGAGGCCGAAGGGCGCGATCAGCTCGGGCGTGCGGCCCGTGGCGATCAACTCGGCCATCGCCTCGCCGCCCGCGGGGATCGCCTTGAAGCCCCACGTCCCCCAGCCGGTCGTGACGAGGAAGCCGGGCACGCCGGTCTCGCCCATGATCGGCGAGAAGTCGACCGAGATGTCGCAGATGCCCGCCCACGTCCGCAGGATCCGCAGGTCGCGCAGGAAGGGCAGGATCCGGGTGATCTTATAGGCGTAGCCGCGCAACGCGGCGAACGACGATTGCCGGGAATACGACGGCTGCGCGTCGAACTCGGCACCGATCAGCATCTGGCCACGTTCCGTCTGCGACACGTAGCACATCAGCTCGGTGCTCGCGACGATCGGCCCGAAGCCCTGCTGGTAGTCGTTGGTCACGAAGGCGTGCAGCGGATGCGTCCGCACCGGCAGCCGCAGGCCGGCGTGCGCCGCCATGGACGTCACCCGACCACCGACGGCCGACAGGACCACGCCCGCCGCGATCGGCCCGCGCGCCGTCTCGACGCCGACCACGCGATCGCCGTCCCGCAAAAGCCCGGTCACCGGGGCGTGCTGGATGACGTGCACGCCACGCCTGGCTGCCCCCGCGGCATACGCCCACGCGACACGGTCATGGCGAGCGGTCGCCGCCTCCAGGTGGTGCGACGCCCCGAGCACCGGGTAGCGGCGACCTCCGGTCAGGTCGATCTGCGGAACCAGCTCCTTGATCTCCGCCGGAGTGACCATCACGGTCTTCGCGCCGGCGGCCGTGTTCATCTGGGCGCGGGCGCGCTCCGTGCGCAGTGCCATCTCCGTGTGGGCCAGCCAGAAGATGCCCTTGGTCTGGTGGAGGATGTCGGCGCCGACCTCGTCCTCGAGATCGCGGTACATCTCGAGCGAGTGCTGGTAGAAGCGGATGGCCTCGGGCAGGCCGTAATTGGCGCGGATGATCGTCGTGTTCCGACCGGTGTTGCCCGATGCGATGTAGTCGGCCTCGAGGACCGCGACGTTCGTGATGCCATGACGGGTCGCCAGGTAATAGGCGGTCGACAGCCCGTGCCCGCCGCCCCCGACGATCACGACGTCGTAGCTGTCGTTCGGCTGGTCCCAGCGCAGCGTCGGCAGGGTCGCCACGTAGCCGGCCGCGACGCCGATCCTCACGCGGGCACCTGCAGTCGGGCGAGCAGGTCGTCGAGATACGCGGCGAGCACGAACACCGTCGCGGCGCCGGTCGTGTCGATGTAGAGCTTGGCCGGCACCCCGGCGATCGAACCCTGGGTGAAGGCCGGACGCGTGGCAGGAGCGGGCCAATCGACACGCGGGAGGACGACGTCGATGAACTCATCCACCGGGAACATCAGCGCGAGGTAGCCGGTCTCGGGCTCCGCGATCGCGTCGGGATCGGCGATCTGCACCCCGGTCGCTCCGACCGCGAACGCCTCGTCCGGCGCGAACCGCAGGATCAGCGGCTCGAAATCGTCCGGTCCAGGACCGGCATCCTCCCACGTCGCCCGGTCGATTGCCTCGGGTGTCGCCACGACCCGGATGCCGGGCGCCCTAAGCACGTGCACGGTGGCCCTCCGGGTCATAGAAGGGGGTCGGCGTCACGACGGCCTCGCGGCCGTCGATCCGGACACGATCGGGGAACGGCTGCCGCTTGAGCCAGCCGAGCAGCACGGCCTTCTCGAGGATCGGCGATGCCCAGCTGCCCGTCACGTGGCCCACGATGTCGTCGCCGTCGAAGATCGGCGCGCCTTCGACCGGCGCGGGGGCATCCATCGTGAACCCGCGCAGCCGTCGCAGATCGGGCAGCTTCGCCGTTCGCTCGAGCGCCGCACGGCCGATGAACGCGGGCTTGTCCATGCGCACGGCCCACGGCATGCCGACCCGGCGCGGTGTGGTGTCCAGCTCGGTGTCCATCCCGACGATCACATGGCCCTTCTCGAGGCGCAGCCCGAAGAGCGCCTTGAGCCCGTGCGGCCGGACGCCCAGGTCGGCGCCCTCATCCATGAGCGCGCGCCACAGGTCCACGGACCGATCGACGGGGTGATGCAGCTCCCACGACGCCTCGCCGGTGAAGGACAGGCGCATCACGTGGCATGGCACACCAGCGACGTCGGCGTGGACGTGGCCGAGGAAGCTGGGCGGGTCGGCCAGGCCAGCGCGCTGGAGCAGCTGACCGGCGAGCGGACCGGTGACGTTGATCGCGGCGAGCGACATCGTCCGGTCCATCACGTTGACCCGCAGGCCCCAGACATCGACCCAGTCGCGGATCCACATCTCGGCGTTGGCGGCGCCACCCGATGTGAACGAGAGGACGAAGCGGGCCTCCGCCTCCCGCAGGATCATCCCGTCATCCATGATGTGGCCGCGCTCGTTGAGCAGAAGCGCGTAGCGCGAGCGACCGGGCTTGATGTCCGCGACATTGCACGGGTACAGCCGCTCCAGGAACTCCACGACGTCCGGCCCCGACACGACCAGCTTGCCGAGCGTGCTGACATCGCCGATCGACACGCCCTCGCGCACGCTCCAGTACTCGGCGACGGCGTCGCCGTAGTGCCACGGGCGCCACCAACCGCCGAACCGGTCGAGGCGCCCGCCGAGGGCCAGGTGCTCGTCGTGCAGTGGCGTCCGCCTGAACGCGTCGACCTGGGTGTCCGCGGCGGCTTCGGCGAGCGTGATCTGCCGGGACGCGGGCCGTGCCGTGAATGGCGGCGGCACCTGGCCGGTGCGCGCGGCGATCCAGGCGCGCACGTGGGGGAGGCAGGCGGCCCCCTGGCACGTACCGAGGCAGGCCAGGCTCGCCCGCTTGAGCAGTTCCAGCTCCTGGAATCCGCGGTCCCACGCGGTCTGGAGGTCGTCGACGGTCGTGCCGGAACAGGGACACACGATCCCGGCTACCGGCGCGGGAGGCAGCGACGCGGGCTGCGCCGCTGGCCCGACGACACTCAGCGGCAACTCCCCGGCCATCCGCGCGAGGACGTCGCGCGGCGCCGTCCCCAGCCCCACGATCACGGTGTCGCATGGCGTCGTCGTCTCCGCGCCGATCCAGTCGTCGGCGGTCACGACGGCCCGCACGCGACCGCGCGCATCCCCTTCGAGGCGAATGAGCTGGCCCGCGACCGGGCTGCACGGCACGCCGGGCGGTGGCGTCCCGATCGCGACCGCAGCCCCGAGCGCGACGCCAGCGGCGTGGAGGCGCTGTGCTGCACGCGCCGTGATCACGCCCTCGAGCTGGGTCCCGGGGACGACCGGGTGGAGCTCGGCGGCGCCGGTCGCGACCACGATCTCTTCCGCGCGGACGTGGAGCATCAGCGTCGGCGTGCGGACGACGAGCATCGGACCGGGGTACACGCCGACCACTTCGTCGCCCTCGCCGGCGTCCAGGACGAGCACCCGCTTTCCGGCACGCTCGGCGGTCGCAGCGGCCTCGCGACCGCTGTCGCCACCGCCGATGACGGCAACATCGACATATGCCCGCAGCACCTCGATGTCCGGGCCGGCCAGGGAGCCGCCGAGGTCCGGCCCGCTGATCGCCGGCAGCGGCGGCAGGCCGTTCGGTGGATGGCGCACGACGGACAGCCCCGGCCGCGCCCGTTCCTGGCATGTCCGGACATAGGCAACGCCGTCAACCTGGCCGAGACAGTTCCCGCAGTCCCCGGTCAGGCAGAGCGTGCCGCCGCCGGCAGGGGTGACGCCGGTGCGCATGATCGCCACCGCCACGCTGTCACCGGCGGCGAACGCGACCGGTCGTCCATCGACGACGATGCGCCCCGCATCGACCGGGCCCGCCCCCTGGGATCGATCGGTCACAGACGCATCACTGGCGCATCCGGCCGCCTGCCGGATCGAACAGCGGCTCTGGCTGGAGCCGGGCCGGCCGGCGTCGCCCGATGATCTCGATCTCGAAACCGTCGCCCCCGGGTCCGTCGGGCGAGACGAGCTCGGTCGGGACGTAGCCGAGGGCGATCGACTCCTTGACGTGGTGGCCGTAGCCGCCCGACGTCACCCAGCCGACGACCGCCCCGCCGTGCCACACCGGCTCGTCGCCGATGACGTCGGCCGGGTCGTCCGGGTCAGGATCGACCACGAACGTCACGAGCCGGCGCTTCGGGCCACCGTCGGCAAGCTCCTGCTCGTGCGCTGCCCGGCCGATGAAGTCGTGGTCGAGCTTGATGTAGCGGGTGATGCCGCCTTCGGCGGGTGTGTAGATCGGCCGGTACTCGCGGAACCATGTCCCGTAGCTCTTCTCGAGCCGGAGCGACATCAGCGCGCGGATCCCGAACAGCCGCAGCCCGTGCGCGTCGCCGGCGTCGATGATCCGGTCGTAGAGCGCCCGCTGGTGTTCCGGCGCGACCCACAGCTCGTAGCCGAGGTCGCCCGAGTAGTTCAGTCGGGCGAGGTGCGCTGGGATCATCCCAAGGTCTACCTGGCGGAACGTCATGAACGGGAATGCCTCGGTCGAGAGGTCGAGGTCAGGAGCGACATCGCTGAGGAGGTCTCGAGCGCGCGGACCCGTCACCGACAACCCGGTCAGCCCAAGCCCGAGCACCTCGAACCGGACCGATCCGTCCGCCGGCAGGTGGTCGCGGAACCAGCGCGAGTGGTGGATCTCGGCAGGCAGCGAGCCGAACACGTAGAACTCGTCGGCCTCGGACGGACGACCGACCGTGAACTCGCCGACGATCCGGCCGGCATCGTTGAGCATCGCCGTCAGCGTGATCCGCCCCGGTGCCGGCATCCGCTGAGTCAGCAGGGACGAAAGCCACGCCTCCGCGCCCGGGCCGCTGACCCGGTATTTGGCGTAGTTGGAGATCTCGGTCATGCCGACGCGCTCGCGCACGGCGTTGACCTCCTCTGCCACGCACTCCCAGGCATTCGATCGGCGGAAGGTGACGTCCTCCTTCGGCTCCAGACCCGCCTTCTGGAACCAGAGCGCGTGCTCGAGTCCGAACATCGCGCCCCACACCGCGTTGGCGTCCGTGAGTCGGTCGTAGATCGGCGTCGTCAGCAACGGTCGGGCGGCGGGCAGCTCCTCGTTGGGAAACGTGATCCGGAACCGGCGCCGGTAGTTCTCCTGGACCTTGGCGTTCGTGTAGCCGAGGGTCGCGTAGTCGCCGTAGCGCGCGACGTCCATCGCCCAGATATCCATGCCCGAATCGCCGTCACCACCGGCGGTCATCCACGTGGCCAGCGCCAGGCCGACCCCACCGCCCTGCGACAGGCCGGCCATCACGCCGCACGCGACCCAGTAGCCGCGCAGGCCGCGGATCGGACCGACCAGCGGGTTGCCATCGGGCGAGAACGTGAACGGGCCGTTGACCACGCGCCGGATTCCGGTCGTGTGCATGGGCGGGTAGTGCTTGAACGCGACGGACAGCTCGGGCGTGATCCGGTCGAGCTGCGGCTTCAGCAGCTGCGACCCGAAGTCCCACGGCGTCTCGCGCGGCGACCATGGCACGCACGCCTGCTCGTACGTGCCCATGAGCATCGCGCCGCCCTCCTGGCGGATGTAGATCTCGCCGGCGAAGTCGAGCGCCATCGGCATCTCGTGGCCGGTCTTCGCGACCTGTGCTGCGACCTCGGGCATGTCCTCGGTGATCAGATAGTGATGCTCCATCGCGAGGACCGGCAGCTCGAGCCCGACCATCCGGCCGACCTCGCGCGCCCACAACCCACCCGCATTGACGACGTGCTCCGTGTGGATCGACTCGCCGTTCTCGAGGCGGACGTCCCAGGTGCCGTCCGCCCGCTGGTCGAGGCCCACGACCGGTGTGCGCTGGTGCACCTCGGCGCCGAGCTGCTGCGCGCATTTCACGTATGCGCGCGTGACGCCGGTCGGGTCGACATGACCCTCGACCGGGTCGTACAGCGCACCGACGAAGTACTGCGGGTCCATGAGCGGGAACAGGTCGGCCGCTTCGTGCGGGGTGATCAGCTCGAGCTCCATGCCGAGGTAGCGGCCGCGCGCCTGGGCCATCCGCAGGAAGTCCATGCGAACTTCGGTGTCGGCCAGCATCAGCCCGCCGGGCAGGTGGATCGAGCAGTCCTGCCCGGACTGGCGCTCGATCTCCTCGTACAGCTGGATCGTGTACTGCTGCAGCCGGGCGACATTAGGGTCGCCGTTCAGCGTGTGCATCCCGCCCGCGGCGTGCCAGGTCGAGCCGGCGGTCAGCTCGCGCCGCTCGAGCAGCATGACGTCGGTCCAACCGGCCTTCGTCAGGTGGTACAGGACGCTCGCGCCGACGACGCCCCCACCGATGACCACGACCTGGGTGTGTTGCTTCACGCGATCCCCTCGTTCGATCCTTGCGACGCCACGTTCAATAGTCCGTCGGGACGCCGCCCTCGGCGACCCGACGGGCGACGAAGGCATCCAGCTCCTCGCGGATCGCCGGGTCCATCGGCGGCGGCTCGTATGCCGCGAGCAGCTCCTTCCAGATGCGGTTCGCCTTGCCGGGCACCTCCGGTGAGCCGGCCTCCTCCCACGTCTCGAAGTTCCGCCAGTCGCTGAGCATCGGCTTGTGGAAGGCCGTCCGGTAGCGGCTTTGCGTGTGCTCGGTCCCGAAGAAGTGACCGCCCGGCCCGACGTCCTGCATCGCCTCGAAGGCGAGTGACGCGTCGTCGACGACGACCGGCTCGAGGAACGCCTCGACCATCCCGAGCAGCTCCGCGTCGAGCACCATCTTCTCGTAGCTCGCGTGGAGCCCGCCCTCCATCCAGCCGGCGCCGTGCATCAGCAGGTTGACGCCACCCATGATCGCGCCCCACAGCGAGAAGACCGACTCGTAGGCGGCCTGCGCGTCGAGCGCGTTCGCGGCGTTCACATTCGACGAGCGATATGGCACGCCATACCGCCGAGCGAGCTGGCCGCCGATCATCGCGGTGCGCATGTACTCGGGGGTCCCGAAGGCCGGCGCGCCGGACTGCATGTCCACGTTCGAGGTGAAGCCGCCGTAGATCACAGGCGAACCGGGGCGGACGACCTGGGTCAGGACCATGCCGGCGAGGGCCTCGGCGTTCTGCTCCGCGAGCGCGCCCGCGAGGGTGACCGGCGCCATCGCCCCGGCCAGGGTGAACGGGGTGATGCACACGACCTGGTTGCGCTCGGCGAAGGCCATGATGCCCTGGAGCATCGGCGCATCGAGCCGCAACGGCGAGCTGGAGTTCACGACCGTGAACACCGACGGCTCGTCGTCGAGGGTGGCGTCCTCGATGCCACGCGCGATCCGAACCATCTCGAGCACATCGACGTTGCGCTGGCGCCCGAGCGAATAGCAGTGGATCGCCTTGTCCATGAGCGTCAGCGCGTCGTGCGTCGCGTGGAGGTGACGGACGCCGTGGTGCAGGTCCACCGGTTCGACCGGATAGCCTGCCAGGAAGTGGACGGTGTTGAGCGCCTGTCCCAGGCGGAGGAGGTTCTGGTAGTCGACGCGGTTGCCGATCCGCCGCCCGCGGTCGAGGTCGGATACGTTCGGCGGGCTCCCGACCGTGCCGAACGCCATCCAGTCGCCACCGAGCTGCAGGTCGTGGTCCGGGTTCCAGGCGTGGAGCGTGAACGACGACGGCGCGGTCTTGATGGCCTCGGTGACCATCTCCGGATCGAACTTGACCCGCTGCGTGTCCGGCGACGTCTGCGCACCGGCCGCCTTCAGCGCTTCCCGGGCGTCGGCGTCGAGGAAGTCCATGCCGAGCTCGGACAGGACACGCAGCGACGCCTGGTGGATCGACTCGATCTCGTCGGCCGACACCACCTCGGTCGGGCGGTAGCGCATGCGCGGCTGTGCCCACGGCCGCTGCATCGGCATGCGGCTGCGCTCGTGACCGGCCCTGCCGCCGCCGCGGCGGCGCTGCAGCCCCTGGCCCGCCGCCGAGTCCATGTCCGTGGCCATGGGCGTGTCCTCAGCCATCCGACAGGTCGATCCAGGTCGTCTTGAGCTGCGTGTAGCCATCGATCGCGTGGAGCGACTTGTCACGCCCGAACCCGGACTGCTTGTAGCCGCCGAACGGCACCGTGATGTCGGCGGTGTCGAACGTGTTGATGAAGACGGTCCCCGCTCGTAGCGCCCGCGCGAGGCGGTGTGCCCGGGTGATGTCCCGCGTCCAGACGCCGGCGGCCAGCCCGTACGGCGTGTCGTTGGCGATCCGCAGCCCGTCGGCCTCGTCCTCGAATTCGGTCACCGTCAGGACCGGTCCGAAGATCTCCTCGCGCGCGACGCGCCAGCCGTTGTCGACACCGTCGAGGATGGTCGGTGGGACGTAGTAGCCGCCGCTGTCCTCGCGGACGCGCTCGCCGCCGGCTACGACCGTGGCGCCCTCCTCGCGACCGAGCTCGACATAGCCCAGGACCTTGTCCAGCTGCCGGTCGTCGACGATCGAGCCGAGCCGCGTCTCCGGATCGAGCGGCTCCCCGGGGGCGAGCTGCCGACCCATCTCGGCGATGCGGTCGACAAGTTCCGCGCGCACCGATCGATGGACGATCAGCCGCGACCCGGCATTGCAGGTCTGACCGCTGTTATAGAAGATCCCCCAGCCGATGGCGCCGGCCGCCGCTTCGAGGTCGCCGACATCGGCGAGGACTACCTGCGGGCTCTTGCCGCCGAGCTCGAGCGAGATCGCCTTGACGTCGGTGTCACCGATCGCGCGCAACAGCGACTTGCCCACCTCGGTCGAGCCTGTGAACGCGATCTTGTCGACGCCCGGGTGGCGCGCCAGGGCCTCGCCGAGCACGGCGCCGGGACCCGGCACGACGTTGAGGACCCCATCGGGCAAACCAGCTTCCGAGGCCAGCTCGGCCAGCTTCAGCGCGGTCAGCGGTGACGCCGACGCTGGCTTCAGCACGACCGAGTTGCCGGTCGACAGCGCCGCCCCGAGCTTCCACGCCGTGACGATCAGCGGGTAGTTCCACGGAACGATCGCGCCGACCACGCCGATCGGCTCGCGAGTCACGAGCGACAGTGCATCCGGCCCCGTCGGGCCGACCTCGCCGTACAGCTTGTCGATCGTCTCGGCGAACCACTGGATGGTCTTCGCCGCCGATGGCACATCCACCCCGAGGGTGTCGCGGATCGGCTTACCCACGTCGAGCGACTCGAGCAAGGCGAGCTCGTCGCGATGGGACCGGATGGACTCGGCGAGCTTGAGCAGGATGATCTTGCGCTTTGCGGGCGACATGTCGGCCCAGCGCCGGTCGTCGAAGGCGCGACGCGCGGCGCCGACCGCCCGGTCGACGTCCTCCGCGCCGCCCTCGGCAACCCTCGTGATCAGTCGACCGTCGCGCCCCGCGACGTCATCGAATGTCTTCCCGGAGGCGGCCGGCACGAACCGGCCATCGATGAATGCCTCGTTGCGCGGCTCTACCGCGTCCGCTCGCGCGATCCAGTCCGCAGCCGTGGGTGGGGCGGCCGTCATGCAGCGAACCTCCGGATCGAGACCTCGTCGAGCATCGCGCCGAGCCCGGGCGCGTCCGGAACGCGCAGCATGCCGTCGGCGTCCGGGCGGATCGGTGCGGCGAGGAAGGCATCGCGCCGCTCCGGCGTCCAGCCCGGCGGATCGTACGGGAACTCGAGGTACGGTCCGCCGCCGACTCCTGCCGCGACGTGGAGGTTAGCGAGCAGACCAAGGCCGTTCGTCCATGTGTGCGGGGTGAACCAGTGCCCGCGCGCCATCGCGAGCTCTGCCACCGTCCGGTTCAGCAGCATCCCGCCGGCCAGCGCGACGTCCGGCTGATAGACGTCGAACGCGTCGGCCTCGAGCGCCCACAGCGTCTCGTGCTGGGTCCGTGTCATCTCGCCGCCCGCGATGCGGATACCGAGATCCGCCGTGCGCAGCGAGGCGAGCCCCTTGAGGTCGGTACCGTCGAGCGGCTCCTCCATCCACAGCACTTGGTCGGCGGCGAGACGGACCCCGATCTCGCGCGCCGTCTCGACATCGATCGACGGCGTCGTATCGCCGGGCATCCGCCAGCCCTGGTTGAGGTCGACCATGATGTCCATCGAACCACCGACCGCCTGGCGTGTGGCGTGGACCGCCGCCAGTCCCTCCTCGAGTCGACGCGGATCGACGCGGATCTTCAGGGCGCGGAACCCTTCGTCGCGGAGTCGCAGCGCGGACTCGGCGCGCTCGTCGGCCGGGAGGAGCATCCCACACGACGCGTAGGCGGGGATGCCGTCGCTCGCTCCACCGAACATCGAGGCGACCGTCACGCCGGCGACCTGCCCGGCGATGTCCCACAGCGCCGCCTCCAGGGGCCAATACCTGCCGGCGTGGAAGTCGATGGTCTCGAGCACGCGGACGTGATGCGGGATGTCGAGCGGGTCTCGCCCGACGAACAGGTGCTCGAACGCCTCGAACCCGTCCATCGTGTCACCGGACCCGATGCCGACCACGCCCTCGTCGGTCTCGACCCGGACGATCGTCACCGGGAAGCTCGTGCGCGGCACGGGATCCCAGGCAGCCGGGAAGGGCGGGTCGAGCGGGACGACGAGACGGAGCAACCGGATCGCGCTGATCCTCACGGTCCAAGTATCGCCGACCGGCTCGCTCATCCGCGTCTTCGACCCGCTGCGGTACCCTGACCGCTCCCCCAGCAACCGTCCGGAGTCGCCTGTGACCACGGCCCTCGACCGTCCCCCGGAAGAAGCCGGCGAAGATACGTCCTTCGCCCGCGGGCTCCGTGTCTTCCTGACCGTTGCCGACCGCGGTGAGATCCGGGCGGACGAGCTCAGCACGCTGCTCGAAACACCGCTCTCGACGATCTACCGCTACCTGCGCACCCTCACCGAGTTCGGGTTCATCGAGCGCCAGGAGGGTGGGTACCGGCTCGGGCCGCGACTGCACGTGATCGGAGCCGGGCCGATCGTCACGGCCGAGGAGCTCATCCGTGCCGCCGAGCCGATCCTGGCGGAGCTGACCGAGTCGACCGGGGAAACGACGTTCATCAGCCGGCGCGTCGGTCTCGGGGGGACGAGTCTCGCCCAGCAGCCTTCGCCCGAGTCGCTCCGCGTGGTGCTGGAGCCGGGCCAGACCGGCCCACTGCACATTGGCGCTGTGGCGCTCGTCCTGCTGGCGTACGCACCCCACGAAGTCGCCGACGCGGCCCTCGAGGACGTCGTGGAGGCGGCCCGGATCCGTCGGGCGCTGCCGCGGATCGTCGCCGCCGGCTTCGCCCAGGATGACGGGTTGACGTTCCCTGGGGCGACCACGCTCGCCGCCCCGGTCCTGCGCGACGACGGGATCGTTGCCGCCCTGGGTGTGGCCGCACCGGCGGAACGTGCGAGTCGGGGCTGGCAGAACCGGGCCCGTCGCGCGCTTCGGCGGGCGACGGCCGAGTTGGAGCGTTTGCTCACACCGGACTGAGGCGGAGCGTCGGTACTATCGCGATGTGGTAGCGGGACTTTCCACGATTTGACAATCGCCTCCATGAGGCGGATGCTCCGACGGTCATGGACGCGATCGCCGCCCTTGGACCGGTATCCGACGCCTACGCGTCGCTTCCGGTCGCCGACGCGTTCGACTGGACCGAGGTCGGGAAGCACCTCGGCTCCGGCGAGTGGTACCTGGTGGCGTTCAGGTCGGTACGCCGACCCGACGCGGACGAGCTCCGTCTTGCCGAGTACGACGAGCGCGCGCACCTGGAGGCCGCTGCGGCACCGGGGTTCGTCCACTACTTCAAGGGTCCGGTGGCGAGCGACGGGACATGCCTGTCGTTCTGCCTCTGGACGTCGCGTGCCGAGGCGCGCGCGGCTTCCGGCCGTCCCGACCACCTCGAGGCGATCACGCTGCTCGACGAGATGTACGAGCGCTACACGCTCGAGTTCTTGCGCGTGACCGGTCGTGCCGGCGCGCCATTGTCGTTCGCGCCGTACGACGCGCCGATCAGCGACGACCCCGTCACCGAGCAGGCTGCCTAACCCGCGCCTGCCTCCGACCCCTCGCGTCCGGTCGAACCGGTCGAGCCGGTCGACAGCCCGACGCCAAGCCGCAGCGCGGCGAACGCCCCACCCAGGGATGTCACGAGGAGGATCATCGCGTGGGCGAGCAGCGCGATGGCGAAGGCCTCGTTGGCGCTCACGCCGAACTGGGTGGCGATACCGACGGCGGTGAGCTCGAACGTGCCGAGGTAGCCCGGGCCGGAGGGGACGATCGTGGCGAGCGCGACGCCGCTCGATAGGAGCGCACCCTCCAGGGGCGATAGTTCGACGCCGATCGCCCGCGCACCGACGACGAACGTCAGGATCGAGAACGTCCAGGCCACGGCGCTGTAGCCGAGGGCCGCCGCGACCGTCCCGGGTCGGCTGACCACCGCCAGCCCGTCGCGCAAGCGCCGACCCAGGTCGAGGACGAGCGGGAAGCGCTCGACCATCGCGGTCACACGTTCCGCGCCGGGCAGGCGGTGGCTGACGACCGCGACCAGCAGGCCGATGAGCAACACGCCGACGAACCCGGCGCCGAGGACGACGGCGGTCGAGGCGACGCCACCCACATCCAGGAGCACGACCGCGATGGCTGCCAGCGCGACGACGATGACGGTGTCGACGATCCGCTCGACCACCACTGTGCCGAGCACGGTCGTGCGACTCACCCCTTCCCCTTCGCCGAGGGCGTGGCTGCGCACGAGCTCGCCGAGGCGCGCGGGCAGGACATTGTTCGCGAGGTAGCCCAAGTATGTGTAGCCGAGCACCCGCGGATAGCTGATCCGCCGGATCGGGGCGAGCAGGGCACGCCATCGCGCACCTCGGGCCGCGACATCGAGCACGACCGTGCCGGCCATCAGCGCGACCATCGCGAGATCCGCCCGGCTGAGGACACCGAGTGCCGCGCCGACGTCGACGGAGCGCAGCAGGATGGCCACCGCCACGACGCTGATCCCGATGCCGAGGATCGCGCGGATCGCCGAGCGGCGGCTCACCGGCGGCTCACGGGCGGCGAGCGGTCAGCTTCTTCGAGGGCCGCAGCCGGAGTCGATGCAGGATGTAGCGCGCGACCACGCGCAGCGTCGACAGGCCGTAGACCACGCTCCGCCGGAACCCGACCGAGCTGGCCTCCTCGAAGTAGCGTGTCGGCACCGCGATCTCGCCGACCCGATCACGCATGCCGGCGGCCACGACCTGCGCGATGAGCTCCTGGTCGAACACGAAGTCATCGCTGTTGGCGTGGTACGGGATCGTCTCGAGCAGTTGCCGGCTGTATGCCCTCAGGCCGGTGTGATACTCGGATAGCCGCAGGCCGAACGCGATGTTCTCGACCGTCGTCAGGAAGCGGTTGCTGACGTATTTCCAGGTCGGCATGCCGCCGGCCAGCGGGTCGCCCAGGAAGCGGCTGCCGAGCATGAGGTCGCGCTCGCCCCGACCGATCGGCTCGACGAGCGCTGGGATCCGCGTCGCGTCGTACTGGTAGTCGGGGTGGAGCATCACGACGATGTCTGCGCCCGCCTCGAGGGCGGCGTCGTAGCACGTCTTCTGGTTCCCACCGTAGCCGCGGTTCTGGGCGTGGATGATCACGTCGAGCCCGAGCTGGCGCGCGACGTCGACCGTCTCGTCGCGCGACACGTCGTCGACCAGGATGATCCGGTCGATCAGGTCGTGCGGGATGTCCGCGTACGTGCGCTCCAGTGTGAGTGCGGCGTTGTACGCGGGCATGACGATGACGATCCGCGGGTCGGGTGTGTCGGCCACGGCGCGAAGCGTACCGGGTCGGGCCAGCGGTGGGCGACGCGGAGAGGCACGGTTTCTGGCAGAAGTTGCACCCGGGTAGCGCTATGCCACCGGCAACCCGGATTCGTGGCAGGAATCTCACCCGGGGACGCGTTAGCACGTATCCCGGGTCCAAACCGAGGTCCGGCGTGTCATAAGGGTCTCCCCACGCAACTTCTGCCAAGTTCGCGCGCCGGACGGGGCCATGGGTCACGGGATCGTCACGGGCGATATGCGACCATTAGCCACCACCCAGCCTGCGCGCAAGGATCCATCGCCCCATGTTCGAACGCCTCTTCGGCAACACCGCCGTCGATCCCGCCGTCGCCGAGCGCATCCCGCCGGGCCAATACAAGACCGAGAAGTTCCCGGTGCTCCATTACGGCTCGGTGCCACATACCGACCTTGCGACGTGGGACTTCAAGGTGTGGGGCGAGGTCGACGCGCCGTTCACCCTCACCTGGCAGCAGTTCAAGGAGCTGCCTCGCAAGCAGCTCCACACCGACGTCCACTGCGTGACACGGTGGTCGAAGCTCGATACGGATTGGGAAGGCGTCTCGATCCAGACCATCCTGGAGCTCGCCCAGGTCCGCCCGACTGCGACGCATGTCGTCAGCCACGCCGAGCAGGGCTATACCGCGAACCTGCCGCTCGACGTGCTCGATGACGACGACGTGATCCTCGCCGACACATATGGCGGGGAGCCGCTCGAGCCGGAGCATGGCTACCCGCTGCGGCTGGTGGTCCCGAAGCGCTACTTCTGGAAGAGCTCGAAGTGGATCCGTGGCCTCGAGTTCCTCGACCACGACCAGCTCGGCTTCTGGGAGCGCTACGGCTACAACAACGACGCCGATCCGTGGAAGGAAGAGCGCTTCACCGAGTAGCGCCCCCGTGATTCAGCTGCGGCGGGTGCCGCCGATGGTCGCCGGGTCGGGCGAGAAGTAGCGGAGCCGGCGGCCGAGGAGCAGCAGCTCCCGTTCCAGTAATCCGATCAGGCCCTCGAGACGGTCGACGGTCGTGTCCGCCTCGAGCAGGGCCTGGCGTCGCGGCAGCTCGACCTGGACGATGCCGGACAGGAGGTAGGACAGCACGGTCGGGTCATCCGGGATGTCGAGGTCGCGGCGGCTCGGTGGCTTGGTCTCCGCGGCGGTCATCTCGGGTTCGGCGATCGCCATCGGGTCCGCATTGGGGTCGGGTTCCCCTGCCTCGATCTCGACACGGATGTCGAGCACCTCGGATGACTCGCCATCGCGGGCGCGCATCAGGTCGAGGTAGCGGACGAAGCGATGGATCGCCCCTGCGGCCAGTCGCTCGGCGCGGTCCTCATCGCCGACCTCGTCGTCGAGCGGCGTGACCTCGGCGAGCAGGTACGGCTCGCGCTGGGCATCGACGGAATCGATCGCGAATCGACCGGTGGCGGCGGCCAGCAGGTCGTACCGGCCATCCGGGTACCGGCCGGCCTCGCGGATCTCGGCAAAGGCACCGACGCCCGCCAGCGTGGCCACGCCCTTGGTACCGATCTCGGTGCCATCGCGGATCAGGACGACGCCGAACGGCTCACCGGTATCGAGGCAGTGACGGGTCATCGCGCGATAGCGGTCCTCGAAGACATGGAGGGGGAGGACGATCCCCGGGCAGAGGACCTGGTGGAGCGGGAAGAGCGGGATCTCCATCGCCGCCCGAGTCTAGCCCGGTTCTTGCCCGAGGGCCGGGCGAGGCACGGACGGCTTGCGGAAGGACAACCCGCGTCGGGCCGGCGTCGGACGTCCGGCCAGCGCGGCACTCGCGGCGACCGGGTCGGTCATCTCCTGCGCGTCGAAGACGTGATGGCGGCCCTTGCCCTGCGCTTTCGCGCGATACATCGCGATATCGGCCTGGCCGAGGAGATCGTCGACGCCGACTGTCTGGGCCCCATCGAGCGCGATGCCGATGCTGGCACCCGCGGTGACCTCGACGCCGCTCACCACCATCGGCGCCTCGAGCGATTCGAGCAGACGCGCGGCGGCATCTGCCGCGTAGGCGACGTCCGGGACGTCGCGGAGCAGGATCCCGAACTCGTCTCCGCCGAGCCGCGCGGCAAGGTCCGTATCACGGACGCCGCCTCGGATGCGGTCAGCGACCGCCGCGAGCAGCTGGTCGCCGGCCGCGTGACCGAGCTCGTCATTGACGGTCTTGAAGTCGTCGAGGTCGAGGAACAGGACGGCGAGTGACCCGGGTTCGCGTCGAGCGGCCAGCGCGACCGTGGTGTCGTCGACGAAGCGACGCCGGTTGGCCAGCCCGGTCAGCGGGTCGTGGTAGGCCTGATAGGTCAGACGAGCCTCGAGCACACGCCGCGCCGAGACGTCGCGCTCGAGCAGGCCGACGAGGCCCGCGAGTCGCACGAGGACGAGGAGCGACAGGACCGCGGTGCCTCCTGCGACCACGGTGAGGCTGCCGTCGCCGCCCGGCCCGAGCGTGACCAGCAGTGGTCCGGTCACCATGGCGGCCGCCAGACACGCGAGCCTTGTCAGGCCGAGCCAGGTGACGACCACCGGATGCGGGTCGGTCAGCCGGCGCATCGACGGATGCAGCGCTGAGGCGCCGAACAGGAGGTACGACAGGATGTAGAGGCTGTCGATCGGGCCGCCCGACACGTACGAGCCGTCGAGGTTCTGGACGGCATAGACCTGATCGGCGACGAGCAGCAGGAGGAGACTGATGCCGAGGAGCCGGAAGGAGACGGTCCGGGCACCCGGCGTCGTCAGCAGACCCATCGCGACGCCGATCAGCAGGAGATCGGCGACCGGGTAGGCCAGGCTGATGCCCAGGCTGAGCGCGTCGATGTCGGCGACCGCGAGCTGTGGCTGGATCAGGAAGGTCCACGACAGGATGGCGACGGCCGTCGTCAGGATGGCGGCGTCGATGACGCCGCCCCGGTCGCCGCCGGCCAGCCGACGGCGGATCAGCAGGAACAACCCAAGGGCGATGAACGGGTAGCCGGCCAGGTAGAGCACATCGGCGACGGACGGGAACGGGTCCTCGCCCACGATCTCGAAGTAGTTCCAGGTGAGATCGCCCGCGACGAAGAGGGCTTGACCGAACGCCATCAAGAGCCATGGGGCGGGGCGGTCGGGTCGGAGCGTCCACACAGCGACGAGCGCCACGACGATCGCCGAGGCCCCGATGCCGTCGTACACGAAGCTCTGTGGAAGCGAGCCGGTCTCGAGCGACGCGTGGAGCACGAGGCCGAGCCCACCGGCGGCCAGATAGGCAAGCCAGCGGGCGAAACGGGGGTAGGACGGTCGGTCGACGCGCATCAGTCGTTCGAGAGTGTCCCGAGCGTGTACCGGTACGCCCATGACCCGACCGTACCGACGCCCGATGGGACGCGCGCCGCGAAGAGCCCCTGGAATCAAGAAGCCGCCGGGGTTACCGGCGGCTTCGGATGATCAGGTCGTGGTCAGTGCGCGCAGGACCGCGCGGTGCCGGCGTCGTCCGCCGTGCGGAAGCTGGATCCGCAGCCACAGGCCGCGACCGCGTTCGGGTTGTTGACCGTGAAGCCGGCGCCCATGAGGGTGTCCACGTAATCGATCTGCGAGCCCTGCAGCAACGAGATGCTCTGGCCGTCGACGTAGACCTTGATGCCGCTGACATCGAGGACGTTGTCCTCGGGCGTCGGGGCGTCCTCGAGCATCATCCCGTAGCGGAACCCGGAGCATCCGCCGGAGTACACGTACACGCGCAGCCCGATGTCCGGATTGGTCTCTTCCTTCGTCAGCTCGCTGAGCTTCGCGACCGCGGCGTCTGAAAGGCTAACGACCGTGCCCGGCGGGGCTGGCTCGGTGACCATCGGCTGCTGTTCGATCATGGGACGGATCGTCCTCCTTCGGAGGGTTTCGTGCGTGGCGTGTGCGCTCATCGTACGCAGGACAACCGGTTTCGACAAGCGTCGCGCCGAAATCCGATGGTCCTACGGTTTTGGAACGCCGCACGTTCCGAGCGACGGCGGAACGGCTGCTCGTTGGTCGTTTGGAACATCGTGTGTTCCAAGGTGCGGTCGGAGGCGCCTGCTTCGGCCGCTCAGCGGCCTGCTTCGGCCGTTCAGCCGCCGGATGGAACGTGGCAGGTTCCAGGCCCGGCAGGGAACCCAATGACTCTACCCGTCGATGCGCTCCACGATCGTGGCGATCCCCTGCCCCACGCCGATGCACATCGTGGCGAGCCCGTACCGGCCGCCCGTCCGCCGCAGCTCGTGCGTCAGCATCGTGATCAATCGGCCGCCGCTCATGCCGAGCGGATGTCCCAGCGCGATCGCGCCGCCGTTCACGTTGACCCTGGCCGGATCCAGCCCGAGCTCGTCGATGCAGACGAGCGACTGCGAGGCGAACGCCTCGTTCAACTCGACGAGGTCGAGGTCCTCGACGCCGAGTCCGGCGCGGTCGAGCGCCTTGCGCGTGGCCGGGATCGGCCCGATGCCCATCACTGCCGGATCGACGCCCGCGACGGCCGTGGACACGACGCGCGCCAGCGGTCGCAGCCCGAGTTCCCGCGCCCGCCCCGCCTCGACGAGCAGTACCGCCGACGCCCCGTCGTTGATGCCCGAGCTGTTCCCGGCCGTGACCGACCCACCCTCACCGCGGAACGCCGGTTTCAATCTACCCAGCGCCTCGGCCGTCGAGTCGGCTCGGGGATGCTCGTCGCGCGCCACGACGGTGCGCTCGTCCTTGGCGCCGGTCACCTCTACCGGGACGATCTGGTCGTCGAAGCGTCCATCGTCGATCGCCGCGACGGCGCGTTGGTGGCTCTCCAGCGCGAACGTGTCCTGGCGCTCGCGCGTGACGCCCCACCGCTCTGCGACGTTCTCGGCGGTCTCGCCCATCGAATAGGGGTAGTGCATCTCCGCCAGCGCCGGGTTGACGAACCGCCACCCGAGGGTCGTGTCGTGGAGCTCCCGTGGCCCGCGGTCCCAGCCGCGATCCGCCTTGGCCATGACGTACGGGGCGCGAGTCATCGATTCGACGCCGCCGCCGATGAACACGTCCCCATCGCCGACGGCGATCGCATGCGCCGCCGAGTTGATCGCCTGGAGGCCCGAGCCACACAGTCGATTGACCGTCTGGCCCCCGACCTCGACTGGGAAACCGGCAAGGAGCGCGGCCATACGGGCAACGTTGCGGTTGTCCTCACCGGCCTGGTTCGCGCAACCCAGGATCACATCCTCGACCAGCGCCGGATCGAGCCCCGGCCGCTCCACCACGGCCCGCAGCACGAGCGCGGCCAGATCATCAGGTCGAACGCTCGCAAGCGCACCGCCGTAGCGACCGATCGGCGTTCGGACGGCCTCGACGATCCAGGCGTCACGAACCGTGCGATTCGAATCTCGGGTCATCGTCCGATCGTAGCGGGTCCGGGGTGAGCGGGCCGTCGCGCTCAAAGCCTGGCCAGGGCCTCGACGGCGAGCGTGACGTCCGCGGGCGCGCGGCCGTCCTCGGGAACGAGCCCGCTGATCAGATACAGGACGTCGTCGCGCGCGTAGAGATACTCGCCGTTGCCGCTCTCGGGGAACCACCACGACCACTCGACGAGGGTCACCGTCTCGGACCCCGCCGCGAGTTCCGTGATGCGGGGTGGTGGATCGTTCTCCGGTGGGCCGGAATGGCCCCCGGCCTCGAGCCGGACGGGGATCAGGCGGTTCGTGGCAAGACCTGGGAACTGGATCGCGACGACCTGGACGGCGAGGCTCGAATCATCGGGCGGCAGCGCGATCGCGATCCGAAGATCGGCCAGGTCCATGCCCGAAGCGGACGCCAGTCGCCCGGGTTCGTGCGAGCACAGGAAGATGCACATGTCGCTGCCGCCGGCGAGATTCGACAGCGGCGCACTTGCGCGGATCATCGGTATCCCGCGCAATTCGGCCGGCAGCCGGGCTTCGAGATCGGGCGCGAACGGACTCGCAATGGGACTGGGAAGAAGGAACGACCGAGCCGGTTTCGGGCTTGGGGAGGAGCTCGGCGTCGATGTCGCGGATGGATTCCGGCGGCGGGGTGACCATGGCCATGGATGCCGATGGCGTCAAATTTGAACCCGGCGGCACCGTGCAGGCTGCGACGAACAGGGCGACGAATAGGGCGCGGACCGATCTAGAGCGTCGCAAGGAACCGATCCGGGTGTCCCGCGCCCAATCGGAGCGCGGTGACGACATCGTCGCGTGAGGCCACGCCGTCGTCGATGGCCAGCCGTGCCTCTTCGGCGACCGCCTCCTCGATCCGCAGCCGGATGCGGTCGTGGGCCAGCGGGCGGGCGGGTCGATCGGCGAACTCGGCGTCGACCGCGCCGCGACGACCGTCCTCGTAGGCGTAGAACCCCCGGCCCGTCTTGCGTCCTAGCCGCTCCGCAGCGACCAACCGCTCCTGGATCGGCGAGGCCCGCAGCCGTTCGGGGCGACCGAGTCCCGCCCATACCCCACGGGCCGCTGCCAGGTTGATGTCGAGGCCGGACAGGTCCATGAGCTCGAACGGACCCAGCGGGAAGCCGGCTGCGCGCATCGCCTCGTCGATCGTCGCCACGTCCGCGACGCCTTCCTCGACCATCCGCAGCGCCTCGATCGTGTATGGCCGGTTGACGCGATTGACGATGAACCCCGGACGATCGGCGCTGATGACCGGCGTCTTGCCCCAGGCCCGGACGATGTCGGTGGCTCGCTCGGTCGTTTCAGGTGCGGTCGATGTACCGGGGACCACCTCGACCAACGCCATCAGCGGGACAGGGTTGAAGAAGTGGAGTCCGAGCACGCGGTCCTGCCGATCGGTCGCCGCTGCGATCGCGGAGATCGACAGGGCGCTCGTGTTGGACGCCAGGATCACGTCCGGGGGCGCCTCGGCATCGAGCGCGCGGAAGATCGTCCGCTTGAGGTCGAGATCCTCGAGCGCGGCCTCGATGATGAGGCTTGCCTCCGTCGCGAGGCCGTCGAGGACGTGGGCGTGTCGAAGCCCGGCGATCCGTCCGTCGACCCATGCCTCGATCGAGTCGGCATCGAGGTCGAGCTTGGCGGCCCGTCGCGCGAGCCCATCGCGGACACGGTCCCGGGCTCGCTCGATCGCGTCCGCGTCGACGTCGTGGAGGACGACCTCCCAGCCGGCTTCGAGCGCGACCTGCGCGATGCCTGTACCCATCACGCCGGCCCCGACGACCCCGAGGATCGTCACACCGACTTCAGCGCCTCGAACGGCTGGCGGCAGCCCCGGCAGTAGAACAGTGAGCGGCATTGGGTCGGTCCGAAGGCGCTGTCCATCACGACGTCCGCCGAATCGCAGTGCGGACAGCGAACGTCTCCGGGGGCTGCGGGCGGGGCGATGCCGGCGCGCCTTGCAGTGCGTCACGGCCCGCGGGCGAGATGCGCTCGGACGTCCAGGGCACCTCGAAGGTCGTCTCGACCAGCACCGGCCGGCCGAACCGCTCGCCGAGTCGGTCAGCGATCGAGGCGCGGATGACATCGAGTGCGGGACAGCCCACGAAGGTGGGCAGGATCGCGACGTCGATGCGCTCGGCGTCGACCTCCACGCGATGGACGATGCCGAGATCGACCACCGACAGCACCGGGATCTCCGGATCCGGGACCCGCCCGAGCTCGGCGCGAACGTCGGCCTCGCTCGGGTCGACGGTGATCACCATGTCGCTCCCGGATCGGCGGCGCGAACGGCCGTGAACTCGCCCCACAGCCAGCGGAACGCGTCGCCGTGGCGTGTTCGGCCAAGCTCGGGGTCGGCTGTCGGGGGCGGCAGCGGCAGGTCGAGCCGGCGGAAGACCGGCTCGAGGCCGGCCCGCCACGCTCGTTCGAGCTCCGCCATGGGCCGGGCGAGGACCCCGCCATCGAGCAGCGGTGCCTCCGAGGCGAACGGCGTGAACACCGTCCCTGCGTCCGGACCGAGGGTCTCGAGCGCGGCGAGCAGGCGCTCGCGAGGCTCGCCGCCTGCACCGGCCAGACGTTCCAGCCAGGTCGTGATGTGCATCGCGTGGTAGCGCTCCTCGCGGCGGATCTTGCCGACCAGGTCGGACAATGGCGCCCAGGAGGAGCCGACGACGGCCTCGAGACGCACGGCATCTGCCGTCTCGTAGAGATAGCGCCTGGCGATCGTCATCGCCCAGTCGCCTCTGCCGTGATCGAGCAAGCGGGCGTGCCGGTAATCGGCCGGGTCGCGGTCGTAGGCGAGCGTGTCGGCATCGGTCCCCTGGACCTCCGCCAGCAGGCCGTATAGCGCCGCCGCATGCCCGAGCTCGTCCTGGGACAGCGAGCTCATCGCGACGTCCTCCTCGAGGAGCGGCGCGATGCCGGTCCATTCGGAGTCGGAGAAGCCGATGACGAACTCGTCGTCGGCCATCGACAGCAGCAGCTCGTCGAGACCGGCGACGGCCGGAGCAGCCGCGGCGAGGTCCGTCACGTGTCCGGTCTGGACTGGATGTGCCCGGCAGACTGCAGATCGAGCCTGGAGACGGGCTAGCACCCTGAGCCTTGAACGCTTAGCCGGTTTCCGTGCTTGCGAAGCACTGTTCGGGCCGCTGGACCCGCTCTTGACCCGTGACCGCACGCTTCGGGGTCGTTCTGCGGTCTGAGAAGCACGCCCAAGGGCGCGCTCGATCGATCTCACTTGGCGCGCGCCTTGGGCTTTTCCTGCCCGGCCGCCTCCCGCGCAGCGGCGAGCTTGTCGCGCATCACGTAACCACCGGGCTTCTTGAAGGATCGGTCGAGCGGTGGCTGCAGCAGGTCCGGGTCCTCGAGGTCGACGATGTCCGCACGACGCACGACCCACAGGCGGACGCTTTCCTGCCGTCGCCCGTACATCTCGCGCGCGTAGTGGGTGGCCAGCTCGACATCGGGTGCCATCACGCTGCCGCCGTGGCGCATCGGGTCGCCTTCCTTCTCCTGCCGGAAGACCTCCCAGGGTTCCAGCTCGGGGCCGTCGCCGCCGGAACCGTCGGTCATGCTGCGGCGGGCACGCCCAGGATCGCCTCGCGCACCCACCGCGTGTCCTCGCGTGCGAGCCGGCGGAACTCGAGGCGCGCCTCGGACATCGGCCCGTGGTTGGTCACGACCGTGCGGAGCTCGTTCCAGTCGGGCTCGGTGTAGCGCCACTCCCGGCGTCATCGTCGAAGCGCAACTCCGGATCGGGGATCACGAGGCCGAGCTCGCGAATGCGCGGCACGTAGATCGTGAGGAACTCCTGGCGCAGCTCCTCGGATGTCTTGGCCTTGATCCGCCAGCGGAGGTCCATGTCCTTCTCGCGCGGGCTCCGTGGGCCATGCATCTGCATCAGCGGGCCCCACCAACGATCGAGGGCGTCCTGGATCGCCGCCCGCTGCGCAGGGGTGCCGGTCACCATCGTCACGACCACATCGCGCCCATGCATGATGTGGACCGATTCCTCCCAGCAGATCTTGCGCATCGTCCGCGCGTACGGCGCATAGCTGGAATCGCGGAGGGCCTGCTGGGCCACGATCGCGGCCGCATCGACGAGCCAGGCGATCATCCCGACATCCGCCCAACCGACGGTCGGGTAATGGAAGACGTTGTGGAACTTCGTCTTGCCTGCGAGCAGGTCATCGAACATGGCCTCGCGCGGCTTGCCGAGGTCCTCGGCGATGCGGTACAGCAGCTGGGCGTGGCCGACCTCGTCCTGGACCTTGGCGGTCAGCGCCAGCTTGCGGCGGAGGGTCGGGGCCCGCATCAGCCATTCACGCTCGGGAAGGACGCCCATCAGCTCGCTGTTGGCGTGCATCTCGACGAAGCGCAGGACGGCGGTGCGGTACTCGTCAGGCATCGCGTCGACCGCCTCGACCTTGCCGCCGTTCATGACGTGCGCTTCGAACCGTTCGAACCAGGCGTCATACGCCTCGTCGCGACCGCGAACGGGCGCGCCGGTCGATCGTTCTGACGGCGAGAGGACCGGATCGAGCGCAAGCGGGTCGGTCATGGCGTCAGCCTACCCTTCCACGCCACGCCGTCTCTTCGAGCACCGGCGCATCATCATCGTCATGACTGACCAGAGCGATGTGAAAGGTCGGACACCAGAGGAGTTCGTCAGAGAATTCCTCGTCGCCTACCGACAGTGGGAGCTAGAAGCCACCCGTGTTGACGCGGAAGCCGAGCGCGCTTGGAAAGCCGATCCCGATGGCGGTGACCAAGTCGCGGAGGCGGCCGAGCGGACGATCAGCGCCTCGTACCGGACCCTCTTGGAGCGATACGCGACGGCGAAGGTTCTGGCCCAGGAGGTAGGCGCGTCCTGGCAATCACCCCCGATGGCCGACGTGTCGGCGACGACATTCGTGGGCGTCGAACAAGCGATGGGCGGTGTCGTCGTTCGAACCCTCGAAGCCGGGCACCATGCGCTTCCCCGGATGGAATGCGAATACCGGCTGCGGCTTGTGGACGGAGCCTGGCGCCTCGATGACAGACGCGAGGGCGACCGCCATGGCGGATGGATCCGTCGGGTCTTCTGACCCTAGTGCCCGGTGAAGCGTGGCGGGCGCTTCTCGCGGAATGCCGCCAGGCCTTCGGCGTGGTCGGCTGATGCGCCGGCGATGCCCTGCAGCTTGGCTTCGCCGTCCAACGCCTCGTCGAGATCGATCGTCAGCGAGCGCTCGAGGGCGCCCTTGGTGAGTGACATCGCGAGCGGAGCGCCCTCGGCAACACGATCCGCCAGGGCGCGTGCTTCTGCCATGAGGCGGTCACCCGGCACGACCTTCGACACGAGACCAAGGCGTAGTGCTTCCGCCGCGTCGACCGGATCGCCGACGAGGGCCAGCTCCGCGGCTTTCGCAGGCCCGACGAGCCGCGGGAGGAACCACGTCGCGCCGCTGTCCGGCACCAATCCGATGCGTCCGAACGCCAGTACGAACCGCGCTTCCTGCGCGGCGATGCGCAGGTCACAGGCGAACGCAAGTGAGGCGCCCGCCCCGGCCGCCACGCCGTTGACGGCCGCGATGACCGGTTGGCCCATCGACCGCAGTGCGCGGATGATCGGGTTGTAGCGCTCGCGTAGTTCGACATCGAGCGGCGCCGCCTCGGGCTCGTCGCGCTCCGCGAGGTCCTGACCGGCACAGAAGGCGCGACCAGCGCCAGTGAGGATCACCGCCCGCACGGAATGATCGCCAGCGATCGACGCCAGCGCCTCGCGCAAAGCGACTTTCAGCGGGACAGTGAGCGCGTTGAGCGCCGACGGTCGATCGAGGGTGAGCGTCGCGACCGGCCCGTCGACCTCGACACGCAGGCCGTCGGTCACGCGACCGCCTCGACCACCTACGAGAACTCGACCAGTCGACCGTCCACGAGCTCGAACAACCGGCGGTCGACCGGCTCGTCCGCACCGCCCGACTGCTCGATGACGAACTCACTGAACATCGCTGCGAACCCCGCGTCGTCGGGTCGCAGGGTCGCCGCGACCAACAGGTGCCGCTCCGGGATGCCGACGAGGACCCGCCCCTCGGCGCCGAGCTCGCGCTGCAGATGCTGGATCGCGTCGGGCAGGAGGATGCGCACGGCGTCGTAGCCATCCCCGGTATCCGAACTGATCACGCGGCGCTCGCCGTCCTTCTCGTCGGACCAGGGTGCGCTGGCCGCCCAGCCGGCGAGGTTCGCCATCGCGGCGTCCTGGAGGTCGGACGGCTCGATGCCCCATGACAGCAGGTGGTCGGCGTTGATCAGGATGTCGAACCCACCGGCCGCAAGTGCGTAGACGACCGGCAACCCTGCCGGGCCCAAGTCGATGAGCGGCTGGGGGTGGCTCTGCATGGCGTGCTGGGACAGCGATTCCCGATCGACCGTCTCGATCGGTAGCCCGCTCGTGCCGAGTGGTCGGAACGCGGGCCGAACGAGCTCACGTGCGAGCCCCCAGTCGTGCTCCGGAGAGTCGACGGCGGACACCCTCGTCTCGGGGGGTGGCGTGTGACCGCTGACCGGCGAGGATTCGTCGATCGGCGAGAGGATGTCCGGGGCCGAGTCGCGGATCGCTGGCGGTGGCTCGTCGGAGAGGTCGCGGGCGATGTCACGCCCGATGTCCCGACCGCCCTCGTTCGGGTCACGCTCCATCGTGCTCCTCCGTTGGTTGCCTGGTGTGGGTCATCGGCCGCTCCAGGTCGGCGGCCGCTTCTCCTGGAATGCGCGCATGCCTTCGCGTTGGTCCTCGGTGGCGAACAGGTCGAAGAATGCCTCCCGCTCGGCGCGCAGGCCAGCGCTGAGCGGCAGCTCCGCCGCTGCCAGGACGGACCGTTTGGCGGCACGGACGGCGAGCGGCGGCATGGCAGCGATCTGATCGGCCAGCTCGAGCGCCGTATCGACCACGCCGCGGCCGGCACCACGGTCGTCACAAGGCCGGCTGCAAGGGCCTCAGCTGCCGGCATCGTGCGCCCGGTCAGGACGAGCTCCATGGCGCGGGCGACCCCGATCGCTCGCGTCAGCCGTTGCGTGCCGCCCGCGCCCGGCATGACACCGATCCGGATCTCCGGCTGGCCGAACTGGGCATCGTCACCGGCGACGATCAGGTCGCACGTCATGGCCAGCTCGCAGCCGCCGCCAAGGGCGAACCCGCGGACTGCGGCGATCAGCGGGATCCCGATCGCCCAGAGCCGGTCCCACGTGTCGAACGGCCGCTCCGAACGGAGGCGCTCCGGCGTCTGGTCGGCGAGCTCGACGATGTCGGCACCCGCGGCGAAGGCACGATCGCCTGCCCCGGTCAGGATCGCCACGCGCGTGCGGCCGTCCCGGTCGAGCTCCTCGAGCGTATCGGCGAGTTCGGCGAGGAGCGCGAAGGTCAGGGCGTTGCGCGCATCGGGCCGGTCGATGGTGACGAGGGCCACGCCGTCGTGCCCGCGGACCGGGGCATCGAGGCGGATGAAGCGGGTCGTCGGCATGGCGTCGGTCACGCAGGCTCCTCGCGGCTGGTCCGGAAAGTATCCATGACCCGGGAAGGGCCGGCCGTGGCTACTCTGCAGGTGGCCACAGATCGCCTGCGTCTTCGAGCACTAGCAGCGTGGAGAGACCCGGGGCGATCTCGCGCAGGTTCCGTCCGGCGGCCCGCATCGCGTCCGATGCCAGACCGGCGTCCATGGCGGCACGGTCGTCGAACTGCATCGTCGTGACCAGCACGAGATCGGTCTCGCCGCCCAGGGCACCGCTCACCCGGCGGACCTCCATCCCCCGGAGACCCGGCGTGTCGGCGACCAGCGGCAGATGCTCGGCGGAATATCGCCGCTCGAACTCGGCGAGGGCGGACTCCCCGCCCTCGGGGCGCCGGTACAGCGCAAGCAACGTGGTCATGTCGGGACCTCCGTGGTGGGTGCCTCGCGGGCACGATCGCGCGCGACGGATCCGGTCGATCGATAGAAGTCGGAGAGCGCTGCCTCGAGCACGGACAGGGGTTCGACGAGCGGATCATGACCGACGTCGGGCAGGATCAGCAGCCGGCCGTCCTGCACCTGCCGTGCGAGTGCCGCGGCTTGCGCGATCGGCACGAACGGATCGCGGTCGCCCGCGACGACCATGGTCGGGGCGTCGATCTCGCGCAGTTCACGTGCCGTGAGCAGCGGCTGCGCGGCGATGTCGGCGACGATCGCGTCCAGCAGTCCACGCCAGCTGCCCGTTCCGTGGACCGGGTCGTGGCGGGCTGCCAGTCGAGCGGCCCAGCCTGGATCGTCGCGGTCGATGCGATCGGGGTCCATCAACGCCCGGCCCACGGCGAGCCGTGGCTCGCGCTCGGTCCCGATGCTGATGGCGACGAGCGTCCGGATTCGATCGCCGAACCGAGCCGCATAGTGGAGGGCCGTCATCCCGCCCATCGAGTAGCCGAGCAGGTGGAACGTGCCGAGGTCGGCCGCGTCGACGAACGCATCGAGGTCGGCGACGAGGTCTGCTGTCGTCCAGTCCTCGGATGGATCCCACGCCGTGCCGCCGTGACCGCGCGCGTCGGGCATGTAGCAGCGAAAGCCCGCCGCGAGGACCGGCCGGAGCGGCGCGAAGTGGTCGCCGCCGCTCCCGGTCGCGCCGTGCAGGAGCACAAGCGGCGGTCCGGCGCCATCGACTTCGTACGCGGTCGCCCGCCCGTTGGCCTCGATCGTCGGCATCGGCGTGGATGCTACAGGTCTGTATCCTCCGACCGATGCTGACCCAGCGTCCGGCCGCAACCATCGATGACCTCCGGACGGCGACGGACCTGATGTCGGACGCGTGGCGGTCGGGTGCCGCCGATGTCGCGGAGTCCCCGGCAGCCGTCGAGTGGTGGTACGCGCTGAGCTTCCCGGATGCGCTGGGGGATCATCTCCGGCTGTGGTCCGATGGCGACCGTGCCGTGGCCTGGTCGTGGCACGAACCGCCCGAGCTCGAGACGCACGTGTGGACAGGGGATGCTGCCCGGGACACCGACGTCTATCGGTCGCTCCTGGTGACCGTGCTCGACGAGACCGGCGATGGCGAGCTGGCCGCCTTCGCCGCCGAGGACGACGTGGCCTCGATCGAGGTCCTGGCCGGCCTCGGCTTCCAGCCCGAGGGACGTCGACTGTCGCAATGGCAGCGCGGCGCCGACGCTGGGGTCCCTGCACAGGCGCCGCCCCCTCCCGGGTATCGGATACGCAGCCTGCGAGGACCTGACGAATTCCCGGCCCGCGTGGCACTCCACCGCGCCGCCTTCCCCACGTCGCGGCTCAACGTCGAGAAGTACGAGCGGTTGCTCACGGCGCCGCACTACCGACTCGACGATGACCTCGTGGTCGAGGCACCTGACGGGAGCCTCGCCGCGTTCGCACTGGGTTGGCGGGACCCGATCGGACGCGTCGCCGAGTTCGAGCCGATCGGCACGCACCCGGAGCATCAGCGGCGTGGGCTGTCGCGGGCGGTCGTGACGTATGGGCTCCAGCGCTTCCTGGACGCAGGCGCCCGGATCGTCCAGGTCTACTCGGACGCAGCGGAGGCGCCGGCCGAAGCGTTGTACGAGGCCTGCGGCTTCCGCCGACGAGCCTTCCACCAGCGCTACGTTCGCCGGCCGCCACACATCCCGGAAGGTACGATCGACGCATGACGGACGACGGGCAGCGCACGCGGATGGAGCGCGATTCCATGGGCGAGATGGCGGTCCCGGCCGACGCGCTCTACGGTGCCTCGACCCAGCGGGCCGTCCTCAACTTCCCGATCTCCGGGCAGCGGTTCCCGCGGCGGTTCCTCCGGGCGCTCGCCCTGATCAAGGGCGCAGCGGCCGAGACGAACGGCGAGCTCGGCCTCCTCGCGCCGGACGTCGCCGCGGCCATCAAGGCCGCGGCCGCTGACGTCGCCGACGGCAAGCACGATGAGCAGTTCCCGATCGATATCTACCAGACGGGTTCGGGTACCTCGACCAACACGAACGTGAACGAGGTCATCGCCCACTTGGCGTCGGACCGGCTCGGTGACGGTCGTCGCGTGCACCCGAACGACGACGTCAACCGTTGCCAGAGCTCCAACGACGTCATCCCGAGCGCGCTCCAACTGAGCGCGGCCCTGGCGATCGAGGAGGCCCTGATCCCGGCGCTCGTCGAGCTCCAGCAGGCGCTTGCCGGCAAGGCCGAGTCATTCTGGCCGGTCGTCAAGACCGGGCGGACGCACCTGCAGGACGCGACGCCGATCCGGCTGGGCCAGGAGTTCGAAGGCTTCGCCGGGCAGGTCGAAGTGGCGATCCGGAGGATCCAGGCCGCCCGGGACGAGCTGCTGACCGTGCCCCTCGGCGGGACCGCGGTCGGGACCGGGATCAACGCTCATCCCGAGTTCGCGGCACGCACGTGTGCGCGCCTGACCGAGCTCCTCGCCCTGCCGGTGCGCGAGGCGCCGAACCACTTCCACGCCCAGGCCACGCTCGACGTCCCGATCGCCGCCCATGGCGCCATCCGCACGACCGCGCTGGGCCTGTGGAAGATCGCCTCCGACGTCCGGCTGATGGGCATGGGTCCGCGAGCCGGGATCGGCGAGCTGGCACTCCCCGAGACGCAGCCCGGGTCGTCGATCATGCCGGGCAAGGTGAACCCGGTGATCATCGAGAGCCTGACCATGGTGGTCGCGCGGGTCGTGGGCAACGACGCGACGGTGGCGTTCGCCCAGACCGGCTCGCTGCTCGAGCTCAACGTCATGCTTCCGGTCGCCGCGGTGTCGCTGCTCGAGTCGATCGAGCTGCTTGCTGCCGCGGCCGCCAACTTCGCGAGACGAACGGTCGATGGCCTGGTCGCGACCGACCGCGGGCCACAGCTCGTCGAGCAGGGCCTGATGCTCGCAACTGCACTGGCGCCTGTGATCGGTTATGACGAGGCCGCTGCCCTCGCCAAGGAAGCGTTCAAGAGCGGTCGGACGATCCGCGAGCTGGCAGTGGAGCGCGGCATGTCCGCGGACGAGGTCGACCGACTGCTCGACCCGGAATCGATGACCGCGCCGGGTCTGGGCGGTGGCCCCACCGGCGGTTGAGGTCAGGCCCGCCGCAGCGGCATCGTCGGGCGGACGGCGATGATGGCGAGTGCGATCCAGGCTGCGCCCGCGACCGGCCACGCTGCCGGAGACGGGATCAGCATGGCGACTCCGGCGATCATCACGACTTCGGCGACCGGGTGATCGCCCGCGCGGGCGCGCACCAGCCCGACCAGCACGAGACCGACCGCCGCGATCGACTGGGCGGCACCCGTGATGGCGCCATAGGGCCCGCCGAGGAGGGCCACCACCAGGGCCACGATCCAGGCGATGTGACCGACGAACGCGACAACGACCGCAGCGCCCGTGCCCCGAGGCCCCGCGAGCCCCGACCGGCGGCCGACTGCCAACACGACGAGCAGGCCGCTCATCGCGCCGATCAGGCCGACCGGCAGCGTCTCGAGGAGGTAGCCCGGCCAGTCCGGCGGTAGCGATAACGTCAGCGCCGCAACGCCCGCGACGATCCACGCCATGCCAGCAGCGAGGGCGGCAAGGACCGGCACGCGCGGCGGGGCAGCCGGATGGAGGTGGGCATCCATGGCGCCGCGCAGCAGGTCGAGCCGCGCCCGCCAGCCCAACGGTCGGGCCTCCAGGACGGCCGCCACCTCATCCGCGTAGCGATCCTGCCAGGCACGCGGGTACAGCCGCAGCAAGGCGATCCCCGTTACGCGTCGCGATCGATCGTTCAGACGCATCCGTTCTCGACCAGCGGGGGGATCACCCCCGGGTGACCGAGCGGGATCGGTGCCGGTCCGAAGGTGACCTTCGAGGTATCGATGAACAGGACGCCATCGGCGTCCACTCGGACGCCGAAACGGTCCATGCCACGCTCGGCCGGGCCGTATCGCTCGCCCTGGATCTTGATCCCGAGGCGATCGTAGCGCGACTGATGGCACGGACAGCGCATCCAGAAGTCCTCGAGGCACGGGTTCGGACGGCAGCCCAGATGCGGGCAGATCTGGGACAGCGCGCGAACGTTGAGGGCCTCCCCGCCGCCGGTCGGGTCGTCGCCGGCGAACCAGCCGCCCCGGGCGGGGTCCACGGTCACGACGAACGCCTTGGCGGCGGCCACGTACGCCGGGAATCCCTCACCCACAGGCAGCGACCCGTTCACCGCCAGGAACTCCGCGAACGTCCCGACGCGGATGACACCGCTGGCTGAGGTACCCGCGGACCAGGCGAAACCGATCGTGCCGGCCACCGCCTCGATCGCCCACAGACCGATCGCCGTGCCGAGGGCGCGCCGGAGCAACGCCCGTCGCGAGAAGCCCTGGACCACGGCCTCCCGACTCGCGGCGAGCGCCGGCGCGGAGAGCGGCCGGATGGGGACCGTCACATCGCTCACGACGACGACTCGCGCAGCCGCTCCATGCCCGTCCGAGACAACGCGCGCAGCCGCTCCAGCTGCCCGCGTACGGTCGCTTCGCCGAGACCGGTGAGGCGGTACGGCCGCCGCCGGTCGACCGCCTCCAGCGGTTCGATCAGGCCGCGTCGCTCCAGCCGAGCCAGCGCCCCATAGAGCGTCCCCGGTCCCATGGGCGACCCGCTGATCGCCTCGACGTCGGTCATGATCGCGTAGCCGTGCTTCGGGCCGTCGCTCAACGACACCAGGATGTACAGGGAGGGCTCGGCGAAACGTCCCAGGTCGGCGTCGGAGTTCTGCATGGGTCCTCTCGCTATACCGTGTCGCGATATATCGTGACGCGATATATAGGGCGGATACGGCGCTCTGTCAAGCGCCGCGGTGCGATCGTCCACCGGTACAATCCGGCCCGATGACCGACACGCGCCTGTGGGACCGAGCCGCCGTCGCCGTTGCGAACGACGGCCGTCGCCTGCCCGCCGTCGCGGCGCTTGGCGCGGAGCGACCGAGCGTCGCCGAACTGTTCGACTTCATGCGCGACGCCGAACTGCGATTCGCGACACTCCGGATGCGCATCGTGGAGCGCGCCCTGACGACGCATGGCGAGGACGTCACCCAGGTCGACGTCATGCTCCGCCATCCGGGGCACGCGAAGGTCACGACGAGCCGGCCGGACAAGGTCGTCGGTGGGCACTACGAGGTCTGGGTCTCGGACGGCGACATCGTGCGAACCTACGCCGCCGCGCACAAGTTGGGCACGCAGCGACCGATCCGCAATCGCCCGCGCGGCCTCGACGATCCGGATATGCCGGGCATGGCCAGGATCTATGAGCCCGTCACGCCGCTACCCATGGAGACCCTGCCGGACACATTCGTCCACCCCGCGGGGTTCTGCCAGAACGTGCTCGCGACCGGTCCGTGCACGATCACCGCGGTCGGACAGGCGCTGGGACGCGCGGCGATCACGCTCCGCTCCGACCACCCGCGGACCATCGAGCTTCCGGGAGACCGGCCGGATCACCGGTTCGAGATCACGGTGGACCGGGCGACCGGGCTGATCCTCCGCTTGACCGAGACCATCGGCGACTCGATCACCCGCGACGCCGTCGTCACCGAGCTGGCACCGGATGCGCCGTTGCCGCCGACCGCCTTCGACTTCGCCTTCCCGACCGGGACGACGATGCTCTACTGACTCGGGCGACGCCCGGGTCCCGCAGGCGCGACTTGTCTTCCTCCCACTCCATCCGGCGCGTATAGTCGGCGCCGAGGTCCGAGCCCCGGGCTGGAGGGAGCACCCGGGAGGATCCCGAGCACGCTCGGAAAGGAGGCGCACCCGACCATCCCGCGCCGCGTGCAGCCGTCGCTGCGGCGCCTTCCCAGTGCCGTTTTCCCGGCGCTGTCCCCCGCGTCATCCCGCCACGTCCCCGCAATAGCGCACGGCGCACCGTCATCGGTCGCAGCCGGCGCACGATCGATCCCGGACCCCAAGGGACGATCACCCGGGCGATCCGCCGCCGCCCCAGGTCGGCGTTCCGCCCCTCGTGAGGGAGGTTTCGATGACCCAGGCTACGTCACGCGACGACGTCATCCGCCAGGACGTCGCCGACCTGCACAAGCTCGGCTACGCGCAGGAGCTCTTTCGCTCCATGGGCGGGTTCAGCAACTTCGCCATCAGCTTCAGCATCATCAGCATCCTGACCGGCGCGGTCATCCTGTACGACTACGGTCTGGCCTGGGCCGGCACGGCGGCCGTGCTCATCGGCTGGCCGCTCATCACGGTCTTCGTGCTGGCCATCGCGGCGTCGATGGCCGAGATCGCGTCGGCGTACCCGACGGCCGGCGGTCTGTACTACTGGGCCAGCCGGATGAAGAACAAGGAATGGGGCTGGTGGACCGCGTGGCTGAACCTCATCGGCCAGTTTGCGATCGTGGCCGGCATCAACTACGCGGCGGCAGCGTTCCTCAACGCGACGATCATCACCCCGCTCCTGAGCAATGCCGGCATCACGTATGGAAACACGACCGAGTTGATTCCTGGCCTGCTCAACGGCCAGCTCGTGACGATGGGCATCCTGATGTTGCTCGAGCTCGCGCTGAACATCATGGGCATCAACCTCGTCGCCCTGCTCAACCAGGTAAGCGTCTGGTGGCACATCGTCATCGTCGCGGCGGTCGTCATCCTGGTATTCCTTGCCGGCAAGCCGGATCGAGTCCGGGCTGACGCTATTCGCTATCGAGCCTCAGGACGTGGCTGGGAGTTGGGCCAACAACATCGGGCCCATAAGCCTGAACTACGGGGCCGCGGCGACGTACCCATTCGTCCTGGCGTTCTTCTTCTCGCTCTTGCAGGCGAACTGGACGTACACGGGCTACGACGCCTCAGCGCACGTCGCCGAGGAGACGGTCGGCGCCCGCGTTGCCAGCGCATGGGGGATCTTCCTGTCGGTCGCGGTCTGCGCGGTCGTCGGGTTCGTGTTCCTGCTCGCGCTGACCACGCACCTACCAGACCTGTCGACGCTATTCCCGGCCGATCTGGCGACGGCGGATGCCGCGACATACAGCCAGTACTACTTCGGCGGCGGAGTCGCGGTGATCGACATCCTCGAGTACAACCTAGGGCAGCTCGGTAATCTCCTGAGTGCAGGGATCGCCATCGCCATGGCGTTCTGCGGCTTGTCATCGGTGGCGTCTGCCGGCCGCATGCTGTTCGCGTTCAGCCGCGACGATGGCCTACCCGGTGCGGGCTGGCTCAAGAAGGTGTCGCATCGCTACCGAACGCCGGCCAATTCCCTGACGGCGATCGTCGTCGTCTCGTGGCTGTTCACCGTCGCGGCGTTCTGGGTAGGCGCCCAGGGTGGTCCTGGTGGTGGTGGTATCGCGATCGTGATCATCACCGCCATCAGCACGATCTTCCTGTACGCGGCCTATGGCGTGGTCATCTACCTCGGGGCCACGACCCAGGGCTGGCTGAGTGAGCGCGTCTGGAGCCTCGGACGATGGTCCAAGCCGATCGCCTGGATCGCGGTCGCCTGGGTCCTCGTGCTGATGGTCCTGTTCTCGTGGCCGACCTCGGGCAACATCTCGTGGCCGTTCATGGTCGGGACGGTGGTGCTCCTGCTCATCTACTACTTCGCGTACGCGAAGGCACGGTTCAAGGGTCCGCGCTCCATGGGCGACACCGCTGAACTGACCGAGATCGAGCGGGAGTTCGAGCACGCCGCCGAAGAGGTCCAGCCAGCCTGAACCTCCCAGCATCCGAGCCGATCAGTCGGGGGCCGTCCGGTTCCGCCGGAGGGCCCCCGAACCGTCACTGGACGACATGAGGAAGGTGCCGCGATGACCGATCACGACACGCCCGCCGGCCACGCCACCAAGCACCCTCGTCTGGCCGAGCTCGAGACGATGGTCCGCGACGGTCGGATAGACACCATCGTGGTCGCGTTCACCGACATGCAGGGCAGGCTCATGGGCAAACGCGTCCATGGCCAGGCCTTCCTCGACGGCGTGATCTCCCACGGCGCCCACTTCTGCACGTACCTGCTGGGCACCGACATGGAGATGAACACGCCCGAGGGCTATCGACTGATGAACTGGGAGACCGGCTACGGCGACTGGATCGCCGAGCCGATCTGGGACCAGCTCCGATTCCCGCCATGGCTGACGGGGACAGCACTCGTCCTCAGCGACACCATCGACGAGGAGACCGGCCGGGAGATCCCGGTCTCCCCGCGAACGATCCTGAAGCGGCAGGTCGCTGCTGCCGCGGACGCGGGGTTCGCGATCAAGGCTGGCTCGGAGTTCGAGTTCTATGTCCTCAAGGATTCGTGGGAGTCGCTCGCGGAGCGCGGCTGGCCCGTGCCCGCCACCTTCGGCTACTACAACGAGGACTACCACCTCCTCCAGGCGACGAAGGCGGAGCCGCTCCACCACCTGCTACGGACACAGATGAGCGCCGCCAATGTCCCCATCGAGTTCAGCAAGGGCGAGGCCGCCAATGGCCAGCACGAGGTCAACATCCGGTTCGACCATGTGCTCGAGTCGGCCGATCGCAGTGTGGTGTTCAAGCACGGTGCGAAGGAGATCGCCTACCTCAACGGCTGGGGAATCACCTTCATGGCCAAGCCCGACCACCGCTGGACCGGGTCGTCGGGGCACCTGCACATGAGCGTCTGGGACGTCGCCAAGGACGTGCCGCTGATGCATGCCACCGGCCGTGAGAAGGCCGGGCCCTACGGACTGTCGAAAGTGGGCCAGCAGTTCATGGCCGGGATGATGGCGCTGTCGCGCGAGCTCGCCGTGTTCGTCGCCCCGTTCATCAACTCCTACAAGCGCTACGCCTCGTTGTCGTGGGCGCCGGTCAACGTGGTCTGGGGTCGTGATAACCGCACGACCGGGTTCCGGCTCGTCGGCCACGGGCCGTCACTCCACGTCGAGAATCGCTTTCCCGGTGGGGACATGAACGCGTACCTGACGTACGCCGCCATGGTCGGCGCCGGCCTGTACGGCATCCGGAAGGGGCTCAAGCTCGAGGACGAGCTCAAGGGCAACGGCTATCTGGCCAAGGGCCATCCGCGCATGCCGCGCGCGCTGTACGAGGCGATCACGGAGCTTGAACGGTCGGAGGCCGCGGTCGAGATCTTCGGGCAGGACGTCGTCGACCACTACCTGAATGCCGCTCGGGTGGAGCAGGATACGTACGACTCGATGGTCCATCCGTGGGACCGCGAGCGCTATCTCGAGCGAGGCTGACCGTCCCCTTCTCGTGACCAGGACCGAGCGCGCCCCGTCACTGCAGCCGCCTGTCGAGCGGGCGCAGCGCGTCCAGGACGCGCTCTACCGGATCGCCGAAGCAGCCAGCGCCGCGCAGGACATGCACGCGTTCTACGCCACGATCCACGAGATCGTCGCGGAGCTCATGTACGCGCGCAACCTCTACATCGCGCTGTACGACGACGAGCGGGATAGGATCAACTTCCCGTACTACGTCGACGAAGTCGACGAGGATCTCCCTGATCCGCGGGCCTGGGAACCGTTCGGCATCGGCAATGCCCGGGGGCTGACAGGGTACGTCCTACGATCGCGCCGGCCCGAGTTGTTCACACGCGTGCGATGGCAGGAGCTCGTCGGTCGCGGCGAGATCGAGTCCATCGGCGAGGAGGGCGAGGACTGGCTTGGTGTCCCGCTCCTCGCGGACGACCACGTCATCGGCATCGTCGTCGTGCAGACCTACGAGCCGGACCAGCATTACACCGACGAGGACGTCGCGCTCCTCACATTCGTCGGCCAGCACATCGCGTCCGCGCTGACCCGCGCCCGGGCCATCGAGGAGACACGCGAGCGGAACGCGGAGCTCGCCCTCATCAACGAGATCGGGGAGGCGCTCGCCGAGCAGCTCGATTTCGCGGCGATCATCGAGCTCGTCGGGGATCGGGTGCGATCGATCTTCTCGGCTCGCGGGATGTTCATCGCCCTGTACCACCCAGAGAGCCAGACCCTCACCTTCCCCTACGACCTCGACGAAGGTGAGCCATTCGATCGTGGCGTCATGCCGTTCGGCCCGGGTGTCACATCGGCGGTCATCCGAACGGGCAGATCGCTGCGCTTGTCGACCCTCCAGGAACAGGAGAGCGCTGGGGCGATCCAGGTCGGCGGCAGCGATACCCAGTCATGGCTCGGCGTGCCGATCAAGGCCGGCGAGCGGGTTATCGGCGTCGTGTCCCTAGAGAGCCTCGAGGCCTACGCGTACAGCGAGGCTGACGAGCGGCTCCTGACGACGCTTGCCTCGAGCATGGGCGTCGCGCTCGAGAACGCGAGGCTCTTCGGCGAGACGAAACGGCTCCTGGCGGAAACCGATCAGCGCGCGGCGGAACTGGCGGTCATCAACGAGATCGGGGCGGCGCTCGCCGAGCAGCTCGATTTCGCGGCGATCATCGAGCTCGTCGGTGAGCGGATCAGGACACTGTTCGAGGCACGTTCGTCGTACATCGCGCTGTACGACAGCGCCAGCAGGGTCATCTCGTTTCCGTGGGAGGTCGAAGGCAGCGAGCGACTGCACACCGAGCCGTTCGTCCTGGGCCCGGGTCTCACATCCGAGGTGATCCGCACCCGCAAGCCGCTCCTGCTCCAGACATCAGAGGCGGCACAAGGGCGCGGCGCGATCCAGTTCGGCTCCGTCACCGAAACCTGGCTGGGCGTACCGATCCTGGCCGGCGACCGGGTGCTCGGGGTCATCGCGCTCGAAAGCGCGACGCCGAGCGCCTACGACGACGCCGACGAGCGACTGCTCAGCACACTCGCATCGAGCATGGGCGTGGCGCTCGAGAACGCCCGCCTGTTCGGCGAGACCAAGCGCTTGCTCACCGAGACCGACGAGCGCGCGGCCGAGCTGGCCATCATCAACGAGGTTCAGCGTGGTCTCGCCGAACGGCTCGACATGCTGGCGATGTATGAGGTGGTCGGCGGCAAGATCCAGGAGATCTTCGACGCCCAGGTAGTCGACATCGGCATCGTCGATCGTGAGGCCGGCGAGATCCGATTCCCGTACACGATCGAGCGTGGCGTCCGCTTCCCCGACGAGCCGATGGCGATCGAAGGCCCACGGGCGCATGTCCTCCAGACCAGGGAGCCGCTCGTCTTCAACGAAGATGCCAGCCAGCGCGTCAAGGACATGGGCCAGACGATCGCTGTCCTGCAAGGTGAGCCGGCCAAGTCGATCGTCTATGCGCCCCTGGTCGTCGGGGACGAGGCCCGCGGCGTCATCTCGCTCCAGAACCTCGATCGCGAGAACGCGTTCTCCGATGGCGACGTCCGACTGCTCACCACACTCGCAGCCAGCCTGAGCGTCGCACTTGAGAATGCCAGGCTGATCGACGAGACGAGACGACGCGTCGCCGAGCTTGACACAGTGAACCAGGTAGGCCAGGCGATCGCCGCGCAGCTCGACCTTGCTGCCCTGATCGAACTGGTCGGCGAACAGATTCGGGAGACATTCGCTGCCGACCTCGTCTTCGTCGCTCTCCTCGACGAGGCCGCCGGCGCCATCCAGTTCCCGTACTACGTCGAGCTCGGCTCCCGAGAGCCGCAGCCTCCATTGCCGATGGGCCAGGGTTTGACCTCACGCATCCTGATGACGCGACAACCGTTGCTGTTGAACAGGGCGTCCCAGTTCGACGAGATGAAGACGCAAGGGGTCGGAACACCAGCCCTCTCCTGGCTGGGCGTCCCGATCCCGGTCGGGGATACCGCGATCGGCGTGATCAGCGTCCAGAGCACCCAGCAGGAAGGGCGCTTCGGCCAGGACGACGTCCGACTGCTCAGCACGATCGCCGCCAACGTCGGCGTCGCGATCCAGAACGCGCGCCTGTACGACGAGGCCCATCACCGCGCAGAGGCGATGGCCGCGCTGGCCGACGTCGGCCGCGAGATCTCCGCGACGCTCGATCCGACAGCCGTCCTCGAGCGCATCGCGGAGCACGCGATGAACTTGCTCGCAGCTGGCTCGAGCGCCGTATATCTCGCGCAACCGGACGGCCGCTCCTTCCGCGCCATCGTGGGCCGCGGCGAGATCGCGGAGCAGCTGCTCGCCCATACGGTCACCAGCGGCGAGGGGATCATCGGCAACGTCCTGCAGGCGCGTCGCGCGGAGATGATTAACGACGTCCTCGCCGACAAGCGCACCCGGATCATCCCGGGCACGGATCCGGACGAGAACGATCGATTGATGGTCGCTCCCCTGATCGCCCACGACGAGGCGATCGGAGGTATGGCGGTGTGGCGGCCGATCCCGAGTGAGCCGTACGCGCAGAGCGACCTCGACCTGCTTGTCGGCCTCTCCCAGCACGCGGCGATCGCGATCGACAACGCACGCCTCTACGGCGAGGCCCAGGAAGCGCGCGATGCAGCGCAGGACGCGGACCGGGCCAAAAGCACATTCCTCGCCGCGATGAGCCACGAGATCCGGACGCCGATGAACGCGATCATCGGTATGAGTGGACTCATGCTCGACACGCCGCTCGACGATGAGCAGCGCGACTATGCCGAAACGATCCGGACATCGGGCGACGCGCTGCTGACGATCATCAACGACATCCTGGATTTCTCGAAGATCGAGGCCGGCCGGGTCGAGCTCGATCAGGCGCCCTTCGATCTGCGCGCGTCGATCGAGGGCGCAGTCGACGTCCTCGCGCCAGCCGCGGCCGCGAAGCATCTCGAGCTGGTCTATGCGATCGACGAGGAGCTACCGAGGACGATCGTGGGCGACCAGGGTCGACTTCGTCAGATCGTCATCAACCTGCTGTCCAACGCGATCAAGTTCACGGAGCGAGGCGAGGTCGAGCTGAGCGTCACGGGAAAGCCGCTGGCGAGCGGAGGTGGCGCGGCTGACGGTCGCTGGGCGTTCGACGTCCGTGTGCGGGACACCGGTATCGGGATCCCCGCCGATCGGATGAGCCGGCTCTTCCAGTCGTTCAGCCAGGCCGATGCGTCGATCTCCAGGCGCTATGGCGGGACGGGCCTCGGGCTGGCGATCAGCCGACGCCTGGCCGAGCTGATGGACGGATCGCTGACCGCGACGAGCGACGGCGTCGCCGGCCGTGGCAGCGCCTTCGAACTGACCTTCGAGGCTGCCGTGGCGGACGATCGCATCGCGAGCGCGCCCCTGCGCCTCGTCGATCTGACCGGCCGTCGTCTCCTCGTCGTCGACGACAACGCCACGAACCGGCGGATCCTGCAGACGCTCATCGAGCGCTGGGGCATGACGACACGCCAGAGCGGCTCGCCACGCGAGGCACTCGGTTGGGTCGTCGCGGGCGAGCGCTTCGACCTGGTGATCGTCGACCTGCACATGCCCGAGCTCGACGGCATCGCGCTGGCGACCGCCCTGCGAGCCTCGGAGGCTGGCGCCGGGACACCAGTCATCGTCCTTTCGTCGCTTGGCGTGCATGACCGGCCGAGCGACGCGATCGCGGCGTTCCTCGTGAAGCCCGTCAAGCCGTCAGCCCTCTACGACACGATCACGACGGCCCTCGCGGGCGAGGCCGCGACCGTCCCGGTACGTGCGAGCGGCCCGGGCGTCGACCGCGGACTGGGCGCTCGGCATCCGCTGCGGATCCTTCTCGCCGAGGACAACCCCGTCAACCAGAAGCTCGCACTCCGCCTCCTCGACCGCATGGGCTATCGCGCTGACGTCGTCGAGAACGGCAACGAGGCGATCGCGGCGCTGGAGGGTGCCGCCTACGACGTCGTTCTGATGGACATCCAGATGCCCGAGCTCGATGGGCTGGAGGCCACGCGGCGGATCCGGCGTCGCTGGCCCGGGGGCGAGGGACCGCGGATCGTGGCCATGACCGCGAACGCGATGGACGGTGATCGCGAGGCCTGTCTCGACGCGGGCATGGACGACTACATCGCGAAGCCGATTGCGCCAGAGGCGCTCCAGGCGACCTTGGTGGCCACAGGCGCCGCCTCGTGAGCAGCGCTCGGATCCTCGTCGTGGACGACACGCCATTCAATCGGCGGCTGCTGGTGCGGTTGCTGGAGGGGATCGGTCACACGACGGCGGAGGCTGGCGATGGACACGAGGCCCTGGATCGACTGCGTGATCCTGCGGCGGACCCGATCGACCTCGTTCTGCTCGACATCGTCATGCCGGAGATGGACGGCCACGAGACGCTCGCCGCGATGAAGTCAGATGACAAGCTGCGGGACCTGCCCGTGATCGTGATCTCGGGCGTCGACGAGCTCGATAGCGTCGTTCGCTGCATCCGGATGGGCGCGGCGGACTACCTGCCCAAGACCGTCGATCCGGAGATCCTGCGCGCCCGGATCGACGCGTCGCTCGCGCAGAAGCGCATGCGCGACAACGAGCGCGACCTTCTCGCCACGATCGAACGCCAGCGCAGCCAGCTCTCACGCTTCCTGTCGCCACAGGTCGCAGCGTTGGTGTCGAGCGCGGACGGCGAGGCGATGCTCGCCGGCCACCGGCGCGAGATCACCGCGATGTTCTGTGACCTGCGGAACTTCACGTCGTTCTCCGAGGCAGCCGAACCGGAGGAGGTGCTCGGGTTCCTGCGCGCCTATCACGCGGCGATGGGTGAGCTGATCGTCGAGCACGAAGGAACGCTCGAGCATTTCGCAGGCGACGGGTTCATGACGTTCTTCAATGATCCGGTCGAGCAGCCCGACCACGCGGCACGAGCGATCAGCATGGCCGTCGCGATGCGCGACCGCTTCTCGCACCTGTCAACAGATTGGCGGCGACGCGGCCACGTCCTGGAGATCGGCATCGGGATCGCGACGGGGTACGCCACGCTCGGCCGAATCGGATTCGAGGGTCGCTACGACTACGGCGCGATCGGCAGTGCGATCATCCTGGCCTCGCGCCTGAGCGGCGAGGCGGCACCGGGCGAGATCCTGGTGACGCAGCGCACGTTCGGCCAAGCCGAGACGGCAGTACGCGGGGAATCGGTCGGCGAGCGCACGCTCAAGGGGTTCAGCCGCCCCGTCCCGACCTATGCGATCAGCGGAGTCGCCGGCGTCGAGGCGACCACGTGACGCTCGACCCGACCGCGATGGCCCGCCTGCTCGAGATCACCGGCGACGACGTCTCGTTCGTCGACGAGTTGGTCGATACGTTCATCGAGGACGCCGCGACCCAGCTCGAGGCGTTGCGCAGGGCAGCGGAGACCGATGACGCGGACGCCGCGGTGCGACCCGCCCACTCGCTCAAGTCGAACAGCGTGAATGTGGGCGCGACCGTGCTGGCCGACCTGTCGCGCTCGATCGAGACAGACGGGCGGATGGGCGCGATCACGGATCTGACCGAGCGGGTGCGAGCGGTCGAGACCGAGTTCGCGGCGGTGCGCGACAGCCTGCTGGCGGACCGCTCGGCCCGCTGAAGCTCGCCCTTCCCCTGACCTCCTCATTCTGGCCTCGACGGCATCCGAGACGGGTAGTACCAAAGTACTGGCGAACCGGGCCAAGGGTCCCGGTCCGACCCCTTCAGCGCCGGTGCGCGTCAGCGACCTCGCGCAGCCTCGTCGCGACATCGTGGTGGCCGGCCGCCTCGGCCAGATCGGCCGGGGTACCGACATCAGCGACGGACACCGCCGGGTCGGCGCCGGCCGACAGGAACAGCTCGACGAGTTCGGTGTCGCCCGCCTGTGCGGCCTCGTGGAGCGGCGCGAAGCCGCCATGCTGCGTCGCGTCGACGTCGGCCCCTGCCGCCAGCAGGAGCCGGCAGACCTCGATGTGCCGCCCGGCGGCGGCAGCATGGAGTGGCTGGTTGGCGAAGTCGTTCGTGGTGTACGTGTCGACGCGGGCGCCCGCTTCGAGCAGGATCCGCGTGACCTCGGTCTTGCCGAAGAACGCCGCGAGATGGAGGGCCGTAAAGCCGTCCGGCGACAAGGCGGTCACGGATCCGGGGTCGTCGGCGAGGCGCTCGCGGAGGCGGTCGATCCGTCCCAGGGCGGCCGCCTCGAACACGTCGAGATCGGGGTCGGCGGCCAGCAGCGCGTCCATCGTCGGCCGGTCGAAGCGATAGCGAGCGAGGAGCAGCGCGGAGACACCGTCCGCGCCTCGCGCCATGGCCAACGACGGATCGTCCGCGACGAGCCCCGCCACCCGGTCGGTGTCGCCGGCGGCCACCGCCTCCATCATCTCGGCGGGTGTGCCCATGCGCCGAGCGTACCTCAGGGCGCTGGGGCCACGAGTACGATGTCGGCCCAACATCGCGCCATGCGGCGGGCAGGGAGGACGAGCCACCGATGCGACTCGCGGACAAGGTCACGATCATCACCGGGGCGGGCGGTGGGATGGGTCGGGTGGCTGCCCGGATCTTCGCCGGCCACGGCGCGAAGGTCGTCGTCGCCGAATACGGCGAAGCCATCGGCCAGGAGACGGTCGACCTGATCACGGCCGATGGCGGCCAGGCGACCTTCGTCCGGGTCGACGTGTCCGACGAGGCCGACGCGAAGGCGATGGTCGATCACGCCGTGACAACCTACGGACGGCTCGACGTCCTGTACAACAACGCCGGCGTCATGCCCGAGGCCGACCATTCGGTGACGGACACCTCGGTCGAGGTCTGGGATCAGGTGATGGCCGTCAACGTGCGCGGCGTCTTCCTTGGCTGCAAGTTCGCGATCCCGGCGATGGAGCGCTCGGGCGGCGGATCGATCATCAACATCTCGAGCTTCGTTGCGCTCCTCGGCTGCTCCGTGCCGCAGGACGCGTACACCGCATCCAAGGGTGCGGTGCTGAGCCTTACCCGCAGCCTGGCCGTGCAGTTCGCCCCGAAGGGCATCAGGACCAACGCGATCTGCCCGGGTCCCGTTGAGACGCCGCTGCTGATGGACTGGCTGGTCAAGGACGAGGAGGCGAAGCGGATCCGGCTCGCGCGCAACCCGACCGGGCGCTTCGGGAAACCCGAGGAGATCGTGAACATGGCCGTGTATCTCGCCTCCGACGAGTCGCGCTGGACGAACGGCGCGTCACTGGTCGTCGATGGCGGCATCACGGTCAACTACTTCTGAGAGGCACGCCATGACCGAATCGACGGCATCGAGCGACGGCGGCCGCCCGGCGTTCGGGGTCGACGTCGGTGGCAGCGGTATCAAGGCCGCGGTGGTCGACGTTGACTCTGGCGAGATGCGATCGGAGCGGTTGCGCGTCCCGACGCCGTCGCCATCGACGCCCGACAAGGTCAGCGCGTCGATCGTTCGCCTGGTGCGCCGCCTGGCCAAGGCATCGTCGGTCCCGGACGACGCACCGGTCGGCGTCGGGTTGCCCGGCGTCGCGATCGATGGCCGGCTCAAGACCGCCGCCAACATCGACCCGGCGTGGGTGGACTACCCCATCGCCGAGAAGCTGTCGAAGTCCCTCAAGCGGCGGGTCGACATCGTGAACGACGCAGACGCGGCAGGCATCGCCGAGATGCGCTTCGGGGTCGGGGCGGGCAAACCAGGGACGGTGATATTCCTGACGCTCGGGACGGGGGTCGGATCTGGGGTCTTCGTGGACGGCACGTTGGTGCCCAACACCGAGTTCGGCCAGATGGAGATCCGCGGGCGGCCGGCCGAACGCCGATCCGCGGCCGCCGCTCGCCAGCGACGGGGGTTGTCATGGAAGGCGTGGGCCCAGGACCTCGACGAACACCTGCAGCGGATCGAGGACCTCATGTGGCCGACGTTGTTCATCGTCGGTGGCGGCGTCAGCAAGAACGCCGACAAGTACGTGCCGCGGCTGACCGCGCGGACACCGGTCGTGCCGGCGGAGCTACGGAATGACGCTGGGATCGTGGGCGCGGCGATCGTGGCGGTCGAGGGGCTCGGCGACGCCAAGTCGACCTGGGACGACCTGCCACCGGGAAAGCGTCCGCCCGCGGCCTGACCGGGCACCGGGCGTATCATCGACGCCCTCACCACCGCCCTCCCGGCATGCATCCTGAGGCAGCGCGATGACGACCGAATCCCCTGCGCCGACCGGCGCCGACGCACCGACCACGACTCGCATGATCGTCGGCGGCGAGCCCGTCGACGCGGCCGACGGACAGACGTTCGAGATCACCAACCCGGCTACTGGCAGGACCGTCGCCACGGCGCCGCTCGGTGGGCGGGCCGATGTCGATCGCGCCGTCGAGGTGGCGCAGAAGGCGTTCGATGAGCGCAAGGGCTGGGCCGGTTGGGCCGCCGGCAAGCGCGGCCGGACCCTCGCCAAGCTGGCCGACCTGATCAAGAAGAACAGCGAGGAGCTCGCCTGGCTCGAGAGTCGCAACGGCGGCAAGCCCATCACCTCGGCACGTGGCGAGGTCATCGGCTCCAGCCTCGTGTTCGACTACTACGCTGGCGCCGCGAACAAGGTCTACGGTCAGACGATCCCGGTCTCCAAGCCCGGTATCGACCTGACGCTGCGCGAGCCGATCGGCGTGGTGGGACTGATCGTGCCGTGGAACTTCCCGCTGCTGATGGCGGCCTGGAAGGTGGCGCCGGCGCTCGCCGCGGGCAACACCGCGATCCTGAAGCCGGCGTCGTACACGCCGCTCACCGCGATCCGCCTCGGTGAGCTGGCACTGGAGGCGGGTGTCCCGGCCGGCGTCCTCAACGTCGTGACCGGGCCGGGCGGCACCGTCGGTGCCTCGATCGCTGCGCACCCCGGGATCGGCAAGGTCGCGTTCACCGGCGAGACCACCACCGGCCAGGAGATCATGCGACTCGCCTCTGCCAACGTGAAGAAGATCTCGCTGGAGCTCGGTGGCAAGAGCCCGAACATCGTGTTCGCCGACGCCGATCTCGAGAAGTTCGCCAAGGAATCCCCGTACAGCGTGTTCGACAACGCAGGGCAGGATTGCTGCGCCCGGAGCAGGATCCTCGTGGAGCGCTCAGCCCACGAACGGGTCGTCGAGCTGTTCGCCGAGGCGACCCGGAACGTCAAGGTCGGCGACCCGGCCGACGACGCGACCGAGGTCGGGCCCCTCGTCAGCGCGAAGCAGCGCGACAAGGTCAAGGACTACATCGAGATCGGGCTCGGCGAGGGCGCCACGCTCGTCGTCGGCGGGGAGGCGCCGGAGGATCCGGCCCTGGCCGATGGGGCGTATCTCCTACCGACGGTGTTCGACGGCGTCGACAACGACATGCGCATCGCGCGCGAGGAGATCTTCGGGCCGGTGGTGTCGGTCATCCCGTTCGACACGGAGGAAGAAGCGCTCAGGCTCGCCAACGCGACGCCGTACGGCCTGTCCGGATCGATCTGGAGCCGCGATATCGGCAAGGCGATGCGTGCGGCAAAGGCGCTGCAATCGGGCGTGATCAGCATCAATTCGAACAGTTCGGTCCACACCGAGGCGCCGTTCGGCGGCTACAAGATGTCGGGCATCGGCCGGGAGCTCGGGATGGCCGCACTCGACCTCTACACGGAGACCAAGAACGTCTTCATCGATATCAGCTGACGTCGGTTATAGCGGCCGGGTCGAGCCGCCGGGAGGCGGTGGTCGAACTCGCGGGACCTTGGTGCTCGCCGCCTGGGTCGTCGGTCTCGGCGCGGTGGTCGGACTGGCCGTCCTGGGTGCCGGAACGATCGACGAGCGGACGGCCAGCGACGCGAACCGTGCCGCACCGTCAGTCGCCGCGTCCGAGCCGGCCACGGCCCGCTCGCTCCAGCTCCACCAGCCGGCTCGCCGAGACGAGGTCGTGACCACCAGCGACGTCGTCGTCCGGGGGCAGGCCGGCACCGGGGTGGCACGCGTCCGGGTCACGCTGGAATCGAGGGGCAGCAAGATCCTGGCGTCGCGATGGATCGACCGATCCGCCTCGGACCGCGGGGAGACGTTTCCGTTCGTGGCTCGTTTCGAGGCCACGTCCGCAAGACCGGCCGGCGTGATGTGGGTGACGGCCACCGCACTCGGCGCCGATGGCATCCCGATCGACGCGCTGCGCCGACGGTTCCAGCTCGGCGAGATCCGGGATGAGCCCCCGACTGCCACGACACGCGAGGTGGTGGTTCGGGGTCGTGTGGCCGAGGTGCTGGGCGACGTCCGGATCGTTCTGGAGTGGGCCGATGGGAGCCGGGTCGCGAGCACCCCGGTCGATCCGACGGGCCACGGTCATGGAGACTGGGTCCCGTTCGAAGCACGGTTTCGGCTCCGGACACCACCGTCCGGCGGCGCGTGGCCGTCCTTCATCGTCGCGGTCGACCGGGCTGGCGAGCCCATCGATGCAACGAGGTATCCGTTTACGGTCCGATCGTATGTCTTCATCCCGGCATCGAGCGGGCCGGCGCTCGCGGCTCCGACACCGCTGGTGGTCCACACGACGGGCGAGGACGGGGTCATGGGCGGGATCCCGTTCGGGACGAACTTCCTGCGGGAGCCCTGAGCCTCAGAAGCCGCGCTCGACCACCGGGTAGGTGAGGTGCGGGTGGCGCCGGTCGAGCCAGTCGCGGAGCATCCACATCGTCGTCCGGAACGCGAGCTCCGGCCACGGGATCGCAGCCGGCTCGAATGTGGCTACCTCGAGCGCCTCACGGGTCTGGGTCGCCGTCCCGCCGACCACGCGCGACTCGAACGCGATCGTCACGACCGCCGCCTCGAGCCGCGTGTACAACCCGATGATCTCGCCGGGCTCGATCAGCAGGCCCGTCTCCTCGAGCGTCTCGCGGATCGCCGCCTGATGGACGGTCTCATCGACCTCGAGGAAGCCGCCGGGCTGGGCCCACGAGCCCCGGCCGGGCTCGATGCCGCGCCGAAGGAGGACGATGCGGCCGTCCTCGGTGATCGGCAGCGTCGTGACCACCAGCCGTGGGTTGACGTAGGCGATGTGGCCGCACGCCTTGCAGGACAGCCGATCCCGGTCCTCGCCATCGATCGCGCCGAGATGCAGCGCGCTGCCGCAGTTCGAGCAGAAGTTGAGGCTCTCCGCGATCCAGCGAGGGACGCCAGCGCCGGACACGAGGTCCGTCGAGCGGCCATCCGGCCCCTGGTCGAACGCGTCCATCGGCTAGGCGAGCAGGACGACCAGGCCGGCACCGATCAGCCCGGCGAGGCCGACGAGGCTGACCGCGACCCACGCGAAACGGAACCAGGCCTTGCCACGATCGACCGGCATCCACGCCCATGCCGAGCGCCAGATCCGGACGATGGCGTCTGTCGTCGTGATGACCAGGAGCGGCGCCGCGATCAGGACGCACAGCTTGATCAGCGGGTCGCCCAGCCGTGCTCCGAGGTTCAGCGCGGTGATCGCGATCGCGCCGGCGATCAACACGGGCACCGACAGGATGATGAAATGCTGCTGGAGGGGGGTCGGGGCGACCTCGGGGACGGAGCGTGGCGGCAGCCCCTGGAGGCTCGGTGGGAGTGTCGTCGCCGGTAGCGTCCTCGGACGCGCCCCCTGGCGGTCGAGCACCGGCATGCCGGGCTCCCAGCGTTCGTCGTCGGTCACCCGGCGAGTGTAGTCGGGGACGCCTCGTGACCTAGAGGATGCGCTCCTCGTGGGCATCCGATGGATCCACGATCGACGCGCACGTCGGGCAGAAGAAGCGCGCCTCGAGCGCCGTGCCGCACACGCCATGGCGGAGCGGCTCGACATCGTTGGAGCGGCGCGCGCCCCAGTCGGCGAGCAGACGGAGGGCCGACGCGAGCGCCCGGCCATCGGCCGTGAGCTCGTAGGCGTAGCGGGTGGGGCGCTCCTGGTACGGCGTCGAGCGCAGGATGCCGGCGCGCTCAAGACGCCGTAGCCGATCGGTCAGGATGTTGGGCGCGATCCCCGGCAATGCCTCCCCGATGTCGCCGAAGCGGCGGGATCCCTCGAGCAGCGCCTCCACGAGCAGCAGGCTCCAGCGGTCGCCAACACGGTCGAGTGCAGCCTCGAGCGGCAGGCGCTGACGCTCCGTGGCAGGCAGGTCGGTCATGGCACGCCCGATGGTAGTCGGTCACGGGGCTTGTCAACGCGCCGTGTCAGTAGTAAGTTGCAAGTCACTAGTAACTACCCAGACGGCACAGGAGCTGCTTCGCACCATGAGCACCATCGATGAGATCGGAACCGCCATCGCCGCCGTCGCTGACACCGTCGGCCCATCGATCGTCGGCATCGGGCGCGACGGCCGGGGGTCGGGTGTCGTCATCGCCGACGGCCAGGTCCTGACCAACGCCCACAATCTTCGAGGCCGTGAGGTCACCGTCACATTCGCTGATGGACGCTCGACCCGTGGCGAGGTCCGCGGCGTCGACCCCGACGGCGATCTCGCGGTCATCGCGGTCGATACAGCGGGGGCGGCTGCGGTCGCGTGGAGCGAAGACGGTGGGGCGAGCATCGGCGATGCCGTCTTCGGCGCCGCGGCGACTTACGGCGGGGGCAGCCGCGTGACGGTCGGCTTCGTCTCGTCTGTCGCTCGCTCGTTCCGCGGACCCGGTGGCCGGCGGATCGCCGGCAGCATCGAACACACCGCCCCGCTGGCGCCGGGCTCGTCCGGTGGCGCGCTCACGGACGCCGCGGGCCGACTGATCGGACTCAACACCAACCGGATCGGCGAGGGGTTCTACCTGGCGTTGCCGGCCGACGCGGCGCTTCGGTCGCGGGTCGAGACGCTCGGTCGAGGCGAGTCGGCGGAGCGACCCCGGCTCGGCGTCGCGATCGCGCCGAACCACGTCGCACGTCGGCTGCGCCGATCGGTCGGACTGCCGGAGCGTGACGGCATCCTGGTGCGTGGCGTGGAAGAGAGCAGTGCGGCGGCGGCCGCGGGCATCGAGGTCGGCGATCTGATCGTGTCCGCCGGTGGTCACGATATCCGCGACGCGGACGACCTCCAGGACGCCCTCGGCAGCCTCGAGCGGCCTTATGACCTCGTGGTCGTCCGTGGCGCGGACGAGAAGACGCTCAAGGTGACCACCCAGAAGCAGGAGCGCACGCCCGGCGACGCGTGACGTAGCATCGGGGCGTGGAACGCATCCTCGCCTGGTACCGGGTCGGCTCGTCGTACGGCGCTGTCCTCGCGCTGGTCGTCGCCAACGCCATCCCGCTCATCGGGGTGCTGTTCCTCGGCTGGAGCGTCTGGAACATCCTTGTCATCTACTGGCTGGAGAACGGGATCGTCGGGGTCTTCAACGTCCTCAAGATGGCCCGAGCCGATGGCACCGAAGCGCAGTCGAGCCCGACGTTCATGGTCAACGGCCAACGGGCGACGACGCTGTCGAAGTTCGGACTCATCCCGTTCTTCGTCATGCATTACGGGCTGTTCTGGTTCGTTCATGGCATCTTCGTGCTGACGCTCCCCGCGTTCATGAGCTTCGGGCTGAGCGATAGGCCGGGCCTGGACCTCGATCCGGGCGCAGTGCTGCTCGCCGCGATCGCGCTGGCAGTCAGCCACGGGCTCTCGTATTGGTGGAACTTCCTGCGCGGCGGCGAGTATCGGCGCGTCACCCCGGCGGGCTTGATGTTCGCGCCCTATCGCCGGCTCATCGCCCTCCACCTCACGATCATCCTCGGCGCGTTCTCGGTCATGTTCACCGGCGCACCGGTGGCGGCGGTCGCGATCCTGGTCGCCGCGAAGACCATCCTCGATATCGGCCTGCACCTGGCGGAGCACCGGGCAGCGGCGCCGACCGGGGCGGGAGCCGTCGTCACGAACTGACCGGCCGCCCGGCCAGCCAGCCGATCAGCCGCCGGCGTTCGACGGGTCGTCCAACACCTGGGCGGTCTGCCGCGCACGCCAGTCGGCGAGACGGGTGGCGAGGTCCTCGTCGCTGATCGCGAGGATCGACGCCGCCAGCAAACCCGCATTCGTGGCGTTGCCGATCGCGACGGTCGCGACCGGGATCCCGCGCGGCATCTGCACGATCGAAAGCAGCGAGTCCATGCCACCCAGGTGCTGGGTCGGGATCGGGACGCCGATGACCGGCAACATCGTCTTGGCCGCCAGCATCCCGGGCAGGTGCGCCGCACCACCGGCGCCGGCCACGATCACGCGGATCCCACGGGCCGCGGCTTCCTCGGCATACCGGAACAGGTGATCGGGCGTGCGGTGGGCGGACACCACCTTGAGCTCGGCGGACACGCCGAGTTCCTGCAGGACCGCGACGGCGTCCTCGAGCACCGGGAAGTCCGACCGGCTGCCGCCGACCACGCCGACGAGCGGCCGCGCTGCGTCGCTCACGACGGCTCCTCGTCCACCCAGCGCAGCAGGTCGACTGCGGCCCGGGCTCGCGCAAGCGCGTCATCGGTCGTGGCGCCCATGGCCGTCACGTGCCCCATCTTGCGTCGCTTGAAGACCTGCTGCTTGTCATACAGGTGGAGGTGCACGTCGGGATCGGCCATCGCGTGGGCCAGGCCGATCGGTTCGAGTCGGGCGGGACGGGGCTTGCCCGTGCCGAGGATGTTGACGACGGCCGTGCTGGCCAGCGCCTCGGTCGAGCCGAGATCGAGCCCGCACACCGCACGGATGTGCTGCTCGAACTGGGACGTGGCGGCACCCTCGATCGTCCAGTGCCCGCTGTTGTGGACGCGCGGCGCGAGCTCGTTCACGACGATCCGGCCGTCCGGCATCAGGAACAGCTCCGCCGTCAGGGTGCCGGTCACCCCGATCGTGACGGCCAGGCGCTCCCCGAGCGCGATGGCGCGTGCGGCGATCTCGCGGTCGACCGTCGCCGGCGCCACGCTCTCGACTAGGATGCCCTCGTCGTGGCGGTTGCACGCGAGCGGGTAGGTCGAGATCCCGCCGACGGCGCTGCGCGCGACGACGATCGACAGCTCGCGCTGGAAGGCGAGCTCGGCCTCGGCCAGGAGCACCTCGTCGGCCGGACGCCCGAGGCGCTCGAGCGCGCCCGACAGCTCGGCACGGTCCGTCAACCGCAGCTGTCCGCGTCCGTCATAGCCGCCCGTCGCCACTTTGAGTCGCAACGGCAGCCCGAGCTCGTCAGCGGCGGTCTCCAGGTCGGCGGTCGAGCGGACCTCGCGCCATGGCGCGACGGCGGCTCCGGCGGTCTCGAGGAACCGCCGCTCGGCGATGCGATCCTGGGTGACGTGCAACGGCAACCGTCCCGGCCGCACGGGCCGGAACGCGTCGATCGTGTCGACCACCTCGCCTGCCACGTGCTCCAGCTCGTAGGTGACCACGTCGCTCAGCTCGGCAAGACGGGTCGCCCCGCCGACATCGTCGTAGCCGGCGACGACGACACGGTCGGCGAACGAAGCGGCCGGACAGCCCGGGTCCGGGTCGAGCACCACGATCCGATAGCCCATCGCCCGCGCGGCCGAGGCCAACATGCGGCCGAGCTGGCCGCCGCCGAGGATCCCGATGGTCGCCGGCGGCACGATCGGTTTGCGCTCGACGCCCAGCCGCCGGTGGACGTCGGCGATCCATGCCTGCTTGCGGTAGGTGTACTCGGGCGTGGCCTCGAGCGGACCACCCGCGACGATCCCGGTCTTCAGCGTCGCGTAACCCTCCACGAGGGCCGGGTCTGCGAGCAGCGCGTCGCGAAAGGCGAGGTCGCGGGTCAGCTCGTCACGATCGGGCAGCACGTGGCAGTGGATGCGGAACGTGGTGCCGGCACGGACCAGCGAGCCGACCAGCATGGGCCGGCTTGGCGGCCACGGATCCGGTCCCGGTTGCGGCCCGAACCCGAGTTCCTGCAGCATCGTCGCCACGACCGGAACGTCGGCCGGCGTCGTGGCGATCGCCAGGTCCACGATCCCCTTGCCGGGCAGCCCGGGAACCGCTGTGCTACCGATGTGCTCGATCGTCAGGTCCGGGCGACGCTCGTGGATCAGCTCCGTGATGGCCGCCGCCACCTCGATCGTCCTTGGATCCCACGGTTCGACTGTTGCGGGCAGTCGGACGTAGGGTCCGATCGGCGGGTTCACCGGGGGAGTGTAGAGTGCCGTCATGCGACAGGTCATCGGCCGGCGCGCCTTCGAAGTCGACGTCGGCTAAGTCACCAGCCTGATCGCCCGGTCGGACCGGGTGGTCGTGGATGTTGGCACCGGCGACGGCCGCGCCGTCCTGCTGCGTGCGGTCGCGGAACCCAGCGCCCTGATCGTCGGTATCGACGCGGCCGCGCCCGCGATGGCCGATGCCTCCCGGCGCGCCGACCGACGCGGTCCCACCAACACCCTGTTCCTCGCTGCCGGTGTGGAGACCCTGTCGGCCTCGCCGCTGGCCGGCCGCGCCGATCTCGTGACCGTCCTGTTCCCGTGGGGTTCGCTGCTACGCGGCATGGTGGGTCTGGATGACGCGGCGCTGTGCGGCGTCGCCTCGCTCCTGGCCCCCGGCGCCCGGCTCGAGGTGTTCGCGTCGATCGTGCCGGCGGACGGTGTCGCGGGCATGGCCTGTCTCGACGCAGATGCGGAGACGGACGTCCGCCGGACCTGGTCCGCGGCCGGCCTTCGGCTGACCGCCTTCCACCCGGCGTCAACGGCGGAGATCACGGCGTCGGGCTCGACCTGGGCGCGACACCTGCGTGCCGGTCGAGTGGGTGCCGAGACCCGCCCGGTCTGGCGGCTGGAGGGGCGCTCGCTCGGCTAGCATCGACTGGTGACCCAGCGCCTCCCGATCATCCTCGATGTCGACACCGGCATCGACGACAGCCTCGCGCTCCTGTACACGGTTGCCTCGCCCGAGGCGGAGCTCGTCGCGGTGACGTGCGTGTCCGGCAACGTCGAGGCCCAGCAGGTGGCAACGAACACGCTCGCCGTGCTCGAGCTTGCCGGCGGGACGGACATCGAGGTCGCGATCGGGCGGGAGGTGCCGCTCGTGCGACCACTCGAGACGACCCCCGAGACGCACGGCCCGCACGGGCTCGGGCATGCCCAGCTCCAGCCACCGACTCGGCCGGTCAGCGAACGTCATGGCGTCGACGTGATCATCGAGGAAGCCCGCCGGTTCGCGGGTGAGGTCACGCTGGTCACACTCGGCCCGCTGACCAACGTCGCGGTCGCGCTGGAGCGGGAGCCATCGCTGCCCCGGCTGCTCCGCGGCCTCGTCCTCATGGGCGGCGCCTACAGCGTGCCGGGCAACACGACGCCGACGACCGAGTGGAACGTGCATTGCGACCCGGAGGCGGCCCGGATCGTGTTCCGCGCGTGGGCCGACGCGACCGAGGCCGATCCGACGATCCCACTCCCGCTGGCGCTGGGGCTCGACGCCACCGAGCAGGCGCGGATCACCCCAGAGCATGTCGTCCGGCTTGCGCGGCGAGCCGGCAGCACCCCTGACGAGTCGCTCCCACCGGCCGGCGCCGACGATCCGCTCGGCGAGGAACGCTCGGCCGCCTCGAACCCGGTCGTCCGTTTCCTGGCAGACGCGCTGCGCTTCTACTTCGAGTTCCACCAGCGGTATGACGGCTTCTACGGGGCCTTCGTCCACGATCCGCTCGCCGTCGCGGCGGCGCTCGATCGAGGCCTGGTGACGACCGAGGCGCTTTACGTCGATGTCGAGACGAGCGGTGAGTTGACGACCGGCATGACCGTCGCCGACCGGCGGCGCCTCACGGGTCGGCCCCCCAACCTCGACGTGGCGCTGACCGCGGATGCCGACGCCTTCCTCGATCGACTCATCGAGCGCGTCGGCGGGCTTGCCGCTGACCAGCCGGGATCGCCGACCTAGCGACCCCGACCGACCACGAGCAACAGGAACGACGTCTCGATGACGTCGATCGCGGCGATCACCGCGGCCACGATGAGCGGGAGCGGATGCCCGACCGCCCAGCCGGCCGCGGCGGCGAAGGCGGCCACTGCCAGGAACGCCAGGCGGACGGCTCGGATCAGCCCCGGCACGTCCCCTGTGCCGGCCTCCGCCATCCGCCCGACCGAGCGTGCGAGCAGCAGCGCGCCCAGCGCGACGGCGCCGCCGACGAGGGCGGCGCGGACGATCGGTGGTGGCACCACGACCGCATCGAGCCAGGCGCTGTTCCAGCCCACGACGGTCGCCACCACGAGCGCGAGGATGCCCAGCAGGACCGCGATCGTCGCCCCGAGCCGCGGTCGATCCGCTGCCGTCATCCCTCGATGACGTCGATGGCGACCTCGTGGACCTGGCCGTCGACGATCCGCCAGGCGCGGACACTGGGCGTGGTGGGCGTGACGTTCGCCCGGTCCGTCTCTCCTGCGCCGAGCGACACGAGCACATAGAGGGCGTCGGGGTAGAACGCGAGCCCGATGTCCGTCGGTGATGGCACCGCCGGCGTGTGGGTGTGCGAATGGACGATGCCCCAGAACGCCTCGCCCGCGTCATCGGTTTCGACGGTCAGCCGGTACAGGTCATCGGGATGGATCTCGTACCGATAGGGTGATGCCGCCGCGTTCTGCGCCGGCTCGAAACGTAACGCGCGCCCCCCGTCGGCGGGCACGCCGTCGCCGATGATCAGCCCACAGGCCTCGTTTGGGTAGCCAGCCCGGCCATGGTCTATCAGCGCCTGGACGATGGAGGCCGGCAGCGCCGCGGTCGCTGGACCCGGATGGACCGGCGTCACCACCAGTTGACGCCGCCTTCGAGGGCATCCTGCATCTCGTCGAAGTCGGTCGTGAACGTCCCCGCCGAGAGGTACTTCCAGCCGCCGTCCGGCAGCAGCGCGACGATCGTGCCCGCATCCATCCGCGCGGCTTCACGGGCGGCAGCGACCAACACGGCCCCGCACGACGGGCCGCCGAAGATGCCCTCGCGGAAGACGAGCTCACGGAGGGCGGTCAGGGCGTCAAGGTTCGAGACGAGATATTTCGCGTCGATCGCGCTCGGGTCGAGGATCTCGGGGATGAAGCCCTCATCGAGCGAGCGCAGCCCCTGGACCTGCTCGCCGGGCATCGGCTCCGCCGCCACGATGCGGACACCCGGCTTGTGCTCGCGCATGTAGCGAGAGACGCCCATCAGCGTCCCACCGGTGCCGAGCCCGGCGACGAACGTGTCGATCTCCGGGCAATCGGCCAGGATCTCCGGGCCGGTCGTCTCGTAGTGGGCCCGCGGGTTGGCCGGGTTGCCGTACTGGTACGGCATCACGAACCGGGCGTCCTTGGCGACGAGGTGCTTGGCCAGCGCGATCGCCCCATTCGACCCGAAGGCGCCCGGCGAGTCGATCACCTCGGCGCCGAACAGCGCCGCCATCTGCCGGCGTTCGTTGGTGACGTTGTCGGGCATCACCAGTGCCACCCGATAGCCCTTGCGCCGCCCGATCATCGCCAGGGCGATGCCGGTGTTGCCCGACGTCGGCTCGAGGATGATCGAGCCCTCGTGGAGCAGCTCGCGCGCCTCGAGGTCCTCGATCAGATACTTCGCGGCGCGATCCTTCACGGAGCCCGTCGGGTTGAGCATCTCCAGCTTCGCGAAGATGCGGACCGCGGGATTCGGGCTCATCCGCGGGATCTCGACGACCGGCGTGTGGCCGATCGCGTCGAGGATGTCCGCGTAACGCCCGCCATGCGGCGCCAGGTCTTCGTGTGCGTGCGTGTGGTCGTGATCGGCGTCGGCGATCCGCCACGGGACGGCCACGGTCAGCCGCCGGCCATCGCCGGGAGGAGGCGGACCTCGTCGGTTCGGGCGACCGGCGTGTCGAGGCCAGCCAGGTAGCGAACATCCTGCCCGTTGACGTACACGTTGACGAATCGGTTGAGGTCGCCATCGTCGGTCAACAACTGACCGCCGAGCGACGGATGGCGCTCGATGAGACCGCCCACGACCGATCTGATCGAGTCGCCCTCGACCTCGACCGACTTCGCCCCGCCGACGTTCGGCCGCAGTACGGCCGGGATGAAGACCGTGCTCACCCGCGCGCCTCCGGGGACACCGAGCCGGCCAGCCCGGTCGTGGTCATGAGGAACGGCGCGTCCGCCCCGACGTTGGCGGTCGCCAGCGGTCGCCCGGCCTTGCGGGCCTCCACAGCCGCGTCGGAGCAGACCGGGCACTGCGGGTCACGGCGGAGCTGGAGCTCGGTGAACTCGGTCTCGAGCGCATCGAACAGCACCAGCCGGCCGGCCAGCGTCGTGCCGATGCCGAGCAGGATCTTGAGCGCCTCGTTGGTCTGGAGCAGGCCGAGGATGCCCGGCACGACGCCTAGGACACCGGCGACCGAGCAGCCGGGCGCGAGCTCCGGCGGCGGGGGCGTCGGGTAGAGGCAGCGGTAGCACGGCCCCTCAAAGGGGATGAACGTGGTCAGCTGACCCTCGAACCGGAACACGCTGGCATGGACGACCGGGATCCCGGCCGCGACCGCTGAATCGTTGAGGACGTAGCGGGTCTCGAACGTGTCGGTGCCGTCGAGGATGACGTCGTAGCCGTCGATGAGCCGCTCGACGTTGGCGGCGGTCAGCATCTCCTCGTGCTGGACCACGTCGATGTCCGGGTTGAGGGCGTTGATGGCGATCCGCGCCGACTCGACCTTGCGCTCACCGACTCGCTCGGTGGTGTGGATGATCTGGCGCTGGAGGTTGCTGAGGTCGACGACGTCGAAGTCGACGAGACCGATCGTCCCGACGCCCGCCGCCGCGAGATACAGCGCGGCCGGGCTACCGAGCCCACCGGCACCGATGAGCAGCGCCTTCGACTCGAGCAGGCGCTTCTGACCGGACGAGCCGACTTCCGGGATCAGCAGATGACGGCTGTAGCGCTGTTTCTGCTCGGCGTTCAGGACGACGGGCGTGTCGAAGTCGAAGCCCGCGCCCTTCCAGGCCTGGAACCCGCCGGACATGCTCGCGACGTCCGAGTAGCCCATGTCAGCGAGGGTCTGGGCCGCGAACAGCGAGCGGATGCCGCCCGCGCAATAGAGGATCACCGGCGCGTCGCGGTCGGGCGCCGCGGTCTCGATCTGCTGCTCGATGTAGCTCTTCGAGACGTGCTGGGCGCCGGGCAGGTGGCCCTGCTCCCACTCGGACGCCTCGCGGACGTCGACGATCGTCGCCGCGTCGGCAGGGAGGGCTTCCACCTCCTGCGGGGTGACCTCGCGGATCTGGGCGCGGGCCTCACGCAGGAGGTCGGCGTAGGACTTCGGCATCGGTAGGGTTCGCTCCGGTGGTTCGACGGGCTGGCTGCTCACGCGGCCAGGGCGGGTGGATGCGGGTGGTCGTGGTCGCGGGTCGCGACGCGTGCCGGCTCAAGCCGGCGGGCGACACCTGCAGCGGCGCTCGATCCGGGTCATGCCTGCGCACCTTCCGGGGCGCTGGTCTGGCGGTCGCCCGCGCCGAGGTCCTCGAGCACATGCTGGAGGCTCTCGTGGCTCAGCATCGCGCACTTGAGCCGGGCGGGACCGATCTCGATGCCCAGCAGGTCGAGCAGGTCGTCGGCACGGAACGACGCGACGTCCTTGAGGGGCTTGCCCTTGATCTCGTCGGTCAGCAGGCTCGCGCTGGCCTGGCTGATGGCGCACCCGCGACCCGTGAAGCCGACACGGTCGACGATGCCGTCCTTCACGCCGAGCATCAGCGTGATCCGGTCGCCGCACAGCGGGTTGGAGCCCTCGTAGCTGCCGTCGGCATCCTCGATGACCCCGAAGTTGTGGGGCTGGCGGTAGTGCTCGAGGATGTAATCGCGGTACAGGTCGTCCATCGGAGCATCGAGTGTAGCGCGAACCTCCAATCCCGACCAGCGGGGTCGGGATTGCGTGGAGGTGCATCCCCGCAACGGACCGTTTGCCGGGCCGGCTGGTACCAACCGGCGAGCCTCGCGGCGGGTTTTGAGGGATATCTTCGGGGTTCGGTGACCACGAACCTCTCGGACGCTCTCGGTGTGGCGCTCGGCGGCACGGCGCAGAAACGTGGCCTGATCCCACGCCTGCCCGCCGCTGATCGCCTGCTCGCCGATGCCGCCGTCTGGCTGACCGGTGAATACGCCGACGCGGTGCGCTCGACCCACCAGCGAACCCTGCCGTCAGGCGAGACGGCACTCGCGGTCGACCTCCATCCGGCGACATCGCCGCTGGTCCTCACCGCCTCGGACACCGGTCGCGTGACCGCGTCCGGCGATACCGGCGTCGTCGGTCCCGGCTACCACCGCTTCGTCGGCCGCATCCTGGAGCGCCTCGGGACCGAGGTCGGGATCGACTGGACCGATGGCGATGGCGCGACCACGTTCGCCGATCGCGGCGATGTCGAGCGGCTGTACCTCGGTTGGCTCGGGCCGCGGCTGGCGCGGGCGCGCGTGAAGGTCGGCCGCGGGGAGCGTGGCGTGCCGCTTGGGATGCCACCCGGCGTCCGCTTCGCGACCGATCAGGCCGTGGTGACGGTCCTTGGGCCGCGCGACAACGCGTGGCTCGAGGCGGCCATCGCCGATCCGCGCGTCGCGCTGGACATCACGCCATGGTGGGCCGACGCCACCGACGCCCGCTACCTGATGAACCGCGCACTCGTCCTGATGTGGCTCGAGGTCCGCTGGCGGACGCCGGCGATGGAAGGCGAGGCCGACCTGTTCGACGAGGTCCATCGACTCCTATCTCGCGCATACCCGATCGACCCCGACCTCCCGTTCCCCTGGCATGCCTGGACCGAGCTCACCGCACTGCGCGGCGTCGACGACCCGATGGCTCGCCAGGCGGCGAACAACGCCACGAAGGAGCCAGAGCCGGTGCCGCCTATCGGCTACCGTCGCCAGCCGGTGCGGATCAACCATGAGGGCTGGTCGCTCGAGGTACCCGGCGAATACGCGGAGCGACGAAGCGCCGAGGAGTGGTGGGGCAGCGGTGGTGGTCGAACCATCACGCTGGCCGCGACCGCGACCGGCAATGCCAACGGTTCCCCGATGACGGCGCACGAATTCATCGAGCAGTTCGCCGTCGATCTCGGGCCTGATGCGATCACTCACAACCTGGGCGGGGTACTCGGACGCGCGCGCCTGATGACCGACGCCTCGTCGGGCGTCGAAGTCGGCATCCTCGAGGGCTATTCCGCCGTCACCGGGTCCGGGGCTGCCATCCGCATCGAGTTCGATGACCCGGCCGACTGGCAGTGGGCGCTCGACACCTGGCGGTCGTTGACGCCCGGCTGACGGCGCGCTTGTTGTCGCCGAGCGATCCGTGACGAACGAGCCTGGCGGAACACGAAAACCGACCGTGAGCCCGGGTTCGGGCGGTCTCGTGCCGGTTCGTGCGTCCTCCCCAGGGCGAGCAGGTCGGGCGGCGGCGCGCTAGCCCCGGAAGACCCGGAGGACCTCGCCAGGCCGGCGGCCAGCTTGTCGATGTCGTCGGTGGTCGTGTAGACACTGAAGCTCGCGCGGGCCGTCGCCGCCAGGTCCATCCGCTCGTGGAGCGGCATCGTGCAATGGTGGCCGGCGCGGATCGCGATGCCGTAGCGGTCCAGCACCTGGGCCACATCGTGCGGGTGGATGCCCGGCAGGTTGAACGGCACGACACCACCGCGCCGATCGGGATCCAGCGGGCCATACAGCTCGATCTGCGGGACTTCGCGCGGCAGGACGTCCAGTGCATATCGCACGAGCTCGCGCTCATGCTCGCGCACGGCCCCCATGCCGATATCCATGAGGTAGTCCGCGGCCACGCCCAGCCCGATCGCGTCGCCGACCGCCGGCGTGCCCGCCTCGAACTTCCAGGGGATGTCGTTGAACTCGCTGCGCCGGAGGTGGACCTCGCGGATCATCTCGCCGCCGGCGAGGAAGGGCGGCATCGACTCGAGGAGCTCGCGCCGCGCCCACAGGGCGCCAGAGCCCATCGGAGCGAGCATCTTGTGGCCACTGAACGCGTAGAAGTCGCAGTCGAGCGCCTGGACGTCGACCGGCACGTGCGGGACTGCCTGCGCGCCGTCGACCAGCACGAGTGCTCCAGCCGCGTGGGCCATGTCGACCATCTCGCGAACCGGGTTGATCGTCCCGAGCGTGTTCGATACCTGGGTGAACGCGACGAGCTTCGGTCGGAGCCGGAGCAGCACCTCGAACACGTCGAGCCGAAGCTCACCATCGTCCGTGATCGGGATGAACTCGAGGTCGCCGTCCTGCTCCTGGACGAGGAGCTGCCACGGCACGAGGTTGGCGTGATGCTCCATCTCGGTCAGGACGATCGCGTCGCCGCGCGCGATGTTGCGCCGGCCCCACGAGTAGGCGACGAGGTTGATGGCCTCGGTCGCGTTGCGCGTGAACACGATCTCGTGGCTGTCCGGCGCGTTGATGAACCGCCCGACCGTCGCACGGGCTCGCTCGTACGCCGCCGTCGCCTTCTCGCCGATCGTGTAGATGCCGCGATGGACGTTCGCGTTGTACTCGCGGTAATAGTCCGCGACGGCATCGATGACGACGCGCGGCTTCTGGCTGCTCGAGGCTGAGTCGAGGTAGGTCAGCGGATGCCCGTTGATCTCCTGCTCGAGGATCGGGAAGTCGCGCCGCAACACGAAGGGGTCGAGGGTTGGTCGGTCGGACGCCTCGATGGCCATGGTGGCGCCCGGCTAGCGGGCGGCCTCCACGGGTTCGCGGTCGAGGTCGAGCTCAGGGCCCTTGGGCACCTGCAGCGCCTCGTCAGGGGCGTCCACCTCGAGCCCGGCCTCGCGAAGGATCGGGCCGTAGCCCTCGTCCTCGAGCTGGAGGGCGAGCTCGCGGCCACCGCTCTTTACGATGCGACCCTGGGCCAGCACATGGACGACGTCGGGCTTGATGTGATTGAGCAGGCGCTGGTAGTGCGTGATCAGCAGGACACCGAGCTCCGGGTTGAGCATCGCATTGACGCCCTCGGCGACGATCCGCAGCGCGTCGATGTCGAGCCCCGAGTCGGTCTCGTCGAGGATCGCCATCTCGGGTTCGATGACCGCCATCTGCAGCATCTCGAGGCGCTTCTTCTCGCCACCCGAGAAGCCCTCGTTCACATAGCGGCTGGCGAAGCCCTCGTCCATGCGCAGGAGCGCCATCTTCTCGCGCATCTTGGTGCGGAAGTCGCGCATCGAGACACCGCCCTTGACCGGATCGGTCGGGTCGATGTCGTCGCTCTTGTCGATGCCTTGGAGCTTGGCGTTGAGCGCGCTCCGGATGAACGATGCGACCGACAACCCCGGGATCGCGGTCGGGTACTGGAAGGCCAGGAACAGCCCGAGCCGCGCACGCTTGTCAGGTGACAGTTTCAGGATGTCACGGCCCTTCCAGAGGACCTGGCCGGCCGTGACGACGTAGGCCGGGTGCCCCATCAGGGCATAGGCGAGCGTCGTCTTGCCCGAGCCGTTGGGGCCCATGATCGCGTGGACCTCGCCCTTGCCGACGGTCAGGTCGATCCCCTGCAGGATCTCCTGATCGGGCTTTCCGAGGGGGGCGACGCGCAGGCCGCGGATGACGAGGTGCTGGTCGGTGGCGGTCGACTGGTCGGTCACGAGGTGATCAGGGCTCCTTCCGGGTCGTCGGGCACGCGCGGCGGCGCGAGATCGGCGAGGGTCATCGAGTCGAGGGTCGAGGTGATCGCGTCACGGACGCGCACCCAGAGGATGTTGACGGTGCAGCGCGACGAGCGGTCGCAGGTGGTCGCGTGCTCAGGATCGTCACTCGCGCAGAACATCGGCGCGATCGGGCCCTCGAGCGCGCGCAGGACCTCGCCCATCGCGATGGAACCTGGCGGGCGCGTCAGCTCATAACCGCCGTGGGCACCGCGCGTGCTCACGACGAGGCCCGCTTCGCGGAGGTTCACGACGAGCTGCTCGAGATATGCCCGCGGGAGATCCTCCTCCGCCGCGATGCCGGCCAGGCTGGCCGGCCCCGTGCCGTAGTGGCGCGCCAGCTGGACCATCAGACGGACGCCGTACTCGCCCTTCGTCGAAAAGGAGACCGCGCCCGAGCCGTGGTAGGCGGGGCGCTGGACGGGGACGGGTGGGGTGCCGGTGGGCGCGGTCAGGGGTCGCTTCCTCGCATATCCGAGTGATTTCGTCGGATATCGAGTCTAGGGCCGCAGCGCCGGGGCGTCAACGCGCGCGGACGGCATCGCACGGAGCCGGCGGACCAGCTCGGCGGCCTGCTCATACCGCCCGAACGACGGCATGACATACGTGCCGGCGACGCGGTCGCCGACGACCCCGAGCAGCTCCTCGGTGATGCGCAGGCCGACTTCCGCACCACGCTCGCCAGCCTCTCGCAGCGCATCGCGCGTCGCGTCCGGGATCGTGATGCCGGGCACCTCGTGGTGGAGGAACTCGGCGTGGCGGGACGACTGGAGCGGCAGGACGCCGAGCAGTACGGGGATGGGGAAGCCGGCCGGCCCGAAGCGGCGGCACGCCTCGCGGAACATCGCCTCGACCTGTGCCTCCGAGTAGAGCGGCTGGGTCATGATCAGGTGCGCACCCGCGGCGACCTTTCGTTCCAGGCGATCCCATTCGGTGGTCGCGTCGGCGGCGGTCGGATCGAGCGCGCAGGCGATCGTGAATGAGGCCGGCTGCCCGATCGGCGAGCCGGCCGCATCCTCACCGCGGTTGAGGCGGGCCAGGATCTCGACGAGCCCGATCGAGTCGACATCCCACACCCCGGTCGCGCCCGGAAGATCGCCGATCCGGGGCGGGTCGCCGGTGAGCGCCAGGATGTCGCGGACGCCGAGCGCGTGGGCGCCCAGCAACTCTGACTCGAGCGCCATCAGGTTCCGGTCGCGGGTCGTGACGTGGACGACGCACTCGACGTCGAGGTCGTGCTGGATCCCGAACGCCACGGCGAGCGCGCCCATCCGCACCCGGGCCATGGCAGAGTCGCTGACATTGACGATGTCGACGCCGGCGTCCTGGAGCATGCGTGCCGCCTCGATCGTGCGTTCGATGCGGACGGAGCGGGGCGGGTCGATCTCGACCGAGATCACGTAGCGCCGTTCGGCGAGGGCCCGCGCCAGTCGCGACGGTGGGGCTGGCGTGTCGGTCGCAGTGGCGACCTCCGCACGGATCGTGGTGGCGGCCGGTACGGGCGCCGCTGCCGGCGCCGAGACGGCATGGAGGGCGCCGACCCGGGCGTCGATCGCCACACGCATCGCCGCGATGTGCTCCGGCGTCGTGCCGCAGCAGCCACCGACGATAGCCGCGCCCGCTTCGACCATGTCAGCCACCATCCGACCGAGATAGTCGGGGCCGGCGGCGTACACGAACTGTCCCTCGATCCGTTGCGGCAGGCCGGCGTTGGGGAGGATCGCATGCGGGACCGCGCCGCCGCCGTCCGCCATGGCAACGAGCGCCTCCAGACAGCCCACCGGGCCTGCGCCGCAGTTGACGCCGATGACGTCGACATCGATCCGTCGAGCGAGCGCGTCCGCCGCCACGCCTGGGCCTGTCCCATCGGGCAGCGCCACGTCCTCGCCAAAGGTCAGCAGCGCGACGACCGGCAGGTCGGCCGCCGCCGCGCGGGCCTCCTCGACAGCGATCGCGAGGTGGTCGATGAGCCCGAAGGTCTCGAACCAGAAGACATCGACGCCGCCCTCGAGCAGTCCCTCGATCGTCTCGCGGAACGCCGCACGGGCGTCCTCTTCGGCGAGGTGCACGATCTCGCTCGTCGGTGGTCCCAGCGGCCCGATCGAGCCGGCCACGAGCACGTCCCGGCCGGCTACATCACGGGCCTCCCGGGCGAGCTGGGCACCTCGTCGAGCCAGCTTGCCGGCACGCTCGGCGAGGCCGTAGGGCGCGAGGCGGACGCGGTTCGCCCCGAACGTCGCGGTCTCGATGATGTCGGCGCCGACGTCGAGATACTCGCGGTGGATCGCGCCGATCAGCTCGGGCCGGCTGGCGACCAGATCGTCGAGCACCGCCCGCTGGGGGATGCCCCGGCTGAACAGCAGCGTGCCCATGGCGCCATCGGCGAGCAGCGGTCCGCCGGACAGGCGCTTGCGGAAGCGGGCACGCGCGTCGCCGACCGTCATGCCGGATCCCGCAGGTTGGGCGCCAGCCACCGTTCCGCCTCGGCGACGGGGATCCCCTTGCGCGCGGCGTAGTCCTCGAGCTGGTCGCGATCGATGCGGCCCACGCCGAAGTAGTGGCTGGCCGGGTTCCACAGGTAGTAGCCGGACACCGAGGCGCCGGGCAGCATCGCGCACGACTCGGTCAGCTCCATGCCGGCACGGGCCTCCGCCTCGAGGAGCTCGAACAGGGTCCGCTTCTCGGTGTGGTCGGGGCAGGCGGGGTAGCCGGGCGCGGGGCGGATGCCCTGGTAGCGCTCCGCGATGAGCTCCGTGTTGGACAGCGCCTCATCGGGCGCATAGCCCCACAGCTCGCGCCGGACATGCTCGTGGAGGCGCTCGGCGAACGCCTCGGCCAGGCGGTCGGCCAGCGCCTTGGCGAGGATCGACGAGTAGTCGTCATGCGCGGCCGTGAACTCGGCGACCAGGCCGTCCGGCCCGTCCAGTCCATGACCGGCCGTGACGGCGAACGCGCCGATGTGGTCGGCGAGCCCGCTGTCGATCGGCGCCACGAAGTCCGCGAGCGCGACGTTCGGACGAGCATCGGTCTTGGCCATCTGCTGGCGAAGGGTCCGGAACGTCGCGAGCCGATCGCGGCGCTCGTCGTCGCGCCACACGGCGATGTCGTCGACCTCGGCGTTGGCCGGCCAGAAACCGACGACGCCGCTCGCGCGCAAGCGCGTCTCCGCCACCATCCGATCCAGCAGCCGGCGCGCGTCGTCGTACAGGTCGCGCGCCGCCGCGCCGAGCTTGGGGTCGTCGAGGATCGCGGGGTAGGCGCCGCGTAGCTCCCAGGTCGCGAAGAACGGCGTCCAGTCGATACGCTCCACGAGCTCGGTGAGTGGATAGTCGTCGAACGTCCGGACACCCAGGAACGTTGGTCGCGGTGGCGTGACCGTGGACCAGTCGATCGGGACGCGGTTCGCCCGGGCCTCGGCGATGGTCAGGTAGCGCTCCTTCGCCTGGCGGCCGGCGCGGTCGAGGCGGATGGCCTCGTACTCATCGTGGACGCCAGCGGCGTAGGCCGACCGCCTGTCGCGGTCGACGAGCGCGCCGGCGACGCCCACTGCCCGCGACGCGTCGAGCACGTGGACGACCGGCCCCGAGTACGCCGGTGCGATCTTCACGGCGGTGTGCATCCGTGACGTCGTCGCCCCGCCGATCAGCAGCGGCGTCGTCATGCCCAGCCGCTCCATCTCCGACGCGACGTGGACCATCTCGTCGAGCGACGGCGTGATCAGCCCGGACAGCCCGATGAGGTCCGCGTCATGCTCGGCGGCGGTCTCCAGGATGCGCGCGGCGGGAACCATCACCCCGAGGTCGATGACCTCGTAGTCGTTGCAGCCCAGGACGACGCCGACGATGTTCTTGCCGATGTCGTGGACGTCGCCCTTGACGGTCGCGGTCACGATCGTGCCGGTCTTGCGGACGCCGGTCCCCTCGCGCTCTGCCTCGAGGTATGGCACGAGGTGGGCCACGGCCTTCTTCATCACCCGGGCGCTCTTGACGACCTGCGGCAGGAACATCCGGCCGGAGCCGAACAGATCGCCGACGACGTTCATCCCATCCATGAGCGGCCCCTCGATCACCTCGAGCGGACGGGTGGCCGCCTGGCGTGCCTCCTCCGTGTCCTCGACGATCCACGCGTCGATGCCCTCGACGAGCGCGTGGGTGAGCCGCTCCCCCACCGGTCGTTCGCGCCACGCGAGGTCCTCGGCCGGCCGATCCATGCCGGCACTGCCTTCGTACTGCCGTGCGATCTCGAGCAGCCGCTCGGTCGCGTCGTCCCGTCGGTTCAGCACGACGTCCTCGACGCGCTCGCGGAGGTCCGCCTCGATGTCGTCGTACACGGGCAGGACACCGGCATTGACGATGGCCATGTCCAGCCCGGCCTGCTTGGCGTGGTACAGGAAGACCGAGTGGATCGCCTCGCGCACGCGGTCGTTGCCGCGGAACGCGAATGACACGTTCGATACGCCGCCCGACGTCCGCGTCCCGGGCAGTTCCACCTTGAGCCGCTTGACCGCTTCGATGAACGACACGGCGTAGGCGTTGTGCTCCTCGATGCCGGTCGCGATGGCGAAGATGTTGGCGTCGAGGATGATGTCCTCTGGCGCGAACCCGACCACCTCGGTCAGGAGCTCGTACGCGCGCTTGAGCACGCTCACCCGCCGGTCGACCGAGTCCGCCTGGCCCTGCTCGTCGAACGCCATGACGACGACCGCCGCGCCGTAGCGCTTGCACAGGCGCGCCTGGCGCAGGAACTCGGCTTCGCCCTCCTTGAGCGAGATCGAGTTCACGACGCCCTTGCCCTGGAGCTGCTGGAGCCCGGCCTCGATGACCGACCACTTCGAGCTGTCGACCATGACCGGCACCGTCGCGATGTCGGGCTCGGCGGCGACGCGCCGCAGGAACCTGGTCATCGCCGCGACGCCGTCGAGCATCGCCTCATCCATGTTCACGTCGATCAGCTGCGCGCCGTTGGCTACCTGCTCGCGCGCGATGTCGATGGCTTCGTCCTCGCCGCCTTCGGCCATGAGCCTCGCGAACTTGCGCGAGCCGGTCACGTTGGTCCGCTCGCCGACGTTCACGAACGTGTCGCCCGGCGGCGGGATGATGACGGGCTCGAGCCCCGACAGGCGGGTGAGGGCGGGCGGCCGGACGATCGGCCGCGGGGCGCATCCTGCGACAGCCGCCGCGATCGCCTCGATGTGCTCGGGCGTCGAGCCGCAACAGCCCCCGGCGATGTTGAGCAGCCCGTGCCTGGCCCACTCGCCAAGCGCGTCGGCCATGTCCTCCGGCGTCTCGTCGTAGCCACCCAGCTCGTTCGGCAGACCGGCGTTCGGATAGGCCGACACGGGCCGGTCGGCGATGCGTGCCAGCACATCGAGGTGCTCCCGCAGCTGCTTCGGCCCGAGTGCGCAGTTGAGCCCGACGACCAGCGGGTCGGCGTGGCGGATGCTGTGCCAGAACGCTTCGACCGTCTGCCCCGACAGCGTCCGGCCCGACGCGTCGACGATCGTGCCGGACACGATGACCGGCAGCCGCTCGCCGAGCTCGTCGAACAGGCTCTCGACGCCGAAGATCGCCGCCTTTGCGTTGAGCGTGTCGAAGATCGTCTCGATCAGCAGGATGTCGGCGCCACCCTCGACCAGGCCAGCAGCCGCGTCGTGGTAGGCCTCCTGCAGCTCGATCCAGCTGACGGCCCGGGCCGCCGGGTCGCCCACGTCCGGGCTGATCGATGCGGTCCGGTTGGTCGGCCCGAGGGCACCCGCGACGAATCGTGGTCGAGCCGGGTCCCGGGCCTCCGCTACGTCGGCGGCGGCGCGAGCCAGTCGGGCGGCCGTGAGGTTGATGTCGCGGACGACCGCGTCGTCGAGGCCGTAATCGGCCTGGGCGATCCGGGTGGCCGTGAACGTGTTCGTCGAGATGATGTCCGCACCGGCGTCCAGGTAGCCCGCATGCACCGCGCGGACCGCATCCGGCTGCGTCAGCGTCAGGAGATCGTTGTCGCCCCGCAGGTCGCGCGGGTGCTGGCGGAACCGGTCGCCCCGGTAGCCCGCCTCATCGAACTCGTACGCCTGGAGCATCGTGCCCATCGCGCCGTCGAGGACGAGGATCCGCTCCGCGAGCAGACCGGAAAGCCGGGCACTCCGCGTCGCACGGGTGAACGGTGTCACGGCATCCGGGTCGGACGTGTCCGGCTCGTTCGGCGGCGGCGAGAGGGTGCGGTTCGACACGGGCAGCTCCGGGTTGCGCGGCGCAGCGACGGGACACGGCCCATGGACCCGGACGACCTGGTCGCTTCGAGGGAGCTCCGAAGGGAGTGTCCCTTATCTCGCAGGAGGACCTGCCCGGATTTGGCACCTTGCCGACTCGCGTCGGTAGGTTGTCGTGGCATCGACGGGCCGGTCCCTCCGCCACTCTGGATAAGCACTTCTTCGGTTGTAACGCGGATGATGCCCGAGCCTCCGGGGCACCGCAAGCAGTACCCCGGATAGCCCGATAGCGCTAGGTTCGCGGGGAGCGCTTCAACGCCGCTGCGAAGGCCTCGCGGATCGAGCGGCCGTCGGACAATGCCTCTTGCGTCCGGGCGCGGCGAGCGTCATCGGAAGCCGTCCCCAGGCCTCTGGAGCCGGCCTTGAACCGTGCACCGGTGGAGCGCACGGCCGCGGTACTCCGCTTGGCCGGCCGGCCGAGGCGAGCCCGGAGCAGGGCGAGCCTGTCGAGATCGATGTCCGCCATGTCAGTTGATCACGAACCAGGCGACGTGCGTCGACCCTGGCACCGTCGTGTTGAGGTAGATCGTGAAGGATCCCGTGGTTGGGACGACGGCACGGACGTACCTGCCCGTCCTATTTGTGTGGAGAACCGCGAAGACGCGGCTCGCCGAAGTCACGCCGGCGAGCGTGATCTTGATGCTTGACCGTCCAGCGGGGATCGTGGTCCGGCTGGATCGGCTGAACGTGACCTTGCCGGTGACGGCCAAGGCCACGGACGTGGACGTGTCGCCGAACGCGCGGACGCCTGCACCGGTCGGGCCGCCCACCCCGACGACGCCGTCGTCGCCGAGACCGACGACGCCAGCCCCGCCACCGATGCCGATGACACCGCTCAGGCCACCGGTACCCACCACGCCGTCGTCCGGGCTATCGCCCCACACGCCAGCGCCTTCGTACTGGATACCTGGGTCCGGGACCGGGAACGGTGCTTCCGGTGCCCAGGCATAGACGCCTGTGTAACCCGTGTCGGTCTCGATGCCCGTCTCGTCACCGGTCGACGCGAGCAATGCGGCGGCGTCTGGGTTCGTGGTCCGCACCTTGAAGGCCACTGCCCCGGCGGCCGTCTGGGTGAGCGATGTGAGCGCCACCGCCGTGTTGGCGGTCTCAGTCTGCATCGCAGTGGGCGCGGCCGCCGCGGTCAGCGGCATGGCTGCCGAGGCCGCCATGGCCGCGGCACCGCCGGCCGCTGCAGTCAGGAGTGCTCGTCGAGAGCGGGGCGCGTTCGCGTCGGACGCCATCAGGGTCCCTCCAGCTCGATGGCGTACGGGCCTCCCGACGCCTCGGGGCATACTGCCACGCGCCCGTCGCGTGGGTCGAGTCACAAACCGGAGGCGATGGTCCTAGCCAGCACCTAGACCGCGAAGGTGCTCCTCGTCGTGGTCGACCGAGTTGCGCAGGACACCGGCGACGTCCAGCGCACCAAAGGTCTCGTGCTGACCGGTCCGGGCCCAGCCCTCCTCGTCGAGCGCGCCGACCATGGCCACCGTCTCGCCTCGGAGCGCGGCGAATCGTCGCAGGACGCCATCCAGGTCGAGATCGGGCTCGCCCGACCATGGACCGGGCTCGGTCCAGGTCCAACGGGGTTCGTCGAGCGTGGCGAGATCGCGCAGCCTTGCCTGGTGGACGTCAGTCTCGACCGCGACCAGATGCCGGACGACCTCCTCGGCCGTCCACTCGCCAGGCGTGGCGGGCCGGGCGGCGGCAACCTGGGCCGCGACGGTCACACGATCCGGGCCCGCGCTGAGCGCCGCGAGCAGATCGTCACGCGTCCACGGCTCGGTCATCGCGGGTCCAGCGTCTCCAGCTTGGCCTGGCGCCAGCGCTCGGTGACCTCGACCGCGTTGAAGAGATACAGATGGAAGCCCGTGATGTCCGCCGATGGGACCGCGACGGTCGGTGCGATGCCCTCCAGCAGCGCATCCGGCCGGTAGAAGCCGCCGGAGCGGACGAGTCGCGCGACGAAGCGCACGTTCTTGGCGAGGAACCGGTGGGTGTCGGCCACGCCGATCCGGGCCGCCAGCGCGAGCAGCTTCTGTGGCTCGGCGACGCCAGGTACGCCGACGTGGACGGGCAGCGTCAGGCCCTCGGCGCGGCGCGCGGCGAGCCACGTCGAGATGGCGGCCGGGTCGAAGCACAGCTGGGTCGTCATGTACTGCGCGAACTCGGCCTTGGCCCGGAGCGCGTCGAGCAGGGGGCCATCGGCGATGAACGCGTGGCCCTGCGGATACGCCGGGATGCCGACGTGGCGGAACGGGTGGCCGATCTCGGCCAGCTCGCGGAGCAGGGCGAGCCCGTCGACATACGCCCCCGGTTCCTTCTCATCGCCACCGACCACGAACGCCCGGTCGATACCGGCGTCGTCGAGGGACGCGACCAGCGCTGTCAGGTGCGCGCGGTCGCGGACCATCCGGGCCGACAGGTGCGGAACGACCGTGAAGCCCGCCAGCCGGAGTTGCGCGGCCAGATCCACGGTCGCCTCCAGCCCCTTGGTCGGGGAGGCGGTGACCGACACCGTCGCCCCGGGTGGCAGGTGCCCGGCCTGATCCATCGCGTTCTTGAGCGGGATCAGCTCGAATGTCGGCGAGCGCAGCAATGACGCCAGGGCCTCGCGGGCGCTCGGGGACAGGCGGGCGTGGCGGCGAAACAGCACCGCTCAGACCTCGGAGTCGGGCATCGACGCCTTGCGGCGGATCATGAACTCCAGCAGGGCCTCGTCGATCGCCTGGTCGAGCGGCGGCTCCTCGTATTCCGCGAGCATCCGCTTCCAGATCGCATTCGCCCGCTGCGCCGCGTCCAGGCCGCCGTCCTCGCTCCACTGCTCGAAGGAGTTGTTGTCGGCGACCTCGGAGCGATAGAACGCGGTCTCGAAGTTGGCCAGCGTGTGGGCGGTCCCGAGGAAGTGCTGTCCCGGCCCGTTGCCGCGGATCGCATCCAGCGCCTGGCCGTTCTCGGACAGGTCGACACCCTTCACGAAGACGGCCATCATCCCGCACTGGTCCGCGTCGAGGATGAACTTCTCGTAGCCGACACTCAGCCCGCCCTCGAGCCAGCCCGCGGCGTGGAGGACGAAGTTGACGCCACCGAGCACGGTCGGCTGGAGGGTCGCCGCGCTCTCGTAGGCGGCTTGCGCGTCGGGGATCTTCGATGCGCACAGCGAGCCGCCGGACCGGAACGGGACGCCGAGCCGGCGCGCGAGCGCCGCCATCACGTACAGGACCAGCGCGGGCTCCGGCGTGCCGAACGTCGGCGCGCCCGACTGCATCGACATCGAGCTCGCGAAGCTGCCGAGCACGACCGGGGCGCCGGGCCGCACCAGCTGCACGAACGTCATCCCGGCAAGCGCCTCGGCGAGCGTCTGTGCGGCCACGCCCGCCGCGGTCACCGGAGCCATCGCCCCGGCCAGGATGAAGGGGGTCAGCAGCGTGGCCTGGTTCGCCTCGGCGTAGGCCCTCGCAGATCCGAGCATCGTCGCATCCCAGACCAGCGGCGAATTCGCATTGATCAACGACAGGACGACCGGGTGGTCCTCGAGGTAGTCGGTCCCGAACAGGATCCGCGCCATCTCGACCGTGTCGCGAGCCCGTTCCGGCGCCGTCACGGAGCCCATGAACGGCTTGTCCGAGTAGCGCATGTGCGCGTAGACCATGTCGAGGTGACGCTTGTTGACCGGGATGTCGACCGGCTCGCAGACCGTTCCGCCGCTGTGGTGCAGGTGTGGTGACAGGTAGGTGAGCTTCACCAGGTTGCGGAAGTCCTCGATCGTCCCGTAGCGCCGGCCGCGGTCCAGGTCACGGACGAACGGCGAACCGTAGTTCGGCGCAAACACCGTGTGCATCCCGCCGATCTCGACGTTGTTCGCCTCGTTCCGGGCGTACTGGGTGAACTGTCGCGGCGCGGTCGCCTGGACGATCCGCCGGCACATGCCCCGCGGGAAGCGCACGAGCTCGCCGTCAACGTCCGCACCGCCGTCGCGCAGCAACCGGAGCGCCTCGGGGTCACCGCGGAAGATGACCCCGACCTCCTCGAGGATCGTGTCGGCGTTGTGCTCGATGAGCGAGAGGCCCTCCTCGTCGAGCACCTCGAACGGCGCGAGGGTGCGGGTCAGGAACGGCGTTCGCTCGTGATGGGCATGGAGCCGCGCGGCACGCCGCGCCTCGCGACCCCCGCTGCGACGGCTGGGAGCACCCTCGGTCATCGTTCGGCTCCGGCGCTGCGGACCACCGTCCGTCGCCGGCGGCGGTCGCTTCGTCCATCGGCGGCGCGGTCGGCCGTGACCGGGCGGGGCGGCAGATCGACGACCCGCTCGAGGTTCGGGCTCGACGCCGTGCGGTGCGGGATGGCCATGGCCTCGACGAAGTGTTCCTGGAACCGCGGCTCGACCGCCGTCTCGATCTTCTCGACGCGGCGGACCACGCCTTCGATCTCGCGGCGGGCGGCGCCCGACAGCAGCGCGATCAGCGCTCCGGTGCCGGCTGCGTTCCCGGCGGCGCGCACCCGCTCGAGGTCGCAATCCGGCACCAGGCCGAGGACCATCGCGTGCAGCGGGTCGATCTGGCTGCCGAACGCGCCCGCCAGGCGGACCTCGTCGACGGTGTCGATCGCGAGCTGATCCATCAGGAGCCGTGCCCCCGCGTAGAGGGCGGCCTTGGCCAGCTGGATCGCGCGAACGTCGTTCTGGGTGATGACGATCCGCGGGCCGCCCTCGACCGGCTCGTGCAGGACATAGCCGAACGTCCGCCCGTCTTCGACGACCCGCGACGTCCGCTCCGCCGCCGCGCCGTCGATGACACCGTCGGCGGTGATGACGCCGGCGAGATAGAGCTCCGCGATGACCTCGATGATCCCCGAGCCGCAGATGCCGGTGACGCCCGTGCCGACCGCTTCCAGCGCGTCGGCGAAGTCCGGCGCATCGGACCAGGCATCGACCCCGATCACCCGGAACCGCGGCTCGAGCGTCGCGCGGTCGACGCGGACGCGCTCGATCGCGCCTGGCGCGGCTCGCTGCCCGGAGCTGATCTGGGCGCCCTCGAACGCGGGGCCGGTCGGGCTGCTGGCCGCCAGCAGCCGGTCGCGGTTGCCGAGGACGAGCTCGGCGTTCGTGCCCACGTCGACGACCAGCGTCATCGCCTCGGCCTTGTGCGGCTCCTCGGCCAGGATCACGCCGGCCGTATCGGCACCGACGTGGCCCGCGATGCACGGCAGCACGTAGACCCGCGCGCCCGGATGTGCGTAGACGCCGAGCTCGGCGGCGGTCGTCGACACGGCGGTGTCGGTCGCCAGCGCGAACGGGGCGGAACCGAGCGGCGTCGGGTCGATCCCCAGCAGCAGGTGGTGCATGATCGGGTTCCCGACGATCGCGAGCTCGAGGATCTCGAGCCGCTTGATGTCGGTCTTGTTGGCGAGCGCCGCCAGCAACCCGTCGAGCGCTTTGCGGACCGCTGTCGTCAGCTCGACCTCACCGCCCTCGTGCATCATCACGTACGAGACCCGGCTCATCAGGTCCTCGCCGAACCGGATCTGCGGGTTCATCACGCCGGCACTGGCGAGGATGTCGCCGGTCACGAGGTTCACCAGGTGCCCGGCGATCGTCGTCGACCCGACGTCGATGGCGACCCCGAACGCGCGGTCGTGGAAGCCGGGCCACACCGCGATGACGTCGCGGGCGCCATGGACGGCCACCGTCACGCGGTACCCGCCCGCCGCCAGGGTCGACTGGAGGACGCGGATCACCGACAGGTCGGCGCGCAGGTCGGTCAGGCCCTGCTCGGCCTCGAGGGCCGCGAACAGCCGGCCGAGGTCGCCGGTCGGTGTGGCCAGGTCGGGTTCCGCGACATCGACCGTATACAGCCGCACGACCGGATCCATCTCGAACGCCCTTGCCGCGAGGTCCTTGCGCACGACCTGGCGGTGGACCTGGCTCTCGGGCGGGACGTCGATGACCGCGTCGCCGAGCAACGTGGCCGTGCACGACAACCGCCGGTCCTCGGGCAGGTCCTGCTCCTCGCCGTATGCCCTCTCGAGCTGGCCGGGCTCGGCGATGTGATCCGCAGCGGACGTGATGCCGTGTTTCGGGAACGTGCCGAAGGCCGGCGTCACCGTGCATCGACCGCAGATCCCGCGACTGCCGCACACGGCATCGATGTCGACCCCGAGCGAGCGCGCTGCATCGAGGATGGTGGTGCCGACCGGGACGCGGCCGCGCCGGCCCGACGGCGTGAAGATGACCTGCGGATCGGTCGTAGCCGGAGTCGGGGCCATGGGGCCCGCCGTCAGCGCGATGCCGGGACGTCGAGCCCCGGGACGTCGACGCCGGGAACGTCGGCCGAGAGCTCCTGGCCGGCCCCGTTCGAGCCGCCGCTTCGGCGGCGATTGACCCGGCGACCCCCGGCCTCGCCGGCGGGCGGCGCGACGCGGAACTGGCGGATCCAGCGCGTCGCGTCCTGGTCGTTGCCCATCAGCACATCGCTGGCCATCACGGCGTGGCGGACGCCGTCGGCGACCGGGTTGGTGATCGCCGAGGTGAGCCCGGACGCGATGGCCATGCTCAGGAAGGCGCCGTTGATCCCCTCGCGGTTCGGCAGCCCGAAGCTGACGTTCGAGGCGCCGCACGTCGAGTTGACCTTGAGCTCGTCGCGTAGCCGCCCAAGGATGTGGAACACCTGGCGGCCGGCGCCGGCCAGTGCGCCGATGGGCATCAGCAGCGGGTCGACCACGATGTCCTCGCGCGGGATGCCGTGGTCGGCGGCCCGCTCGACGATGCGCTTGGCGACCGCGAAGCGAACGTCGGGGTCCATGCTGATGCCCGTCTCGTCGTTACTGATCGCCACGACCGCGCAGCCGTACTTCTTGACCAGGGGCAGGACGCGCTCGAGCCGCTCCTCCTCGCCGGTGACGCTGTTGAGCAGCGGCTTGCCCTGGTAGACGGCGAGCCCCGCTTCGAGCGCCTCGACGATCGACGAGTCGATCGACAGCGGCACGTCGGTCAGCGACTGGACGAGCTTGATGGTCTGGGCCAGGATCGCCGGCTCGTCCGCCAGCGGGATGCCGGCATTGACGTCGAGCATGTGGGCGCCCGCCTCGACCTGGGCGATCGTGTCGCGCTCGACGCGCGAGAAGTCGCCGGCCTTCATCTCCTCCATCAGGATCTTTCGGCCGGTCGGGTTGATGCGCTCCCCGATGATCACGAACGGCTGGTCGTCGCCGATGACGACCTCGCGCGTGGCGGAGCTGACGACGGTGCGCGTCATGCGTCGCGCGAAGGGGTGTCCGCCTCGGACGCGGTCGCCGGCGACCTGCCGGGCGTCTCGTCGTGGGCCGGTGCCAGGACCTCGCCACCCTCGACGCCGCCCGACTGGATCAGCTGGGCGAGTCGGTGCTTGTCGTACTCGGTCTCGAGACGCTCGACCTCGGCCGCGACCTCGACGTCGATCGCCTCGGCGCACGGTCGATCCACGCGCCGCCACTCCTCGATGTAGGCGTCGTAGGCGCGCTTGCCGGCGCGGCTGGCGGCCTTGTCGATCGCGACCTGAAAGCGCGGGTGGAGGACGATTTTGCTCTGGCGGCGCCCATCGCGGGCGGTCACCTGGGCTGGGATGTCACGCCACCAGATGACGGTCATCGTCGGCATCGCTGTCAGCTCCCTGTCTGGATGGCATGCTCGATGGCGGGGGCGAGGTCGCCGAAGCCGGTCGCCCGTCGCTCGAACGTAAGGCCGAGCCGAGCCGCCGCGGCACGCGCCTTGGCATCGAGGACCGGGTCGTCCGTCTGGGCCAGATAGACCAGCCGGCGGTAGCTGCCGAAATAGTCCGACAGCAATTCGGGATGACGGTCGAGGCCGAGACCATTCAGGACGATCGACTCGAACTGGCGAGCGAGGAAGTCCGTCAGGTAGAAGGTCCCGAGCTCCTCATCCTGGAGCGCGGCGTAGGCCGCCGCGCCCGCATAGAACTCGTAGCAGTGCGCTCCCTCGATGCGCTGGATGCCCTCGCGCTCGAGGACCGCATCGAGCGCCCCGCCGGTCCCGCAGTCGGCATACCCCACGAAGATGCCGACATCCGAGCCATAGGTCGCGCGCGCTTCGGCGATGCGCCGCTCGACCGCAGCGGCGATCAACGCCGGGCGCATGTGCAGTCGCGCATCGACGCCGAGCACCTTGACGCCCGGGATGTCACGGGTGAGGGCCAGGAGTTCGCGGGCGAGCGCGCCGCAGCCGACGATGACGAGGCGGATCGCCGCCGGATCGATCGACGCAGCGGTGCCGTCAGGCGGGGACGCCGGCACGGGCATTCGCGCGTCGCTCGTCGATCAGGCGACGCGCCGTCTCCGCGGCCACGCCGGCATCGCGACAGTAGGCATCGGCCCCGACCGCCATCCCGAACTCCTCGTTCAGGGGCGCTCCGCCGACCAGCACGATGTAGTCGTCGCGCATGCCGCGATCCTTGAGCGTCTGGACCACGACCTTCATGTACGGCATGGTCGTCGTCAGGAGCGCCGACATCCCGAGGATGTCCGGCTTGTGCTCGGTCAGGGCGTTGAGGAACTTGTCCGCGTCGGTATTGATACCGAGGTCGACGACCTCGAAGCCGGCTCCCTCGAGCATCATCCCGACGAGGTTCTTGCCGATGTCGTGGATATCACCCTTGACGGTCCCGATCACGACCTTGCCGACGGGCTCGGCGCCGGTCTCGGCCAGCAACGGGCGGAGGATCGCCATGCCGGCCTTCATCGCATTCGCGGCGAGGAGCACCTCGGGCACGAACAGGATGCCGTCACGGAAATCGATGCCCACGATCTTCATGCCGGCGACCAGCGCGTCGTCGAGCACCTTCGTAGCCGAGAAACCGCGCTTGAGCAGGATCTCGGTCCCCTCGACGATCTCGGCCTTCATGCCGTCGTAGAGGTCGTTGTGCATCTGCTCGACGAGCTCGTCGTCGGAGAGGGCGTTGAGATCGATGTCCTGGAGGTCGTCGGTCATCTTGGGTCTGCTCCGGGGGCGTTCGCCCGATCCTGGCTAGCGTGTGGGGTTCCACATCGTGGAATGTGCCGTATGATGGAACCGCGAGCGCGAATCTAGCCTACGAAAGGTGCCATGTCCAGCGTCCAGTCCATCCGGCGCGCCTTCGGCGTGCTGAGCGCACTCGGCGACGGCCCGCTCGGGGTGACCGAGGTGGCCGAACGTTCGAGTCTGCCGAAGTCGACCGCGGCTCGGCTGCTCGCCACGCTGGTCGACGAGGGCGCCGTCGAGCAGGTCCCCGGCGACACGTCGTACCGCCTCGGCCCGCGGTTGATCACGCTGGCGGGCGGGTTCAGTCTCACGCGGTCGTTGGCGGCGATCGCGCGTCCGACGCTGAGCAATCTCGCCGAGGCATCCGGGGAAGCCGCCGGCCTCGGCATGCCGGACGGCGACCTCATCCACTACATCGACCAGGTGGACACCCTCCACCCGGTCCTCGTCCGCGACTGGACCGGCGTGCGGGCCCCGCTCCACGCCGTGTCGTCCGGGCAGGTCCTGCTCGCGTTCCGGACGCCCGCCGCGATCGAGCGCTACCTCGAGCGCCCCATGGAGCCATTCACGCCGAACACGCTCGTGGATCCCGATGCGGTCCGCGACCGGCTGCGAGACGTGCGTCGGCGCGGCTACTCGTGGGCGATCGAGGAGTTCGACGCGGGGATCTCGTCGGTGGCGGCCCCGATCGCCGATGCATCGGGTGAGGTGATCGCCGCGGTCCACATCCACGGGCCGTCGTACCGCTTCCCGCGAGCTGAGCGGACGGCCGAGCTCGCCCAGATCGTCGTCGCCGGCGCCGCCACGATCGCCGCCGGGCTCCGCGAGGTCTGACCCGACGCCGTCGGGCTGCTCAGGCGCCCGGCGGATCCGCTCTCGCGGGGACCAGGACGGTCCGCTCATAGGTGATCACCGTCTCGCCGCGCTGGTTCCGCCCCGTCGTCTGCACGCGCACGATGCCCTGGTTCGGACGCGACGCCGACGGTCGTACCTCGAGCACCTCGGACAGTGCGTACAGCGTGTCGCCGGCGAACACCGGCGCGACCAAGCGCACCTTGTCCCAGGCCAGGTTTGCGATCGCGTTCTGGCTGACATCGGGCACCGACAGGCCCGTCACGATCGCCAGGGTCAGGGTGCTCACGACCAGGGGCCTGCCGAATTCCGTGCGCGAGGCGTAATCCGCATTGGAATGCAGGTCGTGGGGATTGTTCGTGAGCAGGCTGAACCAGGTGTTGTCCGTCTCACTGATGGTCCGCCCGTGGGCATGCTCGTAGACATCGCCAACGACGAAGTCCTCGAGGAACCGACCCTCCCAGCCGCGGCTGGCAAGCCGCTCACCGTCGCTCATGCCGTCGCCTCTGCGAGCTCGCTGTCCGTGATCAGCCCGAGCTGATGCGCCCGGCGCGGATCGAACCGCCCCGCGGCGGTCGCGCGTCGAAGGAGTACGCGCGCATGACGGTCCGTGGCTCGATCGCTCATCACGCCGTCGATCATCGTCGCTCCTTGCTCCGCCCCGAGCGCGGCCTCGTAGGCCTCGAGCTTGGCAGCCTCGGCGGCCAGCGTCGCGTCTGACTGCCCGCTCTCGAACGCGAGCAACACCGCGAACAGCTGGGCTGGATGGCCGACCCACTTGCCGGACATGCCCAGGTCGCGGGCTGCCACGGCGTCGTCGTACACGAGGCGCATCCGCGCCAGCCAGCGGCGACGGTTCGCAGCGGCATCGAGCGCGGGATCAGCGACGGGATATGCGAGCGTCATTCCGTCGATCGCGGGCACACCGACGGCGCCGGCCGTCGCGACCAGCTCGGCGCGCGCCCAGGCAGCCAGCGGGTGATCGGTCCCGATCGCCGGGAGCCCCAGATCGGCGCTGAAATCCGCGATGCCGAAGATGAGCGCCGCCAATCGCGACGTGGACCTGCGGACAAGCGCGGGAAGTTGGGTGGCCGCCCAGCCCGATTCGATGAGGTAAGCCACCCGGATCCGACCAGGTTCGAGCCCCAGCCGCCGCTCCGCGCTGTCCAGCAGGTCGTGGACCAGATCGACCTCTTCGGGATGCTGCAGCTTTGGCATCACGATGCCATCGAGCGGGAACGCGGCAACGTCCTCGGTCCGCTCGCGCAGCCGCCACAGGAGCGTGTACAGGTCCCGGACGGCCGTGTCGATGGCAAGGCCGGGTGGCCGGTAGAAGCGCAGCGACGGCGAGCGTGTGTCGCTGCCCCAGTCGGCGGTCACGAAGGTGTCCGCGGCCACGGCCAGCGCGCGCTGCGCGACCTCCTCGCCCGGGGCGAGGGCGTCCTCGCCATCGAGCATGACCAGCGGGGCACGGGCCGGCGTCGTCAGCCTCGACTCGATGGCTGCCGTCGGCAGCGCCAGGGCCTGCGCCAGGTCCGCGGCCGTGAGCTCGAGCCGTTCGAGCATCCGGGCGACCGGCGCCGTCCCGCCCTCGACGGCCTTGCGCGCCATGGTGGCATCGGCAGCCGGGGTCGTGAGATGTGCGGCCTGGCGCCAATAGCGCAGCGGCAGGTCCACCTGCCGATCGGCAAGCATCGCCGCCACCTCGCGACGTCGGGCGTCGCCTTCCTCGATCGCCGCCGCCAGGGCATCCTCGGTCACGCGAATAGCTCCTCGAGCAGGGCGACGGCCGTGTCCTCGATGATCCCGGCGACGGACGGGTCGAACGGCGCAGGCTGTCCATAGCCTCGATGGGAGATCGCCGGCTCGTACCCGCCGTGTGGGTACTCGTCGGGCGTGGCGACGTAGCCGAGCGATCCCTGGCAATAGCCCGCGAAGATCGTGACGGGGGCCGGCGAGCGGCGGCGCACGGCCGTGCCGATCGCGCCGAAGATCTCGCCCGGCGCCCCGACGATCGCGGTCTCGCCGAAACGGGCGGCCCAGATCTCGCCATCGATCGCCGTCGCACGGCCGCCTTCCGCGTCCTGGCGCAGCTGGAGCTCCAGCCAGTCGATGTGGTAGCGCACGGGGTTCATCGTCACGCGGGTCTCGCCTCGGGCGGCGCGCGCCTCCAGGTCCGCGCGACGCTCGCCGAGCTCGCGGCGCAGGTCGTCGATCGGCGGCGGGTCCTGGAGTGGCAGCGACACGATCCGGCGGGCGGTGCGCAGGACCTGCGGCGTCTGCTGGTCGGCCAGTCGACGGCGGTACAGCGAGATCGGCGTGACCGAGCCCCAGTCCGAGCGCTCGATGTCGGTGGCCCACGGATCAGCGTCAGCGATCGCGTGGTGGGCCTCGAGGGCCAGCCGGGCGCCGACTTGCTCCGCCCCCCAGAGCGCGCCGTCATCGTCGCGGAACGACTCCAGGGGGAGTGCATCGCCGGCCGCCCCCTGGAGGAAGACCGTCACCGACAGCGGGCGCGCCACGTTCGACAGCCGATCGCGGAGCGGTCCCACGAAGTCGGGCCCCGCGCCCGGGTAGTCCGGCCCGATGGCGACCGGGTGGCAGGCGAACGACACCAGGGTGGCGATCGCGTCCAGCCCCAGCGTCTCGTCCGGCTCGGCGTCGACCCGGATGGCGACGACCGAGTCATCCCGCACCCCGTCGCGGTTCCAGCCGAGGATGGTCCGGCCATCGGAGGTTCGTTCGCGCCGGTTGACCGCGAGCCCATGTGCCTCGCCGACGCCGCCGCTGACCCTGGCCGGGGCCAACGATTCGGCAGCCTCCAGCGCCGCCGACGCGTAGCGGTCGGGGATCGAATCCCAGTAGCGCAACTCGCCGTCGGTCCAGCCGTCGAATTCGCCGCCGAGCTTGATCGTCGCACCCGGCCATGGCGCAGCGTGTGTGTGGCTCGAATTGAGGAGCACCGCGGCAGGGTCACAGCCGACGAGCTCCCCCACGCGAGCCCGGATCCTGTCCGCCATCGGCGTGGTCAGGCCCACGACATCGGCCGCGATGATCACGACGGTCGTTGCGCTGTCCTCGTCCCGGAAGAGGCACGCCGTCGCCATGAGCGGCGCATACGCGAAGCGCGCGGCGAGTGGCCGGCGCACATACCCGAGCAGGTCGACCGGAAATGGCGGTGTGATGTCGACTTCGGCCGCGCCGGCCAGGAGGCTCATCGCTCAGCCGCGGGCCAGTCGCCGGGCGCCTCCAGCAGCTCCTTGAGCGTACCGAGGAAGCGTGCCGCCCCGACGCCGTCGACGACCCGATGGTCCGACGAGAGTGTCGCGCTCATGATCCGCCGGATGACGACGGCACCGTCGCGCGCGACCGGCCGCTCCGCCGTCCGAGCCGTCGCCAGGATGGCGACCTGCGGCGGTGTGATGATCGCCGTGAACTGGGACACGTCGAACATCCCGAGGTTGGACAGGGTGAACGTGGCCTCGCCGACCTCGGGGGCACGCAACTTGCCCGCGCGGGTCCTCTCGACGAGGTCGGACAGGCCGCGTGCGAGGTCGTCGATATCGCGGCTTCGACAATCGAGCAGCGCGGGCGCGATCAGCCCGTCGTCGAGGGCGATGGCGACCCCGATGTTGATCGAGTCCCAGCGCTCGACGACGTCGCCGTTCCAGGCGGCGTTGAAGGCCGGATGCTCGGCGAGCGTGATCGCAAGCGCGCGCACGAGGAACGCCGTGACGGTGATGCGATCTTCCCGTTCACGATCCCGGTTGGTCGCATCGACCAGGTCGAGCAGGGCATCCATCTCGATCTCGGAGGAGAGGTAGAAATGGGGCACCCGGGTCTTGCTCTCGACCATCCGCCGGGCGATGGCCTTGCGCATCGGGCTCTGGTCGACCGCGTGGCGACCGGGAGCCGGCCCCTCCGTCTCGCCGACCGTCGCGGGCTCGGTCACGCTACGCGCCGTCCTCGAGCCAGCCGATGGTCTCGCCGACCGGCACCTCGGCGCCGGCCTCCTGGACGATCTCGACCAGCGTGCCGCTGGCGGTCGACTCCATCTCCACGGTCGACTTGTCCGTCTCGATCTCCGCGATGACGTCGCCACGCGCGACCGTATCGCCGACCTTCTTGAGCCAGCCGCCGACCTTGCCACTCTCCATGTCGTAGCCGAGCCGGGGCATCTCGATGGGGATGCGCGCCATGGTGCCTCCAAAGCCTCGTCCAGCCACGCCGCCGTGCCTCGCGGTTCAGCGACCGTCAGCGGGTGCAAGCGTTTCCAGCCGGTATCATAGCCGGACCGACGGGCGCCCCGGATGGCTCCCGAGGCGGGTCGCGACGAATGGAGGCCGCGGGTGGAATTCCTGGTCAACATCGAGGTCGGCTGGCCCGCGGACGGTGACCCAGATGAGCTCGCGCGACTCACGGCGGCGGAGCGCGTACGCGGAGGCGAGCTCGCGACTGCCGGCACCATCCGGCGGATGTGGCGCGTGCCGGGCCGGCGGGCGAACTGGGGGATCTGGGAAGCGGATGACGCGACGGCGTTGCACGCGGCGATCAGGTCGCTACCGCTGTTCCCGTGGCTCGAGGTGGACGTCATCCCGCTCGCAGCCCACCCCAACGATCCGGAGCGCCCTGGTGGCGCCTAGCTCGACACATTGGCGGGGGCCACGGGTTCTTGACACGCCGAGCGGGCCCCACCTAGCATCCGACCCCGGCTGACGACGTTTCCAGTACCGATCTTGATTGGGCGTCGCTCCGGCCCGACGCTCTTTCGAGGAGGCCGCGATGGCGACGCACCTGACCTGGTCCGACGAGGTCGGCAAGCGCGTCCGCAGCGGCGACTGGGCCGATCAGGCCATCTCGACCGCCGTGAAGATCGAGGAGGAACTCCGGGCCGGCGGGAACGACCTCGGCCTCGCGGGTGGCCGGCGTGAGAACGCGGCCCAGCTCGTCGACTACTACATGGAGGAAGCCAAGGTCGTGTACGTCGTCTACCGCGTGTGGACGACGGGCTTCCAGGAATGGCTGCTGGAGCAGGGCGTCACCAGCGCCGAGCTTGACGCGGAGCTCGAGCGGCTCGCGCGGCTCCTCGCCTTCCCCGATGGCTCGCCACTACATCGCGAGCCACGCTGGGAAGCGCTCGGCGAGCGAGCCGGCCGATTGGCGCATGGGATCCGCGGCTATGACCTGTCGATCGAGGACGCCATCGAGGAGCTCCATGGGGTCGAGGAGGACTGGCGCCAGCTACACGATCGGATGGCGGACCTGATGGCCGGGATCCTTGCGTTCGTCGTTGGGCGCTTCGGGGAGGCGCGCCTGGAGGACTGCTATCGGGCGATCATGGAGCCGTACCTGCAGGAGCGGTACATGCCCTTCGACGTCCGCGTGAATCCATACGAGTCCACGCTTGACCGGAATTTATACATCAGCCTCGAAGCGATGCGCGCTCACCTCGTCGGACGGGACCGCCGGGGCGACATCGAGTTCGAGGAGCACGACGATCGCTTCGTCCTGCGCTTCGACCCGTGCGGCTCCGGCGGACGGATCATGCGCGGTGACGAGAAGGAGGGGACCGGCCCGCGGGTCCTGGCGCCCTACGAGTTCGGGGTGATCGAGGAGCCACGTGACTGGACGTGGAACGAGACGGGTGTCTGCCACTACTGCGCCCACTGCAATCTGGCGCTGTCGACGATCCCGGCCGAACGCTGGGGTCACCCGGTCCGGACCGTCGATCCGCCGCTCTGGCGCGGCGAGGGCGCGCCAGAGACCGTTCGCAAGTGCCAGTGGACGGTCTGGAAGTCGCTCGAGGCGATCCCCGAGCGTGAGTACGAGCGCATCGGCAGGACGAAGCCACCGCTCCCCGTCATCCAGCCCGGGACGGCTAGTCCCGAGGTGACCCAGTGAGTCTACGCGGGACGGCGCGCCATCGTGACCGGGGCAGGGAGCGGCATCGGTCAGCAGGTCGCGCTCCAACTCCTCGAGGCCGGCGCGCGGGTCACCGGTGTCGATATCAACGACGCCGGTCTGGACCCCGTCCGCGAGGCGGGCGGCGAGGCGCTCGTCGTCGACCTGTCCGACCTGGACGAACGCGCATCCGTCATCGAATCGGCTCGGCAGGACCCACCCCATTTCCTTGTCAATGCCGCGGCCATCCTGCAGGTCATCCCGATCGCCGACGTGGATCCGGACGTCTTCCGTCGTCACTTCACTGTCAATGTGGAGGCGGTCTGGTTCCTGTGCCGCGACATCGGCGCCGTCATGAACGACGGCGGGGCCATCGTCAACTTCTCGTCGCCGTCGGCGCGCTGGGCCTACACACTCGAGACGGCCGTGTACAGCGCGACCAAGACGGCGATCCAGGGCGTCACTCGGTCGTTCGCCATCCACTTCGCCCCGCGCGGGATCCGGGTCAATGCCATCTCGCCGGGTATCACGGACACGCCGATGCAGGAGCGCGTGCTGCGCGAGGTGTCTCGCTTGCGCGGCCTGAGCTACGAGGACCTGAGCTTGTCGCGGACGAACCTCGTCCCGCTCAAGCGCTCCGCCCCACCGTCCGAGATGGCCGGTGTCGTCGTGTGGATGCTGTCCGATACCGCCGCGTACGTGACCGGCCAGACGATCTACGCCGACGGCGGCTACATCATGTCGTCCTAGGGGGCCGCGAGCGGCCGCAGCGCGCGGTTCGACTCGGCCCTTTCTGGGCCGACCCCGGACTGACTTGACACCGCAGGAGGGCGGCTCTACGCTCGCTCGGCTGAGGGCCTGACGACGTTTCCAGTAAGCATTTCTGGCGACGCGTGCGCCGATATCTCGGTGCATCCCAGGCTACGGCGGATTCGGAGGAGGAACGTGCAGCACACGCGCTCCCGGCTCGCCCGCGTGGCGAGCCTGATCGCGATCGGCGCTCTTGCGGCCGTCGCGTGTACCAACCCGGCGGCCAGCTCCACGGCCCCGACCCAGGCCGCCTCGGTGGAGCCCTCAGTGGCACCCTCGTCGGCCGCACCATCGGTCGCCGCGGAGTCGTTCAAGATCGGCTACATCTCGCTCGGCGATTCCGTCCCGTTCGTCAAGCTCGTATCGGACGGCATCAAGGAGGCGGCCGATGCCGCCGGACAGGAGCTCCTGTTCTGCGACTCCGAGATCGACGCGGCGAAGGCGCTCGCATGCGCCCAGAACCTGAAGGTCCAAGGAGCGCAAGGCGTCCTCAACTTCCAGGTCTTCCAGGACAGCTCGCCCGAGATCTGCACCGCCTACGGCAGTGTGCCGACCATCGCGATCGACATCATCCAGCCGCCCTGTCAGATCGCGTTCATGGGCGCCAACAACCGCGAGGCCGGACGCCTCGGCGGCGCCGAACTGGGCAAGTACGCCAAGGCGACCTGGGATTGCGATATCACAGCCTACGTATCGCTCGAGTCGACCGCCGCCGGTGCCGCGAACACCGACCGCATGGGCGGATGGCGTGACGGCTTCAAGGAGTCCTGCCCGATCCCGCCCGACAAGGAACGCATCCTCGACGGTGCGGACCGGACCGACCCGGCCCTCGAGCAGGTGACGAACCTGCTGGGTGCCCTCCAGGGCGACCGGATCATCGTCGTCGCGATCAATGAGGACGGGATCCTCGGCGCGATCGGTGCCGCGAACACGCTCGGTCGCCAGACCGATCTCTACTACGGCGGCCAGGGCACCGATCCCTCCATCTGGAAGGACGTCGCCTGCAACCCGAACTACATCGCCTCGGTGGCGTACTTCCCGGAGCGCTACGGGACCCTGCTCATCCCGAACATGGTCAAACACCTCCAGGGCGAGACGATCCCGACGGAGATCTTCACCGAGCACGTCGTCGTCAACAAGGACAACATCCGGAGCATCTACCCGGAAACACCGGCCTGTTGATGCCCCGGGTCATCGTCGAGATCGCCGCATGACCTTCGCCCTCAAGGCGCAAGGCATCAGCAAGTCCTTCGGCGGCGTCGAGGTCCTCCATGGCGTGGACCTCGACGCCGTCGGTGGCTCTGTGCTGGCCCTCCTCGGGGAGAACGGTGCCGGCAAGAGCACCCTCGTCAAGATCATCGCCGGCGATTACACCGCGGACGCCGGCGAGATCGTCATCGACGAGGTGAGTTATCCGTCGCTCACGCCGATCGCCGCACGCGATCTCGGCGTCGCGATCATCTTCCAGGAATTCCAGGACGCGCCGACGTTGTCCGTCGCCGAGAACATCTCGCTCGGCCGGCTCCCGAACCGGTTCGGCTTCGTCGACTGGCGCGTGGTCCGCGATCGGGCCAGGAAGATCCTCAAGGAACTGGATGTCGACATCGACCCGGCCCGGCGCGTGTCGACGCTCCGCGTCGGCGAGCGCCAGATCATCGAGATCGCGCGCGCCCTGTCGCGCAAGGCTCGCCTCTTGATCCTGGACGAGCCGACCGCCGCGCTCTCTCACCACGAGGCGGAGACGCTGTTCAAGTTCGTGCGCCGCCTGCGCGACCAGGGCGTCGCGATCATCTACATCACGCATCGGCTCGACGAGGTCACCGCCATCGCCGATCGCGTCCAGGTGCTGCGCGATGGCAACGTGGCGCTGCTGGCCGACGTCGCCGCGACGGATCGGGCGTCGATGATCCAGGCGATGGTCGGGCGCCGGATCTCGGAGATCGCCCGCCCCGGGGCATCCGCAACGATCGACGAGGCAACGCCCGCGATCCGCTGGATCGGCGCCGCCTCCGGCGACGACTTCCAAGATGTCTCGGTCGACGTCCGACGCGGCGAGATCGTCGCCATCTACGGCAAGCTCGGGTCCGGCGCGACCGAGGTCGGCGAGACGGCCTACGGGCTGCGCCCGATCACGGCCGGCACGCTCGAGGTAGATGGACAGCCGCTCACGGTCAAGGGCCCGAGCCACGGGGTCGAGGCCGGCGTCGGCTTCCTCCCGGCCGATCGCAAGGCCGGCGGCGGCTTCATGGTCCGCCCGGTCATGGAGAACGTGGCCGTCGCATCCTGGAGCCGTATGGCTGCTTTCCGTCAGTTCATCTCCCGCCGATCCGAAGCGAAGGCGTACCGGAGATGGCACGACAAGCTGTCGATCCGGTCGCGAAACGATCCTCGTCAGACGATGGGCACGCTGTCCGGCGGCAACCAGCAGAAGGTATTGCTCGCGCGATGGCTGGAACGGAGCAGCCGCGTGCTCGTCCTCATCGAGCCGACGCGCGGCGTCGACGTGGGCGCGCGCCAGGACATCTATCGCGCGCTCCGGACCCTGACCGCCGAGGGGGTCGCCGTGCTGATCAGCACCTCGGACTACGAGGAGGCGGTCCAGGTCGCCGACCGCGTGTACGTCATGGTCAAGGGCGCGGTGGTGGACGACCTGACCGGCGACGCGGTCACGACGACCCGGCTACTCGCGGCCGCGGGAGGGTAAGCGGTGACGTCCCAGGATCCCGGCACGGTCCCTGCCCACGCCGCCGCCACGTCGGGCACGGGCGAGTCGGTCGTGACCACGGCGCCCGGTCGAGGGCGTGGCCTGTCGGTGCCCGAGACGGGCGCGCTCCTGCTCGTCCTGGCCGCGCTGTTCGCGTATTTCTCGATCGCGTCGCCCTTCTTCCTGAAGTCAGAGAACCTGATCAACATCCTGCAGAACGTGGCGGTGGTCGGGATCATCGCCTGCCCGGCGACGCTGCTGCTCATCTCGGGCCAGTTCGACCTGTCGGTCGGATCCGGTGTCGGCTTCGCAGGCATGCTGATGGCCGTCGCCGCCCTCGCCCCGGGCACCGGCGGTGTCGATCTGCCGCTGGCGATGAACCTGCAGGTCAGCTCGGCCTTCATCGTTGCCGTCCTCGGGACACTCCTGATCGGACTCATCAACGCCTTCTGTGTGACCTCCCTCGGCATCAACGCCCTGATCACGACCCTCGGCACCCTGGCCATCTTCCGTGGTTTGACCAAAGTCCTCGGCGACGGCCAGACCATCCGGATCGAGGGTTTCGGCGAACTCGGCGTGCTGCGTCTCGCTGGGATCCCGCTTCCCGTATACATCTTCGTCGCCTGCGTGATCGCGTTCTGGCTCGTCCTCCGTTACACGGTGTATGGCCGCTCGCTGTACGCGATCGGGGCAAGTCCGAGCGCGGCCCGCCTCGCAGGAATCCGGACGAATCGGGTCATCTTCATCGCATTCATCCTGTCGTCCCTGTGCGTCGCCCTGGCCGGCCTCATCCGCCTGTCCCAGGTCGCCGGCGCCTCCGTGAACTCGGGCCTCGGCATCGAGCTCTCGGTGGTCACGGCGGTCGTCCTCGGCGGCGCCAGCCTGTCCGGCGGCCGGGGCGGCATCGGTGGGACCGTACTGGCCGTGCTCATCGTGGGCGTGCTCGCAAACGGCCTCATCCAGCTCAACGTCCCATCGTTCTGGATCGAGGTCGCCAACGGCCTCCTGCTGCTCGGCGCGGTGACCGTGGACCGAGTGCGGGTGCGTCTGACGCGTGCCGACGTCTAGAGGCGACAACGCCGTGCGAGGAGGAGGACAGTGAGCGAGGTCGACCGCAGCATCCCGTTCATCGAAACGCACCACCACCTGTGGGAGCTCGACCGGTTCCATTACGACTGGCTCACCGACCCAGGGTGGCCGGGCCACAACGCCTTGCTGGGCGACTACAAGATGATCCGATCGACGATCGGGGCACCGTGGCGGTTCTTCAAGGAGTTCTACGGCCAGAACGTCATCAAGAGCGTCCATGTCGAGGCGGCGTACGCCGGATCCGACCCCGTCGAGGAGACGGCCTGGCTCGACGACGTGTCGAAGGAGTTCGGCATGCCGAACGCCCTGGTCGTCTTCTGCGACATCGAGCAGGACGATGGCGAGGAGCAGCTCGACCGCCACCTCGCGGCGAGCGACCTCGTCCGCGGCGTGCGCATCCGCGCGCATCCTGACGACCCGGACACGGCCGCGTTCAAGCGCGGCTACGCGGCGCTCGGGGCGCGCGGCCTGTCATACGAGCTGAACGCCTCACCGGGGAAGCTGTTGTCCGGGCGCGACGTCGCCGCCGCGTATCCCGACGTCCAGGTCATCCTCGGCCACGCCGGCTTCCCGGTCCAGCGCGACGACGACTACTTCGGGCAATGGAAGTCCGAGATCAGCCAGCTTGCCGAGGTCGACCACGTCGCCGCCAAGGTGTCCGGCTTCGGCATGGCCGACAACCATTGGACGATCGAGTCGATCCGGCCCTGGGTGCTGCACATGATCGAGGCCTTCGGGCCGAACCGGATCATGTTCGGCACGAACTGGCCGGTCGACATCCTGTATGCGACCTACATGGAGCAGGTGGACGCCTATCGGTCGATCATCGCCGAGGCCGGGTTCTCGCGCGACGAGCAGGAGGGAATGCTCTACCGGAACGCCGAACGCTTCTATCGGATCTGACGCCCCAGCGTCTGCCGATCCATCCCACACGAGGAGTACATCCATGCGCGTGACCCCCTGGCTTGCCACCCTGATCGGCCTCATGCTGATCCTGACCGCCTGTTCCAACCCCGCGGCCTCGACGGCGCCGTCAGCCGCGGCGTCCCAGCCCGCGGCATCCGAGGCCCCCAGCGACTCGCCATCGGCACCGGCCGAGGCCTTCAAGGTCGGCTACATCTCGCTCGGTGATTCGATCCCCTTCGTCAAGCTCGTGTCCGACAACATCAAGGCCGAGGCCGACAAGGCCGGTGTGGAGATCGCCTTCTGCGACTCCGAGATCGACGCGGCGAAGGCCCTGGCCTGTGCCCAGAACCTGAAGGTCCAGGAGGTCCAGGCCGTCCTTAACTTCCAGCTCTTCGAAGACAGCTCGCCCGAGATCTGTGCCGCGTACGGTGGCCTGCCCACCATCGCCATCGACATCCACCAGGCGCCCTGCGAGGTCGCCTTCATGGGCGCCGACAACACGAAGGCCGGCCAGATCGCCGGCAAGTTCGTCGGCGATTCGCTCAAGGCGGAGAACGACTGCGACTACACCGCGGTCGTGACGCTCGATACCAAGGGTGCCGGGGCGACGACCGAGGCCCGGGTCAACGGCATGATCGCCGGCTTCGAGGAGGCCTGCGGCACCATCGACCAGGCGAAGTTCCGCAGCCTCGACGTCGGCGGCACGACGGACCTGGCTGTGACCAAGTTCGGCGATCAGCTGTCCGCACTGGAGCCGGGCGGCATCATCGTCGTCCTGAGCCTCAACGACGACATGTCGCTGGGCGCGTTCGCGGCGGCCCGCACGGCCGGTCGCGAGGCCGAGCTCCGGCTCGCCGGTCAGGGCGCCGATCCGACCTCCTGGAAGGAGATCGCCTGCAATCCGCAGTGGCTGGCCGACACGGCCTACTTCCCGGAGCGGTACGGCGAGATCCTCGTCCCGGCAGTCGTCAAGCTGCTCAACGGCGAGACCGTGGAGAAGAACCTGTTCACGCCGCACGAGGTCGTCACGAAGGACAACGTGCGCACCCTGTACCCAGACACCCCGGCCTGCTGAGGCCGGTCACCGGTCAACCCCCCGCTCGGCCTCGCCCCTCCCCCTGGGCGGGGCCGAGCGATCCCCCATCCTGGAGCCAGCGATCATGACCGAGCCTCGCGTCGCGCTCGTGACCGGGAGTGCTCGGGGCATGGGTCGAGCGATGTGCGACGTCCTGATCGAGTCCGGGCATCGGGTCGTCGGCCTCGACCGGCTCGAGCAGGACCGCGGTCGACTCGAGCGGACGATCGTCGCGGACCTCCTGGATCCCGGCGTGCCCGCCACGGTCGTCGACGACGTCCTCGCGACGGAGGGCCGACTGGACGTGCTCGTCCACAATGCCGCGATCTTCGTCCCGAGCCACCCCTTGGCCGAGGTCACCCTCGACGACTATGAGCTCCAGACCGGTGTCAACCTGCGCGCGGTCTTCTTTCTCTCGCAGGCCGCGGCCGAGGCCATGCGGACCAATGGCTGGGGACGCATCATCGCCATCTCGAGCGTCGGCGCTCGCACCGGGGGCATGTCCCACTCGGCCGTGTACAGCGCAGCAAAGGCCGGCGTAATCAGCCTCATGAAGAACTTCGCCCGTAACTACGGCAAGCACGGCATCACCGCCAATGCCGTCGCGCCGGGTGCGGTGGAGGGGTTCATGACCGCCCACCTGACGCCTGCGGAGCGGGACGCGGTGATCGCGCAGGTGCCGCTTGGCCGGTTCGCCGAACCTATCGAGATCGCCCGGGTCGTCGGCTTCCTCGCGTCGGACGCGGCGAGCTTCATCAACGGTGCGACGATCGATGTCAACGGCGGCTGGATCATGCCGTGATCGATCGATGAGCGACGAGCGAACGCTCCGTCTCGGCGTCATCGGCGCGGGGGCGTGGGCCGTCTTCGCCCACATCCCGGGCTTTCTCAGACGGCCCGAGGTCGAGCCGTGGATCATCAACCGGCGTGACCAGGAGCAGCTGACGGAGCTCCAGGCCCGCTTCGGATTCGCACACGCCACGACCGATTGGCGGGAAGTCATCGCGGCCAAGCCGGATATCGTCGCACTGACGGGACCGGTCCACCTCCGCGCCGAGCAGGCCCTTGCCGCGCTGGACGCAGGCATCCACGTCCTGGCCGAGAAGCCGTTCACGGTCGATCCGGCCGACGCGTGGGCGATCGAGCGAAGGGCGCGCGAGCGCGGCCTGCACCTCGTGCTCTGCTACGCCTACAACGAGATGGGCATGACGGAGGCCGCGTACCGGCTCATCCACGGGAACGACGGGATCGGTCCGATCGAGACCGTGTCGGTCCACATGTCGACGATCGTCCGCGGGCTGCTGACCGTCGGCACGACCTACCTCGGCGACGCCGACGTCCCGCTGCCGCAGCTCGCGACGTGGTCGGACCCGTCGATCTCGGGTGGCGGCTACGGGCAGGCGCAACTGACCCATGCGCTGGGACTCGTGCTGCGGCTCGTCCCCCAGCTCCAGCCGGCACGGATCGGTGCCTTCACCTCCGGTCCGGGTGCGACGGTCGAGCTGCACGACGCGCTCATCGTCCGCTTCGAGGACGGGGTCATCGCGTCGGTCAGCGGGTCGTCGCTACCACCCGATACGTTCGGGAACGAGCACCAGCTGACCATCCGGGTGACCGGCCGGGACGGCCAGGTGATGCTCGACATGGCGCCACGTCGCGTGGTCCGCTCGAAGGGCCAGGCCCTCGTGACGGCCGAGCTGACCGACGACGACGTGCTGTGGTCGTTCGATCGGGTGACCGACCGTCTCGTCGACCTCGTCCTTGGGCGAACGACCGAGAATCCGTCGCCGGGCGATCTCGGCGCCCGCGTCGTGGAGATGCTCGACGGCATGTACCGCAGCGCTGCCTCCGGCGAGTTCGCGAGCGTCAGCCGGGGCTGATCCCGACGGGCGGCTCCGTGACCAGCCCCTGGATCGGGAGTGACCGCCCGGCGCGCACGACGGCGGTCGGGACGAGTCGCTGCCGTGCCTCGCGGGCCGTGCCCGCGGAGTCGGTGAGCGTGAACCGGCCATCCTCGAGTCGCAGGACGGTGACATCCGCCTCCGCCCCGACAGCGAGCGCTCCGAGCATCCGCCCCGCGGACCCGAGCGATGCGGCAGGCGCGGTCGTGGCCATCGCGACGACGTCGTCGATCGACAGTCCGAGGAGCAGGAACTTCGAGAGCGTCGTGGCGAGATCGTGGACGGGCGACGCGATGTTGAAGCGATGCAGATCCGAGCTGATGGTGTCGGGTCGGAAGTCGTCGGCCAGGGCGGCCTCGGCGACCGGCCAGGTGAAGCTGCCCGCGCCGTGCCCGACATCGAACCGGATGCCCCGCTCGCGCGCCTCGCGGGCGCCGGGGACCAGCCGCCCTCCGTCGCTGATGATCGCTCCCGGCTGCCAGCCGGTGTAGGCGTGGGTCACGATGTCGCCCTGCCGCATCCGGGCGAGCGCCTCCTCGATGTCGAACGACGTGCCGCCGATGTGGGCCATCAACGGAAGGCCCGTGGCGCGTCCCGCCTCGATCGCCCGGTCCAGGCCCGCCAGCCCGTTGGGTCCGGCAAGCATCTCCGACAGCCGGACCTTGAAGCCGACGATGACGTCAGGGTTGGCCAGGGCGACCGCGGCAGCCCGTTCCGGATCGGCGAAGCGCAGGTCGTGCAGCTCGCCGAGGAACGGGTCGATCTGGCCGGTCGCGCTGATGTTGAGGTAGGCGAGGATCCGCCCTCGGGCTGGCTCGATGACCCAGCGACGGAAGCCCGGGAAGGTGTTCGCGCCGGACGAGCCGGCGTCGACGACCGTCGTCGAGCCACGGCCAAGGCACGTCGGGTCGGCCTCGACCGACAGGTCGGCGACGCCCGGGTAGACGTGGACGTGCAGGTCGACGAGGCCGGGCACGACGAACGTGCCGGTCGCATCGATGACGGCCAGCGCGCCGGTGGTGGCGATGACAGGCTCGATCGCGGCGATCCGTCCGTCGGCGATCGCCACATCGCGCCGATCATGCAGGCCGCTCGCAGGGTCGATGACGGTGCCGCCGCTGATGACGAGGTCGTAGGTGGTCATGCCGGTAGCACGTCGAGGAGCAGCTCGGCGAGCTCGCCACGGGGCTCGCCGCCGAGGGTGAGGTCGATGGTCGGGACGTGGCGGCCGGGTGGGGCGGCGGACGGCACGTGGATCGTGAATTGCAGGGTCGCAGTGGCGCCGCCGGCCGCGACCTCGGCGATCGCATCGGCGGGCTCGGCACGCCAGCCGGCGGTCAGACGGGGTCGGACCACGGCCTGGCGCGGCACGGGACCGTGGTTCGTGACGATCACATCGATCGCGACCGACTGGCCGGCGACGACCGTCGCCCGGTATGGGTCGACCCTCGCCACGTACGGATCGAGTGCCTCGTCCTCCAACCCTGGCACCGGCGCGAGGCGCCCGACGACGAGCTCGAGCTCGCGTGCCCAGGCGACGAAATCGTCGAGGTCGACCCGCGAGATCTCGAGCGCGCCGGTGTGGCCCGTCAGCAGCAGCTCCGGCTCGTGCGCGATGAGCCGTTCGACCCCGACCCGGATCGAGTCAAGGCGCATGACGTTGCGATAGATCGGCGCGGCGGCGCGCAACGGCGACAACGCGCCGGCCAGCAGGTTGTCGCCGGTGTAGGCGACGCGGACACCATCGAGTGTCCCGGCCAGGCCGAGCGCGAACATCGTGTGGCCGGGCATATGGAACGTCTCGAGGGCCGTACCGGCATGCTCGACCATGTCGCCGTCGGCGAGGACCCGGTCGACGCGGATCGGATCAGGCAGGAGACACGGCAGGTCGAAGCGCTCGGGCTCCGCGACGATCGCGGCGAAGGAGTCGTGGATCCAGGCTTCGGCACCGTGCTCGCGCTGCAGCCATGGGACGCCGGCGAGGTGGTCGTCGTGGTAGTGGCTCGGGACGGTGGCCCGGACCCGCCGGAGGCCGGCAGCGGACCGGAAGTCATCGAGCGTGTGAGCGACGAACCGCTGGTCGGCGATGAAGTGGTCCCACGACGGGAACCCGTAGTCGAGGATCAGGGCATCTCCGTTGTCGTCGATCCAGGCGTAGGTGTTGGCCACGCTGTGGCTGTTCACCCAGAGATGCGGAAGGACCTGCGTCAGCGGCTGGTCGACCGAGCTCGGCCACGTCGTCCACAGCCGGTTGCGGCGGACCTCGGCGAGCAGGCCGGCGAGTTGCCGCAGGTTCGTGGCGAGGGTAGCGAGGGCCGCCTCGCCGTCGTCGATCGGCGCCCCATGCGACGGCAGCAGCCTTCGAGCGCCGCGCCGGCCGAGGTTGACCGCCGAGTGGAGCGCCGCGCCGACAGCATCGGGCATCCCGTACTGCCATTGCAGGTCGTGCAGGGTCGGCACCCGACCGTGGCCCGCGATGAGGTCGCCGGTGAACCCGAACGTGGCGCCGTCGATCTCGGCGAGGACGCTGATCGAGCCCTTCGTGTGGCCCGGCGTCGGCATGACCTCGAGCACGCCACCGGCCCATTCGATGCGCTCGTGATCGGCCAGCGAGCGAGCGACCGGCACGGACGTGGCCCGTGTGAAACCCGCGCTGGAGGCATCGTAGCTGTCATAGGTGCGACGCAGCAGCCAGAACGCTTCGGTCGATTCGAACATCGCGCGTTCACGCGCCGGGACCCAGATCGGGATGCCGATCGCAGCCGCGCGATCGTCGCCGGCGCACTGGTCGCGGTGGTGATGCGTGTGGGCGATCGCGACGATCTCGCGCACACCGACCTGGTCGAGCACGTCGAGGATCGCGCCGGAGCCGAAGTCGATGCACAGGGCCTTCTGCCCGTCGACCCAGAGGTACACGTTGCAGGTGTCACGAAACCACCAGAGCGATGGAGTGAGGCGGGTCAGACGTGCATCGAGGGCGTCGCCCGCCGGGTCCGCGTTCACGTCGCCACCGCCAGGAGCCGCGCCGGTGTCCGCACGAGCATGGCGTCGAGGTCGTGATCGGCGAGACCCAGGGAGCGCAGCAGCGGCACGACGTGCTCGAGCAGGTGGGCGTAGCCCCAGCCGCCCCAGCGGCGTAGCCGGGTCCGGACCCCGATGTCCTGGCCGAGCACGATCCGTTCGCCATGCCCCGCCTCCACCAGCTCGACGATGGCCCGTGCAGTGTCGTGGTCCGACGGCGGCCAACGGCCTGGTGCCAGGAGCGAGTGGTCGAAGCCGAACAGGTCGAAGCCGAGCACCGCGCCGCGATCGGCCAGGGCGCGCAGACCATCGGGCTGGTCGATCGCGGTCGTCATGTGTCCCAGGATGACGCGCTCCGGGTCCGCGCCGGCAGCGACGAGCTCATCGAGGACCGTGGCGCCCTCGTGGCCCCATGGGTGGAGGTGCACCGAGATGGCCAGCCCGGTCTCGCGGGCGGCCGCCGCGACCGCCCGCAGGATCCGGCGTTCGTCCGGCCGGACGGGATCGGACGCGCCGATCTCGCCATAGATGCCGGCGCGGATGTCCGTGTCGTCCAGACCCGTCGTCGCATCGGCCACGAAACGTGCGACGAGCGCCGCATCGGACGCCTCGGCGATCCACGCCTCGTGGGTCGGACCGAGGTACTGGCCGGTTCCCTGGATGACGTGGATACCGGCCGACCGCGCGATCGTGGCCACGCGCCGCGGAGCACGCCCGAGTGAGGGCGGCGTCAGCTCGACGAGCGTGCGGCCACCGGCGGCCACGAACGGCGCGAGCTCGTCGATGACGGCCGTTGCATCTGTGAAGCGGTAGTTGTCCGGGTGGATGCCCGGCGCCCAGCGCGCCTCCGCTGCGACCGCCGCATCCCACGGCCCATCCGCGCCGATGGCGTAGCCGTGCACGGCCAGCAACGGGGTCGCATCCATCCACAGATGCTCGTGCATGGTCGTGACGCCGAGTGTGGCGACGGGCACGGGCCCGGCGACGGTCATGGCCTGACCGGACGTTGTCAAATGAACTCCACCGATTGATCGAACGTCCGCTCCGCCACGCCGGCGAGGCCGACGCCGAGCTCGACCTCGTGGATCCCGGGCTCGACGGCGACCGGCAGTCGAAGCTCCGCGGTCTGGAGGCGGCGGACGTAGAAGCCGCGCTCGGGCCCGAGGTCGGTGACGCCCGCGGGAACGCCTGTCTCCCCGGCGGTCTGGTTGCGCAGATACAGGCCCTCGGTCGGCAGGTCCGCCCCGTCCAGGCGCACATCGATGCGCGTCAGGTACCGCGAGACCGCGCCCGGGTTCGTCAGCAGGATCGCGGCGTCGCCGGCGGTGCCTGTCCGCCCGGCCAGGGCCAGCGGCTCCGGCCAGTAGCGCTCGACGAACACGCGCAGATCGGCGAATGGATCGTGGGCCTCACCCCGGACCAGGGCGAGTGCTCGATCGGCGAGGAGCCTGGCGGCGGCCTCGATCTGGGCGTCGCCACGAGCCGTGTCCGCGGTGAAGCGCGGATTGGGGCCGTACACCCCCAGGATCGTGGCCGCCGGGTGGTCCGGTAGCGCGTCGGTCGCCACGAGCTCGGGCGCCAGGGCCGCCACCCAGGAGGTCTCCATCGTCGCGGCATGGTCCACGGCGACGGGCCAATCCGTGCCGAGCCCGGTGCCGAGCGCGGCGTTGAGCTCGAGGTAGGTGAGGCCCATCGCGCGGAGCCCGATCCCCTCGCCTTCGACCTCTGCGCACACCCGCTTGACGAGATGGTCGAGGTCGAGCGGCGCGTGGCCACTGTGGACGACGGCCACCCGGGCGCCGTGGTCGGGCAGCTGACGGAGCGTCTGGCGCAGCGCCGCAGCGACGAGCGCAGCGTCGTACCGGAACGACCAGGGCAGCGCCAATGTGCCGATCGTCAGGTACGACCAGGGCAGGACGACGCCACCGGCCAGCACCGCGGCGCGCTCGAGAAGCCCTTGGCCGGTGATGCCGTCAGTCCCGTTCGGCAGATGGTCGGCGTGGTACTCCAACGCCCCCAGCGGGATCCACGCGATCGGGGCGCGCGCCATCGCCGCCTCGATCCCAGCCGGTCGGAGCCGGTCGAGTCGGACCTCAGGGCCTTGCGCGTTCATCGGTCGTCCAGCCAGGCCGTGTCGGATCGTCGCCCGTCAGTCGATGAGGAAGCCACCGTTGATGTCGGTCACCTCGCCCGTGATGTAGCCCGCATGCGCCGAGGCGAGGAAGGCCACGAGTGCGGCGACCTCATCGACGGTACCGAAACGCCCGACCGGGATGAGGCTCACGAGGTCGCGCGTGTCCGCGATCATCGGCGTGTCGATGAGCGCCGGGGCAACGGCGTTCGCGGTGATTCCGTGCTTGGCGTACTCGTTCGCGATGGACTTCATGAGGGTCATGACCCCGGCCTTCGAGGCCGCGTAGGCCGCGACCGAGCGCTTGCCGCCGGCCTTCCCTGCGCTCGAGCCGATGCCGACGATGCGACCGTAGCCCTGCTCCCGCATGCCCGGCAGCGCCCGTCGCGCACACAGGAACGCCCCTGTCAGGTTGATGGCGATGGTCTTGTCCCAGAGCTCCCGCGTCGTCTCCTCGAACGGGACGATCGGGTAGATGCCGGCGTTGAGCACCAGGACGCTGACCGTGCCCAGATCGGCCTCGATGCGTTCGAACGCCGCGTCGATGGCGACTTCGTCGCTCACGTCGCAGGCGATGCCCAGGATCCCGTCGTGGGTCGGTGCCTCGAGGTCGAGTGCGGCGACCTTCGCGCCGTTGCCGGACAGGACCTCGGCGATCCGCTGACCGATCCCGCGCCCGGCGCCGGTGACGACCGCCACGCGATCGGTCAGCCCGTCCACCTGGATCATCCGGTCTCCTCCCGTCGGGCCGTCTGGTGACGTTTCCAGTGCGTCGTTAGGATAGCCGACACAGGCGATGCGAGGAGGATGACCCTGCAGGTCGGCATCGACAGTTACAGCTACCACCGCCGCTACGGCGAGCAGCGCGCCGGCGAGGCCGCGAGCCGCCATGCGCCGTGGCGGCTCGAGCCGGGACCCGTCTTGCGGCATGCCGTCGAGGTCGGTGCGGACGTCGTGTTCCTCGAGACCTGCTACCTGCCGGCGCCGGAGGAGATCACTGCCGCGACCCTCGCTCCGGCGACCGACCACGAGGTGCAGGTGGGATTCTCATGGGGCCATCCCTGGCCGAGCGGGGCCTTCCACGGCCTCGACGGCGGGCGGTCACCCGGCGCCGAGGTGGAGTTGCGGCGCTGGATCGATACGTGCCAACGCCTCGGCCACGACCTGCTGCGGATCACAGCCGGCAGCCCGGACTCACGCGGCGATGAGTCCGCGGACGTCCTTGTCGATCGCCTCATCGCGCCGCTGCGGCGCGCCGCCGACTACGCGGCGGAGCGCGGCGTTCGACTCGGGCTCGAGAACCATGGTGACCTGCGTGTCGCCGACATGCTCGCCATCCTGGCGCGCGTGGGCCGCCCCGACGCTCTCGGCGTGACCCTCGACAACGTCAACCTCATCCGTCTAGGTGACGACATGGCCGAGGGCACGCGAGCGCTCGCGCCAGCCACGTTCCTCGTCCAGCTCAAGGACCATCGCCCCGGCGACCCGACGGTGTGGGGCGGCCCCGAATGCACGACCCTCGGCGAGGGCGTCGCCGACCTCGACGGCCTCATCGGCATCCTGTCCGGAGCCGGCTTTGACGGCGCCGTCTGCGTCGAGCTCGCATCGCTCGGTCCGACGGACGTGGATGAGCTCGCGATGGTGGAACGCAGCGTCACCTGGCTGCGCGAGCACCTGGCCGTCTCGGCACCCACTGCAGCGACGCCGCCTGAGCGACGCTAGTGCGCCCCCGTCATAAACGCGACGACGGCCGCCGGGGTCGTGTCCTGGACGCTGACGTCGGCCACGAGCGAGCCGCGGCGCATCACGAGGATCCGGGTACATACGGAGAAGATGTGCTCGAGGTTGTGCGCGATGACGAGGATCGCCATGTCTCCGCGGGAGGCAGTGTGGGCGACCATCTCGAGGACGCCGGCCGACTCCTTCACGCCGAGCGCCGCGGTCGGTTCATCGAGGAGTAGCAAGCGCCGGCCCCAGAACGCGGCCTTGCTGATCGCGACGACCTGGCGCTGGCCGCCGGACATCGTCTCGATCGGGGCATCGAGGTCGGGGAAGCGAGCCGGCAGCTGGCCGACGGCCTGTCGCGCCGCCGTCGCCATCTCGCGCTTGCGCAGGAAGCCGAAGGGCTTGAGCGGGCCGCCCCGAACGAGCTCCCGCCCGAGGAACAGGTTGTCTGTCATGTCGAACATCTCGACGAGGGCGAGGTCCTGGTACACCGTCTCGACCCCCGCGCTGAGTGCGTCGGCCGGTGAGCTGAACTCGTGCTGCGTACCCTCGAGATGGATCTCGCCGCTGCTCGGCGTGAGCACGCCTGCGACGCACTTGACCAGGGTCGATTTGCCAGCGCCGTTGTCGCCGACGAGGCCGACGACCTCGCCGCGACGCAGTTCGAAGCTGACGTCCTTGAGCGCCTCGACCGCGCCGTAGTTCTTGCTGAGGTGCTGCACCGACAGCAGCGGCTGGTCGATCACAGCTCGAATCGCACATCGGCCTTGCCCCGGGCAAGACGCGCCTGGTCGAGGGCCACGGCGGCGATGAGGATTGCGCCGCGCACGACCTCCTGCCAGAAGGACGTGACTCGCATCAGGGTCAGGCCGTTGTCGAGGACAGCGAGGATCAGGATCGCGACGATGATCCCCGGGATCGTGCCGCGACCGCCGCTCAGGCTCGCGCCGCCGAGGATGATCCCGGTGATGGCCAGCAGTTCCAGCCCCTGTCCCGTCGTCGGCGCGACCGCCCCGATCTCGGACACGGCGATCAGCGACGCGACGCCGACGACCAGCCCGGTCAACAGGAAGCCGATGACGATGTTCCGCTCCAG
>CAVSKY010000002.1:0-298462 GCA_963728745.1 uncultured Chloroflexia bacterium
GCTCCCCTGAGTCTATCGACGTCGACGGGCCACATAGATGAACAGCGTGAGTGCGGCGAAGGCCAGGATGACCAGATCGGTCGGCCGCAGCGAGAGGAAGTCGAATGCGCCAGGCGTCGTCATCTGGCGTGATCCGCCAGGTGACATTCGAGAAAGGCGATCCAACGGTCGGGCCGATCCAGTCTGAGGGCAAGGCGTCGCCCGGGGAGTCGGCGAGCCCACTGCAGACGCGCTCCATCGCGAAGAAGATCGAGCAGATGCCGCTCGACGACGCTCACCGCCGCCACGCCGCTGGGCTTGCGAGCCGGTGTTCGGCTTCGATCAGAAGGTCGTGAGGTCCGCCTATCCACCCGGGCCGTCGCTGGCCGCTACCACCAGCGACGTGCGCCCGAAGGTCGTCACGCTCATCGTCTCGTCAGCATGCATGCGGTACAACGGAATAACACTCGGCCAACGGTTTGAGGCACGACCTGTCGCATTCACTCGTACCGATCGAACGCTTTCGCGATCAGTTCCAGTCCTGGAACGAGGCTGTTTGGCAGGGTGGGAGCGAATGCCGCCAGCGCGGCCTCCATCATCTCGCGTCGACAGGCTACGACGGCACCCCGCAGTTGGCTGCCGTTGCTCGTGAGACTGACCAGCGTCGCGCGTCGATCTGTCTCATCGCGATGGGTCTCCACCAGCCCGCGGCGTTCGAGTCGCTGGATCATGCGACTCGTCGAAGGGAGTGACATCCCGATCGCTCCGGCGATGTCGCCGACCCGGATCCCTGCGGTGCGACCGACGATCACGAGGGCCCGCCATTGGGAAAGCGTCAGCTCCCCGGCCGAGGCCCGTGAGAGGGCGATAGCGGTCATCCCGATCGCCTCGAACATGAGGACCTCGAGCGATCTGATGATCGCGCTTGGCATCGCGGCTCCGTCGGGCTGCTCCGTCATGCAGCCAATGATAGGAACGGGCCCACTAGCAGGTGGCGCGCCCGAATGAATGCTGATACCATACGACAACTATTAACCGAGGCCATTCATCCTGATGGCCGGTCGCGAAAAGGCGTCGTCGCCGTAGACGGACATCATCTCGTCCGGCGAGGGATCCCTAGGAGATCCCTCGCCGGGCTAAGCCCTCGGATGCCCCTCGAGACTCATTTGAGGCTAGGAGGTCACGATGTTCCAACTCACGCCGGAGGCCGCCAACCATTTGAGAAGCGTTCGCGACGGCCGCGGATTGTCCCGGGATGACGCAGTCCGCTTTGTCAGGAACGGCGCGGGCGTAGGTCTGACCTTCGCAAGCAAGCCCGAACCTGGCGATCGGCCGATCGAGGGGGCAGGTCTCCAAGCGTTTCTCTCGTCCGAGGTGGCGCAAGTACTTGAAGGCACCGTGATCGATGCGCGTGCCCAAGGTGGCCAGACCGTACTCGTGATCCGTCGGCAAAAGGGGGATCGGCAGACTCAAGCGCCGGACTAGAGCGTATCCATCATGGATCGGAGGACCTTTGGGCCTTCGCTCCATCGGCGGCGGGCCGCTCGGGAGTGAGAGGACGGCCCGCCGCCGACACGCCGACCTCGAAGGCGAGTTAAAGCCTTCCGATTTGACACGAACTGATCCACAAGCATCGCCTGCAGCGGCTGTGCCTCCGTGAGTCGCCCACCTAGCCATTCGCTCCCTCCCCACGGTGCCGATCTGTCCCGTCTCGAGCTGCCGGGCTGCGACTCGCGTTGGAAGGACGTCCTGGGCGGAAGCCACCCACAGTTCCGGGTCGGGCGGCGGCTCTTCAAGCACCTGCCATCGGCGCCTCGCTTCAAGCTCTGCGCCGCGCCGTTTCGTGGCCTAGCGAGCCCGTTCATGCGGCTCATCGGCAAGGGGCGATGGCCGAACAATTCGAAATACTGCGGCTCGTGCCTGAAACAACTCACGGAGCACCACGGGGGGGCCGAGATCGATTGCTCGCTCCTGTTCGCCGACGTGCGGGGCTCCACCCCCTCGCCGAGGGCATGCGACCCGCAGAGTTCCGAGGATTGATGGAGCGCTTCTTCGACACCGTCGCGAAGGTACTCGTCGAACACGACGCCATCGTCGACAAGTTCGTCGGCGATGAGGTCATCGGGATATTCGTGCCGGCGCTGGCCGGAGAAGTCCATGCCGCGCGCACGATTGAGGCCGCCCGGGTCCTGCTGACCCGCACAGGGAACGCCGGGGATGCGCCGTCGGTCCCGATCGGCGCCGGCGTCCACGCTGGGATTGCGTTCGTCCAGTCGATCGGCTCCGGACCCCACGTCGAGCTGACGGTGATGGGCGATACCGTGAACGTGACGGCACGACTCGCATCGGCGGCCGGTGCAGGCGAGATTCTCGTGACCGTCCAGGCTGTGTCCGCGGCCGGATTTGATGATGTCGTATCGGACCGTAGAGAGCTCGCACTCAGGGGGATATCGAAGCCGGTCTCAGTCGTCGTGATGAGGGCTCGAAAGGAGGCAGCGGCAGGGTCGTGCCCGGGGGTGGCGACGCTCATGGCGGACGCGCGCCTGACCAAACGGCGCCTTCGATGCCCACTTCGACTCGAAGGAGGATCTCGTCGCGAGCACGGTGGTACCCGAGCACCTCACCGCGTGATCGCGGCGTTCGTGCGGCTCACCCGAAAGCGGGAAGGCATCGGGCGGCCGTCCGGACAATCGGATAGCGTCGGCCGATGACCTCCAACGCAGCGCCGCCGGTCGACCGCCTGCTCGCGCCATTTCGCGAGTTCTCGCGAGCAAGCGCCTCGAGCGGCGTACTCCTCATCGCCGCCGCAGCGGTCGCGCTGCTCTGGGCGAACTCACCGTTCGCCTCGGGTTACGTCGACCTGTGGGGGACCGAGCTCGCCATCGATCTGGGTGGTCTGCACCTGTCGGAGTCGCTCCTCCACTGGGTCAACGATGGCCTCATGGCCGTGTTCTTCCTGGTCGTCGGCCTCGAGATCAAGCGCGAGATCCTGGTCGGCGAGCTGGCCACGCTCCGGCGGGCCACCCTCCCCATCGCAGCGGCATTGGGTGGCGCCGTGCTTCCGGCCTTGATCTTTCTCGCGCTCGCCGGGGGCGGGACGGCGGCCCGCGGCTGGGGAGTCCCGATGGCGACGGACATCGCCTTTGCCCTCGGCGTCCTGGCCCTGTTAGGCACTCGAGCCCCGCTCGGGTTGCGCATCTTCGTCACGGCGCTGGCGATCGTCGATGACCTGCTCGCCGTGGTCGTCATCGCGATCTTCTACACGAGCGACCTGTCGCTGCCGGCGCTGCTGGCCGCGGGCGGTGTGCTTGGCGTTCTGACGGCCGCCAATCGGATCGGCGTCCGTCGTCCATCGGTGTATGCCGTGCTGGGCATCGCGTTGTGGTTTGCGGTGTTCGAGTCGGGGATCCACGCCACGGTCGCCGGCGTGCTGCTCGCACTGACGATCCCCGCGAGGACACGCCTGGATTCCGACGCCTACGTCGAGCGCGCGAGGTCGCATATCGACGACTTCGAAGGTCGCACCGTCGGCGGCGAGGACGCGAGCACGCAGGAGCATCACGCTGCCCTGTGGGAGTTGGAGGAAGCGACGGAGCGCGCGCAGGCGCCGATGCTGCGAATCGAGCACGCGCTCCATCCGTGGGTGGCGTTTCTCATCGTGCCGCTGTTCGCGCTCGCGAACGCGGGCGTCAATGTGCAAGCCGGTCTCGCATCCGCGGTCGGAGGCTCGGTGCCGATCGCCGTGATCGCCGGGCTCGTCATCGGCAAGCAGGTCGGTATCACGCTCGGCGCGGCCGCCGTCGTGCGGCTCGGCCTCGCGGCGCTGCCCACCGGTGTGACCTGGCGCCACATCTACGGGGCTGCATGGCTCGGAGGGATCGGCTTCACCATGAGCTTGTTCATCGCGGCACTGGCTTACGGGGACGGTACCGATGAGCTCGCGATGGCCAAGATCGGCGTCCTTGCCGCTTCCGTCGTCGCCGGCCTAGGGGGATTTGCGCTACTGCGGGCAGCGCCGGCAGCTGGCGACGCACGCCGGCCAACGGGTCAGCCGACAGACGCGATCAGAGGCTGACGGTCGGGTGCCGCTGCAGGTTCACGACGATAAGCCTCCGGTGGAGGTCGTTGGCATCTTGAGTTTGGCGCAATCTGGGCGCACCATCCAGCACAGACCGCGCTCACTGGCGGGTCCGCCGGCCCGGTCACGATGGGAGGGGCAGAGCATGGTTCGCGTGTTGGACGCTGCCGCGAATCGGATCGCGCCATGGCGGGAAGCCGACTGGCGGGTGCTGATCGTCGAGGGCGCCGTACTGATTCTCGCCGGGTCTATCTGATCGCTGACGGAGAGCGGGCCGAATTCATCCTCGGACTCGTCGTCGCGGCAGCGTTGCTGATCGATGGCATCCGCCAGTGGTTGCTCGGCATGCGGCGGCTCCAACGCGGTCGCTCGCGCGATCTGACCCTCGTCCGCGGGGCTGTCGGGATCGTCACTGGAGCGCTAGTCCTGACGCTGTCGGTCCTCCAGCAGATCACGGTCGTCGGGATCCGGATCGCGATCGGGGTCGGCGGGCTCGCCTATGGCTTGATCGGTCTTGCGCTCGGCATCCCGGCGTTGCGCAGTCGACAGCCCAACTGGACGGCCGCCGTCTTCGACGTGCTCTTGATCGTCGTCTCGATCTTGCTGCTGTATCGCGTCGTGACCGGGGATTCGATCGTCGGCCTACTCACTGTGACCTCCTGGCTCGTCATCGGCACCGGTATCGCGGTCGTGGCGGTTGGCGTCGCACGGCGAATGCGGCAGACCGCGGCCTTCGATCCAGCAAGTGGAGGCCTTCCGCCGAGCTGATGCACAGATCCCGGATGGCGTGACATCAACCCTGGTACGGCCCCGACGAGACAGCCTGCCGGTGATCGAGCGCCGACAGCTCCGCGGGTGGCTCGACGGCTCGCTCTCGTATGCGCGGCGGCAGCGATCGTGGCGATCGGGCTCTACGCCGTCACCGTGAGGACCCGTGTCGGCCAGTTGGTGGGCGAGTTGATCCTGGGTGGCCGGCCAGCATCGTCGGCGATCGTCGCCGACGCAGAGCAGGTCCTCGCGACGCTGTCGCGGACGTCATTGATCATCGGGACGCTGTGCGTGATCGCGATCGCGCTCGCCCAGCGGCGACCATGGCTCGCGGCTGCCGCCACCGTCGCGATCATCGGGGCGAATGCCTCGACGCAGCTGCTCAAAGTCGTGATCCTCGAGCGAACCGACTTGCTCGATGGCCTGTTCTACCCGCTGCCCAACAGCTTCCCAAGTGGCCACGCGACCGCCGCCGCGTCGATCGCAGTCGGGGCACTTCTTGTCCTGCCGCCGCTCCTCCGTGCGCCAACGGTCATCATGTCGAGCATAGTCGTGGCCGTCGTTGGCATCAGCACCCTTCTGGCCGGCTGGCACCGCATGGCCGACGCGGTCGGTGGCGTGTTCGTTGCGACGGCGTGGGGTTCTGGGGCCGGCGCGATACTTGGGTGGCATCGGGGTGTGGACGTCGTCGGCAACCGGACCGCTGCGTTTGGTGCCCTCGCGTCGCGTATCCTGGTGTTGATCGGAATCGTCGCCCTAGCTCTGGGTGGATCCGCCTATCTCGTCGCGGCACTCGATCCGCTTGACGTCATGCTCGTGCTGGCCGAGCGCGGCGGAAGTCCGGCGATCTTCGCGGTCGGTGTACTTCTGACGATCGGCTCGTCGCTGTTGGCCCTCGGCGCTCTGGGCTTCGCGTTGCGGGACGTCCGACTAGATCGATCTGACTCCGCGACGTAGCGACACAGCTCGCTTATCGGGTTTCACATCTTGCGCGCCGCGACGCCTCCTACTCCGTCCCGCCGGGGCAAGGCAGCGCGCGGTACAAGTGGGCTATCGGTCATTCCGTCGGGAGCGCCTGCTCGTCGCGATGTGATCGAAGAGGCGCTCGCGGTGGACGACCGGCGCGGCACCGATCCTATACGGCCACATCTCGCCTCTCGAAGACCGCCCCGCCAGGGCGATGAGGATGCTGACGCAGTAGCCACGACCCCGGCTTCGACGACCGGGAGTCCGTTCCGGAGCGGTGACCCCCCGAGTAGTAGTGGAATGAGAGACGTCGGTGATCCCGCCAACGGCCATCGCGAGATCAGCGAAGCGTGCAACGGCTGTGTCGGTGGGTCGTCGCGCGCGACACTCGGCGTGTCCCAACTAGCGGATCGACGCGACTGTCGCTTGAGCCGCCGCAGCTCTCGCTCCGGGCCGGACTTGCCTTCCGCGGCCAGCAGGGACGAGAGCAGCCGCCACAGCCCGTGCGGTTGGATGGCCGCACCGTAGGTCGCCTTGGTCGACGTCGGGCCGACGCTGTCCAGGTCCAGCGAGATCTCGATGTCGAACGGTGCTCCCGTCATGGAGCGCCAGACGATGCGCCGCCCGGACACCGCCTCGGCGACCTCGAATTCCACGTCCCACTTGAAGGGCCCGAGGGCTAGGCGCTCGCGTCCCCGCGAACCGATGTCGGAGCCCGTCCCGCGTACCAGGCGAGCGTCCGAGACGCCCATCCACTCCGCGTGACGAACGATATCGGCCGCATAGGCCCAGACATCGGCGGCGGGCCGGTCGATCACCTGTTCGGTCGTCGTCTTGATCACTGCGCCGCCCCCAGCCTCGCTGTCGATCGAGGCATCCGACAGTCGCTTCGAGCAAGGCGCCGGCGATCGTCGGCATGGGCCGTCATCTCGACACCGGCATAGGTCAACCGGCGACCTCGGTCAGCTCGTAGGTGTTGCCCTCGCTGTCCTTGAACCAGGCTGCCTTGGCGCCCCCGAAGTCGATCAGCCCGTCGACGGTCTTCATCTCGCCGAAGTCATAGTCCTCGAATGTCACGCCGCGGTCGCGAAGGCCCGCCATCACCGTCTCGATATCCTTGACCGTCCATCCGGCGATCGTGTTCTTGGCCGTTCCGGCCGACGACGTGCCATAGACATACAGCCAGGTCTCACCGCCGAATCGGTACCAATGCCCACCCGGGTCAGACTGATCTGGCGTGAGCCCGAGCCTGTCCTCGAACCACTGGCGTGCTCGATCGAGGTCCAGCGCGGCAGCTCGAGCGCTGATCGGGAATTCTCGAAGCAAGGTCGCACCGTCCTGCCTAACTCTTTTCGTAGTGATCCGTATGGCCATCAGTCTGGTCGCCCACCATAGACCTTCGAAACGCGTCTTGAGCGTCGATCGCTGCGCCCGCCCACGACCACGCGTCTGGGCCTACATCAGGTACCGCAGCCAGACATAGACGGTCGCGATCAGCATGGAGCCGATCGTCACGGGCAAGCCAAACCGGAGAAACGATCCGAACGACACGCGATGACCTTCGCGCTCGGCCATCGAGGCGAGGATCACGTTGGCGCTCGCGCCGATGATCGTCGCGTTCCCGCCGAGGTCGGCGCCGATCGCGAGACCCCACCACAGCGCGTCGCTCTCGTGACCAGCCGAGAGCTGCGCCACGACCGGGATCATCGTCGCGGTGTAGGGAATATTGTCGATGACGCCTGAAAGCACCGCGGAGGCCCACATCACGAGGATCGTCGTGGGCCCGAGGGCGCCGCCGGTCAGGCTGGTGATCGCGTCGGCGACCGCGCCGATCAACCCGATCTCGATGACGCCGGCGACCAGCATGAAGAGCCCGATGAAGAAGAAGAGAGTAGGCCACTCGACCTCGCGCAGGATCTCATGCGGGTCTTCGCGCGCCACGATCATCAAGGTGATCGCGCCGGTCAGGGCGACCGTGGCGGGTTCGAGGTGGAGCGCGCTATGGAGGACGAAGCCGACCAGAGTCAGCCCGAGCACGATCAGCGAGTTCCGGAGGAGTCGTGGGTTCGTGATCATCTGACGCTCATCGAGGGCGAGCAAAGATTCGCGCGCCTCCGGATCAACGGCGAGCTGGCCCCGAAACAGCCATCTCGCGGCGACCAGGTAGAGCGAGAGCAGCAACGCGGACAGTGGGGCCATGTGAACAAGGAAGTCCGCGAAGTCGAGACCCGCGGCGCTGCCGATGAGGATGTTCGGCGGATCGCCGATCAGCGTGCTGGCACCACCGATGTTGCTGGCCAGGATCTCGCTCACGATAAACGGGAAGGGGCTGAGGCCCATCCGTGCGGCGAGGAAGAGCGTGATCGGCCCGACCAGGACTACGGTCGTCACGTTGTCGAGGAAGGCGCTGGCGACCGCGGTGATCAGACTCAGGATCACGAGCACGCGGTAGGGATCGCCGCCGGCGAGCCGTGCGGCTCGGACCGCCATCCAGCCGAAGACACCGGTCTTCCGGATGATCGCGGCGAGGATCATCATGCCCGCGAGCAGGAAGATGACGTTGAAGTCGATCTCCTCGAAGGCTCGCTCCTGGCTGACGATGCCCAACAGGACCATCGCAACGCCGCCGGCCATCGCGGCGATCGTCTTGTGGATCCGCTCGGTGGCGATCAGGACGTACGTTGCGACAAAGATCGCGAGGCCGGCGATGACGGTCGGCGTCATCGATCGCGGTCGTGATCGTAGGGTTCCAGCAGCCCTTCCCGACCGCTAGCCCGGATCCAGACGATCAGCAGCTCGAGCTGATCGACGTAGCCGACGACCTGGGATTCGTCGTCGACGATCGGAAGTCCGTTCAGCTTCGCCTCGTGCATCCGCCGAAAGGCATCGCGAACCGTCTCGTCGTGGCGAACCGAGACGGCTGGTAGCTCGATGTCCGCCGCTGTCCGGGCGCCGATGTGCGCGGCGTATTTCAGGGCACCCTCGATATCGGAGATCTCGCCGAGGAACTCCTCGGGCACGATCTTGAGGAAGATATCGTTCACGAGCACCCGGATCGGTATCACCCCGGTCAGGCGCTGGGCAGCATCGACGACCGAAATGACGCGGCACCCGGGGTTCTGAACCGCCAGCTCGGCGATCTCGCGAAGGCTCGCCTTCGACCCGGCGATGACCGGGCCGATGCTCAACAGTCGGTCCGCCTCGTCGATCCGCGTCGACTGCGTGATCGATTCTGGGGTCGGACGATCCATGACCCTCCTCCGAAACGCAAAGGAGACCGCGCGTTGCGCAGTCTCCACCATCGGCGCCTTGGTACGGGCCCGACGCCTGGCCCGCCCGCGCTTGCGGGACCCCGGCAGTCTACGTCATCGGTGCTCGGGCTGACGGGTCAACGGGGCTAACGGCCGGGAAAATGCCCGTCCCCCGCACCGGGCAGATCGTCCCGACCGTGCTCGCGCGGGAGCCGGTCACCACTCGGCGCGCGTCTGCCGGATGTTGATGCTCTGGAGGATGCCCAGACCGATGGCGATGCTGACCAGCGAGGCACCCCCGTGGGTCACGAAGGGCAGCGGGATCCCGGTGATCGGCATGATGCCCATGACCATGCCCACGTTGACGAAGAGCTGGAACAGGACCATCGCCGCGATGCCCGACGCGAACAGCATCCCGAACGGGTCGCGCGAGCGCCAACCAGCGACCAGCACCCGCCAGAGCAGCAACGCGAACAGCACGAACAGCACCATCGCGCCGAAGAACCCGAGCTCCTCGGCCAGGACCGAGAACACGAAGTCGGTCGTCTGCACCGGCAGGAAATCGCCCTGGGCCTGCGTCCCGTTCGTGAGCCCGCGCCCGAACCAGCCACCCGAACCCACCGCGATCTGCGACTGATAGAGCTGATAGCCGGAGTCCGAGATGTCGGGCGTCGGGTTCAGGAACGAGGTCAGGCGCTCCTTCTGGTAGTCGCGCAGGATGTAGGTCCACGCGATCGGGATCATCGCGATGACCGCGGCCGTCAGGGTCGCTAGCCATTTCACGCTGGCGCCCGACATCCAGAGCATCCCGGCCAGGATCCCGATGAACACGAGCGACGTACCGAGGTCGGGCTGGAGCATGACGAGCACCCACGGCGGGATCACGAGCACGCACGCTCCGAGCACCGTCCGGAGCGAGTCCAGTCGAAGCTGTCGACTCGCCAGGTAGTTCGCGAGCACGATGATCATCAGCACCTTCGCGAGCTCGCTGAACTGGAACGTGAGCGGGCCGATCGTGATCCACCGCGCGCTGTTGCCGACACCGTCGCCGATCGCGAGGGTGATCAGCAGGAGGGCGATCTGTAGGGCGTAGACGGGCCAGGAGAGCGTCTTGAGCCAGCGGTAGTCGAAGGCGCTCGCGATGATGAACGTGAGCGCGGCGATACCGGCCCACATGAGACCTCTCGTGAACGTCGAGCCGGCGTCCAGCGGCATGGCGCCGTTCTGGGCGCTGTTCGTGTACGCCATGACGAGGCCGATCGCCACGAGCAGCGCTGCGTACGTCGCCAATTGCAGGTCGAACGCGCGCCACGCCGCCCCGACCGACTTGGCTGCCCAGTCGGTGACGCGCGCGGGCTCGGCTCGGATGACACCCATCAGTCGTTCGAGTAGAAGTTCGTGCGCTCCATGTTCTCGGAAAGACGGTAGTCCTTCTTGATCCCATAGTGGAGCTGGAAGAAGTACTTGACGATCTCGGTGGCCGCGTTGCCCCTCGTCCGGGAGTCGTGTGCGAAGGCCATCACGACCAGCTCGGAATCGTGATCGTCGAACGACCCGCGGCGGGGATCCTTCGGGGTGAAGCCGACGAAGAACGACGAGTACGGCAGCCGGCCCTTCGCGTCCGGTGTGCCGAACTCGGCGGTGCCGGACTTGCCGGCGATCTTGATCGGCAGGTCGACGAGGTTGTACGTATGGCGGAGGGCGACCGTCTCGCGTGCGGCGCGTCGCATCGTGCGCAGGACGCTGGCCTTCACCTTGAGCTTGCGGATGAGCTTGGGTTCGAACGGGCGGACGACCTCGCCGTCCGGCCCGATCACTTCACGCACGATCTGGGGTTGATACAGCTTCCCGCCGTTGGCGAGCGCGGCGAAGGCGTTGATCAACTGGAGTGGGGTCACGGCGTCGTAGCCCTGTCCGATCCCGGCCTGATATGTCTCGCCAGGGAAGATAGGGGCACCGAGGGCGTCCTGCTTCCAGGCGTTGTCCGGCACGATGCCCTCCACCTCGCCGGGCAGGTCGACGCCCGTCTGAGCGCCGAACCCGTACTGCCGCGCCCAATAGGCGAGGCGATCGATGCCGAGCATCCCGGCGACCTGGTAGAAGAACGTGTCGCTCGAGTGGCCAAAGCCGCAGTAGATATCGCAGGCCCCCCAGCCTCGCCGGTTCCACTCGTAGAACTTCGTGTCACCGAGCGTCAGGAAGCCCTTCGTGATGAGCCGGGTCGATTCGGTGATCTCGCGGTCGGCCAGCCCGCCGGTGCCGGTCACGAGCTTGTAGGTCGACCCTGGTGCGTAGTGGGCCTGGATCGCGTGGTTGAGCAGGGGCTTGTCCTTGTTCTTGAGCAGCTTCTCGAAGTCGGTCGCACTGATCCCTCGTGCGAACTTGTTGTTGTCGTATGTCGGCAGGCTGACCATCGCCAGGATCTCGCCCGTCTGCGGGTTCATCGCGATGACAACACCGCGCTTCATCCCGACCTTGTCCATCGCCCACTTGAGCGCCTTCTGGGCGTTGCGCTGGACCTTGGTATCGATGGTAAGCGTGAGCGACGCCCCCGGCTCGGGCTCCCGAACGGTCTGGAGGACCTGCGTCCGCCGGCCGGTCCTGTCCCGGGCCACGGTCTGCACACCGTAGGTCCCCCGGAGCTCGGTCTCGTATTGGGCCTCCAGGCCCATCTTCCCGAGCAGGTCGTCCGGCTGATAGCCCTGATCGCGGAGGTCGGGCAACTCCTCCGCCGACACCGGTCCCGTGTAGCCGAGCAGATGCGCCATCAGCGAGCCGTCTGTGTACGAACGGCGGGCCTCGACCGCGACTTCGATGCCGGGCAGCTCGTAACCGGCTTCGGAGATCAATTGCGCCGTCTGCCGATCGACGTCCTGGGCGACCCGAACCAGGTCGAACGCCGAGCCCGGGTTGCCGTCGATGGAGGCATTGATCTCGGCAGGATCCATCGACAGGAGCGCGCCGAGACGGGCGACCACGTCGTCGCGCATGGAATTGGGCAGATCAGCGGGTCGGACCTTGACCGCGAACGTGGGCACGTTCGTGACGAGGAGCCGACCCTTACGGTCATACATGTAGCCCCGGGGGGCGGGGATCGGCTCGTCGACCGTGCGTTGCCGGTTCGAGATGGCCGCGAACTCGGTGCCGTTCGTTATCTGCAGGTAGAACAGTCGGGCGGTCAGCGTGCCGAGCGCCAGGATGACCGCAAGGCCGAAGACGAGGAACCGCGAGAATCGTCGCTCGGGGGCCGCGCGCCCGTCGAGGTAGGTGCTCACCAGTCGACTCGCTCCTGCTCCATCCGTCGATCATGCACCGCGACCGTGAGCGGGCCGATGATCGCGCCGAGCGCTGCGTCGTAGACGGCACCCGGAAATACCATCGCAAGCGGGTCAGCGGTCGGCGCAGGGGCACCGAGTGCCACACGGGTCGCAAAGAGGATCATCGAGTACCCGAGACTGGAGAGGAAGACTGCCACGATCGGGACGATCGGTCGGAGATGCGGGAGTGTGCGCGCCAGCAGCGATGCGCCGCCGACGCAGAGCAGGAGTGCGAACGCAGACGAGCCGAGTGGACGCTGTGCCAGTACATCAAGCGCGAGCCCCCCGACGAAGGCCCACGCCAGGCCGGCCTCGATGCCGACGGCGATCGTGACGATCACCGCAAGCACGAGGACCGGGTGGGGTTGGGCCGACCCGATCCGGAGGTATTGGGTCACGGTGAGTTCGATCAGTGCCGTCACCACCGCGCCGACCGCAGCAAGTAGCAGGGACATCGGACGGGTCGTTTCCTCGGCGAAGCGGCCAGAAAGGTCGCACGCCCACCTGCCCGGCTCTTTGACTACGACCGAATTGGCGGCGACGTCTCGGCGGAGTATCCCATGGAGCCGACGAACGTGGCAACGACCCGGTCATCGATCAGGGCTGCGCCACGCGCATCGAACGCCGCTCGTTTCACGTGAAACAACGCGCCGTTGAGCCTCGCGCAAGCCGCAGCTACGCGCTCGATGGCAACCTTGGCCTGATGTTCGCGGACGATCTGCGAGCCGAGGTCTAGGGCCCTTCGATGGTAGAATTGGTACCTGTGAAATCGTTCCGAGCGAATCGCTGAGTGGGGCGGACGATCGCCTGCGCGAACCAAAAAGGCGGTGTCGGCAAGACCACGACGGTGGTGAATTTGGCGAGCCTCCTCGCGCTGTCGGGAGACCACATCCTCCTCGTCGATCTCGATCCCCAGGGCAACGCAACGAGCGGCCTCGGGATCGATAGGGCGTCGCTTGAGCGCTCCTCGTACGACGGCATCATCGACGGCATGGATCTGCGCGACGCCATCGTCCGCGGATCGGCCGAAGGCGTCGATGTCGTCCCGGCATCGATCTCCCTCGCGGGCGCGGAAGTCGAACTCGCTGGTGCGGCGGCGCGAGAGCGGCGGCTGCGTCGCCTGCTGGAGCCGCTCGCCGGGGACTACGACTACATCTTCATCGATTGCCCACCGTCACTCGGGCTGCTGACCGTGAATGCCCTGACTGCCGCCGAGGCGGTGCTCATCCCGCTCCAATGTGAGTACTACGCCCTGGAGGGACTGACCCAGTTGCTGGCAACCATCGACCTCGTTCGGGATCATCTGAACCCACGACTGGCGATCGACGGCGTCGTCCTCACCATGGCCGATGGGCGGACGAACCTGTCCGCCGACGTAGAGGCCGAGGCCCGTCGCCACCTCGACGGGACGGTGTACGACACGGTGATCCCGCGCAGCGTTCGGCTCTCCGAGGCCCCGAGCCACGGCCGCTCGATCGCCTCCTATGCACCAGAATCGCGTGGCGGGTTGGCCTACGCCGCGCTGGCGTCCGAGTTCCAGGCGCGGAACGTCCGGCACGCCGGAAACAGGATGGTCGGGATCCCGGTGGTTCGCGAAGCTGATCTGGCGGTGCTCTCATGACGATCCGCGAGGAGCGGACCCACGGCCTCGGTCGCGGGCTGTCCGCGCTCATCCCGCAGCGGGCCGAAGGCCGCATGGGACCGTCGGAGATCCCGCTGGCCAGCATCCGCCCGAACCCGCAGCAGCCCCGCCGCCATTTCCGCGAGGCCGAGATGGCCACGCTCGTCGCGAGCATCCGCGAGCACGGCGTCCTCCAACCCATCCTCGTGACGGAGATGCTGGACGGCTATCAGCTCGTGACCGGCGAGCGGCGCGTGCGCGCGGCCGCGGCGGCTGGTCTGGAGCGCATCCCAGCGATCGTGCGCGACCTCGACGATCAGCACCGTCTCGAGCTGGCGCTCGTCGAGAACCTGCAGCGCGAGGACCTCGACCCGATCGATGCCGCCCACGGCTTCCGCCGGCTGATCGACGATTTCGGGTTCACCCACGAGCAGATCGCGAGTCGAGTCGGACGTGCCCGATCGACCGTCGCCAACACGCTCCGGCTGCTGGAGCTCGCGCCGGTCGTGCAGGCGGCGATCGCCGAGGGTCGGATCACCGAAGGTCATGGCCGGGCGCTCGGCGGCCTGTCGGTCGAGCACCAGGAGCACGTCCTCGGCGCCGTGGTCGATCAGGGCTTGTCGGTCCGCCAGACCGAGGAGCTCGTGCGCCGGCTGCGCGAACCCAAGACCGATCAGCACCCAGTGGAACCAGCCCCACCCGCTCGAGATCAGGATCTGGAACGAGTCGAGGAGGACCTGCGCCGCGCGCTCGGCACGAAGGTCAGCCTTGCACGCTCGCGTCGAGGCGGGCGCATCGTCATCGAGTACTACAGCGACGAGGAGCTCGGCCGGCTGTATGAGCGCCTGACCGGAGGGGCAGCGTGACGGAACAGGCGAAGACGAATGGGCGCCCCCGGCGTAGCCGGCAAGGCGGCGGATACACCGCCGAGAGCATCCAGGTCCTCGAGGGTTTGGAGGCGGTCCGGAAGCGTCCAGGGATGTACATCGGGTCGACCGACGAGGGAGGCTTGCACCACCTCGTCTGGGAGGTCGTCGATAACTCGGTCGATGAAGCGATGGCCGGGCATGCCACGACGATCATCGTCACGATCCGCCCGGACGGCATGGTCGTCGTCCAGGACGATGGCCGCGGCGTGCCCGTCGGAAAGCACTCGACCGGCAAGGACGCGCTCGAGGTCGTCCACACGGTCCTACATGCCGGCGCCAAATTCGGTGGCGAGGGCTACAAGCAGTCGGGCGGCCTCCACGGCGTGGGTGTCAGCGTCGTCAACGCGCTTTCCGAGTGGATGCGTGTCGAATCGGCGCGCGACGGGAGCGTGTGGGCACAGGAGTATTCGCGCGGCAAGCCGTTAGGTCCCGTCAAAAAGGTCGGTCCCCAGGGCACGCGGCGCGGAACGCTGACGACCTTCCGAGCGGACCCGACGATGTTCGAGACCACCGAGTATTCCTTCGACATGATCAGCCAGCGACTTCGTCAATCGGCGTACCTGAACAAGAAGATCTGGATCACGTTCGTGGACGAACGGAACGAACGCGAGCGGTCGTTCTATTTCGAGGGCGGGATCCAGTCATTCGTTCGCCACATGAACCGGAACAAAGAAACGCTGCACGCCCGACCCATCTACGTGGAGAGTCGCGAGGACTCGACCATCGTCGAGGTCGCGCTCCAGTACAGCGATTCGTACACGGAGAACGTCCTGTCGTTCGCGAACGGAATCAACACAGTGGATGGCGGTACCCACGTGACCGGCTTCCGCGCAGCCCTGACCAGTTCGCTCAACGACTGGGCTCGCCGCGCCGGCGTGCTTAGGGATAACGATCCCAACCTTGCTGGCGAGGACGTCCGCGAGGGCTTGACTGCCGTCATCAGCGTGAAGCTCACGGACCCACAGTTCGAGAGCCAGACCAAGGCGAAACTCAATAACGCCGAATTGAAGGGGCTCGTACAGGCGGCCGTCGCCGATAGCCTCGGCCAGCACCTCGATGAGAACCCGGCGGACGGTCGTCGAATCATCGAGAAGTGCCTCACGTCTGCCCGCGCGCGCGAGGCGGCCCGCAAGGCGCGCGACCTCGTGATCCGCAAGGGCGCACTCGACGGCATGTCGCTCCCCGGCAAGCTGGCCGACTGCCAGGAACGCGATCCCGCCCGGAGCGAGCTGTACATCGTCGAGGGCGATTCGGCGGGTGGCTCGGCCAAGCAGGGCCGCAACCGGCGGTTCCAGGCGGTGCTGCCGCTGCGCGGCAAGCTGCTCAACGTCGAGAAGGCACGGCTCGACAAGATCCTGTCGAGCGAGAACGTGCGACCGCTGATCATCGCGCTCGGGGCCGGCATCGGTGAGAGCTTCGACGCCACGAAGCTGCGCTATCACCGGATCATCATCATGACCGACGCCGACGTCGACGGCGCGCACATCCGCACGCTGCTCCTGACCTTCTTCTACCGGCATATGCCCGAGGTCGTGGACGCTGGCTACCTGTACATCGCCCAGCCACCGCTGTATCGCGTCAGCACCGGTAAGCAGACTCGCTACGCCCAGAGCGAGCAGGAGCGAGAGCGGATCATCAAGGAATTCAACGTCAAGAACCTGTCGGTGCAGCGGTTCAAGGGCCTTGGTGAGATGAACGCCGACCAGCTCTGGGAGACCACGATGAACCCGGAGAGCCGGACCCTGCTGCGGGTCGACTCCGAGAACGCGGCGCTCGCCGACGAGATCTTCACGATGCTGATGGGCGAGAAGGTCGGCCCCCGGAAGGACTTCATCAAGACCGAGGCGCGCAAGGTGCAGAACCTTGACATCTGAGGCCCGGGTCATCGAGGTCCCTGGCGGTCCACGGTTCGAGATCGCGCCACATCACTGTTTCGCCTGCGGGACGTTGTATGCCGACGGCATGGGCCTCGAGCTCCACGTCGAACCCGGCCGATCGTGGGTGGAGCTCGGGTTCCGGCCGCTTCGCGCCGGCGTCGGAACGCCCGGCGACGTGGACGAACGGTCGGCCCCGTGAGCACCGTGACTGACGCAGCGCAGCCCCCCAGCGCCGCGACCGCCCGGGCTGTGGCATTCGTCGCCGAGCGCAAGCCGGATGCCGAGGTTCTCGGCGCGAGCCTGTCCGAGCATGTCCAGGATCCCGATGCGTTCGCGGCCGCGCTGCGTGACGGCCTGGCCGCGCTCGCCGATCCGGAGTACCTGGCCGGACAGCAGTCCATCGCACCGGGCCTCGGCCCGACCCATGGCGTGCGCTGGCCCCTCCTCGCCGCCGTTCTCCGCTCCTTCAAGGGTGCGACCCGTCAGGACAGGCCGACCACGCTGCTGTTCCTTGCCGATCGCTTGTACCGCGAGGAACACCTCGAAGCCCGTTGGTTCGCCTTCGCACTCCTCGAACGAACGCTGAATGGCGATGCTGAACGGACGTGGCAGCTGCTGCGGCGCGGCGCCCGGGAAGCGGCCGACTGGATCACCGTCGACGACCTCGCACACCCATACGGCACGGGCATCGCCGCCGAGCCATACCGCTGGGCAGAGCTGGAGCAGCTCGTCTTCTCGCCGTCGCGCTGGGAGCGCCGGCTGGTCGGCTCCACGATCGCCACGATGACCCACGGCAACCGACGGACCGGCCGCGGGCCCGAAGTCGTCGAACGTGCCCTGCCACTCCTCGAGCAGCTCATCGGGGACGCCGAGCCAGACGTCCAGAAGGCCCTCTCGTGGGCGTACCGCTCACTCGCCCAGATCGATCGCCAGCGCACGACAGAAGCGCTGCGCGCCGAGACCGATCGTGCCGTCGCAACGGACGACGGCCATCGGGCATGGGTCATCCGCGACAGCCTCTCGAAACTCGAACCTGCCGACGCCGGCCAGTTGCGCGACCGCCTTGCCGGCATCCGTCGTCGGCCGGGCGCCCCATCGACGTCGGCGGCCGCCGGCCTGGCCGATCGCTTCGGCGGTATGCCCGACCCGCACTCCTACCCCGAACCGCCGCTGACCTGATCAGGAGTAGCCGACAGTGACCGACGACCTGGGCGACGTTCGAGCCATCCGCATCGAGGACGAGATGCGCGTCTCGTACCTCGACTACGCGATGAGCGTCATCGTCGCCCGTGCCTTGCCGGACGTCCGCGACGGCCTCAAGCCCGTCCACCGTCGGATCCTCTACACGATGGGCGAGATGGGGCTGTCGTCGACCAGTTCCTTCCGCAAGTGCGCCGCGGTCGTCGGCGAGGTGATGGGCAAGTACCACCCGCACGGCGACGGGGCCATCTACGACGCCCTCGTCCGCCTCGCGCAGGACTTCTCGATGCGCTACCCGCTGGTCGACGGGCAGGGCAACTTCGGTTCGGTCGACGGCGACGACGCGGCGGCGATGCGCTACACCGAGGCGCGTCTCACCGCGATCGCCGCCGAGATGCTGGCGGACATCGACAAGGAGACCGTCGACTTCGTCGACAACTACGACGGCACCCAGAAGCAGCCGTCCGTCCTGCCCGCGAAGCTCCCGAACCTGCTCGTCAACGGCTCGACGGGCATCGCCGTGGGCATGGCCACGAACATCCCGCCGCACCACCTCGGCGAGATCTGCGACGCGACGATCGCCCTCCTTGACGATCCGGAGCTGACGTCGGACGACCTGTGCAAGTTCGTCCTTGGCCCGGACTTCCCGACCGGCGGCACGATCTTCCGCTTCGAGAAGCAGCGCAACATCCTGACCGGCGAGTGGGAGACGGTCGACGCGATCCGCCAGATGTACGCCCACGGCCGCGGCCGGGTGGTCATGCGCGCCCAGGTCGCGTTCGAGGAGGTCCGCGGCGACCGCACCTCGATCATCGTCACCGAGCTGCCGTACCAAGTGAACAAGGCGGCGCTGCTCGAGAAGATCGCCGATCTCGTCAAGGACAAGCGGATCGACGGCATCGCCGACCTGCGCGACGAGTCCGACCGAGACGGGATGCGCATCTACATCGAGATCAAGCGCGACGCCAACCCGCACAAGGTGCTGAACAACCTGTTCAAGCACACCCCGATGCAGCTCGCGTTCAACATGAACATGCTCGCGTTGGTCGATGGGCAGCCGCAGACGCTGCCACTGCGCAGCGTCCTCGAGCACTACATCGCTCACCGCCAAGAGATCGTGCGGCGACGGACCGAGTTCGACCTCGGGAAGGCGCGCGCCCGGGCGCACATCCTCGAGGGTCTCAAGATCGCCCTCGACCACCTCGACGCCGTCATCAAGACGATCCGTGAATCGGCCGATGTCGACGTCGCCCGCGACAACCTCATGTCGCGATTCGACCTGTCCGAGCTCCAGGCCCAGGCCATCCTCGATATGCGCCTGGCCCGCCTGGCGGCCCTCGAACGCAAGAAGATCGAGGACGAGTACCTCGCGGTCATCCAGCTGATCGCCGAGCTCGAGGACATCCTCGCCAACCCCGGACGGGTACTCACGATCATCAAGGACGAGCTGACCGAGCTCAAGCGCAAGTACGCCGGCGAGCGGCGGACGCGCGTGGCGGACGACGCGAGCCGCGAGATGACGGACGAGGACCTCATCGCCGACGAGGACGTCGTCGTGACGATCTCCGGCCGCGGCTACATCAAGCGCCAGCCGGTCGACACCTACCGCCGCCAGCACCGCGGTGGGAAGGGCATCATCGGCCACGTCACTCGCGAGGAGGACGCGGTCGAGCACCTGCTCGTCGCCAACACGCACGATTGGGCGCTGTTCTTCACCAACCGCGGGCGCGTGTTCAGCGCCAAGGTCCACGCCATCCCGGACGCGTCGCGGCAGGCCAAGGGCATGGCGATCATCAACCTCCCTGGCGTCCAGGTCGATTCGGGCGAGGTGCCGGTCGCCACGATCGTGCTGCCGAACTTCGAGCCCGGGCACTACCTCGTCATGGCCACCCGCAAGGGCATCATCAAGAAGACCCCGCTCGAGCAGTTCGAGCGCGTGCGCGCGACGGGCATCCGGGCGATCACCATCAACGAGGACGACGAGCTGGCGTGGGTGGACGTGTCCGGCGGCAGCGACGACATCATCCTGGCCACGGCGCAGGGGATGCTCGCGCGCTTCGAGGAGGACGAGGTCCGGCCGATGGGCCGTGATGCGGCCGGTGTGATCGGCATCCGCCTGCTCAAGCGCGAAGGCGACAGCGTCATGGCGATGAGCGTTGTCGAGCCGGAGGCGGACCTGCTGGTCCTCACGGAGACCGGCTACGGCAAGCGGGTCGCGATCGGCGACTTCCGGCGCAAGCACCGTGGCGGCCAGGGCGTCCGGCTGATCGCGCTGGAGGGGCGCAAGACCGGACTCGTCGCTGCCGTCCAGCAGGTCACCGAGCAGGACGAGGAGCTCGTGCTGATCTCGGAGGGCGGCCAGGTCATCCGCACGGAGACCAACACGATCAACCGCTACTCGTCGCAGGCGCGCGGCGTGATCGTGATGCGGCTTGCCGAGGGCGACCGGGTCGCGGCCATCGCCGCGTTCCGCCCCGGACTTGCGGACCGCGACGGCATGGGCGACGATGGCGCCCCCGCAACGGGTGGTCCCGGTCAGGCCGGCCCGAGCGGCGGCGCGGTGTGACGGTCTTCGGCCAACGGGAGGGGTCGCCCTTGTACGCGGACCAGTTCGAGATCTACCACGGCAACGCCAATCCCGAGTTGGCGCGCAAGATCGCGCGCTATCTCGGCATGGAATGCGGCAAGGCCGAGGTGTTCCAGTTCGCGAACGAGAACATCTTCGTCAAGATCCTCGACAACGTCCGCGAGAAGGACGTGTTCCTGGTCCAGCCGACCTCGCATCCGGTCAACCAGTCGATCATGGAGCTGCTGATCATGATCGACGCCTTCAAGCGGGCGTCGGCCGGACGCATCACCGCCGTGATCCCGTTCTATGCGTATGGCCGATCCGACAAGAAGGACCAGCCGCGCGTGCCGATCACGGCCCGGCTCATCGCCGACATGATCACGGTCGCGGGTGCCGACCGGGTCCTGTCGATGGACCTCCACCAGGGTCAGATCCAGGGCTTCTTCAACATCCCCGTCGATGAGCTGACGGCCGTTCACATGCTGTCGCGCTACTTCATCGACAAGCGGCTCGACGACCTCGTGATCGTGACCGACCTCGGCTTCGCCAAACGTGCCCGCGCCTTCGCGGAGCTGCTCGATGCGCCATTGGCGATCATCGAGAAGCGGCGGATCGGCAACCTCGACCGGGCGGAGCTGATGAACGTCATCGGCGAGGTGCGCGGCAAGCGGGCGATCATCGTCGACGACGAGATCGACACCGCGGGAACGCTGGTCGAGATCGTCCGCGCGCTCGAGCGCGAGGGCGTCACCGAGATGTACGCGTGCGCCACGCACGGCGTGCTGAGCGATCCGGCGATCGAGCGGATCCGCGACAGCTCGCTGCGCGAGGTGGTCATCACCGACTCGGTGCCGCTGGCACCATCGAAGCGCCACCCCAAGATCACCACGTTGTCGGTCGCGCCACTCATCGGCGAAGCGATCAAGCGCATCCATCGCGGCGAGTCGGTCGGAGCCCTGTTCTCGAGCGAGGTGTCGTTCACCCAGGAGATGCTGCTCTGGGATGAAGGTTCCGACGGCCCTGGCGGGCCGCCCACCACGGACGAGGATGGCGCGGACGACGGGGAGCCTTCAACAGACACCCTCGCCGCGGCCGTACCATCCGAGCGATGAGCCTCCAGCTCCACAGACCCGACGGCGAAGGCGGCCTGCAGCCGCGCCCTGCCGAGCCCGACTGGCGCGCCCAGCTGCGCTCCCGGCGCTGGGGTGCGGGGCTCCGCCGGCGCCGCCTGCCCGACCTCAAGAACCCCGAGATGTACCCGACGTCGCGGTTCATGGCGGTCATGTTCTGGCTGGGGCTGGCGATCGCGACGTTCGCGGTGTTGGTGCTGGGGTACGGGACCGGCTTCTGGGATCTGCCCGCGGGCTGACGCGACGACCCGGCCCCTGAACGGGGGCCACGGCGACTCCGCCTATACTCACGCTCCCATGAAGTTCCTTTCCCGCTTCGTCGACTCGAACGACCGCGAGCTGCGACACATCCAGCCCTGGGTCGAGGAGGCGAGCGCGCTCGAAGCCGAGTTCGAGGCGATGACGCCCGAGCAGATCCGTGCCCAGTTCGCCGAGATCCGCGAGGAAGTCCGTGCCAACGCGCAGCCCGAGGAGCCGTCCGATGACGAGCTCCACCATGAGGACCTCGAGCGCCGGCGCGACCTGACCAAGGCGCGTCGCAAGCGCGAGAACGAGCGGCTGCAGAAGGCCCTCGACGACGTCCTTCCCGAGGTCTTCGCGATGACCCGCGAGGCGATGAAGCGCACACTCGAGATGCGTCACTTCGACGTCCAGCTCATCGGTGGGGCCGTCCTTCACCAGGGTCGGATCTCCGAGATGCGGACCGGCGAGGGCAAGACGCTCGTGGCGCCGCTTGCTGCCATCCTCAACTCGCTGACCGGTCGTGGCGTGCACATCGTGACGGTCAACGACTACCTGGCCCGGCGCGACCCGCAGTGGATGGGCCCGATCTACAACTTCCTCGGTGTCAGCGTCGGGATGATCACGCACGACGCCTCGTACCTGTTCGAACCCGGCTTCCCGACGACAGACGAGCGGCTGATCAATCTGCGCCCCGTCGAGCGGCGTGACGCGTACGCGGCCGACGTCACGTACGGTACCAACAACGAATTCGGCTTCGACTACCTGCGCGACAACATGGTGGTCGACCTGACCCAGCGCGTACAGCGCGAGCGCAGCTTCGCGATCGTCGACGAGGTCGACAACATCCTCATCGACGAGGCGCGTACGCCGCTGATCATCTCCGGCCAGGCCGAGGAGTCGGCGGACCTGTACTTCACGTTCGCCCGGCTGGTGCCGCGCCTCAAGGAGCGCCCCGAGGGCGCCGAGGAGGGCGGCGACTACTTCATCGACCTGAAGGACCGCGCCGTCAGCCCCACCGAGGAAGGCATCCACAAGATGGAAGGCTTCCTCGGGGTCGACAACCTGTACGACACCGACCCGCGGCTGGCCCGCCACTTCGAGCAGGCGCTGCGCGCGCACGCCCTCTTCAAGCGCGACCGCGACTACATCGTCAAGGACGGCGAGATCGTCATCGTCGACGAGTTCACCGGACGGCAGATGCCCGGTCGCCGTTGGAGCGAGGGCCTCCATCAGGCGATCGAGGCCAAGGAAGGCCTGCGCGTCCAGCGCGAGAGCGTGACGCTGGCCACGATCACATTCCAGAACTACTTCCGCCTGTACGACAAGCTCGCCGGCATGACCGGTACCGCGATGACCGAGGCGGAGGAGTTCCACAAGATCTACAACCTCGAGGTCGTCGCGATCCCGACCCATCGCGACATGATCCGCGACGACGAGGCCGATCTCGTCTTCCGTGACGAGAAGGCCAAGTTCAACGCACTCATCGACGAGATCGTCGAGATGCAGGAGGGCGGGCGACCTGTCCTCGTCGGTACGGTCAGCGTCGAGAAGTCCGAGATCCTGTCGGCGATGCTCAAGCGCCGGGGTATCAAGCACGAGACCCTCAACGCCAAGTTCCACGAGAAGGAGTCGGGCATCGTCGCGCAGGCCGGACGCACCGGCGCCGTGACGATCGCCACCAACATGGCCGGCCGCGGCACCGACATCCTGCTCGGCGGCAATCCGGCCGGCCTCGCTTCGGAGGCGCTCCATCGCAAGGGCCTCAACCCAGCGGAGGTCGACGAGGACACCTACAAGGCCGCCCTCGACGAGGCCAAGGCGCTGACCGAGGAGGAGCACGTCGAGGTGGTCGAGGCCGGTGGACTGCACATCATCGGGACGGAGCGCCACGAGTCGCGCCGCATCGACAACCAGCTGCGCGGTCGCGCCGGCCGCCAGGGGGATCCAGGCTCGTCGCGGTTCTACCTGTCGCTCGACGACGACCTGATGAAGCGCTTCGCCTCGGAGCGCGTCACCGGGCTGATGGAGCGCCTCGGGCTCGAGGAGGACGTCGCGATCGAGTCGCGGCTCGTGTCGAAGACCATCGAGAGCGCCCAGAGCCGGGTCGAGGGCTTCAACTTCGACATCCGCAAGCGCGTCGTCGAGTTCGACGACGTCATCAACAAGCAGCGCGAGACGATCTATGCCGAGCGCGACAAGGTCCTCCACAACGAGGACCTCACCGAGACCGTGCGGGCGTTCCTCGACGAGGAGATCGACGCGCTGGTCGACCAGCACCTCTTCGGCGAGGACCCGGACGCCTGGAGCGTCGACGCCCTGTCGGCGGCTTTGACGACGATGGGCCTCGGCGGCGACGCGACAGCACCCGACACGCTGTGGGACCAGGGTGGGCGCGACGCCATCGCGGACTACTTGCGCGAGTACGCCGACGAGCGGCTCGCCGCTCGCGAAGCAGAGGTCGGTGCAGACGATTGGGCGCAGGTCGAGCGGATCGTCCTGCTGCGGACGATCGACTCGCTGTGGGTCGAGCACCTGACCGAGGTCGACGACATGCGGCGCGGTATCGGGCTGCGCGGCTATGCACAACAGGACCCACTCAACGAGTTCCGCCGCGAGGCGTTCCGGATGTACGAGGAGCTGCGCGGGCTGATCCGCAACGGCGTCGCCTTGTCGATCTTCCGGGTGACCGTCCAGAAGCAGCCGCCGCCCGACGGTGGGCTGGCGCAGTCACTGGCCCGGGGAGCGGCGGCACTGACGGGCTCGTCGGCGGACGGCAATGGGGCGGGCGCGGCACGTCAGCCGGTGGCCGCCGGAGCGCCGGCCGGTGCCCGGGCGGCCGGGTCGGCCATCGTCCGCGGCTCGCTGCCATCGGCCCCGGCGGCCCGCAACGTGACCGAGTCGCTCGGCGGCGAGCCGGCGACGGGCGGCAACGGCGGCAACGGCGCGGGGAGCGGCGTGCGCCAGGGCTACACACCGACCGGGGCCCGGATCGGTCGCAACGACCCATGCTGGTGCGGGTCCGGGGCCAAGTACAAGAAGTGCCACGGCCGCTGATCGGCTGAGGCACGGTGCGCGCCCTCGCTCGCCTGATCCTCGCGGGACTGATCGCCGCGCTGGCGCTCGCCGGCTACACCGCCTACCGCGTCTGGGACCAGGGCAATCGCGACGAGCGGCAGGCCGCCGACGCGATCGTGGTGATGGGCGCTGCCCAGTACGACGGCCGTCCCTCGCCGCTGTTCAAGGCCCGGCTCGACCACGCGATCGAGCTCTTCCACGAGGGGGTCGCGCCGTGGTTGGTCGTGACCGGGGGGAAGGCCGAGGGTGACCGGACGACCGAGGCGGACGCAGCGCGCCTGTACGCGATCAGCCATGACGTCCCCGACTCGGCGATCCTCGCCGAGGACCAGAGCAGGACGACGCTCCAGGCGATCAGGCACGTGGCGGCGCTCATGAAGGACCGCGACCTCGAGACCGCCGTCTTCGTATCCGACCCGAGCCACATGCTGCGGGTCCTGCGCATGGCGTCGGACGAGGGGATCACCGGCTATGGCTCACCGACCCGCACGAGCCCGCTCGAGCGCGATCCGGTCCGACGGGTCGATGCGATCGTCCACGAGCTCGGCGCGCTGGCGATCTATTTCGTCTCCGGCGAGTCCCCGTAGAGCGCCCGTCACGCCGATCCGGAACTACCCCCTTGGCGCTGTGAGGTTGGCCGCCTATACTGGGCCAACCCGCCGATCCCGGACCGCTCGCGTCCCCCCGGCAGGTCTCCCAGCCCCCAGCCCCGCTCGTGCCCAGCGTCGTGAATGGAGGGAGTCTGTGAAGCAGGCCGAGGATGCCGCGTTCGTCGATCTCATCGCGTGCGAGCGCGATTGCCGGTCCTGCAGCTACGCGGCTGCCCTCGACTGTGACGGCAACTGTGGCGTCTGTCCGCACAACAGCTACTGCCCCTGCGTGAACCCCGTCGTCGCTCGGAGCAAGACGGCCCTGCGGCTCATCGAGCTGCGCCCGATCCTGCTCCAGGATCTGCAGGCCCGGAACTAGGTGGACCCGTCCGCCATCCGCGATCTGGCCGAACGGATCCGGTCGACCTCGGGGCGCCTTTGACCTCGACGCGAAGCAGGCTCGCGTCGCGCAGCTCGACGCGCTGACCCAGGAACCCGGGTTCTGGGACGACCAGCGCGGCGCCCAGAAGGTCCTCCGCGAGGCCGACGGGCTCAGATCCGAGATCGAGACCTGGCGGGGTATCCTCGCGCGCGCCGACGATCTCGGAGCCGCCCTGGAGCTGCTCGACGAGACCGCCGACGAGGGCCTCCAGGCGGACCTGGACCGTGACGCCGCGAGCCTCGAGAAGGACTTCGGGCGCGAGCGCACGGCACTCCTGTTCTCCGGTGAGTACGACGAGAACGCCGCGATCCTGACGATCAGCGCCGGGGCCGGTGGGACGGAGGCGACCGACTGGGCCGAGATGCTCTTGCGGATGTACCTCGCCTGGGCGGACAAATACCACCACTTCAGGACTGAGATCATCGATCAGCAGGAGGGCGAGCAAGCCGGGCTCAAGAGCGTGACCGTGGAGATCGGGGGCCGGCGCGCCTACGGCTGGCTGCGCGCCGAGCGGGGTGTCCACCGGCTCGTCCGCATCAGCCCGTTCGACTCGCAGAACCGCCGCCAGACCACCTTCGCCCTCGTCGAGGTCCTGCCCGAGGTCGATGACGACATCGAGATCGAGCTCGACTGGGACGAGATCCGCGTCGACACCTACAGGTCGCAGGGCGCCGGCGGCCAGCACGTCAACAAGACCGACTCGGCCGTGCGCCTGACCCACCAGCCGACCGGTATCGTCGTGCAGAGCCAGAACGAGCGGTCGCAGACCCAGAACAAGGAGAACGCGACGAAGGTCCTCAAGGCCCGCCTGCTCGAGCGTGCGCTCGAGGAGAAGGAGGCCGAGCTGCGGGCGCTCAAGGGCGAGCACGTCGAAGCCGGCTGGGGCAACCAGATCCGGAGCTACGTGCTGCACCCCTACCAGATGGTCAAGGACCTGCGCACGGGCCACGAGACGGGCAACACCACGGCCGTGCTCAACGGCGACCTCGATGCATTCATGCAGGCCGAGCTCGAGCGATTGGCGACCGGTGGCGAGTCGCGTCGCGAGGATCCGGAGGGCGACGCCGCGTGACCGTGCGGCCTGGGCCCGCGGTCCGGGACGCGCTCACCTATCGGCCCGTCCGGGTCGAGGAGCTCGCGTCGTGCGCCGAGATCTGGCGTGTTGCCACCAACGACTACCTCGGCCGGCTGAACGTGCCCGACCTGCAGACCGAGAACGGTCCGATCGTCCGGCTCTACACCCACCTCCTGGCCACCGACCCGGAGCGGTTCATCGTCGCTACCCGAGCTGACCCGGAAGGCCAGACAGGCGAGGGCATCGTCGCCTTCGCCGTGGCGGTCGTACGCGAGCACCTGTGGTACCTGTCGATGTGCTTCGTCCTGCCCGAGATCCAGGGCGCCGGCGTGGCACGGCGCATGCTGGATCGGATCGCGCCCCACGACGAGTCCACGATCCGGGCGACCGGCACGGACAGTGCCCAGCCCATCAGCAACGCCCTGTATGCGTCGCTGGGCATCGTACCGCGCGTCCCGTTGCTCAACATGATCGGCCTGCCCATGGCCACGGATGCCTTCGGCGCGCTACCGTCCGGCGTCCAGGTCACCCCGTTCGACCGGGTTGCGGCCCACGACCATGACCGGCTCGCCACGATCGTCGATGCGCTCGACGCCGAGACCCTCGGGGTGCGCCACCCGATCGACCATCGCTACCTGCGCCAGGAGAGCCGCCGCGGCTGGCTGTTCACCGGGCCCGACGGAGCGCCGCTGGCGTACGGCTACGCGACCGAGGCCGGCCGGATCGGTCCGGTGGCCAGCCGCGACCCCGACCTCGTAGCCCCGATCCTCGGCCACCTCACGACCGCTGTGATGCCGCGCGGCGCCTTCGCCCTGTGGCTACCGGGGAGCGCCGACCGCGCGGTCATCGGTGCGCTTCGCGCCGGCTTCCGGCTGGAGCCGTTCCCCGTCCTCCTGTGCTGGGATCGCCCGTTCGCCGACCTGACCCGCTATCTCCCGATCTCCCCCGGACTGCTCTAGACCGGTCCGGACCGGACCATCGTCCGGGTCAGGCTAGGCCGCCCGTACGTTTGCCCGACCGATTGGCCGGTGATAGCCTCGCTGGCGACGTGGCTCCCGATGCCGTGCCCGCGGACGGGGTCGAACCGAACCAACCTCGGTGGCGGCCGTCAGTCGTCACCCGCTCGCGCCCGCGGAGTCGCCCGTGACCATCGCTCCAGCGCCATCGCCGGCGCGCTCACTCCGTCGTCGGATCCTGGAGCGCGGCCGCGACCAGGCCGCCCCGGATCGCGCCGTCCTCGTGCTGCACGATGTCACCAAGCAGTATCCCAACGGCAAGATCGCCCTGCGCGACGTCGACCTGGTGATCCCGGAGGGGGATTTCGTCTTCCTGGTCGGGCCGTCGGGTGCGGGCAAGTCGACCCTGATCAAGCTGCTGATCCGCGACGAGGTCGCCAGTCGCGGCGACGTCGTGCTCGATGGGCAGGACCTCGCCCGGCTGCCCCGCCGCCAGGTGCCGCGGATGCGGCGCAAGATCGGGATCATCTTCCAGGACTTCAAGCTGCTGCCCACCAAGACGGTCTGGGAGAACGTCGCGTTCGCCCTCGAGGTCACCGGCCATCCACGCCGCCAGATCCGGCCAGCAGTCGACCGCGTGCTGGCCATCGTCGGCCTGACGGCGCAGGCGAAGCAGGTGCCCGCCCAGCTATCCGGCGGGGAGCAGCAGCGCACCGCCATCGCGCGTGCCCTCGTCCACGACCCACGACTGATCATCGCCGACGAGCCGACCGGCAACCTGGATCCACTGATCAGCTGGGAGATCCTGCAGCTGCTGCTACGCATCAACGAGCTCGGGGTCACGGTCCTCATGGCGACCCATAACGCCGAGGTCGTGACCGCGCTGCGCAAGCGCGTCGTCGCGCTCGAGGAGGGTCGGGTCATCCGCGACGAGGTCGGTGGCGCGTACCACCGGGAGGACTGACCGCCCGTGCTCGCATTCCTCTTCTTCAGCCTGAAGCGCGCCTGGCAGGGGTTCTGGCGCAACGCTGTCATGAGCCTCGCGGCGACCGCGACGATGGTCCTGATGCTGCTCCTGCTGGCCGGGTTCTGGATCATCCAGACGGGCCTGCTGGCAGGTCTCGAGTTCACCGAGCAGAAGGTCGAGGTGGTCGCCTACCTCCACCAGAACGCGACCGAGTCGCAGATCAACGCACTCGCGGCCGAGATCGCGCAGCGACCGGACGTCGCGACGGTCGAGGTCGTGACCCGCGACAAGGCGCTCGAGCGCTTCCGTCAGCGGATGGACGAGCAGGGCCGGACCGACCTCACCGAGCAGCTCGACAGCAACCCGCTCTACGCCAGCATCGAGGTCAAGCTGACAAACCCGTCCGCCCTCAAGGCGGTCGGCGACGCGCTCGATCCGACGGAGCACCCCATCGTCCGCAACGTCATCAACATCGAAGACATGGTCGAGCGCCTGCTCACCGTCACCAACGTCCTGCGGACTGCCGGCACCGTGGTCCTCGTGGCGGTCGGGCTGATCGTGCTGTTCATCATCATCAACGCGATCCGCCTCGCGGTCGTCGCCCGCGGCGAAGAGATCGAGATCATGCGGCTCGTCGGCGCATCGGACGCCTTCATCCGCTGGCCGTTCGTGTTCGAGGGCGCCTTCGTCGGCTTCCTGGGTGCCGCAGTCACGCTCGCGATCCTGGCGGGCGCGGCCGAGCCCCTCAACGGCTTCATGGTCGGGTTCTTCCAGGTGCTGCCGCTCGAGGTCGGCTCACTGACCCGCGACCTTGTCACGCTCGTGGTGGGTGCCGGCGTCGGGCTCGGCATCCTCGGTTCGTGGGTGTCCGTGCGTACCTACCTCATCCGCTGACTACTGCCGCGAGTCGCACCCATCGGCCGTACCTTCGGCACGGAGTCGACCGTCGGCGGTGGTTGTAGATTCTTGGTCCCAGTCGCGCACCGTCACCCGTCATCGCTCGACTCGAGGGGGAACCGTATACCGCCATGGCCAAAGGGAACGATCACCACGATCGGCAGGCGGTGTCCGTCGCGCCGGTCGACGCCGTCCCTCGACCCTCCCGTCGCGTGCCGATCCTGTCGGTCGCGCTGACGATCGTCGCGTTGCTGTCGGGCAGCGCGCTCTTCATCAGCGGCTATTCGATGGGCCGCCAGAGCGCGGCCGAGCCAGGCACGCCTGCCGCCGACGGTACGGCGTTCCGCCCGTTCTGGGACACCTACCACACGATCCAGGATCGGTACGCCGGCGGCGATGTCGACCGCAAGGCGATCGTCCAGGGCGCGATCCGGGGGATGATCGAATCGCTCGAGGACCCCTACTCGTCGTACCTGACCTCGGACCAGTACCGCTCGAGCCTCCAGGGGATCAGCGGGCAATTCGAGGGCATCGGCGCAGAGATCGCCACCCAGGGGGCCGATGGGACGCAGGGCTGCGCCACGCTCGGCTCGCTCTGTCGGCTGGTCATCGTGGCGCCGATCGGCGGCTCCCCGGCCGAGAAGGCCGGCCTGCGACCGGGCGACCTGGTGCTCGCGACCGACGGTGTGCCGCTCGACGGGCTGACCGTCGATGGCGCCCGCGAGCGGATGCGCGGGCCGAAGGACACGACGGTCGAGCTGCGCATCCAGCGCGGCCAGGAGGTGCCCTTCATCCTGCGGATCACCCGCGACATCATCCAGGAGCGCGAGGTCGAGGCGAAAGCCCTGATGCGCGGCGCCGTCGGTTACATCCGGCTGGAGGGCTTCTCCGACCGATCGGCGGAGGACCTCGCCGCCGCCGTGCGCGCCCACGTGGAGGCCGGCCGGACCAAGCTCATCCTCGACCTGCGCGGGAACCCGGGCGGCTACGTGACCGCGGCACGCGTCGTCGCGAGCCAGTTCATCGGTTCGGGGCCGATCTTCTGGGAGCAGGACTCCGACGGGACGCAGATCGCGACCGAGGCGATCCCGGCGGGCGCGGCCGTCGACCCTTCGATCGAGGTCGTCTGCCTGATCGACCGCGGCACGGCCTCTGCGAGCGAGATCGTCGCAGCAGCGCTCCAGGACAGCGGGCGCGCCACGATCGTCGGCGAGCGCTCGTTCGGCAAGGGCACGGTCCAGCAATGGCAGGAACTCGCCGGGGAGGGTGGCGCGTTCCGGCTGACGATCGCCCGCTGGCTGACCCCGAGCAAACGCTGGATCCACGACGTGGGTATCGATCCCGACGTCGACGTCGACATCCCGCCGATGGGCATCCCCGGCAGCGATCCGGTCATCGACGTGGCCGTCGCCGTGTTGCGGGCAAACGCCCGGGTCCCGCTGGGCGGCCCGTAGCGAGGAGTCCTTGCGCTCGCGTTGACCATCGGGTACGGTTTCGCGGAACGAAAGGAGGTGATGTGCAGTGATCGACAGTACGCGTAGCTGCACCACCTCGCAGGAGATGGCCGTCTAGTCGGGCACCCTGTGGGTGGGTAAGCAACTCGAACGCCGGTCCGCATAGGACCGGCGTTCGTGCGCTCGAAGACCCATCCTTCTCACGTCCGCCCAGGGAGCCATCGATGCGCGACGATTCGACCGTCGCCCTCAACCGAAGAGCCCGCCACGAGTTCTCGATCGACGAGACGTTCGAGGCCGGCCTCGTGCTGACCGGCACCGAGATCAAGTCGGTGCGCGCCGGCAAGGCCAACATCGCCAACGCGTACGCCCGCGTCGAGAAGGGCGAGGCATGGTTGATCGGCGCCGACATCGCGCCGTTCGAGCAGGGCAACCGGTACAACCATGACCCCAAGCGGAACCGCAAGCTGCTCCTCCACCGGCGTGAGATCGACGAGCTGCTGGGACGTGCCCGCCAGAAGGGGCAGACGATCGTGCCGCTCCGCCTGTATCTGAGCCGCGGCAGAGCCAAGATCGAGCTCGGCCTGGCGCGCGGCAAGCAGCTCCACGACCGGCGGCGCGACATCGCCGACCGCGACGCACGACGCGACATCGCGCGGGAACTGGCCGACGCCCAGCGCGGACGCTGAGCGGGCCGCCATCGGGGGCCCGTTGTCGCTGGTGCGCACACGTTTCGGACGAACGAGCTCTCGCCATCTGCTCATAGCGCCCGAGATCGCATCCTGGGCGAATCGCGCACGCTCATTCGTTTGGATCGTGTGTACCAGGGCGACAAGATCATCCCTTTGCCCGTTGGCCCGCCGCCTCAACGCAGGAAGTAGCGCCGGCTTAGAGGCACCTCCGCGACCGGCTCGACGGCCAGCGGCTGTCCATCGAGCGTTACCCGACCGTCGCCCACGTCGACCTCGATCTGGGCGACCGCCCGGTTCAGCGCCAGCGATCCTCGCGTGAGCCCGCGTGTGCCCCGTACGGCGATGAGTGCTCGCCCGTGGCGGCGCAGGTCCGGCGAGCCTGTCGCGGCCCTCGACACGAACGTCGCCGCCAACGATGCCGCCGCCCTGGGACGCCCGCCCCAGCCGGGTCGGTAGCGGGTCGGCTCGGCGCCTTCGACCGTGGCATTGCCCTCACCGATCGGTCCCCATGCCGCGACCCCCGACTTCAGGACGAGTGCAGGCTTGACCCCGAAGTAGGCCGGCTCCCACAGGACGATGTCGGCCAGCCGGCCCGGTTGGAGCGAGCCGACATGGTCGGCGATGCCATGCGTGATCGCCGGCTCGATCGTCACCTTCGCGAGGTACCGCAGCACGCGCTCCGTGTCATCGAACGGATCGGTCACGGGCGTCGCCCCCGACCAGCGCGTCATCACGTGCGCGAGCTGGAACGTCCTGCGCACGGTCTCCATCATCCGGCCCATCCCCTGCGAATCCGAGTTCACGATGGCGATCGCGCCGAGCTCGTGGAGCGGGCCCTCGGCGGCCATCGTCGACGCATGGACGCGCTCGCGGACGAGGGCAACGTCCTCCTGGAGCGCGAACGACGCCCCGTGGTTGAGGACGATCATCGGGACCTGCTCGGCCGCTGCATCGACGCCGAACGGGACGGTCGGCGTCGTCGACGAGCAGATGACGTTCGCTTCGCGCACGAGGCCGATGACATCGGGCACGTGCCCGCCCCCGCTGCCCTCCACGTGATACGCATGCACCGTCCGGCCGGCGATGGCCGCGACGGTGTCCTCGAGCTCGGCGCTCTCGTGCAGGCCGTCGGTGTGGAGCGCGACGGACACGTCGTTGCCCTCCGCGAAGCGGAGGACGTGGTCGATGAGCTCCGGGTACGCGCCGTAGTCCTCGTGGATCTTGAAGCCGCACGCGCCGGCCTCGAGCAGCGCGTCCAGTGGGCCGTCGTCCTCCGCCCGGGCGCAGGCCTGCAGGCCGATGTTCAGCGGCCAGTCGCTGATCGCTGCGAGCGTCCGCGCCATCGCCCACGGCGGCTCTTCGAAGCCGGCCGTGATGAGCGTCGTCACGCCACCCGACAGCGCGGCAGGCAGCAGCTCGGGCGAGATGAGATGGACGTGGCTGTCGACCGCCCCCGGAGTGGCGATCAGGCCGTAGCCCATGATCGGCTGGGTGTGGGGGCCGATCGGTAGCTCGATGCCGTCGGTCAGCCCGGGGTTGCCGGCACGCCCGACGCCCACGATCCGACCGTCCTTGATGCCGATGTCGGCCTTGACCGCACCGATCACCGGGTCGAGCACGAGCGCGCCGGCCACGAGCGCGTCGAGCTCCGATGGTGCGGCATCGCCCTGCGCCGACCGAGGGCGGATCGTCTTGCCATAGCCCCAGATCGGCTCGTCGCCGGCCGCTTGGCGGTCCTCGCTCACGAGCACCCACAGGTCGGTGTCGCCGAGCCGGACGCGATCGCCGGTCGTCGGGCCGTAGCGGGCCAGGCGCTCGGACGGCGAGAGGCGCGTCACCGCGTGCGGACCAGGCGCACGGTCCGTGTCTCGCCCGGTGCCCAGCGTTCGGTGGACCCGGCGTCGATATCGAGGTGGGTCCCGATGGCCGATGCGCGGTCGAATTCGAGACGTCGATTGACGCGCTCGAACGGATAGTGGCTTGAGACCCGCACGACCCGACGCGAGGCGTTGTGGACCTCGAGCTCGATGTGCCCACGGGCGTCTTCTCGCTCGATCGCAGGTGCCTGCCGGACGGCACCGGGCGCGTCGTCGCCCGCTGGCCCGAGGGGCTCGCGGAGCACGACGAGCCGAGCGCCATCGCCCAGCAGCACTTCGAGGCGGACGTCGCCGATGAGGGCAGCCACACCGGGGAGCACCTCGTGAACGCCAACGGCGGCGTATCCGACTGCCTCGACCTGCGCGTAGGACGCATCGGCGCGGGCGGCTTCGAGCATCGCGTCGCACATCAGCGCGATGGCCTCGGGGGCGTTCAGGAGCAGGCCGCGATCACGGTGACGACGGGCCAGCTCGGCCGCCGTGAAGATGAGGAGCCGCTCCTCCTCCCAGGCCGTCAGCCGCATGCCGGCATCGTAGCGGCATGGAGGAACGCGGATTGGTGGAGATGGGGGAGAGTCGAACTCCCCGTCCAAGACCCTTCGTCGGAGACCACTACGAGCGTGTCCGATGGTTTGTCGTCGACCGCCCGGACGGACATCGGCACCCTGCCGGACGGTCCAGTCACGTGCCCCTAGATCGGGCTTGGCTCCGGACTACGCGACGCTCATCCGGATCGCAGCTTCGCTGCATGACGCTTCCACTACCCGCGAAGCGGAGGCAGCTTCCACGCTCACCTTACTGCCTAAGCAGCGAGGGCGAGAGTCGACTGGCGGTTGCCAGGTACTTCGTTTTGCCGCCTGTTTAACGAGGCCTGACGGCACCTCGGCTCGCACTCTCCGACAACCAAGCCCTGTCGAAACCACGCATCCCCACAGGACCGAACGTCGGTTCGGTTTGATCATGCTACCACGAGTCGCGGCGGCGGCCAATCGTCGCGACGGATGACGTAGGCCCGCATGGACGTTCGTCGTCAACTGGCCGACACCTGCCCGGATCCGTGAAGGAATGCCTCGTCGGGTCCCTCATCCCTGGTGCAAGCGGTCGCATCGACCGTTCACCAAGATGTCGAAGGGATCTCGCCGATGTTCACTAGCACAACCATCCGCAAACGCATCACCCCAGTCCTCGCCGGTGCCGCCATCGCGGCCGTCCTTGCCGCGTGCAGCGCCGGCGTAGGCGCAGCGCCGAGCCCAGCGCCGGTGGTACCCGCGCCCGACAGCCCCGTGCCGGCCACGCCGGGACCCGCGCCAAGCCAGGCCGCTGAGGATCTCCTGCCGATCCACGTCGACCTCGAGAGCACGTCCGGCCAGGACGTCTCTGTCGATATCCACGATCGGTCGGGTGCGATCGTCCGCGCCGTGACCGGCCGGCCGGCCGAGGGCGTGTCCTTCGGATCCGACAGCGTCCAGGTCGAAAACCTGGATCCGCGCACATTGCGGCTCGGGTGGTCCGACTTCCCGATCGACAACGGCCTCACGCTCTTTGTCGATCAGGTCGGGAGCGGCTATCGCTTGCTGCTGATCCAGCCCGCGCCGACCGGCCCGGCCGACGCCATGGGCGAGGATCGGATCCTCGAGCTGGAGTTCGATCACGAGATCTCGGCCGCCGAGGTCGAGGCCTTCATCCAGGAAGGTCTCGACACGCCGGGCTGACCGCCGCCCGACTCGCCGAACCTCCCGCTCGGCCCCGGACCATCGGCACACCGCGTGCCGGGGTCCGGGGCTGTATCGTTGTCCGTGGCCGAACCTCCTCGACCGAGGACGGGGGACCCACTTCAGGGGCGAAACGCGGATCCACCGCGTCGGCGGACCCACGCCGAGCCCGTCAGCTCACCTCGCAGGCCAGCAGGGCTGCTTCGAGGTACGTGGTGTTCCGGCCGTCACTCCATCCCACACCGTCCCAGCGCGCGATCGGGCGGAACCTCGCCCTCGATCTCGTCGCGGCGATCGGTGTCGGCGTGACGATGGCCCTCATCAGCGCGTTGCTGCCGGCGATCGCCCGTCGGGGTGGCCTCGAGCCACTCGGGTTGTCGGCGCTCGCGGCCGCGCCCTTCGTAGCCAACTTCCTCGGCGCGTTCGCGGGCCGGCTCGGACCGCGCTCACCGCGCGAGCTTGCGGTCATCCGTGGCGTCGGGGCGACGTCGCTGGTCCTGCTCTTCTTCGCCCCCATACCGGCCGTCATGGTGCTCGTCGCCGTGCTGTTCTGGCTGAGCGTCTCCTTCGGGGGACCCTTCCACCTCCGCCTGTGGGGCTCGATGTACCCGGCACGCGTCCGCGGCCGCATGGTCGGCGTGATCGGCATGGGTCGCGCGGCCGCAGGTGCGCTGGCCGCATTCGCGGGAGGGATCGTCGCCGATCGGCTGGGCGGCCCGACCGCGGTGGCGATCGCTGGCGTCATCGGCATCGCGTGCGCTCTTGCCTACGCGGGGCTCCGTTCGGCGTTCGACGAGCGGGCGCCGGGGTTCTCGGCGCGTGACTCGCTGCGGGCGCTTCGGGAGCGACCCGTGCTCGCGCGGATGGCGCTCGCGCAGGGCTTCTATGGCGGCGGGTTCATCGCCGCGGCGCCGCTATACGCGCTGATCTACGTGGATCGGCTCGACCTGTCACTGGCCGACGTCGGTCTCATCGGCATCCTCGCCGCCGGCTCGACCACGTTCGCGTTCCCGATCTGGGGCGCGGTCGCGGACCGGTTCGGGCCGCTCGTCGCACTCAGGATCGGTGGCGCGATCGGGCTGTCGTCGCTCGTCGCTTACGCGGTTGCGCCGAACGTCGCCTTCCTGTGGTTCGGGGCGGTCGCGGCCGGTCTCGCCAGCGCCTCGATCGATGTCGGCATCGCCGCGGTGGTCAGCGACCAGACGCCGCTCGCGACCAGGTCAGCGGCGATGGCCGGCTGGAACGCATTCACCGGTGCCCGTGGGATCGTCGCCGCGTTCCTGATGAGCGCACTGCTGCAGGCCGGTCTGGTCGACGTGACGAGCGGGCTGCTGGTCTGCGCGGCATCGTCGGCCATCGGCGTCGCGCTGTATGCCCGGACGAAGCCAGGCGTGCCCGTCGACTCGCGCGCCTGGGAGCTCGCGCCCGCCCGCGCGACGGCCTGATCACGGATCGTGCCGTCAGGGCACGGTGGTCACTCGGAAACGGATCGTGTGACCGTGGGCCTTGAACGGCGACTGATCGTCAAGGACGCCGGTAACCACGTCGACGACGAGAGGACCGCCGGCTGTCCGTTCCTCGATCTCGATGAACGTCGCGGATTCGATCACATGGCCGACCAGCGCAACGACCTCCGCCTGCAGCATTCCGCGGGCCCCATCGCCTGATAGCCCCTTGTGAACCAGGTCGACGACGAAGCGCTCGTCTGCATCGACCGAATGTTCTGCCCCGACCCACCCAGACCCGTCAGCGCGGATCGCTCGCTCCAGGTGCGGCCAGAGATGGATCTCGGGCTGCTCCGCGATCCAGCGCGCCCGCTCCGCATGTCTCCGGAGCTCATCGATTCGGCCCGCGGCACCCGTCGCGTCGGCCTCGCCGTCACCCCGCTCATCGATATCCCAGCGTCGCTCCTTCGAAGGCGGCGGGGTCGACTCGTGCTCCATGGGCCAAGGATAGTCAGGCTACCCGCGACCGGCGCGAACTCGGATGAGGAGCGGCCGCCGTCGGGTATCGTGGCGCCGTCTCCAGCCGTCGTTCTGGCACGGACCCGCGCCAGTCCTGCGCACCACCCCCGTTCGACCGGGAAGAGCCATGGACCACGAGCCCGTTCTCATCTCGACCATCGCGATCGGCCTGACCGCCGCGTTCGTCGGCGGCTTCCTTGCGCGGCGCATCGGGCTGCCGACGATCGTCGGGTACATCCTTGCGGGCGTCGCGATCGGGCCGTTCACGCCGGGCCTGATCGCCGACGTGGCGATCGCGACCGAGCTCGCCGAGCTCGGCGTGATCCTGCTGATGTTCGGCGTCGGTATCCAGTTCTCGTTGCGCGACCTTTTGGCGGTTCGCTCGATCGCGATTCCCGGCGCGCTCATCCAGACGATCGTCGGCGTGGCGCTCGGGCTGTGGCTCGGCTCGGCCCTCGGCTGGGGGATGGGCGGCGGGCTGGTCCTGGGTCTGGCGCTGTCGATCGCGAGCACGGTCGTGCTCCTACGAACACTGACCGACCGAAACGAGCTGGATACGACCCAGGGCCACATCGCCGTCGGGTGGCTGATCGTCGAAGACCTGCTCGCCGTGATCGTCCTCGTGTTGTTGCCGACCATCGCCCCGCTCGTTGGGGCGCCCGCCGATCCGGCCGCAGCCGTCGGCGACCCGCTCGTCGAGATCGCGGCGGCGTTGGGCAAGGCTGCCCTGTTCGCGATCCTGATGGTCGTGGCGGGCGCACGCTTTGTGCCGTGGCTGATGCTTGTCGTCGCGCGGCAGGGATCGCGCGAGCTGTTCTCGCTGGCCATCCTGGCGATCGCGCTCGGCCTTGCGTTCGTGGCATCGAGCGTATTCGGGGTCTCGCTTGCGCTTGGCGCCTTCCTGGCCGGCGCCGTCGTCGGCCAGTCGGATATGAGCCATCAGGCCGCCGCCGAGGCCCTTCCCCTTCGGGACGCGTTCGCGGTCCTCTTCTTCGTGTCGGTCGGGATGCTCATCGACCCGGCCTATCTCGTCGCCAACCCCGTGCCGGTGCTGGCGGTCCTGGCGCTCATCGTCGTGGGCAAGGCCCTCACGAAGTTCGCCGTCGTGGCGGTCGCCGGCTATCCACCACGCGTGGCACTCACCGTCGCGGCCGGCTTGGCCCAGATCGGCGAGTTCTCGTTCATCATCGGCACGATCGGTCGCTCGCTCGGCCTGCTGCCGGATGAGGGATACCAGCTGATCGTGGCCGGCGCGCTGCTCTCGATCACCGTCAACCCCTTCCTGTTCGGCCTCATCCCCAGACTTGAGACGAGGCTCCGTCGCAGTCCGGCCGTGACGGCCCTGATGGCACGTCGGGCGGGCGAGCTTGCGCGGCTGGAACCCGAGGAGCAGGCATCGCTCCGGCTGCACGCCATCATCTGCGGCTACGGGCGAGTCGGGCGGTTGATCGGCCCGGCCCTGGAACGCCGCGGCTTCCGGTATGTGGTAGTCACGCAGCAACGGGACGAGGTCGATCGACTCCGAACGCGCGGCGTCACGGCGATCTACGGCGACGCCGCCAACCTCGAGGTCCTCGAGATGGCGAACCTGGCGAACGCCCGCCTCGTGGTCGTCGCCACGGCAGATCCGCATGAGACGCGGCTCATCGTCGAGCGCGTTCGCTCGCTGCACGATACGGTCGATCTGGTCGTGCGCACGCACAGCGACACCGAGGCTGCCCGCCTGCGCGCGCTGGGACGAGTCCAGGCCGTGCACGGTGAGCGCGAGCTGGCCGTACAGATGGCGCGCTACGCCCTTCGGCGATTCGGGGTGAGTGGGGCCGAGGCGGAGGCGATCGCGCAGGGCCTGCGCGGACGTGCGGTGATCCTCGACGAGCGGCGCTCAGGCGGGCTGGCGGAGGCCGTCGGACGGTTGTGGGCGAGGCTCAGCGGCCGACGAGCGTGACGCCGGTGATACGCGCGTAGTTCGAGAACCAGGTGTTCTTGTGGATGACCTTGCCCGACCTGTCGCGGACCGTGCGCACCACGGTGACCTGGAAACCGGCGACGGGATACTCGATCCGCTTCGCTGATCCTCGCGGCAGGCTCGACGTGTACTGGATCGTGTCGGTGGCCGAGCGGTAGTTGCGCTTGGACCCCGTGGCGAAGCTGACCTTGCGCCCGGTCGGCACGCTGTAGATCTCGAACTTGACGTAGCCGCTGCCACCGTTGCGCCAGCCGAGGCCCCGGATCAGCAGCGGGTAATCCGTGTCGTTGGTGAACGACATGGTCTGCTTCGAACCCGACGCACTGATGAACACGGTCGCGTCGAGGCCGACCGGGTAGCGGTCGATGTAGTAGTAGTGGTTTCGTCGCGCGCCGATCTTGTAACCGGCCCGTGCCGCGGCGTTGAACAGCGTGGTAGAGCAGGAGCAGATACCGCCTGCGAGCGCGCCTTGCGGCTCGGTCCGGCCGTTGATGATCGCGCCACCTGAGCGGTAGCCCTTCGCGCGGGTCACGGAGCCGACTGCGTTCCAGAAGTCGAACGTCGCTCCGGGCGCCACGACGTAGCCATTGATGAGCCTGGCCGGGATCCAGATGTTGGCTCCGAAGCCGTTCTTCTCGCCGATCGGGAAGAACGTCGTCCATTGCGAGATCTTGCGCATCTTCGGGCGGGCCGCCTTCGCCTCTTCGGTCGTCAGGCGAGGCTGGGTGACCTTGATCGCCGGCTCGAGTGTGGCTGTGCTGGCCCCCGCGATCCGCGCGTCGATGAGCTGCTGGACCTGGACCTTGGTGGCCGCCTGATCCATCTTGAAGCCGGTCTTGCTCGGGGTGACGCCCGTGATACGCCCGCCGCTCGTCTTGAACGACGCGTTCACGGGTGCCTTGTCGACCTTCTTCGCGATGCTCTTGAGGACAGCTTCGAGACCGCTCGTGTCGATCGACACGCCGTAGCCGCCGTCGGCGGTGGGCGCGAACGTCAGCCAGCCCCGCAGGCGCGCGGTGGTGATCTTCTGCTCCTCGGCCTGGCCGCCGAACAGGATCGGCGCGGCGATGCGCTCGGCGTCCGCCTTTGCCTTGTTCGCTTCGTCGGTCGTGATCGTCGGCGTGATGGCGCGGACCGGCATCTCGTAGCGCAGGTCGGCTGGGGCGTCGATCTCGCCGAGGTCGACGAGCGCCGCTTCGACCGGCGTCGCCGGATCGGCCAATCGCCCGTCAACGGCCCCGACGACCGCGAACTGCCTGGCTACCACGCCGACCCAGGCATCGCGTGGCTCGCGCGCTAGCGTGTCGGCGAAGTCGAGCGCGTGCTCGGCCAGGGCATCGGCATCGAACGTGACCTTGGGGGTCAGCGATACCCCCCGGAACGCGGTGCGTGCGTCCGCGATGAACCGCTCCGCGACGTTCCCGTCGCGCCCGACGGCCAGCGCCTCGGCGACCATCGCGTCGACGTCGGGTCCGCGGCCGATGTCGGCGAACGAGATGGTCCGCTCGCTGGTCGGGGTCGCGAACGTGACCGACCCCTCGCCGAGGAAGCCGTAGACCTCGCGGATGGCGGCCGCGGCGGTCGCGGGGTCATGTCCGGACAGGTCGAGCGAGCCGATCGCCACGCCGGGCAGGATCCGCCCGATGTATTGGCGGTCGTACGCATAGAGCGCGCCGACGCCAAGCGCCATGGCGGCAAGCAGCCCGACCAGGAACGCGACGGCGAATCGCAGGCGCGTCGACGGCCGCCTGACGTCTGCTGTGTCAGGCGCCGGAATGACGACCGTTTCGGGCGTGGTCGTGGTCATGGAGGCGACATCCTAGCAGCCGCACGCAAACGCTCAGGTGCGGCGCAGTGCTCCCAGAAGACGCCGAGGCATCGCCGACAGTGACGCCCCCCGGGGGCGGGGGAGTGTGGCCGTCAGCCGCCGCCGCGCGGCACCAGCACGACGCGCCGGTTCGGCTCCTCGCCGATCGACTGCGTCGCCACGCCGGTGTGCTCACGCAGGGTGAGGTGGATCCAGCGGCGCTCCAGGGCCGGCATCGGCTCGAGCTGGAGCATCTTGCCCGTCTCCATCACCCGGGCGGCGGCGCGATCAGCGAGCTCGCGGAGCTGGCGCTCGCGCCGACCACGGTAGTCCTCGACATCGACCAGGACGCGCGTCCAGGAGCCCATCTCCTTGGACAGCATCAGATTCACGAGGTGCTGCAAGGCCGACAGCCGCTCGCCCTTGCGCCCGATCAGCGCGCCAAGCGATTCGCGGTCGTCACCCTGCGCGACGACGTTGAGGCGGCTCGTCTCGCCTGCGGCGACCTCGACCTTCGCGTCGAAGCCGAGGTGCCCCATCAACGTCTCGAGGATGCGCTGGCCTGCGGCCAACGCCTCGGGCGACGCCTCGGCGGCTTCGAGGTCGGCACGCTCCGCGGCCAGTGACCCGCGGGCGGCGGCCACCTCGGCGGCCTCGGACGCGGAGACATCTGCACCACCCCGACGCGGACCCCGGGAACCACGATCCTCCCGCGGCCGGTCGTCGCGGCGCGGCGCGCGATCACCGAACTCGCGCGGGCGGTCGTCGCGGCGCGGCGCGCGATCACCGAACTCGCGCGGGCGGTCGTCGCGGCGCGGCGCGCGATCACCGAACTCGCGCGGGCGGTCGTCGCGGCGCGGACCTCGATCCCGGTCCCGGTCGCGGTCGAATTCGCGGGGGGGCGGCGCGGGCAACGGCACGGACGCGGCGGCGTCGCGCTTCGGGGCGGCCCCGCCGAGGGCGGCGCGTGGCGCGGCGACGATCCGGGCGGGCTCGGCGCCCATCCCGAGGACGCCGCGGCTGCCCGGCGTGAGGATCTCGAAGTCGAGGTCGTTGAGCTCGGCGCCGAACTCGTCGCGCGCCGTTTTCAGCGCCTCCTCGACCGTCTTTCCGGTGAATTCCTTGTAGGCACTCATGATCAGCGTCGTCTCCCTCGTCGGCCCTGACGGCCACGCTCGCGGTGGCGGATCGTCTTGTCGGCCGTCGTCTTCTTCTGTGCGTCGGTCAGGATGGCCGCGCGCTTACTGGGCTCGGGTGGTGGTGGCATGGCTACCGGGAAGCGGGGGGTGTGGTCGACGGCGAACGACGGAGTCCGCCCGAAGAGGGGGAACATCGCGCCCCAGCCCACGATCAGGTATTGCTGCACGATCGAGAAGACCGTGGCCACGATCCAGTAGATGAACACACCGGCCGGCAGGAAGCCGCCGTAGACGACCGAGATGATCGGCAGGAACAGCATCATCTGGCGCTGGATCCGCACGTTGGGGTCGTCGTTGGTCGGGTCGGCCGCCGGCAGCATCATGCGTGACTGCACGAGCTGCAGGAGCGCCGACACGATGGCCAGCACGCTCAGCCCGAAGCCGGCGATCCAGAAGAACGCCTGCGCCTGGGCGACATTGCCGAGCAACGGCACTTGGGCATCGATGCACGGTCTCGTGGCATCGATGACGCCATTGACGATGTTCTGGCATCGCAGGTCGACCAACTGGACCCCGAACACGCTCAGCATCGCTCGCGGGTCCTGGTTGGTCAGGCCGTTCTGGATGACCGTGTAGATGATGAACAGCAGCGGCAGCTGCAGGAGCAGCGGCAGACAGCCCGCGAGGACGTTCACGCCGCGCTCGCGCATCAGCTCCTGCTGGGCGAGGCGGACCTTCATCGCATCGCCCTTGAATCGCCGCTGGATCTCCTTGAGCTCGGGCTGGAGCAGTTGCATCCGCCGCTGCGAGATCAGCTGCTTGCGGTACAGCGGGATCAGGATCGCGCGTACCACTAGCGTGAGGACGACGATGGCCCACGCGATGGCGCCAGGGACCCCGAGGTTCTTCAGGAACTCGTATACCGCGATCAGGACGATGAACATCGCCTGGAAGATCGGGGTGAAGAGCCACGCCAGCAGGCTGACCGGGTCCGCGCCCGGAGAGGCCGGCGCCAGCGGCGGCGGAGGCGGCGTCGGCGACGAACCCGGGGCGCCGGGAGCGCCGGGGATGCACGCGACGACCAGCGGCACGATGAGTGCGATGGCCAGCGCCGGAAGCATGCGGCGCACGGCCGGGGAGAGGGTCACGGGCGCATCGCCCCCGCTAGCGGACCGGGTCATAGCCGCCCGGGTTCCATGGGTGACATCGAGCGATGCGCTTGGCGCCCATCCAGCTCCCTTTCAACAGCCCGTACTTCTCGATCGCCTGCTCCGTGTAGTGCGAGCAGGTCGGTTCGAAGCGGCATGACGGCGGGAGCCAGGCGAACACGATCCGGTAGAGCTTGATCAGCCCGATCCCGATCCGTTTCATCGACTGCTTCCTCCGAGCACGCCGCCGCGGACCAAGGTCCGTTGCAACGCCCCGACCAGTGCGTCGTGGTCGGCCGTGACGATGGCAGGCCGGGCGATGATGAGGACGTCCCAGCCGGGCTGGAACGAGGGCGCCATCACCCTGAGCGCCTCTCGGAGTCGACGACGGACCCGATTCCGGACGACCGCCGTACCGATACGGCGCCCTGTCGCGAGGCCGAAGCGGGTCGCTCCGAGATCGGTCCGCAGGAACCGGGCGGAGAGCAAGGCGTGGGATCTGGTCGTTCCCGCCTCCTGGATCGCCGCAAAGTCCTGCGGTCGAGAGAGCATCACGAGTCGCGGCGTGGTCGTGCCGCGATCGCTGGTCAGGCCGTCAGTCGCTTCCGACCCCGAGCTCGCCGTGCGGCAAGGATGCGGCGACCCGCTGTCGTCTTCATGCGGGCGCGGAAGCCGTGCTCCTTGGCGCGGTGGCGCTTCTTGGGCTGGTAGGTCTGCTTCATCCGGGCGGTCCTGAGATCCTCTCGCTCCGGCCTCGGGAACGGTCGCTCCGTCTACCCCTAGAGGCACGCAAACGCGCCGGTGCCCCACGGGACACATGGCGCGTCGTCGTCCGGCGGATGATAGGACGTCGCCAGAAGGGGTGTCAAACGTCGGCGGGGAGGTCGGGCGACAGGCGGCGGCGGCAGGCGCCGGGCAGCGGCGCTCCCTTTGCACGGATACCCCCTGGGGGTATGCGGGAATCGCCTTGCGACGCCGTCTGGGCCGGTGCTATCCTCTCCGGGCCCTCGACGCCGGAGACGTACGCGGGAGACGCCAGCAGCCTTCTGGAGGAGGCGGTGCAGGCAGCGGTCGTCCGGCCTCGTCGGATGGACGTCGATCGGACGTTCCGCAGCCCACGCACCTCATCCCCCAGGATCCGTGGCCGCGCTATCAATCGTCGTCAATCCGAACGCAGGTCCTATCGAACGAATGGACGCCAAGCAGGTATGGCGAGCCGCCCTGGGTGAACTCCAGGTCTCATTGTCGCCCGCCAATTACGAGACGTGGTTGCGCGACACTCGACTCGTCGACGTCGACGAGCAACGCTTCCGGATCGCCGTCCCCAACGGCTTCGCGAAGGACTGGCTGGAGACCCGCTACCGCTCGTTGATCTCCCAGACGCTGGCTCGCATCGTGGGCTACAGCGTCCAGGTCGAGTTCATCGTCGGTCCCGCCGCCACGAACGGGACAGAGGCGGTACCCGAGGACGGGGCGGCGGCTGCGCCGGTCCAGGTCGCGAGCAGCCCGCAGGTCCGGGTGGAGGCGACACGGGTCGGCGGCGAGGGCGGAGCGACCAACCTCAACCCGCGCTACACGTTCGCGAACTTCATCGTCGGGTCGGCGAACCGCCTCGGTCACGCGGCCAGCCTGTCGGTCGCCGAACGGCCGGGTCACGCATACAACCCGTTGTTCCTGTATGGCGGTGTCGGTCTCGGCAAGACCCACCTGATGCACGCGATCGGCAACCAGGTCATCGCCCGCTTCCCGCGCAAGCGCGTGGTCTACGCGACGTCCGAGAAATTCACCAACGAGTTCATCACCAGCATCCAGCAGGGCAAGATCGACGAGTTCCGCTCGCGTTACCGGCGGATCGACCTCCTCCTCATCGATGACATCCAGTTCATCGCGGACAAGGAACGGACCCAGGAGGAGTTCTTCCACACGTTCAACGCGATCCACGAGGACGGCAAGCAGATCGTCCTCTCGAGCGACCGACCGCCGAAGGCCATCCTGACGCTCGAGGAGCGCCTCCGATCGAGGTTCGAGTGGGGCCTTATCGCCGACCTCACTGCGCCCGACCTCGAGACGCGCATCGCGATCCTCCGCGCCAAGGCCGAGGAGGGAGCGGTCGGGATCACATCCGACGTGGTCGAGTTCATCGCCCGCAAGGTCGTGTCCAACGTCCGCGAGCTCGAAGGCGCGCTCAATCGCATCGTCGCCTTCTCCAGCATGGGCGCCACGCCGATCAGCATCGAGCTCGCCCAGGCCGTCCTCTCCAACGTCCTGTACAACCCCAAGAAGCGCCAGGTGACGCCGGAGCGCATCGCCAAGGCCGTGTCGGACTACTACAGCGTGCCGATGGAGGCGCTCCAGGGCCAGAAGCGCGACAAGGCCATCGTCATGCCGCGCCAGATCGCGATGTTCCTCATGCGCGAGGAGACCGACGTCTCGCTGCTGCGCATCGGCGCCGAGCTGGGCAACCGTGACCATTCCACGGTCCTCCACGCCTGCGACAAGATCACGCGCGAGATCGCCAACAATGACGAGCTGCGCCGCGAGATCGCCGCCGTCCGCGAGCTCATCTACGCGGAGTAACAACGCGGGTCCTACCGCTACCCCGGCTGAGGGCCGCTCATCGCTAGGCTCTTGCCGTCTAGTCCTCCGGCGACTACGAGGCCCATTCCACGTCCTGCCTAGTCGCGTGGCGACTGAGCACGAAGCAAATCCCTACCGCCGCACGCGATTCGCCGAAATCCCTAGTCGTGGGAGGAATAGACGACAAGTCGGTACTTGGCGTGGACGGAACACGCACCCGATGCCTCGGGCCACTGACCGCCGCCCGTCTCGTCCCCAGCCCATCGACCATCGCCTCCCCGAAGGCGCGTGCCTTCTCCACGCCGGACACCCAGCCGTCCACCGTCGGCTGCCGAACGATCGCGCACGACCGTCCACGGCCTCCACACCGTTACTACGGTGATGACGGAGTAAGAAGAAAGAGAGAAGATACCCACGATGTCCTCGGGCCCACGGTGCGCTGACACGCCACGTCGACCCCTCGACGAGTCCCCGCGAGATGCGGCCTGGATCTCATGAGTCGGAGTGTGCCCACGTGAAACTCTCGGTCATGCAGGAGAACCTGGCGCGCGGCCTGTCCGTCGTCAGCCGGGCCGTCTCGAGCCGGAGCACCCTGCCGGTCCTGGCCAACGTCCTGCTCAAGACCGAGGAGGGCGGTCTCAAGCTCACCGCGACCAACCTCGAGATCGGCATCACGTACTGGGTGCCCGGCAAGATCGACGAGGACGGCGCGACGACGGTCCCCGCCAAGCTCCTGACGGACCTCGTGAACTCGCTGCCACCGGGCGACAAGGTCGAGCTGGAGGTGACCGCCGGCGACACCCTGCACGTCAAGGCTGGTCGATTCCAGACACATATCAAGGGCATCAGTGACGAGGAGTTCCCGGCCATCCAGACGGCCGGCGACCGGCCGACGACGCGGATCGCCCAGAACGTGCTGCGGCGCGCCCTCGCCGAGACGGCGTTCGCGGCCGCCAGCGACGAGGCGAGGCCGATCCTGACCGGCGTCCTGGCACGGTTCGAGGGCGACCAGCTGACGCTCGCTGCGGCCGACAACTACCGGATCGCGGTCAAGTCGGTGCCGATCCTCGATCCCGTCCCTGAGACCAGCGTCGTCATCCCCGCCCGGGCGCTCAACGAGCTCGCCCGAGTGCTCGGCGATGTCGACGATCCCGTCGACGTGGTGCTGGCGGCCAACCGCAACCAGGTCCTGTTCCATATCGACGGTATCGATCTGGTCAGCCGCCTCATCGATGGGCAGTTCCCGAATTACCAGCAGGTCATGCCGCAGGCCCATGCCACCCGCGCAGTGCTCGATCGGGAGGAGCTCCTACGCGCGGTCCGACCGGCGGCCCTGATCGCCCATGAGTCGGCGAACATCGTGAAGCTGCAGATCGGTGGCGACGGCGATGCCGGCGTGACGGTCAGCGCCAACGCCGAGGTCGGCGACCACGTCGGTCAGGTCGAGGCGGCGGTCGAAGGTGATGGCACCACGATCGCGTTCAACGCCCGCTATCTCGCCGACGTGCTGACCAACGTGTCGGCCGATCAGTTCGCGCTCGAGCTCAACGGGCCGCTGTCGCCCGGCGTGTTCAAGCCGGTCGGTGACGACCGCTACGTGCACGTCGTGATGCCCGTGCGGACGACGTCCTAGCATCGCCTCGCTCGATTCGCTCTCAATCCTCGACCTGCGCGGATACGCCAGGCTCGAGGTCGCGTTCGCGCCCGGCGCGCACCTGATCTGGGGACCGAACGCCGCCGGCAAGACGAGCCTGCTTGAAGCCATCGCGCTGCTCGGCTGGGGGCGCTCCCACCGGACCACCGCCGACGGTGAGCTGATCCGCTGGGGGCACGACCTGGCCCGCGTTGAGGGTCGGGTCGGCGGCGACGTGCTCGAGGTCGCCGTCCAGCGCTCGGGTGCCGGAGGCACCGGCGGTGGATCCGGCGGTCGCAAGCGCATCCGCGTCAACGGCGTCGGCCGGCGTGCCGGAGCGCTGGGTCGCCACCTGCGTGTCGTCCTGTTCGCACCGGAGGAGATGCTCCTGGTCGTCGGCTCGCCGTCGCTCCGGCGGGCGGCGATGGATGCGCTGGCGGCGGCACGCTCACCGACCTATGCCGACGACCTTGGCACGTACGGGCGCACCCTCCAGCAGCGCAACAGCCTCCTGCGTGCCATCCGCGAGGAACAGGCGTCGCGCGATGAGCTGCGGTTCTGGGACGAATCCTTCCTCGACACCGGTGGGCGGGTCGTGGCCGCCAGGCTCGAGCTGCTCGACGCGCTGGCTGACCCGGTCGCGGCGGCCCATCGCGAGATCGCGCCGGACGAGGCGGCCGCGGGCGGTCTCACGCTGCGCTACGTGTCGAACGCCCCTGCGCTCAGCGGCGAGACACCGCGTGACGCGCTGGCGCGGCGACTCGCGGACACGGCCGAGAAGGAGATCTGGAATGGCTCCACGGTCATCGGGCCGCACCGCGACGACCTGGCGTTCGACCTCGGTGGGCGCGATCTGGCCGGTTTCGCGTCGCGTGGCCAGCAACGCACCGCGATCCTTGCCTTCAAGCTCGCCGAGCTCGACCTGCTGACGCTGCTCGATGGTCATCCGCCGCTCCTTCTCCTCGACGACGTGTTCAGCGAGCTCGACCCGGAGCGTCGGGCCCACCTGGTCCGGCGCATCGCCGACCTGCCCCAGGCATTCGTGACGACCACGACGCCGGATGATCTCGACCCGGCCCTGCTGGCGATCGCCCACGGCTGGGACGTGCGCGCCGGACCCGACGGCGCCGAGCTGCAGCCGGCCGACGCGCGTCGCGCCAGCGTCCGGGTGGGTGGGTGACCACGCCGCGACGCCGGCCGATGCGCCGGATCGGCGACCTGATCCCGGACGCGGCGCGGGCGCTGGGCCTCGAGGACGAGCTGCGGCTCGCGCGCGCGATCGCGACGTTCGAGGCGATCGTCGCCGAGCGAGTGCCGGCCGCCGCCGGCGCGTGCCGGGTCGTCCGCCTCGAGGGGTTCGCGATCGACGTGGAGGCGGACGCACCGATCGTCGCCCAGGAGCTGCGGCTGCGCTCCGGGGAGCTGCTGGCCGCGTTTGCGGCAGCTCCGGGTGGCATCGGCATCCGGGACCTTCGGGTGCACGTTCGGCGCGGAGGTCCCCGCGTATAATCCTGCGAACCTGCCTGCCATCTCGGGGCGAACGTCACGCCGATCCGGCCAGGGATCGTCCCGTCGCCTGACCAAACCCTAACGAGAGGCCCGCATGGCCGCCCGACTCCAACTGAAGCTAGGGATCGTCGCCGAGCACGACCGTCTCGACGATTCGCCCGACACCCTCGTCGTCGTCGAGCCGAGCGTCGGCTCGGTCGCACGGTCCAAGGGCAATCTCTATCTCCTGGTCACGTCACGGACCAGCTCGCGCCATGCGCTCGAGGCCACCCGGCTGGCCGCCGAGACGATCCGCAACGAGTACTACTACGACGAGTCGGCGGGGATCCGGGTCTGCCTCCAGAAGGCGATCGCGACGGCCAACAAGCGCCTCCTCCACCAGGCCGATCGCCTCGGCCTCAAGTCGCCTGACGACAACGGCCCGATCGGCGTGGGTGTCGGCGTCGTGCGCGGCAACGAGATGTACGTCGCGACGGTGGGCCCGGCCGAGGCCTACCTGATCCGCCAGGCCCGGCTCTCGACACTGCCCGACCCGCACCGCGAGCGCGGCCTGCCGTCCAACGGTCTCGAGCCGGAGGTCTGGCGCGGCGAGGTGACGGTCGGCGACTCGCTGGTCCTGATCTCGCCCAACATCGTCGCCCGACTCGGCCCCGACGAGCTGAAGGACGCGATGGTCACGCTCCATCCCCAGTCCGCGATGGAGCACCTCCACCAGCGATTCCGCGCGGCCGAGGGCGCCGGCAGTGACGGTGCGATCGCGTTCGAGGCGACGGAGGTGGCCCCCACGACCCGCGGACGGACGCTCGTCCCGGTCCGGCCGGCCGAGCCGCTGGCAGGGGCGCCCGATCGCTCGCCGATCCCGCTCGCCGACAACGTCCAGGCGGCCGGGGCCGCCATGTCTGCGGCGGCGGACAGTGCGCGGGTCGTCGCCGGCACGGCCCTCGAACGGCTCATCCAGCGCCTCCACGACGTGCTGCCGCGGCGCAAGCCGGCCTACCGCCGGGTCACCCCGCTGGCCTCGCGTCGCGAGACCCAGCGGCGCGCGGCGATCGCGGTCATCGCCCTGCTGGTCGTGGTCGGCAGCCTCGCGATGTCGGTATGGGCGTTCGGCGGCCAGCGCCAGCAGGAGGCGATCAGCTCGGTCAACGCCGGGCAGGACGCGCTTGACAAGGCCAAGGCCAACCTGGCGCTCGTGTCAGGCCCCGGGATCGACCTCATCACCGACGACAAGGAGCAGGCCCTCGAGCTCTTGGCTGCGGCATACGAGCAGCTCGACAAGGCCGAAGATGCGCGGATCAGCGCGCGGGCAGTGGACCCGGTTCGGGAGGACGTCGTGGCGCTGCTCGACCGCGCGTACGGGGTCGTCCAGGTGGCGTCGACCCCGCTCTTCACGTTCAAGCCGGCCGAGGGTGCGGCGCCATTCGACTTGCGCACGCTCGTGCGCGGCTACGACAGCGCGCCGTACGTCATCGACAAGGCGACGAACGCGGTCTACCGCGTCGACCTCAAGCGCAAGCGGGCCACCAACATCGCCCGCAACGGCCGCTCGGTCGGCCGCCTCAAGATGGCCGCCCCGAACTTCCTGGCCGTCGGTGGCCGAGACCTCCTGATCCTCGACACGAAGAACGTGCTGTGGCGCTGGCGCGCGTCCAATGACGCCGGCAAGGGCACCACCAACAAGATCACCGTCAACGGCGCGACCGGCTGGGGCGACGACATCCTGGCCATCGGCACCTACCTGCGCGACCCAAGCCGCGGCCTCTACAACCTGTACGTGGTCGATCCGTCCGAGCAACAGATCCGGCACTACCCGCCGGCGAACGATGGGGGCGGGTTCCCGGCCAAGTCGTCGGCCTGGCTGGCCACAGCGCGTGTGGTCGACAAGATGAGCTCGCTGTACATCGACGGCGACATCTTCATCACCGAGAACGGTGTGCTCGACCGCTACACGTCGGGCAAAAGCGATGCCTGGGAGCCCGGCGCGCCCGGCGACGAGCTGCTGCGCCCGACCCGCAACGAGGTCCTTGTGACCGGCGCCGGCGGACGGAACGAGGGTCGCGTGTACACCTACGATCGCACCAATGCGCGGCTGATCGCCTACGACAAGCGCAACGGGAACGTCCTGGCGCAGTACCGGCTCGCCGAGGGCGATGGCTGGAAGGATCTGCGCTCGATGTACGTCATCGCCGGGGTCGAAGAAGCACCAGACACGCTCGTGTGGTTATCCGCGAGCGCCGTCAACCAGGCCGTGCTCGAGGCCGTCCCAACGGGCGACGGGGCCTCCCCGGCGCCGTCCGGCTCGGCCGCCCCGAGCGCGAGCCCATCGGCCTCGACCCCGCCTGGCTGACCTGGCGCCGCCCCGGTGATCCCGCTCCGCGACGCCAACCCGACGCAGCGCACACCGATCGTCACGATCGGGTTGATCGTCGCCTGCGTGATCGTGTTCGCGCTCCAGCTCGGCGAGATGGCGAGTGGCGGCGAGGCCGCCCTCGGTGTGCTCGTGACCGAATGGGGCATCGTGCCGGCGGAGCTCGTCGCGGCGCTGCGATCGGGCGCCTACGCCTCGCTCGAGACCGCGACGCTGATCACGAGCCAGTTCCTGCACGGGAGCCTGCTCCACATCGGCGGCAACATGCTGTACCTGTGGATCTTCGGCAACAACATCGAGGACCGCTTCGGGCGGTTGCGGTTCCTCGCGTTCTACCTGGTCGGCGGCATCGTGGCGGGGCTTGCGCAGGTCGCCATCGACCCGGATTCGACGATCCCGACCATCGGCGCATCAGGTGCGATCGCAGCCACGCTCGGCGCGTACCTCGTGCTCTTCCCGCGCGCCCGCGTGACGACCGCGATCTTCCTCGTGTTCTTCTTCCAGCTCATCGATGTCCCGGCAGTCATCGTGCTCGCCGCCTGGTTCATCCTCCAGCTGGTCGACGGCCTCGGCTCGCTCAGTGTGACCGCCGCGACCGCCGAGGGCGGCGTCGCGTTCTTCGCCCATATCGGCGGGTTCGTGTTCGGCGCCGCGGTCGGGCTGGCTGTCCGGCTGCTCGGCCGGGGCGGGGGTCCACGCACGCGGGCCGTGGGATAATCGGCCGATGGACGACGGATTGGTCGAGATGGTCGTCGAGAGCGTCCGCGTCCACATGCTCTCCAGCCGCCACGTGGTGATCCTCAAGGAGACCGGCCGGGAGCGGTACCTCCCCATCTGGATCGGCCCGTGGGAGGCCAGCGCCATCGCGATGCGGCTGCAAGGCCTCACGCCCGAACGCCCCCTGACGCACGACCTGTTCGCCAGCACGCTCGAGGCGGTCGATGCCCGGGTCGCCCGGGTCATCATCTCGGACCTCGCCGAGGAGACCTTCCACGCGCGCCTGTTCGTCGAGCGCGACGGTCACGTCGGCGAGATCGACGCCCGCCCATCCGATGCGCTGGCCCTGGCCGTGCGGGTCGGTGCGCCGATCTTCGCCGTGCCCTCGGTGCTCGACCAGGCCGGGCTCGGGGCGGACGGCGGTCTCGGTGAGGAAGGCGAGGGCGAAGGGGAGATGCTCGAGTCGACCGGTGAGCGGATCGTCGATCCGCGCCTGGACGTGTTCCGCGACTTCGTCAACTCGCTCGACATGGACCCCGACACGGAGGGCCGGCAAAGCTAGTCGCGGGCGGCGGGTTCCGCGACGATGGGCCGGCCTCGACGCAGTGCATCGGCGCGGTTCGCCCACATCGCAAGGCGCAGGCGCCAGAAATCACGGACCGCACGGAGGATGACCTGCGGCTTGGCGCCGGTCGGCGAGCCAGCCAGTCGCGGGTAGTGCGGCACGCCGACCTCGACCACGCTCCGTCCCGCGGCGCGCAGCTTGATCAGCAGCTCCGCCGAGAAGAAGGCGCCCTCCGACTCGACCTGGATGCCGTCGAGCGACTCGCGCCGGAACAGCTTGCATGCGCAATCGACGTCGGTCACCGCGAGGCCGAAGAAGATGCGATTCGCCAGCCGGTAGAGCCGCGCGTACACGGTCCGCACGAGCGGGTCGGCGCGCCGGATGCGGTAGCCCACGACGACATCCGGCGCATCCGCGCCGGCCATCCGCTCGGTGAGCCGCGCCACGTCCTCGACCCGGAACTGGCGGTCGCCGTCGGTGAACGCGACGAGCTCGTACCGGGCCGCCCCGAAGCCAGATCGGAGCGCGGCGCCGTACCCGAGATTGGTCGGGTGGTGCACCGCGCGAACGACACCTGGAGAGTGGGCGGTCAGCTCGTCGGCGAGCGCCCGTGTCCGGTCGCGGGAGCCGTCGTTGACGGCGATGATCTCGAACGTCTCGGCGATCGATGGGAGTGTGTCGAGCGCTTCCGCTACGAGGCCCTCGATATTGGCCTCCTCGTTGTGGGCAGGAAAGAAGTACGACAGGTGCGCGACGCGCGCCGGCGCAGCCGGGTCGGTCACTCGGCCGTCTCACGCCGACCGGCGATCCGGGTCAGCACGCGCCCCTCGGTGCCGTCGATGATGTCGAACACGTAGCGCTCCCTGAGCCCGGCGATCTCGACCGGGTCGATCCGGATCACGTACACGGGTCGCGTGGGCAGGTTGGCGTCGATCACGTCGTAGATGTCTCCAAGGTTACGGTCGAGCCGGGTCCGGTCGTCGATGATATCGATGTCGTCCCGTCGACCTTCGACCAGCTGGGCGTACCACAGCGGCGTCGAGTAGCTCCACCAACTCACGACCACCGCATTCTCGTGCATCGCCGCGAACGCCTGGTCCACCCAGCGGCGAGCGCCCACCTGACCGCTGCGGTCGACGGCGTCGAAGCGAGACGGAGCCGCCACCAGCGTCGGCGCCAGGAGGACGGCGGCGAGGGCCGTGGCGATGACCGGATGCGGCCGGCGCCGGTCCTCGGCGGTGAGTCCGGCGATCACGGCGAGGCGCTCGGCCAGGATGGCCAACCACGTCCAGCCGATGAGGACCGGTCCGACGTAGTAGCGCTCGATCATCGCGTTCTCGTACGACGCGGCGAAGAAGCAGGTGATCGCGATCGCGCTTCCGGTCAACAAGGCGTAGCCCGGCCGGCGGATGGCGGTGGCGCCGAAGGCGAGCGGGAGGAGCGCCGCGAGCGGCCCGAACGCGTCGACCGTCCGACCGACGAGCGCGGCGAGCTTGCCGGGGAGGTCCGCGAACGGGCCGACGACGCTGCCCCGGAACTGTTCGGCAAGCGCGACGTACCAGAACCCGTCCCACGTGTCGGGGCGTCCGTAGACGAGCGTCCCGGGCGTCCACAGCGGGCCGGCGCGGAGCGGGAGCTCGAGGTAGACGAGCGCGACCGTCAGGGTCGCCACGAGCGTGCAGCCGACGAGCAACCCGGGGCGACGGAGGATGGCAGGTTCGAGCGCGACGACGAAGAGCACGATCGGCGGTGCCAGCAGGAGCGTCAGCGAGTGGTTGCCGGCCGCCAGGCCGAAGGCGACGGCCGCGGCGACGAGCGTCCGGTCGTGACGGTCCGCCTCCCACGCCACGAGCAGGCGCAGGAGGATCGCCACGAACGCGAGGTGCAGCGCATGGGCCTCGGCGTGCGTGCCGATGTCCCAGACGATGCCCGTCAGCGCCATGCCCAGACCGGCCAGCACACCCAGCGCCGTGGACCTCGTGAGGACGCGGACCAGGTCCACGGTCACCGCGGCTGCGACCGCGACGCTCAGCGCCGCGAACAGGTTCATCCGGAGCGCCGGCTCCCCGAACGGGGTCAGCAGCAGGTTTACGAGCCAACCCATCAGCACGTAGGTGGGGAAGCCGGTCGGATGGGCGGTACCCAACAACGGGGCGACGGTCTGCAGCTCCGCCGTGTCCCAGTAGCCGAGGCCAGGCATCATCGCCAGCCGCGCTGCGATGAACGCGACGATGCCGACCAGGACGGCCGGGAGCCACGCCAGGACGGGACGCATCAGGCGGTCACCACCCGAGCAGGCGGCCCCACACCACGCCCCACCAGTTGATCGCCACAGAGACGACGATCAGGCCCACGGCGAGGGGCATCGTCCAACGCGGCCGTGCACGTCCGTCCACGAGGCGCGCAAAGCCGATCGCCACCAACACGAGCGCGAACGGTACCGTGTCATTGCTGAACCGGTAGCCGAACTGGACCCAGCCCTGGCTGAAGTGCATCAGATCGGCGACGGAGACGAAGGCGATGGCGAGGAGGGCGCCAAGCACGATCCGGCGGCGAGCGCGATCGAACAGCGCCGGGATCGCCAGCAGCAACGCCGGACTCGTAAGGAGCACGCTCATCCCGGTGTCTCGTGGCAGGGCGAGCGGGCAGGCGCGGTCGAAGATGCCCCGGCGCGCGCCCGGCTCGGTGCACAACGGCTCATCCAGGAACCCGAGCGTGTCGCTGAGCCGATCGGGCAGGATCTGGGGCGTCGCGAACAGCATGATGCCCACGTTCTGGGGCAGGTAGCGCGGATCCTCCGCCGCCCATTCGGGGTGGTAGCCGAGCCCCGTGTACACGCGCGCCTCGAGCTGATACAGATGGTCGTAGGCCGGATGGAACGCCTGACCCGTGCTGGCGACGTTGTAGACGAGGAGGGCGAGGACCGGGATCGCCGCCCCCACCGCGACGCTCCAGCCACGTCGCCACCACTCCCGGCCGAGGCCGACGAGCAGGAAGAACGGCGCCGCCAGGATGACCGTCAGCCGGGCGGTCGCCGCGAGGCCGAGCAGCACGCCCACGGCCGCCGCACGCGGGTCGAAGAGCCCGCGCCGTCGCGCGGCAGGAACGCCGTCTGCATCCTCACCGGTGGGCTGCCGCGCGTCATCCGCCCCCAGGGCGAACCCCACCGCGAGCATCGTCAGGGCGACCGCGACGATGTGGGCCTGGTACCAGGTCGTCGTGTTCTGGGCCGTGTACCAGAAGACCGTCCCGAAGGCGAAGAAGACCGTCGTGCCAAGCCGCACGACGGTGGAGACGCGAAGGCGCCCGATCATCCACCAGCAGAGCGCAACGTCGATCGCCGCAAGCAGCGTGAACAGCAGCTGGTCGTCGGCGTCGAGCCCGTAGGCCGCCACGAACGGCATGAGCAGCAGGGCGGGCAGCGGCGGGAATGGGATCAGGCCTCGATCGATGCCGTCGATGCGGCCCGCCGGCAGGACGTCCTGGAAGAACCAGTTGCCGATCCGTTCGGCGCTGGTGGCGACCGGGTAGCGGATCGCGGGCTGGCCCTCGAGGAACGCCGCCGCCTGCCACACGAAATGGTCGTAGAACCGATCTGCGTAGGTCAGCCGGTAGACGGCGAAGGCGACCACGGCGAAGCCGACCCCGACCGCCACCGCGAGCGCGGTCGAGACCCTCCTGGTCGCCAGTCGCTGTTCGGGGTCGCTCCCGCGACCCTGTGCTACGCTCAGATCCACCTTCCACGCTCGTGCAGGAGCCGATCTCCCCGGTGACTGGCCCCGAACCCAGCGCGCCCGGGCGAGGCACAGGAGCGCCGCCTCGGTCGACCGGGACGCAGGGGGCCGTCGGCGCGGTCCTGATCACCCTCGCACTCGGACTCGCCCTCCGGTTCATCCTTTTATACCTGCTCCCGGGCTCCGGCTTCGATGCGGACCTGGTGTCGTTCCGCTTCTGGGCGGACGATCTCGCGCGCAACGGGCTCGGTGGCTTCTACGAACGCGACTTCTTCCACGACTACACGCCCGGCTACATGTACGTCCTGTGGGTCGTCGGGACGATCGGCCGGGCGGTCGGCGGTATCGGCGACCTGATCAAGATCCCGCCGATCCTGGCCGACCTCGGTCTCGGCTATCTCGTCTGGTCGATGGTCCGCGAGCTAGGCGGGCGCGAACGGCTGGCACTGCTCGGCGCGTTCGTCGTGATGGTCAACCCGATCTTCTGGTTCGACAGCGTCGTGTGGGGTCAGGTCGACTCGGTCGGCGTGATATTCCTGCTGCTCGGCCTTCGGGCACTGTGGCGGGACCAACCGGAGCGCGCGGCCATCTTCACGGTCATCGCCGCCATCGTGAAACCGCAGCTCGGCATCCTGGTTCCCATCGTCGCGATCGTCACGATCCGGCGCGCACTCCGACCGGTCCCACGCGATCCGGCTGCCGCCGTCGAACCTCACACGGAGCCGGACGATCGGTCCGTCGCCGGGCGGATATCCGTCTGGGAGGCCCGGACAGCCCATCCGCTGCGGATCCTGACGACGGGCTTGGCCGGCTACCTCACGGCGCTGGTCGTATGCCTGCCCTTCGGCCTGACGGTCCTGGAGCTGACACCGGCGGCGCCGTTCATCGCCTCAGGTCTCGTGGAGCAGATCGCCATCGCGGGCGGCGGCTATCCATATCTGACCGTGAACGCCTTCAACGCGTGGGCGATCGTCCAGGGCGACCTCGGCATCAGCCTTGCGAACGGCGGGCAATGGGTGTGCGATACGACTGCGATCGCGGGCGATCGCTGCGGGGCGGGCGTCGCCCAGTTCGGTGCGGTCCCGGCGGTCGTAGCGGGAGCCGTCCTTCTCATCCTGGCGATCCTGACCGCGTTGTGGGCGGTGTGGCGGCGGCCGGACCGGCTCACGATCCTCGTCGCCCTGGCGGTCCTCGCGATCGCCTTCTTCGCCGCACCGACTCGCGTCCACGAGCGCTACGGGTTCCCGTTCTTCGCGCTCGGGGCGATCCTGTTCGCGGTCTCGCCACGCTGGCGCGTGGCGTACGTCGTCCTTGCCATCGCCACATTCGCCAACATGTACGTCGTCCTAACGACGATGTACCCGCCCAAGGACCCGACGCTCAACCCGGTCCGTGACTGGCTGACCATGGGCCCGCTGATCCGAAGCGAGCTGGGCGTGGTCGTCGTCTCGCTGCTGCACACGCTCGGGTTCGCGTGGGCATGGCTCCAGTTGCGACCGAGCGCCCAACGCCGGTTGGACGACGAGCTGGCCGCCGCGTCGATGGAGCCGCCGGCTCCGGTCGTCGTCCCCGATCGACCGCGGCCGGCGATCATCGGTTCCGGCATGGCGGAGCGAACGCCACCCGCGACCACCCTGCCGATATGGTCGGAGCCCGACCGCTTCGACGAGATCGGCGTGCGTAGCTGGCTCGCGGACCGTGTCCGGGCGACACCGCTGCGAGCGGACCGCAGCCGCACGCTCAGCACGGAGCGCGGTGGTCGCCTGGACCGGCTCGACGTGTGGCTGCTCGTGCTGGTGATCCTGGGCACGCTCGGGATCCGCCTGTTCCGCCTCGCCGAGCCCTACCAGATGCACTTCGACGAGGTCTACCACGCCCGCACTGCGGCGGAATTCCTGCAGGCATGGCGGTATGGCGATTCGCATTCGATCTACGAGTGGACCCACCCACATCTGGCCAAGTACGCCATGGCCGGCGGGATCGTCCTCTGGGGAGGTGACCACGTCGAGGCGACCGGCGACCTCGATGAGCCGGTCCGTGCCGCGGCCATCGAGCATCGCCGCGACGAGCCGAGCATCGGCCGGGCCGGGGAACGCCTCCACATCGCGACCGGCGACACGGTGCGGACCGAGGACCTGCGCACGCGTCAGACCGTCGGGCGGTTCGACGCGCCCGGCGTCGGCGCCCTGGCGATCGACCCGTCGCAGCCGCGCCTCGTGCTGGGCGACGATGACGGCGCGATCTCGACGGTCGACCTGGACCTGATCGAGCCGGGTGGCCAGGTCAGTCCCATCGTGGTGACGACGGTCGACCACGCCATCGAGCACCTCCTGGTGACCGACGACGGGACGATCCTGGCCGCCTCGGACCTCGACGTCACCGCCGTGGACGGCGAGACCGGGCAGGTCCTGGGCACCGCCGAGTTCACGGGGATCGCCGACCTGGCCACCGCCGGTTCGGGCGAGGTCGTCCGCGGCGACCCGGCGGTGATCGAGGATCCTTCCGCGGTCGCCGACGTGCTCGCCGAGCTCCTGGGCGGCGACGCGCTCGACTACGAATCGCGGATCGCCAACGCCGAGCCCGACACCCTGGTCGTGTTTGGCAGCGCGGGCGACGAGGAGAGCCGCAAGGCCATCGACGCTGCCATCACGGATGGCCGTCTCGCCGGCCTCGAGATCGTCGACCAGCCGCGCGCGGCCGTGGCGACCTCGGAGGGCGTGTCCTTCATCGATCCGTCCAGCACGAACACGTCCTCGACGCTGCCGATGGACGGTGGGGCGCACGGGATCGGCCTGGTGACCGGGCTCGATGCCACCAAGCTGTACGTCGCCACTGGCTCGTCCGCCGATCCCGAGTACCACGTCGTCGTGGTATCGGGCGACGAGGCGGCGGATGGTCCGGTCGACAAGGGCAGCCACCCGTTGCCGGGCATCGGCTCCCGGGTAGCCTACGACGCGGCGAGCCAGCAGGTCCACATCCTCGGGCGGTCGCCGACCGATGGCGGCTGGACCGTCTATGTCATCGAGCCGCATGCGGATGCGGTCTACGCGGACGCTGCGCTCCCGGCTGGTTTCGAGCCGGTCGCCGTGGCCATGGACGTCGAGTCGGAGCACCAGGCCGACGACCGCCAGGAGCTCCTCGTGCTCGATGCGTCCGGCGCCACTGCCTCGATCGATGTGGGCTCACATGCCTTCGCGTGGCGGCTGCCGGGCGTCATCGCGGGCGTCCTGATGGCGGCCTGTCTGTATCTGCTCGCGCGGATCCTGTTCCACCGCCGGAGCATCGCGATCGCGGCCGGGGGTCTGGCCATCGTCGAGGGCATGTTCTTCGTCCAGTCGCGGATCGGCATGAACGATGCCTACGTGGGGCTGTTTATCGTGGCCGCCTACACGGTGTTCGCGGCGCTGTGGACCGGTTGGTGGCGGGGACGGGCCGCGTTCTGGCTGGGTATGCCGCTGATCGGACTGCCGCTGGGGCTGGCGCTGGCATCGAAGTGGGTCGCTGCCTACGCGATCGGCGCGCTGGTGCTGCTGCTCCTGGTGCGCAGCGCGCTCGGACGGGTCGTCGCGATCCTGGGTCTCGTCGCGATCACCGGGGTCCTGGGGTACATGGCGATGGCCGTGCCGGACGGTCAGGGTTTCGGCAACGTGCCGTTCCTGGTGATCATGATCGGCCTGACGCTGCTGGCCGTCATCGTGGCGATCTTCCACCCGATCGCATGGACCGACGAAGAGATGTGGCTCGCGCTCATCGCGCCGACGGCGATCGGGGCGGTCCTGTTCTTCGGCGCCCTGACCCTCGGTCGCCTCGAACAGTCGGTCGTGCTCGGGCCGCTTTCGGTCACGCCGCTCCTGGCTGCGATCGCCGCTGCCCTGGGCTCTGTCGCCGTGTACCTGGCGTTCCGGATCGGCGGCCTGCTCGGCTACGGCCCGCTCAAGGTCCCGGCCCGACCGGACGATCCGCGGCGCTACCTTGACCCGCCAGGTCCGGCGCCTACCGGCTGGCTCAGACCCGGCTGGCTCCTCGGGCTGCCGCTCGTCTGGACGGCGGTCTGTCTGGTGGCGATCCCGCTCGGGGTCTACGTCGTCTCGTACCTTCCGTGGACGGCCATCGAGAACCACCGCCTGTGGGACGGCTTTCCCGCCCAGCACAGCGGCCAGACGCTGGTCGAGCTGACTCGGAGCATGTACGACTACCACAACGGCCTGACGTCCCCCCACCCGGCGTCGTCACCGTGGTGGGCGTTCCCATTCGACCTGAAGCCAGTGTGGTTCTACCAGGAAGGCTTCGCCGGGGGCACCAGCGCCGCGATCTACGACTCGGGCAACCTCGTGATCTGGTGGCTCGGCATCGTCGGGCTGATCTTCGTGACGGTGATGGCGTATCGACGGCGATCGCCCGCGCTGGCCCTGATCGCGATCGGTTTCGCGGCGCAATGGGTGCCGTGGGCACGCATCGACCGTGCCGCGTTCCAGTACCACTACTACACGTCGCTGCCCTTCGTGGTCCTCGCCCTGGCCTACCTGCTCGCCGAGCTGTGGCACGGGCCGTCGAGGCGGACCTGGGCCTGGGTGCGGCTCGCCGCTGCGCTCGCCATCGTCGCGCCGGCGGCGATGTGGCTGTTCTCGCGCCCGCTGTGCTGGCTCGTCGGCGTCGGCATCATCAATCCGAGCTCGCCGGCGTGCCCGGCGCTCATCCCGGACTTCGTACTGACCTATCGGACCGCGGCGCTGCTGCTCGTGGTCGCGGTCGGCGCGGTCCTGCTGGGGCGCGGCATCGGCGCGCTGCAGCGCGCGGCCGAGACCGAGGACGGCGGCGCGCGCGGCCAGATCAGGGGTCTACTCCTGGGCGCCGGCGGCGTCGCCGTGGCCCTGGCGGTCGCGTCGTTCGTGCCCGATACGCCGATCTTCACCTGGCGTGGCATCCCGGTCGAACCCATCGCGCTGCTGGTGATGCTGCCGCTGCTGTACCTCGCCGGCCAGGTCATCGCCGCTCGGGATGCCCGCCGGTTCGTGCTGGGGCTCGGCGTCGCCGCTGCCGCCTGGTTCGTGGTGTGGTATCCGAATCTCGCCGCCCTGCCGCTGCCATCGACGGTGGTCAACGCCTACCAGGGCTTCCTGCCGACCTACCTTTACGCGTTCCAGTTCCCCGTCAACACCACGCCTCGGCCTGCGGTGTCGCTGGTGAGCCTGGAACTGCTGTTGCTCACCGTGGCGATCGCGGCGACCTGCCTGATCGTGGCCTACTCAGCCTCGGTCTGGCGGCTGGTGCTGGCGGAGTCGCGAGCGAGCGCCGCCTCTGGCGGGGGCGGCTCGGCTTCGTCAGGGACGGGCCCGGACGAGGAGCGCAGTGGCTTCGCACGTACCGGCGGGGGCGCCTGAGGGATCTCGGCCCCGAAGCCTTCGGGCAGCGAGCCGGCTGCCGCCAGCCGGCGGATCACGAAGCCGTAATAGTCCTCGACCTTGGCCGTCACACGCGGCCATGAGAACTCCTCGGCCCGGGCCTGGCCGGCCGCACCCATCTGCTCGCGGAGTGCCGGGTCGCGCAGCAGGCGGTCGATGGCGATGGCCAGCTCGCGTGGCTGGCGCGGCGGGACGAGGAGGCCCTCGCGGCCGCGCCGGACGACGCCCTTGTAGCCATGGATATCGGAGCACACGATCGGCGTGCCGGCGGCCATCGCCTCGAGCAGGACGATGCCGAACGATTCGCCGCCGGTGGCGGGCGAGGCGTAGATGTCGGCCGTCCGGTAGAGCTGCGCCTTCTCGGTATCCGACACCCGCCCGAGGAACTCGACGCCCTTGAGGCCGCGCGTCGCGACGTAGCGCCGCGCCTCACGCTCCTGCGGCCCCGAGCCGACCACGAGCAGGCGCTGGTCGGACCCGGTCCTGCGCAGGATGCGGTGCGCCTTGAGCAGGTCGAGCAGCCCCTTGCGCGGCTCGTGGCGGCCGACGAACAGCACGTTCGGCGTGCCGTCCTGCCAGCGGGCGATCGGGACCGCGTTGGCGAAGCGGGCGACGTCGACACCGTTGGGGATCACCTTGTAGTCGCCCGGAAAGAATCGATCGATGAAGTGGCGGGCCGCCGCGCTGACGGCGATCCGACCGTGCAGTCGCGTCGCGTACCCGCCCAACGCCCGGCTGCCGAACTCGTACGACGGCGAGAAGCCGGCGTAGGCGTGGAAGGTCGCGACGTTCACGCTGGTCGACTCACGGAGCAGGAACAGCGACAGGAACGGCACGAACGGTTCATGGAAGTGGAGGACATCGAACCGCTCGCGCTCGAGCATCGAGCCGATCTGGCTCAGGTAGCGCGGTGAGAAGGTGAGCGTCCCGACCGACGCGTTGATCGGCACGGAGAAGCCGACGCCGAGCCTGATGATGTCGCCCTCCGAGGCCCGCTGCGGGCCGTGGCTCGCGGTCAGGATGCGCACGTCGTGCCCGCGCTGGCGCAGGCCCTGGTACAGGAACGCGACGTGCTGCGCCACGCCGCCGCCGGCTGGATAGCTGTACGGGCAGACGAGGCCGATCTTCACGGTCGCTCGCCGGCCTCGCGGCCTGCCTCAGCACGGTCCGCTTCGCGGCCGGGTGGCGGTTCGTAGCGCGGCGGGCGTGCTCGGCCGCCCGGATAGCCGTGGTCCCGTCCGGTGCCGGACCCGCGTACCCGCCCGCTCACCTCGTCACGCGCGTCGATGACGCGCTTGCGCAGTTGCTGTCCGAACACGCCGACCTGTCCGGCGGCGCCGTGGAAGGACCCGCCGTGCTCCGTGGCGCGGGCCCCGATCCCAGCCCGCAGGTCGTCGCCCGAGCGGCCCGGGAACGTCGTCCAGCCCTGGCCGATCGCGGCGAGCGCGTGGGCATCGCTGTTGCCGATATGGGCGAGCCCGTGATCGTCGGCGAAGCGCACGACACGATCGTGCCACGGCCGGCCGAGCGCCGTGGGGTTGAACGTCTCGAGTGCATCCGGCCGGACGGCGTCATCCGGGTCGTCGAGGAGCCGGCGCAGGACGAAGCCCTGGGCGCACAGCGGATAGGGCACGAGCGGGTGGGCCGGGATCGCCAGACCGCCGGCCTCGTGCACCTCCGCGATCGTCCGGCCGAGCGACCGGTACGGCCGGATCCGGCGCTCGACGAAGAGCGCCAGCAAGTGGCCGCCGAGCGTGGTGACCTCCTCGCCGACGACGACCTCGACCGGCAGGCCGCGGTCGCGGGCGATCGCCCGACCCGCCAGCGCGGCATCGATCCGCTCATGATCGGTGATGGCGATGACGTCGAGCTCGCCGCCCGCCACGACGTGCTCGAGGATCGCGACCACGTCGGCGACGCCATCCGATGCGACGGTGTGGATGTGCAGGTCCGCACGGCCTCTCCCGTCGGTCATGGCCCGCTGGTCACCGCCGCGGAAGCCGGCTCGATCCCCTCGCGGGCCGCGGATCCGGCGAGATCCGGCCAGATGGGGAAGAACACCGCCCACCATTGTTCGGGTGCGTCGGCCACGACCCGTTCGAAGGCGCGCGCGATCGACGCGGTCGTCGCGGTCGCCCGCTCGCGTCGAGATCCGGCTGTTTCGACGTCGACGGCCTCGAGCCGGCCGACATAGCGGCCCGGCGATGTCCGCCGGACGCCGACCACGTACGCCGGCGCTCCCGTCTCGATCGCCAGCAGGGCGGGCCCGAGCGGCAAGCGGGCGGGCGCGCCGAAGAGGTCCGTCAGCGTGCCGCCCCCCGTCAGGTCGCGGTCGCCGACCAGCCCGACGCTCGTGCCCATGCGCAGCGCGGCGGTCAGCTCGCGCCGCGCCTCGCGGAGCCCGACGATCCGCAGGCCCACCGAGCCGCGCGTCCGGACGAACCAGTCCTGCAGCTCGGGATCCGCGAGAGTCTCCATGGGGGCGACCGCCTCCCCGACGCGGGACGCGAGGAACAGCGCCGGCAGCTCGATGGCACCGAAATGGAGGCCGACGAAGATCGCCGGCCGACCGGGCGTGAACGCGTCGTCGACGACGTCGCTGGTCTCGACGACGATGCGCGACCGCAGGTCCGCCGGCCGGAGCGCCGGGGTGCGCGCGACCTCGAGGTAGTAGCGCGCGGCATGACGGTAGGCGAGCCGGACGAGACGTTCGAGGGCACCCGGATCGCTCGCCGCCGCGCGAGCAAGCGGCGTCCCCGTCTCATGGGCGGCCAGCCACGCCGCTACCCGCCCGAGGTTGCGCCGGCCCTGGGCGGCGCGCGCGGGCGTGGCGCGGTACCAGAGGTCCCCGGCGAGCTCCGCCAGGACGATGAGGGGGCGCTCTGGCAGGCGACAGATGAGCCATGACGCGAGGCGCAGCATCCGGCCCCGCAGTCGTTGCCCGATGCCCGCCACGATCAGGCGAACTCCGGCGCCGGCCCCGGGTCGGGCACGCCCGACTGCATCAGCGTGGCGCGTCGCTCGAGGTCCGCCGCTTCCTCCGTGGTCGATGGCCACATCGGCTTGAAGCTGTACCACTGGTCGGGGGCTGCGGCGATCGAGGCGGCCAGGGCGTCGGCCATGGCCTGTGTCGCACGATACAACTCGGCTGGATCCGGCGACGCGACGTCGATGTACCCGGGCCAGGACACATGGAACGTGTCGTCGGGCTGGCGCCGGATCGTGATCGGCAGGATGCGCGAACGGGTCTTCGCGGCGAGCGTCGCCGGCCCGGCCGGCAGCGCGGTCCAAGCGCCGAAGAGGCGCACCGGGATACCGTCGGATCGATAGCCCCAGTCGACCAGCAGCCCCAGCATCTCGCGTCGGTGGAGCACGCCGAAGATGCCGCGCAGGTTGCGCCACGCGATGATCGACACGCCCCACGCCTTGCGCTGCCTGCGCAGGATCTCGAAGATCTCGGGGAACGACGAGTCGTCGGCCACGACGCTGATCGGCATGCCGTGGTGGGCGACCGCCGCCGCCACCGCCTCGTTGTTGCCGACGTGGCCGACGGCGAAGATCAACCCGCCGCCCGGCGCCTCCCGCCACAGGCGCTTGACCTCGTCGACATCCATGTCGGGGACGAGCCCGGCGACCTCCTCGGCGGGACGCGATGGCAGGCGCATCAGCTCCACGAGATAGCGGCCGTAGCCCATGTACGCCCGCAACGCCTCGGCCCGGACTCGCGGGTGATCCGGGGGCAGACCCAGCACGTGCCCGAAGTTGCGGTTCGACCAGCGGCGCTTGGTCGGCCAGGCCAGGTAGGAAACCTGCGACAGCCGCCCGATGAGCGCAGCAGCCGGCCCTGGTGGGAGATTGGCCAGGAGCCAGGACGTGGCCCGGTAGCCCAGGACCGCGAACCGCTCGACGACCCGCGGGGCTGCTCCCGCGCGCCGATGGGGTGCCTCGAGACGGCGCTCGCCGGGCCGCGCGGTCCTGATCGCCGGTCGAGGGCCCTCGCCCGCGGTCACTGGCCGGCGGTCGTCGCGACCCTGGGCGCGTGGCCGGCAAGCTTGCGGAGCCGGCGCGCCGCCGGCTTCTCGGTGCCGACCAGCGTCTCCGAGTCATCGCCCCGGATGAAGGCCTCCACGCGCTCCCGGCCCACGTCGTCGGGGATCTGCCGCGGCGGGCTCTTCATGAAGTACGCCGATGGCGCCACGAGCGTGCCCTTCAGCCCGCGATCCAACCCGAGCTTCAGGCAGCGGATGGCGTCGGTGATCACCCCTGCGCTGTTGGGGCTGTCCCAGACCTCGAGCTTCAGCTCGGCGTTGAGCGGCACGTCCCCGAACGTCGTGCCCTCCATCCGGATGTAGCACCACTTGCGGTCGAGGAGCCACGGCACGTGATCGGACGGCCCGACATGGACGTCATCCGGGTCGAGCTCGTAGTCGAGCATGCTCGTCACGGCGTTGGTCTTCGAGATCTTCTTCGACTCGAGGCGCTCGCGCTCGAGCATGTTCAGGAAGTCGGTGTTGCCGCCGAAGTTGAGTTGATAGGTCCGATCGAGGCGGACGCCGCGATCCATGAACAGCCGGGTCAGCACGCGATGGCTGATCGTCGCTCCGACCTGGCTCTTGATGTCGTCACCGATGACCGGCAGGCCCTCCTCCGCGAACCGACGCTGCCAGTACGGCTCGCGGCCGATGAACACCGGGATGGCGTTGACGAAGGCGACGCCGGCGCGGAGTGCCTGCTCGGCGTACCACTTGGTGGCCTCCTCGCTCCCGACCGGGAGGTACGAGACCATGACGTCGACCTGTCGCTCGCGCAGGATCCCGACGATGTCGGCGGTCTCGCCCGGCGCCTTCTCGATGATCTCGCTCAGGTACTTGCCGAGACCGTCGTGGACCATGCCGCGGTCGACCGTCACGCCGAGCTTGCCGACCTTCTCGAAGACGAACGTGTTGTTCGGCTTGACGTAGATCGCCTCGCCGAGGTCCTTGCCGACCTTGTTCTTGTCGATGTCGAAGGCGGCCACGAAGTCGATGTCGCGGACGTGATAGCCGCCCAGATCGACATGCATCAGGCCGGGGACGAAATCATCTACGGCCGCCTTCTCGTAGTAATAGCGCCCCTGGACGAGGCTGCTGGCGCAGTTGCCGACACCGACGATCGCGACGCGGACCTTGCCGTCGCCACGCCGTCCGGCGCCCGCCCAGGTGTTGGTCGGCGCCGCGCCGCCCTTGCCGTTGCCGTTCTTGCCGTTGCTGCTCACGTGTGCTCCTGTTCGGTCGGTCGGCTCGTGGCCTCCCGGTTGGCTTGCGCGCGGACATGGAGGATCCGCTGGATGGTGGTGATGGTCGATCCGATGGCGATGATGGCCAGCGCGAACTCGATGGCCTTGATGTTGGGTCCGTCGGTCAGGATCAGGCCGATGGCCAGGATGACGAGGCGGACCTCGCGGGGCATGATGCCCACGGCCGCCATGCCGGTCCCGGCGGTGAAGCCCAGCCCTTCGGACTTGGCTCGTGCGTAGCTGACCATGAATGCGGCGCCCATCGCCGCAGCGGCCAGGATCGGGACGCGTTCGTGCCCGCCCAGGACCGCCCCGGCCACGATGCCGAGGTACACGATCGCCTCGCCCCAGCGATCGAACACGGAGTCCATGAAGGCGCCGAGGCGGCTCACCCTGCCGGTCGCTCGAGCCAGCGTCCCGTCGAACAGGTCGAAGACGCCGCCAACGAACACGACGATGCCGCCCAGCGTCCACTGACCGAGTGCGACGAGGGCCGCCCCGATGACCGTGATGGCGAAGCCGATGAGCGTCAGCGCATCAGGCGTCAGACCCAGCCGGCCGAGGGCCAGGGCGATCGGCTCGAAGACGCCCTTGACCCGGTCGCGAGCCTGGTTCGAGATCGTCAACTGGCGATACCCAGGATCGCACGCTCGCGTGCGGCGACCTCGCCGAAGGCCTCGGGTCGCAGCGTGCAGATCGTCTCGCGGCCGACTCGCCTGGTTTCCACGAGTCCGGCCACCCTGAGCCGCTTGAGATGGTGGCTGACGAGCGGCTGGGATAACCCGACGTGCGCAATGAGCTCGGCGACGCTGGCCTCGCCTTCCGCGAGGCGGCGGACGATACGCAGGCGGTTCACGTCGGCGAGTGCCTTGTGGAAGGCGCGCAGCTCGCGCAGATCGTCGGGCTGGAGGACGATCGAGGCGAGGGTGGAGCGGAAACGCGCGGGTGTCGGCACGGGTGGGGCTCCGGGGTGGGAGATCGGACGTTGCATCAACGAGCGTTGATATCAACGGAAGTTGATGCTATTGCGGCGGCGCGACGGCTGTCAAGGCGGCAGGCGGATGGCGTCCGCCGCTCGAAGTGGTTGCCGGACGTCGCACGCGTGCCTCGTGGACTGCAGGACGGAGGCGAGAGCGTCCACCCGGTTCGGCTCGAGGCCTCCGTGTGCCTGGGAGGCACATATGACGGTCGAGGCGCGGCTCGGGCAACCCTTGGGCAACCCTCGGCGTGGCCGTGCAGTCCGAGAAGCACACCCGGCGTATGCACACCCCAGGACCGCTGGCGGCACGCGCCGAAAAGGGTCAGCGTGGGGCGTTGAGGATCGTCAGTATCCAGCCGCCGGCGACCAGGCAACGGGCCGTCAAGAAGCCGGCCGCCACTACACTCGCCGGCATGGGTGGTCCGTGGCGGCTGCTGCTGCTCGTCGTGTTCGGCACCGGGGTGTTCCTGGCCGGCCTCGAGCTCATGATCACGGCCGTCGCGCTGCCATCGATCCTCGCCGACCTGGTCGCAGCCAACGGGACCTCGGCGTGGGTCGAGCTGCGCAAGGCGAGCTGGATCATCAACGCCTACCTGCTGGTCTACATCCTGATGATGCCGCTCGCCGGCCGGCTGGCCGACCTGTGGGGCACGCGCCGCTTGTTCATCGTCGCGCTCGCGGTGTTCACGGTCGGGTCCGTGCTCGCCGGCGTCGCCCAGGACCTCGACCAGCTGATCGCCGGGCGGATCGTCCAGGCGGTCGGGGGCGGCGTCCTCGTGCCGGTCGGCACGGCCGCCGCCGCACATCTCTTCGGGGGCCACGGCCGCGCCAAGGCCCTCGGCGTCATCGGCGCCCTGACCTTCCTCGGCATGGCGGCGGGCCCGTTCCTGGGCGCCGCGATCCTGTCGGCCATCCATCCGGACTCCGCGCTGGCGGGTGCCGGCTGGGCGGACTCGGGGGTGGCATCGATGCTGAGCCCGGCCTGGCGCTGGATCTTCTTCGTCAACGTCCCGCTCGCGCTGGGCGCCCTGCTGCTCGCGTGGGCGGTGTCACCGGGCTGGGAGACACCTCGCCGGCAGGGTCGCGTCGACATCGTCGGTGCGGCGATCTTCGGGCTCGCGCTGGCGACCGGCCTCGTGGCGCTCACGCTGGTCGGGGCGGAAGCCGACGCGGACGCCGCGATCGAGCCGGGCGAGCTGTCCGCCATCCTCGCGACCATCGCGTTCGTGGCGACGGCGCTGTCGATCGCGTTGGCGGCCCGCGGCAACGACCCATTCCTCGACATCCGGCTGTTCCGGGACCTCCCGTTCGGCGCGGCCACGCTCGTGTCGCTGCTGACCGGGTACGCGTTCGCGACCGCGATCATCGGTGGCGCGGTGTTCGTCGACCGCGTCCTATACGGCGGTCCTGACGAGCAGCGCCTGGCCCTCGGGTCCCTCGCTGGCGCGACCGCCCTCGGCGCACTGGTGTCGGGCTTTGCCGTACGGGTCGCGAGCTATCGCGTCGTGACCCTGGTCGGCCTCGCTGCGGCCGTCGTGGCACTCATCGCGATGTCGCGCTGGAACCCGTCGACCACCGTCGTGGAGGCAGCGGCTGCGCTGGGCGTCTTCGGCCTGGGCTTCGGGCTGTCGGTGACGCCGCGCTCGGCCGCGGCGGTCGAGTCGGCCGGGCAGGCATCGTTCGGGGCCGCGTCCTCGGTGGTGACGGTCGCGCGGATGCTGGGCATGGCGGTCGGGCTCGCGGTCCTGACCGCGTACGGCTCGACTACCATCGACCGCCTGTCGGCGGAGATCTACGAGACGCCCGAGGCGTACCTCGACTTCGTCCCGGAGCACCTTCGCGATCGACCGCTCAAGGACCCGCTCGTGGTCGAGGCGCTCGAGTCCTGGGCGTCGCGCGAGGCGGCATCGATCATGGTCGGCCTGTATGTCGTCGCGGCCATCGTGACGATCGTCGCGGTACCGCCCGCGTTGGCGCTGGGTGGCGGGGCCGGGCGACGAAGGTCGACCACGCGTATGCTGGCCAGCGATGGCGCGCCAGACCCCGGCCTCATCCTCTGAGCGAACGACGGGCGGTGCCGGCGAACCGATGACCCGGCGCCACGCACCGGTCTCGTCGGGGACACCGGGCAGGATCCTCGTCACGTCCATCACGGACAGGAAGCTTCGTGAGGCCGAGGGCGAGCGGGGCCTCAGCGAGCTAGCGGCTCTCCTCGCGGATCCGAAGACGACCGTCTGGGTCGACATGACCGATCCATCGCCCGCGCAGGTCGAATCGATCGGTGCGGCTCTCAAGCTCCATCCGTTGATCATCGAGGACGTGCTCGAGGGCAACCAGCGAGCGAAGATCGAGAGCACCGACGGTCTCATCCACATCGTGCTCTTCGCGCTGACGCACAAGGGCCGGTTCGTCGCCAGCGAGATCGATTTCGTCCTCAGCCTCGGCCTCCTCCTGACCGTCCACGGCTCGGGCTGGGATCCGCGCCAGACGCACCATCTGCGATCGGGACCGGGAGCGATCATGGAGCGCGGCCCCGATCACCTGTTGTGGGCGATGTGCGACGACATCGTCGACGGCTACTTCCCCTTCGCCGACGAGCTCGGGGACTCCATCGACTCGGTCCAGGACGCGGTCATCGCCGCCCCGACACCCGAAGCCCTGGAAGAGCTGTTCCGTCTGAAGCGAGAGCTCATCGAGGTTCGCCGCGCGGCGAGCCCGACGCGCGAGGTGTTCGCGCAGGTCACCAACCGCGATCTCCCCCTCATCGATCAGGAGGAGATCGTCTATTTCCGGGACGTGTACGACCATGTCATCCGGCTGACGGACGAGCTCGACAACTACCGGGAGCTCGCGGCGTCCACCCTCGACGTGTATCTGACGCAGGTCAACAACAACCTGTCGGTCATCATGAAACGTCTCACCGGGGTGACCGTCATCGTGGCCGGCATCGGGGCGGCAGCCGGCATCTTCGGCATGAGCGAGGCGAGGCCGGAGCTCGGCGGCTTCTGGCTCGTCACCGCGGGCATCGTTGCGGCATCGGGGGTCGCGGCCGTCGCCCTCCGACGGATCGGCTGGATCTGACCGGTCAGCCGCAGACGACCGGGCGTGCGGTCGGGTTCGCCGTGCGGTGGTCGGCCGGCCGGGCGCCGATGGGCTCGGCGATGACCTGCGTGTAGCCGAACGTGCGGCCGGGTCCCTGCGATGTCTGCAGCCAGAGCTGCTCCGTGCTGGCCGCGGACGGGTCGTCCAGCCCGGTGGTGAACGACTGATCGCGGCGGACCTCGGTGATCCGGTACTGGAACAGCCAGTCGTCGCTCGTCCACACATCGACCACCTGCCCGCGCTGCTGCCGAGCCTTGGTGCGCAGCAACGGCAGGAACATGCCGTCCCGAGCGTGGGCATACAGATACGTCGCCTTGCCGAACCCCGGTTGGGACAGGCTGGGCAGGTACATCGCGACGTTGCAGAACGGGTAGCCGCTGTTGCCCTTGACGACCGCCAGGTCGATGTCGAGCCCCCGGACGCGGACGCGCGTCGCCACGCGATCGGCAGGCGGCGCGGGCGTGGTGGTCGGCGTTGCCGACGGTGACGCGGTCCCGATGGGCGGCAGCGTGACCAGCGCTGATGGCGTCGGCACGACCGCCTCGGACGGGGACGGCGTGGGTCGCGGCCCGCCGGAGTGTGCCGGCGCGACCGGCACGGAGTAGGTCAGCAGGCCGGCGGACAGGATCGTGACACCGAGCGCCGTCAACAGGGCCGGGAGCAGGCGTGTACGAAGCTGTTCGGTCGGGCCGGCCATGGGACGGGCATCGTACCGTGGGGTCCGCGCGTGCGCCCGCCACCGTCCGTACTGGTACCCTCCGCGCCAACATGTGGCCCCGACTATCGATCATCGCCGGTCTGCTGACCGGCGTGGCGGCAGCGGCGCTGGTCATCGGGGGGATCCTCGTCCTCGCTCCCGAGCCCGGCGCTGCCCCGACGCCACCGCCCCAGCCGTCGGCATCGCTCGGCCTCGAACCGACCCCGTCGCCGACGCCCGCGGGGACGGCTGGCTCGGCGTCACCGTCGCCGTCCGGGTCGGGCCTGCCGTCGGGGGACGCTGGGTCCGCGTTCCACGTGGGCGAGCCGGCGCCGGCGCTGGTCGTGCCACAGGTAGGCGGCGGGACCATCGACCTGGCAAGCCTCAAGGGTCGACCGGTATGGGTCAACTTCATGGGCACGTACTGCCCGCCGTGCGTCGATGAGTTCCCGCTCATGAACCGGTTCGCCGCACGCCACGCCGACGACGACCTGGTCGTCATCGCGGTCGACGTGAAGGAGGACGAGGGGACCGTGGCGGCCTTCGCCGAAAGGCTCGGGGCGACGTTCCCGCTCGGGCTCGACGCCGACGGGTCCGCCGCCCTGCGCTGGGACGCGATCGCCCTCCCGGTCCACTTCTGGATCGACAAGGACGGGGTCATCCGTGATGGCGCCCTGGGCGGGATCGGCCCCGACATCATGGCGAGTGGGCTGCGGACCATCATGCCCGGGGTCGACATCCAGCCGTGACCGTGGCCGGCGTCCCTGGGCCGCCCCGAGCGGCCCAGCCGGACGCGGCCGTGTCGACCCGCCGAGAGATCGCCGGCATCCTCGACGCGCTGGTCGCCGCGCGACCGCCGCTTCTCGTCGTCGTCGATTTCGACGGGACCCTCGCGGCGGGCTCGCGCGACCCCGCGGTCGCGCGGATCGAGCCGCTGGCCCAGCGTTCGCTGCGCCGTCTCGGTGGCATCGCGGCAACACGGCCCGACCGCCTCCACGTGGCCGTCCTGACCGGGCGCATCGTTTCCGACGTCGCGGCACGTGTCCGGGTCGGCGGCTTGGAGTATCTCGGCGACCACGGGCTCGAGCACGGTGTCCTCCCGCGCGGTGCCCGTGCGGAGCGGCTGGTCGCGACGACCGACCCGTCCTACGACGTTCACCGCGACCCGGCCGAGGCCCTCGCGACCGGTGTCGAGGAGGCGCTGGGTGCCCCCACCTGGCTGTTCGTCGAACGCAAGGGGCCGTCGGTCGCGTTCCACGTCCGGCAGGCCGACGATGTTCCGGCGGCGCGGGCTGCGGTCGTCGCGGCCATCGAGGTCGTCGAGCGCCGTCTGGGGCTCGTGCATGGCCTCGCGCACTACCGCGGCCGCTCCGTCGTGGACCTGCGGCCGCGCGAGGCCGGCGGGAAGCGCGAAGCCGTGATGCGCCTCGTCGATCGGCACCGCCCAGGCGGCATCCTGGCGCTGGGCGACGAGCTGAGCGACATCGACGCGTTCCAGGCGGTCATCGCAGCTCGGGACGGAGACGGAACGGGCGACGACGGCGCGCGGCATGGCGGGGGCACGATCGGCGTCACGGTCGCCGTCCATGGGACGAGCCGCGCGGCGCCGGCCGAGCTCCTCGCCGTGGCCGATCTGCGCATCGCGGGGGCGCCCGATGTGGGACGCCTGCTCGCCGCGCTGGCGCGGCGACTGGCAGCGCTCTGACCCTAGCCGATCACCCTCAGGTGCCGACGGGCAGCGCCGAGATGGCGGACGCAGCGTTCCGCACGATGTCGAACACCGACGGGAACAGGCCGAACAGCAGCGTGAACACGGTGGCGGTCGCCAGCCCGCCCCACAGCAGTGCGCCGTGGGCGAGCGGTGGCGCATCGCTCACCGGGTCGCGCATCCACATGTACACGACGACCCGCAGGTAGTAGAACGCGGCCGCGGCGGCGTTGAGCACCACGATCACGGCCAGCACCGCGAGCGGGCCGCCGGCCTGGACGGCCGCCAGGATGACGTAGGCCTTGGCCCAGAACCCGGCGAGGGGCGGGATGCCGACGAGCGACAGCAGGAACAGCGTCATAAGGATCGTGAGCCCGGGTTCGCGTCGTACGAGGCCCGAGAACGTGTCGAGCGAGGACGTCACGCCGGCGCGCTTCTGGACGGCCGACACGACGGCGAACGCGCCGAGGTTCATGAACGTGTACGCCGCGCCGTAGAACAGCAGGCCCTGCAGCCCGAGCACCTGGCCGCCGGCATACGCCGCCAGCCCGACCAGCATGTAGCCCGTGTGGGCGATCGAGCTGTAGGCGAGCATCCGTTTGACGTTGTCCTGCGTCAGGGCGACGAGGTTGCCCAGCGTCATCGTGAGCGTGGCCAGCACGATCATCACCGGCAGCCACCACTCGGCGAGCGGCCCGAGCGCCTCGATGAAGAGCCGCAGGATCAGCGCGAAGGCACCGATCTTGGGACCCACCGACAGGTAGCCGGTGATCGGCGTCGGCGAGCCCTGGTACGCGTCGGGCGTCCAGTAGTGGAACGGGACGGCCGCGATCTTGAAGGCGACGCCCGTGGTGAGGAACGCGAGCCCGATGGCCAGACCGGCCGACAGCGGCTCGGCCTGGGCGACCACCGCGGCCAGCTCCTCGGCGACCCCGGCGATCAGCGTGGTTCCCGTGAGACCCCACACGAACGCGACCCCGAACAGGAAGATGGCCGAGCTGAACGACCCGAGTAGGAAGTACTTGATGGCGCCCTCGGTCGAGTACGAGTCGGTCTTGTGGTAGCCGGCCAGTAGGTAGCCCGGCAGCACCATCAGCTCGAGGCCGAGGAACAGCAGCAACAGGTCGGCTGATCCGGCCAGGAGCATCGCGCCGCTCATCGCGAAGATCAGTACGGTCGCGAACTCCGCGACCGGCAGGTTGCGGGGCAACAGGTAGTCGGGCGCGAACACGATCGTCATCGCCACGATCGCGATGAACAGGATGTCCAGGAACGTCGTGAGGGCGTCGACCTTGTACGACGCACCGAACGCCAGCAGGGTCGTCCCGGTGCCGACCTGGATCGTGACGAACGCCGTGATCGCCAGTCCGATCAGCGCCGCCCCAACGGCAGGACCGCTCCGGCCAGGCCACGCAAGGTCGACGAACAGCACGGCTGCCGCCGTAAGCACGGCCGCGATGAGCGGCGCGATCGCGACGATGTCGGTGGCGCTCAATGCGCGGCTCCACCTTCTTGCACGGCCGCCGGTTCGGCGCGGCCCGCCGTGGCGACGGCGAATGTCCGTGCCGCCACGAGCACGATGATCGACCCGAGGGCGATAACGACGACCTCCGGGCCGATCGCGATCGATGCCCCGTCACGGACCGCCCCGAGGGTGTCCACGACCGAGCCCTGGACCAGCGTGAGCAGCAGGCCCGGCTGGAGGCCGAACACGACGATCAGGGTGGCCAGTGGCACGAGGGTCAGGATCTCGGTCGGCGTCATGTCGGTGACGTGGCCACCCAGGCCGACGATGAACTCCGAGACCTCGCCGAAGATGATCCGCCCATACATGTACAGCAGGTAGCCCGCCGCGAGGATCATGCAGAACGTCGCCACCGCCGCAGCGGCCGGATTGACGACGAACGTACCGAGCAGGCTAAGGAACTCGCCCACGAAGCCGGACAGCCCGGGCAGACCGGCCGACGCGAGCATGAAGAACCCGAGCGTGGCGGCCCAGACCGGGGTGCGCGCCGCGAGGCCGCTCATCTTGGCGATCGTTCGATCGTGCGTTCGCTCGTAGATCACGCCGACCAGCAGGAACAGGCCGCCCGTGATGAGACCGTGATTGAGCATCTGCAGGATCGCGCCCTGCATGCCCTGCTCGGTGAACACGAACGTGCCGAGGGTCACGAAGCCCATGTGGCTGACCGAGGAGTAGGCGACCAGCCGTTTGAGATCGGGCTGGACGAGCGCGACGATGGCGCCATAGATGATCGCGATGAGCGACAAGACGATGATCGGCGTCGCGAACGTGTGGGCGGCATCCGGATAAAGCGGCAGCGCGAAGCGAAGGAACCCGTACGCCCCGAGCTTGAGGAGGACGCCGGCCAGGATGACCGAGCCGGCAGTCGGGGCGTCGGTATGGGCGTCAGGCAACCAGGTGTGGAACGGGAACATCGGCACCTTGATGGCGAACGCGAGGAAGAACGCGAGGAAGGCACCGATCTGCAGGACCGGGGCGAAGCCGATGGATTGCGCATGTGCGCGGAGCGCGACGAGGTCGAATGCGCCCGTCCACGATCCCGTCGCCGACTGATAGGCGAATGCGGTGGCCAGGATCGCGACCAGCATCAGCAGCGATCCCACGAGCGTGTACAGCACGAACTTGATCGTCGAGTAGATCCGATTGGCACCGCCCCAGATCCCGATGATCAGGTACATCGGGACGAGCACGACCTCCCAGAAGATGTAGAAGAGGAACAGGTCGAGCGCGAGGAACACGCCGATCATGCCGACCTCGAGGACGAGGAAGGAGATCATGAATTCCTTGATGCGCGTCTGGATCGGCGCCCACGACGCCAGGATGCAGATCCAGGTCAGCGTGGTCGTCAGGACGACCAGTGCCGCCGACAGGCCATCGACGCCGAGCTTGTACTGGATGCCGAAAGTGGGGATCCAGTCGTACGCCTCGACATACTGGAACTGCGCCCCGGCACGATCGGGCAGGTAGCCGACCAGGAGCAGCAGCGACACGATCCACGTCGCCAGCGCGAAGCCCAACGCGACCGGCCGTGTCCAGCTGGTCGGCAGGACGGCCACGACCAGGGCGCCCACCAGCGGCAGGAATGTGACGACCGTCAGGATCCCGAGCTCGACGTTCACGAGGGGCTGCTCACCAGCAACAGGTACGAGCCGGCCATGACGATCAGCCCGAGCGCGATGCCAAGCGCGTAGTTCTGCACCCGCCCGGTCTGCACGCGGCGGAGACCACGCCCGGCGGTCACCGTGGAGCTGCCGAGCGCGTTGACGGTGCCGTCCACGACCTCGCGGTCGAACCACCAGATCGCCTGGGCCAGCCGCCCGCCGATGACGATGAAGAGCAGGTGGTAGAGGTCATCGAACCACCACTTGTTGAGCGATGCGCGGTACAGGAAGGACAGCCCGGGCTTGGCGCTCAGCTCACGGACGACTTCCGGACGGGCCGGCAGGCGGAGCCCGCCGAGGTCGACGCCGAAGTAGCGCCAGGCCAGGACGACCCCGATCACGGCCACGGTGACGCTCGCCAGGATCAGCCCGCCATCCATCCCGAACAGGGCGTACGGCTCGTGGGGCAGATGCAGCAGCTCCGTCGTCGCGTGGTGGAAGACCGGCTCCAACCAGTGATGGAGCGTGCTGTCGCCGAACGGCAGCCCGAGCGCCATGCCGAGCAGGACCGACGGGATCGCCAGCAGGATGAGCGGCACGGTCATGACGGCAGGGGACTCGTGGATGCGGTCCCAGATCGCCTTGGGGCCGCGGAACTCGCCCCAGAACGTCATGCCCATCAAGCGGAACATGTAGAAGGCCGTCAGCAGCGCGACGAAGAGACCGACCGCCCAGACCCAGGTGAAGCCGAATTTGAACGCCTCACCCAGGATCTCGTCCTTCGAGAAGAACCCCGCCAGCGGCGGGATTCCCGAGATCGCCACCGAGCCGACGAGCATCGTCGCGTAGGTGATCGGGATCTTCTTGCTCAGGCCACCCATCCGGCGCATGTCCTGCTCCTCGTGCACGGCGTGGATGACCGAGCCCGACCCGAGGAACAGCAGGCCCTTGAAGAAGCCGTGCGTCATGAGGTGGAAGATGGCGGCGGTGAACGCCCCGACCCCGAGCGCGGCGAACATGTAGCCGAGCTGTGACAGCGTCGAGTAGGCAAGGACTCGCTTGATGTCGGTCTGGGTCATCGCGATCGAGGCCGCCAGGATCGCGGTGAAGATGCCGATCGCCGCGACGACGACCATCGCCGAGGGCGCGGCCGCGAAGAGCTCGTTGGACCGCGCGACCAGGTACACGCCGGCGTTGACCATCGTCGCGGCATGGATCAGGGCGGACACCGGCGTGGGGCCCTCCATCGCGTCGGGCAGCCACACGTGGAGCGGGAACTGGGCGCTCTTGCCCATCGCGCCGGCGAATACCAGTAGCGCCACGATCGGGACCGGGATCGGGAAGGCGGCGAGAGTCGGGCTGATCAACACCTCGATCGACTCGCGCACGTTCAACGTGCCGGTGTCGAGGAAGATCGCCATGATCCCGAGCGCGAACCCGACGTCGCCCACGCGGTTGACGATGAACGCCTTCTTGGCGGCCAGGGCCGCGCTCCGTTTGCGATACCAGAACCCGATGAGCAGGTAGCTCGAGAGGCCGACGAGCTCCCATGCGACGAACACCACCAGCCAGTTGTCGGCGAGGATGAGCAGCAGCATCGAGAACATGAACAGGTTCAGGTAGGCGAAGAACCGCCAGTAGCCCGGGTCGTGGCTCATGTAGCCGATCGAGTACACGTGGACCAGCAGGCCGATCGTCGTCACGACGATCAGCAGGCACGCGGTCAGCGGGTCGACCAGGATGCCGAGCTCGACGTGGAAGCCGCCGGCAGGGATCCACTCCCACGGGCCGACGACATAGCCGTGCGTCTCCTCGGAGCCGGGCAGCAGCGGGGCCGCACCGGTCAGCACGTTCCACACCGCCAGCATCGCGATGATCCACGCGAGGAAGACCGCCCCGACCGGGATCCAGTGCGCCGCCTTCCCCAGCCGCCGGCCGATCAGCCCCGTGATCGCGAAGCCCGCCATGGGCAGGACCAACAGCAGCGGCAGCAGCGCTTCGATCGTCACTGGCGCATCGCGTCGTATTCATCGACGAGCGGCGTGCGCTTGTTGCGGTAGATCGCGATCACGATCGCCAGCCCGACCGTCGCCTCGGCGGCCGCGACGGCCATGACCATCAGGGCGAACACGGCGCCCTGGGCGACGGCATCGGCCCGCGGTCCGAACAGCCCGAACGCGACGATCGCCAGGTTGACGGCGTTGAGCATCAGCTCGATCGACATCAGCATGCTGATCGCGTTGCGCCGCGCCAGGAACCCGAAGGAGCCGATCGCGAACAGCATCCCCGAGAGGATCAGGTAGGTGTCGAGGCTGTCGCTCACGACGGACCGCCCGGCTCGCGCTTGGCCAGGAACACGCCGCCGATGACCGCCGCCAGCAGCAGGACGCTCACGATCTCGAACGGGAAGACGAACTGCTCGAACAGCACCCGCGACATCTCGTCGGTGTCCAGCCGCGCCCGGCGAGCCACCTCCTTCCAGTCAGTGGCGCCGACGGCGAGCGCGATGATCACGGCGACGACGACGGACGCGATCGCCGCGGGTCCGGCCTGGGTCTGGAAGACGAGTCGGCTCGGGGCGTCCTTGGTCTGCGTGAGCATGATCGCGAACAGGACGAGGACGCTGATCGCCCCGATGTAGACCAGCACCTGTGCGGCGCCGAGGAGCGGCAGCCCCATGAGCACATAGATGCCGGCCAGGGCGAGGAAGCACACGATCATCGCCAGCCCGCAGCGGATGATGTCGCGCATCGACACGACGAGCAGCCCGGAACCGAGCATCACGGCCGCGAGCAGCCAGAGGAGCGCGTCCTCCCAGTCCTGGTGCAGGACGACGAGCAGGAGCGCCGCGATCCCGAGGACCACGCCCATGACCAGGAGCCCGAAGATGATCTGCGGCAGCTTTCCGAGCATCGGCTATCCGTGGCTGCCGGGACCGATCGCCGCCACCTCTCCGTGGCCGTCGTGCGATCCGTGCCCGTGGCCATTGCCGTTCGACCGACCACCGTTGCTCGGCACGCCCCCGATCGCCGGCGGCAGCATCGGCAGCAGGCGCGACTGGTCGACGACGCGACCCTCGGCGATCGCCCGCTCGAGCCAGTCGCGTTCGCGCCGGATGTAGGTCACCTCGGTCTCGCGGTCGATCGCGGCCAGTGCCATGAGGTCGATGGTCGGCTCCGAGCGCCCCGTGTGGGCGAGCTCGATGTCCGCCCCATCGCGCAGCGCGTCGTACGGGCACGCGTCGACGCAGATCCCGCACAGGATGCAGCGGCTCTCGTCGACCTCGTACTTCTCGAGGATGCGGGGCTTGGGCATGAGCGCCCCGGTCGGGCACGTCTCGGCGCAGCGTCCGCACGACACGCACGGCGTGTCATTGAGGCTCATGTCGAGCGGTGTCGTGACGAGCGTGTCGAAGCCGATCCGCATGAAGTCGTAGCACGCGGCCCCGACGACCTCGGCGCAGACCTGGGCACAGCGGCCGCAGTCGATGCAGCGCGACGGCTCGCGCAGGATGAAGGCGTGTGAATCGTCGCGGATGTAGTCGTGGTTGAGGCCGGTGAACCGGTTCTCGGTCACGCTCCGGAAGCCGGCGCCCTGGTGGTGGTTGGGCTCGAGCGTCTGGAGCGTGGTGCTGTACTCGATGCCCAGGCGACGAAGGTCGCAGTAGCCGATCGCCTCGCACGTGCACTGGAGACAGCGGGTCGATTCCGCCATCGCCTCCGCGGGCGTATACGGCAGCTCGTATTCGATGTAGCTGTGGTTCCGCTCCTCCGCCGGCAGGGGGTGCAACCGGTAGCGCGGCTCCTTGATCTCGCCGGTGAACGGCACGATCGACAGGAACTCGGGCTGCGGCTCGGCGAGCGTCTGACGCGTGCGGATCGCGTCGAGGTCCATGCCCTTGAGATAGGCGTCGACCGCGTACGCCGCGCGCCGACCCTCCGCGACCGCCTCGACCACGGTGGCCGCTCCGATGCGCACGTCGCCCGAGCCGAACACGCCCGGCCGGCCGGTCGAGAACGTGACCGCATCGGCCTTGAGCCGCTTGTTCTTCGTCGCCTCGGGACCCTCGTTGCCGGGCATCCCGAGCCAGTCGAGCTCGGGACCCTGGCCGATCGCGAGCAACACGCGGTCACACGGGATCGTGAACTCGGTGCCGGGCGCGGGCTCCGGCCGCCGCCGCCCGGAGGCGTCCGGCTCGCCAAGCTGCATCCGGATGAACTCGACGCCGGTCACCTTGCCCGACTTGGCGTCGGTGATGACCCGCGTCGGGCCGGCCTGGAAGATGGCGGTGACGCCCTCCTCGATCGCCTCGTGGACCTCGTCCGCCGCCGGCATGTCCTTCATGTCGCGGCGATAGACGAGCGTGACCTCGCCGGCGCCCTGGCGGATCGACGTGCGCGAGCAGTCCATCGATGTGAACCCGCCGCCGATGACCACCACGCGCTTGCCGGCATGGCCCGGGTACGGCAGCCCCAGCGTGGCGGTGCGCAGGTACTCGAGGCCGTCGAAGACGCCGTCGGCGTCCTCGCCCGGGATGCCCAGCTTGTTGGTGTCGTAGCAGCCGATGGCCACGACCACCGAGTCGAAGCCCTGGTTGGTCAGGTCGTCGAGCGTGAAGTCGGTACCCAGACCGGCGTTGCAGACCACTCGCCCGCCCAGTCGACTGATCGACTCGTACTCGGCCTCCAGGACCTCGACCTTGGGCAGGCGGTACTGGGGGATGCCGTAGCGCAGCATCCCGCCCGGTGCCGGGTCGCGTTCGAACACCGTCACGTCGTGACCGGCGATCAGCAGGTAGTATGCGGCGGCCATGCCGGCCGGACCCGAGCCGATGACCGCCGCGCGCCGGCCCGAGGGCGCCTGCTGTTCGAACGGGACGGGCGGATCGACGTCCTGGTCCAGCATGGCCTTGAGGACCTGGTCGCCGGCATACCGATGGGTATCGCGGATCGCGATCGCCTCGTCGACCTCGTCGCGCCGGCAGTGCTCCTCGCACGGCGCCGGGCAGACGCGCCCGAGCACCGACGGGAACGGGATGGTCCGTTTGAAGATGCGCGTGCTCTCGCGCCAGTTACCCTCCGCGTTCGCCTTGAGGAAGCCCGGGATGTCGATATGGCTCGGGCACTTGTTCTGGCACGGCGGCAGGCAATACGCGTTGTGGTCCGAGAAGATCAGCTCGAGGTTCGTCCGCCGTAGCCGGCGTACCTCCTCGGTCTGGGTCTGGACCTTCATCCCGTCGTCGCACGCGCGTGAGCACGAGATCGGCGGATGCTCTTCGCCCTCGACCTCGACGACGCACATCCGGCACGCCCCGAACCCGGGCAGCTTGGGCTCGTAGCAGAGCGTCGGGATCTCGATCCCGTTGTCGCGGCAGACCTCGAGGATCGTCTGGCCTTCGAAGCCCTCCACGACGCGACCGTCGACCTCGATCCGGATGCGCGGCGTCGACTGCGGGCGCTGCGGTGATTGCGTATCGAGCAGGCGGTCCGCGAGTGACTCCGAGGTCGTCGCCGGCGACGTCGTCGGGGCCTCGGCGGGCATGCGCTCGGGGCGGGCCAGCGTGTCGGTCATCGGGCAGCCTCGGTCGTCGCGACCGGCGTGGGTCGGATGGCGGGGTCGAAGGCGGACCCGAAGTATCGCATCCCGCTCGTGAGCGGACGCGTCGCCAGGCGCTCGTGGTCGCACAGCGCGGACGCGACGATGTCGTGCGCGAGGTCGGTGGCCAGCTGCGTGTCGACCGGTCGGAGCAGCCCGTTCTCGCGACGTGCCACGATCTCGGCCAGGCGCTTGGTCCCGATCCGGCACGGGATCGACTTGCCACAGGCCTCGTTCGAGCAGAACCGCGTCAGCACGCCGACGAGCTCGACAAGATCCGTCCGATCGTCGACCGCCACGATCGAGCCCGAACCGAGATGGGCGCCGGCATCGCGGAGCGGACCGAAGTCATACGGCGTGTCGAGCGCATCGGGGGGAAGCAGCCCGCCCGACGGCCCGCCGATGAGGACCGCCTGCAGGGTCCGACCCGCGGGCAGCTTTCCGGCGAGCTTGAGGACGTCGCGCAAGTGGGTCCCGAGCGGGACCTCGGCGACGCCATCCTTGCCCGGCGCCCGCACCTGGACGAGCACAGTGCCCGGCGAGTGGGTCGTGCCGGTCGCCCGATACGCGTCCGCGCCCTCACGCACGATCCACGGCACGGCGGCCAGCGTCTGGACGTTGTTGACGACAGTCGGGCGGTCGAACAGCCCGGTGACCGCGGGGTGGGGTGGGCGTTGCTCCGGCTGGCCGCGTTTGCCCTCGAGCGCCTTGAGCAGGACGGTCTCCTCGCCGAGCATGTACGCGCCCTGGACCGGTCGGACCGTCATCCACAGGTCGCGTCCGGAGCCGAGCACATCGGGTCCCACGAACCCGGCGTCGCTGGCCGCACCGATCGCCGCCGACAGGCGGGCCACGACATCGGTGTCCTCGGCGCGAACCGCGATGAAGGCCTCGGTCGCGCCGATCGCGCTCGCCGCGATCGCAGTCCCCTCGATGACGGCGAACGGATCCGTGAGCATCATGGTGCGGTCGGTGTGCGAGGCCGGGTCGGCGCCGTACCCGTTGGCGACGACATAGCGGCGGTCGCTGTCGACGCCGGCGGCGGTCCGCCACTTCTCTCCCGTGGGATAGCCGGCTCCACCACGCCCGCGCAGTCCGGAGGCGATGACCGTGGCGATCGTGGCGGTCCCGCCGAGATCGCGGATGGATCGCCGCAAGCCGTCGAAGGCGCCCGCGGCGACGGCGGCATCGAGGTCCAAGGGGTTCTTCTGGTCCGCCCGAGCCAGCAGGATGCGCGGCCAGGCGGCGGGGGTCTTCAGCAGCGTCACCATGTCAGGCGCGAGCCGGTGCCCCGGGGCGGCCGCCTCCCTCGAGCGCTGTGCCGAGCGCAGACAGGTAGGTGAGCTCGGCGGGTCGGTGGGCTTCGACGGCGGCAGCCTGCTCGCTGGCGGTGGGTGGCTCGAAGCGGAGGTGGGCGTAGTAGCTCGCCGTCCCGTAGATCATCGCGTACCACGCCCCCGTGGTGTGGCTGATCCGCTTGAGGGCGGCGATCGGCAGGTAGCCGTACGCGCTCTGGGTCGCCTCGAGGATGTCGAGCATCCGGGCCGGATCGTGGTCGAACTCCTCGAGGATCCGGTCGACCTCAGCGAGATCGACCTGCGCGAAGGGCCGGAAGGCCGGGTCCGGCACCGTCCGCCCGGACCGTCGCATGGCGGATTCCTCACGGCGCTCGCCGTACGTCTCGGGCGCGCCCCAGTGGACGTGGTACCGACCGCGCGTGTCGATGCCGCCCATGTCGATGCACTCGATCGGGCATGCCTGTGCGCACTGGAAGCACGTCTCGCACTTGAGCGTGCCCCACTCGTCGTACAGCAGCTGGAGGCGGCCGCGGAACTTGTGCGGGACGTCGAGGCGAACCTCGGGATACATGACGGTGACCTTCGGCTCGAAGAACCGCCGAAGGGTGAGCGCCATGCCCTTGACCAGGCCAAGACCCGGGACGAGGCTCATCGGCCGAGCGCCTTGACCACGACGATCGCGCCGGCGGTGACGAACAGGTTGACGAGGGACGCGGGCAGCAGCCACTTCCAGGCGAAGTCCATCAGCTGGTCGATCCGCACGCGGGGCAGGGTGCCGCGCATCCACACGAACGTGAACACGAACGTGTAGGTCTTGAGCATGAACCAGAGGATACCGGCCACCCACGGCAGGCCGATGAACGCCCATGCGCCCAGCAGGACCACGATGAAGACGTTGGCCAGGACGAACCCGATGAGCAGCGCCTGCCACCACGTGATCGACGAGCGCAGCAGGTAGAACGGCGCGCCGAACAGGAGCGTCAGCACCACGGGCACCAGCCCGATGATGAACAGCAGCCCGATGTTGAACGACGCCGGGTCGAGGCTCAGCTGGACCTGCCATTCGGGCGGGATCGCGAACGGAGCGTTCCAGCCGCCGAGGAACAGGGTCACGAACAGGGCCGAGACGATGAACACGTTGACGTACTCGGCGAAGAAGAAGAACCCGAAGCGCATCCCCGAGTACTCGGTCGCGAAGCCGGCGACGATCTCCGAGTCCGCTTCGGTCAGGTCGAACGGCGTGCGATTGGCCTCCGCGGTGGCGGCGATGAAGAAGATGAGGGCACCCAGCGGCTGCTGCCAGATGTACCAGTCGGTGAACCAGCCCCCCTGCTGCTCCACGATCTTGTTCAGGCTCATCGTGCCGGCCAGCAGGAGCAGGCCCACCACCGACAGGGTGAGGGGGATCTCGTAGCTCACCACCTGCGCCGCGGCTCGCAACCCGCCGAGCAGCGAGTACTTGTTGTAGCTCGACCAGCCGGCCATCAGCAGCCCGACGACCGACAGGCCGCCGACGGCGAAGAAGTACAGCAGCCCGAGGTTGAGGTCGTAGCCGAACAGCCCCGGTGCGAACGGGATGACGAGCAGCGACATCACGCTCGCCAGGTAGACCACGACCGGTGCCCAGGTGAAGACCAGCGAGTCGGCGCCGGTCGGCGTGAAGTCCTCCTTCATGAGCACCTTGAGCCCGTGCACCACGGACAGGAGCGACCCGAACGGCCCGACCCGGTCCGGCCCGATCCGAAGATTCATCAGGGCGATGATCTTCATCTCCATGTAGATGATCAGGAACGCGGTCGGGATCGTCATCAGCAGGATGACCGTGACCGCGACCACGAAGCGGACGATGGGCAGGTTGGCGACCAGGATGTCGACGACGACCTGCCCGAAGATCAGGATCAGCGCGATCGCGCCGACCGTTAGCAGGACCAGCAACGGGACGACCGTGAACACGATCTTCCCAGGCAATGTCAGACGGCCCCACGACCGACCGATAACGGTCATGCGAAAGAACTGCCTTGCACGTCGGCCGACGAGTCGAGCCCAAGGCGACCGCGAGCACCCGAGCGAGCGTAGCCCAAGCTACGTGAGCGAAGGGGCGCAGCGGGCAACGCCGGGATCGGCCGTCGGGCGGCGTGCCGGTTGACCGTCACTTATCTACACCGCCCATTATCGGGTCAAGTGACGCCATGACCGCCATGGTGTCAGCCACAAGGTGGCCGGGGACCATCACGCCGACTGCCTGCAGGTGGATGAACGAGGGGTCGTGGATGCGCATGCGGAACGGTTGGTCGGTGCCGTCGCTGACCACATACGCGGCGTACTGGCCGCGCGGGCCCTCGATGCCGGCGTACGCCCGCCCAGGTCGAGGCCGGAGCAGGCGCGGCAGCTTGGCGATGATCGGGCCGTCCGGCATCTCATGGAGGCACTGGTCGATGATCCGCAGGCTCTGCTTCAGCTCGTCCATGCGGAGCAGGTAGCGGGCCAGGCAATCGCCTTCCGTTCGGGTCGGGATGTCGAAGTCGAGCTCCGGGTAGACGCTGTAGGGGTGCGCCCGCCGGACATCGAACGGCACGCCCGTCGCCCGCAGGTTCGGGCCGGTCATCGCCATGCGCAGCGCCGTCTTCGAATCGATCGTGCCAAGGCCGCGCATGCGGCGGACGAAGATCTCGTTCTCGTTGAGCAGCGTGTTGCCGGCCTCGATCTGCTCGGTCGCGTGGCTCATCCAGTCGCCCAGCCGGCTCAGGAACTCATGGTTGAGATCGCCGTTGACGCCGCCGATCCGGTAGTAGTTGAACAGCATCCGCTGACCGGTCAGCGACGCCAGCATGTCGACGATCTCGTCGCGCTCGATGAACGACCACAGGATCGGTGTCAGCCCGCCGAGATCGAGGGCCATCCAGCCCAGGAACAGCGCATGGCTGGCGACCCGGTTGAGCTCCGCGGACAGCACCCGGATGTATTCGGCGCGCCGCGGCACCTCGACGTCGAGCAGCTTCTCGAAGGCCATGACCCCGGGCCACTCGCAGAACAGCGAGCTCACGTACTCGAGCGGATCGAGGTAGCAGATGGCCTGGTGGTAGTCCGCGTTCTCGCACAGCTTCTCGACGCCGCGATGCAGGTAGCCCAGCACGGGATCGAGGTCGACCACCTTCTCGCCGTCGAGCTTGAGCACCACCCGGAGCACGCCGTGCGTCGACGGATGCTGCGGACCCATGTTCAGGAACAGCTGGCCGTCGCCGAGCGTGTAGAACTCCGACTCCCGCTCCGTCCGCGGCGGATAGGGCGGGACGGGCTCGAAGACACCCAGGTCGCGGTCGAGCTGGACGCGTGGATCGTCGGGCGTGCCCGCCCACGTGTTATCGCCGCCGTGATCGTGCGTCCTGGTCTGCGGTCGAGGGCTCGTCGCGGTCATGGTGTTCCCTGTCGTTCGCTGGGGATCAGGCGCCGCCGCGGCGCACGTTCGCCGTGGCCGGGGTCTCACGCGGGCTGTGGGTCCGTTCCATCGGTCGGACGCCGGCGCCCGGGGAGCGGGCAGCGTCGTCCGCGAGGTAGAAGTCCTTGCGCAGCGGGAAGCTCTGGTAGTCAGGCGGCAGGTAGATCCGGCGCAGGTCGCGGTTGCCTTCGAACGTGATGCCGAACATGTCGTAGGCCTCGCGCTCCATCCACTCCGCGCCCTTCCACATGAACGTCACCGACGGGACGCGCGGGTCCTCGCGGGACAGGCCGTCGGCGATGACGCGCAGCCAGTCGGGTGTCGTCGGGCTCCACAGGTGGTACACGACCTGCATGACCTCGCCCGTGTCGACGCCGGCGAGATCTGCCAGGAACTCGAAGCCGAACTCGGGCTCGTCGTGGAGCGCGGTGATGACCTGCGTCACGTCACCGGCGCCGATGCGGATCTCGGTCTCGTCGTGGCGCTGCCGGACGGGACCCGTCAGCTGCTCGCCGAAGCGCCGCTCGAGGCGGGCCTTGAACGCTCGGTCCACGGTCAGACCTGCTCGGGGACGGTCGGGCCGATCGCTCGCTCGGGCCAATGACCGCGACGGTCCTTGACCAGTTGCTGGAGCTTCATCATCCCGTAGATGAGGCCCTCCGGCCGGGGTGGGCAGCCCGGGACGTACACGTCCACCGGCATGACCCGGTCGATCCCCTCGACCGTCGAGTAGCTCCGCTTGTACCGACCGCCCGAGCACGTGCAGTCGCCCATCGCGACGCACCACTTGGGCTCCGGCATCTGCTCCCAGAGACGGACCAGCGGCCCGGCCATCTTCGTCGTCAGTGTCCCGGCCACGATCAGTACGTCGGCCTGCCGAGGGCTCGCGCGGAACGGGAACATCCCCCAGCGGTCCATGTCGTTCTTGGACGTCGCGGCCGACATCATCTCGATGGCGCAGCAGGCGAGGCCCGACAGCAGCGGCCACAGGCTGTTCATGCGGATGAGGTCGAGCACGTAGTCGGCCTTGGTCGGGATCACCTCGAGCACGCCGCTCCAGCGAGCGTCGTCGCGCCGGCCGGCGCCGCTTGCCTCCAACTCGGCGAGGTGGGTGATGTCCGTGGGACGGCCGCCGTCGTAGGCGGCGGGATCGGCGGCCTGCCACAAGGTGTTGCGCACGACGACCGGCGTCGCGACCGCGTCCGACGGCCTGGTCGCCGGGAGCGCAGGCTGGGCAGGGACGTCCGAGCCGATCTGCGTCTCGTCGGACGCACCCGCGCCGAGGCCGTCAGTGTTGGTCTTCAGCGCCATGTCAGCGCTCCCTTCCGCCAGGCGTACGCCAGGCCAAGGAGCAGGATCCCGACGAAGACCAGCATGCTGATGAAGCCGCCGAGGAGCAGGTCGTCGAAGGCGATCGCCCACAGGTAGATGAAGACCACCTCGATGTCGAAGGCGACGAACAGCAAGGCGTAGATGTAGAAGGACAACCCGAACCGACCATGGGTGTCGCCGTACGTGTCGATGCCGGACTCGTATGGCAGGCCCTTGTGGACGTCACCGCGATTGCGGTGCGAGACCAGCCACGCGGCGGCGATCGTCCCGAAGACGAACGTCACGCCCGCGAAGGCGAAGCCCACGACGTACCAGAGCTGTTCCAATCGAACTCCCTTCGGGACCGGTCGGAGGCGGCGGGCAGGGGCGGCTCCGTGGAGCCTCCACGCACGGTCATTCTATCAGCGGGCACGCTTGCGAAGGGGTCGCGAGCCGGTCGCGTTAGCGTCGGGAGCCGACCCTGGCGACGGGCAGCCGGATCGGCAGAGGGGTGCGCCGATCCGGGGGAGCCGCGCGGTGGGGGCCGATGCGCGCGGCGGTTGAGGCACCGGAGCGGGGAGCGCGACGTGCCGAGCGCGCGTGCAGGTTCACGTCGCGCCCCCCGTGACGGTGCGGTCGTGCGACGACCATGGTCAGAGTGACGCTGCGGGCCCCACGCGGGCAATACGGCATTCGCCCTACTGCGGGTCGGTCACGACCTAGGCGGAAGCCGATAGGCGACGATGGCCGGCGGCTCGCCGTCGGGCCAGTCCCGAGCGAAGACCATGACGCGGAACTTGCCCATCGCGGCCGGGTCGAGCAGTCGCAGCAATGCCGAGCGGAGCAAGGCGTACTCCTCGAACGTCGTCGCGGGGTCGGCCTGGATCTCGCGCAGGCGGTCCTCGATGCCGAGGCCCATCAGCGCCTCGGCCTGCGTCGTGATCCCCACCGTCGTCAGCCCGGCCGTCCGTGCCGCTCGCTCGACTGCCGTGACGTCGACGTGGGCCGTCAGGTCCTGGCGTCCAACGAACCGGTATGGATCGTCGTGCACCTGATGCCGGACATACGCACGAAGGGTCCCGTCACGGCGACGGACCGGGTCATACAGTTCGGCCGCCGGAGCGGCGTAGTCGACGAGGAAGAGCAGACCGCGGCGCAGCGGCGCCGAAGCTGTTGCGATCCAGTCGTCGAGCGCGAGGCATATCTCGGCGGTCTGGCCGTCGACGAGCTCGATGCCCTCGATCACGAGTCGCTCGGCGAGCGCCGGCGTCGTCGGCGGGATCTCGACCTCGACGATCGCGCCGTCGGCACCGATGTCGAGCGCCAGCTCGCGCAGGTCGGATCCTCGTTGCCGCACGCGATGGACGGGCAGGGCGTCGAGGACCTCGTTCGCGATGAGCACGCCGTCGAATGGCTCCTCTGCGGAGCCATCGTCCAGCCGGTCAGCCAACCCGGCCGACGCGAGGCGACCGCGCAGCCGGACGAGCCGGCGGTCATCGACCTCGACCGGCCGATAGCGGATCGAGGCCGGCAACGCGCCGAGCAGCGGGACCGCCAGCACGCCCTCGCCCGCCCCGTGCTCGACGACGACGAACGGCTCGGGTCGGCCGAGCCGATCCCAGGCATCCTTCACCGCGCGCGCCAGCAGCTCCCCGAAGATCGGATGCAGCTCCGGTGCCGTCAGGAAGTCGCCGCCCCGGCCCGGCCGGACCGCCTCGGCGCGGTAGTAGCCGCCGGCCGGGTCGTACAGCGCGAGCTCCATGAACCGCGCGAACGGCATCGGGCCGTACCCGCGGATCTCGTCGCGGATCCGCGCGGCGAGCTCCGCGTCCTCGCCGACGTCCGACAGGTCGGTCGGTGCCTCGCGCCTGAGCTCGGGCCGGAACCCGCGTGTGCCCATCGCTGTCGGCCGCGCTACCGGCCGGACACCTTCCGCCGGCTGAGGGCCAGTCGCAGACCCGGTCCGACGAGCGTGTGCCCGCCGAGCAGGATCGGGATCCGGGCCGCCACCGCCGACGCCGTGAGCTCCTGCAGCCACGGATCGGCGACCCGCGCCGGCAGCAGCAGGTCCGAGGCGAACCGGTCCTCCGGCTCGGGCCACTCGTCCTCATCCGTGCCGGATCGATGGGCAAGCAAGACCCTCGTATCCACGATCGCGGCCTCGCCGAGGCGCTCGAGGTGATCGCCCAGCGAACCGGGGCCATCCCGCTCGAGCAGCGCGCCCAACACGGACGCCGCCGGCCGCTGGCCGGAACGCCGGGTCCGGAAGCCGCGCTCCTCGATCAGCGCACGGGTCCGTGACGCTGTGTGCGCTTCCAGCCAGGCCAGGTTCGCGGCCGACACCCGCCCGCTGACGACGAGCTCCGACCCGGGATCCGCGACCAGGGTCCGGATGGCATCGATGATCGCGCGGACCCGCGCGCCATCGGCCGCCGGGACCAGGTCGCGCCATCGTCCGCCGAGCAGGACGAGGTCGAGCGGGCCATCGACGTCGATCCCGAGCCGAGTCCGGCCGCGCCGGTCGTCGACCGCGATGCCGGCATGCTCAGCCAGCCAGCGCGGCAGCTCGTTGTCGCTCGGCAGGTCGGGGACATCGGCCAGAACCGAGCGCGCCTTCGATACCGCGATCACGTCCGCCGAATAGCGATTGTTCGTGAGCGCCCGCGCCTCTCGGCCCCTTGCAGCGTCGACGAGCTCGCGGCGGTCGGCGCCCGTCGCAAGCGGTACGGCACCCGACCCGAGCACCACGAGCCCACCATCCCCGAGGCCACTCGCGATGTCACGGAGGCGTGCCCCGAACGGCCGCCCGTCCGGCGGGCCGGCGATGATCTCCGCCCGCGTCGCACCAGCTTCCAGGAACCCGTGTCGATGCGCCTCCGCGACCTCGAGCCGGGCGGCCGCTGTGACGTGCGTCAACGGCCCGGCATCGGGACCGGGCTCGGGATGCAGGATCGCGACGTCGACGTCGGTCATGCGCGCACCGGCGCGAGCACGCGGACCGGCAGCGTCGTCTCGATGACGCCGCCCGACGAGCGCTCGACTCGATAGGCGGCGGGGCCTTCGCGGGCCGCGACGACCTCGACCAGGTCCGGCCCATCGAACACCGCGGCCGCGAAGTCGTCGATGGCGATACCGCCAGGCAGCTCACTGCGTCCGACCATCGCGTGATAGGTCGGTCGTCGCTCGAGCTCGCCGTCGTAGTGCGGGCAATGGCTGCCGGGGATCAGCCCGAGACCAACGGTCAGCGCTGCGAGCCTCGGCCCGAACGAATTGGTCGTTCCGCCTTCGAACCAGCACAGGCCGCCGGCCGACCTGCCCGCCAGCAGCACCCCTGCGTCGTGGGCATGCCGCAACGCGGCGTCGACCCCGTGCGCGCCCCACACCCCGAGCATGCTGGCGGTGTTGCCCCCAGCGACATAGACCGCGTCCTGCGCGAGCAGGAACGCCTCGATGTCCTCGACGGTCCGGTCGAACAGGGCGAGGTGCGACACCTCAGCCGTATCACCGAAGACGTTATGGAAGTGGTCGAGGACGGCGTCGTCGTCACCGGTGGCCGTGGGGATGAAGCACACGCGCGGCCGGTCTCGGCCGTTGACCGACCGTGCCAGGGCGAGCCAATGGTCTTCCAGCGCCCCACCGGGCGTGTCGAGCCCGAACGCCCCGCCGCCGACGACCATGATCGGCCGGCGCAGCCGCTCGCCGTCCTGCTTCGATGGCGCATCCATCGTCGGATAGTAAGGTGCGGTCGATGAGCGCCAGCCGGACCGTCCGCGCCTACGTCGGTCTGGGCGCGAACGTCGGCGATGCCGCTCGGATGCTGGCCAGCTCGATCGACGCGCTCGATGGCCTCCCGGGGATCCGCGTCATCGGTGTCTCGCGGCTGTTCGCGACGGCGCCATGGGGCGTCACCGACCAGCCGGAGTTCCGGAACGCCGTCGTGGCCCTCGACGTGCGGATCGGCGCACGCGAGCCTCCCGCTGCAGCACTCGACCTGCTTGGCTGGCTGAAGACGATCGAGCGCCGGGCGGGCCGACACCGGCGACGACGCTGGGGACCACGCGAGCTCGACCTCGACCTGCTCGTGTTCGGCCGCCACCAGATCGATGTGGCGCGGTCGCCGACCGCCTGCTCCATCGACGCCGATGTGGATCCGGCCAAGGCCGCCAGGCGCCTGCAGGTCCCGCATCGTGACCTCGGGGAGCGGCTGTTCGTGCTCGCACCGCTCGCCGACCTCGCGCCACGTCTCGTTCCGCCCGGTTGGACCGAGACGATCGAGTCGCGGCGTCGACGCGTCGCCGCCGCGGAACCGGCAGATAGCGTCAGGATCGTGGGCGACTGGGATCCGGCAGCCCGTGCCTGGCGGGCATCGACCTGATCAGGCGGTCTGGCGCAGCGCGTCGATTGCGCGGACAACGTCCTCGAACGAGCAGTACAGCGGGACCGGTGCCAGCCGGATGAGGTCGGGTTCGCGCGAATCGGCGACCACGTCAAAGCGTTCGAGTGCTTGCTGGCGTGCGTGGGCGTCCCGGACTCGCAGGGACAGCTGCGATCCACGCGCCGCCGGGTCGCGCGGCGTCACGATGGCGGCGTCCGGGACGAAGGTGTCCACGAGCCGCTCGAGCTCGCCGGTCAATGCGATCGACCGCTCGCGTAGTTTCGGCATGCCGACCTCGTCGAACAGCGCCAGGGACGCGGCGATCGGCGCGAGCGCGAGGATCGGCGGCGTCGACACCCGGAAGCCATCAGCGCCGGGGCCGGGCTCGAAGGTCTCGGCCATGCGGAACCGTGTCGCCGGGTCGTTGCCCCACCAGCCCGCCAGCCGCGGGGTCGCCGGGTCGGTGGCGTGGCGCTCGTGGATGAACAGCTGGGCCAGGGCTCCGGGCCCGCTGTTGAGGTACTTGTACGTGCACCACGCGGCCGCGTCGAGATCGTCGTCGTGCAGCGACAGCGGGATATTGCCGGCCGCGTGCGCGAGGTCCCAGATCGCGAAGGCGCCTGCCGATCGTGCCGCCGCCGTGTGGCGGCGGATATCGAGGGCCTGCCCGGTCGCGTAGTTGACGCCGGCCAGCAGCACGACGGCGAGCTCGTCCCGGTGGCGGTCGATCGTCTCATCGAGGTCGTCGGGTCGGACGATGTCCTCGTCCGGTCGTGGCCGGACGACGATCAGGTCACTCGCGGGGTCGAGCCCGTGATGCCGGAGCTGTGACTCGACGACGTAGCGATCGGACGGGAACGTCGGTGCGTCGATCAGGATCCGCCGGCGGGTGCCGCTCGGTCGGAAGAATGACGCGAGCAGCAGGTGCAGGTCGATGCTCAGCGTGTTCGCCGTCGTGACCTCGGCCGGCAGCGCGCCGACCAGGCGACCGGTCGCCTCGGCAAGGTCGCGCTCGACGTCGATCCAGTGGTTCGCGGGGTCGAACCAGCCATCGACACCGAGGCGCGCCCATTGCTCGAGACGTTGCTCGACGGCCGGCTGCGCCGCCACGGGTTGCGCGCCGAGGCTCATCCCGGCGAGGTACGCCTTCGGGCGACCGTCGCGCCCGGTCGGCGATCGGAAACGCTCGCGCAGGCCTCGGAGCGGATCGGTCTGATCGCGCCGGATCGCCTCGGCGCGCTCGGTGTCGATCGCCGCGGGCGGGGCGGTCACGCGTCGGCCGGCTCGGCCGCTTCGAGCCGAGCGGCGACATCGGGGATCCCGCCTCGGTCCACGACGCGGACGTCATACCCGCGCGCCTCGATCAGCCCGGCGGCGATGAGCGCACGGCTGCCGGAGCGACAGGCGACGGTGACCGGAACGTCCTTCGGTAGCGCGGCGTCGTCCCCGGCGATGATGCTCGCGAGGGATAGCTCGATGGCGTCGTCGATCCGCCCTTCCTCGCGCCACTCGATGGGGTCGCGAACGTCGACGACGACCGGCGGCCGATCGGAGCGCAGCTCGTCGGCGAGGGTACCGGCCGTGACGGTCGGCATCTCGGCCAGCGCTCGTCCGCTGGCCGCCCAGGCGTCGACGCCACCGTCGACCACCCCGATGAGCCGATCGAACCCGATCCGTACCAGCTGATCGACCGCCTCCGCAGCGGATGCGGCGGAGGCGTCGGGGAACATCAGCACCAACGGGGTCCCGACCGGCAGGATCCAGCCGACATAGGACGCGAAGGTGTCGCCGAGCTCGATGGTCAGTGAGCCCGGGATGTGCCCGGCCGCGACCGCGCGGCGCCGCCGCGCATCGACGACACGGGCCCCATCGGCGATCGCCGTGCTGACAGCCTCGGGATCGAGCGCCGACAGGTCCGGGCGCCGTCCAAGCACGGCCGGGCCTGCACGATTCATCGCGCCCATCTCCCGGTAGTAGGCCGGATACGGGGCGAAGCCGGCGACGAGCTGGTCGTGGAATCGGTCCGCCTCGGTGACCGCGAACAGCGGGTTCGCGCGGCGCTCCTCGCCGATCGTCGACGTGGCCTCGTCGTGCATCGGACCCGCCGCGCAGAAGCTGCCGGAGCCATGGGTCGGCCAGACGGCGACGTCGTCGGGCAAGCGCGCGAGCGCCCGTAGCGACGCGAACTGCTGGGCCGTGAGGCCGGCCGTCGCGTCGTCGCCGAGGAGATCGGTCCGACCGACGCTGCCGACCAGCAGCGAGCCGCCGGTCAGGACGGCGGAAGGCGCGCCATCCGCCGCGCTCGACTCGCCGTCGTAGACCTCCCAGGCCAGGTGCTCCGGCGTGTGCCCGGGGGTCGCTCGGGCCCGCAGCCTGACACCACCGACCTCGACCTCGTCGCCCTCGTCGACCGGGCGGTGATCGAACGCGTAGCGCCCGCGCGCCGGCGCGGCGATCGAGGCTCGGTCCGATGCGACAAGCTCGAGTGCACCGGACAGGTAGTCGTTGTGGACGTGTGTCTCGACGACCGTGCGCAGCCGCCAGTCGCGCCGCTCGAGGATCTCGCGGACTCGCCAGGCGTCCCGGGGCGGGTCGACCACCAGCACCTCGCGATCGGAGGCGAGGATGTAGGTCGAATTGCCCAGGCCCCGCGTTCGCAGGATCTCGACGTCCATGAGCGCCCATCATCGGACACTGGTCCAGCGTTCGCCTGACGGTGCGCCATACTTGCGAGGCCGCGAACAAGGCCACGGCTCGAAATCTGGGAGTGACAACCGAAGCGATGACCAAGATCGGCTACGCGGCGATGATGGAGCAGTTCCACCCGACCGACCTGCTCGACTGGTGTGCCCAGGCCGAGGGCGCCGGATTCGAAGCCGGCTTCATGGTCTCTGAGCACTTCCACCCGTGGACCCCGCAGCAGGGCCAGAGCGGCTTCGCCTGGGCCTTCATGGGCGCACTCGGGCTGCGCACGTCGCTGCGCTTCGGGACCGCCGTCACCTGCCCAGGCTTTCGCTACCACCCGGCCGTCATCGCGCACGCTGCCGCAACGCTGGGTGCGATGTACCCCGGGCGGTTCTTCCTCGGCCTGGGGGCTGGCGAGGCCCTCAACGAGCACGTCATCGCGCCGGTCTGGCCGGAGGTGCCGATCAGGAGCGCGATGATGTTCGAGGCGATCGAGGTCATCGACAAGCTGTTCACGGGCGAGGTCGTCCGCCATGACGGCAAATACTTCACGCTCGAGCGGGCGAAGCTCTACACCCGCCCGCCAGACGACCAGCGCGTGCCGATCTACGTCGCCACGGCCGGTCCGATCAACGCGAAGAAGACGGGCAAGTTCGCCGACGGGTTGATCACGGTCGGCGCTGCTGACGAGAAGATGGAGATGATCTGGGGCAAGTTCGAGGAGGGCCGCAGCGAGGTGGGCAAGCCGGCCGGTGGTCCCAAGTTCCTGCAGATACACATCTCGTGGGCGGGCACGGAGGAAGAGGCGATGGAGAACGCCCTGGTCGAGTGGCCGAACGGCGGGATGGCGTTCTTCCCGAAGCAGGACATCAAGAACCCCGAGGATTTCGCGGGCATCGCCAAGCTCGTCCGGCCCGAGGATTTCAAGAACCGGGTGATGATCAGCAGCGATCTCGAGGCGCATTGCCGGCACATCCAGCACTACGTGGACATGGGCTACGACGAGATCCACCTGCACAACGTCGGGCGCAACCAGCAGGAGTTCATCGAGGTGTTCGGCAAGGAGGTCCTGCCCAACCTGCGGCTAAGCTGACCGCCCCTATCGCGCCCCGGCAAGCGCAGCGGCCAGAGTCAGGGCGAGCAGCCCGATCGCGACCCATATCGTCCCGCCGAGGAGGAAGGGACGGGGACCGACGCCGAGCATCGCCCGGATGTCGGCCGCCATGCCGACCCCGGCAAGGGCGATCAGGATCAGCAAGGACGCCAGCACGGAGCACAGGTCGGCGAGCGTCGCTTCGGTCGTGAGCGGCACATCCAGGAGGCCCGCGGTGCGCAGGGCCGCGAAGACGACGAATCCGACCACGAACCATGGCACGGCCCGACCGACCATCGCCAGTCGCGATCCGCGGTCCGCGGACGTCGCCCCAGCCTCCGTGTCGGCCGACCGCTCCGCACGCGCGACGAGCCACGTCGCTCCCAGCAGCACCGGCAGGATGGCCAGGTTGCGCGTCAGCTTGACGACCGTGGCGACGTCGCCGGCCGGTGCCGAGAACGCGTAGCCCGCCGCGACGACCTGTGCCGTGTCGTTGACGGCCAATCCTGCCCACGTCCCGAAGACGACCTCGGGCAGTCCCAGGAGACGGCCGACGACCGGGAGCAGCAGCACCCCGATCAGCCCGAAGGTCGTGATCGTCGACACCGCGTACGCGGTCTCACGGTGCGTGGCGCCGATGATCGGCGACAGCGCCAGGATCGCCGAGTTGCCGCAGATCGCCATGCCTACCGTGATCAGCGCAGAGAGCGGCGGCCCGATCGCCAGCCGGCGAGCCAGCCACGTGCCGATGAGCAGCGCCGCGACGACGGTCAGCGCGATCGCCGCGACGCTTTCGGCGCCGGTCTCCAACAGCTGGCCCAGCGTCAGGCGCGCACCCAGCAGCGAGATGCCGACGCGGAGGGCGTGTCGCGCCGCGAGGCTTGCACCCGGCAGCAGCCGCGCGCGCACCTCCGGCACGGCGCCGATGAGCAGACCGATCGCCAGCGCGATGGCGGTCTCGAGGCCGAGCTGCATTGCGTTGCCGGCCAGCCGGGCCGCGGCGGCCACGGCGACACACGCGAGCAGGCCGCCGACGAGCCCGAGCCGTTCCGGGGACAGAAGCCGCGCCGGTGAGCCGGCGGTCAGAGTCGGACTCGGGGCGGGCTGTCGCGGTCGAACATGTGGACGGTGTCGACGAACCGGACCTGCTTGGCCTGGTATGCCATCACGAGCGAATGCGTGCGAGCGCCACCGCCGAAGAAGCGCACGCCTTGGAGGAGGTCGCCGCTCGTGACGCCGGTCGCGGCGAAGACCAGGTTCTCGCCGGGCGCGAGATCCTCCGTCGAATAGACGCGCTCCTCGTCGCCGTGGCCCATCCGCGCACCGCGTTCGCGCTCCTCTGGGCTGCGGTAGCGGAACCGTGCCTGGATCTCACCACCAAGGCAGCGAAGCGCGCCAGCCGTGATGACGCCCTCGGGCGCGCCGCCGATGCCCATGACCGCGTGCACGCCGGTCCCCGACACCGCGCACGAGATCGCGGCCGACAGGTCGCCATCGCCGATGAGCTTGATGCGCGCTCCGGCCCCCCGGACCTCGGCGATGAGGTCGTCATGACGGGGTCGCTCGAGGATGACGACCGTGATGTCCGACACCTTCCGCCCGAGCGCCTCGGCGATCCGGCCGAGGTTCTCCGTGGGACTGACCCGGATATCGACCTGGCCGGCGGCGACGGGTCCGACGCACAGCTTCTCCATGTACGTGTCGGGAGCGTTGGTCAGGCCGCCCGACTCACTCGCACAAAGCACCGTGATGGCGCCGGCCTGACCGTGGGCAACGAGGTTGGTGCCCTCCAGCGGATCGACCGCGATGTCGATCGCGGGTACGTCGTTCCGATCCGCGCCGGTCCGCCCGACGCGCTCGCCGATGTACAGCATCGGCGCCTCGTCGCGCTCGCCCTCGCCGATGACGATGCGGCCGGCGAACTCGATCTCGTCCATGGTCTTGCGCATAGCGGTCGTGGCTGCGGCATCGGCCTCGTCGCGGGCGCCGCGACCCATGAACCGCGCCGACTCGATCGCGGCCGCCTCGGTGACGCGCACCATCTCGAGCGCAAGCAGTTGTTCCATCTAGATCGACCCGTCCAGCATCAGCCGCACGCTCAATGTCGGAAGTGCCTTCTGCCGGTGAAGACCATTGCCATGTGGTGTCGGTTGGCGACTTCGATCGCCATCTCGTCGCGGACGGATCCGCCCGGCTGGATGATGGCCGTCACGCCGGCCGTGGCCGCCGCCTGGATGCCGTCGGGGAACGGGAAGTACGCATCCGAGGCCATCACCGCCGTCTTGGCCCGGTCGCCGGCGCGGCGCAGCGCGATCTCCACCGACACCTGCCGTGACGCCTGACCCGCGCCGATACCGATCGTTGCGCCGTTGCGCGCCAGGACGATCGCGTTCGAGCGGACGTGGCGGACGGCTCGCCACGCGAACAGCAGATCGGTGAGCTCCTCGAGCGTCGGCCGCCGACTGGTGACGACCTGCAGCTGGCCCCGGTCCAGGCCGAGGTCATCGAGGTCCTCGACCAACAGGCCCCCTGCGACGCGCTTGAAGTCGAGGTTGGCGATGCCGTAGTCGCGCATCCCGTCGGTCGGGTCGGGCGGGACCGCCAGCAGCTCGATCCCCGCCTTCTGCTTCAGGATCCCGAGCGCAGCCTGGCTGAAGCCCGGCGCGACGACGGCCTCGTACGAGTTGGCGGCGATCTCCCGGGCCGTGGCCCCATCGAGCTCGCGGTTCACCCCCACGATGCCGCCGAACGACGCGACGGGGTCCGTCTCCAGGGCATGCCGGTACGCCTCGACGAGCTCGTCGTGCGAGGCCAGCCCGACCGGGTCGGTGTGCTTGACGATCGTCGCCGTCGGCGCCGTGTAGTCGCGCGCGATCCGGTACGCCGCATCGAGGTCGAGCAGGTTGTTGAACGACGGCCGGCCGCCCTGGAGTTGCGACGCGTCCGCCAGCGTCGCGCTGCGGTGGGTCGTCTCGCGGTAAAACGCGGCGCGCTGGTGGGGGTTCTCGCCGTAGCGCACGTCGTCGACCTTCTCGAGGACGAGCGCCATGCGGCGCGGGAAGACGTTGCCCGAGATCTGGTTGAGATAGGCGGCGATCTCGGCGTGATACGCAGCGACGGTGCTGAACGCCTCCGCCGCGAGCTGGGCGCGCGTCTCGGCGCTGACCATGCCGTGCTCGCGCAGCTCGCTCACGATCCGCTCGTAGTGCGATGGGTCCGATGCCGCGGTGACGCCCGCCGAGTTCCGCGCGGCAGCCCCGAGCAGCGCCGCACCGCCGACGTCGATCATCTCGATCGCCTCGTCGATCCCGACCAGCTTGGCGCCGACGGTCGGCGCGAAGGCCTTGACGTTCACGATCACGAGGTCGATGGGCGCGATGCCCTGCGCCTTGAGATCGTCCATCTGCTCGGGAACGTCGCGCCGCGCAAGGATCCCTGCATAAACGGCGTGGTGGAAGGTCTTGACCTGGCCGCCCACCGTCGACTGGCCGTCGGTGAGATCAGTCACCGACGCGACGTCGATGCCTTCGCCCGCGAGGTATTCGCGTGTCCCATCCGTCGCGAACATCTCGACATCGAGCGACCGGAGGTCCCGAGCGAGTGCTGCGATGCCCTCCCGGTTCGCGACTGACAGCAGGGCTCGCACCCCGGGCGTTCCTCCTCCCACGCGCGTCCGACCGGGCGGACCGCTGCGGCCGAAGTATAGCGTCCGTCGTGGCATACTCCGGCCGTCCGAACCACCCCACAACGAGGCACGCGTGACCCTGCCGCCCTGGGATTACCTGTTCACGTCGTTCAACAGCCACAACTTCGCCGACCTGTTCTACCCGACGTGGATCGCGGCGCTCGTCCTGCTCGTCGTCCTCATCGTGCTCTACAACCTGCGGACCAAGGCGCTCCACCGCCACCAGCCGTACGTCGACCTGTGGGAGTGGCTGTGGTGGACGGGGCTGATCACCTTCAGCCTGCTGCTGATCGAAGCCGTCTTCCAGTTCGACTTCATCCTCGTCCTGGCGACCGAGATCATCGGCCTCGCCACGCTGGTCTGGATCCGCTTCCAGCGTTTCCCACCGATCCTCCGCGCCCATGAGCAGCGCCTCGCGCGACAGCGCTATTTCACCAAGCAGAAATTCGCCGACCCCGAGGCAACGATCCGCCGTCGCGGCGGGGTGCGCCGCCAGCGTCGCCGGCGACGCTAGCCGGGCCCGTGCCGATCGAGGTCCGCCGGTTCGGCGTCGGGCATCGCCGCCCGAACGGCCCGCCCGGGACCGTCGGCGTCACCGGCCAGCCGATCCACGTCGATGGGCGTGGCGCGGTGACGGAGCTGGCATTCGCCCGCGCCGCCCGCATCGAGCCACACACCAACCCCAACACCTCGTGGTTCATCGTGATCGAGGGCGGCGGCTGGGTCGGCGTCGGCGAGGATCGCACCAGGGTGGCCGCCGGCGAGGCCGTCCTGTGGCCGGCCGACGAGCCGCACGCCGCCTGGACCGAGCATTCCGAGATGCGTGCGTTCGTGGTGGAGTTCAGCGGGGCTGACGACAGCGGGAGCCACGCGATCGTCGAGGGCGACGCCGGTCATCCAGGGTCCCTCGGTGTCCCGGTGGAGCGGGGCATCGGAGAGCTCGCGCCGCACGCGTCCCAGACGCGTCACGACCCGGAGGCCGGCGAACCAGCCTGACCGGGTCGTGACGGCGGGTCGGGGCCTCCTCCAGCCCCTGCCCGCGGATGGATTCGGTGTTGTCGGCTACTCGTCCATACGGGCCAATCGGTCGAGTAGATCCAGGAACGCGTGCACGTCGTCGGACGGCGGCAGGTGCTCCTGCTCGTGGGATGCGACCTCGGCGATGTCCGAGAGACGCAGATGGCCGGCCCATGGGCTGCCACGCAGGACCTCGGCCGTCGAGGCCACCAGTGCGTCGAAGCGGAAGTAGGGATCGGTGCCACCGAAGTCCCGTGCCAGGTCGCTGAGTCGGATCTCCCTGGCGAGCTCCCCGACGCGACCGTCGTCCGGATCGGTCCAGCGCAGCCGGACGATGGCCAGGCTGCCCTGGCGACCGGCATCGTCGTTGAGTCGCACCGCATAGAGCGCCGTCACGCTGTGCCCGGCCCCGATCGCGCCGGCGTCGACGCTGTCATCGACGAAGTCGCGATCGGCGATCGCCCGGTTCTCGTAGCCGACGAGTCGGTACGCCGCGACGAGGTTTGAGTCGAACTCGACCTGGGCGCGCGTATCGAGCGCCACGGTCTGGAGCGTGCTGGTCAGCTCCTGGGTGAACAGCCGGTGAGCTTCCTCGGGACCGTTGACGTAGGCGTAGAACCCGTCGCCCTGGTCGGCCAGCTGCTCGAGCAGCACGTCGTTGTAGTTGCCCATGCCGACACCGACCGACACCAGCTCGATCCCGGCGGCGGCATCGTCGCGGATGCGACTGAGGATGCTCTCGGGATCGGTCAGGCCGACGTTCGCCACGCCATCCGAGGCAAGGACGACGCGGTCGATGCCGTTCTCGGTCATCGACGAGCGCGCCAGCTCGTAGCCGAGCCGGAGGCCGTCCTCGAGGTTCGTCGAGCCACCGGGACGCAGCTGCCCGACGATATCGAGGATCTCGTGGCGGTGGGTCGCGCGCGTCGGGCCAAGGAGCACCCGACCTTCGTCGCCGAACGTGACGATCGCGACGGTGTCGTTCCGCCCGAGGCCGTCCACGAGGCGGAAGAGCGCATCCTTGACCAGCTCGAGACGGCCCTCGCGCTCCATCGAGCCCGAGGTGTCGATGACGAAGGTCAGCGCCGTGTCGTCGCGCGCACGATCGCGCACGTCGCGTGCCTGCAGCCCGATCCGCAACAGGACCTCGTCGCGGTCCGTGAACGGCGTCGGGCCACCATCGGCCACGATCGCGAACGTGTCATCGAGTGGCGGGCGGTAGCCCTGGTCGAATGCGTTGATCCACTCCTCGGGCCGCACGCTCGCCGGATCCGGTCGATGGCCGTCGTCGATGTAGCGCTGGGCGATCGTGTACGAGGCGGTGTCGACGTCGAGCGCGAATGTCGAGACACGGTCTTCGACAGGGTCGACATACGGATTGACCCCGGGATCCTCGTAGGTGACGCCGTCATAGGGCGTCGGTGCCGGCTGTTCCGGCCAGGCGGGTGGGGGTTGATGGTGACCCGGCGCGGACGACGGTCCGGCATAGCTACTGGAGCCGGCTGACCCGGTGCACGCGCTCGCCACGAGGGCGACGGCGGCCAGGGACAGGAGTGGCGTGCGCATCGCGCGACCTCCCGTCCGGATGCCTTGGGGATCGGCACCCGGGCACTTGGGCGATCCGCCGTGGCGGTTCGCAGGTCCCGCTTGGGCGCCACCAGTGCGCCGTCGGGCCGCCGCTTCGACGCCCGACCGCCCGCTACGGTTCCCGGGCTGTACCAGGAGACGGGGTGACCCCCAACACGGCTCCGAGCTGGCTGAGCACGCGCGCCGTGGCGCCCCACACGGATAGCCCGTCGACCTCGTAGTGGCCGTAGCGCACCGGCCAGCCTCGGATCGTCCGCTCGATCGTGGCGATCGGGGCGTCAGGCAGGAACCGCGCGAGCGGCGGTTCCAGGATGCGCACGACCTCGGCGGGGGAAGCGACGAGGTCCGGCCGCCGCTCCGCCATCGCGACCACCGGTGTCACCGCGAAGTCGCTAACGGGGATCCAGAACGGATCGAGCAGACCGACGATGCGGACGCCGGCGGCATCCGTATCGAGCCCGACCTCTTCGGTCGCCTCCCGGAGCGCCGTCGCGACGGCGTCGTCGTCCTCGGGCTCCGCCTTTCCGCCCGGGAAGCTCACCTCGCCCGAGTGATGCCGGCCATCGAGGGTCGGTCGCTCGATGAGGACGACCCGGGCATCACCCGCGGCGTCCGGGTAGAGCAGCACGAGGACCGCCGCCGGGCGGCCGGGCGTCGCGGCGCTCCCCGACGGCGCCCGCCATGACACGCCATCCGTCCGCGCCGGGATCACGGCGTCAAGCGGCGGAGGCAGTGGATCGGGGAGCGGCTCCAATCGCGCCGCGACGTCGTCGAAACGCACTGGCGTCCGGCGACCGGCCTAGTTGACCAGCTCTCCGTCGTCGCGCTTCCGGCGCGCCGGCGGGAGATCGAGCGGAGAGGCCGCACGCCCCGAGCGACCGCCGGTGCCGGCACCGACGGCGGCCTCGTCGGCCGGGGCCGAACGGGCATCGCGCCGGGTCCCATCAGCGACCACGGTCGCCCCCTCGGTCGTGAACAGCAGGGTCCCCGACCCGAGGTCGGCGTCAGCCGTCACGCGGTCTCCCGGGCGGAACTCGCCCGAGACGAGCGCCCGTGCGAGCGGGTTCTCGACCAGGCGCTGGATGGTCCGCTTGAGCGGACGCGCCCCGTACGACGGATCCGTGCCGTCGCGGACGATCAGCGCCTTCGCCGACGGCGTCAACTCGAGGACGATGTCCTGGGCGCTGAGGCGTCGCTGCAGGTCGGCCACCAGCAGGTCGACGATCGCGGCCAGATCCTCGCTGGTAAGGGCGTGGAACACGATGACCTCGTCGACGCGGTTGAGGAACTCCGGCCGGAACTGGGACCGGAGGACCTCGGTCACCTCGCGCTTCATCTCCTCGTACGCCGCGTCACCCGCCCGCGCATTGGTCGCGGCGATGGCGGCCGAGCCGATGTTGCTGGTCATGATGACCACGGTGTTCTTGAAGTCGACGGTGCGGCCCTGGCCATCCGTCAGGCGTCCGTCGTCGAGCACCTGGAGGAGGACGTTGAACACGTCGGGATGGGCCTTCTCGATCTCGTCGAGCAGCACCACCTGGTACGGACGGCGCCGGACGGCCTCGGTCAGCTGGCCGCCCTCGTCGTAGCCGACATAGCCTGGCGGTGCGCCGACGAGTCGTGACACCGAGAACTTCTCCATGTATTCGCTCATGTCGACGCGGACCATGGCCGTCTCGTCGTCGAACAGGAACTCGGCGAGCGCTCGAGCGAGCTCGGTCTTGCCGACGCCGGTCGGGCCGAGGAACAGGAACGAGCCGATCGGCCGGCGAGGATCCTTGAGACCCGCCCGCGCACGCCGCACGGCGTCCGACACGGCCTGGATGGCCTCATCCTGCCCCACCACCCGGTCGTGGAGACGCTCCTCCATCTTGATGAGCTTGGCCGTCTCGCCCTCCATGAGGCGGCTCACCGGGATGCCGGTCCACGCCCCGACGATCTCGGCGATGTCGTCCGCGCCCACCTCCTCCTTCAGGAGCGTGCCAGGTCCCTGGAGCGCGGCGAGTGTCGCCTCCTGCTCCGCGAGCGTGTCCTGGAGCTGCTTCTGGGTGCCGTACTTGAGCTCCGCTGCCGTGGCGAAATCGGCTTCCCGCTCCGCCTGCTCGATGCGTGTCGCGAGCGCTTCGAGCTCGGAGCGCGTCTCGCGGATCGCGGCGATGGCGGCCTTCTCGGCCTCCCAGCGCTGCTTGAGGCCGCCCGACTCCTCCTCGAGATCCGCGAGCTCCTTCTCGAGCGCCTCGAGGCGCGCCTTCGACGCGTCGTCGGTCTCCTTGCGCAGCGCCTCGCGCTCGATCTCGAGCTGGATGCGCCGCCGTTCGAGCTCATCGAGCTCGATCGGCATCGAATCGATCTCCATGCGCAGCCGCGATGCCGCCTCGTCGACGAGGTCGATCGCCTTGTCGGGCAGGAAGCGCTCGGTGATGTAGCGGTCGGACAGCGTGGCGGCAGCGACGAGTGCGGAGTCGGTGATGCGCACGCCGTGGTGGACCTCGTACCGCTCGCGCAGGCCACGCAGGATGCTGATGGTCTCCTCGACCGTGGGCTGGTCGACCAGGACCGGCTGGAAACGTCGCTCGAGGGCAGCGTCCTTCTCGACGTGCCTGCGGTACTCGTCGAGCGTGGTCGCGCCGATGGTGTGCAGCTCGCCGCGAGCGAGCATCGGCTTGAGGAGGTTCGAGGCGTCCATCGCGCCCTCGGCTGCCCCGGCGCCGACGACCGTGTGCAGCTCGTCGATGAACAGGATGACCTGGCCGTCGCTGTCCTTGATCTCCTTGAGGACGGCCTTCAGGCGCTCCTCGAACTCGCCGCGGAACTTGGCCCCCGCGATCAGCGCACCGAGGTCGAGGGCGACGACGCGCTTGCCCTTGAGCCCCTCGGGCACGTCGCCGCGCACGATCCGCTGGGCCAGCCCCTCGGCGATGGCCGTCTTGCCCACACCGGGTTCACCGATCAGCACCGGGTTGTTCTTGGTGCGTCGGCTGAGGACCTGGATGACGCGCCTGATCTCCTCGTCGCGGCCCACGACCGGATCGAGCTTGCCGGCTCGCGCCTCGGCCGTCAGATCGCGGCCGTACTTCTCGAGTGCGGCGTAGGTCCCCTCGGGGTTCTGCGAGGTGACCCGCTGGCCGCCGCGCACGCTCTGCAGCGCCTGGAGGATCGCCTCCTTGCCGGCGGCGTGCTGCTCGAGCAGGGCCTGCGCATCGCCACCTGCCTCGGCCACGCCGAGCAGCAGGTGCTCGGTCGAGACATAGTCGTCACCGAGCCGGCGAGCCTCGGCTTCGGCCCGATCGATCGAGGCCTTCGCGCGAGGGTCGAGCGACAGCGAGCCGCCCTGCAGGCGTGCACGCTTGGCCAGACCGGCCGCGAGCTCGCCGCGGAACGTCGGCAGGTCGACGCCGAGGCGCCGAAGGGTCTCTGCCGGGATGCCATCGTCGGGCTCCACGAGCGCGCTCAGCAGATGCTCAGCGTCGAGGATCGGGCTCTGCAGCCGCTGGGCCGTCTCCTGGGCGGCGATGACGGCCTCCTGGGCCTTCTGGGTGAAACGGTCGAGGTTCATGGTCAGTTCTCTCGTGCGCGGAGGTCGGGCTGGTCGGCGAGCTTGAGGAATCGGTCGGCAGCATCGCGGGCATCCGCCGTCAGGTCCGTCGGCAGGATGACCTTCGCCTTGACGTAGAGATCGCCGTGGCCGTCGGTCTTGAAACGCGGCATACCCTGGCCGGTGAGCCGGAAGGTCCGGCCGGGCTGCGTGCCGGCGGGGATCGTCAGCAGGACGCGGCCCTTGAGCGTGCGGACGTGGACGTCGGCGCCGAGCAGGGCCTCGCGGAGCGTGAGTGGGAGCTCGCGCTCGAGGTCGGCCCCGCGTCGCGTGAATCTCGTGTCCGGCTGCTGTCGCACGACGACGTAGAGGTCACCACCGCCGGGCGCCTTGCCGGTCAACCGGATCCGCGTCCCGGTGTCGGCGCCCTTCGGGATGCTGACCTCGAGGCGCTTGCCGTCGATATCGACCAGTCGTGACGTGCCGTGATAGGCCTCCTCGAGGCTGATCTCGGCGACTGCCTCGGCCGACGGCCGGGGCGGGGCCGCCACGGGACGTGACCCAACAGGTCGCCCGCCAGCGGGCCTGACGCCGCCATCGACATCAAGACCCATCCCCGCGAGGATGTCCTCGAACGTCGGCCCGCCGGTCGGTCGCGTGCCGCGGCGTGGTCCGTCGGTCATCGGCTGGGACGCACCGGCGAAGAACGCCTGGAAGAAATCGCTGAACTCGCCGGCATCGCCGGTCGTGCGGAACTCGTAGCGGACGTTGCCACCCGGGCCACCGAAACCGGAGTACCCGGCGTACGGATCGCCCGTCGCGCTGGCGCGTGCGCCGCCCGCTGCGGACCCGGCGGTCGCCCCGGCCCGAGCGTACGCCTCCCAGTCCTTGCCCAGCCGGTCATAGAGGGCGCGCTTGTCTGGATCCGACAATACGGCGTTCGCCTCGTTCACCGCCTTGAACCGTCGCTCCGCCTCGGCTTCACCCTTGTTCCGGTCCGGGTGATGCTCCCGCGCAGCCTTGCGAAACGCCTTCTTGATCTCTGCGGCCGACGCCGTCCTCGGCACCCCGAGAACGGCGTAGTAATCCTGGAATTCCATCACGAATCCTCGGGTCGGCGTCTGACGCCCGATGCGTTCGTTGTCGCCTGCGTGGCTCGCTCACGCATGAGCCCTCGGGCCGATGGCTCGCACCGCGTCGCCTCGGACCTCGGGTCGGGTGCGCTCGCTCCGCTACTCGACGACGCCTTCGCATCGAACGTCATCTCGCCGACCAAGGCAGTTCCTATCCCTGCTTGACGACCACGGGCGGTTGATCCGTGGGTGGGAAATTGGTGCGTCGGACCGGGCTCTCGGGCTCCGGCTCGATCGGATCGCCACCCTTGACGATCTTCGGCGGCTCGGTCTCGAGGGCCTTCGGCTTGCGTCGAAGGGCCGCCTCGAGCACCTGCTCCATCGACTCGACCAGGATGAGCTTCATCGACTTGCGGATCTCGTCGGGGATGTCCCGCAGGTCCTTCTCGTTCTTCTTCGGGATGATCACGGTCTTGGCACCCGACAGGTGCGCGGCCAGGATCTTGCTCTTGAGCCCGCCGATCGGGAGGACCCGACCACGCAGGGTGATCTCACCCGTCATGGCCACGTCCTTGCGGACCGGGATGCCGGTCAGCGCGCTCACGATCGCGGTCGCCATCGTGATGCCGGCTGACGGGCCGTCCTTGGGGATGGCCCCCGCCGGGACGTGGATGTGGAGGGTGTTCTTCTCGAAGATCTCGCGCTGGATGCCGAGGTCGCGAGCATGCGCGCGCGTCCACGACAGACCCGCACGAGCGCTCTCACGCATGACCTCGCCCAGCTGGCCCGTGAGGATGAAGTCCTCCTTGCCCTCCATGCGGGTCACTTCGATCGCGACGACATCGCCACCGACCTCGGTCACGACCAGCCCGGTCGCGGCGCCCGTCTGGTCTTCGGCCTCGAGCTCGCCGTACTCGAAGCGCTGCGGTCCGAGGAACTCGGCCAGCTTCTTCTCGTCAACGACGGTCTTGCGCTTGCGACCCTCGGCGACCTGCCGGGCGACCTTGCGCATGACGTTGGCGATCTCACGCTCGAGGTTGCGGACACCGGCTTCGTGCGTATACGAGCGCACGAGCTCGGTCATCGCCACGTCCGTGATCTCGATGGTCTTCGCAGACAGGCCGTGGTTGGTCATCTGCTTGGGGATGAGGAACCGCTTGCCGATCTCGATCTTCTCGGTCTCGGTATAGCCGGGCAGCTGGACGATCTCCATCCGGTCGCGCAGTGGCGCCGGGATCGGGTCGAGCAGGTTGCCGGTGGCGATGAAGAGGACCCTCGAAAGGTCGAACGGCACCTCGAGATAGTTGTCCTGGAAGCTGTTGTTCTGCTCCGGGTCGAGCACCTCGAGCAGGGCGGACGACGGGTCGCCACGGAAATCCATGCCGATCTTGTCGACCTCGTCGAGCATGAACACCGGGTTGTTCGACCCGGCCGTCTTGATGTTCTGGATGATGCGGCCGGGCAGGGCGCCGATGTACGTGCGCCGATGTCCGCGGATCTCGGCCTCGTCGTGGATACCGCCGAGGCTCATCCGCACGAACTTGCGGCCCATCGCCCGCGCGACGCTCTTGCCAAGGCTGGTCTTGCCGACGCCGGGCGGTCCGACGAAGGCGAGGATCGGGCTGCGGATGGTGTCCGCCAGGCTGCGCACCGCGAGGTACTCGAGGATGCGCTCCTTGATCTTCTCGAGACCGTAGTGATCCTCATCGAGGATCCGCGCGGCTTCCTTGATGTCGAGCTGGTCGTCGGTCGCGACGTCCCAGGGCAGACTGACCAGCCAATCCACGTAAGTCCGGATGACACCGACCTCAGGCGACGCCGAGGGGATGCGGCTCATCCGGTCGACCTCCTTGATCGCCCGGGCCTTGATCTCGTCCGGCATGCCGGCGGCTTCGACCTTCTCGCGCAGCTCGTTGATCTCGGCTTGCTGCGGATCGTCCTCGCCGAGCTCACGCTGGATCGCCTTGAGCTGCTCGCGGAGGATGTACTCGCGCTGGGTCTTGTCCATCTCCGACTTGACCTCGGACTGGATCCGACCCTTGAGCTCGAGGATCTCGACCTGCTGCGCCAGGAAGTTGGACACGAGCTTCAGGCGCTCGGTCACGTCGATGGTCTCGAGCAGCTCCTGGCGCTGCTCGGTCGACATGTCCGGGCTGTAGGCGACCATATCCGCCAGCAACCCAGGCTCGGTGATGTTGCGCGCCGCCACAGCGGCCTCCGGCGGCACCGGGGCGCCGTTCGCGACGTACTGCTCGATCTGCGCCTGGACGGTGCGCATCAGGGCCTGGACCTCGAGCCCGTCAGGCGACTCGTCGGGGAGCTCCTCGATGGACGCACGCAGGTATGGCTCGCTCTGGTTGAAGCCGCGCAGGCGCAGCCGCGACTGGCCCTGGACGATCGCCCGGACCGTGCCGTCCTGGAGTTGGACGACCTGCGCGATCTTGGCCAGCGTGCCGATGCCGTAGAGCTCGGCAGGGTCGCTGATGTCCTCCTGCTCGGCCTGGCGCTGCGTGACGAGCGCGATGGGTCCGCCTTCTGCGACCGCGGCGTTGAGCGCATTGACGCTCTTCTCACGGCCAACCTGGAGCGGGACGATCATCTCGGGGAAGATGACCGTCTCCCGGAGTGCGACGAGCGGCAGGTCGCGGACAGCGTTCGCCGTCTGCTCCTGTGCTTCCTCGACCGGGGTGGACGGTCGCTTTGCCATCGGGTGGATCTCCTAACGCGTGGTCTTGTCGGTCGCGATCCGGGCCGCGGTCGACGTGAGGGTGGATTCGGGCTGGCGGGTGGCTTCCGCGTCACCCGTCCCCTCGGCGTAGAGCGCCTCGAGGATCCGGGCCCCGAGACGCTCCTCGAGCTCGAACAGGATGCGGATACCGGCGAGGTTCACGCCTCGCTCACGGGTGAGATGACGGATCCACAGGATCCGCCGGATGTCGTTCTCGCTGTACAGGCGGATGTTGGTCGGCGTCCGCGCCGGGCAGAGCAGACCCTCGTCCTCGTAGATCCGCAGCGTGCGCGGATGTGCGCTGACGATGCTCGCCGCGACGCTGATCACGTAAACGGGACGAGCGGGGTCTCGCTCTGGCCGTGGGGACGCCACCGGTCAGGATCCCTTGAAGGTGTCGACGCCGGCCCAGGTAGCGCGGTACCGACGAGGCTTGGTGTACATGACTGGATGCTAGAACCTTGACAATGACGTTGTCAAGAGTGTTGCGCTCCGCTCAGGAGTGGCGGCCCAAGCCGCGGGTATTTCGGCCGCCTCTCGTGGCACGAGAGGTGTCGACAACGTCGACACCCGGCTGGTGCCGGTTACCCGTGGGACGGCGGAACGGTACCGGCCTGCTCGTGGGACGAGAGATCCTGTTCCTGGAACGGTGCCGGACGTCGCCTGCTCTGGTGGGACGAGAACTGCGACGTCGGCGACCTGTGACCCGGGCTCCCAGAGGTCAGCCGAACGCCGTCAGGTCGAAGCGGCGGCGTCGGAGGCTGCCGCCTCCGGGTCACCGATCAGCTGACCGTGGAGGAGCTCCTCGCACTCCTGCTTGCCGATCGCGATGACCTTGTCGCCCTCGCGCAGGACCGTGTCGGGGCGGAGGGGCGACGCCACGCCGTCGCGGATGACCGCGAACAGCGAGCAGCCCTCCGGGATCTCGAGGTCGCGGGGCGCCCGGCCGATCGCCGGTGAACCGGGCTGGAGGTGTGCCTCGATCAGCTCGAGCTCGCCCTCGCCCAGGGCGGCCAGGTGGAGCAGCTCGTGGACGGGGATGTCCTGCTCGATCGAGCCCAGGATCATGCGCGTTGGGCTGATCAGCTCGTCGACGCCGAGGTGGCGGAAGAGCAATTCGTTCTTCGGGTTGTTGACCCGCGCGATCGTGCGCGGCACGTCGAAGTGGTGCTTCGCCATCTGGCAGATGACGAGGTTGTCCTCGTCGTCACCGGTGACGGCCGCGACCACGTCGGCGCGGTTCGAGCCGGCCTCCCCGAGGTACTTGCCCTCGCAGCCGTCATGCGCGATCACGATCGACCCGATCTCGTCGGCGATCTGCCGGGCGCGTGTCGGATCCTTCTCCATGAGGGCCACCTCGTGGCCCGAGTCGAGCAGCTCCTTGGCGAGGTAGTAGCCCACTTTGCCACCACCGACGACGAGCACGAACACGGTCTAGGCCTCCTTGGTCCGGCCGGCAGCCGCCGGTGCGGACTCCGAGGCGACAGGCGCCTCGTTCGCATCGCCTGACGATGCGGCATCTTCATGATGATGCTGGCCACCCGGATGGTGGCCGCTCGGGGCGAGCATCCCCGCCAGCCCCGACGCCGGGAACCCGAGATGTTCGTTCATCGCGTCGACCATCAGCCCGGTCCGGCAGATCGTCCCGATGCCCAGCTCCGCGTAGGCCGCGGCGCGCACCGGATCGTTGATCTTGGCGATCACCTGTGGGACGCGGAACGCCTCGACCGCCAGCTGGGCGGCCATCACGTTGCGGTTGTCGCCCTCGGTGAGTGCCAGGAAGATGTCGGCGCCTTCCGAGCCTGCCCGGCGGAGCACGTCCTCGTCCGTTCCGTCGCCACGATCGGCTGTCCCACCGAAGCTCGACGGCAGGCGCTCGAAGGCGCGGTTCGACACGTCGAGCACGATGACCTCGTGACCCGCACGGTCCCACAGCTCGGCGGCCGAGGCACCCACCCGGCCGCAGCCCACGATGACGATCTTCACGCTGTTTCCTCACTCATCGGCTCGCGCGCGACCCACACGACACATGGCGCGTTCTGCAGGATGTACGGGATCGTCCGCCCGATCGCGAACTCCCCGCCGAACCGTTTTCGATATGGCAGCCCGACCACCAGCAGATCCGCGCCCCGTTCCGTCGCCTCATCCACGATCGCCGCCGCGACATCGCGTGCCTGCAACAGCACGGGCTCCATCGTCAGCTTGAAGGTCTCGGCGATGGCCTCGGCGGAGTCGAGCACCCGCTGGACCTCTTCTGAGCGGCCGGCGATGTCGGCGTCGAGCGGCAATGTCCAGTCGATCTCGACGACGTGGACCGCGATCAGCTCGGCCTTCGTCTTGGCCGCCAGCGTACAGACCAACCGGACGATCCGCGCATCGCTGGGCCCACCGTTGAGGGCCACCACGGCGCGGTGGAAACCTTCGGTCTCGATGTCCGGCATGGACGGCCACGATACCACCGCACGGTGTTCCGCCCGGGGTCGACGATCATTGCCCCCGGCGATACGGCACGTCGGCGATGACCGTGTGCTCGCGGCCGAGGATGGCCGCCTTCAGCCGCTTGGCGGTCTGGTTGTAGAGCAGCCGCTCCCACCAGTGGCGCGCCACGTACTCCGGAAGGACCACGATCGTGATCGGCGCCTCCTTGTCCGGGGGCCAAGCCTGGTCCAGCACGTCCAGGTACGCGAGGATCGGCGAGATGACGGCGCGATAGGGTGACTCCACGATGACGAGCGGCACACCTGGGACCTGGCGCTCCCACCGTTCGCGGACGGCCTCGCCCTGTTCCGGGTCCTCGGTGACGTACACCGCGCGGACGTCGCGACTCATCGTCCGTCCGAAGTTCACCGCCTGGATGACGGCCCGATTGATGCCGTTCACGGGGATCACGACGCGCTGCTCGCGATGCGGCCCCTCGACCACGAGATCCTCGCGGACGTGGAGCTCGCGCTCCTGGTCGTCGTATTCGCGCCGGATGAACAGCATCATGCTGACCAGGATCGGGATGAGCACGATCACGAACCAGGCCCCGTCGAGGAACTTAACGCTCGTCACGACGATCGCGACGACGGCCGTCGCCGCGCAGCCGACGGCGTTGATCGCGAGCCGGTAGCGCCAGCCCCGCTCGCGTGTCCGCAACCAGTGGCGGATCATGCCGGCCTGGCTGATCGTGAAGTCGATGAACACGCCGACGGCGTACAGCGGGATCAGGGCGTGGGTCTTGCCGCCGGCGATGACCACCAGCGTGGCCGCGATCAGGCCGAGCAGCAGGATGCCCATCGAGAACGCCAGTCGGTCGCCGCGGAGGCTGAACTGGCGCGGGAAGAACCCGTCCTCGCCCAGCACGGCGGCGAGCCGCGGGAACGCCGCGAAGCTGGTATTCGCGGCGAGGAACAGCAGCAGCGCGGTGAACGCCTGGAACAGGTAGAACGGGATCGACGACGAGCCGAACACCGTGCCGGCCACCTGCGCGATGACCGTCTTGTGCTCGACGTCGTCGCCGAACAGCTCGGGCACGGTCGGGTAGATCGCGAAGTTCATGGCCAGGAACGTGATCCCGATGAACAGGATGGCCAGGACGCCGGCCATGACCAGCAGCGTCGTCGCGGCATTCTTCGACTCCGGCGGCTTGAACGCCGGCACCCCGGTGGCGATGGCCTCCGTGCCGGTCAGCGCGACCGCGCCCGACGCGAAGGCCCGCAGGAGCAGGAACAGCGAGACGGCGCCGGCCGTCTCGGCCGTTGCCGCGACCACCTCTGGTGGCGGCGCATGGTGCTCGCCGAGGATGATGATCCGATAGGCACCCATCGCGATCATCGCGAAGGCGCTGAACATGAACAGGTAGGTCGGGACCGCGAAGATGTTGCCGGCCTCGCGCAAGCCACGCAGGTTGGCCAGCGTGATGAGCCCCAGCGCGCCGATACCGATCAGGACGCGCACGTCGCTGAGCGTCGGGAAGGCGGACACGATCTGCTCCACCGCCGACGACGTCGAGACCGCGGCGGTGAGGTTGTAGTCGATCAGCAGTGCCGACGCCGCCACTAGCGATGCGAGCCGGCCGAAGTTCGCCTTCGACACCGAGTACGAGCCACCGCCGGTCGGATAGGCGATGCACACCTGCCGATAGCTGAACGCGACCACCGCGAGCAGCGCCGCGATGCCGACCGCTACCGGGAGCGACCACTGCAAGGCTGCCAGGGCGGCCCCGCCGAGCACGAACGCGAGGATGATCTCCTCGGTCGCATAGGCCGACGAGCTGATGGCGTCCGAGCTGAAGATGGCGAGCGCCTTGGTCTTGGTCAGTCGTTCGCCGATCTCCGCCTCCTGGTGGAGCGGTCGCCCGAGCAGGACGGCGCGGATGCGCGCGATAAGCCGTCCACCGGGCGTGGTCGGGACGCTGGCCGCCTCCTTGGCCGTCAGCTGGCCCTTGCCGGAGTAGCGGAAGAACGGGGCGTGCGGGCGCTCCACGCGGAGCCGCTTGTCGCCGGGCTTGCGACCCTGGATCGGCCGCCGCCCACCGATCACGTTCGGGTCTCCACGAACCGGTTCATATGCCGAGCGCCAGGCGAGCCGCGAGCCGGGACGGAAGGCCGGCCGAACGGATGGCCGCCTGGACCGGCGCGATGTCGTAGTTGACGCGATGCCAGCTGACGCGCCCGATCTCGAGGTCGAGCACGAGGTAGGCCGCCCGTGGATCGCCGTCGCGCGGCTGGCCGACGCTGCCCGGGTTCAGGAGGGTCCGGTAGGTGCCGAGGGCCAAGGTCGTCGTGTCCTCCGCGCGGACCAGCGCGACACGGTCGGGCGTCGCCATCCACGCGACGGGAACGTGCGTGTGGCCGTGCAGGCCGTGCTGTGTCTCCAGCAGCTCGATGTTGGCTGCCGCGACGTCGTGGTCCGTCACATACTCGCGCAACGGGTCGCGCGGACTGCCGTGGACGAGCGTGATGCTCTCCATGGAGAGCCGCTCGGGCAACTTGCTCAGCCAGTCCCGGCTGGTGGCTGACATCGTGTCTCTCGTCCACTCCGCTGCAGCCCGCGCCTCGGGGTTGAACCAGTCGATCTCCGGTCCGCCGATCGCGGCGGCGTCATGGTTGCCGCGTACGCCGAACGCGCCCCGCTCGCTCAACCGTTCCACGACAGCATCGGGCTCCGGGCCGTAGCCGACGACGTCACCGAGGTGCCAGATGGCATCCACGTCGGCGGCGTGGTCGAGGACCGCATCGAGCGCCACGATGTTGCTGTGGATGTCCGACAGGACGGCGATGCGCATCGGCGCAGAGGGTAGCAGCCGGTCCATCCGGTCCGGGCGCCGTCACCAGGCCTGCCGTCGTCGCACGGCGGGTTCGCGGGGGTACGCGTCCGACACCGACCCCGACGGCGCCCGCGTCGCCACCACCAACCGGTGGCCGTCGAGTCCCCGGATGTTGACGTCGATGACCTCGATGGACCCGCCGCCGAGGGCGTCCACGGCACGCGTCGCGGCGCGGAGCTCCGCGTCAGCGTCCCCGCGTTTCCAGGCAAGGAGTGCGCCGCCCGGTGCGAGCAGCGGGAACGCCAGCTCCACGAGCTCCGCGCTCGACGCGAGCGCTCGCGCGGTCACCGCGTCCCAGCGTCCACGACTCGCCGGGTCGCGCGCCAGCTCTTCGGCACGTGCCGCGACCACCGGCACACGCCCGGCGAGACCGATCGCCGTCACGGCGGTCTCCAGGAACCGCGCCTTCTTCCTCGTCGGTTCGGCCAGCGTCACCTCGACCGTCGGTACCGCCGCTGCCAGCGGGATGCCCGGGAAGCCGCCGCCCGATCCGAGATCGAGCAGCCGTCCGATCCTCCGCGATCGCAGCCAGGGCACGGCGATCAGGCTGTCGACGACGTGGCGTAGCGCGACGTCGGCCGGATCGCGGATGGCCGTCAGGTTGATCGCCCGCGTCCAGGCGAGCAGCAGGCGAACGTGCCCATCGATGGCGGCGCGGGCACCGTCCGGAAGCGCGATCCCCAGGTCGACAAGACCTCGCACGACGGCGGCTTCGTACTCGGCTGGAAGCTCGGGGGTGTCCTGGACGCGCGTCGGGAGCGGCTCGCGCCTGCGATCCACGGTACGCCTCCTTGGCCTGCGTACCACCCGGCGCGGCACCGCTCCCGGCGTCGACTCGTCTCGCACCGACGGCGATGATCGTCCGGTCTTCCGCAGTCCATCCGGTTCACGGCCGGGTTTCCCCGAGCCCCTCGTGGACCGCGTTACCCTCGCGACGCCCCAGTGCGGGAAGGGACCGTACGAGCCGCGACCCGTGACCGTCAACCGGGTTATCCACGAAGTCCGACGCGATCGCGCGATTGGTGGATAAACGCGGGCAGTCCTAGCCGCGAAGCCCCGCCTGGACCACGTCCTTGGTCGATGGCGCAGAAGAACGACCGAGCGTCGATCGCGGCGCGCCCGCCGCGCGGACCGCCGCCAGCGCTTCGAGGCGATCCGCCTCTTCCTCGACTGCAGCGGCGGTGGCACCGGCGATCAGGTCTGGGTCGAGTGGACCACCGGGACCCGGCAGCACCAGCACGAACGACGAACCGGTCTCCAGGCGGCTGGCCACGTCGAGGTCGCCGCCCATGGCCCGCGCAAGGTCGCGCGAGATGGACAACCCGAGGCCCGTGCCGGTGACGCGCTCGTGATCGGCCATCCGGTAGAAGCGGTCGAAGATGCGAGCCCTGTCCTCGGCGCCGATGCCCGGGCCCTCGTCTCGTACCGCCATGATCGCGACCGGGCCGTCGAAGCGGCCGGTGAGCTCCACCTCCACCCCGCGGGTCCCGAACTTGAGGGCATTGGCCGCGAGGTTGGTCACGATCTGCTCGACGCGCCGCCGGTCGCCGGCTGCGGTCCGGATCCGCGTCGGGGGTGTCGTGACGAGCGGCACGTCGCGCTCGAGGGCGATCGGCAGGAGCGTGGCGCTCACGGCGTGCAGCGCGTCCGCGATCGAGAAGGCCTCGATGTCAAGGAGGAGCGAGCCTGATTCGAGCCGGGACAGCTCCAGCAGGTCGCCGACCAGGTCGGTCATCGAACCGACGATCGAGCGACCGCGCTCGAGGAATTCACGCTGGACCGCCTCGTCGTCGACGTGTCCCTCGAGGATCAGATCGAGGTAACCGGACAGCCCCGTGAGCGGCGTGCGCAGCTCATGTGCGACGGTCGACACGTAGCGGACCCGTTCGTCCTCACGTGCCCGGAGCGTCGCGAGCTCGCGCTCCGTGCTCATCGATTCAGTCACCAGGGCGAGTGCCACGGCGGCGTGACGGGCGAGGGCGGGTGGCAACCGCTCCTGGAGGCCGGCCGCGTCGACCGACCGTGCGAACGCGAAGCCGAGCGTGACATCACTCGCCGCGGGGAGGGGCAGCCAGGCATAGTGCGGGTCGGGGATCCTGGCGCTCCGCCGGGCAGGTGCCGTGGACTGGTCACGGGTCGCGATCACGACTTCGGCGGGACCCGACGCGGCGCGCTTCGCCCGGCTGCGCGGCGCCGCGGCGTCGAGCCACGCCGCGAGGTCGGTCGCCGCCCGGGCGTCGTCGGGCCCGGAGGCGGCCACCGCGATGTGACGCGCCTCGCCGTCGGCGACCACCGCAGCGCGATCGGCACCCACGGTCTCGGCCAGCAGATCGAGCAGGTCGGCCAGCCGCGCCTCAGCCGGGCGCTCGGCGGCCAACGCATCGAGGGCCATCGCCAACAGGCGGGTCTCCTCGTCAGCGACGAGATCGGCCGCACGCCGCGACCGCCGTCGCCGATCGGCGAACGGCCGCGGTGGCGCGATGCGTGGCGCGGCCCCCGGGGTCGGGGTCACCGCAAGCCGGTCCTCGTCACTCATGCGGGTCCGATCGTGGCCGGTGGTGCGTGCACGCGACATCCCCCCGAGGGGACGCGCCACGGCGCCGAAGGTACCGGCGCTACGTCGTGCGTGTGGTACTCCGGACGGGCCGCCCCAGCGTGCGACGCACGACGTCGATCACCTCGTCGACGTACTTGTCCGCCTCGCCTCGCTCGGCGGCGGTCCGCACGCAACCCTGGACGTGGTCCTCGAGCACCAGGATCGACAGGGCATCGACCGCCGCCCGTAAGGCCGCCGTCTGCTGGAGGATGTCGACGCAGTATTCCTCGCGCTCGATCATGCGGGCGATGCCGCGGACCTGACCCTCCATCCGCGAGAGACGACGCATGAGCAGCGCCGAATCCTTGGCGTAGCTGTGACGGAAGTGACTCGGGTCAGGAGTCGCCGCCCGGCGGGAGGTGGTAGCCATGTCCGCATCATACCCCCTGGGAGTATGACCGGCAACGCTCCGGGGTGGCTCGGGTAGACTCTGCGCCAGATGGACTCCCGCACCCCGTTCGCGCATGCCAGCGAAGCGGAGATGGCTCGCATCCTTGACTTCTACGCGGTCCGCTGGGAGTACGAGCCCCACACCTTCCCGATCCTCTGGAACCAGGACGGCGACGTCGTCGAGAGCTTCTCGCCTGATTTCTACCTGCCCGATCTCGACCTCTACCTCGAGATGACGACGCTGCGCCAGAAGCTCGTTCGGAAGAAGAACCGCAAGCTCCGCCGCCTGCGCGAGCTCTATCCGTCCGTCAACATCAAGCTCTTCTACGCACGCGATTTCCGCGCGCTGATGCTCAAGTATGGCAAGCACGCGCTTGTGGCCGGCTTGTCGGGGTCGTCGGGCCAGGTGGCATCGCCGTACGCCGGGCTCTCCGCTACGGAGCCCGCCCTCGAGCTTGCGCCGGCGCCCGGTCTGCCCGCGACGCCGCTTGCGGCCACCCTGCTCGGGACTGGCCGCCGGCGCGTCGGTCGTCGAGCGGTCACGCCCACCGCCGAGCCCGGGGCGGGTGGTCGATGACCGGACGCGCGGTGGACCTCCATGACGACGTCGCCGAGATCCTGCTCACCGAGACGCAGATCGCCGAGCGCGTGGCCGAGCTCGGGGCACGGATCACGGCCGACTATGCGGGTCGGCACGTGACCCTCGTGTCCGTCCTCAAGGGGTCGCTGCCGTTCATGGCCGATCTCATGCGCGCCATCGACCTGCCGCTCCGCATCGACCTCATGGAGGTGAGCTCCTATGGCGGCAGCACCACCGAGTCGTCGGGGCTTGTCAGGATCCTCAAGGACCTGTCGGCGAGCATCGAGGGCGAGGACGTCCTGATCGTCGAGGACATCATCGACACGGGTCTGACGCTGAACTACCTGATCCGCTACCTGCGGGGCAAGAACCCGCGGACGCTCCACATCTGCACCCTCCTCGACAAGCCTGCCCGCCGGCTGGTCGAGATCCCGGTCGACTACATCGGGTTCCAGATCCCCGACCAGTTCGTGATCGGATACGGCCTCGATTACGGGGAGATCTACCGCAATCTGCGGTTCGTCGGCGTGCTCAAGCCCGAGGTCTACGGCGCCGGGGTGGAGCAGGGGGAGGCCGTCGAGGCGTGACCATGCACCGGCGGCCCCTGGGCTGGGGTCGGACCCTGGCCGCGGTCGGCGGCGTGCTGACGCTGGTCGGCTGCGTGCTGCCGTGGTGGCAGCTCGCCCAGCTTGGCGGGCTCCCGCCGCTGCAGGGCAGCGGCCTCGAAGGCAGCGGCATCCTGGTCCTGTTGGCCGGTATCGGCTCGCTGCTGCTCGTGGCGCTGCCGTACGCGGTCGGTGATCGGCCGACTGCCATCGACCGCTGGGAGGCCTACGCCCTGCTCGCGGTCGTCGGCTGGATCGGTCTCGGTTGGCGGGTGTTCGAGCTGCTCAACGTCGGCGCGTTCCGGTTCACCGAGCCCGCGCAGGTGTTCATCAACGGACCAGGGTTATGGCTGGCTGGGATCGGTCTGGCCATCGTGTCCCGCGCCGCCTACCAGATGACGCGCGAGCCGCACTACCGCTGAGCGGCCGCCGCCACGGCGGCCGTCGCAGCGCCCGCTGCGACGAGGTCCAGTCGATCGCTGGCCGCCTCGATGAGCGCGGGGTCGTGGGTCGTCGCCAGGATCGTCACACGTCCATCCAGCCGTTCGAGGAGGCGGGCGACCGCGCGGGCACCGGCCCGGTCGAGCGCCGCCGTCGGCTCGTCGAGGACCAGCAGCTCGGGCTCGGCCGCCAGCGCCCGGGCGATCGCGACCCGCAGCCGCTCTCCAGCTGACAGCCCGTCTGGCGCACGCTCGAGGTGATCGCCCAGCCCCACCCCTTCGAGCGCCGCGATGGCCCGCGGTCGGGCGTCGGTCGCGTTGACGCCGCGGATGGCCAGACCGAGCTCGACGTTCTCGCGAGCGCTCAGGAATGGCACGAGATCGCGGACCTGGTCGACGATGCCGATCTTGGCCGCCCGGAATCGTGCGAGACCGTCGCGGTCGAGCGATGCCAGGTCGGTGCCGAGCGTGATCACCCGGCCTTCGGTCGGGCGGTCGAGCCCGAGGACGATCCTGAGGAGCGTGGTCTTGCCGCTGCCCGATGGTCCGGTCACGACATGGAAGCGGCCGGCACGGAATGCCGCGGTCGTCGGCGGCAGCCCGAGCATGCCCGTCGTGCCGAGACCGTACCGCCGCGCCACGCCGTCCAGGTCGACCGCGTCATGTCCGGCGTCGAGCCGGCGGCTCGCAGGCGTAGGCGTCGACGGCTCGGGAAGGGGCGGGGCCAGCCAACCGGCGGCATCGCGCACGGGCCGTGGCGCCGTGCCGGGTGGTCCGGCCCGTTCGGCGACCGCCCGGCCGTCGGCGACGTGGATGACACGGTCGGCGATGCCCTCGACGAGTTCGTCGTGGGTGACGATCAGGCACGTCGTGCCCTCGGCCCGGACGAGGTCCCGCAGGACGCCGAGGATGGTCTCCGCGGTGGCGCCGTCCAGCTCGCCGGTCGGCTCGTCGGCGAGGAGGAGCGGCGGGCGCGTCGTCAACGCGACCGCGAACGCGATCCGCTGCTGCTCTCCTCCCGATAGCTCGTGCCGGTACGCGTCACCCCGGCCGGCCAGCCCCACGCGCCCGAGCAGCTCATCGACGCGATGGGCACGCTCGGCCCTCGACGCGCCTCGAAGCGCCAGCGGCAGGCCGATCGCATCGGCCGCCCGGAGATACGGCGACAGCGCCCGACGATAGTGCTGCTCGACGACGCCGACGCGATCCCGGCGATGGGCGTCGAGCTCCCGGTCGGTCGCATCGGTGAGGTCGCGGCCCAGGACCGTCAGCCGTCCGGCCGACGGGCGATCGAGGCCCGCGACCAGCCGCAGCAGCGTGGACTTACCCGAGCCGGACGGCCCGATGACCGCGGCGATCTCGCCCGTTTCGACCCGCAGATCCAGGCCGCGGAGGGCCGCGACCGGGCCACCTGGCGAGGGATGGATCCGGATGAGGCCCGTGCCGACGATGGCCTCAGCCATCGGCGCGTTCCACGTCAGCCGGCCACGCCGTCGGCGCGCCGAGCACGCGGCCGCCTCGCCGCTCGCCGAGCGTGCGCCGCCCATACGTCCGCCCGGCGAGCCAGGCGACCGCCCCGAGCACGAGCGCCGATACCGCGAGGACGACGCCTGCGATCGGGAGCGGTGGCAGCACGACGATCAGTGGCGGGATCGGTGGCCGGCCCTCGGCGTCGATCGCCAGCGCACCGGTCAGGATGACCGCCAACGCGAGGCCTGCGGCCAACCCCGCGAGGCTGCCACCGACTGCCAGCCACGCCGTCCGCGCGAGCGCGTGCCAGCGCAGCGAGGACGGAGGCACGCCCTGCGCCTCCAGGTCGGCCAGCTCGCCGCGCTCGTCGCGGAGGTCGGTCACGGCACCCAGCACGAGCGCGCCGATCGATAGCGTCAGCCCGGCGATCGCCGCCACGACCAGCGCCCAGACGATGGCCTGGGCGAGCGGGTCGCCCTCGCGCTCCGCCAACAGCTCGGAGCGCGCGGTCACCTCGGCGAACCGGAACGGCGCCCCGTCGAGCGCGGTCCTCACCTCCGCCAGCCGCGCGGGCGTCGGCGCGGAGATCCACATCTCGGTCGGTCGACCGCCGGTCGGGAGGGCCGCAGCGACGGCGGCCAGCGCCGGCTCATAGGGCAGGATCACGAACCGCGGGTTGGCATCGGCGATGGTCGGCGCCCAGGTGGCCGTCCCGACGATCCGCACACGAACCAGGCCGTCGCCCACGCGCAGGTCGAGCGTGCCGTCGCCACGTGCGTCGCGGGCCACGTTCGTGCTCGCGATCGCCGGCAGGACGACGTCGTCGATCGGCTGCGGCGCACGGATGACGACCGACGACACCGTGAAGATCTCGAGCGGGATCGGGTCCTGACCCACCAGCCCATCGAGCCCTTCGAACGTCACCGACGCGGTGGTCAGCTCGCCCTGGTGCTGGGGTCCGGCGATGAGCTGATCGTTGCGGAAGATCAGCGCCGTCAGCTGGCCGCCGATGCCGCTGTCGGGCAGGGGCGAGCTGGCGGACGTCATCCCTTCCGTGATGGTGCCGAGGGGGATGTTCGTGGCGTCGCCGCCATCTGTCCGGACGACGGCATCCAGACGCGTCGGGGTTCCCTCGTAGCTGAATCGGACCTCGAGCATGCGCTGGCCGGCCGGCAGCCGATGGCCGGTCACCGCCCAGCCGCCCGCCGGGGCGGGCACCTCGAGGCGCTGGGCGAGACCACCGACCGGCGTGGGCGAGAAGTCGTCCCGCCAGCCCGGGAGGCCGGGCAGCACCGTCGGATCGATCCCCAGGACATCCACGCGTCCGCCTGGCTCGACGGTGCTCGTGTCGCGGTAGACCGGGACGGCCGTGATGTCGTCGCCGAGCACGCCATAGCGCTCGACCGGTACGACCGATTTCGCGATCGACAGCGCCGTGCCGAGCTCGGACACCCGCAGGTCGAGCCCGGATCGGTACGCAGCCGCGTCCTCATTGCCGCGCCGGAGCGTGGCGGACCACGCGGTGGCGAACACGATCGCACCCAGACTGAACGCCAGGAGCGTGACGGTCGCCGCGGGCCGGCCGGGCTCGCGGGCGATCGACAGCAACGACAGCCGGATCGGGAGCGGGGCGCGCGACGAGTGTCTCGTCAGCGTCCGCAGCACCGTCGGCAGCGCGGAAGCGAGCAGCAGGGCGGCGATGAATGCGAGCGCGGGTGGCAACAGCACGACGATCGGGCTGGCGATCGCGCCCGCGAGGGCGCCGGGCCCGAGCGGCCCGCCGGACGCCAGCTGCCAGCCAAGAAGGACGGCCACCGTCAGGACGATGGCGGTCGCGATCCGGACGCTGCCCGTCCGAGGGACGCCCGGGGCAGTCGCCGCGACCGTCGCGACCACCGTCAGCCCGATGACCGCGAGCGCGGTCAGCAGGGGGGCCGGTGCGAAGAGCGCTCCACCCAGCACCTCGAGCACGTCGACGCCAGCCCACCCACTCAGCAATGCGACAACGGCCCCGCCACCTGTCCAGCCCAGCACGCCGCCCGCCACGGCCGGGATGAGCGCTTCGAGCACGAGGAACGCCAGGCGATCGCGACGGCGTGCCCCGACGGCTGCAAGGCGGTTGACCTCGCCGCTGACGTCGTCGCGGATGACCAGGGCGAGGAAGACGCCGAACGCCAGGAGGATCGCCACCCCCAGGGAGCCGAGCACCAGCAACCGGCCGCGTGCCGCATCTGCCCGAGCCAGACCCTCATCGAGCTGTGGGATGGGACTCGCGACCGTGAACGCCGGGTCGTCGGCGGCGAGGTCGCGGGTCAGGGCGGCCACGGCATTGCGGATCGCATCGGCGGTCCACGGGTGGATCGCGCCTGCGTCGATCGGGGCCGTCCAGACGTACGTGCGACCGGTCTGCTCCAGCGCGGGCGCGCGCGCCATCGCATCGACGCCATCGACGAGGATGACCGCCGGGCTGGAGCGGCCGATCTGGTACTCGCCCCCACCGACCGGCCGCGGGCCGAACGGCCCACGCTGGTCGAGGTCACCGAAGGGCACCGCGGGATCCAGCAGCCCACGTCCGACGATCGTCAGCTCCAGGTCGGCCGCCGGATGGGCGACGCCGAAGGCGGGATCCGGTCGGCTCTCCGAAAGGAGCACCGCCTCGCAGCGCCGGCCGTCGACGCAGTGCTCGGGCAGCCGCCCCTCGGTCAGGGTCAGCCAGGCCGCAGGGTCGTCGACCGCCACGACGAGCTCGAACACCGGCGTCTCGAGATCCGCCAGCTCGTGGCCCAGCAGGCCCGCGACCGGGGCATCCGTGAACGCGCCGAGATGGCGCTCGATGGCCGCCTCCGCGCTCGACCGCGCCGCTTCGAGATCGGTCGAACTCGGCGAGAAGCGTGAGATCCGGATGACGGGCCGATCCGTGCCCTCGCCGTCGAAGATGCGCTCGACGGTCTTGTCTGCGGCGATGAGCCCGATGCCCGAGACGATCGCGATGAGTGCCGCCGCGGCAGCCACCGAGGCGATCGAGATGGCCGCGGTCGCTCCACGTCGGCGGAGCCGCGCGAGCGTGAGCGAAAGGACCGGGCCGCGCATCAGTGCAGGGATGGTAGCCGCAAGCCGGCCACGACCCGGCTACCCGCCCAGGTACGCCTTCTGGACCTCGGGGTTCGTCTTGAGTTGCGCGGCCTCGTCGTGGAGCACGATCTCGCCGGTCTGCAGGATGTAGCCACGTTTGGCGATCCCGAGGGCCATCAGGGCGTTCTGTTCTACGAGCAGGACGGTGGTCCCACTCGAGTTGATGTCCTGCACGATCTCGAAGATCTGCTCCACGAGGATCGGCGCCAGACCCATCGACGGCTCGTCGAGGAGGAGGAGCTTCGGCCGGGCCATCAGGGCGCGCCCGATCGCCAGCATCTGCTGCTCGCCGCCGGACAGCGTTCCGCCATTCTGGCTGAGGCGCTCCTTGAGCCGCGGGAACAACGAGTACACCCGCTCGAAGTCGGCCTCGAGGTCGGTGCCCTTGGGCCGCAGGAAGGCCCCCATCTCGAGGTTTTCCTTGACCGTCAGCCGCGGGAAGATCCGCCGACCCTCCGGCGCCTGGCTGATGCCCTTGGCGACGACGTCATGGGCGGGCGTGCCGTCGAGGCGCTGGCCCTCGAACCACACCTCGCCCTCGCGCGGCCGGAGCAGGCCGCTGATCGTCTTGAGCGTGGTCGACTTGCCGGCGCCGTTGGAGCCGATGAGGGTGACGATCTCGCCGTCCTCGATGTGGATCGAGATGCCCTTCAGCGCGTGGATGTTGCCGTAATACGTATGGACGTCGCGCAGTTCGAGGAGCGGCATCGCGGTCAGCCCGCCGCCGCGCCGCGACCGAGGTAGGCCTCGACGACCCGGACATCGGCACGCACTTCGGCCGGCGAGCCCTCGGCGATCTTCTCGCCGTGGTCGAGCACGGTGACCCGGTCGCTGATGCCCATGACGACCTTCATGTCGTGCTCGATGAGCAGCACGGTCAGCCCCAGACGGGCCCGGAGATCACGGACGAAGTCCGTCAGGCGGCGGGTCTCCTCCGGGTTCATGCCGGCCGTCGGCTCGTCGAGCAGGAGCAGCTTCGGGGCGGTCGCGAGGGCGCGTGCGATCTCGAGTCGCCGCTGGTCGCCGTACGGCAGGTTGCGGGCGAGCGTCTCCGCTCGCTGTCGAAGGCCGACGAGCTCGAGCAGCTCCTGTGCCTGCGCATGCGCCTCGGCCTCTTCGCGCGTGATGTCGGGGGTGCGCAGGATCGCGCCGAACCAGCGGCCCTTGAGCCGATGATGCAGGCCGACGAGCACGTTCTCCTCGGCCGTCATGTTGCCGAACAGGCGGATGTTCTGGAACGTCCGGGCGATGCCCACGCGGACGACCTCGTGTGGCTTCTTCCCGGTGATGTCGCGGCCGTCGAACCGGATCTTGCCCGTCGTCGGGACGTACAGACCGGTGATCATGTTGAAGAACGTGGTCTTGCCGGCGCCATTCGGTCCGATCAGGCTGACGATGCTGCCGGTCGGGATGTTGAAGTCGACGTCGCTGACCGCCACCAGCCCGCCGAACACCTTCGAGCAGTCCGTGGCGACGAGCAGGTCGCCCGCGGCTCCCGGCGCGGTGGATGGTGCCGCGGTCACGACGGTTTCTCCTCATCGGCGACGTCGATCACGTCGCCACGATCGACAAGCACATCCGGCAGGACGTCGGGCAGCGCGTCCGGGATCTCGGTCGCCTCTTCGATCGCGGCCGCCTCGAGCGTCACGGCCTCGGACTCCTCTGCCGCGGCCAACAGCTCAGCCGAGCCGGCCGTCACTTCCGCCGCGACACCGATGCCGTGCATCTCTGCCTTGGCGCCCTCGTCCGGGAACAGTCCCTCGGGCCGCTTGATCATCATGATGGCGAGCACGATCCCGAAGATCAGGTAGTTGTACGTGGCCAGGTTGAAGTCGGACAGGATGGGCGACAGGATGGGGATGTCCGTCGCGTCGCCGAGGGACTGCAGCGGCTCGTTGAAGATCCGGCTGCCCAGGAACGCGAGCAACGTCTGGTTGACGTACTGCGCTGCGAACGCCCCGATCAGCACGCCGCGCAGGGAGCCGATGCCGCCCAGGATGATGATCACGACCACCAGGATCGACACGTTGAAGTTGAACGTCTCGGCGAAGATCGCGGTCTGGTAGGCGCCGGTGAAGGCGCCCGCGAAGCCAGAGAAGCTCGCTCCCAGCGAGAACGCCAGCAGCTTCGTGGTCACGGTGTTGATGCCCATCGCCGCGGCCGCCGTCTCGTCCTCGCGGATCGCCATCCAGGCCCGGCCGAGCTTCGAGTCGCGCAAGCGCACGCAGACCACGTACGTGATGATCAGCAGGACGAGGACGAGGTACCAGGATGCGATCGCGTTCTGGTTCGAGAAGACGATCGCGTCGCCCCATGGTCCAGGTATGGGGATCGTCGGCGGGTCGATCGGGTTGATGCCGACGTTGCCGCCGGTGAGGTTGGCATTGGGGCCGATCAGGACGGCGCCGCCCAGGAACGCCGGTAGCGCAAGCGTGAAATCGCCCAGGTTCCGGAACACGATCCGGACGATCTCGCCGAACCCGAGGGTGACGATCGCGAGGTAGTCGCCACGCAGCTTGAGCGTCGGCGCTCCGAGCAGGATGCCGAAGACGGCGGCCGATGCGACGGCGATCCAGATGACGATCCACCAGCTGATGTGGATGTCGAAGTGGCTCGATGCCAGGAAGGCCGTGGTGTACGCCCCGATCGCGTAGAACGCGACGTAGCCGAGGTCGAGCAGCCCCGCGAAGCCCATCACGATGTTCAGGCCCAAGGCGAGGATCGCGAATGTCGCGCACGTGATGAGGACCGCGGTCCCGGGCCACGGGATGAACGGCACGGCCGCCTCGAGGGACCGGTAGATGATCGGATACACGACCGCGACGACCAGCAGGATCGCGACGATCGTCATGTCGCGTCGCCGCCGCTCCATGCCGGCGAACGGGTTCGGGATGGTCGGCCTCCGGGCGCGAACGGCGGTCGTCATGTCACGCGCGCTCCGACTGCTTCTCGGCCATCAGCCCCGTCGGCCGGAAGACCAGGACCAGGATGAGGATCCCGAACACGATCACCGTCGTCCACTTCGCCTCGAGGAAGCGGTCGGACAACGCGGCGATGAGCCCGAGGACGAGGGCGCCGAGCGTCGCGCCGGTGAGGTTGCCGATCCCGCCGAGGACCGCCGCGGTGAACGACAACAGGCCGAACTGGAACCCGTACTGGAAGAACGTCTGGCGGTAGTACAGCGCGACGATCAGGCCGGCCGCCCCGGCAAGCGCACCCGCGATCAGGAATGTCAGCGAGATGGTGCGGTTGACGTCGATACCCATAAGCCCCGAGGCGTCGCGATCCTGCGCCGTCGCGCGCATCGCCTTGCCCTGGCGCGTGCTGCCCACGAACCAACGTAGGCCGAGCAGGAGCGGAAGGGTGACGAGGACGACGACCAGCTCGTCCACGCCGAACCACGCCGCGCCACTCGGCAGGTTGACCAGGGGCGTCGTCGGGAGCACGTCCTGGACCCGCAGCTGCGATGGGCCGAGGATGACCAGGCCGATGTTCTGGAGGACGAACGAGATCCCGATCGCGCTGATCAAGGGGGCGAGTCGGGGCGCGTTCCGCAGCGGCCGGTAGGCCAGTCGTTCGATGCCTGCATTGATGCCTGCCGTGAGGAGCATGACGATCGGCAGGAAGATGAAGGTCACCACCAACGCCACCAGCGATGAGGCCGGGATGCCCACGATTTCGACGATGATGTCGGTGGCGAAGTAGGTGAACGCCGTGCCGAGCATGAACACGTCGGCATGGGCGAAGTTGATGAGTTCGAGGATGCCGTACACCAGCGTGTAGCCGATCGCGATGAGGGCGATGATCAGGCCGTTGGTCAAGCCGATCGTGAGTGCCCTGACCAGTTCCTCCACGCTCTCTCCTCAAGACCGTTCCGGAGCTGGATGTGCGACCGACCGTCCGGCATCGCCGAACGGTCGGTCGGGTAGTCGTGGCCCGGCGGGCCGGCGACTATTCGATGACGCTGTCGAAGGCGAACTTGCCGTCCTTGACGATGTTCCCGGACATGGCGGTCAGGGTCGTATCGCCTTCCTCGTTGAAGCTCCACGTGCCGAGGGCTCCGTTGTAGTCCTTCGTCGCGTGGATCTCCTTCAGGACCGCGGCGCGGAGCGCCGTCAGGTCGGCGGGGTTCGTCGCAGCCGCCCGCTCGATGGCCGCAAGGACGACGCCTGCCGCCTCGTAGCCGTAGGCGGTGTACGCCTCGGGCGGGTTGTTCGGGTACTTGGTGTTGTAGTTCTTGACGAAGTCGGCGCCCTTGCCGGTCAGCTGATCGGCCGGCAGGCCACCGAACGTGATGTACGTGCCTTCGGCGGCGGCGCCGGCGGCGTCGATCCATTCCTGCTCGAGGATGCCGTCCGGACCCATCAGGAGGACGTCCGGCATGGCGTCGCGCAGGTCGACCCACAGCTTGCCAGCGTTGTTCTGGGTGATGCCGCCGTAGTAGACGAGATCAGGGCTGGTCGCCTTGATCTTCTCGGCGAGGGCCTTGTAGTCGGTCGCCTTGCCGTCGATCCCGTCGCGGCCGAGCACGGTCAGACCGGCGCCGGCAGCTTCGTTATTGAAGACGTCGGCGATGCCCTTGCCGTACAGCTCGGTGTCGTCGAGGACGTACACGTTCTTGGCGCCAAGCTTGGCGGCCCACTTCGCGCCGGCCAGACCCTGAAGGTCGTCGGCCGCCACGACGCGGTGGTAGTTGCGAGCGCAGCCACCCGGATAGTAGACATCCGGCTCGTTTGCCTCACCCTTGCCGGCCTTCGTCAGGCCGGGATAGGTGTTGGCCGGGCTGACCATCGCGATGCCCTTCTGGCAGAGGATCGGGATCGACAGCTTCGCGGCACCGGAGTTGAACGTGCCGATGTAGGCCACGACCTTGTCGTTGGCGACCGCATCGTTCGCGTTCTTGATCTCGGTGGCCTCGTCCCACTTGCCGGCTGCGGCAGTGGAGTCGTCGACATCCTTGTAGACGACCTTGTAACCGCCGACGACGCCGCCGGCGCGCTCCTCGAGCGCCATGTTGATCGCGTTCACGATCGTGTCGGTCTGAGCCTTGCTCGAACCCTGACGCGGAAGCGAGGACCAGACCTCGATCTCGCCCTTGCTGGCCCCACCACCACCGCCTGTGCACGCCCCGAGGGCCAGCACTGCGGCAGCGGCGAGTACCGCGACCTTGCTCTTTTTCATGCAATCTCCTCCTGGATGGACAGGTTCGCCCGGTTCCTCCCGGACGACCCTCGATCGTGGGCACTGGCCCCGGCTCGGTGCGGGGATGCGGAGACCACCGTCCACCCGTTTGCTTCGTCCGGCCGGCGGTGCCCTCCCAGGGCGCCGATCAGGCGAGCGTTGGTGCGTGACGGAGGCGACGCAGGACCGTACTCGAGCGGCGCGCAGGTGACCGCCGAAACGATGCCGTATCATATGCACTGGCGACCCGAATGCAACACCGGTCGGTCGCATCCCTACGCCGCGGCGTCACGCGCGGTGGCAACGGGATCGCGGGCCGTCGGTGCCGACCCGGGGTCGGATGGCCCCGGTCGAGGGGCGAAGCGGCGTCGCCGTCCTGCGAGGTGCGAACCTTCGGCGTGGAATATCTGGTCCGAGCCGCCCGTATCACTGACATCGACCGTCTCGTCGCGCTGAGCGACGTCGATCGCGGATCGAGTCCACTCGACGCAGCCGATCTGCTTCGGCAGCTCGTGTACCTCCCGCAGGCGAGCATCTTCGTGGCCGAGAGCCAGCGACACGTGGTGGGCGGGGCCGTTCTGGCCCTTCGCCCGTCGGTCAGTGCCGGTGGCTTCGTGGGGACCATCGACCTCCTGGTCGTGGACCCCGACCACGACGCGGATCGGGTCGCGGGGGCCCTCCTCGAGGAGGTCATCCGATCGGCCAGCAACAAGGGCTGCACCATGGTGGAAGCAGACCGCCCGGGCGACGAGACATCCTTCGGCCGCTGGGCGGCCCTCGGGTTCACGCCGGCCGGTCCGCGCATCCAACGAACCGTGGCCGCGGTGGGTAGCACCTCGCGCCGCTTCTGATCATCGGCCTCGCCGAGCAGCGAGATCGCGCCGGCCGAGGCAATCAACAACCAGTTCCAAGGAGTCACAGTTGGGCAAGAACGTCGCCGTCTTCGTAGACGTGGCGAACATCTTCTATGCGGCCAAGGCCGCCGGCGTGGACATCGATTACGTCACGCTCCTCAAGTCGGCCGGTGCCGGCCGCGACCTCGTTCGCGCATACGCGTACACGGGGCTCGACCCGGACAACGAGAACCAGCGGAACTTCCACGATTTCCTGCGCCGGCATGGCTACAAGGTCGTGAGCAAGGACATCCGCAAATATGGCGACGGCAAGGTCAAGGCCAACCTCGACATCGAGCTCGTCGTCGACATGATGAAGACGGCGCGGAACCTCGATATCGCGATCGTCGTGTCGGGTGACGGCGACTTCGCGCCGGCCATCCGGGCGGTCCAGGAGATGGGCGTCCGCTGCGAGGTCATCAGCTTCCGCGGCAACACCAGCTCGGACCTGATCGAGGTCGCCGACCAGTTCACCGATATCACCCAGCTTGCGCGCGTCGAGAAGGGCTCCCGGTCCGGGCGCCGTGTCGCGGGCGATGATGCCGACCTGTCGATGACGGAGGTCCCTGACAAGCAGACCGAAGGCAGCGGCGTCGGGCGTGGCGGCAGGACGAGCCGTGGCCGGGGGCGCGGTCGCAGCGGCGACGCGGAGCCCGTGGTGGCGACCGGCTCGCGTGGTCGGGGCCGTCGTGGCGCCGCCGCGCCATCGACCAACGGCTCGGGCGGCGACGGCCTCACGGCGCTGCCGGGCGAGCGGTTGGCGAGGGCCGGGGGCGGCCTGTCCGAATCCGAGCTCGCAGCCGCCGAAGTGTTCACGCTGGACGATCTCGGCGCTCCTGATGCCGAAGGCGTCGGGACCGGGGCAAGCGACGACACCGAGCAGGCCGATGACGGCGCACGCCGCCGCCGCCGGCGCGGTGGTCGCGGTCGTGGTCGCGGGCGAGGCCGGGAGGACGCCGTGGCGCCGACTGCGCCGCCCGCGCAGGGCCGCGCAGCGCCAGCCGCCCGACTCGACGCCGAAGAAGAGACAGAGGATGACGAGGCGCCGGTGGATGCCCCGCGACCTCGTTCCACGCCATTCGGATCGGTGTGGGACTCGCAGCTTGGCACGACGGCGGCTCCGACGAACCTCGCTCCGCTCGCGGATGACGAGGACTTCGACGAGCCCGAGATCCCGGAATACCTGATCGCCGAGCAGCGTCGCGGTGCACGCGGCGGTCGAGCGGGCGGTGGCCAGGGTGGCCGTGGCGGTCCACGCGGCGGCCGGGCCGCCTACCAGTCCGCGATGGATCGAGAGCGCTACGGACGCGGTGGGGGAGGCGGCATCAACCGCTATCCGGATGTCAGCGGCCGCACGGCCGGTGCTGCGCCATCCCGCGGCCGGAACTTCGAGCCACAGGGCGATCGCCCACGTGACCGGGCGCGTCCCACGGGATCCGCCGAGCCATGGAGTGAAGTCCCGCCCGAGCTCGAGGAGATGCTGCGGGCCCAGGTAAGCCAGCGCCCGTCAGCTCCCTCGTCGCGACCGACGGAGGTGCCCCCGGGCAGCCCGATCGACGTGGGCGACGAGCCCGCCGCGGAGGCACCTGCTGCTTCCAAGCGGCGGACGCGCTCGGCGACGTCCAAGGCTTCGACGGCAAAGGCGTCCGCCAAGAGCGCCGACGAGGAGGCGCCCAAGCGGCGGACCCGGAAGACCGCGACGGCATCGTCCGAGGACGGGGAAGTGGCGCCAAAGCGCCGAGCGACGCGCAAGACCGCGAGCGCGACCGCCGCCGCTGCCCCCGACGCCGCGGCCGGCGACGAGCCGGCCGACAGCGGCACGGTGGCCGCCGACCCTGGCGACGCTCCGGCGACCGCGCCCAAGCGTCGCACCACACGGCGGACGACCAAGCCGGCCCCCTGACCCGACCCGCGATGGACGGGGCGCGGACGCGCGGCCATCCGGCCGCGCTTGCCGCTGTCAGGGCAAGGATCCGCGCAGGGACGTCGGGCGCGGTCCTCCTTGTGGGGCCGTCCGGCGTCGGCAAGACGACGCTCGCCGCTGATCTTGCAGCCGGTCTGCTGTGCACGGCTGCCGACGTCTCGGGCCGTCCGTGCGGCGCCTGCCGGGCGTGCCGACTGGTCGCCGGCCGTGGTCATCCGGATGTCCACTATCTCGGGCCGGAAGGACCGGGTCGCCAGGTCGTCATCGGCGGACCCGGGAAGCCGCGCGGGATCCGCGACCTGATCGCGGAACTCGCATTGCTGCCGGTGGAGGGCAGCGCGCGGGTCGCCATCATCGAGTCCGCGCACCGGATGAACGAGGACGCCCAGGCGGCACTGCTCAAGACCCTCGAAGAGCCGCCGTCCGCGACCACGATCGTCCTGTGCGCCGATGCCGAGGAACCGCTGCTGCCGACGATCCTGTCGCGCTGCGTCCGGATCCGACTCGGGCCGGTCGGCGTGCGGGATATCGAGGCCATCGTGGCCGAGCACGGCGCGGCGGATCCACCGGTCGCTGCCAGTGCCGCACGGATCGCCGGAGGCCGACCGGGCGTCGCATTGCGTTGGATCCTTGCGCCGGACGCGCTGCGCGATCGCGACGCGATCGGCCGGTCGCTGCTCGACCTGGCCGACGCTGGTCCCGCCGACCGCCTCGCGGGCATCCGCAGCCTCGCATCGCAGGCTGCGGCCATCGCGATGATCGCCGTGGACTCCGGCCCGGTCACGACCCCCGATCCGGCGATGACGGAGCCCGCGCGGAGCCGACGAGCGCGAACGGCCAAGCCGGCTGACGAGCCGGCGCCACCCGATGGCGGCGACGCGGGTGATCCATCGAGCGACGAGGCCGTCGAGCTCGTCCGAACGCCCGCCACGGAACGACGCCGGGCCGCCGACGCCCTCATCGCCGTCTGGACGGACGTGACGCGCGATCTCCTTCTGTCCCAGCTCGGTCTGGACGCATCGGTCCGCGACGTCGGCACCCTCGATGACACGCGATCCGTGGCCACTCGGCTCGACCGCGGCGACCTGCACGCGTTCATGGGGCGACTCGGACAAGCCGCCGTGCTCATCGCCGGCAATGTCTCACCGGAGCTCGTCCTGGACGACCTCGCGCTCGCCTGGCCGCGCCCCACCGCACGGCTCGATGACGAGCACGCGGCATGAGGAGCGAGCGGTTGGACGCCACCGTGCATGGACGCGTCCAGGGCGTCGGGTTCCGGTATCACGTCGTCAGGCGTGCGAGCGACCTGGAAGTGACCGGCTGGGTGGCCAACGGCGCCAACGGTTCGGTGCGCTGCGTGGCGGAGGGACCGCGCCCTGCGCTGGAGGCGTTGGTGGGCATCCTGGAGGTCGGGCCGGCGGGCGCGATCGTCGATCGCGTTGCCACCGTCTGGGGTCCCGCGACCGGCGAGTTCCGCTCATTCGACGTCCGGAGCGGCGCGCACCGAGGCGATTGAGCCTGACCCGTTCGGCGTGGGCTGGGAGGGACCGGTGGGCTATTCCAGCCGGGACCATCGGGGTCCATCGTGAGCGTCATGGAGCCGAACTCTCCCGCCGAAGAGCTCCCTGCGCTGTACCGCGCGATCCTCGATCGTGTCGCGGTCCTCGAGGCTGGGGGCGAGCGGGTACAGGCGGCCCGCCTCCGCACAGATGCGCGTGAGGCCTACTCACGTGCCTGGGACGAGCGCGCACGGCGCCGTCTCGAAACGCTGCTCCGCCGCTCGGAGCGCGGAACCACGACCGAGCGGCCGCGCCACCGCCCGAGTCGAGCGCCGAAGATCGCCACCACGGAGCGCTGACCGGCCCCGACCGCCGACCGGCCCCGACCGCCGACCGTGGCCGCCGCCGCGGTACGCTTCCGAGCATGATCCAGGAGACCGACGGGACCGTCGATGCCGCGATCGACCGGGCCCTGCTGGCATACGCCACGCTCGCCGAGCTCGGCGAGGATATCGAGGACGAGTGGTCCTACATCCAGGACCTCACCGAGGCCTGGCAGACCCGGCTCGAGGCCGTCGCCGCGGCGCGAGCGGGCGAGGGAGTCGACGACGCCACGAACGCCGCGATCGATGCCGCGATCGACGAGGTCGGCCGCATCGAGGATCCCCATCGCGCCATCGACTGGCTCTCGACGTTCCCGCAGGTGACGCTCCTCGCGGTCGGCGAGCGCCCGTGAGATTCCAGGATGCTGCGCGGGATGGGCGCGCCGTCGTGTACGCCGGTATCCAGGCCGATCCACTCGTGGCCCGCGCCGCCGACCTCCTGGCGGCCGCAAGCCAGCCCGAACGGATCATGGCCCGAGCCGTCATGAACGGCGAGTCGACCGACCCCACGACCTGGATGACGATGTTCCCGACGTTGTTCGGGCGGGGGAGCGACGGACCCGATCGCGCCGGATCGGAAGCCGTGCTGGCAGTCGCGCTCGAGGTCGCCGAACGCGGCGAGGCCGTGCGCAGCCAGTTCCGTGGCGCGATCGTCGAGGAGCTGACGGCACGCCTGCTTGCGCGACGGGTCGACGCCGGCGCGATCCGGCGCGAGCGACGGATCCTGTTCGATGGCGTGCGTGCCGAGATCCACCCGTACGACGTGACCGTCGAGCGCGACGGCGCCCCCGAGGCGTACGACTGCAAATGGGGCGCCCGCGGCATCAGCGACGACGTGCTCCACCAGCTCGACGACGCGCGCGGCCACGCGGACGACGAGGGCTTGGGCCTGCGGGCAAGCCTGGTCGTCTTCGACGCGCTGCGATCGTGCGAGGTCCGCTTGTCCCGCTCCTCCGCGCCGACCGATGGCACGACGATCATCGCGCTCGAGTCGCTCGACGCCCTCGCCCGCGCATGACGGACGATGTGCGCCGCCCGGATACGTGCTCCTCGTCGTATCGGGTCAGATTCGATGAGGCGGCACCCGACGGCCGCGTGCGCACCTCGGTGCTGCTGCGCTACGCACAGGACCTCGCCTGGTTCCACTCGTCGGCACGCGGGTTCACCCGAGCCTGGTATCGGGAGCGCGGCCTGACCTGGCTGGCGCGCGCCGCCGAGGTCACCATCCTCGGGCCGATGGGTGTCGGGGAGGAGTACGTCGGGACGACGCAGGTCGCCGGCTGGCGCCGCGTGTGGGCACGCCGGCGCACGGACTTCGTCGACGCGAACGGCGAGACGGTTGCGTGGCTCCATGTCGACTGGGTGCTGCTCGATGCGCGCGGGGCACCGACCCGGATCCCGAGTGAGTTCGACGGGATCTTCTGGGCACCCGAGGCGACATTCCAGCTCGCTCGCGTGCCGCTGACGGACCCACCCGCGCCCGCCGCACGGTCGACGATCGAGGCGAGACCGCACGAGCTGGACCCGATGGACCACGTCAACAACGCGGTCTACGCCGATTGGGTCGATGAGCAGGTCATCGCCGCCGGTGGCAAGGAGATGGTGCGAACGATCCCGCGGACCGTCCGGCTCGAGTACGCGCGGGCCGTCGAAGGCGGCGCGACCGTGATCGCCGAGGTCTGGCCTGCCGCGGACGGCTGGTCGTGCCGGCTCACCGACACGGCCGGGTCCGACCTGCTGCGGGCCCGACTGGAGGCGCCCGCCGCTGGTCCGTCGTGAGCCGGTCCGGCCGCGTGGTCGTCATCGGTGGCGGGGCGATGGGCAGCGCCGTGGCCGCTGCCACACTGGACGACCCGGCCTTCAGCGGCACGCTGACCCTGATCGAGCGCGACCCCACGTTCCGTCGCGCCTCGTCGGCGTTGTCGGCCGCGTCGATCCGCCAGCAGTTCTCCACGCCCGAGAACATCCGGCTGTCGCGCTACTCGTTCGGCTGGCTGTGCGACGCCGGGGTAGGCCTTCACGAATCGGGCTACCTGTATCTCGCGACCGAGGCCGGGGCCCAGGCCCTGGAGGCCAATGTCGCGGTGCAGCGCGCCGAGGGCGCGGATGTCGAACTCCTGTCACCGGGCGAGCTGGCGGCCCGCTATCCGTGGCTGTCGGTCGAAGGCGTCGCGCTCGCGTCGCTCGGGCGGTCTGGCGAAGGCTGGTTCGACGGGTACGCGCTGGTCCAGGTCCTGCGTGGCCGCGCACGCGACCGGGGCGCCGACCTCGTCACCGGGGACGTCGTCGACCTGGAGATCGTCGCCGACCGCGTGGCGACGGTCGTCCTGGCCGACGGGCGGCGGATCGGGTCGGACATCGTCGTCGATGCCGCCGGACCCTGGGCTCGCGACGTCGCCGCGATGGCCGGAATCGACCTGCCCGTCGAGGCCCGGCGCAGGTCGGTGTTCGTGTTCGACGTGGCATCCGACCCGCCGGTCGACTGTCCGCTCGTGATCGACACCAGCGGCGCCTGGTTCCGGCCGGAGGGGGAATCATTCATCGCCGGCATCGCGCCGCCAGCGGCCGACGATCTCGCCGACCTGCCGCTCGAGGTGGATCGCCAGCAGTTCGATCGCCAACTGTGGCCGGCGCTCGCGGATCGCGTCCCGGCCTTCGACGCGATCCGCGTCACCAACGCCTGGGCCGGCTATTACGAGCTCAACACGTTCGACCACAACGCGATCATCGGTCCACACCCGACGATCGCGAACCTGCTCTTCGCGAACGGCTTCAGCGGCCACGGCATCCAGCAGGCCCCGGCGGTCGGTCAGGCCATCGCCGAGCTGATCGTCCATGGCCGGTACCAGACACTCGACCTGTCGATCTTCGCGTTCGACCGGATCGCGGCGGGTCGACCGGTCCTGGAGCGCAACGTCATCGGCTAAGTGGGACGGCGACACTGGTTTGTATCCCTACATGGTCGAACCGCGATTCGTCCCTGCGCGCCGCCCTCCTATCCTCGCCTGTGGAGGTGATATGCGATGCCGCAGAAGGAACACCTGCCAAGCGTGAGCGACAAGGAACAGCGGATGTACGAGCACGTGAAGACGAGCGAGCGACGACAAGGCCGCTCGATGGAGCGTGCCAAGGCGATCGCTGCGGCGACCGTCGTGAAGCATCACAACAAGAAGGGTCACGCGAAGTCGAAATGATGGACAGGACGACGATCGAGCGGATCAGAAGCTCCACCCACATCGACGCACCGGTCGAGACCGTCTGGCGGGCGATCACCACGCCGGACGAGATCAAGCGGTGGTTCTTCGGGGTCGACACCGAATCGGACTGGACCGTCGGCAGCCAGCTCGTGCACACAGGTGAGTATCAGGGCAAGCCGTACGTCGACAAGGGCGAGATCCTCGAGATCGAGCCACCGAGGCGGCTCGTCCACACGCACTGGAGCGACGTCTCCGGCCAGCCGGATACCGCCGAGCACTACCAGATCGTGGCGTGGGACCTCACTGAACGCGATGGCGGCACCGCGCTGACCATCACGGAGGAGAACCTGCCGTCCGAGGACGCGGCGAAGACGTCCGAGGCTGCCTGGGCTGCCGCGCTCAAGTCGCTCAAGGAGCAGCTCGAGCGCTAACACCCGAGCAGCGTCACGCATCCACGTCATCACCCTCGGGCTGCCCCGTTGGGGGTGATTGACGGCTGTGTGGCAGGCAGCGCGAATCCTCGTAAGTAGTCGCGAGCCGACCGGCTTCCCGCCAGTTCGCGGCGACAGTCGCGAGGACGATCCGGCAGCTCGAATGCGAAGGGCACCTGTCGCTAGGTCGTTCGGGAGTAGTACGCCGTCAGCCGGGATAGGTTGTCGTGGCGCGCCCGACAGGATTCGAACCTGCGACCTTCGGCTCCGGAGGCCGACGCTCTATCCACTGAGCTACAGGCGCGAGGCGGCGATCATAGCGGCTCGTGCTTAAGTGGACCTTCGGCTTGGCGTTCCTATGCTCTAGGTACGACCAGATCTCGGCCGCGGGTCGGTCGATCTCGAGCGAATGGCTGCACAGAATATCGGCTTGAGCGCAGGCCGCGCCGTCCGGCCAGCATCAGGGCGGTTCGGATGGGAACGCCCACGAGCAGAAATGGCAGTGCGAACCCCGCCCCCAGCCCGAGCGCCGGCAGGGTTGTCGCCAAACCCAGCCGGAGACCCCGCCGTCGACCCTGCCACAGCCAGAGGCCGGCGACCACGTCGAGCGCGCAGACCGCGACCAGCGCCCAGCCGAGGGCCGCGAAGCGCTCCTGACCGAGGGCCTCGAACGGGCCGCTCATCGACCGGAAGCCCCACGGCGTCATCGGCAGCTCCCCGTTGCGGTCCAGGTAGACCAGCGTCACGACCGCCCCGGCGCCGAACCCGACGCCCAGGACGACGAAGCTGACAGCGGCGGCGCGGGTCGCAAGCGACTCGGTCAATCGATGACCGCGATCGCATCAACCTCGATCAGGTAGCCCGGGGATAGCGAGGTTACGCCGAGCACCACGTCTGCTGGCTTGTGATCTCCGAACAACGTTTTCCGGGCTTCTTCGATGATCGGCAAAGCACTCGTCGCGTTCGTAATCGACGACGTAGATCGTGATCCTTGCGACCTGCTTGGGTCCGGCGCCGGCAGCAGCAAGTGCATGGCCGAGATTGGCATACACCTGGCGCGCCTGAGCCGCAAGATCACCAGGGCCAACGAGATCGCCGTTGATGTCTTCGGGCTCCTGGCCCGAGACGAATACCAACTTGCTCCCCGTCGCAACGACGACCTGCGTGTACGTTTCCTGAGGCGGTAGATCGCTGGGATTGATGCATCTGAGCGTCATTGATCACGTCTCCTGGCTTTCTGAGCGTAGATGGACCCTTCGACTTCAGGATGTAGCAAGCCTTGGAGGACTGATCCATGAGTGAGCTTCTCGGTATCGCACGATTCAGGTTTCACGAGGGCAAGCGCGACGAGTACCTGCGCTTGTCCGAGCAGGCCACGGAGATCGTCCGGACGAAGGACTCCGGCACGCTGGCATACGACCTCTACCTCAACGACGATCAGTCCGAATGCATGTTCATCGAGCGGTACCGGGACTCCGAGGCGGCCATCGAGCACGCCGCGAATCTCGGCCACATGTTCGACGCGGTCCTTTCGACGGTCACTGTGGTCCACGGCGAGCTGCTCGGTGAGCCGAGCGCAGAGCTCAGAGCGAAGCTCGCTGGCAGCGAGGTGCCGGTCCTCTTCACTCCCTACCGGACATGGCGGCCGGGACCGTTATCGACCGCGAAGGAGCGATGACATGAAGCTGACCGCATCCATGATGCTGACGGTGGACGGCGTGTACCAGGGCCCCGGTGGCCCCGACGAGGACCGCGGTGGCGGGTTCGATCGAGGCGGCTGGACCGCAGCCTATGGCGATGAGGAGGGTTGGCGCTTCCTCACCTCCTGGTTCGAGCGCGCCGACGCGTTCCTGCTCGGACGCAAGACGTGGGAGATCTGGGAGCCGTACTGGCCGCACCACGACGCTGGCGATCCGGTCTCCCACGGCATCAACGTGCTGCCCAAGTACGTACCCTCGACTACGCTCAAGGATCCAGGGTGGCAGAACACGCACGTCATCGAGGGCGACGTCGAGGAGGCGGTGCGCGAGCTCAAGGCGAAGCCCGGGCGCGATCTCCAGGTCCACGGCAGTGGCGAGCTGCTCCGATGGCTGCTCGAGCGCGACCTCGTCGACGAGCTCAACCTGCGCATCTACCCGGTCGTGGTGGGCGACGGGCTCCGGCTCTTCCCGGAGCGTGGCCAGACGCACAACCTGGAGTTGGTCGAGTCGCGATCGACGCCGTCCGGCGTGATGCTCCAGACCTACCGACCGGCCGGGCGGGCCACGTTCGGCAACGCCGGCTGACGCCAGCGGGCCGCTACGTCAGATACTGAGGGAGGACGTTGCCGTCCTTTACGTAGGTCAGCGTTTCGGCGACCTCGTAGGCGTGGACCGCCGATACGAACTGGGGCAGCTTGCCCGAGAGCGCTGTGATCTCACCGCTGTCGAAGAACGCCCGCATGGCGTTGGCGTCGGCGAAGCCGACGATCAGCGAGGCGTGGAACCGTTGGTCGGTCGGGTTGTCGTGCGCGACGTTTGGGGTGTCCCAGAGTCGTTCGATCCAGGGCATGAAGACCTGGGTTCGGAGTTCCCGCAGGACCCCGGTTTGGATGAGAGCGGGCACGAGCTCGTCGTCAAGGAACCTCCGGAACGCACCGGTCTTGACGCCTGCGCGCTTGCGGAGATAGATCAGACTTCGCGCTCCCGCCTTCTCCCCGGAACCGGCCACGTCGTACCAGCGACCCGAGTTGGGTAGCCCCGCGTAGAGCAGGGTGCGCCGGAACACGTTCACCTCATCCTTGTACGCGAGACCGGTCTGCTTGCGGCCGCGCAGCGGTGAGAGAACGGACGCGAACGTGACCTCGGCGACACCGTCGATCCTGCGCTCGGCCGGGATGGTCGTCTCGACGCCGCTGGTGGCGGGCCATAGCCCGGGATCGTGCTCAGCCAGGTGGATCTGGCGGTACTCCTCCATCCCGGGAGTTGCCGAGATGATCTTCGAGTGCGGGCCCTTCCAGTAGTCCATGCCTTCCTGACGCGGCTGATCGGTGCGCATCCACAGCAGGATCGATGAGACGAGGGGCTTCTTGTCAGAGAGAGGTGTCGTCTCCACTTTCTTGCCTTCCTTCGGAGGGTGCGGGTCAGCGATCGAGGAACTCGACGGCGACGGGGGCGAACCGGTCGTGGAACTGGAAGATCCCGCCGTGGCCCGAGTCGGGGTAGATGACGAGCTCGGAGCCAGGGATGCGGCGATGCATGTCCTCGGAGAGCACCGAGGGCACCATCCGGTCGTTATCGCCGTTGGCGATCAACGTCGGCTGTGTGATCTTCGTCAGGTCGGCGGGGGCTGAGCGACCCCATTTCTTGATCGCCTCGAGCTGCGTCTGGAACGCCTTCACCGAGATCTCGGCATCGCGGTCGACGGTGCGCTCCTTGAGCCGGTTGACGAACGCGCGCGCGGCGGGCTTGCCGGTGGCGTTGCGGTTGAAGAACAGGAACTCCTTCGGGTCCGACCGTGTCAGGGCCGCGCGCAGCATGTCCAGATACGTGATGCCTGCGACCTTGTCGATGTCCTTCCCTCCGGCAGGGCCGGTCCCGGTCAGGATCAGCTTACGGACCAGATCCGGGTGCTTGATGACGAGCGCCTGGGCGACGAAGCCGCCGAGGGAGAAGGAAAAGATGTCGACCTTGTCGAAGCCGAGCGCGCTGATGAATGCGTAGGCGTCGTCTGCCATCGCCTCGATGCTGCCTGGGACTCGGCCGGTGGAGGACCCGACGCCGCGGTTGTCGAACGCGATGACGTGGTGGTCCTTGGCGATGGGGTCGATGATGCGCGGGTCCCAGTTGTCGAGGGTCGCGGCAAGGTGGACGAAGAAGATCACGGGGATCCCGCCCTTCGGTCCGAGCTCGCGATAGGCGTAACTCACGCCGCTTGCGGTGACCGTGCGGGCCGGCGCCTTCGCGTAGGACGTGACGACGGCGTCGTTGCTGGTGGTGTTCATGGGTCGTGGACTCCGCTGTTTCATTGGCTGACAGCCGTAATATTACAGTCGTGCTATGATAGATGTCAAGAGGAAGGCAACCAGCCCTTCCAGCTCGGAGGCGGCATGGCCCGGTACGGGAAAGATCACAAGCAGGCGACGAGGCGGCGGATCATCGAGGCGGCTGGCCGTCGGCTGAAGCGAGACGGAATCGATGGCTCCGGCGTGGCGACGCTCATGGCTGACGCCGGCTTGACCAACGGCGCCTTCTACGCCCACTTCGACTCGAAGGACGACCTCATCGCGAGCACGGTCGCGGACCAGCTCCGCGCCCAGCGCGAGAGGTACAGCACGCAGTCGCTCGAGGAGATCGTCCGCGGGTATCTGTCGACGCAGCACCGCGATGACATGGAAGGCGGCTGTCCGTCAGCCGCGCTCCTTGACGAGATCGCGCGCTCATCGGCCGCAGTCAAGGGCGCCTACACGGATGGTCAGGTGGCGATCATCGATGACGTTGCCGCCCGCTTGGCGCCTGACGACTCCGGCTCAGCTCGCCTTCGGGCGCTCGGTGTCTTCGCCCTGATGGTCGGGACCCTCCAGGTCTCCCGCGCCCTGGCCGACCGGAGGCTCGCCGACGAGGTCCTCGAGCAGGGGGTCCAGAATGCCCTGGCCCTATTGGGCAGTGGGACCGAGGGCTTGTGACAGTCGTCGGCCGCCCTTAGGACGTCTGACGTGACGACCTTTGCGCTCATCCCCGGTGGCGGCGGCGACCCGTGGGAGTGGCACCTGCTCGTCCCCGAGCTCGAGGCCCGCGGCCATCAGGCACTCGCTGTGCGGTTGCCCTCCGAGGACGACACCGCGGGTTGGTCCGAGTACGCGGACAGCGTGGTCGATGCCGTCGGCGACGCGGCCGAGGTCGTCCTCGTGGCCGCGTCGATGGGCGGCTTCACCGCACCCATCGTCTGCACCCGGCGCCCGGTCGATCTCGTCGTCCTCCTCAACGCGATGATCCCGAAGCCGGGGGAGACGTTCAACGCCTGGTGGACGAACACGGGCTCGGGAGCGGCAAGACGCCAGTACCACAGCGAGCTCGGGCTGACCCCCGCGGAGGCTGACGATGACGCCGTCATCTACTACCACGACCTCCCGCCGGAGGTCAGTGCGGAGGCCCAGGGCCGGACTTGGCAAGACCAGTCGGCGACGCCACTCGACGAGCCCTGGCCGCTGGAGCGGTGGCCCAACGTCCCGACTCGCGTGCTGGCCGGCCGCCATGACCGGATGTTCCCGCTCGAGTTCCAACGTCGGGTCGCGCGCGAGCGGCTGGGGCTCGAGGTGGATGCGATCGATGGCGGCCACATGGCCGCGCTCAGTAACCCGGCGAAGCTCGCCGACCAGCTCGAGGCGTGCCTGCGCGCGTAGCTCGCTACTCGGTGGCGGCGATGGGCTCCGCTGCGCCCTCCTCGGGTTCCGGCTCAGCCCGGGCTGGCACGCCGCGGAGCGCAGCAGCCGCCACGATCGAGGTCACGATCGCGCCGACCGCGGCCACGACGGCCACGAAATGGATCGCGTCGATGAACGCGATCTGCGCTGCTGCCACCAGGGCCGCACCCATCTCTGCAGGCAGCGACTGCGCGATGGCGAGCGCGCCGCCGAGTGTGTCTCGCGCCGCATCCGCGGCCTCGGCCGGGATCTCTGCCGGCAGCCGATCCGCGACCTCCGTCCGATACACGGCCGTGCCGATGCTGCCGAGGATGGCGATCCCCAGTGCGCCGCCGAGCTCGCCGCTCGTCTCGGACATGCCGGTGGCAGCGCCAGCCTGCTCGGGTGGTGCGCTGCCCACGATGAGCTCGGTGGCGAGCGTGATCACCGGCGCAAGCCCGAGCGAGATCACGATCGAGGCGATGACGATGAGCAGGATGCCCGTACCGCTGTCGAGCCCCAAGCCGATAAGCACCGCCGTCCCGACGGCCGCGATGGCCATCCCGACCCCCATGATCACCGACGGACGGAAGCGATGGATGATCTTCGGCGCCAGCACCGAACCGACGATGAACCCGACCGCGGACGGCAGTGACCAGACGGCGGCTTCGATCGGCGACAGCCCCAGCACGAGCTGGAGATATTGCGCGATGAAGAGGAAGTAGCCGACGACGACGAAGATCCCCAGGAGGTAGGTGCCCAGCGACGCCGTGAAGGCGCGGATCCGGAACAGGCGGACATCGATGATCGGCGACGGTAGGGTGAGCTGGCGGCGAACGAAGGCGGCCCCGAGGAGCAGACCGGCGACGATCGAAACCACCGGCAAGGGCGCGATCCCGCCCTGCGCGATCTCCTTGAGCCCGAAGACCACCGCCAGGATCGCCAGCAACGACATCGCCGCGCTGACCAGATCCAGCCTCCGGGCCTCCGGGTCCTTGTACTCCGGCAGCGTGCGCGGGCCCAGGATCAGCAAGAGCCCCATCACCGGGACACCGATCAGGAAGACCGAGCCCCACCAGAAGAACTCGAGCAGGATCCCGCCGAGGACGGGCCCGATCGCACCGCCCGCCGAATAGGCGGCGATCCAGAAGCCGATCGCCGTCGTGCGCTGCTTCGGGTCGAGGAACATCGTGAAGATCAACGAGAGGGTGGACGGCGCGATCGTCGCCCCCGCGATGCCCATGACGGCCCGGCTCGCGATCAGCATCTCGGGACTTGTCGAGAACGCCGCCAGCAGCGACGCGACGGCGAAGCCGGCGGCCCCGCCGAGCAGGAGCTTGCGCCGGCCGACTCGATCGCCCAGCGTGCCCATCGTGATGAGCAGGCCCGCGACCAGGAAGCCGTAGATGTCGATGATCCAGAGGAGCTGCGCGCTGGTGGGTTTGAGCTCCGCGCTGATCCTGGGGATCGCAAGGTTGAGCACGGTCAGGTCCATCGCGTAGACGAGTGCGGCGAGCGTCAGTACGCCGAGGCCTATCCATTCCCGCCTCGTCGCTCGCGCTGGCACCGTCGACTCGTTCGTCACCTGTCCCATGCTTCCCCGGCTCCTTCCACTGACGCTGCGCGACTGTCCTTGACACGGCAATGGTACAACCGTATGGTTGTATAGTGCAAATCGCTCCACCCGACTTCGATCGTCTGTTCGCGGCCATGGCTGACCATACCCGGCGCGACATCGTGCGCCGCGCGATCGATGGCGACGAGGGGGTCGCGGAGCTGGCCAGTCACTACCCGATGAGCTTCGCGGCCGTGCAGAAGCACGTCGCGATCCTGGAGCGGGCAGGACTGGTCACCAAGCAGCGCCGCGGCCGGCGCAAGGTCGTCCGCACCAATGTCGAGGGGCTGCGCGTCGCGCGACGCCTGCTCGACCAGTACGAGGCGCTATGGCGGGGGCGGATCGACCGGATGACCGACCTTGTCGCAGGGCCCACCGAGGAGGCAGATCGATGACCGTTACCGAAGTACGCAAGGACGCCGATGCCCTGACCATGACCGTGGAAGCCGAGTTCGACGCTCCGGCCGAACGGGTCTGGCAGCTGTGGGCCGACCCGCGGCAACTCGAGCGCTGGTGGGGTCCGCCGACCTACCCCGCCACCTTCACCAAGCATGATCTCAAGCCCGGCGGCCGCGTGGAGTACCACATGACCGGTCCGGAGGGCGATCAGCCCAAGGGCTACTGGGAGGTTGATGAGGCCGATTCCCCTCGCTCGATCGTCTTTCGTGACGGGTTCGCCAACGACGACGGATCCCCGAACACGGACATGCCGATGAACACGATCCGGGTGTCGATCGAGGGGACGGGCACCCGGACGCGGATGTCGATCGAAAGCACGTTTCCCAGCACGGAGGCGATGGAGCAGCTGCTGGCCATGGGCATGGAGGAAGGGCTGACGCAGGCGGTCAGTCAGATCGACGCGCTCCTTGCCCAGGACGCCGTCCGCACCGCCTGACCCACGACGCGAAGGAGATCAGTGATGACCACCGCGACCGAACCCACGACGCGCACGCTCGATGCGCCCGGCGCTACGCTGACCTACGACGTCCGGCGCAACGACGACGCCAGCGATGAGCCGCCCCTGATGCTGATCGGATCGCCGATGGGCGCCGCCGGCTTCGGGACCCTCATCGGCTACTTTCCCGACCGCACGCTCGTCACCTACGACCCGCGCGGGTCGGAGCGCAGCGCGAAGGACGATCCGTCGACCGAATCCACCCCCGACCAGCATGCCGACGACCTGCACCGGATCATCGAGGCGGTCGGCGGGCCGGTCGACCTGTTCGCCAGCAGCGGCGGGGCGACCAATGCGCTCGCCCTGGTCGCCAAGCACCCGGACGACATTCGGACACTGGTCGCCCACGAGCCGCCGATCGCATCGGTCCTGCCCGACAGCGAGAACGCCAAAGCCGCCGCCCGTGCCGTCCACGAAACGTATATGCGGAGTGGGTTCAATGCCGGGATGGCGCATTTCATCGTCGTCGTCAGCCACGAAGGCGAATTCCCCGACGACTTTGCCAGCCGCCCTGCGCCGGACCCGGCGATGTTCGGCATGCCGACCGAGGACGACGGCTCGCGGGAGGACGTGCTGATGGCGCAGACCATCATCGCCGGCACGCACTACGAGCTCGACTTCGACGCACTGCGGAGGGCGTCCAACCGGATGGTGCTCGCCGTAGGCGAAGAGTCGACGCGGATCATGGCTGGTCGCGGCGCAAAGGGCGTGGCAGTGCGGCTGGGGACGGAGCTCGTCATCTTCCCGGGTGGCCACAACGGGTTCATGGGCGGCGAGTATGGCCAGCCGTCAGGCGAGCCCGAGGCGTTCGCTGCCAAGCTGCGCGAGGTCCTCGCGCAGGCCTGAAGCGACGGGCATCACTCGGGAACGATTGCGATCGCGTCCATCTCGACGAGGAAATCGGGATGGGCGAGGGCGCTGACGAATGCCGCGGTGATGAGCGGCGGCGGGGTGGTGCGATCGCCCCACGCGCGCCGGAACGCCTCGTATCCATGCGGACGTCCTGTCCCTCGACGATGAAGAGGTTCCACTTGACGACGTGCTCGGGAGCGGCACCGCCCGCCGCGAGTGCGGTCTGCATGTTGGCAAGGATCTGCGTGGTCTGGGCGGCAAGATCGCCCTTGCGGCTCGCCGACCCCGCGCTTCGACGGGCGCAAGTGCGCCCGGCGGCCCGCTGCGGGCGGGAGCACAGGTTCGGAGCAGCCCATCACACGCCGGCCTCGCACCACCGGCGCGACGGTGCACTCCGCGAACGGCGAGGGGCGAGGAATATGTTCCGGGCGCTCGAGCCGCCTATGAATACCGTAGGAGGCGAGACGTCTGGACGCCCTCTTCATCGAGCGGTCCCGGATCAAGCAGCTTGAGGGCGGTCCGCCCGACGCGCGCCACGACGCCCTCACGTTCGAGCTCTCGCAGCACACGCCCCGTCATCTCGCGACTGGTGCCGACCAGCCCGGGCAGATGCGTGCGGGTCAGTACTGGCGGCTCCGAGAAGAACAAGTCCCGATGGCGGGCAAGGATGCGGAGCACCCGCCGGCGCGCGTCCTGGTGGAGGAATCCATCGACCTTCTCGGTGAGCAGGTTGAGGAACGCCGACAACTGGTCGATGACGACCAGCGCGAGCTCGGGGTCGGCCGCCACAAGGCGCCTGATCGTGTCGCCGCGCCACATCATCACGTCGACGCTCGTGAGGGCGACCAGGTCGACGCTCGAGATCGTGGCCGACACGCTGGTGATCCCGAACGTCCCGCCCGGATAGGCGACGCCCACCATCAGGTGTTGGCCGTCGACAGTCGTCCGGCGGAACACGGCATGACCCCGTGTCAGGAGGACCAGGGGGATCTCCTCACCCTGACGGAAGATCGTCTCGCCAGGGCGAGCCGAACGCATCCTGCCGGCCGCCGCGAGCGCGCGGACGGAGGTGGGCTGGATCCCGGGGAGGCTGTCGCTGATCAGCGTCTCGACGTCTGCTGGCGGTGCTGGCGATCCGCCGGTGAGCCCGACCTGCCCATCGGCTGTCGTCATCTGGTCGCACCACTCCTCAGCAGACGGTGGTGCGAGCCCGGCCCTCCTGCGATCCTCGCTCGCCCACCGCGTCTGCGCTACACGTGAGACACGGGAGGTGGCCGGCCGTGTGGGGGATCACGACCGGACACCGTCAACCGTGTGAGATCGCGACGTCGCCGCCGCGCCCGAACGATGGCAAAGCCGCCGCGCCGAGGGCGAGGAACAAATTCCGGCTCGCGGCAAGTCCCGCTCGCCAGGCGGCCTCAGTTCGCTTGCTTCTGGATGGCCGCGATCATCGCGCGCGCCTGCTCCTGGTCCTTCTCGTTCGGGTGGGTGTGGTCGGCCATGATCCCGCAGTACACGTCGTGGATCGCCTGGCTCATCGTGCCCACGTCGAGCATCGCGAGCCCGCCCTCCTGCAGCTGTTGCACCGTCGCTGAGTCGGGCTGGCTGCCCATCGCCCGCTCCAGCGCTTCCCGCATCGTCGTCACCGCTCGCCTCCTTGCAGCACGCTCTCCGTCAAGCCTAAACCTTGATCGGGCGGGTCGCGGACAGGCCAGACGCCCCGGACCTTCGGCGCCGAGGACGGGTACCACTCGGGGCGAGTCAATACGGAGCGCCGCGGCGACCATCCGGATGTGTTCGATCCGCACCACAACGACGTCGAGATCGCTGACGGCGGGACCGAGGCCGGGTTCCTGCCCTCGATCCCATCGGGCTGGAACGACGCGCTCACCGGCACAGACGGCCCACGACTGTGGGACCGCGTCATCTCGAGCGAGGTCGCACGCGTCTCTCGATATCAGCGGCCGGCGACGGTCGTGCTCATCGAGTTCGCGGGCCTGGATGCCCACGCTCGGACGTGGGGCGTCGACGTGTCCGAGCGCCTGTTCACCCAGCTGGCTCGCACACTCGCCGTCGAATTACGCGCCAGCGACCACATCGCACGGATCGGTCGCACGCGGTTCGCGATCCTGTTGACGGAGACCGACGAGATCGCCGCCATCAACATCGTCGAGCGAGCCCGGGCGGCCTGTGAATACCAGCTCGGTGCGTCCGACCTGGTACGCGTCGCGATCGGCTGGGCCAGCCCGTCCACGACGACCGACCTTCGTGCCGCGGTCCAGGTCGCTACCGAGCGCCTGACCGAGGAGCTCCGAGCAGCCCTCTAGGTTTTCGACCGACGTCGAAATGGCCGGCGAGCCCCTCAGGCCGCCGGCCGCTTGCTGTGCGTCGCCAGTCGTTCAGCGCAGGATGGAATTTCCGATCCGGACTGCCCTGCGGGCCACGTTGAGCGGGCCGCCGTCGACCACCCACGACTCGATCAGGACGAGGCCGATGAGCGCGACCTCGATGCCTTTGTCGAGATACGCGAGGTCGAAGCGGGCACCGAACATCAGCCAGCCGACGATCGTCACGGTCGTGAACCCGATCAGCCCGTAGCGGATGAGCCAGCGGAGCCGGCCGACCGGCCCGGGCGCGACCATGGCGATCGCGAGGACCGCGTAGCCGATCGCGTTCATGAGGAAGAGCGTGCCGCCGAGCGTCACGTGGATCGCGGCTGTCGCGAGCGTCAGCGCCACGATCGCAGCGCGCAAGACGACGGTGAATGGCTGGATACCGCGCTGTCGGTGAGTGGTGAGGACGGCCATCAGACGTTCCTTTCCTCGCTTGTACTTGCTATCCCTTGGTAGCACGTATCCTCGGTCATAAACAGGCTACTGTCAAGTAGCACGTAGGACCATGAGCGCTGTCGGAGGCGAGACCGGTGCGCCGACGCCACGCGACTAGCCGGGGGTGATTGCTCTTCTGCACCGGTTTGCTAGATTTCAGTGCGGTCGCGGGTAGCCCCCAAGCCAGCGGCCGGAACCGGTTGCCCGTCACACAGCGCAGGAGGGAGCGCATGCAACCCACCGTCTCGGGGAGCTCCGATCTGTCGTCGGAGCCGATCCTCGTCGCCCACGACATCCATCGGTCGTACGGGACGAGACGGGCGCTGCGCTCGCTCTCGTTCAACCTGCATCGCGGCCGCGTGCTCGGATTCCTGGGCCCGAACGGCGCGGGCAAGACGACCGCGATCCGCGTCTTGACGACCGTGCTCGAACCGACGTCGGGTCGCTTCGAGGTCGACGGCATCGGCTCGGAAGACCCGGCGCAGATCCGCCGACGGATCGGCGTGCTGCCGGAGGGCCTTGGTTTTCCCCGCACCACCACTGGCGCCGACTACCTGGCGTTCTACGGACAGCTCTACGGTCGACGACGGGCGGATGCCCGCAGCGCTGCCTATGCGCTGCTCGACACCGTCGGCATGCGGGCCCGAGCCGACTCGCTGATCGAGACCTACAGCCACGGCATGCGGCAACGCCTCGGCATCGCACGAGCACTCGTCAATGAACCGCGCGTCGTGTTCCTCGACGAGCCGACGCTAGGGCTCGATCCACGGGGCCAGCAGGAACTGCTCTCCCTGATCAAGGGGATCTCGCGGGAGCGTGATGCCGGCGTGGTGCTGAGCAGCCACCTCCTCACGGAGATCGAGGGCATCTGCGACGACGTCGTGATCATGAATAGCGGCCAGATCGTCGCGAAGGGGTCGGTTGCCGAGGTCCTCGGTCGGGCGGCTGGGGACGGCACCCTGCAGAAGCTCGTCCGCATCCGTGTCGCGAGCGAGAAGGTCGATGCCGCCGCGGTCGTCGTTGACGGTGTGGGCGGCTCGCGCACCATCGATCGCGACGCGAACGGCTGGCTGACCGTGGAGCTGGCCGATGGCAACGGGTCGGCTGATGGCCCTGGCCACAATCGGTTGCTCGATGCGCTGATCCGAGCGGACATCCCGATCGTCGGCTTCGAGGTCGCCGGTGGGCGGCTCCAGGACGTGTTCCTGCAGCTCACGGCGGAGGCGATCGCATGAGTGCGAGCGCCATTCCCGCGACCGGGGCCAGGTCGGATCGGCCGGTCTGGTGGCTGGTCTTCCGGCAGGAGCTGGCCGACCTGTGGGTCGGCGGCAAGGCGTTGAACCTGCTGATCCTGTTTGGCATCCTGATGTCGATCACGGCGTTCCTGCTTGCCACCAACAGCGAGCTGAGCCTCACGCCGCCGCGGATGATGATCGTCGTGATGGTCCAGTCGGCCATCACGTTCGGCCTCTTCATCGGGCTGGTCATCGCGTCCGAGAGCCTGAGCGGCGAGCGCGAGCGCGCCACCCTGGAGCCGCTGCTGCTTGCGCCGGCCGGACGCCGCGAGATCGTGCTCGGCAAGCTGCTGGCGGCTCTGTCGCCGTGGCCGATCGCGTACCTGTTCTGTGTGCCGTACGTGATCACCCTGTCCCAGGGCGACCTCGCCCTGTGGCCCGCCCTGATCTGGGGCGCCGTGCTCGGGACCTTGACGACCGTGGCCTTCACCAGCCTGGGGATGCTCGTCAGCCTCTGGTCGAACAGCAGCCGGACGAGCCTGTTCGTCGGACTCCTCGTCTACATCGCGGCGCTCCTCCCCGCGCAACTGCCAGGCGAGTTCCAATCGACCCCGGCAGGGGCTCTCATGCAGGCCGTCGATCCGCTCGAGGCCGTCCGCCAGTTCCTGCTGCTGGGGTTCGTCGACGTCCGCCCGGTCGAGGAGCTGTGGCCGCTGCTCTATGGCCCGGTCGCCGTCACGGCCATCGTCCTCGGCGTCCTGTTCCTGTATGCGGGTCCGCGGCTGCACCTCGAGGCGGATGCACCGCGATGGCCGTGGTCGAGGTCCAACGGAAACGAGGGGGTCCGATGAGCGCGTCCTGGTGGCTCATCCTGCGGCGCGAGCTGACCGACCTCTGGATCGGTGGCCGGCTATTGGCGCTCCTCATCCTCTATGCGGTCCTCATGTCCGCCACGGCGCTCCTGCGCGAGGTCGAGAGCCAGACCAACCTGATCCCTCCTGCCGAGATGGTGTTCCTGACGCTGCTCTCGGCGATCTCGTTCGGGGTGTTGCTCAGTCTGGTGGTCGGCGCGGACAGCATCAGCGGTGAGCGCGAGCGCGGGACACTCGAGCCACTGTTGCTTTCGCCCGCAAGCCGGCGCGGGATCGTCCTGGCCAAGTTCGTCGCCACGCTGTCGCCCTGGCCCGTCGCCCTCCTGCTCGCCTTGCCGTACGTCCTGATCCTCGGCCAGGGCGACGAGATCCTGGGGCCAGGGTTGGCCTGGACGTTCGGCCTGGGGACGTTGCTGGCGATGGCGTTCGGCGGGTTCGGGATGCTGGTGAGCATGTGGTCCCGCTCGAACCGGACCAGCCTGTTCGTGTGCCTCCTCGTCTATCTGCATCTTCCTGATCCCGACGCAGTTCCCCGGCCAGGCCCAGAAGGGTGGCCTGGGATATGCACTCCAACAGGTCGATCCGATGCAAGCGACAAGTGAATTCCTGGAGAAATTCATCGTGAACAACCGGGCGCCGAGCGAGCGCTTTACCTATCTCGTGAGCTCCATCGTGTCGGCCGCCGTCATGGTCGGCATCCTGTTCCTGTATGCCGCGCCCCGGCTGCAGCTTGAGGGCGGGTCGCCCCGACTGTTCGGATCGCTCCGGCGCTCGAAGCGCGCCGCGGTGGCCGCGACGACCGCGGCGATCCTGGCACTCGGCATCGTCTCGATGTCGGCGACCGCGGCGACGCAGCTCGCGGTCGGCGACCCGGCAACCATCGAGATCGCGATCGACATGGACGCGGTCGTCGTCAAGACCGGTGACGAGATCGAGTTCACGACGACCGTGACGAACACCGCCGATGCGGCGTCACCGCCGCTGTTCGTCGCCATGAACATCATCAACCTCGGCAAGAGCGACCCGGTCGACCCGGAGGACTGGTCGCCGGAGCGGACGCAGGCCGTCGAGGTGCTGGATCCGGGCGCGAGCGCGGAGCAGTCATGGACCGTGGAGGCGATCCTCGACGGCAACTACATGGTGTACATGACGGCGATCGTGAAGCCGGGTGCCCCGGCCGAGACAACGTTGCCGGTCACCAGCCCGGGTATCCACCTGACGGTCCAGGCCTTCCAGAACACGAACCCCGCGGGCGTGCTCCCGGTCGCGATCGGCATGCCAGTCGGCTTGATCGTCGTGGCGTTCGTGCTCCGTCGCTACTGGCGGCGCGAGCGCGGCCGACCGAACGAGTCGCCGGCGGCAGCCTGATGGCCGCGCCCATCGGGTCCCGGGCGCCGGCACTCCTGCTGGCGCTCTCGCTGGTCGTGGCCGCAGGCTGTGCCGGCGGAACGCTCGTTGCGATCACGCCGCCACCTGTCACGCCGACCCCGGATCCCACGCCGACGCCCGAGCCAGCGACGCCGACGCCAGGTCCGACCGAGTCAGGCGAACCGGCCACGCCGGCACCGCCGGTCGAGCTGGCGCTGTCGATCGACACGGCGACCGGCGCCGAGGACTTCCACTACGCCACCGATGCGCTGTCGGCGCCGGCCGGATCCAAGATCACGCTGACCATGAACAACAAGACGAACCCCGACGACGAGGTCGGCCATAACTGGGTGCTCGTGAAACCCGGGCAGGAGGACAGCGTCCTGGCCAGCGCCAACGCGGCCGGCGACGACAACGATTGGCTCGACGACGCTGACCCCGGCATCATCGCGGCCACCGCGTTGATCGAGGGCGACGACTCGGACGATGTCACCTTCGATGCGCCGGCTGCTGGGACCTACACGTTCCTGTGCACGTTCCCGGAGCACTTCGCCGGTGGCATGAAAGGCACGCTCACGATCCAGTAGGCGACCGTCGCGCCGATGTCCGTCAAATGCATCGTGTGGCGAGCCATCGTCAAGCAACGCGTGGGATCGGAGAGCCCGAACGCATCATTATGCGACGCGGTGCATACGTCCCTACGCAGCGCCGGCCGGCCGTGCATATCGATCCGCCCCATGAGCGGCCGAGGCGCCCCGATCGTTGCCGAGTGCTCGTGTGGTGAGCCTTTGACAAGAACCTGGCCCGCGCCGGGGCTGAGAGCTGAATTCGGTCGCCAGCGGGCGCGGTCGACCGTCGAGGACAAGGCGCTGGGTGAGCAGGCGAGCGAGCGTAGCCCAAGCAACGTGAGCGAGCCGGTGAACCCGGCAACGCCGTCATCGGCGGATCGACAGCGCCCGCGTATAAAACACGAGACGGCTCCCGAAGGAGCCGCCTCGATGCTGTCCCGGTGAAAGAGTCCGCCTAGGGCGGACACTTCTGCCACGCGCCAAGAGCATCTATCACGTCGGCTGTACCGACTACCCTGACCCTACCTACCCATGACCTTGACGCTGGGGCAGCTTAGCTGACTGAGCAGCCTCGATATCCTACCTTGCAAGGGGCTGTTTTCCAAGGGTTTTGGCATACGTAACTGTGTAAATTCCTTAACCTTCGTTCGCAACGAAGGTCCTAGCGGGGTTGCAGCGGCATGACCATCCACGCTGACGAAACGACGAGCAAACCGATCATCGACGACCCCGACGCAGGCACAGCCGACCTGCTCCAGCATGCCGCGGACATGGCCATCGCCTATCGATCTGCGCTGCCGACAAGGCGTGTCGGTGCCGAGCCGGACATCACGGCGGCCGATCTCCGAACACGCCTCGGCGGTCCATTGCCGCGGCGTCCGACGGATGCCCGGGCGGTCATCGACGAACTTGGGGCCGGTGTCGATCCCGGGCTGATCGCGATAAGCGGGCCGCGCTACTTCGGGTTCGTCATGGGTGGTTCTGTGCCAGCCGCGCTGGCGGCCGACTGGCTGACCTCGGCCTGGGACCAGAACGTCGGCCTGTACCTCGCGACCCCAGCCGCGTCGGTCGTCGAGGAGGTGGTGGCGGACTGGCTGGTCGAGCTGTTCGGACTCCCGGTCGGAACGTCCGTCGGTTTCGTCAGCGGCGCGACGATGGCCAACTTCACGGCCGTCGCGGCTGCGCGGCATGCAGTCCTCCGAGCCGCCGGCTGGGATGTCGAGGAGCAGGGCCTGCAGGGCGCGCCGCCGGTCCGCGTCATCGTCGGCAACGACGTCCACGTGTCGCTCCTCAACGCCCTCCGCTACGCCGGCCTGGGACGAGGTCGGGTCGAGCGGATCGCCTCCGATGACGAGGGCCGGATGGACGCACGTGCCCTCGCCGCTGCCCTGAAGGGACACGAGGAACCGACCATCGTGGCTGCCCAGGCCGGCGACGTGAATACCGGGGCATTCGATCCGCTCGATCGGATCGTCGCTGCGGTCGACGAGCACCCGAACGCATGGCTCCACGTCGATGCCGCGTTCGGTCTGTGGGCTGCTGCCAGTCCGCGGCTGCGCCATCTCGTGAAGGGCATCGAGGGAGCTGACTCGTGGGGGACCGACGCGCACAAATGGCTCAACGTGCCCTACGACGCCGGCATCGTGTTCGTCCGCGATTCGGCGGCGCACCGGGCGTCGATGGGTCTCGCGGCCGCCTACCTTCCACCGGCGCCCGGGCAGGAGCGTGACCCCTTCGAATACGTACCGGAGATGTCACGTCGGGCGCGCGCCTTCCCGATCTACGCCGCGATCCGCTCGCTCGGCGCCGACGGGATCAGCGAGATGGTGGAGCGCTGTTGCGACCTCGCGACGAGGATGGCTCGCCGGCTGGCGAACCACGCTGACGTCCGTATCGTCAACGAGGTCGTGCTGAACCAGGTGCTCGTGGCGGTCGGGGACCAGGCGACGACGAAAGCCGTCATCGACCGCATCCAGACGGACGGCGTCCTGTGGCTCGGCGGGACGACGTTCCACGGCACGCCGGCTCTGCGCATCTCGGTGTCGGGCTGGAACACGCGCGACGACGATGCGGACAGATCGGCCGACGCGATCCTCGCTGCAGTCGACGCTGTGCGCGTCGGTCGGGCGGTCAGCCCTCCGCGGGATGGATCGTGACCGACGTCATCGCCACGGGCTCGTTCGGCAGGTCGCGCGAATCGCGCGGCGCCGACACGATCTTGTCGACGACATCGAGACCCTTGGTGACCACGCCGAACAGCGTGTAGTTCTTGGGCAGGCGACCGGTCAGGTCGTCGGTGCAGATGAAGAACTGGCTGCCATTGGTGTTCGGCCCGGAATTGGCCATCGCCAGCGAGCCGCGCTGGTAGTCGCCCTTGACCGGCTCGTCCTCGAACTTGTAGCCCGGACCGCCAGTGCCGACCCGCCCACGCTCGAGCGCCGACTTCTTGCCGTACTGCCCGTCGCCGCCCTGGATGACGAACCCCGGGATGACGCGATGGAAGATCACGTCGTCGTAGAAACCCTTCTTGGCAAGGTCGATGAAGTTCTGCGTCGCCTTCGGCGCCGACTGGTCGTAGAGCTCGACCTCGATGTCGCCGATGTCGGTCGCGATCGTCGCGCTGGTCATGGGCAGGCTCCTTCCTTGGGCTACGGAGTGGTGACGGTCACCCGGTCCATCGCGACCGGATCGATCGCCGCGTTGTTCGGCTCTCCGCTGTTGGGCATGGCCGCGATCTTGTCGACGGTCTCCATCCCGCCAGCGACCGCGCCGATGATCTGGTAGGTGTTGGCTGATTCGAGTGCCCCGCGGGCGCCGTCGTCGAGGACGATGAAGAACTGCGACCCGACCGAATCCGGCTGTGGGGTGCGGGCCATCGCCACGGTTCCACGCGCGTACGGGGTGGTCACGGGCTCGTCCTTGATGGTGTAGCCCGGCCCGCCGGTGCCGGTCCCCGTGGGATCGCCGCCCTGGATCACGAACCCGGGCACGAGCCGGTGGAAGACCACGCCGTCGTAGTAGCCGCATGCCGCCAGCGCCACGAAGTTGCCGGCGGCGATCGGGCTCAGATCCGCCTCCACCTTGATCTGGATCTGGCCCTGTGCGGTCTCGATGTCCAGGGTGCGGGTCTCGCCGGCCGGCAAGGGATCGGGCTGTGCGGTCGGGCACGCACCGCCGCCGGCTGCCACCGATGGCGCTGCGGTCGCAGGAGGCGGCGCCGAGGCAGCCGGGGGCGCGCTGCACGCCGCGGTCGTGAGGACGGAGGCGAGCAGGACGAGGGGGGCGATGGGGCGAGGGATCATGCGGCAGCCTCCAGGGCAGCGGGCAGGTCGATGGCTCCGGAGAGGAGTGCTTCTCCGAGGATGACGCCGGCGGCTCCGGTCTCGCGCACGCGGCGGAGACCGTCGAGGTCGCGGACGCCACCGGCGACGAGGACCTCCGCATCGTACGACCGAACGACCGATCGCACCCGCTCGAGGTCCGGCTCGGTCCCGCCATGGGCAAGCACGAACCGCGCCACACCGAGCCCGATCAACTCGCCGACCAGCGTCTCGATCGAGGGTGGCGCGGGTCGTCGCCATGGGAATGCCGCGAGGCGTTCGGGCCGCGGGTCGAGCCCCACCGCCAGCCAGTCCCCGGCGACCGCCAGGCAGGCCCGCAGCTCGTCAGGCCGATCGGCGATGGCCGTCGTCAGGACCACCCGCGTCGCCCCGGCCGCGAAGGCGAGTTGGATCGCTTCGGGCGAGTCGAGGCCGCCGGCGAGTTGCAGCGGGACGGCAGCACGTGACGCCACGGCCCCGACCGCGTCGAGGTTGCCCGGGCTGCCACGCCGGGCGCCGTCGAAGTCGATGAGGTGGATCAGCGGCGCGCCCTGTGCCACCAGCCGCTCGACGATGCGCTCTGGTCGATCCGTCGGGGCGCCGATCCCGGCTGCGGCACCCGGCCAGTACACGACGCGCGATCGTCCCCCTTCGAGGTCGATCGATGGGATGACGAGCACGCGGTCAGGCGACCTCGCCGGCGAGCAGGCGGCGATGGAAGCTCAGCGGCAGTGACCCGTTGCGCAGCAACGTGTCATGGAACGCTCGCAGCGAGAAGGCGTCACCCTGGCGCGCTCGCTCGGCCTCGCGCAGCTCCACGAGGAGCGTGCGTCCAAGGAGGTACGACAGCGGGTAGGTCGGCCGGTACGTGTACCACTCGACTTCCGAGCGGGCGTTGTCGCGCCCGAACCGTGTCTGCTCGACCAGGAAGTCGACGCCGTCGTCGACCGTGATCTCGCCACGGTGCAGCTGGACGTCCAGGATGATCCGACACGCGCGCCAGATGGCGTCGGTGTGGAGCATGACTCTGAACTCAGGCCCGTCGTCGAAGCCGTGCTCGCGCATCATCAGCTCCGAGTACATCCCCCAGCCCTCGACGAACTCCGGAGCGTCGGCCAGCAGACGCGTCAGCGATGGGTGCCGCCGCGCGACATCGAGCTGGAGGTGGTGGCCGGGGTACGCCTCGTGGATGCTCGTGTTGCTGATGGACGCCCGGTTGTGCTCGAGGATCGCCTTCGGGTCGCCGTGCACCGACCGCGTGACGACGTAGATGCCCTTGGAGTCGATGTCGAATGCGGCGGGCGAGAAATAGGCCGCGAATGGGATGACGTTGCGCAGGTACTCCGGCGTCTCGATGACATCGATGCGCTCGTCGTCGGGGACCGTGACGAGCCCCCGCTCGATCAGGTGGGCACGTGCTCGCTGCATCGCTGCGCGGTAGCCCTCCAGGGCCTCCGCGAACGTCTCGGCATGATCCGCCTTGACGCGGGCGACCACCTCCAGCTCGTCGGCGTTCGGGTCGATCTCCCGGGCGGCCGCCTTCCGCGCCGCGCGCTCCTCGGCGAGCTTCTGGTGACCGAGCTCCAGGATGGCGTCGGCATCGAGGCCGTCGAACTCGCGCAGGTCGACCATCCGGTCGTGGCGCTCCTGACCGATGGCCCAGTCGTCGGTGCCGGTGACGAGCGTGCCCTCCAGCCAGGTGGTGTACAGCTCGACCGCGACCGCCGCGGCGTTGGCGGCGCGCTCGAGTCGACGCTGCTCGGTCGTGCCCAGCACGCCCCGCGCGGCCGCCACGATCTCCTCGTACAGGGTGGGCAGCTGCCCGGCCGACTCGATCTCGATCCGCTGCCAGAGCCGCACCTGCGGCTCGCTCGAGCGGGTCCGCGCCTCGTCGAGATAGCGCGGCAAGGCCTCCAGTCGGCCGGCGATCGCATCGAGGCGCTCGGCGAGCGGGGCGTGGTCGCGCGCGAACAGCAGGAACAGCCCGTCGCCGATGGTGTCGAGCGCCAAGGACCGCCGCTCCCAGATCCGCAGCTCGTCCGCCTCGAACAGGGCGCGGCGTACGTTGTGCAGCTCGAGATCGCGCTCGAACCGGACGGTGCTCGACATGTTGGCGGGGTCGAGCGCCTCGATCGTGGCGAGGTGCGCGCGGTCTGCGGCGATCTCGGCCAGGACGGTCTCGCGTCCACCTTCCCCGAGCTCGTCGTCGTAGTCGTGGATGCCGAAGTACGTGGCGGCCACGGGGTTATCGCGCATCAACCGCCGGAACCGCTCCTCGACGAGCTCGTAGAACCGATCGTCGAGCGGGCCGCGATCGGCGGCCGGGGCAGGCCGCGGCAGCACGGGACCGGTCGGATCTGCGGTTCGCGTCAAGCGGTGGCTGCGACCCGCTCGGCGGGTTCGTCCGCCGAGGTGGTCGGGGTCGTTTCGGCCAGCGCGTCGCGGGTGGCCTGGATGACGGTGTCGATGTCGGCGGCCGAGACGTCGTGATGGGTGACGGCCCGGACCTGGCCGTGCGAGTACTCCACCATCCAGACGTTGCGTGCGGCAAGCGCGGCAAGGAATGCACGGCGATCGCGGTCGACCTTGAACAGCACGAAGTTGGTGGTGACTCGGCCCGGATCCAAGTGCCCGGGTGTCGGCTGGGCGATGCCGCCGGGGCTGCTGACGCCGTCCATCTCCGCCAGGGCGTCGGCCAACCGGCGTGCGTTGGCATGATCGTCGGCCAGGCGATCGATCATCCCGTCGGGTCCGTCGGACAGGGCGACCAACCCGGCCGCTGCGAGCACGCCGACCTGACGCATCCCGCCACCGACCATCTTGCGTGCCCGCCGCGCGCGAGCGATGAATGGCGCCGACCCGACGACGACCGAGCCGACCGGACAGCCGAGGCCCTTCGACAGGCAGAACGTGACCGAGTCTGCTGGGGCGGCGAGCTCCTTCGCATCGACGCCATCGCCCCGCTGGGCCACCACAGCGTTCCAGAACCGCGCCCCGTCGATGTGCAGCGGCACGCCGTGCCGCTGTGCGATCGCGGCGACCTCGCGCTCGTAGGCAGGCGTGAGCGGGCGCGCCATCGAGTGCGCGTGGGTGTTCTCGAGGGTCACCAGGCCGGATAGCGGCTCGTGCACGTCGGTCGGGTCGCGGAACGCGGCGTCGATGGCGGCCGGGTCGAGCGTGCCGTCGGCGCGATCCTCGAGCGTCCGCGCGCTGGCGCCGACGATCACGGCATGCCCGGCCGCCTCGTCGATCACCAGGTGGTGCTCACCGCCGGCGATGACCTCCTGGCCCCGCGACAGGTGGGCCATCATCGACACGAGGTTGCCCATCGTCCCGGTCGCCACGAACAGCCCGGCTTCTTTGCCGAGCAGCTCCGCGGCCCGTTCCTCGAGGGCGATGACGGTCGGGTCGTCGCCGAAGACGTCGTCGCCGACTTCGGCCGTCGCCATCGCCCGGCGCATGGCGTCAGTCGGCCGCGAAACGGTGTCGCTGCGGAGGTCGATAGGGCGGTCGATGAGGCGGTCGGGCATGGCCCCCGAGTATAGGCGGGACGTCTGACAAGGCAGGGTGCCTCTGCTATAGTCCGGCCTCGCCGCAACTGGACCCGTGGTGTAGCGGCCCAACATGCCAGCCTGTCACGCTGGAGATCGCCGGTTCGAATCCGGTCGGGTCCGCCATCACTTGCATCTACCTACGCCCCGTCCGCCCGCCCGGACGGGGCGTTCCTCTGCCCGTTCCTCTGCCCGGCCCATCGACGTCGTGTGCACGCCACGACCGTAACTGCGGTCGGCCGACTTCTCAGCATCGATCTTGTGCATCTGATGCACAGATCGAGTCGAAAGGAGCGCCTCAGGGTCGATCTGGTGCACCACACGACCAGGCTGGAGGACGACGACGCCCTCAAGCTCCCGAATGGTCACCACGTGCACATGTCGTGACGGGCTCGGACGTGTTGGCCCGGTATTTCGGCCCGGGGCGAATGCTCTGGCAGAATGCCTGCGATGCCGCGGCTCCCGACCAAGCGCCTCCCACTGCTGGTCGTCCTCGGCCTGCTCGTGCTCAGCGTGGCAGTGCCGATGGCCGGGAGCGAGCTCGGGTTCGGTGGCGGGTCGGCGCCATCGACGAGCCCGACTGCCCCGGCGGCGTCCGAAGCGGTCCGCGCCAGCCCGAGCCCCGCGCCGACCGTCGCGGCGACCGCGTCACCGACCGCCACGCCGGTACCCACGCCAGGCACCGTCGAGGCCGCGATCGTGCCGGTCACCCACTTCCGGGCGACGTTCACCAACACCGGCCGCAAGGAGGTCGCCGACGTCCTCGCCGGCACGAGCAAGCGCTACGAGGCGCTGGAGCTGGTCGCGGACGATGCCGACGCGATCCTGGCGGCCGTCGGTGCGGCTCGACCCACGGTGGCCGCGCGGCTCGTGCTCGCGAAGGACGCCGCGACGCTGCGGCGCGATCTCGCCAAGAACCGCAAGCGTCTGGCGTTCCTGCGGGCCGAGGACGTGACACCGGCGGTCCGCGCTCTCGCCTGGGGACAGGCGGCGCTCTTCGGGGTCGACCGCGTCAAGACGGCCGACGCGTGGCGGCTTCGCGCCGCCCTGCTGCCGCGCGAAGGATCGGAAGCGTTCGATCCGGCGGCCACATGGACGCTGTTCGCCGGTGGCGACATCCTGCTCGACCGTGGCGTGTATCAGACGGTCCGGATCAGGGGCAAGGGCGTCGACTTCCCGTTCGACGGCGGCACCGCCGAGATCACCTCACGCTGCAAGGACTGCTCGCCGCTCGGGTGGGACCTGCCCAGGACGCGCCGAACAGGGAGCGCGGGCGCCATGCGCGAGCTCATCTCCGGCGCCGATGTCGCGATCGCCAACTTCGAGAACCCCGCGCCGAACCGCTTCCGGTGGCATACGCGGAACACGGTCTTCACCGCCGACCCCAGCCTGATCGACGGGCTGGTCAATGCCGGCCTCGACTACGTGTCGATCGCCAACAACCACATCGGCGACGCAGGTGACACCGGGATCCTGCAGACCATCGCGAACCTGCGGAAGCGCGGCCTCAAGTACTCGGGCGCCGGCAAGGACGTCAAGGCCGCCGGCGCTCCAGCGATCCTCGAGGCTGGTGGGAAAAAGGTCGCGGTGCTCGCGTACGACGCCATCGACTCGGCCGACTTCGCCGGCACGGATGAGCCGGGCAGCTCCCAACTGAGCCTCCGGCGCGTGCAGAACGGCATCAAGGCGGCCCGCAAGGCCGGGGCGGACGTGGTCATCGTCTTCCCGCACTGGGGCGTCGAATACCGCGGCGAGCCATTCGAGCGTCAGCAGCAGCTGGCGCGCGACATCATCGACGCGGGGGCGGACATGATCATCGGCAACCACGCCCATTACGCCGCGGCGATGGAGGTCTACAAGGGCAAGCCGATCTGGTACGCGCTCGGCAACTTCGTGTTCGACCAGGATTGGTCCGAGTTCACGATGGAGGGCATCACCCTGGAGCTGACGTTCCATGGCGCCGAGCTGCGCCAGGTCCGGATGCGCCCGCACATCATCCTCGACAAGTCGCAGCCAAACTTCCTGGATCCGGCTGGCGACGGACGGGTCGTGATGGGACAGATCTTCGACGCCTCGCGCGGCTTGCTCCCGTACTGACGTCCTAGGCTGCGAGGAATGAAGCTGGCGATCCTTTCGTTCGCGGTCCTCGCCACGGCCGGATGTGGCAGCGGAACCGTGCAGGAACGTGGCGTTCGGATCGCGAGGGAACTCCGGGCGACCTTCCCTGATCAGATCGTGGAAGTCTCGTTCGAGAACGCCCCGCAAGTATCGACCCCGACGCTCTTTGTCGGAATGTCTCCAGCGATGTCTTCCGAGGTCGTGCGGCATTTCCTATGTGTGCAGATCAAGCCGATCGTCGACGCAGCGGGTGGAGGAATCGACGCCGTGACCACCTACGGATGGAGCATGATCGAGGAGTGCACGTAGGGTCCCCAAGCGGCTAGTCCGATCGTCGCTGACAGTGACATGTCGCTCACAGTGACGGTTCGGCGATGAACGAGCACGGGCCATCCGCCCAGGATGCGGTGAGGCGTCGACTGGGCGAGCGGTCGTGCACGGCTGTCTGAAAGCCGTCACTCACAGCGACAATGTCGCTCCCAGTGACACGGGCCCCAGTGACGCGGGCCCAGCTTCGCGGGGCCCGGCGACGCCCGACGCGACGTCGGCCCCGCAACCTAGCCCAGACCCGCGAAGAGGTCGTCCTCCGGCTTGGGCGTCTCGACGGTCGACTCGCGCAGGATGAACGCCTCCCTGGACCAGTGCTCCTTCCAGCCCTCCAGGCCCACTGCCAGGAACAGGAAGTCCTCCGAGAGCTGGGTGACGTGCTCGTGCATCGCCTCCCATTTGCGCTCCATCGGCGAGCCTGAGATGTCGACCCACGTCGTGATCGACTCGTCCGGCACCAGCATCCGCGCCTGGAAGGCCTCGAACTCGGCCAGCTGCTCGGGCGTCGCGTCCGGCGGTGGCGCCCAGGGGTTGGGTTTGCCGAGCGCTTCGGCCTGGTCGCGGATCGCCGTGCGCACCGAGGAAGGGATCGCCTGCTCGTAGAGCTTGGCGGGCGTCCACGGTTCGAGGCCGCCATCCTCGAGCGAGGGCCCGCTGCCGCCATGCTCGGGTGTCAGCTGTTCCGGGTACCAGGCCGGATCACCCGCTCGCGGATAGGCCCGGACCGCCACGTCGTGGGTGCGGATGTGATCGGGATGGCCGTACCCGCCGAAGTCGTTGTAGGTAGTGATGACATCGGGCTGGTAGCGGCGGATCAGCCACACCAGCCGCCGCGCGGCTTCATCCAGGTCGGCCTGCCAGAAGGAGCGCGGGTCGCGGTTTCCGGCTCGATCCATCATGTCCGAGTCGCGGTAGCCGAGATTCTCCCACTCGGTCACCCCCAGCCTGCCCATGGCCCGCTCCAGCTCCCCGGCGCGGATCTCGCCCAGCCGCCGGTGGTTGTCGGGCGTGTCCATGTCCTTGACCACGATCTCGCCCATCTCGCCGCGCGTGCAGGTCACGAGGACGACGCGGCGCCCAGCCGCCACGGACTTTGCCATCGTCCCGCCGGTACCGATGGTCTCGTCGTCAGGGTGGGCGTGGACGGTCATGAGCGTGGGGACATGGGGTGTCGGCATGTCCCGATGCTAGCGCGCGAGGGGTGGGTAGTACTTTCGACCTACGCCGTGGCGGGACGTGCAGCCGCGCACCGGTGCCGGGGGACACCACACCCGGGACGGAAGTACCTACGGGTCAGGGTGGCTTCCCAAGACGGACGCCACGATGGCCCCATGATCCACAGCCTGGGACGCCGCCTCTCGCTCTTCTTCCAACGCGCGCCCCTTCCTGGTGCTGTCCCGGAGGGCGGCCACCCGGGCGCCGCGGTCCTCTTCCCCATGGTCGACTTCGTCGCATTCGCCGAGGACTGCACCCTGTTCGGTCGCATCCGGCTCCGAGCGGAGCGCCTGACCGACATGCTCAACGATCACGAGGAAGTCGAGCTCGTCGACGTGATGGTCCAATCCCTCACCGATCCGGGGGTCATCGAGGTCAAGGAGGTCATCGTCCCGCGCCATGAGCTCCTGCTCGTCAGTGCGACCGGGCCGCGCGGCGACCTGACGCGCCGGACCCGAACCCGCCAGACGTCCGTTGCTGTCGCGATCGGGCCGTACACGGTCCGCGGCAACCTGCACACGGTGCCGTTCGTCGATGCCATGTCCGCGCTCCATCGACGCAGCGCGATGGTCCCGCTGACCGACGCGGTGCTCGACTACCAGATGGGTGGCGACTGGCATCGCCAGCGCCTCGGCACGTTGATCGTCAACCGGGTCAGCATCGACCACATCATCGAGGCGGTCGAGAACGATCGGGCGTTCGGCATCGCCCCATCGGTCGACGAGGGTCTTGAGCTGCCGGACCTCGCCGCCAACATCCTGACCGCTCCGGGTCGCGCCACGTCGTAGACGCCCCACGTCGTCGGGCGAGTCGGCGGCGCTACCATCGCGGCCATGTCGGTCGACTCCGTCCCTGCCTCGGGTCCGCTGTCGGGGATCCGGGTGATCGACCTCTCGACCGTGCTCGCCGGTCCCTACGCCACCATGATCCTCGGCGACCTCGGCGCGGACGTCATCAAGATCGAGCCGCCCGAGGGCGATGCCACGCGCGGCTGGGGTCCGCCGTGGGTGGGCGACGCGGCCGCGGGGACGAGGACCGCTACGTACTTCCTGGCGGTCAACCGGAACAAGCGCTCCGTCCGCCTGGACCTGAAGACCGCGGATGGGGCCGAGGTGCTCCGCCGACTGCTGGCCTCGGGTGACGTCCTCGTCGAGAACCTTCGACCCGGATCGCTCGAACGGCTCGGGTTCGACGATGCAACGCTACGGGCGATCAACCCGGGACTCATCCATCTGGCGATCAGCGGCTACGGGACGACGGGCCTCGCGAGCGGGCGGCCTGGCTACGACTTCGTCATCCAGGCGGTCGGCGGGCTCATGTCGATCACCGGCGACCGGGATGCAGACGGTGGGCGGCCGACGAAGGTCGGCGTCGCGATCAGCGACGTCGTCACCGGGCTGTACGCGACGATCGGCATCCTGTCGGCATTGCTCGCCCGCGACGGCGGCGGTCAGAAGGTCGACGTGTCCCTGCTCGGGTCGACCCTGGCGATCCTCATCAACCAGGCACAGAACGCGTTCGCCACGGGTCGATCGCCGAGCCGGCTCGGCAACGCCCACCCGAACATCGTCCCGTACGAGACGTTCGCCACCGCGGACGGCGAGCTGGCGGTGGCGGTCGGGTCGGAGCGCCAGTGGTCGCGGTTCTGCGAGGCGATCGGGCTGCCCGAGCTGGCCACCGATCCACGCTTCGCGACGAACGGCGAGCGCGTCGAGCATCGGGACGAGCTGCGCCCGCTGATCGCCGAACGCCTCGCGGCCCGGCCGACCCGGGACTGGGCCGCGGCGCTCGACGCCGCCGAGGTGCCGTTCGGCGCGGTCGCCGACGTCCTGGCGGCCTTCGACTCGCCCGAGGCGGATGCGCTCGACATGTCGGTCGAGATCGAGCACCCGTCGCTGGGCGTCATCCGGCAGGCCGGCGTCCCGCTTCGATTCGAGACGACGCCGGGCGCCATCCGGACCGCGCCACCGCTCCTCGGTGAGCACACCGACGAAGTGCTGCGTGCCCTCGGCTACAGGGGCCCGGAGATCGATCTGTTGCGAGATACCGGCGTCGTCTGAGGGTCGTGCAGACCTGCACGGGACTCGGTCTGGACGTGGTCGGCCGCTGCTAGACTCCCCGACCATGACCGATGACCGCCAGCCCTGGGCGCTGATCCTCGGCGCTTCGTCGGGGATGGGTGAAGCGACGGCGTTGACGCTGGCCAAGGCCGGCTACCGGATCTGCGGTATCCACCTCGATTTCCGTGCTGCGCTCGCCCATGTCGAGGAGGTCAAGGCGGGCATCGAGGCGGCCGGCTCGGAAGCCCTCTACATCAACATGAATGCGGCCGACGACGAGAAGCGTGCAGCCGCCCTCGCGGCGCTTCGCGAGCGGTTCGACCGCGCCAAGGCCGAGGGCGGCGATCCGTACGTCCGGGTCGTGATGCACTCGCTCGCCTTCGGCTCGCTCGTGCCGTACCTGGCGGAGGATCCCAAGGCCGCGGTCGACCGCAAGAAGATGGAGATGACCCAGGACGTGATGGCCAACAGCCTCGTCTACTGGGTCCAGGACCTGTGGCGCGGCGGGTTCCTCGGGAAGGGCTCGAAGATCTACGCCATGACGTCCGAGGGCTCCACGCGGGTCGTGCCGTCGTATGGGGTCGTGTCGTCTGCCAAGGCCGCGCTCGAGTCGCACATCCGCCAGCTCGCCATGGAGCTGGCGCGGAACGGGACCGGGGTCACCGCCAACTGCATCCGCGCCGGCGTTACTGTCACCCCCGCGCTGCTCAAGATCCCCGAGTCGCAGACCATGATCGACATCACGATGAAGCGGAACCCGACTGGCCGGATGACCACCCCGCAGGACGTGGCCAACGCGATCCTCGCCCTGTCCGGCGAGGGCACCGACTTCATCAACGGCGACATCATCAGCGTCGACGGGGGCGAGTTCGTCACCGGTTCGTGACCCTAGTGGACGTCGCCCCCGATCGCTCCCACCGCGACTGAGAACAGGTAGATCGCGAGCGCGCCGCCCAGTGTCGCGGCGACCACGGCGGTCGATCCACCGCGCCGGTGTGCCTCGGGCAGGAGCTCTGCCGCGCCGACGTACAGGAAGAAGCCGGCGAAGAACCCGAGGACGGCGCCGAGCACCGAGTCCGGCACCATGATCACCGAACCGAGCAGCACCCCGACGACCGGGGCAGCCGCGACGAGGAAGACCCAGCGCCAGGCGGTGCTGGCCGGGGCTCGACTGGCCAGCAGGAAGCTGACCACGCCGATGCCGTCGCTGAAGCGGTGGACGATGACGACGGTGGCGATGATCACCCCGATCCCCCCACCCACTGCCAGCGCGGCGGCCAGGGCGACACCATCGAGGAAGCTGTGGATGCCCATGCCGGCCGCACCGACGATGCCGATGTGCTGATGCGCCGCCGTGTCGTGATCCAGCTCGGCAGCGGTCTCGTGACCCACGTGCAGTGACGTGACCTTGTCCACCGCGTAGAAAGCGAGGAAGCCGAGCGCCACCCAGACCATCGCGAGATCCATCGACCCGAGGTGCTCCACCGACTCGGGGATCAGATCGAAGAAAGCCGCACCGATCCGGATGCCGGCACCCACCGCGATGATCACCCCGACGTAGCGAACAGCGCGCATCGCCAGCCAGCCGCCGATGAGCGCCGAGGCGAACGCGCCGAACGACACGGCGAGCGCGGCGATCGGCATCAGGCGGCGCCCATCCTTCGGCACGCCGGGCAGCGCCCGAACAGCTCGAGCCGGTGGTCGTCGATGCGGTAGCCCGTCTGTTCCTCGATCTCACTCACGACGGCGCGCCAGCCCGCGTCATCGACGTCACGGCTGGCGCCGCAGTTCGAGCAGACGACGTGGTGGTGATGGACGGGTTCGCAGGCCACGTAGGCGTGCTCACCGGTCGGCAGGTCGAGGCGCTCGACGGCGTGCAGGTCGGCCAGGACATCGAGCGTCCGGAAGATCGTCGCTCGACCGATGCCGAGCCGCCGCTTGCGGGCGTCCGCCACGAGGTCGGCCGCCGTGAAATGCCCGTCGCGCGCCGTGATCAGGACGGCGATCGAGCGGCGTGCCTGGGTCAGCCGGTACCCGGCGTCATCGAGTGCGGTCTGGACGGCTGTCGGTCCGGTCACAGGCGGAATGATACTGAGTCTCAGTTAGGGTGTCCAGCCGCACCACGATGGGTACCGGGACGTCAGGGACCATCGTCGGACTGCCATTCGGGGCGCGCCTTCGCAGACTGGCCATGTCATGACGATCGACGCGCTCCGCGGACCCGTCGATCGGCCGCGCGACCCGTCGCGCGAGCCGGTCGCGATCGGTGCCTCCGACCAGCACATCTTCCTGTGTCCGAACTGCACCCGGCCGCTAGCGGTCGGGGTCTCGCGCTGTGCCGGCTGTGGGACGCGGCTGGTCTCGGGCGTGCCGCTCCTGCGGGTCGGTGGCTTCGTCGGCCTCGGCCTCGTGGTGGGCATGGTGGTCGGCGGTGGGTCGGTCGCGGCCGTCGGCGCCCTGACCCGTCCCGCGGTCATGCCTGTCGTTCAGCCGCCGGTCGCCGTCGTGCCCTCCGCCGTGCCGGCGGTCAGCGCCGCGCCGGCCCCGGTCGCGCCGGCCCCGCCCGACGTCCCGCCCTCGGCGCTGTCCGCGCTGCGCCAGTCGACCGTCGTGAACCAGCGCCTGCTGGCTGATGCCGACCTGCTCGCTCGCGCCCTCGCCGGCGGGGATCCGTCCGCGGCCGAGATCGCACCCCTCCTTCGCGGGCTCGCGACGAATGCCGCGTTCGGGGATCGGCTGGCGCCCGCCGTCGCGTCGTGGGACGACGGCGTGGCCGTGTCCCAGGGCCTTGCCACCTTCTACGCCTCGATCGCTCGCGTGGCCGACGATGGCCTCGCGGCGTCACTCACCAACGAGCGCGCGTACGTCGACGCGGGTCGCAAGATGCTGCTGATCCTCGATGGGCTGACCGACCTCGACGCTGCGTCGCGAGGTCTCGCCGCAACCGCCGACACCGAGCTCCCGCCACTCATCCCCGCGCAGTAGGCGTCACGGCAGGAGGCCGCCCGGCCCGTAGCCGGTGAGCTCCACGTACGCCTCGCCACCCAGCTGGACGTAACCCCGGCTGTGCAACGAGCCCCGCTGGGCCGTCACGCGCTGCGACCCCTCCCAATACACGACCCCGGTCGATGGCCGCGTGTCGAGCTCCTGGTCGGCAACGGCCGGCACGAGGTCGATGACGAGGCCGTCGCCGGGCAACGTGATGTGCCAGGCGGCTGGGTAGGTCGCACCGGTGGTCGGGCTGGTCCAGCGCTGCGTCGCTTCGATCGTGAAGTCGTTGCCCTCGAGATGGCGCGTCGTCCCACGCGCATCCACGATCGTCCCGTAGACCAGGGGATAGCTGCCGTCGGCGTCACGCACCTGGGACAGCGTGATGTCCGTGCCGTCGTCGAGGTTGATCGCGAACCAGTCCCAGCCCCCACCGCCGACGGTGATGAAGTCGCCCCACTGATGGTCGAACCAGGCGGTCCCGTCCACTGCGAACGTGTCCGAGCCGAGGTACAGCGTGCCGGCAGCCTCGAGGGCGGTCCGCGAATAGTAGTAGGAGCCGCCGGCCGGGCCGAAGTCGATCCAACCGTCCGTGTCGTGCAAGGCCGGCGGCTTCGTCGGACGGGTCGTCAAGTCGAGACCGAGCCGGCGTTCGCCCGAGGTCACGGTCGATTCCGAGGGATCTGCGGAGGCCGTGAGCTTGCTCGCTTCGTTGCGGGCGATCGCGCTGCCCATCGTCCATGGGCTCCGCCGGAGCGTCGAGGGATCGGTCGGGTCGATCCCGGACAACGACAGGTCGAAGCCAGCCGGTTCACCGGACCCGTCGCGTGGCGAGCGGTCGACCTGCGGGCCGATCTCGGTCCGCTGGGCATAGTCGAACGTCTGGTTCGACTCGTCGGTGATCGCGAGGTGAGATGCCCACACCGGTGGGAAGTCGCCGCGCTCCCCTCGGAAGATCACGTACTCGAACCCGAACCGGCGGTCGTCCTCCGACCGCAGGTGTCCCGTGTAATACCACCACTCGGTCAATCGATCGTGCGGCCCGTCGTCGCGCGGAAAGACGATCGGTTGGGGGTCGACCGGCAGGGTGGGCTCGGCGGTCCGTGGTGGGATGGAGGGCTGCGTGGCCGGCGGGTTCGCGAGGATCGGGCTGCCGCCGGTGGTACATGCCGCGACGAGCAGCGCGAGGATCGTCACCCGGAGGTCGCCGTGTGTCGCCTGGGAGGCGACAACACGGGGCCGAGGCACTTCTCCGGACCGGCTACGACGGGCATCGTCGCCTCCGGCGCGACGGATTCCGCGTAGCACGACCACTCTGGCTCGTTCGGCCCACTGGCGTCGCTTGCCAAGCGACAGTCTCCGGTAGCTTCGGGTCATCGGGCCACCGCGGCTTCGGTCTCGACCTCGGAGGCGGGCAGTCGATTGGCGACGAACCGCTCCAGCGACGCCGGCATCCACCAGTTCCAGCGGCCCAGCAGCCGCATCGTCGATGGCACGAGCAGCGCCCGGACCACCGTCGCGTCGAGTGCCACCGCGATCGCGACGCCCAGCCCGAGCGCCTTGATCAGGACGATGTCGGCGAAGGCGAACGACCCGGCGACGACCACCACGATGAGCGCCGCCGACGTGACGATCCGACCACTCCGCTCGAGGCCGCGCGCGACGGCCTCCGTGTTGTCGCCGGTGGTGTCCCAGACCTCCTTCATCCGCGACAGGAGGAAGACCTCGTAGTCCATCGACAGCCCGAACAGGACGCAGAACAGGATGACCGGTTGGGTCGTCTCGACGAACCCGACCGGCTGGAAACCGAGGAGGGCCGAGAGATTGCCGTCCTGGAAGATCCAGACCAGCGCCCCGAAGCTCGCCGTGATCGACAGCGCGTTCATCAGGAGCGCCTTGGCGGGCAGGATCACCGATCGCAGCAGCGCGAAGAGCACGAGATAGGTCGTGACGATGATGAAGATGGCCGTCCGCGGGAAGTCGGCTGCGACGCCATCGACCACATCCGCGACGTCCGCCGCACCGCCACCGACCAGGATCGACGTGCCGGCCGGCGCGGCCAGCGGCCCGTCCGCCGCGCGCAGGTCGCGCACGAGGTCGCGGCCCTGGTCGCGGTTCGGGCCGAACGGCGTCGTGATCGTGAACGCCGTCAGGTCATCCTTGGTCGTCAGCGCCAGGACCGTCGCGAGGAAGCGGTCTCGCGGCCCGTTCGGGTCGCCGTACAGGAGCTGGTACTGCGCGAGCGTCATCCGCGGATCGACATCGACCAAGCTGTCGAGACGGCTGACGCGGGGGTCGGCACCGATGCGCCTCGAGTAGTCGAACAGGCGCGCGAGGTTGTCCGCGGATGCGGCGCGGCCATCGGTCCGGACGGCGATGACGATCGGCGCGAACTCGCCCTCGCCGAAGGCTTCGCGCAAGTCGATCGAAGGCGGCGCGCGACGGGACGTCGGGCGGCAGGATGCTGGCGTCGGGCGCGTTGAAGCGGACGTGGAGGAACGGCGAACCGAGCAGGAGGAGGAGGGCGAGGGTCGGGATGAGCACGGCCAGCGGCCGGCGCATGACGCGGCGGGCGAGGCGCGCCCACGGTCCCTCCGCGGCAGGTCGGGCGCTGACCCGCCGGAGGGCGAGCCGGTCGAGATGCTGGCCGAACAGCGCGAGCAGGGCGGGCAGGAGCGTCAGGGCGGCAAGGACCGCGAGTCCCACGACGATCGCGCCGGCGATCCCGACCGAGCGCAGGATCATGAAGTCGAACAGGACGAGGCCGAGCAGACCGAGCAGGACCGTCAGCCCGCTGAAGAACACGGCCCGACCCGCAGTCGCCACCGTGAGCCGGACGGCCTCGCTGACCCGGTTCGTGGCATCGGCCGGACGCTTCGCGAGCTCCTCACGGAAGCGACTCGTGAGCAACAGCGAGTAGTCGACCCCGAGTCCGAGCCCGAGCAGGGTCGCCAGGTTGAGGACGAAGATGCTCATCGGCGTGACCGAGGCGACGACGAAGATCGCGCCGAGCGCCACGAGGACGCTCGCTCCGCCGACGACGAGCGGGACACCAGCCGCGACCACCGAGCCGAACACCAGCAACAGCGCGAGCGCCGCGAGCGGTAACGAGATGACCTCGCTGCGCTGGAGGTCGCGCTCGCTGACGGCCTGGACGTCGCCGTAGAACGCCGGACCACCGGCGAGCTCGACCGTCAGACCCGGCGCCTCGTGGAGTCGCTCCCGAAGGATCGGCAAGGCGTCCGGCGAGTCGTCGGCCGGCAGGTCGAGCTGGACGATGTCGTATGCGGTGTGGCCATCTGCCGACACCTGCCGTGGCTGGAGCAGATGGGAGGTGACGCGAACCACGTGCGGGGCGCTCGGGATGTCACGCATGGCCGCGGCGGCAGCCGTCTCGAACTCCGGCGTGCCGGCGGTCAGCGTGTCGCTGTGGAAGGCGACGACGAGCGCCGACGGCGGCAGGTCGAGCTCCTGCTCGAGGAGGGCCTTGGCCCTGGCCGATTCCAGGTCGTCGCGGATGAAGCCGCCGGCCCGGAGCGCGTCAGGGACGAGCGGCGCGAGCGGCAGCGCGACGGCGATCAGGACGGCCCACGCGACGACGACCAGGCGTGCGCGGCGCACGACGAACCGGCCCAGTCGATCGAAGGGAGTCATCGCGGCGTCATCGTATGCGGCTTCCGCGAGCGTGGCTGTCTGCTAGCATCGCTGACAAGATGCAGCTGTTCCTCGTTGCCTTCCAGCAGCCCATCCCGTTCGGCATCAGCATCGCCGTCACGACGCTGATGATCGTGATCATCTTGAAGGCCGCGATCTCCAGCGAGGGTGGGTCGCGCTGGGTCCGGCGGGTGACGAATACGAACGCGAAGTTCCTGTTCACCCTGCTGTTCATCGGGTGGGCCGTCGTGTTCGGCATCGGCCTGCAGCTCGTGCCCCATGTCGGCGCGAGCACGCCGTACGGCGGTCTCGGACTGATCGCGTTGTTCAGTGGCTTCTTCATCATGATGGGGCTGCTCTGGGCCGTGATCGGGGAGTAGCCCCGGCGGTCTCCGGCGCGGAGACCGCGCTCTTCGTCCTCGTCGCCTTCCTCGCGGCTGCCCTCGCCTTCCTCGTCGAGCCGCTCGTCGCGCGGCTGCTGCTCCCGACCTATGGCGGCACGAGCGCGGTCTGGACGACCGCCCTGGTGTTCTTCCAGTCCGTCCTGCTGGCTGGTTATGCGTGGGCACATCTGACGCTGACGAGCCTCGGGCTGCATCGCCACGCCTGGCTCCAGATGGGGCTGGTCGCCGTCACCGCGCTGCTCGTCCTCGTCGCGCCGGTCGCGGCCCCGCCGTTCGCGCGACCATCCGAGGGCGCATCCACCGCCATCTGGCTGGTCGTCGTCATGGCGACGATGGTCGGGTTGCCGTTCTTCGTCCTGGCGAGCGCGAGCCCGACGACACAGCGCTGGTTCGCGGCGTTGCCACGAGGTACCGAGCCCTACCGGTTGTTCGCGGCCTCGAACGCCGGCAGTCTCATCGGGCTGGTCGCCTACCCGACGCTGGTGGAGCCCAACCTCGACCTGCCCGACCAGGCACGCTGGTGGTCCGTCGGCTTCGCAGCTGTTCGCGGTAGCGACCGTGGGTGCGGCACTCGTCGTTCGACGAAAGGGTCGAGCGATCAGCCCGGCAGAGGGTGGCCCGGAGCCTGGGCCGACGTCGCAACAGCGGCTCTCGTGGATCGTGCTCGCGGCCGTCCCCGCGGCGCTGCTGATCGGCGTGACCACCGACATCTCGACCGACATCGCGGCCGTGCCGTTCCTCTGGATCGGGCCGCTGGTCGTGTATCTCGCCACGCTCATCCTCGCCTACGTCCGAGGAACGCCGGTGGGTGCGCAGGTCGGCACGTTGGCGCTCCTGCCCCTCGCGCTGCTCGTCGCCCTCCGCGAGCTCGACGTGATCGAGCTTCCGATCGGGCTGTCGATCGCGCTGCTCCTTGCGACGCTGGGCGCGGCGGGGCTCGCGCTCCACGGCCGGCTTGCGGCTGACCGGCCCGCTCCCGACCACCTGACCATGTACTCGCTCCATGTCGCGCTCGGCGGGGCGCTCGGCGGCATCGTCGCCGGTGTCCTGGCGCCGCTCGTCTTCCGAGTGCCGGTCGAGGGTCTGATCGTGCTGGCCGCCGCAGTCGTGCTCGCGTCGCACTCCCGCTGGCAGCGTCGGGCGAGCATCCCGGCACTGGCCGCGATCGGTCTGGCGGTGGCGGTCGGTGCCGGCGGGGCACCGAACGTGATCCGCCTCGACCGGACCTTCTACGGCGTGTACCGCGTCGACCAGCCACAGCCGGGGCTGCATGTCCTGACGTCCGGCACGACGATCCACGGTCGCCAGACCTTCCAGGGGCCGTTCGCCGGCGAGCCGCTGAGCTACTACCACCGCGCCGGGCCGCTGGGCGAGGTGATCGAGGCGCTCCAGGCGGAGCGTCCGTCGTTGCGGATCGGGGCGGTCGGGCTGGGCGCCGGCGCGATCGCCGCCTACGGACGAAGCTGGGGATTCGTACCGGTTCTTCGAGATCGACCCGACCGTGGTCTCGATCGCCCGGGATCCAGCCAGCTTCACGTTCCTCGCCGACTCGGCCGCGACGATCGACGTCGACGTCGATGACGGGCGTCTGGGGCTCGAGTCGACGGGCGCGGACGCGTTCGACCTCCTCGTCCTCGACGCCTTCTCATCGGACGCCGTCCCGGTCCATCTGCTGACCGTCGAATCGTTCGCGACCGCGATGCGGACGGTCGCGCCGCGCGGGGTCATCGCCGTCCACGTCTCGAACCGCTTCCTCGACCTCGAGCCGGTCGTCGCCGCGGCGGCGCGCGACCTCGGGTTCGTGTCGATCATCGGCAGCGACACGCCGCCGCCCGAACTGGCCGAGCTCGCCGATCCATCGCAATGGGTCATCGTCGGTCGATCGTTCGCCGACCTGGCCGGGCTCGCCGAAGGCGATCGATGGCGAACGGCGCATGCCGACGGCCGTCGGGCGTGGACGGATCGGTACAGCGATCTCCTGGGTGCGCTGCGGGACTGAGGGGTGGACCCGCTCAGTACCTCGGGGCTATCATCCGGCGACTTGCAGACTGCATAGACTTTATGCGTCGCAGCCGGAGGTTCGAACCGCTTGGACGCCCAGGAGATCAAGACCGCGATCGCCCATCAGGAGGCAACCAAGGCGGCCGCAGAGGCGCCGTTCGTCAACCTGACCGACCCGGCGCGCGCGCTCGGTCCGAACGGGCAACCCGCCGTCAGCCGACGGGCGCCGATCTACGAGGACGTCCCCGACGAGAAGTGGAACGACTGGCGCTGGCAGCTGTCGAACCGTGTCAACGAGCTCGCTGAGATCGAGCAGATCCTCGAGCTGACCGACGAGGAGCGCGAAGGGCTGTCGGCGACCGACAAGTTCCGGGTCGACATCACGCCCTACTTCATCAGCCTGATCGACCCCAAGGATCCCGACGACCCGATCCGCCGCCAGGTCATCCCGACCGGCCGCGAGCACGAGGCCTTCACGGCGATGATGGAGGACTCGCTCGCCGAGGACCGCCATTCACCGGTGCCAGGGCTCGTCCATCGCTATCCCGGATCGCGTGCTGATGCTGGTCACGACCCAGTGCGCGTCGTACTGCCGCTACTGCACGCGGTCGCGGATCGTCGGCGACCCGACCCAGAACTTCAATCGCAAGGACCACGAGGCGCAGCTCGACTACCTGCGTCGAACGCCGCAGGTCCGCGACGTCCTGATCTCAGGCGGCGATGGCCTGACGCTCGCGCCGAAGCTGTTCGAGTCGATCCTGCGCGGGCTGCGCGAGATCCCGCACATCGAGATCATCCGGATCGGCTCGCGGGTGCCGGTCTTCCTGCCGCAGCGGATCGACGACGAGCTGTGCGAGATGCTCGAGAAGTACCACCCGCTGTGGATCAACCTCCACTTCAACCACCCGAACGAGATCACGCCCGGAGGTCTCGCGCGCGGTCGACAAGCTGTCGAAGGCCGGGCTGCCGGTGGGCAACCAGAGCGTGCTGCTGGCCGGGGTCAACGACTGCGTCCACATCCAGCGAGCACTCGTCCACCAGCTCGTCGCGAACCGGATCCGGCCCTATTACCTGTACCAGTGCGACCTGGTCGAGGGCTCTGGGCATTTCCGGACGCCGGTCGGCAAGGGGCTCGAGATCATGGAGGGCCTGCGCGGGCACACCTCGGGCTACGCGGTGCCGACCTTCGTGATCGATGCGCCCGGTGGCGGCGGCAAGATCCCGGTCATGCCGAACTACCTCATCTCGTACTCCGACCACAAGGTCGTGCTGCGCAACTACGAGGGCTACATCACGACCTACGAGGAGCCCGAGACGTACCAGAAGCACGACGTCGCGTCATGCCGGTACTGCCAGCACGAGCGACCCGAGCCCGGCCAGTCCGGCGTGCTCGGTCTGCTCGAGGGCGAGCGCATGTGGATCGAGCCGAAGGGCTTCGAGGAGGTCCACTCGCGCGGCAACACCGAGGCGCATCGACTCCAGGACCCGTCGAAGTGGGTGCCGTTCGGCGTCGGTGCGATCGAGGGTCAGGCCGGCGCGCCACTCAAGGTGCTCGAGTCGGGCAATGGCGGGGAGCCGAAGTCCGAGTACGCCCCGGGCGAGGAACCCCGCCCGCGCGAAGGCGAGCCGACGGGGTCGGCCCATGGGGAGCTGCTCTAAGCGGATCGCTCCGGGCCAGCCACCGGCCAGTTCGGGCGGCCGCGGCAATCAACACATATAAGGATATAGGCGGCGCTCCGGCCTCCGAGGAGTTTCCGCCGGGCCCACGGGCTCAATGGTGCGCGCCATCGGTGTTGACTCCACGCACCAGTCGTCACGCCCACCGGGACCACTTGTGGATAAGTTCCGATCTTGGTGTTGCCTCTGCAACCCGGGGTTGGTACTCTCGCAGTCTGCAGCGTTGCGCCGAAGCACCTGTCTTCTAAGCGGGGCGCACCCGTCTGCAGGTCGGCTGGCACCCAGGGCTAGTCGTGGAGGTCGGGGCGAGAGCTTCGACGGGGAAGGGAACCTCCATTGACGAGTGCGCGCTGGACGCGTCGCCGCTCACGGCTCGCAGGAGTCGTCCTTCTTGTCGTCACGTTGCTGATCGCCGTCCCCGTCACGTCGGTCTCCGCGGCCGTGTTCTATGCCTGCGTCAAGAACAACCAAGGGACCGCGCAGATCATCGTTACCAATCCCAACGATTGCCCCGGCAACACCACACCAGTTCTGATCAGTTCTGCAGGTCCGACCGGCCCTGCCGGGCCTACAGGTCCGACCGGCCCGACCGGCCCAGCCGGCGCCACTGGTAGCACCGGCGCCACGGGTGCCACCGGCGGGACCGGAGCCACCGGTGCCACAGGCTCGACCGGGGCCACTGGCCCGAGCGGTCCGCAAGGTCCCAGCGGCCCAGCTGGTGCGACCGGCGCGACAGGTCCGAGCGGCGCCGACGGCGATGATGGTGCCACCGGTGCGACAGGCGCGACAGGCCCCAGCGGAGCCGATGGCGATGACGGTGCGACCGGAGCCACAGGTTCGACTGGCGCCACAGGCCCATCTGGTGCTGACGGTGCCCCAGGTGCCACGGGCGCGACAGGCGCCACCGGCGCGGCGGGACCGACCGGACCTCAAGGCACGGCGGGGCCAACGGGCGCGACCGGGGCCACGGGCCCGAGCGGGGCCGACGGCGCTGACGGTGCCACGGGCGCCACTGGATCGACGGGTGCCGCAGGCGCCACCGGCGCGACAGGCCCGAGCGGGGCAGACGGTGCCACGGGCGCCACGGGTGCCGCCGGCCCGACCGGACCGCAGGGTGCCACCGGCGCGACAGGCCCGAGCGGGGCAGACGGCGACGACGGCGCCACGGGTGCGACAGGCGCCACGGGCGGGACCGGAGCTACAGGATCGACGGGTGCCGCTGGCGCCACCGGCCCATCTGGCGCTGACGGTGCCCCAGGCGCCACGGGCGCGACCGGATCGACTGGTGCGGCAGGCGCGACAGGCGCCACCGGCGCGGCAGGACCGACCGGACCTCAAGGCACGGCGGGGCCAACGGGCGCGACCGGGGCCACGGGCCCGAGCGGGGCCGACGGCGCTGACGGTGCCACGGGCGCGACAGGCGCCCCGGGCGGGACCGGTGCCCCAGGAAGCACGGGCGCGACAGGCCCGAGCGGTAGCGACGGTGCCACGGGCGCGACTGGTGCCACCGGCGCCACGGGTGCTGCTGGCGCCACCGGCGCGGCCGGACCGACCGGACCTCAAGGTGTAGCGGGGCCAACGGGCGCGACCGGGGCCACGGGCCCGAGCGGGGCCGACGGCGAGGACGGTGCCACCGGCGCGACAGGTGCTACGGGCGGGACCGGAGCCACAGGATCGACTGGTGCCGCAGGCGCCACCGGCGCGACAGGTCCATCAGGCGCTGACGGGGCGACCGGCGCGACAGGTGCCGCGGGTCCCACTGGACCGCAGGGTGCAACCGGCGCGACAGGCCCGAGCGGCGCAGATGGGGATGACGGCGCCACGGGTGCTACTGGCGCCACGGGCGGGACCGGAGCCGCAGGCGCTACGGGCGCGACAGGCCCCAGCGGAGCCGATGGCGATGACGGTGCGACCGGAGCCACAGGTGCCACAGGCCCATCTGGTGCTGACGGTGCCCCAGGCGCGACGGGTGCCACAGGCGCGACCGGCGCGGCCGGACCGACCGGTCCTCAAGGCGAAGCGGGACCGACGGGCGCCACCGGCGCGACAGGCCCGAGCGGCGCGGATGGCGAAGACGGCGCTACCGGTGCGACAGGTGCCACCGGCGGGACCGGTGCCGCAGGCGCCACCGGCGCGACAGGCCCGAGCGGTGCTGACGGCGCCACCGGCGCGACAGGGTCGACAGGCGCCACGGGCGCGGCTGGACCCACCGGACCTCAAGGCGTAGCAGGGCCAACGGGCGCCACCGGAGCCACTGGCGATGACGGTGCGACCGGAGCCACCGGCGCGACAGGCCCCAGCGGAGCCGATGGTGATGACGGTGCCACGGGTGCAACCGGATCGACTGGTGCCGCAGGCGCCACGGGCGCAACCGGGCCTTCGGGCGCCGACGGTGCCACTGGTGCCACGGGATCGACCGGGACCGCGGGTGCCACCGGGGCCACAGGTCCATCTGGTGCTGATGGTGCCCCAGGTGCCACGGGCGCCACCGGATCGACCGGCGCGGCCGGACCGACCGGTCCTCAAGGCGTAGCGGGACCGACGGGCGCCACCGGCGCGACAGGCCCCAGCGGAGCCGATGGTGATGACGGTGCCACGGGTGCGACAGGATCGACCGGTGCCACGGGCGCGACAGGGCCGTCAGGCGCTGACGGCGCCACGGGTGCTGCTGGACCTACCGGACCGCAGGGCGCAACCGGCGCGACGGGCCCGAGCGGTGCCGACGGCGAGGACGGGGCTACGGGTGCCACCGGATCGACAGGGGCCGCAGGCGCCACGGGCGCGACAGGCCCGAGTGGTGCGGATGGCGCCACGGGCGCGACTGGTGCCACCGGACCGAGCGGACCGCAAGGCGAGGCCGGCCCGACTGGCGCCACGGGTGCCAGTGGTACGGACGGAACTGGCGGCGCGACAGGCGCCACCGGATCGACCGGAGCAACCGGTGCCACAGGACCGTCTGGCGGACCGCAAGGTCCGACCGGAGCCACCGGACCGAGCGGAGCACAGGGCGAGACTGGACCGACCGGCGCAACAGGTCCGTCGGGACCGCAAGGTGAGGCCGGGCCGACGGGTGCCACAGGATCCACCGGTGCAACAGGTCCTTCAGGTGGACCCCCAGGCCCGACCGGCGCAACCGGCCCGACCGGACCACAGGGCGACACCGGGCCGACCGGTGCGACAGGGCCATCTGGGCCTCAGGGCGAAACTGGTCCGACTGGATCGACCGGTGCGACCGGCGCCACCGGACCGTCCGGCGGACCGCCCGGACCAACCGGTGCGGCTGGACCCACCGGACCGCAGGGTGCGGCGGGCGCGACAGGCGCAACCGGCCCGGCAGGCGCAGCCGGAACGGCCACCGTCACGATCGTCTCGTCACAAGACAATGACGAGTCGGTGACCGCGACCTGCGCGGCTGGACAACACGCGATCGCGGGTGGTGGAAGTAGCAGTTCGCAAGACTTGACCGACAGTTACCCATCCAACAGCAGCGGAACCCCCGTCACCGGCGGGACGAACCCGACAAGCTGGACGGCCGAATTCGCGGATAACACGGGCTCGAACACGGCGTACGCAGTCTGCGTCCCTAACTAGGCTCCGATCGCCTTGAGACCCTGGCAGCATGTGCTGTCGGGGTCTCACGTCTAACCTGTCGCCGTGACCCCCGCGACTGAAGCGGCGTTGAGGGCCGAGGGGCGCCGATTTTCCCGGTACCTGATCGGAACCCCCGCGAGCGACGCGTTGGTCGACAGGTACGTCGCTGCGTTGGCGACGGCGCCATTCGAGTTTGGCCGCGACCTCAAGTACGCGGCGTTCGTGACCCGGCACCCATCGATGATGGGTTTCGTCGACGGGGGACTCGCGATCCTCCATCCCGATTCGACGCTCAGGTGGAAGCTCAACGTCATGACCGCGATCCTGGAAGCGAGCCCTGAGCATCGGGATGCGTATCTGCCAGCATCACGACGTTGGCCCTACGCGGCCTATGCGGGAGCGGTCGCTGTCCGTGCGGCATTCCGGGGTGCCCTCGGACTGGTCGTCGTTGCATCGATTAGGTGACCTTGTCTGACTTCCTGGTGGTGGGGTCGGGTGCAACCGGTGCCCATGCCGCTCAAACCCTCCTGGACGCCGGACCATCCGTAACGATGCTGGATGTCGGCCATGAGGAAACCAAGTACGCGTCTCTTATCCCCGACGCTGACTTCGTATCGATTCGACAGCATGACCCTCAGCAGCACCGGTATTTCCTCGGCGACTCCTTCGAGGGGATCCCACCGGCAAACGTGACGACTGGAGCGCCACTCACGCCGCCGCGCCAATACGTCACTGACCTAGTCCACAAGTACCTCCCGATGACCTCATCGACGTTTCACCCCCTGGAGAGTCTGGCCTACGGTGGGCTGGGAAGCGCTTGGGGCGCCGGATCCTGCGTGTACTCGGATGCCGAGCTTGCGGCCACAGGACTCGATCAGACCGGTATGCGCGGGGCATACCAGGTCGTCAGCGATCGGATCGGCATCAGCGGTGCCGACGACGATGCGCGGCCGTACACCTGGGATCAGCTCGAGCGAGTCGAGCCACCTCCGGCGCTGGACGAAACCTGCTCCCGGCTCTTCTCGGCATACAGCCGGAAGCGGACACGACTACACCGGGCCGGGATACGTATGGGCCGCGCGGCCCTGGCGCTGATCACTTCCGACCGAGGCGAGAGAAAGGCCTATCGGTCGCTCGATATGGACTTCTACTCGGATACCGACAAGAGCATCTATCGACCCTGGATGACCGTCGATCGGCTTCGCGCCGACCCTCGCTTTACCTATGTCCCCGATCGACTCGTCCTGCGTTTCAAGGAAGACGTCGATGGCGTGGAGATCGAGTGTCTGGATGTGCGAACAAATGAGCGTGTCCGGCATCGGGCCCGTCGACTCGTCCTGGCGGCAGGAACCCTCGGAACTGCGCGGATCGTCCTTCGGACGTACCGTGAGAACGAGGCCAGCCTCCCACTCCTGTCGAACCCGTATACCTACGTACCATGCATCCTGCCGTCCATGCTCGGCAAGGCTCTCGCCCCGAGACGGATGAGCTTGGCTCAGTTGTCGATGTTCCATGATGCTGACGGAACGAATCGCGACGTCGTGATGGCGTCGATCTATAGCTATCGATCGCTGATGCTCTTTCGAATCCTCCGCCAAGCCCCGATCAACATGGCTGATGCCCGGATCCTCATGCGCTACCTCTTGCCTGGACTGGCGATCGTGGGCATCCATCATCCGGAACGTCCCGGCTCTGGGCGAACGCTCAGACTCCAGCCTGACCCGACCTCTCCGACCGGCGATCGCCTGGAGGTCGAATACCGGCTCAGCGACGCCGAGGCGAAAAAACTTCGACAGCGCGAGAAGATCATGATTCGCGCGCTACGGTCGCTGGGGACTTGGGCCATCAAGAGGATCGACCCTGGGATGGGCGCGAGCATCCACTACGCCGGCACGCTGCCCTTCGGCACGGGCGAGGGTCCGTTCAGGCTTCGACCGGACGGCCGGCTGTTCGAGAGCGACCATGTCTGGGTCGCCGACGGCTCCGGCTTCCGATACCTGCCCGCGAAGGGGCTGACCCTATCGCTCATGGCGAACGCCCATCTCGTCGCTCAGGCGGCGCTGCGAGCGTGACGGACGGCCGGGTGATGGTCGTGACCGGCGCGACCGGGTTCATCGGCAGGCATCTCGTGAAGCGCTTCACGGCGGCCGGATGGAAGGTGAGATCCCTTGCTCGGCCGACCTGGGAACTCGGACGACCGCTCGGAGCCGCGCTCGATGGTGCCGACGTCGTGGTTCACGCCGCACTTGCCTCGTATGCCGCACCCGATGCGCACCAGCGAAACGTGGAAGGATCTCGGCTGCTTGTTGAGGAGATCCGAGATCACCCGCCGACGAGACTCGTCTTCCTCTCGAGTATCTCGGCGAGGCATGATGCGCTCTCCGTGTACGGGCGCGACAAATTCGAACTCGAGAGCTTGCTGCGGGGCCCGCGGGAACTTGTGGTCCGGCCCGGACTGGTCCTCGGCGACGGCGGTCTGTTCCATCGGATCCGGTCGATCGTGGCTCGTCGCCCGGTAGTGCCCCTTGTCGGTGGCGGTCAGCAACTCATCCAGACCGTGCACATCGACGACTTGATCGCAGCGATCTCTGCGGCGATCCGCGAGGGTCGATCCGGCACGCTCACCGTGGCCGAGCCTACCCCCGTCCGGTTTCGGGAGCTTCTCGCTGAGTGTGCGCAGCAGATGCATCGCCGCGTCTTGTTCATTCCAGTGCCGGCGCCCGTCGTGGCTCTCGTTCTGGTATCGGCCGAGCGTCTTCGGATCCGGCTGCCCGTATCTCGAGACAACCTCGTGGGTCTGCAGACGACGGTGGTCGCGAAGACGGATGACATCCCGGGCGTGGACATCCGGGACTACCGCTCGTCGCTGGCGTCTCTCATCACGACGACATGACCGTCCGGCGGCCAAGCCCATCCACCGCGGCGCCATGGCCCGTTGACCTCAAGGCGGCACGGGTGAGGGCCAAGGTATTGACCCCGGCGGTCGTATTGGGACTGACGATCGCGAGTTTCGTCGCTGCGTTGGTGGCGGCGAGGGTCAGCGGGCCTGAGGGCCCGTGGCTGTGGAACTACGAGATGCCCGGCTTCGATTACCCCTGGGCGGTGTTCTTCCACGAGGCGCTCGTCGACGGTCAGCTTCCCCTTTGGAGCGATCGCCTCGGCCTTGGCTTCCCTCTCTATGCCGAAGGTCAGATCGGGGCCTTCTACCCGGTCAACTGGATCCTCTTCCAACTCCCGCCGCTGGTTGCGTTGGATGTGACCCGTGTCGTCCACCTCGTCTTCCTCGGCGTTGGTGCGGGCGTGTTGGCCTTGCGGATCTCTGGCTCTCGGCTGGCCGCGTTGCTCGCCGGACCGGCGATCGTGTTGTCAGGCGGGGTGGTTTCAAAACTCGAATGGACGAACCTCATCCAAGCCTTCTCCTTCGTCCCGTGGATCCTTCTGCCGCTGGTCCGTCGGCCGTATCCGACGCGTGCCGGTATCGCAGTCTCCGGCATCCTGCTTGGGATCCAATTCTTGCCCCTGCATCCGAACATCTCGCTTCTCACCGCCATCACCGTGGCTCTGGTCGTTTTCGGGATCCGTCCCCAAATGGACAGTCTCGGGCGGGTTCTCGCGGTCGGCACGATCGCCGCGGGGATCGGGGCGATCCAGATAATCCCCTCGGCGATCCTGTGGACGCAGTCGACCCGGTTCGGGGGTTTGCACCCAGGGGATCTGTTCCGGCACACGGCCATGCCGTTCGACCTGCTCGGAACGGCGTTTGCCAACGTGTTCGTGAAAGCCGAGGCGACCGGGCAGAACCTGACTTCGACATGGCTACCGACGGGATCGTGGGGACCGCTCGAGGGCGGGAGCTATATCGGGCTCGGAGCCATGGTCCTTGCCGCAAGCATGCTTCGATATCGCCGCGCCCGACCATTCGTGGCGGTCGCGAGCTTCATGATCGTCCTTCCGATCGTCGCTGCGCTTCGCCCGGCTCTGTGGCAAGTCATTCCCGTTTGGAACAGCCTTCATGCGCCGGTGAAGGCGTACATGTTCCTCGACCTGATGATCATCCTCCTGGCTGCCATGGCTCTCGGGCGGCTTCGACATCGTCGCCTCGATATCCGTCTGCCTGTGGCTGTCGCCGGAATCCTGATCGGGGGCTACCTCTTGTTGGCCGCCATCGTCTTGGCTACGCCTGCGTTGTTCGTGGCGATCGTCGAGCGCTTCTGGGCGTGGACACCGCCTGGAGGTCCGCCGACAGTCCTCGCGTTCGCGACGGCCGCCCTGTCGAGCCCGTGGCCGGTCGCCCTTGAGATCGCCGTCGCGTTGGGAGTGATCGCGCTCCTACGGTCCTCGGCGACTTCGCACCGGACGATGATCGTAGCGTTCGTGCTCGGGCCGCTGCTCCTGCTCACGCCTTCGATCAATCGACTGGCGACGATCGGGGAGTTCGACGTGAGCTCAGCAAGGTCCGTTCAAGCGATCGCATCGCTTCAACCACACCGTGTGCTCGCCACTGGGCCGGAGTCGTGGATCGGAACGCCGAACCGGTTTGCAGCCTGCCGGGATCCCCGACATCGCCATGTTCAGCTCACTGAGCCTGGGTGCCACCGAATCCCTGGCGCAGCAATTGATGACGGACGACCCGGATCAGCTCGTTGCGCGAGCGGCCGGGATCGACACGACGGTGAGTCTTGGGGCGCCATGCGCGGGGACGCCGATCAATGTGGTCGAGGACGTATCGATCTGTCGACTCGACTCTGCTCGGCCGCCGTCTTGGATACCAGCAGCTGCAGCGGAGCGGCCAGACGGCGATCCCTCGCCCATTCAGCCGATCGGTGCGAAGTTCTACGTCGATCGTGCGGTGTCCGGGGCTGTGCCCGCCGAGGTGGTCGCATGGTCGAACACCCACGCCCGACTCCGAGTCACGGCCCCAGATGATGGTTGGTTGTTCATCGATCGAGCGTGGTGGCCTGGATGGCAGGTATCGATGGATGGGGTTCCACAGCGCGTGGACCGAGCCCTATCGGGTCAACTCGTCGAGATGCCGGCCGGCACCCATGACGTCGAGCAGAGCCTGGTGTTGTGGGACGTCGGGCTTGGGCTGGCGATAGCCCTCATGACAGTCGCGCTCGTTGCGGTTGCAGTCGCGCGACCGATGTCCCTCGGACTCGCCGGGGCCTCTGGGGCATCTGGTGCGCGGAAGCTCATGGCGCGGCGCACTGAGAAGCGCGACGCCCCTCCCGTCTCTCGGACCAGCGCCCGCACGGTGGCCTATCTGGCAGGCTGGACGATCGCGATCGTCGCGTTGCTGGTTGCTCTCGAGAACGCCTTCGACCCACGATTCTTCAATCTCGTCGACTGGCACACGTACGAAGTCGCTCGTGCCCGCGCGTTGGCGGGAGAGCCCCTCTATCCCGACTACCAGCTAACGGGTCCCTTCTCGCTCGCCGACGCTTCGATGAACGACGGGTTCATCTATTCACCTGTGACCGCGTTGTTGCTCGTGCCGCTCGGAGCCGGCGGACCCATCGTGTGGATCGGCATATGCCTCCTCGTGTTCGTCCTCGGCCTCGCTGCGGTCCTGAGACGCGCGCCGCTATGGCTGCTCGTCGTCGGTCCGGTGTTCATCGCCGCCCAAGGCGGGCTGGAGACCGGTGTCCGGGTCGCCAACGTCGACGTGATGGTCGCAGGCGTCGTTCCTCTCTCGGTGTTCGGTCGGGTGGCGGTCCTAAACGCGATCCTTGGTGCCGTGAAGATCTGGGCTGGCGCCCTCCTTCTCGTAGAAGTGCGCGAACGTCGATGGCGCACGCTCGCGGTCGCGTTGGGGATCGCAGGAGCGCTTGTCATCGCCAGCGTGGCGCTCTTGGGCGTCCAGCCATGGATCGACTGGGTCCGATCACTCGCGAACGCGAGACCGATCTGCGAAGGCGTCATCCCGACATTCGGCCCATCGTTCTCGTGCTCTCTTCCTGTCGGCCAGCGTCTGGGCGGGGCGATAGGCTGGGTCGTCGCAGGGCTACTGCTCCTCGGAGCGCTCAAGGCACGGTCGGGTGGTTTGGCGGTCTTCCTGATCACCCTTGCGATGCTGGCGGCGTCACCTGACGTCTCCGATCGTTATTGGCTTATCGCGATCATGGGAGCGATCACCTATTTCGCGGACCGCGGTGAGACCTTGCACGCCATCGCGATTACCGAATCCCGGCGTATGAGGGATCTCGTTCAGCGTCTTGGATCGTCATCAGCGGGCCCATGACCCTGTCCCTGGGGCTCCTCAGGAGGGGGCTCGGTGACGGCAAGGAGTCCGTTGGTCGTCACCATATCCACCTTGCCCTCGAGCTCCTGAAGGCGGCGACCAAGAACGCTGGCGAGAGCACCGACTGCCAGCCACAGAAGCCCAGCGACGGCCAGCAGCAAAGCGAGGGCGTCTGCTGGTACGAACCAGACGGTTCCAAGTCCCCCGGTCGATGCGTACACGAGAGTGGCAAGTAGCAGGAAAGCCGTCGCGAGGACGCCGAAGAACGCCATCGGACGATAGTTTCTGAACAGGACGATGATCGCCCAGCCAATTCGGAATCCGTCCCGGAACACCCGTAGGTGCGGGGTGGATCCAGGTGGGCGCGGGCGGACCACGAACGGGACCTCTGTGATCCGGTAGCTGCGTTCGGTGGTCTTGATCGTCAGTTCGACTTCGATCTCGAAATTGCGCGAGGTGAGCGGTAGGCCTTTCACGAGTAGCCGGCTCATCGCTCGATAGCCCGACAGGACGTCTGTGATACGGACGCCGAGGAGCAATCGGAGAAGGCGCGAGAAGAGGACGTTGCCGAAGTCATTGATCGGGCTATGGCTCGTCTTGCCCGCGAGTACACGGGAGCCGACCACCATGTCGGCGCGACCATCGACCACAGGACGGATAAGGTCGTGCACCGTCTCGGCCGGGAGCTGGTTGTCGCCGTCGGCCAAGACGTAGACGTCCGCATCGATATCACGGAAGGCGGCTCGGAGGGCGAAACCCTTCCCCATCCGTGGCTCTCGAAGGACCTTCGCGCCCGCCGCGGCCGCCACACGAGATGTGTCGTCGGTCGAACCGTTATCGATCACCCAGATGGACGCATTGGGCAGCTGTTGCTGGAACTCTGCGATCACAGCGGCGACCGTCCGTTCCTCGTTGAGGCATGGGATGAGGATGGCGACGCGTTGACCCTTTTCGACCTCATTGCTTCGAACCATCGAGGTCGGCAGCATCGCAACGGACAAGATGTCAACCCCTGGGTGTCTTGGCTAGGTGAACCGGCACGCATCGGCCTGGCTTCATCGTAGTGACTCTCGACGACCAGGACGAGCGCTGTTCGAGCGCCGATAGACTGTCGCATCCAGCGAGCCATCCGAGGAGGCGACGATAGACCCCAAATCTGGCTTCGCCCCGTCGCAGGCTCGATCTTCCAGTTGGTCGGGGCGAGCCCGCCGGATCGCCCAAGTTCCCTCGCGGATCGCCACGAGACTGCGGACCGAAGCTGATCGTCCGATCGATCGGCCCGAGGCCATCGCCCTCCTATCTCTGATGGTCGTGCCTGCGGTCATCAATGCAGTGCTGCTCCTTCCGGAGCTCACGATCCCGGTCGCGTCGCTCAACGACGACGTCTACCACTACCTGTTCATCCAGAATGCCGCCGGCGCGCTCGATCGCGGGGACAACGTCGTGGACCACTGGCTGCCCCAGATCGAGACGGGAGTCCCCCAGTTCCTCTACTACCAGCATCTCGGCTCGTTAGTCGTGGTCGTCCTGCAGCGGCTCTCCGGCGGGGTTCTCGATCTATTCACCACATTCAACGCAGTTCGCTATGTGCTCCTGGTCGGCCTACCGGTGTCCGTTTTCATTTCGGCACGCTGGCTGGGTCTGTCGAGGCCTGCCGCGGCGATCGCAGCGACCGGCTCGACGCTGCTATCCGCCAACTACCTGTTCGGGTTCGAATACAACAGCTATCTCTGGCGCGGCCTTGGCTTGTTCACCCAGATCCTTGCCATGCATCTGTCGTTCCTTGCGATCGGGGCGGGGTATCAGGCCATCCAGTCAGGAAGGCGGATATGGCTCGCGGCCATCCTCCTCGGTCTGCTCGTCCTTACCCACCTGCTGTACGGCTACATCGTGGGGATGGGGCTGCTACTTCTTGCCGTTCTCGGCATCAACCGAACGAACGCACGTGGCCGCATATTTCGACTCGTCGCGGTCGCCGCCGTAGCGGCGGCCGTCAGCGCCTACCAATGGCTCCCGTTCGTGACTGCGACGGCGTACGCGAACGCCACGCCTTACCTGCAGCCCTACAAGTACGACTCCTTTGGAGCCCCGCAGATCCTGACATGGTTGGCGACTGGCGAGGTGCTCGATCACGGTCGCCTTCCAGTCCTGACGGCCCTGTTTGCCCTCGGCATCTGCGTGGCGATCGCGTCGCGCCGTCGAGGTGCACTCGCCGTGGTGGGTCTCCTTCTCGTGTGGCTGGTCGCGTGGTTCGGGCGTCCGACGCTCGGGCCGCTGACGAACCTCTTTCCGCTGGACGATGGCCTGCTATTCCACCGGTTCACGGGCGGAGTGCACCTCGCGGCGATCGTCCTCATCGGACTCGGCGGCGCGCTGGTATGGGGTCTGTGGAGACCCGGCGCGAGCGTGCGAGGATTGATGGGCGGCGTGCTCGTGCTTCACCTGGCTCTCGCACCCGCCTACGTCGAGCGCGCCGACTTCTACGTTGCGAACACGTCCTTCATGAAGACGGCCTACGACGCGGTCCAGTCCGATGGTGATGGCAGAGCGATCCTGAACACATTGCGATCGTTGCCGCCGGCCCGTGTCTTTGCAGGTCTCCCGGCAACGTACGGGGCCAGTCCCGAGATGCGGTACGGGGACGTCCGCTTCTACAACCTGCTGACATTCGAAGGCCTCGATGGGTTCGCTCCACCGAACCAAAGCTTGTCGCTGAATGCCGACTACATCTGGGATTTCCGCGAGGCCGAACTCGAGGACTACGAGCTCTATAACGCTCGATACATGGTCGCCCCGACTGGGATGGCAGTCGCGCCCTTCCTCTCGCCGATCCAGCGCACGGATCGGTACACGCTGTATCAGGCACCGACCAGCGGCTATGCGCAGTTCGTCGCGATCGGTCGGAGGATCGCTGTGCCGACCCAGCGAGCGCTCTTCGAGTCGAACCTCGCATGGGAGCGGGGGCATGTGTCAGGGGCGCCACGCAGCTTCATCAGGTACGACTACCCAGCGTCGAATCTCGGGCCGGGTCCGTCGGGCTCACCCGCCTGTCCGGACGGCGGCCACATCGACTACGAACGCTTCCGCCCGGGCAAGCTCGATCTCGTCGTCCGATGTACGGCACCCGCTGCATTGATCCTCAAGATGACCTACCACCCCAATTGGACGGTGACGGTCGACGGTCAGCCCGCCCGGGCCTTCATGGTGTCTCCGTCCTACATCGGGATCGAGGTGCCGGCTGGCGTCCATCAGGTGAACGCCGTCTACGAACCCACAGCGATCAAGACACCCCTGTTCGTGCTCGGTGTCATCGTCCTACTCGGCGTGCTCACCTTCCGGCGCAGGCTGGATCTTCTGACGGATCGCCTGGCGGATTAGGACGGACTCGGCGAGGCCACGTTCGGCTCGGGCGACGACGCCTGGCTGGGAACGCGCGATGTCAGGCTGGGGTCAAGCCGGACGGCGGTCGTGAGCTCCTGCGTGGCCTCCTCCTCGTTGCCTTGGCCCAGGAACAGCAGGCCGAGGTTGAGGTGTGCGGCCGCGTTGTCGGGTTGGAGACTGAGCACCTGCTGATAGAGCCCGACCGCCTCATCGACCGCACCCGCTGACGTTCGGATGATCGCCAGATTGAACAATGAGGGGGGGTACTGAGGGTCGGTCTGGAGGGACCTCCGGTAATAGTCCTCCGCCTCGGTATCACGCCCTTGGGTCTGAGCGATCAGTCCCAGGTTGTACAGACAGAGTTTGTTTGTCGCCTCTTGCTTGAGGCACTCGTTGTAGGAGGTCGTGGCCTGATCGAGGTTCCCAGCTACGTGTGCCTGAAGGCCGGCGTTGAGCGCTTCCGACGCCTGTTCGCCCGCGGGCTTCGGCAGCGAGCAGGCGGAGATCGCGACGATGCCCATCGAGAGCATCAAGGCAAGGACGCGTGGTCGTAGTCGGCGTCGGTGCATCGGGCTCCTCCTGCCGTCGATGCGTTCGTAGCGGCTCATGATAGGGGAGGCCCCTAGTCAGCGCCACGCCGACTGCGCCTGGCAGTGGTGCACTTCTGTCGCAGTCAGAAGCCCCATGTGCTGAATGCCGACGGGCACGAGCGTCTTACGCGCTAGCATCGGATGATGCGTCGCGCGTTCTTCTACGGCTGGGTCGTGGTCACCGTTACCGCGATCGTCGTCCTGATCACGGCTGGCGTGCGTTCGGCGCCCGGAGCGTTCCTCCTGACGATGACCGCGGAGCCGGGCTGGTCGACCGCCTCGGTCTCGTTCGCCGCGGCCGCGGGTCTGGTCGTCTTCGGGTTCGCCGGGCCGGTGAGCGGCTGGCTGATGGGTCGCATCGGCGTCAAGAACGTCGTGCTGCTGAGCCTGGCGGTGACCGGCGCCGCGCTCCTGGCGACCAGTCTCGTGCGCGAGATCTGGCAGCTCACGCTGCTGTTCGGACTCGTGTCGGGGCTTGGCACGGGTCTCGTGGCCAGCGTCCTTGGGCCGACCGTCGCGACCCGTTGGTTCGTCAAGGACCGCGGTCTTGTGGTCGGCGTCTTCGGCGCCAGCAACAGCGCCGGTCAGCTGGTGTTCTTCCCGGTCCTCACGGCGCTCTCGGTCACGGCGGGTTGGCGGGTCGGTGCGGTCGTCCTCGGGGTGATAGCGCTGCTCCTGGTCGTCCCGGTGCTCATCTGGCTGCGCAACGATCCCGCCGAGGTCGGCGTCCGGCCGCGTGGGGCACCCGATGGCGAGCTCGCCCCCGCCCGGCGCCCCGATCCAGGGGTCATGCGACGAGCCATCCGCACCTCCGACTTCTGGTTCCTCGCCGGCACGTTCTTCATCTGTGGCGCGACGTCGAACGGTCTCGTCGGCCAGCACTTCATCCCGCACGCGGTGGACCACGGGTTCACGGCGGTCGCGGCGTCGGGCGCCCTGGCCGTCATGGGCGTCTTCAACTTCATCGGCACGATCGGCAGCGGCTTTCTCACGGACCGGCTCGACCCCCGCAAGCTGCTGCTCGTCTACTACGGCTTCCGCGGCGTCAGCCTGCTCTTCCTGCCCTTTGTGCACGACACGATGACGATCGCCGCGTTCGCGATCCTGTTCGGGCTCGACTACATCGCCACGGTGCCACCGACGGTCGCCCTCGTCGCCGACCGGTTCGGAGCACACAACGTCGGCGTGGTGTACGGCTGGGTATTCGCCTCGCACATGGTCGGAGCGGCGGTAGCAGCGTGGGTCGCCGGCATCGTCCGCGAGAACGTCGGCGACTACGCGGCGGCGTTCATAGCGGCCGGCTGGATCGCGATCGTCGCCGGCTTCGCCGCACTGGCGATACGTCGGAAGGGCCCGGACGCAGACATCCCGGTCGTCGCGGCGCCCGCATGACCAAGAAGAATCGCGGGCCGACCGGCCAGACGATCGGTTCGATCATCGTCGGGTTCGATCAGCAGATCTTCCGAACGCTGCCGCCCGCTCAGGAGCTCGTGGTCAAGTCAAAGCCGGTGCGTGGGCTGTCGGGTCAGGCGCCGGGGCTCGAGGTCACGTTTCCGGACGACGTGGTCGTCGATGCGGGTGAGCCTTCGCCGGAGCCAGACGCCGACCGCTGACCAGGTGCCAGCACTAACGCATCCAGCCCCCGTTCGTTTTGATCGTCGAAGAACCAGGGGGCCATGCGACCCTCCGGCCAGTCACCTCCGGCCGGAGGGTCCCTCTGTGCCGAGGCGGGAAAAAACCAGCGGGTCTAGACTGGTCGCACGTCACGGGGGACGTCGCGTTGCCGTCGAAGGAAACGCAGACGGGCGTGGGGATACTCATCGGCTTGACGGTCCTCATCGCCCTAGCGCAACTGGTTATCGTCACTCCGGCCTGGTCAGGCCCGGGACCTGGACCGGCGACCTTGGTACCCCCCGTTGCGGGCGTCACGCCCGAAACGCCTACACCTGGGCGTGTTCCTTCGACTCCAGCGCCGCCAACTCCAACACCGGCGACTCCCGCCCCTGGCGTGGCGATCGTTGAACTGACCGTGTCCACAGGTGACGCGGGGCCGATCGATCTGCAAGCTGGTGCCTCGTCGTCACCGCCAGCGCCGACTCCGAGCGGCATGGCGACGCCCGGCCCCGTGTCGTCACCGCCAGTGCCGACTCCGAGCGGCGTTGTGACCCCACCCCCACTCGGGCCCCCACTCCCGACTTCACAGCCAACGCCAACCGCGGCGCCGACGCCCGAGCCGACGCGGCCGCCAACGCCCCCACCGACTGCACCACCGACCGCGCGGCCCACACCGCCGCCCACGCCGCCGCCCACGCCCGCCCCGACACCCGATCCCACGCCGGCGCCCACACCCGACCCGACGCCTGATCCAACGCCCGCCCCGACACCTGATCCCACGCCGGCGACCACACCCGACCCGACGCCTGATCCAACGCCCGCCCCGACACCTGATCCCACGCCGGCGCCCACACCCGACCCGACGCCTGATCCAACGCCCGACCCCACTCCCGATCCAACGCCCGATCCAACGCCCGACCCGACGCCGGACCCCACGCCCGAGCCGCCGCCGCCCGGGTAACGTCGCTAGGCGCCGCCCGCGCCGACTCGGCGGTTCGCGACTGCACGCGGTCTTCCGCTCCACACGAGCATCGGCTGTAGCGTCCGCGCGACTCGGGATCGACGGCGTGTGCTCGGTCTGACATCAGGCCGACATGGAGTCGACCCGGAGGCGCGATCCGGATGACGACTGCGCGCCCTCGACTCAGCCCCGTTACCAGATCTCGGGTACGTATCGCTGACTCGATCGTGGTGGTCTGACGTAGCCGTCGTCGGACTGGCGGGCCGGAAGGACGAGCTTCTGGTCCGGTATTTCCTCGTACGGCACCTGGGTGAGCAGGTGGGTGATGCAGTTCAGGTGGGCCCGCCGCTTGTCGTCGGACTCGACCACCCACCAGGGCGAGTCATCCGTGTCGGTGTGGCGGAACATCTCGTCCTTGGCTTTCGAGAACTCGACCCAGCGTGAGCGCGCCTCGAGGTCCATGGGGCTGAGCTTCCAGCTCTTTGCCGGGTCGTTGATGCGCGCCTGGAACCGACGCTCCTGCTCCGCATCGCTGACCGAGAACCAATACTTGAGGAGGATCGTGCCGGAGCGGATCAGCATGCGTTCGAACTCCGGACATGCCCGCATGAACTCCGCCACCTCCTCTTTTGTGGCGAATCCCATGACGCGCTCCACGCCGGCGCGGTTGTACCAGCTGCGGTCGAACAGGACGATCTCGCCCGCCGAGGGGAGTTGCTCGACGTAGCGCTGGAAATACCACTGGCCCTTCTCGCGCTCGGTCGGGGCTGCGAGCGCGACGACGCGGCAGATCCGTGGGTTGACCCCATCCATGATCCGCTTGATCACGCCACCCTTTCCGGCTGCGTCGCGGCCTTCGAACAGGACGACGACTCGGAGGCGCTTCGCCTTGACCCAGTCCTCCATCTTCACGAGCTCGACCTGCAGGCGCGCCAGCTCCGCCTCGTAGACCTTCTTCTTCAACTTGGCGTCGGCACCACTTTCCACCGACGTGTCATCCGGATCGAGGGTCGCCGCTGCTTTGTCCGCTGGATCCGTCTCGGGCATCTGTCACTCACACCGGAAGGCTGTGCCGACAGTCTGCTGGCGGATCAGAGCGCAACGTGCATGAGGGCCCAGCGATGAGTATTCGGCTTCGTTACAAGTCCGCCGGCTCAGGCATATCCCGCGGCGTGCACGAGGTCGGAAACCCTAGAAGAGGTCCCAATCCCACGATCGCCAATTGATCGTGCTCGTGCCGACGCTGGGCCACTCACAGCTCGGAGCACGAGGGTCGCCGGGTAGAGGACCGAACGAGCAGAAGTCGTTCGCGCCATCTCCGCCCACGAGGGGGTTGCCCCCTGGCGCAGGGCCTCCATCGAGTCGGTCATTACCTCGGCCCGCCGTGCATCCTGTCGGGTCTCAGAGCCGCCAAACATCTGCGCCCGGTACGTTCCTGGGTCGAAGGGAATGCGGTTGGCGGCGCCGCACGACAAGTGGTTGGCGTTCGTGCCTTCACCGAGGAGCGTGGAGCAGTCACTACCCCCCTGGCCGTACATGAGATCACGTCCCGGACCACCGTTCATATGGTCGGGCGATCCTCTGCGAGGACTCAGGGTTACTTCCCACATCGCCAGCCATCCGGTCACGTCCGTCGCCACCGAGGACGATGTCGGACTGCAGGCCGCCCCAGAGCTGATCGTCGCCATCGCCGCCCTCGACACGGTCGCTATCACCTTCGCCGTCGATCACATCGTTGCCGGCATTGCCGTCGATGTCATCTCGGCCGTCGCCCCCTCTGATCGTGTCCGCACCGTCGTTTCCGAGGATCCTGTCGTCGCCGGCCTCCCCGTCGATGTCGTCCCCTGCAGGGAATGACGCATTGCCATCGCCGAAGAGGAGTCGTCACCACCACCGCCGCGGATGGTGTCTCCGCGCTCACCGCCGTTGATCGTGTCGTTGCCGTCGTTGCCGAAGAGTTCGTCTGACGCCTCACCGCCGGTGATGGTGTCGACGCCGTCCCCGCCTGCGATGTTGTCGGGACCGTCGTTGCCTGAGATTTCGTCGTTGCCATCACTGCCGCGCAGGATGTCGGAACCGCCCCCACCGGTGATGACGTCATTCGCCCCGGCGCCGTTGATGGTGTCGTTGCCGTCCTCGCCTCGAAGCGTGTCGGGCCCTGCTGCACTCGAGGCAAGGCTTTCACCTGCGATCGTGTCGTTGCCAGGTCCGCCGAAGACGTTGTCGCCCTGGTCCCCGCCATTGATCGAGTCGGCGCCCGACCCGCCGTTGATGACGTCGCTCCCGGTGCCACCGTTGATCGTGTCGTCGTGATCGTCGCCGGTGATCGTGTCGATACCGGCGTCGCCCGTGATCGTGTCGTCGCCGACATTGCCGTGGATCTCATCGGCGCCGTCCTGACCATGGAGTTCGTCGTCAGCGTCCTGACCGTCGATCCAATCGTTGCCCGTGCCGCCCTCGATCGTGTCGGCGCCGTCGGTGCTCGGGGCTGGATTCGCGGTCACCTGCGCGGTCTCGCCTGTGTCCTCGATCGCATCGCCGTCCAGGTCGACCCACATGCGGTTCACGATCGGCGTCATGTTGAGCGTGGGCTGGTTCCCGTAGATGAAGTCATTTCCACCCTGGCCGAAGATGTTGTCGCGACCCCCGCCGCCGCAGATCGTTTCACCGTTGTTCGTGACGCCCTGCGCGAAGTTGATCGTGTCGTTGCCCCGCGTGCCGACGATGTCGCAGGCGAAGACCGCCTGGACCTCGATGGTCGCGCTCCGCGTCTGACCGGCTGGGATCGGTCCGAGATCGCACGTGATCGTCGTCCCTGGACCTGCGGGGGGCGCGGCAACACAGCCGCCGAGTGACGTGACGCGGAGCCGGGCCGGGATGAAGTCCGTGATGACCGTGCTAGGCGCGGCGGCGGTTCCGACGTTGTTCACGCCGATGACGTATCGGACCGTATCGCCGAGCTGCACGGGGATCGCCGTGGTCACGGCGCTCGAGCCTGGCTGCGACAGGTTGCGTTGGGTCTTGAACGGGCGAATATCGATGAACGTGTTGCGGTAGGTACAGGTGATCGTTTCGCCCGGATCGACATCGAGCGTCACGGTCCGGGTTGGGAGACTGACGACCGCTTCCGAGTCTCCGACACAGCTGATCTGGGTCATTTCCCACCGAATGACCAGCGTCTCCGTCACAGTCTTGGCGCCGAAGGCGGTGCCCGACACCGTGAATGTGCGCCGGTCGGGCAGCGTCGGATCGGTGTCGTCATCGAGGCTGAACGGGCCGAAGCTGCCGGTGAACCCGAAGTCCTGGGCGGACCGTTCGGGACGGCGTCCTTGACGATCGTGACGGTCGCGTCCCTGGTGTTGGTGAAGGTGCAGGTGATGACGTCACCGGGGTCGACCGTGACGCTAGCCGTGGCACCCGTGACGGTGCCTTCCGAGCACACCAGGCCGGTCAGCGACCAGCCGGCGAGGGCCGTCTCCGTCACCGTCTTGGCGCCGAAGCCCGTGCCCGACACGGTGAACGTGCGCCTGTCGAGCAGCGTCGGATCGGTGTCGTCGTCGAGGCTGAACGGACCGAAGCTGCCGGTGAACCCGAAGTCCTGGGCATGATTGGGCACGGCGTCCTTGACGATGGTGACCGTCGCGTCCTTGGCGTTGGTGAAGGTGCAGACGACGACGTCTCCGGCATTGACGGTGAACGAAGTTGTGCGGTTTGGCAGATCGCTCGTCTCGACGGTGCCGGTGCAGTCGAGGACAGTCAGCGACCAGCCGGCGACCGCCGCTTCCGTCACCGTCTTGGTCCCGAAGGCGGTGCTCGACACGGTGAACGTGCGCCGGTCGAGCAGTGTCGGATCGATGTCGTCGTCGAGATTGAACGGCCCGAAGCTGCCCGTGAACGCGAAGTCCTGGGCATGGTTGGGCTGCGCGTCCTTGATGATCGTGACCGTCGCGTCCTGAGTGTTGGTGAACGTGCAGGTGATGACGTCGCCCGGGTCGACCGTCAGGGTCGCCGTGACGCCTGTGACGGTGCCCTCCGAGCACAGAACGGTCGGCGTCCAGCCGGCGATCGCCGTCTCCGTCACCGTCTTGGTTCCGAAGCCTGTGCCCGACACGGTGAACGTGCGCCGGTCGAGCAGCGTCGGATCGGTGTCGTCGTCGAGGCTGAACGGGCCGAAGCTGCCGGTGAAGCCGAAGTCCTGCGGACCGTTCGGGACGGCGTCCTTGACGATCGTGACGGTCGCGTCCTTGGTGTTGGTGAAGGTGCAGGTGATGACGTCACCGGGGTCGACCGTGAGACTGGCCGTGGCACCCGTGACAGTGCCTTCGGAGCACACCAGGCCGGTCAGCGACCAGCCGGCGAGCGCTGTCTCGGTCACCGTCTTGGCGCCGAAGGCCGTGCCCGACACGGTGAACGTGCGCCGGTCGAGCAGCGCCGGATCGGTGTCGTCGTCGAGGCTGAACGGGCCGAAGCTGCCCGTGAACGGGAAGTCCTGGGATGGTTCGGGCACGGCGTCCTTGACGATCGTGACCGTCGCGTCCTTGGCGTTGGTGAAGGTGCACGTGATGTTCTGGCCGGGATCCAGGTCGACATGGACGGTCGCGCCTTCGACGGTCGTGCCGCCGTCCGCGTCGTTGCATTGGATCCCCGTCAACGACCAGCCTGGGACGGCCGTCTCGGTGACGTCGTAGGTTCCTGACGCCAGGGCCGAGGCCACGTGACGGTCACTCAGGGTCGGGTCCGTGTCGTCGTCGAGCGTGAACCCGCCGAAGCCGGCAAACGCAAAGTCCTGCGCGTCGTTCGGGACGGCATCCTTGATGATCGTGATCGAGCCCGTCGGCGGCGCGATGATGCCGGTCAGCACCCGGATCTCGTCCATGGCGTTGAAGTCGAACGTGACCTCGATGGTGTTGGGCCCGGTCACCCGCACCACGTCGTTGGAGCCGAACTCGAGACCGCGCTGGGCGAGCGTCCGCTCGTACGTCAGCCGGGTGTGCCGGTGAGGCCGACCAGGGCGTCGGTGATGACCAGGTTGTCGCGGCCCATGAACACGCCCAGGATCGGCTCGTCGAACGTCCAGCTCGCCGTCAGGGTGGCGCCACCGGTGCCGCTGGCACCGAGCGAGTCACCGTGGATGAGGTACGAGTCGACCACGGTGTTGGCCGGGATGAGCCTCGTCGGCGGGTTGGCCACGGCCATGTTGGTGGCGCGCGGGGCGATCGGGTTGAGGTTCCGGTCGAGGGCGACGTCCTTGCGCTCGGCGAAGGCGAACAGACAGGTGTTCGACTGGAACGTCGGCTGGCCCGTGGCGGGCAGCCCGTCGAGGCGCAGGTTGCCGGGCGCGGTCCGCACGGCGAGGGCGTTGGGCGGGTCGTCCGGCACGCAGTCGGGCGCGATCGTGCCGGTCAGCACACGGATCTCATCCATGGCGTTGAAGTCGAACGTGACCTCGATGGTGTTGGGCCCGGTCACCCGCACCACGTCGTTGGAGCCGAGCTCGAGACCGCGCGGGTCGAGCGTCCGCTCGTATGTCAGACCGGGTGTGCCGGTGAGGCCGACCAGGGCGTCGGTGATGACCAGGTTGTCGCGGCCCATGAACACGCCCAGGATCGGCTCGTCGAACGTCCAGCTCGCCGTCAGGGTGGCGCCACCGGTGCCGCTGGCACCGAGCGAGTCACCGTGGATGAGGTACGAGTCGACCACGGTGTTGGCCGGGATGAGCCTCGTCGGCGGGTTGGCCACGGCCATGTTGGTGGCGCGCGGGGCGATCGGGTTGAGGTTCCGGTCGAGGGCGACGTCCTTGCCCTCGGCGAAGGCGAACAGACAGGTGTTCGACTGGAACGTCGGCTGGCCCGTGGCGGGCAGCCCGTCGAGGCGCAGGTTGCCGGGCGCGGTCCGCACGGCGAGGGCGTTGGGCGGGTCGTCCGGCACGCAGTCGGGCGCGATGCGTGCCGGTCAGCACCCGGATCTCGTCCATGGCGTTGAAGTCGAAGTTGACCTCGATGGTGTTGGGCCCGGTCACCGGTCACCACGTCGTTGGAGCCGAACTCGAGGCCGCGCTGGGCGAGCGTCCGCTCGTACGTCAGCCCGGGCGTGCCATGAGGCCGACCAGGGCGTCGGTGATGACCAGGTTGTCACGACCCATGAACACGCCCAGGATCGGCTCGTCGAACGTCCAGCTCCCGACAGGGTGGCGCCGCGCGGTGCCGCTGGCACCGAGCGAGTCGCCGTGGATGAGGTACGAGTCGACCACGGTGTTGGCCGGGATGAGCCTCGTCGGCGGGTTGGCCACGGCCATGTTGGTGGCGCGCGGGGCGATCGGGTTGAGGTTCCGGTCGAGGGCGACGTCCTTGCCCTCGGCGAAGGCGAACAGACAGGTGTTCGACTGGAACGTCGGCTGGCCCGTGGCGGGCAGCCCGTCGAGGCGCAGGTTGCCGGGCGCGGCCGGCACGCGAGGGCGTTGGGCGGGTCGTCGGCACGCAGTCGGGCGCGATCGTGCCGGTGAGCACCCGGATCTCGTCCATGGCGTTGAAGTCGAAGGTGACCTCGATGGTGTTGGGCCCGGTCACCCTGACCACGTCGTCGAGCCGAACTCGAGTCCGCGCTGGGCGAGCGTCCGCTCGTACGTCAGCCCGGGTGTCCCGGTCAGCCCGACCAGGGCGTCGCTGATGACCAGGTTGTCGCGGCCCATGAACACGCCCAGGATCGGCTCGTCGAACGTCCAGCTGCCGGTCAGCGTGGCGCGGCTCGCGCCGCTCGGACCGAGCGAGTCGCCGTGGATGAGGTACGAGTCGACGACCGTGCTGGCCGGGATGAGCCTGGTCGGCGGGCTGGCGACGGCCATGTTGGTGGCGCGCGGGGCGGCAGGCAGAGGTTCCGGTCGAGGGTCACGTCCTTGCGCTCGGCGAAGCCGAACAGGCAGGTGTTCGACTGGAACGTCGGCTGGCCCGTGGCGGGCAGCCCGTCGAGGCGCAGGTTGCCGGGCGCGGTCCGGACGGCGAGGGCGTTGGGCGGGTCGTCCGGCACGCAGTCGGGCGCGATCGTCTGGACCGTGATCGACACCGTGTCGGTCCCGATGCCGCCGTCATCGTCGGTCACGGTGACCGTGATCACCCGGGGACCGCTCGTGGTGTAGGTGTGGCTGCCGCTGCAGACACCGGCGGTGACAGTGCCGGCCGCGGCGCGGGCCGTCGGCCCAGTCGATCTGGCAGGTGTGCGTGTCGTTCGCGCCCGCGTCGGTGAACGACGCGCTGATCGACACGGTGGCGCCGGTCGTCGCGCCCTCCAGCGGCGCGGTGATCGTCACGACCGGGTTGGCATTGCCCAGCGTCAGCAGGAGGCTGTCGGTGACCGCCGGGTTGGCCCCGTCGTCGGCGGTCAGCGTGAGCTCGTAGGCACCGTCGTCGGTGCAGGTGACGGTCGTGTCGACGGCGTTCAGGTCGCCGAAGATGCAGGTTGCGCCGGCGTCCACGCCGGCACCCGGAGCGAACGACCAGGTCGTGGTCAAGGTGTCCGAGGCGGGCTCGTTGCCGACCGTTGCGTCGAGGCTGACGCTGGCGCCCTCGAGGTCGCCCGCGTCGATGTCCGCGCCGGCATCCACGGTCGGCGGCGGATTGTCGAGCTGGACCGTGATCGACACCGTGTCAGACCCGACACCGCCGTCGTCGTCGGTCACGGTGACCGTGATCACCCGGGGACCGCTCGTGGTGTAGGTGTGGCTGCCGCTGCAGACACCGGCTGTGATCGTGCCGCTCGTGCTCGGGCCGTCGGCCCAGTCGATCTGGCAGGTGTGGGTGTCGTTCGCGCCCGCGTCGGTGAACGACGCGCTGATCGACACGGTGGCGCCGGTCGTCGCGCCCTCCAGTGGCGCGGTGATCGTCACGACCGGGTGGGCATTGCCCAGGGTCAGCAGGAGGCTGTCGGTGACCGCCGGGTTCGCCCCGTCGTCGGCGGTCAGCGTGAGCTCGTAGGCGCCGTCGTCGGTGCAGGTGACGGTCGTGTCGACGGCGTTCAGGTCGCCGAAGATGCAGGTTGCGCCGGCGTCCACGCCGGCACCCGGAGCGAACGACCAGGTCGTGGTCAAGGTGTCCGAGGCGGGCTCGTTGCCGACCGTTGCGTCGAGGCTGACACTGGCGCCCTCGAGGTCGCCCGCGTCGATGTCCGCGCCGGCATCCACGGTCGGCGGCGGATTGTCGACCCACGTCTTCGTGGCCGTGTTCGAACGGATCACCCGCTCGTTGATCGTGGCGGATGCCCTGATCGTGTCGGTGCCCGCCGCCGTCCCCGTCCAGGCGAAGTCGGCTTGCCCTGACGCATTCGTGGTTGCCACGCCGGTGGTCCCCGCGTGGGGTCCGTCAAGGATCTCGAACGCGACGCTCGTGCCGATCAGCGGCGAGCCGTCATCGGTCAGGGTGGCGGTCACCGTGTGCGCGGTCCCGATGTTGTTCGTCGCACTGATCGGAGCCAGCGAAAGGGCAAGTCCCTCGGCGCCGGTCCCAGCGCAGAGGCTCCAGTCGAGGACGTCGTGGTTTTCGAAGCCGCCCCCGGTCGCCGAGGTGAAGCCGACCCAAGCCGCCCCGGCGTCGAGATCGAGGGTCGCGGCGATGTTGACGTCGACCGTCAGTGCGGGCGTGGCGAGGTCATCGACATAGATGCGCAGCTCGGTCGCCGTCGAGTCGTAGACGACGCGGACACGATGGATGGCCCCATCCTCGAGGTCGGGCGTGAGGAAGGCGGCGCCTCGGAGGGTGTCATCCCGCGGGCCGTTTATCCCGCTCCCAGCCGTGTGGACGGAGACATGGTTCCCGTCGGCGTCACCGGCGCCCACACCGTTGTCGAACGTGTCGAGCTCGACCACGATGCTGTTCACGAGCCCTTCGTAGCCGATCCCGCCGCCGACCTGGCCCGAGGCGGTCGCACTCGCGTTCTGGATCGCGAAGGTGATCCCGTCGGCACCCTGGGAGCCGCCTTGCTCCGTGAACCGGATCGAGAAGTCAGAGACGAGATCGGCGCTCAGGTCCACTTTTCGGGCGAGCCATGCCTGTCCCTGTGTGAAGTTCTGGGCGGGTGTCAGCCGCAGAACGCCATCCACGGCCGCCGCGTCGCCTCCGAGATTGAGCCCCGCGGTCGAGGTGAAGTCCGCATAGCCGATGCAACCGGGCGCGGTGAACCGGGCCGTGACCGACCGGTCGGCGTCGAGCGTCACGACGCACGCAGCTGAACCCGTGCAGTCCCCGCTCCAGCCGAGGAACGCGAACCCTGGCTGCGCGACCGGCGTAAGGGTCACGCTGGCCCCATCGGTGAATGAGGCGACGCATGTCGGCAGGCAGGCGATGCCGGCCGGGTTGCTCGTGACGCTGCCGGATCCGAGGATCCCAACGGTCAGCGTGTGCTCGCCGAGCCAGGTCTTGGTGACATCGTTCGAGGTGACCGAGTCGGCGCCGACGGTCGCCGACGCCCGCAGGGTGTCGGTCCCGGCGATCGTCCCGGTATAGCTGAAGGTCGCCTTACCCTCGGCGTCGGTCGCATCGCTCCCGCTCGTCCCGAAATGCGGGCCGTCCACGGTGGAGAAGGAGACCGTGGCATCGGCGACGGGCACGCCTCCGCTGGTGAGCGTCGCGGTGACGGTGTGCTCCGTTTCGAGCGGGTTCGATGCCGTCAGCGGCTCAAGCGTGAGGGTTACAACCGTCGGCGGGACGAACGTGTTGGTGATCGAGCAGCTGGCGGCGTCGCCCGCCGCGAGGACCAGGCTGTTGCCGGTAAGCGTGCCATCGGTGCAGCTCCAGGCACTCGCTGTGTAGCCGGTCGGGCCGGTCTCGGCCAGGGTGTAGGTACCCGGGCTGACGACCGCGTTGGTGACCGCCGGTGCGCCGGTCGAGCCCGAGATCGTGGTCGGTCCGGTGGCGCTCAGCGTCCAGTCGGTGGCGAGCGCCGTCCCGCCACCGGTGTTGTCGACGGTCTTGGTCAGGGTCAGCTCGGCGGTCGACGGGATGAAGGTATTGGTGAGCGAGCAGCTGGCGTCGTCGCCCGCCGCGAGCACCAGGCTGTTGCCGGTGAGCGTGCCGTCGGTGCAGCTCCAGGCACTCGCTGTGTAGCCGGTCGGGCCGGTCTCGGCCAGGGTGTAGGTACCCGGGCTGACGACCGCGTTGGTGACCGCCGGTGCGCCGGTCGAGCCCGAGATCGTGGTCGGTCCGGTGGCGCTCAGCGTCCAGTCGGTGGCGAGCGCCGTCCCGCCACCGGTGTTGTCGACCGTCTTCGTCAGGGTCAGCTCGGGCGGCGGCGGAGGCGCGGCGCCCGCTGGCAGGTCGATGGCTGCGACGACGAGAGACAGGCAGTCGTCGTCGACACCGGTCGTCAATGTGAGCGTGTTGGGCCCGGGCGTGAGGAACGTCGTGACGTCGAACGCCTTGATGTCCCACAGGTGGCCGCTTGCATCGAACGAGCCGAACGGGACCGAATCACCCTCGAATATCGGGCCGGCCTCGACCAGTGTCGACGCGTTGAGGACCAGCGCGGCATCAGGGAACGACTGGCCGTCCGAAACGTGCATCGTGATATTGGCAGTGCCGCTGGTGTAGTTGATCCCAGTCAAGCTGACGTTCCAGCCGTCGGCGTCGAACGTGTTGTTGATGTTCGAGTCGTTTCCGTCGAAGAGGACGACATCCCGGTTGTTGGCAGCATTGCCGTCGCCGTAGAAGACGATGAGCGAGACGCCGTTGATGTTCGCGACGTCGCCACCCTTGACGAAGCCATCCAGCGCGAATGAGCCGTTTCCCGTGACCAATGACGTGACGTCGGCCCGATAGGCTTGGCTGTTCGAAAAGCCCCAGCAGTTGTCGTTCGAGAAGCCGATGTTCGTACCTGTGACGGCGTTCCCGGCGAGCGTCACTGCGGCGTTGGCAGCGGGGTTGATCGAATTCGTCGGCCCGTGCCAATACAGGAATGCCTTGCTCACGGACCCGGACACGCCGCTGACCGTCAGCGTCCCTGTCCCATCGTTGCGCATCCCACCGAACCCGGCGTGCACGAAGTCCGTGGCGAACACAGTGGTGAAGTTCTGGAATGGGCGGTTCGCGATGACCGTGATGCTGAACGTGGCGACGTTCGAGTCATCCGTCCCGTCGTTTGCCTTCCACGTGAAGCTGTCTGGGCCGACGTAGCCGGCGGTCGGGGTGTATGTGCAGGAACCAGCCGTGCAGTCGTCGAGGGTCCCATGAGACGGCCCCGTGACGATCGCGTAGCTCAGCGGGTCGGCGTCTGGATCCGAGGCTGAGAGTGCGATGGACAGCGGCCTCGAGAACGCCGCGCCGCTCTGGTCCGTGGCGACCGGCGCGCCGTTCGGGGTGACGGTGATGGTGAACGTCGCGGTATTCGAGTCCGCCAGGCCGTCATTCGCCTTCCAGGTGAAGGTGTCGGGACCGACGTAGCCCGCTTCAGGGGTATAGGTGAGGTTGGGCGCGGTGCCGCTCAGCGTCCCGTGAGCGGGCGGGTCGAGAATCGTGTACGAGAGCAGGTCTCCCTCGTTGTCGCTCGCGAAGAGGCCGATCGAGAGCGCCTTGTCGACTCGGATCGATCCCTCTCCGTCGGATGCCTGCGGAGGCGTGTTCGCGACGATCGTGATGCTGAACGTCGCGGTGTTCGAGTCGGCCAGTCCGTCGTTGGCCTTCCACGTGAAGCTGTCGAGACCGGTGTAGCCGGCGTTAGGCGTATACGTGAGGTTTGGCGCGGTGCCAGTGAGTGTCCCGTGGCCCGGCGGGGCCACGATCGTGTACGACAGCACGTCGCCTTCGTTGTCGCTCGCGAAGAGGCTGAGATCCAGCGGCCTGTCGACCCGGGTCGAGCCTGAGTCATCGGACGCGTCTGGAGGCGTGTTCGCTGAGACCGTGATGTCGAATGTCGCCACGTTCGAGTCGTCGAATCCGTCGTTGGCCTTCCACGTGAAGCTGTCAGTGCCCGTGTAGCCGGTAGTCGGGGTGTAGGTGCACGAACCCTCGGAGCAATCGCCGAGGGAGCCGTGGGCGGGCGGGTCGACGATCGTGAAGTCCAGCGGGTCGTCGTCCGCGTCGGACGCAATGAGCGATACATCGAGCTGCGTGTTGACCCGGGTCGAGTCGGAACCGCCGGAGGCCACGGGCGGGTTGTTCGCGACGACCGTGATGCTGAACGTCGCGGTGTTCGAGTCGTCGAACCCGTCGTTGGCCTTCCAGGTGAAGCTGTCCGGGCCGGCATAGGCGGCGGCGGGCGTATACGTGAGGTCCGGTGCCGTACCGGTCAGCGCGCCATGGCCCGGCGGGTCGACGATCGTGTAGGTGAGGTCGTCGTTGTCGTCGTCGGATGCATTGAGCGACACGGCGAGCTGCGTGTTGACCCGGGTCGAGCCGTCATCGTTGGAGGCAACCGGCGGGTTGTTCGCGACGACCGTGATGCTGAACGTGGCGACGTTCGAGTCCGCGGTTCCGTCGTTGGCCATCCAGGTGAAGCTGTCGGGGCCGGCAAAGGCGGCGTCGGGCGTGTACGTCACGTCCGGCCCTGTCCCGCTCAGGGTGCCGTCGCCCGGCCCATCGACGATCGTGTAGCCCAGCGTGTCCCCGTCGTCGTCAGTGGCGACGAGCGAGATCGACAGCGGCGTGTTCTCGCGGGTCGAGTCGGAACCGTCGGAGGCCACGGGCGGCGTCGCGGCCCGCGCGGCGTCTGGCTCGGCGGCGGCCCCGAAAACGAGGGACGCGGCGAATAGCCAGATCAGGGCCGCACTTAACCAGCGACGGCGTCGCTCATCCACGGCATCCTCCCTCACCGGCCTGCAGGCACGCCGAATGGCGGTCTACGTCCCTGGGATCCGCGCGGTTGAGGGCGACTGGGCACCCCGCCGTCTCGCCTTCGAAACCCCTCAGCGAGACTGGTCCCGATGATACGTACGGTGTCAACGGGCAACATGACGGTGTGTCATGTGATGGAAAGGTCGTCGGTCTTCCTCGTCGGGCGACGGGGCCGTGTGACACTTTCGCTCCCCGGACGTCTTCGGGGGAGGAGGGCATGCGGACATGGGTGAGATCGACAGTCATCTTCAGACATGGCGTACGGCGGGCCTGATCGACGCAGGCACTGCTGAGCGGATCCTGGCCTGGGACGCGGCCGATGCCGGACGGACGAGCGGGGGCGGACGCTCGACGATCGCGACGATCTTCGGGCCGAGCGTCTCGATCGGAGAGATGTTCGCGTACATCGGGGTTGCGTTCCTGCTGGCCGCGACCGACGTCTTCCTCGGCCGGTCGGCGGGACAGGCGGGTGCCGACCTGGTCCTGGCGGTGGGTTCGGCTATCCAGGCGGTAGCGCTGTTCGCGGTCGGGCTCGGGCTCGTTCGCGGTGACGCGCGCAGGCGCCGGGCGGCTGGGGTCGCATTCCTCGTCGCCTCAGCACACGCCGGCGCGGCAGGTTTCTTCCTGACGCAGGCCTCTGGCGTCGAGGCCGCCTGGCCGGGCGTCGTCGGCTCGCTCTTCGCCCTTGCGGTGGCGGTCCTCGGGCGTCGCCTGCATCCGGCCATGACGACACAGGCCGCACTTCTCGGCGCCGCGACGGGCCTCGCGGTCTCGCTGCTCGGTCTGATCGAGCATTTGCTCTTCGGCCCCCAGACCTTCGACTCGACCGACGGCCGCGCGTCTGCCCAGCTCGCGATCACGCTCGGTTCGGCCGCATGGTGGCTCCTGGCGGGCCTTGTCCTCGGGCTGATCGGCCTGTACGAGGCGCGCCGCGAGGGTGTCGTCGAGGGCTCCGCGCATCGGGCCGGGCTCAGCCGGCTGTGGGCCGGGATCGTCGCCATCGGCGGGTTCTGCGGCGCCGTGACGCGCTCCGACACGTTCGCGAATGGTGAATGGGGACGCGTCCTCGAGCCGTTCGTCGCCGAGATCGCGATCCTCGTCGTCTCCGCGGTCCTGATCGAGCGGGCGTTCCGTCGCGGGTCGGCGGCGTTCGTCGTTGCCGGTGCGATCGGGATGATCGTGGCGCTCACCGACTTCAATTTCTCGTACCTGTCGGAGCAGACCGAGGTCGGCCTGCTCATCGAAGGGTTGATCCTGCTGGCCGTCGGCTTCGCCGCGGACCGCATCCGACGGCGATTGGTGCGACATGGTGCCGACGCGGATCCAGTGGAGCCGCTCGGCATGCCGGTCGCCCCGGATCAGCCCGTCGAGGCGCCGTCAGAACCGTAGCGCGCGTAATAGTCGGTTTCGAGTGGGGCGGCGTCGGCCTGGGACGGGACGAAGCGGTCGGGCAGGAACTGGCGGATCATCGGCGGAGCGGCGCCCGAGACGACGTGCTCGGCGAGCAGCTCCGTGAGATATGGCGCGAGGAGCATGCCGCGGCCGCTCCAGCCGAGCGCCTGCCACCAACCGTCGAGCTGGGCCGTCGGTCCGATGATCGGCAGGTGGTCGGGCGTGATGTCGTACATGCCGCCCCACTGGCGGATGACCGCCACATCGCGGAGGGCCGGCGCCTTCCGGGTCATGAGCTCTGCCGTGCGGCGCAGGAACGCCCACGAAGAGCGCTGGTTCACGCCGGCCGGCTCGTCAGGGTCGACGGCGCCCATCACGATCTCGCCGCGCAGTGTCTGGTTGAACCAGCCCTCGCTCGGCCGATAGAAGGTGACGGCCGCCTCGATCGACCGTCGAAGCGGCGCCGTCACCAGCACCTCGCGGCGGTGCGGCCGGTTGGGCATCTGCACGCCGGCCATCGCGTTCAACTCGCCCGACCAGCCGCCGGCCGCGTTGAGCACGACCGGGGTCTCGATGCGGCCCTGGTCGGTGACGACCGCTCGGACTCGACCGCCCTCCTGCTCGACGCCGGTGACGGTCACTCCTGGATGGACTGCCACGCCGCGGCCGGCCAGGTGGTCGAGGTGCGCCCAGACCACCGCGTCGTGGTGGACGATCGCGTCGTCGCTGAGGACAGCACCGGCGACCGGCTCGCCGCCTTCGAACACGGGCAGATGCCGCAGGGTGTCGGCGGGCGACAGGAGCGCGGACGTGATGCCGAGCCTGGCGTGCATGGCGACGATGTCGCGCATCCGATCGACTTCGTCCTGCTCGTACAGGATCCACGCGTAGCCGAGCCGGTAGAACAGGACGTTCGACCGGAGCTCGCCGCCCATCCGCTCGTACTTGTCCTGGCATGCCATCGCGACCCGGCACAGCTCCTCGGTGAGCTGCATCCGCCGGATCCGCGCCACGTTTCGCCCGGTCGCGCCGGCACCCGGGTAGTCGCGCTCGAGGACGACGATGTCACGCACGCCGCGGGCGGCGAGCTCGCGCGCCGCTCCAAGCCCGCCGATACCCGCGCCGACGATGACGACGTCCGCGGTCCGCGGCAGGGTCACGGCTCGTCGGACGCGACGAGGTCGCCGAGCCGCACCGGCCGCAACGGCGGTCGCCCCGTCGGCAGGCCCGTCCGCTCGGCGCCCGCATCGATCGCGGCAGCGGCGAAGGCCTGCAGGCAGTACTTGCCCTGGCACGGGCCAGTGAGTGCCCCGGTGCGGCGCTTCACGAGCTCCGGGTCGCCGTAGCCGGCGGCGACCTGCGCGTGGATCTCGTCAGCGTGGACGTCCTCACAGAAACAGACGAGCGTCCGACCGTTCGGCCGTGAGACGGAGGTACCGCGACCGGCAGCTGACCCGACGACCGACAGCGACGGCACGGTCGTGCGTCCCTCGCCATCGAGCACCGGTACCAAGACGCCATCGCGCCGCTCGACGGCGGCACCCGCGGCGAGGACCAGATCGAGGTTCGGCGTCCGATCGGCGAAGACGACGAGATCGACCAATTCGCGCCGCGCGCGCCCATCGACCTCGACCACGGCGCCCGTCACGTGCCGTCTGCCCAGGACCCGGCGGAGCGCCGTGGTCGGGACCTGTCGGATCGGTGGCGCACCGGCGTCAGTCAGCGCGGCGGCGACGGCAGCCAGTTCCTCGGCAGTACCGACGAGCAACGGTCGCTCTCCCGGCAGCACCCGGTCACGCGTCACGAGTCGATGGGCCAGCCGCGCACCCATCACGCCGGGCCGGTCGGACCCGCGGACGGACGGCACGCGCTCGTACGACCCGGTGGCCGCAACGATGTGCGCAGCCCGGATCGACCACAGCGTCTCGTCGTCGATCGCGGTCACGACCCCCTCATACCAGCCGACGACGGTCGCGCCATCAAGCAGGTGGACCGCGGCGGCGGGCACGCCAGCGCGCCCAGGGACGGCCTCCGCCAACGCGACGGTCGATCCGCGTGCTGCCGCCCGCTCTGCGGCCAGCACTCCGGATCGCCCGCCACCCACGACCAGGACATCCACATCGAGCGATCGCGCCACCCGTGACCGAGCCACCGACGGACGACCGATCGGCAGCCGACCCCGCCCGCCGAACCCGCGGAGCACATCGAGATACTGCTCGTCGGAAGAAGCCGCGGGCGCAGGAATCGATGGTGGTAGAAGGTCGGCGGGATCAGCCGCGAACCGACGTCCAGCCAGCCGAACACGTCGCGCTCGACGCCAGGCCACGCGTGCTCGCTCCGCGCCTCGAGCCCGTCACGGACCGGGACCTGGCATGACCGGACGCTCGGCCGTCCGTCGACCTCGCACTCGCACCAGCCGCATTGCCCCGTATCGCACATCAGGCCGCGCGGCCGGTGGAAGCGGAAGCTGCGCGACAGGATCCGCCGGTCTGCCGCGAGCAACGCGACCGCGACCGGCTCGCCCTCGAACCCCTCGAACGTCCTGCCGTCGAAGGTGAATCGGACCCGGCGCCGTGGGGGGTTCGGCGCCGGGTCCGTCTGGGAAGGCAGGCGACGTGCCGCCACGTCAGCGGATGTGGAAGGTCGGGCTGCTGTCGATGCAGACGCGCTTGGACTCGAGGTACTCGTCCAGCCCCTCCATGCCGAGCTCGCGACCGATCCCGCTGCCCTTCACGCCACCGAACGGGCTCTCGGCCAGGCGGACGTAGTGCGTGTTCACCCAGACATCGCCGACCCGCAGCCGCCGCGCCAGCCTGATCGCCCGGTCGAGATCGGTCGTCCACACGGCACTGCCGAGACCGAGCGGGTTGTCGTTCGCGATGGTCAGCGCCTCGTCCTCCTCGTCGAAGGACAGGACCGAGAGCACCGGCCCGAAGATCTCCTCGCGGGCGATCGACATGTCCGGCCGCACGTCATCGAAGATCGTCGGCGCCATGTAGAAGCCGCCCGACCACTCCCCGCCCAGCCGCTCACCGCCGAGGATCAGGCTGGCCTGCTCCTTGCGGCCGCGCTCCACGTAGCCGAGCACCCGATCGAGCTGGCGGGCCGAGACCATCGGCCCGAGCTGGGTGTCCTCGTCGAGCGGCGAGCCGACCTTGAGCGCGCGGGCGCGCTCGATGAGCCCCTCGAGGAATGCGTCATGGATCGACCGATGCAAGAGCAGCCGAGATCCGGCCGTGCACGACTGCCCGGCGTAGAGGAAGATCCCGACCGCGACGGCATCCATCGCCTTTTCCAGGTTGGCATCCGGGAACACGAGCACCGGCGCCTTGCCGCCGCCCTCGATCGCGATGCGCTTGAAGTTGCGGGCGCCGAGCTCCATGAGCCGCTGCCCGACCTCACTGCTCCCGGTGAAGCTGATCTTGTCGACCCGCGGGTCTGCTGCCAGCGCCTCGCCGACGATCTCGCCCTGACCGACGACGCCGTTCGCGACACCCGGCGGCAGTGCATCGATGCGGTCGAGCAGCTCGAAGATCGCCATCGACGAGGCGGGTGCGTCGCTGGCGGGCTTGAGCACGAACGTGCAGCCCGTCGCGATCGCGGCGCCGATCTTGCGCAGCGGCAGGTCGACCGGGTCGTTCCACGGCGTGATGAGCCCGCAGACCCCGACCGGCTCCTTGAGGACGAGGTTGAGCAGGTGGCCGGGCGCCGAGCTGGTGACTTCGCCGCGGATCAGCCTCGCCGCTCCGGCGTAGAACAGGATCCGGTCGATGGCGGGCTCGATCTCGCGTTCGCGGACATAGCGGATCGGCTTGCCCATCTCGCGGGCGACGAGCTCCGCCAGGCGCGGACCTTCCTCGCGAAGCAGCTGTGCGAGCTCGTAGAGGATCGCCGACCGCGCCTTGCCTGCCGTGGTCGACCAGTCCGTCTCGTCGAAGGCGCGACGGGCCGCCTCGATCGCGGCCGACACGTCGTCGATCGTGGACGCGGTCGCGGTCGCGACGAGCTCGCCGGTCGCCGGGTCACGGCTTTCGAACGTCGTGCCGCTGCTGGGCACCCAGCCGCCGTCGATGTAGTTCAGGACCTCGCGGACGCCGGTCTCGGTTTCGATCATCGCAGCGCCCGGATCGCGTCGATCACCACCTGGACTGCCCCATGTGCCAGCTCCTCCTCGATCGTCAACGGCGGACTGATCTTGACGACGTTCTCGAAGCGGCCGGCGGCGGCCACGAGGACGCCGTGTTCGAAGGCCGTTCGGCGAACAGCCACGCACGCCTCGGGGTCGGGCTCGCGTGTTTCGCGATCGCGGACAAGCTCGACGCCGATGAACAGGCCGAGCCCGCGGATGTCGCCGACACGGGCGTGGCCGCCGAGGGCGGTCGGCGAGCTGATCGCGGAGGGCCTTGCCCAGGTCCGCGGAGCGCTCCCAGAGTCGATCACGGCGCATCACCGCGATCGCGGCGCGACCCGCGGCGAGGTTGACGGCATTCCCCAGGAACGTCGATGTGTGGGTGCCGGGCGGCCAATGCCCCATCGCGCTTGCGCGGCCGACGACGGCCGATAGCGCGAGCCCGCCACCGATCCCCTTGCCGACGGTCATCAGGTCCGGCACCACACCCGAGTGCTCGCTCGCCCACAGCCGGCCGGTCCGCCCGAAGCCGGACTGGATCTCGTCGAAGATGAGCGGCACGCCGTGCGCGTCGGACAGGGCACGGAGCCCTTGCAGGAAACCGTCCGGCGGGATGATGACGCCGCCATTCCCCTGGACGGGCTCGATGACGATGGCCGCGAGCGGACCGACCCCCGAGCCCGGATCCTCCAGCGCAGTCCGGACCAGCGCCAGGGATCCTTCGCAGGCCAGCGCCGGACCGCCCAGCTCCGCCGGCCAGCGGTACGCATCCGGATACGGGACGAAGTGCGCTTCCGGATCGCGACCGACGCGTGTGCGGAATGCGGCCTTGCCGTTCACGCCGACCACACCGCCGGCTCGCCCGAAGTAGCCACCCGAGAATGCCAGCACCTCGCGCCGGCCGGTCATGGTGCGTGCCAGCTTCAGGGCCGTGTCGTTGGCGTCCGCTCCACTGATGCCCAACAGCACGCGGTCCAGACCGGGCGGGGCGATCGCGACGAGATCCTCCTCGAAGCCGACCCGCTGCTCGCTGACAGCCGCCGAGGAGACGTGGCTGGCGACGCCGATCTGCGCGCTCACCGCGGCCGTCACATCGGGATGGCTGTGCCCAAGGGTCGCCGCCGCGAAGCTCGCCGCGAGGTCGGTGAAGGTGTTCCCGTCCGGGTCGATGAGCGTGGCACCGGACGCACGATCGACGACGAGCGGGTCACCGACCGACGTCCGCAGCCCGGCGCCTTCCACGGCGCGCATCCGCTCGAGGATCGCGCGTGCCTTCGGCCCCGGATATGCCATGCGGGTCACGGCTCGTCGTACACGTGACGTCCGTCGACGACGATCGGGCGGCCGTCGAACTCGATCGTGGGCGCCATCACGAGCCCATCGAGGTGGACGTCGCACTCGACCAGGCCGCCGTACTCGTTCGCCGAATCCCCGAGCGCGATGTGGACCGTGCCGAACGCCTTCTTCGCCTCGGTGATCTCGTCGGCGATCCGGGCGGCTGGGTTCAGACCGATTCCGATCTCGCCGATGTTGTCCGCGTCGCGCACCGTCGCGACGATGTCGCGGAGCCGGTCTGCCGAGGCCCCACCGCTGATGGTCGTGGCGCGCCCGTCGCGCACCTCGATCCGGACCGGCGCCTCCAGCGCCCCGAGGTCCGACGCGACTCGTTCCCAGACCACGACGCCCTCCGCCGTGCCCTCGATCGGCGGCAGCGACACCTCGCCGCCGGGCAACGCCGACACCTCGCCCGGGTTGCGGCAGATGCCGGTCAGCCAGGCCATCGGCTCGCGCCCGGCGACCGTTGCCCGAAGGTCCGTGCCGGCGGGAGACGTGACCCGCACCTCGCGGGTGCGCCGCCACAGCGCCGCCAGGCGCTCCGCCTGTTCTCGGATCGCAAAGAAGTCGGCTGTCATCGCCCCATTCGCCCAGGCATCGGCGCGATACGGGGCGTTGAAGTCGCCACGAGCACCGGCACGCTGCGCGGCCGCCTTGGCCGAGGTGTGATACAGGGACGTGCTGGCCGCGCAGAGCACGACATCGGCCGCGGCCATCTCGGCAGCGGCGTCGTCCGGCGGCTCCGCACCGCTGCGCGGCAGCGGCTCGAACCGGACGACGATCGGCTCACCACCGATCTCGCGGGTCGCGGCGGCGAGGGCGTCGGGGATCTCGGCGCTGGTCCGGGTGTCGACGACGATCGCGAACCGTTCGCCCGGCTTGACGCCGAGGTAGTCGGCCACGACACGTCGCGCGGTCGACTCGACCGTGTGGATCTGGACGGTCACGTCTCGACCTCCGGGTGGTCGATGTCGACGAGCTTCCAGCGACGCCAGACGTCAGCGGCCTCGGCCGCGTCGTGCTGCTCGTGGCGCTGGTATTGCCCGGCCCTGCTGATCGCGTACTTGCCCGCCTTGTGGAGGTCGGCCAGCGTCTCGGCCGCCTTGAGCGCGAGCAGATTCGGGTTGAGGATCGGCAGCTCGCGGTGGCGGCCAGTGGTCATGATCTCGCGCTCGAGGCAGCCCGCGATGATCGTGCAGCCGAGGATGATCACCTCGGAGCCGTCCTCGTCGAGCGCCTTGAGCGAGCGCGCCGCGGCGTCGTCGGCGACGGCCGACGGGTCGCGGATCATGTCGGTGATGTACCAGTCGATGGCCCGGACCCCGCGGCAGTTGGCCGCTCCGTGGAGCCGGACCAGGTCCTCCAGCCACGGCACGGCCTTGCGGTGGTCGGTGATGACCGTGAACCGGTGGCCGAAGTACGAGGCGTGGTTCATCGCCGCCTCGAGCGGCCCGACCACCGGGATGTCGACGAGCTCCCGGGCGACCTTGACGCCCGGGTCGTAGCAGCACCCGACGACGACCGCGTCGTAGCCCTGTTCCTCCAGGCGGCGAACCACGCGGAAGATGGCCAGCTCCATGAGGTGCTTGGGGTAGTAGTAGTCGATGTTCTCGGGCACCCCGTCGAGGTGGATCACGTCGACCTTGGTGCCCGTGCCGGCGTAGGGGACCAGCGTGTCCTCGATGATCTCGTCGAAGGCCGCCGTCCCGAACGGGTTGATGAACGCGATGCGGCGGGTCGTCTCGTCGGTCATCGTCACCACACGCTCGTGTCGACGGGGTCGGTCAGCCCCGGACGGTCGGCCCGGAACGGGGTCATGTCCATGATGGGCTCGCTACCGGAGATCAGGCTCGCGATGAGCCGTCCGGTCGTCGGGCCGGCGCCATTGCCGAACACGTGGCCGACGGCAAGGTACGCGTCGTCGAACCCGGGCAACGCGTCGATGATCGGCAGGTTGTCGGTCGTGAAGGGCAGGACCCCGGCCCACGCTTTCTGGAACCGTGCCGATCGGAGTGCCGGCATGATCGCCGGCAGGCTCTCCGTCACCAGCGCGACGCCTGCGAGGTCGGGCTCCCAGACGAACCCCGGATAGTCCATCGCGCAGCCCAGCAGGTACGACCCGTCCTCACGCTGGCAGACCGCCTCGAGCAGCGCCATGCCGTGGCGCGCCTCCGCCTCGTTCGCCCAGTGCTCGTGGCGGAACGAGGGGAGTTCGCGAAAGATCTTGTACTGCTTGACGGCCGCGGAGCCATACAGCACGGGACCGAGCTGGCGGGGCATCGGCGTGGTCTGCACGATCTGCAGGCGCATGGCGTGGATCGGGACGTCGGCGCCGATCGGGCGCAGTAGCTCTGCCGTCCACGCTCCGGCCGCGATGACGACGCGACCCGGGGTGAACGTCGCGGTGTCCGTGACGACGCGAACGATGCGTGCACCCTCGCGCTCCAGGGCGCGGACCGGCGTGTGCTCCATGGATCTGCACACCGGCGCGGGCCGCGGCCTTGGCGAACGCCTGCACGTAGCGCGTGGAGTCCATCTGGGCATCGAGCGGGCAGAACGATGCGCCGATGACGGTCTCGGGCAGGATCGGCGCAAGCGAGCGCGCCTCATCGCCGTCGATCAACCGGATATCGACGCCGTCCGCCTGGCGTCGCTCGACGAACTCGCGGAGCGTCGTCAGCTGCTCCTCGGTGTGGACGTACACGAGGCCGCCGTCCGTGCGCAGCCCGAAGTCGTCATCGAGGATGCCCTGGAGCTCCTCGAGCTCGCCCCGAAGGTGCATCACCAGCTCGAGCTCAGCGCCGGGTCGTCGCGTGTGGATCCAGATGTAGCCGAGGTTCCGCCCGGTCGCGCCATAGGCCAGCTCGTTGGCCTCGAGCAGCGTGACCGACAGGCCGCTGCGCGCGAGATGGTACGCAGACGCGCTACCGACGATGCCGCCGCCGATGATCAGTACGTCTGGCGACGTGGTCACTCGGCCCCTCCATGTGCGAGCCTCGACGCTACCAGTCCAACGCACGCGTGCGTATGTGGACGACCCACAAAAGAACGGCGCTCGGACTGTGTGCGTCGTCGGGTACGATGCGACCCTGATGGCGACCCGACCGGCACCGATGGACGTGATCGAACGCCGGCGTCGCGCTCAGGTGGAGCAACTGCTGGCGACCGCCGTCCGGGTCACCGAGTCGCTCGACCTCGACACGGTCCTGACCGCCATCGTCGAAGACGCCCGGAGCCTGCTGGGCGCCGACAGCGGGGACATGCTGCTCTGGGACCGCGAGCGCGATCGATTGCGGGTCGTTGCCGTGTCGAATCGGCCGACGGACCTGCTGGGGTTCGAGATGGATTTCGGGGAGGGCATCTCGACCCAGGCGATCCTCGCGCGGCGGACGCTCTGGGTCGACGACTACGGCACGTATCCGGATCGGGCGCCCGGCCTCGAAGCGTATGAATTCGGATCCGTGATCTGCGCGCCCCTTGTCTTCCGGGGAGACGCGATCGGGGCGCTGAACTTGCACGCGACGCAGGGTGGTTTACGGTTCGGATCGGACGACGCCGACCTGCTCGCTGCGTTCGCCGCCCATGCCGCGATCGCGATCGATCACGCGCGGCGCTACGAAAACGAAGTCCGTCTCGGCCGGGTGCTGACGGAGACCAATGCCGAGCTGAGCCGCTCGCTCGCGGTCCAGCAACGGCTCGCCGAACAGGTCCTGCTCGATGCAGGCCCGGGAGGCATCGCCGAGGTCCTCGCGACCGATCTGGGCCGCGGCGTGGTGATCCAGGACCACATCCGGCGGGTCATCGCCGGCGCCTCACCGGATCGCGGCGAGGACTGGCGGCAGCTGGTCGGTACGGCGCCCGATCCCGAGCCGATCACGGTCCCGGTCCGCATCGGCCGCGAGGTCGTCGGGTACCTGCTGCTCTCGGCCGAGCGCGACCTCGGCCCGATCGACCGGGCGCTCGTGGACATCGCCACCACCGGCGCGGCACTGGAGTTCGCCAAGATCCGCGCGACCGTCGAAGTGGAGGAGCGCCTTCGCGGCGAGGCGATCGCCGATCTCCTCGCAGGAACGTTTGTCAGCGAGGCAGCGATGGCCGCACGCGCGGCGCGACTGGGCCATGACCTCGGACAGCCGCACGACCTGCTGGTCGCGGAGATCGACGTCGAGCGTTCCGACGAGCTGGACCGGCGGCTCGCCGGTCTCGCCCGCGAACACCTCGCGCAGGGACGCCCGCGCAGCCTCGCGGTGATGCACGCGCGGTCGCTCGTCATCCTTGCGACGAGGCCGTCGCGGGGTCGCGCCGACAGCGAGGCGCTCGCCGGGGAGCTGCGCGTCCTGCTCGAGGATGTCGCTGGGCCAGGAACCGTGACCATCGCGATCGGCGGGACGTGCGACCGTCCGGATGCCTACGCGCCGGCGTTCGCGGCCGCGCGGCGGGCCCTCGATCTGATGATCAAGCTCGGCCGGCAGGGGGCCGTCATCGGGCCACGCCAGATGGGACCGTACGGCCTCCTGCTGCAGGCGTCCTCGATGGATGACCTCGAGGCGTTCGCCCGCGCCACGCTCGGTCCGCTGATCGAACACGATAGCCGGCACGATGCTGAGCTCATGCGGACGATGCGCGTCTTCCTTGAGGAGGATCGGGTCCAACGACGGACGGCGGCGCGACTGTTCGTGCACGTCAACACCGTCGCGTACCGGATCAACCGCATCGAGCAGCTCATCGGTCACTCGCTGGACGACCCATCGGCGGTCTTCGACCTGACGCTCGCGCTACGGATCCTGGACGTCGTGGACGCCTAAGGACGAGTCGATCTGGTCGGTGCGTGGACCACGCCCGGGCGTGGGCCGGCTACGAGCCACCAAGCCGCGAGCCGTCACTGTGGGTGACATCGTCACTGTGGGTGACGGGTTTCGCATAGCCGTGCAAGGTCGACTGCCCAAACGACGCTTTGCTGCACTCTGGGCGTTTGGCCCGTGCTTGTTCATCCCGGAGACGTCACCCAGGCTGACAATCAGTCGGGGTCGCGCGGGGTGCCAACCAGGGTCATGGTGTCGTGGCGACCTGCTCGTTCCCGACGACCTCGAGTGCCTTGGCCAACTGCGTGTCATCGATCGAGTCGATGGCCGCGGCCGTCAGCTTGGCGATGTCGTCCGGGCCGAGTGCCTGGACGCCGTCGGGCAAGGCGACCGGCTCGTCTGGGGCGATGCCCTCGTGCCAGATGCGGCGGCCGGTCGGCGTGAGCCACTCGACCGTCCCGACGCGAAGCGCCGAGCCGTCGGACAGGTCGAACTCGCCGAGGACCGTCCCGGTCCCGAACGTCGTCTCGCCGACGATCCTGGCGCGCTCGGCGTCCTGTAGCGCGCCGGCGACGATCTCGGCCGAGCTCGCCGTGTTCGCGTCGACAACGACGACGAGCGGGATGTCGATCGCCACGCCGTCGGGCGAGACCTGATGCTCCGTGCGTTCGTCAGCGGCGTTGCGCTCGATATAGACGAGACCCGACGACAGGAACTGGCTCGCAACGCCGACGGCCTCGTTGACATAGCCGCCAGGGTTGCCGCGCATATCCAGGATCAGCCTGGTGGCGCCGTCGGCCCGCGCCGCCTTCAGTGCCTCGACCATGTCGTCCGCGGCGCCATTCGAGAACTGGTCGAGATGGATGAGCGCGGTCTTCGAACCCGGCACCATCGTCCAGGAGACCGGATGGATCGGCACGTCGGCTCGGACCATCGAGACCGTCTTCTCGGCGGCCCCGGAGTCCGGACGGATCGTCACCTCGACGGTCGTTCCGGCCTCGCCGCGGACCCAGCCGGCCACCTCATCGATCGATACGCCCTCGGTGGAGCGGCCATCGACCTCGACGATGACGTCGCCAGACACGAGCCCGGCAGCCTCTGCCGGGCCGCCCTCGAAGACGCCGATGATCTTCGGCAGCCCCGCGTCGTCGGGCTCGATCCGCACACCGATGCCGACGTACGAGCCGGACAGCGAATCATTGCGTTCCTTGCGCTCCTCGGGCGTCATGAAATCCGTATGGCCCGTGTCCCCGACCGCCTCGGTCAGACCCTCGATAGCGCCGTAGATGAGCGCCCGATCGTCCAGTGTGTCGCGGCCGACGAACTGCTGATGGAGGGTGTCCCATGCCTCGCGGATGAGCGCGAAGTCGGTGGGTCGCAGGGACGAACCAGGGTTCGGGGTCGTTCCGTCCGGGGTGCCCAGCGGCGCCACGAGACGACCGACCCCGATCCCGGCTGTGAACGTCACGACCAACGCGAGCAGGACGACCGCGCCGATCGCCGCTGTACGGCTACCGCGACCTGCCGCCGTCGGCGTCGGAGCCTGGGAGGGACCCGGCGTGAGGGAGGTCACGTCGGGCGGCTCGTTGCCCTTGGTCGGCTGGGTCGGGATCCGCTCAGTGTCCATCGGTGGCATCGCGCTCGTTCGGTGGAGACGCTCGGTCGCGCGGAGGCCGCGCGAACGGCGCCGGACGGTCATCCGGCAGGCGAAGCATGCCCCAGATCGGTTACGGGCAGGTCTGGGACAGATGAAGGTTCATTCGCGATGCGCTAGACTCGGCCAATCCCTAGTGACTTACTCGGAGATGGGCCCGACGTGACCGACGCTGCCACCGCGACCATCGGACTGGGTCCCTTGCGGCCGGCACCCGGGGGCATGCCCGATCCGGAGATCGTGCCGCCGACGGTCGGTGAGACCGGCGACCCATTCACGTCCCTGCGGGTGATCGACCTCCTTGCTCGCCTGGAGCGCGGCCGTCCGGTCCGCCTCGCCGACGTGGTCGATCGGTTGAACGCCTCCTACCTCGATTGGCTGTTCCCGCTGCCCGTCGTAACGGACGTCGTCCTGCAGCTCCAGGCCAATTGGATGGCCGACTATCGGAACAGCTCGGGCATCGTCGTGGAGGACGGCTCGTGGGGGTCCACCGTGACCATCGAGGACTCCAGCCGTGTCGACCCGTGGATCGTCCGCCAGGCGCAGCGAGCCGCTGCCGAGTGTACCGAGCGGCTTGCCGAGTTCAGCCGCCGGGACCGAGCGTCCTCCGCCGACTGATCCTCGACCGCCGCGCACACCCTCCGTCGCCGTCCCCCAATCCCTAGGAGACCATTTCGTCATGAGCAATCGCACATCCGCCCTCGTCGACGCCGTCTGGGCGCAGTCCCACCTCGACGATCCGGCGGTCCGTTTCGTCGAAGTCGACGTCGATACGACCGCCTACGAGCAGAGCCATGTCCCGGGCGCCGTCGCGTGGAACTGGACGAGCCAGCTGTCCGACGGTGTTCGTCGCGATATCGCGTCGCGGGAGGACTTCGGACGCTTGCTGTCCGAGTCGGGCATCGCGCCCGACACCACGATCGTGCTGTACGGCGATAACAACAACTGGTTCGCCGCCTGGGCCTACTGGCAGCTCAAGCTGTACGGCCATGGGGACGTGCGCATCCTCGATGGTGGTCGCAAGTTCTGGCTCGACCAGGGCTTGCCGCTGACCACCGACGTGCCGTCGTACCCGCCGACCGGCTACGACCTGCCCGAGCCCGACTTCTCGCTGCGTGCCTACCGCGACGACATCCTGCCGCGGCTGGGTGACCCGGAGCTGGCCCTCGTCGACGTCCGCTCACCGGCCGAATTCAATGGCGAGATCATCGCGCCGCCGAACATGCCGGAGACCGCTCAGCGGGCCGGCCACATCCCGGGTGCCGCCTCGATCCCGTGGGCGCAGACCGTCCGTGAGGACGGCACGTTCAAGGATCGCGACGAGCTGGCCGCGCTGTACGAGGCCAAGGGCGTGACGCCGGACAAGGACGTCATCGCGTATTGCCGGATCGGCGAGCGGTCGAGCCACTCGTGGTTCGTGCTGCACGAGCTGCTCGGCTATGAGCGCGTCCGCAACTACGACGGCTCATGGACCGAGTACGGCAGCCTCATCGGTGTGCCGATCGAGAAGCCGGTCGCGGTGGGAGTCGCCGACTAGGAGAACGCGCCGCCGTCACACAGCCATCGCAACCGGCCGTCCCGGGGACAGCGACCTTCAGCCAGTCGCTCGCTGCGAGGACGGCCGATGAAGGTCAAGTTCATCCTGCCTGCCCTGCTCGAGGCCACGGACCCGGGCTTTCGACCGATCAAGTACGCGCTCTTCCCGCCACTCGGGCTGGCGTCGCTGGCGGGCTATCTCGATCCGGATGACGAAGCGACCCTCGAGGACGAGCACGTCATGCCGCTCGACCTCGAGGATCGGCCTGACCTCGTCGTCATGTCGGTGTACATCACATCGGCCAAGCGGGCATACCAGCTTGCCGAGCACTACCGTGCGCAGGGCAGCCACGTGGCGATCGGCGGGCTGCACGTCAGCTCGGTGCCGGATGAGGCCGCGCTCCACGCCGATACCATCTTCATCGGGCCGGGCGAGGACACCTGGCTGCGGTTCCTCGACGACTTCCGGCGCGGCGAGCCAGCGTCGCGGTACGTGTCGACACAGCGAACGCTGGACGGCGCGCCGCCCATCCGCCGGGACCTGATCGACCGCCGCCGATACCTCTGCCCGAACTCGATCGTCGTCTCGCGCGGCTGCCCGCACCACTGCGACTTCTGCTACAAGGACGCGTTCTACAAGGGCGGGATCTCGTTCTACACGCAAGCGGTCGACCGCGCGCTCGCCGAGATCGAGCGGATGCCCGGGCGCCACGTCTACTTCCTCGACGATCACCTGCTCGGTAACGCCCGCTTCGCCTCGGCGCTGTTCGACGGGATGCGCGGCATGGGTCGCGTGTTCCAGGGCGCGAGCACCGTCGACGCCATCCTGCGTTCGGATCTGATCGAGCAGGCGGCGACGGCCGGCATGCGCAGCGTATTCGTGGGTCTGGAGACCATCAACCCCGAGAACTTGCGGCTCCACGCCAAGCGCCAGAATCTGGCACGCGACTACGACGAGGTCATCCGCCGCGTGCATGACCTCGGGATCATGATCAACGCGAGCTTCGTGTTCGGGCTCGACGACGACGGCCCCGATGTCTTCGACCGGACCGTGGCCTGGGCGGTATCGCGCAGCATCGAGACCGCCACCTTCCACATCATGACGCCGTATCCAGGCACCGCCCTCCACGACCGGATCGCCGCGGAGGGGCGCATCACCGACACGGATTGGGATCACTACGACACCCGCCATGTCGTGTACCGACCGGTCCGCCTGGAGCCATCGACGTTGCTCGACGGCTATCACCGGGCCTATCGCGACTTCTATCGGTGGGGCTCGATCTTCCGCGGCGCCTTCGGACAACCGAGTATCCACTCCTCGATGCGACACCTCGCGTACGCCGGCGGATGGAAGAAGCTCGAGCCGCTGTGGGACGCGATCATCCGGTCGCGGCGGGTGGGCGCGATGCTGCCACTGCTCGAAGCGACGCTGGACGCGTTCGGGCGGGCGCGGGCCAGGGAGGGCCGCGACGGTTTAGAGCATCCCCGGGCTGGGGAAGATCCGGGCCGGGTCGACGAGGTCGCGGTCGGTGGCGCAGAACGTGTCGCTGCCGTCGAACCGCACGCCGTGCTCGAATAGCGGCGCGACCGCCGGATGCGGACCGGGGACGGCGGCGCCAAGCCGCTCGCCCACCGACGCGGCCCGGAGGACGGCGAAGGCCGCCCGGACTGGGTCCGCGTCAGGTGCGAACGAGGCGTGGTCGAGCCAGCGGCCGGGTCCCGCGAGCTCGCGCCGTGCCCAGCCGATGGCCCCGATCTCACCATCGAGGACGACGGCGAAACCAGCGGCATCCGGAAGTCGGGCATAGAACGCGAAGTCCGCCGTCCGGTCGATACCGGTCCAGCCCGTGACGAGGCGGGACGCCTCGGCGACGTCGATCGGCAGGCTCTGGACACCGGCGTCGTGCGTCCCGAGTCGGCCACCGTCGACCTCGACGTAGAGCAGCGGCCACCACGGCCGCATCCCGCTCCGGATGTAGGCGGCCAATGCGCGCTTGTCGCTCGATGAGAACGTCATGCGCTCGCGGGCGTCGCCGAACGCCTCGGCCAGCAGCGCTCGACCGAGACCGCGGGACTGGCGCGTCGGGTCGACGTACAGGTCGCTCAGGAACCTCCGATCGGGCGCGCCGACCTCGATCGTGGCGGCGACCCCCGCGACCGCACCGTCGAGCTCGCCGACCACGACGCGGGTGCGCGGTCGCGTCAGCAGATGGTCGACGTATGGCGGTCGCGGCACGTCCGGCCAGCTGACCGGCTCGTCGTTGGCCTCGAGGATCGTCGTGATCGCACGGATGTCCGCGTCGATGGCGGGCCTGACGATCATCGACCCGCCGCTCGCATGACCTCCACGAGCCGGTCGTGCGGGATGGCATGGGCCGTGATCCCGTCCCGGCCCACGACCGTCGTGGCCGCGACGAGCGCGTTGACGATGGCCTCCTCGGTCGCCTCGATGACCGCGTCGAACAGCAGGTCGATGACGATGTCACCGACGGCGCGCACCGCGTAGGTGCCGAGACCGATCGGGTCCTCATCGTCGACACCGGTCGGTATCCGGTTGCCAGTTGCGAACGCGATGAACAGGTCGCCGCTGGTGTGACCGCCGGTCCCACCGACCCGGGCGATCCCGAGTCCCGCGCGCTGGGCGATGCGCTCGCACTGGTTCGGGAGCAGCGGAGCGTCGGTCGCGATCACGACGACGATGGAGCCGGAGCCTGGTGGCGGCATCGATCGCCTGGTTTCGTACGGGCTGGGGACCGCGCTGGTGGGGATGGCCTCGCCGACGCGGACGCCATCGATCCGCAACCAGTCGCGCTTGCCGTAGTTCGACTGCACGAGCACACCGACCGTGAAGCCGCCCGCGTCCTGGCGCAGGACACGTGACGCCGTCCCGATCCCGCCCTTGAACTCATGGCACACGCTGCCCGTGCCGCCACCGACGGAGCCCTCGTCGACTGGGCCACCATGCGCCGCTGCGAGCGCCTGGTGGAGATGTTCGCCCTGGACGTGGAACCCGTTCATGTCGTTCAGCAGCCCGTCGAACGTCTCGCTCACGACCGGCAAGGACCAGCTGGCGTCATCGCCATCGATGGACGCGGCGACCAGCGCGTCCCGTACGACGCCCACACTGTGGGTATTGGTGATCGCGACCGGCGACGTCAACGCGCCCGACTCGCGGACCCATTCGGCGCCGGTCATCTCGCCGTTGCCGTTGAGGCTGTGGAACCCGGCGAACACCGGCTCGTGCAGATTTTCGGCACCGCGCGGGCAGACGACCGTGACGCCGGTCCTGACCGGCCCCTGACCGACCACCAGCGGCCCGTTGCCGCGGATCAGCGTCGTGTGGCCGACCGTAACGCCGGCGACGTCGGTGATCGCATTGTGGGGACCCGGTGACCCGAGGCCGAACCGGATCCCGAGGTCTCGTGCTCGCATCCGAGGAGGGTAGCGGCCGCGCGTCCCGCCGGAGGCGGGGTTGCGACAGGCTGCACGGCGGCTCATGCCGCGGGCCCGCCGTATCATCGCCGGCGTGATCCCAGGTCCGAACACGCCCGCCTCGTCGCCGTCGCCCGTCCGGCTTCGGCGCCTGCCCGATCGCGTGGCGAACCTGCGACCGATCGATGTGGCCGAGGCCTTCCGCGACCTGCCCGGCCTGGCCCTGCTCGAGAGCGCCCGACCCGGCCGCAACGCACGCTGGACCTATCTGACGGCGGATCCGGTCGCCGTGCTCGATGCGCCGGCCGCAGGGCCCGATCCGTTCGCCGTGGCGCGGCGCCTGCTCACGCGCCTCGACGCCACGCCGATCGTCCCAGCCGATGCGCCGCCGTTCCTCGGTGGCCTCGTCGGGTTCCTTGGCTACGACCTGGGGCACGCGCTGGAACGGCTGCCGACGATCGCCCTCGACGATCAGGGGCTGCCGCCATTGCGGCTCGGGTTGCACGACTGGGTCGTCGCCTGGGACCGCCGGACCGGGCACGCCTGGCTGGCCGGGCGGGCCTTGGATAGCGATGCGCGCCGGCTCGCACGTCGGCTCGACGATGTGCACGCCCGACTAACGGCGCCGCTACCGTCGACGCCGGCCGCCGAGCCCGACGGCCCATACCTGTTCCGGTCCAGCCTCACGCGCCACGCCTACGAAGCCGGCGTCGAGACCGTGCGGCAGCACATCGCGGATGGCGACATCTACCAGGCGAACCTGACCCGTCGCTTGGAGACGCCGTTCGACGGTGATCCATGGGAGCCGTACCGGCGCCTGCGCACCGGTGACCCGTCGCTGTTCTCCGCCTATCTCGACCTGGGCGCCTCGCCCGAGACGGGCCGTCCGCGGGCGTTGCTGTCTGCCTCGCCCGAGCCGTTCCTTTCGCTCGATGCAGCGGGCGTCGTCGCCAGCGACCCCATCAAGGGCACGCGGCCTCGCGGTCGGGATCGCGCCGAGGATCGGGCGCTCGCCTGCGAGCTCCTGACCAGCGCCAAGGACCGGGCCGAGAACGTGATGATCGTCGACGTGCTGCGCAACGACCTGGGTCGCGTCTGCCGACCGGGCAGCGTTCGTGTGCCGCGACTCTGCCGGCTGGAGCGCACGGCCGCCGTCCAGCACCTCGTCTCGACGGTCATGGGCCGGTTGTCGCCCGGCCGGGACGCATTCGACCTGCTTGCGGCCAGCTTCCCCGGTGGGTCGATCACCGGTGCGCCCAAGATCCGGGCGATGGAGATCCTCGAGCGGCTCGAGCCGGTCCGGCGCGGGCCGTACACGGGCGCGCTCGGCTGGATCGGGCCGGATGGGGCGATGCAGACCAGCATCCTGATCCGGACCTTCGTGGCCGACGGTCGACGGCTGACCCTTCACGTCGGTGGCGGCATCACGTGGGGCAGTGACCCCGCCGCCGAATGGGAGGAGACCGTCGCCAAGGCGCGTGGTCCGCTCGGAGCGATCGGCGGCGAGGAGGTGGCGTGACGTCGTCACCCGACGGGCGACCGGCCCACGTCTGGGTCGACGGCGAGGTCCTGCCGGCCGATGCACGGCACCTGTCGGTCTTCGACCGCGGGTTCCAGCTCGGTGACGGCGTGTTCGAGACCCTCCGCGCTCGCGGAGGCCACCCGACCGAGCTCGACGCGCACCTCGCGCGGTTGCATCGCTCCGCAGACGGGCTCGATATCGAGCTCCCGGCGGATGTCGACGCGCTGCTGGCGAGCGGCATCACGGCGTTGCTGGCCGCGGAGGGCCTCGATGGGCCGGACGGCGATGCCTCGATCCGTGTCACGGTCTCCCGCGGCCCGTTCCGTGCCCGGGGTGTGCTCCCGCCGAGTGATGGCGCGCGCGCCACGATCGCGATCCAGGTTTGGCCGGTCGTGTCCGCTCCGGCCGACCACCTCGAACGTGGCCTGCACCTCATCGCCTCGTCCGTCCGGCGCGACCCGCGCAATCCGCTGGCCACCCTCAAGACGACCTCCCGTGCCGAGTACGTCTACGCCCGGCTCGAAGCGCGCCGGGCGGGCGCCGATGACGCCCTCTTCCTGACGATCGACGATCACCTGTCGGAAGGGACGTCGGCCAACATCTTCCTCGTCCGCTCGTCGACCGCGGGGTTGCAGGAGCTGGCGACCCCGTCGCTCGACTGCGCGATCCTGCCGGGGACGACGCGCTCGTGGCTGCTCGACTGGGCGGCCCGAGCGGGCCTGCGTCCGGTCGAGGCCCGCCTTCGCCGCGACGATCTGGCCAGGGCCGACGAGGCGTTCCTGTCGTCGAGCGTGGCCGGCATCCTGCCGGTGACCGCATTCGATGGCACACCGATCGGCGATGGGGCGCCCGGTCCGTGGACCCTCCGCGCCCGAGCCGACCGCGAGGCGATGATCCGCGAGGGCGAGGAGGCGCCCGCGTGACGCGCGACGAGTTGATCGCCCGGACGCGACAGCTGATCGACGAGGGCGAGCGCCTCCTCGCGCAACCCTCGTTGGGGGCGATGCAGCTCTGGCTGCAGCTCTCTGACGATCTGCTGGCAACGGCCTGGGGCAGCATGGACCGCTACCACCTGGCGTGGTTGATGGTCGGCAAGCCCAAGGGCATCGTGCGTGGCCGGGCGATGACCGAGGCCGAGGAAGCCGCCTACGTGAGGGAAGTCGCGACGCAGAAGACGGCCGCGCTGCGGATGAGCCTGGACGCCGTCGAGCGTCAGGGGATGCCGTTCGTCGGCGAAACCGGCGGTGGGCTGGGGCGCGGCTCGCTCGCCGAGGCCCCCGAGATCCCGATCGCGGATCGGGCGCCCGACCGCGGCGGGCTTCCACCCGACCCGACACTGGCCGAGCGGCTCGCCGAGGCGCGCCGTCGTGCCGACGCGCATCGAGACCACGGCGAGCGACGCGCCCCGCGCCCCGACCGCATGCAGCGGTGACCGCCACGCCACAGCTCGTGCCGGCGGTGGGTGGCACGCGCCGGCTGCCCGCTCCCGACCCCATCGCCACCGACTACATCCTCCTCGGGCTCCGGCTCGACCAGCACATGCCGGGTCTCGTCGACGGCTATTACGGTCCGGCCGACCTCAAGGCGCGCGTCGATATCGATCAGCTCCGAGCCCCACGCCGGCTGATCGACGACGTCGCTTCGCTCCGCGAAACGGTCGGTGTCGAGGTCGCCGATCCCGATCGACGAGCGTGGCTGATCGCCCAGCTTGACGCCCTCGACGGCCACGCCCGCGCGCTCGCGGGGGAGCCGCTCCCATACATCGCGTACGTCGAGCGATGCATGGGGTTCGCCCCGCGACGCCACGCCGAGCGCGAGTTCGACGAGGCCGTGTCCGCGATCGACGCGATCCTGCCCGGTCCCGGGTCGATCGCGGAACGGTTGGAAGCGTGGGATCGGGAGCTGGCCATCCCCGTTGAGAACATCCCGCTGGTTGCCACCTGGCTGATCGAGCGGTTCCGTGAGCGGGCGGCGCGCGACTTCGGGCTCCCGGACGGTGAGTCGATCCGGCTCGAGATCGTTCGCGACCAGCCATGGATCGCCTACAACACCTTCGAGGGCGGGGGGCGGTCGCGGGTCGACATCAACGTCGACCTTCCGGTGACGGCTCCGGACCTCATCGTCACGATCGCCCACGAGGCGTATCCCGGGCACCACCTCGAGTACGCGTGGAAGGAGACCGAGCTCGTCGAGCGGCTGCACAGGCTCGAGGCGTCGATGATCCTCACCAACACACCGGAGGGACCGGTGAGCGAGGGGCTCGCCCGGTACGGCACGCGGCTCGCGTCACCGCTCGACGAGCGGGCGGGGCTCATCGTCGAGCTGTTCGAGCGGGCAGGCATGGCTCAGGCGGCAGATCGCGCCGTCGCGTCCGAGACGGCCGAGAAGGCGGTCGCGCTCCGCGGCCCGCGGGAGGTGCTCGAGGCAGCGGTCGACGAGGCGGCGCTCCGGCGCCATGCCGATGGTGCATCCCACGAGGAGGCGCTGGCCTACCTGCGCGACGTGGGTCGCTATCCTGCGGACGTCGCAGCGAAGCGGGTCGAGTTCATCGAGGATCCGCTGTCGCGGCTGTACGTGTTCGCCTACGAGGAGGGCGAGGCGCTCGTCGCCCGCTGGGTCGAGACAGCCGAAGCGCCCGACCGAGTCGGGCGCTTCGGGACCCTCCTCCGGGAACATGTCACACCGGGTCGACTCCTCGCGGCGCAGGACTGAGCACCCGCCCTGAGGCGTCGTTCACCTTGGGCTGGCGCCCGGCCAGCCAGGTCATCGCGAATCCTGCGGCGGCTCCGGCAAGGACCGCGAGGCTGATCACGGCCACCAACGGCAGGCCACCGCCAGACACTTCGAGGGCTTGCACGCGCGCGGCCAGCGCATCGCGGTCAGCCGTCACGTCCTTCAGCTCGGCACCCAAGAAGTCCAACCGGGCGCGGTACCCGTCGTCCTGCTGCTGGAGCCGCTCGACGTCCGTTGCGATGCGCGCGTTCGTGGTGTTCGTGACGTCGATCTTCGCCTGGTCGATCGCACCCAGGATCGTCGACGGATCGAAGGGCGGCGTGGCGCCGTCGGCGGTCAGCACGGTCATGCGCACCGGCACGTGCTGGCTCTCGAGATCCTGGAGCGTGACCTGCCAGCTCCAGTAGCCGGCGTCCGACAGCGTGGTCGTCGCGATGAAATGACCGTCCGGCCGGTCGTTCTTGGCGACGACGTCGAACGACTCGCCTGTCGTCGAATTCGTGAAGTGGACCGTGGCGGTCTCCCACGGCGCGGGCGTCTCGCCGTGCTGGAGCACCTTGAACCCGATCTCGATCGGCGTGCCCTCGCTTGGCGTCTTGGTCTGGCCATCGGCCACGATCTCGGCCCAGCCACCGGCCAGCACCGGGACGGCGAGGACGAGGAGCATGGCGGTCGCAGCGATCACGGCGGCGGTCCGGCGGATCATCAGTCGACTCCTTCGTACGACAGGTCGGCAGGGGACCCCTTGTCGACATCTACACCGGTCGGCGGCCAGCGGTTCCCGCCCTTCACAGATCGCGAACGAACACCACCCGATCGTCGCCATCGCCGTCGTAGTCGGCGTAGGCCGGCGTCCCGTACAGGTTCTGCGTGCCAGGCCCGTCATCGACCCGGAAGCCGATCGCCTGGTGGAACGCCACGCTCTGCCGATTGCCCGGCCAGGTGATGGCGGTGACACGCCGAACGCCGCGCGCCGCGAGATCGTCGAACACGTGCTCGTACAGTGCCCGACCGATGCCGCCACGTCGGTGGTTGGGGTCGGCGCCGATCATGTGGACGTAGCCGGTGGTCGGGTCGTCCTGGCTGATGAACGCGACGACGAACCCCTCCAGCCGGCCGTCTGCCGCCTCCGCTACCCACGACGTGCCGGCAAAGTGCTGGAACCACAGCCGCGGCAGCAGCGCGCGCATCCGCCGACCGCCCCACCACTCATCCACCAGCCCCACGATCCGGGCGTGATCGGCCTCGGTCGGGTGGCGGAAGGTCAGGTCACGTGGGTCGGTCAATCGGGTCAGCGTGCCTGCCACCAGGCGACGACCGCGGCGATGGCGAGCTGGAGCGGCACGAGGACGCCGAATGTCTCGGCGAGGTAGTCAAGCAAGCTGAGCGTGCCGCCCTCCTGCCGCGCGACCAGCCATAGGCCGACCTGGCCGACGGCGACCGCCAGCAGCGCGAGGGTCGGCGCGAGCCAGCGACGCCGGGAGGCCTCGACGCCCCGGGACAGGACGATCGCGATGGCCCAGCCGAGGGCGCCGGCGATGACCAGCAGACCCGCCGTGATGGCCAGCAGGCCGCCGGCGACGGTGATGGCGACGGCACCGCCCGTCGCGAGCAGCGCGGCGAGCACGATGGGGTTCCCGGGGTCTGCCTCGTCGGGCGTGATCCCGTCCGGCGCGGCCTCGCCCGGCGCCGCGCCCACAGCCGCCGGCCCGTATCGCTCGGACGGCGGTCGCGCCAGTCGTCGTTCGCCGGGTGCCTCGTCGGGCCGTCGGTCGTCCACGGGGCCATCGTAGCCCCGACGCGGATGGCGACGGGATCGGGCGGACGCTAGACTCCGGACCGTGAGCCACCCGAGCCTTGGCCGCCCGCCGATCGACCTGACCGCAGGTTCGCCCACCGCCGCACGCCGGATCCAGGATGCGGCGAAGACCCTCGCCGCCCGGGCGCTGGCGGACGCGCTCGATCGCGATCCGACGCTGCGCGATCGGAACGATGAGGCCGGCCTCCGCCAACGCCTGTGGGACGCAGAGCTCCTCGCCGAGCGCGTGGCGCTCGCAGTCGGAGCCGGTGATCCGGCGCCGGCTCGCGAGTACGCCGACTGGACCTCACCTGTCTATCGCCGCAAGCGGGTACCGCTGGACGACCTGATCAACCTGTGCGAGGGCCTGCGCGCCGCGTTGCCCGCTGTCCTGCTGCCGGACGAGCTGCCGTCAGCGGGCCAGGCGATCGACGAGGCCATCGCCCAGTATCGGTGGCATCGCCGCCTGGCTGGCGATGCGCGCAAGCGCAACGCGTTCCTGCAGTTCATCTACAAGGGCGGCTGAGCCTTGACGATCAAGTGGGTCCAGCAGGATCCCCTCGTCATGAACGGCGAGCCGTTCTGCTACGGCTCCCGGCTCACGGTCCGCCAGCTGCTCGAGCTGCGGGCGAACGGGTACGACCTCGCCCGCATCCTGACCGATCATCCGGAGCTGCGGACGGTGGGGGTGGCCGCTGCATTCACGTACGCCGGCACGCATCGCGAGCGGTATGCCGACTTCTTCGAACCGGACGGCTCGCTCACCGGACCCGGCTACAGCGAGGACGAAGCGGCAGGACTGCCCGAGCAGTACCGATCGCCGGGGATCGTGGTCAAGACGGCCTAGCGGCCTCGTTCGGAGTCGGTGCTACGCTGTTCGCAGCATGACCGACACCACCACGTCCGAAACCACCACCGGCGCGACCGCCACGGAGGCACCGGCCTTCGATCCGGAGCGCCGCGCCACCGAGCTCGCGATCCTCGATGCGCTGCGCGCGGTCGTCGATCCCGAGATCGGGATGAACGTCGTCGAGCTGGCGCTCATCAAGCAGATCCTGCTCGGCCCTGACTCGACCGAGATCAAGATGATCCTCACGACGCCGTTCTGCCCCTATGCCGGATCGATGATCGCGCAGGTCAAGGAGCAGGTCGAGTCCGTCGTCGAACACGAGGTCAAGGTCACCCTGCTGGCTGAGCGCTGGGATCCGCGCGACGCCGGCCTCATGTGGTAGGCGGCCTTCCGCTTTTTCGACTGCATCTGCTACGTTCCACCCATCGTTCCTGCATGAGGAGCATCGAGCCGCATGAGCGATCCGCGGTATCCCAACCCCTACGTCCCATCACCGTCGCCCGCTGGCGGGCCGCTGGCCACGCCGGCTGACGCCGCCACACGCACGATCCCCGACGCCCGCACGCAGCAGGCGCTGCTGACCCAGGCGTTCCTGTGGATGTTCGTCGGACTGGCGGTCACCGCCGGCGTGGCGTTCGTCGTCCAGGGAAATGCCGCCCTGACCGCCTTCGCTCGCGCGAACTGGCTCATCCTCGTGATCGGTCAGCTGGTCCTGGCCTTCGGTATCCAGTTGGGCATCCGGCGGATCAACGCCACCGCCGCCCTCGGCGCGTTCTTCGTCTTCGCTGCGACGCTCGGCCTGACGATCGGTGTGATCGTGGCGGCGTACACCACGGGCTCGGTCGCGACTGCCTTCGTGTCCGCATCGGCGATGTTCGGGGCGGCTGCGATCTACGGCCACGTCACCAAGCGATCACTGGCGGGCCTCGGCGGCCTGCTGTTCATGGGGGTGATCGGCCTCCTCGTCGCGTCGGTGATCAACCTGTTCCTGGTCAACGACACGTTCTCCTGGATCATCTCGATCGTCGGCGTCGTGCTCTTCACGGCGCTCACCGCGTACGACGTCCAGCGGATCCAGAACGGCGACCTGGCGGTCTACACCGGGTCGACGGAGAAGGCGGCGGTCCTCGGCGCGCTGCACCTGTACCTCGACTTCGTCAACCTGTTCCTGTTCCTGTTGCGCCTGCTCGGCAGCCGCGACTAGCGCACCCGCACGATCGGCAACCGACCCCGGCGGCAAGGTCCCCGGGGGTCGTTCCATGTCCGGGGTGTGCTCAGACGACGCGGCGCAGCGTCCTGGTGCGGGCCCGCCGGGGCGTCGCGCGCGTCGCCGCGGGCGTGGCCGCGGCCTTCGTCGGTAGCGACCCAAGCAGCGCGGCGGTCTGCTCGGCGGGGACAGGCCGGCTGAACAGGTAACCCTGGCCGAGGTCGCAGCCGAGCTCCCGCAGGCGATCCGCCTGCTCGTCGGTTTCGATGCCTTCTGCCACGACCCCGATCCCGAGGCCGTGCGCCAGGGCGATGACGGCGTCGACGATCGAACGGTCGGCGGGCTCCTCGATGCCGGCCACGAACGTTCGATCGATCTTGATCGTGTCGAGCGGCAGATGCTTCAGGTAGGCAAGCGACGAGTAGCCCGTGCCGAAGTCGTCGAGCACCAGCCGCACGCCGAGCCCGCGGAGGTCGCGCAGCGCACGGATCCCGGCCTCGCTCTGGTCCATGAGGACGCTCTCGGTGATCTCGAGCTCGAGCGCATCGGCCTCGAGGCCCGTACTCGCGAGCGTCTGGCGCACATCCTCGACCAGGTCGGTCTGGGTGAACTGGCGCGCCGACAGGTTGACCGACACGAACAGCGGTGGCGTCCCCTTGCCCGTGCGCGTGGCGTTCCAGACGGCCGCCTGGCGGCAGGCCGCGTCGAGCACCCACCGTCCGAGCGGCACGATCAGACCGGTCTCCTCGGCCATCGGGATGAACGCCAGCGGCGGCACGAGTCCGCGCGTGGGGTGCTGCCAGCGGACGAGCGCCTCGAACCCGACAACGGCGCCGCTCACGAGCCAGACGATCGGCTGGTAGTGGACGCGGAGCTCCTCGCGATCGAGCGCTCGGCGGAGGTCGTTCTCGAGGTCCAGCCGCTCCAGCGACTGGTCGCTCATCGAGGGCTCGAACAGGAAGTGGCGCTGGCCGGCGTTGCCCTTCGCGCGGACCATGGCGATCTCGGCTTCGCGCAGGAGGTCGTCCGGGCTGCCCCGCCCCGGGGCTGCCAGCGCGATCCCGATGGATGCGGTGAGAAACCAATCGCGGCCGTTGAGCGGGAACGGTTCGCGCAGCTCCTGCGCGATACGCTCGGCGATGCGGTGCGCTTCGGCTGCATCGGCGACAGGGTCGAGCACGAGTGCGAACTCGTCCCCGCCGAACCGCGCCACGGTGTCGCCCGGGCGGAGGCTGTTGACCAGACGCTGCCCGACCGCCATCAAGAGCCGGTCGCCCGCGACGTGCCCAAGCGTCTCATTGACGACCTTGAAGCGGTCGAGATCGAGCAGGATCACGCCGATCGATGCCCCGTCGTCCGGTCGATGGCCGGCGAGCGCGTGGGCGATGCGGTCGGCCAGCAGCTCGCGGTTCGGCAGACCGGTCGTGGGGTCGTACAACGCACCCCGCTGCGCGACGTCCACGAGCCGTGCGTTCTCGAGCCCGATCGCCGCGAGCCGGGCAAAGCTCGACAGTGTCTCCAGGTCGCGCTCGGTCCACGCCCGGGCCGTGGCCCCTGCCGCGAGGCCGAGGACACCGATGACACGCCCCGCCGACTTGAGCGGCGCGGCGATCGTGGGCCCCAGTTGCCAGCCCGCCGCGATGGTCGCCGACCGCCCAGGCCATGCATCGTAGTCGGCCACCGCGAACGGCTGGCCGGTACGCACCACCTCGCCGCCGACGCCCTCATCGATCGAGATGGATTCCTCCTGGATGCCGGCGAACATCCCGATCCCGACCCGCAGGACGAGCCGGTTCGCGTCCGGATCCACGAGATCGACCCAGCCATGTGGCGTGCCCAGGACCCCCGAGGCGCGGCCCAGGATCGTGGTCAGCACCGCGTTGGGATCGCTGTGGTCGAGCAGTGCCAGCGCCGTCTCATCGAGGGCACGCAGATACGGATCGGTGAGCCGTGTGTCGCGGAGATGCTCCGGCTTGACGAGGTACAGCGCGCGGTCGGCCACGGCCACCAGCTCGTCCTTGGTGCGACCGTCCTCCGGGTAGCAGGCGACGCCGGCGCTGATCGTCACGCTCGGGCGCGGCTCGCCATCAGTCGACGGACCCTCGCTCGTGCGGTCGCGCACGGCTCGGCGGATCCGCTCGGCGACCTCGTGCGCGACGACCCGATCCGCGCCGGGCAGGACCGCCGCGAACTCGTCGCCGCCGTAGCGATAGACCCGATCCGTCTCGCGGGTGGCGCGCGTCATCGCGGCTGCGATCTCGACCAACAGGCCGTCGCCGGCAGGATGGCCCAGCGTGTCGTTGAAGCGCTTGAACGCGTCGAGGTCGAGCATGAGGACGGCGAACGGGCGCCCCGCCTCCACCGCAGCGCCCATCTCCCGCTGGAACGCACCATGGTTGCGCAGCCCGGTCAGCGCGTCCTGTTCCGCTCGGACGCGGACTTCCCGGTGCGTCTGCGCGTTCTGCATCGCGATGGACGCCTGGCCGGCGAACAGCTTGGTCAGCTCGAACTCGTTGGTGGTGAAGTGCGCGTCCGACTCGCCGAGCCGCCCGATGTTGAGCGTACCGATTGTCTCGCCGCTCACGAGCAGGGGGACGACCATGATCGACTCGGGCTCGAACGGGGTGTTCGGGACCTGCACGGACCGGTCGTCGAGGTGCGCATCGTTCGCCAGGACCGCCTCGGCGTGATCGATGACCCAGCCGGTGATGCCCGGCCCGAGCGGACTCTCGTGGGCCAGGATCTGGTCCGCGAACCGGTCGCGCGCGATGACCGCGCGGCGGACGCCGAGCTCACGGTCGACCTGGTAGATCGTCAGCGAGTCGTACGGCACGATCGCTCGCAGCGAGTCTGCGATGAGCTCGAGCACGCCCGCCGGGTCGAGCGTGCCGAGCAGTCGCTCGTTGACCTCGAGGAGCCGGCGCTGCCCTTCGAGCTGGAGCTCCATCTCGGCTTGCTGGCGGCGCAGTCGATCCATGTTCTCGGCGTTGATCACCGCCTGGACCGCCGCTGCAGCGAAGATCGTCAGCGTCACTTCGTCATCTGCGTCGAAGCGGTCGATGCCCATCGCCGACACGACGATCACGCCTCGCACGAGCGCGTCCTGCACCATCGGCACCAGCAACATCGACTCCGGGCGGCGATCGCCGAGGATGACGCTGCGCGGGTCGCGCGTGGCGTCCCGCAGCCGGAGCGGACGTCCATTGGCCGCGACCCAGCCCGTCAATCCCTGGCCGATCGGCATCCGGAGGGTCTCCATGTCCGGCTGCGTCGTGCCCAGGAACGTGCCCTCGAAGGCGATCGGCTCGCACATGCCCGTCGGATGGTCGACGTGGTACACGCGGATCGTGTCGTGCTCGATGAGGCGCTTCGCCTCCTCGACGATGGCTGCCGCGATGGACGCCCGGTCGTGCAGGCCGCTCAGACGACCGGCGAGCTCGGCGATCGACGACAGGCGTTCGGCGAGGCCGCGGCGGGAGTCGGCCAGCCTGGCGGTGCCGTACGCCGTCGCCATGTGGTCGCCGAAGGCGCGGGCGAGCCCGCGCTCGGCCGGCGTCCAGCCGTAGGCCTCTCGGTGGTACAGGACGAGCAGTCCAAGGGCGTCGCCGCCGTAGACGAGCGGCACGAAGCACACGGAACCGACACCGATCGCCTTGTAGACCTGGCGCAGCTCAGGCGTCGTCGAGCGCATGTCGCGATCGAGCACGCGGACCCGGCGCCTGCGCATGGCGTCCATGCCGGCGGTGCGCGCGTCCTTGGGCAGGGCGTTGATCGCATCGATGATCACCGGCGGCAACCCGCGCTGGGCGGCGAGTTCGAGTGGATGTTCCGCGGTCGGGTCGTAGGTCCACAGGGCGGCCCGATCGACGCCGAACAGCACGAATGCCTCGTCGATGATGTCGTCGAACAGGCCGGTCAGGTCGCGCCGTCCACTGACCTTGGCCGCGATCCGGCCGAGCGCGTCGGCCCGGGTCGGATCGGTCGTCTCCGCGCGGCGTGCCACCGCGGCCGGACGCCGCGACGCCGTTCGCCGTTTCTCGGACGCGGGTCGGTGCTCGGCGCTCGACATGGCTGTGGGGCACGACCTCCTGAGGGCGAGCAGAGCCCGGCCGTCCGCACCTCGGACCGCACTGGGACGGTACGGTTTGGTGCCCTCCTGAGCGATAGCCCATCTGTACCGGGGGCGGCGGGCGCCTGGCGCCGCATGGCGGCGTTGCCGGGTGCGCGCGCTCGCTCACGCACATCGGAGTGCGCTCGCTCACGTGCTCACCATCGCCTTGGCCTGCGCCGCCCAGGCGCCGCCGCTGGTGGCTACACCGGGAGCAGGTCGCCGATCGAGTCGATGATAGTGTCGGCCGCATCGAGATCGGCGGCCGTGCCGACGCCGCTGCGGACCCCGATGACCCGTCCGGCCCCCGCCGCGCGGCCCATGCCGAGGTCCGCCGGGGTGTCGCCGATGACGGCGACCCGGGCGGGTTCGGTCACGAACGCGTGGCATACCGCGAACACCGGATCAGGCGCCGGTTTCACCTCGAACCCGTCGTCGCCGCAGACCATCGCCTCGACGTGATCGCGTACCCCGAGCGCTCGCAGCGCGGCATCGGTCGGTACGCGGTCGTCAGTCGTGACGACGGCGATCCGCCGACCGCTCGCGCGCAGCCCGTCGAACAGCGTCGCGAGGTCGGCGAGCGGTACCGCGACCGCGATCGGATCCGGGACGAACCAGGCCGTCTCGGTCGCACGCCGTGCGGCGGCGATGCTCGGGCACCAGCGTCGCAGGACTCGCGCAACGGTCTCCTCGATCCCCGCCATCGTCGCGGTCGCGAGCTCCCCGCCGGCTGCGACCCGCCCGCTGCTAGGATCGAAGCCGATCGTCGCGAACACGTCGAGCGACACCGGGCGACGGATCGTCGCGTCCAGGCGAGCACCAAGTTCGCGTGCCCAGCCGCCCCACATGGCGTGGAAATCGATCAGCGTGCCGTCCTTGTCGAAGATGACAGCGTCGATACCGGTCAGGTCGACCGGCACACCATCGCCGGCTACAGCAACGCCTCCGCGGCGGCCAACGCGTCCGTCTGGTCGGGAACCGCGTCTGGACTCAGCACGTGGCAGGCCTCGGGCGGGAATTGCAGGACGACCGGAACCCCTGCCGCAGGCACCTCAAGATTCGGGTTGTTGAACGTATCGACGCTGACGCTCGACCCATCGCCGATCGTCGTCCGCACGCGGACGACGGACCCAAGGAAGGCGACATCCTGGACCGTGGCCGGGATGCGGTTCGCGCCGTCACCCTCACCAGACCCGTTGAGCGTGATCATCTCCGGGCGGATCGCCACGGTCACGAGCTCGCCGGCCACCCCGGTCACGTCGGAGCTCGTCGTGATGTGGCTGTCGGCGACCGACAGGCGGCGCGCCGCTGGGTCGGCGATGCGTGCCTGGACGGCGTTCAATGTCCCGACGAACGACGCAACGAAGGCGGTCGCCGGGAAGTTGTAGATCTCGAACGGCGTGCCCACCTGCTCGATCCGGCCCTCGCTCATCACCACGATCCGATCCGACAGTTCGAGCGCCTCCTCCTGGTCGTGCGTCACATAGACCGTTGTGATGCCGAGTTGGCGCTGGATCTCGCGGATCTCGTGCCGCAGCGCGACTCGGATCTTCGCGTCGAGTGCGGAGAGTGGTTCGTCCAAGAGCAGGACTTGGGGCTCGATGGCAAGGGCCCTGGCCAAGGCCACACGCTGCTGTTGGCCTCCTGACAGTTGATATGGGTAGCGCCCGGCTTTCTCTGGCATGTTGATGAGATCGAGCAGCTCGCCGACGCGTTTCGCGATCGCGGTCTTCGGCTGCTTCTTGATGCGCATTCCGAACCCGACGTTGTCGGCGACGGTCATGTTCGGGAAGAGCGCGTAAGCCTGGAAGACCATGCCCACGTTCCGCCGGTTGGGCGGAAGGTTGGTGATCTCCTGGCCGTCGATCTTGATGCTGCCCGAGTCGGGGTACTCGAAACCGGCGATCATCCGCAGCGTCGTCGTCTTGCCGCAGCCTGATGGTCCCAGGAACGAGATGAACTCGCCCCGATGGGCGGACAGGTCGAAATCCGTCACCGCCGTGAACGCGCCGAATTGCTTCTGGACATGCGACAGTTCGAGGAAGCCCACCTCGGGGTCGGTCATCAGCGGGCGCCTCCGATCTGGACCCGAAGGCGGGTCCCGCGGCCGACGACGGCGATAGCGATCATCGCCAGCCACGTCAACGCGAAGCTGATCAATGACACGGCGGCGGGCTCGTACGCCTTGGACTGGCTGAGGAGATTGAGGTACGGCCCGAACGCGGGTCGCGCGAGGAAGCTCGCGATCGTGAACTCGCCGAGCACGATGGCGAGAGTCAGGAACGCGCCGCTGAGAAGCGCTACCCGCACGTTGGGCAAGATGATCCGCAGGAGGATGGTCGGCCAGCCCGCGCCCATGCTCTGGGCCGCCTCGGTCAGGCTGCGGATGTCGATCGATCGCAGCCCGGTATCCACGGCCCGGTACATGTACGGCAGCGACAGGACCACGTACCCGAAGACCAGGAGCGCGCTACCGCCGAGATCCGTATGGGTCAACGGCAGCGGCGGGCGGCTGTAGACGCGGATGAGCCCGAAGACCAGCACCACGGCCGGGACGACGAACGGCAACAGCGTGACGAATTCGACCGCCGCTCGCGCACGGGGTACCCGTAGCTGCACCCAGTACGCAGTCGGCACGATCAGCACAAGGCTCGCCACGATCGTGATGACGCCGATGGTGAGTGAATACAACAAACTCGAAAAGAATCCCGGATCACCGACGGCGTTGGAATACGCGGCGAGGAAGGGCTTGGCCTTGAGCGAGAAATCGAAGGTCGCGTAGAGGGGCAGGAAGAAGTACAGCAATCCGAGCGCGAAGATGAGCCACCAGACGAACGAAGCGCGTCGAGTCCTCATCGCCGCCGCCAACGTTCGGCGCGTCGCTGGAGGATCGTGTAGACGGTGATCGCCACGGCCATGACGATGACCATGCCCATCGCCATGGCGTAGCCGAGGCCCGGGTTGTGAAGCACGTCGCCGCTGATCTGCGCCCCGATGATCACGGGAACGATCGGTAAGGTGCCAGCCGTGAGCTGATACGCAGTCGCCTGGGCTCCGAACGAGTTACCGAACAGCAGGATCATCGTGCCGAGGATCGTCGGGAACAGGATCGGTAGCGCCACCCTGCGCCAGTACTGGGCCGAGCTGGCGCCCATGTTCTCTGCCGCCTCGCGCCATTCCGGCCGAAGCCCATCGATGGCCGGCGCGATGATCAGCACCATCAGCGGGAACTGGAAATAGAGATAGACGAGTTCGAGGCCAGTCTTCGTATAGATGAAATTCGGCGGATAGGCCTGGATGCCGACGCCCTTCAGCCAGACCGTCAACAACCCGAGCTGGCCGACTGTGAAGATGAACGCAAGTGCCAATGGCACGCCGGCGAAGTTCGACGCGACCCCACTGAAGGTCATCAATGCCCCCCGCAGCACACGCGGTAGCCCGCCGAGGATCACTGCGTACGCGAGGAGGAAGCCGAAGATGCCACCGGCGACCGCGGTCACCAGGCTGATCTCGATACTGGTCAGGAACGCCGTGGCGACGGACGGGGTCGCCAGATCGGCGTAGTTCTGAAGGGTCGTCTCGCCGGCGTCGTTCTGGAAGCTGCCGCCGACGAGATAGATGACCGGTGCGACGATGAACAGGAACGCAAAGAGGAAGAACGGGACGAGGCCGAGCCACGACCAGGACGCGCGTCGAGCGGGGCGCACCTGTGGCGGGCCCAGCTCGACGACGGTGGTCATGGCTCGACGGTCGCTGTGCGATGTCCGCTTCGGTCAGCCCGGCGGGACCACGACGTCCACACCGACGGTCTTGTCCCAGCCGCTGGTGATGAGATCGGTCGCGGTCTTCAGCTGAGCCGGCGTCGGGAAGACCGCGCCGGCCGTGTCAGGGAGCTTCGCAGCGAGGTCGGCCGGAACGACGCCGCGCGCGACCATGTCCTCGTACCGGATCGGGTTGCAGTAGCCCTTGAGCCACATGAGCTGGCCCTCATCGGAATAGAGGTGCTCCATCCAGAGCTTGGCGGCGTTGGGATGGGGCGCGTACTTGCTGATGGCCTGGACGTAAACGCCCCCGAAGCGACCGCTGGCCGGAACCGTGACATCGATCGTCGGGTTGTCCGCGGTCTCGTCACGATGTGAAAGGCCGTTGTACGACCAGCGCAGGGCGACCGGAGTGGCGCCCTGGACGATCGTGCCCGGGTTGGCGTCGGTCGGGACGAAGTTCCCAGCGTCAACGACCTTCTTGAAGAAGTCGAGCCCCGGCTGGGCGTTGTCAAGCGATCCGCCGTTGGCCAGCGCGGCAGCGTACACGGCCTGGATAGCCTGGTTCGAGGTCCGCGGGTCGCCGTCGAGCGCGATCTGGCCCTTGTATTCGGGCTTCAACAGGTCCGCCCAGTCCTTCGGCGGGTTCGCCTGGACCGCGGTGTTGGTCGTGAAAGCCATGACGCCGTAGTAGTCGCCGTACCAGGCGCCGTCCGCCGCCTTGGCGGCGTCGGGGATCGAATCCCATGTTGCGACCTTGTAGGGCTCGAACAGTGCCTTGTTGTCCTCGCCGAAGGAGAATCCGATGTCGACGACGTCCGGCGCCTGCGGGCCTGGGTTGTTCTGATTTGCCTTGATGGCTTCGATCTCCTCCCCGGAGCTACCCCCCGGGATGAGCTCATTGATGGCGATGCCGTATTTGTCCTTGAAGGTCTGTAGCACTTCGCCGTAATTGCACCAGTCGTGAGGCAGGGCGATGGTCGTCAGGTTGCCCTCACCCTTTGCGGCGGCGATGAGCTCCTCGGACGGGCCGGCGGCGGCCGACGCGGAAGCGCCCGCCGACTCAGACGCGCCCGGTGCGGATGCCGCCGGCGCGGCAGTCGGTGCGACCGAGCCGCCAGGCGATGAGCACGCCCCGAAGGCGATGGCCGATGCGGCAAGCAGACCCGCCCAGCGGGTCAGGTTCGGTTTCGTGGTCAACGTGTCTCCTCCAGATCCATGCGGTAACGGGTCGCGGTGGACCTCGACCCGAGCCCTCCTCGTGCTCGGATCAGCCCCGGATGCGGATCGATCTCTGGGCCGCGCTCCGGTGTCGCTGCATTCCACCTCTCGCGCCGCGGGGCGTCAAGACCATGTGATGACTTTGTTAACGGCGCGTGTGCCCCACGATATCGGGTCGACGTGCTTCCGACGTCAACGTCGCAAGCGGCGCATCTCCGGATCGAACAGCGGATCCGTGGCGACCGTCGCCGATACGGCCTCGCCGAAGTAGCGGATGGTGACGGGCTGCCCGGGCCTCGCGGCGCTCGACGGCAGCCACGCCAACGCGATCGGTGCGTCGATTTCGGGCGAGTAGCCGTAGCCGGCGCTCGTGACGTAGCCGGCAGGGCGGCCGTCGACGTGGACGGGCTCCTTGCCCATCACGACAGCCGCTTTGTCGCCGATCACCAGGGGGACGAGCCGCCGCTCGGCGGAATCGCTGCTGCGGCCGACGAGCGCGTCGCGCCCGACGAAGTCGCCCTTGTCCATGCGGACGGCGAACGCGAGCCCCGCCTCGAAGGGATCGTGCTCGGTCGTCATGTCGACGCCCGCGAGCCGGTAGCCCTTCTCGAGCCGCAGCGACCCGAACGCACTCCGCCCGGCGGCGATGATCCCGTGCTCCTGGCCGGCTGCCCACAGTGTGTCCCACAGCCGCAGGCCCATGTCGGCCGTCGCGTACAACTCCCAGCCGAGCTCGCCGACGTACGACACGCGGAGCCCGATGACCGGCACACTGCCGATCCACAGCTGGCGAGCTCGGAAATAGCCGAACGTGTCGTTCGACACGTCCGCATCGGTGACCGACGCGAGGACGTCGCGTGCCCGCGGCCCCCACAGCCCGATGCAGCACGTCCCCGTCGTGATGTCGCGGACGAGGACGCTGCCGTCGCGCGGTGCCTGGCGCGTCAGCTCGTCGAGGTCCAGCGGGCCGTTGGCGCCGATCTGGAAGCGATCGGGCCCGAGCCGAGCGACGGTCAGGTCGCTGCGGATCCCGCCGCGAGCGTCCAGCATCAGGGTGTACACCACGGTCCCCACCGGACGGTCGACCCGGTTCGTCGTCATGCGGTCGAGGAAGGCGGCGGCACCCGGTCCCTCGACCGTGATCCGCTTGAGTGGCGTCACGTCGAACATCGCCACGCCGTCGCGAGTCGCTCGCGCCTCGGCGCCGGCGATCGGGTGCCAGTAGCGTGCGGCCCATGCGTTGCGGCCGGGGATGTCGCCGCCGTATCGGCCCAACAGCCGCTCGTTGACGCCATACCAGTGCGGCCGCTCCCAGCCCCCACCCTCCAGGAAGTACGCCCCGAGCTCCTGCTCGCGCTCGTAGAACGGCGACGTCCTGAGTGGTCGAGGCTCCTCCATGGGCTGGAGCGGGTGGACGATGTCGTACACCTCGACGTAGTTCTGGATGCCCCGGTCATGGATGAACGAGGGCGACAGCTGGTGCGCCTCGAATCGGTTGAGGTCGCATTCATGGAGGTCGAACGTCGAGCCGCCGTCGACGAGCCATTCGGCCATCGCCCGCCCGACACCGAGCGCATGGGTCACCCATACCGCCTCGGCCATCCAGAATCCGGCGACGTCGCGTGACTCACCCATCAGCGGGAAGCCATCCGGCGTGAACGAGAAGATGCCGTTGATGGCGTGATCGATACGCGCGTCCGGCGCGCGCAGCGCCGGAACCAGCTCCTCGGCCCACGACCACGTCTCCGCGAACGTGTCGGGTGTGAACTCGAGGACCGACGGCATGACCGGCGCGTCGCGCGGGTGGAGGAGCTCTGACGCGTCGAGCGGCAGCGGCACGTGTCCGTAGCCGCCGACCGCCAGGTGGTCTGGATACTCGCGGAAGTACATGTCGCGGTCCTGGACGCGGATGTTGGGATGGATCGCCTCGCGCTCCGGTGGGATCCCGAACGCGACGACCTCTGGCAGGACGGTCGTCCAGCTGAGCTGATGGGCGAGTGGCTGGAGCGCGACCGTCATCCCGACCATCGACCCGATGCGCGGGCCCCAGATGCCGGCCGCGCAGACGACGATGTCGGCCGGGAGCTCGCCGCGATCGGTGATGACGCCGCGGACATGGCCGTCGTCGGTCCGGATGCCGGTCACCGTGTGGTCCGCGAGGAACGTTGCGCCGCCCTCGGTCGCACGGCGCGCCTGCGCCTCCGACACCCGGACCGCGTCGGTCAGCCCATCGGTCGGCAGGTGGTACGCGCCGAGGATCCTGTCGCGATCGACGAGCGGCCACAGCCGCGAGGTCTCGTCCGGGTCGATCACCCGACCCTCGAGACCCCACGACTCCGCGAAGTCGCGACGGCGATGGAGCTCGGCCAACCGTTCCGGGGTCAGTGCCAGCTCGAGGCTGCCGACGGGGTTCCAGCACCAGCGCCCGTCCAGCTCGAGGGACGCCGCCTTCTCGACGCTGTAGCGGGCGAAGCCCGTCATCGTCTTCGACGCGTTCGTCTGGAAGATGATGCCGGGCGCATGCGAGGTCGAACCTCCTGTCTTGAAGAGGCCGCCCTGCTCCACGACCGTGACGTCGGACCAGCCGCGCAGGACCAGTTCATCGGCCAGCGAGCAGCCGACGATGCCGGCTCCGATGATCACGACGCGTGGGGTCCCCATGGTGCCGGTCAGGATACGGGCGTTCGACCGCGCATCGCGCTCCGCATGGCATGGCGGGATGGTGGATTCGACCACCTATACTCCGTCGCACGCCGCTCACGAGGGAGCAAGCGCGGCCAGGAGGAGGGTGATGGCCAGCGAGCCCGTCATTGGCGCAACCACGACCCTCGCGGATCCGCTGGAGGAATCGCTCCGGCTCGTCGAGGTCGCCGATTCGCGCGGGCTGACGCTCCGGCTGATGGGCGGCATGGCGATCCGCGCCCACGCGCCACGCTGGCCGGCGCGGACCCGACGCACCGACGTGGACCTGGACTTCGCGACGACCTCGCGGGACCGCGCAGCGGTCTACAAGCTGCTCGAGGCGGAGGGCTACACACCAGATCGCCAGCAGAACGCGCTGTTCGGCCAGAAGCAAGCGTACTTCGTCGACGTGCCCCGCAAGCGACCCGTCGACGTGCTCGTCGACGCGCTCGAGATGTGCCACCGCGTCGAATTCGGACCGCGTCTGGCAAAGTCGAAGCCGACCCTGCCGCTCGCCGAGTTGCTGCTGTCCAAGCTCCAGGTCGTCAAGATCAACCGCAAGGACGTCCTCGACGCCCTGATCCTGCTCGCCGAGCACCCGCTGGCCCAGGATGATGGCGTCGACGCCCTGCACGGGCCGGGCGCGATCAATGTCCCGCGCATCCTCGATGTCACCTCGAACGATTGGGGCTGGTGGCGGACGGTCACCGGAAATCTCGACAAGCTCCATCAATTCCTGACCACCGAGCTCAAGCCTGATGATCTCGATCTCGGGACCGGGGAGGCCGTGAAGTTCGATCCGGCGGCGCAGGTCGCCGCCCTGCGCGCAGCCATCGATGGCGCCCCGAAATCGACTCGCTGGCGCCTGCGAGCGCGTGTCGGTGAACGCGTCCCATGGCATGCCGAACCCGAGGAGATGGAGCACCGAGCGCTATGAGGATCTTCTTCGCGACCGACGTCCACGGCTCCGAGGTCTGTTGGCGCAAGTTCCTCAACGCCGGTGCCTTCCACAAGGCCGATGTCCTGATCATGGGCGGTGACATGACCGGCAAGGCGATGGTGCCGATCGTCCACCGCGACGGGGGTTGGGAGGTAACGCTCCAGGAACAGCGTCATCAGCTGGCGACCGAGGACGAACTCCAGGCGATGGAGAAGCGGATCTCGGACCGCGGCTACTACCCGGTCCGCCTCGAGCTCGACGAGCTCGAAGCGTGGCAAGCCGACCAGTCGCTGGTCGACGCACGGTTCAAGGACGAGATGTTGCGCAATGTCGAGCGCTGGATGGCGCTCGCGGACGAGCGCCTCGAGGGAAAGGGCATCCGCTGCATCGTGTCACCTGCTAACGACGACATGTTCGAGATCGACCCGATCATCGCCGCCGCTCGGCTCGTGGAGCTTGGCGAGGCCAATACGATCGCCCTCGACGGGATCTCGCTCGTTTCGACAGGCTGGGCAAACCCGACACCCTGGAAGACGTTCCGCGAGCTACCCGAGGACGAGCTGCGCGCCCGTATCGATGGGCTCGTCGCGAACGTGGACGACCCGCGCCGCTCGATCTTCAACTTCCACGCTCCGCCGTACGGCTCGAACCTCGACTCGGCGCCGCAGCTCGACGCCGACCTCAAGTACACCGCGGGCGGCCAGGCGCTGGTACCCGTGGGATCGCATGCGGTCCGCGACGCGATCAGCGCATATGGGCCGATGCTGTCGCTCCACGGCCACATCCATGAGGGACGGGGCGCCGTGAAGATCGGTCGCACCCTTGCCGTGAACCCCGGCAGCACCTACGAGGACGGGGTGCTCCAGGCCGCGATCGTCGACCTCGACGTCAAGAAAGGCGAGGTGAAGCGCTATCTGCTGATCAACGGCTGACACGATCAGTGGGGGTTGGAGGGCTCAGGAGGGAACAGGAGGGACACATGGCAACTGGCACGACTGCGTCCCCGTCGCTCTTCCTCAGGAATGCGACGGGACTCGTCAAGGGCTGGTCCGCGTTCGACGCGTTCACCTACTCGTTCATGTCGGTCAACCTCGTCACGCTGGGCATGTTCTACAGCCTGGCTGTCTTCGCCTACGTGCCGACGGCATCGCCCGTGCTGTCGATCCTCATCGCCGCGATCGCGGTCACGTTCCTGGCGGTCGCGTATGCGGCGCTGATCGCGGTCATGCCACGCGCCGGCGGCGACTACGTCTGGCAGACCCGCGTGCTCGATGGGCTGCCGGGCATCGTGACCGGCGCGATCACCGGGGGGGTCGCGTTCTTCCTCGTCGCCAACGCCCTTGGGCAGGGCGCGACGATCGCGCTCGTCGCCGGCGTGATCGGCGTCGTCGCTGGCGGCTTCATCGGGAGCATGCGCGGTGGCATCGGGTTCGTGCTCGCTGCCACCGGCTGGTGGTTCATCCTCGCGATGTGGGCGCCGATCTACGGCGCGATCCTCAAGCTCGAGTTCTTCCAGCCGCTCGCCGCGCTGCTGGGCTCGACTGCGGGCGTCGAGTTCTTCGGCTCAGACACTGGCACGCTCGTCGTATCGCTCATCGTGATCGCGCTCACGTCGTGGCTGGTCGCCCTGGGGATGGCGGGCTACGCCCGGATCCAGCGGATCTGCCTGTACCTCGGACTGATCGGTTTCGCGATCATGGCCGTCCTGATGCTGGTGTCCTCACAGGATCAGTTCAGGGCCGCCTTCGACACCGCGAATCAGCGGATGTTCGGGGTCGCCGGTGCGTACGACAAGACCATCGCCGACGCGGCCGTGAATGATGCCTTTACCGGCTCGCTCGAACCGCTGGCGATGGGCAGCGACATGATGGCGACCCTTGGGGCGGCCGTCGTGATGCTGCCCTTCATGCTGTTCTGGATCCTCTACCCGAACTGGGGCTCGACGCTGTACGGCGAGGTGCGCGGCTCAGGCGACTTCCGCAAGGTCCTCAACGGGATGCTGGGCGGCATCTGGGTGACGGCGATCCTCGCGATCGTGTTCGTGCTGCTCGCAGCCAAGACCTTCGGCTGGCTATTCTTCAACGCCACCAACGCGAATTTCATCAACTGGTTCTATGGCTATACGACGACCGACCCGACGGTCCCGATCTGGAGCTACCCGCCGCTGCTCGCCTCGTACCTCATCGACGCACCGATCTTCCAGATCGCGATGGTCGTGCTGTTCGCGGTGTGGTTCCTGGGCTGGTCCGGGACGCTGTTCCTGTCGTCGACGCGGATGATCTTCGCCGCGGCCTTCGACCGGATCCTGCCGGAACGCGCGGCCCAGGTGTCCGAGGGCCGGGGCGTCCCGGTCACGGCGCTGCTGTTCATCATGGTCCCGGCGATCGTGGTGAGCGTGATCTACGCGTACTCGGCTGATTTCCGCGCGCTCACCCTGGACGCCACGCTCGTTATCGCCGTCACGTTCCTCGGGAGCACCGTCGCCGCCACGATACTGCCGTGGTGGAAACCGCAGCTGTTCGACAACTCGCCCATCGCACACCTCAAGGTCCCGATCACCATCGCCAGCCTGATCATCACCGTGATCCTGGCCTACGTGATCTACCTGTGGCTGTCGGACCCGCTGTACGGCATCGGCGTCGGGAACACCAACTCGATCATCTTCCTCGGCGTGCTCTACGGGCTCGCCGCGATCGTGTATGTCGCCGCTCGGTTGTACCGCCGATCGCAGGGCGTCGACCTCGACGCCATCCACGCGGAGATCCCCGCCGAATAGTGGACCGAGCGGCGGCGGCGCCTCGGCCCGCCGCCGCGACGCCCCGTCATCGACGGCATCGATTGCTAAGAGGGATCGTTTTCGGCGCGAGGCCAGCTGATCGTGGCTGCGATGGTCGAAAGCTCGCGTCTTGATCGCTCTAAGGGATCACGCGCTGGCGTAACGACGCGGAGGAACTCCCGACGCGGCCTGTTCGGCCGCTTCGTGCGGGAATCGATCCCTGCGAGCAATCACCCCGCAGGACGCGCCGGATCCGTCGTCGCGGTCACGTCGTCACCCTCCGAACCAGCCACTGGGGCCGGGCGCCGTGTTCTGCCAGATGTGCTTGGCCTCACGGTACTCGTCGAGACCGCTGGGGCCAAGTTCTCGGCCGAACCCTGATCGCTTGAAACCACCCCATTCGGCCTCCGGGACGTAGCGGTTGTAGTCATTGATCCAGACCGTGCCGGCCCGCAGCCGGCTGGCCACGCGTTGGGCGCGCGACGCGTCGGCGGTCCAGACCGCGCCGGCCAGCCCGTAGTCGGTGGCATTCGCCAGGTCGATGGCATCCTGCTCGGTGGTGAACCGCTCGATCGTCATGACCGGGCCGAACACCTCCTCGCGCACGATCCGCATGTCCGGTCGTACATCGGCGAACACCGTCGGCCGATAGAAGAAGCCCGCCTGCAACTCGGGCTCGTCGGGTCGGCGGCCACCCGCCACCAGTCGGGCGCCTGCCGTGAGCGCATCGGCGACATGCGCCTCGACCTTCGCGCGGTGCTCGGCCGAGATGAGGGCGCCGGCCTCTGTCCGGTCGTCCGTCCCGTGCCCGAGCCGGATGCGCTCGGCTCGCTCGGCGACCGCCGCGACGAACTCGTCGTGGATGCTCGCCTCGACGATCGCTCGGCAGCCGGCCGAGCAGACCTGGCCCGAATGGATGAACGCCGCAGTCAGCGCGTTGTCCACCGCGGTCTCGAAGTCGGCGTCGGCGAAGACGATGTTCGGGCTCTTGCCGCCAAGCTCGAGCGCGACGCGCTTGACATTGACGGCGGCCCCGCGCATGAGCGATCGCCCCGCATCGATGCCACCGGTGAGCGAGACCAGGTCGACGTCGGGCGAGTCGGCCAGCGCCTGCCCGACCCGCTCACCGGGCCCAAGGACGAGGTTGACCACGCCACGCGAGAGGCCGGCCTCATCGAGCAGTCGCGTGAGGTGGATCGCGGTCAGCGGTGTCAGGAGCGCCGGCTTAAGCACCGCTGTGCAGCCGGCTGCCAGCGCGGGCGCGATCTTCCACGACAGCTGCAGGAGCGGGTAGTTCCACGGCCCGATGAGACCGCACACGCCGATCGGCTCGTACACGATCCGGCTCAGCGCGGACGGCTCCCCGGTGTCCACGAGGCGTCCGGTCTCCTCCTCGGCGAGCGCGGCGTAGTAGCGGAAGACCCGGATCACATCGGCGATATCGGCGCGACTCTCGCGCATCGCCTTGCCGGTGTTCAGCGTCTCCGCTCGGGCGAGCTCCTCCAGATCCCGCTCCAGCAGGCCGGCGACGCGGTCGAGCAGCGCGGCCCGCTCGGCAGCCGGTGTCCGGGGCCAGTCGGTCGCATCGAACGCCCGCCGCGCCGCAGCGATGGCCGACTGGACCTGCTCGTCGGTCGCGACATCGACCTCGGTCACGACCGAGGCGTCACTCGGGTTGATGACCGGGCTGCACGTCCCGTCGCCCGACGCGACCCACTCGCCATCGATGAACAGGCTGGCCACGGTGCGCCCTCATGCTGCTCGAACTCGGCGGAGCGCGAGGATGCGGCCGACTCCGGTGCGGGTCAAGGGTCGGTGCCGCGGGCCGGGTCGGTTGACGGGTATCCTCCTCCGGCACGTCACACCGTGAGGACGGAGGAGGAGGGTCGGCATGGGCGCGCTCCCGGCGCGAGCGGACGTCGTCGTCATCGGCGCGGGCATCGTCGGCAACAGCATGGCCTACCACCTGGCCGAGCAGGGCTGGCGGAACATCGTGCTCCTCGACAAGGGCCCCCTGCCCAGTCCGGGCGGATCCACCGGCCACGCCTCGAACTTCATCTTCCTGACCGACCACTCGAAGGAGATGACGGCCTTCACCGTCGACAGCGCCCGTCAGTACCGCGAGCTCGGCGTGTACGACGAGACCGGCGGCATCGAGGTGGCGCGGACGCCCGAGCGCATGGCGGAGCTCACGCGGCGGACGGCGTCCTCGACCTCGTGGGGGATCGAGGGGTCGCGGTTGCTCACCCCCGCCGAGGTCAAGGAGATGGTCCCGTTCATCGAGGAGTCGGTGATCCTCGGGGGCTGGTACACGCCCGGTGTCGGCATCGTCGATTCGCTCCAGGCAGGGACGCTGATGCGCGACAAGGCCCAGAAGATGGGCGCGCTGACCGTCGCCGCCGGCGTCGAGGTGACAGGGGTCGATGTCGTCGACGGGCACGTCCGCGGCGTGCGCACGGATCAGGGCGACATCGCGGCCGACACGGTCGTGATCGCGTGTGGTGTCTGGAGCCCGAGGATCGCGCGGATGGCAGGCGCGTCGATCCCGCTGACCCCGGCGGTCCACCAGATGATCGACATCGGCCCGGTACCGCAGTTCGAGCACACGACCAAGGAGGTCGGCTTCCCGATCGTCCGCGACATGGATACCAACATGTACGAGCGCCAGCACGGAACCGGCTTCGAGGTCGGCTCGTATGCCCACCGCCCGATCCTGATGGACGCCGACGACATCCCCTCGATCGAGGCTTCAGCCCTCTCGCCGACCATGCTGCCGTTCACCCAGGAGGACTTCGACCCGCAGCTCGAGGATGCGCTCGAGCTCTTCCCCGAGATCGTCGGCGACGAGTCGGTCGGCGTGAAGCTGGCGATCAACGGCCTGCTCTCATTGACACCCGACGGCAACCCGATCATCGGCGAGACGCCCGAGGTGAAGGGCCTCTGGTCGGCCGCGGCGATCTGGATCAAGGAGGCGCCGGGTATCGCCAGGGCCATCGCGGAATGGATGACGACCGGCGAGCCGGAAATCGATCCGCACGGGTCGGACATCGCGCGCTTCTACGACCACCACAAGACCGCGCAGCACATCGCCGCGCGCGCGAGCGAGGGTTTCAACAAGACCTATGGCATCGTCCACCCGATGGAACAGTGGGGCTCCAACCGCAAGATCCGGCTGTCGCCGGCCTACGAGCGGCACGTGGAGCTGGGCGCGGAGTTCTTCGAGGCCGCGGGTTGGGAGCGACCGTACTGGTATGGCACCAACGAGGCGCTCTTGGGCGAGTACGGCGACCGTGTTATGTCGCGCAAGGCCGAATGGGAATCGCGCTGGTGGTCGCCGATCATCAACGCCGAGCATCTCGCGATGCGCGATCGCGCCGGTCTGGTCGACCTGTCGGCGTTCGCGATCTTCGACATCACCGGCCCCGGCGCGCTCGCGGTGCTTGAGCGGCTCTGCGTCAATCGCGTCGACGTGGCGCCAGGCCGGACCGTCTACACGCCGCTCCTCAACTCGGCGGGCGGCATCCTGGCCGACCTCACCGTGATGCGCCTGGCCCACGACCGGTTCCGGGTCGTGACGGGCGGCGGCATGGGGATGCGCGACCGGAAGATCTTCCAGGACGCGATGCCGGCCGACGGTTCCGCCCAGCTGCACGACCTGACCAACGCGTTCACGACATTCGGCCTGTGGGGACCTCGGGCCCGTGACATCCTCGGTGCGGCGGGGGACGGCAGCGCCGACATCAGCCACAAGGGCTTCCCGTTCCTGACGTCCAGGACGGTCGATATCGACGGCGTCCGGACGCTCGCGTCACGGATCAGCTACGTCGGTGAGCTCGGGTGGGAGATCTACGTCCCGATCGAGCAGGGGCTGCGTGTGTGGGACGCGCTGTGGCGGGCCGGCCAGCCGCATGGGCTCGTCCCGGTCGGGATCGGGACGTACGCCGTGACCTCGCGGCTCGAGAAGGGCTACCGGGCACACGGCGCCGAGCTCGAGCTCGACTTCGACCTCGTCGAAGCCGGGATGGCCCGGCCGACGGTAAAGGACGACGAGTTCGTGGGGCGAGAGGCATACCTGCGGAAGCGCGAGGAGCCTCCCGCGGCGATCCTCTGCACGCTGACCGTCGACGACCACACCTCGAAGAGCGGCGTCAAGCGCTACATGCTCGGGCGCGAGCCGATCCTGGCAGAGGACGGCAGCCCGCTGGTCGACGCCAAGGGCCGCCGCTCCTACGTGACGAGCGCCGGATCCGGACCGTCGGTCGGCAAGCACCTGCTGATGTCATACCTGCCGCCGGCGCAGGCGGTCGAGGGCACCAAGCTCCTCGTCGAGTACTTCGGGGAGCGCTATCCAGTGACGGTGGCCGTCGCGGGGAGCACACCGCTGTTCGACCCCGAGAACGAGCGGATCCGGAGCTGACCGAGCGCCGATGCGGATCCTCGTCCTGGTCAAGCGCGTACCCGCGACCGGCGGGCGGATCGTCCTGGCCGACGACGGCCGCTCGATCGACACGCGCTTCCTCGGCTTCGTCGTCAGCCCCCACGAGGAATGCGCCGAGGAGGAGGCCGTCCGCCTGATCGAAGCGCACGGCGGCGAGTCGGTGGTGCTGACACTCGGACCGCCCGAGGCCGCCGACCAGCTGCGCGACGCCATGGCGATCGGGATCGACCGCGCGGTGCTGCTCGAGACGGACGGATCGGACTGGGACCCGTTCGCCACGGCGGCCGCGATCGCCGATGCGGTCCGTGGCCTGGAGGCAGCGGACGGGGCATTCGACCTCATCCTCGTCGGCAACGAGTCGGCCGACTCGGGCGGGTACCAGGTGGGCATCCGGCTGGCTGTCGCCCTGGATCGACCGATCGCCACCGGCATCAAGGCGCTCGATGTCCGCGATGGCGTCGCGACAGCACGGCGCCAGGTGGCCGACGGCGCCGACGTGTTCGAACTACCGCTGCCGGCGGTCGTCGGGGTCCGCGAGGGCATCAATCTGCCGCGCTACCCATCCGTGCCGGGGCGCCTGCGGGCGAAGAAGAAGGATGTCGAGCGCATCGTCCCGGAGCGCCTTCCTGGCGGTCCGACGCTCGAGCGACTCCAGGTGCCGGTCGAGCGCGAGCAGCACGTCGAGATCCTCGGCACCGGTCCCGAAGCCGCGCCGCGCGTGGTCGAGCTGCTGCGCGAGCTGGGTGTCCTGTGAGCGGCGTCCTCGTCCTGGTCGAGCTGGCCGGCGGCGGCCCCGACCGACTGAGCGCCGAGGCCCTCGGTGTCGCGGGCGGCGTCGCGCGAGCCCTCGGCGCTGCGGTCGATGCCATCGTCGTGAGCGGATCGGGCGACGCCGCATCGGCCGAGTCCGTCGCGCCCGCGCTCGGGTCGTATGGCATATCGACCGTCCACCTCGCATCCAGCGACCGGCTCGATTCATACGCGCCGGCCGCTTGGGCGGCGGCCCTCCAGGGAGTCGCGACGAGCGGCTCCTATGACGCCATCGTCGCGTCGGGTGACGAGCGCGCGACCGAAGTCCTCGCGCATGTCGCCGCCCGCATGCACGTGCCGATGGCGGCAAACGTCATATCGATCGATCCCGGTGATCGATGGCGGCTCACGCGGCAACGCTGGGCCGGCAGCCTGCTCGAGGAGGCGTGGCTCGACGGGGCCCCTCGGCTGTTCACGATCGCCGCCCATGCCGTCCCTGCGATGGAACCGTCGTCCTCGTCGACACCGGCGGAGGTCGTCCGCGTCGAACCCGCCATCAGCGACGCCGATCTGCGTGCGCGTGTCGTCGGCCACGAGGTCGCCGGTGGCGCCGGCGTCTCGCTGTCGGACGCCAAGGTCGTCGTCGGCGGCGGGCGTGGACTCGGCAGCGCGGACGCGTTCGCGATGCTCGACGAGCTGGCCGGGTTGCTCGGGGCGGCCGTCGGCGTCTCCCGCGTTGCGACGAGCCTCGGCTGGCGGCCGCACGCGCAGCAGATCGGCCAGACCGGCACGCGGATCGCACCCGATCTGTACATCGCGTGCGGGATCAGCGGGGCCATCCAGCACATCGTCGGCGCCAAGGCGGCGAAGCGGATCCTGGTCATCAACACGGATCAGGACGCCCCGATCTTCCGGCGCGCGAGCTACGCGGTCGTCGGCGACGTCCACGCCGTGGTCCCGGCCATCACGGCCGAGATCCGCCGGGCGCGTGGTGGCGGTTGAGCGACCCGTCGGCGCTACACTCCCCTCCAACGCGGGAACGACCCGCGCCGAGAGGAAGGTGACCTGATGGGCTTCATCCGTGGCGTCATCACCGGAGTCGCCGTCGCTGCTGGTGGGGCGGCCTGGTACATGTCGCGGGCGGGGTCGCGCTTCAGGGATCGCTACCGTGTCGATCGCAAGCTCGGCCAGCTCGGCGACGAGATCGAGGAGCGGACGCGCGACGTCCGGTCCAAGGTGACCGCGCAGGTCGCCGACGTCCGTTCCCAGGCCACCGGCGCGACCGCCCAGAGCGGTGAGGTGCTGGACGAAGCCCGTGCTGCGGCAGCCGAAGAGGCAGCCGAGCTGGCCGCGGACGTCGAGGCGAAAGCCGCCAAAGTCAAGCGTGCCGCGAAGTCGGCCGCATCCGAGTAGCAGGAGGACCTGTTGGCAAGACGGAAAGTCACGTACCCGCCGCCCAAGACCGCGAATCGACCCGCACCGCCCACAGGGCTACCTGATGACGCGCCGTATGTTCGGCCGACAGTCGCCAACATCGACGTCACGGCGGGCAAGGGCCGCGCCGGACTGACCGTCGGGGGACGCGTCCGGATCACCGGCAGCGGCCTGTACGCGGGTGAGACCGCCGTCATCGAGCGGCTGGCGAACGGGGTCATCCCGTCAGCGGTGGTCAGGACCGAGGCTGGCAAGACCCGCCAGGTTCGGACCATCGATCTCGAGCCGATCGGGGCGAACCCCCCGACCTGATCCCGAGCGGCGCGCGGTACCGCGTCAGGCGTCGGCCGCTTCCGGAGGCCTCGTCTCGGTCGAGCCAGGCCGCTGGTCTCCTTGCCGGTCCAGCCAATCCGCCGGGAACCCGAGCTCCTCGAGCAGGTCGGCCCCGTCCGCCCCCAGCCGAGGAGCCGCCCGATAGGCGGGGACATGGTCGGTCATGGAGAGCGGCAGACCGATCGAGCGCACCCGACCGAAGGCGGGATGGTCGTACTCCGCCAGCATCCCCCGCGCTGCAAGCTCGTCACTGTCGAGCGCCGCCTCCATGGACCGAACGGGCGCGATCGGGATGACACCGCGGAGTGTCTCGAGCCAGTCGGCCGTCGTCCGCTCGGTGAATCGTCCGGTCAATCGGGCCAGCAGCACCTCACGATGGTGTCGCCGCCCCTCGAAGTCCGCGAACCGCGGGTCGCCGGCCAGCTCGGGAAGGCCCATCCGCTGGACCAGGGTCCGGAAGAACTTCTCCTTCGGCGTGGCGATCGCGACGTAGCCGTCGGCCGTGGCGAAGAACTGGAACGGCACCACGCTGGGGTGCGCCGACAGCGCCTGGCGTTCGCTCACGAACCCGCTCGACAGGAACCAGGTCGCGGGATAGGACAGCATGGCCAGCGCGTTGTCGTACAGGTTGGTATCGACATCACGGCCCTCGCCGGTCCGACGCGCATCGAACAGCGCGACCATCAGGCCGAGGACGGCGGTGAGCCCCGCGATGTAGTCGGCCAGCGACAGCCCGCTCTTGGTCGGTGGCCCGTCGGGCGAGCCGGTCAGCGACGCCCATCCGGACTCAGCCTGGATGAGAGCGTCGTAGCCAGGCAGCCGCGCGTCCGGCCCGGTCCGGCCATAGCCGGTGAGCGCGACACAGACGATCGCGGGGTTCGCCGCGCGGAGGGCCTCGTATGTCAGCCCCAGTCGCTCGGGCTGATCGCCGCGGAGATTGCTGAACACGGCGTCCGCGGAGGCGATCAATCGTTCGAAGACCGCGCGCCCTTCCGACGACTTCAGATCGAGCGCGATCGACCGTTTGCCTCGGTTGAACGCCTCGAAGAAGAGGCTGTCCGTCCCGGCCTGTCCTGGCGGGATGTAGCGCGCGACATCGCCCCCGGTGCCCGGGTCCTCGACCTTGATCACGTCCGCCCCGAGGTCGGCGAGGTAGAGGCTGCCGAACGGGCCGGCGCCGTACTGCTCGACGGCCACGATGCGCACGCCGGCAAGCGGACTCTCGCGGCGCGGCGGACGGGGCAGGGGATCCTCGGAAGCGGTCACGCAGCGGCCCTCGAGCGGATCGAACGGCCCCGATCCGTCGACGGCGGTACCGTTTCCAGTTACGATTGCGCCTCGGATGGTGGCACCTCCGCCGCCGCTCCGTCAATGCCGTCGCCGCCCTGGGAGGGGATCGTCCGATGCCGCTCACCATCGAGTCCATCGAGACGATCCCGATCCGCGTCCCGCTGCCCTTCACGTACAAGGGCAGCTATTACAAGATGCGCAACCGGTGCACGATCATCACCCGGATCCGGACGTCCGAAGGCATCGTCGGTGAGGCCTACAACGCTGATGAGGACGAACCGCTCCAGTCCGAGATCCTGTCGATCCTCCACGACGAGCTGAAGCCCGCCGTCCTCGGTCTCGACGCCTTCGGCACCGAGCGGGTCTGGCAGGCGATGCTGCCGGCGACCTTCGATCAGCTTCGGCCACGCTGGTACGCGATGCAGGCGATGGCCTGCATCGACACTGCAGTCTGGGACGCCGTAGGCAAGGCGATGGGACAACCGCTTTGGCGCATCTGGGGTGGCTACCGCGACCGGATCCCCATGATCGGCATCGGCGGCTACTACATCCCCGATGACGACAGCGCCAAGGGCCAGGAGATCGAGCGCGAGATCGACTTCTTCCAGTCGGACCATGGCATGGTCGGGATGAAGTTCAAGATCGGGGCCGAGCCGCCCGCGGTCGACGCCGCCCGCCTGGCCCGCGCCCGCCGTCATGCCGGCGACGACTTCCTCTTCGTCGTCGATGCGAACCAGGGCTACACCGTGCCCGAGGCGCTGGAGTTCGTCGCCGCCGTCCGAGCCGAAGGGATCTCCATGCGCTGGTTCGAGGAGCCGACGCGCTGGCATGCCGACTTCCGCGGGCTCCGCGACGTTCGCATGCGGGGCAACGTCGATGTGGCGGCCGGCCAGAGTGAGATCAGCCGCGTCGGGATGCGCGAGATGATGGCCGCCGGCGCGATCGACGTCTGCAACTACGACGCGTCCTGGGGTGGCGGTCCGACCGAGTGGCGCCGGGTCGCGGCGCTCGCGTCCGCCTTCGACGTGCAGCTCGGGCACCACGAGGAAGCCCAGGTCGCGTCGCACCTGTTGGCGTCCCAACCGCATGGCACGTTCGTCGAGGCGTTCTCCCCGGCGCGCGACCCGATCTTCTGGGAGATGATCGAGAACCGCCCGGCGCTCGTCGATGGTCAGTTCCCCTTGTCCGACGCTCCTGGGCTCGGCTGGGTCCTTGATGAATCGTTCATCGCCCGCTATCGGGCGGACCGCTGACCCTCAGGGCCCTCCACGGACCGGCAGGCGCGCCGGTGGCCGCTCTACCGCGAACCACGGGGCAACGACCCCAAGGTCGCCAGGGCGATGGACACCCGGTGGAGCGGCGAGCGCCTGTGGGATGCCATTGACGAGCATGGCTGCCGTCGAGAGCAGCGCTCGACAGCCAGGCTCCACCCGGACGCGGAGCGGGTGACGGCCGGAGATCTCGACCTCGTCGGTCGGCACGAGACCGGCGCTTGCCGGGTCGACGTGCAAGGTCATCGAGATCTCGAGCCAGGCCTCGTCGGCGTACCAGCCCGTCGCGCGCTGATCGGCACCCACCGTCCTCCCGGCCGCGATGACCGTGCCGTCGGATAGCGTCGACGCGGCATCGGCGACGATCGGTTCGGACACGATCGTCGTTCGTTGTAGCTGGCGTCCCATCGCCTCCGCCAGGATCCGAAGACTCTCGGGGAACCCCGCGTGGCCGACGACCGAACCATCGGCGATCCCGTCCCGGAACTGGTCCGGCGTCAGGTCGATCCCCAACGACCGACGAACGCGGGGTCCGAACACGCTGACGTCTACGATGCGCCGCGCCCGCAGTCGCTCGACGTCCCAGGCCAATCCCGTCAGCGTCATCGGCCACACGTCCAGGACGAAACCCGGGTTCGCGCCGCTGGCTACGATCGCCACGCCGTGTCGTTCGGCAAGCTCGATGATGTCCGCGGCCGGCGCCGGATCCTCGCGTCGGATGTGGGCGAGGTCCTCGGCCGTGCAGATCATCGGCGTGCCAGACGCGGCCACTGCCGAGAGCACAGGGTAGACATCGCGCAAGTGGGTCGCGGTCGCGACGATCGCCAGGTCCGGCCGTGTATCACGCAGCGTCCCGGCCAGGTCCGTGGAGCAGGACAGCCCCGCCGGGGCGCCCGGCACACGATCCGCGGCGGCTTCGCCGTCACGCTCCGCAGAGCGCACCACGATCCCGACGACGTCGAGCCAGGGTCGGGTCAGCGCCAGCTCGAGCACCGCCTGGTTCGCGCGGCCGAAGCCGACCAGGACCAGCCGGACGGGCGCCGTGCCGGTCACGCCGGGGCCGGGGCCATCTCGTGTGTCGGTCGCGAATGCCGCTCCAGGCGTGTCACCGAGCGGGCGAGCGCCTCGACATCGGGATAGTCCGCCACCAGCAGCGGCGGCGACAGCCGGCCGTCGGAGACCACGTAGGCGATGTCTGCCGCTTCGAAGACCTCCGGGACCTCGGTGCAGAAGATGACCAGTGCGTGGCCCTGACCGGCGTACTCCCGCATCAGGCGATAGATCTCCTTCTTCGAGCCGATGTCCACGCCGCGCGTCGGTTCTTCGAGGACGAGGACGGGTGGCCGTCCCACCATCGCAGCCGCGATCGCCACCTTCTGCTGGTTCCCGCCGGACAGGGACCGGATCGGTACCTCCACGCTGTCCGTCTTGACCCGGAACCGATCACGCAGGTCCCGCGCGATCTTGATCATCCGTCGCTGGCGCAACGCGCCGGCTGCGGCCGAGATCTCCGCGCCGAGTCGGACGACCATGTTCTCGGCCACGGTCAGGTTCCCGAACAGGCTCGTCTGGCGATCGGCCGACACCAGCCCCGTCCCTGTCGTGACAGCGCGACGGCCCTCCCGACCCCCGATCTCGATGGTCCCGGTAGCGCGCTCGAACCCGGCGATGGAGCGGACGAGCTCGCGCGCCCCCGAGCCCTCGACCCCGACGATGGCGACGACCTCACCGATCCTCGCGCGCAGGTCGATGCCCTCGAACTCGCCCAGCCCGTGGGTCCAGCCGGTGAGGCGGAGCGCCGATGCGGCGTCGTCGCCGATGCCGGTCCTGACATGCGCATCGACCTCGCGCTCGGCCTGGCCGGTCACGAGGCCTGCTGCGATGTTCTCCTGGCTCACGTCGTCCCCCGCCAGGACGATCGTGCAGCGGCCATCAAGGATGAGCGCGACGCGATCGGCATGCTCGGACAACTCGGCGATCCGGTGCGACACGAGGACGACGACGCGCCCCGCGTCCGCGAGCTCGTGCATGCGTCGGAACAGGTCAAGCGACTCCTCCTGGGTCAGGGCGGAGTTGGGCTCGTCGAACAAGAAGATCCGGGCGTCCCGCGCCAGCGCCCGGCCGATCTCGACGCGTTGCTGGATCGCGAGCGGGACCTCGCTCAGCGGGCGGGCCGCGTAGTCGAGGATGGCCAGGTCCCTCATCAGCTCACGCTCAGCCGGATCGAGGACGCGGGTCACGAGCCGCGTGCCTTCGCGACCGACCATCAGGTTCTGGGCCACCGAAAGGTTCGGGAACAGCTGGGGCTCCTGGTGGACGACCGCGACGCGGCCGGGATCCAGGCGTGGGTCCCACGGGGAACCGCGGAAGCTGATCTCGCCGCTGTCGGGTCCGGTCTCGCCCGCGATGATCTTGATGAGGGTGCTCTTGCCGGACCCATTCGGTCCGGCCACGCCGAGGATCTCGCCCGGCGTCGCCTCGAGGTCGAGGCCGTCAAGGGCGCGCGTGTCGCCGTACCACTTGCGCAGCCCGCCGATGACGAGGCCCGCCCCGGAGACCGTCCCGTTCACGGTCATTTCCGGAGGCTCTGGGTGAAACGATCGAGCACGACGGCCGCGATGGTCACGGCTCCCGAGACGAAGTTGCTCAGGTAGGAGCCGGCGGACAGGAGCGCAAGACCGTTCGAGATGATCGCGAGCAGCAGCGCGCCGCTGAGCGTGCCGATCGCCGTCCCGCGGCCACCCGCCAGGCTCGCCCCGCCGATGATCACGGCCGCGAAAACCGGGAACAGGAGCCCCACCCCGGCGTTCGGCTGCACCGATCCGATGAACGCGAAATCGAGCAACGCCGCGAGCGATGCCAGCAGCGAACAGATGATGAAGGCCGCGAACTTGTACTTGACGATGGGCAGGCGGGCGAGCTCGGCCGCGGCGGTGTTGCCGCCGATCGCCTTGAGCCGGAAACCGAACAGTGACCGGCTCAGGACGAAACCGAAGATGATCGCGACCGCCAGCATCCAGAGTGCCTGCATCGGGATCCCGAGCGGCAGGTCCTGGTTCGACAGCCCGAAGAACCAGTCGACCTCGCCGGCCGGCACGACCTTGCCCGACGGTGGGTAGGCCGGATTGAGCGTGGCCGTGTTCGACACGAGCAAGGTCGTGCCGAATACGAGCTGGCCTGTGCCGAGCGTCACGATGAACGACGGGATCCTGAGCACCGTCACGAGGAATGAGTTGATCGAGCCGACCGCGACCGCAGCGGCGAACGGGAGGAGCAGTGCGAGCCAGAGCGGCCATGCCCAGACGATCCACGAAACGCCGATGAGGATCGAGGCCAGCCCATACATGTAGCCGAACGAGAGATCGATCTCGCCGACGACGATGACCAGCGTGAGCCCGAGCGCGACGATCGCGATCGTCGACATCGATCGCATCACGCCCAGGAAGTTGGTGATGCTCAGGAACGTGTTCGGCTTGCTCAGGAACGTGAACACCAGGATCACGATCAGGATCGCGATCAGGAGTCCGCCGATACGGAGGCCGGCCGCGCGGGCGCGTCCAGACCAGCGGTCGCGGGCGGATCCGGCGGTGGACGGCGGTGCGCTCCCCGCGCTGTTCTGGGCCATCCCGTCCAAGCTCCTCGTGCGGTCGACCTGTCAGAGACGAAGGCCGGGCCGGTCGACCGTGTGTCGACCGGCCCGGCGCCAGACGTGGCTGGTCGAGATCAGCCCGCGATCTTCATGAACTCCTCGCGGGCCGGGCCGACGTTCTCCTTGGTGATCGGCTTGAGGGTGTTCGTGTTCGGGAGCACGTTCCCGTTCTTCAGCAGCTCGGCGCAGGCCGTGGCGCCGAAACCGGCCTGATCGCCCCACTGCTGGTCGAGCGCCACGATCTGGGTGCCAGCCTCGATCGCGTCGAGCTGACCGATGCTGACATTCCAGCCGAGCGAGAACATCTTTCCGGTATTGCCGCTGTCGGCGATCGCGCGAGCGGCGTGTTCGCCACCGATGTCGACGTTCTCGATGACCTGGACCTCGGGATTGCCGGTGATGAACGCCTTGTACGCGTCGTACGTCCCGGCCGGGTCATACGTCGTCACGAGGGCGGTCGTGGCGTCGTTGATGAACGTGGCGTCAGGGATGGCTTCCTTGATGCCGTCGATGAAACCCTGCATCCGGCCCTGCGCCCAGTTCTGGGTCGGGTCGCCACCGGACACGGCGAACTGCTTGAAGTCCAGGCTGTTGGCCTTCATGTAATCGACGACGATGCCGGCCGCCTGGCGGCCCTCCTTGTCGGAGATCTGGGTGAAGTTCGAGAACTCATTGCCGTTCGATTGGACGCCCACGGTGAAGACCGGGATGCCCGAGGCCATGATGTCGTTGGTGATCTTCGTGAAGGTGTCGGTGCCGGTCGACTGGACCGACAGGCAGTCGATCTGGTCGGCCTTCCACAACGCGTCGATCTGTGCGATCTGCTCGTTCGAGTCCTGGACCGCAGAGGCCGGGGCGACCGCCGTCCCGTTCATGGGCAGGATCTTCTGGGCTTCGGGGAGCGTCCGCTCGTAGCCGGCCTTGTACTGCGGGGAGAACAGCGGGATCGCTGTCGAGCCGTACGAGAAGACGTAGTTGATCGGCTCGCCCTTGGCCAGCTTGTCCGCGACTCGCGGATGGAGGGTGAACGTCGAGCCGTCCTTGAGGGTGCCGGTCAACGGCAGGCCCTCGGCCACAGGAGACGTGCCAGCGCTGGCCGACGCCGCCGGCGCCGAAGCGGCCGACGCGGGTGGCTGACTGGCTGCCGGTGTCGAGCAGGCAGCGGCGAACAGTGACACGGTTGCCAGGATGGTCAGAGCGCCGCGGGTACCGGTCCGCATTGTTTCCTCCTCCAGTGCCGGAGCCCCTGTTAGGCCTCGGTGACGCGGCCGTGCTCGGCAGGGGCAGTATCGTTTCCAGCCCCGTTGTGTGTCAACGATACTGGAAAGGTTTGTGGCCCCCGTCCCAGGTGACCGGACCCAGGCGGGCTACGCCATACGGCTCCAGGTCGATGCGGACCGCCCTGTCCACGACGGCGATCGGCCTCCCGCTCGACCGGCGCCAGGCGATGGGGTCGTCGGTTGCTCGTTCCGCGCTCCGGGCGTCGAGCAACCGGCAGGTCATGGCGGCCGGCGGTAGCCCTGTGACGTCGACCGCCAATGGTCCCGGCGTGAGGTTGCTGATGACGACCACCATCCCGTCCTGGGTCTCGACCGCGAAGCCGCCGAGCTGCTGCGGATCCGACGGGATGAGCTCGCGCACGGCCGTATCGCGGACCTCGAGGGCGTCGGCGAGCGCGTGATAGAGCGGGAACGCCTGGCCCGGCCGGCTCGGGAATCGATCCGGCATGGGGCTGCCGTCAGCACGTTCGATGACCCCACGCCAGCCTGCGGTCTCGTAGTACGTCACTGACGTGGCGCCCGAGCGCGCCAGCTCCCCGATGCTTGCGGCGGTCCAGGCTGTTCCCAGGAGCGACATCTGGCGCGAATCGACCGCCGGCGGCAGGTCTCCCGGCCCCGGAGGTCCACCGGGATACGGTCCGTTTCGCGTGGCCAGGGTCACCGGGCTGATGTGGATCGAGCTCGGCCCGCTGATCTCACGGGCGAACCGCACGACTTCGGACTGGCCGGCCAGGTTCTCGACGATGGATGCGTCGTCAGCGGCATGGACCGTCGGGCTGATCGCCCAGCACCAACCGGCCATGGCGCCGGGGGCCGGGCGCGCCCGGTTGATGTCGGCGAAGCTCTGGTCGGTGCCGCCGGCGATGACGACGTCTGGACCGATGACGGGCGCGAGCGCCGCCTGGACGAGCCGGATCCGATCGAGCGGGGTCGTCGACGCGAGCGCGCTGAACCCGTCGGCGAGGGGATAGACGAGGACCCGTGCGACCGGGACCCCGCCACCGGCGATGTGAGCAGCCAGTGCCGCCGCCGTCGCGACGGCATCATCGTCAGGCGTCGGGACATGGATGGCCAGCTCAAGAGCCGATCCGACTGCGGAGGCATCCTCGAGCGCTCGGTCGAGGTCGCCGCGCCAGGCATCGCCCCGCAGTGTGATGTCTGCCCGCAGGTGATCGGGCGCAAGGGCGCGGATCAGCTCCGCCTCGGGCCGGGCCAACGGACGCGCATCGCTGGCCATGCCCAGCCCCAGCGCGGGCATACGCGAACCCGTAAGCGGTCCGACGTGGATAGCCGGATCCGGCGTGGCGCGCTCGACAGGGGTGCCGCGGAAGCCGATCGTCAGGATCTGGTGGATGCGCTGCCCATCACTCGATTCGAACGGGAAGCCGAGCGCCAACGGCGTGCCGTACGACTTTAGGTTCGCGTCCGTCCAGTTCCGATGGTCCTGGAGCTCGAGCAGGTCGCCCTCCAGCCCGATGACGGCCTCGACGCCGTCGACGACCTCGATGGCCAGCTCGTCGTACGGATCGAAGACGCCCGTCAGCGTCCCATCGACGATCCGTTGCGGTTCGATGGCCATGGGTAGCCTGCCGCTCCACGTCCGGTCGGCCTGCCGCGCGCGGTATGGTCGTCCGATCGACCCAGCCAGATCGTGGTGGACGTTCACGCCGATCTTCGAGTAGGCGAACCGGCCGTGGCACGAGCCATCCATCTCGTACGTGATCCGGCCATCGGCCGTGCCCTGGATGCGGCCGACCCATTCGTAATCGATGTCGTCATATCGGTGACGGGCGCGGAACCGGATGCTGAATCGGTCCGCCTCGACCTCCTGCTGCCACTCCGAGTAGTCGGCTGGGATCGTGTTCCACGGGGCATCGCGAACGGCGATGTAGACGCGCTGGACGAGCTCGACCCCGCCGAGCCGGACATGGCGCAGGTCGGGTCCGTCGAGGAGCGCGGTCAGCGGGCCGGCTCGCAACGTCAACGGTGCAACGGGCGGCTCGGGTCGCCCGAAGATCCGGATCGCGTCGTCTCGCGGGACCTCGGCGTCGTCGGTCATCGCGTCACAAGGCCCCGGGCGTCAGGCGCCCGGAGGTCGCTGGAACAACTCGACGGCGTAGCCGTCGGGATCGGTCATGTAGCAGCTCCGTGCGCCGGTGTTGGGGCCGGACGTGATGTCGACCACCGCCGCTGAGCGGGCGGCGTAGCCCATCGCGACCAGCTTCGCGTGCATCGCGTCGACGTCGTCGACGTACAGGCACAGATGACCTGCGCCGTAGTCGCACGGGCGCGACGCGGCCGACATCCGCTCGATCCCCACGTATTCGAGGAGCTCGACGAAGCCGCCACCGGGGATGTGGAGGTACACCGCCCGGATGTGCGTGAACTCGAGGCCGAGCACGACAGGCAGGTATGGGGCATCGAGGATCCGGTCGAAGGCCTGCTCGAGCCCGAGACCCTCGCGGTAGAACGCGAGCGAGCGATCCATGTCGGCGACGGTGATCCCGCCGTGGAAGAAGCCGGTGATGGCGGCCATCCGGGTCGGACCTCCCTCAGGCGAACGTGGAGCGGTCGCTCGACCGCGTCCCGACGGTATGGGCCCGGACGTAGTCCCAGTCGAGCTCGATGCCGAAGCCGGGGCGATCCGGCAGCGTGTACCGGCCGCCCGCGATCCGGGTCGACATGTCGGACAGTCGCCAGAAGAACGGATCGCGCTCCTCGTCGAAGCACTCGACGAACGTGTGGTCGGGGACCGATGCCAGCAGGTGCGATGCGATCTGCGGCTCCTCGTGATGGCCGAGCTCGATGCCGAACGCAGCTGCGAGCCCGGCTGCCTTGCGCCAGATCGTCGGGCCGCCGGCCCACGAGGCGTCGAAATTCGAGACGTCGATCGCGCCGCCGACCATCAGGTCGCGGATGCCCGTTAGCGTCGTCTCCGACTGGCCGGCACAGACTGGGATCCCGGTCTGGAAGCGGACGTCGCGCATCCAGCGGGCGTCATTGGTCCAGCGCACGGGCTCTTCGAACCAGCGGATGTCAAGGTCCCAGACATAGCGCGCGAACTCGACCGCCTGGGCCCGGCTGTAGCCCTGGTTGGCATCGACCATCAGCACGAACCCTGGCCCGGCGGTCTCGCGGACGACGCGCACCCGCCTGGCATCCTCGGTCGGGGTCTTGCCACCGACCTTGAACTTGACACCGGCGAAGCCGGCTTCCACGTAGGAGCGGATGACGGTCGCGACGTCGTCGAGGGAGAGGTGGTAGTAGCCACCGATGATGCTGATCGGGATGTCGTCGGCGGTGCTGCCCCACAGGCGATGCAGCGGCTGACCGAGCGCACGCCCGAAGACGTCCCAGATCGCCTCGTCCATGCACGAGATCGCCTGCAATGCCAGGCCGCGATCGCGCAGGATGTCGTTCGTGGCAGGTTCCATGGCGCGCCAGGCGCCCTCGGGATCGCCGGCAGTCCGACCGAGCAGTCGTGGCGCCAGCTCGTCGTGGATGATCGCGACGATGATCGACTGCTCGACATCCGTGTCGCCGGTGTAGACCTCCGACACAAGTCCGTCGGCGGTGTACAGCCGCGTGATGATCGTGCACCGGTTGTCCATGCTGTACGCGCTGCCGGAGAAGCGCCGTCCCAGCGGGGCACGCAGGGCGATGGTCTCGATGCGATCGATGCTGAGTGACCCGCGATCGAGGCGAACGCCGCCGGGGATCGCCGGCGCGGCCGCAGGAGCGTCCGCCATCAGGCCCGGACGCTCGCCCGAGCGGCCGCGGCGATGCGATCGGCGGACGGGATCACCTCGTCCTCGAGCGGCGGGGTGTACGGGATCGGCAGGTCGTCCGGCAGGCTGACCCGACGCGGTGCGGTCGCCCAGTCGACGCCGTCCATCGTCAGCTGCGACACGACGGTCGCGCCCCAGCCGGCGGCGTGCACCTGCTCCTCCGCCACGACCAACCGGCGGGTCTTGTCGACCGAGGCGCGGATGGTCGGCAGGTCGAGTGGCCGAAGCCAGCGCAGGTCGATGACCTCGGCGTCGATCCCGTCCGTCGCGAGCTCCTCGGCAGCGGCCAAAGCACGTTCGACCATGAGGAGCGTCGCGACGATCGTCACGTCGCGACCCTCGCGGAGCACGGCCGCCTTGCCCAGCTCGGCGATCTCGCCCCGTCGGACCGGGCCCTTCCGGCCATACAGACCCTTGTGCTCGAAGTACAGCGTGGGGTTGTTGTCCCGGACCGCAGCCCGCAGGAGGCCGTACGCCGAGCCTGGCGTGCTGGCGGTCACCACGCGCATGCCGGGCAGGTGCATGAACCAACTCTCACCGGTCGCGCTGTGCTGCGTGCCGAAGCGCCCCGTCCCACCGCAGATCGTTCGGATCGTCACCGGCACCGCCGTCTGGCCGCCGCTCATGTAGCGGTACTTCGGCAGCTGGTTGACCATCGCGTCGCCGGCCGTGGGGAGGAAGTCGGCGAACATGATCTCGACGATCGGGCGCAGGCCGACGAGGCTCATGCCCAAGGCCACCCCGAGGAACCCGTTCTCGCAGATCGGCGTGGTCCGGACGCGTTCCTCGCCGAAGGTCTCGACGAGCCCGGTATTCGTCTTGAACACACCGCCGTCCGCGCCGACGTCCTCGCCCATGAGGAGGACGGTGTCATCGGCGGCCAGCGCGTCGTGGAGCGCGGCGTTGATCGCCTCGCGGTACGTCAACTCGACCGCTTGCGCGCCGTCCGCGGCCTCCCGCTGCGGAGCCTCAGTCGGCGTAGACATACGGGATGGTCTCCTCGAGGGTCGGGTAGGGGCTCGTCGCGGCGCGCTCGGCGGCGGCATCGACGTCGGCCTGGGTCTCGTTGCGGATCTCGGCGGGGTCGTTCGGTCCGATCACGCTCTCTGCGATGAGCCGTTGGCCCAGGATGTCGATCGGGTCGCGTTCCTTCCAGCGCTCGAGCTCGCCCTCGGGCCGGTACTTGGCCGGATCCGAGCGCGAGTGGCCGCGGTAGCGGTAGGTCTTCATCTCGAGCAGGGTCGGCCCCCCGCCGGCGCGGGCGCGCTCGACCGCATCGGTCGTCGCCGCGTACACCGCATCGACGTCCTGGCCGTCGACGATCGTGCCCGGGAACCCGAACGGCTCCGCGCGCCGCGCGAGATCGTCGATCGGCGTCGTGGCCCGCAGCGGGCTGTACTCGCCGTACAGGTTGTTGGTGATGATGAACACGACCGGGGCGGTCCAGACGGCCGCCATGTTGAGCGCCTCGTGGAACGTCCCGATGTTCGTGGCTCCGTCGCCGAAGAAGCTCAGTGCTACGTTCGGTTTCCGCTGCATCTGGAAGGCGACCGCCGCGCCGACCGCGATCGGCAGGCCCGCCCCGATGATGGCGTTCGCGCCGATGTTGCCCTTGGAGAAGTCGATCAGGTGCATCGAGCCGCCGACGCCGCCGGATCCACCCGCCGAGCGGCCCATGAGCTCCGCGAAGGCCGTCTCGAGCTCCATACCCAGCGCGAGCGCCTCGCCGTGGCCGCGATAGGTGTTCGTCTGGACGTCGCCCGGCCGCATCGCGGCGATGGCCCCGACCGACACCGCCTCCTGACCCTGGCAGAGATGCGTCGTCCCCTGGATCTGCCCGGTCATGAACAGCTCCTGGACCTTCTCCTCGAACAGTCGGATGCGCACCATCGACTGATACCAGGTCAGGCGGTCGGGCGGGGAGCTGGCGGGCTCGGTCATCGTGCGCTGCCTCCAGTCGGCTCCGCGGCCACACGACCGGCCGGGCGGTACCGTTTCCAGTTTCGATTACATCGTGGCACTCGGGTCGTCGCCGCGTCAACCGCGGCAAAGCATGCCGCAGTGGCGCGGAACGTGTGTGCTACCGTCGGATGGAACCGTTACTGGAACGTCGGTGCAGCCAACCGGGTGCGAGCGTCAGGGAGGGACTGGATGACTGAGCGCAGGCGCTCCGACACCCGCCGCAAGCGGGCGAGCATGCGCGAGGTGGCGGATCTCGCCGACGTCGCGATCTCCTCCGTTTCGCGCGTCCTGTCGGGGCACCCTGACGTCAGTGCCGACATGCGCGAGCGCGTGCTCGACGCGGTCAACCAGCTGGAGTACGAGCCGGATTTCCTGGCCCAGAGCCTGCGTCGCGGCGCGACGCTTTCAGTCGGCTACGTGGTCGGTGACATCTCGAACCCACTCATCGCGACCATCACCTCGGGCGCGGAGTCGGTGCTGCGCCAAGCGGGCTATTCGATGCTGTTGATGAATTCTGAGAACGACCCCGAGCTCGATGCGGCGCACATCCGGTTCTTCCAGGCGCGTCGGGTCGACGGGATGATCCTGTCGTTGGCGAGCGAGCGCCAGCAGGAGACGCTCGACGTGCTGGACCAGGTCGATGTGCCGGTGATCATGGTCGACCGCGACGTCGACGCGCAGCTCGACGCGAGCATCGTGCGCAACGACCACAAGGCGGGGATGCGTGCCGCCGTCGACCACCTGCTGGACCTCGGCCACCGCCGGATCGTGCTCATCACCGGTGGCCTGGACCTGTGGCCCGTCCGCGAGCGGATCGCCGGCATGGCGCAGGCAGTGACGGCCCGCGGCGTGCCCGACGAGACGGTCAGCCTGGTCGGCTCGCTGTCCGCGGAGCACGGCGAGCGCAGCACCGAACAGGTCCTGGCCATGGACCCGCGCCCGACCGCGATCATCGCCGGCGGCAACCAGGTCCTGGCGGGCTGCATCCGGTCCCTGCACCGGCACGGGATCCGGATCCCGGACGACATCTCGCTGGTCACCTGCGACGAGGTCGACCTGTCCGAGCTGCACGCACCGCCGATCGCGTCGATCGCGCGCGACACGCTCCGCCTCGGGAATACCGCCGCGGAGCTGCTCCTCGAGCGGATCAATGGCGGCGAGCCGCGCACCGTGCTCCTCCCGACGACGTTCAACCCACGGCCGAGCTGCGGTCCCGTTCCCGCTGCCTCCTGAGCGCGGCGCGGTTATCGGTAACGATTGCAGAACCGCTACCAGCGTGCCATAGTCGGCGAACCGCGCCCCATGTGGGTGGCAACCCGGCGGTGCGGTCACGGCGATCCCCGGATGGGGCGCGTGCCACCGTGGCCGGCATGGAGCGCCAATGGCTGAGGTCATCCAGGGCACCGAACGGCGTCCGCTCGTGGTCGGCCGGTCGCTGTTCGACTACGCGGACGCCGTATCGAGCGCAGTGCCCCAGTCATGCCGCCGCACCGGTCGTTGCCGCGAGTGCGTCGTCGAGGTCCGCCAGGGTCTCGCGAGCCTGTCCCCGCGCACCCCGCCCGAGGCGTACCTGCGCGGCGGATTCCGGCTTGCGTGCCAGGCCGAGATCGAGTCGACCGCCGACGATGTCGAGTTCGCCATCATCCGCCGCCGGATGCGGATCCTCGAGTCGACGGAGTCGCCGGCCGAGCGTCTTGACCCCGTCGTCACCGCCGACGAGCTCGCTGTCCGCTACGACGGTCAGCCGATCGACCTGCGCCGCGCCAACGTCCTCGGGCTCGCCATCGACATCGGCACGACGACGGTCGTCTTCCAGATCATCGACCTCCTGACGGGAACGGTCGTCGCCGGCGGGGCGCTCGAGAATCCGCAGCGCTTCGGCGGCAGCGACGTGATGACCCGGATCTCGTATGAGCAGGATTTCCCGGGTGCGATGCGTCTGGCCCTGCGTCGCGGGCTGAACCACGAGCTCCGCGACACCTACCGGGCACTCGGGATCGATCGGCACGAGGTCTACGAGGCGGTCGTCGTCGCCAACAGCACGATGCGCGACCTGTACTTCGGCATCGACGTCAAGTCGATCGGCGAGTTCCCCTACAAGTCCAGCACCGAGCTCGCGATGCTTGCCGGGAGGACGGACTCGACCTGGCTGCGCCGGCGCGGCCATGAGGCCGGCCTGCTCATGAACCCGCACGGCCGCGTGGTCGGTGCGCCGGTCATCGCCAGCCACGTCGGTGGGGACACGGCGGCCGACCTCGTCGCCGTGGACTTCGCGCGCGGCTCAGGCATCCGGATGCTCATCGACATCGGGACCAACACCGAGGTGGTGGTGACCGACGGTACGCGTTTCCTCGCCGCCTCATGTCCGGCCGGCCCGGCGTTCGAGGGGGGTCTGCTCCGCTTCGGCATGCCCGGCGCAGACGGCGCGATCGAGGGTGTCGTGCTGGAGGGCGAAGGCTTTGCTATCGAGACGATCGGCGGTGTGGAGCCGGTCGGGATCTGCGGCTCCGGCCTCGTCGACGTCCTGGCCGAGCTACGTCGCGCCCGCTGGATGAACGAGGAGGGCCGGTTCCGTGACAGCCTCGACGAGTTCGTCGTGGCACCCGAGCAGGGCATCACCTTCTCGCGGTCGGACGCGAGCCTGCTCGCCCAGGCGAAGGCAGCGAACGCCTGCGGCCAGCGGATCCTCCTGCGCCGGCTGGGCGTGGCGGCCGAGCAGGTCGATCGGGTCTACCTGGCCGGCGGCTTCGCCAATGCGGTCGACGTGGCCAATGCGATCGAGATCGGCTTCCTTGCACCGGTCCCCGTCGAGCGGGTCGTCCGGGTGGGGAACGCAGCGCTGCACGGCGCGGCTGGCCTGCTGCTCTCGAAACGCCGGCGCGGGGCGCTCGATGCCCTGATCGGTCGGATCGAGCACGTCGAGCTCGAGACCGAAGACGACTTCTTCGAGTTGTTCGTCGACGGCTGCAGGTTCGTGCCCATCGCTGCATGACGTCCATCGCCGCGGCCGTGGTGGGGCCGTGGCCGAGCCAGTCACGGAGGGAACGCCCGTTGTCCACGCCCCCGCCGTTCACGGTCATCGGCGAGAACATCCATACCAGTCGCGTCGTCAAGCGCGACGGCGTGCGCATCGGCGAAACGGCCGGTGGGGAGGCCGCGGTCCGCGTACCGCTGCCGGCTGGCGGCGAGGAGCTGCTCACGGTCCAGCCGGCGATCCGCGACACGCGCGAGTTCAGCGCGGGTCGCGTCAAGCACGTCATGGCGGCGGTCCTGGAGGGTGTGAGCGGCGGGTCGGACGCGGAGCTCGCCGCCACGTACGTGCGCTGGATGGCTGCCCGGCAGATCGCCGGCGGTGCCGCGTACCTCGACCTCAACGTCGACGAGTTCTCGCCGGACGTCGACGGTCGGCTCGCGGCGATGACCTGGCTCGTGCCGGTCGTCGGGCCGGTGTCGAGCGTCCCGCTGTCCATCGACTCGTCGGACGTTGCGGTCATGGAGGTCGGCCTCGACCTCGTTGCTCCGAGCTGGGGCGGCGGCCGGCGGCCGTTGCTCAACTCGGCGGCTGCGGACCGGCAGGAGGTCCTCGACCTCGCGGCGTCGCGCGGCTGCCCGGTCATCCTGTCCTCGACCGGCGAGACGATGCCGTCCGGGACCGAGGAGCGGATGGTCCGAGCGACCGAGATGATCGAGCTGGCGCACACGCACGGTCTCGCCCTCCACGACCTGTATGTCGATCCGCTGGTCATCCCGATCGGCGTGGACGCCGAGGCCGGCGCCCACTACCTCGAGGCGGTCCGCCAGCTGCGCGAGCGCTACGGATCGGAGATGCACATCACCGGCGGTGTGTCGAACGTGTCGTTCGGGATGCCGGCCCGCCGCCTGATCAGCGACGTCTTCCTCGACCTGTGCGTCCAGGCCGGCCAGGACTCCGGCATCGTCGACCCGGTCGCGGCGGACATCGCCACCGCGTTGACGCCCGATCGCGAGGCCGAGACCTATCGCCTGGCCGCGGATCTGCTGACCGGCGCCGACGCATTCGGCGTCGAGTTCATCGACGCCTTCCGGTCCGGTCGGCTGGGGTAGTCGCGCTCAGGCGGCCCCGGCAGTGGCGCCATCGGCCGCCTTTGCGGCACGAGCCTCGGCGACGAGGCGCCGGGCGAGGATGACGGCCGACCCGGCATCGGGCGCCCAGCCGTCTGCGCCGATCTGCTCGGCGAACTCCTTGGTCACCGCCGCCCCGCCGACCATCACGGGCAGGTGCGGCAGGTCGTCAGCTGCCCGGACGGCCTCGATGACGGTGCGCATGCCACCCATCGTCGTGGTCAGCAGTGCGCTGATGCCGATGATGTCGGCGTTGTGCTCGCGCGCGGCCGCCATGAACTTGTCGACCGACACGTTCGTACCGAGGTCGAAGATCTCGAAGTTGGCGCCCTTGAGCATCATCCCGACAAGGTTCTTGCCGATGTCATGGAGGTCACCCTTGATCGTCCCCATGACCGCGATGCTGTCGGGCTTGTAGCCGCTGCCGATGAGGAGCGGCTCGAGCAACGCGACTGCCGCCTTCATCGCCCGGGCGCTGATCAGCATCTCGGGGACGTAGATCTCGTTGTCCTGGAAGCGCTGGCCCACGACACCCATCGCGTCGGTCATCGCGTCGAGGACCGTCTTCGGAGGGATCTCCTCCTCGATGGCCTGCTGGGTCACCTCGACCGCGGTCTCGCGATCGCCGACCTCCACCGCCGTCTGGAGTCGCTTCAGGTCCGCCATCGTCGTGCTGCTCTCCTGCTGGTGATCGGTCAGCCCGGCTGGCCGGGATAGCCGGTGTAGGTGCTCGTGTCGGGATCGGGGCGATGGATGATCCCGTCCTCGCCGCGATGCTTCGCAGACCAGTCGCGCGCGGCGTGGGCGATCGCCATCAGCGGTTCCTTCTTGGTCACGAGTGGCACGGAACCTTCCGGGGCGAGTCCGTCGACGCCGGCGTCCATGAGGTCCCAGCACGCCTTGTAGACGTCCTCCGGCGTGCCCTGCCACAACAGGGTCGGGTTGTTGAGGTTGCCCATGAGCGACAGCCGCTCGCCGGCCATCTCCCGCGCTTCGCGCGCGTCGACCTGTGATTCGAAATGGAATACGTCCCAGCCTGCCGCCGCGAACAGGTGGACCCGATCGATCGTCTTGCCGCAGCAATGGAAGATGCCCGGACCGCCCATTTCCTGGGTGACCTGCTGGTGCATCTCGAGCAGGAAGTCGCGGTACGTCTCGGCGCGGCACAGATCGCCGGTCGTGTGATCGGCCCACATGACGGCGTCGGCTCCGGCCTCGAACTGGGCGCGCGCGGAGGCGATGCAGGCCGGCACGAACGCATCGAGGTAGCGCTTGATCTTGTCGGGGTCGAGCATCACGTCCATGAGGAAATCCTCGATGCCGACCATCTGGTAGCCGACCGACCACGGTCCGTAGACCTTGCCGACGATGGCCACGTCCGGGTAGCGCTGGCGGAGCAGCTTGATCGCGCCGGTGACGGCGGCCATCGTCGGCCGCTCCAGGTAGTCATCCGGGACCTTGACCTGCTCGGGCTCGGTGATCGTGAAGCGCGAGGGCGACGGCCAGTTGTCCTTCTCCGCCCACTCGGTGTCACCGCCCAGCGCATCCGACTCGAGCTGCGAGTGGAAGACGGGCATGATCGTATCCATGCCGAACACGTCGTGGGCAGTCGCCGCGAGGCGGGCCATCTTCTCGGCGTCGAGATGCGCCTCAGGGAACGGCGCGTCGACGAGGTCCATCATCTCGACGGTCACGACCGAGCTCAGCGTGCACGCCGGGATCTTGTCGACGTTGCCCCGATAGACCGCCGACAGGAACCGCCGGCGCGGGGTCATCCACTCGCCCTTGAGCGGGCTCGTGACCTCAGCAAGCACCATCCGTGTCCTCCCGTGCGCCGCGGCGCGTTGCCCCGCTCAGAGCGTCTTGACGCGTTCGAGCACGCCGCTGCCGGCGCTCCGATACGCGGCCTCGAGGATCTCCACCGTCCGGGCGCCGAGCTCGGCCGGCGAGTTGTTGTCGAACGGTCGACCGGCGCCGGCCTCGACGAGTGCGTCGATCGGTCCCATGCAGTCGTAGAGACCGGCATCCGCCTCGAGCGGGACGCGCACGTCGTCGTCCGGTGAGCGGTAGCGCCACAGCATGTTCTCCCGAAGATCGAGGTGGAACATGCCGTTCGAGCCCACGACGCGGACCTCGACGGCGTGGCGGTTGTTCGCGCCACCGAGATGGCTCGACGCGCCGCTCATCGTGCCGATCGCCCCGTTGGTGTAGCGGATCGTGACGGCATCGTGGAGCTCGACCTTGGCGTCCAGCGGAGCGGACATCAGCGCGAACACGTCCTGGCCGCGCAGGTCGGTCAGCCAGAGCGACACGCCGAGGAGGTGGGTCAGCTGGGCCTGGCCGTAGCCGCCGCCGGACGTCTCGGGGCGTGACCAGGTGTCCGGCTGCGGGATGTATTCCGGCGCGGACTGCGGATAGGCACCCGTCTCCGACAGGAGCTCCCGGGTCACTGAATCCATGTGCAGCGCGACGTGCTCGACGTCGCCGACGCCCCCGTCCTCGTGCAGCATCCTGTGGGCCTGCACGACCATCGGCCGGTAGTTCCAGCCGTAGCTCAGGATCAGGGCCTTGCCGGTCCGCTTCGCGGTCTCGTCGAGGTCCCACGCGTGCGCCGGATCGATGGTGAACGGCTTCTCGCACATGACGTGCGCGCCGGCCTCGAGGGCGGCCTTGCTCTGCTCCCAGTGATAGCCGGGCGGGCTGCCGACCACGACGATGTCAGGGCGCTCCTCGATGACGTCCCGCCAGTCCGTGGTCGCCTTGGCGAAGCCGAAGTTCTTCTGGATCTTCGCGAGGAGCTCCGGATTCCGGCGGTTGACGATGACGAACTCGACCTCGTCCGCGTGGCGCTGGAGGTTCGGCAGATGCGAGCTCACGGTCCAGGACCCGGCACCGATGACGCCCAGACGGAGCTTCGCCATGTGCTTCCCGACTCCCTTCTGCGAAACCCGGACGCCCAGGCCGGCGGTTGACGCGATGGAAGACCGACGACTACGATGCGACGCGGGGTGGAAACGAGTCTGGAAATGATATCAGACCCGTTTTCGTGCAAGTCTCCGGCAGGTCGGAACGTGGTAGGAGCCGCCGTCAGTGAGCAGGGTCCAGACCGTCGAGGCCATCCCCGTCAGCTACCCGGAGCCGAACGACTTCGACGCCCTCCGGCACCTCTGCCTGGTCAAGATCACGACGGACGACGGCGTCGTCGGCTGGGGCGAGTCGATCACCCAGTTCCCGGAGGCGAACTTCGCCGTCAAGGCCATCATCGAGGGCATGGCCGAGCGGGTGGTCGGCAAGGACCCGCTCGACAACATCGCCATCTGGCACTCGCTGCGCGACCAGATGTGGTGGTACGGCTACAACGGCGGGATCGCCTCCTACGCGGTCGCCGCGATCGACATCGCGCTTTGGGACATCAAGGGCAAGCTGCTCGGGGTGCCTGTCGTGCAGCTGCTCGGCGGCGCCGTCCACGAGAAGCTGCCCGCCGTCGCCTCGAGTCATGCCCACTACGAGGACATCGACCGGATGGTCGAGGAGGCCCAGGAGTGGGTCGCACCCGGGATGCACGGTCTCAAGGTCGGCCTTGGCAAGCGCGGGAATGCGCGGCTCGGCTACGAACATGACCGCGATGTCGAGTACATGCGCAAGATGCGCGCTGGTCTGCCCGGCAAGTGGATCATGCTCGACTGCGGCTGGAACGTGAAGTGGGACGTCAAGACAGCCGTCCGCCGCGTCCAGGCCTTCGAGGAATACGACCTCCATTGGATCGAGGAGCCGCTCGGTGCCTGGGATCCGGAGGGCTACGCGAACCTGCGCAGCAAGACGACGTCGCTCATCGCCTATGGCGAGAAGGAGTGGAACGTCGATGGCTTCGAGCGGGTGTTGATCGACCGGGACCGTCGACGTGGTCGGCATCGACCCCGGCCGGGCCGAGGGCATCACCGGGTTCAAGCGTGCGGTCGAGCGGATCGAGTTCTACCGCCGCCAGGCGAACGCCCATTGCTGGTCCTCAGCCATCGTGACCGCGGCCAGCCTGGCGATGTCGTTCAGCTCCCCGGCATTCAAGCTGATCGAGGTCAAGCCGTTGCGCAACCCGATGCAGCACGAACTCGTGCCGGATCCGATCGAGCACCGTGACGGCTGGTTCTATCCGCCGACCAAGCCGGGCCTCGGTATCGACGTCCAGCAGGAGGTCGTCGATCGCTATCGAAGTGAGAAGGTCCTCGGGCGCTGAGCCGGCCCGGCTCGGGCACCCGAACCCAGCTGAGGAGGACGTCGCTATGGCGTGGAGCGTGGGCGCCGGCCTGGAGGGACGTGGCGTGATCGTGACCGGCGCGGCCGGCGGGATCGGCCGAGCCGTCACCCAGGCATTCGCGACGACCGGAGCACGGGTCATGGCCGTCGACGTCGATCAGGCGAATGTCGACGAGGTCGTGGCGGGGCTTGACGGCGACGGTCACATCGGCGTCGCTGCCGACCTGCGGGACCTGTCGACGCACGGGGCGCTCGTCGCCAGGGCCCGCGAGGAGCTCGGCAACCTGTACGTCCTGGCCAACCTCGCGGCGGTGCTGCGGCGCCGATCGTCCCTGGACGAGGTGACCGAGGACGACTGGGACTTCCAGCACGACATCAACCTCAAAGCCGCGTTCTTCCTGGCTCGGGCGGCTGGGGCCGCCATGATCGAGCAGGGCGGAGGCGGGCGGATCATCCTCTTCAGCTCACAGGGCTGGTGGACGGGAGGCTTCGGGGGCTCTGTCGCATACGCGGCGACGAAGGGCGGGATCACCACGATGTGCCGCGGTCTCGCACGGACGTTCGGGCCGCATGCCATCACCGTGAACTGCGTCTCGCCGGGGCAGGTCCATACGCCGATGCTCATGACCGGCCTGGCGCCCGAGATCTACCAGCGCATGAAGGACCAGACGCCGCTCGGGTACGTGGCCGAGCCGGAGGAGATGGCCGGCCCCGTCGTGTTCCTTGCGTCCGATCACGCGAAATACATCACCGGCTCGACGATCAACGCGTCGGGCGGCTTCCTCATGTACTGAGCGCGAGCATGCGCGACGGGACCATGCGGGTCGCGGAGCTGCCCGCGGTCGGGGCGCCGCTGCGCATCGCATCCCGCCCGCTGCCGGAGCCAGGCCCGGGCGAGGTCCGGGTGCGGGTCGAGGCGTGCGGGGTATGCGGCTCGGACGTGTTCCTGCAGAAGGGCGGCTTCGGCGACAAGGTCGCGCTGCCGATCGTCCCCGGCCACGAGGCGGCCGGCGTGGTCGACGCCCTGGGCGACGGCGTCGAGGGATTCGCGGTCGGCGACCAGGTCGCGCTCTACTACATCACCACGCCGCCCGACGATCCGTGGGCCGCGCGTGGCCGGCCGAACATCAGCCCACACGTCACGCGGATGGGGGTCGACGTCGACGGCGCGTTCGCCGAGTACGTCCTCCGTCCGCCAGAAGCCCTCATCGTCCCGCGCGCGCCGGTGCCACCGACCGTGTTGGCCGTCCTGACCGACGCCGTCGCCACGCCGCTCCATGGCCTCAAGCGGGTGGCGAAGCTGCAGCCCGATGAGACGCTGGTCGTGCTCGGCGTGGGCGGTCTGGGTTCCAACGCGGTGCAGATCGGGAAGGCGATAGGGGCGCGGGTCATCGCCGTGACACGGTCGGCGGCGAAGTTGCGACTGGCCCGTGAGCTCGGTGCCGACGAGACCGTTGCCGCCGAAGATGGCGATCCGGTCGCGGCCGTGAAGGCACTGACCGGCGGTCACGGACCGGACGTCGTCATCCAGTGCGTCGGCTCGGCTGCGGTCGACGAGCAGGCCATCGCCATGGGCGGTCCAGGTGGCCGGGTCGTGCTGATCGGTGCGAGTCTCGATCCCTTTCAGGCACGAGCGGTCGACATCTTCTGGCGGGAGCTCGCCGTCCTCGGGTCGCGGGGGTTCGTGCCGGACGACATCCGCGACGCCATCGACCTCTATCTCGATGGGACGATCACGGTCGACCACCTGACCAAGGCGGTGCGCCCGCTCGATGCGGCCAACGATGCACTCGATGATCTGCGGGCCGGGCACGTCCTGAGGAGCGTCCTCTTGCCCTGAAGGCGGCATGCTCGCGGGGTCCGCGCGGCTAGGACGCGGGTGGGAACACCTTCGTCAACCGCTCCGCGCTGTCCCGCAGGTTCGCCAGGAGCGATGGCACCCGGCCGGGATCCTCGCGGCCCCAGCCGCAGTACGACGCGATGCCGAAGTCGGGCAGATACCTGTGCGCCGCTCGGGCGCGTCGTTCGAAGGCGTCCAGACCGTCATCGAGGACGATGCCGAGGAACGGCCAGGTGTCCCCGATGTCGAGTCCTTCCAGCGGCCCGAACCACGGATCGTCCGCATCCGGCATCACGGGCATGTGGACATAGTCGACACGACGTCCCGCCCGGATCACCGCTTCGTTGGCGAGTCGGACGCAGACCGACATGTCGGGCGCGACCGACTTCGGCCAGCCGCCCCACGTGCCGAAACAGAAGTGGTAGCCGAGGATGACGCCCTCGGGGATGTCGCGAGACAGGTGCTCCATGTCACCGAGGTGGCGCTCCCACTTCTCCTCGAGCGACGTCTGCGGCGACCAGGGGAGGAGGGGCGCATCGCCGGCGAGGATGTCTCGGACCTCGCTCGCGATGTCCCATTGGACCACGAGATCGTCGTTGGGGATCGAGGCCACGATCTGTGCCACTTCCTGACGGATCGCGCGCCGGTACGCGTCGTAGACGATCGGCCAGTCAGCGGGGCGCGCGAAGAACCCCATGACCGCCGAGCCGGTCGCCGGGAAGCTCACCTGGAAGCGCGCTTCGGACGGGATGACGCCCCCCTCGCGAAGGCGCCGAAACACCTCGTACGACCGCGTCGCCTCCTCGACGTAGTGGAGGCTGTCGAAGGTCAGGTGCGTCACACCCGGACGGAGCTTGAACGTCCACCAGGATTCGTTCCATTCCTTCTGACTCGCTCCCGGGCCGGGCTGACGGACCTGCCCACCGGGGGGCGAATTGACCGCTTCGAGATCCGCATGGACCGAGTAGGTCCGCGTGGGGAGGTAGAACGTCCAGTACTTGCGCTGGCCGACCTCGCCGTCCGGGTAGGAGGCGGCGAGCGACCCGAGGCCGCCGGCGCACGCGCGGAACACGTCGTCGACGCTCTCGAGCGGAACGCTGCCGACCAGGTGGACGGTGCCGCTCTTGCTCATGCGTCACTCCTTTTTAGGAAAGGTGGCCGCCCAGATCCGACCCCGTCTTGGCGAGCTGATCAGCCCAGGCACGCATTCTATCGAAACGTTTCCTGTATCTTCTGTCCCGGCCCTGGATCCCCGGTCGTACCCAGGCCCGTCCGTGGCTTCGCGGGACGCGCGAAGTGAGGAGACACGTGACCGCAGGAACGCCCGCCACCGCGCGGCCACCCGCCCCTGAGCGCGCAGCGCGCGCACGCGTCGGGCGGCGCCTGCCGGACGAGACCGGGGTCATCGTCGCGCTGCTCGCGCTGGTCGTCATCGTCGGCGTCCTACGTCCGAACTTCTTCGCGCCCATCACGCTCGTCCAACAGCTGTCCGGCGCGGCCTTCATCGGCATGCTCGCGCTGGCCATGGTGTTCGTCGTGGTCATCCGCGATATCGACCTGTCGATCGGCTGGATGTTCAACTTCTCTGCGGTCATCGCTGCCAAGGCCATGGTCGCCGGTATCGATCCCTGGCTCGGGGCTGGCATCGGCATCGCCTTCGGCGCCCTGCTCGGCCTTGTCAACGGCATCCTCGCCGTCGGGCTGCGCATCCCCGTGATCATCATCACGCTCGGTACCCTGTCCGCCTATCGCGGTCTGTCCCTCGTCGTGAACGAGTCGCGCGCCGTCGTGCCCATCGACAAGTCCAGCGCCTACTTCGCGCTGTTCGACATCCGCCTGTTCGATCTGATCCCGTTCGTCGCGATCCTGTTCTTGTTGCTGGCGGTCGGGCTCCACCTGCTCCTGCACCAGACGCGCTTCGGCTATCGGGTGCAGGCCATCGGCAGCAATCCGGAAGCCGCACGTCTCGGCGGCATCCCCGTCGACCGGACCCGCATCCTCGTCCTCGTCCTGATGGGCGCCGTCGCCGGCCTGACCGGGGCAACGTTCCTGGGCTTCCGCGAGGCCATCGACCCCGTCACCGGCGGGGACTACTTGTTGCCGGTCGTGGCCGCCGTGATCATCGGCGGGACAGCCCTGTCCGGCGGTCGGGGGACGATCATCGGGGCCGTGATCGGCGCCCTCATCATCCAGGTCATCACGACCGGGATCCTGTTCCTGGGGGTCGATGTCAAGTGGAGCACGTTCGTGACGGGCGCCGTGATCATCATCGCGGTCGCCGTCGATCAGTTGGTGCGGCGGCAGCGAGAGCGCCGCACGCGTGACGCAGTCGACCTCGGGTGATCGACCCGAGGTCGTCGCGGGATAGGAGGCCCGCTCGATCCGGATGGCGATTAGCACGCGACGCGAATGGAATGAGACGTACTGGAGGAGTGAGATGACATCACAACGACGACGATGGCTGGCGCTGCCGGCCACCCTGACCCTGCTGCTCGCGGCCTGTACGGGCGGTGGCGCCTCGACGGCCCCGTCGGCCGCGCCCTCAGCCGCTGCCAGTGAGGCCCCGGCAAGCGAAGCGCCAGCGAGCGAGGCACCGCCCGCGTCGATCAAGCTCGGGTTCGTGACCCATGTCCTTGGCAATCCATTCATCCAGCAGATCGTGGACGGCGCTGAGGCTGCGGCAACGGACCTGAACGTCGAGCTGCAGGTGGTCGGCCCCGAAGACGGCAGCGCCGAGACCCAGCTCCAGCTGGTCGAGTCGCTCGTCGCCTCCGGTGTCGAGGGCATCGCGACCTCCGTCCCGGGCGAGTCGATGGCCAGCCGGCTCAACGAGATCGTCGCCGGCGGCACGCCGATCGTGCAGTTCAACCTGCTCGTGACGTCGGTCAAGGCGCCGTACGTCGGCGAGCGCTCGGTGGGCTCCGGCCGGATCCTCGGCGAGAAGGTGCTCGAGCAGATCGGTGGGACGTCCGCGACCGGCAAGGTCATCATCGGCAACTGCTTCCCGGGCTTCCCCGTCCTCGAGAACCGGGCGAAGGGCGTCCAGGAGTCGCTCGCGAAGGCGACCGGCATCGAGGTCCTCGGTCCATTCGATGTCAAGGTCGCGGCCAACGAGAACTACGCGGCCTGGGAGGCGCTCTTGGCGGCCAACCCGGACGCTAAGGCCCTCATCGGGCTGTGCGCGCCGGACATCGCCAGCCTCGGCAAGCTCCAGGCTGCCAATGCGAGCACGCCGTTCGTGTCGGGCGGCTACGACCTGACCGCCGAGAACCTTGCTGAGATCAAGGCGGGCAACGCGTACATCAGTCTCGGCCAGACGCCGTTCATGCAGGGCTACCTGCCGATCAAGATGCTCGCCGACGTCGTCCGCGGCGATTCGACGGTCGACCTGTCCGCAGGCGGCTTCCTGGATGCAGGCACCGAGATCGTCACGGCCGACAGCGTCCAGGAACCGTTCGACCTACCGCCACTCACCTTCGCCCAGCTCGAAGAGCTCGCCGCGTCGCCCGAGAAGTCGCGCGAGTACTACCAGCCGCTCGTTGACAACCAGATCGCGAACTGGTCGACGCTCATCGAGCCGATCGAGAACGAGTCGAAGTAGCTGACGGAGCGACCATCGTGATCCAGGGATCGGACACCGCCTCGCCACCGGCGATCGCCGTGTCCGATCTGCGCAAGGCGTACGGCGGGATCCATGCCCTCGATGGGGTGGATCTCGCGATCGAGGCCGGCACCGTGCACGCCGTCGTCGGCGAGAACGGTGCCGGCAAGTCGACCCTCATGAAGATCATGGCCGGCGCGGTCGTGCCCGACAGTGGCGAGCTCCTGGTCGATGGCATCACGGCCGACATCGCGTCACCGGCTGATGCCCGCCACCTCGGCGTCGGCATCGTCTACCAGGAGCTCAGCCTCTTCCCGGACCGCTCGATCCTCGCGAACCTCTTCCCGGACGAGCAGCCGACGCGGTTCGGCCTGGTCGACACGGCCGAGATGCGGCGACGAGCGCTGCCAGTCCTCCAGCGGATCGGTCTTGGCGTCGACCCGGATGCCGTCGTCGGCGACCTTGGCGTCGGCGAACGCCAGCTCGTGGAGCTCAGCCGGCTGCTCATCGTTCGCCCCCGCGTCCTCATCCTGGACGAGCCGAACTCGGCGCTGAACGAGGCTGAGACGCGCCGGCTGTTCTCGATCCTGCGCGAGCTGTCGGCCGACGGGATCACGATCATCTATGTCTCGCATCGCCTCGAGGAGGTATTTCAGATCGCCGACCGGATCACGGTGATGCGCAACGGCCGGATCGTGATGACGGTCGAGCGTGCCGCCGCGACCATGGGGGAGATCGTGAAGGCGATGGTCGGTATCGACCCCGACGCGCTGTTCCCGGCTCGTCCCGAGCCGACCTCCCCGGAGGCCGGCGCCGGCGGCCCCGCGGCGGCGCCGGCGCCCGTCAGCCTGCGCGTCCGCGACCTGAGCGTCGGCGACGAGCTGCACGCGGTCAGCTTCGAGGCGCACCCGGGGGAGATCATCGGCCTGGCAGGGCTCGAGGGCTCGGGGGTCGCGACGCTGCTCGGTGTGCTCTACGGCACGCGACGAGCGAGTGACGGCGAGATCGCGTTCGCCGACGGACGGGGCGCCCCGGAGTCGCCGACGGCGGCCGCGCGGCGACGGATCAGTCTCGTGCCTGCCGACCGCCGCCGCCAGGGTCTCATGCTCGAGTCGAGCATCGCGTCGAATATCGCCCAGGTGGCCGTCGGAGCGCTGCCGTCCCGCCGGCCGTGGCTTGACCGCAGGACGATGCGCGCGGCGGCTCGCCGCCAGATCGATGGTCTCCGGATCCGGGCGGATGGACCCGGGCAGATCGTCGGGCAGCTGTCCGGCGGCAACCAGCAGAAGGTCGTCGTCGGCAAGTGGCTCGAGATCGCGCCGACCGTGTTCCTGCTCGACGATCCGACACGTGGCGTCGACGTCGGTGCGAAGCGCGAGATCTACCGGCTCATCCGCGAGCTCGCCGATGGCGGTCGAACGGTCCTGTTCCGGTCGACCGAACTGCCCGAGCTCGTCGGCCTCGCCGATCGCATCCTCGTCCTTCACCGCGGGCGGCTGACCGCCGAGGTCCGCGGCGGCGCCATCGATGACCATGGCCTGCTCCATGCCATCAATACCGGTCGTCCACCCGGCGTGCCCACGACCACCCAGGAGGTGTCCTCATGATCCGACGCGCCTTCACGATGCGCCTCAAGCCGGGCGGGCTGGCGCAGTACAAGGCTCACCACGAGGCGATCTGGCAGGAGCTCGTCGACGAGATCGAGCGACAGGGCATCGCCCAGATCACGATCTTCGAACGCGACCCGGTCTTGTTCCTGTACTCGGAGATCCGCGACGAGGAAGCCTGGGACCGACTGTGGCACACGGCCATCCACGACAAGTGGGGCGAGATCATGGACCCACTCATGGAGTTCAACGAGGACGGGATCGTGGACTCGAGCGAATTGCGCGAGGTCTTCAACCTGCGGACGAACGCGAGCGCCGACTAGGGAGATCCAGCCATGGATGCCGTAGCACTCGACCGCGTGGCGGTCGTCACGGGGGCCGGCCGCGGCCTCGGGCGGGCCGTCGCCACAGCCCTCGCCGAGCGTGGCCATCCGATCGTGGGGGTCGCTCGCGATGCGGCCGCCCTGGCCGACACCGCCGACCGGATCCACGCCGCCGGCGGTCGGATGCTCAGCCGGCCGGCGGATGTCGCTGACCCAGGCGCCGTCGAGGAGCTCGCCGCCTTCGTCCACGAGCAGCTCGGCCCGCCGTCGATCCTCATCAACGCAGCCGGCGTGTACGGTCCGATCGCGATGATCCGCGACACCGATCCGCGGGCATGGGTCCAGACGGTGATGATCGACGCCATCGCGCCATTCCTGACCACGCGTCAGTTCGTCGGCGGCATGGTCGACGCCGGCTGGGGGCGCATCGTGAACGTGACCTCGGCAGCCTCGCTCCATCCGCCCGGACCGCTCAACAGCGCCTACGGCACGGCCAAGGTCGCGCTCAACCAGCTCACCCGCCATCTCTCGGCGGAGATCGCCGGTACCGGGGTGACCGCCAACGTGATCCACCCGGGCGACGTCAAGACCGACATGTGGAAGGACATCCGAGACAGGGTCGAGAAGATGGGCCCGGAGGCCGACGCATACAAGCAATGGGCGGCGTGGGTCGAGGAGACCGGTGGCGATCCGCCCGAGAAGGCCGTCCAGCTCGTCCTGCGACTGACGAGCGACGAGGGCGCGGACATCAACGGACAGTTCTGCTGGGTCGATGACCCGCTGCAGGCACCCATCCCGTCGTGGGGCGAGACCGCGGAGATGCAGCCGTGGCGGAAGTGATCGCGCATCGGCGCGTCGGGACGACGGACGTCGAGGTCACCGAGCTCGGGTTCGGCGGGGCTTCGATCGGCGAATTGTTCGTTCCGGTGAAGGAGCACGACGCGCTGGCGACGATCGACGCCGCCTGGGACTCGGGCATTCGCTACTTCGACACGGCGCCGTGGTACGGCCGGGGGCTCTCGGAGCTACGAACGGGCAGCGGCCTCCGTGACCATCCGCGCGAGGAGTTCGCGCTGTCGACCAAGGTGGGCAGGTGGCTACGACCGGCCAGCAGCGACCGGTTCGAGCGGGGTCCATGGGTCGGCGGGTCGCCGAACGAGGTCGTCTTCGACTACACCTACGACGGCATCATGCGCTCGGTCGAGCAGAGCCGGCTGCGCCTGGGCATCACCCGCTTCGACATCGCCTTCATCCATGACCTGGACCTGCTGTATTTCGACGAGCCGACGTTCGCCTCGCACTTCCACGACCTGGCCGCATCCGGCTGGAAGGCGCTCGAGGAGCTGCGATCCAGCGGCCAGGTGCGGGCCGTCGGTGCCGGGATCAATGCGCTCGGGCTCATCCCGCGCTTCCTCGACGCGCTGGATGTGGACGCATTCCTCGTCGCCATGCCGTACACCTTGCTCAGACAGGAGGTTCTCGACGACGAGTTCCCGGCCGCGATGGCGCGCGGGATCGGTTTCGTCATCGGGGCTGTCTTCCAATCGGGCATCCTCGCGACAGGCGCCGTCGAGGGTGCGACATACGACTACGCTCCCGCGCCGTCTGACGTCATGGAGCGGGTTCGTCGGATCGAGGCCATCTGCGAGCGGCACGACATCACGCTCGCCGCGGCCGCCCTGCGTTTCCCGTTGGGTCACCCGGGCGTCGCCGCTGTCATCCCGGGTGCCTTCCATCCCGACCAGGTCCGCCGCAACGTCAGCGCGTTCGGCCAGTCGATCCCCGCCGACTTCTGGGCCGAGCTCAAGCACGAGGGCCTGCTGCGCGCCGACGCACCAGTGCCGGACGCGCCGGTGCCCGCGTGACCGACGCAGCCCGCCTCGTCGGCGGCTGGCGGTTGCGCTCGTGGGTATCGATCGCGGATGACGGCACCGAGGCCCGCCCGCTCGGGGACGCGCCAGACGGGGTGCTGGCCTACACGGCCGATCGCGCGATGGTCGGGATCATGGGTAGGGGAGACCGTCCGCGCTTCGCCACCGACGACCTTACAGGCGGGACGGCGGAGGAACAGGCGGCCGCATTCGCGACGTACATCGCCTACGGTGGGCGATACGCCGTCGACGGCGACACCGTGATCCATACGGTCGAGACCAGCCTCTTCCCGAACTGGACCGGCACCGAGCAACGACGACGGTTCGCCCTCAGCGACGACGACAAGACCCTGACCTTGACCTCGCCACCGATCGTGCTCGGCGGCACGCGCCGGATCCAGCGCTTGACCTGGTCCCGGGTCGACGAGTCGGGCTAACCCGCTCCAGAGGCGCTGGCGCCTCGACTCGGCACAGAGCCGGCCCAGGCGGGGCCGTCGCTCACGCGGAGGCGGACCGTCGCCTGATCGAGTGGCGCGTGCTGGAGCTGGACCGGCCGCCATGCCCGCGACACGAAGCCCATCGGGACCACGTCGACTGCCGTGGCCGGGACGCGAGCGAGATCCGGAAAGGCGCGCCAGAGCCCGCCGACGACCTCGGTCGCCTCCATGCGGGCGAGGTGGGAGCCGACGCAATGGCGTGGCCCGACGTTGAACGCAAGGTGGCCCCACAGCCGCGGCCGGTCCGGGTCCAGCTCGTCTGGCCGCTCCCACCGTTCCGGGTCACGATTTGCGGCCGCGTTGATGGCGATCACCCGCTCGCCGGCCCGCACCGTCACGCCGCCGAGCTCGACGTCCTGGGTGGCACGTCGAGCCCGCAGATGGACGACGGTGGAATGGCGCAGGACCTCCTCGAGGAAGCGAGCGAAGGCCGCCGCGTCGGCCAGAGTCGCGTGTCGCCGGGCGGTCGGCCATTCGAGCAGCCGGTGGATGGCCGTGCAGATGAGGAACGCCGTCGTCTCCGAGCCGCCCTCGAACAGGAATTTCGCGTTGTCCATGACGTCCTGCTCGCCCCAGTCCGGAGCGACCTCCCGCCCCGTCGACCAGAGCAGGCTGATGGCGTCGTCCTCTGGGCGGTCACGACGCGCTCGGACGGTATCGAGCAGCAGTGGGTCGAGTCGCCTGGTCGCCTCGATGGCCGCAGCGCGGAGGTCGGGGTCCTCGCCGTAGGTGTGGCGCCAGGCGAGGACCGCCTCCATCCAGCCCTTCGCCTCTTCGAGCGTGCCGACGTCGCGATCGGGCAACCCGAGGATGCGTCCGACCACGGCGATCGGCAGGAACCGAGCGAGATCCTCGTAGAGCTCGAATGTCGGGAGACCGGCGAGACGGGCGATGCGATCCACGACGATCGGCCGGACCGCGCTCATGGCCAGCTGCGCGATCGGGTCCGGGCGCCAGGCATGCGACAGCGATCGGTGGAGGGTCTCGTGCTCGCCACCCACGAGCGAACGGAAGTCGCGCCGCCCGACGATCTCAGCGGCCCCCGGCAGTGACCCGGTGGGTTCCTCGAAGAGGTCCTCCCGGCGTTCGACGAACGTGCAACCGTCGTGCGACAGGACGAGCCACGCGGTCATGCCTTCGTCCCAGATCACCGGGCCGACGGCCCGCATCGCCTCGTAGGCGGGATACGGGTCGACGTCGCGCAGCTCGCGCAGCGAGATGGGCGCAAGCGGTCGCGGGAGACTCGCGAGTGTCGTCAAACGATCACCGCCTCGACACCAAGATACGTAGCGACGGTCGCGACCGCCCCCGACAGGTCGCCCGGCGTCGCGGAGCTGTGGTGATTCACACCGGTGCTCGCCCAGCGCGCCCACGCCGTCTCGACCGGACCCTCGGCGAAGCGGAAGGCGCCATTGACCGTGCCCGTTTCGGGGAAGACTCGGCTCGTCAGCTCGCCACGGGCGACGGCGTAGCGAAAGCCGCCGCGAGCGTGCGGATGCGGGGTAAATCCGACGAGGGTCGCCGGTCCGGCGGGCGGCTCCAACACGGCGCACACGCCGCAGTGCGCATCCTTGCCGCAGAACCAGCCGTTCGGACGGAGCCGTGGTCGGCGAGCCTGGCGCCAGCCAGGCCAGGTCGTGCTCACCGGAGTTGGCGATGACGACCTCGCCGGTCGCGTAGTCGATGGCCTCGATCTCGTGGTACACGGCGGCGCCGCCGAGACGCTTGGTCGTGAGCATCGCCACCGCGGTCACGATGTCGCCGGTGCAGGTGAACGGCCGGCCAGCGCTCGTCAGCCGACCGAGCGCCCAGCACGGCGCGATGCCGATCGGCTCACCGAACCGGAACTGTGGGACGTGGCAGTTGAACGCGCCGCCGTCGAGGCCATGCGCATCGACGACCGTCTCGAGCGCCAGCGCCGCCCGGAGGGAGCGGTCGAGGTCGTCGGGCAGCGGCTCCTCCTCGAACGTCCAGTCGCGCCGCACGTCTGCTTCGAGGACGGCTACGTCCGAGTCCGCGACCTCCCTGAATCGGGCCACGACCTCGTCCGGGTCGACGAACACCAGCTCGATGCCGGTCGCGGCCCGCAGGGCATCGTCATCGACGTCGACGTGGGCGTACCCCTCGAGCGGGCGCCCGACGCGGCCGAGGCGAGATCGCGCGATGCCGCGTGCGATGCCGGCCAGCCGGAGTGCCTCGCGGACCCGCGCCCGACCATCCGCGTCGTTCCGCCGGGCCAGGATCAGCTCGAACCGGCGATCGGCACGGGACAGCAGGTTGGACAGCATCGGTGCACCGACCGTCGCCCCCTGCGTCGTGATGGAGCCATGGTCGAAAGCGCCATCGACCAGGCCCGTCTCATGGAGTGCCCAGATGACGACCGGGACCCCGGGCAGCGCGTCGAGGGCGGCCATCGTCCAGGCGGCCGGGACCGCCATCGTCTGGACGACGAGGATGACGTCGACACCCTCGGCGGCCAGCCTTCGCCCAGCGGCTGCGCCCGCCTCTCCGGAGTCGACCTCGAGGACCGCGACCGACTCGATGTCGCCGTCGAGGGCCAGCTCGTCGGCAACCGCGCGCGCCAGCGCCAGGCGGTCGCCTCGGAACGTCGGGCCGGCCGTGTGCTCCCAGAGCGTCCAGTACGGGCTGATGACGCCGACGCGCGGTCGGGCGCCGGTCGGCGGCACCGCGTCAGTCCTGGTGGTAGATCTCAGTCGCGGTCAGGAGCTGGCCGTCGGCATCGGTGATCGTCGTGATGATCCCTTCGAAGGCCGTGCCCCAGCGAGCGTTCACCTCGGTCTGGCCCATCTTCCCGAAGACCGTCGCCATGTCCGGGTAGAACTCGCCGTAGTAGACGACGTGGGCGCCGCGGCGGAAGCCCTGGTATCTGCGGAAGCCGGACGCCTCGATAGCCTGCATGAGGTCGGGCCACGGGTTCGCATGGAGCGCCTCGTACTCGTCGGCGCGCTCGGGGTCGATGACGAGGCCGAAGAGGCCCCGCTCGAACGGGCCGTCGAGCGGCGGCCCGTCGGACTCGAAGACCTTGTCGTACCAGAGCAGGCTGCCCGCGTCGTCGGTGATCTGGGCGATGACGTCGCGGAAGTAGCGGTTCCAGCGCTGATTGGCCGGTTTGGGGCCATGCACGGCGAACGCGTCCTCGACGGTCCGGCCGGGTTCGGCCTCGGTGTAGTACCAGACGTCGGTGCCGCGCCGGAACCCCGAGAAGTTGCGAAGACCGGACTCGCGGATCTCATCGACCAGCTCGGGCCAGATGTCCGCGTGGCGCCGGTCGTACTCGGCTTCGGTCCCAGGAAAGATACGAAGGTAGAAGAGCGCGCGGTCCATGTGAGCAACCTCCTGGGCCGACGGACTCGGGTCGGGTGAGCGCGGGATCGCATCGTAGCAGGGCGGGCTGCAATCGGTACCAGCCCCCCGACCTCCACTACGATTGCGCCATGTCGAGCGCGATCAAGCTGGGCATCCAGCCGCTGACCTACGGACTCAGCTGGCCCGAGGCGCTGGCCGCAGCCCAGGCCGTCGACGACCTGGGGTACGACTATCTGTGGGGTCACGACCACCTGTATTCGACCGGTGGCGACCCGTTCCAACCGTTCTTCGAGGGCTGGACCACGCTGGCCGCGTGGAGCGCCGCGACGCGCCGGGTGCGGCTCGGACTGCTGGTCGGGGCCAACCCGTTCCGCAATCCGGGCATCGTCGCGAAGATGGCGGCGACCGTGGATCACATCAGCGGTGGCCGCCTGGTGTTCGGGCTCGGGGCCGGCAATCGCGAGCTGGAGGTGACGGCCCACGGGATGGACCCCGGGCGAAGCGTCGGCGAGCGGCTCGACTGGCTCGACGAGGCGCTGACCATCGTTCGAGCGCTGCTCGACGGCGAGACGGTGCATCACGGATCGGCCCGCTACCAATTCAGTGGAGCACGCCACGCCCCCCTGCCCATCGCGGCGCATGTCCCGTTCGTCGTCGGATCGTCCGGAGAGAAGAAGGGCCTGCGCATCGTTGCCCGCCACGCCGACATCTGGCAGATGTGGCTCACCATGGACGACGTCGAGCGCTTCCGACACAAGCGCGGGATCCTCCACGAGCACTGCGCGGCGATCGGCCGGGACCCAGCGACCATCGAACACACGGTCGGCGGCAAGCTCGTGATCCGCCGCGACGGCGACGAGGCGCGGCGCGCCTTCGACGCGCAGATGCGGGTCCACGGGTGGCCGGAGGCGGTCCGCAAGGAGATGGCCTGGACCGGCACCTCGGAGGAGATCGCTCGGGCGTTGCTCGCCTATCGGCGCGTCGGGGTCGACGCGTTCAGCCCGTCCGTCGCGGCCCCGCTCGACCTCGAGACGATCGAACGATTGGCGACCGAGGTCCGGCCCATGCTCGAGGGCGCGTAGCGGGAAATGGATCGGGCCCGCCGTCTGGCGGGCCCGATCAGTCTGCTTCCCCGCCGCGCGCTACTGGGCAGCGGCTTCCACGTTGGTCTTGTCGTAGACGGTGAACGGACCCATCAACACGCGCAGGCCGGCGTCGCGTGTCGGGTCCTTCTCGATGGTGTACTCGCCCATCCGGCCTGCCTCGAACTGCTCTCCCTCGGTGCCCTGGATCGCACCGGTGGCCAGCAGGTATGAGACGTAGTAGGTCAGGTAGCCGAGGTCGACGAAACTCCACAGCGCGAACTGGGGAGCGCAGTCGTTCATGGTGTAGGCCACCATCTCGCTCGGAAGACCGAGACCCGAGACCTTGACCTTGTCGCACAGGTTCTCGTCCTGCATCGCCTTGGCCGCGGCCGCGATGCCGACGGTCGTCGGGGCCATGATGACCTCGAGGTTCGGGTGCTTGTCGACCAGCGCGAGCGCCTGGCTGTAGCTCTTCTCGGAAACGTCGTCGCCATACACGGTGTCGACCAATTTGACGGCGGCGTACTTGGGATCCTTGAGGGCCTCCTCGAGGGCCGCGATCCATGCGTTCTGGTTCGCTGCGTCGGGCGACGCCGACAGGACCGCGAACTCGCCTCCGTCCGTCCCCGTCAACGACAGCGCCATGTCGGCCATCACGACGCCGATGGAGTCGAAGTCGACCTGGGCGACGAACAGGCTCTCGCCCGCCGCCGAGGGGATCGGCGAGTCCCAGGTGACGACCTTGGTACCGGCCGTCTGTGCCGCCTCGGCCGCCGGTGCGATCTGGTCACCCGCGTTGTTGGAAAGCATCACGACCTTGTGGCCCTGGGTCGGCGCGTTGGTCATGAACTCGATCTGGCCCTGGACGCTGTTCTCGGCCGTCGGCCCGACGAAGGCGACCGCCTCGGGGTTCTGTAGCTCGGCCTGGGCCTCTTCCGCGCCCTTGTTGGCCTGGTCGAACGGCAGGATCCCCAGGAACTTCGGGAGCAGCATCATCTTGACGCTCTGACCGGGTGTGGCCTTGATCACGCCGCCCGCGCTCGCGGACGGACTCGCGGCCGGCTCGCTCGCCGCCGCCGATGGGCTCGCGGCGGGCGGGGCCGCCGACGTCGAGGCCCCGGGCGAGGTACAGCCCGCAAGGATCGCAACCACGCCGAACAAGGCGACCGCAACGCGAAGCTTCATCAGCGTCTCCTCCTACTGTCGGCCACGCGTGGCCGTGAAGCCACGACATCCTACGCCGCTAGTCCACCTGGGTCATCCCGGGCGATGTGACGGCCACTGGCTCTTCCCTGGCAAATCGCGAGCGCGCGGCACCCACGAGGTTGGGGACCAGCACCGACAGGATCAGGAGGACGCCGATGACGCCGGTCTGGGTATTGCCCGTCACGTTCGCCAGGCCGAGCCCATTGCGCAGGTTGAGGATCAGCAGGATCGACAGGATGACCCCGGGCATCGTTCCGCGTCCCCCGAAGATGCTGACCCCACCGAGCAGGACGATGGTGATGATGTCGAGCTCGAAGCCCTCGGCCGTGCTGCCCCGGACGGCGCCGAGACGCGCCGCCAGGAGCACACCCGCCATGGCGGCGATCAGCCCGCTCAGCGTGAAGATGGCCAGCCGCAGGCGGGCGATGCGGACACCCGAGAACCGCGCGACCTGGATGTTGTTGCCGAGCACGTAGACGTAGCGACCGAAGCCGGACGATCGTAGAACGACGGTCGCGCCGACTGCCATCACGGCAAAGACGATGAGCGCGAGTGGAAGCGGTCCGATGAATGGCCGCTGCCCCAGGTCCTCGAACCAAGCGGGGAATCCCCCGATCGAGCGATCCTCGATCAGGACGCGCGCCAGGCCTCGGTAGCCGATCAGGCCGGCGAGCGTCACGGCCAGTGACGGCAGCCCGATGATCGCGATCCAGAAGCCGTTGAGCAGTCCACACAGGCCGCCGACGGCGAGCGCGATGAGGATCGCAGCCTCCGTCGGGACCCCCTGGCTGGTCGACCAGGCCACGACGACCGCGGCCAGGCCCATGACCGATGCGACCGACAGGTCGATCTCCCCGCTCACGATGACGAACGTCATGATCAGGACGACGATCGCCTTCTCGACACTCAGCTGGAACAGGTTGATCTGGTTCTGTGCCGTCAGGTAGCCGGGTGCGGCGAGGGCGTTGAGGCCCATGACCACGATGAGGGTGACCAGCAGGAGCCCTTCCCAGGAACGGAGCCTGGACCACAGTTCACGCACCGCCTGCCACCCCGCCCGATGGCTCCCCGATGTCCTGCGTTCGCCGTCGCTCACGGATCCAGAGCGTGCGCAGGCGGCCGATGATCACCTTGTCCGAGGCGACCGCCAGGAGGATGAGCAGGCCCAGGATCGCGTCCCGCAGGAACTCGCTCACCTCGAGCCACCGGATCAGGCTCTGCTGCAACAGATCGATCAGCGTCGCACCGAGCAGAGCGCCGATGATCGAGCCGACGCCGCCGAAGATGTTCACGCCGCCGACGACGACGGCCGCAACGACCTGCAGCTCGAGGCCCTGCCCGGCCGTGACGGTGATGTTCCCGAAGCGCGCCAGGAACATGAACCCGGCGAGGCCCGCGAGGGCTCCGGACAGCACGAACGCCGAGAAGATGTCGCGTCGGACCGGGAAACCGGCGACTCTCGCGGCGTCCGGGTTGGAGCCGATCGCGAACAGCCGCCGGCCAAAGGGCAGATAGCGCAGACCCAGCTGGAACACGACCGCGATCACCACGGCGAGGATCACCAGGGGGCGGATGTCGACCGCCCCGAGGGACACGAGCGTCACGCGCGGGAGGTCCAGCATCCAGGCCGGCAGCGCATCGGTGGTGACGGTCTTGGCTCCGGACAGCTCGACGAGGGCGACCCGGTACAAGGCGAGGGTCCCGAGGGTGGTCACGATGGCCGGGACGCCGCCATAGGCGACGAGGAGGCCGTTGACGGCGCCGAGTCCTGCGCCGATCGCGATCGAGATCGCGATGATGACCGGGGCGGGGATGGTCGGGTCGTTCGACAGCATGGTCCCGGTGAAGTACGCCACCAGGCCGACGATCGAGCCGACGGACAGGTCGATGTTCCGGGTCAGGACGACCAGCGTCTGGCCGACCGCGACGACCGCGATCACGGCCACGCTCGTGCTGATCCGTGTGAACGTCCGCGCCGAGACGAAGTCGTCGATCTGCGTGGCGAAGAAGACCGCCACGGCGATGATGATCAGGACGAGGGTGAGCTCGCGGAGTTGCTCCGGCCGGACGTGGCGCAGCAGCAAGCGCATCAGTCGCCCGCCGCTGTCTGGCCCATCGCGGCCGCCAGGACCAGCTCAGGCGTCGCCTCGTCGCGACCGAGGATCGCCATCTGCCGCCCCTCACGCATCACCAGGATCCGGTCGCTGGTGGCAAGGACCTCCGGCAGGTCGGAGCTGATCAGGATGATCGCGATCCCTTCCTGGGCGAGCTCGTCGATGATCTGGTGCACTTCCGCCTTGGACCCGACGTCGATCCCTCGCGTGGGCTCATCGAGGATCAGGACACGGGGATGCGTGTCCAGCCATTTGCTCAGGACGACCTTCTGCTGGTTGCCACCCGACAACGTGGCGACCGGCACATGCACCGATCTGGCACGGATCCTGAGGCGTTCGCGGTAGCGTTCGGCCGCCGCTTCCTCGGCCCGTCGGCGGATCAGCCCGATCCGATCCTGGTACCGCGCGAGCGTCGGCAGCGAGATGTTGGCCGCGATCGACAGTGGAAAGACGAGCCCGAGCCCGCGTCGATCCTCGGTCGAGTACGCGATGCGCATGCGCAGCGCATCCTGCGGATGGCGGATCCTGACCGGCCGGCCGTCGAGGAGGATCGTCCCCGTGTCCGCCGGGGCGATGCCGAAGAGGGCGAGACCGACATCCGTTCGCCGGGCGCCGACGAGTCCGGCGAAGCCGAGCACCTCGCCCGCACGCAGGTCGAAGGACACGTCGCTGAAGACGCCCTCTCGCCCAAGCCCACGGACCTCGAGGACGACCTCGCCGGGCCGAGCGGGCGTCCGTTGGAAGAAGGCGCTCAGCGTCCGGCCGACCATCTCGCGGATCGCGACTCCGGGCGTCAGCTCGGCACGACGTCGGGTCGATACCCAGCGGCCGTCCCGCAGCACGGTCACCCGGTCGGAGATCTCGAAGACCTCCTCCATCCGGTGCGAGATGAACAGGATGGCGACGCCCTCGCGCCGCAACGAGTCGACGATCCCGAACAGGCGACGGACTTCGTGGGCGGACAGAGACGCGGTCGGCTCGTCCATGATCAGGACACGGACCTGCAACGACAGCGCCTTGGCGATCTCGACCGTCTGCTGCTCGGCGAGGGTGAGGCCGCGCGCCGGCTCGTCCGTGTCGAGCTGCACGCCGAGCCGGCCGAGGATCTTCCCGGCGTCTCGGCGCATCGCGCGCCGATCGAGCACGCGGCCGCGGTCGCGATGGCTGATGAAGATGTTCTCCGCGACCGACAGGTCCGGAAAGATGTTCGGCTCCTGGTAGATCGCGGCGATCCCGAGATCCTGGGCGTGCAGGGCACTACCAAGGGACACGTCCGCGCCATCGACCGCCATCTGGCCGGCGTCGGGTTGCTCGACGCCGGTCATGATCTTGATCAAGGTGGATTTGCCGGCACCGTTCTCACCGAGGAGGGCGTGGATCTCGCCCTTGTGCAGGGTCAGGGAAACGTCGTCGAGCGCCTGGGTCGAGCCGAACCGCTTGCTGACGCCCACGATCTCGAGGATCGGCGGCGGGCCGGAGGTGCCATCGTCGAGCGGGCTCGCCGTCGCCGCGGCGCTCGTCGGGGGTCTGCCGGTCGCGTCGTTCACGCGGCTCCACCGGAGGCTGCCGGACGAGGGATCGCGGGCGACCTGACCATCGGTCGCATGGTAGCGGCGGTGCATCGCACGTCCAAAGAACAGCGACCGGGATCGGTCACGCGACCAGGATCAACACCACCCCAACGACGACGATCAACGCGGCGGCGACGGCTCGGACGGGCGGCGCGGCGCGGCGGCGGACGGACTCCACGGCCAGCACGAAGAGCGGCGTCGTCGCGACGAGCGTCTGCACGACGACGGGGCTGCCCGACTGCGCGCCAAGGATCACGAACACGAAATACGTCGTCACGACGACGGACCGCACCAGCAGCCGCGGGATGTCCGCACGCGCCACGTCGCGCGGCGGGAACAGCGCGACGCACACGACCGCGGCCAGGGCCGTGCGAACGACGTAGGTCTCGACGAGCCCGACATCCAGATCCCCAAGGAGCCGCGTGACCACGGTCAGGATGCCGGTGCCGGTCGCCGCACCGACGATCCGCCAGGCGCTGCCCCACCGATCGAGGGCGCCGAAGGCGTCGGCCAGCGCGAGCAGCACGCCCCCGACGACGATCGTCGCCGCGACCACGTGCAGGGGCTGGATCACGGCCGGCAGGACGAACGCAGCCGCAAGGGCGGCCGGGATGGGGCTCATCGCCGTGGCCGTCGTCATCGCCGACGCCGTCCCATGGTCCAGGAGGTCCCACACACAGATCGCCGTGAACACCATAAGGGCGACGGATACCAGGTGCAGTCCCACGATCTCGGCCGACCATGTCCAGACGACGAACGGCGCGAACGGCAGCAGCACGAGGGCATTCCCGACGTACAACACGCCGATGAGCTGCCGCGCCGGCGCCCGGGCGGTCAGATCCTTGCTGAGCAACGCCTGCCCAGCGTTCGCCAGCGCTGCGAGGAACCCGAAAACGAGGGCGGTCATCGGACCTCCGGCTGGCCGCGGGCGATCGGGCCGTGGTATCGTTGCCGCGCCGGCTGCAAACGGTACCGGTATCGTCAAGCACCGACACGCCAGGCGGAGGGCACGGTGGCCGAGACCAAGGTCGAATTCACGGAACTGCTCGGTCGGCGTGTGCGGATGGGTCCCTGGGAAGACCAGAAGATCTCGACCTACCGCAAGATCATCGACGCCCTCGACGGCGCCCGCTGGGACGAGGCGGCGACCCTGGGGAGCTACTTCGTCGATGAGGCGAACGTGTGCTTCACCCTCTACCGCCAGTGGATCGGCGACCTGAACGGCTACCTCCGCGACAAGGGCGTCGACGAGGACGTGATCCAGGCCCGCAATGACCAGGCGGTCGCGCTGTCGGTCCTGCCCGAGGGCTCACCCTGGCATCCACGCAAGCACTGGGACCGCTTCCTGGCGGAGGTCCAGGCGTTCACCGGTGCGACCTACCGCGAGCAGGCCGACGACGCCAAAGCCAAGCTGGAGGTCATGAAGGAAACGTGGCGGCAGTGCCACGACCGCGACGTCGACCACACCTACGCCCTGATGTCACTCATCAAGGAGCAACTCGGCGAGGCGGCCATCCGGGACATGTACGACCGTGTCCTGCTGCCGTTGTTCGTCTGGCGTTACGAGAAGTTCGACATCGACAAGTACCCGTGGGACGAGTCCCTCGAGATCCTCATGCTCGTCGCCTGTGAGGCGATGCGCGGCCATCTCGTCGGGCCGGAGCGGACGGGCGACATGGAGCTCGTCGAGCTCGAGGACCGCTTCATCCTCCGCTTCGACCCGTGCGGCTCCGGGCAGCGGACGATCCGCGGCGACTGGATCGAGGGCACGCCCGCTCGGATCGAGCCTCCCTACGACTGGAAGGTGACCGAAGAGCCGCACACCTGGAACCACAACACGCCGGGTATCTGCCTCTATTGCACCCACTGCATCATCCTCATGGAGGAGATGCCGATGGACCGGTTCGGTTACCCGGTTCGCGTCGTCGACCCGCCGGTCTACCCGGACACGAACAAGGATCCGAACGTCCGGCAGAAATGCCAGTGGCAGATGTTCAAGGACCCGACTCAGGTCCCCGAGGAGTACTACACCCGGGTCGGAAGGACGAAGCCGACGTCGTTCGGCTCCAGAGCCCAGGGTGCCCGTGAGCTGCCGGTGATGAACGCGGGACTGCCGGGCGCGGGCTGAGGTCGCAGCCGTCAATCCATGAGCCCGGGCGCCGCTCCGCTCCTCCGAGCGGCGCCCTGGCCTCCCACTCGGTGATGCGGCGGTCGCTACTCGAACAGGTACCCGCGCACGACCGCCTCGTCGACCTCGACGCCAAGACCCGGCCCGCTGGGCGCGG
>CAVSKY010000003.1:0-39432 GCA_963728745.1 uncultured Chloroflexia bacterium
CTCGTGAGCGCTCGGCGGACGACCGGGCGGCGGCTGGGTGACGTGCAGCTGGGCGGTGAGGCCTACGTGGAGCTCACTGGCTACGCGCCGTCGGGCCTCGCGCCCTGACGGCTAGCGCGCGGGGATGAGCGGCGGGAGCTCGGTGTCGGCGCTGGCCGCGAGCCCGCGCGACGCTGCGTCGAGGTCGGTCAGGCCGTCAAGGATGACCAGCATCTTCCGACCCGCGTCGACGTAGGCGCGCTCGTTCGTGAGCGCGGCCGCGAGGCCCTCGTCGGCGATACGAGCGATCGATCCGTAGAACGAGGCGAGGCCCTGTGAGACGGCGACGCCGTCGTCCCAGGCTGCGACGGCCGGCACCAGCCGGTCCCCGAACGCGGCGTTGGTCGCGAGCCCGCGCAGGAGCGGTGCGATGTCGGCGGCGGATCGGTCCGCGCTCGCGAGGGCACGGGCAAGCAGGTCGGCATCGACCAACAGGCGCTGGTTCACGACCGTCGACTGGCGGAGCGCGGACAGCGCCGAGGGCGGGATCTCAGGAGCGACCGGCGCGACGAGCGCGGAGCCGCGCTGACGAGGGGCGCCGCCGATGGCACGACCGCGACCTGTGGCTGCGCGACCGGGATCACGGCGGGTCGGGTCGGGGACCCCGACGGCAGCGACCAGGCCGCCGCCGACGGCCATGCCGGCGACGAGGCCGAGGCCGACGAAGCCACCGACGCGCAGCAGCGGCACGCCGGCGACCAGCCGTGTCCCGCAGCCGGCACACCGCGACACGCCGACGGCCAACGGCCGCGTGCATTTCGGGCACAGGAAGATGTGCTGATCGGGTGCGCCGATCGCGACCGGCTCGGGCGAGGCGTCGCGCGGTCGTTCGACGGGTCCGCGGAGCGCGTCGATCGTCATGACCAGTCCAGTCTGCAAAGGTCCGCTGCGAATCAGCAGTCCGACGATGGTCCCTGGCATCCCGGTACCCATCGTGGTGCGGCTGGACACCCTAACTGAGACTCAGTATCATTCCGGGCGATGACCGGACCGACAGCCGTCCAGACTGCGCTCGATGACGCCGGGTATCGGCTGACCGACGCACGCCGCGCGATCGCCGACCTGATCGCCGCGCGCGAGGGGCATTTCACGGCGGCCGACCTCGTGGCCGACGTGCGCACGCGACGCCTCGGCATCGGTCGAGCGACGGTCTTCCGCACGCTCGACGTCCTGGCCGACCTCCATGCCGTCGAACGCCTCGACCTGCCGACCGGCGAGCACGCCTACGTCGCCTGCGAGCCCGTCCATCACCACCACGTCGTCTGCTCGAACTGCGGCGCCAGCCGTGATGTCGATGACGCCGGCTGGCGAGCCGTCGTCAGTGAGATCGAGGAGCGGACGGGCTACCGCATCGACGACCATCGCCTCGAGCTTTTCGGGCGCTGCCCGGACTGCCGTCAGAGCGGCACCGCCTGATGCCCATCGCGGCGCTTGCCGTCTCGTTCGGAGCGTTCGCCTCGGCACTGGTGGGCGGATGGCTTGCGATGCGGGCTGTTCGCTATGTCGGCGTGATCATCGCGGTCGGCGCCGGCATCCGGATCGGCGCGGCATTCTTCGATCTGATCCCTGAAGCCGTCGAGCACCTTGGGTCGATGGACCTCGCGATGGTCTGGGTCGCGCTCGGTTTTCTGGCCTTCTATGCCGTGGACAAGGTCACATCACTCCATGTGGGCCACGAGACGGCGGCCGAGCTGGACCACGACACCGTCGCGCACCAGCACATCGGCGTGGTCGGCGCGGCCGGCATGGGGATCCATAGCTTCCTCGACGGTGTGGCCCTGGCCGCGGCCCTCGCTGTCGGCGGGGGTATCGGCGTCATCATCGCGACCGTCGTCATCGTCCACCGATTCAGTGACGGGATCGGCGTTGTGAGCTTCCTGCTCGCCAGTCGAGCCCCCGCCAGCACCGCCTGGCGATGGGTCCTTCTCGTCGCTGCTGCTCCGGTCGTCGGTGTGTTGCTCGGTGCGGTCATCACCGTGCCGGACTCGGTGCTTGGCGCGCTCCTCGGCTTCTTCGCCGGCTTCTTCCTGTATGTCGGCGCGGCCGAACTCCTGCCCGAGGCACATCGTCGAGGTGGGTCGCGGGCGGTGGTCGCAGCCACGCTCGGCGGGGCGCTGGCCATCTACCTGTTCTCGGTGGCCGTCGGCGCCATCGGTGGCGACGTCCACTAGCCGCGGATCGCTACTCGGCCGCTCACGAACCGGTGACGAACTCGCCCCCGTCGACGCTGATGATGTCGCCGTTGATGAAGTCGGTGCCTTCGCCGGACAAGGCGAGGATGGCGTTGGCCACGTCCTGTGGGGTGGTCATCCGGCCGGTCGGGTTCCGCTTCATCGTGATGTCGATCATCGTCTGGGACTCGGGGATCTTGAGCAGCGCGGGCGTGACGGTGACGCCGGCGCGGATGCAGTTGGCCGTGACACCGGTCCCGTTGCGCGCCAGCTCCATCGCGAGCTGGCGGATGTGCGACTCGAGCGCCGCCTTGGCCGACGACACGACGCCGTACGACGGCACGACCCGCGTGGAGCCTTCGGACGTCATCGCGTAGACCTTCGAGCCCTTGCCGAGGAAGCCGCCGCGCCACAGGTCCTGGACCCAGTACACGAGGCTGTTGGCCATGACGTCCTGGGTCATCTCCATCTTCTTGCGGTCGACCGCGGCCTTGGGGTCCTCGGCCAGGAACGGCACGAGCGAGCCGAAGGCGAGCGAGTGCATCACGACCCGCACATAGGGTTCGCGGCCACCGGCCTTCGAGCGCTCGAACCGCTCGCGCAGGGTCGCGAGCGCCGCCGCCCGCTTGTCGTCGTCGGCCGCGTTCATGTTGATGTACAAGGCCTCGGATCCGGCCGCCTCGATGGCCGACTTGATCTCGTCGACGTGCGCGAGGCCGGCACGGAAATCGAGGTGGATCCCGAAGATCCGGTAGCCGGCCTTGGCCAGCGTCAGTGCCGTCGCCTCGCCCATCCCCGACGAAGCCCCGAGGATCAGCGCCCAGCGCTCGCGGTCATCGGTCATTGGTCGGGCGGCCTCCGGTGGGTGGTCAGGGCGGGCCGAGTCTAGCAGCGGTCAGGACGCCGACGACCCGGTCGCGTGCAGGTCTGCAACGCTGTCCTCAGGTGACCCCGTCGCGGCGCAGCGCTGCCAGCTCCTCGGCGCCGATCCCGGCCTCGGTAAGCACCTCGTCGGTGTGCTCGCCGAGCAGCGGCGGTGCGCTGCGGATGGCGCCGGGCGTCGACTCGAAGGCCAGTGGGATGCCGACCTGGCGAAGCACGCCGAGCGCAGGGTGCTCGACGTCGACGGCCATCCCCAGTGCCTGTGCCTCGGGCGAGTCGAAGGCTGTCGCGACGTCGGCGACCGCCCCATTCGGGACCTCGGCGGCGTCCAGCACCGCGACCCACTCGGCGGTCGACCGCCGCGCGAGCCGCTCGGCGAGGGTCGGGAGCAGCTCGTCGCGGCGGTCCACCCGGTCGCCGTTGCTCGCGAACCGGGGGTCGTCCGCGAGCGCCGGCAGGCCGATGGCGGTGCAGAACCGCGACCACTGCCGCTCCGAGCCCACCGCGACGACGAGATCGCCATCGGCGGTGGCGAACAATTCGTACGGCACGATGTTCGGATGGGCGTTCCCCAGGCGGCCCGGCGACCGGCCCGTCACGAACGCGTTCTGGGCCTGGTTGACGAGGACCGCCAGCGTCGACCCGAGCAGCGAGACATCCACCCGCTGGCCGCTCGGAGCGCCGTTCCCGCCGCGACCGATCAGGGCGGACAGGATCCCGATCGCCGCGTACAACCCGGTCACCACGTCGCTGATCGCCACCCCGACCTTGGTCGGCTGCCCACCAGCCTCGTCCGGCGCACCGGTGATGGACATCAGGCCGCCGACGGCCTGGATGACGACGTCGTAGCCGGGCCGGTCGGCGGCGGGCCCCGTCGGTCCGTAGCCCGTGATCGCGAGATGGACCAGCGCCGGGTTGATGGAGCGGAGCGTGGCGTCGTCGAACCCGAGCCGCTCCAGCGACCCGGGTCGAAGGTTCTCGACCAGCACGTCGGCATCAGCCAGGAGCTGTCGCAGGATGTCGGCCCCGGCGGGGGTCTTGAGGTCCAGCCGGACCGACCGCTTGTTGCGGTTCACCGCCAGGAAGTAGGCGGCGGTCCGGGTCCCGAGATCGGGATCCCCGACCCATGGCGGGCCCCAGCTGCGCGTCGCGTCACCCTCGGGTGGTTCGATCTTGACGACGTCTGCGCCGAGGTCGGCCAGGATCATCGTCGCGTACGGACCGGCGAGCACGGTCGACAGGTCGATGACCCGGATCCCGGACAGCGGACCCTGGGCGAGGGCGGGGTCGACCGGCATGGCGGCGATGGTAGCGCCGCCGAGGCGTCTGGCGGCGAGGCGCCCTACGACGAGGCGCTGCTCGAAGCGGCCAGGATGGTGGCGCCGAAGTCCGGCGCAGCGAGATCGTCGTCAGTCGATGGTGCGAACCCGAAGGCACCATCGCGCTCGACGGCTTCGGTGATGTTGTCGATCCGGCTCCGGTTCACGATCAGCGTGCCGACCCGCTGGCGGTAACGGTCCCCACCCAGCGGGTAGTCGACCACGGCGTCGGTCAACGGGATCATCGCGCTGCGCCGGTGGAGCCCGGCCATCGCGTCGAGGTACGGCACGGAATGGAGGTAGCCGCGCGCCACGTACGGCCCGGTCGTGACGGCGACGTACGTCTGGCGCGTCCGCGTCCGACGCGTCTGGTCGCCACGCGGGCCGGTCGCGTGGACCAGCAGGAGCTCGTCGCGTGCGACGACGACCTCCTTGACCTCGACGGCCTCGGGCTGGACGAGCGACTGGACCATGACGTCGACCAGCTGGACTTCCTCGTGGTCGTTGAGCATGTCGGTCAGCCGATCCGAGCGAAGGCGGATCCGGCCCGACAGCGTGCAGTCCTCGGCGTACGCCACGAAATCGACCAGCGGAGACAGCACGGCCGCGCCCGGATGCGAACCCTCCGCACCGCCGTCGACGTCGGCGCTGCGATCGAAGATGAGTGAGAGGCGTCGTCCAAGACTTTGGATCATGTGGCCATGGTCGGGCCGGTCGGTCCACGCCCAAGTGACCCGGAGGTACTTCCGTCCCGTGTGCGGTGTCCCCGGTCACCGGTGCGTCGCTGCACGTCCCACCCCGAGGGTGGCCCGAAAGTACTACCCGACGCGTGGAGCGCTAGCATCGAGGCATGCCAGCACCCCATGTCGCCACCCTGATGACCGTCCATGCCCACCCCGACGACGAGACGATCGGTACCGGGGGGACGATGGCAAAAGCGGTCGCCGCGGGCCGGCGGGTCGTGCTCGTGACCTGCACCCGAGGCGAGATGGGCGAGATCGTGGTCAAGGACATGGACACGCCGGACAACCACCGTCGGCTCGGCGAGATCCGGGCCGGGGAGCTGGAACGGGCGATGGGCGTCCTGGGCGTCACCGAGTGGGAGAACCTCGGCTACCACGACTCCGACATGATGGGTCGTGCCGGCAACCGCGACCCGCGTTCCTTCTGGCAGGCCGATCTGGACGAGGCGGCGCGACGGCTGGTGTGGCTGATCCGCCGCTACCAGCCCAACGTGATCACCACCTACAACGACTTCGGCGGGTACGGCCATCCCGACCACATCCGCACGCACGACGTGACGATCCGGGCCCATCCGCGGGCGGGTGATCCCGCCTGGTACCCGGAGCAGCTGGCGCCTGAGCATGGCGGCAGCGGGCCCTCGGTCGAGGATGGTGGCCTCGCTCCGTGGACGCCCTCCAAGCTCTACGAACAGGCGATCCCGGCCTCCGTCCGCACCGCCATCCGCGACCGGATGACCGAGCTCGACAAGCCGAACCCATGGGCGCCACCGCCCGACGCGACCCCCGAACAGCTCGCCGAGATCGAGGCCTACCAGGCGCGGATGCTCGTCCCCGACGAGAGCATCACGACGTGGATCGACATCTCGGGCGACCCGGTCGAGCGCAAGTGGAACGCGCTGAAGCAGCACGCGACGCAGATGGCGGAGGACTCGTGGTTCATGGCCTTCGGGCTCGACGGCTGGCGCGAGCAGTGGTCGAAGGAGGCGTACATCCTCCGCGAGTCGACCGTCGACACGCCCAAGCCGGAGGACGACCTGTTCGCCGGACTCGTCTGAGACGACGCCTCAGTAGGGCAGCAGACCGCGTGACGCGTCGAAGATCTGGCCCATCACGACCCGTCCGTCGCCGGCCGGGTCCATGAAGTTGGGCTGGGCCTTGTCGAGGATGATGTGCGGGCGGATGCGCACCTGACGCAGCTCCGCGCCGTGGAACGTCAGCTCGAGGGTGATGCCCTCCATCGTGAACTCCGACCAGTCCTGGTCGAACACGAAGTTGCCGAGCGCGTACCAGATCGGCTTGCCCTCGTAGATCTCCATCGCGGCCGCGTAGTGAGCGTGGTTGCCGATGATCATGTCCGCCCCCGCGTCGATGATGTCGCGCGCGAGCTGCTGCTGGCGCTCGAACGGTGTCCCGCGGTACTCAACGCCCCAGTGCGGGAAGACGATCACCACGTCGGCCCCGGCCTTTCGGGCAGCCTTGATCCCCGTCCGCGCCATCTGCAGCGACAGCTGCGCGCTGCCGGTCTCGGACCGGCCCGCGAAATAGCTCTTGGCGATCGCGTCGTAGGCGAGGACCGCGACCTTGACGCCGTTGGCCTCGATGATGGCCGGCTTGCGGGCAGCCGCGAGGTCCTTGCCGGCGCCGGAGTACTTGAGGCCGCGCTTCCGAAGGTTGGCGATGGTCTGCAGGATGCCGGTGTCGCCGGCGTCCCCGATGTGGTTGTTGGCGATCGAGACGTAGTCGATGCCGGCGTTGACCAGCCCGTCGATCAGGCTGGGATCGGCGGTGAAGACAGTGTTCCGGGTATGCCACCGGAAGCGGTTGGGGGCGGGGTTCTCGAAATTCGCGATCGCGACATCGGCGCCCGAGATGAGCTCGCGGACGGCGCCCGCGTTGCCGGTCCGGCGCGTCCGGGGCAGGTCCCAGCCCAACGGTGAACAGTCCTTACAGCGTGACGTGATCTCGGCCGTGCCACCGTCGAAGGGGAAGTCGACGCCCTTGCCGCGGATGCGGACCGTCTGGTACACGCCCCGGTCGAGCAGGATGTCGCCACCGGCGAACAGCGTCCAGGTGGCCGCCGGATCGAACGGTGCCGACCCGTCGCGCGTCGGCAGGTCGGCCCGCAGCCGCCACGCGTCGGCCGTCGTGACGCGGTCGACGCCGAACAGCGCCTGCTTGCCCCAGGCGAGCGCACGGACCGCCTGCGTCACGTCCTCCGCACGCAGGAAGGCCAGGCGCTTGCGGTTCTTGGCGAGATCCCGTCGCAGCGTCGCGGCGTCCTTCGCGAGCACGAGGCGTGCGGCGACCGCTGGTCGAGCGGCGCCGACCGCGGCGAGGATCGCATCGGCCTCGTCCGCGACCAGCTCGAGCGCGTCGTAGCGCTTGCTCGTGCCGGCAAGGACGTCGGCGACCTCCTTGCGGCCGGTGGCAGTGACCGTTGCCCGGAACTGGGTGACCGGCACGATCGCGGCCTCGACGGTGCCCGGTGTCGGGACCGGCGTGACGGTCGGCGCGGGCGTCGCGGCCACGGTCGGCGCGGGGGTCCGGGTCGGTGTCGGTGTCGGTGACGCGCTCCCCAGGGCAGTCGATGCGGATGGCGCCGCTGGCGCCAGCCCGCCGCCGAACCCGAGCTCGGTGCCGGCGAGCGCCACCGCCACGCTGAGCCCCAGCAGGCCCAGGACGACCAGCATCGGGAGGCGCGCTGTCGAAAGCCGCGGCATCGCGGGCATTCTGCCAGAGGCAGAGGAACGCCCCGTCCGGGCGGGCGGACGGGGCGTAGGGAGATGCGAAGTGATGGCGGACCCGACCGGATTCGAACCGGCGATCTCCAGCGTGACAGGCTGGCATGTTGGGCCGCTACACCACGGGTCCAGTTGCGGCGAGGCCGGACTATAGCAGAGGCACCCTGCCTTGTCAGACGTCCCGCCTATACTCGAGGGCCATGTCCGACCGCCCTATCGACCTCCGGAGCGACACCGTCTCGCGACCCACCGACGCGATGCGGCGAGCCATGGCGACGGCCGAAGTCGGCGACGACGTCTTCGGTGACGACCCGACCGTCATCGCCCTCGAGGAGCGCGCCGCCGAGCTGCTCGGCAAGGAGGCCGGGCTGTTCGTGGCGACCGGCACGATGGGCAACCTGGTGTCGATGATGGCCCACCTGGCGCGTGGCCAGGAGGTGATCGCCGGCGGTCAGCATCACCTCGTGATCGACGAGGCGGCCGGCCACGCCGTCATCGTCGGTGCCAGCGCGCGGGCGCTCGACGATCGCCCGGACGGCACGCTCGACCCGGCCGACATCGACGCCGCGTTCCGCGACCCGAATGACGTGCACGAGCCGCTCTCGGGCCTGGTCGCCCTCGAGAACACCCATGCCCACTCGATGGCGCGTCCGCTGACGCCGGCATACGAGCGTGAGGTCGCCGCGATCGCGCGCCGCCACGGCGTGCCGCTGCACATCGACGGCGCGCGGTTCTGGAACGCGGTCGTCGCTCAGCGGGACGATGGTGTCGACGCCAGGGCGCTCGCGGCGCCGGCCGACTCGGTCACGTTCTGCCTGTCGAAGGGTCTCGGCTGCCCGGTCGGGTCGGTGGTCGTGGGTTCGACGGCATTCATCGGTCGTGCCCGTCGAGCGAGGAAGATGGTCGGTGGCGGGATGCGCCAGGTCGGGGTGCTCGCCGCGGCCGGGTTGGTCGCCCTGTCTGACGGACCCGACGGCATGATCGATCGCCTGGCGGACGACCATGCCAATGCTCGCCGGCTGGCCGAGGCGTTGGCCGACATGGACGGCGTCCGCAGCCCCGGCGGGGTCGCGCAGCCGGCACCCGGACGCCTCGACCCGGCGCGCGCCGCGACGAACTTCGTGCTGTTCAAGGTCGACCGCGATCGCGGCGCATTCCTGAAGGCGCTCGCAGCACGGAACGTGTGGATGGTGGAATATGCCCACGGTCAGGTCCGGGCGGTCACCCATCACGACGTCGCCGCCGCCGACATCGACACGGTCATCCGGGCGACGCGCGAGGCCCTGGCAGAGACGACCCCGACCGTGTCGGCGGAGGAACCCGCCGAGCGGATCGCAGCCTCGGCCTGACGGACCGAACCAGCCATCCCGGACCGGCTGTCCGCCGGTCGTGCCACTTCCCCAGGAGCGACCCGTGACCCGAACCGCCGACACGACCGGTCCGGCACTGCCGCGGCCGGCGCCAGCCACCGATCTTGGCCCGCTCGACGATCGGTTCTACGAGGTCGTCGAGGGTCGCTTCCGGCGCCTGCTTCGAGACAACCCCGTCGCTGCCACCTACTTCGGCATCCACGACTACGACGACGAGCTCGGGGACGGCGGCCGGGAGACCGTCCTGAACGAGATCGCCGCCGACCGGGCCGACCTCGCGACGATCGAGGCCCTGGACCCAGCCGGGCTGTCGGCGGCCGTCCGCTTCGAGCGCGACCTCGAGTTGCACAACATCAACCGCTCGCTGTTCGAGGCGGACGAGCTGCGGATCTGGGAGCGTCGGTCGCTGGCGCTCGACACGATCGGTGACGGGCTGTTCCTGTTGTTCGCCCGCGACCACGCGCCACTGGCAGAACGCCTCGACGCGATCGCCGGTCGCCTGGAGGCGGTGCCGGCCTACCTCGACGAGGCGCGCACCCGGTCGAGCGAGCCACAGGTGCGGCTCTGGCAACGGATCGAGATCGAATCGGCCGGACAGCTGCCCGCCCTGTACGACGAGATGGTGGCCGCCGGGCGGGACGTGCTCGGCCCGGCCGAGCAGCGCCGGCTGGAGCGCGCGGCCGCGTCGGCGGCAGTCGCGGTCGACCTCTACACGACGTGGCTCGAGGGCACCCTCGCCGGGGGGACCGACGACTGGGCGGTCGGCCGCGAACGCCACGACCGGATGGTCGAGTTGCGCGCGTTCGACGGCCTCGATGCGGACGCCATCCTGGAGCTCGGCCATCAGAAGCTCGCCGAGGAACGCGCGGCGCGGCGCGCGGCCGCCCACGAGATCGACCCCGAAGCCGACGAGCTCGAGGTCGTCGCCCGCGTCAAGGCCGATCACGCCACGACGTTCGCCGATGCCCTGGACGGCTACCGCACGGCGATGCAGCGGGCACGCGCCTACCTCATCGAGCGAGAGCTCGTGACGGTCCCCGACGACGAGCGGATCGACGTCATCGAGACGCCACAGTACCTGCGCAACGTCATCCCGTTCGCTGCCTATTTCGCGCCGGCCCCGTTCGACGCGAGTGCCAAGGGGATCTACGTCGTCACGCAGTCGGTGCACGACGACCCGAAGTCGATCCTCGAGCACAACCGCGCGTCGATCAGCAACACGAGCATCCACGAGGCGTACCCCGGCCACCACCTCCAGATGGACATCGCGCGCCGGCACCCGTCGTTGACCCGGCTACTGGCCGACGCCCCTGAGTTCATCGAGGGCTGGGGGATGTACTCCGAGCTGATGATGCGCGAGCAGGGCTTCGACGACGCGCCCGAGTTCAGGGTCATGCTGCACACCGACGCCATCTGGCGCGCCTGCCGGATCATCCTCGACGTGCAGCTGCACCGCGGCGAGATCTCGGTCGACGAGGGTGTCGACTTCCTCGTCGAGCAGACCCGGTTCGGGCGGGACAACGCCCGCTCGGAGGTCGAGTGGTACACGTACCGGCCGACCTACCCGCTCTCGTACCTCCTCGGTCGCACCCTCCTCGTGGAGCTGCGCGAGGCCGAACGGCGGCGCCAGGGCGACGCCTTCTCGTTGCGAGCGTTCCACGACACGCTGCTTCGGAACGGGTCGCTGCCGCTGAGCTTCCATCGCCGCCTGCTGGCTGGCGAGGTCGCCTGACCGCGTGCTCGTCATCCCATCGATCGACCTCGAGGGAGGTCGTTCGCGCGTCGTGTACTGGCCTGGTGCCGCGGCCGGCATCGGGGCACCGACCGATCGGCCGGAGCGCATCGTCGAGCGCCTGGTGGCGCAGGGCGCGCCGCTGATCCACCTCATCGACTTCGACGGCGCGCGGCGCGGCAGCCCGGGCAACCTCGACGCCGTCGGCGCAGTGGCGTCACGGGCTGCCGTCCCGCTGCAGCTCGCCGGCGGCCTCGACTCACCGGAGGCCATCCAGCTCGCATTCGCGGCGGGCGCGACGCGCGTCGTGCTGACCACGGCCATCGCCGATCGGCCCGACGACCTGCGGGCATGCCTGACGGTCGCGGGAGACTGGCTGGCGGTCGGGCTCGATCCGCGGCCGGAACGACTGGCCGCATTCCCCTGGCGACGACCGGCTCCACCCTCGATCGAGACGCTGGTCGGCGAGCTGGTCGGCCTCGGCGTCGCGCGGTTCGTGCTCGCCCACGGTGGGACCCAGCCGGACCTCGAGCGGGTGCGATCGGTCGTTCGGTCGTACGATGCGGAGGTCCTCGTCGCCGGTGGCGTCCGCGACCTCGACGGTCTGCGCCGCGTGCGCGAGACCGGCGCCGCCGGCGTCATCCTCGGAGAAGCACTGCTCTCCGGAGCCATCGACCTGCCCGCTGCCCTGGAGGCTGCCGCATGATCCCTCGCCCCATCGCCATACTCGTCCTGCTGGCCGTCGCGCTCGCGACGGTGGCCTGCAGCGCCCCGCCGGGCGGCTCCGCGCCGCCACCGGCGACCGCGGCGCCATCGACCGCGGCCGGCGGCACCGACTGCCCGACGGCGCAGCCGGAACCCCTCCTGGCGGGTGAGACGCGGGTGGTGACGATCGCGACGGACCTCGGGACGATGACCCTGACGATCGAGGCCGACCTGTCCCCGATCGCGGCCGGCAACTTCGTGAGCCTCGCCCAGTGCGGCTTCTACGACGGAGTGGTCTTTCACCGGGTGGTCCCCGAATTCGTGATCCAGGGTGGTGACCCGACGGGTACCGGCACGGGTGGACCCGGCTACACCATCAAGGACGAGTCGGTGACCACGCAATACGCGCGCGGCACCGTGGCGATGGCCCGCACCCAGGCACCCGATTCGGTCGGCTCGCAGTTCTTCATCGTCCTGGACGACGAGGCGCGCGGTTCACTCGCCCAGGCCAACACCTACCAGATCATCGGGTCCGTCACGGCAGGCATGGAGACCGCCGATGCCATCGTCGCCGCAGCCAATGGCGTCGAGTTGCCGAGCGATCCTGTCGAGATGACCGACGTGACCGTCGCCCCCTGACCCACATAGCCGAACGAAGGAGTCAGCACATGACCAAAGCCACGATCGCGACCGACATCGGCGACATCGAAGTCGAGCTGTACGACGAGTCCGCCCCCAAGGCAGCGAAGAACTTCATCGACCTCGCCACCAAGGGCTTCTACGACGACGTGATCTTCCATCGCGTCATCCCCGGGTTCGTCATCCAGGGCGGCGATGGGCAGTTCGGCAAGAAGTCGGCGCTCGAGCGCGGGCGGGTCGGGACCGGTGGTCCGGGCTACAAGTTCGAGGACGAGCCCGTCAAGGGCGACTACCAGCGCGGCTCGCTGGCGATGGCCAACTCGGGGCCGAACACCAACGGCAGCCAGTTCTTCATCTGCACCGACGACCTCACGGGTCGCCTGCCGAAGAACTACACGCTGTTCGGGATCGTAACCAAGGGCCTCGACGTGGTCGACAAGATCGTGTCCGCGCCGCGCGACTCGCGCGACCTGCCGAACGAGCCCGTCGCGATGACGTCGGTCACGATCCATCCCGAGGAGGGCTGACCGCCCGACCGGCACGCACGGCATCGACCGCCGCGAGGATCGCATCGGCCGATCGATCGGCGTCGTCCTCGCGGGTGTTCCAGCCGGAGACCGAGATGCGCAACGCGGGCGTGCCATGGAACGTGGTCCCGCCGAGCCACAGGACGCCGTCGGCCTGGATCCGGTCGATGACAGCCTTCGTCGTCGCCTGGTCCCCGACCGCGACGAGGACCTGGTTGAGGACCACCTCGTTGATGATGTGGACATCGGGGTGGTTGGCGAGCCGGCGGGCGATGCGCGACGCGAGGTCGCAACCGCGCTCGACCATCTCCGCGATGCCGGTCGCGCCGAGCGAGCGGATCGCGGCGTAGATCGGGAAGCCGCGCGCCCGGCGCGACATCTCCGGCACGTACTCGAAGGGGTCCCGCTCCTGCCCCGGCGCCGGTGGGAGATAGGCCGCGGCCAGCCCCATCGACGCCCGATGGGCGGCCGCGTCGCGGACGAACACGATCCCGGCGTCATACGGGACGTTGAGCCATTTGTGCGCGTCGGTGCCCCACGAGTCGGCGCCATCGATGCCCCTGGTGAGGTGACGAAGGCGCGGGCTGGCGGCGGCCCACAGGCCGAACGCCCCGTCGACATGGAGCCACGCGTTCGGATGCTCGCGGACCGTCGCGACGATCCGGTCGAGGGGATCGAACGCCCCGGAGTTCACTTCGCCGGCTTGGGCGGCCACGATCGTCGGTTCGTCGCGCCCTCGAAGGGCATCGGCGAGTGCGGCCGCGTCCATCCGACCCTCGTCATCGGACGCGATCCGCTCGACACGTCCGCGTCCGAGGCCGGCGTAGCGGAGCGCATTGAATACCGACACGTGCACGTCGTTGCCGACGACGACCCGGACGGCCGGCGCGCCTGGGAGGCCCTGCTCCTCGACGTCCCAGCCGGTCGCTCGCAGGACAGCGTGGCGCGCGGCGGCGATCGCCGTGAAGTTGGCCATCGTGGCCCCGCTCACGAAGCCGACCGTCGTGCCGGCGGGGAGGCCGAACAGCTCGACCAGCCAGTCGGCCACGACCTCCTCGATGATCGCGGCCGCTGGTGTCGCGAGATACAGCCCGACGTTCTGGTCCCAGGCCGAGGTGAGCCAGTCGGCCGCCAGTGCAGCCGGCACGGAGCCACCCATCACCAACCCGAAGTAGCGCGGTCCGCTGATCGCGATCAGCCCAGGGTCGACCCCGGCCGCGAGCTCGTCGATGACGGTGACCGCATCGGTCCCTTCCCGTGGCAACGGCCCGCCGAGGGTGTTACGCAGGTCGTCGGCCGTCAGCCCCGGCGCCGCACCGACCCGGCGTGTCGCCAGCGAGGATCGATACTCGATGGCCAGGTCCGCGGCGTGCTGGAGGAGGTCGGCAGTGCCCGCGTCGGGGTCGCCCGTGGTCGATGTGGACGATGGTTGGCTCGCCTTGACCGTCATGTCGCTGCAACCCCGATAGGACCTTCGTCGAGCACGAAGGTTAAGGAATTTACATAGTTACGTATGCCAAAACCCTTGGAAAACGGCCCCTCGCAAGGTAGGATATGGACGCTGCTCAGTCAGCCAAGCTGCCCCAGCGTCAAGGTCATGGGTAGGTAGGGTCAGGGTAGTCGGTACAGCCGACGTGATAGATGCTCTTGGCGCGTGGCAGAAGTGTCCGCCCTAGGCGGACTCTTTCACCGGGACAGCATCGAGGCGGCTCCTTCGGGAGCCGCCTCGTGTTATATGTGCCCCGTGACGTCGGCGGCCTGACGGCACGGCCGATCCCGGCGTTGCCGCATCCGCTGCGGCGCTCACGTAGCTCAGGCTACGCTCGCTGGCATGCTCGTCGGCGCCTTCGGCTCGGCCGTCCACCCTGCCCGCTGACGTCGCACTCGGACCTACTCGATCGTGAGCGTGCCCTTCATGCCGCCCGCGAAATGCTCCGGGAAGGTGCACAGGAACGTGTAGCTGCCGGGTGGCGGCGCGTCGAATGTCACGTCGTCCGAGTCGTCCCCTTCGATCAGGCCCGTCGCCGCGATGATGCCGGGGTCGCTCTCATCGAGCCAGTCGTTGTCGTCGCCGGCCGCGATCCCGCTGGCCAGGACGCTCTCCTCCTGCCCCGGCTGGACGAGCACCCAGTTGTGGCCGACCTCGTCGTCGGGGTTCGTCTTGTTGTTCAGGGTCAGCGTCACCTTCGAGCCGGCCGCCGCCGACAGCGTGTCGGTGGCGTACTGGAAGTCCTCGGCGCCGGCCGCCGTGTCGATCGTCAGTGCGACCTCCACCGGCGGCGCGGGTGTGGCCGGCTCACCGGAGTCGGACGGTCCGGGTGTCGGCGTCGGCGGGACCGGCGTCGGCGTGGGCTCCGGGGTCGGGGTCACGGGCGGCGGCGTGATCGGCACCAGGGTCGTTCCCGCGCAAGCGCCGGCCATGGTCATCGTGACGACCAGGAGCAGGACCGGCAAACGGGACCGCGCCGATGCGACCATCAGGCGGCTGCCGTGGACTCGCTCGATCGACCGCGGTCGCGCCGCCAGTACCGCCGCAGCCCGATCGCCACGACGATGAGACCGAGCGGCATGCCGAGAGCGACCGGTAGGACACCCGCAGGGTTCGTGTTCTGGAATGCCTGGACCGTCAGGTGGATGCCGGGGCTTGTCACCGGCAGGGTCGTCTCGGCCGGGGCACCCGGCTTGACGATCGCGGTGATGTACACCATGTAATTGCCGTCCAGGATCGCCTCGACGGTCCACGACTGCTCGGCGCTTGCGCCCGGCTCGAGCGACTCGACGGCCTGGGTCCGCTCCGGCGACCAGTCCTCCGGATCCACGGGATCGCTCTTGCCGAGGTTGATGATGTTCATCGCGACGAACAGCTCGGGTGAGGGAGCATCCGCAGCATTCGTCACGGTGGTCGTGAACTCGATCTCGTCGCCGGTCTTCACGACGACCGCGTCCATGTCGATGGCGATGTCGATCGTCGGCGGATCGCCGACCGCCAGCTGGCTGGCAGCCGTCGCCGACATCGACGCAGCACCGAGCATCAGCAACGCTGCCGTCGTCGCGGCCACGGCCCGCTTCGAACGCCGCAGCGAGCCGAACAGGCGTGGCGACCCACCCTCGAGCTGCAGGCGCGGGGCGGCATAGAGGAACAGCGTGCCGACGATGACGACCGCCGACACGATCGAGCTGACGAGGTAGGTATAGCGCTCGCTCGGCGCGCGGTTGTTCACGATGAACTTCTCGAGGAACTCGCTCGTCGCTTGCATGGGATCGACCTGCTGGAGCGCGTACCCGAGCCCGCCCTTCTGGGCCTGGCCCGGGAACTGCGTCGGGATGAGGAACAGGAGGTAGACGAGGAGGCACACGAACAGGCTCGTCCGATTCGAGCGCGACCACATGCTCACGAGCATGCCGAAACCGCCGAAGGCCATCGCCAGCAGCGTCCCGAGGCCCAGCGTCCAGAGCATCGCCGGACCGAGGATCTCATCGCCCTGACCCAGGACCAGGACATAGGGCACCGACAGCAGCAACGCGACCGGCCACGGCGAGATCACCGCGACGAACTTGGCAAGGACGATCTGGCGGCGACTCACCGGTGATAGCAGGAGCGGCTCGAGCGTCCCGCGCTCGCGCTCCCCGCTGATGCTGTCGGCGCCGACGACCAGGCTGAGGAGCACGCCGAACGAGATCGCCGACAGGACGGTGAGGAACACCATCTCGGCAGGCGGGATCAGATTCGTCTGGCTCTCGACCTCCCGAAGCAAGGCGGTCGCCGACATGAGCACGGCGTAGAGGATCAACAGCGCGAGCAGCCGTCCGCCGAGCCACAGGTCGACCAACTCCCGTCGAAGGATCAGCAACCACGACCCCGTCGCTGCCGGGACGGCGGCCCGGTCTGGCTGGGCACTCATCGGATCCCCCCACTTCCAGCGGATGGCAGCCACCTCGGACGAGGCGTGGCCGCCTCGAGCCCAAGCCGCGGCGCCGCGTACAGGAACAGCACGCCGAGGATGACGACGGTCAATGCCAGCGGGGCATAGAGGAGCGGCCAGAGCTCCTCGACGGGGCGCACCTCGACGAAGCCCTTGAGCAGGAACTGCCGGACGGCCTCGAGCGGATCGATCGCCTGGACGAACGCCCCGGCAGGCGTGTCCTGGAACTCCCCGGGCAACTGGGCGGGGAGCAGCGCGGCGATGTAGATCAGGAGGCCGACGAACAGGCTCGTCCGGCTGCTGTTCGACCAGAGGCTGACGAGCATCCCGAGGCTCGTGAACGCCACGGTCGCCAGCGTTCCGAGGATCGCACCCCACGCCAACCCGGGCCACAGCGCGAGATCGCCCTGTGCCAGGGTGATGACGTACGGCACGCAGAACAGGTACGCAAACGGCCACGGCGACAACGCCGCAAGCAACTTGCCGAGCACGATCTGGCGTCGTCCGGCAGGCGCCAGCAGCAGCGGCTCCAGGGTCGCCCGCTCGCGCTCGCCACTGAGGCTCTCCGATGCGATGACGAGGCCGATGAAGAGTCCGAACGTGATGGCCGATTGGATCATCACGACGATCATCATCCGGGGCGGCGTGAGGCTCAGCTCGCTGTTCGTCGCAAGCAGGAACGCCGTGATCGACATCAGCACGCCGAACAGGATCAGCAGGTTGAGCGCCTTCCCGCCGACCCACAGGTCGGCGAGCTCCTGGCGGAAGACCAGCCACCAGACAGGTCGATCGGACGACCGGGCATCCCTGCGCGCTGTCATCGCGGGCGCGCTCATGCGATCGCCTCCGCAGTGAGCTGCAGGAAGACGTCCTGGAGGCGCCCGCCGGCGACCTCGAAGCCGACGACCGGGATCTCGGCTTTGATCAACGCGTCGAGCACGCGATTGCGCGCGATGCCATCGGCGAGACCGTCGGCGTCGCCGAGCTCGACCGTCAACCAGCCGCTCGCGTCGCGATCGACGACGTGCGCGCGCTCCGAGCGATCGATGGCGGCCGCGGCCGCGTCGACGACATCACTCGGGACGCGAACGCGGACGAGCTTCTGCGACTCCCCATCGGCCGCGCTCGCTCCGAGGACCTCGGCGACCGTGCCCTTCGCGACGACCTGGCCGGCATTCATGATCACGACGTCGTCGCAGATGCCTTCGATCTCCGCGAGGAGGTGGCTGCTGAGCACGACACCGGCGTCACGCTCGCGCGCGATCCGACGGATCAGCGAGAGCAGCTCCTGCTGACCGCGTGGGTCGAGCCCGAGTGTCGGCTCGTCGAGAAAGACGACCCGCGGGTCGTTGACGAGGGCCCGTGCGATCCCGAGCCGCTGCCGCATGCCATGGCTGTACGTGTCGATCAGGCTGTCGGCCCGCGCCCCCATGCCGACCACGTCCAGCAGCTCTGTGGCGGTCCGCCGCGCGTCGGCTCGTGGTCGTCCGTAGAGCTGCCCATAGAAGGTCAGGTAGTCGGCGCCGGTCGTGGACCTGGGGAAGCCCAGCCCCTCCGGCAGCACCCCGATCCGGCGCCGGATGTGCTCGGGGTGCTCGGACCCGACACCGTCGACCTCGAAGCGGCCGGACGTCGGTTCCAGGACCGTGGTGAGGACACGGATCGCCGTGGTCTTGCCCGCCCCGTTCGGACCAAGGAAGCCGAGCACCCGGCCCGGGTGGAGCGTGAACGACAGCGAGCGCAGCGCGCGCCGTGTGCCGTACGACCGGTGGATGTCCTGGGCGACGAGGATCGGCTCCGACGAACGATCGGAGCTCTCCGGGTCGGCGGGTTGCATGCGCTCCCTCCTGCGCTGGTGACGGGCAACCACTGTTCGTGCCGCGAACTCGGGGGGATCGCCCACGACCGCACCGGAATCTAGCAAACCGGCATCGCACGGCAATCGTTTTATCGAGGTGGCGTGGCGTCGGTGCACCGCCTCGAGCCGCAGGGCCCACCTTTTCCGCTACGTGCTACTTGACAGTAGCGCGTTTCTGCCGCAGGATACGTGCTACCGGTAGATAGCACGTACCGGCCTTGCGATAGGGAGGCCTCCGATGTCCGTCCTCACCACCCAACGACAGCGCGGGATCCAGCCATTCACCCTCACGCTGCGCGCCGCGGTCGTGGCGCTGACCTTGGCGACCGCCGCGATCCACGTGAGCCTCGGCGGCACGCTCTTCCTGATGAACGCCATCGGCTACGCCGTCCTCGCGATCGCGATGGTCCTGCCCGGGCCGGTCGCCCGGATCCGCTGGCTCACCCGTTACGCGCTGGTCGGGTTCACGGCCGTGACGATCGTCGGCTGGGTCATGTTCGGCGCCCGGTTCGACCTGGCGTACCTCGACAAGGGCATCGAGGTCGCGCTGATCGGTCTCGTCCTGATCGAGTCGTGGGCGATCGACGGCGGTCCGCTGGCCGTTGCGCGCCGGGCCACCCGGATCGCGACCTCGGTCCTGCGCTGATCGACCACCGACCACAACGAGAAACGGCCGGCGGCCCCAAAGGGCAGCCGGCCGTTGTTTCGTCGTCGCCGAGCCTAGAACGCCGCCCGCAACTCGTCGGTGAGGCGCTCGGTCGCCACCTGGATCGAGGCGCGAAGATCGGTCGAGCTGGATGGGCTGGCCCAGCCGATCGCCACGCGGACGAGGTCGGACGCGCCGAGCTGGTATTCACACGCCGCGCGGGCTCGCTCCACGATGTTGATCGCGGCGATCTCGTCGGTCTCCGTCAGCAGGATGGCGAACCGCGTTCGACCGATCCGCGCGATATGGTCGCTGGCGCGGAGCTCCACCGCGAGCGTGCGCGCGAGCTGGGTGAACAATCGCTCGGAGACGTCGATGCCCCACTTGCGGGCGTGCGCGTCCAGACCCGCGAACTCGATCAGTACCACCGTCGCTGGCCGCTGATAGCGACTGACGCGGGCGACCTCGCTCGAGATGACGCGGTCCCACATGCGGGGACCGTCGGTGCCGGTGAGCGCGTCGTTCCAGCCCGATGGGACCGAGGGCAGCAAGCCGACCTCGATCCCGCCGTCCACGATCTCGATGTCGTTGTGCTGCGGGTCGAACACATCCGGATGGTCGCCGCGACGCTCGCCACTGACTCGCCCCGAGTGGTACCCGTGCTCGACGCCGAAGGTCCGGGGCGACGTCCGCCGTTCTCATCGGGCGGACGAGGGCGTAGGCTTCGTGAGGCGTGCAGCAAGGAGGTGATCGTGACGACGACGATGCGTGAAGCGCTGGAGCGGGCGATGGGCCGCCAGCCGGACACGGAGACGATGCGGGAGCTGCAGGAGGGCGGGCTCGCCGTCCTCGACGAGGGCACCATGAGCCAGGCGATCCACGACGTGTATTGCGGGATCATGGCCGACCACACCCACCCAAATGAGAAGGACCAGGAGCAGGCGCGCGCGCTCATCGCCGCCATCAAGAAGCAGGCGGACTGACCGCTCGATCCGGGCGAATTGGGACTGGGCGGGCACGGGCACCGCGGGTCCGAGCGGAATTTGTTCCTCGCCGTTGACCCGCCCGGTTTGCCATCGTTCGGACGTGGCGGCGACGCCGCGATCTCTCACGGTTGTAGGTGACCGGTCGTGAACCCCCACGCGACCGGCCACCTCCCGTGTTCCGTCGGTAGCGCGGGCCGCTATCGGCGAGCCAGGCTCGATAGGGCCTGACCGCCGCAGCGACCGTTGAGGAGTGGTGCGACCAGATGACGGCGACCGATGTATCGGTCGGGAACAACGGACGATCCTCTGGACCGCCACCAAGCCTCGAGCAGACGATCGAGGACAGCCTGACCGGGATCCGGCCTGGATCGGTACGGGCACTCGCCGACGCCGGCCGGATCCGCACGATGCGCCCAGGCGAGACGATCCTCGAGCAGGGTGAGGAGATCCCGCTCGTCCTGCTCCTCCAGGGTCATGGCGGGTTCCGGCGAACGACGGTCGATGGGCAGCAGGTGATGGTCGGCATCGCGTACCCGGGCGGGATCTTCGGCATCACCAGCGTCTCCGCGACGATCTCGAGCGTCGAGATGATCGCCCTCACCGACGTCGAGGCGATGACCTGGCGCGGCGACGTCTTCAGGCGGGTCGTCGCCAGCGACCCCGATCTCGCCCTCGTGGTGATCGACCGCCTGTCCGCATTCCTCAACCTGCTGACAGAGAAGGTCGACGGGTTCCTGCACCAGGACGCTCGACGTCGGGTCATCCGGATCCTGGCCAGGCACCGCGACCTCTTCTTCTCGGAGCCGCCGGTCCTCACGCGCACGCACCTGCCCGGCCTGGTCGGCACCAGCCGCGAGATGACCGGGCGGGTGCTGCGCGAATTGGAGCGGGAGTCCATCGTGCGCCGAGTCGGACGCACCGGCCTCAAGCTGCTCGACAGCGGGCCGCTGGACGAGGAAGGCGAGACGAACGCGCGCGTCCTCCGCTATTCATGACCGGGCGGTAGCAGCGGAACATATTCCTCGCCGCTCAAGGTCCGGCGGTGCACCGTCGCGCCGGTGGTGCGAGGTCGGCGTGTGATGGGCTGCTCCGAACCTGTGCTCCCGCCCACGGCGGGCCGCCGGGCACACTTGCGACCGGCGAAGCGGGGGGTCGGTGAGCCGGGGGGCACGCCTGCCTCGCCGCCACCACTCGCCGCGGCCGACCGGCCCGTCGTCGTCGTCGCCGACGACGACCAGACCCTCCGATCGTTCTTCCAGACGGCCCTGCAGCGCCAGGGCTTCGACGTCCTCCTGGCATCGCACGGCCGCCGCGCGATCGAGCTCGCCCGCGACTACGCGGCATCGGTCATGTTGGTGGACCTGCACATGCCGGGCATGGATGGGCTCGACACGATCCGCGCCGTGCGCGCCGATGCCGGCCTCCGGACACTGCCGATCATCCTGGTCACTGGCTCGACCGAGGAGGCGGACCACGTCGCCGGCCTGGATCGTGGAGCGGACGACGTGATGGTGAAGCCGGTATCGAGCGCCGAGCTGGGTGCCCGCGTCCGGGCCCAGTTGCGGCGGCGGGCGGCGATGACCGATGAGCTCGAAGCGGAGCGCCAGCATCGTCGGCGCCTCGCCGCGCTCCTCCCCGAGCTGCCCCGCGACGCGCCCTTGTTGACGCTGGCGGCCACGGTCGCCGATCGGCTGCCGGCGATCCTCGATGTCGACGGGGTCGCGATCATCGCGTTCGAAGAGGACGGCGCGCGCTGTGTCGCGGCCAGCCCGGGCCTCGCCGATCGGTTCCCCCCGACGCGCCTCCTTCCCGCCGACGAGGGGACGGCGACGCAGCAGCAGGCGGCCATGGGGCCATGGCTCGACACACCGGCGCGGTCCGGCAAGCGAGCAGGGTCGCTGCCCGAGCTCGCGTTCGTCCCGTTCAGCCTGGCCGCTGCGACCGTCCCGATCGGCTGCTTCGCCTACGCCGTCAACCCGTCGCGCGGGTCGACTCGACTGTCGCACCGGTTGGCCGACCTCATCGATGCCACCGATCTGATCGTGTCCGCGCTGCGGCCGGCGATCGAGCACGCCGAGACCACGAACGCGGCGATCCTCGACCTCCGGCGCACGATCCGTGATCGGGCGTTCACGACCTTCCTGCAGCCGATCGTGCGACTCGACGGCGGGACCGTGGTCGCGGTCGAGGCGTTGACCCGGTTTCCCGATGGGGTACGACCCGACCAGCGGTTCGCTGAGGCAAGCCAGCTCGGCCTCGGTCTCGCACTGGAGCGGGCGACCCTCGCGGCCGCGATCGACAGCGCACGCACCCAGGCACCGATCGTCGCCCTCAGCTTGAACGTATCGCCGGACGTGTTGCGTCACGACGACCAGCTTGCAGAGCTCATCGCCGGAGCCAGCCGACAGGTGATCATCGAGCTCACGGAACACGAGCGCATCGACGACTACGCGGCGATCCGGACGGCTTTCGGCCGGCTGGGCCCGACCGTGCAGCTGGCCGTGGACGACGCGGGCTCCGGCTACGCCAGCCTGCGGCACATCCTGGCGCTGCAACCCGCGTTCGTGAAACTCGACATGGAATGGGTGCGTGGCATCGACCGCGACCCGATCCGCCGCTCGCTCGTCTATGGTCTGACTTATTTCGCGGTCGAGACCGGCTGCGAGCTCATCGCCGAGGGGATCGAGACCGAGCAGGAGCGGGCGGCCCTGCTCGAGCTCGGCGTCCGCCTCGGCCAGGGCTACCTGCTTGGCCATCCCAAGGCCGTCGGTTCGTGACCGTCGGCCATCAGCGTGACGACGCGTCGAGGGCCGGCGCGTAGAAGGCCGTGGTGTTCGTGACGCCGCGGGCGGCCACCGTCGGGTCGGCGCCGGCAGCCTCGTTGGCCGCACCCCAGGCCACGCTGCAGCGCTGTGCGAAGTCGCGGCCCTCAGCGGACAGCTGCCACGCCTCCGGATCGTCGAGCGACTCGCCCCGCAGATGGAGCGCCAGTCCGAGCAGCCCTCCATCCCAGCCGACACCGACGGCGCCCGGCCCGTATTCGTCCCAGCGGTCGTCCGGCACGATGGCCGTGTGCTCGAGCTCGAAGACCGTCTGGTCGTCGCCGGCCGGCGAGAGCCGGACCTCGAGCTCGGAGATGTCGGCCGGTTGCAGGTTCTCGCCGTACGCCCACGTCACGCGCAACCGGTTCGGGCGATCACAGGCCACGATCTCGCCGCCCGCGTTGCCCTCGAACTGATAGCGGCCGCCGATGCGGTAGTCGCCGCTGATGGGCAGGAACCAGCGACCGATCCGCTTGGGGTCGGTCAACGCATCCCACACGTCGTCGATCGGGGCGTCGTACGTTCGCCGAAGCCGGATCGTGCGGCCCTCGCCCGCGGCGATCCGGCCATGGCCGACCTCGCGCTGCGCGGCGTCGATCTCGTTGACGATGTCGATCATCGGGGTGTCTCCTTCGTGCTGGCGGAGTGGGTGGTGTCGAGGCGGCGCTCCCGCTTGCCCCGGGCGAGCTCGGTCGCGAGCGAATCGAGCCGCTGATCGAGGAACCGGCGGAAGTGGTCGAGCCAGTCGTCGAGCTCGGTGAACGGCCCCGCATCGACGGCATAGAGCCGTCGCGTGCCCTCCGGGCGGACCGTCGCGAAGCCGCTTTCGCGCAGGACCTTGAGGTGCTGCGAGACCGCCGGCTGCGAGATCCCGAACTCGGCCTGGATCACGCCCGTGATCGCCCCCGAGGTCAGCTCGCCGTCGGCGAGCAGCTCGAGGATCCGCCGTCGGATCGGGTCTCCCAGGACGTCGAACGCGTGCACGAACCGAAGATAAAGGCACGACTTATATAAGTCAAACCTGAAACTTCGGCGCGTCCGGTGGGTGCCCCGCCTCTTGCCGAGGCGGATCGAAGCGGGTCAGGCGGCCGACAGGACCTCGCGCAGCTTGGCGGCGAATGCCTCGGGCTCGCCAGCCTGCTGTCCGTACTCGCCGCCCATGAACCCGCCGTGGCCGCTCGGGAAGATGACCGGCTCGGTCCCAAGCCGTTCCGCGCAAGCCTTCGCGCCGCGACCCGGCATGATCTGCTGGGACTCGATGCCGAGGGCCAGCACGATCCTCGTCGACGCCTTCTGCAGCGCGTCGACGTCGAGCTCGTAGCGCGTGCCGGCGAGGATGTTCTGGGCCATCAGTACGTCGTCTCGCGAGCCGTCGTCCTCGGTGGGCATGCCGAACATCGCCGGATCGGGCGCGGGCCGCATGGCGAAGTCATCGGGGAATTCGCCCTCGTGGCTGACGACCGCGATGAAATGGGCCATCCCGGCATTGAACCCGCTTCGCATGTACGTCTCGTTGACGGCGCGCGCGGCGGCCTTGGCGTTCTCGCTGTCGGGCAGGACCGTCATCAGCGGCGGCTCGTGGGCGACAAGGATCCGGACGTCCTCCGGGTGCGTGGCGACCAGGGCGAGCGAATTGGTGGCGCCGCCGCTGCTGGCGAACATGTCGACCGGGCCACCGACCGCCTCGATGACCCGATGCAGGTCGTCGGCGTGCTGCTCGTGCGTCGACTCGGTCGATGGGTCGTCCTTCGTGCTGCGTTCAGCGCCACGCGGGTCGTAGGTGATAAGCGTGCGGTCCGCGAAGTAGCGGGACAACGTCCCGAAGCCCGCAGCGCCCATCGGCGATCCGATGAGGAAGAGCGGCGGTTCGGTGCTGGCGTCGTTGCGCCGCACGTCGTAGGTCAGCGTCGCACCAGGCACATCCAGCGTCTGCGTTGTCGGTTCGGTCAGGGTGGCCATCGGGGATATCTCCTTCGGTTCGTGTGTCAGGCGGTGCGGACTGCGTCCTGGGCGAGGATCGCGTCGATCTGGGCGACGGCCTGCGTCAACCCCTCCTCCATGCCCATAGCCAGCAGCTGCTCCATGGCCTCCGTGCTTGGGAAGATGCTTTGGATGGACATCCGCGTGCGGTTGCCCGCCGTCTCCTCGATCGACACGCGGACGGTATTCATCGGCATGTCCCGATTCGGGGATCCGTCGTCGTTGGCGAACCCATCGCGGAAGACGATGGAGCGCGGCGCCTCGGCGACGTCGATCTCCCAGAAGCCCTTGGGTTGGTCGCCCTCGGGCCCGGTCATGTGGTACTCCACGCGGCCGCCGGGCTGCAGGTCGTGCTTCGTGAAGGTGGCGGGGTAGGTCGGCGGACCCCACCAGCGTTCGAGCTGCCGCGGATCGGCCCACAGCTGCCACACCCGCTCGGCCGGAGCATCGAACTCCGCTTCCAATGTCATCGACAGGGCATCGCTGTCCTTGCGGACACCGGTAACGGTCATCGGTCTTCCTCCTTGGTGGGTTCGGTGACGAGGTCGGTCATGCGATCGATCCGCCCGCGCCATAACGCTTCGTATTGGTCGAGCAGGCGGCGCGCGACGCGCAGCCCCTCGAGGTTGGTGCGGACGACCTTGCGCCGCCCATGGCGCTGCTTGCTCACCAGCCCCGCCCGCTCCAGGATCGCGACGTGCTTCTGCACGGCCGCGAAGCTCATCGGATAGTGGCTGGCAAGCTCGGCGACGCCCTCCTGGCCATCGATCGCCCGGCGCACGATGTCGCGCCGCGTGTGGTCGGCCATGGCGGCGAACAGGCGATCGAAGTCCGGGGGAGCGACTTGCACTATACAACCATACGGTTGTATTATCGGCGTGTCAAGGCTGGAGCCACGGGCGATGAAGGAGCATGGGACGATGGGTCAGGTGACGAGCGAGTACGAGGTGCCGGCGCGGGCAACCAGGCGGGAATGGATCGGGCTCGCCGTGCTCACCCTGGCAGCGCTCGTCTACGCGATGGACCTGACCGTCCTCAACCTCGCGGTCCCCCGGATCAGCGCGGAGTTGCAACCGACCAGCGCGCAGCTGCTCTGGATCATCGACATCTACGGGTTCCTGGTGGCCGGCCTGCTCATCACGATGGGCACGCTCGGCGATCGCATCGGCCGGCGCAAGCTCCTGCTGGGTGGCGCGGGCGGCTTCGCGCTGGCGTCGTTGCTCGCGGCGTTCTCGACGAGCGCGGAGATGCTCATCTTCAGCCGAGCCGTCATGGGCATCGCCGGAGCGACGATCGCGCCATCCACGCTCTCGCTGATCTTCACGATGTTCCTCGATCCCAAGCAGCGGACCACGGCGATCGGGTTCTGGATCGCCGCCTATTCGGCCGGCGGCGCCATCGGTCCCGTCCTCGGTGGCGTGCTCCTCGAGTTCTTCTGGTGGGGCTCCGTGTTCCTGATCGGCGTTCCCGTGATGGGTCTGCTGCTCCTCCTCGGACCGCGCACATTGCCCGAGTACAAGGACCCCGAGGCCCGCCGGCTGGACCTGCTCAGCGCCGCGATGTCGCTCCTCGCCATCCTCGCCGTGGTCTTCGGGCTCAAGGAGATCGCCCAGGATGGGATCGCGCCGGTGCCGGTCGTCTCGATCGTCGCGGGCGTGCTGCTCGGGATCGCATTCGTTCGCCGGCAGCTCCAGCTCGAGTCGCCGATCATCGACGTCCGCCTCTTCCGCATCCGCGCGTTCACTGCATCACTGGGCACCTACCTGCTCGGCATCTTCGTCGTCGTCGGCTACTTCCTGTTCATCGCGCAGTACCTGCAGCTCGTCCTTGGGCTGTCGCCGATCGAGGCCGCGGTCTGGTCACTTCCGTCGGCGATCGGGTTCATCGTCGGCTCGGTCGCGGCGCCAAGGATCATCCACCGCTTCCCGCCGGCGGTGATCATGGGCGTCGGCATGGCCATCGCAGCCGTCGGGACGGCGCTGCTCATCGGCCTCGGGCTCGACGGCCGCACGGGCGTCCTGTTGATCGTCGTGGCCTCGATCGTGATCTCAGTCGGGCTCGCGCCCGTCATCACGCTCGCGACCGAGCTGATCGTCGGCAGCGCGCCACCCGAGCAGGCCGGCGCCGCTACCGGGATGTCCGAGACGAGCGGCGAACTGGGCGGTGCCTTGGGGATCGCGATCCTCGGCAGCGTGGGCACCGCCGTGTACCGGACCGAGGTCGCCGACACGCTCCCTGCCGGGATCCCCGCGGACGTCGCCGACGCCGCGCGGGATACGCTGGGCGGCGCGCTGACGATCGCCCAGACGCTCCCTGGAGAGCTCGCGGCGGCGCTCATCACCGCGGCGCAAACGGCCTTCATCGACGCGATCCACGTGGTCGCCGTGGTGGCAACGATCGGCGCGGTCCTGACCGCGATCGGCACGGCGGTCGCCCTTCGCGGCGTGCCTGCCCGACAGGAGCCGGCCTCCGAGGAGACCCCGGCGGAGCCGCTCGGCGCGACGGACTAGGCTCGGGACGTCAGAGCCGTCGGCGCTAGGTCGCGCGCGCCCGCTCGAGGCCGTCGAGGATGACGTCGAGACCGTATTCGAACTCGTCCCCGTAGTCGTAGCCGGGCTTCATGACGTGTTCGTTGAGGAACTCGACGAGGTTGGGGTACTCGGTGGCTGGGTACGGCTGGAGCATGCTTTCGGCGACTTCGCCGATCTCTTCCGAGGTCTCGAACGGGAGATTCATCTTCGTCAGGGCGAAGCCGTAGATGTAGCTGTCCAGCAGCGAGTACATGTGGGCGGCCTGCTCGACGTCGAAGCCGGCCGACCGGAGCCTGCCGATCACGGCATCGTGATGGCGAAGATTGGCTGGACCTGGCGTTCTCCGTGACTCCATCTGGCCGATCGCCCACGGATGGCGCGCCAGCGCGTCGCGCACCGAGATCGCCCTCCGCCGCATCGCGGTCTTCCAGTCGCCGCCGCCCGCGGGCACGCCGATCTCGCTGAAGACGACATCGACCATCGCATCGATGAGGCCGTCCTTGTTGGCGACGTGGCGGTACAGCGCCATCGGCGCGACCTCGAGCATCTCGGCGAGCGTGCGCATCGTGAGTGCCTCGAGACCGCTGTCGTCGGCATGGGCGATCGCCGCCTGGAGGACCCGCTCCCTGCTCAGGCGCTTGCGCGGCTCGGGAACGAGGACTGCGTCGGTGGCCATTGCTGTTGCTCCTTGCGGGTTGGTCGGGAGATCCGAGGGTAGGGTTGACAGCGTACTGGGTACGCACTAGTGTAGACATCGTACACTACAGAGCGTACATCGTACAATCCAATCGCAGTCGAGGCACAGTGATGAAGGCGATCGTTCAGGAAAGATACGGCTCGGCCGAGGTCCTCGAGGCACGGGACATCGAGAAGCCCCGAGTCGGGGACGACGAGGTGCTCGTCCGCGTCCACGCGGCATCGATCCATGTCGGTGACTGGATCCTCATGACGGGCTCGCCGTTCGTCATGCGCATGGCGACCGGATTGCGCAAGCCGAAGAACCCCGTTCCCGGCACCGATGTCGCGGGGACCGTGGAGGCCGTCGGCAAGGACGTTCGCCGGTTGCGGCCTGGCGACGACGTGTTCGGGTGGGGCGCCGGGGCGTTCGCCGAATACATGGCGGCGCCCGAGGACCAGTTCATCCCCAAGCCAGCCAACCTGTCATTCGAGCAGGCGGCCGCGGTCGGCGTGTCGGCCACCACCGCGCTCCAGCTCCTTCGCGATAACGGCGAGGTGCGACCGGGCCAGAAGGTCCTCATCAACGGTGCGTCGGGCGGCGTCGGCACGTTCGCCGTACAGATCGCCAAGGTGTTCGGTGCCGAGGTGACCGGGGTGACCAGCACGAAGAACGTGGACCTCGTTCGATCCATCGGCGCGGACCACGTCATCGACTACACCAACGAGGACTTCACCAAGCATGAGGGCCGCTACGACCTGATCCTGGACAACGTCGGGAACCACTCGATGGCCCGCACCCGACGGGCACTCACGCCCCACGGGACCTTGATCTCGAATGGCGGCGGCCACGCCGACGGCAAGCTCGGCCGCACCGTCCGGACCATGCTCGTCTCGATGTTCGTGCGTCAGCAGGCGAGTCCGACCGTGAAGACGCAGAACCACGACGACCTCGTGGTCCTCAAGGAGCTCGTCGAGGCCGGGAAGATCGCGCCCGTCATCGATGGCACGTATCCCCTGGGCGAGGCTCGCAAGGCGATCGCCCGGGTCGCGACTGGACGCACCCGAGGGACCATCGTGCTCGCAGTGGCGGAGTCGCCCATGAGCGCGAGCCCTGCGCCGAACTCGATTGCCCTGGCCGGATCCCCGGCATGACCATCCGGACGGATCTCACGACCGCCACTCGATCATCTTCGAAAGGAAACCAACTCATGCAGAAAGCAACAGTGACCCGGCTCTTCGTCGGCAGCATCGTCGCTGCAGGCGCCGGGGCCATCCTCCTGATCATCGCGGTCGGGTTGGCGCTCGCCAACGACCTGTTCATCATGAACGGCCCGGACGTCGTCGGGGTCCAGGGAAGCCCGCTCGCGCTTGCCCTGTTCGGACTCGGCCTCGCGGGCTCGCTCGCCATCGTCGGCGGGCTGATCGGCGGCCTCGTGTCGTGGATCGGCGCGCTGCTGAACACCGCACAGCTCCTGAAAGCAAGGCGTGGTTCCTCGGCCTGCTCTTGCTGGGGATCTCCAACTTCGGCTTCTTCGCCATGATCGCCTATGTGCTCGCCGGCCCGGACGGCACGAAGGCGGCCCTTGCCCAGCGAGCCGTGGCGCCTGCCGCTGCGTGACGTTTCAGCCCTGATCCGTCCGACCTCCGGACGTCCTTCTTGAAGGACGTCGGGTTTCTCCCTGTCCACCGCCAGGAGCTCGCGATGACTGACACGACGTCGATGAACGGCAAGACCGTCCTCATCACCGGTGGTACCGTGGGATCGGCAGGGCAGCAGCCGTCGCGCTGGCCACGATGGGGGCCAGGGTGGGCATCACCGGCCGGGACCGGGCCCTGCGCCGAGCGCGCCGCCGCCGCCATCGTCAGCGAGTCGGGCAACACCGCGGTGGACGTGTTCGTCGCCGACATGTCATCGCAGGCCGAGGTCCGACGGCTGGCCGACGAGGTCCTCGCCACCTACCCGCGGCTCGACGTGCTCCTCAACAACGTTGGCGGATTCCGGCGCATCGCCACGTGACGGCCGACGGGCTGGAGCACACCTTCGCGCTCAGTCATCTTGCCCCGTTCCTGCTGACGAGCCTCCTGTTGGAGCGGCTCACAACCAGCGCACCGGCCCGGATCGTCACCGTGTCGTCCGGGGCGCAGTCGATGGGAAGCATCGACTTCGACGACCTGATGGGCGAGTGAACGCCCCCAGGCCAGCGCGCCTACAACCAATCGAAGCTGGCCAACGTGATGTTCACGTACGAGCTGGCCAAGCGATCGAGGGCACGGCGGCGTCACCGCCACCGTCCTCCACCCCGGCATGACCAGCACAGGCTTCGGCGCCGAGGACATGGCCCGCGGCTGGGGACCGCTCATCGCCGTGATGCCGCAGGTTCATGAAGAACCCTGAGCAGGGCGCCGAAACATCCGTCTACCTGGCCAGCTCGCCGCAGGCGGAGGGGGTCACGGGTCAGTACTTTGCCAAGCGCAAGCCCAAGGAATCCCACGCGGCCTCCTACGATGCCGCGACCACGGCCCGGCTGTGGCAGGTGAGCGCCGATCTCGTCGGCTTCCCCGTCGCGCAGGGCTGACCCGCCCTTTCCGAGGTCACAGCCCCGGTCTCGCCGCAAAGCCTCACCGTCTACGCCAACGTCAGCTGAACAGTGCCGCGTAGGCGTTGATGGCGGGCTGGCCGCCCAGGTGGGCGAAGAGGACGTTCGAGGACCGGTGATCTCGCCCCGGCTGACGAGATCGATCAGCCCGGCCATCGACTTTCCCTCGTATACGGGTCGGCGATCATCCCCTCGAGGCGCCCCGCCAGCCGCATCGCCGCCAGCGTCGAACCATCCGGGATGCCGTAGATGCCGGCGTGGTAGCGCACGTCGAGGATGATCTCGTCGTCCCATAGTCCGCGCTCGACGCCGATGGCCTCCGCGGTGAAGCGGGCGATCCGAGCAACCTGGGCCCGTGTTTCGGCGGGCTTGGCGGAGGCATCGATGCCGATCACCCGCCGCTCCCCTGCCCGCTCGCGGTCTGCGAAGCCGGCGATCATGCCGGCCTGGGTGGACCCCGTGACCGAGCAGACGATGACCGTGTCGAAGAAGATGTTGAGGTCGCGGCTCCCGGACTTCGACCTCGCGGGCCCACGACGCGAAGCCAAGGCCGCCGAGCGGGTGGTCGGAGGCGTCGGTCGCTTCGCGTAGGGTCTGCCGCCCGCCGCCTTGATCTCGGCGAGGGCCTGCTCCCAGCTCTCCTCGAAGCCGATCCCGAAGTCGGCCTTCACGAGACGGACGTCGGCGCCCATGAGGCGGCTCAGGAGGATGTTGCCGACGCGGTCGTAGGTGACATCGGGCCAGTCGACCCAGCTTCTCCTGGACGAGGACGCACTTCAGGCCGGCCAGGTCCCCCTGCGGCCGCCTCGGCGACCTGGCGGGTGTGGTTGGACTGGACGTTACCGATCGAGACGAGCGTGTCGCAGCCCTGGGCGAGTGCCTCAGCGACGAGGTACTCGAGCTTGCGGGTCTAGTCGCCTCCGAAGGCGTAGGCCCAGTTGACGTCCTCGCGCTTGGCCCAGACGGCGTGGCGCCACCGAGATGCATGGTCAGGCGCTCCAGCTTGTGGATCGGCGAGGGCCCGAACATCAGCGGGTAGCGCGCGACGACTCATCGAGCCTCGTCGTCTGCGGTCGTGCTTCAAGCGTCGTATCGCGGTCTCTCCCTCCTTCGGACTCGAACATCTTCGAACAGGGCTCGTCCAGATCCGCTCGGGGTCGTGATCGCGACCGCGGTCTCGACGTCACGGTCCTCGCAGGCGTCGATGAACTGGTCGTGCCAGACGATGGATCGGCGCCCCAGCAAGGAGCCGAAGCGCAGCCGCTCCAGCCGTCGGATCGTCGGCAGTCCGTCCGCTCGATGGTGGCGGCCAGCACCCGATTTCCCAGGACGGCAACGGGCACGTCGTGGAGCGAGTCGTCGGCCTCGACCGCGGCCTCGACCTCGCCGGCCTCGAGCAGCTGCGGCGAAGCGCTTGTTGGCCGAGCGCATCCGGTCGTGATGGCGCTCGGTCATGAGGGGCACCGACAGCCGGACGGCGAGCTCGTGCATGGCCCGGACCACGACGAGGGCGTCCCGAATCTCCCGCAGAGACGAGCGGCCGGACCCGGTTCCAGGAGTGCGGCTTGGTTTCGACAAGGCCGTCATCGGCCAGGCGGGCCAGGGCCTCGCGGACGGGCGTCCGCGACAGACCGACCCGCGGCGCAAAGCCTTCTCCGCGTCCCTGATGACGGCGCCAGGCGCCAGCTCGCCGGTGACGATGGCGTCCCGGACCATCCGGTATGCCCTGTCCCGCCACAGGGACCGTTCGACGCGGCGTAGGGTTGCAACCTGCATGCAATATATTGGATGCTAATCGCGCCGAGTTGTCAAGACACCAGATCTGTGCTTCTACGGCTTGTCGGCGTCAGGCGTCCCTCGTCAGTCGTCCAGCATCGCGCGGCGCTCGCCGACCGCGTGCGCGGCGCCCGGGAAGGCCAACGTCCCGGCGGCCACCCACCACTCGAACACGTCGTACGTCAAGCGCCCGCCTGGACCGAGGGGTCGAGGTCGTTCAGGCGCGGGGCGAAGCCGGCCGGCGCCGAGACGAGCGCCAGCTTGGACTCGACCACTCCATCCAGCCGCTCGGTCAAATCGCGGGCGGGGAACCGCTCTGCGCGCGGGCTTGGGCAAGTAGAACTTCGTCTCGAGCAAAGGCGTCGGCACGAGCCCATTCTGTGGCGGGCTCTGGTGATGCGCACATTTGCTCGGACCGGCCGGCAGCGACGCAGCAGCCGGACCCTCGCCCGCGCCATCCGTCAGCCCTGAGGCCCACTGCCCAGTATGGCCAGGGCGTTCTTGATGCCCTGCTCGAGGACATCGTCGGCAAGGCGTTGGTCGGCAAGGGCGCGGGAGACCTGGAGGGTCCCGACCATCAGTGCGAAGACACCGAGCGCCTGCACGCGCGCTGACCGAGGATCGTCGGGCGACAATCGGGCGGCCACGTCGTCGATGATCGCCACCTGGCCATCCGTGTAGGCGCGTTTCACGGCGTCTGACGAGCGCGCGATCTCGTCGAGGAGCGCGGCCGATGGACAGCCGCCTTCCGTATCGTCGCGATGCTTGTTCGACAGATACCCGCGAACGATCTCCTCGAGCGACTGCGCGGTGTACCCCTCGCGCTGCTCGCGGAGCTGGTCCGCGACCACGGTCGCGACGAGGTCCTCCTTCGACTCGAAATGGGCGTAGAAGGCGCCATTGGTCAGGCCGGCGTCGGCCATGAGCGTCGCCACCCCGGAGCCATCGATGCCGTCTCGCTTGAGCCGATGGCCTGCCGCCTCGACGATCCGCCGCCGCGTCGCCTGCTTGTGATCCTTGCCGTACCGCACCATCAACGACTCCTTTGTCGGACTTGCCATCCCACTTGACACTATTATATGTCGCTCGTAATATTACGACTGTCAGCCAATAAATGCAAGGGAGTCCTCGACCATGCGCAGCACGAGCAACGACGCCACCATCACGTCCTACGTGGAGGCACCGGCCCGCACCATCACCGCCGACGGCGTCGAGTTCGCCTACCGCGAGCTCGGTCCGAGAGGCGGGATCCCCGTGATCTTCTTTGTCCACCTCGCCGCGAACCTCGACAACTGGGACCCGCGGATCATCGACCCGATCGCCAAGGAGCACCACGTGATCGCGTTCGACAACCGCGGCGTCGGCGCCTCCACCGGCCAGGTGCCCGACGGCGTCGAGGCCATGGCTGACGACGCCTACTCATTCATCCGCGCGCTGGGTTTCGACAAGGTCGACATCTTCTCCTTCTCCCTTGGCGGCATGGTCGCCCAGGCTCTCGTGGTCAAGCACCCCGAGCTCGTCCGCAGGCTCGTTCTCACTGGCACAGGCCCCGCTGGTGGCAAGGACATCGACAAGGTCGCCAAAACGACGTACTACGACATCCTCCGAGCGACCCTCACCCGGTCGGACCCGAAGGAGTTCCTGTTCTTCAACCGCAATGCCACTGGCAAGACCGCCGCCCGCGCGTTCGCGAAGCGGCTCGAGGAGCGCACCGTCGACCGGGATGCGCCCATCAAGATCAGGGCGTTCCAGACGCAGCTCAAGGCGATCAGGAAGTGGGGTCGCTCGGCGCCCGCCGACCTGTCGAAGGTCACCCAGCCCACCCTGATCGCCAACGGCGACAACGACCGGATGGTGCCCTCCGTACTGTCCCGGGACCTGCATCGCCGCATTCCCGGATCCGAGCTCGTCATCTACCCCGACTCCGGCCACGGCGGCATCTTCCAGTTCCACGACCAGTTCGCTCCAGTCGCCGTCGAGTTCCTCGACCGCTGACCGCACCCCTCCGAAAGAAGGCAATTCAAGTGGCTACGACACCTCCCTCGGCGAGGAAGCCCCTCGTCTCATCGATCCCGCTGTGGATGCGCAGCGATCAGCCACGTCAGCAAGGAATGGACTACTGGAAGGGCCCGCACTCGAAGATCATCTCCGCGACGCCGGGGATGGAGGAGTACCGCCAGATCCATCTGGCGGAGGGCAATCCAGGGCTGTGGCCGGCTACGAGCGGCATCGAGACGGTCATCCCCGCCGAGCGCAGGATCGACGGTGTTGCCGAGGTCACGTTCACGTCCGTTCTCTCCCCGCTGCGGGGCCGCAAGCAGACCAGGCTCGCGTATAAGGACGAGGTGAACGTGTTCCGGCGCACGCTCCTCTACGCCGGGCCACCGTACTCGGCTCGCTGGTACGACGTGGCTCGTCCGGAGGAGAAGGCGGGAGCGCGAAGTCGATCTACCTCCGCAGGCGCGAGGGCGTCAAGACCGGGGCCTTCCGGACGTTCCTCACAGATGAGTCTGCCCTCGCTCTCGTCAAGAATGGCGCGTTGCGGGAACTTCGAACCCAGGTGTTCCTGCCTTGGATCCAACGACTCTGGGACACCCCGAACGTCGCGCACGACAACCCCACCGACCAGCGGTTCCACGCCTCACTGACCCTCGGCTTCACTGACACCAACGCGATGCGGACGTCCTTCGGTAGCGCAGAGATCGCGACGCTCTCACGCAGGCTGCCCGAGGTCGTTTCCGCCGTCCACGCCTACGAGGTCAGCGAAGCGCTGACCTACGTAAAGGACGGCAAAGTCCTCCCGCACTATCTGACGTAGCCCAACACCGGGGGGAGCGCCACGCTCGGAGTTTTACGCTCTACCAAGCATGATCGGCCCGGCTGGAGCACGGACGAGGGCGCTCGATCGATCGTAAACCAGACGCGGAAGGTCTACTCGTGCGTGAGGCCGTATTGATCGTGGCCTCGCGCCTGTAGCTCAGTGGATAGAGCGTCGGCCTCCGGAGCCTGACCGCCTGAGCGTAGTGGCCACTCGAGTGGGACCCCGAGCGAAACGTGTGGAGTTTTACCCTCTAGTTCAGTGTCTCGAGCAAGGTGTCCTCGACGGCGGCACGATCCGGCTGCGCTGAGGTACTCGACGTTAGGCGTCCCCTCGACCGGACGCGTGAAACCGACTTCGGGACCCTCCGCCTCTTCGACATCCACTCGGGCGGCGCTGAACGAACCGAGCGGGTAGTCGGCCGCCATGGCGGCGGCAAGCGGATCCCACAGGAAATAGGTGCCATCGGTCATGAACGGATGCTCGGCGAACAGCTCCGCGAGCACGAGGCGCCCAAACTGGTCGCCTCCCGCCGGACGCGCTCCGCGTACTCCGGGGTGACCGGCACCTGGTCGGTGCCGTCGAAGCCGACCAGGCGCACCCGGCGAGACCCGCGACCCATGACCACCTGACGTGGCGTCGGGTCGACGAAGATGTTCCACTTCGGCCACTTTGTCGCGGGCGATGAAGTCGCCGACGGCGACGTTGCCGGAAACCAACAGCGCTCCGCCCATCGCGTACACGGTCTCGAGACGCTGGGCGAGATTGGGGCCGCGCCCGAGGGCGTCGGCCAGGTTCGTCATCGGGCCGAGGGTCAGGACGCGCAGACCCTCCACGGCATCGTTGGTCTCACTGATGAGCTGCACCGCGTCGCCCGCGTACGGCGCCCGCGACGTCGACGGCAACGCGAGCCCGGATCCGTGGTCGGCACCCAGGCGCCAGGCATCCGGAAAGGCATGGTCGCCGGCGATCGGTGTCTCGCGGCCGCAGGCGACGGCGATCGGGGGAGCACCCAGGCGCTCGAGCAGTCGCAGGACGACGTCCACGCCATGCCCGCAGTGCGCCTCGCCGGTCCCCGAAACGGTGATGGCCCTGACCTCGACCCTCGGCGAGCCAACGAGAGAGGCGAGCGCGACGAGGTCGTCGGACGCGACATCGGTGTCGATGAGCAGCGGCAGTGGCTCCCCCCGCGCGGAGGCTGGCACTGGGTCCAGCGGCCCCTCAATGGCGGGCAGCGAGTCGGACGGGGCAGTGCCTGGAGCGCAACCGCCGACCACGGCAAGGACGCCGAGGGCCAGCATTCACACCCAGCGAGCGGCCCTCATCGAGGACCACCGCAGACGGCCGCGTCCGAACAGTCGACGACGTTGCCGCCGACGATGGTGGCGATGACCTCCAGCGCGCGGATCTCGTCGGGCGTGGACGTGGCGAGATCACCACTCAGGACCGTCACGTCGCCCATCGTGCCGGGCGCCAGGTGACCGCGCCGGGCCTCGTCGCCGAGCGCCCAGGCCGCGTCGAGCGTCACGGTGCGCAGCGCTTGCTCGGCCGACAGCCGCTGGTCGGCAGTCCACGCCGGCGGATCCGGACTCGTGCGGACGTGCCCGTCCATCCCCGCCGCGATGTGGTCGACCGGCCGGCCCATGGCGTCGAGGAGCTCCTGGTCCGGGAAGGTCCACGGCGCGTCCGTCGCGGAGGCGACGTGCAGGCCGGCGTCCACGAAGTCGCGCCAACGGTCCAGCAGTGGCAACTGCTCGCCTGGGTCATCGCGGTCGAACTCGGCCACGACGCGCTCGTCGAGCAGCCAGTCGTTGGCGCCGTCGAAGTGGGTCACGATCGCGATGTCCATGGCGACGAGGCGGGCCAGTTGCTCGTCAGTCACCTGCATCGCGTGCTCGATCCGATGGTGGAGGGGATTGGGACCGGTGGGACCCAGCGCCGCCTCGAAGGCGCCGAGGACGAGCTCCATCGCCGCGGAGCTCATCGCGTGGACCGAGACCTGCCAGCCGGCGTCGTTCGCGCGGCCGATCGTGGCGGTGAGCTCCGCCGGATCCCAGTTGATGGTCTGGCCCCAGCCGTCGTCGAGGTGGATCTTCAGCCCCTCGACGCGGAGGTGGTCATCGACCGGACCTGGCTCGCGCGAGGTGTACCAGTCGCCAAAGAACTCGCGGTCGTAGTTCAGGGCGAGGTATGCGTCGACCCGGAGCGGCAGGGCATGCCCTTCCGCGAGGGCGGTGAGCTCCTCGAGGCGCTCGGGGTTGACCCACTGCTCGCTGATCGAGGTCCAGCCCCGACGGATGGCCGCATCCATCGCCCCTGCCGGTGATCCGATGTCGTAGGACTCGCGGTCTCCGATCCAGTGGGCGTGGGCGTCGATGAAGCCGGGGTAGGCGACGTTGCTCCCGAGCTCGAGGATCTGTGCCTGATCGGCGGCATGAGCGAGGACGTCCTCGCGGGAGCCGACCGTGGTGACCTCCCCGCGGTCGATGAGGACGGCCTCCGCGACGGGCGGCTCGTCCATCGTCACGATCCGTCCGACGAGGACCACCGCCTCGGCATCGGCGGGGCTCGACGATGCCAGCTCGGCGCTCGGCGGGGCCACCGTGGTGCTGGCAGGAGAAGCCGTGGCTGCGGTGCCACAGCCAGCGATCGCCACGACGACCAGCGCCGAAGCCAACCGGCGACGCACTGCAGGGCGCACGTAGCAGACCATGGGACGCCTCCTCCTGGCATTCGACAGGGACTGGAGACAGTGGCGAGGAGAGCGCCGGCGGGGCATGCCCTCACCGGCGCGATGCGGATCGGGGAACCAGCCGAAGATCAGGGGGTGATCTCGAGTAAATCGATGATCGCCTGCTCCTCCGCCAGCCACTGGACGGATGTTCCGGGGAAATCGTTCGTCTCGACCAGCACCCGGATCCCGCCGACATCGAGCACCCACATGTGCCAGCGCTGGCCGGGGCCCTGGGCGTAGATGTGCCCGTCCATGGGCTTGTAGTAGGCGCACGCAGTGATGTCGTCCGGGACCTGGAGGTCCAGGTACTTCCCGGAATACCCCGCGAGCGTGACGTCAACGGGGGAGGTCACATCAAGCGACGGGTGGTCGACGAGGGCGGTCACGAGGTCGTCGACCGTCGGGCCGACGGGGATGTCGGCCTCGGCTCTGCCTCTTCCTCGGTCAGGCACGGATCGCTGAACAGCTCCCGCGGTAGAACCCAACGTAGGCCCCATCGGGCGGTCCGTTGCCACCGATCAACACGCCAACCACCTCGAATTGCTCCCACGACGCAGGGGCATCGAAGGTGAACGTGATCGAAGCGGCGCGCGGGTTCTCATCGTCGAAGCCGCCCGGCCCGAACGGCCTGAGCGCGTGCGTCACGAGCGAGGCGGTCGGTTCCGGGGTCGGAGTCGGCGAAGGGGACGGGGGAGGTGTGGACGGGGAGGCGGCAGGCGGGGAACCGCCCGCTCCAGTCCGGCTCCCGGGCAGCAGGTTGATGCCCACGACCGCGACGGCCACCACAGCAGCCGTCGCGACGAGGACCTTGGCGAACTTGTTCATGTCAGAGGGCCTCCGCGCCGGCCACCAGGAGCGACGCTGTCGGGTGCTTCGGATTCGATCCCGGGACGCCTCGAGGACGTCGTCGGGCGCCCGGTGCGGGGCTTCGGCTTCGAGCCACGCCGAGATCGATCGATCGAGCTCTTTGCGCGTGGTCATGCCAACACCCTTCCCGCCGAGGCGCGAGCGTCCGCGTCGAGCGCGGCGCGCAGGGCCTCGGTCGCGTAGTGCAGGCGCGACTTGGCCGTCCCGACAGGGATCCCGATGGTCGAGGCGGCTTCGTCGGCCGTCATGCCGAGGTAGTGATGGAGGACGACGATCGTCCGGTGCTCGACCGACAGTCGGCCGAACACGCGCCCGATCTCGTCTCGATCCGCGAGCGCGGCGCTCGAG
>CAVSKY010000004.1:0-17472 GCA_963728745.1 uncultured Chloroflexia bacterium
ATCCTGGCGCTGCAACCCGCGTTCGTGAAACTCGACATGGAATGGGTGCGGGGCATCGACCGCGACCCGATCCGCCGCTCACTCGTCTCTGGTCTGACCTATTTCGCCGTCGAGACCGGTTGCGAGCTCATCGCCGAGGGCATCGAGACCGAGGAGGAGCGGGCGGCCCTGCTCGAGCTCGGCGTGCGCCTCGGCCAGGGCTACCTGCTCGGCCATCCCAAGGCCGTCGGCTCGTGACCGTCGGCCATCAGCGTGACGACGCGTCGAGGGCCGGCGCGTAGAAGGCCGTGGTGTTCGTGACGCCGCGGGCGGCCACCGTCGGGTCGGCGCCGGCAGCCTCGTTGGCCGCACCCCAGGCCACGCTGCAGCGCTGTGCGAAGTCGCGTCCTTCAGCGGACAGCTGCCACGCCTCCGGATCGTCGAGCGACTCGCCCCGTAGATGGAGCGCCAGTCCGAGCAGCCCTCCATCCCAGCCGACACCGACGGCGCCCGGCCCGTATTCGTCCCAGCGGTCGTCCGGCACGATGGCCGTGTGCTCGAGCTCGAAGACCGTCTGGTCGTCGCCGGCCGGCGAGAGCCGGACCTCGAGCTCGGAGATGTCGGCCGGCTGCAGGTTCTCGCCGTACGCCCACGTCACGCGCAACCGGTTCGGGCGATCACAGGCCACGATCTCGCCGCCCGCGTTGCCCTCGAACTGATAGCGGCCGCCGATGCGGTAGTCGCCGCTGATGGGCAGGAACCAGCGACCGATCCGCTTGGGGTCGGTCAACGCATCCCACACGTCGTCGATCGGGGCGTCGTACGTTCGCCGAAGCCGGATCGTGCGGCCCTCGCCCGCGGCGATCCGGCCATGGCCGACCTCGCGCTGCGCGGCGTCGATCTCGTTGACGATGTCGATCATCGGGGTGTCTCCTTCGTGCTGGCGGAGTGGGTGGTGTCGAGGCGGCGCTCCCGCTTGCCCCGGGCGAGCTCGGTCGCGAGCGAATCGAGCCGCTGATCGAGGAACCGGCGGAAGTGGTCGAGCCAGTCGTCGAGCTCGGTGAACGGCCCCGCATCCACGGCATAGAGCCGTCGCGTGCCCTCCGGGCGGACCGTCGCGAAGCCGCTGTCGCGCAGGACCTTGAGGTGCTGCGAGACCGCCGGCTGCGAGATCCCGAACTCGGCCTGGATCACGCCCGTGATCGCCCCCGAGGTCAGCTCGCCGTCGGCGAGCAGCTCGAGGATCCGCCGTCGGATCGGGTCTCCCAGGACGTCGAACGCGTGCACGAACCGAAGATAAAGGCACGACTTATATAAGTCAAACCTGAAACTTCGGCGCGTCCGGTGGGTGCCCCGCCTCTTGCCGAGGCGGATCGAAGCGGGTCAGGCGGCCGACAGGACCTCGCGCAGCTTGGCGGCGAATGCCTCGGGCTCGCCAGCCTGCTGTCCGTACTCGCCGCCCATGAACCCGCCGTGGCCGCTCGGGAAGATGACCGGCTCGGTCCCAAGCCGTTCCGCGCAAGCCTTCGCGCCGCGACCCGGCATGATCTGCTGGGACTCGATGCCGAGGGCCAGCACGATCCTCGTCGACGCCTTCTGCAGCGCGTCGACGTCGAGCTCGTAGCGCGTGCCGGCGAGGATGTTCTGGGCCATCAGTACGTCGTCTCGCGAGCCGTCGTCCTCGGTGGGCATGCCGAACATCGCCGGATCGGGCGCGGGCCGCATGGCGAAGTCATCGGGGAATTCGCCCTCGTGGCTGACGACCGCGATGAAATGGGCCATCCCGGCATTGAACCCGCTTCGCATGTACGTCTCGTTGACGGCGCGCGCGGCGGCCTTGGCGTTCTCGCTGTCGGGCAGGACCGTCATCAGCGGCGGCTCGTGGGCGACAAGGATCCGGACGTCCTCCGGGTGCGTGGCGACCAGGGCGAGTGAATTGGTGGCGCCGCCGCTGCTGGCGAACATGTCGACCGGGCCACCGACCGCCTCGATGACCCGATGCAGGTCGTCGGCGTGCTGCTCGTGCGTCGACTCGGTCGACGGGTCGTCCTTCGTGCTGCGCTCAGCGCCACGCGGGTCGTACGTGATAAGCGTGCGGTCGGGGAAGTAGCGGGACAAGGTCCCGAAGCCCGCGGCGCCCATCGGCGACCCGATGAGGAAGAGCGGCGGTTCGGTGCTGGCGTCGTTGCGCCGCACGTCGTAGGTCAGCGTCGCACCAGGCACATCCAGCGTCTGGGTGGTCGGTTCGGTCAGGGTCGTCATCAGGGGTATCTCCTTCGGGTCGTGTGTCAAGCGGTGCGGACGGCGTCCTCGGACAGGATCGCGTCGATCTGGGCGACGGCCTCCGTCAACCCCTCCTCCATGCCCATGGCCAGCAGCTGCTCCATCGCCTCGGTGCTGGGGAAGATGCTTTGGATGGACATCCGCGTGCGGTTGCCCGCCGTCTCCTCGATCGACACCCGGACGGTGTTCATCGGCATGTCGCGATTCGGGGATCCGTCGTCGTTGGCGAACCCATCGCGGAAGACGATGGAGCGCGGCGCTTCGGCGACATCGATCTCCCAGAACCCCTTGGGTTGGTCGCCCTCGGGCCCGGTCATGTGGTACTCCACGCGGCCGCCGGGCTGGAGGTCGTGCTTCGTGAAGGTGGCAGGGTAGGTCGGCGGACCCCACCAGCGTTCGAGCTGCCGCGGATCGGCCCACAGCTGCCACACCCGCTCGGCGGGAGCATCGAACTCCGCTTCCAATGTCATCGACAGGGCATCGCTGTCCTTGCGGACACCGGTAACGGTCATCGGTCTTCCTCCTTGGTGGGTTCGGTGACGAGGTCGGTCATGCGATCGATCCGCCCGCGCCATAACGCTTCGTATTGGTCGAGCAGGCGGCGCGCGACGCGCAGCCCCTCGAGGTTGGTGCGGACGACCTTGCGCCGCCCATGGCGCTGCTTGCTCACCAGCCCCGCCCGCTCCAGGATCGCGACGTGCTTCTGCACGGCCGCGAAGCTCATCGGATAGTGGCTGGCAAGCTCGGCGACGCCCTCCTGGCCATCGATCGCCCGGCGCACGATGTCGCGCCGCGTGTGGTCGGCCATGGCGGCGAACAGGCGATCGAAGTCCGGGGGAGCGACTTGCACTATACAACCATACGGTTGTATTATCGGCGTGTCAAGGCTGGAGCCACGGGCGATGAAGGAGCATGGGACGATGGGTCAGGTGACGAGCGAGTACGAGGTGCCGGCGCGGGCAACCAGGCGGGAATGGATCGGGCTCGCCGTGCTCACCCTGGCAGCGCTCGTCTACGCGATGGACCTGACCGTCCTCAACCTCGCGGTCCCCCGGATCAGCGCGGAGTTGCAACCGACCAGCGCGCAGCTGCTCTGGATCATCGACATCTACGGGTTCCTGGTGGCCGGCCTGCTCATCACCATGGGCACGCTCGGCGATCGCATCGGCCGGCGCAAGCTCCTGCTGGGTGGCGCGGGCGGCTTCGCGCTGGCGTCGTTGCTCGCGGCGTTCTCGACGAGCGCGGAGATGCTCATCTTCAGCCGAGCCGTCATGGGCATCGCCGGAGCGACGATCGCGCCATCCACGCTCTCGCTGATCTTCACGATGTTCCTCGATCCCAAGCAGCGGACCACGGCGATCGGGTTCTGGATCGCCGCCTATTCGGCCGGCGGCGCCATCGGTCCCGTCCTCGGTGGCGTGCTCCTCGAGTTCTTCTGGTGGGGCTCCGTGTTCCTGATCGGCGTTCCCGTGATGGGTCTGCTGCTCCTCCTCGGACCGCGCACATTGCCCGAGTACAAGGACCCCGAGGCCCGCCGGCTGGACCTGCTCAGCGCCGCGATGTCGCTCCTCGCCATCCTCGCCGTGGTCTTCGGGCTCAAGGAGATCGCCCAGGATGGGATCGCGCCGGTGCCGGTCGTCTCGATCGTCGCGGGCGTGCTGCTCGGGATCGCATTCGTTCGCCGGCAGCTCCAGCTCGAGTCGCCGATCATCGACGTCCGCCTCTTTCGCATCCGCGCGTTCACGGCATCGCTGGGCACCTACTTGCTCGGCATCTTCGTCGTCGTCGGCTACTTCCTGTTCATCGCGCAGTACCTGCAGCTCGTCCTTGGGCTGTCGCCGATCGAGGCCGCGGTGTGGTCCCTTCCATCGGCGATCGGTTTCATCGTCGGCTCGGTCGCGGCGCCACGCATCATCCATCGCTTCCCGCCCGCGGTGATCATGGGCGTCGGCATGGCCATCGCGGCCGTGGGGACCGCGCTGCTCATCGGCCTCGGGCTCGACGGCCGCACGGGCGTCCTGTTGATCGTCGTGGCCTCGATCGTGATCTCAGTCGGGCTCGCGCCCGTTATCACGCTCGCGACCGAGCTGATCGTCGGCAGCGCGCCGCCCGAGCAGGCCGGCGCCGCTACCGGGATGTCCGAGACGAGCGGCGAACTGGGCGGTGCCTTGGGGATCGCGATCCTCGGCAGCGTGGGCACCGCCGTGTACAGGACCGAGGTCGCCGACACGCTCCCTGCCGGGATCCCCGCGGACGTCGCCGACGCCGCGCGGGACACGCTGGGCGGCGCGCTGACGATCGCCCAGACGCTCCCTGGAGAGCTCGCGGCGGCGCTCATCACCGCGGCGCAAACGGCCTTCATCGACGCGATCCACGTGGTCGCCGTGGTGGCAACGATCGGCGCGGTCCTGACCGCGATCGGCACGGCGGTCGCCCTTCGCGGCGTGCCTGCCCGACAGGAGCCGGCCTCCGAGGAGACCCCGGCGGAGCCGCTCCGCGCGACGGACTAGGCTCGGGACGTCAGAGCCGTCGGCGCTAGGTCGCGCGCGCCCGCTCGAGGCCGTCGAGGATGACGTCGAGACCGTATTCGAACTCGTCCCCGTAGTCGTAGCCGGGCTTCATGACGTGTTCGTTGAGGAACTCGACGAGGTTGGGGTACTCGGTGGCTGGGTACGGCTGGAGCATGCTTTCGGCGACTTCGCCGATCTCTTCCGAGGTCTCGAACGGGAAATTCATCTTCGTCAGGGCGAAGCCGTAGATGTAGCTGTCCAGCAGCGAGTACATGTGGGCGGCCTGCTCGACGTCGAAGCCGGCCGACCGGAGCCTGCCGATCACGGCATCGTGATGGCGAAGATTGGCTGGACCTGGCGTTCTCCGTGACTCCATCTGGCCGATCGCCCACGGATGGCGCGCCAGCGCGTCGCGCACCGAGATCGCCCTCCGCCGCATCGCGGTCTTCCAGTCGCCGCCGCCCGCGGGCACGCCGATCTCGCTGAAGACGACATCGACCATCGCATCGATGAGGCCGTCCTTGTTGGCGACGTGGCGGTACAGCGCCATCGGCGCGACCTCGAGCATCTCGGCGAGCGTGCGCATCGTGAGTGCCTCGAGACCGCTGTCGTCGGCATGGGCGATCGCCGCCTGGAGGACCCGCTCCCTGCTCAGGCGCTTGCGCGGCTCGGGAACGAGGACTGCGTCGGTGGCCATTGCTGTTGCTCCTTGCGGGTTGGTCGGGAGATCCGAGGGTAGGGTTGACAGCGTACTGGGTACGCACTAGTGTAGACATCGTACACTACAGAGCGTACATCGTACAATCCAATCGCAGTCGAGGCACAGTGATGAAGGCGATCGTTCAGGAAAGATACGGCTCGGCCGAGGTCCTCGAGGCACGGGACATCGAGAAGCCCCGAGTCGGGGACGACGAGGTGCTCGTCCGCGTCCACGCGGCATCGATCCATGTCGGTGACTGGATCCTCATGACGGGCTCGCCGTTCGTCATGCGCATGGCGACCGGATTGCGCAAGCCGAAGAACCCCGTTCCCGGCACCGATGTCGCGGGGACCGTGGAGGCCGTCGGCAAGGACGTTCGCCGGTTGCGGCCTGGCGACGACGTGTTCGGGTGGGGCGCCGGGGCGTTCGCCGAATACATGGCGGCGCCCGAGGACCAGTTCATCCCCAAGCCAGCCAACCTGTCATTCGAGCAGGCGGCCGCGGTCGGCGTGTCGGCCACCACCGCGCTCCAGCTCCTTCGCGATAACGGCGAGGTGCGACCGGGCCAGAAGGTCCTCATCAACGGTGCGTCGGGCGGCGTCGGCACGTTCGCCGTACAGATCGCCAAGGCGTTCGGTGCCGAGGTGACCGGGGTGACCAGCACGAAGAACGTGGACCTCGTTCGATCCATCGGCGCGGACCACGTCATCGACTACACCAACGAGGACTTCACCAAGCATGAGGGCCGCTACGACCTGATCCTGGACAACGTCGGGAACCACTCGATGGCCCGCACCCGACGGGCACTCACGCCCCACGGGACCTTGATCTCGAATGGCGGCGGCCACGCCGACGGCAAGCTCGGCCGCACCGTCCGGACCATGCTCGTCTCGATGTTCGTGCGTCAGCAGGCGAGTCCGACCGTGAAGACGCAGAACCACGACGACCTCGTGGTCCTCAAGGAGCTCGTCGAGGCCGGGAAGATCGCGCCCGTCATCGATGGCACGTATCCCCTGGGCGAGGCTCGCAAGGCGATCGCCCGGGTCGCGACTGGACGCACCCGAGGGACCATCGTGCTCGCAGTGGCGGAGTCGCCCATGAGCGCGAGCCCTGCGCCGAACTCGATTGCCCTGGCCGGATCCCCGGCATGACCATCCTGACGGATCTCACGACCGCCACTCGATCATCTTCGAAAGGAAACCAGCTCATGCAGAAAGCAACAGTGACCCGGCTCTTCGTCGGCAGCATCGTCGCTGCAGGCGCCGGGGCCATCCTCCTGATCATCGCGGTCGGGTTGGCGCTCGCCAACGACCTGTTCATCATGAACGGCCCGGACGTCGTCGGGGTCCAGGGAAGCCCGCTCGCGCTTGCCCTGTTCGGACTCGGCCTCGCGGGCTCGCTCGCCATCGTCGGCGGGCTGATCGGCGGCCTCGTGTCGTGGATCGGCGCGCTGCTGAACACCGCGCAGCTCGAAAGCAAGGCGTGGTTCCTCGGCCTGCTCTTGCTGGGGATCTTCAACTTCGGCTTCTTCGCCATGATCGCCTATGTGCTCGCCGGCCCGGACGGCACGAAGGCGGCCCTTGCCCAGCGAGCCGTGGCGCCTGCCGCTGCGTGACGTTTCAGCCCTGATCCGTCCGACCTCCGGACGTCCTTCTTGAAGGACGTCGGGTTTCTCCCTGTCCACCGCCAGGAGCTCGCGATGACTGACACGACGTCGATGAACGGCAAGACCGTCCTGATCACCGGTGGTACCGGCGGGATCGGCAGGGCAGCAGCCGTCGCGCTGGCCACGATGGGGGCCAGGGTGGGCATCACCGGCCGGGACCGGGCCCGCGCCGAGCGCGCCGCCGCCGCCATCGTCAGCGAGTCGGGCAACACCGCGGTGGACGTGTTCGTCGCCGACATGTCATCGCAGGCCGAGGTCCGACGGCTGGCCGACGAGGTCCTCGCCACCTACCCGCGGCTCGACGTGCTCCTCAACAACGTTGGCGGATTCTGGGCGCATCGCCGCGTGACGGCCGACGGGCTGGAGCACACCTTCGCGCTCAATCATCTTGCCCCGTTCCTGCTGACGAGCCTCCTGTTGGAGCGGCTCACAACCAGCGCACCGGCCCGGATCGTCACCGTGTCGTCCGGGGCGCAGTCGATGGGAAGCATCGACTTCGACGACCTGATGGGCGAGGCGACGTACTCAGGCCAGCGCGCCTACAACCAATCGAAGCTGGCCAACGTGATGTTCACGTACGAGCTGGCCAAGCGGATCGAGGGCACCGGCGTCACCGCCACCGTCCTCCACCCCGGCATGACCAGCACAGGCTTCGGCGCCGAGGACATGGCCCGCGGCTGGGGACCGCTCATCGCCGTGATGCGCAGGTTCATGAAGAACCCTGAGCAGGGCGCCGAAACATCCGTCTACCTGGCCAGCTCGCCGCAGGCGGAGGGGGTCACGGGTCAGTACTTTGCCAAGCGCAAGCCCAAGGAATCCCACGCGGCCTCCTACGATGCCGCGACCACGGCCCGGCTGTGGCAGGTGAGCGCCGATCTCGTCGGCTTCCCCGTCGCGCAGGGCTGACCCGCCCTTTCCGAGGTCACAGCCCCGGTCTCGCCGCAGTGACCGTCTACGCGAACGTCAGCTGAACAGTGCCGCGTAGGCGTTGATGGCGGGCTGGCCGCCCAGGTGGGCGAAGAGCACGTTCGACGATCGGTCGATCTCGCCTCGGCTGACCAGGTCGATGAGCCCGGCCATCGACTTCCCTTCGTACACGGGGTCCGTGATCATCGCCTCGAGGCGCGCCGCCAGCCGCATCGCCGCGAGCGTCGAACCGTCCGGGATGCCGTAGATGCCGGCGTGGTAGCGATCGTCGAGGACGATCTCGTCGTCGGATAGCTCGCGCTCGAGCCCGATCGCCCGGGCCGTGAACCGGGTGATCCGTGCGATCTGCGCCCACGTCCCGTCCGGCTTGGCCGACGCGTCGATGCCGATGATCCGCCGCTGCCGCGGACGATCGGCGAAGCCGGCGATCATCCCGGCCTGGGTGGAGCCCGTCACCGAACAGACGACCACCGTATCGAAGAACACGCCGAGCTCGGCCTCCTGGACCTCGACCTCGCGCGCCCACGAGGCGAAGCCGAGGCCCCCCAGCGGATGATCCGACGCGCCTGCCGGGATGGCGTAGGGCTTGCCGCCGGACGCCTCGATCTCCGCAAGCGCCTGCTCCCAGCTCTCCTTGAACCCGATCCCGAAGCCTGCCTCCACGAGGCGCACGTCGGCCCCCATGAGCCGGCTCAGCAGGATGTTGCCGACCCGGTCGTAGGTGACATCCGGCCAGTCGACCCAGCTCTCCTGGACGAGCACGCACCCCAGGCCGGCCACTGCCGCCGCGGCAGCGACCTGGCGGGTGTGGTTCGACTGGACAGCACCGATCGAAACGAGCGTGTCACAGCCCTGGGCCAACGCGTCAGCGACCAGGTACTCGAGCTTGCGGGCCTTGTTCCCGCCGAATGCGTACGGAGAGTTGCAGTCCTCGCGTTTGGCCCAGAGCGTCGCCCCGCCGAGGTGCCTCGTCAGCCGATCCAGGCCGTGGATCGGCGACGGCCCGAACAGCAGCGGATAGCGCGGATAGTCCTCGAGTGCCGTCGTCTGCGCGCGCGCCTCAAGTGTCGCCATTGCCAGTCCCTCCCTCCGAATCGAGCTCGTCGAACAGGTTCGTCCAGATGCGGGCGGTGATCGCCACCGCCGTGTCCACATCCCGGTCTTCGCAGGCGTCGATCAGCTGCTCGTGCCTGGTGATGGAGCTGCGGCCCAGCAGCGAGCCGAAGCGCAGCCGCTCCAGCCGTCGGATCAACGGCAGCTGGCGTTCGATGGTCGCTTCCAGCGCCCGGTTGCCCAGCACGGCGACCGGCACGTCGTGGAATGCGTCGTCGGCATCGACGGCGCCCTCGACGTCACCGGCCTCGACCGCCGCGGCGAAGCGACGGTTGGCCGCCCGCATCACCTCGTGATGCTTCTCGGTCATCATCGGCACGGCCAGCCGCACGGCCAACTCATGCATCGCGCCCACAACGACGACCGCGTCTCGCGCCTCGCGAAGCGACAAGGGCGCGACCCGAGTCCAAGCGTGGGGCTTCGTTTCGACCAGGCCCTCGTCGGCCAGCCTGGCCAGCGCTTCGCGCACGGGGGTCCGCGACAGCCCGAGGCGCTCTGCCAGCTCCGCGTCCCGGATCACCCCACCGGGCCCCAACTCACCGTTGACGATGGCATCCCGAAGCATCCGGTATGCCCTGTCCCGCCACAGGGACCGTTCGACGCGGCGTAGGGTTGCAACCTGCATGCAATATATTGGATGCTAATCGCGCCGAGTTGTCAAGACACCAGATCTTGTGCTTCTACGGCTTGTCGGCGTCAGGCGTCCCTCGTCAGTCGTCCAGCATCGCGCGGCGCTCGCCGACCGCGTGCGCGGCGCCCGGGAAGGCCAACGTCCCGGCGGCCACCCACCACTCGAACACGTCGTACGTCAAGCGCCCGCCTGGACCGAGGGGTCGAGGTCGTTCAGGCGCGGGGCGAAGCCGGCCGGCGCCGAGACGAGCGCCAGCTTGGACTCGACCACTCCATCCAGCCGCTCGGTCAAATCGCGGGCGGGGAACCGCTCTGCGCGCGGGCTTGGGCAAGTAGAACTTCGTCTCGAGCAAAGGCGTCGGCACGAGCCCATTCTGTGGCGGGCTCTGGTGATGCGCACATTTGCTCGGACCGGCCGGCAGCGACGCAGCAGCCGGACCCTCGCCCGCGCCATCCGTCAGCCCTGAGGCCCACTGCCCAGTATGGCCAGGGCGTTCTTGATGCCCTGCTCGAGGACATCGTCGGCAAGGCGTTGGTCGGCAAGGGCGCGGGAGACCTGGAGGGTCCCGACCATCAGTGCGAAGACACCGAGCGCCTGCACGCGCGCTGACCGAGGATCGTCGGGCGACAATCGGGCGGCCACGTCGTCGATGATCGCCACCTGGCCATCCGTGTAGGCGCGTTTCACGGCGTCTGACGAGCGCGCGATCTCGTCGAGGAGCGCGGCCGATGGACAGCCGCCTTCCGTATCGTCGCGATGCTTGTTCGACAGATACCCGCGAACGATCTCCTCGAGCGACTGCGCGGTGTACCCCTCGCGCTGCTCGCGGAGCTGGTCCGCGACCACGGTCGCGACGAGGTCCTCCTTCGACTCGAAATGGGCGTAGAAGGCGCCATTGGTCAGGCCGGCGTCGGCCATGAGCGTCGCCACCCCGGAGCCATCGATGCCGTCTCGCTTGAGCCGATGGCCTGCCGCCTCGACGATCCGCCGCCGCGTCGCCTGCTTGTGATCCTTGCCGTACCGCACCATCAACGACTCCTTTGTCGGACTTGCCATCCCACTTGACACTATTATATGTCGCTCGTAATATTACGACTGTCAGCCAATAAATGCAAGGGAGTCCTCGACCATGCGCAGCACGAGCAACGACGCCACCATCACGTCCTACGTGGAGGCACCGGCCCGCACCATCACCGCCGACGGCGTCGAGTTCGCCTACCGCGAGCTCGGTCCGAGAGGCGGGATCCCCGTGATCTTCTTTGTCCACCTCGCCGCGAACCTCGACAACTGGGACCCGCGGATCATCGACCCGATCGCCAAGGAGCACCACGTGATCGCGTTCGACAACCGCGGCGTCGGCGCCTCCACCGGCCAGGTGCCCGACGGCGTCGAGGCCATGGCTGACGACGCCTACTCATTCATCCGCGCGCTGGGTTTCGACAAGGTCGACATCTTCTCCTTCTCCCTTGGCGGCATGGTCGCCCAGGCTCTCGTGGTCAAGCACCCCGAGCTCGTCCGCAGGCTCGTTCTCACTGGCACAGGCCCCGCTGGTGGCAAGGACATCGACAAGGTCGCCGGGACCACGTACTACGACATCCTCCGAGCGACCCTCACCCGGTCGGACCCGAAGGAGTTCCTGTTCTTCAACCGCAATGCCACTGGCAAGACCGCCGCCCGCGCGTTCGCGAAGCGGCTCGAGGAGCGCACCGTCGACCGGGATGCGCCCATCAAGATCAGGGCGTTCCAGACGCAGCTCAAGGCGATCAGGAAGTGGGGTCGCTCGGCGCCCGCCGACCTGTCGAAGGTCACCCAGCCCACCCTGATCGCCAACGGCGACAACGACCGGATGGTGCCCTCCGTACTGTCCCGGGACCTGCATCGCCGCATTCCCGGATCCGAGCTCGTCATCTACCCCGACTCCGGCCACGGCGGCATCTTCCAGTTCCACGACCAGTTCGCTCCAGTCGCCGTCGAGTTCCTCGACCGCTGACCGCACCCCTCCGAAAGAAGGCAATTCAAGTGGCTACGACACCTCCCTCGGCGAGGAAGCCCCTCGTCTCATCGATCCCGCTGTGGATGCGCAGCGATCAGCCACGTCAGCAAGGAATGGACTACTGGAAGGGCCCGCACTCGAAGATCATCTCCGCGACGCCGGGGATGGAGGAGTACCGCCAGATCCATCTGGCGGAGGGCAATCCAGGGCTGTGGCCGGCCACGAGCGGCATCGAGACGGTCATCCCCGCCGAGCGCAGGATCGACGGTGTTGCCGAGGTCACGTTCACGTCCGTTCTCTCCCCGCTGCGGGGCCGCAAGCAGACCAGGCTCGCGTATAAGGACGAGGTGAACGTGTTCCGGCGCACGCTCCTCTACGCCGGGCCACCGTACTCGGCTCGCTGGTACGACGTGGCTCGTCCGGAGGAGAAGGCGGGAGCGCGAAGTCTGATCTACCTCCGCAGGCGCGAGGGCGTCAAGACCGGGGCCTTCCGGACGTTCCTCACAGATGAGCTTGTCCCCGCTCTCGTCAAGAATGGCGCGTTGCGGGAACTTCGAACCCAGGTGTTCCTGCCTTGGATCCAACGACTCTGGGACACCCCGAACGTCGCGCACGACAACCCCACCGACCAGCGGTTCCACGCCTCACTGACCCTCGGCTTCACTGACACCAACGCGATGCGGACGTCCTTCGGTAGCGCAGAGATCGCGACGCTCTCACGCAGGCTGCCCGAGGTCGTTTCCGCCGTCCACGCCTACGAGGTCAGCGAAGCGCTGACCTACGTAAAGGACGGCAAAGTCCTCCCGCACTATCTGACGTAGCCCAACACCGGGGGGAGCGCCACGCTCGGAGTTTTACGCTCTACCAAGCATGATCGGCCCGGCTGGAGCACGGACGAGGGCGCTCGATCGATCGTAAACCAGACGCGGAAGGTCTACTCGTGCGTGAGGCCGTATTGATCGTGGCCTCGCGCCTGTAGCTCAGTGGATAGAGCGTCGGCCTCCGGAGCCTGACCGCCTGAGCGTAGTGGCCACTCGAGTGGGACCCCGAGCGAAACGTGTGGAGTTTTACCCTCTAGTTCAGTGTCTCGAGCAAGGTGTCCTCGACGGCGGCACGATCGGCTGCGCTGAGGTACTCGACGTTAGGCGTCCCCTCGACCGGACGCGTGAAACCGACTTCGGGACCCTCCGCCTCTTCGACATCCACTCGGGCGGCGCTGAACGAACCGAGCGGGTAGTCGGCCGCCATGGCGGCGGCAAGCGGATCCCACAGGAAATAGGTGCCATCGGTCATGAACGGATGCTCGGCGAACAGCTCCGCGAGCACGAGGGCGCCCGGACCGGTCGCCTCCCGCCGGACGCGCTCCGCGTACTCCGGGGTGACCGGCACCTGGTTCGTGCCGTCGAGGCTGACGAGGCGCACCGTGAGCCCCGAGTCGATGACCACCTGAGCGGCCGTCGGGTCGACGTAGATGTTCCACTCGGCGACCTCGTTGTCGGACGGGCCGCCGACGGCGACGTTGCCGGAAACCAACAGCGCTCCGCCCATCGCGTACACGGTCTCGAGACGCTGGGCGAGATTCGGGCGGCGCCCGAGGGCGTCGGCCAGGTTCGTCATCGGGCCGAGGGTCAGGACGCGCAGACCCTCCACGGCATCGTTGGTCTCACTGATGAGCTGCACCGCGTCGCCCGCGTACGGCGCCCGCGACGTCGACGGCAACGCGAGCCCGGATCCGTGGTCGGCACCCAGGCGCCAGGCATCCGGAAAGGCATGGTCGCCGGCGATCGGTGTCTCGCGGCCGCAGGCGACGGCGATCGGGGGAGCACCCAGGCGCTCGAGCAGTCGCAGGACGACGTCCACGCCATGCCCGCAGTGCGCCTCGCCGGTCCCCGAAACGGTGATGGCCCTGACCTCGACCCTCGGCGACGAGAGGAGAAAGGCGATCGCCACGAGGTCGTCGGGCGCGACATCGGTGTCGATGAGCAGCGGCAGTGGCTTCCCGACGCGGAGGCTGGCACCGGGCCCAACGGCCCCTTCAGTGGCGGGCGGAGTGTCGGACGGGACGGTGCCTGGAGCGCAACCGCCGACCACGGCAAGGACGCCGAGGGCCAGGATCCACACCGAACGAGTAGCGCTCATCGAGGTCCTCCGCAGTCGGCCGCGTCCGAACAGTAGACGACGTTACCGCCGACGATGGTGGCGACGACCTCGAGCGCACGGATCTCCTCGGGCGTGGACGCGGCGATATCGCCACTCAGGATCGTCACGTCGCCCATCGTGCCGGGCGCCAGGTGACCGCGCCGGGCCTCCTCCCCGATTGCCCAAGCTGCATCGACGGTCACCGCGCGCAAACCCTGTTCGGCTGTCAGGAGCTGGTCGACGCTCCACGCCGGCGGATCCGGACTCGTACGGACGCGTCCGTCCATGCCGGCCGCGATGTGGTCGACCGGCCGGCCCATGGCGTCGAGGAGCTCCTGCTCCTCGAAGGTCCATGGCGCGTCGGTCGCGGAGGCGACGTGCAGGCCGGCGTCCACGAAGTCGCGCCAGCGGTCGAGCAGGGGCAACTGCTCGCCTGGGTCCGTCCGGTCGAACTCGGCCACGACCCGCTCGTCGAGCAGCCAGTCGTTGGCGCCGTCGAAGTGGGTCACGATCGCGATGTCCATGGCGACGAGGCGGGCGAGCTGGTCGTCCGTCACCTGCATGGCGTGCTCGATCCGGTGGTGCAGGGGATTGGGCCCGGTGGGACGGAGCGCCGCCTCCAAGGCGTCGAGGACCAGCTCCATCGCCGCGGAACTCATCGCATGGACCGAGACCTGCCAGCCGGCGTCGTTCGCGCGGTCGATCGTGGCGGTGAGCTCCGCCGGATCCCAGTTGATGGTATGGCCCAAGCCGTCGTCGAGGTGGATCTTCAGCCCCTCGGCGCGGAGGTGGTCGTCGACCGGACCTGGCTCGCGCGAGGTGTACCAGTCGCCGAGGAACTCGCGGTCGTAGTTCAGGGCGAGATAGGCGTTGACCCGGAGCGGCAGGGCATGCTCTTCCGCGAGGCCTGTGAGCTCGTCGAGGCGCTCGGGGTTGACCCACTGCTCGGAGATCGAGGTCCAGCCGCGGCTTGCGGCCGCGTCCATGGCCTCGGCCGGCGTTTCGATGCGGTAGTACTCCCGGTCCCCGATCCAGTGGGCATGGGCGTCGATGAAGCCGGGGTAGGCGACGTTGCTACCGAGCGCGAGGATCTGCGCCTGATCGCCGGCAAGAGCAAGCAAGTCCTCGCGGGTGCCGACCGCGGTCACCTCCCCGCGGTCGATGAGGAGGGCCTCCGCGACGGGTGGCTCGTCCAGCGTCACGATCCGTCCGACGAGGACCAGCGCCTCGGCATCGGCGGGGCTCGACGATGCCAGCTCGGCGCTCGGCGGGGCCACCGGGGTGCTGGCAGGAGAGGCCGTGGCTGCGGGGCCGCAGCCAGCGATCGCGACGACGACCAGCGCCGATGACAGCCGGCGACGCCATACACGGCTCACGACGGCGATCACGCCAGCCTCCTCCTTCCGTCCGGCAGCAACCAGCGGCGACGAGAGCGCCGGCGGGGCACTGCCTCGCCGGCGCCTCTCAGATCTGGGGAACCAGGCAAAGATCAGGGCGTGATCACGAGCGACTCGACGATCGCCTGCTGCTGCGCCAGCTGCTCGGGAGCGGTGCCGGGGTAATCGTTCGTCTCCACCAGGACCCGGACGCCGTCGACGTCGAGGATCCACATGTGCCACCGCTGACCCGGGCCCTGGGCGTAGATGTGGCGGTCCGTCGGCATGTACCGGACGCACTCGCTGATGTCGTCCGGGACGGTGAGGTCAAGGTACGTCCCCGAGTAGCCGGCGAGGGTCACGTCGACGGGGTCCGTCACATCGAGCGAGGGATGGTCCACAAGGGCCGTCACCAGGTCGTCGACGGTCGGGCCAACAGGGACGTCGGCCTCTGCGTCTTCATCGGTCAGGCACGGTTCGCTGAACACATTGCCCCCGGGGTAGAGCCCAAAGTAGGCCCCGGCGGGTGGATCGTTGTCGAACAAGACGCCTGACTCTTCGAAGGCCCCCCAGCTCGGTGGGGCCATGATGGCGAACGTCATCGAATCGAACCGCGGGTCATCTTCGATGCAGCACGGCCTCAGCGAGTGCGCCACGAGCGACGCGGTTGGTTCCGGGGTCGGACTCGGCGAGGGTTCCGGGGTCGGACTCATCGAGGGCGTGGTAGAGACACCGCCTGTCCCACTCCCACCTCCCGGAAGCAGGTTGATGGCCACCACCGCGACGGCCACCACAGCGGCCGTCGCTAACAGGACCTTGGCGAAGTTGTTCATGTCAGAGGGCCTCCATGCCGGCCACCAGGACCGACGCTGTCGGGTGCTTCGGATTCGATCCCGGGACGCCTCGAGGACGTCGTCGGGCGCCCGGTGCGGGGCTTCGGCTTCGAGCCACGCCGAGATCGATCGATCGAGCTCTTTGCGCGTGGTCATGCCAACACCCTTCCCGCCGAGGCGCGAGCGTCCGCGTCGAGCGCGGCGCGCAGGGCCTCGGTCGCGTAGTGCAGGCGCGACTTGGCCGTCCCGACAGGGATCCCGATGGTCGAGGCGGCTTCGTCGGCCGTCATGCCGAGGTAGTGATGGAGGACGACGATCGTCCGGTGCTCGACCGACAGTCGGCCGAACACGCGCCCGATCTCGTCTCGATCCGCGAGCGCGGCGCTCGAGTCCGGATGCGAGGCGATCGGGACAACGGTCAGGGCCATCCGATCGCGTCGCCGCTTTCGAGCCTCCTCCGTGATGGCACGGAGGAGGATGCGGTTTAGCCAGGCGTCGAACCGCTCCAGATCCCGCAGCTGTGGCAGATCACGCCAGCAGCGAACGAGGGCTTCCTGAACGGCGTCCGACGCCCTGTCGTAGTCCCTGAGGACCAGCCGCGCCACCCGGTACATGGCGTCGACGGACTCGGTGACGAGGACGTCGTACGCGTCCCGGTCCCCGTCCCTCGCTCGTCGCACCAGCTCGGTCTTGGCCACTGGTCCCTCGTTGAATGTCGTCCGATTGTGCGGTCGATCGTGCTATTGGCGGGATCCGACCGCGAAACGTTCAAAAAGAAGCACAGGCCGCCTGCAGTGTCACCGGCAGCCAGGCGTCGACGCGTCGCGGAGACGCGGAAGGTCGCGCCACACCGCGACCAGCGCATCCTGGTCGCGTCCTCGCGGAGATCGAGTTCGCGGAGGATCCTGCGCGATCGCAGGAGATCGAGTCGCGATGCCGTCGGCAATCAGCCCGAAAGCTTCCCGCTCGGCGTGCTAGCCAGCTTCACGAGTTCGGTACCACGCCCTCATCAGTGGGCGACGGTCGTGTCCGACGCGCTCGTGGGCGTATGGCTCGGCGACGCCTTGGCTGGCGAAATTGATGGGCCTTCCGCCGAAGAGCTGCTGAGTGAGGTGTCGGACGACGCAATGCGAACTGGGTCGGAGTTCTATGCTCTACGACCCTTCGTCACCTCGATCCGAGCGCGATCGAGGCGCTGACGGAGAGCGTAGGACCAGAAGCAGAAGGTCTATCCACGCTCGCCGGCTATCATCACGGTCCGCGCGCCTGTAGCTCAGTGGATAGAGCGTCGGCCTCCGGAGCCGAAGGTCGCAGGTTCAAAT
>CAVSKY010000005.1:0-100000 GCA_963728745.1 uncultured Chloroflexia bacterium
GCGACGCGATCGCATACCGTTCGGCAATCTCGGCGACGGCCTTCCGAACGGCGGCCGTTGCCTCGAAGGAAGAACCGAATCGCAGTACCGATTTCGGATTGCGCCAGTGATTGCCACGAAAGACTTCCTCGAATTGAGCTTGGTGTGGTTCAAAGCGAATCGGAACACGCCGCGTTTGAGCAGCATCCAGGCCGGATGGAGGAAGGGCGCGTATCTTCGGCCTGCGTTCTTGATGGTACCGACGGCCCGGTTGATTTGGTGGCGGCGTCGAAACAGTGGCTCGATCACACCTATGGCCTCTCCGGGCCCGTCAGTGCTGTCTTTGGCTGGCCTTCCCGTCCGAACCTTGCCAAGGATCTTCCCGCACCGCGAGAACAATCATCTTGTTGCCAGCCCAACCAACGAGGAGGTTGCCGATCCGCCAACCCCAGCGTGCGAAGATGAATACCCGGCTAAGCAACCGGGAGACCCACCCAGGTTCGTGCCGGGAGCACATCGCGTAACGCTGTGCAACGAGAGATTTAAGCTGCTGCTTTGAGAATTTGGACAACCTCGGCGGGCCGCAAGCGAATCACGAGGTTGCCGGACTCCTCCCGCTCGAGCGCGAGACCGGCTCTGACAGACACCGAGGTCAGCCATGCGCGGGTGGGCTCACTGACGGAGACCCAACGTCGAGCGACGCGAGCCATCTCCCGCAGCGCCACCGTGGGTTGCTCGAGGTGATGCAAGCCATCGTGGACATACACGAGGTCGAAGGCCGTGTCAGCGAACGGTAGATGCTCGGCATCCGCGACGATGGGCGTGATGTTTAGACCGTATCGCTGGGCCCGTTCGCGAGTCCGGCGAGCTGCACCCAATGAAAGGTCGCTTGGGTCACCGATGCGCCGGCGCGCGCCAGGAATTCCGCATCCATGCCGGAACCGCCGCACACCGTCAACGCGGATGAACCGACCAGGTGCGGCTTGAATCGGCGCGGTTGCGCGCCGGAATTTCTCGAGGAGAAGGAAACGGTAGTACCTCGTAGTCCCATGTGGACGCCTGATCTCGAACTGCTCAGCGAGGGCCTGGTCAAGTGGCTCGCCTGGGTTGCCTTGTGGACATCAACTCGGCTCGTACCGTGACCTAGGTCATCGTGGCTGGAGGCGGTGATCGGCAGAAGGACTGGTATCCCGTCCATGATGGATACGTCAATTCGCACCGACTGCACGTCATGGAATTGCGACCAACAGCGAGCGTCGTTTGACAAGATGGACAAACTAGGACCTCGTCGATTGAGGAGCGGTTCGGCGCGCCGAAGCCGGGCATGACTCCGCGGCTGGTCAGTGCTCGCTCATATGCCCGGACGTGTTCGTCGACGCACGAGCGATTTCGAACGAGGTAACGGCACGGCGCCTCGCTGCTCCACCAACCCGTACCGCCATCGAGGGATTTCGTAGCAGCTCGAAAACGGCGTCAGCCATCGATGGCGGACGATCAGGCGGCACGAAGATGCCGCTAACCCGATCTTCAATCGCCTCCGGAAGGCCCGCGACTGCCGTGGTGACAACAGGCACCCCCGCGGCCATGGCTTCGAGCACGGCCGTTGAGTACCCGCTTCCCCCTTTGACACGGGTGCAAATGCGAACACATCCAATGCCTGCCAGTTGACGATGCACGTCCGCTCGATCGCCGACAAAGAAGACGTCTCGACCTACCCTAAGACCAGCTCTGTTGATGGTCGCCCGGACGCTTGCGGAGTACGCAGCGTGGGTCTCGTACTCAGCCCCGACCAGTACCAGTCGAGCCATCGGGAACCGTTCCCGTATCTGGGCGAAGGCCCTGACCAAGGTAACGATGCCCTTTTGCGGGTTGATGTTCGCGACGCACCCAATGACCAGCGAGTCGTCGGGGACTTTCCACGGACGAGACGCTTTCACGCTCCTCGGGGCGAGGACGGAATAGATTGACATCTACGGGCGGAAAAGAACGCGACAGTGCGATCGGCGATACCCGATCCCCAGGATGCGACAGCGCGACGGCCCGACCGGTGGACATAACTACATCGGCGAGCGTTCGGACGAAGCCCATAGATAAGATCGCCACGGGCCTCGGCGCTCGTGTGTCAAGCAGTCGCCATACGACCGGAACATGCTCGAGCCGAGCCGCAATCGCGGCGTGGGGGTTAACGAGACCGCCGACCTGGACGAGATCGACGGCCCGCTCGCGGATGACGCGTCCGATCCTCCCTAACCTCCGGTGCAAGCCGCGCCGCGAATGTGATATGGAGGCGCGGATCGAGGGATGCGCGCAGCCGGTGCAGCGGCATTGTCACTACTTCGACCCCGGCTTCTCGAAGTCGGCCCGCGGCGTTCCCTGCTTCGGACGGCAAGAGAACGACGGTTTCCCACCCCTTGGATCTAGTGGTTCCGCCAGCCTCAATGCCTGGTTGTGAGGGCCCCCAAAGACGGGGAAGTGGATTACGAATAGGACGCGCATCGGCTATCGGACTCGGGGAGCTGCCCGCCGCACAAGGCGCCGGGACATTGCTCACTTGGACGTACTCGGTCGTTCCGTGATATCGATGTCAATCCCGAGTTCTGGCTGGCAGCGCGAATTCCCGCTTTGTCTGTAGCGCCGCTAGAACGGCCTGACTGAAATTCGCCCAGGTGAGCGTCTCCGTCGTCAAGGAGCGGGCCCTGGCGCCCAACTCCGCTCGCAGTTCGGGATTGTCCGCGAGCCGCTCGATGGCTGTGGCCAGCGCACTGGCTGAGGCTGGCGGAACTACGCTTGCACCTGCGGCGCTGAGTACTTCGCTGGCACCGGCAGCGCTCGAGACCACGACCGGTAGTGCGGCGGCTGCGGCTTCCGCCGCGACCAGACCGAACGAATTCTCAAGTGACGGCAGGACAAAGATGTCATAGGACGCGAAGGACTCCGCTAACTGCGCGTGGCTGTATACGCCCTGCCACCGGACATTGAACGGTGCTCCGCGAAGCACCTCGGGGCTAACCATTTTACCGATAAGGTCAAACCGAACGGCCGGTCGCCGGGCAGCCTCGCAGAGGTATCGGATGCCCTTCCTGTGCGAGATCTGCCCAACGTACACGCACCTCATTTGTATGTCGCGTACTCCATCGTTTGTCGGTCGGAATTGCTGGACATCGACACCGTATGGCGCGACCACTATGCGATCGGAATCCACTCCTCGATCTACAAGCTGACGCCATACTCCGCTGGAGGGAACGATCACCAGGTCCGCTATTGAGGCTTCTGTTGCGGACCGCCTCAGAACTGATTTCGGGATCATCTCGGGATGGTGCGCAGTCAATCCAGCGAGGTCGCGGAGCGTCTCGTTGTGGACCTCCGGGTGGCCGTTTACGTGGTTAAGTATTCTGAAAGCACCTGGCTGCGCCTGGAGGAAACTTGCGACAGATGAGCCTTGGATGCCGAGCACGCCGCGAGCCGAGCCCTTCCGGGCCCGTGCGACGCTCCGATCGAAGTCGTGTTTGGCTGCGTACGTGACTCGAGTGGTCAGATTCTAGCCCCGGAACTCGCCGAAGTAGAGCCGATACCATCATGGCCAGCGAGCCGGTGTTCTCGACTCGAGCCTCGAGCGCTGTATCGAAGTCCCATCGCGCGGCACGCTCTACGAGCTGGATTGTCCGATCCGCTGAGAGGGGACGGGCACCCGAACGCGCAGCCCCGACAGAGCCCGCGCACACCGTCCTAGCATTCCCGGGACCACAGAGCCCTCGTGAGGACCAGAGTCGAAGCTTCGGGATAGGCAAGACTCGCATCCAATTCCAAAGGGCTCGTGGTGGTCCGCATCACCTGGCCGGCCTCGCAAGGCGATGGTGAGCTCGGACCGATGCCCGGGCGTCAGCATCAAGCTCGTCCCGATGCCGTCCAGAAAGGACGTATGAGAGTGCTACGGGCGCATAGAGGAAGAAAGCAAGGGCGGATGTCTGAAGGAGGTCACCGCGGAGGCCGAAAATGATGATCCACGGAACCATCGCGTAGATGATTTGGGCCCAGAGATTGACGGAATTGCGGCGAAACCACGCGTAGATCAGAGCGGTCATCCAGCCCAGGCCGGCGAGCCCAGCGATAACACCGATGACTCCACTATCGAAATAGAACTCGCCTATGACCGAGAACTGAGAATTCGCTCTCGATACTGCGTAATCTTCCGGAAAGTAGATGCTGTATAGCAATTCTCCGCTGCTCTTTGGCTTCCCGGGCCACAGGTCAGACGGAATTCAATGAGTGATGAGGCTCGTGACCCAGTAACCCGGGGGTGTGGTTCCAGTCCGTGCCCTCGGTCCCGACTTGGAGAGCTAATGCCGGAAGCATTTCCGAGGATGGCCCGGTCGCTAACCGTCGCAAGGCAGAGACTGGTTCGAGGTCCCGTGGCGACATCTCATCAATTCCAAGGCCGGATGATCGCGTTAACTCGAGGTCACCGAAGGCGATAAGGCCAAGGTCCCGGCGAACACTACCGCTCCGGACCCGGGGGCGGACGCCACGATGGAAGTACCACAAAAAATGAGCACCACAATCCAGGGGAAGGAAATCGACGTCCGCGCCCCAAGGAAGACGAAGCTGACCAGTACAACGCCAACGATTCGAATATGCGACGAAACGCTGAAGTGTCGTCCGACCCGCGGAAAATCCGATCAGTAATAGTGCTCCGGGGATGCTGAGTGAGGGAAGGGACTGCACGTAGGATGACGTGCTTTCGATCCGAGAACCAAGGAGAAGATTGTCGCCGAGCAGGCCCGATGGTCGCAGCCCAAACGCCGACGACGTAGCCGCTCGTGGAAACTTTGAAGGTCCTTGGACTCGGAGGCAACACGCGCGCGCCCTCGGGCCAACGCATAAAAAAGCTGACGCAGTACGCTGCTTCAGCGATTAGGGCAAGGACAAGGGCCGGATCGATCCATTGGTCAACGTCGTAGCGCTCGACGCAATGATCCAATCATCAACCAATTCCGTCGCAACTGGCCGCAGGGCAAACATCGTCATCCACGCCAGGGTGAACAGGACGACTCAGATCGACAAGATCAAGGGGCCGTGTTTGTCGGCGCCGAAGACCAAGTGCGACAGGATCAGGCGGGTCACGATGCCTCCGACCAGGACCCACCGCGGTGATGGCCCCAGCATCGCGATACCCTCAACGGCGGCGCTTAAACAACAAGCAGCGCCACTCCCGCGGCCACCTCAGTTGGTTGGGGCGGCGCCAATGAATGCGGTGATCGCCAATCGAGGGAGCGTGCCGAGCAATCCATGAAGTGCCCCGGGCCATTTGGCAGATCCACTCGCCACCTCATAGATGAGGCCCGGCAGCGGAAATTCGACCGATAAGGACATGCTGGCTGACAAGCAGGGCGCCAAGGCTGATTGCCCACGAGGCGGTCAGAGCGATCGCCACTCCGACGAGTCCAGATTGGTCTCGCGAGGACGGGCAATAGAGCAAGAGTCCGAACGCCAGGAGACGAATTCGGCTACGGACGCCGGTCCAGGTAGGCCAGCCTGGAGCGCGTTACCAGAACCCGACGCACCCCGAGAAATCCGGGAACCTGATCACCAGGATCTGAGCGGGTACGACAGCCGGAGCGAAGGATGACCAAAACAGCAACGGCAGCAACAAGGGCATCGCGGGAACGAGCACCACCACGATCGACGGAGCCAAGCTCGTCCCATTGCGCGGAGCCAAACCACGCGTCTACCCGACGCAAGATCCGTCTTGGAGGCGACCGCTGGGTAGGCGACCATTCCGACACTTTGCGCGACCAATCGGAGAAGATCTGAAAGCCGATGCTGTGACATACAGAAAGGATGCGGTCGAAAAAAGCCCGCCACGAAAATCCTATCCAGACGAAAAGTCTCACTCGGCGACGCCGACCCGACAAAACCCCGGATTCCGAACGACGCGACTTGGCGAAACGTAGGCCCGCTTGAACTTGTGGCGCCCCATCGAGGCCGGGCGGCCGCAAGCGCCCAGACACCGCCAACAAACGTCACGGCCACCAAGGATCCGGCTGAACGTGACAAGCGAGGCGGTGCCTGTTATCCATAGGAGAACCTGCCACGGCGGCGTTCACGATCGTCGGGGCGACCCTGACGATATTGAATGTCTTAAGGCGCTTGTCGCCTGGAGTATTGCCATACCCAGCTGATTGATGACCATGGCGGGGACAAAGAAGAAAAGACATGGTCAGAGCTACGGTTTCGCCGGGGCTGTGAGGTGGCAGGAAGGTCGCAACCTAGCAGCACGTGCGCTGTCGTAAGGAGGGGGAAGCTGAGCCCACAGCAAAAGGCAGCACAGCACGGATCACCCGCGCTCGATCTAGTGATCGCCGCGCCACGAAGAAGGGAATCGCGGCTGGAATGCCGCAGGCTACCCACCAGGGAGCAACAACGGTATGAGAACCAAGGCCGCCAGATACCCGCGTACCACTTCACCCCCAGGCTCCGGGCGGCAATCACCCCGCTTGACGAGGAGTCCAAACTGCCCGATAAGGCCGGTGAAGAATGATCGGTAACAGTGGCCCGGCGCGCCGAGCCTGTCTTACCCACGACAGCCCAAGCGCGCGCGGTCAACCCCCTCCTAACCGTCGCAGACGCGGCGCTTGCAATCACGACCGGCCCGGTCCAGTAAACAATGGCGATTGCCGTTGTAATTTCACGGGCCTGGGCCGCTGACGACCGAAGGCAACCCGAGCCGTCGCCCAGCACAGGCGTTAGCACCGGTTCCGTTCGAACCAGCCGATCGTCGCCACGAGCCCTTCATCCCACGCTCGGTGCGCGTCCGAATCCGAACTCATCGCGAGCGCGAGTGATATCCAAGGCGCGTCGGGGGCTGGCCGTCCGGCTTCGAGGTGTCCCAGCGGATCTCGCCTTGGAACCCAGTGATCTCGACGATCAGCTCGACGAGCTCCTTGATCGGGATCTCGCGCCCCGTACCGAGGTTGACCGGCTCCGCGCCATCGAACCGTTCTGCAGCCAGAACGATCCCCTCAGCGGCATCATCGACGAACAGGAACTCGCGGGTGGCTGAGCCGGTCCCCCATACCTCGATGAAGGGGTCGCGATTGTCGCGGGCGTCGATGCATTTCTTGATGAGCGCGGGAATCACGTGCGAGGTGCGCGGATCGAAGTTGTCACCCGGACCGTAGAGGTTCACTGGAAGTAGATGGATCGCGTTGAAGCCGTACTGCTCCCGGTACGCCTGCCCCTGCACGAGGAGCATGCGTTTGGCGAGCCCGTACGGCGCGTTGGTCTCCTCGGGATAGCCGTTCCAGAGCTCGTCCTCACGGAACGGCACGGCCGTGAACTTGGGGTATTCGCACACGGTCCCGATCGAGACGAACTTCTCGACGCCGGCAAGGCGCGCCTGCTCCATGAGCTGGATCCCCATGATCGCGTTCTCGTAGAAGAACCGACCTGGGTTGTCACGGTTCGCTCCGATGCCGCCCACGACCGCAGCGGCGTGGATGACGAGCTGCGGCGATCCATCGGCCAGAGCGCGGTCGACACCTTCCTTCGTTCGAAGGTCGTAGTCCTTCGACCGCGGGACGAAGATCGAGTCGGCGCCACGCGATTCGAGCTCGCGAATGATCGCCTGGCCCAGGAAGCCACCTCCACCTGTGACGGTGACACGACGGCCATGCCAGAAGTCAGACACGAGCAACGATGCCGGGCTCGACGCCGGCCTCCACCAAGTCGTGTTGCAGCATCAACCGCACGAGATCTCCGAACCTGGTTGCTGGCACCCATCCCAATCGTTCCCGGGCCCTCGTGGCGTCGCCACACAGGTCGTCGACCTCGGTCGGTCGCAGGTACCGCTCATCGATGCGGACGTAGCGCTCCCAATCGAGGCCGACGAGGCCGAATGCCATCTCGCACAGCTCGCGGACCGAGTGCGTCTCGCCGGTAGCGATGACGTAATCGTCGGGTTCGCTCTCCTGGAGCATCAACCACATCGCCTCGACGTATTCCTTGGCATAACCCCAGTCGCGCTTCGCATCGAGGTTGCCCAGGTAGAGGTGCTCTTGCTCACCCTTCAGGATGGCGGCGATGGCGCGCGTGACCTTGCGTGTCACGAACGTCCCGCCACGTCGCGGCGACTCGTGGTTGAACAGGATGCCGTTGCTGGCATGCAGCCCGTACGCCTCGCGGTAGTCGACGACCATGAAATGGGCGAAGAGCTTCGCGATCGCATAGGGGCTACGCGGATTGAACGGAGTGCGCTCGGTCTGCGGGTTCTCGGTGACCTTCCCGTACATCTCGGAGCTTCCGGCCTGGTAGAAGCGGAGCGGCCAGTCGGCCGTGCGGATCGCCTCGAGCATCCGGAGGGTGCCCATGCCGGCCGTATCGGCCGTGAACTCGGGCATCTCGAAGCTCACCTTGACATGACTCTGCGCCCCGAGGTTGTAGACCTCATCCGGCTGGATGCGGTGCAGATGTCCGATCAGCGAGGACGAATCGGTCAGGTCGGCGTAGTGCAGGAAGAGGCGGGTATCGCTCTCGTGCGGATCCACGTACAGGTGGTCGATCCGCTGCGTGTTGAACTGGCTGGAGCGACGGATCAGCCCGTGGACCTCATAGCCCTTCTCCAGGAGGAGCTCAGCGAGGTACGAGCCGTCCTGGCCGGTGATGCCGGTGATCAGCGCCTTCCTGGCCCCCTCGGTGATCACGCGGCTGCCGCCACGGTGGCGTCTGCTGTAGGTTCGCGGCCCGCGATCAGGTCGACGAGGCTCGCTGCCCGCGCGAGGCAATGTCGGGCGCCGGTGTGCGTATCGGCGTAGGTCGCTCCTGCGGCCGCGAGTGCGGCGGCGAGAATTGGATCGTCCCGCAACCGCGCCAATGCCTCGAGCAACGCTCCTGGCTGCCCGGCGGGGACCACCAGCCCTGCCCCTGACCGCGCGACCTCCGCCGCCGAACCGCCCTCGAGCCCGACCGCCGCGACGATGGGCCGACCGGCAGCGTAGTAGGCGGTGAGCTTGCTCGGGAGGCTCATGTCGACCTGGGATGGCCGCTCGGACAACAGCAGCACATCGGCCGCGGCCAGGAGGTTCGCATGCATTCGATCCGATTGGAGCCCGAGAAACTCGACGTTCGTAAGGCCCTCGGCGGCACCCTCGATCTCGCTTGCCTGGCTTCCGCCTCCAGAGAAGACGAACCGGACCGGGTCGCCACGCTGGGAGGCCAGGCGCGCGGCGTCAATCACCTGACCGAGACCCTGCTTGATTCCGAGATTCCCGGCGTGCAGCACGACCTGGCAGTCTTCCGGCCAACCGAATCGCGCGCGGACGTCCTCGACGGACTGATCCGCACTGATATGCCGACTCCAGTTGGGGACATGCAGGATCCGTTCGGGTCGGACGCCAAGGGAACTGATATACGGAACGAACGAGGTCGCAACGACGCCGATAGTCTGAGCGCGGCCTGCAGCCCAACGCTCCGCAGCCGTCGTGGCGCTCGCGACCACACCGCCGCCGGTCATGCCTGACTGACGTGCAGCCGGCCCCATCAGGTCCTGGAAGAGGAGGCCGTAGGGCGCTCCGAAACGACGACCCAGCAGTCGCGCAAGCACGCCACCCGACAGGCTCGGGACGATCCCGACGATCGCATCTGGGCGTCGCAACATCAGTGGAGGCGATGAGACCAGCGGCGCCGAATGTCGCCTCATACATCGCGCGTCGCGACAGCGTCCTGCCGTAGCCGGCACGAAATGGCCCGCTCTGATGAGGCGAACGCCGCCGATCGACTCCTCTCGGATCAATGGTCCGCGGGGTGCCCGCTGCGATCCGCCAGTGCGGATAGTGGGGGAGCCCTGTGAGCACCGTGACGTCGTCGCCCCGCGCGGCGAGGTGCTCGGACAGGCCGGCCGTGTACGGTCCGATGCCCGTCAGCTCAGGGCTGTAGTTGATCCCGATGATCAACACGCGCATCGTCTCGACCCGTCCTCAGCCCTTGTCCGCGGTGGTCGGGACTCGCGGACTGGTCCCACGCCCATGGTCCACGCCGTACGCGCCGTAGTACTCGTACTGGTAGCGACCGCTCGAACGCTCCGGCACGCGGTTGAGCACGACGCCGAGCACCCGAGCACCGGCTTGGGCGAGCGCATCGCGGCCGCGCTGGATGGGTCCCCTGTGGGTCCTCCCAGCGTCGACCACGAACAGCGTGCTGTCGGTGATCGATGAGAGCAGCACGGCGTCCGTGACCGCCTGGAGCGGCGGGCTGTCGATCACCACCAGGTCCGAGGCGGCTGCCAAACGACCAAGGACGGTCCGCATCCGCTGCGAGCCGAGCAGTTCGGCGGGATTCGGCGGGAGCGGTCCCGTCGTGATGACACGCAGGTTGTCCTCTTCCGTGCTCTGGACTACGTCGTCGGATGTCGTGGCGTCGGTGCGGAGCAGGCTCGACAGTCCGTGGGCGTTCGGCAGGTCGAAGATCCGATGGATCCCTGGCTTCCGAAAATCAGCGTCGAGGAGGATCGTCCGGCGACCTGCCTGCGCGAAGACGATCGCGACGTTGGCCGCGGTCGTCGTCTTGCCCTCGCCTGGGATCGCGCTCGTCACGAGGAGGGTGCGAACCGGGGCGTCGACGGCGGCGAACTCGATGCTCGTTCGTAGGCTCCGATAGGCTTCGGCGACCGGCCCGAGATGATTGAGGAGCGTTGCCAGCCGGTAGATCTCACTGCGGTCCTTGCCGCCTCGCATCTTCGTGATGGTGCCCAGCGTCGGAAGCCCAATGGCAGTCTCCACGTCGTCTGGCGACTTCACCGTGTCGTCGAGATGATCGAGGAGGAACGCGACACCGAGCGCCAGCAACAAGCCCACGATCCCCGCCAGGAGCGTGTTCAGCAGGACCCGCGGCGATGCGGGCTCCGCAGGCGGGGACGCGGGATCGACCACGGTGAGCAGATTCGCACCGCTATTCGAGGAGAACCCGAGCATCGTCGCGTAGGTCTGGCGGAGGGTCACGATCCGTCCCTGGAGGGCCTGGAGGCGCTGCTCGTCAGCGGATGACCGCGACGACAGCCCGGTCAGTCGTTGGATCTCCGCCTGCGTTTCCTCGATCTGGGTCTGCATCGCTGCAAGGTCGGCGTCGATGAACTGCTGGACCTGCGAGTCCCGCCCCGCGATCGCCGGCGAAGCCGCGATCATCGCGTCGCCCAGGGAGTTCGCGAGCGTGGCCGCCCGAGTCGGGTCACCGTCCTCCACGACCAGGTTGACAAGGATGGAGTCCCGCGGCGCTTCTGCCGTGATGCGTTCTCGGAACTCGTCCACCGAGACCGTCAAACCATTCTTGGTGATGACCTCCTTGAGGAGCGGACTCGTCGTCGCGAGGTCAGCGTACGTTTGCGAAAGTCGCTGGCTGGCGAGCAGTTGATTCAAGTCAGGGTTCGTCGCCTGCGTGCTTTGTCCGACGATCAGCGTGACCCTGCCCTCGTACACCTTCGGCAGGTTCGTGGACACGAGGTATGCAGCACCGGCGGCCAGGGCGATGCTGCCAAGCAGCAGCCAGATCCAGGCGCGCAAGACGCTGATCTGCCGGCGCAATTCCATTGATCGATGGCCCCCCAAACTGGTGGTGGCGGAGTATAGACCGGGGTGCTTCGGAGTCGAAGCGGATCGGCTACGGCGGTGGCGGGGCGGCGACGTAATCGAGCTCGACTTCCACATCCTGGTCGAACGTGGTCGACAGTTGAGCCGTGTCGCCCGCTACGGCGAGCTGGGGGTGAACCGACGAGATCTGGGAACCGGGGGGCACTCGGATCGAGAGGGTCAACGGCCCGGGTAAGAGTCCAGGTTGTTTCTGGATGGTCAGACGGTAATGTCCGTCGGCGCTGCCAGGGCTGACGACGTCGGGGCTGGTCCAGACGTAGCGAAGGCTGGTGGTTCCGGGCGGAACCATCAGATAGGTGCCGATCGCGGCCCGGCCAGCCTCTTGGCTGACGACGGCGGGGGCAGTGAGCCTTGCCAGGCTCCCACCCGAGACCGATTCGATGCGACTGCCTTCCGGTGCTAGCGCGCGGAAGTACATGCCGAGGATGCGTGACGTCTCGAGCGTCGGCACTTCGCGCAATGGTCGGCCGGCCTCGTCGTCGATCGGGTTCTGCCATGTCACATCGAGGGTGTTCCGGGCGTGGCCCTCTTCGTCGATCACGACCTCGAGACGAAGCGAGCGTGTGGCGATGGCGTTGATCTTCGAGGCTGGAGCGACATTCGAATCGACGGGGTAGAGGTAATCACCCCGGTCCTGTCTAACGGCGCCATCGAAGCCGCTGCGGACGGCGAGCTCCTGGTCGGCATGATCGCGGAACCAGGCCAGCAGCAGGCGCTGGTTCCGGAATGTGCTGGCCTGGTCGACGACCTCGACCAATCGTTCCGGCGGCAGCCCGAGGAGGTTGTCGAATAGTCGGTCCGCGAAGGCGGAGAGGAAGGCCTTGCGATTCTCGCCCGGTCGCGCGACGCGCGTGAGCTCGAGGGCCTTGAGCGTGGTCTCGCCCGACGCGATCGTCGCGTCGTACTCCGGGACCGCGATCGGACCGGTCAGCTCGAGGAATTCGTCGATGGTGTAGGTCGTGATGGCGAGGACGCCGTCCAGCTGCGCATCGCCGGACTCGTTCGCGTACAACCGAAGGGCATCCTGGGCGCTCGTCGGGAAATCGGGCGACCAATTCGCGTCCGCGAATTGCCATGGCTGGTTCGGGCCAAGGAGGTAGTCGGTCAGCTCGCGAGGCGGGGCGATGTAGGGAAAGTCCCACGGAAAATCCAGGAGGAAGACATCGCGGAACGTCCGCTCGGTCACCCGACCGCGGTCGAATCCGATGATGCCGTAGCTACCCGTGTAGCCACCCGTCGGTCGCAGCTCGGCCGGGTTCTGGGTCAGGACGAGATAGCGGCGCGGGCCTTCCCACCCGAGGACCATCGGAAGGCGCTCGCTGAGGTCGACATAGGCGTCGAGCAACGGACCATAGGCGTCGATCCTCTGCCCGATCGCGTCGCGGACGGTTCCGAGGCTGCTCCCGGGCCCGTCCGGCACCGTCGCGAGTGCGACGCGCGCCCTGGCGATCGATGCCTGGACGACGAGGGCTCGATCGCGCGACGTCGCGATGAATTCAACGAGGCGGGACAGCGTCGTGGTGTCTTGATCGGCCGGCGCGGTCTTGATGTCGACATAGTGCTGCGCGAGGGCCAGACCTTGGTCGGCGGCGTCGAACAGGTGGCCGGCCGCCGTCGCCAGCGAGTCAGCACCCAGCACGTCAGTCTGTGTCGGGGGGAACGAGCGAGCGAGGCCGATCAACGGATCCGCGGCGAGCAGGTTCCTCAGGCGGTCGAGGCGGGTGCGCCCCGTGACGAGATCGTCGCTCACGCTATCGATGGTGGGTTGGTCGATGTCGAGTCCCGCAGCCTGGACCCGCGTCGCCATCGTCTCGAGCTCCGAGCGGAGCGTGCGCGCGTCATCGATGGCCGGGAGATAGCGAGTTACGGCGAGGACGCCCGCGACCACGATGACCGCGAGGATCGATATGGCGCTCAGCGCAACGACACGTCGCAAGCGGCGACGCCGCGCTCTTGGCTGCCGCGGCTCCGCGGTATCGATCATCGGGTTCGCTGCAGCGCCGACGGTCGGCGGATCAGCCTTCAGCGCCGGTGAGCTGACCCCGCGTCAGCGACGACCGAGGGAACGCCGCACAGCCAACGTCGCGGCTCCCATCAGGGCGATGCCGATGAGGACCAGGGCGGTCGCCTGGCCGCCAGGCGACGGCTGGGCCGCGGCCGTCGTCAAGCCGGCCAACGCCGCGTTGCCCAACGCCTTGGCTCCTGCACCCTTGGCGTTGCCCGGGCGGTTGAGATCGACGTGAACGACAGCAGACCCGCTGACTTCGCGAGCGGTCGCCGTGATCGTTCGATCGCCGGCCACGCACGCGATCTTGACGTTCGTGCGGGCGACACCGTTCTTGTTGGTCTTGCTTGTCGCCTGGAGGAACCGGTCACCGCTCGACGTGGAAACCGTGAACGACCAGGCCACGATCTCACCCTTGATGGGCAGCCCGTCCTGATCGAGCACCGTCGCAAAGACGGCGTCGGGATGACCACACAGGATCGTCGCGCTCGACGGCGCCACGGTCACGGTATGCGGGACCTGCGGACCATACGCGAAGGCGTACGCAGTCATGGCCAATGCCAACGCGATACCGGCAGGCAACGCCAGCCATCGATTTCGGCGGCTCATCCGCTAGTCCTCCGACTTCCCCACCCGGTCTCGGACAGCGCGCCAGTCAACGGCGAGGCGTTCGCGCGCTCATGTCACACCCTGCCTCTCGTAGCATACATCACAACATCACCAGACTGGCACTTTCTGCTGGCGGTCTATCGACCAGCAGTGGTGCCAACGGTCAACAGGTCGACGCTCGGAAAGACCCCGAGGGTGTAACCCACGATCGCGAAGGCCAGGACGGCCAGAACCAGGATGAGCAGCATCACGAGCCGTTGACGTGAGCCTCGCGACGCAGCGTCCGGGGGCACATCAGCGGGGCGGTCTTCTCGCGGGTCCGGCTCCGGGACCGGCTTCAAGATGGATGGAACGGGACCGCTGTTCGCCGGCACTACGGGAGTGAAAGCGTCAGCGGCCGGGCGGGAAGTCTCCAGGACGGATATCACGGGCCTTGGCTGCGCGGGGACGCGTGAAACAGCGCCCGGCGTTGTTGTAGTCGGGTGTGACGCAGAGGCCCGAAAACGTGGACACGCCGGGAAATCGCTCGTGAGGCAGTACTGACCCTGGTGCTGAAGATCGATGAGCCCCGGCTTCCGCTTGACGTGGCACCGGTGTGCTGGCGTGGCGAACGCGAAGCGGGTGCGCTGGTCCTCGGGCAGGCCCAGGTACGGGCAGATGACCGGCTCGATCTCCGCTGATGCGTTTCGCTCGAACATGACGTCCCGGCTGTTCGACATCACGGGCATGGTAAGCGAGTACGTGTCCGGATCCTCGGATCCGCCTGACGCGTCGTGGTCTGGAGTCCGGGTATCCTGTCGCGAACATCACCGCCCTGGGGAGCCCAGCCAACGCCCGTGAGCGACGGACACGTCATCATCATCGGCGGTGCGGAGGACAAGGTCCGAGACCGCGTCATCCTGAGCCGCTTCGCCACCCTTGCCGGCGGTCGCGATGCGACCGTCGCGGTCATTTCGACCGCGTCATCGCTCGGTGAGCTGGCCGGTGAGCGCTACAAGCAGGTCCTCGGCGAGCTGGGCGTCAAGAAGGTGCGCGCGATCCACGCCGTGACCCGCGCCCAGGCCAATGACGACACCGTGGGCCTCGCCCTGCGCGATGCGACCGGCATCTTCATGACCGGTGGCAATCAGCTTCGACTGTCCTCGACCATCGGTGGGACCCGCCTCGCCGACGCCGTCCTCGAGCAATTCCGCAAGGGCGCGGTGGTGGCGGGGACTAGCGCCGGCGCATCGGCGATGTCCAGCCACATGATCGCGTTCGGGGCGTCCGGCGCGACGCCGAAGCACCGCATGGCGCAGATCGCCGCCGGGCTTGGCGTGCTGCCGGGTGTGATCATCGACCAGCACTTCCAGCAGCGGAACCGATTGGGCCGGCTCCTTAGCCTGATCGCACAGAACCCATCGCTCCTCGGCCTGGGCGTCGATGAGGACACGGCCGGCGTCGTCGGGCCTGACCACGTCATGGAGGTCATCGGCCGCGGGTCGATCACGGTCGTCGATGGCGCCCGCTCCGAGACCGACGCCTGGGAGGTCAAGGGCCACCGCCCCCTGATGATCAGCGGCGTCGTCCTGCACTCGCTGCCGGCCGGCTACCGCTTCGACCTGCAGCGCCGCGAGCGCGTCAGCGCGCCGACCCTGCACGCACTCCCGGGCGGCGAGGCGGCTTCGAGCTAGCTTCGCCGCGGCCGACCGTCGAGCCGTACACTGGCGACCCATCCCGAGAGCGCAGGAGGGCAGCGTGACCGAGACGGCCGAGCCGACCGCGACGAAGCCGAAGCGCACGCGCTCGAAGGGGTCGACCGCGACGCCGCCCGCGACCGCCGTCCCGACGACGCCCCTCCCGACCCTGCGCATCCTCGAGACGCGCGTCCTGCGCGGACCGAACTACTGGGCCCGTGAGCCGGTCATCCGGATGCTGGTGGACCTCGGCAACCTCGAGGAGTTCCCGTCCAACCGCATCCCGGGCTTCAGCGACGCCCTCATCGCCCTCCTGCCGACCCTCGAGGACCATGCCTGCTCGCTCGGCCGGCGCGGCGGCTTCATCACGCGGCTCCAGGAGGGGACCTGGGCCGGGCACATCGCCGAGCACGTCGCGCTCGAGTTCCAGAACCTCGCCGGCACCGATGTGCGCCATGGCAAGACGCGCGCGGCCGGCGTGCATGGCCAGTACAACTGCATCTACGAGTACAAGGAGGAGGCGGTCGGGCTGGAGGCCGGTCGGATGGCCGTCGGCCTCGTCAACCACCTGGTCGCGCCGGACGACCCGGAGTTCTTCTTCGATTTCGCGCCCAAGCTCGAGAACCTGATTCGGCTCGCCGAGCGGCAGGCCTTCGGCCCATCGACCCAGGCGCTCATCGACGAGGCAGTCAGCCGCGACATCCCGTTCATCCGACTCGACCGCCATTCGCTCGTCCAATTCGGCCACGGCGTCTACCAGCAGCGCATCCGGGCGACGATGACGTCGAAGACGTCGGCGATCGGGGTCGATATCGCGTCGGACAAGAGCCTCACCAATCGACTCCTCGACAGTGCCGGCCTGCCCGTCCCGCGCGCCGACGTCGTCACGACCGAAGACGACGCCGTCGCGGTCGCGAAGCGGCTCGGCTTCCCGTGCGTCGTCAAGCCGCTCGACGGCAACCACGGCCGCGGCGTGCACCTCAACCTCCGCTCAGAAGAGGCGGTCCGAGCGGCATTCCCGGGAGCCCTTGGGCAGAGTCGCTCCGGTGACGTGGTGGTCGAGACGTACGTCACCGGCAACGACTATCGCTGCCTCGTGATCGGCGGGAAGGTCGCCGCCATCGCCGAGCGGGTGCCTGCCAGCGTGACCGGCGACGGCGAGCACACGGTCCGCGAGCTGGTCGACATCGCGAACGCCGACCCGCGCCGTGGCATCGGCCACGAGAAGGTGCTGACCCGGATCAAGATCGACGAGGCGGCCGAGGAGCTCGTTCGCGCCCAGGGCCTCGAGGTCGATGCGGTGCCCGAGAAGGACGCCATGATCAAGCTCGCGCTGACCGGCAACATGTCGACCGGCGGGACGTCCATCGACCGGACCTTCGAGGCGCATCCCGACAACGTCGAGATCGCCGAGACGGCGGCGCAGATCGTCGGGCTCGACGTGGCCGGCATCGACTTCATCTGCCCGGACATCACGACGCCCGTGCGCGAGACCGGCGGGGCGATCGTCGAGGTCAACGCCGCGCCCGGGTTCCGGATGCACACCCACCCGACCGAGGGCGAACCGCAGTACGTGGCGCGCCCGGTCATCGACTCGCTGTTCCCGCCCGGTGCCAGCTCACGGATCCCCATCATCTCGGTGACCGGCACGAACGGGAAGACGACGACGGTCCGGATGATCGCCCACATCCTGAAGCTCATGGGTCGGCGGGTCGGCATGACCTCGACCGACGGCATCGTGGTCGATGGACGGCTCATCAAGAAGGGCGACATGTCCGGGCCCAAGTCGGCCCAGATGGTGCTCCAGAACCCGACCGTCGATACCGCGGTTTTCGAGGTCGCGCGCGGCGGGATCCTGCGCGAGGGACTCGGCTACGACCGCAACGACGTCGCCGTGGTGACCAACGTGACCGGCGACCACCTCGGCCTGGGCGGCATCGACTCGATCGGGCAGCTCGCCAACGTCAAGGGCGTCCTGGTCGAGGCAGTTCCCCGTTCCGGGACCGCCGTGCTCAACGCCGACGACACGCACGTCTACCGCATGGGCCGCCACTGCGCCGGACGTGTCGTGCTGTTCAGCATGGCGACCGAGAAGGGTGAGGACGGCTTCGACCGCATCGACGGCCACACTTCGCGCGGCAACGCCGCGTTCTGCCTCGAGCCGTCGTCGCAGGGCGAGCTCATCGTCCTTCGCCTCGGCAGCCGCAAGATGCCCGTCCTGTACACGCACCTGATCCCGGCCACGTTCGGGGGCCGTGCTCGGATGAACGTCGCCAACGCGCTCGCCGCTGCTGCAGCGGCGTGGGCATCCGGCGCGCACCTCCACGACATCCGTCAGGGGCTGCGCACGTTCTCGACGTCGTTCTTCCAGGCGCCCGGGCGGTTGAACCTGCTCGACGTCGGCGGGGTGCGGGTCGTGATCGACTACTGCCACAACGTCGACGGCATGCGCATGCTGGCCGATTTCGTCGACCGGATGATGGCCGAACCCCAGACGAAGGCCGGCCGGATCCGTGCCACGGCCCCGACCGCCCGCAACGGCCGTGCGATCGGTGTGCTGGGGATCCCCGGCGACCGGCGCGACGAGGACCAGCGCCAGTACGGGGCGATCGCCGCGGGCTCCTTCGACGAGGTCATCGTCCGCGAGGACAAGAACCTGCGCGGCCGCCAGCCGGGCGAGACGGCCACGAACGTCATCGAAGGCGTGCGGACCGCGCGCAGCAACGGCCACGCGCGCGCGACGCGGGCTGACAAGGTGCTCGACGAGATGACCGCGGTGCGGACAGCGCTCCGGCGGGCGATGCCCGGCGACCTCGTCGTGTGCTGCGTCGACGACGCGATCGGCGTCTACCGGGAGGCGATGTCCGCGGCCGGCGCCTCACGCGGCGGTACCGCGTTCGCCGATCCGGGCGAGCTCGAGGCGCCGGAAGGATGACCTCGCGCGGTACCCCGCGCTACCAGCCGGAGGACTCGCTCCAGAGTCCGCGGTTCACCGGACCGTCGACCTTCGCGCGGCTGCCCTACGTGCGGACGCTCGAGGAGGTCGACCTCGCGGTGGTCGGTGTCCCGTTCGACACCGGCGTCACCTACCGCGCCGGTGGCCGGTTCGGCCCGAACGGCGTCCGCGCGGCGAGCGTGATGCTGCGCCAGTACAACACGAACCTCGACGTGAAGCCGTTCGACATCCTGTCGTGCGTCGACTACGGCGACGTCTCGATCGTGCCCGGCTACATCGAACGGAGCTACGAAGCGATCGAGCAGACCGTCGCGCCGATCGTCGAGGCCGGCGTCATCCCGCTGCTCATCGGCGGCGATCACGCCTGCACGCTGCCGCACCTCCGCGCGACGCGCTCGCGTGGCCCGGTTGCGGTGATCGACTTCGACTCGCACACGGACGCATGGGACGCCTACTTCGGGGAGAAGTACAACCACGGCACGTGGATGCGCCGCGCGATCGAAGAAGGGCTGGTCGACGTCGACCACTCGATCGAGGTCGGGTTGCGCGGGTCCGTCTACGGCGCCGAGGACTGGACCGGGCTCCGCGACGAGCTCGGGCTCGACTACCTCACGACCGAGGAGGTGCTCGATATCGGCCCAGCGGCGACGGCGGACAGGATCCGCGAGCGGGTGGGCGGCGCCACGGCGTTCATCAGCTTCGACATCGATGTCGTCGATCCGGCCTTCGCGCCGGGTACGGGCACACCGGAGCCGGGCGGCCTGTCGGCCCACGACGCGCTGACCATCGTCCGCCGGCTGACGGGCATCGACTTCGTCGGGTTCGACGTGGTCGAGGTGATCCCTGCCTACGATCCGGCCGGCCAGACCGCGTTCCTCGCCGCCAACCTGGCCTACGAGATGCTGTCGCTGGTGGCGCTCCAGCGCCGCCCATAGGGATCCTGAGGCCCGGTAGACAGGGCCGCCATACTGAAGCCGAGGGGCCGCTCCGCTAGCGCTCGTCGCGTCGAGCCGGGAGATCGCCATCGCGTCGACGATGAGGCTGATCCGCGAGCACCCATTGAGCGCGTACGTCGTCCTGGCGTACGTCCTGTCGATCACGCTGGGATTACTACTCAACGTCTCCCTGGCCTTTGGCCTGATCGCGTTGTTCGGGCCCGCCACGGCGGCTTTCGTGGTCGCGCGCATCTGGCGAGGACGCCCGGGCATCGTCGAGCTGTGGGCGATCGCCACGCGCTGGCGTGTCCACCCGGGTTGGTATGTCGCCGCGTTCGGCCTGCCACTCGCGGCGGCGGCCTTCGGCCACGTGGCATATGTCGCGGCGGGCAACGCTCCGCTTTCAGTGCCGGGCAACGTCCAGCCGATCCTGCTGTTGCTGTTCTTCCTCGTCATCGGTGAAGAGATCGGCTGGCGTGGCTTCCTGCTACGCGGTTTGCTACGCGATCGGTCGCCGCTTGTGGCCACGGCCATCGTGGCAGTCGTCTGGATCTTGTGGCACAGCCCGCTGTATTTCATCCCGGGGATGCCGTCATTCGGTCAGCCCTTCCTCGCGTTCGCGCTGTGGGTCGTCCCGTTCTCCTTCCTGATGACGTGGCTGTGGCTGGGCACGCGGAGCGCCTGGCTGGCGACACTGATGCACGGCTCGGGGAACCTGGCCGCTTCGCTGGTCTTCCCGCAGACGGATCTCAGCACCCTGTTCGTCTTCATGGGAATGGGCCTCGCGGTGATCGCCGCCGTCCTGGTGGCGGGGTCGTGGCGCCGCTGGATCAGCGTCGGTTCCGCGGAGACGTCGCCGCCGCCGCCGGTCCCGGTCGTCGCGAGCAACGCCGGTTGATCGAGTTCGGGAGGACATGATGGATCTCCGAAACCTCGTCGAGCGACATCAGTTCGTCGTCTTCTCGGCGATCACGCTCGTGCTCGCGGCTCTCGTTTTCGCATCGGGCATCGAACCTGCGCTCGCGCCGTTCCTTCTTGTCCTGATCCCGACCCTGGCTGCCCTGATCGTTGCGGCCACGGTCGGGAGGGGCGAACTTGGTCGGCTCGGGCGGCGCATCAGCCGCTGGCGGATCGACCCGCGCCTGTACGTCGCCGCCCTGGGTCTGCCGATCGTCGCGAATCTCCTTATCGTCGCGCTCGCCGTCGCGACCGGCGCACCAACGAGTGCCGCATTTTCCGGGCTGAACGCCGGGGCACTGATCGTCCCGCTCGTCGTCCTGCTCCCGGCGTTGTTCGAGGAGTTCGGGTGGCGCGGGTTCGGGATCCCGGCCCTTGGGCAACGCCCGTTGCTGATCGCGGCAATCCTCGTAGGGATCCCGTTCACGGCGATCCACCTGCCATTCCACCTGCCCGGGTATCTCTACGATGGCCTCCCGGTGTGGCCGACGGCGCTGTCGACCATGTCCCTCTCCTTGATGCTCGGGTGGGCTTTCTCCGCCGGTCGCGGAAGCGCCTTGCTGGCCGTACTGATGCACGCGGCCGCGAACGGCGCGGTGCCGCTGACGTGGGGGCTGGACGCCGTCAGCGTGTGGGAGCTTCGGGGCGTCGCGTACGCGGTCGTCGCCGTCGTCGTCGTCGCGGTGGCTTGGCGCACGTTCATGGCGCCGGCTCAGGATGTGTCGCCCGAGCCGGAGCTCGTCCTCGCGAGGGCGCCAGCCGCCTGAGGTTACGAGATGCTGTCGGTCGTGGCGCTCAGGTGTTCGGAGCGGTAGGCGATCTCGCCCCCGACGACCGTCATGTCGACCGCCACCTCGGCGAGCTCCGCGGGCGCCGTCGCGAACAGGTCGCGATCGAGTACGGCGACATCGGCGAGCTTGCCCACCTCCAGCGAGCCGAGCCGTTCGTCGGCGAAGTAGGACGCTGCGGCGTCGATCGTGGACGCTCGTACGGCCTCGTCGACGGTGAGGGCCTGATCGCCCCCGATCACCGCGCCGGAGACCGTCGTCCGAAGCACGGCCGACGCGATCGTGTCCATCGGTCGATGCGACGCCACCGGCGCGTCGCTCGAGAGGGCGAAGCGGACGCCCGCGCCGAGCAGCTCTCGATACGGCTGGAGGCGGTGTGCGCGGTCGGCATCGAGGGCCTTCAGCCACGCGTCGCCGGCATCCCAGAAGTAGCGCGGCTGACCGACGACCATGACGCCGAGCTGGGCCATGCGCTCGATCTGGTCGGGCCGCGGCCCACCGCCGTGCTCGATCCGGTGGCGGTGGTCGGCGCGAGGATGCGCGCGGAGGGCCGACTCGTAGGCGTCCAGCACGCGGTCGATGGCACGGTCGCCTTGCGCGTGGACGCCGATCTGCCAGCCCGCCGCGTGGGCACGGACGATCGCGTCGCGAAATGCCTCGTCCGAGCTCCAGTACAGCGAGCCGGTGAACTCGCCCGCCGGTCCGTAGGGCGTCGTGAACGCGGCGGTCCCGCCGGTCAGCGCCCCGTCGGCGTAGAACTTCATCGGCCCGATCGCGAGCCGGTCGTCACCGAACCGTCCGGCGATGCCCAGGGCCTCGAATTCGTCGAGCTGTGACGAGATCGGCATCGCAGTCATCCGGGCGCCGAGCAGCCCGCGCTCGCTCGCCGCGCGGTAGCCGGCCAACTCCCGGCGCGTGACCTGCGCATCGACGATCGACGTGATCCCGGCCGCGAGCGAGGCACGGGACCCGCGGTCGATGTCGGCGACGATCTCCTCGAGCGGCGCGTCATCGTGGAAACCCGGACCGTGGTGACCGATGTCGACCCCGGCCGGCACGATCAGCTGCTGGGCGGCATCAAGGCAATAGCCGGTGAGCCGGCCGTTGTCGTCGCGGATGAGGTGGCCGCCTTCCGGATCGGTTGCGCTGTCGTCCAGCCCACGCGCCTCCAGACCGGCGCTGTTCGCGAGCGCGTGGTGTCCGCTCATGTGTTGGACCAGCACCGGGTGCACCCGCGTCGCCTCGTCGAGGTCCCAGCGCGTGGGGAGGCGACCGTCCGGGAACATCTCCGGGTTCATCCCGACCGCGCGGATCCACGTGCCATCAGGCGTGCGCTCCGCCGCTTCGGCGATCCTGGCCACCAGATCGGCGATGGACGCGACGCCGGGATAGCGGGCATCGATCGCAGCAAGCTCGGCGCCGGTGAACGCCAGGTGGTGATGGGCGTCGACGAAGCCGGGCAGGATCGATCGGCCCTCGACGTCGATCTCCTTGGCATCGGGCGGCGCCACCACGCGCAACGCCGACGCACCGCCGACGGCCACGATCCGATCACCGACGATCGCCACGCCACCGTCGAACGGCGGTTCACCGGCGCGCGCGGTGAACACGCGACCGTTGAGCAGGATGAGACCGGCCATGCCGCATCTTCGCATCCCACTGTTCCGGCGCCGCGTCGCAGGCTACGATGCAGCGGTCGTCTTGGGGAGGACGATGACCGAGGGCCCACATCGGCCCCGAGGAGGAGGTACGAGCAATGCATCGCTCGACGACCGCTATCGCGTTTCTCGCGATCGGCGCGATCATCGCCGGTTGTACTGGAGGCGGAGGTGGATCGCCCGCAGCGTCGGCGCCCGCAGCCTCCGAGCCGGCAGCAAGCGAGCCGGCTGCCAGCGAGTCAGCCGGCGCGAGTCCCGCCTCGGCGGCCTGTAACCCGCCTCGCCAGGAGGGTGTCACGCTCACGTTCGTGTCGTTCGGTGGCGTCTACCAGGAAGCGCAGCGCAAGGCGTGGCTGGAGCCATACACCGAGCTGACCGGCGTCCAGTTCACCGAGGATGAGAACTCGTCGAACGCCACGATCAAGGCCCAGGTCGAATCCGGGTCGGTGACGTGGGATGTGGTCGACGTCGGCAACGACTTCGGGCTCGACGTCCACAAGGACCTGCTCGAGCCGCTCGACTACACCTTGATCCCGAAGGACGAGCTCAACGCCGACCTCGGTATCACCGACTACCGCATCCCCGACATCACGTATGGCGTGGTCCTCGCCTACAACACTGAGGTCCTCGGTGCCGGCAACGTGCCCGCTGGCTGGGCCGACTACTTCGACACGGCCAAGTTCCCCGGCAAGCGCGGCGCGTGGGACTACTCCGAGGGCGGCATGTTCGAGTTCGCCCTGATGGCCGACGGCGTCGCCCCGGCCGATCTGTACCCGTTGGACCTGCCGCGGGCGACGGCGAAGCTGAACACGATCAAGGATGACATCGTGTTCTGGGCCTCCGGCGCGGAATCGCAGGAGCTGATCGGCTCCGGTGAGGTCGCGATGACGATGATCTGGAACGGTCGCGGCTGGAGTGCCAAGAACATCGACAACAAGCCGGTCGAGATGCAGTGGAACCAGCAGATCGTCACGGCGGACTACCTGGTGGTGCCGAAGGGCTCGCCGAACAAGGATGCGGCGATGACGTTCATCGCCTATACGGCCTGTGCGGCGAACAATGCCGGGCCGTCGGAGTTCATCCCGTACGGTCCGACGAACAAGAACTCCACGGCCAACCCGGCGATGGTCAATGACCTCTCGGTCACCAACGCCGATGAGAACTCGGCCTACTTCGACGACGCGTATCTGGCCGAGAACTTCGACCAGATCGACGCCGCCTGGCAGGAATGGAAGGCGTCCTGATCGCCAGGACGTGATCGAGGGATGACGGCCGCCGGCCGGGCGAAACGGCCCGGGCTCGACCGGGTCCGCTTCCGCGCGGACCGCTGGTCGCTGCTGGCCCTGCCGGCGGTCGTCTTCCTCGCTGGGTTCTTCCTCGTCCCACTCATCGCGATGAGCGTGCGCAGCGTCACCGACCCGCCGGGCGCCGGGCTCGCGAACTACGAGCAGTTCTTCTCGCAAGCGGCGTACGTCCGCGTCCTCATGAACACGTTCTGGATCGCCTTGCTCGCGACGCTCGCCTGCCTGATCGTCGGCTACCCGTTCGCGTATCTCATGACGATCGTGCCCGGGCGGGTCGCGGGGCTGCTGCTCATCGCGGTGCTCTTACCGTTCTGGTCGAGCCTGCTGGTCCGCACGTTCGCCTGGCAGGTCCTGCTGCGCGACACCGGGATCATCAATCGCTTCCTGCTGGACCTGGGCCTCATCAGCGAGCCACTCACGCTCATCCGGACGACCGGCGGGGTCATCGCGGGCATGTCCCACATCCTGTTGCCGTTCATGGTCCTGCCGCTCTACGCGGTGATGCGCCGCATCGACCCGGAATACGGGCGAGCGGCCGCCAACCTGGGGGCGTCGCCGACCGCGGCGTTCCTGCGCATCTTTGTGCCGCTCAGCCTGCCGGGGGTCCTCGCGGGGTGCCTGCTCGTGTTCATCCTCGCGCTCGGCTTCTACATCACGCCGGCCCTCCTCGGCGGCCTCCGCGACCAGATGATCAGCCAGCTCATCGTCCAGCAGATCCAGCAACGGCTCGACTGGGGATTCGGGACGGCGATGAGCGTCCTGCTCGTCGGCATCACGCTCGCCATCCTGTTCGTGGCGTCGCGGACGATCCGCCTGCGCGACGTGTTCGGCAGCGTGGTCGAGGACTAGGCCATGAGCGACTCCTGGCGTCAGCCGCGCCGGCTCCTGATGGCGGCCCTCGGGGCGCTGACGGTCTTCTACCTGCTCGCGCCGACCCTCGTCATCGTGCCGATGAGCTTCACCGAGGCGCGGATCCTGTCGTTCCCGCCGGAGGGCTTCACGCTCCAGTGGTACGAGCGGATGTTGACCGACCGCCAGTGGTCGACAGGGCTCATCAACAGCTTCCAGGTCGCGCTGTTGACGGCGATCGTCGCAACGGTGCTTGGGACATTGGCGGCACTCGGTCTGGCGCGTGGGCGCTTCCCGGGTCGGACGCTTGTGAACGCCCTGACCCTGTCGCCGCTCATCGTGCCGGTCGTCGTCATCGCGATCGGGATGTTCGGGCTCTTCGTGCAGTGGCGACTGAGCGGCTCGGTCGTCGGCCTCATGATCGCCCACACCGCACTCGCCCTGCCGTTCGTGGCCGTCGCAGTCAGCACCTCGCTCCGGACCATGGATCGCAATCTCGAGCTGGCCGCCGCGAACCTCGGCGCCGACCCGCGGCGGACGTTCGCCCACATCACGTTCCCGATCATCCTGCCCGGTGTCCTGACCGGCGCCATCTTCTCGTTCATCACCTCGTGGGACGAGGTCGTGGTCGCGATCTTCATGACGTCGGCCCGCTTCCGGACGCTGCCTGTCGAGATGTGGGAGCAACTCCGCTCAGTGGTCGACCCGACCGTCGCTGCAGTGTCGACCACGCTCCTCGTCGTCACGACCGTTCTGCTGCTGCTCCTGCTCGTCGTGCGTCGCCAGGCGCCCGCCCAATGACCGTACCCGCTCAGCCGACCGCGCCGGATCGGACCGCGCTCGTGCTGCGCGGCCTGCGCAAGTCGTTCGGGAGCGCGGTCGCCGTCGACGGCGTCGACCTCGAGGTCGGCCGCGGCGAGTTCGTGACCCTCCTCGGGCCATCCGGGTCCGGCAAGACCACCACGTTGCGGATGGTCGCGGGTTTCATGAGCCCAAGCGGTGGGTCGATCGAGATCGATGGCGCCGACATGACGCGCGTGCCGCCGTACCGGCGCGACGTCGGCATGGTCTTCCAGAACTACGCCCTCTTCCCGCACATGACTGCGGCGCAGAACATCGCCTTCCCGCTCCGGATGCGGCGACGACCGAAGGCCGAGATCGACCGACGGGTGGCCGACGCGCTGAAGCTCGTGAAGCTCGCCGACCTCGGGGATCGCTATCCGCGCCAGCTGTCGGGCGGGCAGCAGCAACGGATCGCCCTCGCTCGGGCGGTCGTGTTCGAGCCGCGCGTGCTGCTGATGGACGAACCGCTCGGGGCCCTCGACCGAAAGCTGCGCGAAGCGCTGCAGCTCGAGATCATCCGGGTCAGCCGCGAGCTCGGCGCGACCGTGCTGTACGTGACCCACGATCAGGAAGAGGCGCTCGTGATGAGCGACCGGATCGCGATCTTCAGCGCCGGTCGCATCGAGCAGCTCGGCGGTGGTGAGGACCTGTACGACCGGCCAGCGTCGCTGTTCGTGGCCGATTTCATCGGCGAGTCGAACATCCTGCGCGGTCGCTACGAGGTCGATGGCGCCGAGGGTGGCTGGATGACGCACGGAGCGGCGCGCTGGCGGGTCGGTCGGGCCGCGGCCGAACGGGCCTCGCTGGATGATGGCGCGGCGGCCGCCCTCGTGGTCCGCCCCGAGCGGATCCGGATCGTCAGCGACGCCGGCGACGCGGGCGCGGCGAACAGCGTCGAGGCCAGAGTCGACGAGGTCCTCTATCTGGGGCCCGACACGAAATACCAGCTCGTGCTGGAGGGAGGGCAGCGCATCACCGTCCGCGAGCCGCGCGAGGCGAGCGGGCGCGAGCTGCAGCGCGGCGACCGCGTTCGCCTTGGATGGGCGGTGGACGACGGGCTGCTGGTCGCCGATCCAGGGAGCGCGTCGTAGACCATCGACCGGTGGGCCGTCGCCCGACGGGCCGACCCTGGATCATGCGCATGCGCTGGCGCGGGTTGCTCTTCGCACATTGGCCGGTCGATGCCGACGTGCTCCGGCCGCTGGTCCCGGCGGGGCTCGAGATCGACACGTACGAGGGTCGTGCCTACCTGGGGATCGTGCCGTTCGGCATGGAGGACGTGGCGCCACGCGGGCTCCCGGCGCTCCCCGGCGTGAGCGCGTTTCCCGAAGTGAATGTACGCACGTACGTGCGCCACGGTGACCTTGACGGGATCTGGTTCCTCAGCCTTGACGCCGCGAGTCGCCTCGCGGTCGAGGGCGCCCGGGCCGCATTCCACTTGCCGTACTTCCACGCCTCGATGTCGATGCAGCGACGTGGCCCTGATGTCATCTACCACTCGGAGCGACGGGATCGTCGCGGACCCGCCGCGATCCTCGACGGCTGGTACCGCCCGAACGGCCCGGTCGTGCCGGCCGCGCCTGGATCACTGGAGGATTGGCTGACGGCCCGCTTCCGACTGTTCGCCGCGGATGAGACGCGGCCGCCTCAGCCGTACGGAGATCCGTCATGCGACCTGGCCGTTGCAGACGCGCCGAGGCGGAGTTCGAGACGGAGTCACTGGCTGCCGCGCATGGGATCACGCTCCCCGACGAGCCGCCGCACCTGCTCTTCGCCGAGCGGCTCGATGTCCGCGCCTGGTGGCCGCGTCGGATCGCCTAGGTGCGTCCCAGGTTCGACTGCACCGTCCGCACGATGAACCAAATCTCGAGGCCCGCGATCACGATCAGCGCGATGCCGATGATCATCTCCACTGGGCTGTTCCCTCCGACCTGACGCGCCGGTACGCCCGGCGAACGCCGGTTCGCATCATGCGCCGCGCTACGGGCATGCGGCAAGGTGCGGCATCCCGCGTCGGTGATTGCTGTGAGGGATCGAATTCAGGCCCGAACCGCGGCAAACCACATCGGAGGCCGTCGAGTGATTGCTGCCAGCAATCAGTCCGGACCGCAATCGGCCGCGATCGGTGGTTTCGGGCCGCTTCAGTCCGAAAGCGATCCCTCCGAGCAATCGATCCCGCTTCGATGCTTGTGCGGCCGACCCGTGGAACTTCACGTGTTCCAAGCGACGAAGGAACGGCCGGAATCAGGCCATTCGGCGGCCCTTTGGAACATCTCACGTTCCAAAAACGGCCACCAAGAGCGCGATTTCGGCAATGGTCCGACCGCTCAGCCTTAGTTCGGAACGTGCCACGTTCCACGCGGTCAGTACGGGTCGGGCAGATCGAGACCGTACTGCTCGGCGAGTGCAGCCATATCGCGACGGTCGATGTCGCGCGGCTCGTACCCCAAGTGGAACGTCACGAGCAGCTCGGGCGTCAGGCAGCGCACCTCCCGGCCGCCGATCCAGCCCCGCGCGTCGGTCGACCCGGGCGGATAGGCGAACTCGCCGCCCGTGCCACGTCGACTGGCGACCCGTGCCATCTGGCGTCCCATCGCACTGGGTGCAGGTCGACCGCCCGCCTGCCGTCGCCGAGAGCGAGCCGGGCCGGCCGCTCATCGACCTCGATCCGCAGGCCCGAGACCGCCATCGCCTCGATCGCCCGGTCGACGTCCGTGGCGTCGACCGCCAGGTCGAGATCGCCGTGGTCGCGGGTCACGCGACCGAGCAACGCCTCGATGGCCCACCCGCCGGCGACGGACACCGAGACGCCCGCCGCCGCGAGCCGGTCGAGGATGTCCACGACGTCCTCCGCGACCATCGGCATCAGGCGCGACGCGGGCGGTCCTGGAGGCGGGGCACGATCGTCGTCAGCTCCGATGCGATGTCGACGGCTCGAGCGCCCATCGAATCCAGCAGCTCGAACACCTCTTCGCGCTCCTCATGGCACATCAGCACGATCACCCGAGGCGCATCGGCACCCCGGCCGCGCCCTGCCGACCCCGCGCTCGCGGCACCGTTGAGCTCTGCCCGCAATGCGGCGGTCTCGGACACATAGACCGGCACGTCGCCGGTCGCCCCTCCGCCGGATTTGACGCCAGCCAGCAACTCGCCGATGACGGACCGGGACGTTCGACCGCGCAGGTACTTGCGGGTCTCCTTGATCACGACTCGCTGTGCGCGCTTGGCGGCGATCTTGCCGATCCCGCGCAACGTGTCGTCCGGGCGGTCGCCGGCCGTTCCGATGATCACGGTGATCGGTGCCGCGCGCCCCGCGGCCCCGGCCGCGATGCCCTCCGCGACATCCATGACCGCATCGATGCCGGCCTCGTTGTGGGCGAAGTCGACGATCACCAGCCGGGCGCCCAGACGGAACAGGTTCAGCCGGCCCGGCGAGCGCTCGGCGGATGGTGCGAAATCCAGCAGGCCGTCGCGTACCTGGTGGAGCGTCGCGCCCATGCCGCGGGCGCCGCCAGCCGCCGCGAGGGCGTTCGCAACGTTGTGCTTCGCCAGGCCGCCGATCGTGATCGGGACGCGAGCGACCTCGACGACCCTCGAGGCGCGCTCGCCCTCGAGCTCCGTCAACCAGCCGTCGCGAACCACGTATGCCCGCCCGCCCTTGGCGACGTGGCGCCGCACGACGGGCGGCATCGCCGACGCGATCGTGAAGAGCGCGACGTTCGCCCGCACCCGCCGACCGATGGCCGCCACCAGCGGGTCATCGCCGTTGAGCGTGACCCAGCCCGACTCCTTCGTGATGCGACAGACGGTCGACTTCACCTCGGCGAGCTCGGGCAGTGTGTGGATGCCCTGCAGGTCGAGGTGGTCGGATGAGACGTTGGTCAGCACGGACGCGTCGTTCGATTCGTAACCCATGCCGCGCAGGACGATGCCGCCGCGGGCTGTCTCCAGGACGGCGACCTCGATGTCCGACCGGCGCAGGATCTGCTGGGCGCCGCCGGGCCCCGTCCAGTCACCCGGCTCGACCATCCGCTCATCGACCAGGACGCCGTCCGAGGTGGTCGTCCCGACCCGCATGCCGGCCTGCATAAGGATGTGCGTCACCAGCCGCGACACGGTCGACTTCCCATTCGTTCCGGAGATCGAGATAGCAGGCACGCGGCGATCCGTGTCACGGATCCACGACGGAGGTGACGTACGAGCGGTCGCGATCCGCTCTGTCCAGCGGGTGAGCAAGCGCTCCTGCGCGCCGGTCAGTCGCGCCGTCCGCGACGGCGACACGTCGCGCTCGGCGAGTGCCAGCGATGCCTCTGTGAGGATCCGCGAGCGCTCCTCGCCCCGCCACGGGAACGTGATGATCCAGTGGCCCGGATCGGACGAACGATGGACGGCGAGCCCGCCGCGACCCTCGTCGTAGTCGACGCGGAGCCGTCGTATCCAGGCGACGATCGCGGCGATCGGGTCGGGCCACTCGCGCGTCGGTACCGCGGCACCCAGCTGGACGAGCGCGTGGCGTCCGGGATCACGCTGGCCGTACCAGGTCCGGCGGCGACCGACCGCGAGTTCCAACTTGACCACCGGCTCGAGCCGGTAGACGTTGGGTCCCTCCAGCATGCGGATCTCGACCACGCGCACGGTCCCGGCAGGATAGCAACCCGGAGTGGTCGCTAGACTGCCCCACGATGGCGACCCCGACCACTGGATCGACCGCCGATGTCGAGCTCGATGCGCTGCGCGCGTCCATCGAGGCCGACCTGCCGAGCTATCTCGCCGATCTCGAGCGGCTCGTCAACATCGACTGCGGGTCGTACACGCCCGACGGCGTGCGCCAGGTCGGCCAGTGGACTGCTGCCTTCCTCGGTGGTCTGGGGGCCGACATCGACGTCCGGCCGGACCCGTCGGGGCGCTTCGGCGACACGGTCGTCGCGACCTTCCGTGGTCGTGCGGATGGTCCGCGCGCTTTGTTGATCGGACACATGGACACGGTGTTCGATGCGGGCACGGCCGGGGACCGACCGTTCCGCGTCGAGAACGGCATCGCCTATGGACCGGGGGTGACCGACATGAAGTCGGGCCTGCTGGCCGGTCTGTACGCGATCAAAGCGCTGGTCGCGGAGCTGGGGGAGCTGCCATTCGAGCGGCTGACGTTCGTCGCCAATCCCGACGAGGAGATCGGGTCGCCGAGCTCGAGGGCGCACATCGAGGCTGCGGCCGCGGACGTCGATGCCTGCTTGGTCCTCGAATGTGCCCGCGCCAACGGCGACATCGTGTCTGCGAGGAAGGGGATCCTCGACACGCGGCTGACGGTCCATGGCCGCGCGGCGCACGCCGGCGTGGAACCGGAGAAGGGGAGGAGCGCGATCCTCGAGGCGGCCCGTATCGTGCGCGAGCTGCACGCGCTCAACGGCCGCTGGCCGGGCGTCACGGTCAACGTCGGCAAGATCACCGGTGGCACCCGGCCCAACGTCGTGGCCGAGCGATGCGATCTGGAGGTCGACGTGCGAGCCACGACCGCCGAGGGGCTCGCTGAGGTCGAGGCCGCCGTGCGCTCCCTCGTGGCGACGACCGAGGTACCCGACACGACCATCGACGCCAACGTCCTCGTCTCGTGGCTGCCGATGGAGAAGCTCGAGCGCTCGGGCTGGCTTGTCGAGCAGGCGCAGGTCACCGCCGGGCGGCTCGGTTTCAGCGTCAAGGACACCGCGACCGGCGGGGCATCGGATGCCAACACGACCTCGGGCATGGGCGTCCCGACGCTCGATGGACTCGGCCCGATCGGCGGCAACGACCACTCGCCCGCTGAGTACCTCGAGGTCGACTCGATCGTGCCGCGGACAGCGATGCTCGCCGGGCTGCTGCTGACGATCGGGCGCGACCCGACGGTCACGGCGTGGCGGGCCGACGATCCGCGGTTCGCGGGGTGACGAGCGGTCGTCGACTGATCTCGTCGGGCGGGCCGTGGGAGTCGCTGGCGGGCTACAGCCGCGCCGTCGTGGTCGGCGATACGTGCTGGGTGGCGGGCACCACCGACGCCGGTCCGGACGGCGCGTCGCAGCACCCTGGCGACGTTGCCGCGCAGGCTCGCGCTGTGCTCGCGATCATCGAGACGGCGCTTGCCGAGGGCGGGTTCGCGCTCGCTGACGTGGTACGGACCCGGATGTTCGTCCTCGACATGGCGGTCGCCGACGAGCTGTTGGCGGTCCACGGCGCGGTCTTCGGCGAGATCCGGCCGGCGGCCACGATGGTCGCCGTCGCCGGTCTGATGCATCCGAGCCTGCTGGTCGAGATCGAGGCCGACGCCCGGCGGTCCGAGTAACCCCCCGGCGCAGCCCCGGTCACCTCGTGATTACTGCGAGGGATCGATTTCGTGCCGAAGGGTCGACCCGCGCGTGATCCGTGACATTTGGAGCGCCCGTGATTGCTGCGAGCGATCGTTTTCGGGCCCAAGCCCCTGCTTGCGGCCGCCCCGCAGCCGTTGGATGCGCTTTCGATCCCTCTAAGCGATCAAACCCGTCCCAAGCCGGCGTCGGCAGCTACCGGCGGGCGTGTTCGAGGCAGGATCGATCGCTGCGAGCAATCACCGACCGGCGGGGCCGCGGCGGCGCTCAGGTCGGGAGCGCGGCGAACCCCGTCGCCCGTGCGACCACCACGATCCCGACCGCGGCAAGCAGGCCGAGCAGCAGGTTGCGCCGCCACGCGGTCACCGCGAAACACGCCAGCACCGCGATCCACTCGATGCCGATGTGGAACGAGGGACGGCCGGCGTCGTCGGTCGCGACCATGACGCTGACGGCAGCGAGGGCCGCGAGGACCGCCGGGCCGACCAGCTGGAGGTAGTCGAGCGCCTGGCGCGGTAGCCGCTCCATGCCGGGCGTCAGCAGTCCGACCGCCCGCGACGGGTAGGTCACGAGGAACATCAGCACCGCCAGGACCACGAGCTCCGTGCTCACCGGCGGACCTCCGCGTCATCGCCGTCCGGCGGGTGCCGGACCCGCGACCCCGGCATCAGGTAGCGGTCGGCCGATGGCAGCGACCCGAGCGGCGCCGTCTCTCGTGCGAATTCTGCCGGCAGCAGGAGGCCGACTGCCGGTCCCACCAGACCGCCGGCGATGATCCCGATCGCCGGGCTCGTGACCAGCGCGACGACGACGCCGACGGCCGCCCCGACCACCGCTGCGACGACCTCGCGTCGGCCGGTGATCAGACCGACCGCGAGCCCGATCATCGCGGACGGGAAGATGATGTCGATCCCGAACCGCGCGGGGTCGGGGATCTGCCCGCCGAGGATGACGCCAGCCAGGGTCGCCACGTTCCACGGGATGAACGTCGACACGATCGCGCCGACCCAGTAGCCCCACTCATCGGTTCGACCGATGCGCCGGAAGTGGCCGATCGAGAGCGCGAACGACTCGTCAGTCAATAGGTGCGCGATGACGGCGCGACGGATGAACGGGACCTCGCGCAGCCACGGCCCGAGCGCGGCGGAGTACAGCAGATGCCGCGCGTTCAGCAGTGCCGTCAGCAGGACCACGCCCGGCCAGGCAAGTCCGCTCGCGACGTAGCCCACCGCCGCGAACTGTGCGGCGCCACCGAACACGATGACGCTCATCGCCAACGCCTCGATGGGGGAGAAGCCGGCCTGGCGGGCCGACAGGCCGTAGACGAAGCCGAACCCCAGTGCTGCGACCGCGATCCCGGCTCCGTCGACCAGCACGCGCCGACGACTGGCCGCGAGGTCCTCGACGGGCTCGGCTGCCGGCGCCTCCGCGGGCGTGCTGCCGTTCAGCGCAGGAAGGTCTTTCCGCAGGTCCCGTCGCAGACGACGTAGACGGCGTGCTTCTCGGCCGCGTAGCCCGCGGCATGGAGGAGGCCGGGGCAGCGGGGCGTGGGGCACTTCCAGACCCACCACCGCTCGTTCTTGTCGAGCGGGGTCGACTCGGCACCGAGCGTCGCGGCCAGACCCTCACGTTCGGAGACGAGACGATCGACCGTCGCTGCGCGATCGGCCTCGCTCTCGCTCGTGTACGGGTAGTTCTGACCCACGTTCGAGGTCACGGACGCCTCCCCTCGTGCGCGCTCGGGGACGGGAAACCGGTGAGGGCGTCGTGTGAGCGCTCGCCCGTCACCGGCGCACGGAGTATCGCATACGACCGCCCCATTACCAGACGGCCGGAAGCCCCTCGCTGCGCGGATCGGTGGTCGCCGCAAGGGAGCCACCGGCGGCCGGACCGCCGTCGACCAGCTCGATCGCATGCTCGTGTCCGAGGTTGCTGTCGAAGGGCAGTGTCGGCACGAGCTGGTGTCCGAGACTCCGTAGTCCCTCGGCGATCCCCGGGGCATGGCGCGGTTCGAGCGACACGTCGATCGGCGGCGCGAGCAGCTCGCGTGGCTCGACGAACCAGCGGGGAGCCGCCACTGCCGTGGCGATGTCCAGGCCACCATCGACCACCGCGCTGACAAACTGGGCGTGGATCTGCGGTTGTGCGTCGCCACCCATCGAGCCGACCACGATCCACGGGCCGGGCTGACCGTCACGGAACAGCATCCCGGGGAGCAGCGTGTGCAACGTCCGTTTGCGTGGCGCGAGCACGTTGGCGTGGTCCGGGTCGAGGCTGAAGTAGCTGCCGCGGTTCTGGTAGTGGATCCCGGTCGACGGGTCGACCACGGCCGATCCGAAACCCGCCCAGTTCGACTCGATCAGGCTGACCGCGTTGCCCTGCCCGTCCACGGTCGCCAGGAAGATCGTGCCGCCACCGGGCGGGTTCGTGGCGGGGACAGGTTGCGCAGCTCGCTCGAGATCGATCCGTCCCGCCAGCGCCGCCAGGCGGTCCGGAGCGAGCAGGACGGCGACCGGCACGTCCCGGTCGTCCGGATCCGTCAGATGGGCATCGCGGTCGGCCATCGCGAGCTTGGCGGCCTCGATGCCGAGGTGGATCCAGCGGCCGTCGGTGACGCCATCCGGGCCGAAGCGCGCTCGTTCGGGCGGATCGAATTCCCGGAGGATCCCAAGGATCTCGAGCGCGATGACACCGGAGCTGTTCGGCGGATGTGTCGTGGCGCGGACACCCCGGTACGAAAGCTCGATCGGGTCGCCCCAGGTCGACGTGTGGGATCGCAGATCCTCGACCGTGATAGGCGAGCCGGCCGCGGCAAGCCCCACCGCCTGGCGCTGCCCGAGGTCGCCGTCGTAGAAGGCGTCGAACCCCTCGGCAGCAAGCACGGCCAGCGTCGCCGCGAGGGCCGGCAGGCGGATCCGCTCGCCGGGTCGCCATGCGCGTCCGCCTGCCCGAAACACAGCGTCGAACCCGTCACTGCCCGGCGTCTGCCGGGCGATCGGTGCCATCGCCTCGACATCGCCGATGAACTCGTCCGACGCGGCGAACCCGGCACCGGCCAGCTCGATCGCCGGCGCCAGGATGACGTCGCGCGACAGCCGCCCGAAGCGGGCGTGCGCATCGCTCCATGAGCGCACGGCACCCGGGACCGTGACGCTCAGCGGTCCCCGAAAGGGCACGCGATCGAGGCCGGCGGCACGCAGTCGAGCGGCATCGATGCCCGCCGCCGATCGCCCGGAGCCGTTCAACGCGTGTTGCCGTCCAGCCGTCGCGTCCCAGATCAGCCAGAACGCGTCGCCGCCGATGCCGCAGCTCCCCGGCGCGACGACGGCGAGCACCGCGTTGGTCGCGATCGCGGCGTCGACCGCGGAACCGCCTTGGCGCAGGATCCCGAGCCCGGCCGCGGTCGCGAGGTGGTGAGGCGCCACCACCGCACCGTGTGTGCCGCGAACCAGCGGGACCGGCACCAGCGGGCGATCGGTCACGTTCCCTGGTCCGACCTGCTCGGGACGACGCCCAGCTCCTCCTCGTCGCGGCGCAGCTGGGCCAGCGGCACCAATGCGACACCGAGCAGCACGACCGTCGCGATCAGCATCCCGTCGATGCCGCGGGCGTCGGCCGCGAACCCGCCGATCAGCGCCCCGATGATCTGGCCGACGGCGAGGAACACCGAATACAGCCCCATGATCGCGCCACGGTCGTGCGGGAAGCGCTCCGAGATGTCGGCGAGCAGGCCCAGCGCCGCCGGCGTCGCGCCGGCCATCACGAACAGCCCGAACGCCGCCGCTGCGGCGGCGCCCAACGGCACCGCGATCGACAGACCGGCCGAGTGGTTGACGACGATCCCCGCGCCGACGAGCAGCGCCCCACCGAGGATCCCGTACAGGATGATCGTGGTGCGCCGCAGGTTCTTGAAGCGATTGCCCCAATACAGCAGGCCGACGCCGAAGATGATCCCGATGACGACGGCCGCCGCGGAGATCTGGACGGCTCGTAAACCCGCCCATCAGGACCTGGTCGGGGAACTCCGGGTTCGCCTGCGCGAACTGGAAGATCGACTGGCTGAACCACAGTCCGATCGATGCGTTGACCGCGATCCAGGTGGGGGCGAGCAGCCACACGTGGGCGCTCCGCGTCAGCTCGACATACCGTCGCAGCCCGACATGCGGGGCTTTGATGGCCGCCGATTCACCGGCAGGGTCCTTGACCGTCCAGAAGATGAGGAACGACACGACATAGACCACGGCGTTCAGGAAGAACGCCGTCGGGCCGAACGTCGCGAAGGCGATCGGAGCGACCGCGAAGCCAGCCCCGAGCCCCAGCAGCGTGGCCCCCTCGAACCGAGCGGACATCTTGCCGCGCAAGCCCTCGTCCGTGGCCGTGACGATCGCGATGAAGCCGAGGATCGACGGGATGCTCGCTGCCGTCGACGCGCCCTCCAGCCAGCGCGTGCCGCCCAGGATGACGAGATTGGTCGTCAGCCCGGTCAGGATGACGGCGATCGCACCGAACGCGGGCCCGAACAGCATGACCCGGTGGTGCCCGAGCCGGTCGGACATGACGCCGAAGATCGGTGACAGGATGAGCTCAGCGAGGAAGAACGTCGCCGAGAATAGGCCGACCACGATGGGGTCGACCTCAGGACCGCCGTGCTCCGGGAGCTTCGCGAGGTAGACCGCCAGCATGGCCCCGGTGAGGCCGGTGCTGAAACGCAGCGTGAAAGTGCCGGCCAGCACGGCCCACATCGATCGATCCATGCGCCGCTAAGCGTACGGGAACGGGCTGGACGCGGCTCGTATGATGCCCCGCAACGACCGGCCGAGCGGTCGGCGGGAGGAGGGAGTCCAACGTGGCTCGCGTCGCGATCTTCACCGACTCTGCGTCCGACCTCGATCCGGCGGAGGCATCGGCGTCGGGGATCCACATCGTGCCGTTGCTGGTGAACTTCGGTTCCCAGTCGTTCAAGGCGGGGATCGACCTGACGGGTCCTGCGTTCTGGGAGCGCATGACGGCACCCGATGCGCCGTTCCCAACGACCGCGGCGTCGTCGCCGGGCGACTTCAAGGACGCCTACGAGGCGGCATTCGCGGCTGGTGCGGAGGCGATCGTCTCGGTCCACGTCGCCGGATCGTTATCCGGCACGATCAAGAGTGCCCAGATCGCCCGCGACATGCTGCCGGACCGGGAGATCCACGTCGTCGACTCGCTGAGCGCATCGATGGCGATCGGGATCCTGGCCCGCATGGGGCTCGAGCTCGCCGAGGCTGACGTCCCGGCCGAGGAGATCGCAGCGGCCCTCGAGGAGCGGGCGCAGGACCTGCGGATCTACTTCGCGCTCGACACCCTCGAGTATCTGAAGAAGGGTGGCCGCATCAGCGGCACGCAGGCGGCGATCGGGACGCTCCTGTCCGTGAAGCCGGTGATCATGGTCAAGCATGGCGAGGTGACGACCGTCGATCGCGTGCGCACGAAGTCGAAGGCCCGGGACCGCGTGCTCGATCTCACGGCGGAGCGGCCGGTCGAGCGGCTGTCGATCCTGCACACCGTCACGCCGGACATCGAGCAATTCCGGAGCGAGGTCCTGGCGCGTCTCCCAGACCTCGATCCGGGGGCGGTCTCTGTGGAGCTGGTGGGAGCATCGGTCGGGCCCCATGTCGGGCCGGGCTGCGTGGGGACGGCGATCCTGTATCGACCTAGCTAGGGTTGCGGCGAGGTTGCGACAACCTTGCCGACCGGTACCATCGGGGAGGCGTCATCCACTGACCTGCGGCTATACTCGCGCTCGAATATGAGTCGCGCGTCGCAGGCCCGGCCGATCCGCCAAGGTCCAGTCGATGCGCCCCGTGGGGTCGTCCGGGAGACGACCCACACCGACGCGGTGGCCGCCGAGGGCCGCCCGACACGGAGGCAACTCCTTCCATGACCACCGAGCAGGTCGCTCATATCAACGCGTGGGAAGTCGCCCAACGCCAGTTCGACCTCGCTGCCGAGCGCCTCGATCTCGACCCCGGGATGCGGCTCGTGCTACGCGAGCCACGACGCGAGTTCACGGTCCACTTCCCGGTCCACATGGACGACGGCAGCGTCAACGTGTTCACCGGCTATCGCGTCCAGCACAACCTGGGACGCGGTCCGGCGAAGGGTGGCATCCGCTACCACCAGGACGTGACCCTCGACGAAGTCAAGGCCCTCGCGATGTGGATGACCTGGAAGTGCGCCGTGGTCGGCATCCCGTACGGCGGCGGCAAGGGCGGCGTCATCGTCGATCCCAAGCGGCTCAGCCAGAAGGAGCTCGAAGCGCTGACGCGCCGGTACTTCACCGAGATCGAAGTCCTGGTCGGGCCCGAGAAGGACATTCCGGCGCCCGACGTCAACACCAACGCTCAGATCATGGCCTGGATGATGGACACGTACTCCATGCACGCCGGTCACACCGTCCCGGGTGTCGTCACCGGCAAGCCGATCAGCCTCGGTGGCTCGGAGGGGCGGAACGAGGCGACGGCGCGTGGGACGGTCTTCTGCATCATCGAGGCGGCGCGCCATCTCGGCCTCGAGCTGCCGAAGGCCACCGTGTCCGTGCAGGGCTTCGGCAACGCCGGCTCCATCGCGGCGAAGCTCATCAGCGATGAGGGCGCGACCGTGGTCGCGGTGTCCGACTCGACCGGCGGCATCCACGACCCGAAGGGCCTCGAGATCGCCAAGGTCATCGCCTGGAAGGGGGAGCACGGCACCGTCCAGGGGTTCCCGGGTGCGAAGGACATCAGCAACGCCGAGGTCCTGGAGGTCGAATGCGACATCCTCATTCCGGCCGCGCTCGAGAACCAGATCACGGCTCGCAATGCCGGCAACATCAAGGCGCGCCTCATCGCGGAGGCGGCCAACGGCCCGACCACGCCGGAGGCCGACGAGATCCTCTTCAAGTCGTGGAAGACGTTCATGATCCCGGACATCCTGTGCAACGCCGGCGGGGTCACCGTCAGCTACTTCGAGTGGGTCCAGGACCTCAACCGCGACCACTGGAGCGAGCAGGTCGTCAACGAGAAGCTCAAGGAGATCATGGTCAAGGCCTTCCAGGAGGTCCTCGCCGTCGCCCGTCGTGAGCAGTGCGACATGCGGACCGCGGCCTATCTCCTCGCCGTGAAGCGCGTCGCGGACGCCATGGAGTTGCGCGGCCTGTATCCGTAGGCCGCGGCAGCGCGCCTAGATGCTGCGGGGCGTGTAGGCCGCTTCGGGGCCGTTCGGGTCCTCGGGATCGGGATCCTCGATATCGGAGGTCGGCTCGTCGTCGACGATCGATTCGGGATCGGCGTGCGTGATCGGTCGATCGCGTCCGGTCTCCGGGGCCGTGCCGCCAGCGCTGGTCAGACCTGCGCCGAGATCGGTCTCGGGACGCTTCTCGTGCTCGGGAAGTCGTTCGTCGGGTCGTCGTTCGGTGGTCACGTGACACCTCCAGTGATGCCATCTTCCGCCCCGTCAAGCAGCGGGCACCGTACGAGGGTTGGATCGGCCTTGCAGGCGTCTGTCAGAGGCGTCCTGGCTGGCGAGAGGGCGGTGCTACCATCGCCGCCATGCAAGGCCTCGACCACGAAGAGAAGTTCCTGTTCAAGGAGGAGATCCTCCACCTGTCGAACGCGGTGGCTGAGCCGGGCGGGCTCGACAATGTCGAGGACCTGCTGACCGATGTCATCACGAGCCCGCGCTTCGACTCGGAGGTCTTCACGCTCGAGCGCAGCCTGCAGGTGATGCTCGGTCCGCGAGCGGGCACCACGCTGGTTGGGCTCCTGACCGTCGCTCCCGAGGTCTTCGATGAGGTGGCCGAGGTCCGCATCCCGTCCGAGGTGCACGAGCGGCTCGTCGCGTGGCGGGCACGGTTCGGCCTGGCGATCGACAACGCCCTCAACTTCCTCAACAACCCGGACGGCATCCAGGGCCACAACTTCGCCACACAGGTCGCCCACATCGAGGAGCGTCGCGTCCTGCAGGGTCGACTCACGCTCGTGCGATACAACAACGAGCCGCAGTTCTTCGTGGCCGACGCCAGCGTGTTCCTCGGCCTCGTCACCGACATCCTCGAGCGGCTCGGGCCGTATTTGGAGTCGGACGCGGTCGATGCGGAGACGATCGCTCGTCTGCGCGATGCGCTCTCGCTGGTCGAACGCAAGACCGGGGCGCACGGCTGACGGCAGAGCCGGGTTGTTGCCTCGACCGATTGCTCAGAGCGATCGATTTCTCATCGAATGCGCGTCCAACGACGATCTGACGTCCTCCGAGCCTCGAAACCCCCGCTGATGATCGCTCCCAGCGATCGAAACAGCCGGTACGGCGGCCGGGGCGCCGCCTGGACGCGGAATCGATCCCTCGCAGCAATCACGGGCGAGCCGGGCAGGGCCTGATGCGCCATATCTACCTCGCAGCCACCGGCCAGAACCGTGGCAAGACCACGGTGAGCCTCGGGGTGATGGACGGCTTCCAGCGCCGCGGCCTATCCACCGGGTTCATCAAGCCGGTCGGCCAGCGCACCGTTATCGAGGACGGTGTCCCGGCGGACGAGGACGCGGTGTTGATGAAGACCGTCTTCGGCCTGCCGGAGCCGCTCGGGCAGATGAGTCCCGTCCACATCCCGCGCGGCTTCACGCAGGCGTACATCGACGGCAAGGTCGTCGAGGACCTGGGAGCGCGGATCCGCGTCGCACACGCCACCTTCGCCGCGGAGCGCGACATCCTGCTCATCGAGGGCACGGGCCACGCCGGCGTCGGGGCGGTGATCGACCTGTCGAACGCGGTCGTCGCGGCGATGCTCGGTGCGCCGGCGGTGATCGTGTCGGAGGGCGGGGTCGGGCGACCGATCGACGAGATCGTCCTCAACAAGGCCCTCTTCGAACGGGCAGGCGTCCGCGTCGCCGGCGCGATCGTCAACAAGGTCGACCTCGCTGCGAAACCCGATCTCGCCCGAACCCTCGAGCGCGGCCTCGCCCAGCACGACATCCCGCTGCTCGGCGTGTTGCCGTACCGGCCGATCCTGTCCAATCCGACGTTGGCGATGGTGCTCGAGGGCGTGCACGGCGAGACAATCCACTCAGGCCCGGACCTCGATCAGGTCATCGGTGGCGTCTCGATCGGCGCCATGGAGCCGCATCACATGCTGCAGCGGATCGGCGAGCGCGCGTTGGTGATCGTGCCGGGCGACCGCGAGGACGTGATCGCCGCGATCGTCCACTCGCACCGGATCAAGGCGCCGGCCGGCGGCGATGCACTCGGGCTGGTGCTGACCGGCGGCTATCGACCGCGCAAGGCGGTGTTGGATGCCATCCGCGACGCCGACCTGTTCGCGACGATCGTCCCCGAGGACACGTACGCGGTCGCGTCGGAGGTGCACGACCTGCTGGTCAAGACGCACGTCGCCGACCGCGAGAAGATCGAGGAGATCAAGGCGCTCGTCTGGGAGCACCTCTTCATCGACCGAGTCCTGGACGTCGCCGCCGAGGTCGAGGCGGCGGCGTAGGCGGCCTGCGGCCGGTCGGTGGCGCGGGCCTGGGCCGAGACCCGCGCCGCCGCCGTCAGTCAGTCGCGGGGTCAGTGCCCCGCGGGATCCGCGCGAAGGGACCGCCGTCGCCCGAGGACGAGCGCTCCAAGCGCACCTACGACCGCGAACGCGGTGCCGATCACGACGAGCGGCAGGAGCTGCGTCCCGATGGGCGTCGCGGCCGCCTGGGCCGGCACGGTCGGAGCCGCGCCGGTGACCAGGGCATCGTCAGTCAGCGGGAAGATGAGATCGGACCGCTGGCACACGCCGTCTGAGCACGCCTCGCCGACCATCCCGACGATGACCTCGCCGATGCCACCCGCCGGCACCTCGATCGATGCGATGTAGTGCCCTGATCCACTGGGCCGTTCGGTGCCCATGGCCTCGGTCGAGGTGGTCCCGTCAGGTGCCACCAGCCGGATGTACACGGGCGAGCCGTACACGGGCTCTTGCCTGTCCTCGAAGATCGAGAAGACGGACCAGCCGATGTCGATCGTCGAGCCCGGCTGCGCGTCGCGCGGGATCGCGGTGTCGAGTCTGGCCTCCGCCCCTTCCTTCCCCAGGGCGGGCGACGCAACCAGGGCGAGCGCTCCGCTGAGCGCTACGAGTGCACTGAGGGTCCGGTTGAGACGCGGCATGGCATCGACCTCGCGGCGTGGCTGTCCGTCAGCCTCCGTACACCTGCGGGAGCGCTTCGGTTCCCCCACCCTCGTCGAGCAATTCGTTGTCGATCAGCCGCGTCGACCCGAAGCGGACGGCGAGCGAGGCAAGCGCGGGTCCATCGACCGTCTCGAGCTCCTCCAGCGTGTGGCCGTCGGCGACCGAGACGTAGTCGACGTCGGCCAGCGGCTCGGTCGCGAGCTCGTCCAGCATCGCCGTGCGAAGCGCGTCCGCCGAGCGTTCGCCGGCCTCCCAGGCGCGACGCGCCGTGAGCAACGCGCGCCGCAGGACCGTGGCGGCGGCACGCTCCTCCGGCGAGAGATGGACGTTGCGTGACGACAGCGCGAGGCCGTCCGGCTCACGGATGGTCGGACAGATGACGACTTCCGTGCCGATCGCCAGGTCGTTCGCCATCTGGCGGATGACCATCACCTGCTGTGCATCCTTCTGGCCGAAGTACGCACGATCGGCCCGGACGAGCCCGAACAGGATCGCCACCACCGTCGCGACACCGTCGAAGTGGCCCGGTCGCGCAGCGCCCTCGAGCGGCTGGGCGACAGCGCCCACCGACACCGTCGTGTCGAAGCCGTCCGGATAGATCTCACGCACGTCGGGGGAGAAGACGAGATCGGCACCTTCGGATTCGATGATCGCGAGGTCCTGCGCCTCGTTCCGCGGATAGCGCGTGTAGTCGGACGCCTCGTTGAACTGGCGCGGATTGACGAAGATCGTGACGACGGTCGTGGCGTTCTCCTGGCGAGCGCGCCGGATCAACGCACGGTGGCCGTCGTGCAGCCAGCCCATGGTCGGCACGAGGCCGATCGGTCGGGGAGCGGCTTCCAGCGCCTCACGGAGCTCGGCGCGCGTGCGCAGCACGCGCATCGGTCGGTCGATACCCGCCTCGGGGGCGGGAGCTTCGGTGCTCAGAGGTCGCGGTCGAGCGGGATGCCGGCCATCGGGCGCTCAGCGGAGGGCCGGTCCGGGCCGCTTCGGCCGAGCGCTTCATCGAGGACCGCATCGTCCATCCGCACGGTCTCGGCGTCGCCCGGGAACGAACCCGCGGTGACATCAGCGGCGAACGAGCGCGCCGCCTGACCGATCGTCTCGCGCAGGTTGGTGTAGGGCCGGGCATGACGTGGCACGAACTCGCCGAGCCCCAACAGGTCGGTGACGACCTGGACCTGGCCGCTGCACTCCGGCCCGGCGCCGATGCCGATGGTCGGGATGCGCAGCCGCTCGGTGATCGCGCCTGATAGCTGCGCCGGCATGAGCTCGAGCACGATGGAGAAGGCGCCGGCCTCCTGGACCGCCAGCGCATCGGCAAGCAACGCCCGCGCCTGCGACTTGTCCTTGCCCTGGACCTTGACCTTGCCGCCCATCCCGTGCTGCGCCTGGGGCGTCCAGCCGATGTGCCCCATCACCGGGATCCCGGATCGCACGAGCGCCTCGATGATCCGGGCCGAGCGCACGCCACCCTCGACCTTGACGGCTTGCGCGCCGGCCTCCTGGAGGAAGCGCCCGGCGTTCTCGAGTGCCTCGTCCGTCGTCGAGTAGCTGAGGAACGGCATGTCGCCGATGACCAGCGCCTGCCGCGTGCCGCGGACTACGGCCTTGGTGTGATGCAGCATCTCGGTCATCGTCACGCGGACCGTCGACTCGTAGCCCAGCAGGACCTGGCCCAACGAGTCGCCGACGAGGATCAGCGGGATGCCCGCGTCATCGATGATCCGCGCGGTCGGGTAGTCATACGCGGTGAGCATCGGCAGTCGCTCACCGTCCGCGTAGCGCTTCATGATGTCGGCGACGGTCAGGCGTCGAGGGGTGTCGGAGGCGCTCATCTCAACCGCCAGTCTGCCCTGCGAGGTCACGCTCGTCCAGCGCGTGCGCGACCCGGTCGAGCAGTCGATCCGCGACCTCCCGCTTGGTCAGCAGCGGGAGCTCGTCGCGACCGCCGTCGGCGTCGAGGATCGTCACCCGGTTGGTCTCCGTCCCGAACCCGGACCCCGGCTCGGCGACGTCGTTGGCGACGATGAGGTCGACTCCTTTGCGGCGCAGCTTCTCGGCGGCCCGCTCGATCGATCCGGTCTCGGCCGCGAATCCGACGAGGAACGGTTGCGGCGACATCGGTTCGTAGCTCACATCGCCGTCGCGATCGGTGCCCCGGGCGATGCGCGCGATCTGGCCGAGTATGTCCGGCGTCGGCTCGAGCTCGAGTGTCATGCCCGTGCCACGTTCCAGCTTGGTCGTCGCGGTCGTCGTCGGCCGGTAATCGCTGACGGCTGCGGCCATCACGAGCGCATCGAACCCGGCGCTCCCGCCCGCCGCATGGGTCAGCCGATGGAGGGCGGTCCGCAACTCGGCGGTCGACTCCACGCGCACCGTCTCGGCGCCGGGGGGCGGCTCGACCTCCATGTTCGCCGCGACGAAGGTCACGCGCGCGCCGCGGGCAAGGGCTGCCGCGGCGACGGCCACGCCCATCCGACCGGTCGAGCGGTTGCCGATGTAGCGGACCGGATCGATCGCCTCGCGGGTGCCGCCGGCGCTGACCACGATGTGGCGCCCGACCAGGTCGGGTTCGCGAGCATCGACGACCGGCGGACGCGCCGCCGCGTCCGGGGCGCGCACGGGACGGCTGCCGATGGCGGCGACGACCGCATCGACGATCGTCGCCAGCTCGGCGAGGCGCCCCACACCCGACTGGCCCGAGGCGAGCTCGCCCGACTCGGGCTCCACGATCGTGTAACCGAACTCGTCGCGCAGCCGCCCGACGTTCGCCTTCGTCGCCGGGTGCGTCCACATGTCGCCGTCCATCGCCGGCGCGACCACGACCGGGGCGCTCGATGCGAGCGCCGTGGCCGTCACGACGTCGCCCGACAGCCCGTGTGCCATCGCGGCCAGCCAGTGCGCTGTTGCTGGCGCGACGACCAGGGCATCGGCCGTGTCGGCGACCACGATGTGGCCGATCCGCCCGTCAGGCAGCAGCGCGAGCACGTCGGTCTCGACGGGGTGGCGCGACAGCGACGCGAACGTCAACGGCCCGACGAACGCCGTTGCCGCCGGGGTCAGCATCGCGACCACGTCGGCCCCCTCGGCGCGGAGCGACCGCAGCAGCTCGACCGCCTTGTACGCGGCGATCGACCCCGTGACGCCCAGCCCGATGAGCCGCCCCTCGAGCCGCCCCTCCGGCTGTCGCGTCACGGCAGTCCGAGCTCCAGCCGCTCGCCGCCGGCGACTTCGGCGTGGAGGATGGCCAGTCCCTTGAGCGTCAGGTCCGGGTCGATCGCGTCGATGCCCTCGAGGTCGCGTGCCCATGGCGCCGCCGATAGCCCGCCGGTGAGGATGGCGCGCACGTCGGTCGGCGCCACGCCGGCCTGGTCCGCGAGTTCTCGGCGGATCCGCGTCAGCAGCCCGGTCGCCAGCGCCTGGTACCCGAACACGGTGCCCGACTGCATCGCGCTCACCGTGTCGCGGCCGATCGCGCGATCCGGAGCACGAAGCTCGATCCGCGGCAGCTTGGCGGTCCGCGCCGCGAGTGCCTCGAGCCCCAGCTCCAGCCCGGGCGCGATCGCGCCGCCGACGTACGCGCCGTCGGCGGCCACGCAGTCGAAGGTGGTCGCGGTCCCGAAGTCGACCACGACGGCCGGGGTTCCGTAGAGCCGGCCCGCCGCCAGGGCGTTGACGAGCCGGTCGGCCCCGACCTCGCCGGGTCGCTCCGTCCGCACGGCGAGTGGCACGATCCCGGCCGTCGCGATGGTCAGCGGCCGCTCGCGGCGCTCTGCGATCGTCTCGATGTGGGCGGTCAGCGCCGGCACCACCGACGCACACGCGATCGCGTCGACATCGCCGAACGAGGCATCGTCGAGGTGGAGCAGGCCGTCGAGCGTGAATTCGACCTCATCCGCCGTCGCCCGCGGGTTCGTTGCAGCACGCCGCGTGGCGACGAGCGCGCCGTTGCGCAGCAGGCCGATCGTCGTATTCGTGTTCCCGATATCGATCGCGAGCAACATCGGCGCGATGATACGCGGCGGCCCGCTCGGGGCCATGCAGACGTTCCCGTGGCCATCATCGTGCGGTACCATCGCGGGCAGTCTTCCGAGGCCCAGCCCCCAGCCACCGACCTGCAGGAGACGACCCGTGTCGACGTTGCCGGCCGCGAAGTTCTTCGTGAACCAGGGCGTTGTCGCCAGCGCGACCGACATGCTCCATCTGCTGCGGCCGCTGCTCAAGCAGACCGTGACGTACCGCTACCTGCGCGGGCGCGAGGTGGTCTCGCACGGCACCGGCTGGGTCGAGCGGATCGTCACCGACGCTCCAGAGACGTCGACCTACTTCACGCCGTTGGCGATCACGCTGAACATCGACTCATTCGAGCACCTCGAGTTCGAGACCCGCCCTGACCAGTTGCTGGTTTACACGCTCGTCCAGGGTGACGAGCGGGTCATCGTCGAGTTCGCGCCGATCGGCGCGGGTGGTGAGGACACCTCGCCATTCGCCCCGCAGCAGCTCGAATTCGACACGTCCGACTACGTCCAGATGGAGCTGCTCGGCCTCGACGTCCACGAGGACGACTAGGGCAGTCGCACGCTCGGGCCCTAGGGGGTCATGCGCCCCGCTCGCCGCGGACGAATGGGATTCCCAAAGCTGCCGGCGCGCCGATCCTCCGGCGGAGTGCCTCGCGCGATCCGACGATGACGACGAGCACCACGAACAGGTACGGCAACATCTCCAGGAAGAACGTGGCCGATCGACCGGCCTGGAAGGGGTTCGCGATGCCGAAGATGGTCGGCACGCCCTGGATATCGAGGATGAACCGGAAGATCGCACCGAACAGGTACGCGCCGAACGCCGCGCGGATCGGGCTCCACTGCGCGAAGATCACGAGGCCGATGGCGATCCAGCCCCGCCCCGCAACGGTCTGATCGCCGAACCAGCCGGGCGAGATCGCCAGGGTGATGGTGGCCCCGGCGAGACCCGCGAGCAGCCCGCCGACGAGGACGTAGGCGTAGCGCAGGCCGACAACATCGATGCCGTGGGCGTCGGCCGCCGCCGGTCGCTCCCCGACGGCCCGGAGGTGCAACCCGGGACGCGTCCGATCGATCCAGTACCAGGCCAATGGCACGAGAACGAAGCCGACGTACGTGAGCACGCTCTGGTCGCGGAACAGGATCGGTCCGAAGAACGGCAGGTCGGCGAGGACCGGGATGGTCACCCGCGGAAGGGTCACGATCGGCCCCGCGTTCGACAGTCCGTCGCCGAGTACGCGGGCAAGTCCGGAGCCGAGAAATGTCAGCGCCAGACCCGAGATCACCTGGTCGGCGCGGAAATGGATCGTAATCACGGCGTGGACGAGGCTCAGCAGGCCACCGGCCAGCATCGCCACCGCAAGGCCCACCCAGGGGTCGCCGACCGATGCCGCGACCGAGAAGCCCGCCACCGCGCCGATGAGCATCATCCCCTCGACGCCGAGATTCAGGACCCCCGCTCGCTCGGCGAAGATCTCGCCGACCGCGGCGAAGAGCAGGATCGTGCCACTCGCGACGCCGGCGGCGAGGATCAGGCTGAGATCGATCATGTCGCCGCGATCGCGCGTCGCCCGATGCGGATCCGATACCGCGTGAAGACCTCGGCGACGATCAGGCAGAACAGGATGACCCCCTGGATCATCGCCGGGACACCGGACGGTTGGATCTCACGCCCGGCCAGGATCAGTGCGCCGAACAGGATCGAGGCCACGACGACCCGCCACGGGCCGAAGCGGGCGAGGTAGGCGATGATGATCGCGGTGAAGCCGTAGCCGGGCGAGATGCGATCCTGGAGCCGATGCACCACGCCTGACACCTCGCTCATCCCGGCCAGCCCAGCAAGGGCCCCTGAGATGGCGAAGATGACGACGATGTAGCGCGCGGTGTCGATACCGGCGTACCGCGCGGCCCGAGCGTTGTCCCCGATCAGCCGCATCTCGTACCCCCAGCGGGTGCGAGAGACGACGATCGACATGATCCCCGCGGCGATCAGCGCGAACACCAAGCCGAGGTGCGTGGTCAGGCCGGCCAGCACCGGGAACTGCTCGGCAAGATCCGTCAGCCTTGGGAGCCACGCCTCGCGCGGGAACGCGACCGTCTGCTGGAAGCCGCCCTCGCTCCAAGGCCCGAAGACCCAGAACTGGATCCAGGCCAGCGCGACGTAGTTGAGCATCAGCGTCGTGATGATCTCGTTGACGCCGAGCCTTGCGCGGAGCAGCCCTGGGACCAGGCCCCAAACGGCACCGGCCAGGGCACCGGCGACCATCATCGCGGGGATCACCGCGATCGCCGGCGTTCCCGCCGGCAGGATGGGCGCCAGGACGACCGCGCTCGCGCCCCACGCGCCGAGCAGAAACTGTCCCTCCGCGCCGATGTTCCACAGGCGCATCCGGAAGGCCAACGCACAGGCAAGGCCGGTGAGGATCAGCGGTGTCGCCTTGACGAGCGTGTCGGACAGAACGCCGATGTCGCCGAAGGCGGCGTCGAGGATATGGAGGTAGGCCCGGACGGGGTCGCCTCCGACGAATGCCAGAACGATCGCCCCGATCACCAGGGCCACCAGCACTGCGATCACCGTGAGCAACGGCGACAGCCAGCGCGGTGTCTCGCCGCGTGGCTCGAGGCGGATGTTCACGCCGGGCCTGCCTCGGGCGCCGCGGACTGGGCGGCGGGGTCATCGCCACCCGTCATGTGCAACCCGATGGCCTCGATGTCGGACGCGCCGGGCCGCTCGAACGATGCCGAAACCACACCCTCGTACATGACGAGGATGCGGTCGGCCAAGGCGAGCAACTCTTCCAGCTCCTCGGAGATCAACAGGATCGCCGTCCCCCGGGCGCGGAGGTCGAGCAGCAGCTGGTGGACAACTTCGATGGCGCCGACATCGAGCCCACGCGTCGGCTGGACCGCGACCAGGAGCGCGGGCGCGGCATCGATCTCACGGGCCAGGATCAGTCGCTGCAGATTGCCGCCGGACAGGATTCGGACAGGGGCGTCGAGCGTCGGCGCTGAGATGGCGTACGCGCCCTGGAGCTCGTGGGCCATGGATTGCGCCGCGCCGTCGTCGAGGAATGGGCCGCGGGCGACCGGTGCCCGCCGGAACCGGCGCATGATCAGGTTGTCGACGAGCGACAGGTTCGGCGCGCTCCCGACCCCCGCCCGGTCCTCCGGTACGTGACCGACGCCGGCATCGATGGCGACGCGCGAGGGGCGTGCCGCGACATCCCGTCCGTCGACGAGCACGCGCCCCGTGCACGTGCGCATCCCGGTGATGGCCTGCGCCAGTTCCGCCTGGCCGTTGCCAGCGACCGCTGCGATGCCTACGATCTCACCGGCCCGGACCTTCAGCGACGCGTCGCGCAGCGCACGCACGCCGCGGTCGTTGTCGGCCGACACCCGCTCGATGGCGAGGACCACGCGGCCCGGCTCGACCTCCGTGCGTTTGAGCGCCTCGAGCACCGGGCGACCGACCATGAGCCGGGCCAGGTCCGCGCGTGTGACCCCACGTGGATCGATGCCAGCCGCCGTCACCCGACCCGCCCGCATGACCGTTATCCGGTCGGCGATGGTCAAGACCTCGCCGAGCTTGTGGCTGATGAACACGATGCTCCGGCCGTCGGCGGCCATGGAGCGCAGGGTCTCGAACAGCTCAGCGATCTCCTGGGGGGCGAGAACGGCAGTCGGTTCGTCCAGGATCAACACCCTCGCGCCGTGGAACAGCAGCTTCACGATCTCGACCCGCTGCTGCTCGCCGACCGACAGCTGCCAGACCCGTGCGCCCGGATCGACCCGTAAGCCGACCTTGGCGGCGATGCCCGCCAGCTCGCTCTCGGTCCGGCGCATGTCGAGCCGGAACCGCGGCCGATCGAGACCGAGCAGCACGTTCTCGGCGACGGTCTGCGATGGGACGAGCGTGAAGTGCTGGTGGACCATCCCGATGCCGGCCGTGATGGCGTCGCGCGGGGAGCGGAAGTCGACGTCCCGACCACCCACCCGCACTCGGCCCTCGTCCGGTCGGTAGAGGCCGGCCAGCACGTTCATCAGCGTGCTCTTGCCGGCCCCGTTCTCGCCCAGCAGGGCGTGGATCTCGCCGACGCGCACATCGAAGTCGACATGGTCATTGGCGAGCACGCCAGGGAACGTCTTGATGATCCCGGTCGCCTCCATGGCAGGCGGGATCGACGGCGCGGCCGCGGGCGGCGACGTGGCGCTCAACGGCGTTCTGTGGATCGGCGTGAGCGGACGCCCGATCCGAGCCGTCCGCTCATTGCCGTGTCTAGCTCAGGGCCGGCAGCTCGACGGTGATGCCCTCGTTCCACCAATACATGCACGTCTTGCACTCGGAACCCGGTGCTCCAGGCGGGAATTGGTCGAGGTCGGACTGCTCGAGCTTCTGCCCCGCGGGCAGCAGCTCCTTCCCGGTGTTGTCGACGAGCGGGCCGGCGAAGACGTCGAACCGCGTGAACTCGCCCGCCAGCATCTTGGTCAACGTGTCGCGCACATTCTGGACGTCGGCCTCCGGCAGATCGGCGACGCCCGGCTGGGGAGTCTCACCCTCCATGAAGCCGAAGAGTCCCATGGCCTTGGAGTCGGCGTCGAAGTACTCGTAGCCGGCGGTGTACGTCCCGGCCTTGACCGACTCGGCGATCCGGGCGTACTCCGGGCCCCAGATCCAGTACGGCGCGGTCAGGCAGGCGTCGATCTTGCAGGACACCGGGTGGTCGTAGGTGACACCCCACTTGCCCTTCTCAGCCGCGACGTCGGCGACCGCCGGGGTATCGGCGCCGGTGAACACGACCTGCGCACCTGCGTCGAACAGCGATGCCGACCCGTCACGTTCCTTGACCGGATCGTGCCAGGTGTTGATGAACCGCACGTCCATCGTGCATTCCGGGCACGTCACCTTCGCCCCACGCATGATCGCGTTGCCGAGGCGCAGCTCCTCGGGGATCGGGAAGGTAGCCATGTACCCGAGCTTCGGGTTGCCATCGGCCTTGGCCCGTGAGCCGGCGAGCATGCCTGCCAGGTACTTGAAGTCCTCCATCGCGCCGAAGAAGTTGCCGAAGTTCTTGCCGTTGGACTTGAACCCGGTCAAGTGCAGGAACGTGGCGTCCGGGAACTCCTCGGCGACGGTGGCCATCGGGTCCATGTAGCCGAACGACGTCCCGATGATGAACTGGAAGCCCTTGCGGGCAAGGCTCCGGAACACCTGCTCGGAGTCGGCGCCCTCGGGGACGAGCTCGATGTACGCCACGTTGGCATCCGCGACGTTCTCGCAGACGTACTGCAGTCCCTCGTAGTGGGCCTGGCTCCAGCCGCCGTCGTCGTGTGGGCCGATCAGGACCATCGCGACGTTGAACTTGCCTTCGGCCACGTCCGGGATCTGGGGTTCGGCACCACCCTGGGCGCCGGTGCCCGCGCAGGCGCCGGCCGTCGGCGGCGATGCGGCCCCGCCCGATGGTTCGCCCGACGCAGCGGCGGACGGCGCCGTGCTGGCCCCCGACGGCGCCGTGGACGCGCCGGGACTCGCGCATGCCCCTACGACCAGGGCCAGGGTCATCACGACCGCAAGCCACGACAGTGTCCGCTGCATGTCCGACCTCCTCCTGCACGTGATCGGCCCCGACCTCGGTCCTCCTCGGCGGCCGACACATCGTGCTCCGTCGGACAGGATAGCCGGGTCGACCGGCCGCGGGGGGCCGGCGCGCCTCGTCCTGTACCATCGCCGCGATGTTCGAACGGACCGCGCTGCCCGAAGGGCCGCGCGTGATCAGCTCCCGGGTCCCCGGGGCGCGTTCGGTCTCCATCGCGGCATACGTCCTGGCCGGTTCGCGCCTGGAGTCCGCGGCCGAGGCCGGCGTCGCCCATTTCATGGAACACATCACATTCAAGGGGACCGCGGCCTACCCGACGACGCGGGCGATCAGCGAGGCGATCGAGGGCGTCGGCGGCTCGTTCAACGCGGCCACGGATCGAGAGTCGACGGTCTACTGGGTCCGCGTCCCGAAGAACGAGGCACCCCGCGCGATGGATGTCCTGGGCGAGCTGATCGTCCGTCCGTCGCTGAGCGCGACCGAGATCGAGGGTGAGCGCGGGGTCATCATCGAGGAGATCCGCGGCTATCAGGATGACCCCGCGGAGTACGCCCAGATCCTGTTCCAGACCGCGATGTTCGGTGACGGGCCGCTCGGCCGCGAGATCTGCGGAGACGAGGACGGCATCCGCGGCCTGCCCGAGACGACGATCCGCGACTTCTGGCGGACGATGTATCGACCGGCGAATACGGTGATCGCTGTCGCCGGCGACCTGCCCCACCAGGAGGCGGTCGACCTGGCGGCCGAGGCGTTCGGGACCGGCAACGGCGTCGTACCTGGCTTCGCGCCGGCGCCGGCGCTCCCAGCCGGCCAGCGGATGCTCGCCGGCAGACGCCAGTCGTCGCAGGCCCAGCTCGTCGTCGGTCTTCCGGCGCTCCGCCGCGACCACCCCGACGCATGGGCCCTCGCGCTCCTCAACGCCGTGCTTGGCGATGGGATGAGCAGCCGATTGTTCCTGAAGGTGCGCGAGGAGCTTGGCGTCGCGTACGACATCTCGTCGGGCTTGGTGGACTACGCCGATGCCGGCGCGCTCGAGATCTCCGCCGGTGTCGATCCCGCGTCGCTCAAGCCAGCGCTCGAGGCGATCCTCATCGAGCTCGCGCGGCTGCGCGACGAGCCGATCCCGGCAGCCGAGCTCGACAAGGCCAAGCGCTATCTGTCCGGCGGTCTCGAGCTGCGCATGGACGAGACCCGACACGTGGCGTCGTGGATCGGCGGCCAGGAGGCGCTGCACGACCGGGTGCTGACCGTGGAGCAAGCGCTCGCCGAGATCGCCGCGGTGACCGCCGACGACATCCAACGCGTCGCCGGCGACCTGATGCGCGACGAGGGGCTCCGGCTCGCGGCGGTCGCCCCCGCCCGCGCGCTCCGTGGCCTCGAGCGCCGCCTGCGCCTGCCGGCATGAGCGACGACGGCAAGACATCGACCGAGCGCGCCCCCGACCTGGTGCTGGCGCGCCTGCATCTCCGTCTCGGTTCACTGTCGCTCGCCCGGGCCGAGTTGGAAACGCTGGCCGGTCGCGACATGCTCGATGCCGAGGGCGTGGTCGATCTCGCCGAGGTCCGGTGGCGGACGGGCGACATCGCGGGCGCCGGTGAAGCGGCGCAGCTGGTGATCGATGACGACGAAGGACCGGTCCTCGCATTGATCGTGGCGGCCGAGGCAGCCGCGGCGCGCGGCCGCCCTACAGAGGCGCGGCGATTGGCGGCGAGGGCGCTGGCGGCAGCGAACGGCTCGATCGACGCGATCTTCGCTGGCATGCCGCGAAGCCCCGCTTGGCCGCCCGATCCCGCGGCGCCGCCGCCCGCCCCGACGACCATGTTCGACTCGACCCCGGCGAAGGCCGGTCGTGGGGCCCCGACCGGCCGTCGACGAGCGCGGCAGGAGCCCGCTCGTACTGCGTCCCTGCCGCCAGGCGAGCAAGGGTCGGCGAACGACGCTGGTGACGGCGCGGGGCTCTGGGACGAGGACCTGGCTGCCGAAGCCGAAGCCCAGGCCGAGGCGCAGGCGAGGGTCGATGCCGAGCTACCCACCGGCGACGAGGCCCTCGAGGACGGGCGTGCAGCGCTCGAGGCCGGCGACGTGGTCGGTGCCGCTGTGCGTCTGGCGCTCGTCCTGCGCATCGCGCCCGCGCTGGCGCCTGCGATCCTCGACATCGTCGGCGACCGCCACGACCCGGCGCTGGCACTCGTCCGTGGCGACGCATATCGCGCCGTCGGCCGGGAGCTCGAGGCGCGACAGGCCTACGCCGATGCCGCCCGACCCGACGACCAGTCACCACAAGGAGAGCCCGAGTGATCGAACGCACCCTCGTCCTCGTCAAGCCCGACGGCGTGCAGCGCCAGCTGACGGGTCGGATCCTCGCGCGGTACGAGGAACGTGGGCTCAAGATCGTCGGGCTGAAGCTCGTGCAGGTCGATCGCGATCTGGCCGAACGGCACTACGACGCCCACCGAGAGAAGCCGTTCTTCGTGGGTCTCGTCGAGTTCATCACGTCGGCGCCGCTGGTGGCGCTCGCCCTGGAAGGGCCCAACGCGATCGGCGTCGTCCGTGCGATCAACGGTGCAACGCGCCCACACGAGGCGGCGCCCGGCACGATCCGCGGCGATTTCGCGCTCGAAACCGCACAGAACATCGTCCATGCGTCCGACGGCCCCGAGGCCGCCGCGACCGAGCTCAGCCTGTGGTTCCGCGTCGACGAGCTGTTCGCCTATGAGCGGGACGTGGACCGATGGGTGCTCGCTCCGGAGGAGTGACGTAACGCCGACCGAGTCGAGCGACGTAGACAACTAGGCGCAGCGCGATGTGCCAAGGAGCTGGATACGACTCGATGGGATGAAGGGAGCCGCTATGTACGCCGTCGTGGTTAGAGAGACCGGACAACGTGAGGCGATCGAGGGCAGCGCGGAGCTTCTTGAGGCGAACCTGATGCCCCGTGTGCGTGAGGCGCCGGGGATAGTCTCGGCCTCCTTCATGTCGGACGGGGAGGGCGCGACCCTGAACGTACTCGTCTTCGAAAGTGAGGAAGCAGGGCGAGCCGCTCTCCAGCTCACCCGCGATGCTCCACGTCCAGGGTTCCTCGAGCTGGCGAGCGCCGACCTCTACTTGGTGCTCGCGCACTTCTGATCACGCTGAGCGAGAAGGGAGCGAGGTGGTCGACCCGATCGCGGACATCATCGGCGACTATCGGGCGTTCGCGGCACAGCAGCGCGATCGTCTGCTGGCGCGCGGCATCGACATCGCCCCGTACTCGCTCAGCCACCTCGCGTTTCGCGTCCCAGAGTGGGACCAATACGTCCGCATTCGAACGCTCCTGGAGCGGTACGCGGTCGCCAATCGCGAGAACGTTTGGAACGGCCGACCGATCTCGTTGATCCTTCCCGCCGAGCCGCTCGAGGTCCTCGACGGCAAGGCGGTTCCGATGATCGAGCTCATCCCCCCAGTTCATCAGCGCGTCTACAAGATGGGCCTGGAGCATCTCGGCGTCGTCGTGGGCGACACGTTCGACGCGTTTGTCGAAGCCCACAAGCCCGTCCTGACGGGCCAGCAGTTCCAGGGCCCGAACAGCACACCCGACCCCGTCTACATCCTGTTCGAGGACTTCACGCACGTGAAGTTCTATCGCCTCTCATTGCAGGCATCCGTCGAGCTCTATGGCGACCGGTTCGACGACGGGTTCCACCACGTCGACGACTGGGTGCCCCAGCGGCTGGTGACTGCGACCGGCCCGAACCCGCTGCCGCGCCGGTGACATTCAGCGTCGCTCAGCGAGGGGACCATCCACACGTGGTGACTCCTGTCGTCAACCTTCGGGAGCAGTCGGTTTCCAGGGCCCCTCGATGACCGTCGCCTCCTTGTCGCCGGGCCAGCGCGGCATCGTGATGCAGAGGAACTCGAGCGGCTCGACACCGGTGCAGCGGTACTGGAATGCGGTCCCGACCGGAATGTCGATGGAAACGCCTGTTTCCAGAACGGTCGTCTCCTCACCTGCGCCGTCTCGTCGCCAGATCTGCCCCTCGCCCGAGAGTACGTGCCAGAACTCGCTCACCGTGGCGTGGATGGTCGCCCAATTCACCTGATCTGGCGGGACCGTGGAGTGGATCATGTCGCCGGTCTCGCCTTCCATCAGGTGCCGGATCTCGGCCCCGGCAGGAGAGCGGCCATCCGGGGTGGAAGGAATCGAGCGGGTCTGCATGGAGAACCTCCGTTTGCTCCCAAGCACTATCCCACCATGGGCGCCTGGCTGGTTCTCGGTCTTGATGGCGTGGTCCGAATGCCAGGCCGGATCCCCGCTAGGAGGTCGGTAGCGGTTCGGCCGACGCCGCGTCGCTCGGTGCGACAGACGGGGGATCCGACGGCGTAGGACTCTCGGGCGCTGCACTGGCCGGCTCCCCCGACGGCGCCGCGCTCGGCGCGTCGGATGCCGGCGGAGGCTCGCCCGGTCCGAACAATTCGGTGCTCGTCCCGATGGTCGGCGGCAACCCGGCCGCCGCCTGCGGTGCACCGAACGCTCCCGCGGACACGACCAATGCCAGGATCGCGAGCAATGCCGCGCCGCCGGTCGCACTGACGAGTCGATTGTCGCTCCACGTCCGGGCGAGCCACGCTCGCGGATGTGTCAGGTCGATGCCGGAGACCACCGGCCGCCATGGCATCCGCGGTCGCGTCCCGGGTCGCTCGATGCCGATCGCGAACAGTCGACCGTAGTAGGTCAGCGGGCTGAGCGTCCCGATCAGGACCACCAGGGAGATCGGCCAGTCGAGCACCAGCTCGACGAGCGCGCCTCGGGCGTCGGCCGCCGCCAGCCCGGGTAGGCCGATGCTCGCCAACACGACGAAACCCAGGATCGCGGCGAGGATCGGCGCGCGGACGGCCCAGCCGCGCAGCTCGGCGATACGACCGGTCTCGAACGTTGCCCGTGTGGCGGCGGCCCAGGCGGCGAACGCGCTGCGGGTCACGATGAGGGCGAGGATCCAGGTCCGGGCTGGCGCCCACGCGGCTGGATCCAGTGCCGCGATCGCCAACATCACCACGCCCGCGTCGCCGACGATCGCGTAGGCGACCACATGCTCGATGTCGTCCTGGATCCAGGCCGCGAGCGAAGCGAGGAAGATCGAGGCAAGGGCGACCGCCAGGATGACGAACCGGACCGAGCTGAGATCGAGCGCAAGCGGTGCGACGGAGGCATCGGCCCAGGCGAGCGCGATGATCGCCAGCGCGGCCGGCGCGATCGCAGTGACCAGTGGCAGGGCCGTCTCGGGAACGGATTCGGTCAGTCGCGCCGCCCAGGCATGGGCCGGGATCGCCCCGAAACGGATCGCGACGGCGAGCGCGAAGGCGAGATACGCCAACCCGAACACGCTCTCCACTGCTGCTAGCTCGCTCAGGTCGCGGCCGATCCAGGCCGTCGCAGCGATGGCCATCGTGCCGGCGACCGCAGTCGCACGGAGGACCCGCGTCCCGGTCGTGGCGCCGAGCCTGCCACCGAGCGGGGCAAGGGCGACCAGGGCGCCAAAGGCGCCGCCCGCCGTGGCGGCGAGGACGGCGACTCGCGGGTCCGGCAATGACAGGGCCAGGGCCGACGTGGCGAGGATGCCGAGCGCCACGGCCGGCGCATCACGCCGCGTGCCGGTCGCTTCGCCGACGATCGCGAGCAGCAGGGCGACGAGCGCGGCGAGCACCAGGAATAGCCGCAGGTAGTCGGTCGTGGCGATGCCGCCCTCGCCGATCACGATGCTCTGGCCCGGGCGGATCAAGAGACCCGCGAGGACCGCCAGGAAGAGGCCGACGATGCCGACGGCCGTCGCGACCTGCTGGCGGCCGCGCAGCAGGAGAGCCGCGATCGCCCCGAGGCCGGTCACGACCAGGAACGGCAGCAGGCTCATGGTCGGTCCTTGTTCAGCCGTCGAGCGGGTGGGCGTCCGGCTCGCGGTGCCGGCGACCGCGGCCCTCGACGCTGAAGGCGAACCCGCCCGTCCCCTCGGCGCGGGCACTCCCCGCGAGCGTCGCCACGGTCCCGGCGAGGACCACCAGCGTCCCGGTCGTGATCAACTGCTCGAGCTCGCCCGGGGTCCCGCCGAGGGCGGCTCGTACGAGCAGTCCGGCATCGACCAGGAGCAGTGCCCCCAGTCCGACGCGGAGGACGTCCCGCCCCGTCACCGTCGGTGCGATCGCCAGCGCGGCCACCGCGAACCCGGCGGCGCTCGCGAGGGGCGAACCCAGCGCGGGCGCACCGAGGCCATGGGCCGCGAAGCCGACGACGAGCGCCGCGGCGGCGAGCAGGGCCTCGGCCGGCAGCCCGATGCGGGATCCGCCGGTCGATGCGGACGCCGTGCCGGCGCGAGGATGGTCGCGGGCGACCACCCACAGCAGATACGTCGCAAGGATCGCGCCGACGAACCGCGCGGCCAGCCCGAGCGGGGCGGGGATCGGGTCCGCAAGCGCGGCAGACCCGATCAGCACCACTGCCAGGCCCAACAAGGTCATCCGGGCATCGCGCGAGGAGACGGCTACGACCGCGCCGGATGCGACCGCGAGCGCTATCCCCACGAGGAGGGGATTCACGGTCGGGTCCCGGATGGGATCACGGCGCGGCGGACGTCACGCCGGGGTACGTGGGGGTCGCTAGGATGCCGAACGTGTCCAACGGCCAGTAGCGCAGCCATGCTCGACCGATGATCCGGTCCAGCGGCACCGAGCCGAAGGTCCGTGAGTCGGCCGAATTGGCGCGATGGTCGCCCATCAGGAACAGCTCACCTTCGGGCACGGTGAATTTCCCTTGCTCGGGCAGGGACGAGGTGGGCTGCGGCGGGCCGCCCACCTCGTCGGAGTAGAGGTACGTCTCATCAAGGACGTGGCCGTTGACGTAGACGAGGCCGTCGTCGCGGATCTCGACGACGTCGCCGGGCTCGCCGATCACCCGCTTGATGAACGGCGTGCCGGAATCGACCCAATCGTCGGGCGGCTCGAAGACCACGATGTCGCCTCGGTTGTACGGGTCGAAGCGCGGGGTCAGCTTGTCGACGAGCACGTATTGCTCTGCCTCGAGCGTCCGTTGCATCGACTTCTGCTGGACCTTATAGGGCTGGGCGACGAAGTTCTGGATGACGAAGAAGATCAGGAGCGTCAAGACGAGCGTCTCGACGATCTCGAAGAGACACCCGAGTGCCGGTCGTTGACTCACAAGTCCGGCAGTATAGGGGGGCGCGCCCGTATGGCGGCCCCTGGCCGCGTTGACTCCTGCGGGCGCTTGCTTACGCACCTTGGGGTGCGCGCGCTTCGCGTCCTCGGAGTCGCCTTGCCAGGAACCACCCTACGGGCGCGCGAGGTAGTTCGCGGGATGCATATCCGGCGGTGGGGAGCGAGTTTGACCCGCTCAAGAGGCGCTTGTTACACTCGCCGCCGGCCTGGAAGGTCCCGCCCACCGGTGCATGCCGACGGGACCCAGCGGCGACTCCCCGGACCCGGCGACGACGGCGCATCCTGACGCGCCCGGACCCGGTGCCGGCCAGCCTTTTCCACTGGAGGACCCCACGACCTGATGGATGCCAGTGCGCTCCAACTGATCATCCTGCCGGCCGGGATCATCGCCGTGCTGTTCGCCCTTTACCTCGCCCGGGACGTCCTGTCCCGCGACCAGGGCACGCCCGAGATGCAGGCCGTAGCCGGCACGATCTTCGAAGGCGCCGTGGCCTTCATCCGTCGCCAATACACGACGATCGGCATCCTCGCGGTCGTCGGCGCGGTCGTCATCGGGGCGGTCATCACCGTCTTCGAGGGCGCCGATGTGGCCGATACGGCCATCTTCGGCCTCGACCTCGGCTGGCGGACCGGGCTCGCGTTCATCGTGGGTGCCGCCTGCTCGATGGCCTCGGGCATCATCGGCATGTACATCAGCGTCAAGGCGAACGTCCGAACGGCCGCGGCCGCCCGTCGGAGCCTCGTCGAGGCGGTCCAGGTCGCGATGCGTGGCGGGGCCGTCTCCGGGTTCCTCGTCGTCGCCCTGTCGCTGCTCGGCGTCTATGGGATCTTCACCCTCTTCGGCGGGCTGTCCGGGGGTCAGGCGACCCACGACGCGCCGTTCCTGATCGTCGGCTTCGGGTTCGGCGCATCGTTCGTGGCCCTCTTTGCCCAGCTGGGTGGCGGCATCTACACAAAGGCGGCCGACGTCGGCTCCGACCTCGTCGGCAAGGTCGAGAAGGGCATCCCCGAAGATGACCCCCGCAACGCGGGTGTCGTCGCGGACCTCGTCGGCGACAACGTCGGCGACTGCGCCGGCCGTGGCGCGGACCTGTTCGAGTCGACCGCGGCCGAGAACATCGGCGCGATGATCCTCGGGGTCGGCGTGTTCACGATCGCCCAGGCGGCCGGCTGGCCGAACCCGGCGGCCTGGATCTTCTTCCCGCTCGTCGTCCGCGCATTCGGGCTGCTCTCGACCATCGTTGCGATCTTCTTCATCCGCGGCAAAGAGACCGAGAACCCGATGAACATCCTGAACCGCGGTTACTGGGTCACGACGATCCTGTCGGTGGTGGCGCTCCTCGTCACGACGAACGTGATGCTCCAGACGAACGGCAATGCCCCATCGGGCCTGCCCGTTTGGCTGTACTTCTTCGGTGCCGGGGTGGTCGGCCTCGCCACGAGCGTCGCCTTCGTCTACATCACCCAGTACTACACGGCGGGCTCGTTCCGACCAGTCCGTGAGATCGCCGAGGCGTCGAAGACCGGACCCGCGACGAACATCATCTCCGGCACCGCGGTGGGCTTCGAGACCACCTTCGTGACCGCGATCACGATCGGCATCGCACTCTTCGCCAGCCACTGGCTGGGGACGCAGGCCGGCATCGTGAACGAAGCCGGGCGCGACGTGGGCGGCATCTTCGGAACGGCCGTCGCGACCATGGCGATGCTCATGACCACCGCCTACATCCTGGCGATGGACACCTTCGGCCCGATCACCGACAACGCCGGCGGCATCGCCGAGTTCAGCCGAGCCGAGGCAGGCGCCCGCGAGATCACCGACCACCTCGACGCGGTCGGCAACACGACCAAGGCACTCACCAAGGGCTACGCGATCGCGTCCGCCTCGCTGGCGGCCTTCCTGCTGTTCTCGGCGTACATCGACAAGGTCAACCTGATCCAGACGAACCGCGGCGGCGCGCTGCTGGAGGCTGTCGACCTCGCCAAGGTCGAGGTCTTCATCGCCGCCCTCATCGGCGCGATGCTCGTCTACTTCTTCAGCTCGCTCGCGATCCGCGCCGTAGGCACGACGGCCCAGGCGATCATCGTCGAGGTGCGTCGCCAGTTCCGCGAGATGCCCGGGATCATGGATTACAGCCAACGCCCGGATTACGCGCGCGTGGTCGACATCACGACGAAGGCGGCGCTGCGCGAGATGATCGCCCCCGGTGTCGTTGCAGTCGCCACGCCGATCATCGTCGGGCTGCTGCTTGGGGCCGAGGCCGTCGCCGGCATGCTGATGGTCGGGACCATCGCCGGCGTGCTGCTCGCGACCGTCCTCAACAACGGCGGCGGGGCGTGGGACAACGCCAAGAAGTACATCGAGTCGGGCAACCTCAAGGACGCCGATGGGAACGTGCTCGGCAAGGGCACCGAGGCGCATGCCGCGGCCGTCGTGGGTGACACGGTCGGCGACCCGTTCAAGGACACCGCCGGGCCGTCGCTCCACGTCCTCGTGAAGCTGCTGGCCACGATCACCCTGGTGCTCGCCCCGCTCTTCATCCGGTAGCACCCGGCACGTAGTCGGGGCGACAGCTCCATGGATCTCGTCCTTCAAGCGCTCGTCATGGGCATCGTGCAGGGGCTCACAGAGTTCCTGCCGGTGTCCTCATCAGGGCATCTGATCGTCGTCCCGTTCCTCGCCGGGTGGGACGACGCGTTCATCACATCGCTCGCCTTCAGCGTGATGCTCCACCTGGGCACGCTGGTCGCGTTGCTGGTCTACTTCCGGGCCGACTGGATCCGCCTCATCCCGGCGGGCCTCGCTGCGGCCCGTGACCGTTCGTTCGCCGGCGATCCAGATCGCAAGCTGGCCTGGCTGCTCGTCGCCTCCACCATCCCAGCGGCGATCGTCGGCCTCGTCTTCAACGACCTGATCGAGGGCTCGTTCCGACAGGTCGGTCTCGTGGCGTTCACGCTGGTCCTCGGTGGCGTGCTGCTGTTCGTCGCCGACCGGTTCGGCGCCAAGTCGCGCGGCGTCGAGGACGTGACGTTCCCGATCGCCATCGGCATCGGCGTCGCCCAGGCGCTCGCGCTGGTCCCGGGCATCAGCCGATCTGGCATCTCGATCGCCGCCGGCCGGTTGGTCGGGATGGATCGCGAGAGCGCAGCCCGGTTCGCCTTCTTGATGGCGACGCCCATCACCGCGGGCGCCGGTCTGTTCGAGGCTCGCAAGTTGCTGGCCGGCGAGGGCGGTGTGAATCCCACCCTCGCGCCGCTCTTGGTCGGCACGATCGCGTCGCTTCTGTCCGGGCTGGTGGCGATCCACTTCATGCTCGGGTTCCTGCGCCGTCAGTCACTCGATGTCTTCGTGTTCTACCGGTTCGTACTCGCTGCCGTCGTGCTCATCGCCTGGGTCGCCGGACGCTGACGGCCAGCTGATGGAGGTCATGAAGCAGCTGCGCCAGCGGGCGATCCGCGATCTGGTCGGCCAGCGGCCGATCCGGACCCAGCAGGAGCTCGCGGCTGCACTACGTGACCGCGGGTTTCGGACCACGCAGGCGACGATCAGCCGCGACGTGGCCGAGCTCGGGCTGATCAAGGTCTCGCGCGAAGGCACGACCGTCTACGCACTGCCGCCTCGCTTGATCGAGGCCGAGACCTCCGGCGAGGAACGCCTTCGAAAGCTGCTGTCCGACCTCCCCCTCGAGATCCACGAAGCCGGTCTCCTGCTGGTCCTGCGCACCCTCCCGGGTTCGGCGCATGCGATCGCGGCGGCGCTCGACCGGGCTCGGTGGCCCGAGGTCGCGGGCTCGATCGCGGGCGATGACACGCTCTTCGTCGCCATGCCCGACCGTGGCTCCCTGCAGCGCGTGAAGCGCCGCCTGTACCGGCTGGCCGAGGGGACGTAACGCCGAGCGGACCTCCGCGTCCATTGACAGCGGCCGGGCAAGCCCGCACGGTTCCCTCGCTTGGTCGCGTCAGAGAGGGGACGGCCATCGACCTGTACCGCGTCAAACCCGCGGTCCTGCGCGGGTTGGAGCCACTACTCGGGCGGCTGGAGCGGACTGCCATCAGTCCCGACGCGTTGACGCTGGCCGCCATCCCGATCGGCGCGCTCGGTGGGGCGGCCATCCTCGTCTCGCCGCGCGTCCCGCTCGCGCTGCTGATCGTGCCGGCAGCGGTGGCCATCCGCCTGCTGCTCAACCTGTTGGACGGCGCGCTCGCCCGGCGAACGAACCGAACCCACCCCCGAGGAGAGTTCTACAACGAGCTGGGTGACCGCTGCGCCGATGTCCTGATGCTGGCACCGGTCGCGTTCGTTCCCGGCGCCATCGCGCCGGCCGTGTGGCTCGGCGTCGTCCTCGCGGTCCTCGCCAGCTTCACGTCAGTCGCGACACGTGCGGCCGGCGGCGAACGAACCTATCGCGGGATCCTGTCCAAGCCTGGGCGCCTTGCGTTGGTTTCCGCATTCGCGATCGCCGCGCTGATCGTGGGTCCAGCGGCGTGGGGAGCCTTCGGGCCGCTGCTGGCGCTCGGCACGTTCCTGACGCTTGTCGAGCGTGTGATCGTCGCGACTCGGGCATTGCCATGAGCCCGGCGGAGGCGATGGCACTGACGCTGGTGGTCGTCGGCGCGGTCGGCCTCGGCGGCGCCGCGTTGTACGCCGTCCTGCCGGCCACGGCTGGCCGCAGACTGACCGGACGCTCGGCCCTCGCGCGCGCAGCCAGCTACCTTGGGCTCGCGGTCATCCTCGCCGCGGCCCTCGTCACCGGGGTCGTGGGAACCACCTTGCTGCTTGGTGTCATCGCGGGCGTGGGTCTACTCGAGTGGGCGCGCCTCGCGTCGCTGCCGGTACGCCACGTGGTGGCGACCCAGGTCGCCAACCTGGTCGTCATGGCGACGATCGCCTGGAGCGGAACGGCGTCGGCTGACGTCCTCGTCGGTGGACTCGCGTTCGTTGCCGCGCTCCTGCCCGTCGCTCGACCGGATACGAGCCGCGCCTTCCGCGACTTCGGAACGGCTGCGGTGGGTCTGATCGTGATCACGGTCATGCTCGTCCACGGTGTCGCCCTCGTGGCCGAGCGCGGAGCGGCCGGTGCCGCCCTTGTCGGGGCGATCGCGCTCGGTTGCGCGGGATCCGACGTCGGGGCGTTCCTGGTCGGGCGGCGGTTCGGTCGGACGCTGCTGGCACCGACGCTCTCGCCGAACAAGACGAGGGCCGGTCTCGTCGGGAATCTGCTTGGAGCCGCTGTCGCGCTGGCCGTCGCGGCTCCGGCCCTGCTCCCGGTCTTCGGCCTACCCGCGATCGTCGGGCTGGCGGTGATCGTCGCCATCGGCTCCGTCTGGGGCGACCTGCTCGAATCGGCGGCGAAGCGCGAGTTCGGGGTGAAGGACGCGGGCGGCTGGTTGCCGGGGTTCGGCGGGATCCTCGATCGCATCGATTCGCTGCTGCTCGCGATGCCGCTCGTGTACTGGGCGGTCCGGCTGCTGGATCCGACGGCGCAATGAGTCGATGGCAACTCTCCCGACCTGCCGGCGTCGCACGGGAAGTCGTGCATCGGATCGTGGCGCCGGCGCTCGGTCGCTTGGTCGGCGGTCCCGTCGTGGAGGGTACGGACGTCCTGGCACGACTCCCGCGTCCGGCGCTGATCTGCCCGAATCACCAGAGCCATCTCGACATCCCGCTCCTTCGCCGTGCGCTGCGAGGCCAGGGGCGTCATCGACTCGCCATCGCAGCCGCAGAGGATTACTGGTTCCGACGGCGCCTCTATCGATTCATCGTCGGGTGGTTCGCCGCGGTCCCGTTTCGCCGGGTCGCGAGCGGCGCGGAGTCGATCAAGGCGGTCGAAGGGCTCCTCGAGGACGGCTGGCGTGTCGTGATCTTCCCCGAGGGCACGCGTAGCCGTGATGGGGCCTTGGGTCCGTTCAAGCCCGGAGCCGGCCTCATCGCCGTGCGCACCGGCTGCCCGGTGGTGCCGGTCCGGATCGACGGTCTCTGGGACGTACTGCCCCCGGGGCGACACCTGCCGCGCCGAGGTAATGCAAGCGTCCGTTTCGGGGAGCCATTGGTCGCGCTGGAGGGCGAGACGCCGAAGGAATTCACCGCCCGGCTGGCCGCTGCCGTGGCTGCATTGTGAGGAGCGCCGCGCGGCCAGCAGCCTTTTGACACCCACCGGGGACGCGACTACCATTCGCCTCCGGCTGGGACCTTCAGGCGCGCGGGGACACCGCAAGCGACCTGGAGTCCTTTTTCTTATCAGCTGACGACCATCGGTCGTGCACGTGAGCGCGACCTCGCCATGCGGGGAACCGATCGTGAACAACAACAAGCCCACCTACCTGTCCAAGGACGGCCTCCAGAAGCTCCGCGCGGAGCTCGAGGAGATGACGACCGTCAAGCGGCCCGAGATCGCGAACCGGATCCACGACGCCAAGGAACACGGCGACCTGTCCGAGAACGCGGAGTACGAGGACGCCAAGAACGAGCAGGCGTTCGTCGAAGGGCGCATCCAGACACTCGAGGCGCTGATCAAGAACGCCACCCTCATCGACGAGAACCACTCGACCGACCACGTGCAGATCGGCTCGACGGTCAGCGTCGAGAGCGACGACGGCAAGGAGACGTTCACGATCGTCGGCTCCGCCGAGGCACGGCCGAATGAGGGGCGGATCTCGAACGAGAGCCCCGTCGGTCGGTCGCTGCTCGGTCGCAAGAAGGGCGAGAAGGTCCTCGTCAAGGTCCCGGCCGGCGACTTCACGTACAAGATCACCAGCATCAGCTAAGCGAGTCGCCGTGGACTGGGCCGACGAACTCGCACAGCGGGTCCGTGACGCGGGCCCGCAGGTCGTCAACGACTCGAAGACTCCGTCCGGGACCGTTCACGTCGGCAGCCTGCGCGGGCCCGTCATCCTCGACGCGATCACCCGTGCGCTACGCGCGAACGGGATCCAGACGACGCTGCTCTACGGCGTCGATGACCTCGACCCGATGGACGCCCAGGCGCTGCTGACGCCCGACGCGGTCGATCACGAGATGGGTCGACCGCTCGCGCATGTCCCCGACCAGGTCGACGACGGTCACGCGTCGTATGCCCGTCACCACGCGCAGACCTTCATCGATACGTTCGCGGGTCTCGGGATCCACCCCGACCGCTATTACTGGATGAGCGAGATCTACCCGACCGGCGACCTCGATCCGTTCATCCGGATGGCGCTCGACAAGGCCGCGCTCGTCCGTGACATCTACAAGCGCGTCGCGAACGTCCGCCACCCGGACACGTGGCACCCGATCAGCATCATCTGCCCGAACTGCGGCAAGGTCGGCACGACGATCGTCACGCAGTGGGACGGCGAGCGGGTGTTCTACGAATGCCGCACGGCGCTCGTCGCCTGGGCACGTGGCTGCGGCGAGAGCGGCTGGATCTCGCCCTTCGGTGGCAACGCCAAGCTGCCGTGGAACCTCGAGTGGGCCGCGCAATGGTCGCTGTTCGGCGTGACCATCGAGCCGAACGGCAAGGACCTGGCGACGGCCGGTGGCTCACGCGATCGGTCCGATGCGATCGCCCGCGAGGTGTTCGACCGGGAACCGCCACTCAACGTCCCGTACGAGTTCCTCAACATCGGCGGTCGGAAGATGTCGACGTCCAAGGGTCGGGGAGCTGCTGCGCACACGATCGCGGAGGTCGTGCCGCCCGAGCAGCTGCGCTTCCTCTTCCTCCGCCATCGACCCAATCACGCGATCGACTTCGACCCCGAGGGCACCGACCAGATCCCGCGGCTGTTCGACGAGTTCGACAAGTTCGCGGCGGCGACCGCCGGGCGCGATGTGCGTGGCGACCTGCCGCCGGGGTTCGAGGCGACATTCCGGTACTCCCTGTTGGATCCGGCCGCGGACGTGTCGACGGAGGCTGGCGCCTATCGACCGCCCTTCGGGCACCTGGCACTGCTTATCCAGATTCCCGGCGTCGACGTGGTCGAACGCGTCGAGGCGGAGAAGGGGAGCCCGCTCACCGAGCACGAGCGGGCGTTGCTTGACCAGCGCGCCGGGGCGGCGCGCGCCTGGCTCGACGAGTACGCCCCCGACGCGGCGCGGCTGACGATCCATCGCGAGGGTCTTCCCGAGGGCGTCGCCGAGCTGGATCCGACACAGCGCCGCTTCCTTGCCCGGCTCGCCGAGCGGGCATCCCGCGAAGAGCCCGTGAGTGGCGATGCCTGGCAGACCCTGATCTTCACGATCGCGACCGAGGAGGGGGTGCCGGGTCGACGTGCGTTCGAGGCGATCTACCGCGCGTTCCTCGATCGAACCAACGGACCGCGCGCGGGCTGGCTGCTCGCCAGCCTCGATCGGGCATTCGTGATCGGGCGAGCCACGGAGGCGGCCGGCACGGCTGGGGCTGCGGCATGAGCGTCGGGTTGCAGCGACTGCGCGACGAACCGGATGTCATCCGCAAGGGTGCGGTCGACAAGGGTGAGGATCCGTCGGTCGTGGACGAGGCCCTGGAGCGGGATGCGCGCCGGCGGCAATTGCTCGGTGAGAGCGAGGCCCTCAAGGCGGAACGGAATGCTGCCTCGAAGCGGATCGGCGAGGCGATCAAGGGCGGCGCGGCGCCGGACAGTTCGGAAGTCTCGGAGCTCAAGGCGCGATCGGTCGCGGCCGGCGAACGGATCGCGGCGATGGATGCGGAGCTCGCCGAGGTCGAATTGGCCGTCGAGGACCTGCTGCTGCGGATCCCCAACCCCGCCGATCCGGAAGTGCCGGTCGGCGGCGAGGACGCCAATGTCACCGTGCGGACATGGGGCGAGATCCTTGCCCGGGAATCGCCGGTCGAAGGCGAAGTCGGCGCCGACGCGCCGGCCGGTGGCGCCACCTGGTCACGCAAGCCCCATTGGGAGATCGGCGAGGCGCTCGACATCATCGACAACGCACGCGGCGCCAAGATCACGGGCTCCGGATTCCCGGTGTACAAGGGCGCGGGGTCGGCGTTGCAGCGTGCGCTGATCTCGTGGTTCCTCGACGTCCACACGCGCGAGAACGGCTTCACCGAGGTCTGGCCGCCGGCGGTCGTCAACACCGCCTCCGCGACCGGGACCGGCCAGATCCCCGACAAGGAAGACCAGATGTACGTCGTGACCCGCGACGAGTTGTACCTGGTCCCGACCGCCGAGGTGCCGGTCACGAACCTGCACCGCGACGAGATCCTCGACGCGTCGACGCTGCCGATCCGCTACGCCGCCTACACGCCGTGCTTCCGGCGCGAGGCCGGGGCGGCCGGCAAGGACACGCGCGGGATCCTGCGCGTCCACCAGTTCGACAAGGTCGAGATGGTCCTCTTCGAGCGGCCGGATGACTCGCCGGGAGCGCTCGAATGGATGACCGAGCGCGCCGAGATCCTGCTCCAGCGGCTCGGTCTGTCCTACCGGGTGCTGCTGATGAGCACCCGCGAGATGGGCTTCGTCCAGGCGAAGAAGTACGACCTGGAAGTCTGGTCCCCCGGGGTCGAGCGATGGCTGGAGGTCAGCTCGTGCTCGAACTTCCGCGATTACCAGGCCCGCCGGATGGCGATCCGCTTCCGACCCGAGGCGGGCGCGAAGCCGGAGCTCCTTCACACGTTGAATGGCTCGGGGCTCGCGCTCGCACGAACGGTCGCGGCGATCCTCGAGACGTACCAGCGGCCGGACGGCTCGGTGACGGTGCCGGATGTGCTGCGTCCCTACATGGGCCGCGACGTCATTGGGCCGGCTGGCTGATCACATTTGTGGACTGGGAGTCCAAAACAGTCAGCCGAAGGCGGGATCACAGGCCCTTCCGGCCAGATCGCTGACTGTGAGTCCACACCGACTCCGCGAGGAGGCAGAACGCGCCTCCTCGGCATCCTGGCGTGGACTGTCAGTCCACACACCTCTACGGATACCGCACTGGTCACCTACCGCTATCCTCTCCGGCGGAGAGGTGGCCGAGCGGTTGAAGGCGGCGCTCTTGAAAAGCGCAAAGTCGAAAGACTTCGTGGGTTCGAATCCCACCCTCTCCGCCACGCGATGACCGGCCCGCCGCCCGGGCTGTGCGGCACATGCCGCCACTCACGGATCGTCCAGACCCGTCGCGGTTCCACGTTCCGCCTCTGCGAGCGATCGACCACCGACCCGCGCTTTCCCCGCTACCCGAACCTGCCGGTGCTCGCTTGCGCGGGCTACGAGCCGAGAAAGCCTCGGCCGGCTGCGATTGGAACATGACATGTTCCAATCAGAGGCTGGGCGGCGGAATCTAGCCGCGAAACGGGCAGTCCTTGGTCGTTTGGAACGTTCTAGATGTTCCAGCTGATGACTGAATGCCCGATTTCTAACCGCGCCTTCGTCGCTTGGAACATGGTGTGTTCCACGGGACGGGGAAGGGTCGCTTGACGCTCCACGCCGGCCGCCACATACTCCGCCGACATCACGAAGAGCGGGCTACGAACGGGACGAGTACCCGTCGAGCGTCGGCAGAGAGACCCGGTGGCTGGTGGAAACCGGGGCGACGGCGGCGGCGAATGGACCCGGGAGCCTCCGGACCGAACGGCGATCGGCGACGACCACCGCCCCAAGTAGGCTCCGGCGCAGAGCGCCAGCGATACAGGGCAGCGCCGATCGGTGGGGAAGCCCACCCGTCGGTCACGAGAGTGCGGCATCGCCGAATGAGGGTGGCACCGCGGAAGGCACGACCTTTCGTCCCGGGACGAACGGTCGTTCTTGATTCTCGAGGCCAGCGATGACCACGCCAGACCCGATCAGCCTGAGCCAGGCCAAGCGGCTCGCCAGCAACGCGGACACCATCCGCCTGCGCGCCACGCGCCCGGCCGACCTCGAGACCCCGATCGGTGCCTTCCTGCGCCTCGACGATGGCAATCCCGCCTACCTCCTCGAATCGGTCGAGGGTGGCGAGCGACTCGGCCGCTACTCATTCCTCGGCGTCGGCCCGCGCCGCCTGCTCGAGGTCCGCGACGGCAAGGCTCGTATCCAGACGCGACCCGTCACCGTGCCGACCTACACCCCCGACCTGCCGGTCGAGACCAACCCAGCGCCCGATCCCCTCGACGCCATCCGGCAGTTCGTTCGCCGTCGCCGTGTCGAGCCGACCGAAGGCATGCCGCGCTTCACCGGCGGCGCGGTCGGGGCGATCTCCTACGACGCCGTGTCAGCCTTCGAGACGACGGTCCCGCTGCCGGACCGCGACCCGATCGGCGTCCCGACGGCGTCGTTCATCGAGACCGACCTCGTCCTCGTCTTCGACCACCTGACCCACACGCTGTCGGCCATCGCGTCGCTCCACACCGATGCGCCCGATCTCGAAGGCCGGTACCGGATCGCCGAGACAGCCGTCTTCGAGGCGCTCGAGCGCACCGCGCGCCCGAGCGCCGCGGAACTCGCCGGCCCGCCGACCCGGACCAACGGCAACGCGACCCTCGCAGGCCCCATCGACACCAGTCTCGGCCGTGAGGAGTACATCCGCGCCGTCGAAACGGCCAAGGACGCGATCGCTGCCGGTGAGGCGATCCAGGTCGTCCTCGCTCGACGCCAGTCCTTCGAACTGCCGACGGACCCGTCGACCGGCCGCCCGCTCGACGGCATCGGCCTCTACCGGTCGCTTCGCCGGGTCAACCCCAGCCCGTACCTGTTCTTCGTGCGGACCCTGCAGTTCGAGGTGGTCGGCGCTTCGCCGGAGCTCCTGCTCCAGGCGGAGGGCGACAAGCTCACGACCCACCCGATCGCCGGCACCCGTCCGCGCGGCCGGGACCCCCGCGAGGACGAGCTGCTCGCCGAGCAGCTCCAGAAGGACCCGAAAGAGCGTGCCGAGCACGTCATGCTCGTCGACCTCGGGCGGAACGACGTCGGGCGTGTGAGCCGGGCGGGGACCGTGACTGTCAGCAAGTACATGGAAGTCGAGCGCTACAGCCACGTCCTCCATCTCGTGTCGCATGTCGAAGGTCGACTCAAGCCTGAGCTCGACGCGCTGGATGCGCTGAAGGCAGTCTTCCCGGCCGGCACCCTGAGCGGCGCGCCCAAGGTCCGCGCGATGCAGCTGATCGCGGCGGCGGAAGGCGAGCGCCGCGGGCTGTACGGCGGCGCCGTGGGTTACCTCGGCTACGACGGCAACCTCGACACGGCGATCACGATCCGGAGCGCCGTCCTGAAGGACGGCCAGGCGCACGTCCACACGGGCGCCGGCATCGTCGCCGGGTCGGTCCCCGAGTCGGAGTTCGAGGAGACCGAGCACAAGGCCGCCGCGCTTCGCCGCGCCATCGAGCAGGCGGCAGGCGTACCGGAGACGCCCCGCGAACCCGCCGAGGCGGCGACATGATCCTCGTTGTCGACAACTACGACAGCTTTACGTTCAACCTGGTCCAGGCGCTGCAGGCCGCCGGCGCCGAGGTCACGGTCCTGCGCAACGACGCCATCGACCGCGCGGGACTCGAGGAGCTCGCCGACGACCCACAGGCCCACCTCCGCGGAATCGTCATTTCGCCCGGCCCAGGCGATCCCGACGATGCGGGCGTGTCGGTCGACACCATCAAGGTCGCCGCCGAACGCGAGATCCCGCTGCTCGGCGTGTGTCTCGGCATGCAGTCGATGGCGGCCGCGTACGGCGCCTCGATCGTGCGGGCCCCGACACTCGTCCACGGTGAGGCGACCGAGGTGACGCACGATGGCGCCGGTCTCCTGGAAGGCATGCCGCCCGCGTTCATGGCCGCTCGCTATCACTCACTGGCGATCGACCCGGCGACGCTTCCGCCGGAGCTGCGCGTCACCGCGATGAGCGAAGTCGACCGCGTGATCATGGGCATCCGCCACGTCGCGCTGCCGATGGAAGGCGTTCAGTTCCACCCCGAGAGCGTGCTCACGCCGCAGGGTCCGCACCTGCTCGCCAACTTTCTGCGGCAAGCCGGGGAAGGGGAGGCATCGCTGCTCGACGAGGCGACCGGCTCGTTCGCGACCGCCGGGCTCGCGACGCCGGAGCCGGCCCCATGAGCGAGGCGGTTCGCAACGCCCTCGGGACGATCGTCGAGGGCGGCACACTCTCACTCGATGAGGCGCGTCTCGCCATGGGCGCCGTGATGGACGGCGAGGCGACGCCTGCCCAGCTGGCGGCGCTGCTGATGGGTCTCCGGATGCGCGGCGAGACCGTCGACGAACTGGCCGGCTTCGCCTCCGCCATGCGCGAGCGCGTGGTCGCGGTCGAGGCGCCGGATGGGACGATCGATGTCGTCGGCACCGGTGGGGATAACAGCGGGACGTTCAACATCTCGACGGCGGCGGCCCTGGTCGTCGCCGCCGGCGGGGTTCCGGTCGCCAAGCATGGCAACCGCGCGATCACCTCCAAGGCCGGCTCCGCCGACGTCCTCGATGCGCTCGGCGTCCGCATCGACCACGACGCAGCCTCCGCAGGCGAGGCCATCCGGACGAACGGCTTCGCGTTCCTTTTCGCACCGAGCTTCCATCCCGCGATGAAGCACGCGGGGCCGACCCGCAAGGAGATCGGCGTCCGCACGGCGTTCAACCTGCTCGGGCCTTTGACGAACCCGGCCGGCGCGAGTCGCCAGCTGCTGGGCATGGGCGACGCGACGGCCGCGGCCCGGATCGCCGAAGTCGCCCAACGGCTCGGAACAGAGCGCACCTTCGTCATCCACGGCGCAGGTATCGACGAGCTGCCGCTCGACGACAGCGGCGTGCTGTTCCACGTCGCACCGAACGAGATCGTGCGCCACGACATCCCGGCGTCCAAGCTCGGCCTGCGCGTGACACCGACCGCGCGACTGGCCGGCGGCACGCCCGGCGAGAACGCGCGGACGATCGAGGCCATCTTCCGTGGCGAGCCGGGCGCCAAGCGCGACGTCGTGCTGCTCAACGCCGGCGCTGCGTTCCTGGTCGCAGGCGAGGTCGAGAACCTCGAGGGTGGGATCGAGCGCGCCGCGCTCACGATCGACGCTGGGATGGTGACCGACCTGCTCCAACGACTTCGCGCCGAGCGCGCCACGCACGTCCCCGCGGAAGCCGCGACATGAGCGCCGTCGCCGCGGGCGCCAACGTCGTCGAGCAGATCGCCGAACGGCGGCGGGCCGACCTGGCGGAGGAGCTCGACCGGTCGGCGGAAGTGGCCTCGACCCAGGCGCCGTCAGTCCGACCCATCGCCGGTCGTCTGGCGGCGGCCGGGCTGCACCTGATCACCGAGCTCAAGCGATCTTCGCCGTCGGCTGGCCGGATCGCGGCCGAGCGCGATGACATCGTGGCCAGGGCGCGTGCCTACGAGGCTGGTGGTGCGGCTGCGATCTCCGTGCTGTGCGAACCGCACTGGTTCGGGGGCTCGATCGATGACCTGCGGCAGGTTCGCGCCGCCGTGTCGATCCCTGTGCTGGCCAAGGAGTTCGTGGTCGACGAACGCCAGCTGCCGATGCTGCGCGCCGCGGGCGCCGATGTCGTGCTGCTCCTGGCCGTCCTGCACGACGCCGCCGCGCTCGCGAGGCTGGTCGAGCGGACGTTCGAGCTCGGGATGGAGCCGCTCGTCGAGGCCCACGACGAACCCGAGCTCGAGGCAGCCCTTGCGACGGGGGCACGCCTGATCGGGATCAACAACCGAGATCTGCGGACGCTCGACGTCGACACCGAGCGCGCCGATCGACTCCGGGCTCTCGTGCCAGACGACCGGATCGTCATCGCCGAATCGGGCGTCCGCGACCCGTCGACGGTCGCGCGCTGGCGCGCACTCGGGTTCGACGCCGCGCTGGTCGGCGAGGCGTTGATGCGGGCTGTCGATCCGACCGCCGCGGTCCGGTCCTTCGTCTCGGCCGGGCGCCAGCCGGACGACCCGGCCAACGTGGCGCGGCGGCCGTACGTCAAGGTGTGCGGCATCACGACCGCCGAGGGTCTGGCGGCAGCCATCCTCGCGGGCGCCGACGCGGTCGGGCTGAACGTGGTCGAAGGCACCCCACGTGCGCTGACGATCCAGGAAGCAGTCGACCTGGCTGCGAGGGCCCGCGCCGTCAGTGCAGTCGATGTCGTGCTCGTCACGGACGACGGCGCGACCCAGATCGCGCACGCCGTCGAGCCCGATGTCGTCCAATACCACGGTGCCCCGACCGCGGGCGCGACGGGGCCGATCGGCCGGAGATCCTGGCGCGTCCTCCACGTCGCCGCCGAGCCAGGAGGCACGACCGATCACGTCGCTGCGGCTCGATCACTCCTTGGCAGCGGCGCAGAGCGCGTTCTCGTCGATACGGCGGGCGGCCCGTATGCCGGTGGCACGGGCAAGCGGTCCGACGTGGCCACGGTCGCGGCGATCGCCCGGGAACTGCCGATCATCCTGGCCGGGGGCCTGACCCCGGCCAACGTCGCGGGGGCACTGCGCGACATCCCGGCCACCGCGGTGGATGCGTCGTCAGGACTCGAGTACCCGAGGCAATCGGGGGAACGCGCGACGAAGGACCCGTTCCTCGTGGCGCTCTACGTGAAACGCGCCAAAGCAGCCCGCGACGACCGCCCGAACGTCGCCTTCGGACCGACACCCGTCCACGCCGGCCTCCTCGATACCGATGGCGCCGGTCGATGGGGGATGGAGCGCGATTTCGGCGGCCGCTATGTGCCGGAGACGCTGATGGCGGCACTCGAGGAGCTCGAGACCGCGTATGACGCGTTGCGCCACGATCCGGTGTTCTGGGCCGACCTCCGAGTCCTGCTCGAGCGGTTCGCTGGCCGCCCGACTCCGATCTACCGCGCCGATCGACTGGCCGCGGCCGTCGGCGATGAGGCCTCCCGCCTGGCCGACCGAACCATCACTGCGCCGACCCTGTATCTCAAGCGCGAGGATCTGGCCCACACCGGTGCCCACAAGATCAACAACGCGCTCGGCCAGGCGCTGCTGACGCGCCGGCTTGGAAAGTCACGAGTGATTGCCGAGACCGGAGCCGGCCAGCACGGCGTTGCGACCGCGACGGCCTGCGCGCTTCTCGAGCTGCCGTGCGTCGTGTACATGGGCGCCGAGGACATCGAGCGCCAAGGTCCCAACGTGCTACGCATGCGCGCGCTCGGTGCCGAGGTGCGCAGCGTGACGTCGGGCACGGCGACGCTCAAGGACGCCGTCAACGAGGCGATGCGCGACTGGGTCACGAACGTCGAGACGACCCACTACGTGCTCGGTTCGGCGATGGGGCCACATCCATACCCCACCATCGTCCGCGACCTGCAGCGACGGATCGGCGACGAGGCGGCAGCCCAGCTCGACGAGGTCGAAGGCCGGCTTCCCGATCTTGCCTTGGCGTGCGTCGGCGGTGGCTCGAACGCGATCGGTCTGCTCGCGCGGTTCATCGGTGAGCCGACGGTCCGCCTCGCCGTGGCCGAGGCCGCCGGAGACGGGATGGACACGGGGCGGCATGCCGCCGCGATCCTCGGCGGCAGCCCGGGGATCCTGCATGGCTCGCGATCGCTGATGCTCCAGGATCGGGACGGCCAGGTGACCGAAGCGCACAGCGCCTCGGCAGGTCTCGACTACCCAGGGATCGGGCCGCAGCTGGCCGCCCTCGCTGAGGCCGGCCGCATCGAGGTCGCCGCAGCGACCGATCGGGAGGCCGTCGCCGCGATGAAGGCAACGACCAAGACGGAGGGCATCCTGCCTGCGCTCGAGACGGCGCACGCGATCGCAGCACTCCCGAAGATCCTGGCAGGTGTCGATGGGCTCGCGGGCGGCTGGCCCGACCACGTGCTGGTCCTGCTCGGCTTCTCCGGCCGGGGCGACAAGGACCTCGCCGCGCTCACCCGGTTCGACGACGTCGAGCCGTGGGCGGGCGTTCGATGACGGGCGCGGAGGTCCGCGAGCTCTGCCTCTCGCTTCCCGAGGCGACCGAGAAGGCGACGTGGGGCGATGAGGAGAACGCCGGGCACCCGACCTTCCGAATCCGCGACAAGATCTTCGTGATCATGGCCGAGGACGGGTCGGGTGGCAGCATCAAGACCAGTCACGGCGAGCAGGGCGAGCTGATCAGCGCGTTCCCGGATGCGGCGCGCATCGCGGCCTATGTCGGTCGATACGGCTGGACCGATGTCGAGTTCGCCGGTATCCCCGACGACGTGCTGCGCGAGGTCATCGAAGGCGCCTGGGCACGTACCGCACCGAAGAAGCTCGCCGAGGCGTGGCGGACGAGCCGATGACGGCAGCAGCAGCCCCGGTCGCTGGCGGGACCAACGACACCGCCGGAGCCCGACGCATCGCCGCGGCGTTCGCCCGAGCGCGCGAGGAGGGTCGCGCTGCGCTGATCCCTTACGTCGTCGGGGGGTATCCAGATGCGGAGACCGGGTTCGAGATCGCCCTCGCCGCGGCAGACGCCGGGGCCGACCTGCTCGAGGTCGGGCTGCCGTACAGCGACCCCCTCGCCGACGGGGCGACGCTTCAGCGGGCTTCGGGCGTTGCCTTGCAGGCCGGCGCGTCGCTCGAGGGCTCATTGCGGCTTAGCGAGCGGATCGGCGCGGCCCGTCCCGACCTGCCGCTCGTGCCCATGGCGTACGCCAACCAGATCATCGGCGGTGGCGATGGGGAGGCCGTGGCGCGACGGCTGGCTGGTGCCGGTGCGGCCGGCGTGATCGTCGCGGATCTGACGCCTGACGAAGGGGCGCCGTTCGAGGCTGTCGCTCGCGACGCCGGGCTCGCGGTCGTGTACCTCGTCGCTCCGACCACGCCACCGGCGCGTCGGGCCATGATCGCCGCGCGGAGTGGCGGATTCCTCTATTGCGTGTCCCTCGTGGGCGTGACCGGCGCCCGCTCGGCGCTCCCGGTCTCGGTCGGCGAGCTCGTACGCGACGTTCGGGCGGTGTCGCCGGTCCCGGTAGCTGTCGGTTTTGGCGTCAGCACGCCGGACCACGTCAAGGCGATCGCGGCCGCAGGTGCGGACGGCGTCATCGTCGCGTCCGCCCTCGTCGATGCGCTGGGCCCCGACGGTCGGGACATCCGCGCGCTCGCCACGCTCGTCAGGGAGCTGCGGTCCGCCACGACCACTTGATCCACGCTCTTCGTGAGAACGCGGGATGGCACGATCGAGCTATGGCCCCGCGCGAGCGAACCAGTCGGGTGCATGTGATCAGGGCTCGCAGGTCGATGGCCGCCGTGACAGTAGTCATGGCCCTCGTCGCTTGCGCGCCGGCCCAGTCCGTCTCTCCTTCGACGTCCCCGTCTCCGCGAGCGGCGACCCCCGCAGCCAGTGCGACCAGCGAGCTGGCAGACGTCGCCCTCGAGACGCTGATCGACGACCTCGTCTCGCCGATCGTGCTCGTCGTCGCGCCCGGCGACAGCGACCGTGCGTTCATCGTCGAGCAGACCGGCCGAATCCACGTGCTCCGCTACGACGAACGCGCCTCGACGCCATTCCTCCACCTCTCCGACCGACTGGTCCGCCTCACGACGGACTATGACGAGCGCGGCTTGCTCGGGCTGGCGTTCCACCCCGACAACGCCACGAACGGGCGCTTCTTCGTGTACTACTGCGCCCCGACGCGCGAGGGGGCGGAGCCGCCGGCCAACCACACCAACCGCATCAGCGAGTTTCGGGTGCCGCCCGGCGATCCGGACACGGCCGACGATGCCTCGGAGCGGACGATCCTGGAATTCGAGCAGCCGCAGCCAAACCACAGTGGCGGCGCCCTCGGCTTCGGCCCCGATGGCCTCCTCTATCTCGGCACCGGCGACGGTGGCGGCCGCGGCGACGCCGACGAGGGGCACGCACCGCAGGGCAACGCCCAGGACCCATCAAGGCTCAACGGCAAGGTCCTGCGCATCGACATCGACCGCGGCGATCCGTACGCCATCCCCTCCGACAACCCATTCGTCGACGGCGGCGGCCGACCGGAGATCTACGCACTCGGCTTCCGCAACCCATGGCGCTTGTCGTGGGAACCCGCCGGCGAGCGCCGACTGTTCGTCTCAGACGTCGGCTTCGGACGATACGAGGAGGTCGACTCGGTCGTCAGCGGCGGCAACTACGGCTGGCGCATCAAGGAGGGCGCGCACTGCCTCGACATCGACCAGCCGCTCGACGACGTCACAGGTTGCCCGACCGAGGACGAGGCCGGGCGCCCGCTCATCGACCCCGTCATCGAGTACGGCCACAGCGAGGTCGGCATCGCGGTCGTGGGCGGCTATGTGTACCGCGGCGGGGCCTTGCCCGGGCTGGCGGGTCGCTATGTGTTCGCCAACTACAGCGCCGACTGGACGACGAGCGATCCTGAGCCGCACGGCTCGCTGCTCGTCGCCGAACCGGGGTCGAGCGACGTCCTGTGGCCGTGGCGCCGCCTGTCGGTCGCTACCGATGAGCTCGACCGTCTGTTCATCACGGGGATGGGCGAGGACGCCGCCGGCGAGCTGTACGTCATGGCGCGGCGCAGCTTCGGCCCGATCGGCCAGACCGGGTTCGTCTTCAGGATCGTGCCCGTATCCTGAGCGGCGATGCCCAGGGATCGGATCGACGTTGGTGTGGAGGTCGGCGCCAAGAAGGCCTTCGTGTGGGCCGTCGACTGGCCCGGCTGGTGCCGCGCAGGGAAGACCGTCGAGCTCGCTCGCGAGGCGCTCGTGTCGTACGCCCCGCGCTATCGCGCCGTCACCAGGATCGCGCAGTTGACGCTACCGACTGCCGACGACGAGGCGCTTCGTGTCGTCGAGCGTGCGAAGGGCGGCGGTGGGACCGATTTCGGGGTGCCGTCGGAGATCACCAAGGCCGACCACCGCCCCGTCACCCGCGCCGAGGCCGAGCGTCTGGCGAGCCTCGTCGATGCAGCGTGGACGCTCCTCGATCGCGTGGCGGCCGGCGCCCCGGCCGAGTTGCGCAAGGGACCGCGTGGTGGTGGCCGCGACCGGGACAAGATGATCGGCCACGTCATCGAGGCCGACCACGCCTACGCGCGCGAGATCGGCATCCGCGTCAAGGAACCCAGGTTCGGGGATCGAGCGGCCGTCGAGGCGGAGCGCAACACCGTGCTGGACCTGCTGCGCCAGCCGTCGGATGGGAGCCCGCTGGCCGACCGGAAGTGGACGCAGCGCTATGCCGCGCGCCGCATCGCCTGGCACGCGCTCGACCACGCCTGGGAGATTGAGGACCGCTCCGAGCCGGAGGGCTAGGACCCGCGGCAGCCCGCATATGGGACTCGTGTCAGTGAGGGTGACGATGTCAGCGTCACTGACGCTCTCCCGACGAATGAGCACGGCCCGATCGCCCAGGATGCAGGAAGACGTCGGCTGGGCGATCAGTCGTGCACGCCTGTCCGGAATGTGTCACCCGCAGTGACGTTGTCAGCCTCAGTGACATCGGCGCTACCGGTAGCCCGTCGCGGTCGCCGCCATCTCGATCACCTCGGCCGGGGAGCGGCCGGCCGCCCGCAACTCGCGCACGCCGGTATCACCGGACGACTTCGATAGCTTGCTGCCGTCCGGTCGTGTGATCAGCGAGTGATGGGCGAACGTTGGCGGTGTGGGGCGGCCGAGGACACGGGCCAGCCGGATCTGACTCGCCGAGGCCTCGAGCAGGTCACGGCCGCGCACGACCAGATCGACACTCTGTCGCAGATCGTCGACGACCACGCAGAACCCGTATGTCCAGTTGCCGTGGCGGTCGCGGATCGGCAGGTCACCCGACGGCGTGACGTCGGCCCGACACGGACCGGCCAGCAGGTCCCGACCACGACTCGCTTCCGTCGCCCAGCGCAACGCGCAGCACCGGGCCCGACACGCCCCGCGAGCGGCAATCCCCCGGGCAGCCTGGCCCCGACCACGACCGCCCGTTGGCCGCCGCCCATGCCGAGAACGTCGACCGCGTGCAATCGCAGCCGTACACCAAGCCGTCGGCTCGAAGTCGCTCAAGCTCGTCTGCGTACGCGGCCGTGCTGTCAGGGTCGCTCTGCCGGACCGGCCCAACGTCGGCGCGGAACCCGAGCCAGTCGAGGTCCTCGAGCAGCGCCTCGTCGTATTCGGATCGGCAGCGCTGGCGGTCGTGATCCTCGATCCTGAGCAGCACCCGCGCCCCACAGGCCCGAGCCAGGCCCCACGTCCACACCGCGTTCGCCACGTGGCCCAGATGTAGGTAACCGGTCGGCGCCGGCGCGTAGCGCGTCAGGGTCGCGCCGGGCACCGCCACGTCAACGATCGGTCCGACCGTCGCTCCCGCCGCCGTTCGCCTTGTCGCGAGCGCGGTCGCGCGCCTCGAGCGCCCGTGTCGCGGTGAACAGCCGCCGGTACAGTGCCAGCAGATCGGCCTGTGGCATGGGGCCCTCGTTCGCCATCGACACGCGCAGCAGGATCTCCCGCTCGCGCTCGGCGTCGCGAACCGCCGTCCGACCGGCGTCGGTCTTTTCCTTTCCCGCCTCCCGGGCGAGCCGCGCGCGCTCGTTCAGGAGCGCGACGATGCGCCGGTCGAGGACGTCGATCCGTCGCCGCAGCCGTCGCAGCTCGGGCGTCTCCGGAGGTGACGTGCGCCGCCGGTCAGCCACCGCGGCCCCCGAAGCTCCGGGCGATCGATTCGAGCGCGAGGTGATAGCCCTGTGCGCCCTGGCCGACGATCGACTCGAACGCGATGTCGTGGAGGAAGTTGACGTGCCGGAACGGCTCGCGGGTCGACGGGTCCGACAAATGGACCTCGACGAACGGCCGCTGGATCCCCAGCAGCGCGTCGCGCAGCGACACGCTCGTGTGGGTGAGCCCACCGGCGTTGACGATCGCGACGTCGAAATCGCGCTGGTGGAGTCGATCGATCAGGGCGCCCTCGTGGTTCGACTGGAAGAAGTCGACCTCCAGCCCGAGCTCGCTGGCCCGCCGCTCGATGCCGGCGTGGATCTCGTCGAGCGTCTCGTGCCCGTAGATCTCCGGCTCGCGCGTGCCGACGAGGTTGAGGTTGGGTCCCTGGAGCACTAGCACACGCGTCATCCGCCCGCCCTCGCGGCGAGCATCGCGGAGGCCGCCTCGACGACGAGCTCGTCCGGCACGTCGCTGCGCACCTCGACCCCGTCGGCGGTCGGCAGCACCCAGCGCAGCCGGCCGCCGGCGTGCTTCTTGTCGGTCGCGAGATGGCGCAACACGTCGTCGAGGGGGTATGGGAGCGGCTCGGTCGCCAGCCTCACGCCGTCGAGCAGCCGGGTGATCCGCGCCGCACGCTCCGGTGGGGTCAGGCCGACCGCCTCGCCGATCCGTGCCGCCGCGCGCAACCCGTACGCGACCGCCTCGCCATGGAGCAGGTGCTCGAACCCGGCGGCGGCTTCCACGGCATGGCCCAGCGAGTGCCCCAGGTTCAGGGTGATCCGTCCGTTGCCCGCGGCACGCTCGCGCTCGTCGGCCACCACCACGTCGACCTTGGCCCACGCACACCGCTCGACGAGCTCGGCGATGTCGCCTCGCGCTGCCGCCGCGGGGTCGCCGCTGGCGATCGCCTCGCCCCGCCGCTCCAGCAGCTCGAACAGCCGCTCATCCCCGAGCGCGGCCATCTTGACCGCTTCGCCGAGGGCAGCCCGTCGCTGGCGCTCGGGCAGCGTCGCCAGCAGCGCGACGTCGATGATGATGTCGCTCGGCTGGTGGAAGGCGCCGATCAGGTTCTTGCCCTCCGGCAGGTCGACCGCCGTCTTGCCGCCGATCGAGGAATCGATCTGGGCGACGAGGGTCGTCGGGACGTGCACCAGCGGGATGCCGCGCAGGAACGTCGCAGCGAGGAAGCCCGCGGCATCGCCGAGGGCCCCGCCGCCGATCGCGACGATCGGCTCGTCCCGTCCGACGTGCTGGCCCGCGAGCTCGCTGGCGGCCGCCTCCACGGCGGAAAGCCGCTTGGCTGCCTCGCCCTCGGGCAGCATCACGGTCACGACGGTCCGGCCGGCGCCCGCGAGCCCGCGCGCGATGTCGCGGCCGACCGCCTCCCAGGCACCCGGCTCCGAGACGAGGATCGCCCGCCGGGCTTCCAGCCTCCCCAGCGCACGGTCGATGGCCGTCGCGGCGACCCCGTCGCCGATGACGATCCGACCGATCGCCGTGGTTGCCTGCAGGAGCGTTGTCCCCGTCGACGCCGGATCGACCCGGCGAAGGTGTGCCTCGACTGCCTCGACCACCGTGCCCACGTCGGCGACGCCGACGATATGCACAGCGGCCGCGGCGTAGAAGCGCTCGCGCCGGCCCCCGAGGTCGCGGATGGCACCGATCGGGTCGCGTCCCGTGATCAATGGGCGGACGTGTGGCGAGCGACGCAGCCGCTGCGCCAGGACCTCCGGTCGGCCGTCGAGCCAGACGCTGACCCGGCCCCGGTACAACGCCCAGCGGTTCCGCGGATCGACCACCGCCCCGCCACCCGTTGCGATGACCCGTCGGACCGCCGGTTCTGCGTCGGCCGGCCCGAGGTCGTCGACCGCCTGGCGCTCGAGCAACCGGAAGGTCGCCTCGCCGTCCTCGGCGAAGATCGTCGGGATGGGTCGGCCGTCGTCGCGCTCGATGCGCTCGTCGACGTCGATGAACGTGGCGCCGTGGCGCTGGGCGAGTCGCTTCCCGACGACGCTCTTGCCACTGCCTGGCAGCCCCACCAAGACGATGTCCATCGCCCGCTCAGTCGTCGCCGCCGGAGCCGGCTTCGTCGGAGCCGGTCAGGCCATGCCGTGCCTCGACAGGGCCATCGGCCGGGAGGCCTGCGCCGGCCCGCGCGCCCACCACGGGCGGTTCGAGCGGTCGCGCGATCCGGGCGCGATACGTGGCCAGGTTGGCCAGCGCATCGGCCACCGTGTCGCCGCCGACCTTCTCGAGGGCGAACCGGGCCAGGGTCAGCATCACCATCGCCTCGGCCACGATGCCGGCTGCCGGCACGACGCTGATGTCGCTCCGTTCGTAGTGCGCCTTCTCGACCGGCTCGCCGGTGATCAGGTCGGCCGACGGGAGTGGCCGCGCCAGCGTCGAGATCGGCTTCACCGCGCCGCGGAGGACGAGCGGCTCGCCGTTGGTGACGCCACCGGTCAGGCCACCGGCGTTGTTCGAGCGATGGACCCACCGGCCGCCACCGTCGCGGCCCTCGATCACGTCGTGGACCGCCGACCCGAAGCGGCGTGTCTGCTCGAACCCGAGCCCGAACTCCACGCCCTTCACGATGTTGATGCTCATCACGGCAGCGGCCAGAGCGCCATCGAGGCGGCGATCCCAGTGGACGTACGACCCCAGGCCGACCGGCAAGCCGTGGACGACGACCTCGAACACGCCACCGACCGTGTCGCCGTTCGAGCGCGCTTCGTCGATGCGCGCGATCATCGTGGCCTCCGCGGCGGGATCCGGGCAGCGCAGCGGCGACGCGTCGGCCTCCTCGCGCGAGCGCGACGCATTGGCCGGGTCGACGGCCACGCCGCCGACCTCGGCAGTGAACGACCAGACCTCGATACCGAGCTCGCGCAGGAAGGCGCGCGCCACAGCGCCAGCCGCCACCCGTGCCGCGGTCTCGCGCGCCGACGCCCGCTCGAGCACGTTGCGGACGTCGTTGAAGTCGTACTTCAGCGCGCCGGCGAGGTCGGCGTGACCCGGGCGGACGCGGGTGACCGGCGTCGCGCGCTTGTCTCCGCCATCCGCCAGCTCGGCGAGGGCACCCGCCTCCTCCTCGGAAAGCGGCGCGACCTGCATCACCTTGGTCCAGTTCTCCCAATCCCGGTTGCGGACCAAAAGCAGGATCGGCGAACCGAGGGTCAGGCCGTGGCGGACGCCGCCAAGGATCTCCGCTCGGTCCTGCTCGATCTGCTGCCGTGCGCCGCGTCCGTAGCCCTTCTGGCGGCGCGAAAGGTCGGCGGCGATCAGGTCCTCGGTCAGGGCGAGCCCGGCCGGCACGCCTTCGATAGTGACACCCAGCGCGGGTCCGTGCGACTCCCCGGCTGTCAGGAAGCGGAAGGCGGTCACTCGGCGGCGGCCACCGCCGGTTCGCCGGTCGGCTCGCCCTCGGCGGAGCGGAGACCGCCGGCCCGCGCCTCGGCCAGCTTCGATTGCATGAGCTCGAGCGGCGCCGGCTGCCCGGTCCACAGCGTGAACGCGGCCGCGCCCTGATGGAGCAGCATCAGCTCGCCGTCGAGCGTCGTCGCGCCGACCGACTCAGCGTCGCGGAGCAGCCGTGTCTTGGCGTAGATCAGGTCCAGGACCATGAGCTCGTCATTGAGCACCTCGGCCGGCACGGGGCTCACGTCCGCCGTCAGCCCGATGGACGTCGCGTTGATGAGGATCTTCGCCTTGGCGATCTCCGATTCGATGATCGACTCGTGCCACGGCATCGCGCGCAGCTCCATGTGTGCCGCCGTCCGGCCGAAGTGCTTGACGAGCCCCTCGGCGCGGTGGAGGTGCCGGTTGAACACGATCACCCTCTGGAACCCCTCGCGGATGAGCCCGAACACGACGGCGCGAGCGCCGCCGCCCGCGCCCAGGACGACTGCCCCCTTGGGCATCTTCTGGCGGCCGACGATCCGATCGAGCGCAAACTTGAAGCCGGCGACGTCGGTGTTGTGCCCGACCAGCCGCTTGCCTTCGCTGGTGATGGTGTTGACGGCGCCGGTCGATGACGCCTCCTCGGTGAGCCGGTCGACCATCGGCACCACCCGCTCCTTGTGCGGGATCGTCACGTTAGCGCCAAGGAACTCGCCGCCGCGCAGGCTCGCGATGGCATCGGCCAGCTCGATCGGCGCGCGATCCCACAGCTCGTAGGTGGCGTCGATCCCGAGCTCGTCAAACGCTGCCTGCTGCATGGCGCCCGATAGCGAATGGGCGACCGGGTGGCCGATGAGGACGACACGCTTCGTCATGCTCGTACCCCTTCGAGGTCGGCGAAGAAGCCTGGATAGGAGACCGCGGCGGCGTCGGGCCGCTCGATCTTCACGGGTTCGCTGGCGACGAGACCGGCCACGGCGAAGGTCATCGCCAGCCGGTGGTCGCGGAGGCTGTCGGTGACGGCGCCGTGGAGCGGTGTGGGGCCGTGGATCGACAGATCGTCACGATCGACCTCGACGCGCGCGCCCATCGCGGCTAGCCCTGCGGCGATGCCGGCGATCCGGTCCGACTCCTTGTGGCGGAGCTCACCGGCGCCACGGATCGTGGTTGTGCCCCGGGCGAGCGCCGCAGCCAGGCAGAGGACCGGGATCTCGTCGATCGCGGCGGCGACATCGGCTGACCCAAGGTCGATGGCTCGAAGGTCCGACGAGCGCACGGTCAGGTCGGCGATGGGCTCACCGACATCGGGAGCACTCGCTGCGGACGTGGGACGTTCCTCGATATCCGCGCCCATCTGACGGAGCACGTCGATGACCGCTCGCCGCGTCGGGTTGACACCGACATCGCGCAACGTCAGCTCGGCGTCCGGATGGATGGCGCCGGCGACCAGCCAGAAGGCCGCCGCCGAGACATCGGCAGGGACGCGCTGATCGATGGCCTGCACCGCGGTCCCTCCTTCCACCGTCCACGCGACGCCCGATTCCCACGACGCCCGCTCGACCTTGACGCCACGCGCTCGCAGCATGCGCTCCGTGTGATCGCGCGTGGCGACCCGTTCCCGGACGGTCGTCCGACCCTCTGCCCGTAGCCCCGCCAGCAGGATGGCCGACTTCACCTGCGCCGAGGGGACCGGCGTCTCGTACTCGATGCCCTGCAATGGGGTGTGCCCGACCACGGTGAGGGGAGGAAGGGAATCGTGGCGTCGACCGTGGAGCACCGCGCCCATCCGACGCAGCGGCTCGATGATACGAGCGACCGGACGGCGACGCAACGACGCATCGCCATCGAGCACCGCGGTCATCGCCAGGCCGGCGACCATACCGGCGATCAGGCGCATGCTCGTCCCGGAGTTCCCGCAATCGATCACGCCGGCTGGCTGGGTCAGTCCATCGGCTCCCGGCGACGAGACGCGGTAGATGACGTTCCGTCCATCGTCGTCGCCGGCGGCGTCGATCGTCGCGCCCAGCGCGCGCATCGCCGCGGCGGTCGAGCGGACGTCGGCGCCGTCGCCTGTCCCGGTGAGCAGGCTCTCGCCCGCCGCCACCGCGGCCAGGATCAGCGCCCGATGGCTGATCGACTTGTCGCCGGGCAGCCGCAGCTCGCCGCGCAATCGCGCGGCCGGGAGGACGGTGGCGACGTCGGTCGCGATCAATGCTTCGCCAGCCCGTCGCCGCCGAGCTCCTCTGCGGCTCGGGCCTCGAACGGATCGCCGTGCAGCCCACGGACGTGTTCGTGGACCGGCACGATCGCCTCCATGAGCGAGCGGAACTGATCGAGCGTCAGCTGCTGCTCCGCGTCGGACAGCGCCTGATCGGGGGTCGGGTGGACCTCGACCATCACGCCGTCGGCACCGACCGCGACCCCGCCGATCGCCAGCGGCTTCACGAGCCAGCGCTTCCCGGTCGCGTGGCTCGGATCGACGATGACCGGCAGATGGGTCAGGTGGTGGAGCAGCGGCACGGCGGAGAGATCCATGGTGTTGCGGGTGTACGTCTCGAACGTGCGGATGCCGCGCTCGCACAGGATCACGTTGGGGTTGCCGGAGCTGACGATGTACTCGGCGGCCATCAGCCACTCCTCGACCGTCGCGCCGTAGCCGCGCTTGAGCATCACCGGCCGCGCGACCCGGCCGACGTCGCGCAGCAGGGAGTAGTTCTGCATGTTGCGCGTGCCGATCTGGAGGATGTCGGCGTACTCGGCGACGATGTCGACCTGTGACGGCTCCATGACCTCGGTGATCACCGGCAGCCCGGTGCGCTCGCGAGCCTCGGCCAGATAGCGGAGTGCCTCGACACCGAGACCCTGGAAGGCATACGGACTCGTCCGCGGTTTGAAGGCGCCGCCACGCAACACGGTGGCACCGGCTTCCTTGACGACGTCGGCCGTCTCGAACAGCTGGTCGCGGCTCTCGACCGAACACGGGCCGGCCATGACCGTCAGTGACCCATCGCCGATCGCCGCATCCAGTACCCGGATGACGGTGTCCTTTGGATGGAACTCGCGCGAGGTCAGCTTGAACGGCCGGCTGATCGGGGTGACCCGATCGACCCCGGACATCGCCGCGAACTGCTCGAGCAGCTCGGGCTTGCGCGCGCCGATCTCGCCGACGACCGCGATGACGACGTGGTCGGCATCCTGATGGTCGAACGGGGTCAACCCCTCGGCCAGGATCCGGCTCTTGACCCCCAGGACCTCCGCCTCGCTGGCTCCTTGGGTCATCACGACGAACATCGCGCTGTGGTCTCCTCGTAGCGTCGTGTTCGGCCAAACAAAAAAGCAGAGGTCTGGCCTCTGCTTCGTTCGCCCGGCACGACTCGTGCCCCCGGTCTCAGTGACCGACGACGTTCATGCCGGGCATCGAAAGTAGAAGGTCGGGCGCATGCGTCAACGGAGTGTGCCGAGCAGGGCCGCGCGTGTCAACGCGAGCTCGCCTCGGCCTCGGCCTGCGCCCGGGCGATGATGGCCTCGACCACCTCGGATTTCGCGTCCGCGTACTGCTGGACGAACTCCCAGACCCGGGCCGCCAGGTCGCGTTTGGCGGCCAGGTACGCTTCTCGATCCTCCCAATGCGTGCGCAGGTGATCGCGAAAGCTGAGCATCCGGTCGATCTCGGTGCTGCCCACGCTGAACACGTGGAGGTTGACGTTCGTGCCGGGACCTTTGAAGAGGCGATGCTGGTGCCAGTCAGGTTCCCGGATGCGCAGGACGTAGCCGCCTGCCTCGAGCCGGGGAGCATAGGCGGGTTCGTCGCCCGAGTCGTCGACGACGAGCAGGATGTCGATGATCGGCTTGGCTGGTAGCCCGGGCACGGACGTAGAGCCGACGTGCTCCAGGAGGCGCACGTCGTCGCCGAGGAGGTCGCGGATCGCCTCCGCCTCGCGGGCGAACAGCTGGGGCCAGGCAGGGTCCGGCTCCGCGAGCTCGATCCTCCCGGTCAGTCGCTGGAGCGGTCCGATCGTGACCGCGGCCAGCTCCATCTCGGTCGTACTCTGACGCTCGGCGGGCATCGTCGCTGATGATAGGATGGCGCCCGCCGCAGCGTCGGAGAGGTCGCATAGAGGCCTAGTGCAGCGGTTTGCTAAACCGCCATGTGGGGTAACCTGCATCGAGGGTTCGAATCCCTCCCTCTCCGCCACGACCGTTCCGGTCCGTCGGCACGAGTGCGCCCGTAGCTCAGTGGATAGAGCGTTAGGTTGCGGACCTAAAGGTCGTGAGTTCGAGTCTCGCCGGGCGCGCCAGAACCACAACGCGGATGCAGGGGGCAGCGCCATGAGAGCCGTTCGCGGCTTGGCGATGGTGTGTATCGCGATAGCGATTGCATTCGCCTCCTCAGCATGTGGTCCCGCGAATGAGCGCCCCGACCTAGCAGGAGAGATCGATTCGGCGGTCGCCAGTGCTGGGAACGGCGGCGTCGTCGACCTCGGCGCAATCCTTCCGCTCGAGTGGGACACGCTCTATGACTTCCCGGCGTACATATCGGATGCCGAGATCAGTGAGACGATCGATGCCGACTTCGGTTCAGGCGAAGACTCGCGCATCAATTACGACGGGCAGAACCTGGTCGTGCTCACAAACCGTGGCGAGATCGCGGCGTGGTTCGTTCTCAACGAGGGGTTCCCCATCGTCGCCGTGTGGTTTCACGAGGACCTGCACGGTCAACCCATCCCGCGGAACGAGGCGGTCTTCACGACGTTTACCCGGGAGAAGACGACTGGTGGTCATGACCTCTACTACCTGATGCCACGGAACTAGGAGCAGAGCAGGGGCCGGAGCGTTGAACTCGGTCGGCGCTGGGAACTCGCGGATCGTGTCAATCGCGCTCCCTCAACCGGCCACCGCTCAATACTCGAGCGGATCGACGCTGGCGCTTGTGGTGGTGGCGAGTCCAAGCCACCCCGGGCTCGCGGCGATCGTTCAACCACCACCGGGCAGATCGAGCCACAGCAGGCGACGAACCCCCGGCCCGATGGATTGCAGTCGATCGGCCGGCAGGGCACGCTAGCGCAGCATGGAGCCATCGGAGGAGATTCGCCGGGTCATCGAGCGATGGACGATCGCGACGGCTCGAGGTGACGATGATCCCCTCGGGCGACTCTCGACGCATCCAGGCACGCTGATGATCGGCACGGACCCGGCCGAATGGTGGCTTGGCAGGGCCGCGCATGTGATCTGGGCTCGCCAGATCCGTGAGGTCGGTCCCTTTCCGGTCCGGGCGACAGAGATCGACGCCTGGGAAGAGGGGACTGTCGGCTGGGCAGCCGTCAAGGAGTCGATCGCCTGGGAAGGTCGAACCCTGGAGTCGCGCGCGACGTACGTGCTTCACTTGGAACGCGACGAGTGGAAGATCGTGCAGGTCCACTGGTCGTTCCCCGCCGCGAACACGGAAACCCTCGGCCGGGCGCTCACGGTTACGCTCGACGAGCTCGTGGAGACCGTTCGACGAGAGCAGCCCGACCTCACCGCCTCGCACGCCGTCGACGGCACGGTCACGATCGTGTTCACCGACATCGTCGACTCGACGCCCACGCTTGCGCGGCTCGGTGACGCGGCCTGGCTGGCGATCGTCCAACGCCACAACCAGCTGATCAGCGATGTCACCGCGGCCCATGACGGCGCCGTCGTCGAGACGCAGGGCGATGGGTCGATGCTCGCCTTCGCGAGCGCTCGCCGCGCGGTCGTGTGCGCGCAGGCCATCCAGCAGGAGATCGCGCGAGCCTTCGCCGACCACTCGCCGCCGATCCGCGTGCGGATCGGGATCCACACCGGCGATGCCATCAAGGACGCCGAGCACTTCTACGGGACCACGGTGCACTACGCCGCGCGGGTCGCGAGCCATGCCGTCGGCGGCGAGGTCCTCGTGTCCAGTGCCCTTCACCTGCTCCTGCAGAGCACTGCCGAGTTCACGTTCCTTCCCGGCCGGGACGTCGAGCTGAAGGGGATCCCGGGACAGCATCGGCTGTACGCACTCGCATCGCGCTGACCGCGGCGAGCTGGGCGCGCTGATCGGACCGGCCACCGCAAGCGCGAGGAGCCTCGGGGATCGGCGAATGACCTGTCAGGTCATACCGTCCCCTGAGGTCGGAGATCCAGATGAACCCTCAGGGCTGACCCGCATTTCGTGCCCTGGATCGTCAGATGGATGGTGCTGGCCTGCATGTTCATCTTGGTCCCTGACCTGACGGGTCGGTTTGACTCAGGAGGTCATCAAACAGGGGCGGCCGCGGCGTGGCGCGACGGCCGCGCCCGCAATCCGCGATCCGCGGCAGCCACGACGGCGGCAGCCACGACCCCGACCAGGCCGGCCAGCATCGCCACCGAGAACCCGACCGTCTCGATGATCGGCGCGGCGCCGATGCTCCCCACCACGAGCGCCGTCGCCAGCGCGGCCGAGAACAGCGAGAACGCGCTGCCTCGATCGGCGTCGGCGCTGCGCCTCGACAGCTCGACGAGGATCGGCGTCATCACCAGCCCGCCGCCCACGCCACCCAGCAGGCCCGCCGCGATCAGCAGCGGCGTGGTCGGTGGCACGGTCAGCAGCAGGATCGCCGCACCGGTGATCGCCAGGCCGATGAGAATCAGCACGACGGACCGCATTCGGTCGGCCAGCCAACCTGACGGCACTCGCGATGCGAGCACAGCCAGGCCGTCCGCGGCGAAGAACAGGCCGATATCGGCGCCGGCCGCCTCCGCCCGCTGAGGCAGATACGCGATCACGACGCCCCAATGGATGATGAACAGCAAGATCATCGCGATCAGCGGGACCCAGCTCGGTCGCAGCGCCAGCCCGAACCGCCGCGGCGCGACCTCGCGCAGCGCATCGTGCGCCGTCTCCTGTGGCACCGGTTCCCTGAAACGGAACGGCCAGGCGAAGGCGACGGCAAGGCCGGCCACCACGATACCGGTCATGGCGAGGGCTACGCCGCGCAGCGAAGTCGCCGATAGGACCGCCAGCGACAGCGGCGGCATCGCGACGAGCGTCAGGTTGTGAGCGCTACCCACGAACGCCAGCCCGACCCCGCGTCGCTCCGGTCGGGTCAGTCGTGGGACCAGCGACATCGCCGCCGGTAGCGATGCCCGCGATCCCGATGCCCTGGAAGAGCCGCGCCACGATGAACGGTGCGGTCGGTCCGCCGGCCTCGACCCCGGGAAGCAACAGGATCACGCACCCGACGAGGTAGGCCAGCCCGCCGATCGCCAGTACCCGCAACCCGCCCACGCGGTCGACCACGACGCCGGCCACGAAGGCAGCCGGGACCTGGACGAGCGAGGCCACGCCGACGATCAGGCCGATCTCGGGGTCCGACACGCCAGCGCGCGTCAGCGCGACGGGGAGCGATGCGGTGAAGCCGTGAAAACCGGCCTGCACCGCGAACAGGGAGAAAGCGAGCCGGAGCATCCGCCCATCATCGGGGACCGGCCACCCGGCGTGCGCCACCACGCGTGCGCCACCACGTACCATCGCGCCTGATGGACCGTTGGCGGCGTCGCCTGGCGAGCCTGCGTCACCCGCGAACGCTGTTCGGCCGACTCCGACTACGGTTCCGACGCAGCGTGCGGCCCGGACCGACCGAGTCGATCTACGTCCTCCTCTGCGCGGGTCATTGGCTGCCGCGCGCGGCGCGAGCGATCGTCCTTCGCCGACTCGGTCGACTACGGCGCCGGACGCCGACGACGGTGACCGCCTCGTACGACACCGTCCGGGGGCGGATGCGCCTGACCGACTTCGACGAGTTCGTCTTCGGCAAGCCGAAGGACCCGGAGATCGTGCTCGCCGCCGGCCATGTGCGCTGGGGATCCCGGACCGAAATCCGCCGCATCGAGCGCGAGCACGTCATCGATGTCGTCGCCGGCGCGTGCGCGGGGATCGAGGCACCTGTCGTCGTCGAGGTCGGGACCGGCACGGGCGCCAATCTCATGCTCCTCAAGCGACGACATCCGCATGTCCAGGCGATCGGGCTGGAGTTGTCGCCCGTCAGCGTCGACCTGGCCCGGAGGGCCGCCGAGGCCTTCGAACTCGATGTCGACTTCCACGTCGCCGATGTCAGCCGCCCGCTGGAGATCGACCTCGGCCGACCGGTCGATGTCGTCTTCTCCTGCCACGCGCTCGAGCAGATGCCCGACGTGTTCACCGGCGCGGTCGACAACGTCCTCCGCCTCGCCCGAACCGAGGCGATCTTCTTCGAGCCGGTCGGTGAGCGCTATCCGCGGAACCTGCGCGGGCTCGTCGGTCGGCTCCGATTGACCGCCGTCGACTACCTCAACGGCTTGTACGCGAACCTCGTGGCTCGGGACGCCACGATCACCTCGGTCCGGGCGCTCGGCTTCGGCGTGACGCCGTTCAACGAGACCGTAGAGATCCGAGTCCGGACCGGATGACCGACGGTCCGACCCGTACCATGGCGGCGATGGACAAGGTCGCTTTCCTCGGGCTCGGCACGATGGGCGCCGCGATGACCGCCAACCTGGCGCGTGCCGGCTTCCCGGTCACCGCCTGGAACCGCACTCCTGGCCGCGCGCCGGAGCTGGCTGACCTCGGTGTCGAGATGGCCGAGACCCCGGCCGCAGCCGTCGGGGATGCGCCGATCGTCGTGATCTGCGTATCCGACACGCCGGACGTGGAGGCGGTCCTGTTCGGCGACGACGGTGTGGTCTCGGCGGCGCGTGCCGGCACGCTCATCATCGACTGCTCCACGATCGCCCCCTCCGGCAGCTGGGATTTTGCGGCGCGGCTACGGGAACGAGGGCTGCGCATGGTCGATGCTCCCGTGTCCGGTGGCAGCGAGGGCGCGCGAAACGCGACCCTGACGATCTTCGTCGGCGGGGATGAGCGCGATGTCGAACACGCGCGGCCGGTCCTCAACGCGCTGGGTCGGACCATCACCCACGTCGGCCCGATCGGGGCCGGCCAGGCGGTCAAGGCCGTCAACCAGGTCATCCTGGCAGGGGCGTACCTGGGGGTCGCCGAGGGCATCGTCCTCGCCATCAAGGCCGGCCTCGACGTCGAGCAGGTCGTGTCCGCGCTCGGTGGCGGTGCCGCGCAGAGCTGGGTCCTGGCCAATCGCAGCGGCCGAATGATCGACAACGATTATCCGCTCGGGTTCAAGGTCTCGCTGCACCGAAAGGACCTCGGCATCGCGCTCGATCTCGCCGGTCAACTCGGCGCGGTGCTGCCCGTCAGCGCGCTCGCGGCGCAACTCGAGAACGGCTTGATCGCCACGGGGCATGGCGACGAGGACATGTCGGCCCTCGCGCGCGCGATCCGCGGACTGTCCAACCTCGACGACTGATGTCGGCGGCGCGGCTGCTCGTCGCGCTGCTGGCGGTCGCGCTCGTGGCTTGTGGTGGCCCACCGCCGACCCCGCAACCGAGTGACCAAGTGACGTCGCCATCCCCGAGCCCGAGTGGCAGCGCCGGCCCCTCCGGCGCCCCGATCGACATCGTGGCGGCCGGTGCCGCGCGGATCGACCTGACCGGCGAACCCGACTGGGTGGCAGTCGCGGGTGGGTCGGCCTGGGTGGCCGTGAACGGCGGCGTCCGTCGAGTCAACGGTGCGACCGGCGAGCCCGAAGGACTGGTCCCGGTCCCCGGTGTCATCTGCCTGGCCATGGACATCGGCTTCGACAGCCTGTGGGCGGGCAGCTGCGATCGACACCTGCTGGCGCGGATCGACCCGGTAGCCGGCTCGCTCGACACGCCGTTCATCGACCTGCCGGTCACCGCGCTCCAACGGGAAGGCTCCATCGGGGTGGGGGAGAGCGGCGTCTGGCTCGTCTCGACCGACCACGAGCTCCTCTTCCTGAACCCGATCACCAACCGAGTCGAAGGCCGGTGGCCGTTGCCGGCGGGGGCTGCAGCGGTACGAGCCGGGCTCGGCGCGGTCTGGGTCACGATGTTCGACGCGGGCGAGCTCCTCCGGATCGACCCTGCTGACCCGCGAACATCAAGGGCGATCGAGGTCGGCGAGGGGCCGCGGTTCCTGGCGATCGGCGAGGACGCTGTGTGGGTCATGAACCAGGCGGACGGCACGGTCAGCCGGGTCGATGCCGGCGGCTCCGTGGTGGCGACCGTCAAGGTCTCCGACGCGCCGATCGGCGGTGGCGACATCGCGGTGGGTGGCGGCCTCGTCTGGGTCCGGACCGAGCAGGACCTGGTGGTCGGTATCGATGCGGCGACCAACGAGATCGAGCATCGCTACGGCCCTCCGTCGGGCAGCGGCGGCGTCGCCACGGAGGGCGGCGTCGTCTGGGTCACCGCGCACGACACCTCGTCGCTGTGGCGGTTCCCGCTTCCCTAAGGCTGCCGGGCGCCGGCCCGGACGGGCCTCAGTCGAGGCCGACCAGCAGCATCGGATCGCCGAGCTTGCCGTCGTAGCGCGGTCGGAATCGCTTCGCGTTGTACATCACCGGCACGTCGACCTTGCGCGGACCGAGCGTCGGGTCGGGCAGGGTCGTGTGGGCGTATTTGCCATCCTGGATCGCGACCATCCGACCCGAGACCCCATCCTCGATCAGGTCCATCGCGACGTTGGCGAACGTCGTGGCGACCATCGAGTCGATCGAATCGGGTTCGCCCGACCGTAGGTCGTAGGTCAGCTCGGACGCGAGCGTCTCGATCCCGGTCCTCGCCCGGAGCTCGTACGCAAGCGCCTCGCCCACATTGGCCTTGTGACGGTGGCCGAACGCGTCGGCCTCCCCGATGTCGCTGACCTTGGCGCCCCTCCAGATCGCGCCCTCGGCCGTGATCACGAACGCGTAGTGGCTCGGATTGGCGGCGTGGTCAGCGGCAAGCAGCTTGGCCAGCGAGTCGAGGTCGTAGGGCGCCTCGGGGATGACACACCGGGCCGAGGTGACGTAGGCCGTGTAGAGCGCGGAGAAGCCCGCGTCCCTACCGAAGATCCGGAACACCCCGATCCGCTCGTGCGAACCGAGCGTGGTCCGCTGGCGGTTGATCGCCTCCTTCGCGCGGGTGATCGCGGTCGAGAAGCCGATGCAGTACTCGGTCCCCTGGACGTCGTTGTCCATCGTCTTGGGGATGGCCACCAGCGGGATGGCAGCGTCGGCGAGGACCTGCGAATAGGACAGCGTGTCGTCCCCGCCGATCGTGACGAGGACGTCGATCCCGAGCGCCTCGATGTGCTCGAGGACCAGCGGCGTCAGGTCGAAGATGTCGTCGCCGACCACGTACCGGCGTCGATCGTCCTCGGTCAGCCAGGGAGGCAGCTTCTTGCCGGGCATCTTGCGCGGGTTGGTCCGCGAGGTGTGCAGGATCGTCCCACCGGTGCGCTCGATCGTGCGGGTGTTGATGCGATCGAGTGGCCGCAGGTAGCCGCTACCACCGCCGTCCGCCAATTCCGGTTGGACGTGGGTGAGGCCCTCCCAGCCGCGGCGCAGGCCGAGGACGTCGTAGCCGGCTTCGGTGGCTCGATAGACGACGCTCTTGATGACCGCGTTCAGCCCCGGCACATCCCCGCCGCCGGTGAGTACCGCGATCCGTTTGGGGGTCGACATGCCGTGGGGAATCCTAGCGTCTCGGTCCGGTCGAGGCGGTTGCGGTTCGGTCGCGGCAGGTCGGAGTAACGACGGGCCTCTGCTAGCATCCCGATATGAACTACGAGCTGTTCATGGGCGAGGCGCTCGCCGAAGCGCAGCTTGCCGTCGAGCGAGGCGAGCGGCCCATCGCGGCCGTGGCCGTCGTCGACGAGGCGATGGTGGTCCGGGCGCATGACCGCGTCGAGCAGGCCGACGACCCGACCGCCCATGCGGTGGTGGTGGCCCTGCGCGAGACAGCTCGACGGCTCGGCCGCGGGCGACTCAGTGACGCCACGATCTTCACTACGATCGAGCCCTGCGCGATGTGCGTCGGCGCGCTCCTGGAGAGTGACGTGGAAGCATTGGTGTTCGCCCTGCCCAACACGCGCGACGGGGCGGCCGGGACCGTCGTGCAGCTCGCGCAGCACGCGTCGCTGCCGCGCCGGATCAAGGTCGTGAGCGGGATCCGCCGCGACGAAGCCGAGGCGCTGCTCGCGGCGACGCCGACGGTCTAGCTTCCGACCCGAGGGGCCCCGTGGAACACCCCACGTTCCTAGCGGCGAACGAACAGCCCCGGATCAAGGGCTCAACCTCCGATTGGAACTGACCACGTTCCAAACCGCGCCCGACAGGCCGTTTCTGGGGGCTCGCCCGGCCGCTCAGCCTCCGGTCGGAACATGGCACGTTCCAAGCGCCGGCGAAGGGGCCGGAGAAGGACCAGAAGACCCTTTGGTATCCTCTCCGGCGGAGAGGTGTCCGAGTGGTTGATGGTGCCGCTCTCGAAAAGCGGTGTGCGAAAGCACCGCGGGTTCGAATCCCGCCCTCTCCGCCACACTCGATCATTCGGACCGGTCGGCGTCCCCGGCCGGTCCTGATGTGTCCGGGAGAGGTCGCCTAGTGGACTATGGCGCCGCACTGGAAATGCGGTTCGGGGCAACCCGTCGCGGGTTCGAATCCCGCCCTCTCCGCCACCACCTCTTGCGCCTCCTCGTGGCGGCCGCCCTCGTTACCGGCTGCGCGGGCTTCACGCCGTCAGCAGTCGTCCCAGATGCCATCGCCGACGAGGGCGCGGCGGTCGATCGTGCGCGGGCGCTCACGGTGTTGTGGCCGCCGATCGAGGTCATCCGCGTCGCACCGGGTCAGGCAGGCGGACTGGTCAAGGTGCCGACCGGTCTGTACCCGAGTGAGGAAGAGGCAGCCCGGGAGCAGGCGAAACGAGACCGCCCAGCCTGGGGGGTGACGCTCCGCGGCATGTACCCGATCGGCTGCGGAGAAGCGGCGGCGTGTCCGCTGGTCGAAACCTGGCACGAGATGGCGATCGATCGGGAAACCGGAGCGCTGCTGCTCCAGATCATCGGCGGAGAGGGACCGGCTGATCTCCGTGACTGACGTTGAGATCATCCCGCTCGAGTTGGGGACCTTTCGGTTTCCGGAGCCGGAGCTGGCCGGGCGGCAAGGGGTGGTCATCGGCTATGCCGTCAAGCATCCGGGCGGGATCTTCCTGTTCGACACCGGGTTCGGCTTCGGCAATGCCGAACTCGAGGAGCGCTACCACCCGGTCGCGCGGCCGGTCGGAAAGGTGCTGTACGACGCCGGTATCGATCTACAAGACGTGACGGCCGTGGCGAACTGCCATCTGCATGCGGACCATGCTGGTCAGAACGGCGCCCTGCGCGGGTCGTCGGCGCAGATTCACGTGCAGTCCGCGGAGTGGGAGCTGGCGCACACGACCGACCACACGATCCTCGAGTGGATCGACGCGCCTGGCAAGGACGCCTACCTGCTCGTCGATGGAGATCACGCGGTGTCACCGTCGGTCCGACTGATCGCCACGCCGGGGCACACGAAGGGTCACCAGTCCGTTGCTGTGGGGCTGCCCGGGGAGACGGTCGTCGTCCTTGCCGGGCAGGCCTGCTACACGGCCGGGGAGTGGGAGGGTGACCCTGACGCTCTCGATGGTCGCGGCGGCGCGCCCGACCGCGCCGCCTACGACGCCTCGATCGAACGACTTCGCGCGCTCGACCCGGCGGCGGTGTACTTCGCACACGACCGGTCGATCTGGACCGCCGGCACCGCCAGTCCGCGCACCCCTGCTATCCTTCCGGGGCCGTGCTAGGCGGGGAACTAGCGGTGCCCTGTAGCCTGCAATCCGCTCCAGCAGGGCCGAATCCCCTCTCGAGGTCTCCGTTCTCGGTCGCCGCCTGTCGGTGCGACGTTGAGGATCGGGTCCCGCGCAGCGGCGAACCGCGAACCGTGTCAGGTCCGGAAGGAAGCAGCACTAAGCGATCATCGCCGGGTGCCGCGGAACGGCCGGATCCGAGTCGCCCGACGTGGTGGGCCCGGGCGACGGACGATCGACGGAGGGTGCACGGCATCTCGATCCCGGACCGGAGGAGGTCGTGACCTCGACGAAACCGCACCAGGCGCTGTATCGACGCTGGCGCGCCCAGACGTTCAGCCAGATCGTCGGCCAGGAGGCGGTCGTCGAGACCCTCCGCAACGCGGTCCGCACCGACCGCGTCTCCCACGCGATCCTGTTCGTCGGTCCGCGTGGCACCGGCAAGACGTCGCTCGCGCGGATCCTCGCGAAGGCCGTCAACTGCACGGACCTGCAGGACGGCGATCCATGTGACGCCTGCGAGGCGTGCGTCGCCGTCCGCGAGGGGACGACCCTCGATGTCCTCGAGATCGATGCCGCGTCGAACCGCGGCATCAACGAGGTCCGCGACCTGCGCGAACGCCTCGCGTATCCGCCCGGGCACCTGCGCCGCAAGGTCTACATCCTCGACGAGGCCCACCAGATCACGCGCGACGCCTGGAACGCCCTCCTCAAGTCGCTCGAGGAGCCACCCGATTTCGTGGTCTTCATGTTCGCCTCGACCGAGCCGTCCGGGTTCCCGCCGGCCATCCTGTCGCGGTTGCAGCGGTACGACGTCCGCCGCCTGACCATCCCCGAGATCGAGGGCAAGCTCAGCCGCATCCTCGAGGCGGACGGCCGCACGGTCGAACCGGCGGCACTGACGCTGATCGCGCGGCTCGCCGCCGGCGGGATGCGCGACGCCGAGTCGATCCTCGACCAGCTGCTCACGACGACCACCGATGCCGTCACTGAGGCGATCGTCCGCGATCTGCTCGGTCTGGCCGATGCCGCCGCGGTCGACGGGTTCGTGACGGCGCTGCAGACCGGCGATATCGCGGCCGGCGTCGAGATCCTGGATCGTCTCGAAGAGCGCGGCCGGGACCCGCGAGCGCTCCTCGACCAGGTGGTCGATGCCATCCGCGTGCGGCTGGTCGACCCGGCGACGACGGATGCGCCGGCCCTGGCCGACGTCGCCCGCCGGCTCGTGGCGATCGACCCCGACCGTGCCGGCATCGGCGGATTGCGCTTGCAGCTCGAGCTCGCACTCTTCGCCGGCTCCGGCTCGGGCTCCAGCCCCATGCCCGCCGCGACGCCCGCATCGGTTGCCCCACCCACGACCCCGCCGACCGTCGCCCCTGCACAGCCCGAACCGCCGTCCGCCGAGGCGACGCCTGTCGCGACCGGCCCGACACCCGCGGTCAAGCCCACCGGGCCACCACCGACGCCGAAGCCGGCGACCACGCTGAAGGCTGCTGAGAAGCCGGGCGCCGCGAAGCCGGGCACGGCGAAGCCAGGCCTCGCGACCGCGGCTGCACCGCCCGAGCCGGCCGACCCCACCGTCGAGGCCCCGCCAACGCCGACCGCCACCGACGACGCGCCTGGCCCGGCAGCCGTGGCGCGCGAACCCGTCGCCGTCCCTATCGCCGTGGGCGACGATCTCGACCGCCTGCTCGAGCGCTGGCCCGAGATCGTGCAGGCCGTCAGCCCGGCGACGCGCGCTGTCCTCACCGAATGCCGGCCGATCGGCATCGATGGCAACGTCGTCACCCTCGGCTTTCCGGAGGCCAAGAGCTTCCTCAAGGACCACGCCGAACGCCGCCGACAGGACGTCGAAGCCGCCGTCGGCGG
>CAVSKY010000006.1:0-844274 GCA_963728745.1 uncultured Chloroflexia bacterium
CTTCTCGACGGCCGTGAGGACGATGGCGTTGACATCGGCCTTGTTGGGGACCGTCGGCACGATGTCAGCGTACTTGGCGATGGTCTCGCCGGCGCTGCCCCGAGCGCTGTCCTCGATCAGCGGAGAGTCGGAGCTGAAGTAGGGATCCTCGAACGCCTTCGGCGACGAGGGATAGACGGCCGACTGCTTGGCAAGCTCGGTAAGCGTGCGGGCGTTCGTGAAGAACTGGGCCAGCGCCATCGAGGCGTTGGGGAACTTCGTGTCGGCCTTGACGGACATGCCCATCAGGCCCTTGCCGATGACCCCGGACTTGCCGACCGGTGCCGGCACGACCGCGAGGTCCTCGTACAGCTGCGCATTGTTTGCCTTGACCTCACGGATGAGGTTCGGGCCGGTCTGGTAGAACGGCGCCTGGCCGGCAGAGAAGATCAGGAGACCCACGCGGTCGTCCTTGGTGGTCAGCGCGGTGTTGTCGACGGTGCCGGCGGCGACCATATCGACGTACATCTGCAGCCACGAGACGGCGTCGGGCGAATCGAACGTAAAGCTGTTGCCGTCGTCCGACAGGACCTTGACGTTGCCCTCATAGACCATCTGCGCGAGGAGGTCGTTGACGGTCAGGCGCAGGTCGCAGACCACGCTCGCCTTTTCCTTGAGCGTTGCGCACAGCGCTGGCAGTTCCTCGACCTTCGTCGGGAAGGCGGCGGGGTCGAGACCGGCGGCCTCGAAGTGGCGGGTGTTGATCAGCTCGACGGCGACGCCCTGGTAGAAGGGGAACTGGTAGTTCTTGCCGTCGACAAGCTGGGACTTCCACAGCCCCTCGAAATAGCCGTCCTTGACTTCCTGCGGGACGCGGCTGTCGAGCTCGAGGAGGAGGTCGCGGGTCGCGTAATCCGACACCCAGCCCTCACCGACCGACAGATTGATGACGTCCGGGGCATTGCCTGCCGCGAACGAGTTCTTGAGGTCGTCCTGGAAGGTCGCCTGATGATCTTCCCAGTTGACCTTGACGCCCGGATAGGTCCCCTCGAACCGGGCGATCGTGTCGGCGATCCAGGGGTCGAACGTCGGCGACAGCCAGAAGGTCCAGAGACCGATCTCGGCGTTCGCTTCGACGCCCGTGATGACCGCCTCGGCCGGGTCAACGGCCAGCGGGCTCGGCGAGGCCGACTCGGCAGGCGTGCTCGGTGCTTCGCTTGCATCGACGCTCGGGGCCGCGGACTGCGCGGCCGACGGTGCGGCTGACGGCGTCTGGCCTGCGCACGCGGTGATGACGAGCATCACCCCGAACAGCAACCCCAAGTGCCGCTTCATCTTCGTGTTCATCGCTCCTCCTTGGTGCTCCTTCCATCCCGTTTCTTGGTGGCGGTTCCGGTTCGTGGGAGTCGGCTGGGTGGCATCAGGCGTGGCTCACCACCTCCGATCCCTGGTACGCGGACCTCGCCACGGCGACGGCGCCCCATGTGCCGGCTTCGGCTTCCGGTGGCAAGACATCGACGATGTCGGCCGGCAACAGCTCCCCGGCGAGATCCGATGCGGCACGCAGGCGTGCGAGTTCCCGGCGCAGCGGGGCCTCGAACGGCGTACCGGCATGCGACACGCCGCCGCCGACCACGACGCGCTGGACGTCGTAGGTCATGACGAGCGTGTGGATCGCCCAGGCGAGTCGTCGCCCGACGTCGTCGATCAATTCGGTGGCGGCCTGGTCGCCCGCGGCCGCGGCTTCGTAGACCTCCTTTGCGGAGGCATGTCCGGCGCGCTTCGCGATCGAGGGGCCGGCGGCGAATGCTTCGAGGCAGCCGTGCTGACCGCATACGCAGCGGGGCCCATCGACGTCGACGATCGCGTGGCCGATCTCGCCGGCGAGCCCTCGGGCTCCTCGGTGGAGGCGGCCGTCGAGGACGACGCCGGCCGCGATGCCGGTGCCCACCGCCAGATAGGCGAGGTCGCCGGTGTCGCCGACGACCCGGCGCTCGTGCAGGCCGATGGCCGCGGCACGGACGTCGTTCTCGATCACGACCGGGACGCCGAGCTCCATCTCGAGGGCGTCGCGCAACGCGAAGTCGGTCCAGCCGAGGTTGACGGCGAGGGTCACGTGGCCCCGCGCCGGGTCGACGCGACCGGGGACACCGACGCCGACCGCGGCGAGGTCCTGGCGCCTGAGGCCCGCGGCAGCGAGTGCTTCATCGAGGCAAGCGGCGATGGACGGGACGGCGCCGCCCTGGTCACCCACGGAGGAGGCGTGGGTAGCGCGACCGAGGACGGCGCCATCGGCGTCGACGATGAGCGTGGCGATCTTGGTCCCACCGATGTCGATACCGGCGACGGGACCAGGCTTGTGGCCGTCGAGGGGTTCGTGCCCATCAAGGCGTGCGTGGCCGTCGAGGTCGTCGATCATCGGTGCACCGTCAGGCCGAGTTCTCTCGTAAGAAGGAGGGCACAGGCGCCGAGGAGCGTGACGTCCTCGCCGGTGCCGCCATCGACGATGGTCGTCTCGCGGCCCGTCGCGGCCAGGCTTCGTCGGGTGGCTTCGTCGCGGACTGCGTCGAGCCACGGCTCGCCCAGGCCGGTCACCGTTCCGACCAGCGTGATGTGGCGGACATCGAGGGCACCGACGAGATGGGCGATCGCGCCGCCGAGGGCGCGACCGGCGGTCCTCACCGAGCCCAGTGCCTCTACATCCCCGGCCGCCGCGGCTGTGGCGAGCGCCTCCAGCGAGGTCGCACCCGTGTGACGGATGATCGAGGGCGCGCTGGCGACCGTCTCGAGACAGCCGAATCGACCGCAGTGGCAGGCATCGCCGTCGGGGTCGACCACGACGTGACCGATCTCGCCGGCCGCCTCGCCGTCGCCACCGAACAGCTGGTCCCGGAGGACGAGCCCGGCGCCGATACCGCGACCGACCTTGATCACCACGAGGTTCGCCGGCCGCTCGTCGCCGGAGAACAGGTACGTCGCGAACGCGGCTGCGCGGCTGTCGTTGGCGACGACGGTCGGGAGCTGGTGGCGCTCCTGGAGGATCCGTGCCAACGGCAGGTCCTGCCAGTCGAGGCTGACGGCCCAGCGGATCGTGCCGGCCTGGTCGACGATGCCTGGCGTGCCGACACCGATCCCGAGGATCGGGCTGGTCGCCGCGGCGCGGACCTCGTCGATGAGCTCGTGGACGACGTCGATCGCCTGCTCGCCGTCGCGGCCATCGAGGTCGCGGCTGGTGCGGGCCGCGATCTCGCCCCTGAGATTGGCCAGCGCCGCGGTGAACGTGCGCTCACCGAGGTCGAGGGTGATGACGGTGCGGGCGCCGGCGTTGAGCGCGACGAGAGTCGGCTGCTTGCCGCCGGTGCTTGGTCCGCGCCCGACATCGACCGCCAGGCCCTCCTGCTCGAGGTCGCTGACCAGCTCGCCGACGCTCGTGCGGGTGAGGCCGGTGAGCCTGGCGATGTCAGCGCGGGAGATCGGCCCGAGGTCGTAGAGCGCGCGGAGGACCAGCGCCGCGTTGTGCGCGCGGGTCTGCGCATGGGTCGCTTTCGTCGGGAACTCCGTGCGGGCCAACGCCCCTCCTCACTCCCACGGGCATTTCATGCCTTCCGGCACTTCGTCCGGTGAGTTGACAAAGGGCATCCTAGCCCGCCCGGATACTTTGTCAATACCCCGGACTAAGTCGTGCGGAGCACACGGCGGCAAAATCGAAGGAAGATGGCGACGGGGAGCGTCTAACCTCACACGCAGCAGAGGGCGCTCCGATGTCGTACCGAATCATCACCGTCACGGCAACCCTTGTCGCCACGATCGTCTCCGGATGCGGAGGCGTGTCACCGGGCCAAGCGCTGCCGTCGCAGGCTGGGGCCCCCTCCCCCGTCGCCCAGGAATCGGCAGCGCCTTCGGCGCTCACCGCGCGACCGCCTATCGTGGACGTTCCGTTCTACAAAGGGGACACAGCGCGGAGCGGTGTCCACCCAGGTCCCGCCCCGACGACCAAGCCGGTCGAGGTGTGGCGCACTGAGATCGGTTGTGCGCTTGGCAATCGGACCGGGGTCATCGGCGCAGGCCTCTTGATCACCGGCTGCGACGCCGCCACGGTCGTGGCGCTTGATGCCTCGACCGGGCAACTGAGGTGGACAGCCAGCGTTGATGGCCAAAGCCTCGGCTCGCCGGCGATCGCCGCGGGAGCCGTCTATGTCGCCGACAGCGCCGGGGCATTCACGAGCCTCGATCTCGCGAGCGGCAAGGTGCGGTGGACGGTGCCGATCCCGGCGATCCGGCATCCCGTCGTAGTCGACGACACGGTGTACCTGGGGACCAGCGATGGTCGGTTCCTCGGCCTGGCCACGAGTGATGGATCGACCAGTTGGTCATGGCAGGCGCCCGAAGGAGTCAAGGAAGCCGCCGGGACCGTGGTCGATGACGCCGCGTACATCGGGACCGACGACGGCAAGCTGCGGGTGATCGGTCTCGCCGATCGGGCCGAGCGCTGGAGCTACCAGGTCATCTCGGGCGGTGTCAGTACGCCGGCGATCACCGCGGACACGGTCTTCGTTGCCTCCCTTCAGACGGGCGAGGAGCCGATCGGCGAGTTGTACGCCCTCGATCGGGTCACAGGCAAGGACCGCTGGCGATACCGGACGATCTCCGGGAATCAGGTCGCACCGCCCACCGTGGCGGGGGACGCGGTCATCTCACCATCAAGCGCCGACGGGCTGTTCGCGTTCGATGCCGCGCGGGGCACCGTGCGATGGCAGGCCCCGACCGGACCGATGGGCGGGCAGACGCCGGCGATCGTCGGGGACACCGTCGTCCTCGCGATGGACCGGAGCGTTGCCGCGTTCAACGGGAGCGACGGCGCCAAGCTCTGGGAGTACGACGTGAAGGCGGACCTCGACAACAGCCCGATCGTGTCCGGCGGGATGGTATTCGTCGGCGATAACGCCGGCGTCATCCGCGCCCTCGCCGAGCCCGCGCTGGCCGCATTGTTCCCCAAGGCGTCGACGGTGCCGGACCCGGAGGAGACGGCCAGCCCGGTCGCCGTCTTGGAGCTCGCCGCCACGTTCGATGCATCCACCAGCGAGCTCGACCAACCGTCGGGGATGGACGTCGGACCGGATGGCAATCTGTACGTCACGAACGCCCTGAAATCGGAGGTTCTCGTCCTCGATCCGGCGAGCGGGGACATCATCCGGCGCTGGGGGGGCAAGGGACGAATGCCCGGTGAGTTCGACTTCCTGCGGGACGTGACCGACCCGTACAGCGCGGTCGGTGGTATCGCGGTCAGCGACGACGGCAGCGTCTACGTCCTGGAGCCCGCGAATCGACGCGTGCAGCAGTTCGACGCGAACGGCACGTTCGTCCGTCAATGGGGCCGGTTCGGATCAGCGAACGGGCAGTTCCTCGACCCGCTCGACATCGCCCTCGGACCGGGCGGGGACCTCTTCGTGATCGATGGCCAGCGGGAAGACATCCAGCGCTTCACCGCCGACGGAGTCCACGTCGCGACGATCGGCGAGGGGGCCGCCCCCGGGTTCGGGATCACTGTGACCCAGGACGGGACGCTGATCAACGCCGATTGGGACAACCATCGGGTACAGGCCTGGGATACTTCCGGGACGTTCCTGTGGACCCTCGGGTCGCGGGGAACCAAGGCGGGGGATTTCGAGCATCCCGCCGACGTGGTCGTCGACGAGTCTGGTCGACTGCACATCGTCGACAAGACGCGCGTCCAGACCCTCACGCCCGATGGCCAGCCGATCGGATCGTGGCCGGCTCCGACCGACGCCTTCGCGCTGGCCTATGGCAACGGGATGCTCTTCCTCAGCGCCCAGTTCGAGAACAAGATCCTCAAGATCCAACTGCTCGACTGACGCGGGGTTCGATTCCAGTCATGGCGATGCGGCCGGAGCCCGAGCCTGCGCAACGGAAGCGCGAGCTGACCGAGACGTTCTCGGACCCGCTCGCCTTTCGGGCGTGGTACGAGGCCTCGGTCTCCAAGGTCTATGCCTATCTGTTCCCGCGCTGCGGCGGCGACAGCGCGCTGGCCGAGGAGATGACCCAGCAGACGTTCTTCCAGGCCATCGAGCGTCGATCGACATTCGAGGGCCGGTCGACTCACATCACCTGGCTGTGCACGATCGCCCGCAACAAACTGGCCGACCACTATCGTCGGCTCGATCGGGAGGAGCGGCGACACCTTCGACTGATCGTTCGCGAGATCCCGAGCGCGACTGTCGACGCCCCGACCGACGCGATCGAGGATCGTGAGGCGCTCATCGGCGCGCTGCGGGACCTGCCGCCACTGCAACGTGCGGCGGTCGTCCTGTGCTATGTCGACGGCCTGTCGGTTCGTGAGGCGAGCGCCGTGCTGGAACGGAGCGAATCGGCCACCGAGTCCCTCCTGAGTCGGGCCCGCGAGCGGCTCCGGCAGATCCTGAAGGAGCGCACCGATGGACGATGAGCGACTGAAGGCGCGCCTCCGAGCACTGGATCGGCCGAGCGGGCACATCGAACCGCGGGCCGAGTTCGTCGACGAGCTGCACGGTCAGCTGGCAACCCGACTCGGGTTTCGCGAGGGATCGGTCGCGACGCCGCTGACGGTCCCGAGGCGGTTCGGGGTCCCGACGCTCGGCCGCCGCTGGCTGCTGATCGCCGCGACGATCGCGTTGCTGATCGCGGTCGTCGCCAATCTGGCCACCATCGGCGCGACGATCGAGCGCCTGCTCGACCGGCCGAGCCTCATGGATGCGATCCAGTCGAGCGGCTCGATCCGCATCGCGATCCGTCCGGACGATCCGCAGGTCCTGTCTGCGAGCGGAACGCTGGCTGGCTTCGATGTCGATGTTGCGGAGGCAGTGGCCTTGCGGCTCGGTCTGCGGGTCGAGCGCATCGTCCAGCCGGTCGACCAGATGCTCGCCGACGGCGAACCCACGTGGCAGGTGGCGCTGCCGAGCCGGTCGTTGTCCGCGGATGAGTCGGCCCGATACATCGTCTCGATCCCGTACTACCAGTGGCCGGGGTACGTGCTGGTTCGCCGGTCCGGGCCTGCGGACCTCGCGGGGGCGACCCTGTGCGTCGTGGCCGGCAGCATCGGTGAGAGCTGGGCGCTGGGGCTTTCCGACGCGGCGGCGGTGCGTTCGATGGCCGACGACGCGGCGTGTCTCGCGGATCTCCGGTCGGGCCAGGTCGACGCGATCGTCACGAAACTGCTGCTCCCGATCGACGTCGCCAATGACCCAGACCTGATGGTGCTGGGCGACGATCCGGTCGTGACCGAGCCGCGGGCGATCGTGGTGTCGCGCCGGGCGTCCGACGCAGACGAATTGATCGACGCGATGAATGTGGTACTTGAGGAGTTGCGCGCTGACGGGACGCTGACCGAGATCTCGGAGCAGCGGTTCGGGGGAGAGGATCTGACGAGGGCCCCCTAGGGAGACCGACCAGGCTCGAGCAACTGCGCGAACGTCGTCGCATTCGCTACCGCACACGCCCGGTGGTCGTTGTTGAAGTAGACGTAGCCGTTGTCGACGCCAGCGAGACGATCGACCCAGGAGCGCAGCGCGGTCCGCCCGTAGCACGGCCGGGGAGCTGCCCTCCCCTCGTGCAACCGCAGGTAGGTCCAGCCGACGGGTGTCCACAGCGGCGTGATCGGCCGGGATCGACGATCCGCCAGCACGAACGCGGCGTCATGCCGTCGCAGCACGTCGCACAACGCCGGCACGAACCAGCTCTTGTGCCGCGGCTCGACCGCGACGCGCACCCCCTTTCCGAACGCTTCCAGCGTCCGCTCGAGTCGGTCGAAGTCGACCTGCAGGCTCGGCGGGAGCTGCAGCAAGATCGGCCCAAGTCGATCACCGAGGATCGATGCTCGGTCCATCAGGTATTCGACTGATCCCTGCGGGTCCTCCAGACGCTTGATGTGGGTCAGGTATCGACTGGCCTTCACCGCGAACACGAACCTATCGGGAACGGCGTCGCGCCAGCCTCGGAACGCCGACGCCGCCGGCATCCGATAGAAGGTGACGTTCAGCTCGACCGTATCGAAGTGCTCGGCGTAGTACGCCAGTCGATCGCCGCCCTTGATGAAGCGCGGATAGAACGGCCCGCGCCAGTCCTTGTAGTCGAACCCGGACGTCCCGACGAGCAGCGCCATGCGGCCAGCCTCCACCGCCCGGCGCGACGACCATGCCGAAAGCTGCGGTGCGTCGCATCGCACGTCCGCGACGGATCGGCGCCGATATCCTTCAACGACCATGACCTATCTGGACGAGCACGGTCGATATCGGGCGGAGCAGGGTCGCCCGGATCCTCCGTTCGACGGCGACGAGATCGCCACCCTCCTTGGCTTCCTGGAGCGCCAGCGCGCGACGACTGCGTGGAAGTGCGGCGGACTCGATGCTGCCGGCTTGCGGAAGACGATCCGCACCTCGTCGCTGACGCTGGGCGGGGTGCTCAAGCACCTGGCCCGCTTCGAGGACGACATGTCCACCGAGTGGCTGCAGGCGCAGGAACAACTGCCCCCATGGAACGCGGTCGACTGGGACGCCGAGCACGACTGGGACTGGCGGACGGCCGCCGACGACTCCCCGGAGCAGCTGTACGGGATGTGGCGCGATGCCGTCGAGCGCTCCCGTGCCCTCTTCGCGGAGGCGACCACCGGCGGGCCCGAGCGTCGCGCGAGCGACCAGGCCCCGACGCTCCGCTACATCCTGCTCAACATGATCGAGGAGTACGCGCGGCACAACGGGCATGCCGACCTCATCCGCGAGTCAGTGGACGGGCTGGTCGGGAACGACCCGCCCGACTGATCGGCCGATCCATCGCGGGGTGTACGTGAGCCAATCGGACCAGATCCCCAGCAGCGACCTCCCGCCCGAGTCCGAGCTGTGGCGTCGCCTGCTGCTCGGCACCGATCCCAGCGTCGTCAGACTTCGCCGCCGGCATCGACGCATACCCAGCCCGCCGCGCTGCAAGATGTGCGCGGCGCCATTCGGGCCGCCAGGTGGCTGGGTACTTCGGTATCTGGGCCACGCGCGTTGGGCAAAGAACCCGAAGTACTGCGAGGGATGCTTTCGGACGCTGCAGGCCAACCATGGCGGCGCCGAGGTCGACTGCTCCCTGCTCTTCGCCGACGTGCGAGGGTCGACCGCCCTCGCCGAGCGCATGCGCCCGGCCGAGTTCCGAGCATTGATGGGTCGCTTCTACGACGAGGCATTCGCGGCGCTGATCGACTTCAACGCGATCGTCGACAAGTTCGTCGGCGACGAGGTGATCGGCATCTTCATCCCGGCCTACTCGGGCCATGAGCACGCTCGCCACGCGGTGGACGCGGCGCGCCGGTTACTCGAGGTGACCGGGCACGACCGCCCCGGCGGGCCATGGATCCCCATCGGCATCGGCGTCCACAGCGGTGTCGCGTTCGTCGGTTCCGTGGGCCAGGGGCTCGACACGGAGCTGACGGCAATGGGTGACGCCGTCAACGTCACGGCACGACTCGCGGCCGCGGCCGGCCCCGGCGAGATCCTGGTGACGGCCAGCGCGGCGTCGGCCGCAGGTGGCGTCGCCGGCCGCGAGCATCGTTCGTTGCAGCTGAAGGGGAAGTCCGGCTCGACGGACGTGGTCGTCGTGACGATCGGCGAACCCGAGGGCCCGCGCGCCTAGCGGCTCGAGCAGCAGGTCCGCTTGGTCCGCGACCGGACGCGCCGAGTCGGCGTCAGCGCCCGACCCGCTCGGTCTCGCCACATCGAGATCGCAGCAATCGAGTCGCCGGGGTACCGGAGCCATCGTCGAATCTCACGCGCGCCCGACGGGAATGCCGTCTTCAGTACCGTGCGATTCTCGGCAAGTCGGCGAGCGTTGGTCCGAGACGCGGCAAGGATCACCCATGTCGAGACCGTTCTCGGGTACCAGCCGCGCGACTTGACGATCTGCGCAGCAAGGCGACGGCGCCGGTCCATGGTGCTCAGCAGGTCACCGACGTCCACGAGCTCGGTCTTGAACTCGATGATCAGGAGAGCCCGGCGCTCGGGATGCCAGAGCAGCAGATCGATCACACCGCGCTCGCCCCAGATCGAGAAAGACACCTCTGACGCCATCACCCAGTCAGGGAAGTCGTGGGCGAGAACGCTCGCGACCGACTCGTGCAGTGCCGAGTGGCGAGCGTTCAAGAGCCGATCAAGTTCAGCCCCTCTGCCGCGAGGAAGCAGCTCGAGCCGGATCTCGAGCGCGGCGGCCACTCGCCGAAGGACAGCCAGCGTCATCTCCGGGATCTGCCCGCGCTCGACCCTCGAGACGACCGTCTGCGAGACGTCGGCCCGTCTCGCCAGGTCGACCTGACGCCAGGCGCGTTTCAGGCGTGCGGCCCGGATCGTGTTCCCGAAGCGGAGATCGTCCACGAAAGAATGTTGCCGGGCGGCCCTTCAGCTGCCACTTAGTCGCCCCCGGACTACTAGGCATCGAAGCGGCACCCCGCGCGGTCAAATCCACGCTTGGCCGTACGCCGAAAAGCCACCAATCGGGCCGATCGGCTGCCTAACAGTCCCCGGGTGACTATCTGGCACAAAGCGCACGCACGTTCGGTTCGGCGACCGTGGAAACCGCGTGGACAAGCCCCACATCGCCCGTGGACGCGGCACCACCCGCACGTGGACAACCAACCCCTGAACGTGGACGAGCACGGATCGCGCGTGGAAACACGAAACCACCACATCTAGCGGTCGGCGCGCAAGAGCGACCACTACATCTTGTGTTTTGGGCTTGACGCTCGCATCCTCTATGAGTATCGTTGTACGAGTCGCAAGATCGCCCACGGACGGCCCGCTCGCAACGTTTCGCGAGCTACCACCGACGGCGCCGGTCGGATCGACGACGGACGAGCGGTAGCTACCGCGGGATGAGCGGACTGAGGTGAGGAGACAACAGATGGCCCGAGCGAACGGCACTCCCGTCATCGACCGCGTAGAGAAGGCGACGAAGACCCCCCGTCGCCACGCGGGCCCGTACGGGGCCAGCTTCGACGGGACGGATCCCAATGGGAAGCCGACCAAGGGCCTGACGTTCGAGCGCCGCTGGACGACGCCCGGGATCCACCCGTACGACGAGATCACCTGGGAGTACCGCACCGCCGGCATCAGCTCGGAGAGCGGCAAGAGCGTCTTCGAGCAGAAGGACGTCGAGGTCCCGACCTTCTGGTCGCAGCTCGCCACGAACGTCGTGGTCAGCAAGTACTTCCGCGGCCACCTCAACACCCCGGAGCGCGAGACCAGCGTCCGCCAGCTCATCGACCGCGTCGTCAACACGATCGCGGCCTGGGCCGAGACGCAGCGCTACTTCGCGACCGATGAGGATCTGGCGACCTTCAAGGCCGAGCTGACCCACCTGCTCGTCCACCAGAAGATGGCGTTCAACTCGCCTGTCTGGTTCAACGTCGGCATCGAAGCGAAGCCACAGTGCTCAGCCTGCTTCATCAACTCGGTCCAGGACTCGATGTCGAGCATCATGGATCTCGCCAAGACCGAGGCGATGCTCTTCAAGTTCGGCTCGGGCGCCGGCAGCAACCTCAGCACCATCCGCTCCTCCAAGGAAAAGATGTCCGGCGGCGGCACGGCCTCCGGCCCGGTCAGCTTCATGAAGGGCTACGACGCCTTCGCCGGCGTCGTGAAGTCGGGCGGCAAGACCCGGCGCGCGGCCAAGATGGTCATCCTCGATGCCGGGCATCCGGACATCCTCGAGTTCGTCGACTCGAAGCTGAACGAGGAGAAGAAGGCCTGGGCCCTCATCGAGCAGGGCTACGACCCGAGCTTCACCGGTGAGGCCTACGGCAGCGTCTTCTTCCAGAACGCCAACCACAGCGTTCGCGTCACGGACGAGTTCATGCAGGCCGTCGAGAACGACCAGGAGTGGACGACCCACAACGTGGTCGATGGCGCGCCGGCCGACACCTACAAGGCCCGCGACATCTTCCGCAAGATGGCCGAGGCCGCCCACGTCTGCGGCGACCCGGGCATCCAGTACGACACGACGATCAACGACTGGCACACCTCGGCCAACACGGATCGCATCCACGCGAGCAACCCGTGCTCCGAGTACATGTTCCTCAACGACACGGCGTGCAACCTGGCCAGCCTCAACCTGATGAAGTTCGTCGATGCGGACGGCGAGTTCGACCCCGAGGCGTATCGCTTCGCGGCCAAGGTGACGCTGACGGCGCAGGAGATCCTGGTCGACAACGCCAGCTACCCGACGCCCAAGATCGAGGAGAACAGCCACAAGTTCCGACCGCTCGGGCTCGGCTACGCCAACCTCGGTGCGCTGCTGATGAGCCGCGGCCTGGCCTACGACTCCGACGAGGGGCGCAACTTCGCCGCGGCCCTGACCGCGATCATGCACGGCGAGGCGTACAAGCAGTCGGCGATCATCGCCCGCGACCACGGCGGCCCGTTCGTCGAGTACAAGGTCAACGAGCAGCCGTTCCTGCGCGTCATTGGCAAGCACCGCGATGCGGCCTATCGGATCCCGGTCGAGGGCGTGCCCGCCGACCTGATCCGCCACGCCCACAAGGTCTACGACGAGGCGCTCGAGCTTGGCAAGAAGCACGGCTATCGCAACGCCCAGGTCACTGTGCTCGCCCCCACCGGGACGATCGCATTCATGATGGATTGCGATACGACCGGGGTCGAGCCGGACATCGCGCTCATCAAGTACAAGAAGCTGGTCGGCGAGGGCTTCCTCAAGATCGTCAACCAGACGGTCCCTGCCGCGCTCAAGAAGCTCGGCTACACCGCGCCCCAGGTCGAAGAGATCCTCGAGTACGTCAACGAGCGCGAGACGATCGAGGGCGCGCCGCACCTCAAAGTCGAGCACCTGCCGGTCTTCGACTGCGCCTTCAAGCCGGCCAACGGCGTGCGGTCCATCCACTACATGGGCCACGTCCGGATGATGGGCGCGATCCAGCCGTTCATCAGCGGCGCGATCAGCAAGACCGTGAACATGCCCGAGGCGGCGACGGCCGAGGAGATCGAGCAGGTCTACCTCGAGGGCTGGAAGCAGGGCCTCAAGGCCATCGCGATCTACCGCGACAACTCGAAGCGCAGCCAACCGCTGTCGACCGGCAAGAAGGCGCCTGGCGAGGTGATCGATACCGAGGCCGTGACCCAGCTCAAGAAGCAGCTGGCCAAGGCCCAGAAGGAGGCCGCCCTCCCCCATCGCCGGCGCCTGCCGGCCGAGCGGTCCGCGGTCACCCACCGGTTCGACATCGCGGGCCACGAGGGCTACATCACGGTCGGCCTCTATCCGGACGGCCAGCCCGGTGAGATCTTCCTCAAGATGGCGAAGGAAGGCTCGACGGTGTCGGGTCTCATGGACTCGTTCGCCACGACCGTCTCCGTCGCGTTGCAGTACGGCGTTCCGTTGCGCGACCTCGTCAACAAGTTCGCGCACGTCCGGTTCGAGCCGTCGGGCTTCACCGGCAACCAGGAGATCCCGATCGCCAAGTCGATCGTCGACTACATCTTCCGGTGGCTGGGCTCGCGGTTCCTGTCGACCGACGAGAAGGCCAGCCTCGGCCTGATCGACAGGAGCGCAGTCAGCGAGACGACATCGGTTTCCACCATCGACACGCCTACCATCGACACCACCCAGGGGGAACTCTCCGGGGAATCCGAGGCGGTAGCTCCTCCAACCGCCTCGGAGACCCCACCTTCACCAGCTAACGGAGACGTCCCGGAGAGTGCCTCGGCGACTGCGGCACAGGGCGGCGCGGCCGAGGCACCTCCCCGGGAAGAGCTCGCGGTCATCGCCAGTAACCCGGTCGGGGCTCCGGCTGCCAACGGCCACGCGGCCAACGGCAACGGCAAGGCCCACGCCAATGGCGGTGGCAGCTCCTCGGGGAGTGGCAGCGGCGCCATGACGCTCAGCCTGGGGGCGACCAAGGTCAGCTTCCAGACCCAGGCGGACGCCCCGTCGTGCGCCGAATGCGGCTCGATCATGGTCCGCAACGGCAGCTGCTACAAGTGCCTGAACTGCGGCTCAACGAGCGGTTGCAGCTGACAGCCTCTTTACCAAGTTGATTGGCCGGTTCCGTCCGGTCCGGTCTAATCGTCCTTCGACGCCAATTGGTGGATGGCATTCAGCCGGTCGGAGCTTTTCCCCGTCTTGCGCGCTCGGCGCGGACCTGCTCCTCGAAGGCAGCCTCCGCTCGCTTCCTCGACCCGCGTCGACCGAAGAACGCGACGCCGAATGCAAGAACTCCAAAGGCAACGACGACATCGAGCGATGGGAACGGCGGACCGCCGACCAACCCCCGTATGGCAACGATCGGCACGAACAGTCCTGACGCAATCACTCCCGTCGTGAGTGTGGCGGCAAGAATCAGCTCGACCGGGCCGCCGAAGAGATATTCGCTGTAGGCCGCGTCAACTGCGGCGACCGCCACGAATATCGCAAGTGCAACCGGGAGCAGGTGCTCCGTCGCACTGACGGGCGCGACCATCAGAATCGCGCCAACGAACAGCACGAGCGTCAAGGGTGTCCCTCGCCACCCGGACGCGTCTCCGAGGAAGAAGCGCCGAGCGTACGCGCGGACGGTCTCAGGGACGGACGGGGTCCTCGGAGATTCCATCGGCACGGGCGACCCTACCCGACGCTAATGGATTCGCCCACGGTCAAGGCGGGTCACCGCTGAATCGGCCCGGGCGACAGGCTGCGCAGTAACCTCGGCCCATGGACATCGGCGACCGCAAGGACGAGTGTCACTGTCGGCTGCATGAGCCGACCGAGTGGAGCGAGGCAGAGCTCGACGACAGTGATCGGAAGCTTCTCGCCGATGTACGCGGATACGGGTGGCACCTCGTGCTCATCCCGGATGACGCGGTCACTCGGGGCTGGGTCTTCACCGTGGGCATGTGGCACACCCTCGGCGTGCCCGAGCTGTCGCTCTTCGGGATGGACGGGAATCAGGCCGCGTCAGCCCTCAATCTCATCGGCGACGCGGTAAGAGCCGGGCGAGCGATCGGTCCCGAGGTCCAGATGGATGACATCCTCGAGGATGGGCGCCTCGTCACGTTTCGGCCAGTCCACAATTCGTGGTACCGGCCGTTGTTCGGGTACGCGACGTGGTTCACGAGACGGCCGCCCCTGCCGATCGCGCAGGTGTTCTGGTCAGACAACGAGGGCCGGTGGCCATGGTCGTCAGGAGCAGAGCGGGACTATCTCGTTCAGCAGCCCAACCTCTGGATGCCAACCGACAAGCATCCCCAAGGATCCTGGAGCGGGACGCTTGCGCCGATCCCCTGGCCATTCGGCGACGAGCCGAATACCGCTGTATTCACGACCCGCCGTATCGCGTTCGACGGTGCTGACGTCCTTGGCGTCGCCCACGACCACGACGGCTCGTGGCAGTTCCTCGATGGCGGCAGCACTAGCGAAGACGACATTGCCCTGGTCCACATGGCACACGTCGTGGGTAGGCATGTCGACGTCGCGAAGCTCGCTGACCTTCCTCGCGGTTGGAAAGCGTGGCGTTCGGATACCAACGCGCCGTGGCAACGCAGCCCGTATCACGACGAGTCGTGATCAGAGCGGCGGCTAGTCGTCGTCGGACTCGTCGGCCCCCGTACCCGCGAGCTTGAGCACCTTGTCCCAGTCGAGGTCACGGCCGCGCTCGAGGATCTCGATCGCGGCGAAGCCCTGGTCGGACAGGCCTCCGAACGTGTACCGCTGGTGGCCGCCGGAGGGCAGGTTGCCGACCTCGTAACCGGCAAGGTTGAACGTGTAGATCGGTACTGCATATGCAGCGCCCTGGGTGGCTTCGTGCTGCGCGTTCCAGAACGCCTGCTCGTCCGTCAGGATGATGATTCGGTCGTGCTTGTCGAAATGCGCGCGGATCGCCGGCCACGTTTCCGTGCCACCGCCAACGTGCTTCTTGAAGTCGTCGACGGCGCGCAGGATCGACCCGCCCTTCTTGATCTTGATTGGGTGCGCCCTCGACTCGAACGCAACGACATCAGCGTGACTCGCACGAACGGCCAGGGCTGCGCCAAACAGCGCAGCGAGTTCCCAACGCTGCGCGGTCGATCGGCCAGACATCCCGGACGCCATCGAGCCAGAGACATCGACCATGACGAGGCTCCGGCCGGTCAGTGACGGGACGTTGGCCAGGGAGAGCTCGAGTGCGCGCTCCAGCGCCTCGCCCCAATGGAGAGTGGCGAGGCTCCTCCAGGCCGAGAAGAAGCGCAGCGGCAGCTGCCGGTTGCGAGCGACCTCGGCCGGGTCGGTGAGCTTGGCCTTGATGGCCTCCCGTGTCTTCTCAGAGATTTCCGCGTCGTCGAAATTGCGCAGGTTCCGGAGCAGCGCCATGTAGCCCATAGAAGGGATGACGGCTTCCCATGCCTTCCCATCCATCGGCCCGCTCAGCCAACCTGAGAGCCACTCCCAGGTGACACCCGCGCGCGCGAATCGATCGCCGACGTCGGGCGCGTCGAGCAGCGCCCTCCGATCGTCGAGCGGCATGGACTCAAGCTCGGCACGGGCCGCGACGACCGGCAGCCGTTCGCTATCGATCGCGACGTCCTCGCGCTCGTGGCGCCGGTCGAGCAGTAGCTTGAACAGCGCCGACTGTCGAGCGTCAGTCGGTTCCGGGTGCACGAGTTCGATCACGTCGCCCATCCGGTATAGGCGCGACTGGCCGTCGTACTTGAGCGCGGCACGCTCGGTGTACAGCTGCCGGGCGGCATCGGCGATCCCCCGCTTGACGGGCTGCGGGATACGGCGGCCGTGGGTCTGGTGCCAGTAGGCCAGCATCTCGGCGGGCTCGTCGGCGCGAACGAGCGCGGACGCGATGACGGATCGCGTCGTGGGCTCGGCCGTCGGCGATCCATCGGGACCGGTCCGGGCACGCGCGAATTCGGCCGCCATAACCACGCTGGCGGACCGCATGTGCATCGTCTCGCGGAGGAACGGGACGAACCTAGCGATCCAACCAGGGTCATCGGCCGTGACCTGCTTGATCAGCTTCACGAAACGTCGATCGCGATCACGGGCAGCTTCGTAGAAGGTCGCCTCGCCGACCATGTTGGTCAGGGCGAGCAGGAACAGCTCGGACTTCGCGTCGCGAGTGAACCCGGCGCCGCCCTCGGCGGTAACCGCGTCGGGCGCGTCGGATTGCGACGCGACCGGAGCCGTAACGTTGGGCGGCGACTTCTTACGAGCGAACTTGGCCATGGCGGCACCTTTGGTGTGGCCGAGACGAGGACAAAGGCGGACGAGGTCTCGGTCTTTCGACCGGGGCCTTTCGACCCAGACTAGCGCTCTACCACTGAGCTACCCGGCCCGAAGGCCGGAGCGGGGATCGAACCCGCGACCACTAGTTCCGAAGGAACCCCTTCCAGCGCACCGTCTCGATGTACGACGAGGTTCCGCGAGAGCGAGAACAAGTCGAGGAAGGCGCACCGGGTTCGAACCGGCACCCCCGAAGGGGCCTTACCAGAGAAGTAACCCACCCCAGCACACCGCACTCGCAGCGCCTGGCGATCTTCAGTTGCCCGACGTGCTCGAACGAGCACGTCTCGGAGCAGGGAAGGCAGGCTTGCGCCTGGTGAGATCTCCCGACCTCACAGCCATTGCTGGCCCCCGTTTAACGGCGGAAGTACCCCACGCCTTCACACCGTCCGAACACTCGGGCTTGCCCATCACCGGCATGCACCGAGGACAGGAGGGAGACGATACGACCCCCTGTCAAGCCCCCCTCAAAAGTGCCTTTTGGGGGCTGCAAGGTCGGCTGACAGGTAGGCCTCGTAACCTTCACTGCCCTCGCCGATGCCGACCGCCGGCATCGGTTTGACCGGTGACAGAACGAGGCCAGCGATGACCAAACGCCAACCGCGATACGACTCGACCGACCGAAACGCCGACCAGGCGTTCGGCTTGGTCGTCGTGTCCGCGGAAGCCCGCGGTCATCGGCTGGAGACCGATCGGAGGCATCGACAGGGGTAGCGCACGGCTGCGTCCTGCCGCCTTCCGACCGGCTCCTCCAACCGAGGAGCCGGTTTCGTTTTGTCCACTGCCCCTGTGGTGGTCGTAGCTCAATGGCAGAGCTCCGGGTTGTGAGCCCGGCGATGGCGGTTCGAACCCGCTCGGCCACACCACCAACCACAATGCTGGCCGGAGGTCCAGCGATCATGTCGACCATCGAGACCTCAGAGACGTCAACGACCGCCGCCAAGGCGACGGCCACCGCCCTGCCCATCGTCACCAAGCCCGGGCACGTGCCGATCAAGTCGTGGGCCGGCGAGCTCGACCCGCGCACGCTCGAGCAGGCGACCAACGTGTCGAACCTGCCGTTCGCGATCGACCACGTCGCGCTCATGCCCGACGGTCACGCCGGCTACGGCATGCCGATCGGTGGCGTGCTGTTCGCGGACAAGGCCGTCGTGCCGTACGCGATCGGCGTCGACATCGGCTGCGGTGTCGCCCTCGTCGAGACCGACCTGACCGTCGAGGACCTGCCGTCGGCAGATCTCGATGCGGTCCTGGCCGACATCGATCGGGGCGTCCCGACCGGCTTCTACGGGCTCAAGACCCCGGTCGATCGCGAGGTCGCGCTGGAGTCGATGGGTGTCGCCAAGCCGGAGTCGGTGAAGGACGTCTGGTTCGACCGCGCCTTGTCGCAGCTCGGCACCCTTGGAGGTGGCAACCACTTCCTCGAGCTGCAGCGGGACGAGGCCGGCGCGGTGTACGTGATGCTCCACTCGGGGTCGCGGAGCCTGGGCAAGACGATCTGCGACGAGTTCCACAAGCGGGCGCTCGCGCACAACCGGGCCTGGGCATCGGCGCTCCCGCATGACGAGCTGGCGTTCCTGCCGGTCGGCACGGACGACTTCGTCGGCTACTGGTCGGCGATGGAGTTCGCGCTGCGGTTCGCGGAGGTCAACCGGTCGCGGATGCTCGATGTCGCCGAGCGGGCGTTCGGCTCGCTGACGAAGATCGGGCGCTTCGATCGACTGGTCGACGTCCACCACAACTACGCCGCGTGGGAGCACCACAAGGGTCGGAATGGCATCGTCCACCGCAAGGGCGCCGTGCGCGCTCGTGCGGGCGAGGTCGTGCTGATCCCGGGCTCGATGGGTACCGCGTCGTACGTCGGCGAGGGTCTCGGCAACGCCGAGTCGTTCGAGACGTGCCAGCACGGGGCCGGTCGGGCGCTCAGCCGGACCGCGGCCCGGAAGTCGAAGACCTCGCAGGAGGTCTACGACGAGATGGCCACCCTGGGCGTCGTGCTGCGGTCTTCGGACCCGAAGGGCGTCGCCGAGGAGGCGGCCTTCGCGTACAAGGACATCGAGTCGGTCATGGCCGCCTCGGCGTCCCTGGTCCGGCCGACCAAGCGGCTCACGCCGCTGGGCGTGGTCAAGGGGTAGTTCTGTAGTCAGCGTCGCCGGTCCACCGGGCCGGCGACCCAAATCCACGATTAAGTTGTTCGATGCTCAGCGCTTTCGGTCGACGAAGGCCCGGAATCGCTCGCGCGTTTCCGGCGAGCGGAAGCAATCGATCTCGGCCTCCGTCTCGAGCCGCGTCGCGGCGTCGAAGTCAAGGTCAAGACCGTCGTTGAGCGTTCGCTTCGTCCAGCCGACTCCCGTCGGCGGGTATGACGCGACCTGGTGAGCGAAGGCCTCCGCCTCTTCGAGCAGCCGGCTCGCCTCGACGACACGTGTCACCAAGCCGATCCGCAGCGCTTCCTCGGCGTCGATGTTCTCCGCGGACAGGGCCATATGTAGCGCCCGCCCCAAGCCGACGATCCGTGGCAGGAGGTACGTCATGCCACTCGTCGGACTGAGTCCGAGCGGGGTGTCGGGCAGGCCGAACTGCGTCCCGACCGCGGCGAAGCGGACATCGCACATCAGCGCGAGTTCGAACCCGCCCGCGAGGGCATAGCCGTGGATAGCGCCGACGATCGGTTTTGGGCACGACCGGAACGCCGCTGACAGCCGCATGTAGCGCGCGATCGTGTCGGCGAACTGCCCCTCGTCCATCGCGTGCATCGCGGTGATGTCCCCGCCGGTCGAGAACGCCCGTCCTCGGCCCGTCAGCACGGCGGCACGAATCGCCTCGGACCGATCGATCGCGTCGATCGCCTCCAGTAAGCCGTCGAGCATCTCGACACTGATCGCATTGAGCTTCTCGGGTCGGTTGAGCGAGACGAGCGCAACGTCGTCCTTGCTCTCGACCTCGACGACCGCCATCAGGTGGCCTCCCCTCGATAGCTGCGGATGACGCGTCGCGTCTTGCCTTCCCCGGCGATGACGCCGGGAGCCACGAACCTGACGTCGGCGGTGAAGTTCACGTCGCGCTGCAGCCGCTCGACGACCTCCCGCGCAAGGGCCTCTGACGGATCGATCTGCACATCGCTGGCGACCTCCACCGTCAACGGGACGGGATAGTCGATGGGCGGTGGGCGGTCGAGGTCGACCCGGAACTCCCCCGTGATACGTGGTACCAGCGTCATGAGCGACGTCTGGATGGCCAGCGGGAACACGTTCACGCCCTTCACGATGAACATGTCGTCCGACCTGCCGAGGATGCGGAACCGGAAGCTGGTCCGGCCGCAGGCGCACGGCTCGGTGAAGACCTGGATCAGATCGTGTGAACGCATCCGCAGGAGCGGACTGGCCTCGCGACGGATCGACGTGTACACGACCTCGCCCTGCTGGCCGTCGACGAACGGCAGGACGTCGCCAGAATCTGGGTCGATGAGCTCGACGACCGCGAAGCCGACCCCGCCGAAGTGCACGCCATCGAGCGCCTCGCACTCGCCAGAGTGGAGACCGAGCTCGCCGGTCCCGTATTGGTCGCGCGCGACCATGCCCCACGACTCCTCGACCTTCTCGCGGTAACCCGGCACCTGGAGTCCCGCCTCACCTGAGAAGTACCCCTTCCGCAAACCGACCGTCCGCGGCTCGATCCCCATCTCACGCGCCACCTCGGCGAGGCGGATCGCGTACGACGGCGTCGCCCAGATCCCAAGCGGGTCGGACATCCCGGCCATCATCGTCAGTAGCCGTTCGGAGTGACCGACCCCGAACGGGATCGTCGCCGCGCCTAGGGTCTCGAAAGTGAGGTGATCGCTGAGTCCGCCCGAGTACAGGTTGTAGTTCATGCACTCGAACACGACCTCGCCGGGACGGCAGCCCATCGCCCACAACGCTCGCGCGCCCATCTCGCCGTAATCCTCGATATCGCGGCGGGTGAGGCCGATTCGGATCGGCTGCCCGGTCGTGCCGCCGGTCGCCTGGATGCGGACGATGCGGTCAAGCGGGGCGCACTGGTTGACCCCGAGGAGCGTGCCACCGGCCTGGGAGGCAGCCACGTCCTGCTTCTCCATGAACGGGATGCCGGTGAGATCCTCGACGTGCCGAACCTGTGCAGGTCTTCCCCCGGCGTCGTCGAGCTTGGCCCGGTAGTACTCGCTCATCGCGTAGTCGTACGCGATCTGCTCAGTGAGTCGCTCGTCCTCGAGCCGCCGCACCTCGTCGGGCGAGAGCGTCTCGATGTCCTCGTTCCAGAAACGTCTGCCGGTCACCGCGGAAGCTTCGCCTATCGCGGCCGTGTCAGGAACCCTGAATGACGCTCGGAAAGCGGCTAAGCGTTCACTCCTCGCTCGCGCTCAGGGGATGGGCGGGGCCACCAGCACCCCGGACTCCACGGGGTTGAAATTCTCAGGACCGATGTTGGCGAAATCGATCGATGCCAAGAAGGCCTCGCAGTCGCTTCCCGCCGGCGGGTCGGCGGAGAGCCAGATACCGATCTGCTGGGGCGAACCGTCCTTCACGGTGACCGCCGACCAGTCGCCGGCACGCTCGCCAGGGACCGTGGTCTGCTCAGTCGCGCCGCCGACGGCCCAGGTATCGCCGTTCCGAGTGACACACCCCAGCCGCACCGTGTGGGTGCCTTGACGCAACGTCGTGACGGCCGTGCCGGACACGGTCGCGCCATCGGCGACGACGTCGACTGCCGTTGTGGCGGGAGCTCCGTCGAGCTGGTAGTGCACGATGCCGCCGATCGGCCCGCTTGGGCTGGGCGACCCGACTCCGGCAGCCAGCGCGGCCGCCGCGATTGCGACGATCAGGGCGGCGGCGACAAGCGCATAGCGCACCGGGCTAGACGCGAATGGGTCGAAGCGCCCGGGGAACCACCCAAGCCGTGCCACGAGTCGGGGCCGCTGTGCCGTGACAGCGACGCGCTCGTCGATCTCTTCGAGTCGACCGTCGGCCGGGCGCTCATTTGCCGTGTTCAGCAAGTGCCGTCGGAGCTGGGCGGAGAACCTGTCGTTCATCATGCGATCTGCTCCCCGAGACGCGACGGTTCGCGGTCGTCGGCTTCGATCTCCGCTCGCAGCGCGCTGGTCGCTCGATTGAGGCGGGACTTCGTCGTCCCGATCGGGATGCCCATCGCCTGCGCTGCATCGGCGAGCGGCAGGTCGAGGTAGTAGACGAGGACGACTGCGGCGCGCAGCGTCGGTGAGATCCGAGCGAGCCCGCGCTCCAGCTGATCGTGGAGGTCGATCCCTCGCTCTTCGCCGGCGATCGCCGGCTCGTGGGCGGGCGTCAGCGCGATCTCGACTGCGCCGAGGCGCCTCGTGCGTCGAGCACCCTTGAAGCACGCCCGCACGAGGAGCCGTCGCATCCATGCGTCGAACCGGTCCGGATCGCGGAGCCCGGGCAGCGACTTCCAGGCCTCGATGAACGCTTCCTGGACTGCGTCCTGGGCGGCGTATTCGTCACGCAGGATCATCCGCGCGACGGCGGTGAGCCGCCCGAGCGATCGCGCGACGAGCTCCGAGAAGGCGTTTCGATCGCCTTCCCGCGCCCGGATCACGAGATCGCGCACTGCTCACCATCGACTTCCTCGCGGCGACCTGCCGCGCTACCAATGATGTGGCCCACCCGTCGCGGAAAGGTTCCAGATCCAGCGGATCAGGCGGGGGGCACCAGCGTCCCGGACTCCACGGGGTTGAAGTTCTCGAGACCGATGCTGGCGAAATCGGTTGCTGCCAGGAACGCCTCGCAGTCGCTTCCCTCCGACGGGGGGGCGGAGAGCCAGATCCCGATCTGCTGGGGTGACCCGTCCTTGACGATGACAGCCGACCAGTCGCCGGCACGCTCGCCTGGGACCGTGGTCTCTTCGGTCGTGCCGCCGAGGGCCCATGTATCCCCGTTCCGGGAGGCGCATCCCAGGCGGACCGTGTGGGTGCCTTCGCGGAATTCCGTGACGGCCGTGCCCGACACGGTCGCTCCATCGGCGACGACCTTGACCTCCGTCGTGGCGGGGGCTCCGTCACTCTGGAAGTGCACGATGCCGCCGAGCGCGCCGCTCGCGCTGGGCGAGCGGCCTGACGCGGTGGGCGCGGCACTGCCGGTGGCAGCGGCACAGCCGGCGGCGAGGAGTGCACCCACGAGGACGCAGAGGATCGTTCGCATGCTCATCCCTCCTATCGGTTCGCTCACAACGTGTAAGGAATGGCGTCGAAAGGTTCCATCTGGTTCACCAGGGCGGCGATGATGACCGGACGCACGGAGGCTGAGGATGAAGATCGGCGTGATCGTTCCGCAGGGTTGGGTCGGCGAGTACGACGGCTGGGATCCGTTAGCCGCCTGGAAGCGGACGACCGAGGTCGCCCAGCAGGCTGATCGGCTCGGGTTCGAATCGATCTGGCTGTTCGATCACTTCCACACCGTTCCGCGGCCGACGGACGAGATCACGTTCGAGTCCTTCACGACGCTCTCGGCCCTGGCCGCCCTGACGAGCCGCGTCCACCTCGGCCACGTCGTCATCTGCACCGCGTTCCGCAATCCGGCGCTCACGGCCAAGATGATCTCGACGATGGACTCGATCAGCGGCGGGCGGATGGAGCTCGGCATCGGGGCCGGCTGGAAGCGCGACGAGTGGCTCGCCTACGGCTACGGCTTCCCCGAGACCCGCGAGCGGCTCGCCCGACTGGGCGATGACCTCGAGGTGATCAGCGCGATGCTGGCCGGCGACAAGCATCAGCACGCGAACTTTGAAGGTCAGTACAGCACCGTTTGGAACGCGATCAACGTCCCGAAACCCATCCAGCAGCCCCGCGTCCCGATCATGGTGGGCGGTAATGGGCCGAACGTCACGTGGCGACTCGCAGCGCGCTTCGCGGATGAGCTCAACGTCGACGGACTCTCACCGGAGGAAGTCCGCGAGGCCCTGCCGACCATCCGCGCTCGCTGCGAGGAGATCGACCGGGATCCCGCGACGCTCGCGATCTCCGTCCACATCTGGAAAGAGACGGCGAGCATCGCCGGCCAGCAGCGGGTCGACCTTCTGGCCGGCTACCGCGACGCCGGCGTGTATCGGGTCATGGGGCTCGATGTGGGTACCGCGACCTCGGACGAGGCCCTCGAGGCATTCGCCGAGGACGCCCGGGGTGCCGGTCTCGAGCTGGCAACGCCGACTGCCTGACCAAGGCATCACGGCGTTTCACATCACGGGCCCCAATCTCGTCTTGGGTGCAGAGACGAGAAAGGAGGCCCAACCATGCGGGTCTTTGTTGCAGGCGCCGGCGGCGCCGTCGGACGGCGGCTCGTGCCGATGTTGGTGGCCCGGGGCCACCAGGTCACCGGAACGACGTCACGGCGGAAGTCGGCTGAGCAGATCCGGCGACTCGGTGCGGAGCCGGTGGTCGTCGACGGTCTGGATGCTATCGGCATCGGCGAGGCAGTTGCCCGAGCCGAGCCGGACGCGATCATCCACGAGATGACGGCCCTCTCTGGTGCGCCCGACTTCAAGCATTTCGACCGCTGGTTCGCGCTGACGAACCGGCTGCGGACGGAGGGTACGGAGAACCTCCTGGCAGCCGCGAAAGCCAGCGAGGTCAAGCGGTTCGTCGCCCAGAGCTTCACGGGCTGGAGCAACAGCCGCGAAGGCTCGTGGATCAAGACGGAGGACGACCCGCTCGATCCGAATCCGGTGAAGGAGCAGACTCAGACGCTCGCCGCGATCAAGTTTCTGGAGCGCGCGGTGCTCGACGCGTCGCTGGAAGGCATCGTCGTCCGCTACGGCGGCCTCTACGGTCCGGGCTCGTCGGAGACGCTGGTCGAGATCCTCAACCGCCGGATGTTCCCGGTGATCGGTGAAGGCGCCGGCATGATCTCGTCGACCCACATCGACGATGCGGCCGGTGGCGCGCTCGCCGCCCTCGAGCGCGGGCGGCGGGGCATCTACAACATCGTCGATGACGAACCGGCGCCCGCGCGCGAGTTCATCCCGGCCATCGCCGCGGCCGTCGGGGCAAAGCCGCCTTTCCATGTCCCGGCCTGGCTTGGCCGGCTGTTCGCGGGCGAGGTCGCGGTGACCATGATGACCGAGGGTCGCGGGTCGTCGAACGCCAAGGCGAAGCGCGAACTCGACTGGCAGCCGATCTGGCCGAGCTGGCGGGACGGCTTCCGGCGCGGGCTCGACACGACGGTGCCGCTGCCGCCGCCAGCACCCGACATCGAACTTGGGGCATCCTCGGCAGCATGAACCGCGACGTTGAGGCTGGTGTCACCGAAGCCTACGTCGACCTTCGCCCGCTGCTGTTCTCGATCGCCTACCGGATGCTCGGGAGCGTCAGCGAGGCGGAGGACGTCGTGCAGGAGGCGTTCGTCCGCTACCAGAAGGCCCTCAGTCAAGAGACGGCAGTGGAGTCGCCGAAGGCCTACCTGTCGGCGGTCGTCACTCGTCTTGCGATCGATCACCTCAAGTCGGCCCGGGTCCGGCGCGAGACGTACGTCGGCGAGTGGCTGCCGGAGCCGCTCGTGACCGACGAGGGCGTCGGCGACCCAGCGGAGCACGCGATGCAGACCGACTCACTGTCGATGTCGTTCCTCGTCCTGCTCGAGCGGCTGACCCCGGTCGAGCGGGCGGTGTTCCTGCTCCACGACGTGTTCGACTACGACTTCGAGGAGGTCGGCCGGATCGTCGACAAGTCCGCGGCCACGTGCCGCCAGCACGCGGTCCGGGCGAGGCGCTTCATCGCCGAGAATCGGCCTCGCTTCGACACCGACGAGGCGAAGCGCGATGAGCTGGTGAGTCGGTTCGTCGGCGCGGCCCAGCGGGGCGATCTGGACGGCCTGATCGAACTGCTCGCGGAGGAGGCGGTCGTCCATGGCGACGGTGGCGGCAAGGTCCCGCAGTGGTACGCACCGATCGTCGGCGCGGACAAGGTCGCTCGACTGTTCGCACAGATGGGCCGCCAGAGCGAGACGCTGGGCGCCACGTTCGAGCTGCGCCACATCAACGGTCAGCCCGGCGCCATCTTCCGCGGTCCGCACGGCGGCGTCTTCTCGGTGATGTCGATCGAGGTCGTCGACGGCCGGGTCGCGACGATCCGTTCAGTGGTCAACCCGGACAAGCTCGGGCATCTCGGCCCGGTAGAGAGTCTTCGCGAAGTGATGGACGGAGCGCGATCGCCCGCTGACTGACCGAAGCGGGCCGCTGTTTCGCTGACCCGGGCTAACCGCCGGCGTGGTACCGTAGGCGCTCGCCGCCTCTTGTGGCGAAGCTCCGCGTGGTCGCCTTCCTCTCGAACGGACCGTGTGGCTGCAGTGGCAGTTCGAGAATATGGGAGGTCATACATGGCCACCGGTACCATCAAGCGCGTCGTCGCGGATCGAGGCTTCGGCTTCATCGCCACGGAAGGTGAGAAGGAGTACTTCTTCCACCGCAACAGCCTCGAGGCACCGCTCGACTTCGACCGCCTCACCGGCGGTGAGCGTGTCGAGTTCGACGTCGAGGAGAGCCCCAAGGGCCCGCGCGCCAACAAGGTGCGCGCCGCCTAGGACGGCTCACGCGGGCCGATCAACGGCCCGCGTCACTTCGAAACCTTCGACCCGGGTCGTCTGACGGCCCGGGTCGATCGATTCCGCCCGACTACGATGCTGCGATGACGGTCTCCGTCCGGCGCGTCACGAACCGCGACGACGAGCAGCTCTCGCTTGCGCTCTACAACGAGGTCTGGCCGAAGCACGCGGTCTCGATGGACGAGGTCGATTCGTTCAAGGCGTCGGTCCTCGCGTACATGGATCTGGTGGTCGACCTCGACGGCGACCCGGCGGGCGCGGCCTTCATTGCCGTGCAGCCCCATCGCCCGGACGTCTGCTTCGTGATGGTCACGGTCCTCGCCGCACGTCGAGGTCACGGGGCTGGGACGGGCCTCTACCACGAGATCTCCCGCTGGTGCCGCGAGCAGGGCATCGGCGCGATCGAGGCCGAGGCGGAGGAAGACGACGTCGATAGCCTGGGCTACGCGGAGCGGCGCGGTTTCGTCGAGATCGGTCGAAATGGCGGCATGGAACTCGAGCTAGCCGAGATCGAGGTGCCCGCGATCGATCCCCCGCCGGGCATCGAGATCGTCCCGTGGTCGGCGCGTCCCGATGTCGCCCGTGGCATCTACGAGGTCGCGGTCGAAGCCTACGCGGACGTCCCGGGCAACGAGGATGACGCCATGGAGCCGTTCGAGGACTGGCTGGCCCACGACATGCGCGGCTCGAGTGACCTTCCTGAAGCGACGTTCGTCGCGCTCGCGGGCGACGAGGTCGTCGGTTACGCCAAGTTCTCGTTGACTTCCGCGCAGCCGACCGTCGCGTTCCACGACATGACGGGCGTGCGACGCGCGTGGCGTGGTCGTGGCATCGCCGGTGCGCTGAAGCGCGCGCAGATCGGCTGGGCGAAGTCCCGAGGATACGAGCGCCTCAGGACGGGCAACGAGATCCGTAATGAGCCGATCCGACGGCTCAACCGACGGCTCGGGTATCGAGCGACGCCTGGTCGCGTCGTGCTGCGCGGTCCCCTCGCCGTGGATGCGCTCGACAGCAACGTGGTGGGGTGCTGATGTCGCGATTCGCACGCTCGATCCTCGCGGCCGTGCTGGTGGTGACGCTGAGCGCTTTCATCCGTGGCGGAATCGAGCTGTTGCGGATCGAAGACCAGCCGCGGAACCCGATCGGGGTGCCGAGCCCGCCCGTCGCCGCGTCGGTCTATCTCGCACCGGTCGGCACGTACCCCCAGACGGAAGTCGATCAGCTCGTTTCCCACTACCGGGAGAAGCTGGGTCTCCAGATCACGGTCCTCCCGCCAGTCCGTGTCCCGGAGGCGGCGTTCGACCGGACGCGGGAGCAGGTCATCGCCGAAGGCCTCATTGATGCCCTCAGTCAGACGGCGCCCGCCGTCACCGACCCGACGGCGATCGTGATCGGCCTGACCACCACGGACATGTACATCGCCGCTCGCGACTGGCGATACGCCTACAGCCTTCGCGCGGGCGACAGGTTCGCGGTCATCTCGACGGCGCGAATGGGGGACGGGCTGTTCGTCGATGAGGCGCGCCGGATGCGGCGCATCCAGAAGATGGTGACCAAGAACCTCGGGGTCCTGTACTACCGGCTCCCGCAGAGCGACGATCCGGGGAGCGTGCTCTACCGCGACATCCTCGGGCCGCAGGATCTGGACAAGGCGAGCGAGGACTTCTGACTAGGCGTCGGGGAACGCCGGCGCGCTGACATCCACGACGCCCCTCCGGATCGAGGCGGGAGCGGCAGCCGACTGGAGAACTGCCTCGAGGTCGGTCAGGGCCGCTTCGACGCCTCGGCGCGAGTCGTCGTGGTGGCCCTCGACGGTGACGAGCACGTTCGTCGTTGACGCCGAGCTCGCGCTCTCGGCCGACTGACGCCAGCACCAGCGGCGAGCTGCGACGTGGCCGGCCTCGTCGATGAAGATGACCTCGCCGGGCTCCGGTCGCTCGGTCGCGCCGGATCCGAGATCGGTGAACGACTCATCGCCGACCGCGAGGCGGACCCTCAGGCCACCGCTGATCGAACCGAGGTCGAACATCGCCACCGGCAGCCCGTAGCGGATGCTCACGAGGTTGCCGATGTCGACCAGCGTGTTGATCGACGGGATCGATCCCTGCTTCGTCAGTCGACGCAGGAGCCCCTCGGCGGCCGAGCGATAGGCGGTCGGGTCGACGCCGAAGGCGCGGAACGCGCGTCGCCACGCGGCGAGGCTCGGCACGTCCGACAGCGGCGTGTCACCGAGGCGCTCCAGCACCGCCTGCTGTTCGGTCGCGAACGCCTCGGTGAGCGCGGGCGATGATGGCCCGTTCCGGACGCCCTCCACGTGCAGCACGCCCCCGACGATCGCCGGGAACCGGTCGATGATCTCGGGGTCGTACCGAAACAGCACGATGAGTACGCTACCCTCCGGGACGTGGAGGGACGAGTGAGGGGCAGCATGCGCGCGACGAGCGCGCAGTCGGTGACGTTCGTCGAGCTGTTCTTCGACCTCGTCTTCGTGTTCGCGATCACGCAGCTAACGGTCCTGACCGCGCACGACCTGACGCCCGACGGGATCCTGCGGTCGGTCCTGCTTGGCTGGCTCATCTGGTGGGCATGGACGCAGTTCACGTGGACGCTCAATCCCGCCGACACCACCCATTCGACCGTGCGGATCATCACGCTCGCGGCGACCGGGGTCGCGCTCGTGATGGCCGCCTCGGTACCGCGGGCGTTCGCCGACGACGCACTCTGGTTCGCCGGGCCATACGTCCTGGTCCGCGTGCTCGGGCTGGGTCTCCAGGTCTGGGTCGATCGCGAACGCGTCGACGAAGGCAGTCATGCGGGAGTCGTCCGATGGGTCGGCATGTCGACCATCGGCCTGGTGCTCGTGCTGATCGGCGCGGTCCTCGATCCGTCCGTGCGACCCTGGGTCTGGTTGCTTGCGATCGTCGCCGACGTCGTGGCCGCGGCGGTCGCCGGACGCAACACGGTCTGGGACCTGAACCCCGCGCACCTATCCGAGCGACATGGCCTGTTCGTGATCATCGCGATCGGCGAATCGCTCATCGTGGCCGGAACCGCCGTCGCGAATGACGAACGATCAGCGGCCCTGGCGGCGGCTGCAGCGGCGGCGATCGTCGTCGCGAGCCTGCTGTGGTGGACGTACTTCGGCTGGCTGAAGGACGCCCTCGAACATCGCTACGCGTCGGCGCCGCCGGAGCGCAACGGCCCGCTCGCCCGCGACGCATTCAGCCTTGCCCACTTCCCGTTGATCGCGGGCATCGTCGGCTTCGCGGTGGCGCTCGAGGAGATCGGTCTCCATCCGAACGACCCGGCACCCGCGGCCGTCCTCGCATCGCTCGGGATCGGCGTCGCCCTCTTCGTGGCCAGCTCCGCGCTATCGCTCCGACTGTGCGGCGGCCCGCTCCTCGTCCCGCGCTTGGCCATCCTGCCGTTGATGGTCGTCGGGCTCATCGTCGTCGCGCCCATGCCTCCCGCTTGGCCGCTGGCGGTCGTCGCCGCGGCGCTGCTGGGAATCGTCCTCGTCGAGGGCGCAGGTCCGAAGTCCGAACCGGCGCGCTAGATCCCGCCGAAATCGCCGCCGCCGAAATCGCCCCCGCCGAAATCGCCCCCGCCGAAATCGCCGGGATCGCCGCCCAGCTCGCCGCTGGCGACGTCGCCCTGGCCGAGTTCACTACCCGAGTCGCCGGTGTCGGCGGTGTCGCCACCTTGGTCGGCGGCGTCGCCGCTCGAGCCGGGATCGTTGTCGAAGAACGCCTGCGCGGCGGCGGTCCCGATGAAACTCGCTGCGAGGGTGGCGAAGAACCAGCCGCCGAGACCGAAGCCGGCCCCGCCACTGCCCCACGCTCGCTCGATCGTGCCGGGCTGGCGCACCTCCGCGCGCGTTGCCGTCCGGGCGAGTGACGCCGGATCGTCGCCGCGGATCTCACTCGGCGGCACGACCTGGGCGAGTGCCGCGAGCGCCTGGCGGCGCTGGTCGGGCGTGAGCCTGGCGAATGCTTCCTCGTGCGCGCGCTCGATGTCTTCGGGCGGCGCCGACTGCAGCATGTAGCGGTATCGGGCGAGCGCCTGCTCGTCGGTGCGGTCCATGACACGTCCTCCTTGGTCGATCGGGATGCACCGACCGCCTCCACCAGTGTGCGCGGAACCGCCAGAACGCGCCGGAAGCGCTCGACGCGACTATTCGCAGCCGATGCCGTCTCCGTCGCGATCGAGCTCGTACTCGTCCGGTCCTTTGACGCTGACCGGTGCAGCACCCATCGCGCGTACGTCGGCGCAGTCGAGGTCGCTCACGATCGGCAGGCACGGTGTGTACGAAGCATGGCAGTCTCCGCCTCCTCCGCCGCCGACCAGGGAGAGCGGCGTCGGCTGGACGGCAGCGGGCGATAAGTCAGTCGAAGGCGAGGCGGCCGGCCCCCAGCGGCCCAGCTCCGCGGTCTTGGCGGAGTCCTCGGCTTGCTCCAGCAGGCTCGCGTACTTCTCGTCCGGCGGGAATGTCGTGACCTCAGCGAAGCCCTGCCGTACGAGCTCGAGGTTGACAAGCACCATCTCACCACCGGGTCCGACGAACCACACATGGCGCAGGAGTCGACCGAACTGGTCGGCGTCCGAGACGTCCTTCTCCAGGTACACCTCGCGACTGTCGATCAACGACCGGTTGGCCGCGGTCGCTGCGTCGGCCCAACCCTTGATCGTCGGGTCCGACGCGTCCGGTTCGGGCGCATCGATGCCGATGTAGCGGAGCGGGTACTCCTCACCGTCGACGTCGACGCGGATCGTGTCGCCGTCGGTCACGCTCATCACGATCGCGTATTGCGTTTCCCCGGTGGGACCGAAGGTCGGAGCTGCGGGCGAGCCGGGTGCGGCCTCGGATGGAGGAGCCTCGCCGGTGAGCGGCGAACCGATCGCCGTGCTTGGCCGTGCGGTCGACCCGCTGCGCTGGCCGAGCGCCGTCGAGATCGCGCTCAGCGCCAGCACGCCGGCCAGGGCGACGATCGCGACACGCACGACGGTCCGCTCGCGCGACTTCGGCCGCTCGGCCGTGACGGTTTCCGGCCGAACCGTCGTGACGATGTCGAACATCGACGGCGCATCGGAGATCGGCGAGGGCAGTGGCTGTGGCAACGCCACTTGCCCGGGTACCGCGGATGCGACCTGCGGTGCGGGCGTCACGAGTTCGTCGAAGTCGAAACCGCACTTGCTGCAAAAGCGAAAGAACCCAGTGCGTTTCGTCCCGCAGGTCGGGCAGAAACGTCCCTCGGTCGTCATGCGCTAGCGGTGCGGCGGAGGTGCATGCTCGGAACCCCGGAGTCGCGTCAGTCGGGCGACGAACCCCAATCCTACGGGCTTGGTCCAGTCGACGCTGCTGCTACCGTCGGCCGAACCGACCTTGAGGGAGGAACGCGTTGGAACTCGGGTTGAACCTGCCGTACGTCGAGGGTTCGATGGACGGGCGGACGCCTCGCTGGACCGACATCCTCGCGATGGGACAGACCGCAGAGGCGATCGGCTTCGATGCACTGTGGGTGTCAGATCACGTCGGCTTCGGCGATCCGAATGGCGAGTGGCGCGGCGCCTGGGAGTCGTGGACGCTGCTCTCCGCGTTGGCCGCCTCGACCCAGCGTGTGGCGCTCGGCCCGTACGTGCTGGCAGTCCCGCTTCGGAGCCCGGCGCTGCTCGCCAAGATGGCCGAGACGCTCGACGAGATCAGCGGCGGTCGACTGATCCTTGGCATCGGCGCCGGCTGGAACGAGCCCGAGTTCTCGAGCTACGGCATCGCGTTCGAGGACAGGTTTCGGCGGTTCGAGGAAGGCCTGCGGGTGATAGTCGACATGCTGCGGACCGGGCGATCGGCCCTCGACGGTCAGACCGTCCAGACGAGGTCCGCCCGGCTCGAGCCCCGTGGCCCGAGGCCAAGCGGTCTGCCTGTGATGGTCGGAGCGAACGGTCCGCGCATGCTGCGGCTGACCGCGGAACTGGCCGACCACTGGAACGGTGGCCTGCGTTCGATCGACGAGGTGCCAGCACAGCTCGAGGCGCTGGACAGGGCGTGCCGCGAGGTTGGCCGGACGACGCCGATCACGAAGTCGATCGAAGTGCGGGTGCGCACGGTGCCTTCAGACGCGCCGCCAGAAGACCGCGAGATCCGAGGTGATCCCGCGTCGATCGCCACGGAGTTGCGTCGGTTCGGCGAGCTGGGACTCGACCACCTGCAGGTCCAGCTTCGACCCAACTCCCTTGTCGGCGTAGAGGCGTTCGCGCCGATGATCGAGCGACTGCGGGGATGACGCCATGCAAAGCCGGCTCAGACCTTCCAGTCGATCGGCACGCGCGGGTCGGGGGTGTACGAGCAGAACGTGCCGGTCCGGATCGTGGCGTCTAGATGATCCGCGAGGGAGACGTCTTGTTCCCGGATCCGCGCCAACGCCGCCCGGATCGCGCGCGTCACGCTGACCCGGGCGCGCTCCGCGGCTGACGCTGCCACGCGATCGCGACCCCCAAGGCCTACGGCTGCCGCGAGCTCCTGCCCGAGCGCCCGCCGTTCATCCTCGAGCCGTCTGACACGCTCCGTATCGTTCCAGCGCTCGGCCTCATCCAGCTCTTCGCGGATCTCGGCCAAGCGAGCGCGATAGGCGGCCTTGGCCTCTGGGTCGAGGATCTCGCCGGCGTCGCCGAGGCCATCGATGGGCTTGAGTTCGCCACGCGCGACCGCTCGGTGCGTGCCGCTATCGGTCGATGCCAACTCGAGGGCATGCAGCTCGCGGCCTGGCACGGCCAACAGTCGAGCGAGGTGTCGCATCCCCTTGGAATCCCTAACGCGGAGGGTGCCTCCACCGAATCCGACCGTCCAGTACTCGCCTTCGCGGCGGAACATAGCGGGCATCGACGTGGCTGTTTCGGCGAAGGGTTCCGCCCTCGTCGCCCCGGGCTCGCCGATCTTGTCGGCCAAGATCATCCCGAGTAAAACTGCGGTTGATCGTGCCTTCGCGTCCAGAGCGTCCGCCTTGCCCTGGTCGCCGCCAGCGTCGCGCCGACGGAGGACGACGGCGAGATCGTGCTGGCTATGGGCAGTCCATGGCCGCGCACCCATAGCGTCATTGGCCGCGATCGCCGCCTCGAGGTGCTCGACGGCCACGTCGAGTTCGCCGCGCGTGGCAGCGAGTAGCCCGAGGTAGCGGTCGGTCGCGCCGACGCTACCTTCCGCGTGTCCGACCGTGTTCCGTCCGGCGAAAGGCGCGAGCTGCTCGTATAGCACCGCCGCAGCGTCGGCATCGCCAAGCATCGCGCACGCGTCGCTCGCGAGACCCATCCCGAGCAACCATTCGTTGTCCCCATACAGGCTGCTGAAACGATCGGCAGCGAGGTCGTCGAACACCAGGCGGGCTTCATCGGCCCTGCCGAGGTCGGACAGGAGGCATGCGAGGGCCGCGCGATAAAGCGGGTACCACGGGAATTCTTGTATGGACGCGCGGATGGTCGCCTCTTCCTCAGCGAGGCGGCCCTGTTCGCGGCGGAACAGGAACCGATTCGTTCGGCTTGCCGCCACGTCGTCGCGACCGGGCGTCACCAGATTCCCTGACTCGATCCTGAGGCCGATGAGTGCTTCGGCCTCCGAGTAGTCGCCGGTGAGCAGGGCGAGGCCCTCGCGATTGTTCTTCACGAGCCAGTTTTCTGCAGGTTGGCGCAACGTCTCGTTGACGCGGCCCAGCAGCTCGATCTCGCGTCGCGCCTCGGCGATGTCGCCTCGTTCAGACGACGAGATGTATGAGATGAACAGAGCGTCGGCCAGCAGCTCCTCGTCGGCCAGTGCCTCCCCGATCCGCCGCGCCTCGGCTGCGATCGATTGCCGCTCGGCGGGGTTCTCCGGCCAAAACGTCGCCCAGAAGCGGCCGATCAGCGCCTCCATGAGGCTAGCCGGGTCGTCGAGCCGGCGGGCGATGACGACCGCCTGCCGGCTCAGCGTGTCGCTATCGCTCCGTCGCTCCGGTGAGCTACGCCAAGCACACGCGAGCCGGGTCAGGAGCCGGGCGCGGAGGCGTTCATCGCCTTCGCCAAGGACGACCAGGGCGTCCTGAAGCATGGGGATGAGACGCGTGTCGCTGCCTGCTCGCGCCCACTGCTGACGACCGCCGATCCCGAGCGCAGCCCGAGCCAGTTGGCTCCCGGCACCCGTACGTTTCGCGATAGTGGCAGCGTCCAGGAACGCCCCTCGAGCGGCGGTGAGGTCTCCGGCCTTCGATTGGACATCGCCACACGCGAGCAGGACCTCGGTCCGGAGGTCATCGTCCGTGAACTCGGTCCTGTTCATGACCGCAAGGCTCATGCCATACAGGCGCGCGGCCTCCTCGTAGGCCAAGGATTGCGTCGCCAGGTCGCCGGCGCGCCGCGCATAGTCGATCGCCTTCCGAGCGATGTCGCCAAGGTCAAGCTCGCCTCCCGCATCGGCGCCTTGCTGGGCAGCCTGGCCGAAGTGGTATGCCAGCTCGGCGAGATGCGGCGACGCCGAATGGGCGTGACCCTCCTCTAGAACCCCTGCGATCCGTCCATGGATCGCAGCGCGGCGATCGGGCCCCAGCTCGTCATACAGGGTCTCACGAACGAGGTCATGTGAGAACCGGAACCGTCTGGACGACCCGGTGATCGGTTGCAGCAGGCCGGCCTGCACGGCATCGTCGAGGTGATCAGGCGCTCGATCGCCGTCCTTATCGAGCACGCGACGCAAGATCTCGACGCCAAACTCAGGCCCGATCACCGCCCCGACCGAGAGGGCGCCCGTGGTGGAGATGCCCAGGTGACCGACCCGGCGCGCGATGACGGCCCGCACGCCGGCGGGCACGGCAACCCTGAAGGAGGTCAGATCCGCCACGTCGCCGAGTCGACCCTCGACCGACAGCAGCCGCACGGCCTCCCCCACGAACAGTGGGTTCCCATTCGTCGCCCGCCAGACGGCCGCAACCAACGGGTCGCGCGACGAGAGGTTCGTCGAGCCGCCGATATACTCGGCAACCGCGGTCGCGGGCAGACCGGTCAGCGTCATCAGCCGGGTGCCCGGGACGCGGGCGACCTCGGCGATGGCCGAGGTCAATGGGTGGTCGGGCGTCAGCTCGACGTCCCGGTATGTCCCGAGCACCGTGACCGCCATGTCCACGAGCTGACTGGCGAGAAACTGCAGCATCAGGATCGACGCCGCGTCCGCTGCCTGCAGGTCGTCGATGATGAGGAACATCGGTCGGTCAAGAGCGGCGTTGCGAAGGAGCAACGCGGTCGAATCGAAGAGGCGGAACCGGGCCGAATCCGATAACGAGCTGCGCGGCGGCGGAAGGTCGGCCAACCGCTCTCGGAGCTCGGGCAACATCTGCGCAACATCGGTGGCGCCAGAACCGAGATGCCGGCGCACGTCGTCGATCGGCGTGGCGCGCAGATAGGCCCGCAGCACCTGGACCCAAGGCCAGTACGGCGGCGCTCCGGCGTCCTCCCATCCTCGGCCCCAGAGCACGAGAACGCCGCGACCCCTGGCCCGATCCGCGAGCTCATCGGCCAGTCGGCTCTTGCCGATGCCGGGCTCGCCACTGATCAGGACCAAGTGGCCCCGACCGTGGGCGGACTCGTCGAGCAGCTCCGTCAGCTCGCCGAGTTCGTGATCACGACCGACGAACCGAGTCCCGACCTGCTCCACGGTCATCCGCTGACCCCTCCCTCACGAGAGAGCATACGGTCTCCGCTATCGCGGCCAGCCCGTCCGTCAGGGCCCATCCCAAGTTGTTCCATCGGACCGTACGGTCGTGCCGTCGTACCTCACGCCTTCAGGTCACAGGCACCAGCAGGGTGCCGTCACCGGAGGTATGGAAGATGAGCGTCGCGAATCAGACAAGCAAGCAGACCACGTTGTGGCATGGACGAGCGACCGGGCCCGTGATCGCAGCTGGCGCGCTTGTGCTGGTCCTGCTTACGGCACTGATCACGTCGATCGCCCTGGGAGGCCTGGCACCCTGGATCGGTACCACCCCGGCTGCTGTCGGCGACCCAACGAATGCGGGCCTCGTCGAGTTCCGGCAGGGTGAGCACGGCCTCGAGTCCGTTGTGACCGCCGCTCGGAAACCGGCACTCGAAGAGTTCCGCCGGGGTGAGCAGGGCGGTTCGGCCGGCACCGTGACCATCGACGCAAACCCGGACCCCGCGCTGGTGGAGTTCCGTCGAGGTGAGCGCGGCTCGTAGATCGACCTGGATCGGGAAGAGAGCCCGCGTCACCCGGGGTGACGCGGGCGCCTCCCCGTCGTCTAGAGGCTCCGACCCTCGCCGAACCGGCCGCGGTGCTCGACCGGGATCAACGGCTTGTCGCCACGCACCTTGAGCTCCTGGACGGCCCACGTGTTCCCGTCCGGATCGCTGAAGCCGAAGAACGTGCCGCCATCGTCGGGCGAGAACTGCATGATCTCGCTGGCCTCGACGCCGCGGTCGATCAGCTCTTGTCGCGCGGCCTGCGCGTCGGAGACGACGAGCTGGAGTCCGCGCATCGAGCCGGCGGCCATCTCGCGCTGCGGCGGCAGGTCACCGAACACGATCGAGCAGCCCGAGCCGCGCGGCGTCAGCTGGACGACGTGCATCTGATCGGTCTTGGTGTCGTGGTCGAGGTCGAACCCGACCTGGTCCCGGTAGAACCTGACCGCGCGATCGATGTCACTGACCGGCAGGATCACGACTTCCAGCGTCCAGTCCATGCGGGCACTCCTGCTTCGGCGCGTTGGCGATGGGCCCGAATCGTACTGCGCGGGTGGCCGGATACCGCCGTCAGCCGGTGGGTTGGTCCAGGGTGACCTCGATCATCGGCGAGTCGGCGGCCATCGACGCGGCGTCCATCCGGGGCCAGGAGTGGCGGACCAGCCAATCGGCGACGATACGGCGCTCGCTGGGGTCGATGATGACGCGTGCCGTGCCCGGGAGGTCCGAAGCGAGCGGACCCTTGAGGTGCAGCGTGATGTGCGGATCGGCCTCGAGGTTGTGGATCCACGCGCGGGTGCGGCCGGGCCATGGCATGCCGCTGATGACGATCCGGCCGTCCATATTGTGGAAGACGATCTCGAGGCGGCGCGGACGTCCGCTCCGGCGGCCAGTGGTCGTGATGTCGATGAGGCCGCCGCGCGACAGCACTCGCTGGGTCGCTTGGGTCTTGGGATCGAGGTCGATGGTCGGATCGGCGTCCGTGGTTGGTTGCATGTGCAACAACATACCATGTCGCTTGCGGATTGCAAGTGACGATTTCGGCGGCGCGCCGGCGCCCGAAGTCGGACAATAGGGACTCGAACACACGGGCCAAGCAGTCCGGAGGAGGAGCGCATGACGGCGAATGTCGGCGATCGCATCGTCATCGAGTCGAACAAGGTCGGGATCTCGGCCCGCCGGGGCGAGATCGTGGAGGTCATCGCGCACGAGATCCGACCCGAGTACCGCGTGCGCTGGGACGACGGCCATGAGACGGGCATCCGGCCGTACGCCGGGACGTTCAGCATCGAGGCGGCCGCCCGCAAGTCGCGGCGCTAGGCCGTGGAGACCGTCACGGTCGTCCTCAACGTGCGCGAAGATCAGGTCGAGGCGTTCGAGCGAGGCTTTCGCGAGCACGAACTGCCGGTCTGGAACGATCTCAAGGATCGTGGGTTGATCATCGCGGCGACGCTCAATCGACTCGACATCTCGTCGCGACCGGTCAAGGGCGCGGTCCAGTACCTCGTCGCGGTGATCTTCGCCTCAGGCGAGGGCCACCACGTCCACGACTCCCATCCCGGCTTCGCTGCCTGGAACGAGATCGCCGACGCCTACCAGACCGGCGAACCGATGGCGTTCGGTGGTGAGACCGTGGTGCAGCTCGGGGTCCCGGAGGTCTAAGCCTCGGCGAGCAACGCGCACGTGAGCGCTTCGGCGAGCCATGCCTCGTACCGCTCGATGGACCAACCCAGGGTCGTGACCAGCGAGTCGAACACGGCCAAGGAGCAGAGCGTCCACAGGACGTCTCTCCCGTCCTCCGCGGACAACCCGGTTCGCAGCGCTCGCCGTCCCTCGAGCATCTCCACGAACCGCCCCTGCCCGACGAGCCGACTCGACTCGATCTCGTCCCACAGTGCCCGGAGCTCCGTATCTGATCCGGCAGCCGCCGCCAGCGCGCGTAGCAATGGACCCGACCGTCGATGGATCCCCGGCTGGGTGGCCGCGTACATCGCGATCTGACGGCGAGGGTCGGGCTCCTCGATCAGGGCCTTGATCGCGGGCCGCTCCTCGACCGGGGTGTCCGCACGAGTCGACCCACCCGCGACGGCCGCCTCGATGACCGCCCTGAACAGTCCGCTCTTGCTGCCGAATGCGCGATAGATCGTCTCGACTGCCACACCCGCGTCAGCCGCGATGGCCGGCATCGAGATACCGGAGTAACCGTGCACACGGAACAGCGAGCCGGCTGACGCCAGGATGTCGCGACGCGTCTGGGCGGCCTGCTCGGCGCGCCGCGTCGATCGATAAACGCGTGGGGTCTTGACAGTCTCGCTCATTTCATGAGAATGGTACTGGCATCAATACAGGTGCGTCTATTCGATCGTACCAATCGGAGGGACCGATGACTGCCGACATCAAGGCCACGGCCCGACGGACCTGGGAGGAGATCTTCCCCGCACTCGATGTCGCTGCCCTCGCAGAGGTGACGGACCGGGACGTGGTGCCGCATGGTCGACGCCCCGACGAACCGGCGGGCTTCGAAGGCGTCAAGCAGACGATGCTCTGGTTGGGGCGTGTGTTCTCGGATCAGCGTTGGGAGATCCACAACGTGATCGCCGAGGGCGACCTCGTGGCTGTCCACGCTACCCATCACGCTCGGCATACGGGCGACCTGATGGGTATCCCGCCGACAGGCCGTGAGGTGGCATACGACTATGTCCACATCCTGCGTTTCCGCGACGGCAAGGCGATCGAGCATTGGTCGGTGCGCGACTCCATGACGATGATGCGTCAGCTGGGAGTCCTCCAGGATCGTCCGGCCGCCCAGCCGGCCGTCGCCTCTTAAGGTTTCGACCTTGAGGTCCAGGTCGGGTCGGGGCCCGACAGCCAATCGGTGTCGAAGCGCCCTGCGCCGTGGATCGCGGTCAACCGCAGCTCCCCGCTGCCGGTGTTCGTGAAACCGTGGGCCTCGCCGGGCGGGCTGACGACAACATTGCCACCCTCGACGACGACCGTGTCGTCCCCGATGCGGAACGTCGCCTGCCCCGACTCGACGATGAAGACCTCGCTATACGGGTGTCGGTGAAGTTTCGGCCCGACACCCGGCTGCGAGTGGACGAGGATCACGCAGAACGGGACGTCCCCATGCTCGGCCCCGACGAATTCGTGCGAGTGCTCGCTGTGGTCGAGCCCGTCGAACGGGACGACGTGGCCCTTCGGGCGGTCGTCGCTCGCCATGCACCGATGGTAGCGGCGCGCCTGCGCACTAGCGCCGCGGGGGCGTCAACCCGTAGCGCTCGATGACGTCGGGAACCCGCCGCCGGACATCAGCGCCTGGGCGGGGATCCCGGACCTCGAGACGCGCGCGCGCATCGCGCTGATGCGGCTCTACGGCTGGTTCCGCGAGCATGCCGAGGAGCTCTTCCCGATCTACCGCGATTTCTCGTCGATGCCCGAGTCATCGCGGGAGCGGACGCGGGCCGAGAACCGCCGGGTGGGCGACCTCCTCGTCGGGGATGCCGTGCCAGCCGGCGCTGCCGGACGCCGCCTTCGCGCGGCGGCACGCCACGTACTCGACTACCGGACCTGGCGCTCACTCGCGATCGACCAGGAGCTTGGCGACGCCGATGCGGTCGAGGTCGGGCTCAGGTTGCTGGTCGCGCTGGCAGATGCTCATCCCGACCGCCGGAGCGCCAGACCCAAAAGGTGTCGTGCCTGAGCACTCGGTGGATCAGGCCGGTGGTTCCTCGTCGCTGTGGACCGCCAGGATGTTGCCGGCGGGGTCACGGAACCAGGCGATCGTTGGGCCGCCGTTGCCACGCGCGATGCCCTTCTCGTCCTGGTCGAAGCCGTCGAAGCGGGCCATCTCGACGCCCGATCGCACTAGATCGTCGACCGCAGCGTCGACGTCGGGGACCGGGAAGTTCAGCACGGTGTACGTCGCGGGCACGAAGTCGTCCTTCGAATAGATCAGGACGCGCCTGTCACCGCCGAGCTTGAGCTCGAGCAACCCTCCGTCATACAGCTCCCCGACGTCGATCCCGAGTGTCCTGCCGTAGAACTGCTTCTCGGCCGCGATGTCCTTCGCGGCGAAGCTCGAATACGCATGGGTCGTGGGCAACATGAACGACCTCCATTTCGTCGCCTTGCATGATTGGGTCTAGGACGTTGCGGCGGCATCAATGTCCTGCCCGTTCGCGCTTCGGTGCCCTAGGCGCCTGATTCGGTCACCACGACGAGTTTGTCCACGGCCGACTCTGCGCCCCACAGCTCGCCCGGCCGACCCAGCAACTGACGTACCGCTGCATCCGGGCTCGGGAGTTCGATGGCTTGGAACTGCTCGGTCGCAGGGTCGAACCTCACGATCGCGTTGGCACCGAAGTCGGTCATCCAGACCATGTCGCTCTCGTCAACGTAGACGGCGTAGGCCTGCGGGCCATCGCCCGGCAACTTCCATTCCTGCCAACCGCCGGTCGCCGGATCGTGGACGCCGACCTGGCCGGCATCCCATTCCGCGACCCAGATCCGGCCGTTCGAGTCGGACCAGACGCGGCGGGCACCCTGGCCGCTGGTCGGGGGCTCGACGACCTGGGCTTCGCCCGTCGTCCGGTCCACATGCGCGATGTGGCTGCCGGCGAGCGACGCGTACCAGATCTCGCCGGCCGGCGTGGCCGTGATGCCGTACGGCCCGCGACCGTCCGGGTCATCGAAGACCTCCATCTCGCCGGTCTCCGGGTCCAGGCGGCCGTAGATGCCGGACTGTCCGGTGAACCACAGGGTCCCATCGCCATCGAACGCCGCGGTGTTGAGGTTGGCACCGGGGCGGTCCGCCGGAAGCCGGAACGTCGCGACGTCCTCCGTGGCCGGATCCACGCGGACCATCGCATTGAGTCCGCCGTCGGTGATCCAGGGCGCGCCGTCGGGGCCGACGATCACGCCGTGCGGCGCCGAGCCGCTGCCGAGCGGGATCTCGCGGATCGTGCCGGTGGCGGGATCGAGGTAGCCGAGCGTGCCGACGTGCTGGCCCGTGTACCAGACGCCGCCGTCGGCCGCGGGTGCGACATCGTGCGGATGCGATCCTGCGGGCACGTCGAATTCGCGGATGGCGAGGGTCGGGACCTCCGCGGGAGCTGATGTGGCTGGGTTGTCTGTGGCGGGAGACGTGGAACCGCTCACGCTCGGTGCCGCGCTGGGGGTAGGACTCGTACCGCCCGCCGGCGCGCACGCAGCAACCGCCAAGAGGATCGTCGCCGCGAAGGCCTGGAGCCGTGCCATCCCGGTCAGTCTGGCACGAAGAAGCCGAGTGCCCTGTCGGACACTCGGCTTCCCTGCGCGGGAGAAGTCAGGCGATGGTCGTGCGGTGCCAGTCGTCGCCGATGCGGTCTCGCGAGTCGCTGCCCCAGCGGAGTGCCGCGACGTCGAGGAGGACCAGGCTGGCCAGGACGCTGATGATGATCGTGAGGAGTTCCACGTCGATCTCCTTTGAGGTGGGCGGTCGTCGAGTTCGTTGGCACCATCGTGACGTCAGACTGGTCGTCTGATAAGGTCCGCTTCGATGGCCAGAACGAGGACCAGATTCCCGACTGAGCTGCTCGTCGAGCTGCGCAAGGACGATCCCCTGCCCCTTCATCGACAGCTCGAGCAAGAGCTACGCGGCGCGATCCGCCTGGGCCGTCTTACGCCCGACTCGGCGCTTCCGTCGACGCGGGTCCTGGCCGAACAACTGGACCTGTCGCGGGGTGTGGTAGTCGAGGCGTACGAGCAGCTCGTCGCGGAGGGTTACCTCACGAGCCTGCCGGGCGGCGCCACACGGGTCGCCACGCGTGCCACCGTCCCGACACCCGAGCGCTCGGCACCCGCCCGGGCACCCGAGATCCGGATCAACTTCGCCTACGGCCGCCCGGACGTCTCGCAGTTCCCACGCCAGGTGTGGCTGCGGTCGATGCGGCGGGTGCTCATCGAGGCGCCCAATGATCGGCTGACCTACCTGGACCGCCGCGGGGCGGAGGAGCTCCGGGAGGCGCTCGCCGAGTACCTCGATCGGGTGCGTGGCACGCACGCGAATGCCGAGCGCATCGTGATCTGCAACGGCTTTGCGCAGGCGATCGACCTCATCGCCCAGCTGGTCAAGGCCCGCGGCGGTCGACGGATCGCGGTGGAGGACCCAGGCGACGCCGACGGGCGAGTCGCCGTGCGTCGACACGGACTGGAGACTGTGCCGATCCCGGTCGATGCCGGTGGCATCTCGATCGAGGCGCTTCGCCGCTCAGCGGCCGACGCGGCCTTCCTGACGCCGGCGCATCACTACCCGACCGGCGCGGTCATGGCCCCCGATCGACGCGCCGACCTGCTGGCCTGGGCCGACGAGCGCGGCGCGCTGATCCTCGAGGACGACTACGACGCCGAGTACCGCTACGACCGCGAGCCGATCGGTGCGATCCACGGGCTTGCCCCGGAACGCGTCATCTATGCAGGCTCGGCGAGCAAGACGCTCGCTCCGGGCCTCCGGCTCGGCTGGATGATCGTGCCAGCAGAACATGTCGATGCGGTCGGTGCGTTGAAGGACGCCAACGACCGTGGGTCATCGAGCCTCGACCAGCTGGCCTTCGCCGACTTCCTGTCACGCGGCGAGTTCGACCGGCACCTGCGCCGGATGCGACCGATCTATCGCGAGCGCCGCGACGCCCTGCTCGAGGCCTTGGCGCGGCACCTACCTAGCCTTCGACCGACCGGTGCTTCCGCCGGGCTGCATGTGATGGCCCGGTTGCCGGTCGGCGTCGATGAGACGTCGCTCATGGATGCCGCCCTCGCTCGCGGGGTCAAGATGACTGGGCTATCCCACACCTATCACGATCCGGATGCGGCGCCGGGCGGGCTTATCCTGGGCTATGGCAACGTGACGCCGAGCGAGATCCATCAGGGCGTGCAGCTCGTGGCAGAGGCGCTCGCAACGCTCGACTGAGGTCGGCTCGCCCGTGACAGTGCTTGATCCTGGACGCGGATGCGCCCCGAGCCTGTGGGAGGCCCGGGGCGCGAACTATTCGAGGAGATCGATCAGCCGGCGAAGAACTCGGCCACGGCCGGTCCCAGCACCGCCGGGTCGACGTTGTGCTCCTGGCCCTCGAGGGTCTTGACCTCGGTGCCCGGCAGCGCTTCGGCGATGGCCTTGGCAGTCGGGCCGAAGAAGTCGAAGCTCGCTCCGCCGACCAGCACGATGGTCGGCACCTTGACCCGCTTTATCGCCTCGATCGGCAGCGAGTAGTCGGCCATGACCTCGGCGTCGTAGGCGAGCGTGTGGGCCAGGGCTTCCTGCCACGGCCACCACGGCTGCGTCTTCGCCGATGCGACGAACTCGTCCGGCATGCCCACGACCTTCGACATGAAGAACTCGACGGCATCGCCACGGCGATCCTCGGCGACCAGCCTCCGATAGATCGTGGCCGTGTCGGCCGGTGGCCGGCGATTCTCGTCCAGGATCCAGGGCGGCTCCCACAGCGCGAGCTTGGTGACCGGCGAGCCGGCCGCCGTCGCGAACAACGCCAGCGCGGCCCCCGACGACGAGCCGTACAGGTTGGCCGAGCCACCGGCCGCACCGATAACGGCATCGATGTCCTCGATCTCCCGCTCGATCGCGTATGGCTGCGTATCGCCCGACGGCCCGCGGCCGCGACGGTCGTAGTTGTAGACGGTGAACTGGCGGGCCAGCTGCTCGCCGAGTCCGGCGTTCGACGAGCGGTCGACCGAGCCGCCGCTCACGAGAACGACGGCTGGGCCGTCGCCCATGCGGTCGTAGGCGATCGTCGTGCCGTCCTTCGAGGTCACGTACTGGAGCGTCGTTGCGTTCATCGGGTCCTCCTTGTCATCAATGTCGATTCTCTCGCGACTGGGGTTAGTCGGCCGGTGCGTAGGTCATCGCCTGGACGCCGGTCGTGAACGTCTTCGCCTCGACGAGGCGGAGCGGGATCGGCTGGTCCTCGTTCTCGAAGAGCCGCTTGCCGTGTCCGACCACGATCGGGTGGAGGAGCAGGCGGAGCTCATCGAGGACGCCCGCGCGCAACAGCGAACGGACGAGCGTCGGGCTGCCGGTGATGGAGATGGCCTTGCCGGGCCCCTCCTTGATCCGCTTGAGGGCGTCCACGACATCGCCCTCGATGAGGGTCGAGTTCTGCCACTCGACCTCCTTGAGCGTCGTCGAGGCGACGAGCTTTGGCGTGCCGTTCATGACGTCGGCAAAGGGCTCCTCGCTCGACTGATTGGGCCAGTACGAGGCGAATTCCTCGTACGTCTTGCGGCCGAGGAGCATGGTGTCGGAGGCCTCGGCCTGAGCGGTCACGGCCTCGCCCATCTCGTCGTTGAAGTATGGGAAGTGCCAGGTCTCCGGTGCCTCGACGACGCCGTCGAGGGAGATGAAGAGTCCGGCGATGATCTTGCGCATTTTCTTGATGCTCCTTGGTTTGCTGGGCGGTCCCTTCGGGGCCGTCACCATGCAGTCGGAGCCGGCGGACGGTTCTCGACATCTGATCGCGCCCAAAATGTCGAGACTTGCCCCACGGCCACGACCTTCCTGTGACGGGCCGATGAGTGACCCGCGCGCGCCAAGGAGCCCACCGTGAAGTACGTGCTCTTGATCCATTCCGATATCGCGTTCTGGGAGTCGCTTCCGAAGGAGGAGACGGACCGCGTGATCGGCAACCACTTCAAGTTGATGGATGAGTTGAGAGCGTCCGGTGAACTCATCCGCGTCGATGGTCTCGCCCACGATCGCACCTTCGTCGAATTCAGAGACGGCGCTCCGGCCGTCACCGACGGCCCGTTCGGCGAGGTCAAGGAACAGCTCGCCGGCGTGTTCGTCGTCGATGTCGACAGCTTGGAGCGCGCCAGGGAGGTCGCGGGTCCGATCTCCGAGTACGGCGTGGTTGAGATCCGCGCGCTCATGGAGGACGCCGGGACGGAGATGTGACGACCGAGATCGCCATCGAGGAGCTGCTCCGGCAGCTCGCGCCACAGGTCCTCGCGGCACTGACCAGGCGGAACGGGCAGTTCGACCTGTGTGAGGACGCGGTCCAGGAGGCGCTGCTTGCGGCCGCGCAGCAGTGGCCAGGCGACGGCATCCCCGACAACCCGCGGGGCTGGCTGATCACGGTCGCCTCGCGACGACTGCTCGACCAGCTTCGCGGCGATACGGCGCGGCAACGGCGCGAGACAGCCGCAATCGCGCTCATGCCGCCCGAGGCATGGCAAGTCCCCGCTCCGGACGGCGATCCCATCCCCGAGCACGAGGACGACGCGCTCACGCTGCTCTTCCTGTGCTGCCACCCATCCTTGTCACCTGCCTCCCAGCTTGCCCTGACGCTGCGGGCCGTCGGCGGCCTCACAACGGCCCAGGTCGCTGCGGCGTTCTTCGTGCCGGAGGCCACGATGGCCCAGCGCATCAGCCGCGCCAAGGCCACGATCAGGGCCGCCGGGGCGCGGTTCGAGATGCCGCCCGACGCGGAGCGCGCCGATCGCCTCCGGGTCGTCCTGCACGTCCTGTACCTGATGTTCAATGAGGGCTACACCGCCTCGTCCGGGCAGGACCTGCAGCGGCCGGAGCTCGCCGCGGAGGCCATCCGGCTCGCGCGCGACCTGCGGCAGCGACTCCCCGAGGAGGCCGAGGTCGCCGGGCTGCTGGCGCTCATGCTGCTGACCGATGCGCGCCGACCCGCACGAGCCTTGCCCGACGGCAGCCTCGTGCCGCTCGCGGAGCAGGATCGCTCGCGCTGGGACGCCGAGCTCATCCGCGAAGGCGTCGAGCTGATCACCGCGACGCTCCCGCTCGGCGCCATTGGTCCATACCAGCTCCAGGCGGCGATCGCCGCCATCCACGATGAAGCGCCGCAGGCAGAGGACACCGACTGGGCCCAGATCCTGAGCCTCTACCGGCTCCTGGAACAGGTGTCCCCGAACCCGATGATCACGCTCAACCACGCCGTCGCGGCGGCCATGGTGAACGGCCCGGCGTCCGGCCTGCGGATGCTTGCCGCGCTCGACGACGATGAGCGGATCGCGCGGCACCACCGGCTCGATGCGGTCCGAGGACACCTCCTCGAAATGGCCGGGGACCGCGAGGCCGCACGAGCGGCCTATCGACTCGCCGCGCGGCGGACGACGAGCCTGCCGGAGAAGCGCTACCTCGAAGAACGGGCTGCCCGCCTCACCGTGTGAGGGCGCCGACGATCACTGGACGGTGACGCCGCCGACCATTCCCAGCGCGGCCGGACCGGCGCCGGCTACGCGCACGTGTTTCAGCTTCGTTTCGCGCGAAGCCGCCGTTTGATGACTCGCTGTTGCAAAGCACTCGCATCGACGCGGTCCGCGCCGAGGAATGCTCGCATCCGCTCGATGCCCCGCGAATACGCCTCGAGGAAGTCCTCGTCCTTGAGCAGGCCGGGATCCTCGGGCCAGAAGCCGAGGATCGCGAAGGTCGACGTCGCGCGGTCGAACCGCCCGTCGAACCGCGCCACCAGCCGGTCATCCCACAGGACCGGCAGCGCGTAGTAGCCGAACTTCCGCTTCGGGGCCGGCGTATACACCTCCCAGATGTAGTCGAAGTCGAAGAGTGGTTTGGCGCGTTTCCGCGCGCTCACGGGGTCGAGCGGCGCGAGGAAGGTGGCCTCCTCGGTCGTGGTCGTCTCTTTCGGCTTCCAGCCCCGCGGGACACCGCCGGCGGACACCGTCTCGATCGCGTTCTGGTCATCCGCCAGCGCCCAGCGGCGACCCCGCCAGCCCTCGACGGTCAACTCGATGAGATCGCCCTTCTCGAGCGCTCGATCCCGCCAGGCGATCGCCGCCGGTCGCCCGTTCTTCTCGTAGATCGTGTAGGACCCCCCGGTCACGGCGGAGATGCCCTCGAAGGCGACGTGCTTGCGGCGCATGAAGTCGTCGGTCTCGGCATCCGACGCCTCCTCGAGCAACTCGGGCGGCACGACCGACGCAGTCAGCGCATACACCCGCTCGAACCGCTCCCGGTGGTGGACGATCGCCTCGCCCACCCGCCACAGGTAATACAACGCGACCGCGCTGTCCTTCCGACCGCGGTAGCTATCTGTCCGCTTGCGGCTGGCCATCGTGAAGTCACGGTTGGCGATCGTCCCGCGCTCGCGGAGCTCCTTGCGCATCTCGACGATCGTGGCGTGGTGCTCGTGCTCGACCTCGCGCCAGTGGCCGTTCTGGCGCTCCCGCCGCATGAGGTTCCGCCAGTACGGCAGCTCGTCGATCGGCCGGACCGCAAGCCAGCCACCCCAATCGAAGAACCGTCGCTTCTCATACGTCAGGCGCGCCCAGTCGTCGATCTGGTAGTCGACGACCCTGCTGTGGAGCATCAGGTCCTGGGCACGAGCCATGATGCCGAGCGGGTCGAGCTGGAGATGCTCGATCGCGCGCATCGCGCGCTCCGTGCCGCTGAGACCCTGCCACCGACGGCCAGGCCAGAGACCCTGCCGCCCGAGGATGAACCGGCGGGCCGTCTGGAGCGAGATCCTCACGACGGCAAGCGTACCGGCGATCTCGTCGCTCAGTGACGAGACCGCCGACGTACGCTGTCCGCGTGTCGACGGAATCGAACCTTCGCGACATCAACGACGTGCCCGCCCGCGACGTGTGGGGCGAGACGGTGCAGGCGCGCGTGATCGTCGGGAGCAACGCGAGCCTGGCCGTCGTGGAGCTCGGACCGGACGCGATCGTGCCCGAGCACCGCCACGAGCACGAGCAGCTCGGCCTCTGCATCGAAGGATCGATCACGTTCACGATCGAAGGGGAGCGGCGGTCGCTCGGTCCCGGTGGGACGTGGCGCATCCCGTCGAACCTGCCGCATGACGCCGTCGCGGGGCCCGATGGCGCGGTCGTCGTCGACATCTTCGCGCCGGTGCGGGCCGACTGGGATGCCCTTCCCCGCTCGGAGCCACGGCCGCCGCGCTGGCCGGAGCGGGCCGGGCGTAGGGGGCGTCACTCCCCGTGACATCGTCACCCTGAGTGACACGATCGCGACAGACGTGCGGGGTCGAATGACCAGACGACAGGTTTCTGCGTCCTGGGCGAACGGCCGTGCGCGTCTGTGCAAATCCCGTCACTGGGGCTGACATGTCAATGCTGGTGACAGCTGGCGACTAGCGCAGCGCGGAAGCGAGCGTTAGTTGCTCCACGGCCGGTGGGAGCGGCCGGGCCTCCGTCGCATCGGGCGACTGGCGCCGGCGGCGATCGGCGATGCCGTGCTGCTCGGCGAGCTCCCTGACTCGCTGCCGGACCGGTTCGATCACGTCCTTCGCAACGTATGCGCGGCCTCGATAAAGCTGCTCATACGTGGGTAAGAGCTCCGGCCAGTCGCGCGCGAGGTTCTCGAGGAAATGCTCGCGCGTGCCGGGTCGCAGGTAGAGGACATTCGCCCAGACCGCGGTCGCTCCTGCGTCGCGGGCGGCGCGGATCACCTGCGCCATCTTCTTTGGATCGTCCGACAGGCCGGGCAGGATCGGCGCCATGCCGACGCTGGCATCGACACCCGCGTCGATCAGCGTGCGGATGGCACGTAGGCGCTGGCGTGGTGGCGCGGTGCCGGGCTCGGTCAGGCGCCAGATCTCGGGGTCGAGGGTGGGGATCGAGAACGTGACGCCGACCTTGACGCGGCGCGACGCCTCGGCGAGCACGGCGACATCGCGGACGATCAGCGGGCCGCGCGTGATGATGCCGAAAGGCGTTGATGCCTCCATGAGCGCCTCGAGCGCGCCACGGGTCAGACGGAATCGGCCCTCCGCCGGTTGGTAGGGATCGGTGGCCGTGCCGACGACGACCCGCTCGCGTTGCCAGGACTTGCGGGCGAGTTCCTTGCGGAGGACCTCGACGAGGTTGGTCTTGACCCTGATCGAGGTGCCATAGCGGGCATCGAATGGCCGATCGGCGACCTTCTCGAACGCCCTGACGAAGCAGAACGTGCACTGGTGGACGCAGCCCATGTACGGGTTGAGCGACCACTTGAAGCTCATCTTGCGGACGCGGTTGAGGGCGGAGCGGCAGGGCTCGTCGCGGTAGATCGGCCGCATGGTCGTGAAGTATAGAACGTCTGTTCTAGTTCGTCCAGTCGTGCGGGCCGGGGAGCTTGCTGCTCATTCGTGAGGCGACTACGGATTCGCCCGGAAGGCCGATCTGCTTGCTGCTCAGTCTTCGCGCGACTGAGCCGTAAGGGAATCGGCCAGACCGGGGCACGGCTAGTCGCCTGGAGACTAAACCGCAAGCAGCCGGGGCTGGGTCGCACGGTTCCTGTCGCACGGCCTCGGTCGGACGGCCGCGGACCGCCCGGCGCGGCCCCCTCAACTGCGGCTGGCTGGCGCCTTGCGGGCCTCGAAGCCGAGCTCGCGTGCCTCGCGCACGGTGAGTCGCTCGGTCCGCTTCCACGTGAACGCCGTCGCGATCGCGTCCCACACCGGCCCGAGGTCCCAATACGCGCTGTGGGAGCGCGGGAAGTCGCGGCCCGAGTGGACCCGCAAGTCGACCACGCTGGCGAGCCCGTCGCTGCGCCGGAACAGCGGTTCCGCCACGAACGACAGGAAGTCGCGGCTGTCGTAGATGTTCAGCCACGGGACGGGGAGATGCGGCGGGTCGGCCTCGTCGTACGGCATCGATGGGATGGCATCGAACGCGTACAGCAGCGGCGCCTGCGAGCCCACGGTGACACAGGCCTCCACCGGCGCGTCCGGCCAGTCGGCGATCAGATCCACCAGCGCGATCCCGCCCAGGCTGAGCCCGACCGGCAGGATCGGCTTGCCGCGCGCCGCTCGCCGCGCCTTCTCCAGCTCGGCGCGCAGTACCTCGTGGATCGATGCCCGGTGCTGGTGATAGCCGATGACGTCGGCCAGGAGCTGCGCGCCCATCGTGTCCAGGAGTGCCTCGCGCCGGCCCTCGAAGTAGTTCGTAACGAGCCGGAGGATCGCCGCGCGGCCGACACCGGTCGGCAGGCTGGCGAGCGAGATCGGCGTCGGTCGCGCCTGGCGGTAGAGCGTCTTGCGCCAGTTGCCCAGGCGCAGGCCCGATCGACGCCGCCACTCGGGCGCCACGACGCGGATGTCCCACCCGTGACCCCGAACCTGATCCTCGATCCGGGCGAGGTTACGAGCGAGGCCCTCTGACGTCTCGTTCGCGCCGTGCACGAAGAACAGCAGCCCGCTCGGCGGCGAGGGCGGTGGTGCGGTGCGCTGGCGTGCGGTCCTGCGATTCGCCACGCGCTGAGGGTACCGTCCGGAAACCGACCGGATGCGGGATGACGTAGGGGAAGGTGGACCCCAGCCAAGCGAGGAGACCACCCATATGACCATCGACCCGCGTCGATCCCTGTTGCTCCCTGCCCTGCTCGCCGCGACCGCCGTAGTGGCCGCGTGTTCGAGCGGTGGCGGTGCCACTGCGGCACCGTCGGTGGCAGCTCCATCAGTCGCGCCGTCCGAGGCGCCCTCGGCGTCCGCATCGGAAGCGGCGTCCGCTTCGGCACCTGCCGCGATGACCGCCGAGATCGCGCTGGCCGACAGCTCGCTCGGCCAGATCATCGTCGACGGCGCCGGCAAGACGTTGTACATGTTCCAGCCCGACGAGGCCGGGACGCCGACCTGCTACGACGACTGCGCGACCGCGTGGCCGCCACTTTTGGCGGACGACGCTGCGTCGGTCACCGCCGGTACCGGCCTTGATGCCTCGAAGATCACGGTCGTCGACCGGACCGACGGCGGCAAGCAGGTCAAGTACGGGAACTGGACCCTCTACTACTTCGCCAATGACGCCGCCGCCGGTGACGTCAACGGCCAGGGCATCAACGACGTGTGGTACGTCGTCGGCGCCAACGGCGAACCGATCAAGAGCTAAGACCATCCGGGGTTCGGGGGAACGAGGCCGACGGCGCGAGCCGTCGGCCTCGCGATTCCCAGCGTCAGGGCGCCACCCGCTGGAACCCGACGACATCGGTCCTGCCCGGTTCCCCGTCGACCGACCCAGCGAACGCCGGGATGGCGATCTTGGCGTGGATGGTCCGGGACGCGGCGTCGATGATCCAGATCTCGTTCTGGAAATCAGGGTTCGGAGCACCTGTCGTTGCGATGACGAACTTGGCGTCCGGTGACCAGCGTGGCGTGAACAACACAAACTTTTGCGCTGAGCCATCGACCGCTGGGTGGGCGTCCGACCCATCGGTGTTGGCGATCGTGAGTGTTGCCAGTTGGTAGCGCGGAGCAGCGAGATATGAGATCGATCGGCCGTCGGGCGCATATGTCGCGCCGTATTCGTTCAACGGCGACGCCGCCACGGCAGTGTCCTGCGAACCCGCGGCGATGCCGATGACATAGAGGTCGTGGGCTTGTTCATCGCCGGCGGTGAACAGGATGGCGGTCCCATCCGGCTTCCAAACGAAGCCGAGGGTCCCGCGCTCGATCCCGCCGATGTCGTAATAGCGGCCAGTGGTCAATCGGCGCGCATCCGAGCCATCCGGCTTGGCGAGCCACAGTGTCTGGCCACCATCTACGGTGCCCGTTTCCCAGGCGATCAGCGTGCCGTCTGGCGAAAAGCTCGCGCCGACCGCGAACCCGGGGTCTTGTGTCAGCCGGGCTGGCGGCGTGGAGCCGTCGGACCCCGCCACGTACAGCCGCTCCGACAGATCGGTCCCGTCGGTGCTGTACGCGAACAGCAGATTCCGACCGTCGGGCGACCATGAGGGCGGCGACGCATCCCAGACGTCGGCTGCGATCGTGACCTGGTTGCTGCCGTCGGCATCCGCCACGATCACGCTCGCCTGCCGGTTGGACGCCGGGTCGGTGTAGGCCTTGAAGGCGAACCTGGTGCCGTCGTGGGACCAGACCGGCTCGCCTACGACGCGGTCGCTATCTACCAACGTCCGGATCTCGCCGCCGGCCGGGTTGCTGCTCAGGAGGTTGCCGGCACCGACGTAGACCAGCCTCCCGTTGCCGGCGAGACCATCAGGGAGTGGCAGCGCTGGTTGGCGGCCCGCGCCGATCAGCATGAGCCCCACGGCAAGGGCAATGAGAAGCGCGAGGACCACGAGGATCGGGGCGGCGTTTGCAAGCGTCGACTGCCGCATCGTGAGTTGCATCGGGATCCACCTTTCGGGGAGCCGCCAGGCTGGGAGCGGTCGCGTCCGCGCGGTCCGCGCAAGCGCGGCGTCGACGAGCCCTTCGGGCTCGCGTGTCGGTGCATCCACTTCGAACCAGGCGGTAAGGAGGGCGCCGACGTCGCTCGAACGCGGATCGTTCGTCGTCATGCCAGCCTCCCTCCTGGGAGTCGTCCAGGACGGGCGTCCGCCTCGAGCGCAGCGCGCATCGCCTGCGTCGCCCGATGAAGTCGCGATCGGATCGTGCCGGGCGGGTGACCCAGGACCTGGGCCACCTCGTCGAGGCGCAGTCCGACGTAGTAATGCAGTACGAGGATCGATCGCTGATCGACGTCGAGCCGGGCGAAACCCCGCTCGAGCTGATCCCGATCGGCGAGATCGACGGATCGATCCGGTTCCGAGAGTTCGAGGACCCCGACGCTGACATCCAGACTTCGCAGCGGGCGGTGTCGACGCGCTTCGCGATAGCACGTCCGCACCAGCACCTGATGAAGCCAGGCGTCGAACCGATCGGGGTCGCGCAAGGAGCGGATGTGACGCCAGGCGGCGACGAGCGCCTCCTGTGTCGCATCCTCGGCCTGACCCTCGTCGCGGAGGATCAGGCTGGCGACGGCGTAGAGCCGGCCGGCCGAGACGCGCGCCAGCTCACTGAACGCGTCGTGGTCGCCCGCCATCGCTCGCTCCACGAGATCCCGATCCATCGGGCCTCCGGGTGATGCGCGACCTGGATGGTCGTGCTACAGCCTATGAGCGGGCCGTCGTGGATCCAGTTCCGAATTCGTTCGAGTCGATGTCAGGCTGCCGCCACGTGTCCGGCGGCGAGCATGTACACCGCCGCTTCCTCGACACCGTCGACGCCGAGCATCTCGTTGATGGCGTCGTCCATGAACGCTCCGACACCGCAGGCACCGAGCCCCATCGACGTCGCAGCGAGATAGGCGTTCTCGCCGAGATGGCCGGCCTCCAGCAGCCCGTATCGGTAGCTCCGATCCTGGTACTTGGGCCGCATCCGCTGCATGATCATCGTCAGGAACAGGACGACGCCGCACTCGCCGAGGAACTCCTGGGCGATCGCCTGCTCGACGACCTTTGCCCGGAAGTTACCTTGCCGGACCCGCTCGAGTGCGTGCTCGCGATAGGCGTAGTGGTAGACACCCGGTTCGACGCCATCCACGCGGTGGACGACGGCATACACCTCGATCGGATAGAGCGCGCCCGAGGACGGTGCGGTGCGGCGGGCGTTGCCGTACTTGTCGGCCCCGATGCCGCTGGTCAGGAACAGCAGCCTGGACAACTCGGCCGTGGTCATCGGCGTCGGGACGTAGTCGCGCGTCGAGCGGCGCTGCGCGATCGCGGTCGCGGCCGGCAGGCCACCATCCAGGTCCGGCGCCGGTAGGTCGACGACCGCCGCGCCCGGATAGGCCTTGTATAGCGCCACGGGCTGGCCCCAGTTCGCGACGGATCCCAGGGCGTCGAGGATCCCCGGCTTGCTCCACTGGTGATAGATGACGCCGACGTCCGAACCGGCCTCGATCGGCGGGGCGGGGCGGAGGCCGCGGCCGAGCAGCACGCCCGTAACGCCGCCGACCGTCAGCCCGAACAGGCCGCGCCGCGAGAGCGCGGCGCGCCCGATCGTCGAGGACCAGCTGGCCGGCTCGACGTCCCGGCCCGGCACGGTGCGTCGGAGTGGCACCGGCACTGGGGCGGGCGGTCTCGGCTGCCGCAGCGACCGCCACCGGAACCGCCCGTAGGCGACCAGGCGGTCCTGGTTCAACAGGACGTGGGCAGCCGCGAAGATGCCCATGGCATAGCCAGACACCGTGTGGTACCAGAAGTCGTTGAGATCCCATAGATCGGCAACGACGCCGGTGATCGCGGTGGCGACAACGGTCGCCAGGAGTCCGACGGTCGTAACGAAGTCGATGTCGTGGCGGAGTCTGGTCATGGCCGAGCCCGTCCGTTTCGACGGGACGGCGCGACCGACCCCCTCGCGGGCCGTCGCGGTCCCGCTGGAGGGATTCTAGGCCCGGGCGGCCACCCGTGCCTTGGACCCGGTCCGGGCGCGGTCCTTCAGGATCTGACCCGCGGCGAGCTTGCCGGGCGCCCCCATCACGCAGCCACCGGGATGCGTGCCTGAGCCGCACTGGTAGTAACCGTCGATCGGTGTGCGGTACTGCGACCAGCCGGGAGCCGGTCGGAAGAAGAACATCTGCGGCGCGAAGAACTCGCCGGCGAAGATGTTGCCCTCGGACAGGCCGACGGTCCGCTCGATGTCGAGCGGCGTCCGGACCTCACGCTGGATCACCAGGTCGCCGAAGCCCGGGAAGAACCGCTCGAGCGTCGCCTGGACCGTGTCGCCGAGGTTCTCCTTCTCGCTGTCCCAATCGCTTTCGCGCAGCTTGTACGGCGTGTACTGGATGAAGCACGACAGGACGTGCTTGCCTGGGGGCGCCATATCCGCATCGATCGTCGACTGGATCGCCATGTCGATGTAGGGGTGCTCTGAATACCAGCCGTACTTCGCGTCATCGAAGGCGCGCTCGAGGTAGTCGAGCGACGGGCCGATGTTGGTGAAGCCACGGAACTGGTCGCCGCGATCGCCGAGCGTCGGGAACTTCGGCAGGCCGTCGAGCGCGAAGTTGACCTTGGAGCTCGTCCCCTGGAAGCGGAATCGCTGGATGTTCTCGACGAGGTCGTCGGGCAGCTCGCGCGGGTTGACGAGCTCGAGGAACGTGCGGCGCGGATCGAGCGCGGAGACGACGGTGTCGGCGTAGAACTCCGTCCCATCCTGGAGCGCGACGCCGGTCGCCCGGCCGTCCTTCGTGATGACGGAATCGACCGGAGCCTCGAGGCGGATCTCGGCGCCGAACGACTCCGCGGCCCGGGCCAGCACCTGCGTGAACCCACCGTTGCCCTTCTTGTGGAACGCCCACGAGCCGAACTCGCCGTCGTGCTCGCCGATCGAGTGATAGAGCAGCACGAGGCCACTCCCCTGCGACCGTGGCCCGACCTTGGTGCCGATGATGCTCGACGAGGCGAGATAGCCCTTCAGCAGCTCGGACTCGAAGTAGTCGTCGAGGAAATCGGCGGCGCTGCCGGTCAGCAGCCGCACCGCGTTGTGCAGGACGCGCTTGTCCATCTTCTTGAAGCGCGACCCGAGGCTCGCGAGCGCGATGAGCTCCTCCGGGTCGTCGCTGAAGATGTCCGGGGGGACCATGTCGAGCAGCGGCTTGATGGCCTGGCAGACCATCTCCATGTCGTGGCTGTACTGGTCGTAGGCGTCGGCGTCGTGCTTCGAGTGCCGCGCGATCTCCTGCTGGTTCTGGGCATGGTCCTGCGTGAAAAGCAGGTAGTCACCGTCGAGATCGGGGGCAAACGTCGTCGACATCAGCAACGGCATGAACCCGTGCTTGGTCAACTCGAGATCGTGGATGATCTCGGGGCGGAGCAGGCTGAGCGCGTACGAGAACGTCGTGAACCAGAAACCCGGTCGGAGCTCCTCGGTGATGGCCGCCCCGCCGACGACGTGGCGCCGTTCCAGCACGAGCACCTTCAGGCCGGCCTTCGCCAGGTAGGCACCGTTCACAAGGCCGTTGTGTCCGCCACCGACGACGATCGCGTCGTAGGTGCGGTCGCCGCGGCTCGTGGCCTTGGTCGACTTCGGTCCGCCGTTCTTGCGGGTCGTCTTCGTGGGCTTGGGCGCGGTGATCGTCATGTCAGGCCGTCTTTCGCTCCGGGTTGTAGAGCGGCAACCGCGCGACGTGCGCGGCGACCTGCTCGTAATGGTGATCGACGGTGAACTCCAGGTTGACCTTCGTCCCGAGCTTCGCGAAGTCGGGGCGGACCCGCGCGATCGCGATGTGCCGCTGGAGCATCGGCGAGTACATGAAGCTCGTCGCGTAGCCGACCCGCTCGTACTCGTCGTCGTACAGCATCCAGTCCTCGACCACCGGGGCGTGGTCCTTGGGCGGGATCAGCCCCGCCTCGTTGTAGACGCGATCGTAGTCCCGCCAGTCCACGATCAGCCCACGTAGTGCCCATCGCGACGTCTTGTCGGCGATCTCCTTCTCGAGCGCCTTGCGCCCGATGAAGGCGCGGTCGTCGGTCTTGAGATCCTTGAACATCCAGCCCCAGCCAAGCTCGATGGGCGTCGAGCGATGCGCGTCGTTCCAGGCGAACCTGCTCGAGTCGAAGTCGGCCTCCATCAGCAGCAGGCCGGCTTCGATGCGAAGCATGTACAGGGCAGCGAGGCCGAACGGCAGGACGCCATGACCCTCGACCGACTCCCAGAGCGTGTCCCAGACGTGGAGCGCGTCGGGCGTGTCGATCCAGATCTCGTAGCCGAGGTCACCGCTGTAGCCAGTCCGGCTGACGGTCACGCCGGCCCCGCCGATCTCGCCCTTGGCGACCCCGAAGTACGGGATGTGCTCCATCTGCGGAACGAGTCGCTTGAGGAGGTTGCGGCTGCGCGGACCCTGCAGCGCGAGGGCGCCAATCTCCTGGCTGATGTCCTCGATGCGGACGTCGTCGCGGCCGATCCGGTCGGCGAAGTACGCGAAGTTCGGCTCGGCACAGGTGAGGAGGTACTCGTCCTTGGCGAGCCTGAGGATCACCCCGTCCTCGACCACGAAGCCACGGTCGTCGAGCCAGCAGGTGTATTGCGCCTGACCGGGGTCGCAGGCCCGGATGTCGCGCGCCAGGACGCCGCTCAGGAACCTCTCCGCGTCGCTACCGGAGATCCGGTACTTGTAGAGGGGGCTGGTGTCGAAGATGCCGGCGGCATTGCGAACGGCGAAGTATTCGAACTTGTCCGACATCTGGTACCGGTCGGCGGCAAGGTAGCCAGACCAATGGCTCCACAGCTGCGTCTCGTTGAGCGCGTTGGTCCGCTCGTGGAATGGAGTGCCGCGGATCGCCATCGCTCGGGACGATACCCGCTATTGGACGTCTGCGCAATATCGTCTTACGCTGCGGGCGTGAAACGGATGACGCCGGCGGATCGGCGCGAGGCGATCGTCGCAGCGACGGTGGACGTCGCCCGGCGCAAGGGCCTGGCATCCACGACGGTCCGCGACGTGGCAGCCGAGATGGGGACGTCGTCGGGCCTCATCCACCACTACTTCACGTCGATGGACGAGGTGCTCGCCGCGGCCTTCGAGGTGGTGGCTCGTCAAGACCTGGAGGTGTCGGCGCGGCTGATGGGGACGGCTGCCACGTCGGTCGAGGCGCTGCGGATGTTCTTCCGGACGTACACGCCGTCCGACAAGGACTGGGCGTTCCAGCTCTGGCTTGACGCGTGGGCCGAGGCCGCCCGCCGCCCTGCCGTCCAGGCGACGTCGCGACGGCTGAACCTCGAGTGGCAAGGGCTACTGGAGCGGACGATCGCCGCGGGTGTCGCGTCCGCGACGTTCCGTTGCGCCGACCCGGGGGCCGCCGCGTGGCGGATCCTGTCGCTGCTCGACGGGCTGGCACTCCAGGTCGTCGCCCACGGGACCACGATCAGCCGCCGGGATGTCGTCGCCTGGTCGACGGCCGCGGCGGAGCGGGAATTGGGACTGGCGGCCGGGGCACTTGCCTAGACAGGCAGGATGGTGGCGATGACGGAGCACGCGGTGGTGATCGCCGGAGGAGGTCCGACGGGTCTGATGCTGGCGGGCGAGCTGGCGTTGGCGGGCGTCGATGTCGCGATCGTCGAGCGGCGCGCCAGCCAGGACCTCGCCGGCTCGCGCGCAGGCGGCCTGCAGTCACGCACCCTCGAGGTCCTCGACCAGCGTGGCATCGCGGACCGGTTCCTCTCGGAGGGACAGATAGCCCAGGTCGCGGGGTTCGGCAGCGTCCGGTTGGACATCAGCGACTTTCCGACCAGACACCCCTTTGGGCTCGGGCTGTGGCAGAACCACATCGAGCGGATCCTGGCCGGCTGGGTCGGCGAGCTGGCGGTGCCGATCCACTACGGCATCGAGGTCACCGGTTTCGCGCAGGATGACGCCGGCGTCGATGTCGAGCTGTCCGACGGGCGTTCGCTGCGGGCCCAGTACCTCGTCGGGTGCGACGGTGGACGCAGCCTGGTCAGGAAGGCAGCCGGCATCGAGTTCCCGGGTTGGGATGCGACCACCAGCGCTCTCATCGCCCAGGTCGAGATGACCGAGGAGCCTGCATTGGGCATCCGCCGCGATGCCGCTGGCCAGCATGCCTTGGGCAAGGTGGAGTACGAGATCCGCGACGGCGAAGTCGTTTACAAGGAAGGCGGGACGGTGGGGGTCATGCTGACCGAGCCGAGCGTCGGAGCGACGGCCGAACCCACGTTGCGCGATCTCAGCGAGGCGCTCGTCGCCGTCTATGGGACCGACTACGGGATCCACAGTCCGACGTGGATCTCCAGGTTCACCGACATGACCCGCCAGGCCGCGACCTACCGCGCGGGGCGCGTCCTGCTGGCGGGCGATGCGGCACACGTGCACTCCCCGGTCGGTGGACAGGGCCTCAACACCGGTGTGCAGGACGCGGTGAATCTGGGATGGAAGCTGGCCCAGGTGGTCGACCGGACATCACCAGAAAGCCTCCTGGATACGTACCACGCCGAGCGCCACCCGGTCGCGGCCCGGGTGCTGCGCACCACGATGGCGCAGGTCGCGCTCCTGCGCCCCGACGACCGCATCGAGGCGCTGCGCGAAAGCGTGACGGAGCTGCTGAGCATGGACGAGCCGCGCAAACGGTTCGGCGCGATGATGTCCGGTCTGGACATCCGTTACGACCTGGGCGAGGGGCACCCGCTGCTCGGGCGCCGCATGCCCGATCTCGACCTGGTCACCGCAGACGGCCCACTTCGGGTCTTTACCTTGCTGCACGAGGCCCGGCCGGTGCTCCTCAACCTCGGTGAGCCCGGCGGCTTCGACATCAGTCCGTGGGCAGATCGGGTCCAGCTGGTCGACGCCGAGTACGTCGGGACGTGGGAGCTTCCGGTCCTTGGACCGGTCACGGCTCCGACCGCCGCGTTGATCCGGCCCGATGGATATGTCGCATGGGTGGGAGACCCGAAGGAGCCAGGGCTCGCCGACGCGCTCACTACCTGGTTCGGACCGCCGACCGCGGCCTAGGGACAAGTCCTACGCCCGGACCTCCTGACGCATGAACAGCACGTAGGCCACGGCGAAGGAGGCCACGGTCAGGCCGACCAGACCGACCACCTGCGGCCAGATCAGGATGAAGCTCTGGTCGAGCGAGAACAGGGATGCGACGCGCTGCTGCGCCTGGTCGAGCTGGCCGATGGTGGCCGGTGTCGAGACGGTCGTGACCTGCGGATTGAGCAGCGTCAGCGATGCCTCCCGGTACAGGGTGTCCGGCAGCAGCCGCTGCAGGGTCTCCCGCGCGGCATAGCTCCGCAGGATCTGATCGCCGCTGCCGCCCAGCGGCGCGATCACGCCGTTGATGAGCGACACGATGAGTCCGCCGAACAGCGTCAGGAGGAGCCAAACCCCGAATCCCACGAGAGCCGACGTGGCGGCACGACGGATCGCCACCGATAGGAGCATGCCGAACGCGAGCCAGAGCGCCACGTAGGTAAGCGTGACCAGGAACCAGATGAAGACCCGTAGCACCTCGGTCGGCTCTGGCACGATGCCAAGCCGGATCAGCGCGAAGGCGGTCACGCCGAGCACCATCACGGCGATGAATAGTGCGATGAGCGCAAGGCCCGCCGCGAACTTGCCGTTGATGACGTCGTCTCGATGGATCGGCTGGGACAGGAGCCGCGGCAACGTCCCGTTCGCGCGCTCGCCGTTGATCGCATCGAACCCGAACGTGAGGCCGAGGAGCGGCCCGACGAGGGACAGGAAACCGACCACGGACGGCAGCGAGATCTGGTCGTTGACGGTGGGTGTCAGCCAGAAGAGCGCGATGTAAAGGGCCGGGAACTGATTCGCGCCGGACGCGGCCTCCCGGATCTGTCCGCTGATGAAGTAGAGCGGAACCGCCGCAGCGATGAGCATGATGATCCCAAGGACGATGAACCGCGAGGAAAGCAGGTGGTCGCCGAACTCCTTGGCGGCGATGACCATCCAGCCGGCTCGCGGGATCGATCGTTCCCGCACCACAGCCGCAGCCGGCTGTTCCGATGCAGTGTTCGCGCCCGGGTCGGCGGTCGTGCTCGTCATGCAGGCACCCCTTTCGGTGTCGGGGAAGGGGACTCACGCCTGCCACTAGCGCCCGGACCGGATACGGCCCGCCGGTAGATGTCTTCGAGCGACGGGACGACCGCGCGAATCGACGTCAACGGCAACTGCTCGCGCGCGACCGCGGCCAGGACTGCCGTGCGAACGGTCGCGGGGTCGTCGCCGGGAGCGATCGAGATGTGCCATGGATCACCCGGCCGGATGCTGTCGCTCAGCGCAGTGACGCCGGGGACTCCCTTGAGCACCGACCGCGCCCGCGAGACGTCCTCGGGCGAGTGCACGTCGAGCCCGATCTCGAGCTCCTGCCGCCCCTCGCCGAACCGCTCAGCGAGCTGCTCCATGGTGCCCTGACCGATCAGCCGACCGGCCGCGAAGATGCCGATCCGGTCGCACACGGACTGGACCTGGTTGAGCAGGTGCGACGACAGCAGGATCGCCATCTCGCGCTCCTGCACCAGACGGCGGAGGAGCTCGAGGATCTCGGTCACGCCGAGTGGATCGATCGCGGCCGTCGGCTCGTCGAGGATCATGACGTCGGGATCCTTGACGAGGGCATCCGCGATGCCGAGGCGCTGGATCATCCCCCGCGAGTACTCGTCCACCCGGTCGTCCGCGCGGTCGGTCAGGCCGACTTGCTCGAGCACGGCGTCGATCGTGGGTTCCGTCTCGTCGCGTCCCAGCCGGTTCAGCCGAGCCGTGTAGCGCAGGTTCTCGCGGCCGGTCAGGTCGCCGTAGAAGCCGACGCTGTCAGGGAGATAGCCCACGCGGCGCTTGACCTCGAGCGGGCCACGCGACGGATCGAGTCCGACCACCCTGGCCGCACCCTCGGTGATCTCAGTCAGGCCGAGGAGCATCAGGATGGTCGTCGTCTTCCCCGCGCCGTTCTGACCGAGGAGGCCGAAGATCTCGCCGGCACGGACGTCGAGATCGAGATGGTCGACGGCGACGAGATCGTCGTAGCGCTTCGTCAGGCCGCGGGTCTTGATTCGGATCGGCTTCGTCGGCCTCGCGCCATCGGCAACTGGAGCGGCTCCTTCACGCCGTCCCGATCGACGCTTCGACGCGATCCGTCCCGGGCTCGTGCTCATCGTCGACCGTATGTCCGGAAGACGTAGAACAGGCCGCCCAGGATGAGAAGGATGATGCCGATCCCAACGATCGCCCAGATCGGCGATGTCTCGACGGTGAAGCGGATCTCTGCCGTCTCGCCGGTCGTGTTCTCGGCGGCGGTCGCGCTGAGGACCAGCCTGTAGTCGCCCGCGACCGCATCGGCGGAGGGCGTGATCGTTGCCGTGATCTTGCCCGTCGCCCCGGGTTCGATCGCGGGGAGTCCAGCTTCGGGGTCGACCGTCAGGGTCCAGTCGCTGGGCGTATCGGTCGCCTCGAGCTTGACATCGGTGAGCGGCGCCGTCCCCGTATTGGTGATCTCGAACTCCTGGGTGCTCGCGGATCCGGCCGAGCCGCGGGTGGACAGTACGTCGCCGGGAGTCGAGAGCCGCATCGAATAGGTTCCGGTCACGGCGATCGCGAGGTCGGCCTGGACGGTCCGCTCACCGGCCGTCGCGGTCACCTGGATGGGGTAGGTCTCCGCGGGCGTCCCTTCCTGCGGCGTGACCGTCACGCTGATGTTCTGGGTCGCACCGGTCTCGACCACCGTCGAGGCGGCGTCGGTCGCGCCCACCAGCGCCGTGTCGATCGTCCAGCCGGCCGGCCCCGTGGCCGTCGCCGAGACGGTCACGTCCTGGGCGGTGTCGTTCTTGAGCTGCAGGTCGAACTTGAACTCCTTGTCGGAGGCGCCCGTCAGCTCCGGGGTGTTGGTCGTCAGGGTCAGCGTTCCCGCGGCCTCCGCATTCACGCGGATGCTCACCGGCAGCGTGTCCTCGGCGCCACCGCCGCGAGCCTGGACGCGGATCGTCGATGTGCCGGCTGCAGCGTCGGCGGGCACGGTCACGTCGAGTCGCACCTCGCCGGTCCCACCTGCGGACACGGCGACCGCGTCGACCACGAACCCGCCTCCCAGCAGACTGGCGGTCCAGCCGCTCGGTACGCCGGCCAACGATAGGTCGATGTCGGCCCGGCGCACGGAGCTGACCTCCAGGTCGAAGCTCACTTTGTTGCCGGGGGCGACGACGACGCCTGGGAACGGCGTCGTGACTTCGAGACCGTCCGCCGCACCGGCGATCGGCGCGAACGTGGCGATGCCGAGTGACGAGATGACGAGCGCGGCCATGATGGGGGCACGCCGCGCGACCCTAGTGCGCAAGGTTTCCCTCCTGGGTATCGAGCGGTGGTCGGTCTGGACCGCCGACGAGTCTGCCAAAGTCGGGCGAGACGATACAACCACGTACCGATTCACGGTTGATGTGGATTATTAAATCATGAGAACGCATGGTTGCGTCCCGGCGTGCGGGGCCGCGAATGGCGCCCGCGTAGACTTTCTGCGTGAGCCTCTACACCCTGGCCGGGCCGGGTAGTCCGGGTGACCCCGGCGACCTCATCGCGCCCACCTTCGTCGCCGCCTTCGACGGCTGGGTGGACGCCGGGAGCGCCGCGACGACCGCGCTGGAACACCTGCTGGACGAAGCGGTCGATGTCGCGACGTTCGATCCCGACGCGCTGTTCGACTATCGGGCCCGTCGGCCGACCTTGCAGATCGTCGATGGGCGACTGGCCGAACTGACCTGGCCGGAGCTCGTCGTGCGACGGGTCCGCTTCGCCGAGCGTGATCTGCTGGTGCTGGCCGGGCCCGAACCCGACGATCGATGGCAGGCGTTCGCGGCGGCGGTCGTCGAGCTCGCCCATCGGCTGGGTGTGGTCGAGTGGGTCAGCCTTGGCGCCATCCCGGCCGCGGTGCCACATACACGCGACGTCCCGATCCTCGGCACGACGTCGGAACCGGGTCGGCTGCGCGGGGACATCCAGCCGGGTCCGGCCGGTCTGCTGCGCGTGCCCGGAGCGGCGATCAGCGTGCTCGAGATGGCCGTCGCCGAGAGCGGGATCCCCGCCGTGGGCTACTTCGCGCAGGTCCCCCACTACGTTTCCGGGCCGTACCCGGCGGCGTCCCTGGCGCTGGTCCAGGCATTGGCGCGCCACGTCGGGATCGAGCTGCCAACGGGCGAACTCGCCGACGAGGGCCGCCAGCTGCGAACGCGTCTCGACACGGCGACCGCGCTCGAGGAGACGACGCGGACGTACGTCGAGCGCCTGGAGTCGATGGTCGACGAGCAGCGGCTGCCGTCGGGCGACGACCTGATCGGCGAGATCGAGCGGTTCCTCCGCGAGGGCGGCACCGAGGGCCGCCCGCAGACCTGACTCCGCTTCCTGCGTGCTTCCCAGACTGCAGTGGGTGGTCGAAGCGGCCCGTGACGGCGATCACCACGCCGACTCGTGCCTCCCAGGCACGCAAACCACCCGTGGCGACCGCTAGCGAGGCATTCGGCGACGTTTTGCAGTCTGCCAAGCACACACCCGTCGGCATCAAGCACCCAGTCGCAGTACATGACAGAATCTGTCAGGTCTGACGGTACACTGTCCCGATGCGAGCCAGCCGCCTCGTCAACCTCCTGCTGCTCCTCCAGAGCCGCGGTGGCCTGACCGCGACCGAGCTGGCGAGCGAGCTCGAAGTGTCGGTCCGGACGATCCATCGCGACGTCGAGGAGCTGAGCGCTGCCGGCGTCCCGATCTTCGCCGAGCGTGGGCCGCTGGGCGGCATCCGGCTGGTCGATGGCTATCGCACCCGGCTGACCGGCATGACCGCCGACGAGGCCGAGGCCCTCTTCCTGTCGGGCGTGACCGGGCCCGCTGCCCAGCTCGGGCTCGGCACCGTCGTCGCCGCGGCCCAGCTCAAGGTGATGGCCGCCCTCCCGCCGGAGCTCCGCTCGCGCGCCTCGCGCATCGTCCAGCGGTTCCACCTGGATGCCGCCGGCTGGTTCCAGGCCGACGAGTCGGTGCCGCACCTCGCGACCCTGTCGACCGGCGTGTGGGAGAGCCGGGCGGTCGCGATCGACTACGACCGCGGCGACGAGGTGGTGGAGCGAGTGATCGGACCGCTCGGCCTCGTCCTGAAGGGTGGGATCTGGTATGTGGTCGCGGTCGTCGACGGTCAGATGCGCACGTACCGTGCGTCGCGCGTGGTCGGTGCCACGGTGCTGGACAACCCGGTCGAGCGGCCCGAGGACTTCGACCTCGCCGCGTACTGGGCTGAATCGAGCGCCGCGTACGAGCGCGAGACGCCGAGGGTCGCGGTCGACGTTCGCGTGCGCGAAGACCAGGTGTGGCGGATCAACCAGGTGTTCGGTCGGGGGACCGTGGCCGCCGCGGAACGCATCGAGGAGTCAGATCATCCGGGGACGATCCGGCTCCTGATGCGTCTTGGCTATCCCGACGAAGCGCCGGGGATGCTCCTCGCGGTCGGACCGAACCTGGAGGTCATCGGTCCGGCCGAGGTCCGTGACAAGCTCGTGATGCTGGCGACACGCATCGCCGACCGCTACCGGCAGACGGCGGCGCCGGACGACGGCCGCTGAACACGGGCCATCGGCCTCTGGAGGTCGCGGTCCGATTCGGCCGGGTCGGCGGGGCGCAGGAGTCGGCGGACGCGGAGCTCCTGCTCGATCTCGCGCTCTCGGTCGTTCTGGAGGATGCGGGCGAGCTCGATGTTCATCATGGGCCCAGTCTGACAGCCGTACCTGCCGGATCCTGTCATGTTTGAGCCACGCGAGAGCCACATGCGGCTACCTTCTCGTTTAGTCGCCAGGAGACTCGCTGAAGCCGATCCGCTTCACATCCGGTCGTCGGGTGACTCAGCGATAAGCGATTCGCCTGTTTCGGGCGGGTTGGGGTCGCCCCATAGTCGTGTGGCGACTAGGCATGAAGAACAGGGAGCTGGGACGGGCGGCGCCCGCCAAGAAACCGCTTGGCCGCTCGACGTCCCCACGCGCAAGCGGCCAGCGGCGATTCGATTGTTCTTCGGTTGTTCTTCAGTTCGGGCATTCGGCGGACCGCCGTCCGGTCAGGTTTGCCGGCTCCGCCGTCGCCCGGCATCCCGCCGGAGGATCGACGCGCCGCCGGTCGATGGTCTCGGTGTCCGGCGTTCCGTTTCGTGCTTGAGACGACGTTAGGCGCGCCGCTGCAAGACACCACTCGGCACCCGTCATGAACCGGTATGGACATGTGTCCATACTCGGGACATGGCAGTCCATGGGGACGTCGTCGGTCTGTCGCGGGCCGAGCGATTCGCCGGCGCTGAACGCCGCATCGGTCGAGTGACACATGTGCTCGACGAGCTGGTGTCGGTGCCTGGCACGCCGATCAAGGTCGGGCTCGACCCGATCATCGGGGTGATCCCGATCGCCGGTGATGCACTCGCGGCGCTGGTCGGCGTCTGGGTGATCCTGGAGGCGTCGCGATTCGGCATCCCTCGAGTCGTGCTCGGCCGGATGGTCGCCAACCTCGTGGTCGACCTCGGCATCGGCGCCATCCCGCTGATCGGCGACGCCTACGACCTGTTCTTTCGGTCCAACAGCCGGAACCTCGAGCTGTTCCGCCGCCATGCGCTCGACCCGGGCACGTCGACTCGCGGCGAACAGGCCTTCTTCATCGGTCTCGTGGTGTTGGCCATCGGCCTGCTGTGGCTGCTTGCGACGTTCATCGGCCTGCTCGGCTCGGTCCGGCTGTGAGGATCGCCCGGCTAACCCGCTGAGACGATCCTCGGCGTGTTCGACGTAGCGACCTTCTCCTCGAACCGGCGCGCGGCCTCATCGAGCTTCGTGAGATGCTCCGCGAGCCGGCTTCGGGCGTCCTCCGCGGCGGCGTCGAGTCCCTCGAGCTCGAAGATCCGCCAGTGCCGCAGGATGGGCGTGATGACCTCGTCATGGTGGACGCGCAGGTCGTAGATGCCGGCCTTCGCGATCTGCGCGGCCTTTCGGATGAAGCCCGGGATCCCGGCGCCCGGCATCTCGAACGCAAGCACCTCGTCGACGATCGCGCGCACCGCGGCAGATGGCTGGACCTTGAGCGCGGCGCCGAGGATGTCTCGGTAGAACACCATATGGAGGTTCTCGTCTGCGGCGATCCGGACCATGATCCTGTCCGCTACCGGATCGGATGAGTAGCGCCCGGTGTTCCGATGCGCGATCCGCGTGGCGAGTTCCTGGAACGCGACATACGCCAGGCCACGCAACGTGCTCGGCGCATCGTGCTCATAGCCCTGCTGGAGCTGCGTCATCCGGCCCCGTTCGAGAGCGACGGGGTCGATGTTCCGGGTGACGGTCAAGTAGTCGCGGAGCACGATCGCGTGTCGCCCTTCCTCGGCCGTCCAGCGCCCTACCCAGTTGATCCAGGCGCCGTCGCCCTTGCCGAACATCCCATGGATGAGCCGATGGTAGGAGGGCAGGTTGTCCTCGGTGAGGAGTCCGATCTCGAACGCCGTCTGGGCGACGCCGGTCAGCCTGGGCTGGTCCGGCGTCCACGGTTCCTTGTCGAAGTCCCGACCAAGCCGGTACGGGACGTAATCGTGCGGGAACCACTCTCGGGCGACCCTGGCGTGCCGGTCGAACAGGCGGCCAGCCTCGGGCTCCAGCTCGACGAGCAGCGCTCGATCGGCTTCGAGGGCGCCGGCATGGTCGAGCGTCTGTCCAGGCTCGAGGCGGCGTTCCGTGTCAGTCACCTGGTCTCCCTGAGATCGGTTCGGCGAGGTCCACGGAGCGTACGCGCCGCGCGGCGCTCGACCCCCGGGACCGATGCGCTCCTGCACACGACCATGGGACTGTAGACTCCCCGGCGATGCCCGACCCCCGCCGTGTGACCGCGACCCGGTACGTGACACCGCTTCGCGAAGGCGGTTCGTTGCCCGGCCTCATGGAGGCGGACGACGACGGGCTCTACGTCGTCAAGTTCCACGGCGCCGGCCAGGGTCCGCGCGCCCTCGTCGCCGAGTGGCTGGTCGGCGAGATCGCGCGAGCGCTTGGACTGCTCGTGCCGGAGATCGTGCTGGTCGATGTCGACCCGGGCATGGGCGACGCCGAACCCGACGAGGAGTTGCAGGATCTCGTCCACCGGAGTGGCGGCCTGAATCTCGGACTCGACTTCCTGCCCGGCGCCCTGACCTTCAACCCGGCCGCCGCCCCCGAGGTCGACCCGGCGCAGGCCGCCGACATCGTGTGGCTCGACGCATTCGCCACCAACCCCGATCGCAGCGCGGCAAACCCGAACCTGCTGCTGTGGCACGGTCGGACGTGGTTGATCGACCACGGCGCGGCGCTGTACATCCACCACACCTGGCGGGACCCGGACGCGCATGCCCGCCAACCGTTCGACCGGATCCGCGAGCACGTGCTGCTGCCGTACGCGGAGCCCGTCGGCGCGGCCGACGCCCGCCTTGCTCCCCGACTCGGCCGACGACTGTTCGCGGATCTCGTCGCCGCGATCCCGGACGCCTGGCTCCCCGAAGATGATCGCGTGGGCGACCCGGATGCGCAGCGGGCCGCCTACATCGACTACCTCGATGGCCGCCTGGCCGCCAACGCCCGATTCGTGGAGGAGGCGGACCGTGCCCGACGAGCCGCGTAGTCCCTACCAGTACGCGATCGTGCGGGTGGTGCCCCACGTCGAGCGCGGCGAGTCCATCAACGCGGGCGTCGTGTTGCTGTGCCGGTCGCGGGGCTACATCGGCGCCGTGACGTTCCTCGACGAGGCGCGACTGCGGGCACTCGCGCCGGATGCGGACATCAAGACGATCCGTGCGCATCTCGATGCGATCGAGCGGGTCGCCCGGGGTGACCCAGAAGGTGGGCCCATCGCGCGCTCATCGATCGCGGAGCGATTCCACTGGCTCGTCGCGCCCGCCAGCACGATCATCCAGCCATCGCCGGTCCATACCGGTCTGACCGACGATCCCGCGACCGAGCTCGACCGGCTGCTCGCCGACCTCGTCCGCTAGCCGATCAACCGCCGGCGGCGTCGAGTGCCGCCGACAGGGCGTCGCGCAGCGTCTGGCCGTGTGCAGGACTGGCCGGCACCACCAGGACCTCGGGGACCATGCCGGCCGGCCCCGTCAACCGCTCCAGGCATGCAGCGCGGATGCGGTCCGCCAGGACTTCGGCCTCCGCCTCGTCGGTCTCGGGCAACAACACATGGAACCGATCGGCCGCCGCTCGCGCGACCCGATCCGTCTCGCGTGCGTGCTCGCGGACGATATCGCCCACGCGCGCCCCGAGGCGGTCGACGGAGCCTGCCCTGACGACCTCGAGGCGCACGACGAGCACCGACGCCGGCCGCGCATACCGCGCCATCCGCGCGTCCTCGTGACGGAGCGCCGCGTCCCAATCGGGCCGCGTGTCGAGGGGTATCGGATCGCGCAGACTTCGCAGGGCGCGGCGCGGTCGTGGCGGCCGCGGAGCGGAACGTGCGCTGACCGGCGGACCGTCGAGGAAGGCCTCGATGACCTCGCCGACACGCTCGTCGTGATGCTCGGTCGGCATGACGAAGCGCGGCCGCTTCCCCGTCCGGGGCGCGCGGCGGCGTGGGGGCGGCGGCTCGTCGGGCAGCTCTGACATGGGGAAGGGCCAAGTCTAGCCGGGACGGTCGGAACGGGCCGTAGCAGCCCCGCGCGGGCAGGTCAGACGCTGATGGCGATGGACTGTCGGGCGACGCCCCGCGTCGAGGGCGCGTAGTCGGCCCAGGCAGCGGCCAGGCGATCGACGCCCTCGACCAGGCGATCGGGATCCGTGCCGTAGGCGATCCGGATGTGGTCGCGGAACCCGCCGTCCGGCGATGCCAACGGTCCCGGTCGGACGATCACGCCATGGCGAGCCGCGAGGCGGCTGAACTGCACCGTGTCCGCGTCCGGCAGTTTGATCCACAGCGAAAGCCCACCTGCTGGGACCTCGAACGACCAGTCCGGGATCTTGGCCGCGAGCGCGGCGGCCACGACCGACCGGCGCTCCGCCGCCGCCGCGACGGAGTCGGCGATGACGTCGTCGATCCTCTCGAGCACGCGGACCGCGATCGCCTGCGTGATCAGGCTGGTGGCGTGGTCGGCGACGATCTTGCCGGCGACCAGCCGGTCGATGTCAGCCCGCGGTGCTCGGATCCAGCCGATGCGCAATCCGCCCCATGCCAGTTTGCTGAGCGATCCGATCGTGATGACGCGATCGCCGGGATCGAACGCCGCGATCGGCGCCGGCACGCCGACCCCCAGCGACCAGTCCGGGGTGAGGTCCTCGACGACCTGGAAGCCATACTCGGCGGCCGCCCGGGCGAGGTCCCGACGGCGTGGCTCGGGCATCGTGGCGCCGGTCGGGTTGTGGAACGTCGGCACGACGTACACGAGCTGCACCGGTGCGCTCGCGACGAGCAGCCCAGCGACCTCGACGCGCGGCCCATCGGGCTCCACCGGCATCGGCAGCAATCGGTTGCCCGTCGTCCGGAACGCATCGATCGCCCCGATGTAGGTGGGGTTCTCGAGGACGACCCCGCTGCCCGGGCCGCCGATCTGCGAGCCGACCAGGTGGAGCGCCTGCTGCGCCCCGTTGGTCACGAGGATCTGGTCCGGATCGGTCGGGACACCGAGACGCTCGAGATAGCTGGCGATCTCCATGCGGAGACGTGGCAGCCCGAACGGGTCGTAGCCCATCTCGGTGAGGAGCGCCGGCACGTCGTCGCGCAATGCGGTCTCGACGCATCGCGCGACCGTCGGTCCCGCGGGCAACGCCCCGATCGTGAACTGGATCGCGTCGGCGTCGTGCTGGACCAGCCAGTTCGGGGAGCCTCCGGCGCTCGCCGACGATCGAGCGATCCTGAACGGTGCCTCGGTATCGGTGTCCTCCGCGCGAGTCGGGGTCAGTGCGAACAACCCGGGACGGCGTGCCGCGACGCGGGTCCCACTCCCCTGCCGACTCCGTGCGAGACCGGCAAGCCGGAGCCGGTCGTAGGCGGCGACGATGGTCGTCCGACTGAGCGCAAGCTCGCGGGCCAGCTCGCGTTCGGCCGGCAGCCTGGTCCCGGGCGGCAGCAGCCCGACCTCGATCGCACGCGCGAGCGCGTCGGCGAGTTGTTCGTTGAGGGGGTCGGCGCCGTCCGCCCACGGGCCGATCATGGCGATCAGCGCCGGGGCCGAGACCATCGATTGCCTTTTCAGTCCACTTTGCGTGGATTGGCTCTTTGCGTCATCCTGCATGGAGGCCAATATGGCGGTGTACCAGTCCACTGTCAACCAATGATTCGATGCTCGATCTAACTGGACTGGGATGGAAGGGCGACAGCATGACCATCGATCTGGCGATGACCGCCCTGGTGGCGACCATCTTCATCGGCCCATTCATCGCGCTGGCCCTTGCGGCCATCCGCTTCGGCGTCGACTCGCGCCCTGACATCGGCGATCCCGATCGGCGCCCCTGGCTCGCCGGCCACTGACCCATCGACTCTCCGCGCAGGCGAACGACCCCGGTCCTCGGCCGGGGTCGTTTCGTGTCCGGCGGCGTCAGGCCTTGGCGGCTCGCATGGCGGCCTTCTTGGCACGTTTCCCGGCCTGGTAGGACGCCAGACCTTCCGGCGAGTCGACATCGCCGAGCGTCGGATGCCTGGGCATCACGCGGTCCATGGCGGGAAGGTCGACGCCGAGACGCTTGCCGAGGATGGCGATCAGGCTCTTCGCTTTCATGTCCCCGATGCCCGGGAGGCCAAGCAGGCGCCGTTCCAGGTCAGGGCCGTCGGCAGCCTCGGTCCAGATGCGGCTGGCGTCGTTGCCGTAGTCCCGCTCGATCGCGGCCGCGAGCTGCTGGACCTTGCCGGCCATCGAGCCGGGAAAGCGGTGCAGCGCCGGTCGCTCGCGGAACGCTGCGTCGAGCGTGGCAGGATCGGTCGAGGCGATCCTCGCGGCATCCAGGTGGCCGAGCCGTCGCTTGAGCTCGGCCGGTCCGGAGAAGGCCTTCTGGACGGTGACCTGCTGGTCGAGCGCAAAGCCGATCAGCAGGGCCATCGGGTTCGCGACGAGCAGCCGGTCGGCTTCGTCATCGCCGGTGAACGGCAGTCGATCGGTCGGCGCGGTCATGACCGCATGGTAGGCGGTCGCGGGCTGCTAGCGCGAGCGCGCGAGCTCGAACGCCGGCTCGCCCACCAGTCGCCGACCCAGCGCGATGACGCGCAGGCCGAGCGCGCGACGGATCGTGGCTGCGTGGGACGGCGAGCGTTCGAGGCGGATGGCTTCTGCTGCGAAGCGTTCGTGGCGCTCGTGCGCCTGGTCAAGCTCGGTCGATGTCGGGAACATGGAGTTCACCTCCTTGGTGGTGGTGGTGGCTATTCGATGAGGATCCGCACGCCACCGCCGTCGTGGTCATCGACGGCGACGACCGGGCCGGTCAGCCCGTTATCGATCGCCTCGCGAACGCGCTCCGAGGTCACGTCGGAGAGGCCCGGGATGCGCTGCAGTGCAGCACGCCCGAGCGCCAGTGGCACCCGCAGGTTCACGACCTGCCGGCCGGCCTCGGTCACTTCGACCCGGAGGGCCCGGCCGGGTCCGCCAGCTGGAGGAGCGGCGGACCCTCGGACCGGGTCGGGATCGGCAGATGGATCGGGCGACGGCTGTCGTGCTTCGAGGGCATCGATGATCGGGCCCGCCTCCTCTGCCGACAATCGGCCGTCGGCGACCAGTCGCAGGACGGCCTCGAGCGCGTCGTCAGGCATCGGAACGCTCCTGCTCGTGGGCATCAAGGGCGGCGAGGCGCACGCTCGCCGCCTCGAGTTCGATCTCGCCGCGTTCGAGCGCGCGAAGGATCGAGAGCGTCGTGTCGTCGTCTGCGTCGGTAGGCGCGTCGGTCGTGGCAGGCTGGAGCGTGGGCCGTTGCGGCGCATCGTCGCCGCGCCGGGGGTTGATCGACAGGTCGCCTGATGTCGAGCGGAACGAGATGGTCGGACCGTCGCCGGAGCCGACCACGATCGGTCCGAGGTCTCTGGACGAGCGGTGGCCGATGTCGCGGCCATGGATGTCGCCGGTGAGGGTCGTGGCGTCGATACGCACGTCGCCGAGCGGCGCGAGCGACGTGTCGCCGCTGACCGTCTCGATCACGAAGGGACCTTCGCCGACGAAGTGCCCGACGATCGACAGGTCACCCGACGTCGTCGTCGCAGTGAGTCGTTCGAGGATCTTGGCGCGAAGCTCGAGGTCGCCCGACACCGTTCGGGCGGCCACGCTGAGCGCCCCAACGGCGACGATCTCGAGGTCGCCCGAGACGGCCTCGGCCGCCAACGTCCCGCTGACATTCCGGACGGCCAGGTCGCCCGAGGCAGTCGTCAGTCGGACATCGCCGCTGAGGTTCTTGACGGTCACATCGGCGCTGCGCGCTTCGAGGATGACCGTGGCGCCGGCGGGCACCTCGATGTCCAGGTCCGCGGAGCCGGCGCCCTGTGTCGTGACCTCCAGGCTGCGCTCGCCGCGGTTGATGAGGAAGCCTTCGAGCGGCTCGCCATCCGCCGTGCGGACCCTGACCCGGTCGCCGTCGACACCGGTCAGCCGCGCGTCGCCATCGGTCAGCCGGACGAGGAGCAGCCCGTCGCGGCCGATCGTGTGCTCGTGGACGGCAGGCGTGTGGGTCCTCATCGCCGGCCCTTTCCGAGGTCGCGGATCGCCGCCGCGGCATCCTCTGCGCTCAGCTCGTGGCGAGCCAGCCGCGCCAGGATCGCGTCACGACTGTCGGGGAGCGGTGCGACCGCCGTGTCGTCATCCGGGTCGACGTCGTTGCGGGGGCCGAAGCCGAGTGCGCGGACGAGCGCCTCGACGCGGGTTCGGACGGTCGGATAGCTGATCCCGAGCTCCCGCTCCATGTCGCGCAGGTTGCCGCGCGACCGAAGGAAGCTCTCCAACAGCTGGGTCTGCTCGCGGTTGAGACGGCCGAACCGCCCGACGCTGAAATCGCCCTCGAGGGTGGTGCCGCAGGTTCCGCAGTGGAGCCTGGTCACTGCCAGCTCGGATGTGCAGACGGGACACGTCGCAATCACATCGTGTGCCATGGGCGCATTTATATCAAGTGCGTTTTCTCTTTGTCAAGGCTAGGAGCTATTTTGTGTTGTCGACCGGCTCCCGACAGTGGCGTGCTTCTCAGACTGCAGGGAGATGTCGAAGCTCTCGCGAGGCGCACATCGAGACGAATTCGTGCCTCCCACACCCACCTTGGCCGCGAAAAAGGCCGGCTCGCTGGCTTCAGCACCGCTGTGCAGTCCAGGAAGCACGTCCGAGGTCACTCTGGATAAGCGCTGGGAGAGTGCCGCCTGCTTTCATGCATGACGTGCCCCGTGATGTCCCTCGCCACCGCCGGATCGAGCGCCAGGTGCAAGCTCGTCTGCGCCGCTTGGAGCGCTCCATCGGTGAGGACCTCGAACGGCTCCGGATCGATGCAGCAGCGACCAAAGCCGAGGTCGCTCGGATCGCGGGTGTCGACCGATCGTTCTACGGCCGCATGGAATCGGGCGACGCTCATGCGAGCTTGGAGAGCGTGATCGCAGTCGCGTCAGCCCTGGGCGCCGACGTGAGCGTTCGCCTCTACCCGGGTCGAGGTCCGCGGCTCACCGACCGACATTCGGCGCGGATGATCGAGGCCGTCCTACAGGAGCTGGCGCCCATGTGGCGGCCGCACCTCGAGGTCGGCGTCGTGCGACCTGTCCGGGGATTCATCGACGCGGTGTTCGAGCGCCGCGATCAACCGCTGCTCGTCGTCACGGAATTCGAGTCGTCGCTTCCCCGTCTCGAGCAGCAGCTCCGGTGGGCCGCCGCGAAGGCAGGGGCGATCGCGTCGTCGGACCTCGTCGGCGCGGGGCCGGCGCCGATGGTGTCGCGGCTCCTCGTACTGCGTTCCACGGAAGCGACCCGGTCGATCGCGAGGACGTTCGAGACGACGCTGCGAACTGCCTATCCGGCGCCAAGCCGTGCCGCGCTCGACTCGCTTCGAACCGGCTCGCTGTGGCCGGGCAACGCGATCATCTGGGTGCGCATCGAGGGAGACATCGTCGACCTCCTCGACGGCCCGCCGCGCGGGGTCCACGTCGGTCGTTGACCAGCCATCGCCGATCAGTCGGAGCGTGCTTCTCAGACTGCAGGTGGATACGCAGGCCCGATGGGTGCCTTCCTCCGGCAGTCATATGGGCCTGCCAAGCTCGTGGAGGCCGCGAGGCGGACTCTGTGAATCGGTTCGGCCCGGTTCTGCAGTCCAGGAAGCACGCCGCGTGTTAGTAGCCGGGGAAAGCCGGTCGCGCGCCGCGGGCCGGCCGTCTCCCTCGCAAACGACGAGGCCCGGCGGATGCCGGGCCTCTTGCCGTCTTCGATGCACTCGCGTCCCGATCAGCCGCCGAGCCGCCAGGTCGCTGCCGTCATGTCGAGGTTGCCGATGGCCGATCGCCAGTACTTCCCTGACTGCGGCGGATCCGAGTGGGCCCGTGCCCAGTACGTGCGCGACGAGTTGAAGTAGAAGTCGCGCGCGGAACTCGCACCCGAGTGCGACATCAGGATCTGGTTCATGGTCTGGTTGGTGGTGAACAGCGAGCGGACGTGATGCGACACGCTGTTGACCGCCTCGGCGAACACGACCCTGGCGCCTGAGCGGAGGAACCCGGCGCCATAGTTGTCGATGCGCTTGATGGCGGTCGACTTGCTCGGGTTCGACCAACCCCATTCCGAGTTGCCTGAGGCATAGCACAGCCGGTTGAGGATCACGACCGCATTCCTCGCCATCTGGATATCGCGGTCGACGTAGTACTCGCCCCAATACTTGACGTTGGAGTTGCCGTTCCCGTAGGTGGCGTTCAACCCCATCCCGTCCTTGGTGTACCGCTGGAACGAGCCGTATGGGCTCGGATAGCCGTTGCCGTGACCGAGATAGATCAGGAGGTTCGCGCCCCGCGCGGCTGACTTGACCCGGCTCCAGGTCGCGTAGGGGCTGTAGATCTCGGTGACGGTGGCGCCGTAGGAACGGGCCATGTTCGCGTACACCCTGGCGCTATCGCGGTACTTGGCAGTGCTCGAGCCGGCCGGCCCGACGACGACGACGACCTTGATGCTTGCCGCGAATGTCGGCTTCGGCGTGGCCAGGACGCCGACGCTGGCGGCGAACGCCGCGAGGAGCGCCACGACGATCAGGCGTCGTGACCTGCTGATGGACGCCCGCTGGGCGCCGTACGCGTGAACCGGCAATGTCCTTGCCTCCTCTCTCCCGGAACATCGCGTGGGGGACGCGATGACGGAGGTATGTGCCGCAGCGGCAGTGGAGCCAGGAGCGAGGATGAGGCCGGCTGCGTCGGACCGCGGTGAGCGCGGACGACGCGAACCTCGGACCGGTGAGCCGGCGCGAGGGTGTCGAGTGCGAAACCCGACGAGGACAGGGTTCCTGCCGTGGGGGGCGGCGAGTCTTCTGTTGGGCCTGTCTATCGTGGATGGCGCGTGGGGGTCGTTCAGGAGTATGCAGCCGGTCCTTCGGCTTGTCTCCCGCCAGAGGTCCCATACGGACCGTGACCAGGCGTTCGTGCGGCGCTTTGCGGTGCCCCGGCGCACCGGCAGCGCCGGACGCCACGCGTCGCAACGGAGATCATCGTGCCGGCGCCGCCGCTGCTCTGCCGCGGTTTCCGCTATGCTCCGAGCGGCCGACGGGCGGCTGCGCGAACGCGCGCACGGCCGGCGCCGCCGTCGCGCTCCCGCGGGATCACGCCACGCGACGGCTTCGGATCCATGCAGGAGCACCATTTGACCTTCGACTCGCTCGGCCTCTCGGCCGATCTGCTACAGACCGTCGCCGCTGAGGGTTACACCACCCCGACGCCGGTCCAGGCAGCCGCCATCCCCATCGTCCTCCAAGGCCGCGACGTCCTCGCGGCCGCCCAGACCGGCACCGGCAAGACGGCGGCATTCACGCTGCCCATCCTCGATCGACTGCGCGGCCACGCCAACGACTCGTTCTCGCCGGCCCGGCACCCGGTCCGGGTGCTGATCCTCGTCCCGACGCGCGAGCTTGCGATGCAGGTCGATGCGGCCGTCGCCACCTATGGCCGCACCGTCCCCCTCCGATCGGCGGTCGTATACGGCGGCATCCCGATGGAGCCCCAGATCAAGGCGCTGCGCGCCGGGGTCGAGATCCTGACAGCCACCCCTGGCCGCCTGCTCGACCTCGTCGGGCAGCGCGTCGCCAACCTCGGGCAGGTCGAGGTGCTGGTCCTCGATGAGGCAGACCGCATGCTCGACATGGGGTTCATGCCCGATATCCAGCGCATCCTCGAGCTGCTGCCCAAGCGCCGCCAGAACCTGATGTTCTCGGCCACGTTCTCGGAGGACATCCGCCGACTGTCCGGCACGATCCTTCGCGACCCCGCGACCGTCGAGGTGATGCCACGCAACACGGCCGCCGAAGCGGTCAACCAGCTCGTCTACCCGGTCGACCGCGACCGCAAGGAAGAGCTGCTCGCGCACCTCATCCGCGCCGATGACCTCCACCAGGTCCTCGTCTTCACGCGCACCAAGCTGGCGGCCTCACGCCTCGCGTCACGCCTCGATCGCGAGGGCCTCGATGCCGTCGCGATCCACAGCGACCGCTCGCAGCCCGAACGGACGCGCGCCCTGGAGGGCTTCAAGTCGGGCGACATCCGGGTGCTGGTTGCGACCGATGTCGCCGCTCGGGGCCTCGATATCGAGGACCTGCCGGTCGTCGTCAACTTCGAGCTGCCGTGGAACCCACAGGACTACATCCATCGCATCGGCCGGACGGGCCGAGCCGGGGCGTCGGGCGAGGCGATCAGCCTCGTGTGCATCGATGAGGTCGACCTGCTGCGCGGCATCCAGCGGATGCTGCGACGAGCGATCCCGTGGACGGTCGAGGATGGCTTCGTGCCGGACCGCTCGGCCGAGCCGCGGCCGCTCGGGATGCGCGCCGGCCACGCTCGGGTGGGGCGCGAGCACCATGCCCATCGCAAGCCGGTACGCCGGCGGCCCGCTGGAGCCTCGTCCCGCGAGGGCCGGCGACCCGAGCGATCGAGTCGAGCGCGAGGGCGCTAGTTCAGACGGCGCCGGTCTCCGCCACGTCCGCCTGGATGATCGCCGCGCCGGGGAAGAAGAACCCGAGCATCAGGTCACAGGCCACGCTCTCGGCCGCGTAGCGATTGACCAGCGCGTGGCGGCCGGCCGGCGAGAGCGGCGCCGCGCCCGGGACATCGGTCCGGAGACCGATCGCCACGTCCTTGAGCAACACGAACTCGCCGCCCGGGCGGGTGAGCGCCCGTCCCGGGTCGAATCCGGGCAGCGTCGGCATCTCGCCCTCGATCGTGTACGGTCCCATGTCGAGCCGGATGCCATGCCAGGCGGCGTGCACGGGGATCACCGGCTCGTCGTCGGCGACGGCGATCAGCACGTCGTCGATCGGGATGGACATCGCGCTCGTCGGCGCGGCCCGCCCGTCCAGCGGTTGCCACTGGACCTGCTCGAGCACGAGGAGCCCATCGTGCTCCAGGACTTCGCGCAGCGTGCCGGCGCGCGCCAGGACACCGCTGGCCATTCCCCCCATCAAGTAGGCATCAACGCGGATCGACATGCGTCCCCCGACAACGTGGCCCAACCGTGGCCCTAACGCGCGCGCGCGACAAGTAGTCCTTGGGTACCGGTCAGCCCGATCCGGTGGTCAGGCGCGCAGGGGCCGCGACCTGACGGCTCAGCGACGCAGGCGACAGCGGCAGGGCTCGTCGAGAGGCGTGAGCGCGAGTCGAAGGAGCGATCGCACGATCGGCGCAGGATCGGTGCGGCTCTGGTTGGTGAGGACGGCGATCGACACGCCCTGGTCGGGCAGATAGCGCACGGCTGCCCGGAAGCCGAGCAGCCTGCCCGAATGTCCGACCGAGGGCCGACCGTCGATCTCGAAGACCTGGACGCCGTAGCCGTACGGGATCGCCGACTTCACCGCGGTCGTCGCCGCGACGTTCGTCATCGCCGCACGGTATTGCGGCGCGAGCACATCGCCGCCATACAGGGCCTGTGCCCAGCGAGCAAGGTCGCGAGCATTCGCTGCGAAGCCGCCGGCACCGCCAGCCGCCGTTACGACCGAAGTGAACGGCACGAGCGGCGTGCCGTCCGACAGGTCGATGGCGGTGGCGGCCTTGGCCGTCGACGTGAAACGGTACCCGTGGGCGACGTCATTCGGGGCATCGTCCTGGGGCTGGTACCAGGTGTGCTCGAGGCCCAGCGGCTCCAGGAAGCGCGCCCTGACCTGATCGGCGAGCGGTGCCTTGCCGACGGCCTCGGCCACCATGCCGAGGACCAGGTAGTTCGTGTTCGAGTAGGCCCATGCCTTGCCCGGCTCGAAGTAGGGCTTGCCGACGTACTTCAGCGCCGCCGCGGCATCCCACCGCCGGTCCGGCCGGGTCAGCAGCAGCTTGTCGATCGACGCGTGGAAGAAGTAGTCGCGCAGGCCGCTCGTGTGATCGAGCAAGTGGCGGATCTTGACCTTGACCGAGACCTTCTTGAGGTCGGGCAGGTAGGTGCGGACGGGCGCGTCGAGATCGATCAGCCCGTCCTCGGCAAGCGACAGGATCAATGCGGCCGTGAACGTCTTGCTGACGCTGGCGATCGCGAATGAGGTCGAGCGTGTGACGGGCGCCTTTGCCTCCACGTCGGCCATGCCGCTGACCCCGCTCCAGGTCGCGCCATCGGGCAGCACGATCGCGACCGAGATGCCCGGGATGGCGAACCGCTCCCGGATCCGGTCCAGACGGGCCTGCAGGGCCAGCCGGGTCGCGGGCGCCAGGCGTGGCCGCGTGATCGGCTGCGGTTGCTCGAGGACCGGCGGGGTGCCGGCCTCGGGCACAGGGACGGGGACGGGGGCGCTGGAGGCTGTCGCCCCGGGCGCCGGCGAGATCGAAGCCACTGGCGTTGCGGACGCCGAGGGTGAAGGTTCGGCACTGGCCGGGGCAGCCACGGCCGGCATCGAAGACGCGATCGGCCCGAGCGTGACGGCGCCGACGGCTGCTGCGATGGCGATCGGGGTGATCAGGAGGGCCTGCCGGGCCGCCGCCCGGCGCGACCGGGACGCGGCCATGCAGCGGGCACGATACCGCGGAGCGCCGACGGCTACCATCCCCGGGTGCCCTCCTCCCTGCCCCGCCCGTGAATGCCGCGACGCTCCTGGGCGAGGTCGGGTTGCTGCCCGACGGACCCGTGGTGTGGGGCCGTCGCGTCCCGGCCCGTTCCGCGGGCGTGTTCGTCGTGGAGCTGACTGCGCCGCTGCCGCGGGCACCGATCGAGCTGACGCGGGTCGGCAAGTGGATCGAACGCGTGCCGACACTGACGCTCGACGGACAGCCACCGACGTCGCGTGCGCTGGCGGCACGGCTGGCGGCGTTCTGGCTGCCGTCGCAGGTCGTCGTGTATGTCGGCGCGGCGACGACCTCGGTCGGTGGGCGGATCACCGCGCAGCAAGGGACCGAACTGGGAGATCGGCGGCCGCACGCAGGCGGTCATTGGCTCCACACGTTCCGATCGACTGTCCCGATGCGCGTCTGGTGGGCCGAGACCGACGCGCCCGAGGAATACGAGGATGCGTTGCTCGGCGCGTTCGCAGCCGGTGTCCCCGCCGACGAGCTTGCCGAGCTCCCGGATCGAGCGGTCATCTTGCCCTTCGCGAACTTGCGGCGCCCGACCGGCGAGCGCCGGGCCACAGGCCTGGCGGGGTCGTTGCTGCCGGACACGCGCGAGGCACCACCGCCCCCGTCCCGTGTCGTGGTCGTACCCGACGGGGATGCCGAGGGCGCGCGCGGCGAGCCGCCACCGCGACGCGCCCGGGCGGCCCCACGATCACGGACGACCGCGTCGGAAGCTGGGGCTCCGGCGGTGCGCGCCGCGGACGCGCGACTCACCGAGAGCGGCGCGGCACGCATGCGCGCCGAGCTGGGCGAGCTCACCGGGGTACGCCGTCCCGAGGTCATCGCCCGGATCAGAGCGGCCAAGGAACTTGGCGACCTGAAAGAGAACGCGGACTACACGGCCGCTCGCGAGGAACAGTCGTTCCTGGAGGGGCGCATCCAGGCGCTGGAGGCGCGGCTGCGCGACGCTGTCATCGCTGAGGTGCCGGTGGCGGGCGCCGGGGCCGACATCGGATCGGCCATCACGGTCGAGGGGGACGAGGCGGAGATGACCTACACCCTCGTCGGCTCATCCGAGTCCGATCCGGGTGCGGGTCGACTGTCGGTCGCGTCGCCCGTGGGTCGGGCCCTGCTCGGGTCGCGGCCCGGCGACGTCGTCCAGGTCCAGACGCCGCGGGGGCGGGTCGAGTACCGCGTCGTATCGGTGGAGTAGTCGACGTTGGCGGCGCGCGAACCTACGCTTTGCCGCCGTCGACCAGCTTGTGCTCGACCGCGTAGAGCGCGGCCTGGGTGCGTGACGCCAGCCCGAGCTTGCCGAGGATGTTCGACACGTAGGTACGCGCGGTGCGCTCGGTGATGAACAGCTCGGTGCCGATCTCCTTGTTGCTCATCCCCTGCCCGAGCAGGCGCAGGACGTCCTTCTCGCGCTCGGTCAGCGGCTCGGCCAGCGCCTCTTCGGGCGACTTCTTGGCGCGCATCCGCTGGGCCAGCAGCCGGGCGACGGCCGGATCGAGGTGGACCTCGCCGGCGAACGCGGCGCGGACCGCGCCCGCGACCTCCTCGGCCTCAGCATCCTTGAGGACGTAGCCGGACGCACCGGCCTCGAGCGCGGCGGTGACCTTCTCCTCCTCGATGAAGGAGGTCATCGTCACGATCTCGGTCTCGGGCCGCTCGGCCTTGATGCGGCCGATGGCCGTGATGCCATCCATGTTCGGCATCAGGAGATCCATCAACACGACGTCGGGCTCGAGCCGGCGGGCCATCGCGACGCCTTCGGAACCGTCGGCAGCCTCGCCGACCACCTCGATGTCCGTCTGCAGGTCGAAGAACATCTTGAGTCCCATCCGGACGACTGCGTGGTCGTCGACGATCAGGACGCGGATCGGCGAGGGTTCGGTCACGTCGGCTCCTGGCGCGGCATCGGCGCCGGTCGTGGAAGTCGGGAGGGGATCGAGTGTGGGCGCCGTCGAGTCTAGCAAAGGACCAACCTCCGGCTAGGGCTTCGTCTGGGCCTGTGTCAGGCGGGTTCGGATGCGGGCGCGTCGAGCCCCCGGCCGGCTGCGATCACCGCCGCGACGAGCTCGGTCGGTCGGAAGGTCTTGCGGACGAAGCCGTCGGCGCCGCTCTCGAGGACGCCGGCCTCGAGCGTGTCCGACCAGCTCATCGCGAGGATGCGGACGTGTGGAAGTCGTGCACGGAGACGGGCGATCAAGGCCATGCCGCCATCGACCTCCGGTAGACGCGGATCGAGGATGACGACGTCGGGCTGGTGATCGATCGCGAGATCGAGCGCCGGGCCGACCTGTCCAGCGCTAGCGACGACCATGCAACGGCCGCCGATGGCGAGGAGTCCGGTCAGGCTCTCTCGCACCCGGTCATCGGCATCGACGACGAGGACGCGGAGCGGGGCGTCGTCCCGGGGACTGGTTGGAGACATGGGCCCATCGTGCGGCGCGCACCGCAGTCAGCGATAGCGACCTTCGCCGGGACGCCGCCTCGGCGCAATGACGATGTCGCGGTACGTCATCCGTCGCGGATCGAGGTGACCTCGTCGGGGCTGGGAACGCGCGGCACGCCGGTCGAGGCCGCGAGCCGCTCGAGGACAACGGCATCCATCGTGACCTCGATCGTCGTGCCCACGCCGATCTCGCTCGTGCACGAGAACCGAGCCCCGACGCGCTCCGATCGCGCCCGCATGCCGGCGAGACCGAGGTGCCCTTCGGGCACACGCTCGACATCGAACCCCTTGCCGTCGTCCTCCACGCGCAACCGCACGCCGCCGTCGAGTCGGCGGACCTCGACGCGCACACGGTGGGCAGCGGCGTGCTTGACCACGTTGTGGAGCGCCTCCTGGGCGATGCGGTACAGGACTTCCTCGGCCGGCAGCGGCAAACGCTCCGGCAACTCGCTGTCAACGACGATCGGCAGCCCGAGCCGACCCTGCAGCGCCGCCGCATGGGTCTTGAGCGCGCGCGACAGGCCGTCCTGCTCGAGGTTGCCCGGCCGCAACTCGAAGATCAGCGCGCGCATCTCGGCCAATGCCTCGCGCTGGAGCTCGCGCAGCTGGGTCAGCTGCTCTCGGGCGGCCTCGGGGTCCCGATCGAGCAGCATCTCCACCGATCGGGCCACCAGCGTCATGGAGAAGAGTGCCTGGGTGACCGAGTCGTGCAGCTCGCGTGCCAGGTGGGCCCGTTCCTCACCCGCCGCCAGCTCGCCGGCTTGTCGCCGCAGCTCGTTCTCGAGGCGCACCTGATCGCTCACGTCACGCGCCGCGCCCTGGATGCCGGCGAACGCATCGCCCTCGGTGATGCCGATCGCCCGGACGTCGACCGGCACGCGGCGCCCATCGACCCCACGCAGGACGAGGGCCGCCTGCTGCTCGCGATCGGGGTGGGCGACGAGCTCGGCCCAGCGGTTGCCGGCGAGCGGGATCGTCGACTGGTCGACGAGGACCGAGAAGTGCTGGCCGATGATGTCCTCCGACCGGTGGCCGGTCATGCGCTCGATGGCGTCGGACAGGAAGGTGAACCGCCCCTCGGCATCCGTCGAGAACACGATGTCGGGCGAGTTCTGGACGAGGAAGCGGAAACGCTCCTCCGACTGGCTCAGCTCGTGCTCGAGGCGCAGCCGCTCGGAGATATCGCGCGCGACGCCGTTGATGCCCACCAGGGCGCCGTCCTCGACCTTGCCGAGCACATTGATCTCGAGTGCCCGCGGCGCACCGTCACCGTCGAGGAAGTCCATCCGGATCGAGTGGACGGTCCCCGGATCGTCGACCACCGCCTGATAACTGGCGGCGGCGGCCTCTTGCCAGCCCGGTGCGACGAACTCGAAGAACGGCCGGCCGACGCTCCGTTCGAGATCCCAGCCGAGCATCGTCGACGCACGGTCGGACAAGAACGTGTAGCGGCCCTCGGCGTCGGTCGCGAAGACCATGTCCGGAGACGACGAGGCGAGGTTCCGATAGCGGTCCTCGGATGCGCGCAGGTCGCGCTCGAGCCGGTCGTGCTCGCGCATGTCGCGCACGGAGCCGTTCGCGCCGACGAAGCGGCCGGTCTCGTCCAGCGTCGCGATCGCGATGAACTCGGCGGGCACGGCCGAGCCGTCGCGGTGGCGGAGGCTGAGCCGGCCCCGGACCTCCTGCGACGGACCGACGAGGGCGGCCGTCCAGTCGAGCTCGGCGACGTCGTTGGACGACTCGTGGACGAGCGCCCCGAAATGCTGGCCGAGCAGCTCCTCGGGCTGGAAGCCCGTGAGGCGCTCGACCGCCGCGGACAGGAAGGTCAACCGTGCGTCCGGCCCGATCGACCAGATCAGGTCCGGCGCGTTCTGGACTAGATACCGGTAGCGCTCCTCCGATGCGCGCAGGTCGCGCTCGAGCCGGGCGCGCTCCGACACGTCGCGGACGGTGCCCTGGGCACCCACCCAGCGGCCATCCTCGAAGACGCCGGCCGTCGTGACCTCGGCGGCGAAGGTCGAGCCATCGCGGCGCACCAACGTGATCAGGACGCGCTCGACGAGGTCGGGGTCGCGGCTGACCGCCCTGTACGCCTCGATCGCGATCGGCATCGAGTCGGGGTCGGTCAGGAAGGCGAAGTGCTCGCCGATGATGCGGTCGACCGGCCAGCCGAAGAGCGCCTCGGCCGAATCGGCCATGAACGTGAAGGTGCCTTCGGTATCGGCTCGCCAGATGACGTCCGGCGTGGTCTGCACGAGACCACGGAAGCGCGCCTCTTCGTGGGTCACCCGCGCCAGGAGGTTCGAGTTCGTGATCGCGATGGCGGCCTGATCGGCGAGACCCTGCAGCAGGTCGAGGTCGTCGGGCTCGAAGGCGCGCGGTTGCGCTGTCGAGATGGCGAGCGTTCCGATGACCTCGCCGCCAGGGGCACGCAACGGCGCGGCGGCCATGCCCACGAGCCCCATGCGACGGGCGACCTGCTGGTCGCCCGGCTCGTGCGGGATGCGCGGATCGGCCAGGTAGTCCGACGTCCACACCGGCACACCGTCCTGGGCGGCCAGCCCATTGATGCCGCCGCCGAGCGGGAAGCGCATGCCGAGGAGCCAGTCGCGGGTCTCGGTATCGGCGCCTCCGGCCACGACGACGGGGATGAGGTAGCCGCCGCCGGGCGCCATGCGCGTCAGGTGCGCGCCATCGGTCTCGAGCAGGCGCTTGGCGTCCTCGACCACGCCCTCGAGGACCTCGTCCGGGTCGCGCAACCCGGCGATCCGGGCGGTGATGTCGCGTAGGGACCGCTCGGTCTCTGCGCGCCGGGCGAGGGCCAGCTTGGACCGCTTCAGCTCGTCGATCAGCCGGGCGTTGGTGATGGCGATGGCCGCCTGCTCCGCGAGGCCGGCCAGCACGGCCGCATCGAGCTCGTCGAAGGCGTTCGGTTCGTGGCTGATGACCTCGATCGCACCGAGCGGACCTGCCTCGCCGAGGATCGGCACGGCGATGAGGTCGCGGACGCGCGCCAGCTCGGCGAGCGAATCGGTCAGGTCGTCATGTTCGAATTCGGCCGAGCTGTAATCGCCGACGTGGACGGCCCGCCGCTCGGCGACGGCTTTCCCGGCCACACCCTTCCCGAGCCGCAGGCTGTTGAGCTTGAGCGCCTCGCGCTGCGCCTCGGGCAGCCCAGCGTCGTACGCCCACAACAGGGTGCCCCGCTCGGCGTCGTACTGGTCGATGACCGCGCCGTCGGCGCGAAGCAACCGGCGCGCCTCGTCGACGACGTCCTGGAGCACCTCGTCGGGTTCGCGCAGCGCGTTGATCCTGGCCGCGATCTGGCGCAGGCTCCGCTCGGCCTCGGCGCGCCGCTCGACATCCTTACGCGACCGCTCCAGCTCGGCGATGAGGCGCACGTTGGCGATGGCCACGGCCGCCTGGTCCGCGAGCCCGGCGAGGACTGCCGCATCCTGGGCGTCGTAGCCGTCGCGCCGGTCGCTGTAGACGGTGACCGCACCGATGACCACGCCCCCGCGCAGCAACGGGGCGGCCATGACCGACTGGATGCCACTCTCCTGCACGAAGGCGTCCCGTTCCGGGGTGTGCTCGAAGCGCTGGTCGGCGAGGTAGTCGCCGCTCCACGCCACCTTGCCGGTGCGCAGGGTCATCCCCGACACGCCGGCGTCGGGCGTGCCCTCCACCTCGTCGAGGAAGTCCTTGTTGTATTCGAGCCGCGTGTCGGTATGCCGGTACGCATCACCGTCCCCGTAGCTCGGGTCGATCAGGTCGATCATCGCGCCGCTCGAACGGAGCAGGCGCGTGGCGGCATCGACGACCGCCTGGAGGATCTCGTCCTTGTCGCGCATCGCGGTGACGATCGCCGCGATCTCGCGCAGCGTCCGCTCGGCGTCGGCGGTCCGCTCCAGCGCCGATCGCGATGCGGCAAGCTCGGCGATCAGGCGAGCGTTGGTGATGGCGATGGCGGCCTGACCGGCGAGTGCCCGGATCAAGTCCGCGTCGGCGTCGTCGAATGCGTTCTGACGGGCCGCGTAGACCTCGATCACGCCGAGTGGCCCGTGTTCGCCGGTGATCGGCGCGGCGATCATCGACCGGAAGCCGGTCCGCTCGTAGAACATCGTGTTCTCGGGGCCGGGCGGGAAGAGCGATGCAAGGTCGTCGCCGGCGATGACCACCCGGTCCTCGGCGACCGCGACGCCCGTCGCCCCCTCGCCGACCGAGATCCAGAGGTTGGCACGCTCCTCGGCCGTGAACTGCCCTTGTAGCCCGTCGTCATACGCCCAGCGGAGGTCGCCGGTCTCCGGATCCAGCAGGTCGAGGATCGCGCCCTCGCCACCCACCAGGCGGCTGGCGAGCTCGACCACTTCCTGCAGGATCTCGGCCGGATCGCGCAGCGCGGTGATGCGCGCGGCGAGCTCGCGCAATGCCTGTTCGGCGTCGGCGCGACGCGCCAGATGACTGCGCGACCGATCGAGCTCCTGGCGCGAACGGTCCAGCTCCTCGATCAGCCTGGTATTCGCCATCGCGCTCGCGGCGTGCTCCGCGAGCGAGCGCACGAGGGCGATGTGGGCGGCATCGAACGCATCCTCGCGCTTCGAGAAGGTCCCCAGCGCACCGAAGACCTCGTCGCCGGCGGCCAGCGGCGCCACGACCATCGACTTGATACCGAGGTCGTCGACCACGCGATCGGCGCTGGCCGCGTGGCGGAACGAGTCGTCGGCACGATAGTCGGAGGTCGTCACGACCGCTCGGTCGGCGACGGCCCGTCCGAACATCCCGACGCCGGGCGCAAGCTCGATCGAGCGGACCCACTCGCGTGTGCGTGCCTTCTTGATCCCCGCGTCGTGCGCGAAGCGCAGGTTGCCCGTGCTCGGATCGACCAGGTAGACCATCGCGCCATCGGCGTCGAGCAACCGCGCGGTCTCCGCTACGGCTGCGGTCAGCAGCTGATGCAGGACGCCGGTGCCGCCATCCGGGTCGCCGAGGCGCTCCGTTGGAGTCGGGCGCTGGTCGTCGGTGGCCGGGCGCGGCTTGCGGGCGCGACGAGATCCGGAGGTGGCGGTCATCGGCCGTTGAGGATACGCCGGGCCGTCGAACAGGGGGCATCGACGTTCGGCCGAGCCGCCTACGTCATCCGGCCGACCCGGGACTGGTCGTCAGGCGACCACCCGATGCGGGCGAGCGTCCGGTCGGATCGGTGTCCCTTGCCGGGAGCCCTGAGCAGGTCGCCGGCCGGAGCATGGCGACATCACCGACCGGACTGATCCGGCACCACCCCACAGACGAGGTCCCGACACCGAGATGTTCGCCACCCGAACGCCGCTCCGTCTTTCCGACGTCGTGATCCGCGCCGCGATCGCCGGTCTCGCCATCGCCACGGGGTACATCCATCTGACCCTTGGTGGGCTGCTCTTCACCCTGAATGCGCTCGGCTACTTCACCGCCGCGGTCGCGATGGTGGTGCCGCTCGCGCTGGCCGTCCGGTTCCGCTGGTTCGTCCGCCTCGGCCTCATCGGCTACGCCGCGACGACGATCATCGCCTGGGCGATCCAGGGCCCGTACTTCCAGACGGCGTACATCGCCAAGGCCATCGAGGTCGCGCTGATCGCGCTCGTCGTGATCGACTTCGCCCGCATGGACGGGAACCCCGTCGCGGTGGTCAAGCGCGAGCTGGCCGCTCTGAGCACGTTCGTCACCTCGCGCGGCCGCTCCGCCGGCGCCGAGGCGTAGGGAAACCGAGATCCGCGCTACCGTAAGCGCATCACCGACCGAAACCTGGGTCGAGCCGCGTCCACGTGACGCGGCTCGTTCCGCGTCCAGAAGGAGTCCCACGCATGCAGCGTTTCCTCCAAGGCCTGGCACTGGCCGGGTTGGCGATCCTCACGATCGCGTGTTCCAGCGGCGGCGGTGCCACACCGGCCCCAGCCTCCGTCGCGCCGTCGAGCCCCGGAGCGTCTGCTCCGGCGGGTGGTGAGATCGTCGTCGTGGCCAAGGACCTGGCGTTCCAGCCGACGTCCCTCACCATCAAGGCCGATACCCCGACGACGATCGTCCTCGACAACCAGGAGGCGGCGCCGCACAACATCGCCATCAAGGACGCCGCCGGCGCGACGCTCTTCAAGGGTGCGATCGATTCGTCCACCAAGATCACGAACGCGGTGCCGGCGCTGGCCGCGGGTTCGTACACGTTCTGGTGCGAGGTCCACCCCAACATGACGGGTACGCTCACGGCCGAATAGGCGGCGGTGAGTCCCCGCGATCGAACCGACCCCGGATCCCCTCGAGGGCCCGGGGTCGTTCGCTGTGCGGCGACTCGCCGCCTCCCCGCTCGTGGAGCGTGGACTCTCAAACCACAACAGCGGCCTGAAGAGCCGCACCGCGTGCCCTCGACAAGTGGGGTGGTTCCGGAGTCCACGAACGCTCTCGAGGAGCCGCAAGGCCACCGCCTCGACCATCTGGCGTGGACTGCCAGACCACGGGCGCCATCTAGGCCCACGGCTACGGGCACGACATCGGGAGCCCGCCCTCATCATTAGCGAGGCACCAACAGGGAGACCGATGCTCGAGATCGATGACCTCGCCAAGCGCTACGGGAACGTGGTGGCGCTCGATGGCGCCTCGTTCACCTCGCGGCCCGGGCGCGTCGTCGGCTTCCTCGGGCCCAACGGTGCCGGCAAGACCACGACGATGCGCTGCATCTTCGGGCTCGCGCGTCCCGATCGCGGCACGGTGCGCTGGAAGGGTCAGCCGGTCGACCGTGACGCGCGCCTGCGGTTCGGCTACATGCCGGAGCAGCGCGGCCTGTACCCGCGGATGCGGGTCGGTGAGCAGATGAGCTACTTCGCTCAGCAGCACGGTCTGCGGGCGCGCGACGCCGAGGCGGCATCAGCGCGTTGGCTCGAGCGGATGGGTCTCGGCGATCGGGCGAAGTCGAAGCTCGAGGAGCTGTCCCACGGCAACCAGCAGCGGATCCAATTGGCGGTCGCGCTGGCGCACGATCCGGAGCTGTTGGTCCTCGACGAGCCCTTCTCCGGCCTCGACCCGATCGGGATCGCCACGATGACCGAGGTCGTGCACGAACGTGCCGCGGCGGGCGTCGGTGTCCTGTTCTCCAGCCACCAGCTCGATCTCGTCGAGGACGTCTGCCAGGACGTCGTGATCATCGCTCGCGGCCGGATCGTCGCGGCCGGCGCGATCGATGAGCTCAAGTCGCGGTCGGGGCGTCGTCATCTCGAGGTCGAGGTGGTCGGCTCGGGCGGCGCCTGGCTCGACGGTGACGGGTCCCTCACGGTCCTGGAGCGATCCGGCGACCGCGTCAAGCTGCTCGTCGCCGACGACGTCGACCTTGACGCGATGCTGGCGAGGGCGCGGGCAGCCGGCGAGGTGCGGATGTTCGCGTACGAGCCTCCGAAGCTCTCGGAGCTGTTCATGGAGGCCGTCACGCCCACCCCTGCCGTCACCCCTTCGGAGGCTGCGCGATGAGCCGTGGGCGGAGCGTCTGGCTGGTCGCCAAACGCGAGATCCTCGAGCGCGGGCGGAGCCGCGGCTTCCTGTTCTCGGTCGTGTTCACCACGCTGCTCGTGATCGGCTCGTTCGTCCTGCCGACCGTGCTGTTCGGCGAGGATCAACCGGCGAGGATCGGCCTGGTCCGCCCGACGCCGCCCGGTATCGAGCAGGCGATCACCGCCACCGCCGAGCAGTTCGACCAGGTCGTCGAGCTGGTCCCGCTCGATGATGCGGCTGCCGCGGATGCAGCGCTCCAGTCGGAGAGCGTCGATGTCGTGGTCGACGTTCCCAGCGACCTGTCGTCGCCTGGCACGCTCAGGTTCCCCAAGGAGCAGGACCAGTCCATCGCGCAGGTCATCTCCGCGTCGATCGTCGCGCTTCGGTTCCAGGACATCCTCACCGACGCCGGCGTCGAACCCGGCTCCCTGCTCGATGCCCAACAGCCTCCGACGGTCGACGCGCTCGACCCCGAGACCGAGGCCGATCAATCGCGTTTCCTGTTCGCCAACATCGGCGCGGTGCTGATCCTCGTCGGCATCTTCAGCTTCGGGTTCACCGTGCTCACCGGCGTGGTCGAGGAGAAGCAGAGCCGCGTGGTCGAGGTCGTGCTCGCCACGGTGCGAGCGCGCGACCTCCTGATGGGTAAGGTCCTGGGGATCGGCATCCTCGGCCTGGTCCAGCTCGTGGTCTTCGTCGTCGCTGCGCTCGGCGCCGCGGTCTGGACCGACCAATTCGTGCTGCCCGAGACCACCCCCAGCGCGATCGCTCTGCTCGTCGTCTGGTTCGTGCTGGGCTACGCCCTGTACTCGACCGCGCTCGGGTTCCTCGGCGCCCTTGCGTCGAGGCTGGAGGAGGCATCGAACGCATCGACCCCGGTCACGATGATCGCGATGATCAGCTACTTCGTCGCGATCTTCGCGGTCATCAACGACCCGTCGGGGCTCGTCGCGCAGATCGCCACCTACATCCCTGCGTCGGCGCCGTTCGTGGTGCCCCTGCGGGCGGCGTTCGACGCGATCTCCGGGGTCGAGGTCGCGATCGCCATCGTCCTGACGGTCGTCGCGATCTGGGTGCTGTTCGTGATCGGCGCGCGTGTATACGCGGGCGCGGTGCTGCAGACGGCCGGTCGGATGAAGATCCGCGACGCGTGGCGGTCGGCCGGGGAGTGATCGGACTCCTCCGGCCTCAGTCGAGGGGCTCGAACAGGCCGGGCAGGCCGCCCGCGTGCCAGAACACGATCCGCTCGCCATCCCACGCGCCCGTGCGGACGCCCGCGACCAGCCCGGCCAGTGCTTTGGCGGTGTAGATCGGGTCGACGAGGATGGCCTCGGTCGTGGCCAGCAGCGCAGCGGCCTCCTCGGCGGCGGCGGTCGGCCGGCCATATCCCTCGCCTATGTGTGACTCGTCAAGCTCGATCGCTGCTCCTTCGACCGACCTGCCGAGCTCGGCGACGAGTGCCGTGATGACCGGCCGAAGCTCACCGGCCGAGCGGGACACGACGATGCCGGTCACGGCGATCGACGCCGGCAGGCCCGCGAGCAGCCCGGCCTGGGTACCGCCCGTCGCGGTCGGCAGGACGATCCGATCGATGCCGAGCGCGATCGCTTCGGCCTGGGCCAGCAGCTCTTGCGCGGCTCGTCGCTGGCCCTCGGCCCCGACGCGACCCGAGCCACCGACGCCGATGACGTACGGCCGCCCGCCGGTCGACCGAACTTCGGCGGCGACGCGCTCGACGACCGCCGCGCGCTCGTCCCGATCTGCCGTATCGAGGAGGTGGAGCGTCGCCCCGAACGAGCGGCCGAGTCGGATCCCGGGTCCAGCAGGCTCCACCTGCGGCCCGGACAGCACCAGGTGGACGGCCAGACCGGCCCGTGCGCCGGCGGCGGCCGTCAGCCGCGCGTGGTTGGACCAGCGTCGACCGCTGGTCACGAGCGTGTCGCAGCCCTGTGCCAGCGCCTCACCGATGAGGAACTCGAGGTTGCGCAGCTTGTTTCCGCCGAACGCAAGCGGGAGGAGGTCCTCCCGCTTGATCCATAACTCCACCCGCCCACCGAGCGCGTCGCGGAAGCGGGGCAGGGCGTGGAGTGGCGAGGGCGTGTCGATCAACGGGAACCTGTGCGGGGACGCCATCGACCCGATGGTAGCGACCTATCATCGGCACATGCCCGAGCCCCCCGAGCCCACGACGCACCTGGGCATGCCGGCGTGGGGCTTCGCCTTCCCGGGTCCGCTACGCGATGACCTGACCGCGCTTGCGCTCGACGGGACGAAGACCGCGACCGCGGGTCTGGCGGTCGACTATGTCGTCGACGGCGGCCTGCCATCGCGGGCGGGCGACCGCGAGGTCCTGCTCGATTCGGACGGTCGAGCGGTCGCGATCGTGGAGATCACCAGGGTCGAGCTCTCGACGATCGCCCTCGTCACCGATGAATTCGCGAGGGCCGAGGGCGAGGGCTACGCCGACGCGCACGACTGGCGGGTCGCCCATGAGCGGTTCTGGAGCGGCTACATCGGCGACCTGCGCGCCGGCCTGCGGGACCCAGGTTTCGAGCTGACCGACTCCACGGTCGTCGTCTGCGAGTGGTTCCGGGTCGTCGAGCGGCTGGATCCGGCCGCCTGATGGCGACGCGCGTCACGCCCGATGATCGGGTGACCAGCGTCGGCCAGCACGCCGGCATGGAGCGCTCGATCGCGATCTCGCGCCCGACCGTCGGGTCGGAGCGGCTGTACTCCTCGATCGTCTCGACGGCGCCCGGCGACAAGACCCGGATCCACCATCACGGCGACTGCGAGACCTCGATCTACATCGTGTCGGGCAGCGCCCGCTACACGTGGGGGCCGACCGGCCTGGAGCACGGCATGGACGCGACGGCCGGCGACTTCGTCTACATCCCGGCCGGGGAGGTCCATGTCGAGGAGAACGCCAGCGCGACCGAGCCGCTGGTCGTCGTCCTGACGCGCAACTGCCCCGATTCCCACGTCGTGTACGTCGATGGCGGCCCGGATGGCGCCGACGACGTCCCGGCGCCGTGCTGACCGCCGCCCGATGACCGGCAGCTGGCGCGATCGGACGCTGCTCGACCTGCTGACCGAGTTCGGGCTCGAGTTGCTCCCTGAGCACGACTTCCCGACCGATGGCTGGTCCGGCGCGACATTCACAAGCCTCCTCGACGGATATGGGCGGCGCTTCGTCCTCAAGCGCACGTCGATGGCGGGCGACTGGATCGCCCGGGCAACGCTCGATCGCGACCTGCGCGAGGGCTGGATGGCGGCGATCGGGGGACGTGAGGTCGGTTGGGCACGCGCGGACTTCGTCCCCTATCTCGGCGCCGCGACCGACGGCGAGGGCGTCGCCATCCTCACGCCCGATCTGTCGAACGAGCTGATCTCCTGGGAGCGGCCCGGCCACGACCCGACCATCGATGACGAGACGCTCGGGCGGGTGGTCCAGGCGATGGCGCGCTTGCACGCCGTGCCGTGGAGCCGGAGCATGGAGGCTGCGCTGGAGCGGGATTCGCAGCCGCCACCTCCGTGGTGTCCCCTCCCGGAGCGCCTGACGCTGCTTGCTCCGCAGGCTGCGGCGCAGTACCAGGCGGACGGCAACCCCGTCGGCGACCGGTTCATGGCCGGCTGGGAGGCGTTCCAGCGGGCCGCATCGCACGACGCCTGGGACCTGGTCGAGCGGCTCGGCGCCGATGCCTCGCCATTGGTGCTCGCACTGGAGGTGCTCCCGTGGGTCGGGCTGCACGGGGACCTGAAGCTCGCGAACGTCGCCCTGTTGCCGGATCGCCACGTCGCCTTCATCGACTGGCAGATGACGATGCGAGGGCCGGTCGCCGTCGAGCTCGGTTGGTTCCTGGTGTCGAACAGCGGCTCGCTCTCCGCCCGCCCGGACGACGTCCTGCGTGTCTATCGGGACGCGCTAGAGTGGGACAGCGGACGATGGGGGTTCGGGAGCGAGCCGCATGATTTCGCCGGGCTCGCCGGCGATTGGGACCTGCAGCGAGACCTGACATGGATCATCGGGCTGCTTCTGCGCGGCTGGCGCAAGGGCCTCGATGCGCGGGCCGGCCTGACGCTGCCGTCAGGGGTGAGCGCGGCAGACGACCTCGCCTGGTGGTGTGAGCAAGCAGTGGAGGCGTCCCACCGACGCCTCTGAACGCGCGAGGAGGAACGCATGCCGAAACATGTCCCGCATGGCCCCGGTCTCGAGCCCGGACCGTATCCGTTCTCGCAGGTCGTGGAGGCCAACGGCTTCGTGTTCCTGGCCGGTCAGGTCGGCGACGCACCTGGCTCGCACGGGGCCGTCCCGGGCGGCATCAAGTCCGAGACGCGGGCGATGCTCGAGAACGTCGGCCGACTGCTGAGCGCGACCGGGCTGACGTTCGCCGATGTCGTCAAGGCCACCGTCTATCTCCGTGACTTCGACGATTTCGCGGCGATGAACGAGGTGTACCGCGAGTTCTTCGCGGTCGACCCGCCGACGCGGGCCACCGTCGGCGTGACCGCGCTGGCAGCCGACTACGCGGTCGAGATCGAGGTCATCGCCACGCGCTGACCGGGTGCGTTAGCTGCGGATCGTCGAGAGGAACGTCACGACGCGGTCGAGCGCGTCGTCGAGGACGGGCACCACGCCGTGCCCCAGCTTCGGGTAGGTCACGAGCTCGGCCGGACCGCCGATCCGCTTGACCGCGGATCGGAGCAGCTCGAGACGGGCGAACGGATCGGATCCACCGGACAGGAACAGGACGGGGCAGCGGATCGAGGGGAAATGGACCGTCCTTGCCTCGGTCCGGTCCGGTGATCCGGGTGGATGGAGCGGGAAGGAGAACAGGACCAGCGCGGCGTACGGGGCATCTGGCTCGGCGGCCGCCAGGCTCGCTACACGCCCACCGTAGGAGTGGCCGCCGACGACGACGTCAGGCTCGCTCGGTACGACCTTGTGGAACGCAGGTAGCGCCTCTTCGGCCTTGCGCTTCGGCAGCTCGATCGCGGTGGCATCGATGCCCCGGGCGCGCAGACCGTCGACGAACGGTCGCATGCTCGCCGACGTCCCCGACGCCCCGTGGCCGAGGTAGCAGTGGAGTGCCATGTCGCCGGTAGCGTAGCCTTCGGGCATGACCGATGGGCTGGCACGCTGCTGGTGGTCCGGCGCGGAGAGCGAGCGTCCGGACCAGCGGATGGTCGACTACCACGACCACGAATGGGGCGTGCCGACGCACGACGACCAGGAGCTGTTCGAGCGGCTCGCGCTCGAGTCGTTCCAGGCGGGTCTGTCGTGGTCGACGATCCTCAACAAGCGACCGACGTTTCGAGCGGCCTTTCGCGAGTTCGATCCCGCGGTCGTCGCGGCCTTCGACGACAGCGACCGCGCTCGGCTGATGGGCGATGCCGGCATCGTCCGCAATCGCGCCAAGATCGACGCGACGATCGGCAACGCAGCGGGCGTGCTCGAGCTGGCGCGAGCTTTCGGCTCGTTCGATGCCTACCTGGCGACGATGGTGCCCGGCCCACCGAAGCGCTTGCCCCCGGAAACGCAGTCCGGTCAGATCCCGGCGACGACGGTCGAGTCCGATGCACTGTCGAAGGATCTCCGCCGACGCGGGTTCCGCTTCGTCGGGTCGACGATCGTGTACGCCTTCATGCAGAGCGTCGGTCTCGTGGACGATCACCTTCCTGGTTGTTTCCGCTACGGCGCGATCGGTGTGACACGCTAGCTGTCACGAGGCAGGTCGAGACTTCCGCCCATCAGACAACCCCGCCAGGAGTCCTCGACGAGATGATCACCATCGACTGCCCGCTGTGCGCGGGCGAAGCGACCACCGACGACACGCTCACGAACGTCACCTGCGACGGTTGCGGCGTGACCGTCGAGATCGCACCTGACGGCGTTCGCCCCTTCGAGGTCGCCGCCTGACGTCAGTCCGCGCCTGCCTCCGGATCCGGGTCACCCGCGCTGGACCGACCGGGTAGCATCGAGTCCCCAGCCGGCGCCCCGAGGCGTCGCGGCAAGACTCGGAGGGACCATGGATACCCGCAAGTACCTCGCCGAACTGGTCGGCACCTTCCTGTTCATGACGATCGGCTATTCGTCGGTCGCGGCGTTCGGGGCGGCGCAGGTCCCGGGGCTGCTGGTGGTGCCCTTCTCGTTCGGCTTCGGGCTGCTCGCGGCGATCTTCGCTGTCGGCCACATCTCGGGCGGTCACTTCAATCCGGCCGTGACGGTCGCGGCGGTGCTGGACAAGCGCACCGAGACCACCGACGCGATCGGCTACATCCTCGCCCAGGTCATCGGTGCGATCGCGGCGGCGGCGATCGTGTTCGTCGTCGCCGGCCAGGGAGCCGTGGCGGCCGGTGTGACGAAGCCTGGCGCCGGCATCACCGACATCGGCGCCCTGATCCTGGAGATCGTGCTGACCGCCGGCTTCGTGCTCGTCATCCTCGTGGCGACGAAGCGGGCCGCGGGCCTCGCGCCACTCGCCATCCCGCTGACGCTCGTGGCGATCCATTTCGCGTCGGCCTCGTTGTCCGGCGCATCGGTGAACCCGGCGCGGTCCATCGGCTCGGCACTGCTCGGCGCCGACCTCGGGGCCTTGTGGATCTATCTCGTCGGACCGATCGTCGGCGCGATCGGCGGGTGGGCGATCTTCCGCCTCCTCGATGAGCCCGAGGACGAAGTCGTCGCCTAAGACGCCGCGGCGCTTCGCCCCGAACCCAGGTGCGGACGCTGTATCTCCACACGGTCGGCCGGCGAACCGGCACGGATCGGCGGACGCCGCTGTACTACGTCGACGCCGGCGATGACCTTGCGATCGTCACCTCGAACGCCGGCCGGGACCGCGAGCCGGCCTGGTGGCTGAACCTGCAGGCGGAGCCCGACGCGGAGATCGAAGTCGGCAAGGAGCGCCGTCGAGTCCGAGCTCGCCGGGCGAAGCCTGCCGAGCACGACCGGCTGTGGCCGCAGTTCGTGGCCGGTCTCCGCAACTACGCCGCGTATCGACGCAAGACCGAGCGCAAGATCGAGGTGGTCATCCTGGAGCGGCGCTGATGCGTGGATCGGCGCCGGCTATTCCAGATCGAGGACGCTGAACGTTCGGGCGTTGCCCATCTGATCCCAGACCCGCGACTGTGTCACGGCCAACAGCTGCCGCACGTGGTTGCGGTCGTGATGGACCCACTCGCCCAGGAGCTCGTCGATCCGGAGCGCGCCCACCTCCGGATGCGTGCCGCTCCGACCGAGGTCCTCCGGTCGAAGGGACCGGACGAGATCGGCGCTGTCCGCCCGCAGCTTCGCGAACTCCCTGGCAAGCTCCGTGGGCGGCCGTTGGTCGTCGCGCCGGGCAGCAGCGACGGCCGGCGGGTCCCAGGCCGCGAGCAACGGGGGCACGAACGACCCGTCAGGCTGGACGCCGTCGAGGATCGTCCGGATACGGCCGGCGAACCCGCGTCGCTCGGCCTCGATCAGGTGCCCGACGCATTCGTTGGCGCTCCACTCCCCGGGTGCCGGTCGCCAGCCGGCGACATCCCCCAACGCGCGCAGCTCGGCATCGACCGTCAGCGGCGTGGCCGCCAGGAGGTCGGCGATGATCGATGGCTGCAGCGGGTTCGGCGGCAGCTCGGTGGTGCCCGGGTCGGTCATGGCGGGGATCTCCGGCGGGCGCGGCGCACGACCAGCGCGAGGCTCAGGACGCCCACGACCGCGAGGATACCTACCAGCAGCGACGTCATGCCGCCGGGCGGCAGCGACACGCCCTGGAGCGGCTGGGTCGACGGTGCGGCCGCGGGCGTCGGGGTGGCCGGCTCGGCGCTCGCTGGTGCGGGGCTGGGCTCCGCGGCCGGCACCAGGTCGAGGTAGCCCTGGACGCCGTACGTGAAGAGGCTGACCCCGCCGGCGGCCGGCTGCCTGGACCAGCCAGCGAACCGGTCGGTCCGGTGGGCGTGGAGCTCGGCGTCGTAGAACAGGACGTGGTACGGGGCGTCGTCGTAGACCATGTCGAGCATGTCGGCCACGATCGGCCCGGCGAGCCTCGAGCGTCGCCGCTCCTCGTTGACGCTCGAACAGAGCGTCGTAGTCCGAGCTGGCGTAGTTGCTGTCGCTCCACCCGCCGATCTCCGCGGTCGTGAACAGCGACAGCAGGAGATCCGGATCGGCGGAGCCGGTCCAGCCCCACAGGACGACGTCGTATTCGGCCGTGCCACCGGCCTCGGGCACGTACAGCAGCTCGGTCAGCGTGTCCGGCTCGAGTCCGTGGGGCGTGACAGCGATCCCAACGAGCTCCCAGGCCGTCTCGACGGCCTGGGCAGCGAGCCGATACTTCGACTCGGTCGTCGGGTAGTAGAGCTCGAGGTCGATCGGCGCCCCATCCTGGTCCTCGCGGATGCCATCGCCGTCGCTATCCCGATAGCCGGCGTCGTCCAGACGCTGACGCGCCTCGTCGAGGTCGTAGGTTCGAGGTCGGCTGGGCTCGGTGTGGAACGGGTCGAAGAGCGGCGGGATCACGGTGGTGCCCGGCGTGCCGTGCCCATCGACCGCCTCGCGGATGAGCGCGTCCGGATCCAGCGCGTACCCGAGCGCATCGCGGAAGCGACGGTCGCGAACGGCCGGGGTCGATGCGCCGCCGCCATCGATCTGCGCGCCATAGGTGTTGAACGCCACGTGCGTGAAGCCCGCGCCGAGCCCCTCGACACCGTCGATATCGGCGTCGGCATCGAGCTCGTCGAACTCGTCGGTCGCGACCGGTCGCGCGTAGTCGATGTCACCGCGCCGGAGCGCGGCGAGCAGCGCCGTCTGATCGGGAAAGAAGCGGAATTGGACCTCCTCGAGGAAGGGGTCCTGCCCCGAGTAGAACGGGTTGCGCGCGAATCGTGCCGAACGGCCGCGTTGCCAGTCGACGACCTGGAATGGCCCGCTGCCGACGACCGGCGGCGCTGCCTGGAACGTCGTGACAGCCTCGGCGAAGGTCACCGACGACCAGACGTGCTCGGGCAGGATGGGGATGCCGGCCCCAAGCAGCAAGGTCGTCGGTCGGTCGGTGGTCAGCGCGACCGTGTGGCGGTCGACGGCCTCGACCGCTGTCAGGCCGACCCCCTCGACGAGGACCTCCCCGTAGAGCGACAGCGGGTTGTCCGGCCGACGGTCGCCGCGCGTCGCGCCGGGGCGCGGCAGGTCGTTGCCGGCCGGCGCCCACGGCCCCACGTAGGCCCGGTCCATGCTCGCGAGGAGGTATTCGTATGTGAAGGCCACGTCGTCCGCGTCGGCAGACCGTCCGTCGGACCAGCGGAGGCCATCACGCATCGTGAACGTCCAGGTGGAACCCTCGCGGACCCATGACGCTGCGAACCCGGTCGGCGCGTATTCCAGGTCGGGCCCCAGTCCGACGAGCGTGTCATAGGCGAGCGTCGTCGCCTCGGCCGACGAGGCGACGAACGCGAGCTGTGGATTGATCGAATCGAATTCCTGGGTGGTGCCGATGCGCAGCGTGGCGCCCTCGTCTGCCCCGGATGTGCCACCCGGGAGCGATAGTGCCATGGCGACACCGAACCCGGCGAGCGACACGACTCGCCGACCCGCCCGAGCGGTCAGCTGGCCGCCCCCGTGGCCGGAGGTTGTCCGTCGATCACGGGCAACGCTTTGCCGCGGGCCGCCGCGTCGGCCGCCGCAGCGAGCGGTTCCGCGAGCCAGCACGCCGACGCCTGCCCACCGCCAAGGTCGAACAATGGCGGTGATTCGACCAGGCATCGGTCAAAGGCCTTCGGGCAGCGGGGATGGAACCGACAGCCGCTCGGGATATGCGCCGCGTCGGGCGTCTCGCCCTTCAGGATCGTGCGTGCGGCGCGTGCACCCGGCGTCGGTGGATCCGGCGACGGTGAGACCGATACGAGTGCCTCCGTATAGGGGTTCTGCGGTGTACGGATGACGGCCTCGGCCGGTCCGATCTCCATGATCCGCCCGAGATACATGACCGCGATGCGATCGGCGATGACCCAGGCGAGGGACAGGTCGTGCGTGATGAACAGGTAGGTCAACCCGCGCTCGCGACGTAGCGCGAGCATGAGCCGCAGGAGCTCGGTCCGGATCGACACGTCGAGCATCGACACGGGTTCATCGGCGACGATCACGTCCGGGTCCATCACGAGCGCGCCGGCGATCACGACGCGTTGGCGTTGCCCGCCGGAGAGCTCGTGCGGATAGCGAGCCGCGAATACCTCCGGCGGTCGCAGGCCGGCCGCCCCGAGTGCGCTGAGGACCCGCTCGCGCCGGTCGCCGGGCGTGCCGATCCGGTTCACCGCCAGCGGCTCGGCCACGAATTCGTACACGCTCTGCTTTGGGTTCAGCGTCGCGTACGGATCCTGGAAGATGAGCTGGACGCGACGCCGGTAGTACTGCAGCGAGCGCGGCGACCACAGATCGCTGACGTCGCGGCCCTCGAACTCGACGTGGCCGGCGGTCTGCCGTGTCAGCTTGACGATGACCCGACCGGTCGTCGTCTTGCCGCTCCCCGATTCGCCGACCAGCGCCAACACCTCCCCGCGTCGTAGCGTCAGGTCGATGCCGTCGACGGCACGAACGGCGCCGGCGGCGCGCCCAGTCAGTCGGTCGAATATGCCGCCGCGGATCGGGAAATGCACTTCGACGCCGGTCAATCGGAGGACATCGTCGCCCGTCATGCGACTTCCTCCGCGGTCACGCCGACCGGGTCGGCCTTGGGCACCGGAACGGGGATCCCGTCGCTACCCGCCGGATAGAGGTGGCACGCCACCCGGACACCAGCGAAGGTCGTCTCCGGCGGCATGACCTCCGTGCAGATCGCCATCACCATCGGGCAGCGCGGCGCGAACGGACAGCCGGGCGGCGGGTCGCGCAGGTCGGGCGGGGATCCCGGGATGACATCAAGCGTCCGCCGGTCGGCGTGGATGTTCGGGAAGGCCGACAGGAGCTTCTGCGTGTATGGATGGCGCGGGCGCCGGAAGACCTCGTCGACCGGCCCCTCCTCGGCGACCTTTCCGGCGTACATGACCATGACCCTGTCACACGACTCGGCGATGACCGACAGGTCGTGGGTGATCAGGATCAGCGACAGACCGAGCTTGTGCCGCAGCTGGTCGAGCAGCTCGAGGATCTGGGCCTGGACCATGACATCGAGTGCCGTCGTCGGTTCGTCGCCGATGATGACGGCCGGGTCACAGGCCAGCGCCATGGCGATCATCACCCGTTGGCGCATGCCGCCGGACAGCTCATGGGGGTAGGCACTCCCCCGCTTGCGCGGGATACCCACGAGCTCGAGCAGTTCGTCGGCGCGCTTGCGGGCGGCGCGGGGCGACTCGCCGAGCCGCTGCTCGATCGGCTCGGCGATCTGGTCGCGGACCGTGCGTACCGGGTTCAGCGCGTTCATCGCGCCCTGGAACACGATGCTGATCTCGCGCCATCGATAGCGGCGCATCGCGTTCTCGCTCTTGCCGACGAGATCGATCCCCATGAGCCGCACGTGGCCATCGACGATGCGGCCGTTGGCCGGCAGGATCCTGACCAGCGAGAGCGCGGTCGTCGTCTTGCCACAGCCCGACTCGCCGGCGATCCCGAGCGCCTCACCGTGGTCGAGCCGGAACGACACGCCGTCGACGGCTTTGACGCTCCCCGAGGCGAGCGAGAAATAGGTTCGCAGGTCCTCCACGACGAGGAGCGGGGCGTTCGGGTCGGCCTGTTTGGCAGCGGCCACGTGCGCTTGCCCGGCCGGCGTTCGGGGAGCGCCTCGAGGGCGGCCTGCTCGATGTCGGCGTCAGCAGGCTCCTCGATGATCGTGTGTGCATGCGTCTCCTCGGCCGGCTCGTGGCCCGAGACCGACGGAGTGTGGCCGGACGGCGGGACGGGCAGGCTCATCCGCGGCCCCGACGACGCGGATTGAGGAGATCGTCGAGGGCCCCGCCGACCAGCGTGAACGCGAAGACCACGAGCACGATGCACAGGCCGGGCGGGACGAAATACCACCATGCGCCGAGTCCCGGCGCCCCGACCTCGCGTGCCGCGTCGAGCAGCTGGCCCCACGATGGCTGGAACGGATCGCCCAGACCGACGAACGAGAGCGTCGTCTCCGTCAGCACGGCACCGGCGAACGTGAGCACGGCATTGGCCACGATCAGGTTCACCACGTTCGGCAGGATGTGCCGCCGCATGATGTGGGCCGGGCCAGCGCCGATCACACGCGCCCGGTCGACGAACGGGCGCTCCTTCAGGGACAGGGTCTCCGAGCGGATGATCCGCGCCGTCGACGACCACGACGTGATGCCGATCACGACGACGATCACCAGCAGGCCGAAGCGGATCCCGAAGATCTCGCGTGTGGAGCCGCCGAGCACGTCGCGGATCAGCGAGGTCAGGATGATCGCCAGCACGAACGTGGGCGTCACGAGGAAGAAGTCCGCGATGCGCATCAGGACGGCGTCCGTGCGGCCGCCGACGAACCCGGACACGATGCCGACGACGACGCCGACGACGACCGTCACGATCGTGGCGAGCAGGCCGATGACCATCGAGATCCGGGTCGCGTGGACCGTCAGGTTGATGATGCTGCGGCCGAGCTCATCCGTGCCGAGCGGGAAGGCTGCGCTCGGCGGGCCGAGCCGCGGGCCTTCCGCGGTGACGGCGGTCTCGAGTTTGCCGACGAGCAGGTCCGGGATGAGGGCCGCCGCCGTGAACACGACCATGATGGTGATGCCGATGGCGGCATCGCGGCGGCGGAGCAATCGACCGGCGACTGAGCGCGCGCCTTCGAGGCGCCGACGCCGCGGGATCATCGTGCCGACCGGGATCGACGGGGCGGTCACGTCCGGACCCTCGGATCGAGCCGGCCGTACAACATGTCGGCGGCGAGGTTGGCCAGCACGACCGACACCGACAGCAGCAGGAAGATCCCCTGCAGGACCGGGTAGTCGCGCGCGGACAGCGCCTCGACGGTCAGCGTGCCGAGGCCCGGCCAGTTGAACACGACCTCCACGGTGATCGCGCCGGCGACCACGTAACCGAGGTTGATGGCGACCAATGTCACGGTCGGCAGCAGCGCATTGGGCAACGCATGGTGGCGCAGGATCCAGCCGTCGGACAGCCCTTTCGCCCGTGCCGTGGTGACGTACTCCTCGGACATCGTTTCGACGATCGACGAGCGCATCACGATCGCGTACTGGCCGATCAGCCCGAGCGCGACGGTCGCGACGGGGAGGACCAGGTGGCGACCGGCGTCGATGAGGCGATCGACCAGCGAGGCGTACGTCGCACCCGCCGTCACCATCCCGAACGTCGGGAACCAGCCGAGCCAGGTCGCAAAGATCAGCAGCAGGGCCATCCCGAGCAGGAAGTACGGCGTCGAATAGAGCAACAGCGACAGGCCGTTGCCGATGTGGTCGACCGGCCCGCCGCGGCGCCAGCCCGAGTACGCCCCGAGCGCCAGGCCACCGATGATGGCAAGCACCTCGCCCAGGCCGAACAGCAGGAGCGTCGGCAAGAACCGATCACCCAGGACCTCGACCACGGTCTGGCCGCGGGCCACGTACGAGTACCCGAGGTCGCCGCGCAGCGAGGCCCCGACGTACGCGATCAGCTGGTCGGGGATGACCGGTTTGTCCAGCCCCCAGCGGATCCGCTGTGCCTCGAGCAGCGCGGGGGTGACGTTGGGGTTGCGCTGGAACCGCTCTGGTGACCCCGGCATCGCCCGGAACAGCAGGAAGTTGACGAGCACGATCAACAGGATCGTGATCGCGGCCGCTCCCAGGCGCCGCCCGACGTAGCTCGCGGTCACTCTCGCGCCGGCCCCCCGCTATTCCTCTTCGGTCACGGCTCCCCGTCCGCGGCGGGCCAGGACGAGGCCGACGGCGACGATCGCCACGACAGCAGCCAACCCGATGAGGATCGGCGTCGTATCGGACACGCCCGTGCCGCTGCCCGTCCCCGGTGCCGGTGACGGCGCTGCCGACGCTCCGGCGCCGGGCGACGCGGCGCTCGGTTCCGGTGACGCCACGACCGCCGGGGTGAGCTTGGTGTAGCCGATCGGGCCGTAACCGAACAGCGGCGTGCCGTTGTCTGGTGGCTGGTTCACCCAACCACCGAACCGATCAGTCCGGTAGGCGTGCAACTCCGAGTCGTAGTACAGGACGTGGTACGGGGCGTCGCGGTAGAAGATCTCCTGCATCTCCGCGATGTAGCCTTCCCGTTCCTCCGGATCGAGCGCCCGCTGCTGGAGCCCGAACAGCTCGTCATAGCGCGCGTTCGTGTAGAAGCTGTCGTTCAGGCCGCCCAGCTGCTCCGTGGTGAAGAACGACAGGAGCGACATCGGGTCGGGGTCGCCGACCCAACCCCACATGTAGAAATCCCAGTTCGCCTCGCCCGGCGGGTCGTTGGGTGGACCCAACAGGTCGTCGAGCAGCTTTCCCTCCTCGGTCACGGCGGCGTCGACCGTGATCCCAAGCTCGGCATACCACTCGGTGATGAACTGCGCGTTGGTCGCCATCTCCGCCTCGGAGTCAGGCCACGTCAGGCGCAGCGTGATCGGCTTGCTCTCCTTGTCGAGCCGCTTGCCGCTTCCATCGAGCTTGTAGCCGGCCGCCTCGAGGCGCCGTTTCGCCTCGTCCAGATCGAACGTCCTTGGCGTGGCGGGCGGGACATGCCAGTTGGCGTGGTACGGCGGGACTTGCGTGGTGCCCGGCACGCCGTGTCCGGCGAGGGTCTCCTCGACGAGGCGCGTCTGGTCGATGGCGTAGCCGAGCGCGTCGCGGAATGCCGGGTCGGCGGTCGCCGAGGTCGAGGCGTGGAAGCCGTTCGCGTTGCCACCGGTGTTGAACGACAGGTACGAGTAGCCGTTGGCAAAGCCCTCGACCGCGACGACGCCCTCCTCGTTGGCGAGGGCATCGAACTGGTCGGCCCCGACGCCGCGGACATAGTCGACCTCGCCCGAGCGCAGGGCCTGCACCATGGTGTCCGTGCTGTCGAAGTGCTGGATGATCACCTCATCGGCCGCACCCTGCGGACCCCAGTAGGACGCATTGCGCTCGAAGCGGACGAAGTTGCCCGGCTCCCACTCGACCGCCAGGTACGGCCCGGTGCCGACGATCGGTGGCTCGTTCTTGAAGAAGTTCTCGGATTCGGCGTTGCCGATCTCGTCCAGCGAGTGGCCTTCCCAGATGTGCTTGGGGAGGATCGGCACGTATGCCTGGGTGAGCAGCGTCGTCGGGAACGCGGTCGTGACGACGAGCGTGGTCGGATCCGGGGCGGTCACCGTCTTGAGACCGGCGTTGGTCAGGTACGGCTCGAGATAGTACGAGCCGAGGCCACCGGCTTCCGACGCGACGGCGTCGAGCACCAGCTGATAGGTCCATCGCGCGTCCTCGGAGGTGGCCGGCGTCCCGTCGGACCACTCCATCCCCTCGCGGATCTTGAACGTATGGGTCAGGCCGTCCGTCGACGAGGACCACGACTCGGCGAAGCCAGGGGCCGGCTGGAGATCCTGCCCGAACCCGACCAGCAGGTCGTAGTTGAGGGTGAAGATCTCGTAGTCGACGACGGTCACCGAATGCCACGGGTTCAGGACCTGCAGGTCCTGGTCGGTGCCCGCGCGAAGGATCACCCCTTGGGCGGCCGCGGGTGCTGTGGCAGGAACGAGCAACGCGCCGATGAGGCCGGCGACGGCCATGACTCGGCCCAGCTGGGCGCGTGGGGTCGATCGCATCGACTACTCCTCCAGGACGGGCCGCTCCTCTCCCGCGATCCGTCGCTTTCGTCAGGGGTCCGTCACCGTTACCGGTCGGAACGGCGGTACCGTCGCACACGGCGAGGTCGCATGCAAGGAACGGCTCGCAGGGCGGTCGCTCAGACGAGGGGCCGGAGCGGCGGGTCCGCGGCGAGAAGCGTCGGCCGGTCGATGCGGAAGGCGCGAAGCTCGCCGGACGAGGGCGACGTCCCGTCGAGTGCGAGCTCGACGAGGATCCGCCCGAAGACCGACGCGAACTTAAATCCGTGGGCAGCGCCCAGCCCCACGATGACGCCCGGCGCATCGGGCAGGCGATCCAGCACGAAGTCACGCTCCGGCGTCATCGTGTAGAGGCAGGTCTTGGTGTAGATCTCGGGCCCGAGGGCAGCTGGCAGCCGCTCCGCGAGGAAACCGCGGACGCGGGCACGGATGGCCTCGTCCGGGTCGAACGTGCGCGTCTCGGGGGTGACCGGCGTACCGCCACAGTCCTGGGCGACCTTCGGGCCGGCCTCGCCATAGGTCGGGAAGCCGTAGAAGGACGGGTCGTCCATCCAGATCCACACCGGGAAGCGGTCCGCTGCGAATGGCGCGGTATCCGGTGACGCGAAGTACGTGACCTGTTCCTTGGTCACGGTCAGTGGCAGGCGACGGTCGAAGTGCGTGAGTAGATGATTCGTCCACGCATCTGCGGCGATGACCACCCGGCCGGCGCCGTAGGTCGTACCGCCGGCGTCGACCTCGTAGGTGCCGCCGACCTCGCGGATGGCCTCGACCGGTGTCCGGTCGAGCAGCGTCGCGCCACGCGCCGTCGCGAGTCGACGGTGGGCGGCATTCCCCCGGTATGGGTCGGCGATGCCACCCTGGGCCTGCCACACGCCGGTCACGTCGTCGGTCAGCCGCCAGACCGGCCAGCGCCGCGTGATCTCGGCCGCGTCGAGCAGCTCGAACGGCACATCCTCGGCGCGAAGGCTCCCGGTGTAGTCGGCCCGCGGGATGGCCGCATCGGCCGGCCACAGGTCGAGGCCGCCGATGACCGTCACGATGCGCTCGTCGGCCTCGGCTTCGACCAGCGACCACGTCTCGTACGCCCGCTTGGCGAGGCGGACGTAGTCGGGCCGGTGGTACGACAGCCGGATGATCCGGCTGTGATCCGCGGACGCCCCGTTCGGGTGGCCGAAATCGAACTGCTCGAGGCCCAGCACACGGACGCCGGGGCGGGTGGCTGCCCAGTACGTAGCCGCTGATCCGAACGCACCGAGCCCGACCACGATGACGTCCCAGTCGCGGCGTCTCATCGCATCATCGCCCGAGGACCCGCTGCCCCCGGTCGAGCGCGACGCGCTGGATGGCGACCACGCTCATCGCGTCGGTGATGCGACCGTCCAGCGTCATCGCCAGCGCCTCGTCGAACGGCACCCAACGGAGTGCGATCGACTCGGTCGGTTCGGGCGTGGCCTCACCGTGCCGCAGCTCTCGGGCGACGAACAGCACGGCCTCCTCGTCGGTGACGGAGTTGGACAGGTCGAGCCGGCACAACTCCCGCCAGTCGGCGGCCTCCAGACCGGTCTCCTCGCGCAGCTCGCGCTGCGCGCCCGCCAGGGCCGTCTCACCGTTTCCCACGCCACCTTCGGGGATCTCCCACGAGTCGCGGCCCAGGGTGTAGCGATGCTGTCCGACCAGCACGATCCGATCGTCGTCGTCGAAGGCGACGACCCCGGCGGCGAGACTCTCGAAATGGACGACGCCGTAGATACCCGGGCTACCGTCTGGTCGGTTGACCTCGTCGTGCCAGACCGTGATCCACGGATTCGCATACGCGACCCGCCGGCTGTGGCGCACGAACCGACCCTCCATGCCCGGCATCGTCGCACGGCGCGAGCGGCGTCGTCGGGCGGCCCGAGCCGGCTCGTAGACTCGCGGCGATGACCCAGGCTCGCGCAGCCCCCGAACCCCGCTTCGCGGTCCAGGTCGACTGGGACGCGCGGATCACCGTCCGGGACGGCACCGAGCTATCGGCCAACATCTGGCGCCCGGTGGCATCGCCGGGGGCCCGGCGCGATCGGTTCCCGGCGATCCTCGAGATGATCCCGTACGGCAAGGACAACTGGCGGCGGAACGCCGATGTGACCCGCGGGGAGTGGTTCGCGGCGCGGGGCTTCGCGCTGTGCCGACTCGACGTCCGCGGGACCGGCTCGTCCGGCGGGGTAGCCCTGGACGAGTACACCGCTGAGGAGACGCGCGACGGGTACGACGCCGTCGAGTGGCTGGCTGAACGATCATGGTGCGACGGATCCGTCGGGATGTGGGGCATCTCCTACGGCGGCTTCACGTCGATCCAGGTCGCCGCGCTGCGGCCGCCGCACCTGCGGGCCATCGTGCCGGTGATGGCGACCGACGATCGCTACCTCGACGACGTCCATTACCGGGGCGGCTGCGTGACGGTCAGCGAGCTGTCGCAGTACGCGGTCAGCCAGGTCGCGATGAACGCCATGCCACCCGACGCAGCGTTCCGTGGCCCGGGCTGGCGTGAGGAGTGGCTGGCGCGGCTCGACGCGACGCCGCCGTGGCTCTTCGCGTGGCTGCGCCACCAGGCCGACGGACCCTATTGGCGGCAGGGCTCCCTGGCACCCGACTACGACGCGATCGAGGTCCCGATCTTCAACATCGGCGGCTGGCACGACTCGTATGTCGACCCCGCGTTTCGCATGCAGGCCCGCAGTCCGTCGCCGTCGCACACGCTGGTCGGCAACTGGGTGCACTCATGGCCGCACGCTGCGACGCCGGGGCCCAACCTCGACGAGCTCCACGAGATCGGGCGCTTCTTCGACCGCCACCTCAACGGCGTCGATAACGGGTGGGACGACGAGCCGCCGATCGCGTGGTACGAGCACGAGTACGCCATCCCCGAGGCGTTCCCGGCCGCGCTCCCCGGGCGGTGGCGAGCTGCAGCCGCCTACCCGCACCCCGCCACCACGCCCGTGACATGGCTGTTCGGGGCCGGCACCCTGGGGGACGGCGGGCCGGCGGACGACGGCACCGACACCTTTCGGCACCGCCCGACGACCGGCACGCGCGGCCCGCTGTCGTGGGGTGCCGGCGATCCGCCGAATGGCCTGGCACGCGACCTCCGGCCCGACGAGGCCGATGGCCCGACCTACACATCGGAGCCCCTCGCGCACGCGCTCGAGATCCTGGGCGTCCCGGAGGTCGTCGTCCACGTCGAGGTCGATGCGCCGGTCGCGACCCTCTCGGTCCGCCTGTCCGATGTGGCGCCGGATGGAACGTCGGCGCTGGTCAGCGCCGGGGTGCTGAACGTCACGCATCGACGGTCGCACAGCGACCCCGAGGCGCTCACGGCCGAGGTCGTCGAGGAGGTCAGTGTCCCATTGCGGACCGCCGGCTATCGATGGCTGCCTGGCCATCGTCTCCGGGTGGCGATCGCGTCGTCGCTGTGGCCCGTCCTCTGGCCGTCGCCATATCCCGCGACGTTGCGCATCCATCGCGGGCCGGGCGCGCCGTCCCGGCTCGAACTGCCGGTCGTGCCACAGGCCGGTGGCGAGGGCGACCGTCCGGTGCCGGCATTCCGGACAGCGCCTCCTGACCTGCGCTGGCCCACGCCCGAGGCAGCCGATGGCGCCGGGCCTGCCGTCACCGACCCGCCCGAGTGGCGGATCGAGGAAGACGTTCTCGATCGCTCCGTCACGGTGCGCTTCCACGACGGCGGTGAGGACATCGTGCCCGACGGCCGGCGTCTGTACGCCGCCGAGTCGATCCGCATGACGGCCTGGGACGGCGACCCGGCACGTGCCGAGCTCGATGCGGATGTCGTCTACCGCTGGCAGGAGCGCGATCCGGAGCGCAACGGTGTGCTGACGCGGATCGAGATCCGCGCGGTATCGGCGCAGCGCAGCACGGCCACCGACTTCGACCTATCGGTCCGTCTCGAGGTCGACGTCGACGACGAGCGCTTCTTCGAGCGGGACTGGCGCGAGTCGATCCCGCGCCACCTTGTCTGACGGCGGCGGGCTAAGGTCCACCGTCACCGCGTCGAGCCGCACGAAACGAGCGCACGAGCTCGGCGTCGTCTGGGGCATGGGAGGTACGTCACGCGTGCGACGCGCAGTCAAGATCCTCGCCGTCACGCTGGTCGCGGTCGTCGTATTCGGCTACGGCGCCGCCAGCGCCGTCACCTGGGACCGCCTGACCAAGGTCGACGGCGAGTGCCACCGGGAATGGGCGCAGAACGATCCGACCTCGTTCCCCGATCCAGACCACCCTCGGGTGGACACCTCGGCCTACGCCATGCCCAGGCCCGAGGATGTGTCCTTCCCGAGCCGCGACCCTGCGATCACGATCAGCGGCTGGTGGATCCCGTCGGCCGATCCGGCGGCCCCAGCCGTCGTCGTGGTCCACGGCCATACGTCCTGCAAGCGCGACGATGACGTCCTGCTCCCGGCCGGCATGCTGTACCGCCGCGGGTTCTCGGTCCTGCTGATCGACCTTCGCGACCATGGCGACTCGACCGACGAAGACCTCCGGTACGCGGGCGGGACGGAGGAATACCGCGACGTCCTCGGTGCGTGGGACTGGTTGCAGTCCGCTCGCTCGATCCCGGCGGAGCGGATCGGCCTGCTCGGCATCTCGCTCGGGGCAGCCACGGTCCTGATCGCGAGCGGGGAGGAGCCGCGTGTCGCGGCGGCCTGGGAGGACTCGAGCTATGCGGATATCGCCGTCGCCATCCGTGCCGAGCTGGCGCGCAATGGCTATCCCCAGTTCCTTGAGATCGGCGGCGTCGCGATGGCGCGGCTGCTCAGCGGCGATGACCTGGTGTCGCGCAGCCCGCTCGTCGCAGCCAAGGGGATGACTGGGCGACACCTCTTCATCACGCATGGCACGGACGACGGTCGTCTGAGCGTCGACTACGCGAGGACACTGCTCGATGCCGCCGAGACGGCCGGAGTCGACGTTACGTCGTGGATCGTGCCGGGTGCCGGTCACACCCAGGCGATGTGGCTCCAACCAGAAGCGTACGAAAGGCGCCTCGCCGAGTTCTTCGGCGTGCTCGCCGCGCCATGACGGTCCTCCTGAGCGGCGGCTAGACTCCGGCAGTGCTGCGCATCAGTCACAAGGCCGAGTCGTTCACCGAATCGGTCATCCGCGAGATGAACCGGGTGGCGGTCGCGCACGGCGCGGTCAGCCTCGCCCAGGGTTTCCCCGACTTCGCCTGCCCGCCCGAGCTGAAACGGGCCGTGGCCGACGCCGTCGACGCCGACATCAACCAGTACGCCATCACCTGGGGTTCGAAGCCGCTGCGCGACGCGATCGTCGAGTCGACGGCGCGCCACTTCCCAGGCTTCGGCGCGATCGACCCGGAGACCCAGGTCACCGTCACGTGCGGCGCGACCGAGGCGATGATCGCGGCGATGCTGGGGCTGCTCGATCCCGGCGACGAGGTCATCATCTTCGAGCCGTACTATGAGAACTACGGACCGGACGCGATCCTGTCCGACGCGGTGCCGCGCTACGTCACGCTCCACGAGCCGGACTGGTCGATCGACCCCGATGAGCTGCGGCGGGCCTTCGGTCCGCGGACGCGTGGGATCGTCGTCAACTCACCCCACAACCCGACCGGCAAGGTCTTCGCGCGTGCGGAGCTGGAGCTCATCGCGTCGCTGTGCATCGAGCATGACGTCATCGCGTTCACCGACGACATCTACGAGCACCTCGTGTTCGAGGGCGAGCACATCCCGCTGGCTACGCTCCCCGGGATGGCGGAACGGACCGTGAGCATCCACTCGATGTCGAAGACCTATTCGGTCACCGGCTGGCGGATCGGCTGGACCATCACCTCCCCGGAGCTGTCAGTCGGCATCCGGCGTGTCCACGATTTCCTGACCGTCGGGGCGGCGGCGCCGCTCCAGGCCGCCGCGGTGACCGCGCTGTGCTTCCCGGATTCGTACTACGACGAGCTGCTCGCCGGTTACCGCGAACGGCGCGACCTCCTGGTCCCGGCGCTGCGAACGGCCGGCTTCCGCGTCAGCCAGCCGGCCGGCGCGTACTACGTCATGACCGACATCCGCGACCTCGCACGCGAGGGCGAGGATGATGTTGCCTTCGCCCACAGGCTGATCCGGGAGCCGGGTGTCGCGGCGGTCCCGGGCTCGTCGTTCTTCTCGAGACCAGAGCTCGGCCGCTCGAAGCTGCGGTTCGCGTTCCCCAAGAAGCGCGAGACCCTGCAAGCGGCAGCGGAGCGGCTGGCGCAGCTCGCGTGAGATCGACGATCAGTCGCTAGGGACGTCCGGGACCGCCTCGCGGACGATCGCGCGGATCTCGCGGCGCGCATCCGGCCCGTCGTACCGCAGCAGCGGATCCGTCTGCATCGCCCGCTCGCGGATCTCGCCGCGCAGCCGGGTGTACAGCACCGGGTAGATCGCCCCGGTCCCATCCGCCTCGAGCGTGACCGCGACCGCGTCCGGCCCGCCTACGTCGAGGTAGTGGGTCAGCGGCTGCACGCCGTCGTCGACCAGACCCGCCTCCGGGTCCACAGTGAACACGCGCGCGAGATACGCCCGCTGATGCCACAGCTCCGGGGCTTCGGCGAGCTCTGACGCGATCGTCGATACGAGGTCGCTCGGCGCGACGGCCGGACGCGAGGGCGGGGCATCGAATCGCGTCTCAGCGATCCGCTGGGCGAGGATCATGGCGTTGTAGCGACCACCATGAACGGCGCCCGAGTTCGCCGGGACGCCGTGCTTGACCAGGCCCTTGGCGGCCTGGCCGATGGTCCCCGCGAAATAAACGCCGGGCAGGGTCGTGCTCTCCCACCACGACGAGACCAGCGGCAGGCGAGATCGGCCGCTGACGGAGCAGCCGATGTCGGGCAGGTCGAGGATCGGCGTCGTGAACCCGGTCGCCGAGATGACGTCGTCCATCTCGACGGCGAGCTCGTCCCCGTTGTCCGTTCGCCGGAGGCGCACCGTCAGCGACCCGTCGCCGCCCTCGGTCCGCTCGATGCGGTCGAGCGCAGCATCGAGGACCGCGACGCCACCCCCGAGGACGAAATCCTCGAACGGCTGCACGTACCGGGCACGGACACCGGCCAGCGACCGCGTCTGGACCGAGAATTTGGCAGGCGACGGCGACACGAGCACGATCGACCGTGCCCACGGCAGCAGCCCGTTCGCCAGCTCGAACCCGGAATTCTGCTTGCCCAGCATCAGCACCCGATGGCCGGCATACGACTCGGCAGGTCTGACGTCGGCGTAATGATGGGTCAGCTCCATCCCGATCCCGGGCGGCGTGAAGGGCTGGGCCACACCCACCGCGATCACGAGCGCCCCCGCGTGGTACTCGCCATCGGTCGTGTCGATGACGAACCCGCCGCCCTCGGCTTCATCGAGCCGACGTGTCCCCGTCCAGCGACAGCCGTATCGGATGGCGATCCGCGCGCGATCCGCGAAGAGCGCCAGATTCGCCTCCATCTCGGGCCGCGACGGAAAGTAGGAGCTGCCATCCATGAGGTCGGGCTGCAGCGCCCGCGCCTCGGGCTCGTCGGCGAGGAGGCTGTTCCAGTCGTATCGCTCGTACGCGCGCGACCCGCGCGGCGCCGGGGCGTGCGGCTTGGTCCAGGACAGCAGCCGCTGGAAGAACGGCCAGCGCCGGAACATCCCGCCAGGCGACGGATCCTCGGAGATGACGGCGTGCTCGATCCCGTGGCGCCGCAATGCGTACGAGATCTGTAGCCCACCCGGCCCGGAGCCGACCACGACGACCGGATATCGGCCCGGCGGGAACGGCCGGGACGAGTCGCCCCGGGGCGTCACGTCCCCGAGCGGTTCGCGGCCCGGAGCCGTCGAGCCTGCGCCTGCAGCATCCGGAACATGACCTTGGGCTGGCTGACGAGGAACGATTCGATCTGGGGACCGGGCAGGACCAGGCAGCGCATCTGACGCGTGGCGGTCACGTCGGCGATCGCCGGCACGCCGAGGAGGATCGCGACCTCGCCGAAGAAGTCGCCGCGACCGAGGCGTGCCAGTTCCCGGCCATCGGCCTGGACGAGGGCCTCGCCATCGACGATCACGAAGAAGCCGGATCCAGACAGGCCCTGGTGAACGATGGTCTCGCCCTCGGCGAACATCCGCTCATCGAAGATGTGGATGATCGCCTCGAGCTGGGGGGCCGACAGGTCCGCGAAGAGGCCGAACCCCGAGATCGCATCGAGCAGTTCGTCGCGGTCGATCATGCGGTGCATCGTGCCACGCGCGCGTCCCTCCCGCGCATCGGTCTCGTCACCGAACCGACACGCTCGACCTTGACGCTCGACCGTCGCGCAGCGCAGCATCACGAGGTCCACCATGGAGACCGGCATGACCCTTACCCACGACCATCGGACCGAGCTGCTGGCGCGCGCGCCGCTCCTCGCCGGGGTCGACCCCGAGGGCATCGCCATGATCGCCAAGCGCGTGGTCGAGGTGGAGTTCCCGAAAGACGCCGTCATCGCCCGGCAGGGCGACGTCGGGACCGGGTTCTTCCTCGTCGCGAGCGGCGGCGTGCGTGTGGTGCGGAACGGGGAGACCATCGCGCGGATCGGACCCGGCGACTTCTTCGGCGAGCTGTCGGTGCTCGACGGGCGGCCTCGCGTCGCGCAGGTGATCGCAGACGAGCCGACGGTCTGCCTGGCACTGGCCAGCTGGGACTTCGAGGCCGTGGTCAAGGAGGAGCCGACCGTCGCGCTGGGGGTTATGCGCGGGCTGGCAGGGCGGCTCCGCGAGCTGACCGAGGCGCACCGGCACTGACCGGCCGAGCCGACCAGCAGATGCCCACGGATCCTGGGCCGCCGACCGGCACCGTCACGTGCCTGTTCTCGGATATCGAGGGATCGACCCGGATCGAGCTCACGCTCGGCACGGGACCGTACCGCGACGTCCGGGAGCGCCACCGTGTCCTCCTGCGGGAGGCATTCCGTGCCCATGACGGCTACGAGCAATCCACCGAGGGCGACTCGTTCTTCGTGTTGTTCCGTCGCGCGATCGACGCCCTATCCGCCGCCGTCGCTGCGCAACGCGTCGTGGCCGCGGAGGCGTGGCCGCAAGGAGTCGACGTCCGCGTGCGGATGGGCCTGCACACCGGCGAGATCGAGTCGAGCGGCGGAGACGTCATCGGCTACGACATCAACCGGACGGCGCGGATCGCGGCGCTCGCCCATGGCGGCCAGGTGTTGGTGAGCGATGCGACCCGGGCGCTCGTCGCTGAGGCGCTACCCCCCGGTGTCGGTCTGCGCGACCTTGGCCCCCACCGGCTCAAGGACCTGCGCGAGCCCGAACGACTGGCGCAGCTGGTCGTCGAGGGTCTGCAGGACACCTTCCCGCCGCTCCGCTCGCTCGACGCACGGCCGAACAACCTGCCGACGCAGCTGACGACGTTCGTCGGCCGCGAGCGCGAGCTGGGAGAGGCGCTCGAGCTGTTACGGGCCACCCGCCTCTTGACCCTCACCGGCCCAGGCGGGACGGGCAAGACACGGCTGTCGCTACAGGTCGCGGCTGCCGCCGCGGACGACTTCCCGGATGGTGTCTGGTTCGTGGCGCTCGATGCGGTGCGTGACCCGGAGCTCGTGGCGCCGACGATCGCGCGGACCGTCGGGCTCGCGGACACCAAGAAGAAGAGCGCGATCGACCTGCTCGCCGACGAGATCGGGGACGGTCAAGTCCTGCTCGTCCTCGACAATCTCGAGCAGGTCATCTCCGCCGGTCCCGATGTGGCCGAGCTGCTCCGACGGTCGCCCAACATCAAGGCCCTCGTGACGACGCGCATCCCGCTCCGGGTCTCCGGGGAGCAGGAGTACTCGGTCCCAGGCTTGCCCGCACCACCCGACACCAGTCGACTATCGGAGGTGGAGCGGCTGAACTTGCCGCGTGAGCTGCGCGAGCTCGACCTCGCGACCCTCGCGCAGTTCGAGGCGGTGCGGCTGTTCATCGCGCGTGCGACGGCCATCCGTCCGGGCTTCGAGGTCACCAACGCCAACGCACCGGCGGTGGCCGGGATCGCCGGCCGGCTGCACGGGATGCCGCTCGCCATCGAGCTGGCGGCCGCACGGGTCAAGCTCCTGACGCCAGACCAGATCCTGGCTCGCCTCGAGCACCACCTGGACCTCCTGACAGCCGGGTCTCGTGACCTTCCGGAGCGCCAGCAGACGCTCCGTGGCGCGATCGGCTGGAGTTACGACCTGCTTGACGACGGGGCGCGGCGACTGGTCGAGCGGCTGTCGGTATTCCGCGGCGGCTTCGACCTGGAGATGGCGGAGCGCGTGTGCGGCCCGGCCAGCGAGCTCGGCGGTGACGTGGTCGAACGGATCGGCGAGCTCGTGGACCAGAGCCTGGTCCGTCTCGACGAGGGCGCAAGCGAGCCGCGATTCGCGATGCTCGAGACCATCCGGGAGTATGCCGCCGAGATGCTCGCCGGGCGGGGCGACGCCGAGGCTGTCGCCGACCGCCATGCGGCGGCGATGCTCGAGTTCGCCCAGCTGGCTGCACCGGAGCTGGCCGGGGCCTCGCAACGTACGTGGCTCGAACGTCTCGAGCACGAGCACGACAACATGCGGGCGGCGCTCGACTGGGCCATCGCCAAGCCGGACCCAGCGCTGGGTGCCCGATTGTCCTTCGCGCTGTGGCGGTTCTGGCAGCAACGTGGCTATCTCAACGAAGCCCGCGCCAGGTTCGAGCGGATGGCCGCGCAAGGCTGGGCGCTCGAGCCGATCGACCAGGCGCGGTTCGACGAGGCGTTCGGCGGGATCGCCTATTGGCAGTCCGACCAGGCGACCGCCACGCGCTTGTACGACGAAGCACTCCGGATCTGGCGCGAGGTCGGTGACAAGCGAGAGATCGCCAACGCGCTCTACAACCTGGCATACGCCGACATGATCGAGATCATGGAAGGGAATGTGGCGGCGGCACACCATCGGTTGGGTGGCGCGAAGTTGGACGAGGCGCTGTCGATCTATCGCGAGCTGGGTGACAGCGGTGGCGAGGGGAACATCCTGTGGGGTCTCGGCAGCCTCGCGTATTTCACGTCCGACGCCGATACCGCCGAATCCTGGTACCGCCAGGCACTCGAGCTCCATCGGGCTGCCGGGAACCGGACGATGGAGGCTTGGTCGCTGCACATGCTCGCGTTGTCGAAGGTCGGCAAGCGCGACTTCAGCGGCGCGATGGAGACCGGCCGCCACGCCCTGCAGCACTTCGCCGAGGCGGGCGACGTGTCGGGTGTGACCCTGTCCCTCGATGATCTCGCGCTCAGCGCACTGGGGACCGGTGACGCGGAGCGCGCCGGTCGGCTCTGGGGCGCGGCACGCAGCCTCCAGCAGAAGACGGGAACCGCCCTCGCGGACTATGTCGAACAGATGCAAAAACTCTTCGGCGTGCCGACGCCCAAGGACGTGCTGCCGATCGAGGACCTGACGAGGCTGTCAGCGGAGGGCGCCGCGATGTCGCTCGACGAGGTCGTGGCCTACGCGCTCGACGAACCCGAAGGGACGTCCGTCGGTTCGCATGTGGAGGTGCCGACGTGATCGATCCGTCAGCGATGCGGACCGTGCTCATCGTCGATGACGACGAGCCCGCCGAGCCGGTCGACCCCGCCGTGGTGATCCTCACGTGCGCGAATTGCGGCGCACCGATGGACGAGCGCAAGTGCAAGCTCATCTGCAGGTGCGGCTACTTCCTGTCCTGCTCCGACTACTACTGACGCCGGGAGCCGCGGCCGAGCCTGCCCGCCGGTTCGGCTAGACTGGCGGTCGATGACCGCCGAGCCGATCCCAGCGCCTCGCCCGAAGACCGGCATCCCCAAGAACCCCGGGCGACGAGAGCTCGGGATGACGACCACCCTGCTCTTTCCGAACCGCGAGATCGTCGAGCAGTATTACGTCCCGATCATCTACACGGCGTGTCGGACGTGCTACTCCGAGATGCCGCCTGAGGAGATCTTCCGCAAGTCGGTCGACGGCGAATTCGACCCGGCCAAGATGCAGAAGCTGATCTCGTCCGTGATCGAGTCCGGCCACGGTTCGACGATCGAGCACATCGTGTTCACGTTCGGCATCACCGGCGTGTCACGGACGCTGTCGCACCAACTGGTGCGTCATCGGGCCGGCGTGGCGTTCGACCAGCAGAGCCAGCGCTACGTCAAGTTCAAGGGCGCGGCGACGATGCTGCCGCACTCGATCGCCGAGGGCGACCCAGAGCTGCGCGATCGATACGAATCGCAGGTTTCCGGCGCGCTCGACCTCTACGGCGAGATGCTCGAAGCCGGACTGCCCGGCGAGGACGCCCGGTTCGTCTTCCCGAACGCCACCCGCACGAACCTGGTGATGACGGCCAACCTGCGGGCCCTGATCCACATGTCCGGGCTGCGGCTGTGCACGATGGCCCAGTGGGAGATCCGCCGGCTGTTCCAGCTGATCCGCCAGCAGATCTTCACGGTGTCGCCGTTCCTTGGGTCGTTCCTGGCACCGAAGTGCGTGCCGCTCGGTTACTGCGACGAGTTCGGCAACCGCGACGAGCACTGCCCCATCCGGCCGCACAAGGACAACGTCCTCGGCGCATGGGCCGAGAAGGCCGCCGCGGCGCGGGCCGCCGGTCGGGAACTGCCGCAGGCCTAGCCCGGACGTGCCCTATCGCCGGTGATCGCCGGTCGGGAGCTGCCGCAGGCCTAGCCCGGCACGGCGGTCGCTTGCGGGGCCCGCGCAGATGGCGTGTGCAGCAGCGACGGTTCGATCAGCGGTGCGGGCCCGTTGCTGTGATTGCTCCCAGGGATCGATTTCGAACGCTAGCGGTTGTGACAGCGCCCCTCGAGGCGAAACGATCGCTCCGCGCAATCACTCGGCCAGCCTGAAGAGCGATCGCGGTCTGACGCGAGCGCTTGGAGCCGAAGACGATCCCTCCCGGCAATCACTGACGCGCCCAAGGGCTGTCGCTGATCCGCACGCGTTTCGAGCGAAACGTTCATCGCCATCTGCCCAGGCTGCAGGTTCCCGCAGCTGGAGCGGATCGCGCACGCTCGTTCGTGTGGATCGCGTGCGCAGCGGCGACGCGCATCGCCTCAGTACCCGGTGACGATCCGGATCTCACGGGCATCGGCCTCGCCGGCCACGAACGCGAAGAGTCGGTCGCCCTCGGCTTCCAGGTCCACCCATTGCGCTGCGCTGACGGGCTGGGCGAGTGTCACGGTCATCGTCGCGCGTCGCCGGTCACGGTCGATGCGCCAGGCCGCCGCGATGAAGCCGTCGATCAACACCCCACCACGCCACGCCAGATCCGGGACGGAGACGCCATCGCTCAGGATCCGCGACCGATCCTCGTGCGAGAGGAATACGTTGTCGTACTGGGGCAGGAACCGGATCGGGGCCGGGATGTCCGCCTCGGCGATCATCCCGTCCTCCACGTCGAGCAGCTCGCGGCCGGCCTCGTCGCGGTAGGTCCGCAGCCGCGGCCGCAGGCGATCGACGACCTCGCGCAAGCCGGTCAACCACGACCACACGCGGATGTCGCCCACTGTCGCCGGCCCGAACGCCGCGAGGTAGCGCATGACCAGGTCGTCCACGCTCGAAGAGCGGTCCATCGGCCGTCCCAGCCACGCCTCGGCGGTCGTATTGGTGGGGCGGCCGGTCTTGCCCCACAGGCCGCGGGGTGGCACCTGGACGAGCGGCAGCAGGAACCGCGCCGCATACGCAAGCGATGTCGAGTCGCGATCGGGCCACTCCGGCCCGAGCGCCGCGCCAAGCTCGCTCGGCGTGCGCGGCCGCTCCTCGACGAGCTCGCGGGCACGAGCGAGCACCAGCTCGATATCGACGCCGACCAGCCGCTTCACGAACGGGCTGCTCCGCCACGATCGCGCCATCACGTCGGCGAGGATCGGGTAGTGGGTCAGCGCGTCACGCGCCGTAACAAGGTGCAGCGTTCCCCGCAGGTGGCCCATGCGCACCGCCCCGCGCTCCTCGATCAGCCGGCTGAGCTCGAGCGGATCGAAGTTCGATACGCGCGTCCACATGGCGACATACGGGTCGGGCGGCTCCTGGGCCTGCATCCCGACCAGGTGCTCGATCAGCGTTGCGGCGGGTCGCTCGACACGCTCGAGGAGCAGCTGCCGGGTCAGCAGGGTCCGGTTGAGGACCCGACGCGTGAGGACGGGACCCGACGTCTTGCCGCGCTTCATCGGGCCATGGCCCGCTCGAACGCCTCCAGCGTCTCCCTCGAGAAGAGCACGAACGTGACCTCGTCGAGCGCATCGGGGTGCTCCAGGATCCAGCCGTCGACCGTGCCGAGGGCCACGCGCGCAGCATCGGCGACCGGGTACGAGTAGATCCCGGTCGAGATGGATGGCAGCGCGACCGTCCGACAGTCCTCGCTGGCCGCCAGGTCCAGCGACGTTCGATAGGCGCCGGCGAGAAGCTCCGGCTCGCCGGCGGAGCCACCACGCCAGATGGGTCCGACGGCATGGATGACGACGCGTGCCGGCAGCTCGCCGGCGTCACTCACCACGGCGCTGCCCGTCGGGCAGTGGCGACCACGGCCGTAGCGACGCTCGAGGTCGGCCATGATCGCCGGCCCGCCCGCCCGATGGATGGCGCCGTCGACGCCACCGCCGCCGGCGAGCGAGCTGTTGGCCGCATTGACGATCGCGTTGGCCGCGACGGTGGTGATGTCGCCTTGGACGAGTCGGATCTCGGTCATCGGGTCAGCCTGCCGATGGCGTCTCGTCGTCGAGGTCGGCAACGAAGCGTTTGATCATGCGCGTGAGCCGCGGACCGGCTTCGGCGCCCGCCGCCAGCACCTCCTCATGGGTCAGCGGCGAGCCGCTGTATCCAGCACCGGCATTGGTGACCAGTGAGACACCGCACACCTCGAGACCGACCCAGCGCGCGGCGATGCATTCGAGCACGGTCGACATCCCCACCGCGTCGCCGCCGAGTGCGGCCAGCATCCGGACCTCGGCCGGAGTCTCATACGTCGGCCCCGTTAGCCCGATGTAGACGCCCTCGCGCACATCGACTCCCTCTGCCGTGGCGGCGGCATGAAGCCGGGCTCGAAGCCAGGGGCTCCATGCGTCGGTCATGTCCGGGAAGCGCGGCCCGAGGCCGTCCGCGTTGGGGCCAAGAAGCGGCGAGCGACCGGTCAGGTTGATGTGGTCGCGCATGATCATCGGCGTACCGGGCCCGAACGAAGGGTCAAGCCCGCCGGCCGCGTTGGTGAGCACAACGATCCGCGCGCCGAGCGCGTGGAACAACAGGACCGGCTGGATGACCAACCCAGGGTCGTTGCCCTCGTAGAGGTGGAACCGGCCCTGCAGCATGACCACGGGCCTGCCGGCCAGCCGGCCGAGCAACAGGCGGCCGAGATGGCCCGGCGCCGTCGCCGCGGGCCAACCGGGCAGGTCCGCGAACGGGATCGTGACGGCGTCCTCGAGATCGTCGGCGAGACCGCCCAGCCCGGAGCCCAGCACGATCGCGACCTCGGGCACGAGGTCGGTCCGGTGCCGCACGGCCGCGATGAGGGCGGCGATCCGCTCTGGCTGGGCGACCGGCGGGATCGGCGCGGTCGGATCGACGGTCACGACGTCCGCCAACGAGGGTCTCCGAGCATGCGCGTCAGCATGACAGCAAGGGCCGGCTCGGGTGGGGGTCAAGGGGAAGGCCTCGTCGCGCGCCCGACGGAAGTATCGACACCGGGATGCCGATCGCGTCCCGCCGGGCGCATCCCGTGGACGGGCCGTGGTGAGACGGCCGCGTGACCGCGGGCAACGAAGCGCCCGAAGCGACCGGCGGCGAACCCAGGGTCCTTGATGTGATCTCGGTTTCCTGCGTCCTGTCGGCCCCTTCGGGCACGACCTACGGTATCGGGCGCTTCGTGGGACGGTCAACGCGCTTATCCACGAACCTTGAACGGATCGTCAGACGGCTGTCCACGGGAATGACCGGACTGTGGTCGAGGTGTGGATAACCCTGTGGATGAGCGCGTGCGAAAGCGGTGTCAGCCGCCCATCGCGAACATCTCGATCTTGGGCAGATCGGACGTCGACTGTGCCCGCAGCTCGGAGTAGCGGTCGTCGCGGACACGCCAGGTGTCCGTCAGGAACGCCACCAACTGCTCGTCGGTCGACCCATCGCGCAGCACCGCGCGCACGTCGCGGCCGCCGACCGCGAAGAGGCAGGTGTAGAGCTTCCCGTCGGCGGACAGCCGGGCGCGCGTGCAGTCCCGGCAGAACGGTCGCGTGACCGACGAGATGATCCCGAACTCCCCGGCGCCATCGGCGTACCGCCAGCGATCGGCGACTTCTCCCCGGTAGCCGGGGTCGGCGGGCTGCGCCGACCAGGCCGCCGTCACGATGTCGATGAGCTCAGCGGCGGACACGACCTCGTCGAGCCGCCAGCCGTTCGAATGGCCTACGTCCATGTATTCGATGAACCGCAGGGTCACGCCGGTCTCGCGCGCCCAGCGGGCCATGGGCACGATCGACGTCTCGTTCACGCCGCGGCGGACCACCATGTTGACCTTGACCGGTGCGAGACCCGCCTCGAGCGCCGCGTCGATGCCATCGAGCACCCGCGCGACCGGGAAGTCGACGCCGTTCATGGCGCCGAACACGTCATCGTCGAGGGAATCAAGGCTCACGGTCACCCGCTGGAGCCCCGCATCGGCCAGCGGCCCCGCCAGCGCACGCAGTGCGGCACCGTTCGTGGTAAGCGTCAGGTCGAGCTCCCGGCCATCGCGGGTCCGCAGGGCAGCGAGCATCCTGATGAGCTCCGGCAGCCCGCGGCGGACGAGCGGCTCGCCACCGGTGATGCGCAGCTTCTCCACGCCGAGCTCGACGAATGCTCGTGCGGCCCGCTCGATCTCCTCGAAGGAGAGGACCTGGTCCTTCGGCAGGAACTCGTAGTCGCGACCGAAGATCTCCTTCGGCATGCAGTACGTGCAGCGGAAGTTGCAGCGGTCGGTGACCGAGATCCGCAGGTCGTGCAGCGGCCGGCCCAGGAGATCGAGCGGCGGAGCCATCTTCGGTGTGTCCATCGAGCTTCCATCCTAGCGCCGAACCGCGTTGCACCAGCACAACGTCACGTCGTACGGGTGGTCCAGCGGTACGACCGGCGTACACCGCTGGTACCACTAGCGGACTCCACCACACCAAACCCCGCTGGCACGATGCCTCCACGCCCCAAGCACCAGACAGTCCGACGAGGGATCCACCGCATGGCATCGACCGACGCGAAGAGCGGCTTCCGTCTTCCGTGGAGCACGGACCGTACCGAATCCGACGACCAGGCCGAGACGTCAGAGGCCGACCAGACCGCAGTGGATCAGACAGTGCCGCACAGCGAGAGCGAGACGCCGACCATGATCGACACCGCGCCGTCCACCTCGAGCGAGGTGGTCCAGGACGAACCGGCAGCGCCAGCCGGCTCCGCGCCCGCGACGCCCAGCGCGGCACCGCGCAAGGCCAACAAGTTCATGGCCGACCTGACGAAGGCCATGCAGGCCGCGGCCGAGGCTGCGCGCGCTGACTCGCTCGAGCGCTTCTCCGCAGAGGCCAAGGCGCACGTCGAGAGCATCCACGCGAGCACCACGGACGAGTCGACCGAGCTGCGCAAGAAGGCCGATGACGACATCGCCGCGATCCGCGAATGGTCGAAGCAGGAGATCGCGCGGATCCGCGAGGAGACCGACGAGCGCGTTACCCATCGCAAGGAGGTCCTCGAGCGCGAGATCGAGGCGCACGCCGCCGAGATCGAATCCCGCATCGAGCGCGTGCAGGCGCGGGTCGCCGCATTCGAATCCGAGATGGCCACCTTCTTCGAGCGGCTGCTCGGTGAGGACGACCCGACGCGCTTCGCCGCGATGGCCGAGACGCTCCCGGAGCCGCCGCCCTTCGATGACGACGAGGCGTGGGCCAACTCGACCATCGGGGATACCCCCGCCGCAGTCGCGGCCGCCGCGGTCGCGGCCCCCGTCGTCGAGTCGCCCGCCGACACGCCTGGCGACCCGCTAGCCGTCGACGAAGGGGTCGAAAGCCCACAGTCAGAGGCCACGCAGCTCGATCCCTGGCGGGACGCTCCGGTCGCGGCCGCCCCCGAGGGCGTTGCGGAGGACGCAGACGCCGATGGCGCCGCCGCCGGCGACACGCCGGCAGACAGTGGCGACCTCTTCGGCATGGCCGCCGACGAGGCGCAGGGTACGGAAGAGACCGATCCGCGGCTCGCTGCGCTCGGCATGGAGAGCGACTTCGCCGCCGCGGAGGCCGAGGCCGCCGCCTTCCCGACCGAGACCGCCAACCTCGATGACGAGATCCCGACGATCGCCGAGGACGCGCTCGCCGCGCGTCTGGCCGGCCTGGTGGCCGAGGACCATGCGACCCCGACCGATACCGCCTCGACGCGCGTCGTCGTGACCGGCCTCGTCAGCGTCGCGAGCATCGCCGGCTTCAAGCGCAGCCTGTCCCGGGTCGCCGGCGTCCGCTCGGTCGGCGTGTCGTCCGGCCCCGACGGTGAGTTCGTGTTCGCCGTCACCCACGATCCCGAGCTCGGGCTCGCCGATGGCATCACCACCCTGCCGGGCTTCGGTGCCCGCGTCACCAACGAGGCTCCGGGCGAGATGACCGTGGCCGCGCGCGACCCCGAATCGGAGGGCTGAGACCCGTGGCCCGACCGGCCATCGCCGTCGCCCTCCCGGGGAGCGAAGCCGCTCCAGTCTCGGCGGAGCTGCGCGCCGCGGGATTCACCGTCGCGACCGTCACGCACCCCGACGAGCTCGAGGCGCTGCTGGCCAGTCGCCGCGACGTTGCGGTAGCGATCCTGGACGGTGAGACCGATCTCGATCAGTCGCTCGAGTACTACGGGTTGCTGCGTGACGCCGGCCGCGCCATCCCTTCGCTCATGGTCGTTTCCCAGCGAGCCCTCGCCCGACTGGATCCGAGCTCGGGTGACGTCGAGGACGAGTACTTCACCCGGCCCTACTCAGCGGAGTCGCTGCGCTGGCGGGTCGAAGCGATGTGCATCCGCAGTCAGACCGTGGACGACGGCTCAGGCCCGGTGCTCCAGGGTGGACCGATCGAGGCGGACGGCTGGGCGCAGCGCGCCACGATCCTTGCGATCTTCAACCCCAAGGGCGGCGTCGGTAAGACGACCATCGCCACGAACCTCGCGTCGGTGCTGCAGTCCCGCCGCGGCCACAGCGTGCTGCTCGTCGACGCCGACACGGTCACCGGACACGTCTCGACCTCGCTCGGCATCGACGGCGTCCGCACCCTGGCCGACAGCTGGCGGGATCAGGACGAAGGCGGCCCGCGCGAAACCCTCTCGGAGATCGCATCGGCCCACTCGTCGGGCATGCGGGTGGCGTCGTTGACGACGTCGCCGCTCGATACCGAGATCCTGGATCCCGAGCGCGTCGCCGAGGCGATCACGGCCGCGCGCCGTGGCTTCGACTTCATCGTCGTGGACCTGCATCCCTCGTACAGCCGGCTCAACCAGGCGGTCTTCGCGATCGCCGATCGCATCCTCGTGCCGGTCACCCCGGACGTGCCGGCCATCCGGGCCGCCGTGCAGCTGACCGACTTCGCCACCGAGCTCGGTGTCCGCGAACGCCTGGCGCTCGTGATCAACCGCGCGAACAGCGGCGTCGGCGTCGCCGACATGGAGCGCACCGTCGGGATGCCGTCGATCGCGCTCATCCGCTCTGGCGGCCTGCTCTTCGTGCGAGCGGCGAACGAGGGCCGGACGGTCATCGAGATGTTCCCGCGCGAGAAGATCACCGACGATTTCGACGCGCTCGCCGACCGGGTGCTCGGCACGCCTGTGGCCCCGCCGCCGGTCAAGGTGCCCTTCGCCCTCTTCAACCGCGCGAAGACGATCGCCCGCGCCTGATCACACTCCACGGCTGGCGCCGTTTGCCGGCCATCCCCCGGTCATTTGCCACGACCGCGTCACTGGCAATGACATCGTCACTGTGAGTGACACGTTCGGGTCAAGCAGGCGCGATCACTTGCCCAAGCGACAGCAAACCGCGATCTGAGCGCGCGGTGCGTGCTCGTTCATCAGGATCGTGTCATTGGCAGTGACATCGTCACGGTGAGTGACCCGACTGCACCAGATGCGGCAGCCCTACCTGGACCGGTCCTGCCAACTGATGCCGCCCATAGGCGCGCCGGGCAGCTTCTGCGGGCGCTCGCCCGTCCGCCGGTCGACCTGCTCGATCCCGCGCAGGTAGAAGCGGTTCACGAGGATCGCGTCCATCTCCGGTCCGACCGGTTGGTCCCCGAGATACGCCGTCGCGTCGACCACCGGTAAGAACATCTCGGTCGCCCGGTCGAGCAAGCGCTCCGGCTCGGAGCCAGGGTGCAACAGCACGGTGCCGACCACGCGGAACGGCGGTACCTCGAGCGCGACGTCGTACGACACCTTGTGGACGCGATGGGCGGTCCGCTCCGCGTCGTCATGCGGCGGGAGCGTCGCCTCGCCTGCCAGCACGATGATGAGGTCGTACGGATCGACCGCCTTGAGTCCGGGCGCCGGAGCCAGCGGCGCGGAACCATCGAGCGGGGCCCATTGGACGTCGGAGATCGTCACCGACTCGCGCTTGTTGAGGGCGTCCAGCAGGCGACCGCCGACCTCCATGTTGCCGACGATCCGCCACTCCTCGGTGAGCCCGTCGAACGGGATGCCGCGGCTCGAACCGCCCTTCTGGGCCGCTGCGCTGGTCGATGGCGAACCGGTGTCGGGCTTCTTGCGCCTGAGGAAGTCGAAGGGCACCCGTCAGTCCTCGGCCTTCCAGCTCTCGGCGCGGATCGTCTCGACGACCGCCGCGTCGGCGAGGGTCGTCGTGTCCCCGAGCTTGTTGCCCTGCGCGATGTCGCGCAGGAGTCGGCGCATGATCTTGCCCGACCGGGTCTTCGGCAGGTCCGGCGTGAACATCAGCGACTTGGGCTTCGCGATCGGGCTGATCTTCGTCGCGACGTGCTTGCGCAGCTCCTCGCCAAGCTCGGCCGTCGGCTCGTGGCCGAGGCGAAGGATGACGAAGGCGTTGATGGCCTCGCCCGTGATCTGGTCGGGCGCGCCGACGACGGCGGCCTCGGCGACCGCGGGATGCGACACCAGTGCGCTCTCGATCTCGGTCGTCGACAGGCGGTGGCCTGAGATGTTCATGACGTCGTCGACTCGGCCGAGCAGCCAGAAGTAGCCCTCTGCGTCGCGCTTGGCGCCGTCGCCCGCGAAGTACATCCCGGGGAACCGGCTCCAGTACGTCTCCTTGTAGCGCTCCGGGTCGCCGTAGATGCCCCGCAGCATCGCCGGCCACGGCCGCTTGAGGACGAGGTAGCCGCCACCGCCGAACGGCACGCTCTTGCCGTCACCGTCGACCACGTCGGCCTCGATGCCTGGGAACGGGAACGTGGCACTCCCCGGTTTGGTGGTGGTGACGCCGGGTAGCGGCGTGATCAGGATCATCCCGGTCTCGGTCTGCCACCACGTGTCGACGATCGGGGCGTTCCCGCCGCCGATGTTCTCGTGGTACCACAGCCACGCCTCGGGGTTGATCGGCTCGCCGACCGACCCGAGCACGCGAAGCGACGACAGGTCGTGCTTGGCGGGATGCGACTCGCCCTGCTTCATGAACGCCCGGATGGCGGTCGGCGCGCAGTACAGGATGTTGACCTTGTACTCCTCGATGATCGACCACCAGCGGTCCCACGCCGGCGTGTCCGGCGAGCCCTCGTAGAGGACGCTGGTCGTGGCGTTCGCGAGCGGCCCGTAGACGATGTAGCTGTGGCCGGTCACCCAGCCGATGTCGGCGGCACACCAGTACACGTCGTCCGGCTTGACGTCGAATATCATCTCGTGGGTGTAGCTCGTGCCCAGGAGATAGCCCGCCGTCGTGTGCATGATGCCCTTGGGCTTGGCCGTGGTCCCGGACGTGTAGAGCAGGTAGAGCATGTGCTCCGAGTCGAGCGGGACCGGCGGACAGTCGGCCGGCTGGCGGTCGACGACGTCGTGCCACCACACGTCGCGACCTTCCTGGACGGTGGTGTCCGGCGCGTCGTCGCCGAGTCGGCGGACCATCAGCACGTGCTCGACGCTCGGGCTGTCTGCGAGCGCGTCGTCGACCGCTGCCTTCAGCGGCATCGCCTTGCCGCGTCGATAGCTCCCGTCGGCGGTGATGACGAGCTTGGCCTGGGCGTCGTTGATCCGCCCGCCGAGCGCCTCGGCGGAGAAGCCCGCGAAGACCACCGTGTGGGGCGCCCCGATCCGGGCGCAGGCCAACATCGCGACCGGCAGCTCGGGGATCATCGGCATGTAGATGGCGACGCGATCGCCGGTCTCGATCCCGAGCTCCTTCAGCGCATTTGCGGCCTTCTGGACCTCGCGGTGGAGGTCGGCATAGGTGACCGTCTTCGTGTCGCCGGGCTCGCCGATCCAGTGGTAGGCGACCTTGTCGCCGAGCCCGTTCTCGACATGCCGATCGACGCAGTTGTAGGCGATGTTCAGCTTGCCGCCCACGAACCACTTTGCGAACGGCAGGTCCCACTCGAGCGTCGTCGTGAACGGTTCGTCCCAGGCGAGGCGCTCCCGGGCGAGGCGGGCCCAGAACTCGACCGGGTCGGCCTCGGCCTGCTCGTAGAGCTCGGCCTTCGCGTTCGCCTGGGCCACGAACGCCGGGGCGGGCGGGAACGTGCGGTCCTCGGCGAGCAGATTCTCGATCGCGGCGGACGAGGTCGGTGACTGGTCGATGCTCACGGATCCACTCCTCCGGAGTCGTGGGCTGGCCGGGTCATCCTACCGTGTCAGTCCCCTGCCCCGGCGCCGCCACCCGAAGCGTCGTCGGCTGCGTCAGCCGCCGATTTGGCCCCAAGACCTGCAGCGGCGAGGGCGGCCGGATCCACAGGGTCGCGCGACAGCACGACGCGCTGTGGTCGCGGGATCTCGATGCCGTTGGCCTCGAGGGCGGCCAGCAGGCGCTTGCGGAACTCACCGGCGGCGGCCCACTGCTCCGGAGCGCGCACCGACCCGAGGATCTTGAGCGTCACGCCGTATTCGCCCAGGGCCTCGACCCGCTCGACGCGCGGCGGCTCGAGGACGCGACGCTTCCAGACAGGATCCTCCTCCATGGCTTTGCCGACGCCGTCCACGACGTCGATCGCGCGGTCGATATCGGTGCCGTAGGCGACCGTCACGTCCTGGTTGATGCGTGCCCACACCCGCGTCAGGTTGGAGGCCACCTTGATCTCGCCATTGGGGATGGTGTGGACGACGCCATCGATGTCGCGGACGGTCGTACGCCGGAGGTTGAAGTCCTCGACGGTGCCGGCCACGCCGGCGAGCGTGACCACGTCGCCGACGCTGAACTGGTTCTCGACCAGGATCAGGGCGCCGTTCAGGTAGTCGCGGACGAGGGTCTGGGCGCCGAAGCCCACGGCGATGCCGATCACGCCAAGGCCCGCGACGGCGGGTGCGATGTCGAGCCCGAGGCGACCGAGGATCATGAGCGCGGCGATGACGACGATGAAGGCCTGGATGGCACGGGCGCCCAGGCCATCGAGCGTGTCCATGCGTTTCTTGAGCTCGACCGCACTGAGCTCCTGGGCTGTGCCCTCTGTCGCCTCGCGGTCGAGCAGCGTCTTGACGATGCGCTGGACGAACAGGTTTGCCAACCGGGTCGCGATGACCGCGATCACCACGATGAGCAGGATCGGCAGGATGTTCGCGCGGACGAAACGAACCAGCTCGTCCCACTCGGCGGGGGTCAGACCGGGCATGCCGCTAGCCTATCGAGTAACGCGCAGCTAAGAGCCGACCGCTTCACTGTGCGCATGCCGACGCCGCTGCGGATCTCGTTCGCGCGACTCTGCCGCGAGACCCGCACGATGCTCGATATCACGCAGGCCGAGCTGGCTGCCACCGTGGGCGTCTCACGACCGTACATCGCCGCGATCGAGGCGGGTCGGGCGAATCCCTCCATCGAGGCCGTCGCGCGGATCGGAGACGCGTTGGGACTGGAACTCCAGCTCGTCGGGCGGCCCCCGGTGGTTCTGAACGGTCCACGCCAACGGGACGCCGTGCACGCTCGTTGCTCTGGGTATATCGACCGTCGGCTGACCGGCCTCGGATGGGAGACAAGAAGCGAGGTGACGATCGTGCGAGGACGCACTCGAGGGTGGATCGACCTCCTCGCCTACGACCCCAGACGTCGCATCCTCCTGATCGTCGAGGTAAAAACCCATATCGATGGCCTAGGGTCCGTCGAGCGGCAGCTCGATTGGTACATGCACGAAGCCCCGGTGATCGCGCGAGGACTGGGTTGGCGCCCTATCCGAACCATAGGCTGGGTGCTCGCGCTCGCGACAGCGGACGTCGACGAGGCACTTCGTCGCAACCGGGAGGTGATCGATCGCGCCTTCCCTGGTCGTGCGCGGGACCTGCGGGCGCTGCTCGCGGGGGACGATGCCCGACTCCCAGAGCGTGGGATCGCCTTGATCGATCCGAGGAACCGAAGGCGAAATTGGCCGATCGCCAGCCGTATCGATGGCCGGCGCACGCCGGCTCCCTACGGCCGTGCCGCAGATGCCCGGCTCGTCATGTCAGCCTAAGGCACTGATCTCCGATGAACGAGCACGCGCCCACCCCCTCTTTCGACATGAAGGGCTGAGTACTTCTTTCGCCACGCATGACTCATCCCGAATGTGTGCCTAGGGCTGACATCCCGACCCAGCTGACCGCGGAGGTGGCCGCCTCCCCGCGTTCAGGCGGTGGCGTGGACCTGCGGGGCGGGCTGGCGCTCTGGGACCGTGCCACCCAGGCGGACCGAGATCGCGGCCGCGGCCTCGCGGGCCTGCGCGGCCAGCTCTGGGATGCGGCGTGGGGTGAGCCGGAACGCCGGGCCCCAGATGTCGACCGCGGCGATCACGTTGCTGCGCGCATCGTGGATGGGCGCCGACACGGCGTTCAGGCCCAGCTCGTACTCGCCGATCGCCGTCGCATACCCGCGCCGGCGGATCCGTGCCAGTTCCTCGAGGAGTGGCTCCAGCTCGACGATCGTCCGCTCGGTGTACTGGATCAGCCCGCGCCGCACGATGCGCAGCACCTCGCGCTCGGCCAGCGACGACATCAGCACCTTGCCCGACGCTACGCAATGCAGCGGCGTCGATCGGCCGGTCCAGTCACCGACCGCGATCAGGTTCGGGCCGTCCACCTGGGCGACGGTCAGCAGCGACTCCCCGTCGAGGATCCCGACGCCGGTCGTCTCGTGCGTGAGCCTCGCCAGCCGCTCGAGCTCGGGCATCGCGATCCCGCGCAGGTCGAGAGTCCGCTCGGCCCGTTCGGCCAGACGGATCACGACCAGCCCCAAGCGGTACTTGCCTGTCTCGTCATCCTGTTCGACCAGCCCCCGCTTCTGGAGGGTCGCCAGCAGCCGCGACGCCGTCGACTTGTGCAGCCCCAGCCGGCGGGCGAGCTCGGTCACCCCGGCCTCGCCCTGCGACTCGCCGAGCGCCAGGAGGAGCGCAGCGGCCCGATCGACCGAGCGGACCGCGTTGCCGTCGAGGACCATGCGTTCGTCCCCCTCAGCCGGCTGCCTGGGATGCCATGCCGCCGTGCGGCGTCGGCGGCGGTCCGCCATGAGCGCGCTCGTCGAGCGCGGTCTCGAGCGAATCCTGGAACGACGTGAGCACGCGGTCGATGATGTCGGCATCGGCGTGCGCCTCGCACATGAACCACGGCTCGCGCGAGTCGGGCTCGGGCATCGCGCCGCGGGCGTGCATGCCGATCGCGATCGCGTCGTACAGCTCGTGGTCGCTGGTCGCCCAGTCGCGGTACTCGGTCGGGACCTCGTCGCGGAACATGATCCCGAACATCGCCGGGTGGCCGGTGAAGTGGTATGGGATACCGACCGGCTCGAGGATCTCCTTCAGGCCGTCCTGGATCGTTCGTCCGGTGGCGTGGATGGTCTCGAGCGCGTTGGTGTCGCGCAGGATCTGGAGGGTCGCGACAGCTGCCGCCGCGGCCACCCGGTTGCCGGCGTACGTCCCGCCGTGGCTGACCTTGTCGGGTAGGAGCTCCATGATCTCGCGCCGGCCGCCGAACGCCGCGGTCGGGTAACCGTTGCCCATCGCCTTTGCGTAGGTCGCGAGATCCGGTTTGACGCCGAAGAACTCGGCCGCGCCGCCGCGGGCGAACCGGAAGCCGGTCTTGACCTCGTCGAAGATGAGCAGGATGCCGAACTCCTCGGTCAGCGCGCGCATCTGCTGATGGAAACCGGGCTCGGGCATGATCCCCTGGGCATTGCCGAGCACCGGCTCGACGATGATCGCCGCGATCTCTTCGCCGCGCTCCTCGAACAACCGGCGCAGGCGGTCGATGCGGTTGTAGCGCGCGGGGATGATCGTCTCGGCGACCGCGCCCGGGATGCCGCGTCCCCACGCCAGCGCTACCGGCGCGTCAGGGTCGCCGAGCTCGGACATGTCGTCGGGGCCCACGCTGATCAGCGCGTAGTCGTGCACGCCGTGGTACTGGCCCTCGAACTTCACGATCCGCTCGCGTCCGGTGAATGCGCGGGCCAGGCGCATCGCGTGCATCGTCGCCTCCGTGCCCGATACCGTCATCCGCGCCATGTCGACCCAGCCGGTGAGTTCGCAGAGCAGCTCGATCGTGCGGATCTCATCCTCGCTCGTCAGGCTGAAGCTGACGCCTTGGCGCATCCGCTCGTTGACGTAATCGTCGACGCGGGCGTCGCCGTGCCCGAGGATGACCGGGCCATAGCCCATCCGCAGGTCGACGTACTCATTGCCGTCGGCGTCCCACACGTAGCCGCCTTCGCCGCGGTCGACATAGATCGTGCTCTCGCCCCACGCCCGGAAATTCGAGTCCGTGCCGCCGGGCATACGCTCCGAGGCGCGTCGGTACAGCGCGAGCTGGCGATCGCGTCGGAGGTGGGGCGTGCTTCGAGCGGGGGCGGGCTCGCTGGCCATGCAGTCCCTCAGGTGGCGGATCTGGACGGGGGCCCGAAGCGTGGGACGGGCGTTGCGCGATACGGGACGCGCGGGCGCCCATCGTGCCACAGCGCCCGAGACGACGTCAACGCGACATTCGTGCCGCCACGCGCGCGACGCGACGATTCACGCGGCACGAGGGAGTGCAGCGACGAATCCCGCAGCCTCCGCGTCGATCCATCGTGGCATGCCACCATGCCCTTATGACCGACCCGAGCCAAGCGATCTCCTTCTGGTTGCGCGACCCTCCGGCGGCGGTCGTCATCGATCCACTCCTCCAGCCGACCGAGCGACTCGATGTCGACGTCGCGATCATCGGTGGCGGGTTCACCGGGCTGTGGACCGCGATCGCCCTGACGGACACGGATCCCGGCTTGCGCGTGGCCGTGTTGGAGATGGCGTCGGTCGGCTTCGGGGCGAGTGGACGCAACGGCGGGTTCTGCGAAGCGAGCCTGACGCACGGGCTGGCCAACGGGATCAAGCATTTCCCCGACGAGATCGACCGGCTCGAGCAGGAAGGCATCGACAACCTGCACGGCCTCATCGACTTCACGCGCGAACATGGCATCGACTGTGATCTCGAGGAGACCGGGGTCCTGGCGCTCGCGGACCAGCCCCATCAGGTCGGCGAGTTCCGTGCCTGGGTCGACGAGGCGGCAGAGCACGGCGAGCAGCTCGAATTCCTCGACCGCGGGGCGGCCCAGGCGGAGGTGCACTCCCCGCTCTGGCAGGCCGGCCTGTACCGGCCACCCGGGCGGGACATCCTGGTCGACCCGGTCAAGCTGTGCCGTGGGATCGCCCGTGTCGCGCGCGACCGCGGCGTCGCGATCCACGAGGGGACACGCGTGACCGGGCTGGCCCGGCGGGCGGGTGGCGTCGTCGTGACGACGGCTGAGGGTGCCCGAGTGATGGCAGACCATGTCGTGGTCGCGACGTCGGCCTACTCGGGCTGGCTTCCGCGGCTCTCGTCCACATTCGTCCCGGTCTACGACTACGCGCTCGTGTCAGCGCCACTCACCGGCGAGCAGCGTGATGCGATCGGCTGGCGCCGGCGGCAGGGCCTGTCCGATGGCAACAACCAGTTCCACTACTTCCGGCTCACCGCCGACGATCGGATCCTGTGGGGCGGCTACGACGCGATCCACTACCGTGGCAGCCGGGTGGACCCGACGCTCGACCGGCGCCAGGCGTCGTTCGACAGGCTAGAGGCGCAGTTCTTCCGAGCGTTCCCCCAGCTCGACGGCCTCGGCTTCCCGTACCGCTGGGGCGGCGCCATCGATACAACCTCGCGATTCACAGTCACCTTCGGGCGGCTGCTCGGCGGTCGCGTGCTCTCCGCGCTCGGCTACACGGGTCTGGGCGTCGGCGCGAGCCGCTGGGCCGGCGGCGTCGTGCGTGACATGATCCTGCGGCCCCACGAGGACCGCCTCCGGCTCCGTCTCGTCACCAGCCCGCCGATCCCGTTCCCGCCAGAGCCACTCCGCTCGTTAGCCGTCGACACCGTGCGCTGGGAGCTCGATCGGGCGGATCGGAACGAGGGTCGACGCGGGATGTTGCTCCGAACGCTCGACGCGATCGGGATCGGCTTCGACTCCTGAGGTCGGCCGGACATGGTGAGGCCCCACCTGTCGGCGGGGCCTCTGCGTATCGGTCGGATGGCCGACGCTATCCGTTCGGGATGCGAACGAGGAGCAGCTGGCCGCCCTCCTTCTTGTACGTGAAGTCGGGGCCGGCCGGCGGCACGTTGTTGTCTCCCGGTGCCTTGTCGACCCACAGGCTGTGCGCCTGGACCGTGACGAGGAACGCGCCCGGCCCGAACGCAGCCGAAGCGTCGACCACGCCGCTGGATTCCCACGCCCCAAGGTTGCCCTTGGACGCGCTGTCCACGTCGATCGCCGTCTCATCGAGCGACTGATCGACCTTTGCCACGACCGAGGTGACACCGGTCGCGAGCCGGTACTGCCACAGCCGCGCCTCGGTCCGATTCGGGTCGGCGAGCTGCTCCGGCGTGAAGTTGAACTGCTGGCTCGAGCCGGGATCCTCGGTGATGTACAGGCCGTTGACCGTCGACTCGATGTTGTCGGGCTGGTGGATCTCGCCGATCGTCTTGACCGGGCTGTCATCGCCCTCGATGAGCACCGACATCGACGTCACGACCTTGGGATCGTCGGGATCGAAGACCAGCTTCCAGACGCGTCCATTCGTGGACTTGAGGTCCGCGCTGGGACCGGTCGTGCCGCGCCCCGAGTCGACGACATATACGACGTTCCCCATGCCCGCCCGCTTGTCGTAGGCGATGTCCTCGACACGGATGAACGCGAAGACGCCGTTGTTCTGGGACCACTTCTCGAGGACCCACTGCGGGCCGTCGATGCCGACGCCGTTCGGATCGCGCTGCCACGACCCGTCACTCGGCGGGAGCGGGAACGGCCCGCCGTACTGCGCCGGAACATCGGCCGCCATCAACTCGGTGCCGTCGGCGTTGCGGCCCTCCGCGATCAGCCGCGGCACCGCGATGAACTCGCCCTGGATGGCGGTCGCGTCATTCGGCGCGAAGTCTTCGTACTTGACGTACCCGGCAGTGGTCGACTTGAAGGCCCACAACGAGCCAGCGTCGTTCCAGACCGCGTCGGCGTCCGGCGCGATGTAGGAAAACAGCTGGGACTGCGAGGGGCTGTTGGTGAAGGTGTCATCCCCGGACAACAGGACCAGATCGTCGAAGCCCGGGATCGCCACGGAGTTCTCGTGGTTGTGGCGACCCATGCCCCACATCGCCCGGGTCTTGTTGGTCTTGATGTCGTGGGCGACCACCAGGCCGGACTGGCGCGCCTCGTCGGCGCCGATCGTGGCCGGCCAGGCCTTGCCCGAGCGGTTGACCCAGTCGACACTTTCCTCGTTGGTGAAGAGCAGCTCGCGGTCGAATCCCTCGGCGGCGGTCGCGAGGTAGTTCGAGCAGAACCGCTGGAAGTTCTGGCTCGACCTGATGACCATCTTGCCGGTCTGCACGCCTGCACTCTTCTGGTTGAGGATCAGCCGGCTGAGCTGGGCGTTGTCAAAGTCGTTCTGTGAGTTCGCCTCCGTCGGGGCGGACGGGGTGTACGGGAACGGCACCGTGGACGTCTCGTGGTTGATGTACACCTCTGCGGTGCCCCTGCCGCGAGTCGTGAGCGCGATCCCGTCCGGGATCGACTCGAAGATGTAGCCGCCGTCGCCGGCTGATTCACCGACGGCGATGATCGGCGTGACGGTCACGCCGGCACCCACGGGTGTGAGCATCGACGATTGGCTCGTCAGGACGCCGCCACCGGCGGCGCCGGCCGGCGCGGTCCCGGCGATCAGCAGGGCGATCGCGCCGAGCGCGATCAGGCGTGGATGGATGGGCCGACCGTGGTGCATGCGGGTGCGCATGAGGCCTCCTCTCGGGCTCGAATCCGGTCAGGGGCTTGCTACTGGGGTGTGTCATGGTGCCGCGCCACGGCCAGAGGTGCAAACCTCACACCTCCGCGCCGGGGGAGCCGAGGTCAGGCCGGCGCGGTCACCCAGGTCGGCAGCTCACGCGCCAGCGTCGCCAGCGGCAGCGAACCGTGGCCCAGCACCTGGTCGTGGAACTCGCGCAGATCGAACCGCGAACCGTCGCGCGCCGCGATCTCGCGGCGGAGCGCCTGGATCTGGCGTTGGCCGAGCATGTAGGTGAGGGCCTGCCCGGGCCAGCAGATGTAGCGGTCGGTCTCGATCACGGCGTCGGTCTCGGACAGGCCGGCGTCGTTGCGCAGGAAGTCGATCGAGCGCTGGCGCTCCCAGCGCAGCGCGTGCATGCCCGTGTCGACGACGAGACGCGCCGCTCGCCACGCCTGCGCATCGAGCATGCCGAACCGCTCGGCCTCGGACCGGTACAGGCCAATCTCATCGGCGAGCCGTTCGCTGTACAGGCCCCAACCCTCGACGTACGCGCCGCCGACCATGCGCGCCCCGAGCCGTCGGAACGTGATCAGGTCGGGGTTCTCCATCTCAAGCGCGATCTGGAAATGGTGCCCTGGCGCCGCCTCGTGGTAGGTCGTCGAGGCGAGCTTGGAGTACTTGCGAGACGGCAGGTCGTAGCCGTTCGCGTAATAGATGCCGTTCCGGTCGCCGGTCGCCGACGGCGGGTAGTAGTACGCGAACGGGGCGTCCCGCTCCTTGTACTCCTCGACGGACCGGACCTCGAGCCCGGCCCGCGGCAGGACGCCGAAGTAGCCGGGCGCCGCCGCCATCGCGCGATCGATGTCCTCCCGAGCCCGTTGGACCAGCTCCTCCTTCGAGGCCGGCGTGTTCCCGGGCGCCTCCTCGAGGGAAACGCGGTAGGCCGCCATGTCGTCGCCGAAACCGGCGTCCCGGGCGATCGCGCGCCGCTCGTCGTCGATCGACGCAAGCTCGTCCAGGCCGATCCGGTGGATCTCTTCCGGGTCCATCTCCAGCGTCGTCCAACTGCGGATGGCGGTGCGGTAGATGGCCTCGCCGTTGGGTGCCGACCAGATCCCGGGCTCCTCGCGGCTGGCATGGCGGTACTCGCCACGCAACGTCTCGAGGAATGCCGCGTCGGCCGGGTAGACGACGTCACGCACGACGTCGCGGATGCGTTCTCGGTCGGCGTCTGACGCGCCCTGCACGCTGCCGGGGACGATGGCCGTCTCGACCGGGATAGCCAGCATGCGCTCGAGCTGGGCGATGACCCGTTCGGTCACGATCGACGGGGCGGTCAGGCCGCTGGCGAGCGCCTCGCGCAGGATCTCGGCGTTGGCAGCCATGAACGCGGGGTACGCCCGCAACCGCCCGATGAACGCCTCGAGTCGCTCGGGCGTATCGACCGGTTGGAACGCCGTGAGTTGCGGCAGCAACTGCTGGGGGCCGCCCATCTGATCGACGACCCGCAGCTGGTGGAGGCCCTGCTCGTCCTCCTCGACGCCCAACTCGCCGATGACCTGGAGCATGTCGCGGGTGATGCGCTCCTCGGTCGACAGGCCGTCCACTGGGATCGCCGCGGCCTCGGCCGCCGTACGCTCCATCAGCGCCCTGGTCCGGGCGCGACCCGCCGGCGAGGGGTCCTCCAGCTCGTCCGCATAGCGCGTGTCGCCATAGAACGTGGCGGTGGTCGGGTTCAGCTCGAGGACGCCCTCCCAGAAGCGGTGCGCCAGGTCGTTCACGGCAGACTGGGACGGATCGGTCACTGCGGAAGCCTCTCGGATACGGTTCGGATGCAGTCGATCGGGGGTCGGCGGATTAGGGTAGCGGGCGGGCCGCTCAGCCGCCGAAGAGCGGCATCTGCTCGCCGCCGCGCTCGACGACCGGGTCGAGGCCGAGGAGGGGCTCGAGGTCGTCGAGGTCGGGGCGCTCCGCGGACAGGAACGCGCGAAGGTGGTCCCACTTGACGACGTTCCAGCCGTGCTCCTCCATCGCGGCGCGGAGCAACGGGGATCGATCGAGCTTGTGGCGGATCAGATCGGTACGCTCGGGGGCCACGACGAGGAAGCGCACGAACCGCTCGTCCGCGCCGATCCGCGCATGGCGGCGCAACAGCGGCTCGCCGAGCATGGCCGTCCATTCGACCTCGAACAGCATCGCGACCTTGCCCCGGATGTACCAGATCGCATCGACCTCGGCGAGGGCGTCGACTGCCCGGCCGATGCTGCCGAGGTAGGCGCCGCGCTCGCGGTCGTCGAGCAGGTCGCCGAGGTGGCCCTTCCCGCGCCGTCGCGCCTGCTCGCGCTCCGCGAGCCAGACCCGCAGACCCAGCCGGTGGCCGGCCTCGGTGATGGCGGCGAGCATCTCGGTGTGCTCCTGGCTGCGGCGGAGCAGGTCATCGCCGGTCACGAGGTGGTCGGGCGTGCTGGCGAGGCTGCGATAGCTGTCGAGGCAGGCGCGCACGAGGGTCTCATCGGGCAGGTCGTGGCCGGTGAAGAGGGTGGCGATACGGTCGTAGAACGCCGCCTCCGATAGCGGCCCCGCGGTCGACAGCAGGCTGAACACCGCCCACTCCACGCGATCGGCGAGGGGTGCGGCGGAGGCGTCACGGTCCAGGGGCTGCGCCAGCCACCAGCGGCCGGGCTCGATCTCTGCGAGGCGCCGCTGGTCAGGGCTCGAGAGCTCATCGCGGATGAGTGCCAACAGACGCTCGACCGGGTCCGGTGCTGGGTCAACCACAGCCGTCGCACGCCGGGTGGCCACGGGCGGCCCGCTCCCGCCATCGGCGAGCTCAGCGGCGGGTCGGACGGCGCCTGATGGACCGCTCGGCGATCCGTCAGGCTCGACGGGCGGCGTCGAGGGCGTCGAGGGCGTCGATGGGCGGCCTTCGTCGGAGCGAACCGTGGGATCCGACGCCGGGCGCGGGTCATTCGGGCGCGGGTCAGTTGGGCGTGTGTCGCTCGGGCGCGTGCCGGTCGACAGGCGACGGAGGTGTCCGGACCGATCGAGACCCACCAGGATCTCGCCGAACAGCCGCTCGGTCCGCGCCGGCTCGCCGCGGGCGCGGAGGGTCTCCACTGCAGCCTCGGTGACGACTCGTGCAGCGTCGGTCGCTGAGAACGGTCGCTGGTCGAAGCGCTCCGGCGGGGCGAACAGGCCGCGACCCGGCGCCACGTCGACCTCCGAGGGCGCGGACGACGGGTAGGGCAGCGCCACGTTGGCCCGCGTCCGTGGTCCGGGCGGGACCGCTGCACCGGGTGGCAGCATCTCGATGACTCCGGCGCCGACGTCATCGGGGTCGGACTGGCGGGCGACGACGACGCGATATCCCGCCGAGGCCGCCCCGATGGCGACTGCAGCGAGCGCTTCCGCACCGCCGTCCACCAGCTGGACGACCCGACCATCGCGTGCCATCGAGGGCTCCACCGCTGCGAGCGCGCGACCGATCGTGACGGCCTGCCACGACCAGGGTGCGCGCAGGGACGCGTCGGCCAGGGCGTCGATCGGCAGGAGCGCGGCCGCCTCACGCCCGAGGGCCCACGCGGTCCCGTGATACGCCACGGCCAGCCGATCCAGACTCGGGCGCATCGGCGGCTGCCCGAGGACGAGACGGATACTGGGTGTCGAGCCGCCGGCCCGACCCGTGCCATCGCCCTCGCTCAGGGCGCGCAGGGCGGATGGGCTGGAAATGGCAAGGACCGCCGTCGCTGAACCCTCGGCGAGGGCCTGGAGGTCCTCCCCGAGGCGTGCCTGGAGCGGTCCGAGCGCGCCGCCCTCCAGATGGTGGACGAAACCGCGGACCGTGCGGAAGCCCTCCTCGAAGGCGAGCCACGGGTTGCGCTCACGCCACTGGGCCGCAGCCGGGAGCCGGACGTGCCCGCCGGCCACCCGCAGCGCACCGCCGCGCCCTGCTCCCGACGCGAGCCGGCTCGACGGGAGCAGCGCGTGGAGGAACGCCAGCCGCAGTGCGGCGAGCACCGGTGCGGCGCGCAGATCGGCCTCGATCCGGTCGATGATCGCCGTCAGCGCCACGAGCTGGCGGGACGTATGGAGATCGAGCAGTTCGTCGACAAGGTCCGGCGCGCCATCGACGACCGGGAAGCGGTCGCGGGCAGACGCCCGCGCGGCGGCGGCCGCGTTGTCGCTCAACGCGCGTGCGACGTCTTCGGGTTCGAGCTCGCCGTGGCGGGCCTCGGTCCCGCCCCGCATATCACGGCACACCGTGCAGCGGTAGTGCCGGGTGATCGGCCGGGCCGGGCCACCGTCGTCGCTGGACCACGTGAACTCGTCGGCGACGAGCATCCGGCCGCATGTCGCACAGCGCGTCGCGAACAGATCGCCCATCGACACCTTGAGGCTCGACTCGCCGCGCGGCGACGCCGACATGCCCTGGAACGCGGCATCGAGGTGCCGGACGTCCGGTGGCCGCAGGACGACCTCCGCGAGCATCCGCGTCAGCGGGCTCGATTCGATCGAGACAGCCCGGCGCTGGCGGTCCACGGCCGCACGGGCGACCCACCCACCACGGCCCGCGAGGTCGGCGACGACGTCACCTGGACCGGTGTGCGCCTCGATGCGGGCTGCCAGGAGCGCGGGCGTCGGGGCCGGGGCGAGACGCTCGAAGACCGGCAGGTTCCCGCCGACGTCGGCGCGCGATGCGTGGAGGCGGACCGTCATCTCGGCAGATGCTAGACCACGAGGGAAGGGGCGCTGGCTACCGTTCGCGGCAGCCGGACGTCCTGCCGACCCTCGCCTCGACGAGGATCAGGCCTCGTCGAGCTCGTCCTGCTCCTCTTCGAAGGCCTCGTCCGTGGTCGACTCCGGCGGGAGCACGCGATCGAGGTCCTCGATCTCCTCGTCCTCCTCGTCGTCCTCGAGATCCTCCTCGAGCTCCATCTCCTCGCGGACGAGCGTCCCCTTCGTGTACGGGCGCAGGTCGGTCGACTTGGCGGCGGTCGGGAAGCTCACCTTGCCGTAGTTGCTCGGGTCCTGGAACGTCTCGCGGATGATCAGGCGAACGTCCTTGTCGCCAAGGCTCGTCACGCCGGCCGCGTACTTGTTGCCGTCGGCGATCAGCTTCAGCAGGCGGGCAGCGACGCGCGGCTCGACCACGCCGATGCGCATGCCGTTGGAGAAGGCGATGAGCCGGCTGCCCTCCGGCGTCAGCTCCACCGCATCGCCGGGATTGACCTGGGCCAGCTCCTTCGGGCTCGCAAGGTCGGTGAGGAATGCGAACCCGGTCTTGCCGGTCTCCTCCACGAAGATGCTGACCGGCGCCTTGCTGCCGTCGGCCGCGGGCACCGTCTTCTCGCCGGCAGCGTTCAGGAGCACCTTGAGCCGATCGATGTTGCGCTCGGCGATGCGGTTCGTCGGATCCAGCGCCAACGCGGTCTGGTAGTGCTCGCGCGCCTCGGCCAGCAGACCCAGCTCCCAGAGTGCCTTGGCGAGGCGGTTCTCAGCCTCCGCATCGGGCGCGAGCTCGATGAGCTTCCGGTTGGTCGCCGCAGCATCCTCCCACTGGGCGGCGGAGGCCTGGGCGATGGCCTGCTCGGCCAGCTGGCGCTTGGTCCGGGTCAGGTTCACCGGGCTCTGCGGGGTCGTCTCGACGTCGGGGAAGGTCACGGGATGGTCGTCCTTTCGGGGCGCGCCTGTCCGCTCGGATCAGGGATCAGGGTCGGAACACGTTCGGGCCGGGCACGTGGTCGGGCATCGCTTTCTATCACCGGCGGCAGATGGCGTCAAACGGGCGGCGTGCCGGTCGGCGCTTACTCGCGGACGAGCAGGTTGAGCCCGATCACCACGATGCCGAGGACAGCCAGCAGGATCGTCTGCCACAGCCAACGCACGTCCCGTCGGCGCGAGGGGCTGGCAGCGTGGAACGCATCCCACAAGTAGAACGTGAGCGTCAGCAGTGCGGGGCCCATCAGGCGCGGGATCTGGACGAACCGCAGCGCAGCGGCCGCGACCGCGATGGCGATGCCATAGGTCGCGGCGGACCATAGGGCGTCGCGCAGCGTCGCCACGCGCAGCGCAGCCGCCCGGTAGCCGAGCAGGAACGCGACGGCGGCGTCGCCGGCGGCGAGCACGAGCAGATCGCGTCGCGGCAGCGCCTCGCCCGCTGCGCCGCTCGTGCCGGGCTGCGCCAGCCCACCCGGTACGGTCGCAGCCACGCCGACGAACGCGAGGAACCCGACGATCAGGGTGGTCACGAGCACGGCCGTCCGGCCGTCGTCATCGAGCCCCGACGGCGACGCCAGGATGCGCGCCTCGAGATCGAGGCAACGCTCGACGATCAACGCGGCCACGATCAGGGCCGGGACGAGTCCCAGCCCGAACGGCACGAGCCGGATGGCGCCCAGGCATGCAACGGCAGCGACGGCGGGCAGGATCAGCGACTCGATGGGGATGCCGAGACCGTGGGAATCGGTCTGCGCCGTCTCGTCGTTGAGGACCTGCAAGCTGCCGACGATCACGGCGCCCAGCAGGAAGATCGCGACGAACCAGACGCCGGGCGGCTCGATCAGCCGCGACAGCCCGACGATCGTGACCGCGGCAAGCGTGAGGTCGCGCCGACCGGCTCGGTCGTCCTGCATCGCGGCGATCGTACGCGAGGCCATCCCGCTCACACGCGGCCCGGCTTGCCGGCCACCCAGTCGAGGACCTGTGCACGGGTCCTGGTATTCAGCACGGCCCCGGGCTCCACCCAGGCACGGCGCGCCTGGGTGATCCCCCAGCGCAGGTGGTCGAACTCGGCGATCTTGTGGGCATCCGAGTCGATCGAGATCGTGCAGCCCACCCCGATGGCCCGACGGGCCCGCTCGACGGCCAGGTCGAGGCGGTGGGGCGAGCCATTCATCTCCAGGATGGTGCCGGTGCGGGCGGCCTCCGCGTAGACCGTGTCCCAATCGAGATCGAGATCATCCCGCGTCCCGATCATCCGACCGGACGGATGCGCGATGACGTCGACATGCGGGTTGCGGATGCCGTTGAGGGTCCGTCGCGTCAACTCGGCCTTCGATTGGCGGCGCGACACATGGACCGAGGCCACTACGAGGTCGAACCGCTCGAGCAGTTCGTCCGGGTAGTCGAGCTCACCGTCCGCCCGGATCTCGAGCTCGCAGCCGTGGAGCAGCCGGAAGCCCTCCGGCGGCGTCTCGGGCGGCGCCGTCCCGTCTTCCTCTTCCTGTGCGTAACGGGCGTTGAGCCTCGCGATGATGGTGCGCTGGTCCTCGACGCGATCCTGAGTCAGCCCGCGCGCGATCGAAAGGGACTGGCTGTGATCGGTCAGGACCTGGTAGGCATGCCCGCGCCGGCGTGCGGTCTCGGCCATGACCTCGATGCTGTGGGTCCCATCCGACCAGTCCGAGTGGCTATGGAGATCGCCGGTCAGGTCGGCCAGCGTGATGAGCCGCGGCAGCCGGCCGGCCAGCGCTGCCTCGATCTCACCGTCGTCCTCGCGCAGCTCCGGCTCGATGAAGGGCAGGCCGAGGAAGGCGTAGGCATCCTCCTCGGTGGCGAAGGTTCGCAGCTCGGCGCCGTCACCCGTGAGCGGATCGCCGTCCTCGCCGATCCGGAGGAAGCCCTTCTCCGACAGGCTCCAGCCCTGGTCGCGAGCTCGCTCACGGAGCCGGACGTTGTGCTCCTTCGAGCCCGTGAAGTGGATGCGGTACGACCCCGCCGCCCCCGGCGGCATGACCATCAGGTCGACCTGCGGCCCACGCAGCAGGCGCACCGCTGCCTTGTAGCCGCCCTTGTTGAGGACCTGCTCGACGAGGCCCATCGAGGTGAACCGCTCGATCAGCCCGGGGCCGTCGTCGGTCTCGGCGAGGAGGTCGAGGTCGCCGATCGACTCGCGGCGGCGACGGAAGGAGCCGGCGGGTTCTATGGCGCGAACGCCCGGTGTATCGGTGAGGGCCTCGATAATGCCCAGGATGGTCGCCTCGGCGCGATGGAGGAGCATCCGACGCGGCGTCGTCTCGAGGCGGTGGATACCCTCGAGGATGAGCTGCTCGGTCCGCTCGCTCAGCCCGCGCAGTCCTCTGATCGTCCCGCTCTCGGCAGCCCGACGCAGGTCCTCCATGGACACGATGCCCAGCTCGGTCCAGATCTGGCGGACCGTCCTTGGCCCCAGGCCCGGGATGCGGACGAGCTCGACGAGGCTGGGGGGCACCTCGGCGATGAGCTTCTCGTGGTATGCCATCCGGCCCGTCGTCGCCAGCTCCCTGATCTTGTCGCTGATCGCGGCGCCGACGCCCGGGATCTTCGGCACATCGCCATCGCGGTAGGCGGTGACCAGGTCGACCGGGCTGCGACCGATCGCATCGGCGGCCCGGTGGTAGGCAACCGTCTTGAAGCGCAGCTCGCCCTTCACCTCGAGCATGTCGCCGATCTCGTGAAAGATCCGCGCGAGGTCACCGTTGGTCAGGTCGCGCGCCGGTCCCTCGTCATCGGCGCGAAGGTCGGCGTCGGCGGGCTCGAGGTCCGGATCGTCGGGATCGGTGGGCGGTTGGCCATCGAGCGGAATGTCGGCGGTCGCCTCGGGCGGCGGATCGGTGCGGGCGACACGGCGGGGCATGGCGCGGATGGTACGCGTGGCGGGCCGGGCCTCACCCGGAGGGGGTGTGCGGGAAGCTACCGACTGTCAGTCGAAGTCACCATTGCGCGATGAACGAGCACCCGCCATCCCCTCATTCCGACGCGAAGGGCCGGTTTTCACCCGCTTCCTTGGGCATTCATGCCGAAAAGGTGCCTAGGGCTGACCTTGCGCCTAGGCGGCGACCACCCGGTCACGCCCCGCGCGCTTGGCCCGGTACAGCGCCTGGTCGGCGATGTCGATGAGCGTCTCGACTGGTTCGTCCGGGCGGTTCGCGACGGCCACCCCGATCGACACGCTGATCCCGGACACCCCGAGCCGCCGGAGATCGAGGCCACCCACCGCTGCGCGGATGCGCTCGCCGACCTCGACCGCGACGCCCGGTCCCGGATCGCGCAGCAGGACGACGAACTCCTCGCCGCCGAACCGTGCCGGGACGTCGTCCGCCCGGACCGCCGACACGATGGCACCGGCGACCGCTCGCAGCACGGCGTCACCCGTGGCGTGCCCGTGCCGGTCGTTGAGCGCCTTGAACCGATCGATATCGACCATCAGGATCCCGACCGCGTCGCCCGCCCGCCGGCGCCGCGCCAGCAATCCGACGAACTCGTCGAAGTAGCGACGGTTCGGCATCCCGGTCAGCGCATCGGTCGACGCGCGCGCCTCGGCGTCGCGGTGCGAGTAGACGCGGGCGAGTGCAGCCGACGCCTCCACGGCGGCGCCGCCCAGGATCCGCGGGGTCGATCCCGGCCAGGGTGAGCCCACGCGCCGCGACACGACCAGCGCGCCGACCACCCCGTCCGTCGTCGCCAGGGGCGCGGCGAGCACCTGGCCGAGGCCGTACACGTCGCGCACGCGTCGCGCGATGCGGTCGGCGGTCTCGGCCGGGGTCGCCGGCCGGCCGCGGATCGGGTCATCGATGTCGCCCAGCGGCAGCGGCGTGGAGTGGTCCGGGACGCCCGGACGCAGGCTGACCAGGTGCGCCGCCAGCTGGCGGCCATCCTCATCGCGCCGGACGACGACGACGTGATCGGCTGTGGTCGCGTGACCGAGGTCTTCGGCGATGGCATCGACGATCGCGTCAGGCGAGACCGAGCGGGAAAGACCGCTGAGGATGCGAGCGAAGGATTCGGCCTCGCCGTGTCGGCGTCGTTCGAGGTCGGCAACCGCAGACCCATGGACGAAGGCCGCCAAGCCGGCGACCACCACGATGCCGAGGAGAAGGCGATCCGCGAGCGTCGCCTCGGGTCCGAGCGCGCGCAGCACGGCCGCCAGGACGACGAGGACGAAGGCCAGGGAGAAGGTCCACCAGGACCTGCGGATCCGGCGATCCGACGGGTCCACGATGCGTGCGGGACGCGGGGTGGAGCGGGTCAACTCGGGAATACAGGATGCGGCCCAGATGCCGCTGCGTCCAGAGGTACGGGTAGTACCGATGGGGGATGCCGGGGAGTACTTCCGTCCTGGCCCTCAGTCGGCGGGCTGGGCTGGCACCTCGGCGCGCGCCTCGGTCCCGGTCCGCTCGGGACCGGCATCGCGGCCGTGGCCACCGTCACGCTTGACCTGATAGAGCCGCCGGTCGGCATACGCGATGAGCTCGGTCGCGGTCCTGCCGTCGGCCGGGAAGGTCGCTGCTCCGATCGAGGCGGCGATCGGCACCGGCCCGCGCTGCTCGCCCACGAACGGCTGGTCGCGGAATGCCTCGAGGATGCGCTCGGCTGCGCGGCTTGCCTCCGCCGCGTCGGTGTCGGGCAGGATCACGGCGAACTCGTCGCCGCCATAGCGTGCGGGCACGTCCGACGCGCGGAGGGTCGCGCGGATCAACTCGGCGGCCCACGTGAGCACACGGTCGCCGAAGAGGTGGCCGAACGTGTCGTTGACGAGCTTGAAGTCGTCAAGGTCGAGCATCAGCATGCTCAGCGGTCGCTTGCCGCGCTGCGACCGCACGACCTCCTCGCCCATCCGCTCGTGCAGGTAGCGGTGGTTGAAGAAGCCGGTGAGCGGATCACGGTCGGCTCGTTTGCGGGCGTCCTCGTACAGCCGCGCGTTCTCGAGCGCCATGGCGGCTTCGTTGGCCATCGTGCGGGCGAGCTCGAGGCGCTGGGCGTCCCAGCGGACCTCGGTCCTCGAGAACAACTCGACCAACCCGATCGACTGGCCCTTCGCGACGAGCGGCAACATCACGAGCATCCGGATCCCGTCGCGTCGCAGGAGCTCGACCTCAGCCTGATCGGCGGATGGGTCCTCGGCGTCGATGATGACGGTCGCCTGACGCTCCAGGACCCGGAGGGTCTCCGGGAAGCCGACCACGTCGAAATACGGCTCGAGGACGTCGAGCGGCGGGTGGTAGCCGAGCGATTCGACGCGGTTCGCGGGACGGTCCCAGTAGCTGATGGCGCACTCGTCGACGCCCATGGCGCGTGCGAGGTGACCGGCCATCAGGTTGGCGACCTGGCGAGGATCAAGGCTCTCCGAGAGCTCGCCGCTCATGTCGAGGAGACGCCGCAATTCGCCGGCCAGCTCATGGCTGCGAGTCAACAGCCTGGCGGTCTCGACCGCCGTTGCCGCATGGTCGGCGAGGATCCCGAGCAGCCGCAGATCGTCGTCATCGAAGCCATCCAGACCCAGCTTCGAGAGCGTGATGACGCCGACCGTCACGGCGTCATGGCGCATCGGGACGACCAGCATCGACTCGTCAACGTCCTCGGTCCCGACGATCGTCTGGCCGCGGGGGTCGCTGTTCGCGTCGTTGATCAGGAGCGACTCGCCGTGCTGCGCGACCCAGCCGGTGAAGCCCTCGCCGAGGCGGCAACGGAGAAGGTCGAAGTCGACCTGCTCGTACGCACCGACCCGCCCCTCGAACGCGATCGGGACGACCTGGTCGGGCGCCTCGATGAGATAGACGCGGGCGTTGTGGTAGTCGATGATGCGGCGCGTCTCCTCCACCACGGCCCGGCCCACCGCCTCGAAGGTCGTCGCCCGGCTGAGCCTGGCGGATGCGGCCTGCAATACCCCCAGTTGCGCCGCCCTGGCTTCGGTCTCCTCGAACAGCTCCGCGTTGGTCAGCGCGATGCCGGCATGCGTCGCGAGGGTCGTGATGAAGGCGATGTCCCCGTCGGTCCACTCCCGCGGCTCGCGGGTCACGGCCGACAACGCGCCGATGACCCGGTCGTGATGGGTCACCGGGGCGATCAGGTCGCCCGCGAACTCGATGATGCCCGCGTACTTGTCGCTCCCGTAGCGCCGGTCGGTCCGCGTGTCCGACCACCACGCCGGGCGACCGGTCCGCAGGACCTCGGCGACCCAGCCCTCGCCGACGCCGAGGGCAGGCAACGTGGCCGCGATCTCGTCGGGCACGCCCGCCGATGCCGCGACGTGAAGCTGGTCGTCGCGCAGGATCCGGATCGTGACGTAGTCGACCCGCAGCGCGCGGCGCGTCTCGTCGACGATCGTGCGCAAGAGTTCCTGGCGGTCGTGAGACGCAGCGAGCCGCTCGGCGATCCCGAGCAGGCTGTCGAGGCGCTCGGCGAGCTCGGATTCGAGGCCGGCATGGCCGTCCCGCAGGGCGGCCTCGGTCGGGCCACCCTCAGGGACGGCGAGCAGCTTCCGGAACACGGACGGTCGAGCCGGTGTGCGAGCCCCTTCGGGGCGCGAACCAGCAACGACGCGGGGGCGAACACGCGCGGCCATCGCAAGCATGGTCCCATCGGGGGTACGGGGCGGGACCCTCGCCAGCGGTACCGGATGGCACTCGGTGGTGGTCCTAGGTCGTTCGACCTAAGGGCGGAGGCTCACGGCCGTGGCTCGCGTCGGTGCCACCGCTCCCGCCGATGTCAGCGCCAGGCACACATCCGGCACGAACATGCACGGCCGATGCCGAGTTCCTCCACGAATGGGCGGTTTGTCAGGCTCCCGCCGGGCATTCGTCGCCGATGTGTCAACTGGACGTGACATCCCACCTCACGTCGCTCAGGCACACGCGATCCGGATGAATGAGCACGCGCCATGCGCTCAGACCGCGGAAACCTGCATCCCGGGCAGATCGCGCACGCTCATTCGTGGCAAACGCGTGCGTCACAGCGACATCCCGAGCGCGGCCGCCCGCTTACACCTCGGCGTCCTTGGTGCTCCTTGCGGTTGATCGCTGACACGCATAGCGAACGTCGAAGATGGCCTGTCTTGCTTCCGCCTCAGTCAGCTGGCCGATATCCCGGAAGCGGATGGCCCTACGGAACGACGTCGTAGTCGCCTGAGCGATGAACCGCAAGCGGGGCGACGTGGCGATGCCAACGACCCACGGACCGGCGACCTACATCATCACCAGGCCGCCGTCGACGGCGAGGACTTGGCCCGTGATGTAGCCCGCCTCGTCCGACGCGAGGAACGCGACGGCGTCGGCGACCTCCTCGGTCGTGCCGAACCGCCCGAGCGGAGTCCGTGAGGTGATCTCGGTCTGGAGCGCCTCGGGCAGGTCCTTGGTGAGTTCGGTCAGCACGAAGCCCGGCGCGACAGCGTTGACGGTGATGCCCCGCGAGGCGAGCTCTCGTGCGGTCGCCTTGGTCAGCCCGATCAGCCCCGCCTTGGCCGACGAATAGTTCGCCTGGCCCATCTGGCCGGCCTGGCCCGATACCGACGTGATGTTCACGATCCGCCCGGCGCGTGCCTTGAGCATCGGCCGGGTGACCGCCTTGGTCATCCAGAACGCCCCGAACAGGTTCGTCTCCAGGACGTCGCGCCACGCCTCCTCGCTCATGCGCATGATCAGATCGTCCCGCGTGATCCCGGCGTTGTTCACCAGGATGTCGATCTTGCCGAAGGCCTCGAGCGCGGACTTCACGACCGCCTCGGCCGACGCGGGGTCCCTCACGTCACCCTGGATCGCGACCGCCTTCGTCCCGATCGACTCGATCTCTGCGGCCGTCGCCTTGGCCGCCGCAGCATTCCCGCGATAGCTGAACGCGACGTCGGCGCCCTGGCGGGCCAGCCGCAGGGCGATCGCCTTGCCGATCCCACGCGACCCGCCGGTGACGAGCGCGGCCTTGCCGGTCAGGTCGATCACGCGTGGACTTCCGAATGGGCCGCTTCCGGTTCGTCCGGAACGACGTCGTCGAGCGGCACGTCGACCGGACCGGGTCGCGCCAACAACTCGGCCAGGGCAGGCGGAATCGGGTCGACCGAGTCCCAGTCGACCGGCAGCCGCACCTGGACGTCGTCGGCGCTCACCGCGGCATCGCCCGCCCGGCCCCGCGCGGGATCCGCCGTCCACTCGACCGTGACGGCACCAGACGTGAAACCGGCGCCGAACGCCACCATCACGATGTGGTCACCGACCTGCACGCGGCCCTCGTTGACCGCCTCGGCCAGGGCGATCGGCACGGACGCGGCAGACGTGTTCCCGTACCGGTCGAGATTCACGTACATCTTGTCCATCGGCAGGTCCAGCCCCTTGGCCACCGCCTCCACGATCCGGATGTTGGCCTGGTGCGGGATGAACAGGTCGATGTCGGTCGCCGAAAGACCCGACTTGCGGACGGACTCCAGCGCGGTCGTCGCCATCGTCTTGGTGGCGAAGCGGTACGTCTCCTTGCCCTCCATCCGGATGAAGTGCTCGCCGCGCGCGATCGTCTCGGCCGAGGGCGGGCTCTTCGCCCCGCCGGCGGGCAGCCAGATCATGTACGCGCCCTGGGGCGCGGTCGTCAGTTCGATCCCCAGCGCGCCGCCCGGGGCATCGCTCGCCGACAGCACGACGGCGCCCGCGCCGTCTCCGAACAGGATGCAGGTGCTCCGGTCGGTGTAGTCGAGGAACCGTGTCAGCAGCTCAGCGCCGATGACCAGGACGTGCTTGGCGAGTCCGCTCGTGATGTACGCCTGGGCGGTGGCGAACGCGTACACGAACCCCGAGCACGCCGCGGCGACGTCCATCGCCGCCGCGCGGGTGTTGCCGATCGCCTCCTTCACCAGCGCGGCGGTCGACGGCATCCAGTAATCGGGCGTCAGCGTCGCGAGCAGGATGAGGTCGATGTCGTCGGGGTCGATACCGGCCGTGCGGATCGCCCGCAGCGACGCGACCGCCGCCATCGATGCCGTCGTCTCATGCGCCGCGGCGACGCGTCGCTCACGGATGCCGGTGCGCGACACGATCCATTCGTCGGACGTCTCGACCATGCCCTCAAGGTCGCGGTTGGTCAGGACACCCGCGGGGGCGTAGCGGCCCCAGCCGGTGATGTGCGCGCCGCGCGGCGCGGTCGTGTCGATCACAGTGGCTCCACCTCGATGAGCGCCTGCTTCGCCTTGACCAGGGTGCCGCTCTCGGCCACGACCCGGACGACGCGCCCCGCCAGGTCTGACTTGATCTCGTTGAACAGCTTCATGGCCTCGATCAGGCCGATGATCTGGCCGACCGCGACCTCGCCACCGACCGCCACGTACGGGGCCGAACCCGGCGCCGGTGACGCGTAGAAGATCCCGGTGAGCGGCGCCTTGATCGACGGTTTATCGACCGTCGGGGGCTCGCGACCCGCCGTCGACGGTTCGCTACCGGAAGGCATCGTCGCCGTTGCCGCGGGAGATGAGGCCGCCACACTCGCGACGCTGATCGGCGCAAGGGCGGAGGGCTTGCGCAGGACGAGCCCGGTCCCACCGGATTCCACCTCGAGCTCGGTCAGGTCGGACCGGTCGAGCAGCGCCGCCAGCCGGTCGATCAGTGCGAGTAGCTCGCGGTCCCCATCGTCGCGCGGCGGGGTGGCCGGCTCGGCGAGCTCGGGCGCCGGCATCTCCACGAGGCCGTCCGGGATCGGTTCCACGCCCGCGTCGACGGCCATCGGCTCGAGGTCGTCGGTCACGGCGCCCACCGCTGGAACAGCAGCGCCGTGTTCTGGCCACCGAAGCCGAACGAGTTCGACAGCGCCACATGGACGTCGTGGCGCGCCGCCTCGCCGGTGACGATCGTCAGCCCGGCTGCCTCAGGGTCAGGGTCGGTCAGATTGATCGTCGGCGGCACGCACGACTCGCGGATCGTCATGACCGTCGTGATGGCTTCGATGGCACCGGCGGCCCCGAGGGTGTGCCCGATCATCGACTTGTTCGCGGTGATCGACACGTCGCCGGCGTGATCGCCGAGGATAGTGCGCATCGCCTGCAGCTCGGCCTTGTCGCCTTCCGGGGTGGATGTCGCATGGGCGTTCACGTGGTCGACGTCGCCGGGCCCCAGGCCTGCCTTCTCCAGCGCCCGCCGGGCGGCCCGGACCGCTCCGATGCCACCCGGCGCCGGGAGCGTGATGTGCGAGGCATCGGCGGTCGCGCCATAGCCCACGAGCTCGGCCAGCGGCGCGGCGCCGCGTGCGGTGGCGTGCTCGAGCTCCTCGAGGACCACCACGCCGGCGCCCTCGCCGACCACGAACCCGTCGCGTCCCGTGTCGAACGGCCGCGAGGCCGCGTCTGGGTCGTCGTTGCGGGTCGACAGCGCGCGCATCGCCGCGAAGCCGCCGATCAGTACCTCGTAGATCCCTGCCTCGGCGCCACCGGCCAGCATGATGTCGGCGTCATCGCGACGGATCGTCTCGAAGGCCTCGCCGATGGCGTGGCCGCCGGTCGCGCAGGCCGACACCGTGGCGTAGTTGGGCCCGGTCATGCCGAAGTTGATCGCGATCTGACCCGAGCCGACGTTGGGGATGCCCATCGGGATGAGGAATGGGCTGATGCGATCCGGGCCGCGCGTGGCGTTGATCGAGAACCCTTCCCAGAGCGTGCCGACGCCGCCGAGGCCGGTCCCCAGGATCGCCCCGGTCCGCTCGGCGAGCTCGCCCTCGAGGCGGTCGGGCAGGCCTGCCTGGTCCATCGCCTCGCGCGCCGCCACCAGTCCGAACTGGATGTAGCGGTCGGTGCGGCGCTGCTCCTTACGGTCGAGGACATGGCTGGAGTCGAGGTCGCGGACCTCCCCGGCGATGCGGACCGTCAAGCGCGAGGGGTCGAAGGCCTCGATCGTGCGGACACCCGAGCGGCCCGACACGAACCCCGACCAGGACGTCGGGAGGTCGTTGCCGAGCGGCGTGACCAGGCCCATGCCGGTCACCACGACCCGTCGCCCGCTCATCGCACCAATCTGCCCGTGCGGACCGTGGCGGCGCGGTACACGTCGCCCGCCAGGCCGCGTGCCGAGATCGCGTTGGCCACCGCGAGGCTGTCGAACGTGGTCCTGCGGATCTCGGCGCTGACCTCGTCGTCGGCGATGTCGATGAGCGCCCAGGACGCGGTCGGGTCGCCGTCGAACACGTAGCCTGCCGACCCGTCGTTGACGATGATCTTCCAGCCGAGATCGCGGACCTCGGGCAGGTGGGTATGACCGCACACGATGACCCGTGCGTCGGTGCGGGCGACGCGCTCGATCGTGACCGACGGATCGAGGTGCTGGTCGAAGCCCGACGTCTGGGACCCCGGCGAAGCGTGGCAGGCGAGGACCAGCGTGTCGTCGTCGGTCCGCCAACGCCGCTCGGACGGCAGCCGGCGGAGCCAGTCGAGGCGCTCGGCGCCGATCGCGTCGTGTGCCCACTCCGCCGCATCGATGATCGCGTCCGGGACGCCGTCGGTCATCCACGGGAAGGCCGCCGCATAGTCGAAGTCGGCGACCGCGACGTCCGTGTTGCCCGCGATGATCAGGGCCCCGTCATCGGCCAGGCTGCGCAGCACGTCGATGACCATGGCTGGTTCCGGTCCGTTGAGCACGAGGTCGCCGGCGACCATCAGGGCGTCCGGCTTCTCGCGCGCCACGTCGGCCAGCACGGCCTCCAGGGCCGTGGCGTTACCGTGGACGTCGGACAGGGCGGCGATGCGGCTCATCGCAGCGCGCCTTCGGGCGGGATGATGAAGCTCAGCAGGCCCTCGCAGGCGACCTCGCCATCGACCGAGGCCACGCCCCGTCCCTTGCCGAAGCGCGACCCGAGCTTCTCCATCGTGACCTCCAGGCGAAGCGTGTCGCCGGGGGCGACGATCCGCTTGAAGCGAACGTCATCGATGCCCGCGAACAGCCCGATCCGGTCACCGAACCCCGGCTGCTTCGCCACGTAGACCGCCATCGTCTGGGCCAGCGCCTCGACCTGCAGCACGCCAGGCATCACCGGCAGCCCCGGGAAGTGCCCGGCGAAGTACCACTCGGTCGCCGTGATGCCCTTGAGCCCGACGATGCGCTTGGCCTCCGCGTCGTACTCGACGATCCGATCGACGAGCAGGAACGGGTGGCGATGCGGGATCAGGCGTTCGATCTCGGCGGTCGTGTGGACGGTGTCGGTCACGGGCGGCTCCATGCGCGGTATGGCGCACAGTCTGGGTGGTGACGGGGCTGGGCTGCGGATCGGCGTGTGCAGGTCTGCACGACGGTCATACCCGGGCGGCCGCCGCGAGGAAGGCCGCGCTGCCGACGCGATCGAGCAGGTTCGTCGTCATCCGCCCCTCGAGGAACGTCTCCGAGGCAAGCAGCGCCTGGTGGATGTCGACGTTCGTCGTGATGCCGTCGATCACGAGCTCCTCGAGCGCCACCCGACCGCGCGCGATCGCGGTCTCCCGATCGGGGCCCCACACGATGAGCTTGCCCAGCAGCGAGTCGTAGAACGGCGGCACCTCATACCCGGTGAACAGGTGCGAATCCATCCGGACCCCGGGGCCACCGGGTGCGTGATAGCGCTCCACCACGCCGGCACCGGGTCGGAAGTCGTGGGCCGGATCCTCGGCATTGATGCGGAACTCGATGGCGTGTCCCTCGAACTCGATGTCAGCCTGGCTGAGGCCGAGCGGCTCGCCCGACGCGATCCGCATCTGCATGGCGACCAGGTCGACGCCAGTCAGGCTCTCGGTCACCGGATGCTCGACCTGGATGCGGCAGTTGATCTCGATGAAGTAGTAGTTGCCCGTCCGGTCCACCAGGAACTCCAGCGTGCCGAGGTTCTCGTACCCGGCTGCCACCACCGCACGGACGGCACGCTCGGCGAGCTCGGTGCGGGCTTCCTCCGACAGGGCGGGCGTCGGCGCCTCCTCGAGGATCTTCTGATGGCGCCGCTGGACGGAGCAGTCGCGGTCACCCATGTGCACGCCATGGCCGTAGCGATCGACCGCGACCTGGACCTCGACGTGACGGTTCTCGTCAAGCCACTTCTCGAGATACAGCGAGTCGTCGCCGAACGCGGCCTTGGCCTCGCTGCGGCAGACCTTGAGCACTGACTCGAGCTCGCGCGGGGTGCGCACCATGCGCATGCCCTTGCCGCCCCCACCGGCCGACGGCTTGACCAGCACCGGATAGCCGATGCGCTCGGCCTCGGCGAGCGCATGCATGTCGTCACGCAGCATCCCGTCCGAGCCCGGGATGGTCGGCAGGCCGTGGGCGCCGAGCAACTGCCGCGTGCCCGCCTTGCTCGCGAACCGCTCCAGGACGTTGGCAGGCGGCCCGATGAACGTCATGTCGTGGGCTGCCACGACCTCCGCGAAGCCCTCGTCCTCGGACAGGAAGCCGTAGCCCGGATGGATCGCATCGCAGCCGGTGACCAGCGCGGCCGAGATGACGGCCGGCGCCGAGAGATAGGACCGCTGCGCCTCGGCTGGGCCGATACAGATCGCCTCGTCGGCGAGGCCGACCGGCAGCGATTCTCGATCGGCCTCGCTGTAGGCCACGACCGCCTCGACACCAAGCGTCCGGCAGGCGCGCAGCACGCGGAGGGCGATCTCCCCCCGATTGGCGATAAGGACCTTCCGAAACATCAGGCGCCGGAGCCGTTGGTCGACATCGGGACGCCGAGCTCGATGACGATCAACTCCTGGCCGTACTCGACCGCGTCGCCCGGCTCCACGAGGCTCTGACCAACGACGCCGTCGATGGGCGCCACGACCTCCTGGGCGACGCCGAGCATGTCGACCGCGCCGAGCGGGTCGCCCGCCCGCACGCGCGACCCGAGCGTGAGGTCCTTGCGCGGCTGGTACACGCCGACCGCCGGCGACGTGGCGACGCTGCGGGAATCGTTGCGGCTCGAGGACGGCGGCTCCGGATGGGGATGCAGGTGCTGCGCCCGAGGGGGCCGCTCCGGGCCACGCTCGGTCGGCCGGTCGCCCCCGCCGCGGTCGCTCACGCGCCGCTCACGCACGGCGCTCCCGACCGCGCTGGCCGGTCGGCGCAGGCGCACGCGCCAGGCGCCCTCGCGTACCTCGAGCTCACCGAGCCCGGTGACTCCCAGTTTGGCGATGAGTGCGGGAAGGAGCTCGCCGGTCAGACGTTCGATCGCGGCATGGTCGGCGGCGCGCCCATCGGCGTCGCGCGTCGCCCCGTCCTCGGGCGGGAGCGGGTCGGGCACTCGCTACACCTCCTCGCGAGCCGGTGGATCGTCGTCGCGTGACCACCCTTCGACCCCGACGAGTCCTCGTCGAGCAGGGTCGAGCAGGTCGCGCAGGCGATCGGCCAGACTCCGGTCGACGCGACCGGGTACCTCGGGTCGGGCGACCTCAGTGTAGGCGCCCAGCGCACGGTAGCGTCGGTAGCGCTGCTCGACCAGGGCGTCGATCGGCAGCTCCGCGAGCGCGTCGAGCCGATCGAGGATCACGGCGCGGAGCCGATCGGCGGTCGCCTCGGGCTCGGCATGGGCGCCCTCGCCCGGTTCGGGGACGACGATGTCGATGACACCGAGCGCGTGCTGGTCGGCAGCCGACATGCGCATCGCCGCCGCGGCGGTGGCAGCCTCGTCCGGTGTCCGCCACAGGATCGAGGCGCAGCCCTCAGGGCTGATGACCGAGTACACGGCGTTCTCCAGGGCGATCACGACGTCGCCGACCGCGATGGCCAGTGCGCCGCCCGAACCACCCTCCCCGGTGATGACGGTCACGATCGGCGTCCGCAGCCGGCTCATCAAGCCGATCGAGCGCGCGATCGCCTCGGCGATGCCACGCTCTTCGGACTCCGGGCCCGGGTGCGCACCCGGGACATCGACGAACGTCACGATCGGCAGCCCGACCTGCTCGGCGAGCTCCATGACGCGCATCGCCTTGCGGTAGCCCTCCGGGTGGGGCATGCCGAAGTTGCGCCGGATGTTCTCGTCGGTGTCGGCGCCCTTCTGCTGGCCGACGACGACCACCCGCCGGCCACCGATGCGCGCGAGTCCAGCCACGATCGCCGCGTCATCGCCGAACAGGCGATCGCCGTGAAGCTCGAAGAACTCGTCGGCCATCGCCTCGACGAACTCCAGCGTCCGTGGCCGGCGCAGGCTCCTGGCGAGTTGCACGCGTGCCCACACGTCATCCCGCGCCGCCGCGTCGGGCCGCGCGATAGCGACCGCACCATCGGGGGCGACGGCGGGCACGGTGACTGGTGGGGCGCTGGCTTCCGGCTCGACGTCTACCGGCTGCCCGTCGCCGTTCGTCAGCTCGCCGACGCGATCGGCGATCGTCGTCAGGAACGAGAACGGCCTGAACGCGAGAACCTCCTCCTCCGGCTCGGGCTCCTGCTGCGCGCCGCGTGGCGGCAGCAGCCGCAGCAGGCTGGCGAGCTCATCGTGGAGCTCTGATCGTGCGACCACGCGATCGACGAACCCGTGGCTGAGCAGGAACTCCGCCCGCTGGAACCCTGGCGGCAGCTCTGCGGCGATCGTCCCCGCGGTCACGCGCGCGCCGGCGAACCCGATCAGCGCGTCCGGTTCGGCGATGTTCACGTCGCCGACCGCGGCGAACGACGCGAAGACGCCGCCCGTCGTCGGGTCGGACAGGACCGAGATGAACGGAACGCCACCGGTGCGCAGCCGCTCGAGTGCCGCAAGCGTCTTGGCCAGCTGCATCAGGGCGAGCGTGCCCTCCTGCATCCGCGCCCCGCCCGATGCGCTGACGACCACGAGTGGGACGCGCTCGGCCAGGGCATGCTCGGCGGCCCGTGCGACCTTCTCCCCGACGACCGCGCCCATCGAGCCACCCATGAAGCCGAAGTCCATCACGCAGATCGCGACCTCGTGGCCGCCGATCGACCCGGTCCCCCAGACCGCCGCGTCCCGCATCCCCGTGGCCAGCTGCGCGGCAGCGAGCCGATCCGGGTAGGGCTTCTGGTCGACGAACCCCAGCGCGTCCACCGACTGGAGACCGGCATCGCGCTCGCTCCATGTCCCGGAGTCGAGCAGGTGGTCGATGCGTGCCTCGGCGGACAGGCGAAAGTGGTGGCCGCAGGTCGTGCAGACCCGGAGGTTCTTCTCGAGCTGTTTGTTGAACAGCATCGTGGAGCAGGTCGGGCACTTGGTCCACAGGTCGGGCGGATAGACGTCTCGACGCGCCCGGAACGACGGCAGCTTGAGCGGCATCAGATGATCCTCGCCCGGCCGACCGCGCGGACCGCGCGGGTCATCGGGTCGACGGTCGGTCGGCCGCGCCGCCATGCCACCCAGGCGGCGGCACCGGCCAGGGAGATCGCGGCCGAGGTGAGCACGCCGCCGATGACCACAGGGCGCACCTGCCCGGAGCGCGGGTCGACGATCGCCAGACGGGGCGCCGGCAGCGGGAAGGCGACGACCGCACCCATCGCTTCCTGACCCGACGCCGCTACCGCGAGTCGCGCCGCGAGCGCCTCCTCGAACCGGAACGACGGGTGGTAGCGGGGCAGGCCGGTCGACAGCAGTTCGGCCGAGGCTCGCAGCTCCTCGGGGACATCGGCTGGATCGCGCGGCGCGCGTGCCAGCAGGGAGTCGAGATAGCGATCGACCACGAGCGCTTCGACCTCCCCGTCACGCGCCGACGAACCGAGGGTCACGCCCTCCCCTCGCGGCGGTCGCGCAGGTCGCGCGCTACGCCACGCAGGCCCCGGTGGATCAGCACCCGCACCGCCCCCTCCGACTTCTCGAGGACCGCGGCGATCTCGGCCGTCGACATCTCGTGGACGAAGCGCAGGATGACCGCCCGTCGCCGGTCACCGCTGAGCCGATCGACGGCACGCCATGCCGACGTCGCCAATTCGCGATCGACCACGGCTCGTTCGACATCCAGCGGATCGGGCGCGCCGATGGCGAGATCGAGCGGCGCCTCCGGCCGGCGGCGCCAGCGGCGGCGCCGTTCGTTGACCACGTTGCGGGCGATCCGGAAGAGCCACACCCGGAACGTGGAGGCGTCACGGCCGTCCTCGTCGCGAGCGCGTTCCTGGAAACGAGGCAGACCGGCCAGCGCCGAGAGGAACGTCCGTTCGGTGGCGTCCTCCGCCTCGTGATGATCGCCGAGCTCGTAGACCGCGTAGTTGTACACCTGGGCCACGTACTTCCGGTACAGCGCGTCGAACCGCGCGGGGTCGGCCCGAGCCGCATCCACGAGCGACCGATCCAGGTCGAGGTGGGCGAGACGCGGGCGACCGGCCTCCTCCGGCCGCGTCACCTTCCTCAATGCCGGTCGGACCATCTCGTTACACCGCGGCCGGATCGGCGAGGCGGACGTGCCGGATCTCGCCGACCACCACGGAACGCCTGCCACCCGCCGGGTCCTCGATGATGAGCGCGCCGCTCTCGGGGTCGACCCCGATGGCACGGTAATAGGAGCCGGCACCGTCCGGTCCGATCAGCTCGATGCCTCGACCGGTGGTCACCTGGCGTGCCGACCACGCATCCGCGCCGAAGCGGCCGGCCCGGAGGCCATCGACGGCGAGCTCCAGCCGTCCCAGGAAGGCCTCGAGTAGCGCAGCGTGGTCGATCGCTCGGCCCGTGACCTCTCTGAGCGACGTCATCGTCCGGGCCAGCGCGGTCGGGAAGTCCATGGGCGCCCAATCGCCGTTCACGCCGATACCGATCACGGCCCGCGGATCGCGACTGCCGATCCCATCGCTTTCGCCGAGCACGCCCGCGAGCTTGCGAACGGCGTCGGGAGACTCGACGACCAGATCGTTCGGCCACTTGAGACGGACGACGCCGGCGGCCAGCCCGGTGGTCGCCTCGGTGGCGTCGGCCATCGCCACCGACGTCACCGCCGCCAGCCGCCAGAGATGATCCGGGCGCAGCCAACCCGGCCGGAAGCCGAGTGACAACAGCAGCGCCGCGCCAGGCGGCGCCGTCCAGCTGCGCCCATCCCGGCCACGACCGGCCGTCTGCCGATCGGCGATCGCCAGGCAGACCTCGGGCGTGCCGTCGGCCAACCAGGCTCGCACGACGTCGTTGGTCGAGGCGACCACGTCGAAGCGCTCCTGGCGGGCGATGAACGGAGCCACGGATCGGGCAGTCGACGGCGTCAGCCGGCGGCCGCCACCTCCACGGGCTCGGGGCGTTCCAGCTCGAACGCCTCATGCAGCGCGCGCAGGGCGGTCTCGAGCTCGTCCTCCGCGATCATGCAGGTGATCCGCACCTCCGACGTTGAGATCATCTCGATGTTGACATCGGCGTCGGCCAGGGTTCCGAACATGCGCGCCGCGTAGCCAGGGGCGTTGTGCAACCCGGCGCCGACGATGCTCACCTTGGCGACCGATGCGTCGGTCGTCAGCTCCCGCGCACCGAGCTCGCGGACGACCGGCTCGAGCGTCTTCTTGGCCTTGCCGAGCTCGACCTGTGGCACGGTGAACGACAGGTCGGTCTCACCGCCGTGGCCGACGTTCTGGACGATCATGTCGATGTTCACGCCAGCTGCGGCGAGCGGGTCGAAGATCGCCCGCGCGATGCCCGGCCGGTCCGGCACCGCGACGACGGTGACCTTGGCGACGTTCCGGTCGTGGGCGAGCCCGCGGACCTTGTTGCGCTGCTCCACGAGCGGGTCCTCCTTGATGCGCGTGCCCGGCGCGTCCTCGAACGAGCTGAGCACCTCGATGACCACGTCGTTGATCCAACCGAGCTCCACGGCCCGGACCTGCATGACCTGGGCGCCCTGGTGGGCGAGCTCGAGCATCTCCTCGTAGCCGATGAGTGGCAGCTGTCGGGCCGTCGGGACCAGACGCGGGTCTGCCGTGAAGATCCCGCGGACGTCGGTGAAGATCTGGCAGCGATCCGCTCGGAGCGCGGCTGCCAGTGCCACCGCGGTCGTGTCGCTGCCGCCGCGCCCGAGCGTCGTCAGCTCGAGATCAAGGGCCTGGTCGGCGCTCTGGCCCTGGAACCCGGCGACGATCACGACCTTGCCGCCCTCGAGCTCGGTGCGGATCCGGCGCGGCTCGACGCCGGCGATGCGCGCCCGTCCGTAGGTGCCGTCCGTGGTGATGCCGGCCTGCGGCCCGGTCAGGCTGATCGCCGGCACGCCCAGCGCATGGAGCGCCATCGACACCAGCGTCGCGCTCTGGTGCTCGCCGGTCGCAAGCAGGACGTCGAGCTCGCGCGGATCGGGGTCCTCGGTGATGGCCGCGGCCAGCCCCATCAGCTCGTCGGTCGTATCGCCCATCGCCGATACGACGATCACGAGGTCGTTGCCGGCCGCGCGCTCGCGCGCGATCCGCCGGGCGACCCGCTTGATCCGGTCCGCCCCGGCGACCGATGAGCCGCCGTACTTCTGGACGACGAGGGGGCCGGGCATGCCGGGCATTCTACCGCCGGTGTTTCCGTGCTCCGACACCCCCGCGTCCGGGACCATGGCCCCGAGCATTCCTTCGATTTCGAAGGTTCGTAGGGCGACGGCAACATCGTCGATGCGCGAACCTACGATTTCGAAGGATCTGAGCGCACAGCACGCGCCCGGAGGAGGCCGCATGTGTCACGACCTCGATAGCCGTCCGCCGATCCCGCCGATCGCCGGTGGCGCGCTTGACGGCACGCTGATCGAGCTGGCGGCCGTGGACGGCAACCGCTTCACAGCGTTCCGTGCCAGGCCGGCACAGCCGGGCGGCGCCGGCGTCGTCATCCTTCCCGACGTCCGTGGCCTGCATCCGTTCTACGAGGAGCTCGCCCTCAGGTTCGCGGAGCGCGGCGTCGATGCCATCGCCATCGACTGGTTCGGTCGCACGGCGCGTGGCGAGCCCCGCGGCGAACGCTTCGAGCACATGCCGCATGTGGTGGCGACGACCTGGGCTGGGATCGCTGCCGATATCGCCGCGGCCGCTGCCGCGCTCGAGGCCGACGGCATCACTGCACGCTTCACGATCGGTTTCTGAATGGGCGGCCGGATGTCGTTCCTGGCATCGACCCTGGGCCTCGGCCTGTCCGGCGTGATCGGCCTGTACGGCACGCTCGAAGGACCGTGGCGCAACGACGCCCCCGCTCCGCTGGACAGGCTCGATGACATCGCTGCCCCGGTGCTCGGGCTCTTCGGGGGCGCAGACAAGGGCATCACGACCGACGCCGTCGCCCGCTTCGAGCGGGGTCTCGGCGAGCGTGGCGTGGAGCACCGGATCGTGACCTACCCCGACGCACCGCATAGCTTCTTCGACCGCAAGGCGACCGACTTCGCGAACGAGAGCGCGTCGGCGTGGCAGGAGATCCTGGGCTTCATCGAGCTCCACGCGCAGCCCTGAGCAACGCGGCCGCCAAGCCCCTCGCGCCGCGCGACGCATCGTTCCCGACCGGCCCGTACGTTCGTCCTCTTTCGCGCAAGCGGCTGCACGACCACGCTCAACGGGCGGTGCCGTCTGACACCGCCCGGTTCACGGTGTCCCTCGCAGCAGCGGATCGCATGTCCGACGAGCTTCCGACCGGCGAGCAGAGCGCCGACCATCCGAGCCTGATCCAATCGGCGCTGACGCGCGCCATCCTCGAGGCCGCCCTCGATTGCATCATCACGATCGATCACGAGGGCATCGTGCGCGAGTGGAACCCCGCCGCCGAGCGCACGTTCGGCTATCGGCGGGACGAGGCGATCGGTCGAGAGATGGCGGCGATGATCATCCCGCCCGAGACGCGCGACGCCCATCGCCGAGGGATCGCCCACTACCTGGAGACCGGTGTCGGTCCGGTGCTCGGTCGGCGCATCGAGGTCGAGGCGTTGCGCGCCGATGGAACGATCTTCCCCGTCGAGCTGGCGATCAATCACGTCGACGTGCCCGGGCCGCCGATCTTCATGGCGTACGTCAGGGAGATCACTGACCGCGTGGGCGCCGAGCGGCAGCTCCGCGACGCCGAGGAGCGGTATCGAACGCTGGTCGAACGGTTGCCGGCGATCGTCTACGTCGCCGACTTCGGCTCGCAGGGCACCTGGCGCTACGTCAGCCCACAGATCGAGGCCGTGCTGGGCTTCACGCCGGGCGAGTGGCTCGCCGATGCCGGCCTCTGGGCGCGCCAGATCCATCCAGCGGATCGCGAGCTCGTGCTCGCCGCCGAGGAGCAGCTGCGCTCGCGTGACGTCGAGCAATCTGCTACCTGGGAGTACCGGATGCTGGCACGTGACGGCGGCGTCGTGTGGATCCGCGACGAGGCGATGCTGATCCCGAGTGATGGGGCCCGGATCCCGCAGATGCGCGGCGTCATGATCGACATCACCGATCGCAAACACCTCGAGGAGCGCCTCACCCACCAGGCGTTCTATGACGGGCTCACCGGCCTGCCCAACCGGGCCCTGTTCATCGAGCGCCTCGATCACGCGCTCGCGCGGTCGATGCGTCGGCCGGACGACATCGTGGCGGTCCTGTTCCTCGATCTGGACGACTTCAAGGTGGTCAACGACACGCTGGGCCATACCGCCGGCGACCAGCTCCTGCAGACCGTCAGCCGGCGCCTGGTCGACGCGTCGAGGGCCGACGACACGGCCGCCCGCCTGGGCGGTGACGAGTTCACGATCCTCCTCGAGGATGTGTCGAGCGTCGACGAGGTCGCGCGCTACGCCGGCAGGATCCTCGAGCGCATCACCGCGCCCATCGACGTCGGCGAGCATCGGCTGACCGTCTCGGCCAGCATCGGTATCGGCATCTCCGGGTCGGGCGAGACCGGCGCCGAGGACCTGGTCCGCCAGGCGGACGTGGCGATGTACCGCGCGAAACAGAACGGCAAGGCCGGGTTCGAGATCTACGACGAGCGGATGAGCGTCGAGGCGTGGCGGCGGCTGGAGATGGAGGCGGAGCTCCGGCACGCGATCGAGGACGGCCATCTCAAGGTGTACTACCAACCGATCTACGACCTGGCGACGGAGCGGGTCGTGGAGGTCGAGGCGCTCGTCCGCTGGCAGCACCCCGATCGTGGCCTGCTCCAACCCATCGACTTCATCCCGTTCGCGGAGTCGATGGGGCTGATCCTCGAGATCGACCGCTTCGTGCTCGAGGCGGGCTGCCAGCAGGTGCGCTCCTGGGATGCCGGCGACGGCCCGACGGTCGGCCTGACCCTCGGCGTGAACCTGTCGGCGCGCGAGTTCCGCGTACCCGGGATCGTCGAGGCGGTCGCCGAGATCCTGCGCAGGACCGGGCTCCCCGCGGCGCAGCTGAAGCTCGAGATCACCGAGAGCGTGGTGATGATCGAGAGCGACCTGACCGAATCGATCATCCGCGGGCTCACGGCCCTTGGGGTGCGTATCGCGATCGACGACTTCGGCGTGGGCTACTCGGCGCTCGGCTATCTGCGGCGGCTGTCGGCGGACACGCTCAAGATCGATCGCAGCTTCGTGGCAGGGCTGGGCAGCAGCCGCGAGGATGCCGCCATCGTGAGCGCCACGATCGCGCTCGCGCGCGCACTCGACCTGTCGGTCACTGCCGAGGGTATCGAGACGGCCGCACAGGCGGCCCTGCTACGCGAGCTCGGCTGTGAGCGCGGCCAGGGCTTCCTGTTCTCGCCGCCGGTGCCTGCCGAGCAGCTCGTCGACCTGCTGGCGGGGTCCGACGTCAGCGGGGCCAGGAGCAGCGCCGCACGCTGACCACGCGCCTGCCTAGCGCTTCGCGAAGGTCCACGCACCGATGACCAGGACCACGAAGATCACCGCCCAAAGCAGGCCGTTGGGGAGGACCTTCTCGCCCTCGGCGACGATCCCGCGCAGCGCGCCCCCGATCGCATCGAACGCGCCGGCGACCAGCCCGGTGATGCCGTTGCCCACGGTCCGCCCGAGGTCATCCATCGCCTGAGTGTCGCGGTCCCGTCAACGAGGCCCGGGTCAGCGGGTCGCGAGGACCTTCGCGCCGGCGTTTCGCGGTTCGACGACCACGACCCGGCCGTCGAGGTCGGTGTCCGCGGCGACTGCGACGAACGCCGCCTCGACGCGCGAGATCTGGGACATGGAGTCGGCGAACGCGAGGATCGTCGAGCCGGCACCCGACAGGCAGGCGCCGAGCGCACCGGCCTCACGCGCGGCGGCGACCATGCGAGGCAGTTCCGGGTAGATCTGCGCGCGGTAGGGCTCGTGGATCCGGTCCACCGTGAGGCGGGCCAGCATGTCGGTCCGGCCGGCGGCCAGCCCCGCGACGCCGAGTGCCACGGCGCCCAGGTTCGCGACCGCGTCCTCGAGCGGGATCGTCGAGGGCAGCGCCTTGCGCATCGCGTCGGTCGGCAGGCGCCGCTCCGGGATGAACAGGACGGCCCGCAGATCACGCGTCACATCGATCCGGATGGCCTCGACACCGTCGCCGGTCAGTGCGCTGGCGACGAACCCACCGAGCAGCGCCGCGGCCGCGTTGTCGGGATGGCCCTCGATGCCGGCCGCGATGCGCAGCTGCGTCGCCGTGTCCAGCGGGCCGTCCAGGAGCGCGTTGGCGGCGACGACGCCGGCGACGGTCGCCGCGGCCGACGAGCCCAGTCCGCGCGCGATCGGAACGTCGTTCCGCATCGCGATCCGCCAGCCGACCCCCTCGGGCAGCTCGCCGCGGGCGGCACCCATCGCCGCCTCGAGACCGCGGACGAACCGGTTGTCGCGATCCTCGGTCAGCTCCTGCCGACCCTCGCCCTCGACCGTCAGCTCGATCTGGCCGCGGCTCCAGCCGCGGACTTCGACCTCGATCGTGTTGGTCAGCGCCAGTGCGACGCCCAGGCAGTCATAGCCCGCCCCGAGATTCGCCGACGACCCCGGCACCTCGACGGTGACGCGTCGGCCGTCCAGCTCCGCCAGCCAGTGGGCGACCACCGTCAGGTCCAGCCCAGGGCGACGGCCACGGCGCCGAGGGTCGGGGCGGCCTCGATGACACCCGGGACCTGGCGCTCGGCGGTGTGCGGGTCCTTGAGCCCGTGACCCGTCAGCACCGCCACGACGACGGCGTCCGGATCCACGCTGCCGGCGCCCGCCAGCTTTCGCAGGCCGGCCACGCCGGCGGCCGAGGCTGGCTCGCAGAAGATCCCCTCGAGGCGGGCCAGATCGCGGTACGCCGCCAGGATCTCCTCGTCGGTCACGGCCTCGATGCGGCCGCCGCTCTCGTCACGCGCGGCGATGGCCTTGTCCCACGACGCCGGTGCCCCGATCCGGATGGCGGTCGCGACGGTCTCCGGCCGCTCGACACGCCGGCCGTGCACGAGCGGTGCGGCGCCGGCGGCCTGGAAACCCCACATCGCGGGCCGTGATGGGGCCAGGCCGACCTCTGCGTAGTCCTTGAAGCCTGCCCAGTACGCGCTGATGTTGCCCGCGTTGCCGACCGGGATCGCCACGATGTCCGGAGCACGACCGAGGACGTCACACACCTCGAACGCGCCGGTCTTCTGTCCGTCGAGGCGGAACGGGTTGACCGAGTTGACCAGGGTCACGGGGTGCTCCTCCTGTTCGGCGAGTGCCCGCACGATCCGCAGCGCGTCGTCGAAGTTGCCATCGACGGCGACGACCCGCGCACCGGCCGCCAGGGCCTGGAGCAGCTTGCCGAGCGCGATCTGGCCACGCGGCAGGACCACGATGACATCGAGACCGGCGGCGGCGCCGTAGGCAGCGGCGGACGCCGACGTGTTGCCGGTGGATGCGCAGACGATCGCGCGAGCACCGGCTTCGACCGCCTTGGCGACCGCCACGACCATCCCGCGGTCCTTGAACGAGCCGGTGGGGTTCTGACCCTCGACCTTGAGATAGAGGTTCGGCGCGCCGATCGCCTTGCCGAGCCGCTCGGCTCGGATGAGCGGCGTCCCGCCCTCCCCAAGGCTCAGCATCGGCGTCGCGTCGGTGATCGGCAGGAACCGCCGATAGCGATCCATGAGTGGCGTGGCGCTGCCTGCGACGGTCGCCATCGCCGCCTCAGTCATCGACCGGGTAGAGCGTGATATCGATGTCGTCGGGGAGGATGGCCCGGAACGCGGCCTGCGCGTCGCCGAGGGTCGCCACATCGGTCCGGATCGCCGTGCCGTCGTCGAAATCCACCGAGGCTGCCCGCGCGATGGGCGGCGGCAGGGCACCGTCCATCGCCCGGACCGACGGGACGAAGGCGAACCAGCGGCGGGGCCCATCGAGCGGATCGACCGCAGAGATCGCGGCCTCGGTTGCGGGCGGCAGGCCGGCCCACGTCGATCCGAGCCCGCGAGCCACCGCCACGAGGTCGCCGAGGACCGCGCTGCTGGTGGCCGCGCCGCCGGCGCCCGGTCCGGCCAGACCCACCGTTCCGAGTGGCTCGGCCTCGACCTCGATGCGGTTGGTCACGCCGTCCGTCCATCCGAACGGGCTGTCGGCGGGCACAGCCGTGGGGACGACGGCGGCTTCGACCTCGTCGTCACGGCGAGCGGCCGTCGCCAGCAGCTTGATCGTCAGCCCGAGGGCGGCTGCCCCTTCGAGCTCGTGGTCGGTGACGCCGGTGATGCCGGGCCGACCCATGCCCCGGGCACTGGGCGGGCGGCGGCCGACAGTCGACGGGTCGAGCCAGCGCCCGAATGCCAGGCGCGCCAGGATCACGAGCTTGTTGACCGCGTCGTCGCCCTCGACGTCACCTGCCGGATCTGCCTCGGCGTAGCCCAGTTCCTGGGCGTCGACGAGGACATCGTCGTACGGCCGACCGTCCTCGGCCATCGCGCTGAGGATGTAGTTCGTCGTGCCGTTGACGATCCCGCGGACACGCGTGATCTCGTTGCCCGCCAGGTCGCTGGCGAGCGGTCCGAGCACCGGGATGCCGCCGGCGACGGCGGCCTCGAACCGGAATGCTGCGCCGGTCCGGCGAGCCTCAGCCTCCAGCTCCGGACCGTGATGTGCGATGACCGACTTGTTGGCAGTCACGACCGGCTTGCCCGCGCCGAGTGCGGCTGCGATGAGGGTCCGTGCCGGCTCGAGGCCGCCCATCAGCTCGACGATGACGTCGGTGTCGGGATCCGCGATCACGTGGGCCGGGGCGTCTGTCAGCAGGTCGGTCGGCAGACCATTACCGCGTGCCTTGTCGAGGTCACGGACAGCGACGGACCTGAGCGCGATCGGTCGCCCGTCGGCGCTCACGAGTCGTTCGGGGTGGTGCATCAGACCGTCCAGGACGGCACCGCCCACGGTCCCAGCGCCGATGACGGCCACACGCAGTGGCGGACGGCTCACGGACGGGGATCGCGGCGGGGAGCGCGCATCGCTCGCATGGTAGCCCGCCGTGCTGCCGCCGCGGCGGCTGGGGCGGCTGGACAGCGGACGAGGGCCGCCGCTGGCGACCCTCGACCTAGACCATCCCTGACTCGGCGCGAGCGCCGAGTCGGCTTAGGTCACGACAGGATCCGCTTTCGGGACGTTCTCGGTCTGACCGCCGACCTCGTCCCAGATGCGGACATCCTTGGTCTCCCTGACATACCGCCAGCCGATGAGCGCCGTCATGAGCGCCACGACGACCGGGTAGATCAGGCCGGCATAGATGTTGCCGGTCGCCGCGAACAGGCTCGCAGCGATGAGTGGCAGGAAGCCGCCGAACCAGCCGTTGCCGATGTGGTACGGGATCGACAGCGACGTGTATCTGATCCGGGCGGGGAAGAACTCGACGAGGAACGCTGCGATCGGCCCGTACACCATGGTGACGAACACGACCTGGATCCACACCAGCGCGATGAGCGCCGCGAGATTCGGGTTCGCGCTGATGAATGTCGATGTGATGGCCGGGTCGGTCTTCGGGTTCGCGACCGGGTTGGCCACCGTGAACATGAGGTTGTAGATCGGGTAGTACGACAGCGCGGCGATCAGACAGCCGCCCAGGATGATCGGTTTGCGCCCGATCCTGTCGGACAAGCGACCGAAGAAGATGAAAAACGGGGTCGCGAGGACGATCGCCGTCCCGACGACCAGGTAGGAGTTCAGGTAGCCGATGCCCAGGATGTTCTGCATGAAGAACAGGGCCTGGAACTGGCCCTGGTACCACACGACAGCCTGACCGGCGGTCATGCCCAATAGCGCGAGCACGATCAGCTTGCGATTGGCCGGGTTGCCGAAGCTCTCGCGCCATGGGGAGGTCGATGACTTGCCTTCGGCCTTGAGCCGCGTGAACAACGGCGTTTCCTGAAGGCGCAGACGGATGATGAGCGCGAACACGACCAGGACGGCCGAGAGGATGAAGGGGATGCGCCAGCCGTATTCACGGAAGGCCGCGTCACCCATCGACACCCGGAAGACCGCGATGACGGCCAGTGCCAGCAACAGTCCGACGGTCGCCGTGGTCTGGATCCAGCTGGTGTACTTGCCGCGCTGATGATCCGGCGCATGCTCGGCCACGTAGATGGCCGCGCCGCCGTACTCGCCCCCGAGTGCCAGGCCCTGGGCCAGGCGCAGGAAGACGAGAATGATCGGCGCGAGGACGCCGATCTGGGCGTACGTCGGCAGCACGCCAACGAGCGCGGTCGCGCCGCCCATCAGCGAGATCGTCACGAGGAACGTGAACTTGCGACCGATGATGTCGCCGATGCGCCCGAAGAAGGCGGCACCGAACGGCCGGACGGCGAAGCCGGCACCGAAGGTCGCCAGCGAGGACAGCAAGGCAGCGACTTCGTTTCCGGGCGGGAAGAACTGCGTCGCAAAGAAGGCGGCGAGCACGCCGTACAAGTAGAAGTCGTACCACTCGATGACCGTGCCGGCGGCCGATGCCGCGATCACGAACGGCAGCTTGTAGCGGTAGACCGGGGTTTCAGCCGCGGGCAGCGGCGCAGTAGTCGAGGCCAACTGATCCCTCCTCCGGGGCATCCCGGCCGGGGCCGGGTGCAGCATGCATGGGCGCGCGCGGCTCGGTCACGCGGAGCACACGGTCAGGCTCGAACGGCTCACCTCCCCTCGGGGCTGGGGCAAGGAGCTCGACCCGGGGGTCATGGCGATGCAACCGCTCGGGCGGTCGGCGCGGCATGTACGCGCCCCCGCCGTGGCGTTGCATTCGCATGACAACCGGTGTTTGACACCGCGGTACGGCCGCCGGACACTGCCGCCACCGTTGCGTCGGGACACCGCGCCCGGAACGCCGCAGGATCAGCAGCGCGCAGGGCGTCCGCTGACCCCCGAGAGGTCAGCCTGGCAACGAGAGCAGGAGGAGGCCATGCTCGGTCATCGTCGTCGCCACCCGTCCGTCGCCAGACCGACGCCGAATTCGATCCGACTCACAGCGTTCGGCGTCGTGGCGCTGCTCGTCGGTGCATGCGGGACCACCGCCACACCGAGCGCGTCGGCGCCTCCCGCCAGCGCATCCGCCGGCGCCCCGAGCCAGGCTGCCAGCCCATCGGCTGCCGGCACGTTGTCCGTCTTCGGGGCATTCGCCACGGAGATCGAGGAGCCGTGGGACGGCGTCATCCACAGTGCGCTCGAGGACGAGAAGGCGGCCGGACGCGTCGCCTACGAGTTCACCGATGCGATCGGCTACTCGGGCGACATGGAGCGTGTCCTGCGTGAGGTCGCCGAGCGCGATCAGCCATCGATCATCTTCGGCGACGCCTTCGGGAACGAGGAGGCCGTGCGAAGGGTCGCAGTCGAGTATCCGGATATCGCCTTCGTCTTCGGATCCGGCGGCGGTCCAGCCGAACCGAACTTCTCGGTCTTCGATAACTGGATCCACGAGCCGGCATACCTCGCGGGTATGTTGGGGGGCGGCCTGACCAAGTCGAACACCCTCGGCGTCGTCGGCGGCTACCCAGTCCCTGAGGTCAATCGCATCGTCAACGCCTTCATCGCCGGGGCCAAGGAGATCAACCCGAACGTCGAGGTCAAGGTGACGTTCCTGAACAGCTGGTTCGATCCAGCGGCCGCCAAGGAGGCGGCGCTGGCCCAGGTAGGCGCGGGGGCCGACGTCCTGTTCGCGGAGCGATTTGGCGTCATCGAGGCGGCCTCGGAGAACGACCTGGTGGCGATCGGGAACATGAGCGACCAGAAGGACCTGGCGCCAGAGCACGTCGTGAGCAGCGTGACCTGGAACATGAAGCCGACTGTCGGGTATGTCATCGACCAGGTGATGGCCGGCTCGTACACGGCCCAGGACCTCAAGGACTTCAGCATGGTGGCCAAGGGCGGCGCTGCCCTGGCCCCGGTCAACGAGTCGATCGGCGGCGGGGTCCCAGCGGACCTCCTGACCAAGGTCCAGGACAAGGAAGCGGCCATCAAGTCCGGGACCTTCCGCGTCGACATCAACGAAGCGACCCCACCGGGTGCGACCGTTCCGGCGGGCTGACTCCGGCGATCGCTGACCTCGGCGTGCTCCCGACCGATCCGGAGCCGCTGGTCGAGCTCCGCGGGATCACCAAGCGCTTCGGGCACCTCGTCGCGAACGACGGCGTCGATCTGACGATCCGACGCGGCGAGGTGCATGCCTTGCTCGGCGAGAACGGTGCGGGCAAGACGACCCTGATGCGGATCCTGTACGGGCTTACCACGCCGGACGCTGGGGACATCGTGGTGGACGGGCGGCCGATCGCCATCCGCTCTCCGAGGGATGCCATCGCAGCGGGGATCGGCATGGTCACACAACACTTCTCGCTCGTGCGCCCGATGACGGTCGCCGAGAACCTTGCGCTCGGACGATCGTCGTTCCGGTACGACCATGCGGCTGCACGGGCGCGTGTCACTGATGCCTCCGCGCGCTACGGGATCGTGGTCGATCCAGAGCGGCGTGTCGGCGACCTCTCGATCGGCGAGCAACAGCGAGTCGAGATCCTCAAGGCGCTGGCCCGGGATTGTCGCGTGCTCGTTCTCGATGAACCGACTGCGGTGCTCGTCCCCCAGGAGGTCACTGCGCTGTTCGGCACGCTGGAGCGCCTCGTCGCAGACGGGCTGGGTGTGGTCTTCATCAGCCACAAGCTGGGCGAGGTGCGAGCCATCAGCGATCGGGTCAGCGTGCTCCGGAAGGGTTCACTGGTCGGGTCAGCGGCCGGCGACACCGACGAGCGGGAGCTGGCGCGGATGATGGTCGGGCGACCGATGGCCGCCGTCGAACGACGTGGCGACGGGCCCGCCGACAGCGACCGGCCGTTGCTCCGCGTCCGCGACCTGCGGGTGACCGGCGCCGGGGTCGATGCGCTGCGATCGGTCTCCTTCGACATCGCGCCCGGCGAGATCCTGGGTGTCGCTGGAGTGTCCGGCAACGGCCAGACCGAGCTCGTCGACGTGCTCGCCGGGATGCGTCGCCCGGAGGCGGGGTCCATCCGGGTCCGTGACACCGAGCTCGCAGGCGCGCAACCCCGGCAGGTCATCGCGGCCGGGGTGGGACGGATCCCGGAGGATCGCCATGCCTCGCTCGTCCCGGACCTGTCCGTGGCCGTGAACCTGGTCCTCGAGCGGATCGAGGACTTCGGCGGATGGGCACGGCTCGACGAGCGCCGGATCCGCGAACACGCCGCGGCGCTCATCGCGCGCTACGCGATCCGCGCCCGGCCGGAAGATCGGCTGGCGACGCTGTCCGGGGGCAACGTCCAGAAGGTCCTGCTGGCCAGGGTGCTCTCTCGGGACCCGCGCGTGGTCGTCGTCTCCCAGCCCACCCGCGGTCTCGATGTCGGCGCGACCGAATACGTCCGATCCGAGCTGCTCGCGCGGCGCGCGGCAGGGAGCGCTGTCCTGCTCGTATCCGAGGACCTCGACGAGCTCCTCGCCCTGTCCGATCGCGTCATCGTCCTGTACGAAGGGCGGATCGTCGGAACGATGCGCGCCGAGGATGCCGACCCAGAGCGCTTGGGGATGCTGATGGCCGGACGGGCCGCCGATCCCGACGGTCGCGCCGCGTGACGCGCGCCATCCGCAGCCTCACGGCACCGCCCTGGCGGGCCCTTCCGTGGTCGACCCCCGGGCTCGTGCTCATGGCGCTGGCCATCACCTTCCTGCTGACGGCCGGGCCGATCGCGCTCGCCGGTGCGAACCCGATCAGCGCCTATGCCGAGTTCCTGGTGGTGCCGCTCACGTCGCGGTTCTCGATCCTCGAAGTCCTGGTCACGGCGACCCCGTTGCTCCTGACCGGGACAGCGGTCGCGCTCGCGTTCCGAGGCGGCTACTGGAACATCGGCGCGGAGGGCCAGCTGCTCGTCGGGGCGATCATGGCGGCCGCCATCGGCCAGATCGCGGGCCTTCCCCAGATCATCGCCGTCCCGCTCATGATCCTCGGCGGAGCGATCGGGGGCGCGTTGTGGGCGCTCGGTCCTGCCCTCCTGCGCGTCCGCTTCGGCATCGACGAGGTGGTCACGACCCTCCTCCTCAACCCGGTCGCCCTGTTGCTCGTCAATGCGCTGCTGCACGGTCCATGGCGCGATCCGGTATCCGGCTTCCCTGAATCGCCGCGCATCGTCGAGTCCGCGGAGTTCCCGCAACTGCTCGAGCGGTCGCGTCTTCACCTCGGGTTCATCGTGGCGCTCCTCATCGTCTCCGCGGTCGGCTACGTGGTCGGGCGGACACCGGGCGGTCTTCGCCTCCGGGCGGTCGGCCTCAGCCCGCACGGCGCCAGATTCGCTGGCATCGACGTCGGACGGACGCTGCTGTTCACGGCGCTCGCAAGTGGCGCGATCGCCGGCATCGCCGGGGTCGGGGAAGTCGCAGGTATCCAGTACCGCCTTACATCGGGGCTGTCGCCGGGCTATGGCTACACCGGGATCGTGGTGGCGACCCTCGGCACCTTGACGATGCCTGGCGTGACCTTCGCGGCCCTTTTGCTTGGGGATCTGGCGGTCGGTGCGAGCTCGGCAGGTCGCGCACTCGGGATCCCTTCGCAGCTCGGCGCCGTCGTCCAGGCCAGCCTGCTTCTGGTGACGATCGCGCTGCTCGCGATCCGGCGGAACCGATCGGTCGGCTCGGCGATCGTAACGGATTCAGCCGGTGTCGCTGCCGGCGCGGTCGCTGCCGATATGGCGGTGAGCTCGGTCGAGCTGGACGATGCGGGCAGCGCACCCGACCCTGGCGACGCGGACGAGGCGTCCCGGTGACCTTCCTCGTCGACCTCCTCGCAGCCACCCTGCGAAACGCCACGCCGCTCGTGTACGGCGGCGTCGGCGAGACGTTCGCGGAGCGCTCGGGCGTCCTCAATCTCGGCATCGAGGGCACGATGTACGCCGGCGCGTTCTCCGGCCTCGCCGTCGCGTTCGCGACCGGCTCGTTGCTCCTCGGACTAGCAGCGGCGATCATCGTGGGCGTTCTCGCCGGCGCCTTGATGGCGTTGCTCACCGTGACGCTCGGGGCAAACCAGCACGTCTCGGGCATCGGACTGACCATCGGACTGATCGGGCTGTCCGAGTTCGCCAATCGACTCATGTTCGGCGGCACGGAGCTCGTCCGGATCGATCCATTCCCGGCCCTCGAGGCTCCCTCCGCCTTCGGCCCGCTCGCGCCGATCTTCAGTCAGTACGGCCTGACGTGGCTCGCCTTCCTGGTCGTGGTGCCCGCATCGTGGTGGCTCCTGAACCGGTCATCGTTCGGGCTCGATGTCCGGGCCGTCGGCGAGAACCCCGAGGCGGCCGATGCGGCGGGCATCCGGGTCGGGCGGACGCGCTATCTGGCCCTGATGCTGGGCGGCGCGCTGATGGCCATCGGCGGCGCGTTCATCACGCTCGCGCTGCTCGGGAGCTTCACGATCGACATCATCGCGGGTCGCGGCTGGGTCGCGGTCGCCCTGGTGATCTTCGGTCGGTGGCGCATCATGCGGGTCGTTGCGGGTGCGGTCCTGTTCGCGGCGGTCTATTCGCTCCAGCTGCGTCTACGGATCCTCCCGGGCTTCGGCGAGATCCCGTTCGAACTGCTCCTCGCGCTTCCGTATCTTGTCGTCATCGCCGCGCTTGCGATCTCCGGCCGCAACGTCGCGTACCCAGGGGCGTACTTGAAGCCATACCGGCGAACCTGAGGAGGCCATGACCGACCAGGAGTTCCTCATCGTCGCGATCGAGCAGGCCCGCATCGGGCGCGACGAGGGCGGTGTCCCGATCGGCGCCGCGCTTGTCGTCGATGGGCAGGTCCTCGGTGCCGGCCACAACCGCCGTGTCCAGCAAGGGAGCGCGATCCGCCACGGCGAGACCGACGCCCTCGAGGAAGCGGGCCGCCTGCCGGCGGCCGTCTACCGCCGCGCGACCATGTACACCACGCTCTCGCCGTGCGACATGTGCACGGGCGCGATCCTGCTGTACGGCATCCCGCGCGTGGTCCTGGGCGAGAACCGGACGTTCATGGGTGGCGAGGACCTGCTCCGCTCGCGTGGCGTCGAGGTGGTGAACCTGGACTCGGCGGAGTGCAAGGCGCTGATGGACGAGTTCATCGCGGCCCATCCGGACATCTGGTACGAGGACATCGGCGAGGGATAGCCCCCTGCGTGGATCGCCCTCGGGGGTGATCGGGGGCCAAGGACGGTCCATTACACTCGGCACTCGATGACGACCGAGATCCTCCCTGCCCCGTCGCCGGTGGAAACACCTGCCCCGCGACCGAGGATCTTCTCCGGGATCCAGCCCTCAGGCGTGCCCCACATCGGCAACGATCTCGGCGCCATCCGCAACTACGTGAAGCTCCAGTGGGAGTACGAGGCGATCTACTGCATCGTCGACTACCACGCCCTCACGAGCCTCCACGATCCCGACCTGCTGCGGCGCCAGACGCGTGAGATGGCCGCCGGACTGCTGGCGCTGGGGCTCGACCCCGAGCGCTGCACGCTGTTCGTCCAGAGCCATCGCCCCGAGCACACCGAGCTCGCATGGCTGCTGATGACCGTCACGCCAGTGAGCTGGCTCGAGCGCACGCCGACCTACAAGGAGAAGCGGCAGTTCCAGCCCGACGATGTCAATCATGGGCTGTTGACCTATCCGGTCCTCCAGGCGGCCGACATCGTCATCTACAAGGCGTCGCTCGTGCCAGTCGGGAAGGACCAGGTCGCCCACCTCGAGCTGTCGCGCGAGATCGTCCGTGCCTTCAACCGGACCTACAGCGACACGTTCCCGGAACCCGAGGCCGTGCTGACGGAGTCGCCGATCATCCTGGGTACCGATGGCGTCCGGAAGATGAGCAAGTCGCTCGGCAACACCATCGACATCTTCGCGCCAGAGGACGTCATCCGGAAGCAGATCGTGTCGATGGTCACTGACACCAAGCGGATCCTGCGGACCGATCCGGGTCGGCCGGAGGTCTGCAACGTCTGCCAGCTGCACAAGTCGTTCGGTGACGACTACGACGAGATCTGGGAGGGCGAGCGCACGGCCCGGACCGGGTGCGTCGATACCAAGAAGCTGCTGGCCGAGCGGATCCTGGCGCACTACGCCGAAGCTCGTGAGCGCTACCGCGAGTTGATGGCCGACCCAGCCCGGATCGACACGATCCTCGCCGACGGCGCCGAGCGCATCCGCCCGATCGCGCAGGCCACGATCGACGAGGTCCGCCACAAGATGGGTCTGCGGTAGGGCGGCATGCTCGACTCGATCGCGCCCGGAGGCCGTGACCGGCGGCTCGTCAGCGCGATCCTCGTGCTCGGGACGATCGTCCTGTTCTTCGTCGCGGTCAACCTGGCCGCCTCGGCCATCGGGTTCTTCGGCGACGTCCTGCTGGCGTTCTTCCTGGCCTGGCTGCTCGCGTTCATCATCAGCCCGGTCGTCACCCGCATCGTCGACCTCATCCCGCGCCTGCCGCGGGTCCTGGCCACGGTCCTCGTCTACACGCTGATCGTCGCGCTCCTGGTCTTCCTGATCCTGGTCATCGCGCAGGCGCTCTCGAACTCGATCACGCAGTTCGCCGCATCACTCCCGAACATCCGGGCCGACATCGGCTCCATCGTGGCGCCGACGCAGGGCTGGCTCGACTCGATCGGGCTGGGGCAGGTCGACCTCGCGACGCAGGCGCTGGCGATCCTCGACAACCTCGACGAGTTCGCGGCCCAGCTGATCGTCCCGCTCCAGTCGATCGCGGTCGCGAGCGTCGGTGCGATCGGCACGATGCTGATCGTGTTCATCCTGTCGATCTACATGGTCATCGACCGTGACCAGATCATGGCCTTCCTCTTCCGGCTGGTGCCGCCGTCCTACGCTGAGGAAGCAAGGCTGCTGCAGACCTCGGTCGCGCGGTCGTTCGGCGGTTTCCTGCGCGGGCAGGCGTTCATGGGCATCGTCTACTTCGCGATCGCCCTGGCGACGCACCTCGGGCTGGGGATCGAGCTCACGGCACTGTCGTCGGTGAGCGCCGGGGTCCTCATGGCTATCCCGTTCTTCGGTCCGTTCCTGGCCTGGGCACCACCGATCCTCGTCGCGCTCGTCACCAAGCCCGACGCGTTGCTGCCGGCGGTGGTGATCATGGGCGCCGGCTGGATGGTCGTGATGAACGCGCTCCAGCCGCGGATCATGCAGGGCGCCGTCGGCATCCATCCGATCGTCGTGCTCGGGTCCGTGCTGATCGGGTCGAAGATCGCCGGCATCCCGGGTGCGATCTTCGGGATCCCGGTGGCAGCCGTCGTGTCGTCGTTCTTCTTCCACTTCCTTCATCGGACGGCCGGCGACCGGTCCGTGGCCGGCCGGGCGGCGAAGCGGCTGAGCGAGCGCGAGGGGCGACAGGTCACGGTGCCGCGCGAGCCGAGCCCGGGTCAGGCAGTCGACGTCCCCGAGACATGACGGACGACACGCGTCGGCCAGACGAGCCTCCCGACGACGCCCCGCCGGCGGGCGACGACGCCGCGGCCCCGGACGACGTCACCACGCCACGCGAGACGAAGGCCGCCCGCGAGCAGGTCCCCGACATGACCCGCGAGCGCGCGCGGACCGAACGGCGCGACCTCGACAAGGAGCGTGGCGAGCCGGTCGCCGGTGGTGCCGCGCGCGGCGGTCCCCGTGCCCTGCGGGTGCCGAGTCGCCCGGTGCCCGAGTGGACGAGCAAGCCGCGGATCCTCGTCACCAACGATGACGGCGTCGAGTCGCGCGGGCTGCTCGCGCTGAAGCAGGCCCTCGAGCCGATGGGCGAGGTCACGGTCGTGGCTCCTGACACGAACCAGAGCGCCGTCGGCCATCAGAAGACCTTGATGCGCCCGTTGCGCGTCCGCGAGCGAACGCTCGACGACGGCTCGCTTGCCTATTCCGTCGATGGGTCGCCGACCGACGCGGTCAGCCTGGCGTTCCTCGGCTACTTCGGTCATGGCTTCGACCTCGTCGCCGCAGGCATCAACTACGGCGCGAACCTCGGTGACGACATCACCTATTCGGGGACGGTGAGTGCGGCGATGGAGGCGGTCATCAACAGCTGCCCGGCATTCGCGATCTCACAGGAGTACTACGAGCATCCCGATTTCTCGCTCGCCGGGTACGCCGCGACCGTCGTCGCCCAGAACATCCTGCGCGAGGGCCTGTCGCGCGGCGAGCTCATCAACGTGAACGTGCCGGCCGCGTCGCTCGAGGAGTGCGAGGGCATCGAAGTCACGCGGCTCGGGCGGCGCGTGTACTCGGACCAGCTCGTCGAGCGGCTCGATCCGCGCGGCATCCCCTACTTCTGGATCGGGGGCCCGCCGCCGTCCGGGCTCGCGGTCCCTGGCACCGACTTCCACGCGGTGATCAACCGGCGCATCGCGGTCACCCCGATCCACCTTGATCTCACCGGCCGGCGGCTGCTGAAGCGTCTCAAGACGTGGCGCTGGGAGCTGCCGAAGGAGGTGAAGCCGTCAAAGGGTCGCCGGAAGCGCTGAGGCTCCGGCGGGGTACCATCACCCAGCCCCCAGCCAGCCGACATCGGAGGCCCCTCATGGACGATCTCTCCAATCTGAGCCGCGGGCTCGGACCCGCCGGCGGCGCCAACGTCGGTGCCACGATGGGCGACCTGGCCGGCGCGATCGAGGAGACCGGCGGGCTCGACGGCATCGTCGGCCAGCTTCGTCAGGGCGGTCTCGACGACGAGGTCGACTCGTGGGTGTCGACCGGTGAGAACCGCCCGGTCGATCCGCAGCGGCTCGGCGATGCGCTCGGGCCCGAGACCGTCCAGCGGCTGTCGAACGGGAGTGGGCTCGACATCCAGGCCCTGCTCCCGCTGCTGGCCGCCTTCCTGCCGCAGCTCATCAACATGCTGACCCCGAACGGCCAGACGCCCGAAGGCGGGCTCAACGAGGCCCTGGGCAGTGGCGGCCTCGGCGACCTGGGCGGCCTGCTGGGTGGGCTGATGGGTGGGGCCGGTGGGGCCGGGACCGGCAACCTCGACGACCTGCTCGGCGGTCTCGGCGGCATGCTCGGCGGCGACAAGGGTCGCTGACCGCCACCGACGGATGTCCATGCCGGTCGATGACCGGCGTCCGCGGTACGGCGGGCAGCGGGGCCGGATGCTGGCGGCATGGACAGCACGACGCTCGCCGCCCTGCGGGTCCGCTCGTTCCTCGAGCGGGAGCCCGTCGTGTGGCTGTCCACCTCGCGCCCGGACGGCGCGCCGCACCTCGTCCCGACCTGGTTCGCGTGGGACGGCGAGACGATCGTGATCCGCTCGAAGCCGGGCGCACGCAAGGTCCGCAACCTGCGCCACGACCCGCGCGCGATGCTCGCACTGGGCGACGCTGAGGATGACTTCGATGTCGGGCTGCTCGAGGCGCGCGCGGAGGTCGATGACCATATCGGCGCTGACTTGCCTGCGGCCTTCGTCGTGAAGTATCAGGAACGGATCGCCGCGCTCGGGTTGACGCTCGAGGAGTTCGCGACCACGTATGCCGCGACGATCCGGCTTACGCCCGCCCGGGCCCTCGGATGGCACGGTCGGTCCAAGCCGCGGTCGTTGCTCGAGGCGGCGCGGGATCTCGCGTTCGGACGCCCGGCACTGACCCTGGGGGCCGCGTAGCCCGTCCGGGCCTAGCCTGCCCCGTTCAGCAGTCGGCCATCGCGCAGCTCGACGACCCGATCGGCGAGGTCGATGATCAGTGGGTCGTGCGTCGCGATGATCGCGGTCACGCCCTCGCTACGGACCACTGCGCGTAGCAAGCCCATGATCGAGCGACCGGTCGCCGAGTCGAGCTGACCGGTCGGCTCGTCCGCGAGCAACATGTCGGGTCGATTGGCCAGGGCACGCGCGATCGCGACCCGCTGCTGCTCGCCGCCGGACAGCTCGTGCGGCCGATGGCGACCCCGATCGCCCAGCCCGACGAGCTCCAGCAGCACCGCGACCCGCTCGTCGCGGGCGGTCGGCGCGGCACGGACCAGGCGCAGCGGCACCTCGACGTTCTCCGCGGCCGACAGGATCGAAAGCAAGCCGAATGCCTGGAAGATGAACCCGACCTTGCGCCGGCGCAGGTCGACCAGCGCATCGGCATCCATCCCGCCGAGCGAACGCCCATCGACGACGACGTCCCCGCTGGTCGGTCGGTCGAGGCCACCCAGCAGCGACAGCAGCGTCGTCTTCCCCGAACCGGATCGTCCGCGGACCGCGATGAGCTCTCCGCGCTCGACGCGAAGGTCGACGTCGCGCAACGCATGGACGACGCTCGCGCCGGTCACGAAATCGCGGCCGAGGCCGGTGGTGACGACCATCGGCGGACGGGGCTCGGTCATCGTGACTTGTCCGGCCAGATCGTGATGTGGTCGTCCTCGAGCTCCAGCCTGACCCGCTTCTCCAGCCCGAGCGCCTCGACGTAATCACGCGGCAGCTGCAGCCGCCCGACCCGGTCGAGCACGGCGAACTCGGTCTCGACGTGGTGCTCCTCCTCCTCGCTCGCGCGGTGACGGAGGACCTCGCTGCTCACCCGGCCGTCGCGGATCGACACCGTGCGACTGACCTGGCCGCTCACGAGCGGATCGTGGGTGGCGACGACGATCGTCACGCCCGTCTCACGGTTGAGCCGACGAAGGAGCTCGAAGATGTCGGCCGCGGTCGTCGAATCGAGCTCGCCCGTCGGCTCGTCCGCGAGCAATACCTCGGGCTCATTGGCGAGGGCGACTGCGATCGCCACGCGCTGCTGCTCGCCGCCGGACAACCGATCGGGGCGATGGTCGGCTCGATCGGCCAGGCCGACCTGCTCGAGGAGGGCGAGCGCGCGTTCACGACGGACGGCGTCCGAGACGCCGTCGAATGCCATCGGCAGCGCGACGTTCTCGACGGCGGTCAAGTAGGGCAGCAGGTTGCGACCCGTCTGCTGCCAGATGAACCCGATGACCTGGCGCAGATAGCGGGTCTGCTCGCGCGGCCCGAGCTCGGCGAGCTGATAGCCGGCTACGATCGCGCGACCTGCCGACGGGACGTCGAGGCCACCGAGCACATTGAGCAGCGTGCTCTTGCCGGAGCCCGAGGCGCCGACCAGCGCGATGAATTCGCCCGTTTCGACGACGAGGTCGAGGCCCTGGAGCGCGACTACTTCGAGGTCGGCGACCTTGTAGATCTTGACGAGGTTGTCGCACACGATCAGGGCACGTTCGCCATAGCGCGGGCGTGGAGCGCGCGCCCGCAGCTCGGCGCTGGGCAGGTCGATGATCTCGGGCCGGTCGATGATCTCGGGTGCGGGGTCGGTCACGTGTTCGGTTCCTCAGACATCGCCGATCCGCAGCGCTTTGCTCGGCTCGAGACGGCGAGCCAGCCACGAGCTGGCAGTGACCATCACGACGATGGCCGCCAGGACGATCCCGGCGATCGCCGCCACGACCGTCCAGTCGACCTGGAGACGGACGGGCGCCGCCGGGCCGATGAAGGCGCCGAGACCCAGACCCGGCTCGAGCAACCATGCCACGCCCAGGCCGAGCACCACCCCGACCGCCAGTGCCACCAGCGTCGGCGGTGCGTGCTCGACGAAGGTCAACGAGACGGACTGGCCGCCGGTCAGACCGAGCGTCCGCAGGTACGCCAGCTCGCGCGCCCGGCGCTGGCCCTCGAGAAAGACGACCGCGGCGATCGCGAGCGCGGCGTAGGTCCCGGCCGCCACGACCGCGATCCCGAACCCCCGGCCGATCGCGCCGACGAGCGGGGCGCCGCGCTGCGCTGCGAGCGACTCATGGCGTGACGTGACCTTGGCCGAGCCATCAACAACCGCGCGCAGGTCCGCTGCGATCGCGTCGGAGCCGCGCACGTAGAGCACCGTGGGACGGAGCGCCGGTCCATCCCAGCCCGCCGCGACCGACTGGAAGGGAGCCAGGACGAAGGGTGCAGCGCGCGGCAGCCCGGGAAGGTCATCGGCGACGCCGGCGACGGTGAGGGTGAACGTCTGCCCGCGAACGCCGAGGTCGAACGTTCCGCCTGGCGCGAGCGACGGCCAGTCGCTCGGAAGGCGTCGAGAGATGACGACGGGGATGGGCCGCTCCGGCGTCCCGGCATCGGGCTCGACGGGCGCCGTCATGAACGCCGCCGGACTTGGCAGCGTGATCGGTGCCCGGGCCAGGACCGTCGCGTAGGCGGTCGGGTCGGCCGCGACGAATGTCGTCGGTGCGTCGAAGTCGGGGTTCCCGATGGTCCGCGTCGTCTGCGTGATGAGAGCAGGGGCGATGGCTTCGACGCCCGGCACGCTCGAGACATCGGTCTCGGGCGGGATCCCGCTGACGGTCGCCGCATCCAGTCGGTAGTCGGCTCCTGTCGCCTGCCACGACCCGGCGACCTGGCCGCGATCGATGGTCAGCGCCAGCACCGACGCGAAGACCGCGATCGCGACGGTCAATGTGATCACCAGCAAGGGCATCGTCGCCGCGCCCGGGTCCCGGCCGATGCTGCGCAGACCGAGGGAGGGGACGAGGTCCCGGCGGCGAGCTCCCAGCCACGCCAGGACCCCGACCGGCAACGGGTATAGCCGGATCGTCAGCAGCGCGATCGCCACGCCGACGAGCACCGGCGCGGCAGCGAGGAACGGGTCGAAGCCCGACGCCGGACCCGACCGCAGGCCGCGCTCGCGCAGCAGCCACACGGCAGCCAGGGCGACCGCGACGAACGTCGCCTCGAACACGATCCGGCGAGGCCCCAGACGGCGAGCCGGCAGATCCTCGCGCTCGGCCTCCTGGCGGGCACGCCTGGCCCGCGGCCACGTGACGAGGAGCAGCAGCGCTGTCACCCCCAGCGCGACGATCACCGAGCCGGTCGCGGACAAGGGATCGGACCGGGCCGGGATCGCCGACCGGGCGACAAGCAGCCCGACGGCCGCCGCGGGGACCGTGAGCAGGAGACCCTCCCAGAGCTGGGCGGTGAGCAGCTGGCCGGCGGACGCGCCACGACCCCGGGCGAGTGCGAGGGCCGTCCGGCGGCGCCGGATGATGATCGCCGCGACCAGCCCGAGCGCGCCGATCGCCACGGCCAGCGGACCGATGGCCGCCACCGACAAGACCGCCTCGCTCGCGGCGCGCCGCTCGAGATACCCGTCGATGATGTCGAGCAACCCGGATCGGAACACGATGCTGCCGGGCGTGGACCGATTCGTTCCGAACGTCGAGTCGAGGCGGCGGAGATCCGGGACCAACGTCTCGAGCAAGCCCGCGTCCAGCCGAGCGGCGTCCACGTGGTATCGCCAGCGGTACCGTCCGGGAAGCCCGAGCGCATCGATGTCGCCGTACGTCTCAGGGGCGAATAGCGCGCTCGCGAAGGCGATCGGTGCGTCGTCCGTGCCGCCGATGGCGGCGCGTGCGTACGGCACGTCATCGAACCAGGCGGGGTCCCCAGGGTCGTTCACCGTGAACAGCCCGACGACGTGGAGATCGACTTCCGCTGTCGGCCGCGGGAACAGTGTCCGGATCAGCGGATCACCGGTGTCGAGCATCGTCGGCAGGCGATCGTTCACGCCGACTCCCAGCTCCTCGGCAGTTTCCGTGGAGAGCGCGATCTCGAAGACGGCTGGTTCGTTCGCAGCCCCCCGCGCCAGGTCGGCGGGGGCGCGACCATCGACGAGGGTCAGCCGGTCGGCGACGCCATCCTGGTAGCGGAGCGTGATGAATGCGGGGTAGTTGGGCGGATCGGTCAGGCCGAACCGTGGCGTCTCGACCACGAAGTCACCGCTATCGATCACGTCCTGGACGGACGCCGGCAACCGCTCGAAGATGTTCTCGCCGCGGGCTCGCACGAACTCCAGTGGATCCTCGGCGCCTGCCCTGACGCTGTCGACCGAGGTGAACTGGACGTTTCGCTGCAGGGCGGTGCCATGGTCCACGTCGTAGCGCAGCCCTTCGTCGGCGACCCGCTCGAAGAGCCGCGGGCTGATCGCGACCACGAAGCTCGTCACCGCGACGAGGACGATCAGCGCGAGGGCGACGCCACGCTCGACCCGCAGCCGCCGGAGGAGCACCGCGATCACACTGACCATGCGCACGCTCAGTCCTCGCCCATCCGTAGCGCGGAGGCCATGGCGATCCGACCGAGCGACCAGGTCAGCCCGACGATCGCGGCGGTCAGCGCGATGAGCCCCGCCACCTCGAGCGCAGCGATCGTGGTCCACGGCACGTTGACCTCCACCGGCGGGAAGGCCGACCTCGCGCGACTCGTGACCGTCACGAACGGCAGCGCGACCCACGCGACGAGCAGTCCGAGCCCGCTGCCGGCGACGAGGCTGATCACGGCGAGCGTGGCGTTCTCGAGGGACAGCCAGCCGGAGAGCTGCCCGGACGACAACCCTAGGGCGCGGAGCAGCGCGAACTCCGTCACACGTTCGCGAGCGGAGACCGCGGCGCTCACGATGAACCCGACGACCGCGAACGCCCCGGCTGCCGCGATGCCGATCCCGAGCGCACCGATGATGCCGAGCGCGACCGGGTCCGTCGCGAGGGTCTCTGCGCGCTCGACGAGATCCACCACGGTCGCGCTGCCGATGGCCGGATCGCGCAGGCTCGACAGGACCGCCCCGCGCTGCGCGGGATCCACGCCCAACCACCACCGATCGGGCGGGTCGACCGCGTCGCTGCTTTCGAAGCGGAGCGTCGTCAGCGTGGCGAAGTCCACGAGGAGAGCGGGGGTCGCCGGGTCGACGCTCGGGAACGCGCGGATCGCCCCCACGATACTGAGCTCGCGATCGACGCCGCCGATGTCGACCGGCACCACGTCACCCACGGCGCGAGCGGTGGCGTCGAGATAGCGGTCGGTGGCGATCGCCGGCAGCGGTTCGTTCCCGACGAGGTCGAGGTCGGCCGAGGCGAACGTCAGCACGGTCCCCCGGCCGAACTGGTCCTGGCCGCGGACCGTCGGGAGGCCGTCGGCCGGCACCGCGACCGCCAGGACCCCGCCGGTCATCTTGTCGCCGACCGTCTGGTGCGGCAGCCCGTAGATCGCTGCGGTCGAGCGCCAGCCATGATCGAGGGCGAGCTCGACCGGCTGCCAGCCGGTCGCGACGCCGGCATCGATGGCGTCCGTCACCTCGAGCCGCTCGACCTCGATCACGCCTTGCGTCAGTTCGAGCGTCGGCGGGAGCTCGAGATCGAGCTCGATCGCCAGCAGGTCGAGTGGATAGGCGAACACGGCGTCCTGGCGGTCGCTCGCCCCGAGCGGGATCTCGACGTCACGCGGTCCCGAGCCGAACGTCGTCTCCACCCCTGCGAAGCGATAGAGGTGGCCGGCCGCGTCACGCACGACGGCCCGCGCGGCGAGACCCGGCTCGCCGTCGAGGAGCGCTGGGTCGACCTGTCCCGTGACGAGCTCACCGCTCTCTGGATCGAGGACCGGCCCGTCGAGCCCGGTCACGTCGACCTGCAGATCCACGCGCAGCCGACGCGGCTCCCCCGGCAGCCTCGTCGCATCGACCTGCGGTCGTGCGGCCGCCAGCGGCGCGACTAGATCCGCGATCGGGCCATCGACCAGGTCCGGTCGCAGCTGCACCACCGATCCGGCAGTGTCGGCATCCAACCCGACCAGGGCACCAGAGGCGTCGACGCGAGGGACGCGCATCGGGGCCTCGCGGATGGCCATCCGAGCGGTCACCCCGGGCAGCCCCGCGTATGCCTGATCGAGTGCCCAGACCGGCAGGTCGGCGATCCGTCGACCCGGCTCGACCTGGACGTCGGCCCCGACTTGGAAGGTGGCCTGATCGCGTTGCGAGTCGCTCCACGTCCGGGTGTAGGTGATGGCAAACACGCCCATCGACATGGCGAGCATCAGCAGCAACGCCGCGCGGGTGTAGCGGAGCGGCCGGCGCGACAGCTGGCGGGCACCGAGGGCCGGGACGAGGCCGCGCCGACGGGCCGTCGCCCGTTCGATCATCGCGGCGATCAGCGGCACGATGCGCAACGCGACGACCGCGCCGGCCAGGAAGCCGATCGCAGGGGTGGCGACCAGCAACGGGTCGATGCCGAGCGTGCCCTGCACGGTCCGCGTGAGTGGCGCGCCGTACTGGCGGAGCTGCCACAGGCCGATGCCGGCGACCGCGAGGAGCGCGACGTCGATGCCGAAGCGCTGGCCGGCGGTGCGTGTCTCGGCACGCCCGACGCTACCGTGGATCGCGGCGAACGAGCGGATGCGCGGCAACGCTGGCACCACGAGGGCGACCAGGCAGGCGGCCGCTGCGACGCCCGCCGCAAGGAACGCTTCTGGCGCGACGACGGGGTCGATGCGCAGGCCGATCTCGGCCAGCGGACCGACGACGTTCAGCCCGCGCAGGGCGGCGGCCGCGAGCCACGGCCCGAGCAGGGCTGCAGGGATCGTGAGCAGCAGCCCTTCGACGAGCGCCAGTGTCGCGATGCGAGCCGGCCCGGCGCCGCGTGAGCGCAGCATGGCCGTGTCCATCCGCCGGTGCTCGACCAGCAGCGCGGCGCTCAGCAAGACCGCGTAGGCGGCAAGGACGACGAACTGCGCGGTGAGCAGCAGCACCCCGGTCCGGCTGACCAGAAGGGATCGCTCGGCATCCCCCAGGATCTCGGGCAGACGAGTCTCGACGGTGACCGACGGCCCCGCGAGCGCGCCTTCGAGTCGATCATCGAGCGCGGCGACCCGTGCCCGCAGACCGGCGATGTCATCCAGGGTCACGGCCTCGGCCGTCGGGTATGCCCGCCAGCCGAACTCGGCGCGACCGGCATTCGCCCTCGCCAGGAACCCGGAGCGGCTCGTGAGGAACGGACCGTGCGTCGCGAATCGCTCGCTCGTCTCGAGCCCGTCGAGCACCTGCGGTTCTGCCCACCAATACGGGTCGTTGGCATCGGCGATCCTGAAGACCCCGTCGATCCGCACCGGCACGGAGAACGCGGCCGTGACCCGACTCCCGAGTCGCAGCTGGTCCCCGACCGCGAGGTCGAGCCGCTCTGCGACGCCATCGGTGATAGCGACCGGGATCGGTCCCGCCCCGCCATCGCCCGCCGGCCACGCGCCATCGACCAGCTCGGCATGGTCTGCGAGACCATCGACGAACCCGAGCTCGACGAGATCGACCAGCGGCCCGGTGGGCTGTTTCGGCAGGGAGAACGTGTCGGAGCGCCCGTACCCGACCAACGCGCCTCCGACCGGACCCATCGCCCGCCCGAGCTCCTTGGCGACGAGGCCGTCGATCGCGGGCCAGTCCGCCGGCTCCGACCGCAGCGTGATGCCCACGTTGGCATCGGCGACGGGCGCGTCGGCGAGCACCCGGTGCAGCCCTGCGACGGACACTGCGCCGGCGTACATGGGGCCGGCGGCCAGCAGGGTCGTGGCCAGGACGCAGATCAATCCCGCCGCCCCGACGATCGGCCACGTTGCTCGCGACCGGCGGAGGCTCACCTGCAGCATGGCGGCAAGCGACGAGATCAAGGGCACGGTCTCCCGGGGATCGCGCCGGCGCGGGGGCCGGCGGAAGGCCCCGAGTATAGGTCGAGGAGCGGCTGCGGGCGCCAGGTCGCGTCTGGCGCCGCGCCGCGTCGGATCAGGCGGGGATCGTCTCGGTGCGAGCGATCGTGCGACGCCGACTGAAGCCACCGAACGGGGCTCGGAAGACGGTAGCCGGCTGCGGCGCGGCCGTGGCCGCAGCATCCAGCTCCGCCGGACGGTCCCCACCCGTCAGCGCGGCGAATGCCCCGGCAGCCACCTCGCTCCCGGGCGTCGGCGTGGCGAAGTGATAACCCTGGCCGTACGCGCAGCCGAGGGCACGCATCCGCTCGGCCTGCTCGGCCGTCTCGATGCCCTCGGCCACCGTCCGGATGCCCAGCGACCGACCCATGGCCACGATCGCGCCGGCGAGGGCCTCGGTCTTGGCATCGCTATCGGGCACCTGCACGAACTCGCTGGCGATCTTGAGGACGTCGACCGGGAACTGACGCAGATGGCTGAGCGAGAAGTAGCCGGTCCCGAAGTCGTCGATGGCGATCCGGACCCCGAGCAGGCGCAGCGATTCGAGCGTCTCGATGGTCTTCGGCGTCGCCCGCAGGAGGGCCGTCTCCGTGATCTCCAAACTGAGGCGCGATGCGGCCATCCCGGCTTCGGAGAGGGCCTCGCGCACCGCATCGACGAAGCCGGCCTGTTGGATCTCGCGTGCCGACACGTTGACGCACAGGAAGACGGCACGGTCGAGCGTCGACCACGACATGGCCTCGCGGCAGGCCTCGCGCAGGATCCATCGCCCGATGGGAAGGATGGCGCCGTTCTCCTCCGCGATCTCGATGAACTCGCCCGGCGACACGAGGCCGCGCTCCGGGTGCTGCCAGCGCACGAGGGCCTCGATGCCGACGAGACCGCCGTCGACCAGGTCGACGATCGGCTGATACGTGAGCCGCAGCTGCCCGAGCTCGACCGCGCGCTGGAGCTGGGCGCCCATCTCGTGGCGCTCGCGGATGGCGGCATGCATGCCCGGGTCGAAGACGGCGAACCCGGCCTTGCCGTTCGCCTTGGCCATGTACATCGCGACGTCGGCGTTGCGAACGACGTCGGCGGCACTCTCGGTCGACTCGCGCGCGCTGGCGATGCCGATGCTCGCGCTGATCGTCACGTGGTGGTCACCGATCAGGTAGGGCGCCCGAAGTTCGCGGGTCAGCCGCTCGGCCATGGCCAACGCCCGCTTCAGGTCGGGGGCGTCCGAGGTGAGGATCGCGAACTCATCGCCACCAAGGCGTGCGACGAGGTCGCCGTCGCGGACCGAGTCCGCGAGCCGTTCCGTCACTGCCTGGAGCAGACCGTCCCCGGCAGCGTGACCCAGGGTGTCATTGACGACCTTGAAGTCATCGAGGTCGATGAAGAGCACCGCCGTGATCGTGTCTCGATCGCGTAGCTCGTCGCCGTCAAGGATGCGCTCGAGGTGGAGCTGGAACGTGCGGCGGTTGGCAGCGCCGGTGAGTGCGTCGCGCTCGGCGAGGTCCTGGACGTGGCGCAGAAGGACGGCATTGCGCAGGTTCAAGGCTGCCATCGCGCACATCTGCTCGAGCACGGTGGTGACCCGCCGATCGACCCGGCGCAGGACGCGCGACGGGTGTTCGACCACGATCGCGCCGACCGCGCGACCGTCCGCGACCATCGGTGCGACGAGCAGGTTCAGGGCGTCGGGCATCACGGTCGTGAGGAACGGATCGAGCGCCGGGTCCATCGCGCGGACCGCGATCGTTTCGCGGCCGGACAGGGCTCGCGCGACGATCGCGTCGGGAGCGGCCGTGGCGGTGGGTGGATGCGAGATGCCGCTCGAGGCCAGGACGACGATCCGGTCGTCGACCGACCCGAGGACGACGCCGCGCGTGAACCCGAAGCGCTCGACGAGTCCGCCGAGCACGAGGTTCGATTGCCGGACGGGATCCGTGACGTCATCGAGGCGCGCCCCGACGTCGACCAGTGACTGCAGATCGGCCCGGCGCTGGCGGAGCTCCCGCTCGTTCATCGCCGAGAAGACCGACGTGGCGAGGGCGAACAGCCAGAACGCGATCAGGTTCAGGATCGGCATCTGCTCGAATTCGACTGCCTGGCCAGGCAGGACATCCACCGCCGGCATCAGTTGCGCGGCCTGCGCATAGAGCACGACCAGCAGCAACAGCGAGTCCCACAGGGCGAGCTTCAGGCCAGTCCGATATGAGGCAAGCAACGAGACGGCGACCAGGTGCAGATAGATCAGGAAGCGGATGGGACTGCCCATGCCGCCGGTCAGGTACATCGAGCCGATGAGGTACACGCCGTCGGCGAGCAGGAGCCCCGTGATGACCGATAGCCCGCGGCGGCCGGACCGCCGCCGGCTGCCCTCGAGGACGATGCTCGCGGCGATGTAGCCGACGCTGATCGCCAGGAGTGCGTCGATCGGGACGGCGCTGACATCTGGCCGGATCCACGCCCAGACGATGACGAAGCCGGCCATGACCACGCGAAGGGCGAGGAGGGCATTCATGCGATCCGTCAGCGGCGTGTAGTCATGGTGCGCCGGTGTGTGCATCAGGATCGCGCCTCCTCGAACTGGATCGTGGTGTCAGCCTTGGTGAGCGGCGCCATGCGGAACTTGGGATCGTCCATCCGCCACTGCGCGACGAGGAAGACCAGGACGGCGATCATCAGCACAAGGGGGAAGGTGAAAGCCTCCGCGACGGCGGCGACAGCCGCCGGCTGAACGGTCGCGGCCAACCGCTCGCGGACGCCGTCGACGATCCCCTGCACCACAAGTCCGGGCTCAGGGAGGACGACGCCGAACGGGCTGGTTGCCGGTGCGGCGCTCGGCGCGGGCGCCGGGATGGCCTGACCGCCGCCACCAGTCGTGCTGGGCTCGTCGGTCGCACCTGGATCGACGGGGCCGGCACCGCCTGGCGTGGTCGACGGGATCGGGCCGGTCGGAGCGGGCGCCGGCGCGCTGGTCGGCGTCGGCTCCGGGGTAGGCGTCGGCTCCGGCAGGAGCTCCGGGGTCGGCGTCGGCTCGGGCGTCGCGGTCGGATCAGGCGTGGGCGTCGGGTTCGGCGTCGACGTCGGCGTCGGACTGGGCGTCGGCGTCGGACTGGGCGTCGGCGTCGGACTGGGCGTCGGCGTCGGACTGGGCGTCGGCGTCGGACTGGGCGTCGGCGTCGGACTGGGCGTCGGGCGCCGGCGTGGGCGTCGGCGTCGGGCTCGGCGTGGGGCTCGGCGTGGGGCTGGGCGTCGGCGTCGGACTGGGCGTCGGCGTCGGACTGGGCGTCGGCGTCGGACTGGGCGTCGGCGTCGGACTGGGCGTCGGCGTGGGCGTCGGCGTCGGGCTCGGCGTGGGGCTCGGCGTGGGGCTGGGCGTAGGCGTCGGGTCCGGTGTCGGGCTCGGCGTGGGCGTCGGGCTGGGCGTCAGGCTGGGCGTCGGGCTCGGCGTCGGGCCCGGCGTGGGCGTCGGGCTGGGCGTAGGCGTCGAGCTGGGCGTGGGCGTAGGCGTCGGACTGGGCATGGGCGTAGGCGTCGGGCTGGGCGTCGGCGTCGGGCTGGGCGTCGGGCTTGGCGTGGGCGTAGGTGTCGGGGTCGGCGTCGGCGTCGGTGTCGGGGTCGGCGTCGGCGTCGGGCTCGGCGTGGGTGTCGGGCTGGGTGTCGAGGTCGGGCTGGGCGTGGGCGTGGGCGTTGGCGTCGGGATGTCCCCGACCCCATGCTCGACCGAATCGGCGCGGTCGTCCTGCTCGGGGTCGTCCACTTCCTCGTCATCGCACTGCGTCCACGACCCGCCGCCGATCGCGCAGATGATGTCCTCGCCCGGGTTCAACGCGATGTAGGAGACCGTGCACATCCCGGTCGGTCCCGTCGTGCATTCCAGGTCCGCGCTGTGGCCGGAGCTGCTCGGGTCGTTCGGGCTGCTCGCATCGAAGAAGAAGTCGACGTGGACGCCGGCGTCCGGGTCGTCGTCCTTGTAGGCGCGCGCGGTGAGGACGACCAGGCCTCCGACCGGCCCGTAGCCGTCCTCCGGCGAGACGTCGAGGGTCTTCTTCGAATCAGCGAGGACGACCGAGCCCTGCAGCGGCGTCGCGGGCGCGAGCGCGACAGACAGCAACGCCACGAGCCACGCGGCGATGAGTCGATCGGTGCGCTGGAGGCGCTTGCTTCGGACCACCCGGCTGTCCTTTCGATCCAAAGACGCCTTGTCGGATGACGTGGCGCCCATCCCCCGATGGGAGGCGAACGCTATGTGGTCCAAGCCTTTCGACTAAGGGAGAAACTGGTACGCGGCATAGGACGGTTCGGGTAGGACCGTGCAGCGATGCAACGGTGCAGGCACGCAACGTCCCAGATCAGGGGGGCCCGAACGTACTGGTGCTGAGGCCGTCCGGGACGGCAAGGGGCGGTCCACTGAGGATGCCCCTGGGCTTCAGCCGCGCGACAGCCGAGGTCCATACTGCCGCCCGCGAGTCGGCTCTAGCGGCCCCGTGGCGTCTGTCATCGATCAGACACCTCATCCTCCGGGCGCAACAAGCGCCGCTGCTAAGCGTTCTCGCATTCGCAGGACGCGTTGACCCACCGACGGAGACCAACCGTGCAGCGTCCTCATCGAGAGATCAGACGCGATGGAACGATCCAACGACGAACGAACGGCCAGGGAGGCGCCTCCCGCGGCTGAACTGCCCGGACCGCAACATCCGGAGACAGTCGGCGTCTCACGCGACATGAACACCGTGGCGGTCGCCGTCTTCCGTGACCTCGACCCGCCGACATCGGTCCAGCCGGCGGTCGACGTCGGCGCGATCGTCGCGGCGATCTACGACCGCCACCAGCAGGAGCTCTTCACCTTCGCCCTCCGCAACTGCCGCGATCGCGAGGCCGCGGAGGATCTCCTTCACGAGGCGTTCGTCCGCCTCATCGTCGAGGTCGAGGCGGGTCGCCTGCCCGACAACGTCCGTGCGTGGCTGTATCGGGTCACCGCCAATCTGGTGGCGTCGCGCGGCCGACGCGCCACCGTGGCGCGTCGCTGGTTAGCGGGCGCCACGGGTCAAGAGGGTGTCGTCCACGGCCCCGAGTCGAGCATCCTCGATCGGGAACGGCGATCCGATCTCGACCTTGCCCTCGGCGATCTCGGACCCGACGCGCGCACCGCCCTGCTCATGGCGGCTGAGGGGTTCCGAGGCGAGGAGATTGCCACCGCCATCGGCAGGAGTGCCGTCGCGACGCGAACGCTGATGTGCCGGGCGCGCCTCCAGCTCAGGGAGCGTCTCGGCAGCATGGAGTCGTGGGCGTGAACGACCACACGCGCGCCCAGGAGCTTGCGGCCACCGAGCTCGATTTCGACCTGACAGCGGACGAGCGCCAGGAGCTGGACCGTCACCTCGCGACCTGTGCATCGTGCCGGGCGGTCCAAGCCGACCTGGGGACGATCCAGCAGGTCGTCGCTGACCTCCCCGCAGAGAACGCGCCCGCCGGGCTCCGGCGCCGGATCCTCGAGCCAGGTGCGGAGCCCGGTTCACCAAGTCGCGGCGGCCGATGGGGTCTCCCCGGGCGGTTCCGCTGGCCGGCCATCGGGCTGGCGGCGGCGGCCGCGGCGGTCGTCGTCGCCGTCGTGGCGACGACCCTCCCCTGGCAACCCGGACCGGTACCCAACCTCGCTGCGGTCAGTCCCTCGGCATCGGCACCGGCGCCGTCGGCCCCGAGCCTCGACCCCGGGGCGACGAGCGACCCGGGAGCCACCGACCGACCACCGATCCTCGCGTACGCGCCGCGGGCCACGTTGACTGCGGGGTCGGCGACCGGAGCCGTCGTCGCGCTCGATAGCGACTTCAGTCTCGCCAGCCTGGACGGCACGCCTGCCGTCGAGCTGGCGGCGCGGATCACCGTGGAACCGGCCCTCGAGCTCGCGATCGAGGACGGATCCGACGCCGGCACGGTCCGCCTGCGGCCGGCCGAGCCGATGCAGCCGGGCGTCGTCTATCGATTCACCCTCGCCGCCGCAAACGGTCAGCCGGAGGACAGCTGGGCGTTCCAGGCACGGCAGTCCGTCCGCGTCGTCGGGACGACGCCCGGGAACACCGAGACCGAGGTCCCGATCGATACGGGGATCGAGGTCACCTTCGATCAGGACGGGGTCGTCGATCCTTTGTCGCATTTCAAGATCGAGCCACCGACACGCGGGCGGTTCGAGCAACGCGGCCGGACGATCGTCTTCATCCCGCAACGCCTGAAGGCGGCGACGGTGTACACCGTCACGATCACGCGCGGCGTCAAGGTCGAGGGCACCGACGAAACGCTCGCTGAGGATTTCCGCTTCCGCTTCGAGACGGCCGCGAAGGCAGGCGCCAGGTCCACGACCTTCGCGTTCCCGGACGACCTCTTGGAGGTAGCGACCGCCGGCCGCCCAGACCTGCCGCTGTTCGCATTCACCGAGAACGACGTCGCTCCGGGGGCGACACCGATCGAGGTGTACCGGTTCGCCGATCTCCCAGCCGCGATCGACGCATATCGGCAGTTGCGTCGGTCCTCGCGCTGGGCGCGATGGTCGGTCGACGATGCCGTCCCGACCGCCGGGCTTCGGCGTGTGCTGGCCTACCGCGCCAGCCTGCGGCCCGGCGGTGATTCGCTGTGGTTCCGATTGCCGGAACCGCTGACGCCCGGCTGGTATCTGGTCCAACGGCCGTCGACCGGTCGACCTGCCCAGGCGATCCTGCAGGTCACCGACGTCGCGGGCTACCTGACCGTATCCGAGACCCAGACCCTGGTTTGGGCGAATGACTTGGACGGCGGCGCTCCACTGGCTGACGCGATGGCGACCGTCGAGGGCGTCGAGTTGGGACGCACCGGTACGAACGGTCTGCTGCTTGCGGACACGCCTGTCCTGCTTCGCACCGAAGCGCGCCCGGGCTGCACGACAGACGAATGCCTGCCTGTCGTGATCGTGCGCGCGGCCGATGGCCGATCGATGTTCATGCCCGCCAGCGGCACGAATGTCGCGCTGCATGAAGGTGACGCCGGGGCGTTGGATCATTCCGAGGACTATTGGCTCGTCCATCACACGGACCGGCTCGTCTATCGACGGACCGACACGATCAATGTCTGGGGTGTGATCCGCGATCGCACGACCGGCGCGGTCCCGGAGACCGTCGATGTCCAGCTCGTGACGGGCCTTGGCGACCCGGTGCCACCGCCCATCGCATCGCTCCGCCTGAAGCCGGGTCCCACGGGGGCCTTCACCGGCTCGCTGCCCTTGGCGGACATGCCGGAGGGTTCGTACGACCTCATCCTCCGAGATGGCGCAGTCGTCGTCGGCTCGACCAGCATCCAGGTGGCCCGGATCCTCAAGCCTGCGTATCGGCTCGAAGTCGAGACAGGACGGCGCGTCTACTTCCAGGGTGACCGGATCAGGATCACGTCGCGCGCCTCCTTCTATGAGGGCTCACCGGTGCCCGGTGTGCCACTCCGGATCGACGGCAGCGTCAGACGGGATGTCAAGACCGACGCGACCGGCACCGCCGTCTACCGAACTGTCGCCCGGGCCGATCCCTACCTGGAGGGTTTGAGCTCGGACTACCAATCGATCTCGGTCGGCCCCGCCCGAGCCGAGGAAGGCGACATCGCCGCAGCCAGTCGAGAGTTCCTCGTCTTCCCGAGTAGTCGGACGATCCACAGCGACGCGACCATCCAGGCGGGTCGGGTCCGCGTCACCGGAACGGTCCACTTGGTCGACCGTGACCGGTTGGAGGCGGAGCTGGCAGCGGGGCGATCGCCATACGAGCTCGACCCGCGCGGCAAGCCGGTCGCGGGCGCCACCGTCACGATCGCCTTCCTCGAGCAGATCCCGGTCAGGACCCGGATCGGCATGGGATACGACTGGATCGAGAAGAAGGTCGTGCCGACATACGAGCTCAGCGTGCGAACCCGTGTCGTCCGAACCGTCAGGGTCCGCACGTCCGGCGACGGGTCGTTCTCGTCATCGGTCGCAGACTCGGGCAAGGACCATGACTATCAGGTCCGGATGACGGTCGGTGACCCGGATGGCCACAACGCCCGGCAGGTCTCGTACGCCACCAGTGCGGGAGTCGCGTACGACGACGGGTTCGACGGTGCATTCCTCGAGCCGACCACGCCGTCCGCCGAGCGTCCCGACGGCTATGCCGTCGGCGACCGCATCGATCTCACGCTCCATGAGACCCGGTCCGTGTCGACCGGCCGGTACCTCTTCGAGATCGCACAGCGGGGCCTGCGCGAGGCGACCGTCCAGCGATCGCCCCGCCTGGTGACGCGCTTCGAGCGATGGGCCATCCCGAACGTCTCGATCAGCGCCGTCCATTTCACGGGCAAGCGCTATGTCCAGAGCGAGGAGTACAACCCGTTCTTCCGCGCCAGCGCCCGTGCCCTCGACGTCACGTTGACGACGAACCGTCCACGCTATGCCCCGGGTGAGGAGGTAACGCTCGACATCCGGACCCGCGGTCGCGACGGCCAGCCGGTCGCCGCCGCCGTGATCCTGCAAGCCATCGACGCGAAGCTCTTCGCCATCGGGGCGGCAGCCGACGCGGATCCGCTGCGCGAGCTCTACACGTCGATCTCCAGCGGCGTTCGGACGCGCTTCGCGTCCCACCGCACCCAGCGTCAGCGTCCGGGCGAAGGCGGCGACACGACCGGAGGCGGTGGTGACCGCGTCGACTTCCGGGACGCCCTACTCTTCGAGGTCGTTGCCACGGGCGAAGACGGTCGGGCCCGAACGACGTTCCGCCTGTCCGATGATCTGACGTCGTGGCGGGTGAGCGGTGCCGCGATCACGGCTGACCTCGAGGCGGGCATCGAGTCCATCGAGGTCCCGGTCGGATTGCCGTTCTTCGTCGATGCATCCATCGCGCCCGAGTACCTCAGCGGTGACCGCCCATCGATCCAGGTGCGTGCGTACGGTTCGACACTTGCGAGCGGCGACGACGTGTGGATCACGGTCTCGTCGGACAGCCTGGGCCTCGCGTCGGCGACGGTCCGAACCAAGGCCTTCGCTACGGTTGCGGTCCCGCTTCCGAGGCTTTCGGTCGGCGCCCACACGGTCACCATCAGCGCGCAGACCGGGACCGGCTCGTCCCTCGTGCGCGACCAACTCAGTCGTTCATTCACTGTGATCGGATCGCGACTGGAGCGAACCAGGACGGCGTATGTCGATGGCATCGCGGCCGGCCCGATCCCGGGCGGTGTCGGCTTCACGACCGTCGTCATCGCCGATGCAAGCGCGGGACGGTATCTGCCGATGTTGCTCGAGATCGCAGGCGGGGAAGGCGCCCGTCTCGAGCGCACGCTCGGGGCGGCGATGGCCTCGTCGTTGCTCGCACGCCGCTACGGAGCGCCGGACGGTGTCCGCGAGCCGATCGATTTCGATGGCGACCGTTACCAGACCGATCTTGGCGGGATCGCCCCACTGCCCTACTCGAGCAATGACCTGGAGTTGACGTCGCTGGTCGCGATCGTCGCTCCAGGGGAGTTCGAGGCCGCCGGCCTCAGGCAGTCCCTGGAGATCGCACGGGACGCGCCGACGTCGACTCGCGAGCAGCGGATGTACGCGCTCGCCGGGCTCGCCGGGCTCGGAGCCCCGGTGCTGCCCCAGATCCAGATCGCGGCCGCCGACCAGCGGCTCACGATCCGTGAGCAGCTCATGGTCGGTCTGGGGGCGGCCGCGATCGGCGACGCCGCGAGCGCACGGGCGATCGCGGCACGGTTGTGGGCGGCACACGGCGAGCGACTGGGGAGCGAGGCCCGGCTGCGGGTCGGCGACTCGGCCGCCGACATCACCGATGCCACGGCGCGGTTGGCGGTCCTGGCGGCGGCGACCGGCGATCCCCTCGCGCCCGCCCTGTGGGGCTACGCCGATGCGAATCCAAGCACGGAGGTGCCGTACGAGCTCCTGGGGGTGGCCTTCGTCGACCGACTCATCGACCGTCTGCCAGTGGAACCGGCGAGCTTCGCCTACACGTCCGACGGCAAGCGCACCGTGATCGAACTCGACACGGGTGAGACCTTCCAGCTGACCCTTACCGCGACCCAGCGGGCGGGCCTCCGGCTCGAAGCCATCGACGGAACGATCGGGCTCGCGACGACCTGGCGGGAGTCGGTGGCAGCCTCCACGCTGGTGCGCGATCCCGATGTCACGATCCGCCGCGCGCGGACGCCTGCCGGGGTGGTCGGGACTGCCGACCTCGTGCGGGTCGATCTCACCGTCCGCTTCGGACCCAAGGCCCCGGCGGTCTGCCACCAGGTCACCGAGCAGGTTCCGTCCGGCCTCATCCCGATCGGTTGGGGCACGCTCGATACCGGGGAGGAGGGTGGTGCACCCGTGGGAGTCACCAGTCCGTTCGCGGTGGTCGGCCAGCGCGTCATGTTCTGTGCCGAGCCGACGAAGAAGCAACGGACCGTGCGACTCCGTTACTACGCCCGCGTCATCACCCCCGGCACATATGTCTGGGAGCCGGCCGTCGTCGAATCCCGGACCGGCGCGGATCGTGCTGCACTGACGCAGCGGGCCGCCGTTCGCATCCGCTGACTGCCGTTGATCAGCGGAGGGTGCGCTGCGCGTGCTGTTCCAGCCGGTCCAACGCGACGGGCAGGTCCGTCCTGCCAAAGCCGAGGCGGAAGTGGTTGCCGCCGTATCCGAACTGCGATCCGGGAAGGAGCAGGACACCCTCCGCCTCGACCAGGCCGGCGGCCCACTCGTCGATGCCGACGCCGGGGACGGTGAGGCGCGGGAACCCCACGGATCCTGCCCTCGGCCGGACCCATGCGAACCGATCGGCCCAGTCGTCGAAGAACGCGTCGAGACGGTCCAGGTTGGCGGCGACGATGCCGCGCGAACGCGCGATGACCGTGTCCCGGGCGCGCAACCCGATCAGTGCCAGGATCTCGGACGGCGCCGCCGAGCAGATGGTCGTGTAGTCCTTGAACGCGGCGCATCTCGCCAGCAGCTCGCGATCCCGGGTGGCGAGCCAGCCGATGCGCAGGCCGGCCATCGCGAACGACTTGGACATGACGCCGAGCGAGATGCCCCGCTCGGTGGCGTCGGCACCGGTCGGCAGCCGCTCGGCAGGATCGAATTCCAGGAAGCGATAGACCTCGTCGAGCAACAGGTGCGCGCCCGCCTCGTCAGCGATCGTCACGAGCGCGTCGAATGTCGCGCGATCGGGCAGCATCCCGGTCGGGTTGTGCGGCGCATTGACGACGATCAACCGCGTCGCCGGCGTGACCTGGCGTCGGAGTAGCTCGACATCGATGCACCAGCCCGCGTCCTCGCGGAGCTCGTGGAGGGTGACGTCGGCACCAGTCGCTCGCGCAACCTCGTACAGGCTCTGATAGCCGGGCCAGGTGACGATGGCGTGATCGCCCGGGCCAAGCAGCACGTTCGCGAGGCAGAAGATCCCCTCCTCGGCGCCGGCGAATACCAGCACGTCGTCAGGTTCGATCGCCTCGTACAGCGCAGCGATCTCGCCGCGCAGGAGCGGATGGCCGGTGGACTCCGTGTACCCGAGCGGCAGGCGATCCCACAGCGAGCGCGACTCGTCATCGGCGAGGTCGAGCAGCTCGGCCATCGCGTAGCCCTCCAGGTCGGAGGCACACAGCAGGTGCTCGACCGCGAACTCCCATCGGGCGAAGTAGCGCTCCAGCGCGAACTCGGCGATCCGCATGTCGCCCATGATGACGGGGGGTCGACCGAGCTGTGACCGGTATCCTGACGGTGTGACCGATCCGACGATCGTCATCGCCGGCTCTCCGACCGCCCTCGGCGGCCATTTCGCCGGCATGGAGCAAGGCCCCGGCGAACTGCGACGCCAGGGGCTGCGGGAGCAGCTGGCTGCCCGTAAGGGGCTCGCGGGCACCACCTGGCTCGACCACGGGGACGCCGCGAACGACCCTGGCTGGGTCGCCGATGACGACCCGCGAGCGAAGAACGCCGAGCTGATCGCGGCCTACCTGGGGCGGCTCGCGACCCATGTCCAGACCGGCCTGGTCCAGGGCGGCGATGACGCGCGCCTGCTCGTCCTCGGCGGCGACTGCACCTCGCATACCGGCGCGCTGGCGGGTATCCGTCGGGCACGACCCGGAAGCCGACTCGGCCTCGCCTGGTTCGATGCGCACGGCGACTTCAACACGCCGGACACGACGCCATCGGGCAATGTCTGGGGGATGCCGTTCGCGCTGGCCTGCGGGCGCGGCGACGCGGCCCTCGTGGCTGCAGCAGAGGGCCCGTCCGTCAACGAGCTCGACGCCGCCCTGTTCGGTGGCCAGGTCCTCGACGAGACCGAGTCACGCATGCTGGCAGCGAGCGGCGTCGCGCAGTTCGGCTCGGGGATGCTCGCCGATCCCGCAGGTCAGGCCGCGGTCGCGGCATGGAGCGCCGCGGTCGCAGAGCGGATCGACGGCTGGTACATCGCATTCGACCTCGACGCACTCGACGCGTCGGGCAGATGGGCGGTGGCGATGCCCGAACCTGACGGTCTGTCGCTCTTGACGGCGACTGCGACCGTGCGGGCGGTCGCGACGAGCGGCGCGCCGGTCATCGCGTTCGGAGCGACGGCCGCGATGCGCCGCGATGACGCCGATATGGGCGCGACGGTCGATGCGGTCGCGGCGCTGGCCGAGGCGGCGCTGGCCACGCCCGAGGCTGCGGCGGGAGCGACCTGATCAGTCCAGGCGGATGAAGCTCGCCGCGAAGTCGCGGAAGGTCGCTTCGTCGAGACCCTCGCCGACCGCGAGCCAGCTCGGTTGCGCGCCGCGGTCCACGACGAGCGCGTAGCCGCCACCGTCCAGCATCACCAACGTGCCGCTCTGGTCGCCGAACGGCGCGTCGCCGGAATCGGTCCCGGCGGCGACACAGCCGTCGCCGTCGTCGCAGAACGCGCCCTGATGCAGCGAAAGCGTCGCGCCGCCGGGGCCGCGGTACGTGATCGTGAGACGGCCGATCCCCTGTCCGCTGTAGTTGCCGGTCGTGACCGACCAGCGCGCGGGCAGTGCCGGGCAGTAGACCGGCCAGTCGAGGTTCGTCGCGGCGTCCGCGTAGAAGGCCATGTTGTCCTCGGTGCCCGTGCAGGCATCGACGGTGTTGGCCGGCGACGCGTCTGGTGACGCCGTGGCGATCTCCGTGGGCGTCGGCACGGGCGTCGGAGCCTCACTCTGTGCCACGCTCGGCGCTGTCGAGGCGCTGGGAGATGGCGACGGCGGGAACGGCGCGAGGCTGGCAGCGACGCTGGGCGCCGCAGTCGATGCCTCGCCAGCGATGCAGGCAACGCTCAGCATGGCGACGGCGATGACGGCGAGCGTGGGGAGGAGGGGCCGGTGACGGACGGCGGGCGGACGTCCCGGCGAACGCTGTCGGGGTGGCGTCACGAACGGGAGGGTAGCACGGAGGCCTCGAAACGGCCCCCCGCGCCGACTACGAGGCGAACGAACGCCGCCGGGGCGACGAGGTCGTCCGGGCCGATCGCACGTCCGCCTGCGATGGCGCGCGCATGCATTAGCGGTCCCGCGTGGGTGATCACCACCGCAGAGCGGTCCCGCTGGACGAGCGCGTCCAACGCCGCCGCCACGCGCCGGGCAAGCGAGCGATGCGTCTCACCATCGGGCCAGTCGATGGCCAGGGTCCCGTTTGCCAGCGCGCCAGCAAGTTCGGGCGCGAACGTCGCGACCTCGTCATATGTGCGTCCCTCAGCGACCCCGACGTCGGCCTCGCGCCAGCGGTCGTCGACCTCGACGACGCCGAGGCGGGCAGCCGAGGCGATCACTGCTGCGGTCGCGATCGACCGGCGCGATGGGCTCGAGACGACGAGCCAGTCCGACCCGAGCGTCGGTCCGAGCTCGGCGCCCAGCCGTGCGGCCTGTGCCGTACCGACCTCGGACAGCGGGGGATCGGACCGCCCGCAGTAGCGGACTCCCGACCATGCGGTCGCTGCATGACGAACGAGGACGATCTCGGTCATGTCACGGGGCGACCCGCTCGACGGGCCCTGACACGCCAGCCGACCCGAAGGTCGCCATGCCGTCGCGCAGCTTCACGGCGGCGTCGATGAGCTGGATCGCCAGCGCCGCTCCTGTCCCCTCCCCCAGCCGAAGGTCGAGCTCCAGGAGCGGTCGCAGGCCGAGACGTTCGATGACGATCGCGTGTCCGGGCTCGCTGCCTCGGTGGCCGGCGATCAGCCGCGGCGAGGCTCCCGGTGCGAAGGCGACGGCGAGAAGCGCGGCTGCCCCTGTGATGAACCCGTCGAGGACGACGGGGATCCGCCAAGCGACCGCCCCAAGGATCAGCCCGACGAGCGCGCCGATCTCGAAGCCGCCGACCGCGGCCAGGACACCGAGCGGGTCGGCCGGATCGGGTCGATGGCTTGCCAGCGCCCGCGCGATCGTCTCGATCTTGTGCGCATGGGCTGCGTCATCGATCCCGGTCCCGCGACCGGTGACCCGACCAGGCGAGAGACCGATCATCGCAGCCGTTATGGCGCTGGCTGCCGTGGTGTTGCCGATGCCCATCTCGCCGACGGCCAGCAGGTCGATGCCCCGCTCCTGGAGCGACTCGACCACGTCGAACCCGACCACGATGGCGCGCAGGGCCTCGGCGCGCGACATCGCGGCCGCGACCGTCATGTCATGGGTGCCCGGCCGGACGGGCGCGCGCACCAACGTCACGGGTCGTCCGGCAGAGGCCGCGGCAGGCTCGGCGATCTGGCCCGCCACGCCGACATCGACCACCCACAGGTCGGCGCCGACAGCAGCGGCGAGGACGTTGATCGCGGCACCACCGGCCAGGAAATTCGCGACCATCTGGCCGGTCACGGCCGTCGGGTAGGCCGACACGCCATGGCCCGCGACGCCGTGGTCGGCGGCGGCAACGACGACGGCGCGCCGCTCGAACGTGGGCCCCGGCGTCCTGCGGATCCCGGCCAGCTGCGTCAGGAGTGCCTCGAGGACGCCGAGGCTGCCCGGCGGCTTCGTCAACGAATCGAGTGTCGCGGTCGCGTCGGCCATGGCGGCCGGGTCCAGCGGGCCGAGCGCCTCGATGGCCTCGACACAGGCTGCGAGCCGCGTCTCGTCGAGGGTCCGCATCAGCCCTTCAGCCGGACTGGAAGACCGGCGACGAACAGGTACGCCTCGTCGGCCATCGCCGCGAGGCGCTGATGGGCGATCCCGACGAGATCCCGATACGCACGCGCGTTGGGATGCATCGGCACAGTGCCGAGCCCCACTTCGTCGCTAACAACGACGACCGGCCCGGGGCGTGCCTGGATCGCCGCATAGGCAGCAGCGACGGGGCCATCGAGGATGGGGTCGATGGCGGGGACGTCGTCGCCGAGCACGGCGCTCAGCCAGAGCGTCAGCCCGTCGAGCAGGACGGGCTCCGTCGGTTCCGTCGATCCGATCGCGGCCGCCAGGTCGGCGCCGACGGCCACGGTCGGCCAGTCGGCTGGACGCTCGAGTCGATGGCGGCGGATGCGGTCGTCAAGCTCGGGATCACCCCCCCACGCGGTCCCGAGGAACCAGGCACGACCATCGCCCGCGAGTCGCCGAGTGGTCGCGAGCCCGAAGCGACTCTTGCCGCTGCGGGTGCCACCAAGCGCGAGGATCAGCGGTGCGGCCACGATCAGACCGCCACGACGGCAGCGCTGGCGAGCCCGGCGAGGACCGACAACTCGACGATGGCGCCCATGCCGTCACCATCGAGGCCGCCGCGACGAGCGACGATGACGGGGGCGACGATCCCCCCAAGGACAGCGGCGGCGCCGGCGGCGACAGCCACGACCCAGCCGTCGGCTGCGGCGAGCCATGCGGAGCCGAGCACGATGATGGCCGCGGAGGCAGCCGCGATCAGGACCGCGGTGGTCGTGACCCGCTGCGCGAACCAGCCGCCCAGCCCGTCTGTCAGGAATCGCCCAGCCAGCCGTGTCGCCACGGCGGGCAGGATCCGGGAGGTCGCAGCGACGGCAACGAGCACGCACCCGGCGACGACCGACCCGACCGTTCCCGTCAGGCTGCCCAGGGCGGCGATCTCGCCAGCCAGGATGAGCCCGATCGCGACGACGCCTGCCGGTCCGAGGGACGGATCCTTGCGCGCCCGCTCGGCCGCCGCCGCGTCGCGGGCCGTGAGCGCGTCGGCCGTATCGGCCAGGCCATCGAGATGCATCGCCCCGGTCACGATCGCGATGACCCCGATCGCCGCGATCGGGCCGAGCCACGGCTCGCCGAGCGGTCCGGCCAGGACCACGAGCGGCACTGCTCCGACAAGCCCCACGAACCCCCCGACCAGACCGAAGGCGGCGACGCCCGGCCCATCCGTCAGGACGACACCCAACGGGATACGGGTGAGGAGCGTCACGGCGCCACGGACGGTCGACACCTCAGGCGGCCCCGACCGGCAGCCGGACCAGCGCCGGGTCCACGCCGAAGACCTCCTGGATCCGTCGGGCGTCGAGCGTCACGGACGGCGGCCCGTCCGCGACGATCCGCCCGGCGTCCAGCACCACGACCCGCGGGAAGAAATGGGCGGCGAGCGCGAGGTCGTGGAGGACCGCGACGACCGTCGTCCCGTCGCGCCGGTTGAGCTCGACCAACAGCTCCATGACGTCGACCTGGTGGCGGATGTCAAGGTGCGCGGTCGGCTCGTCGAGGACGATGATCGGCGCTGTCTGGGCGACGGCCACGGCGATGAATACCAGTTGCCGCTCGCCCATCGACAGCTCCCGCACGTCGCGGTGCCGGAGGCTCGCGATGCCGACGCGCTCGATCGCGCGGTCGACCGCGGTGATGTCGCTGACACGGAGCCCCGTCAGCGGCGGCTCGTGCGGCAAGCGGCCGAGGGCCACGACCTCCTCGACCGGCATCGCGAAGGGCAGGTCGGCGACCTCGGGCACGACAGCGATCATCCGCGCGAGCGTCTTGCGGGGGACACGATCGATCGGCTCGCCGAGGAGCTCGACCGTACCCGTACGCAGCGTCAGGACACCGGTCACCGCCCGCAGCAGCGACGATTTGCCCGCGCCGTTCGGCCCGACGAGCGCAACGCGCTCGCCCGCGCGGACGATCAGATCAGCGGCGTCCACCACGGTGCGCTCGCCATATCCGAGGGTGAGCTGTCTCGCGGCGATGGCGGGTGTCGAGTCCGTCATAGCTCGTACCCGGACCGCGATCTGCGGAGCAGGAACAGGAAGAACGGCGCGCCCAGGAGGGCCATCACCACGCCGACGGGCACGTCCCCGACGAGTCGCGCTCCGAGGTCCGCGGCCGACAGCAGCGCCGCCCCGGCGACCGCGGAGATCGGCAGCACACGGTGCGCGGCCGGCCCGACGAGGAGCCGGACCAGATGCGGGATGACCAGCCCGACGAATCCGATCAACCCGCTGATGGCCACCGCCGCCGCGGTCGCCATCGATGCAAGGGCAAGCAGGATCACCCGTTCGCGCGTGACATCGACCCCGAGGTGGCGCGCCGCGGCGTCGCCCAGGAGCATGCCGTCGAGCGACCGCGCGCGGGCGACCATCAAGGCCACTGCACCGATGATCAGCGGCGTTGCGACGAGGAGCCGGATCCACGATGCCCCGCCGAGGCCGCCGAGGAGGAACGAGAAGATCTGGCGAAGCTCGACACCGGACACGTACATCGCCATGGTCAGCACCGCCGCCAGGATCGAGCCCACGGCGTAGCCCGTGAGAAGCAGGCGCGTCAGCCCGCCGGCACCACCGGTGCCGCCCAGCCGGAAGACGAGCCAGGCGGAGCCGAGCGCGCCGATGAATGCCAGCCCATGGAGCAGCCCGAACTCGACCAGGACGAGCTGGATCGGGAGCAGCACCGCGATCGCAGCCCCGACCGCCGCACCCGACGCCGTCCCGAGCACGTACGGGTCGGCGAGGGGATTGCGAAGCAACCCCTGGAACGTCGCGCCGGCGACGGCCAGCCCGCAGCCGATCAGCATCGCGGTCAGTACGCGGGGCAGTCGAAGCTCCCACACGATCGCCTCGACAGCCGGGCTCCAGGCTATCCCGACGTCGATCCCGAACGCGCGCGAGAGGATCACCCCGACGGTCTCCAGGTGGCCGATCCGAACGGTGCCCAGCCCGACGCCGAGGACGAGCGTGATGGCGAGCACGATCACCGCGCCGATGCCGACCACGAGGGGCCGCGCGCGGACCCATGCGGCGATACCGCTCGATGCCGTGTCTCGGGAGAGGGCGCCGGCCGCCACGATCGCTACGACACCTCCGGCAACGTCACGTCCGGCCAGATGCCGGCGGCGAGGTTGCGCAACCCGAGCGCCAGCCTCGGGCCGGGCCGAGTGATCTCGATATCACGGACAGGCCGGACGTCGCCATCGCGAACCGCTGTCAGGGCATCCCAGCCGGGGCGAGCGGCGACCTCGGCCGGTGTGGGCATGTAGAACGGGTTCGTACCGAGGACGATGATCTGGGGGTCCTTCTCGATCAGCGCCTCGAGCGAGATCTCGTACGTGTTCGGGTCCCCTGTCGTGATGGTGTCGGCACCGGCGAGGGTCACCATCTCGGCGACGAACGAGTCGTCCGCCGGCGCGAAGATGGCCCCGGTCGTCGCGTCGTAGCCGACCTCGTAGAGGACGCGTGGCTTCGGCGTCTGGTCGGCGACCGCCGAGCTGACGGCACCCATGTCGGCCTTCATGTCGGCGACCAGCGCGGTGGCCGCCTCGCTTGTCCCGGTTGCGGCGCCGATCAGCTCGATGTCCTTGTAGACGCCATCCACGGAGGGGGCATAGACGACGAGGACGGGGACGTCGAGGTCGCGCAAGCGGGTGATGGAATCGGCCGGCGTGAACCCGAGGCCGCCCGCGATGACGATGTCGGGCTGGAGGGCGATGACCTTCTCCACATCGACGCTCGAGAATGTCGCGACGTCGGGGAGCGCGGCTGCCTCCTCTGGGTAGTCGCTGCCATCGTCGGTCGCAACGACGCGCTCGCCGGCACCGAGCGCGAACAGGATCTCGGTGTTCGCGGGCGTGAGCGACACGATGGTCTCCGGCTCGGCCGCGATGTCGACGGCCGTGCCCTCATCGTCGGTGACGGTCACCGGGAATGCGGCGACGGGTGAGGGCGAGGCGATGGCAGACGGGGAAGGCGCCGTACTCGTCGGTGGCGCCGCGGATGACGCGCTGCCGGGACCGGAACAGCCGGGCAGGACCGTGATCAGGAAAAGGGCAAGGGCGACGCCACGGCGTCGTTCGAGGATAGGCATGGAGAGCGCTCCGGATAGTGACGTGGGCTCCGGAGGGATCGCGTCGGACACGCGAGACCCCTCGCTTCGAACGGACCGAAGGAGGGGTCAGGTGATGCGATGCACGGTCCTGCCTACCTTTCTCTCGAAGGTTCGAGCATGCACCGTGGGGTCGGCGACCGGACTTCCGCCCGAGGGCGGTTCACCGTAGCGGGACTGTGCCGGAATCACACCGGCTTCGCGACCACGCGGCGTTCGACGGAACGTCGTCGCGAGCGTAGCACACGGCGGCCGGCCCCCAGATAAGCGGCAGTGCAGCGGCCCTGCCTACGATGCCTCCCTCGCCCCTCCCGCCGGAGCCCTGTCCGCCGGAGGAGGCCCCCAGATGGTGGAGTCGCGTTGGTTCCGTCGAGCTGGACCGGGGATCGCTGCGGTCGGTGCCGTTGTCATGATCGCGTCGGCCACGCTCGGTGCCGGGTCGCCGGACTGGGACCCGCCGGTCTGTGCGGACCCGGTCGGCCCGGCCGGGACGTCGATCGGAGCGTGGTACCGCGTCGACCCGGTGCTCGTCGACGGCGTCTGGAGTGGCCAGCTGCTGACGCTCGGTCGGGCTCCCGACCCACGACCACGGCAGCTCAACCTGGATGCGGAGTCGTTCGCGAGTGGGCCGTTCGGCGGCAGCGTCCTGGTCGGTACGGACGATGGCGCGGCGTCGTCGCTGACCTTGTTCGATCTGGGCGCCGGATGTCGCCGGGCGCTGGGTACGTCACGCGACGTCATCCGTCACGCGACGCTCAGTCCGGATCGGCGGTCCATCCTCGAGCACCGCGTGGACCGGCGCACCAGGACGGACCTCGGCGTGTGGCGAAGGCCACTGGACGGCGATGCGCCGATGCGCGCGATCCCACCGATCCAGGCGGATCGGCGATTCGGCCCGACCTGGCGGACGGAGCTGTCATGGAGCGCCGACGGGCGGACGCTGGTCGTCGAGTCCTGTGGCGAGGTGGCGTGCCGATTTCGGTTGGTCGACGAGGGCGGGGCATCGCTCCAGATCGCGGCGGATCCGACCGTCGGCAGCCTGGTCGGGCTCGTCGATAGGCATCTGGTCGCGCATGGCGCCTGCCGCGGGCTGCCGTGTCCGCTGTTCTCCATCGACGTCGGCACGAACCGTGCGAGGCTGCTCGATGGGGCGGCGGGTCGAGCCGTGATCGGGCGTGACGCGCGGGGTCGACCGGCCGTGATCCACGAGCTCGGGACCGATGGGCGGGCCATCCGGGTGGTCAGTGTGGCGGGTCACCAACGAGCCGTCCTCGATGTCGAACCGCGGCAGGGTCGACTGGTGGCGAAGCCTGGCTGGTCGGGCGGCGCGGCCGAGCACGCACCCGACTGGATCCTCTTCGCACCTGACGGCCGGCTCCCGATCAGTGGGTCAGCGCGGGCCATCCTCCGCCACGTCGGGGACGGGCGCACCGTCTCGCTCGGGGAGATGCTCCGATGAACACCACGGCACAGCGACGCATCATCCTTCCCGCGCTGATCGGCATCGTGATCGGCGTCGCCGTCGCCGCCCCGACGGCGGCGCACGCCCCCGATCCCAGCCTGAGCGGCTCGCTCTTCGGTCAGGACCAGGAGCTGCGATTCCGCTGGCGATCAGGCTCTGAGCCGCCGGCGGCCATGCGGACGGCGATCCGCGCGGCTGCGGACGACACCAACGCGACCCGCGCCTCCCGGGCGGCGACCTTCGTCTACGACGCCGGGGGCTCGAACCTGATCGGCTACGGCACCGGGACCTGTGGCGTGAACGGCATCGGCTGCTTCACGCGGACCGCCCCGACCAGCTTCACGATGTGGCTCCGCGAACACGGCCGCCCCTTCGACTGGGGTGTGCTGCGCTGGTGCCAGATGCAAGTCGATCCGACCAACGGTTGCTATGACGCCGAAACCATCGCCCTCGACGAGTTCGGGCACGTCGAGATCCTCAACCACCATGTGAACCACGCCGACGAGAGCGACTACACGGACGCGGTGGTCCAGACGTTCTCCCGGACGCGGCCCAAGGCCGGTTGGAACATGCACACCTACGGCGTCTGCGACACCGCGACGCTGCAGATCAAGTACGACGTGCCGACCTTGTCGTCGTTGTACTCAACGTGCCTGGACCTCGCGACCGCGGTCACGCTGGGTGTCAACGACAATTCGATCGCCTACGGTGCCGCGGTCGACTTCGGATCGCTGCTCAGGGTCGCGACGAGCACGAGTTACGGCCGTTTGAGCGCGAACCCGATCGGAAAACGGACCGTGCGACTCCAGCGTCGAGACGTGGGCTCGTCCACGTGGGCCAACTTCTTCACCCTGCCACCGTCGACGCCGATCGGCACGTACCGGGCGACGCTGCGGCTCTTCGAGACCGCCGACTTCAGGACGGTGTATTCGACGCCCACGAATGAGGGCTTGCGGGGAGACACGAGTGCCACGATCCGGGTGACCGTGGGGCCGTGCACCTCGAACTGCCCCGATCCGATCATCGCCCCGTGATGGAGGACCCGATGCCACTGCGTGCCCCGACGACCGCGGTCGTCCTCATGGTTCTCGCTGCGGTGGCCGCCGCCTGCGCTGGGTCGGTCGCTTCGTCGAGTCCGCCGATCACGCCAGGCCCGCCGACATCCTCGCCCGCGACTTCGACGGAGCCGCCGAATACTGAAGCGCCGATCGACGGGCCACCGGCCGCAGCGCTAGCGGCTGAAGGCGGCGACGCCGTCGCAGGCCAGCTCGGAACATACGTCTGGGGCGACACGGGGTCGGACAGCCCGTGGCTCCCTGGGGCCCCGATCTCGGTCGGTACCGGGGAGCCGCTGACCGTGACCTTCGACCCGGCGGTCGCGGTGGCGGCGTGGCGGGCGCGGATCGTACCGTCCGGCGTGGATGGGCCGGACGGCGCTCGCGTCATCGGTCAGGGCGCCGACGACCCGTCGTTCCAGGCACCCGCGGCCGGGTCGTGGACCGTGGAGGTATTCGTCGAGTTCGGCTCGAGCGCGGGCGACGCCAGCTACTTCTGGCGGCTCGACGTCAGATGAGGCGCTCCGGGTCCGCGGCGGACACGGCTAGGTGGAAGCGACCGGCTGGCCGGCGGAGAAGATCGACACCTGCGCGTCCTCGGGCAGCATCACGCCGAAGACCTTCTGGAGTGTCAGGAGGTGGACGCAGGAACCCCAACTCTCGAAATAGTGGCAGGTGCAGCGCCACTGACCGGAATCGAGGGCGACTCGGTGCGTGTCGTTGTCGCCGCGAAACGTGAGCGAGAGGCGATCGATGGTCATTCGATCGAGCTCTCGCGCATAGCGGTTCGCCTTCTCGACCTTGCCGATCAGGGAGCTGTGCATCTCGTGCATCCTCCGTCGCCACATGGGCGCTCTCGAGGCCGCCGTCCGGTCTGCACCTTCGACCGGTGATGGCGGTCGCGTCCCTGAAGCCTACACCGGGAGACCCATCCGGTCACCCCCGAATCGTCCCAGGGTCAGGGCGCGTTCGTCCCCTCCCGACCGAAGTCGTCCTCGAGCCGGATGACGTCGTCGAGCTCGGGCGTCGACACCTCGATGAGCTCACACCGCTCGACGGCTTCGAATTGGTGGATCCGCCCGGTCGGCACGCGCATCGCGTCGCCGGCAGCCAGATCGTGCGCCTGCACGACGCCATCGTCGTCCTCCAGGTACAGCCGCAGCACGCCGGACCGTACGAGGATCGATTCGTCCTTGATCTCGTGTCGCTGGAGCGAGAGCCGCTTGCCCGTCTCGATGACCAGCACCTTGGCGACATACCGGTCGGTGTGCGCCCAGATGAGCTCGTGGCCCCACGGCTTCTCGACCCGCCGGCCTGTCACCTGCCGCGCACCAGCCGTTCGCCGGCAGTGAGCATCGCCTCGCGCGCGTCGGTCGAGGTCGCCTCGGTATAGACGCGGACGAGCGGCTCGGTCCCGGATGCGCGAATCAGCAGCCACGACCCATCCTCAAGGAAGAACTTGAAACCGTCGCCGGTCTCGAGCGCAACGGTCCGTGCCACCGGCTCGCCCGCAAGCTTGTCTGGTCCGGTCGCCGCGAGATCGACGAGCAGCCGGCGCTTGACCTCGGCGTACTCCGTCCGGTCGACATGGACGTCGATCCGGCGGTAGAACGAGGGGCCTGCGATCTCGTGGAAATGAGCGATCGCCGTGGAGACCGGCCAGCGACCGGCGGCTCGTTCGCGCAGGAACAGGTCGAGGAGCAGGAGGTCGGCGTAGATCCCATCGCGCTCGGGCAGGTGCACCCCGAAGCCGAAGCCGCCGGATTCCTCGGCGCCCATCATCGCGCCGGTTTCGATCATCTTCGGGCCGATGAACTTGAACCCCACCGGCGTCTCGTGGGTGGCGATGCCGTAGCGCTCACCCAACCGCGCCGCCATCGACGTGTTGTTGACGCTGATGACGACCGGGTCGCGCCAGCCCCGATGCTCCGCGAGGTAGTACATCAGCAGGCCGGTGACCTGGAGCTGGTGGATGAACGTGCCTTGCTCATCCGCGGCGCCCGCCCGATCCGCATCGCCGTCGAGCAGCAGCGCCAGGTCGTATCCGCCGGCGGCGACACGCTGCAGCGCCTCGTCGACATTGGGCCGGATCGGCTCCGGGTTGATGCCGCCGAAATACGGGTTGCGCTCCTGGTGGATCTCCTCGATGCGGATCCGGCCGCCTTCCAGCAACCGGCTGATCCAATCCGCCCCCACGCCGAAGAGCGGATCGACCAGGACCGACATGTCCGCGGAGCGCAGTGCATCGAGGTCGACCGTCCGGCGCACGAATCGCTCATAGCCCTGGTAGGGGTCGAAGCGCTCGACCATGCCGGCGGCCTCTGCGTCTGCCAGGGGTCGGCGATCGATCGCGTGCCCGCCGTTGACGGCGAGACGCGCCTCGATCACGGCGAGGATCTCGTGCCCGGCCGCTGCGCCCGTCGGCGCCTTCACCTTGAACCCGTTGTCGACCCACGGGTTGTGGCTCGCGGTGATGACGATCCCGGCAGCGGCGCCGCGCTCGACCACCTCGAACGAGCTCATCTGGGTCGGCACGGCGTGGGCCGCCAGGGCGACCGGGATGTCGTGCGCGAGTAGCACCTCGGCGGCCGCCGCTGCGAAATGTTCTGATGCGAAACGGCGGTCGAACGCGACGACGACGCCCTTTGCGGTGGTGCCCTGGTCGGCTACGTAGTGGGCGACGCCGTCGGCGCAGCGCCGGACGTTGTCGAAGGTGAACTCGTCGGCGATCCGTGCCCGCCAGCCGTCGGTCCCGAAGACGATCGAGGTGGGCGCCGACACACCGGCGGTCGTGGACACTCAGCCTCCAGCCTGCGCGCACCGCTCGATGAGCGCGTTGACGGTGTCGATGTCGGCCGCCGAACCGCGAAGGACCGCGATCGGTTGCGCCGCGGTCATGCTACCGCGCTCCGCTGGCGCGATGACGCCCAGGCGCCCATTCACCCGGCGGACGATGAGGTCGTCGCCCTCGACCTGGACGGTCTCGCCGGGCTGGACGACGGCGCCCTCGCCGCGCGCACCGATGGCGGCCAGCAGCGCGGTCCACGAGCCGAGGTCCGACCAGCCGACGTCCATGCTCGCCATGATGACTTGCCCGTTGCGCGCCGCGCCCTCCATGACCGCGTGGTCGATCGAGAGCGGCTGCTGGATCGCCTCGTACGCGCGCTCGAGGAGCTGCGGCGCCGATGCCATCGGTTCGAGCGACTGGACGAGGCCGGTGTAGCGCAGCAGCGCGGCCCGGATCGCCCGCCGGCGCCACAGGAACATACCCGCGTTCCAGGCCGCGCCGGGCACGCGCTCGAACAGGTCCTCGGCGCGAGCCGGCTTGGGCTTCTCCTCGAACGCGCTCAGCGGGTAGGCATCCAGACCATCGATCTCCTCGCGATCCGCGAGCCTCGGGAGGAGGTAGCCGTATTCGGTCGCCGGCCGGGTCACCTGGGTGCCGAGCGTGACCAGCGGATCCTCGATCCCGAATGCGCCGGTGGCGAGATGGCCTGCCGCCGAGCCGAGGACGCCGTGATAGACGCCCTCGCGGGCGGGGTCGATGTGCGCATCGGCCGGGATCACGAGCATGACGTCCTCGGCGGGTCGGTCGATCGCCGTGGTAGCGAGCGCGATCGCCGCAGCGGTGTTGCGACCCATCGGTTCGAGCAGCAGCGCCGCTGTGGGCACCTGGTCGCGCACAAGCCGCTCGTAGCGGCGGTCGGTGACGACGGTGATGTCGTCGGTCAGCTCGCGCAGCCGTCGATCGGTCGCCTGGAGGAGGGTCTCATCGCCGAGGAGCGGCAGGAACGGCTTGGGGCGTTCCGGGCGGCTCAGCGGGTGGAGTCGCGTCCCGCCACCGCCGGCCATGATGACCGCATACATGCGGGAAAGCGTAGCGCCGGCGGATCGGTCCGGTCGGTGCGACGCGCCGGTGGACCGACGGGGCTAGGCGGTCACTGGGCGATGACGACCCACTTGCCTTCCCAGGGCACGCTCCGTTGCCACTCGTGGTAGCGCGTGAAGTACTCGCGGAACTGGGCGACGGTGAGGTACTTGTAGGGCCATTTATCTGCGCTCGTGCCGAGCGGGCCACTGACGTACAGGCCCAGCAAGGTCTTCTTGCTCGGCTCGTCCTTGTCGAACGTCTGCTTGTAGCCGAGCACGACCCAGGCGTGCGTACCGGCCTTGACGGTCACACCGACGGGGTGCTTCGTCCGCCCGATCGAATGGGCGATGTAGTTGATCGCTGCGCTCTTGTCCGAATAGGCGCGCGCCTGGTAGTTCCGACCGGTGAAGTAGCGCATCGACCAGGCCCAGCCCTGCGGATCGTTGCCACGGGTCGCATAGCGGTAGCGGTTGTGCGCTCGCGTGAGGCGATAGATGTAGGCCTGTCGTGAATACGTGCGATTGCTCGTGCGCCGAACCAGGTTGGCCATCGACTGGACGGTCGCGGGCACACACCAGTAGTTCGTGAACTGGCGGACCATCGCGGTCGAGCGATAGAGGTTGATGCTGGCGAGCGTGTAGGTCGGGGACGACGGGGTCGGCGTAGGCGCGGGCGTCGATGTCGGCGAGGGGGTGTCGGTGGGCTTGGGGTCGTCGCCCTGGGGCGGGTCCGGAGCCGCCGCGGGCGCGGGCACCGGAGCCGGGGTCGGGTCCGCCGTCGGCGCAGGCGTCGGTTCGGGGGTGGGCTCCGGCGTGGCGGTCGGCTCGACGGTCGCCTCGGGCGCCGGGCTTGGCGTCTCGTCGGCGGCCACCGACCAGGGCATCGCGCCGAGGGCCGCTAGACCGACGATGCTGGCGAGGATCACGCGGGGCAGGCGGCCACGCGATGCCGGTCGTCGCTCCATAGGCACAGCCTAACCCCGCGTGACCAGCCCCCGCTCCCTGCCCGATGGTCCCAGCCCGTTGCTTTCCGACACCGGACCGTTACAGGCACATGTCAGAAGCTCGGCGGCGTCATGCAGAAGAGCACCGTCGCCGGCGTGGCGCCGTGGTTGACGTTCCAATGCGGGATGCGGGAGGGGAAAGTGATCGCGTCGCCCTCGCGCAGGAGGTAGTGCTCATCGCCGACCCACAGGTCGAGGACGCCCGCCAACACGATGACCGTCTCCTCGTCGGACTCGTGCGTGTACGGCTCGGCGCCGGTACCGCCGCCGGCTTCGATCGTCGACATGATCACCTGGAGCCGGCCAGCCAGGTTCGATGTCAGGAATTCATCCACTGCCTTCAGCCCCGGATATTCCACCCGCCGCCGCGCCTCGCGTCGGACGACCCGTCCCGTATCGGCGTCATGGGCGAAGAGCTGCGCGATCGAAAGATCGAGCGCCCGAGCGATCCGGTGGACCGTCGCGATCGACGGGCTCGCCACATCGCGCTCGACCTGGGAGAGGAAGCTCTCAGTCACGCCTGCGCGCTCAGCCACATCCCGCAGCGTCAACCGGCGAGCCTGTCGCAGCGAGCGGATGCGTGCCCCGAGTCCCAGCTCCGTGACCAAGCCTGGCGTCCTCTGCTGCACGCGCGCGTCTTCGGCTTTCTGAAGTATAGGTTCAGGATGCTGCGAGCAGCGCATCGGGCACGCCACGTTGCGTGCGATATTCGAAGCTTCGCTGCGTTGACGAGTGGGGGCATCGCCCCTAGGATGCGAAAGCCTGTAGCCCCGCTACAGCGACCCATGCTCGATGCCCGGCACCATCGCGCGAGGACCGCCGTTGACCGCTTCCCCGACGATCGACGCCCGGCCTGACGGTTCCACCGTACAGCCGCCTGCACCGCGCGCGGCGGACGCCCCCGACGTCCTCATCCAGCGCGTCACGAAGCGCTTCGACACGGTCACGGCCGTCGATCACATGGACCTGTCGATCGAACGCGGTGAGTTCTATTCCCTGCTCGGCCCATCCGGCTGCGGCAAGACGACGACGCTGCGCATGATCGCCGGCTTCGAGCAGCCGACCGAAGGCGAGATCTTCCTGGCCGGTCAGCCGATCGCCGGCGTGCCGCCGTACCAGCGCAACGTCAACACGGTCTTCCAGCACTACGCGCTGTTCCCCCACATGGACGTGAACCAGAACGTGGGCTATGGCCTGCGACAGCGCAAGGTCGACAAGAAGGAGGAAGAGCGTCGCGTCACCGAGGCGCTCGGTCTGGTGCGCTTGGCCGGCTACGGCAAGCGGCGCACGTGGGAGATGTCGGGCGGCCAGCAGCAGCGCGTCGCGCTGGCGCGTGCCCTGGTCAATCGGCCGACCGTGCTGCTGCTCGATGAGCCGCTCGGCGCGCTCGATCTCAAGCTGCGCAAGGAGATGCAGCTCGAGCTCAAGGCGCTCCAGCGCGAGGTCGGCATCACCTTCGTCTACGTCACCCACGATCAGGAAGAGGCGCTCACGATGAGCGACGTGATCGTGGTCATGCGCGACGGCCTCATCCACCAGAAGGGCAACCCCACCGTCCTCTACGAGCGGCCGGTCAACCGGTTCGTCGCCGACTTCATCGGCACGTCGAACTTCATGGACGCGACGGTCGTCGAAGCGGCGACCGACGGCCGCGTCGTGGTGCGCACCGGCCGCGGGATGACGATCCGCGGTGCGCTGACGGACCCGACCGCCCGGCCGGTCACGGGTGATTCGGTCGTGGTAGCGACGCGGCCTGAGCGCCTGGAGGTGGTTCCGGCCGACGCGGCCGAGTCCGCCCGGGCCGGGATGACGCAGATCCGCGGCCGCGTCCGGCAGGGAACATATCTCGGGGACCAGACGGAATACCGCGTCGACACGGACGACGCGGGGGAGGTGATCGTCCGACATCAGAACGCCGCCGGCGCAGGGGGCGCGCCGGGAGTGGGTCCGGGTGACCCTGTGGTCGTCCGGTGGGAAGAAGAGGCCAACCTCATCCTCGCGGGATGAGCGCAGTTGTCACCCGGCCGGAGTGACCGGACCGGAATGAGGAGGAGAAACGTGGCTGACCAGGAGCTGCACGCACAACTGCAGCGGATCGCGGAGTCCAAGATCAGTCGGCGGGGTTTCATGCACGGGTCGAGCCTCGCGGCGGCCAGTGCCTTCCTTGCCGCCTGCTCCGGAGGCGGGGGCACCGGCGGCAGCCAAGCGCCAGCCAGCACGCCAGCCCCGAGCTTCGCGGTCCCGGCGGACATCGAGAAGGAACTGTTCATGTACAACTGGGCCGACTACGTCGACCCGGGCAGCATGCAGTTGTTCCAGCAGATCTTTGGTGTCGAGAAGTTCACGTACGACACGTTCGAGAGCAACGAGACGATGCTGGCCAAGCTGCAGGCCGGCGGCGTGGGCCAGTACGACTTCGGCGCGCCAACCGCCGAGTACACCCCGCAGATGGTCGAGAACGGCCTCATCCAGAAGATCGACTGGTCGAAGATCCCGAACCAGAAGTACATCAACCCGCAATTCAAGAAGCTCTGGTGGGACCCGAACGACGAGTACCAGCTGCCCAAGGACTGGGGCACGACGGGCATCACGAAACGCAACAAGTTCGTGACCGACGAGGTCAAGACCTGGCGCCAGTTCCTCGACGTCGCGCCGAAGTATTCGGGCAAGATCATCGTCGTCGACTCGATGGGCGACGTCTTCGTAGCGCCGCTCAAGGCCAACGGCTTCTCGCTGAACTCTGTCGATCCGACGGAGCTTGAAGTCGTCCGCACGGAGTTGCTGAAGCTGGCCCCGCACGTCCTCGCGCTGAACTCCGACACCTACGAGGTGCCGATCCAGAACGAGGAGGCCGTCCTGGGGCTCACGTGGACGGGCGGCGTGGTGGAGCTTCGCGACGAGGAGGCGACCAAGGACGTCGAGTACATCGTGCCCGAGGACGGGACCCTGTACTGGATGGACACCTGGGTGATCTTCAATGAGGCACCGCATCCGAACGCGGCCCACGCCTTCCTCAACTTCATCCAGGACCCCCAGATCCAGGCACAGGAAACGATCGTCAACCGCTACGCCACCCCGAACGATGAGGCGAAGAAGTTCGTGCCGGCGGAGATCCTCAACGACCCCGCGGTCTTCGTGCCGCAGGCGATCTTCGATAAGGGTCTCCTCGAGGGCGCGAAGGACACCTCGACCGACCCGCTCCGCAATGACATCTGGGAGGAGTTCCGAGCGAAGATCGGTAGCTGACCCGACGTAGCCTCCATTCGCCGGCAGGACAGGCGAGCACGATGACCGCAGAAGCTGGTACGGCGGCACCCGGCGTGGCGCCGCGCCTCGCGTCGCCGGGTCCGCAGAGAGCGGAGCGAGTGCGTTCGGCGCTTGTCTCGATCGGTCTGCTGGCCGGCGCGAGCATCTGGTATCTCCTGCTCCTGGTCATCCCGCTCGCGATCGTGATCCTGTTCAGCTTCGGCGAGCGTGCTGAGAACGGCGGCTATGCGGGAGGCTTCACGCTCGCCAACTTCGCCTCCGCGTGGGCGTTCCCGGATCCCTTCCGGACGAGTCTGTTCATGGCCGCAGGCGGGACCATCCTGTGTCTGCTGGTGGGCCTGCCGCTGGCGTACTACATCGCAACCCGTGCGGGGCGACGCAAAGGCCTCCTGATCGTCCTGCTCGTCATCCCGTTCTGGACGAGCTTCCTGATCCGGACCTATGCCTGGCTCATCATCCTTGGTCCGACCGGTGCCGCCGGCTTCGTCGGCGACCTCGTCGGCGACCCGAGCTTCCGGCTCCTGGGCACGCCCGTGGCAGTGCTCCTTGGCGTCGTCTACGGCTACCTGCCGCTCATGGTGTTCCCGATCTACGTCACGCTCGAGCGGATGGATCGGTCGCTCGTGGAGGCATCCAAGGACCTCGGCGCAGGCCGCCTGGCGACGTTCCGACAGATCACACTGCCGATCATCCTGCCCGGCCTGATCACGGGCAGCATCCTCGTCTTCATCCCGATGATGGGTGAGTACGTCATCCCGCAGATCCTCGGCTACGGCCGCGTGTACCTGATCGGGAACGCGCTCGTCAATGAGTTCCTGACCGCGCGCGACTGGCCCGGTGGCGCGGCGAAGGCGGTCGTCCTCATCGCCGTCATGCTAGTGGCCATCTCGGTCTACCTGTGGTTCGTCAACCGCGGTCGCCGGACCCGCGAGGTCAGCATGGTATGAGCACGCCGGCCATCCCGATCCCGACGGCCGAGACGATCCGTCGTGACCGACCTCGAGCAGTCGATCGCTCTGCGCAGTTGGTCGAGATCTGGCTGCGAACGCACACGGCCCTGGTCTACCTGTTCCTGTTCATCCCGATCGTGATCGTCGTCGTCTTCAGCTTCAACGGGACCGATCGACGCGTCACGGATTGGGATGGCCTGAGCCTGCGCTGGTACTCGCATGTCCTGTCCGACCGGATCATCCAGGGAAATCTCTGGAACAGTCTCATCGTCGGGACGCTCACCGCCACGCTTGCGACGACGTTCGGGACGCTCGGCGCCCTCGGCCTCCAGCGCGTCCCGGGCTGGATCCGCGTCCCGTTCCTGGCCCTCACGTTCATCAGCGTCATCATCCCCGAGATCGTGATCGCACTCGCGACGCTCGTCTTCTTCGCGACCTCGTTCGACATCCTCGAAGGGGTGATCGGCACGCGCATCCGGCTCGGCATCCCGACGATCGTGGCCGCCCACGTCCTCTTCAACATCAGCCTCGTCCTGCTCCTGGTCCGTGCCCGCCTATCGGGCATGGACCGAACGCACGTGGAGGCGAGTTACGACCTGTACGGGACGCCGTGGCGCACGTTCTGGCAGATCACCTTCCCGCAACTGCTGCCGGCCGTGGTCGCGGGCTTCCTGCTGGCGTTCACGTTCAGTTTCGATGACTTCGTGATCACCTCGTTCGTCTCGGGTCCCGGCTCTGGCACGCTGCCGCTGTACGTGTTCGGCCAGATCAAGACCGGCGTCACGCCGGCCACGAACGCGGTGGCTGCGCTCATGCTGCTGATCACGCTGGCCGTGCTGCTGTTCGGCCAGTGGCTGACGCGGCGCGGAGCGAAGCGCGGCGAATCGGTCGCGACGATCGTGACGCAGTCGAACTAGCGCCGAGGCCCACCCCGCGCCAAGCGAGTCAGGCGGTGACCGAGATCGCCTCAGGCTCCGGCAGTCCCGCCTCCGACGCCAGAAGCGCGGCCTTGTCGGTGCGCTCCCAGGGCAGGTCGAGATCCGGTCGCCCGAAGTGCCCGTACGCGGCCGTCTGGCGGTAGATCGGCCGGCGCAGGTCGAGCGCAGAGATGATCGACGCGGGCCGGAGGTCGAAATGGCGCTCGATGAGTGTCTGGATGGCGGCATCGTCGATCGTCCCGGTCCCGAAGGAATCGACGCTGAAGCTGATCGGTCGCGCGATACCGATCCCGTAGGCGACCTCGACCTCGAAGCGGTCGGCCAGCCCGGCCGCGACCACGTTCTTGGCGACCCATCGGGCCGCATACGCAGCCGAGCGATCGACCTTGGTCGGATCCTTGCCCGAGAACGCGCCGCCGCCGTGACGCGCCATCCCGCCGTAGCTATCGACGATGATCTTGCGACCGGTCAGGCCCGCGTCGCCCATCGGCCCACCGGTGACGAAGCGACCCGTCGGGTTGACGTGCATGACGGGGTCGGTCGCGCGGAGCTCGCTCGGTATCGTCGGCAGGATCACCGTTTCGACGATGTCCGAGCGCAGACGCTCTGCCCGGACGTCGGGGTCATGCTGGGCCGAGACCACGACCGTCCGCACACGTACGGGAACGCCCCGCTCGTACTCGACGGTCACCTGGGTCTTGCCGTCCGGGCGGAGGTACGGCAGCTGGCCCGACTTGCGAGCCTCCGCGAGCCGGCGGGCCATCCTGTGGGCGAGCGCGATCGGCAGCGGCATCAGCTCGGGCGTCTCCCGGCAGGCGAAGCCGAACATCATTCCCTGGTCACCAGCGCCGAGCTCGAACGCCGGGGCCGAGTCGTCGCGGACCTCGAGGGCAGCGTCGACGCCCTGGGCGATGTCCGCTGACTGCTCCTTGATCGACACCAGCGTCCCGCAGGTCAGGTAATCGAAGCCGTACTCGGCCTTGGTGTAGCCGATGTCCTTGACCGTCTCGCGGACGATCGCGGCCACGTCCACGTATTCCGCCTTGCTCGTGATCTCGCCGAGGACCATGACGATCCCGGTCGTGGTCGCCGCCTCGCACGCGACGCGGGAATTGGGGTCCTGGCGGATGAACGAGTCCAGCACGGCGTCCGAGACCTGATCGCACAGCTTGTCGGGGTGGCCCTCCGTGACGGATTCGGAGGTGAACAGGTACTGCGACGCGTCGACGATGCTCATGGCGGCGAAGGGTAGCACCTCATCCCGCGCACCTCAGCCGACGGCCACCCGGCGGCGCTCGCGCCAGGCTTCGATGCCCGGCAACGGCAGCCGCTCGACCTCGTCGGCCGGTGTGAAACCGAATACCTCGCCGAGGAACGCCAAGCGCGCCTCGATGGTGCGCCGTTGGGCGCCCTCACCCCTGAACCCATGCCCCTCCCCTTCGAACGCGAGATAAGCGTGCGGGATGCCCCGCGCCGCGAGCGCCTCGGCCAGTGCCGCAGCCTGGGCCGGTGGGACGACCTTGTCCTCCAGACCCTGCAGGATGAGCACCGGGCACGATATCGCTTCGAGGTAGTTGATCGGCGAGCGTTCGCGGTAGCGATCCGCCATCGCCGGGTACGGCCCGATCAGTCGGCCCATGTAGCGCGACTCGAACTTGTGGGTGTGGCGTGCGAGCTGCTCGAGGTCGCCCACGCCGAACAGGCTGATGCCGGCCGTGAACACGTCGCGGAACGCCAACGCGGCAAGGGTCGTGTATCCACCGGCGCTACCGCCTTCGATGGCCAGGCGGTCACCATCGACGTCACCGCGATCGACCAGGTAGCGCGCCGCGCCGATGCAGTCGTCGACGTCCACCACGCCCCACTGGCCCTCGAGGGTCTGGCGGTACTCCCGCCCGTAGCCGGTGCTGCCGCCATAGTCGACATCGACCAGCGCGATCCCGCGCGACGTCAGGAACTGGTAGCTCGGCTCGAGCGCGTTGTTCGCGCTTGAGGTGGGGCCGCCATGCGAGCGCACGACGAGCGGTGGCAGCTCGCCGTCGGGTGCCACGGCATCAGGGTTGACCGGTCGATAGAAGAGCGCGTGGGCCATGCGTCCACCGGCGGTCGGGAAGCTGATGGGCTCCGGCATCGAGATGTAGGCGGGGTCGATCACGGTCGATGTCGAGTGGCGCAGGACGCCGGCCGTCGCGAGCGTGGAGGGGTCGAGCAGCACGACCATCGACGGCTCCGTGGGCGTCCCGACATTGGCGACGACCCCGGCCCCGCCGACGCGGATCGTGCCGATGTCGGTGTAGACCGATTCGACCTCGCCGATGAGGTCGCCCGGCGCGATGTGGAACAACCGATCGCGACCGCGGGCCCGGCCGACAGCAACGATCGAGCCGTCCGGCAGGAATGCGTACGAGGACCGGTCGAACACCCAAGCCGGGTCGGCGAACTCGGCTTCGAGCGGCGTGAGGGGCTCGAGCCTCGGGCCTTCGGCCAGGCGGTAGATGTTCCACCAGCCCGTCCGGTCGCTGACGAAATGCAGCACCCCGTCGGGCGACCACTCCGGCTGGGCGACGGATTCGTCGACCCCGCCCGCGGCGAGATCACTCGGGCCGAGGGAGCCGTCGTCGCCGACCGGCGCCACGCGCAGCCTCGTGGCGTCCCAGGGCATGTCCGGGTGGTCCCATTCGAGCCACGCGAGCCGCGTGCCGTCCGGCGACAGCCGCGGCGCGGCGAGGAAATCCGGACCGGCGTACAGGACCAGCGGCGGGCGCTCGCCGTCGAGCGGCACGTCGACGATCGCGGCGGTCGGCTCGCGTTCCCCGGAGTGGTCCTCGCGGACGGCCAGGAAGCGCCGGCGACGGCCGTCGAAGCGGAGATCGGCGTAGCGGAACGGGCCCTCGGGCGTGATGGGCTGCGGCGTGTCGTCGCCCGGGTCGAGCCGGTACAACCGGCCGTCCTTGACGTACGAGAACAGGATCGTGCCGCCCGCGACGGTGAAGGCGCCGCCGCCGTACTCGTGGACCCGGGTGCGGACGTCGAATGGCGGCGGCGTCCGGTCGATCGTCGACCCGTCCTGCGCACGGTGCACGATGACGCTGCGGCCCGCTTCGGCCGGCCGCCCTTCGATCCAGTAGACGTCGTCGCCGTCGACCCACGGGTCGCTCAGCCGGACGGCACCGACGACGATGTCATCGACGCGGATCGGCGAGGGCCAGCTGCCATAGGGCAACGTGACCGGCCCCGGATCGGCCGATCCGCTCGGCTCGGCGGGTTCCGCGGTCTGCTCGGCGGTGAGCTCGGCGTCCATCGCTCGAACCCTACCGCGTCCCGTGCTCGGGCGGCGGCGTCAGGTGCCGTGCTGCCAGGAGGCGACGTACTCGGACTGTTCGGGAGTCATCGGCTCGAGCTCGATGCCCAGGGCCGCGAGCTTGAGGCGCGCGACCTCGGCGTCGATCGCCTCCGGCACGACGTACACCATCGGCTCGAGCTCCGCATGGTGCTTGGCGACGTACTCCGCACACAGCGCCTGGTTGGCGAAGCTCATGTCCATCACCGCCGCCGGGTGGCCCTCGGCCGCACCGAGGTTGACCAACCGGCCCTCCGCGATCAGGTGCAGCTTCTTGCCGCCGAGGTCGAATTCCTGGACGTTGTCACGGACCTCGCGGACGTGACCCTCGGCTAGTGCGCGCAGCGCGGCGAGGTCGAGCTCGGCGTCGAAATGCCCGGAGTTCGCCATGACCGCCCCGTCGCGCATCGCCTCGAAATGCTCGCGACGGAAGACGTTGAGATTGCCGGTCGCCGTCACGAACAGCTCACCCCAGCGCGCGGCGTCGCTATGGGTCATCACCGCGAACCCGTCCATCAGCGCCTCGAGTGCCCGGACCGGATCGACCTCGACGACGGCGACGTGGGCGCCATGCCCGGACATCCGTGCCGCGATGCCCTTGCCGACCCAGCCGTAGCCCGCGATGACGACCTTCCGTCCGGCGATGAGCATGTTCGTCGCCCTGACGATGCCATCGACCGTGGACTGACCCGTGCCGTAGCGGTTGTCGAAGAGGTGCTTGGTCAGCGCCTCGTTGACCGCCACGACCGGGAAGCCGAGTGCGCCGTCGGCAGCCATGGCCTTGAGCCGGATGACGCCGGTCGTGGTCTCCTCGGTGCCGGCGAGGACTTCCTTGACCTGCTCCGGCCGCTCGCTGTGGAGCAGCGAAACGAGGTCGCAACCGTCATCCATCGTGATCTGGGGATGGGTGTCGGCGACCGCCTTGAGATGGTCGTAATAGGTGTCGCGGTCCTCGCCGCGGCGCGCGAACGTGGGGATGCCGTATTCGGCGACCAGCGCGGCAGCGACATCGTCCTTGGTCGACAGCGGGTTCGAGGCAGCCAGCACGACGTCGGCCCCGGCGGCCTTGAGCGTCCGCATCAGGTTGGCCGTCTCGGTCGTGACATGGAGGCACGCGCCGACGCGGATGCCGTCGAGCGGCCGATCGCGCTCGAAGCGCTCGCGGATCAGGCGCAACACGGGCATCTCCCGCTCGGCCCACTCGATCCGGCGCACGCCCTCGGAGGCTAGTCCCAGGTCGGTCACGTCATGGGCAGGCAGGGTGGTCGGTGCGGTCATCGGCGGTCGGTCTCCTTGCGGGCGAAAAGGCGGCGCAGCGGCGCCGTGATCTCGGCCCACGGCGGGCCGAGTCGATGGATGAGGCGTTCCTCGAAGCGAGCGTGCTCGGCAAAGCCGAGGTGGCGGTAGGCGTTGATCGCAGGCGGGTTGTCGGCGCGGACGTTGAGCACGACCTGGTCGCAGGTGCGCAGGAGTTCCGCAGTGACCGCGCCGGTGACGGCGGTCGCAAACCCGCGGCCGCGGAAGTCCGTGTGCGTCAGCACGTTGCCCACGACCGCCAGCCGCGCGGTCGGGCTGACGACATGCGTGCCGGCCGCGGCGATCAGCCGGCCATTCACGCGCATCCCGTAGTACACCCCGTCGGCGATGGCCGTCGACGGCAGCCATGAGGCGAACCCGAGCTGGTAGAGCCGGTTCAGCTCCCCGATCTCGACCGGGAGCAGCCGCTGGACGGTCGCCGGATAGGGTCGGAAGTGCGCCCGATCGACCCACATCCGGACCATCTCGGGACCCGGATCCACGCGGTACTGGGTCTCGATCGCGGGAAGCATCTCGGATCTCGCGGCGATGTATGCGGCGCGCGGCCGGATCACGTCGCGCAGGACCGCGGCGATGCCGTCGGTCGAGCCCATGACGAACAGCGGTTGGGGCGTCGGCCCTGTGTACTCGAGGCCCACCGCCACGAGCTCATCGCCCTCGTAGGCCGCTCCCCATCGCGTGCGCGCGAACTCGCGCTCCTCGAGGTCGCAGATCGCGTAGGCGGCGTACAGCCGATCACCGTTGAGGAAGGCGCGTAGCAGCTCGCGGTCGGTGGTCTGGCGGGCGATCGTCGCCGAGCGTCGGCCGATGACGACGCTGGCCATCAGGTGCTCGTCGCGGCGAGGACCGCGAAGCTCGGCGTGGTGGCGCGCCGCGCGTCGCGTCGCGCGACCGCATCGGCGAGCGACCCGTGGAATGGCGGGCGCACCACCCCCTCCTCGGTGATGACGCCGGTGATGAGCTCGGCGGGCGTGACGTCGAATGCCGGGTTGCGAACCGGCGTGTCCGGCGGGGCCAGGCGGACGCCGCGCACCATGAGGACCTCGGCCGCAGCGCGCTCCTCGATCGGGACGTCGGCGCCCGTGGCGGTCGCAAGGTCGATGGAGCTGGTGGGAGCGGCGACGTAGAAGGGGATCTTGTGGCGTGCCGCCAGGACGGCCAGCGGGTATGTCCCGACCTTGTTGGCCGTATCCCCGTTCGCCACGATGCGGTCCGCGCCGACGATGATGACGTCGACTTCGCCCTGTGCCATCAGGTGGCCGGCCGCCACGTCCGGGATCAGGCTGTGGGGCACGCCCGCCTGTGCAAGCTCCCACGCCGTGAGGCGTGCACCCTGGAGATACGGCCTCGACTCGTCGACCCAGACATGGATCTCGCGACCGTCGTGGTGGGCCACCTGGACGACGCCGAGCGCGGTCCCGAACTGCCCGCAGGCGAGCGGCCCGGTATTGCAGTGGGTCAGGATCCGCAACGGGCCGTCGGCGGGGAAGACGAGCTCGTCGACCCCGAACCGGGCCAGCCGGCCGTGGTCCTCGGTCGCCTCGAAGACGATCGCGTCCGCCTCGGAGCGGATCGCGGCGGCGATGGCGTCGCCGTCCTCCGACAGATCGCCGACGGCGTCGTAGGCCGCCATCACCCGATCGACCGCCCAGCCCAGGTTGACCGCCGTTGGTCGCGAGTTGCGCAGCACGTTCGCCGCACCGCGCAGCGTCGCGCGCCGAGCGTACGGCCTGGTGCCCCGGTTCTGATGCGCCGTCAGCGCCAGCCCCAGTGCCGCGACCTGGCCGATCGCGGGCGCGCCGCGCACGATCATCTCGCGGATCGCGTATGCGACCTGGGCCGCGTTCCTCGCGTCGAATTCCTCAAGGACGTCGGGCAGCTTGCGCTGGTCGACGATGTGGATCGTGCCCGGGCTCTCGCGGAACGAGGCGCGGAACCCTGTCGGCGGCCCCGCCGGGACGTCGCCCGGCGCGTATGACGATGGGTCCAGGATCGCGTTGGCAGCGTCGGCCGATGCGCGCTGGAGTGCCTGGGCCGCACCGACCACGGTCGCCGCACCGTTGAACACGTCACCGGCGAACTGGCGGAAGAAGCGTCGACGCGCGAGGTCCGCGCCTTCGCCGGCGGGCGGGAGCTCGGCGGCCGCCTCCGCGGGAGTGTCGGGTCCGGACGGATCGGTCACTGTCGCGATACGGCCTCGTTCGGGCCCGTTCAGTACTGGATGACGCTGGTGACCCGGCGTCCGTCCAGCCGTTCTCGACCTTTGAGGAATTCGAGCTCGACGAGGAACGCGAGACCGATGACCTCGCCCTTGAGCCGCTCGATGAGCTCGATCGTGCCCTTGACGGTGCCGCCCGTCGCGAGCAGGTCGTCGACGATCAGGACCTTCTGGCCGGGCTGGATCGCGTCGCGGTGGATCTCGAGGGTGTTCGAGCCGTACTCGAGCGCATATTCGACCGTGATCGTCTCAGCCGGCAGCTTGCCGAGCTTGCGGACCGGAACGAGCCCGGCGTCGAGCAGGTAGGCCAACGGGGCACTGAAGATGAACCCGCGCGACTCCATCCCGACAACGATGTCGACCTGCTCGTCCTTGTACGGCTCGACCATGAGATCGATGGACTCCTTGTAGGCGGCCGGGTCCTTGAGCAGCGTCGTGATGTCGTAGAAGAGGATCCCTGGCTTCGGGAAGTCGGGGATCTCGCGGATCCGTTCGCGAAGCGCCTCGGCGGACATCGGGATCGGGTCCTCCTGGGTGGGTCACGCAGGCTGCGGCCGGACGTCTGGGCGTCGCTGGGCCGGCCGAAAGTCTACCGCAGGCGTGCCCACGTCCCCGTGTCAGGAGCCGGGCGCGACCAGCGCTCCGCTGACCGTCTCCGTCGCGGTCCGCTCGTGCAGCCGACTGCCGATCGCGACACCAAGGAGCGCGACCGCGACGGCGACCGCGAAGCCGAGGGCGAGGCCGCTCGCCGGCTCCCCTGCCCCGCGAACGGATGCCGCGACCAGCGCCCCGGTGACGCCTGTACCCAGCGCCGTTCCGAGCGAGTCGGTCAGTGAGATGGCCGCGGATGCGCGACCCTGCTCGGCGGCGGGTGCTTCGCGCAGGACGATCAGCGCGAGCGGCGAATAGGCGAGACCCATGGCGTACCCGGCCAGCGCCAGCGTCGGGATGGCGACCAGCGGCGAGACCTCCGGCAGGAGCACGATCCCGAACGTCGCCAGACCGGCGACGAGCACCACCAACCCGACCCGCACGAACCGCTCCGGCGTGAAGCGCGACGAGTAGCGCGCTTGCGTCCACGAGCCGGCCGTCCAGCTGATCGTGGCGGCGGTGAGGGCGATCCCGGCCTCGGCCGGGCGCAGCCCCCGCCAGTCGACCAGCGCCAGGGCGACGTAGGCGTCGACCGCGAAGAACGCGAACGTGATGATCCCGCGCATGAGCACAGCGGCCGGCAGGCCGCGTGCTGCCCGCAGCGTGCCGGCCGGGGTCAGGCGACGCAGGGCGAAGATGGCGAGGGCCGCGCCGAGGATGCCCAGGACCGCCAGCAGGACGGGCTCGCCGCTGGTCAGGCCGGCGAGTAGCAGGCCCGTGCCGGTCGCGACGACGACTGCCAGCGGACCTCGCTCGCGCAAGGTGGCCGCGTTTCGCGCGTCGGACGGGTCGGGGCCGATCCGGCGCACCGCCGGAAAGGCGATGGACGATGAGAAGACGATCAGTGGCAGCAGGCCGAGGAACACCCAGCGCCAGCCGACCGCCTCACCGACGATGCCGGCAAGGGCCGGCCCAAGCACACCCGGCAACACCCACGCGGTCGACAGCGTGGCGAACATCTGCGGGCGCAGGTGCTCCGGCAGACTCCGCCCGATGGCGACGTATGCGATCGGCGGGACCGTGCCGGCGCCGAGACCCTGGAGGAACCGGGCGGCGACGAGGATCTCCATCGACGGCGCCAGGCCACCGATGATCAGGCCGATCGCGAACAGCCCGATGCCGGCTGCGAACGGCCCGCCGAGTCCGCGCCTGTCGATCAACCCGCCGACGACGACGATGCCGATCAACGAGCCGAGCATGAACGCGGTGAAGACCCAGCCGTAGAGCCCGATGCCGCGCAGCTCGGCGGCGACGATCGGCATGATCGTCGAGACCGCGAGCGCCTCGAACGCGACCAGGGTGACCGTCAGGACGAGGCCGACCGTCAGGCTGCGACGGCCGGGCGACCACAGGCCGCTGCCGGCCCGGCCGTGCGCCGTGTGCGGGGCGTGCGATCCGGGTTCGGCTGGTCGATCACCTTGGCTCAGTGTCATGGTCCAAGTGTGCCCGGGTTCCGCTGGCTGCGCCTCGGCGATCTGTCCCGTGCAGCTACGGCAAGTGTCGCGAGTCCCCGTAGTCGTGGAACCTGGGGCGTGCCGAGCGGCGGCTGGACGGGGCGGCTCTGGGTCGGTGTCACGTCGGACGTTCCAACCGACGACTGTGACAATCGATCCCGGCCGCTCAGCCGTCGAACAGCACGCCGGACGTTCCAAACGACCGCTCTACCTACCGATCCGGGCCCGTCAGCCCGTCGGACGGAACGCCGGACGTGCCAAGCGTCACAGGACCCGCTCGAGCACCAGCTCGTCATGGATCGGGATGCCGTGAGCACCGACGTCCGCATGGTCAGCGGCTGCGGCGCTGTCGTAGTACGCCGATCGTCAACAGGACGCCGGCTGCCCCGAGGCCGAACACCGCACCCGCCGCCAGGTCGAGGTCGACATAGTGCGTCGGCGGGCAATCGCCACCGCCACTGCAGCTGTTCAGCACCTCCATCGGCTCGCCCCAGAGCAAGCCGCCGACGAGGAACGCGGCCACGACCACGCCTACGAACGTCACCCAGGCGGCGATGTCGCGATCACGACTCACGCCACGGACGCCTCTGCCCCCAACCGGGCCACCACGGCCTGGGTGAGCTGCCACGCGCGACCCGGGCCTGTCGGCACGCGGATGCGGACCTGGTTCGAGGCGAACGTCACGTCGGCGGGACGGACGCCCGGCAATCCCCCGTCGCCGAGGAGCCGCATCGCCGCGTCGCGGCTCAGCCCCGCCCCGAACCGCACGACCAGTCGACCCTCCTCACGCGAGATCGACGACACACCGGCTGCCTCAGCCGCGAGCCGGAGCTCGGCCACCTCCACCAGCCGCGCGACCGAGGGCGGCATCGGTCCGTACCGGTCGGTGACCTCCTGCCGGAACGCGGCGACGTCGCCGGCCGATCGCGTCCGCGCCAGCCGCCGATACAGCTCGAGCTTCTGCGCCTCGTCCGGCACGTAGTCGTCGGGCAGATGGGCGTCGACCGGCAGGTCGATCACTGCCTGTGGCGCATCGACGATCGGGGCGCGACCCTCACGTGACGCCTTCTGCGCTTCGACCGCCTCGGCGAGCATCCGCGAGTACAGGTCGAACCCAACCGCCGCCATGTGGCCCGACTGCTCCCCGCCGAGGATGTTCCCGGCCCCACGGATCTCGAGGTCCGAGAGCGCGATCTGGAAGCCGGCGCCGAGCTCCGAGGCGTTGAAGATCGCCTGGAGGCGCTTGCGCGCCTCGTCCGACAACCGCTCGCGTCGTCGATACAGGAGATACGCGTACGCCCGCCGCGACGACCGACCGACCCGCCCGCGGAGCTGATAGAGCTGCGCCAGCCCGAGTGTGTCCGCGCGATCGATGATGATGGTGTTGGCGTTCGGTATGTCCAGACCGGATTCGATGATCGTGGTCGATACGAGGACATCGGCCTCGCCCGCGGCGAACGCGATCATCACCTTCTCGAGCGCCCCCTCCGGCATCTGGCCATGGCCCACCACGAACCGCGCGTCGGGTAGCAGCCGGCGGAGCTGCTCGGCCTGCGCCTCGATCGTCTCGACCCGGTTGTGGACGTAGAACACCTGCCCACCGCGATCGAGCTCACGCAGGATCGCGTCGCGGACGAGCCCGGCAGACGCCTCGGCGACCCGCGTCTGGATCGGCAGGCGGTCCTCCGGCGGTGTCTCGATCACCGACAGGTCGCGGATGCCGGCCATCGCCAGGTTCAACGTCCGCGGGATCGGCGTGGCCGACAGCGTCAGCACGTCGACCTCGCGGCGTAGTTGCTTCAGCCGCTCCTTTGCCGCGACCCCGAACCGCTGCTCCTCGTCGACCACGACCAGCCCGAGGTCCTTGAACCGGACGTCCTTCGACAGCAACCGATGCGTGCCGATCACGATGTCGACGGTCCCGTCCTCGAGCCCGGCGATCGTCGCAGCCTGCGCCTTCGGGGAGACGAAGCGCGACAGGATCCGGACCTCGAGCGGGAAAGCGGCGAACCGCTGACCGAACGTCGCATGGTGTTGCGCGGCCAGCACGGTCGTGGGCACGAGCACGGCCACCTGTTTGCCGTCCTGCGTCGCCTTGAATGCCGCGCGAAGGGCGACTTCGGTCTTGCCGTACCCGACGTCACCGACCACCAGCCGGTCCATCGGCACGGAACGCTCCATGTCGGCCTTGGCCTCGGCAGTCGCGCGAAGTTGGTCGATCGTCTCCTCGTAGGGGAACGACGCCTCCATCTCCGACTGCCACGGCGTGTCGATCGAGAAGCCGTGACCGTCCGCGTTCGATCGCGCGGCATAGAGGACCAGCAGCTCGTCGGCGAGTTCGGCGACGGCTTTACGGACGCGTTGCTTGGCGCGCAGCCATTCGGTACCGCCGAGCTTGCTGAGTGACGGCCGCTCGCCGCCCGCGTAGCGCGTGACGCGGCCGATCTGCTCGACTGGGACGAAGATCCGGTCGCCCCCGGCGAAGGACAACTCCAGGTAGTCGCGCTCCTCGCCGGAGCCGCCCCGCCGTAGCATCTGCTCGTAGCGCGCGACCCCGTGGTCGATATGGACGACGAGATCGCCCGCCGTCAGGCGCTCGAGGATGTCGCGCGGGACGACCCGACGCAGCGCCTTCGGTCGACGAACACGGACCGTGCCGAAGAGCTCGCGGTCGGTCACGAAGGTGACGCCGTCCGGACCGCCGCTGAAGCCGCCGTTGAGGCTTCGACCGACGAGCGCGATGGCGCCGGGCGGCGGCGCCGTCTCGACCCGATCGACGACCGCCACGCTGTGGCCGGCCTCGTCGAGGATCTCGGCAAGCCGCGGCGCCTGATCCGACGCGAGCACGATCCGGGCGCCATCCTCGCGCCACGTCTCGACGGCATCCGCGAGGCGACTCGCGCGACCCAGCGGCAGCGTCGGCTCGCGCCAGCCGAACAGGTCGCCCGAGCTGCGGCCACGCGAGGCCATCGCGACGTCGCCCGGCGGTTCGGACTCCCAGGTCAGCTCCAGGGTCCTCGCGGCAACCAGCCGGGCCTTCCAGTCACGCGGTGGCAGGTAGCTCAACGGCCAGTCCTTGGACAGCTCGCCAGCCTCCACCAGCTCGGCCCGCCGCTCATCGGCCTGCCGCCACAGGAACGCCGCAGCTTCGGCGATGTCGCCCGGCTCATCGAGCATGAGGACCGTGCCCGGGTCGATGTGGTCGAGACCCGTCGCCGGGGCGAGGTGGGCGGCCCAGATCTCGGCGGCGTCGCCGACCGCGAGGGCCCTCGACGCCTCGGGGGAACGACCGTCGGGTCGCAGCGGGTCGTCGCTCGTCCCCTCGAACCGGGCAAGGTCCCCGGCGAGCCGCTCCGGCAGTCGGGAAGCGCCTCGTCCGAGGCGTTCGCGGATCGCGGCCACGCCCGTGGTCGGGAGCAGGAATTCCGACGCGGGCAGGAGGACGGCCCGCTCGACCTTGCCGGTCGTGCGCTGGTCGGTGGGATCGAACGCCCGCAGCGAGTCGATCTCATCGCCGAAGAACTCGATGCGGATCGGCAGCTCCATCGAAGGCGGGAACACGTCGACGATGCCACCGCGACGCGCGAACTCGCCCCGACCGGCGACCTCGGTGACCGGGCTGTACCCAAGATCGAACAACTCCTTGAGCAGCGCGTCCTGGTGGAGCCGCGCCCCGACCGCGAGCTCACGCGCCTTGTCCGGTAGATCCTCCGGCGCGATCGTGTGCTGGAGCAGCGCCTGGACGCTTGCGACCAGGGCACGCGCCCCGCCTTGTCGCCAGGCCGCCAATGCGGCGACGCGGGCCGCCGTCTCATCGGCCACGAGCTCGCTGCGCTCGTACGCGAGTGCCGTCCGCGGCTCAAGGACGGCGATCGCCGACGGGTCGCCGAGCCACGCCTGCAGCTCCTCCGCGACGCGGTCGCCGATCTCCGCGTCACGGGCGATCCAGACGATCCGCTCCTCGAGCGCGAGGGCCGCGGCGAGGTACGACTTCGCACCGTGCGGCACTGCGACCACACCGGCATGTCGACCGACGCGGCCGACATCGGCCCGCGAGCCCAGCCGCTCGCGGATCGTGGCGAACGACCCTGTCGCAGCGAGCAACGGGGGCAACGCGGACAGATCCGGCAGTCGATGCCCCGAACGCGGGCGGTCGTCGCGGCGTGCGACGGCCGGGCGCGGACGCCGATCGCGAGCTTCCGCCCGCCGCGCATCCTCGACCTCCGCATCGACGGCGGCGACGTCGAAGTCGATGGCCTCGTCGTCGCGTGCAGGCGTGTGCCGGGTCGCGAAGTCGGCGGCGACTTTCTCGGCGATGCGCCGGTCGCGGCCGCGCCTTCCCCGCAGCGGGGGCCGCGTCGACTCAGGCATCTGACTTCCGATCGAGCCGTGGCAGCACGCGACGCCAACCCGTCTTGGTCCGCCGGATGCCCTCCTCGTCTGGCGGACCGTCGACCTCGCCGGGTGGCGCCAGACGGGTCACGTCGGCCTCGCGGAGCTGGAACGTGTTGAACCGGTTGGCCGCCTTGCTGGTGCCGTCGCGAGCCCACGCCTCGACGGCGTCGGCCGCGGCGTCGAGGAGCTCGTCGAGCCGCTGGGTCTCATCCGGCTCGAACCGCGACAGCACGTGATCGCGGCCGTTCCTGACCGGATCGCCGATGCCCACACGGAGGCGGCTGAACTTCTCGGTGCCGAGCTCGTCCACGATCGACCGCAGCCCGTTGTGGCCGCCGTGACTGCCCGACTCGCGGAACCGAAGCTTCCCGAAGGGCAGGGCGAAGTCGTCTGCCACGATCAGCAGATCGGCCAGTGGCGCGTGCTCCCGCGCGATGACCTTGCGGACAGCGAGCCCCGAGTCGTTCATCCACGTCAGCGGCTTGACGAGTGTCAGGTCCAGGCCGTTGTAGCGACCGATCGCGACGTTGGAGGCGTCGCGCTGCCGGCCGCGCCCCGACCACCCGGCCCGCTCGGCGATGCGGTCCAGCACGAGCCAACCGATGTTGTGCCTCGTTCCCGCGTACTGCGACCCGGGATTACCAAGACCGACAACGACCTTCAAGACTCCTCCAAGCGAACGACGGACAGCACGACACGACCCGAATCCCGATCCGAGGGTGGCAGGCGTCAGCGTCTGCCGGAACGGCGGGAGGGCCGAGTGCCGATGGTACCCGCCGAGGCCATGCGGTGCCGCGTGCGCCGAGCGCTACGCGGACGGCTTGCCGCTTGACACCGCGTGAGGTCCCGACGCGAGCAGTCGCCGCTCGACGTCGCGCATCGCGGCTTCCTCCTTGGGTGACGCGTGGTCCCAGCCACAGACGTGCAGCACGCCGTGCGTGACGAGCAGACGGAGCTCATCGGCGGCGTTCCAGCCGACGTCGCCGGTCTGGCCGCCACGGCCGGTCGCTGCCTGCTCGGTCGCCCGTTCGACTGAGACGACGATGTCGCCCAGGTGGATCCTCGTGCCGGGCGGTCGTGGGGTAGCGGGCGCCGGAGCACCGCGTCGGAAGGCGGCGGGCGGCAGCAGCGGGAAGGACAGCACATCGGTCGGGCCGGCAACGCCCATGTGCGTCTCGTTGAGTCGGGAAAGCTCAGCGTCGTCGGACAGGATCAGCCCGATCGAGGCAGGCGCAGGTGCCCGGACCCCATCGAGGGCAACTGCCGCCGTCCGTGCCAGCGCCGAGCCGCCGATGGGCGATCGAACGCCGGCGCGCACATCGAGGTCGATCCGCCACGGCGGGCGATAGATCGACCGCATCATGACGCTGGTCGGTCGCCTCCACCGCCGGCTGCGGCACGGCGCGACTCCAGCTCCACCACGGTGTTCTGCGGATAGGCGATCCGCGTGTGGTACATGCCGAGCAGCTGCTCGACGAAGGCGCCTTTGATCCTCTCGAGGTCGCGAAGGGTGATCTCGCATTCGTCGAACTGACCGTCGGCGATCCGCTCGTCGATGATGCGGCCGACCATCGCCCGGATCGCCGGCTCCTCTCGCGACGCGAGCGATCGAACGGACGCCTCGACGCTGTCGGCGAGCATGATCAGTGCCGCTTCCCGGCTCTGTGGCTTCGGGCCGGCATGCCGGAACTTGCGTTCGTCGACCGCGGCCGCCGCAGCGGCACCTTCGGCTGTGCCGAGGCCGCCGTACGGTTCGGCGGCTCGCTCCCTGGCACGGGCGAGGAAGTAGCCCATCACGGCGGTGCCGTGATGCTGCGGGATGTACGCGATCAGGACTTTCGGCAGGCGGGCGGCATAGGCGGCGTCGATGCCATCGGCGACGTGCTGCTTGAGGATCTGAGCGCTGACCTCTGGCTCCAGCTGGTCGTGGATGTTCTCGGCGCCTGCCTGGTTCTCGATGAAGCCGAGTGGGTTGGAGAGCTTGCCGACATCGTGGTAATAGGCCGCGACGCGGGTGACGAGCGGGTCGGCCCCGACCTCCTCAGCTGCCCGTTCCGCGAGGTTGCCGACCATCAACGAGTGGTGATACGTGCCCGGCGTCTCGACCAGGAGCCGGCGCAGCAAGGGTTGCGACGGGTTCGCCAGCTCGAGGAGCTGGAAGACCGTCAGGATCCCGAACGCCGAGCCGAGGACCGCGAAGGTACCCACCGCGGCGACCGATGAACCGGCCGCGGACACCGCCGAGGCGAACCACAGCTCGAGCACCCCGCGGACATCAGTGGTGCCCAGCAACGAAAAGGCCGACACGACCAGGGCATTGACGATAAAGACCGCGATCGCCGCCTGGACGAAGACCTGCAATCGGTCGCCCTTGCGCACCGCGACGACGCCCGCCAGCCCGCCGAGGAAGATGAAGCTCGCGTACTCGAGCGACGTGCCCGCCAGCGCGCCGCCCATGATCGCGATGATGGCCAGCACGATCGTGGCGATCGAGGCATCGAGCAGGATCGCGAGGAGCATCCCGATCGCGGCAGTCGGCAGGAAGTAACCGAGCACCTCGCGACCGGCCGTGACCTTCAGGGCCAACGCAGTCCCGACGAGCAGCAGCCCGACCAGCAGCAGCACGTTGTCCCGATGCCAGAGCGTCGGGCGGAAGCGCCAGATCCATGCCAGCAACATGGCCACGGTCAGGACCGCGAGGAGGAACCAGCCTGCGAACGTAGCGAGGTCGAGCGGGGCGTCGACGCCGAGTCCGAGCGCCTCGATGACCTCGAGGTCGGCGGCCGTGAGCGGCTCCCCGTTCCGTACCACGACCTGTCCCTGCGCGACCGCCACCGGGACCGGTGCGACGAGCTCGGCCGCGCGGTCGCGCGCCTGGTCGGTCAGGGTCTCATCGAACGACGAGTTCGGGACGACGAGCGGCGCGATGATCTCGGCGGCGAGCATCCGTTCCGCCTCGTCGAGATCGCCGCCCATCCGCCCCCCGATCGTGGCGCGGGTCTCCGCGACCTGGGTGTCGCGCAGCTCCGTGCGAAGCGTGGCATCGAGGACGCGCGCAGCCTCGGTTCGGACCGCCGCCCAGCGGGGCGCGTCGATGGCGACCAGCGACGCTTGCGACGTGGCGCTCAGCCCGGGGATCGCCGTCTCGAGCAGGGCCGTCCGTTCCTCGGCTGTGAGGTCGGTCGCGAAGGCGGTATCGACGCGGCGGACGCGCTCGGTGAACGCGGCCGCTTGCTCGTTGGCGATGGCGATCGCGTTGTCGGCAGTGAAATCGAACTGGAATGGCACTGCGGCGCGCGCCGTCTGGCGCGCATCCTCGGTCAGCGTCGTGCTGTCGAATGACACCGCCCGGGACGCGGTGATGTCCTCGCGGACGACCTCACCGATCTCGTAGCGCACAGGGTCGGCCGGGAGGTCGAATGCAAGGATGGCCGTGAGGGCGACGACCAGGCTCGTCGCGGCCACTGCAAGGCGCATCGCGTCACTGCGCGTGAAGCGGGCGAGGACCGGTGCACGCTGCGTCAGCATCAGTGTCCGCCCCCGTCGTGGGCCGCGAGGTCCGTGCGCGCGAGCGCGCTGGCGACCAGCCCGCTGACGAGCTTGCCGTCGGCCCGACCTCGGGTGCGGGGCGCGAGCCAACCCATCACTTTGCCCAGGTCCCGGGCGTTCGTCGCCCCGGTCGCGCTGATCGCCTCGTCGACGAGAGCCCCGACCTCCGCCTCCGTGAGCGCTTGCGGCAGGTACTCGCTGAGGATGGCGATCTCGGCCTGCTCCTTGGCCGCGAGGTCGTCGCGGCCACCCTTCTCGTACGCCTCGACCAATTCGCGGCGCGTCTTGACCTCCCTGGTCAGGACCGTCAGGAACTCGTCGTCAGTGAGGGGCTTCTGGTTGCGCTTCTCGAGGTTGTACGCGGCATTGGCCGCCATGCGCAGGACGTCGCGGCGCAGCGGATCTCCGCCGCGCATCGCAGCGGTGATATCGGATTGCACTCGATCTCGAAGGGACACCGGTCTTGGCTACCTCGGGCGGTCGTCGCACTCGCCCGTGGGGCCGCAGGATCGTGGTGGCGGGTCGTTCCCGCTCAGCCAGCCTGCGTACGGGCGTTCTTCTTGCGCTTGGCTTCCTTGCGCTTGCGCTTCACGGACGGCTTCTCGTAGTGCTCGCGTCGGCGAGCCTCGGCGAGGATGCCGCTCTGCTGGATCTTCTTGTTGAAGCGGCGCAGGGCGCTCTCGAACGTCTCGTTCTCTCCCACTCGGACTTCAGCCAATCGGTGTTCACCTCCTCCGACCCGGGTCTCGTGTTCCTGCATCCGGTGCGCGGCCGACCGACCTGGATGCGTGCTCGACGGGCAAGGCCGTCAGAGCCGCCGGAGTCTACCCGAGGGTCTGAGGGTGGTCAATCAGCCGGAAGGCGACCGCCGAGCACGAGCAGCAGACACGATTGTCGCCATTCGCGCGTCGTACGATGCGACGACCCGCCACGCTGTCCGAGGCCCTTCGCCTTGTCTCGAACGCTCCTCGACGTGCTCGACGCCGCCGTGACCCGCTACGCCGAGCGGCCGGCCCTCGGCGTGCGCCACGACGATGGGTCGACGACCACGTGGTCGTACCGCGAGCTCGGCCGCCGAGCGCGCATCGCGGCGTGGCGTCTGCGTGCGCTGGACCTTGAGCCGGGTGATCGGATCCTGACCTGGAGCCCGTCGACACCCGAGTTGCCCGCGGCCTACTTCGGCGCGATGCACGCGCGGCTGGTGCTCGTCCCACTCGACCTGCGGATGTCGTCCGAGGCGATCGACACGATCGTCCGGGCATCGGGTGCGCGCCACCTGATCCTCGGGACCGGGCGCGACGCCCCGGATCCCGCGGCTGCCGGGCTCGCCGACTTCCCGACCACGACCGTCGACGCCCTCGCCGCGGAACCGGCCGACGACGACCCGGCCTTCCCGCCCGACTGGGAGGCGCGGCAGGCGTCGTGGAAGCGGCCATCGGCCGACGAAGTCTTCGAGCTCGTGTTCACGAGCGGGACCACAGGCACGCCCAAGGGCGTGATGCTGGCCCACGAGAACGTCGTGGCGTCGATCGAATCGTTCCACCGGATCGTGCCTCCGATGGAGCATCGGATCGTGTCGTTGCTCCCTCTGTCGCATCTGCTCGAGCAGGCCGTCGCGCTGTACTACGCCCTGGATGTCGGCGCCGACGTCCTCTATGTGCGGAGTCGGAACCCGCGCGTGATCTTCGACGCACTGCGCGACCACCGTGTTACCAGCATGGTCGTGGTCCCGCAGGTGCTCGACCTGTTCTGGAGCGCGATCGAGCGCGAGGTCGCCAAACAGGGTCGCACAGCGCTGGTCGATCGGCTGCGGACGATCGCGCGACGGCTGCCGACTCCGATCCGGCGGCTCATGTTCCGGAGCATCCACCGCCAGCTCGGCGGCCATTTCCGGCTGTTCCTGTCGTCCGGGGCGTTCCTGCCGCCCGCCCTCCACCAGGCGTGGGAGGACCTTGGGGTGACGGTCCTGCAGGGATACGGCACCACCGAGACCGGCACCGGCGCATGCGGCACGCTCGACGACCACGAGCGCGGGACCGTCGGTCGGGTACCCGAGGGGATCGAGATGCGGATCGCCCCGGACGGCGAGATCCAGTTCCGGGGTCGGTCCGTCTTCAAGGGCTACTGGAAGGCGCCCGAGCTCACCGCCCAGGCCTTCACCGACGACGGCTGGTACAGGACCGGTGACCTCGGGCGCTACGACGAGGAAGGTCGGCTGATCCTGAGCGGTCGCATCAAGGACATGATCGTGCTGCCGAACGGCTTCAACGTGTATCCCGAGGACATCGAGAACGCGCTGCGGATCGCCGACCTTCGCGACGGCGTCGTGATCGAGACCGAGCCTGGCCGGATCGAGGCGGTGGTGCTGGCGCTCGAGGGCGAGGACGCGGACGCGACGAAGGTCCGGGTGGACAGCGCGGTCAAGGCCGCGAACGCGAGCCTCGGGCCGAACCAGCGGATCGCTGGCTGGCGCCGCTGGCCGGACGAGGACTTCCCGAGGACGCACACGCTCAAGATCAAGCGCGATCCCATCCGGCGATGGGCGGCGTCCGGTGGCACCGTGTTGGTCAGCGACCGCGCCTGAACCTCAGGACGGGACGGCCACACCCGTTCCGAGCGTCTCGAGCGCCGTCTGGATGGCCGGCTGCAACGGGTCCTCGACGCCGCCCGGCACCCACGAGTACAGCACGACCGTCGGCCCGACCAACCTGATGATGTGCCGCGCCCCCAACGCCGACTGGACCTTGGCTGGCCCCGTCGCGAGGTAGGCCGCCTGTGCGGCCGCGGCTTCGGCTGCGGCCGTCGGATCCGGGAACTCGTAGACGACGATGAAGCCCTCCTGCGGGGCCTGCGGCAGGATGACCTGGTAGAGGGCGCGCGGCGTGACCGTGAATCGGGCATCCTCGGGCGGTCGGAACGGGGCGGCCGAGTCCTGCAGGATGAGGTTGTGACCACCGAGCGCGCGGACGAGCTCGGTGCGGGTCTGCGCGACGACCGGTCCGACCGTCCTCGCCGGTCCCGCGGTGGCGAGGGGCGGCAGCGGCGTGATCACCGACGTGCCGCTCGGGGCGCAGGCGGTCGCGGCGAGCGCGACGAGCGCGACGAGCGCGATGAGCGCGACGAGGGCGACCGGGGTCAGCCGGGTGGCCATTCGAACGCCCGGCCACCCATCAGGTGGACGTGAAGGTGATCGACCGACTGCCCGCCCCAGCGGCCGACGTTGGAGACGAGCCGATACCCACCCTCGGCGATCCTTTCGGATCGCGCCAGGTCGGCCGCCACGGCGAAGATCCGGCCGACCAGCTCGCTTTCCGCATCGGTCAGGTCGAGCGCGGAGGCGATGTGGGTCTTGGGCAGCAGCAGGATGTGGGTCGGCGCTCGCGGCGCGATGTCGCGGATCGCCAGGATGAGGTCGTCCTCGTGCACCTTCGTCGATGGGACCTCGCCGGTGACGATGCGGCAGAACAGGCAGTCGGTGGCCATCAGAAGCTCGGCTTCGTACTCATAAGGAACCCGATGACGCCGACCAGACCAGCCATCAGGTACGACACGTAGCGCTGGCGTCGGGCGCGGTCCAGCCAGACACGGTCATCGGCGGCAGCCTTGATGCCCACGAGGCGGCGCAGGTTCGGACGCTGGATGAAGAAGGCGAGCCCGAGGTTCAGGGCGTAGATGACGAGCGCGATGAGCAGCCACGGCTGTTGCAGCACTGTCGGCCCGAGGCTGGCGATGAGCCCGACACCAGTCAGCGCCAGGCCGGCGCCGATCACCATCGTCCCGTGCGACTGGCCCCACAGCAACGTGCGGACAAGACCGCTCTCGGACTCGACGGCCGCGCGGCGCGTGCGCAACGCGAACGGCAGCAGGATCGACGGCAGGAACAGGCTCACGGCCAGGAGCACGTGCGTGGCGAGCAGCACCGGGAACAGCGTGGAGGGCATCCGTCCGATCGTACATCGAGGCAGTCGGCGGGGCCGTCTGGGTCGACGCCATGTCACGCTCGGCGACAGTTCAGGGCGATCCAATCCCCTTCGACCGACCGGTCGGTCAGCAGGAGGCCGGCCGCCTCGAACGCTGCTCGAACCTCGTCTTCGCGGTCGACGAAGATGCCCGAAGCCACGAGCCAGCCACCCGGTCGGAGCTCGGCAGCGAGCTTGGGCGCGAGTGGCCCCAGGACGCCCGCGATGAGGTTGGCGAGGACGACGTCGAAGCCAGGCTCGCCGGTCGGGATGGTGCCTTCGCGGGCACGGATGCGACGGCCCAGCCGGTTGCGCCGCGCGTTGGTGAGCGTCGCCTCCACCGCGATCGGATCGGTGTCGACGCCGAGCGCATCCGCTGCGCCGAGGTGCACTGCTGCGATCGCCAGGATCCCGGAGCCGCAGCCGACATCGAGCACGCGGGCACCTTCGAGCCGTCCGTCAGCCGCCAGCGGCTCCAGGGCGGCCAGGCACAGCCGGGTCGTGGGATGCAGACCGGTCCCGAACGCCATCCCCGGATCGAGGGCGATGACGACGTCGTTGGGTCCGGCGTCGTGGCGACGCCAGGTCGGCCGGATCACCAGCCGTCGGCCTACCCGAAGGACGGGGAAGAACGCCTTCCACGCCTCAGCCCAGTCGGCCTCTTGGACGACCCGCGTCCGGAGATCGCCGATGCCGCGCAGGTCGAATGCCTGCAGGTGGCCCAGCGCCTCCGCGACCTGCGTTGCGGCGGCCTCGGCCGCGGCCCGATCGGCCGCAGGCACATAGCCGCGGACCACGGCCGGGCGCGTCGGGTCCACGCGTGCACCCAGGCCCTCGTCGACCAGGTCGAACGCCGGCTCCACGGACGTCCCACCGCTCGCCACGCGTCCGAGGATCTCGCTGACTGCCTCGACTGCTTCGAGGTCCGCCTCGACCGCGAGCTCAAGCCAGGCCGCAGGTCCGTCCGGCCTCACCCCAGACCGAGCTTGTCGAGGATGCTGCCCGACCCACCCACCGACTCACCCGATTCGCGCGCGAACGCTTCGAGCAGCTCGCGCTGCTTCTTGGACAGCTTGCGCGGCACCTCCACGTCGACCAGCACGTGCAGGTCGCCGCGGGACCCGGATCGGCGCAGATGTGGCACGCCCTTGCCGCGCAGCCGGAGCTCCGTATCGGGCTGCGTCCCGGGCTTGATCTCGACTTCCTCCGAGCCGTCGACCGTCGGCACCTGCAGCGTCGTGCCGAGGGCCGCCTGGGCGATCGACACGCGCGCCTCGTAATAGAGTTCCGTGCCGTCCCGCTTGAGCGTCGGGTGCGGCGTGACGTGGACCGCCACGTACAGCGAGCCGGGGGCGCCGCCGCGCGGCCCGATCTCGCCCTCGTTGGTCAGCCGGATCTGATGCCCCTCGTCGATGCCAGCGGGGATCGTGACCCGCAACGTGCGCTTGCGTTCCGTGCGCCCGTCGCCACGACACGTCTCGCACGGCGTCTCGACGATCTTGCCCTCCCCGCGACAGCGGGGGCAGGCGCTGACGTTGACCATCTGGCCGAGCATCGTCTGGCGGACGCTGCGGACCTCGCCGCGCCCGGCGCACTGTGGGCAGGTCGTGGCTTCGGTACCCGGCGCGGCGCCGGTGCCGCTACATGTCTCGCATCGGTCGAGGGATCGGAAGTCGATCTCCTTCTCGGTGCCCTTGACCGCTTCCTCGAACGTGATCCGCAGGTCGTAGCGCAGGTCCGACCCGGGCTGTGGTCGACCGCGCCGGGCCGATCCGGCCGCGGCGCCTCCGAAGAACGCGTCGAAGATGTCGCTGAATCCGCCGAACCCCTCGAAACCGGCACCCGCGCCGCCGTCGACGCCGGCCCGCCCGAACGTGTCGTAGCGCTGGCGGCGATCCGGGTCGGACAGGATCTGGTAGGCCTCGCTGGCCTCCTTGAAGCGGGCCTCGGCCGTCGGATCCTTGTTGACGTCGGGATGCCATTGCTGCGCCAGCTTGCGGAAGGCGCGCTTGATCTCGGCGTCACTCGCGCCGCGCCCGACGCCGAGCACCTCGTACAGATCCCGCTCCGTGGTGGCCATCGACGCAGAAGTCTACGAGAGGGCGAGTTCCTTGGCCGTGGCGATCACCGCGTCGAGCATCGCGGGCGTGAGCTTGCCGGTGAAGGTGTTCTGCTGGCTCGGGTGATACGTGCCGACGAGCCGGTATGGTCCGACGTCGACCACGCCGCCGTGCGCGAAGCGCGGCTTTGTCGGCGTGGCAGGGTGGGCGCCGTTGGCCGCCATCGCACGCAGGGCCGCATCCCAGCCGTAGGCTCCCAAGGCGAGCAGGACTCGAACCCGGTCAAGGAGGCCGAGTTCACGCATCAGGTATGGCGCGCAGTTGTCGCGCTCCTCGGGGAGCGGCTTGTTGGCCGGCGGGGCACAGCGGACGGCTGCCGCGATGTACACGTCGGTCAGGGTCAGGCCATCGTCGGCACGGCGGGAGATCGGGCTGCTAGCGAGTGCGGCTCGATGCAGCGACGCGAACAGGAAGTCGCCCGACGCGTCGCCGGTGAACACGCGGCCGGTCCGGTTGCCGCCGTGGGCCGCCGGCGCGAGCCCGACGACCAGCATCCGCGCCTCGGGATCGCCGAAGCCCGGCACCGGCCGGCCCCAGTACGTCTCGTCGCGGAACCGCGCGACCTTCTCGCGGGCCACCTGCTCGCGCCACGCCACGAGCCGTGGACACCGCCGGCACACCACGATCTCCGCGGTCAGGGCCGCGAGCGCGGCCCGGTCGGTCACTGGAGCAGCAGCTTGTCGAGCCGCCGGGACACGACGAACAGGCCCACGAAGCCGAGGATCAGCAGGTACGCGATGTGGACCAGCAGCACCGGCGATAGCGCCCCGATCGTCAGCGCCCGGATGAGGTCGACGCCCTGGTACAGGGGCGACAGCTGGACGATGAGGCGGATCGGATCGGGATACGTCTCGATCGGGTAGAAGGTCCCCGAGAACAGGAACAAGGGCAGCACCACGAGCTGCACGAGATCGAAGTCCTGCCAGGTCTTCATGAATGACGTAGCTGCCATCCCCACCGCCCCGAAGGCGAACCCGACCAGGAGCGCGGCGGGCACGGCAAAGATGACCCAAGGCGACACGACCAGCCCGAGGATGACCAGGACCGCCATGAACCCGATCGCATAGAGCCCGCCGCGGATGAGCGCCCAGATCAGCTCTCCGACGGCGATGTCCCCGGCCGACAGGGGCGTGGACAAGATCGCCGTGAACGTCTTGTTGTAGTTCAGCTTGAAGAAGAAGTTGAACGTGCTTTCGTTGATCGCGCCATTCATCGCGGCACTCGCCAGGAGGGCCGGGGCGACGAAGAGCTGGTACGGGATCGGCTGCCCACCAGGTCCCGGGATCGTGCCGATCAGGGCGCCCAGCCCGAACCCGATGCTGAGGAGGTAGAACAGCGGCTCGAAGAAACCGGACAGCAGCACGATCCAGGTGTGGCTGTAGACGAAGATGTTGCGTTCCACGAGGCGCAGCGAACGGCGGCTGCCGATCAGCAATGCCGAAGTGAGCGGGAGCGCCGTCATCCGCGTAACAACTTGGCGCTGACGGTACGGATCGTGAAGACGGCGCCCACGACGACGAAGGCGACGAGGACGAGCAGGTGGACCAAGGCCATCTCGATGGTCGGTGACTGGCCGATCGTGCCAAGCGACAGGCCGCGCGCCAGGACGACGCCGTGGTAGAGCGGGGTCAGCCAGGCCAGGGGCTGGACGACTGATGGCAGCGACTCGATCGGGTAGAAGGTGCCCGAGAACAGGAACAGCGGCATGATCCCGAAACGGAAGATCGCCGCGAATCGCTCCGGCGTGCGCTGGGTTGCCGCGAACGCCGCGATCGGAGTTGCGAAGCCAAGGCCCGTCAAGGCTGCCACCGGGATCGCCAGCAGGATGAGCGGCGACGTCGCCGCCCCGAAGATGGCGATCACGACGGTGAACACGGTGGCGATCAGCAGCAGCCGCGCACCGAACCACACGATGTTGCCGAGTGCGATATCGCGGGGCGTGATCGGCGTGGCGAACATCGCGTGGTAGACACGGCTCCACACGAGCCCCGCCATGATCGGGAAGGTCGCCTCGAAGGCGCCCGCCTGCATGCAGGTCGCGACCAGCAGCCCCGGGGCCAGGAAGGTCAGGTACGACACACCACCAAGGGCGGCATCACGAGACTGATCTACGTAGCCGCCGAGACCGAGACCCATCGCGGCGAGGAACATGACCGGCGTCAGGAACGAGCTGAACAGGCTCGCTCGAAACGTCCGTCGGTAGATGACGAAGCGGTGCTCGAAAACGCGGCCGATCCCGGACAACGGTCGGGTGGCGGCGGTCATCAGTCGATCAGCGAACGCCCGGTCAGGCGCAGGAAGACGTCCTCGAGCGACGAACGTCGGACGAGCACGGTCTCGGGCTCGAGCCCGCGAGCGTGGGCTGCAGCGACGGCGGCCTCACCGTCATCGGCGTAGAGCAGCACGCGGTCCGGCAGGCGCTCGACGCGCTCGGCCAGGCCCTCGAGCTGGCCGTCAAGGGTGTCCTGCACGCCGGGCGCGAAGCGCAGCTCGGTCACTTCGCGGGTCGAGTACTCCTGGATCAATGAACGCGGCGAGCCTTCCGCGACGATCTTGGCCTTGTCCATCACGACGAGGCGATCGCACAGCTGCTCGGCCTCGTCCATGTAATGGGTCGTCAGGACGAGGGTCACGCCGCGCTGCTTGAGCCGGTAGAGCCGATCCCACAGCAGGTGACGGGCCTGTGGGTCGAGACCGGTGGTCGGCTCATCGAGCAGCAGCAGGTCGGGCTCGTTGATGAGGCTTCGGGCGATCGTGAGCCGACGCTTCATGCCACCAGACATGTGTTCCACCTGGTCGCCGGCGCGCTCGGTGAGCTGGGCGAACTCGAGCAGCTCGTCCGCCCGCCGACCGCACTCGGCGTGGCTGAGCCCGAAATAGCGACCGTACAGGACGAGGTTCTCGCGGACCGTCAGCTCTGTGTCGAGGGTGTCCTGCTGGGGCACGACACCTAGCCGGCCGCGGATCTGGGGGCCGTCGCGAGCCGGGTCCTGGCCGAGGACCCGCAGCGTGCCCCCTGACAAGGGCGAGACGCAGCCGATCATCCGCATCGTCGAGGTCTTGCCGGCGCCGTTCGGACCGAGGAAGCCGAACAATTCGCCGGGCGCGACGTCGAAGTCGATTGCGTCGACCGCGGTGAAATCGCCGAAGCGCTTGGTCAGCCCGCGGGCATGGATGAGCGAGGTCGATGGGTCGGTGGACGCAGCCCCGGGGCTGGGCGCCGCCGCCACGGGCGGTTCGGACATGGACGGGCATGGTACCGCGAGTCGGCGTGGCCTCGCGCCGACCGATTTCGGAACGATGGCGGCTGCTCGAGTCGCCAGTACGGGCATGGGCGGCCGTGCGGGCCGTCGCCGTAGTTGGAGGGGACGACCATGTCCCAACATGTTCATCGGGTCCTGCGGGCGATCGCCGTCGGGTCGATCGCGCTGCTCGCGCTGACGACGGGCGTTGCTGCGCGCGAGCCGGTCGACCCCGCGTCGCTCAACCCCGCGCCACCGCCGGAATTCAACGCGACCTGCGAGCGTCTGGGCAACCAGATCCGATGTGAGCTGGCGTTCTCGGATCCGCCATTCTTCGACGAGCCCAGCGCGATCTTCTGCGACGGCGTGGAGCTGCGCGTCTCGCAGACGCGCGATGTGGTCGGAAAGCGCTACTACGATGCCGATGGCGATCTGCTACGGCGCCACTTCCGCGAGCGGTTCACTGGCGACTTCAGCAACCCGGTGACCGGTCGGTCGGTCGACTGGGTGGCGCACAACACGATCATCCACGACCTCGCGGTGCCGGGTGAGATCGCATCCGGGACCACGCGGATCACCGGGCAGCAGATCCGGATCTTCGCCGACGACGGCGGCACGGTCCTGCTCGACGCGGGCCGGATCCTGATCGACGAGTCGACCGGCGAGATCCTGAGCTCGTCCGGCCCGAAGCACTTCGACGACTACTTCGCGTTCGGTGACGAGCACGCGCTCGACGCGCTGTGTGCCGCCGTGGCCTGACCCGCGGTATTCGTCCGCATCGGGCTGGTTCCTGGCGGTGTCGATAAAACTGGCTACACACAGGTAGCAAATGGGTGTATGATCTGGCCAGTCACCACCTCAGCCAGGAGCCAGACCGATGGCCACCATCCCCGCTCCCGCCGCCGAGCTCATCGAGCGGGCGCTCGTCGCGGAGCTCACGGTCGTCGATGCGACCGGGCGTCCGGTCACCTACCCGTTGATCCCGCTGTGGGACGGCGAGCGCGTCTACATGACGTCGTCGACGCTGTTCAGCCGCAAGCTGGAGCACGTCGCCGCGAACCCGCGGGTGTCCGTATCCGTGACCGACCCGGTCAGCGTGGGCGGACGCGAGGATCGCGTCACGATCCAAGGTGACGCGCGCGTGATCGCCGAGGATCCGCATGGTGGCTGGGAGCGCCTCCTGCCGATCTGGTCGGCGAAGGAGCCGGCGATCGTGGCCTTCCTCAAGTCCCGGGTCGCCTTGCCGCTGTTCTTCGAGCGAGCGCTCATCGAGATCAGGCCCCGCCGGGTCCTGTACTGGCCCACCGGTGACCCTTCGGTCCCGCCCGTCGTGACCGTCCTTGAAGGGGAGGCCGCGTGATGCGTGCAACCCCTGAGATCGATGCACGACAGGGCCTCGAGAAGCTCGCCACCTATCCGTTCCACATCGCCTCCTGGGTCGACGACCGCGGCTACCCGGTGTCGGTGGCTGTCGTCGCGTCGGTGGATCCGCGCGGCCGCGTCGCGACGTTCAACGCACCGGCAGGGCTGACCGTGCCGACCCACCGGGCGGTGTCGCTGACCGGCTCGCACATCCGGCCCCAACCGGGCTACGGGTACGACGAGCGCCGGCACGTCACCATCTGGGGTCGCGTGGCCCCGGGCATCAGGCCCGACACGATGACGCGGGTGCTGACGCTCACCGGGCGATCGGCATGGGGCTGGGACGAGTCCGAGGTCCCGTTCTTCGAGTACTCGGAGCGGTCCGTGCCGCGATCGCGGCGCTACTTCGACGCCTTGTCGGCCGAACGCGGCACGCCGGTGAAGCCGCGGCTGTCGCTCGGGGCCTTGGTCTTGCGGACGACGCGTCTGCCCTTCCTGACGGCGACGATCGTGCCGGTGCTGCTCGGCATCCTGATCGCCGCGAGCCATGGCGCGTTCGACTTGGTATCGGCAGCGCTGACCGTGATCGGCGCCTCGTTCGTCCAGCTGGGCCTGAACGTGGCCAACGACGTATTCGACACGGTCCAGGGGGCCGACGACGCGAACGTGACACCGACGAAGTTCAGCGGCGGCTCGCGGGTGATCCAGTACGGGCTCGTGACGCTGCGCCAGATGGCGACGCTGGCGACCGTGTGCTACGTCGCCGCGGCGGTCATCGGGCTGACCCTCCTGGCGACGCGAGGGTCCACGGCGTTGCTGGTGATCGGCGTCGTCGGGTTCATCGTGTCGCTCGGGTACACGGCGCCGCCCTTGAAGTTCGTCTATCGCGGCCTGGGCGAGATCGCCGTGGCGGTGGGTTTCGGACCGCTGATGCTGCTCGGGGCGTATGTCGTGCAGACGCGCGGCACGCTGGCCTGGGAGCCGTTCGTGGCGTCGATCCCGATCGCGCTGCTCGTGGCGCTGATCCTGTACGTCAACGAGATCCCCGACCGCCGCGGTGATGCGCATGTAGGGAAGCGAACGCTGCCGGTGCGGTTCTCACGCTCGGCCGTCATCGGCGGGTACAACGTGGCGGTCGTGGCGGCATACGCGGCCGTCGTGGCCGGGGTCGTTGCGGGCCTGCTGCCGATCCCCGCGCTGCTGATGCTGCTGACCATCCCGCTGGCGCGGCGCGTGTCGTCCGGCCTGGCGCCGAACTACGACAACCCGTACGGCCTGATGGCCTTCATGGGTGTCAACGTCCAGCTGCACCTGGTGGCCGGGCTGCTGCTGCTCGTCGCCTATGGGATCGTGATCGCGACGATGGCGCTCGCCCCTGGTATCGATCTCTTCCTGGGCTGACCAGGAGCGCGACTCGACCGGGCGTTTTCCAACGCGATCCGATCCGGCGCGCCCAGCGGGAGCCCGTACTACCGGGCCACGCGGTCGCGACCGCACCCTTGCTAGAGTCGGGCCGTGGAACGTGCCTTCCAGGTCGACCTGCATGGGCTCGTCGACCTGCTCTCAAATCACCTATATAGCAGTCCCCGTGTATTCGCCCGGGAGCTCCTGCAGAACTCCGTCGACGCGATCACCGCGCGAAAGGACCTGGCGCCCGACTTCATCGGCTCGATCCGTATCGAGCTCGTGTCGGGGCGGCGCGGCGAACCCGCGACGCTCTCGATCACCGATGACGGGATCGGCCTGACGCTCGAGGAGGCGGAGACCTTCCTCGCGACCATCGGACGCAGCTCGAAGCGAGACGATCTGGGCGCATTGCGGCAGGACTTCCTGGGACAGTTCGGGATCGGCCTGCTCGCCTGTTTCGTCGTCGCGGACGAGATCGTCGTGATCAGCCGTTCAGCCGCGCATGACGGCCCAGCGGTCGAGTGGAGAGGACGACCCGACGGCACGTACACGGTCCGCGAGCTGACCGGGGCAGTGTCCCCCGGCACCCAGGTGTTCCTCCGAGCGCGATCCTCGGCGGCCGAATGGTTCGAGGCCGAGACGATGACCGACCTCGTTCGGAGCTTCGGTGAGCATCTCCCGGTGCCGATCACGCTCAGTCTTGATGGCGCCGCAGAGCAGATCACCAACCCGTTTCCATGGGAGCGCCAGTACGCGGCATCCGAGGCGCGCGACCGGGAGCTGCTCGCGATGGGAAGTGATCGGTTCTCGGCCGGGATGATGGATGCGTTGCCACTTCGGTCGTCGACGGGTGGCGTGGAGGGCATCGGCTTCATCGCCGCAGCGAGCCTCAGCCCGGTGTCACGTCCTGCGCATCGCGTCTACCTGAAGCGAATGCTCCTCAGCGACCGACTTGAGGATCTCCTGCCCGACTGGGCATTCTTCATCAGGGCGATGGTCAACGTGACTGACCTGCGTCCGACAGCCTCACGCGAGCAACTGTACGACGACGATCGCTTCCAGCGGACGCGCGAGGAGCTCGGGGCGTCGATTCGCGACTGGCTGGTCCATCTGGCGGCCGACGACCCGGAGAGGCTCCGTCGCATCGTCGGGATCCATTTCCTGGGCCTCAAGGCCCTCGCCGTCCACGACGATGAGTTCCTGGCATTGTTCGCCGATTGGCTCCCGGTCGAGACGTCCGTCGGACGCTTGCCGATCGGCGATCTTCGTCGTCGAACATCCGCGATCCGCTTCAGTCGATCCGATGCCGAGTTCCATCAGCTTGCGCAGGTGGCTGGCGCCCAGGGCATGCCGATCGTCAATGGCGGGCTCGTCTATGACGCCGAACTTGTCGCGCGCTTGCCGGAGGTGTTCCCCGACGTAACCGTCCACGCGATCGATGCGACTGACCTGATCGACGGGTTCAATGTCCTCGAGCTGGACGACCAGGTGGCCGTGACACCGTTCCTGCGGGTCGCCGATGCCGTACTCCAGCCGCTCGGCTGCGAACCGGAGATCCGCCGCTTCGAACCTGTCGCCCTGCCAGCGCTCCTGAGCACACCTGCCTCGACGATGTTCCGGCGCGAGATCGAACGAACGCGCGAGGCGACGACCGACCTGTGGGCCTCGATCGTCGATGACTTCCTGAACCAGCAGGAAGCGAAGGGCGAGGCAGCGCAACTCTGCTTCAACCATGCCAACCCACTCATCCGACGACTCATCGCGTCGACCGACCGCGAGGTCATCGCCAACGGCGTGGGCGTCCTCTACGTCCAGGCGTTGCTGCTGGGCCGGCATCCGGTGAGCGAGCGCGAGCTGGCCTTGATGAGCTCGTCCATCGGGCGACTCCTCGAGTGGGCGACGGACCGCGCTGCGAGGCCCGATGTCTGAGGAGACGGGGACGGTCCGACAGCTGCTGGGCGAGGGCAACGCGTTGCCCGAAGGACCGGCCAAGATCGGTGTTTTCGAGGAAGCCGTTCGACTTGCAGATGTCATCGGCGACATCGACCTCGGTTTCGAGGCACGCAGCGGGCTGATCCACGCGGCCGAATTCGGCGGTGAGCCCGACAAGGCGATCGTCGCCTTCGCGTGGTGCCTCGCGCAATGCGACGCATTCCCAGGCCGCTTCGATGAGTGGCGCACACTGTGGGCCTACAAATGGACGGCGCGGCTGCTGTCGAACTACCCACACGTGCCTCGCTCCAGGATCGATGATGCGATCGATGACCTCGAGGCGAGGTTCATCAGGTTCGGTGCCGGCCCATCCGCGGCAGCGAAACTGCGCTGGGACAGCCTGCGTTGGCTGGGTGACGTCGCCGAGAGCCGCGAGTGGCTCGACCGCTGGCGTCGGCTACCGCGCGACTTCCTGAGCGACTGCGAGGCCTGCGACATCGCGGAGAGCGCGTCGGCGATGCTCCAGTTCGGCGAGTTCGTCGACGCGATGCGCACGGTCAAGCCGATCCTCGAGGGTCGCAAGCGGTGCATGGAGGTCCCGCATTGGACCTACGCGGAGATGCTGGTGCCCCTCATCGCGCGCGGCGAGCTCGAGGTCGCAGCCGAGTTCCATGACCGAGGCTACGCGTTGATCCGTCGCAACCCCAAGTTCCTCGCTCCGATGGCAGACCACCTGGCCTATCTCACGCTCGTCGGGGACCTCAGCCGCGCGAAATCCCTGGTCGAACGACACCTCCCGTGGGCGGTCGGGTCGCGCAATCCGCTCTACAGGCTGCTGTTCCTGCGGTCGGTGGAACTGGCACTCACGAGGATCGCGGCGATCACCCCGGACGCGTCCATCCGCACGCCGGCCGACTTCGTGGCGACCGCGCCGGATGGCGGGCGGCTCGACCTGGTGACGCTACGCGAGCAGGTAGCGGCCGATCTCGATGCGGTTGCGTCGGCCTTCGACGCGCGCAACGGCAACCCGTACATCTCGGGACTCGTTGTGGACTACCGGCAACGGGCCGTCCAGCCGAGCTCATAGATGGTGGCCATGAGCCTGCCGAAGGAGGTCGCCGGGATCGTCGCTGCGTTGCCGAAGCCCTGAGCGAGACGCGCCGGGTGGTCGCGAACCCGTATCAAGGTCCAGAGCGGCGGCTCAGACCTCCTTGAACTCGCCCTCGACGGCTTCCTCGGACTCGCCCGCGGCGCCCTCGCCCGGGCCCTCGCCGGCCGCCCCCTCGCCGGCCGCACCCTCGCCGCCCGCCGGGCCGTCGCCGCCGTCGCCGGACCCGTTGGTCGGGCCGGCCTCGGAGGCAGATGCCTGGTAGGCCGCGGTCGATACCCTGTTGAGCGTCTCGGCGAGCGCAGTCATCCCGGACCGGATCAGTTCGACGTCGGACCCCTTGAGCGCCTCGCGCAGCGACGACACCTGGTTCTCGACCTCGAGCTTGTCCTCGGATGGGACCTTGTCGCCCAGGTCCTTGAGCGTCCGCTCCGCCTGGAACGTGAGGGCCTCGGCCTGGTTGCGGGTCTCGACCTCCTCGCGTCGCTGCTTGTCCTCGTCGGCATGCTCGGCCGCGTCGCGGACCATCTGGTCCACGGCGTCCTTCGACAGCATCGACGAGGCCGTGATCCGGACCTGCTGCTCCTTCGAGGTCGCCCGGTCCTTGGCCTTCACATCGAGGATGCCGTTCGCATCGATGTCGAACGTGACCTCGATCTGGGGCACGCCACGCGGGGCCGGCGGGATGCCGTCGAGGATGAACCGACCGAGCGTCTTGTTGTCGGCCGCGAAGTCGCGCTCGCCCTGAAGCACGTGGATCTCGACCTGCGACTGCGAGTCGGACGCGGTCGAGAAGACCTGCGACTTCGACGTCGGGATGGTCGTGTTGCGGTCGATGAGCTTGGTCATGACGCCACCGAGCGTCTCGATGCCGAGCGACAGCGGCGTCACGTCCAGCAGGAGGACGTCCTTGACGTCGCCCGCCAGCACGCCGGCCTGGATGGCCGCGCCGATGGCCACGACCTCGTCCGGGTTGACGCCCTTGTGCGGCTCCTTGCCATCGAACAGCTTCTTGACGGCCTCGACGACCGCCGGCATGCGGGTCATGCCACCGACCAGGATCACCTCGTCGATGTCGGCTGGCTTGAGGCCGGCGTCCTTCAGTGCGTCCTTGACCGGACCCGCGGTCTTCGCGATGAGATCGTCGACCAGGTCCTCGAGCTTGGCCCGCGTCAGCGAGACGACGAGATGCTTCGGACCCGAGGCGTCGGCGGTGATGTACGGCAGGTTGATCTCGGTCGTCGACGTCGACGACAGCTCGATCTTGGCCTTCTCGGCGGCCTCCTTGAGCCGCTGCAGGGCCTGCTGGTCCTTCGAGAGGTCGATGCCCTGGTCCTTCTTGAATTCGGCCAGCAGCCAGTCGATGACGCGCTGGTCGAAGTCGTCGCCGCCGAGGTGGGTATCGCCGTTGGTCGCCTTGACCTCGAAGACACCCTCGCCGAGCTCGAGGATCGAGATGTCGAACGTGCCACCGCCGAGGTCGTACACGGCGATCTTCTCGTCGCCCTTCTTGTCCAACCCGTAGGCCAGCGCCGACGCCGTAGGCTCGTTGATGATCCGCTTGACATCGAGACCGGCGATGCGGCCCGCGTCCTTGGTCGCCTGGCGCTGCGTGTCGTCGAAGTACGCCGGGACCGTGATGACCGCCTCGGTCACCTTCTCGCCCAGGTACGCCTCCGCGTCGGTCTTGAGCTTCTGGAGGATCATCGCGCTGATCTCGGGCGGCGTGTACGTCTTGCCGTCCGCCAGCTTCACCGCGATCCCATCGGACTTGGGATCCTTCTCGACCGTATACGGCACGAGCTCGCGCGAACGCTTGGTCTCGGGATCGTCGAACCGACGGCCCATGAAGCGCTTGATGGAGAAGACCGTGTTGCCGGGGTTGGTGACCGCCTGGCGCTTGGCCAGTTGGCCGACCAGCCGCTCGCCGGTCTTGGTGAAGGCGACGACGCTGGGGATCGTTCGACCACCCTCAGCCGACGCGATGACGGTCGGCTCGCCGCCCTCCATGACGGCGACGACGGAGTTCGTCGTGCCGAGGTCGATGCCGATGATCTTGCCCATGGTTCGTGTGTGCTCCTCGCTCGGATAGGTTGTCGTCAGTTGGGTCGGTCGTTGGTGGACGCCGGTTCGGGCGCGCCGGCGACGGCCACGAGGGCCGGTCGCAGGACGCGCTCGCGGAGTCTGTAGCCGCGGCGGATCTGCTCGACGATCTCGCCCTCCGCTCGACCGGAGCCGGGGACCGTTGCGATGGCGTCGTGCTCTCGCGGATCGAAGGGCGTGCCCGGGCCGGCGTCGATCGGGCTGACGCCCTCGCTCTCGAGCAGCTGCCGGAGCTTGCGGTCGATCGCCGCCAGGCCTTCGAACCAGGGATCGCTCGCCACCGACTCCGGTCGCGCGTCGATCGCCCGGTCGAAGTCGTCGGCCAGCACCAGCACCTTGCGGATCAGGTCCTCGCCGGCCAGCCCGAGGTCACGCTCGCGCTCTTCTGCGGTGCGGCGCTTGTAGTTGAGGAACTCGGCACGCTCGCGCTGGAGCGCGGTCAGATACTCGTCCGCCTGCCCCTGGGCGGCGGTGAGCTCGGCGCGCAGGCCCTCGATGTCCTCGAGGAGCTTCGTTGGGCGGATGTCGATGTCCTCGGCGCGCGCCTGGGCGCGCGTGCGAGGTCGCGGGTCAGGCATACAGGTGGTCCACCAGCTCATTCATGAGACCGGACACGAAGCGCACGGTCCCGATCGCCTGCGGGTAGCTCATGCGGGTCGGACCGAGGACGCCCACCACGCCGAGCGCGCTGCCCGGTCGGCCGTATGGCGCGAGCACGAGTGAGACGTCGTGCATCTCCGCCCGTGGGTTCTCGGCGCCGATCACCACCCGGATCCGCCCGGACCCGGCCACGCTGCCGACGAGCTCGCCGAGGAACGTGCGGTTCTCGAGTGCGGTGAAGACCTGCCGCAGCTTGTCGCTCTGGGCGAACTCCGGGGCCTCCATGACGTTGAGCAGCCCGTCGGAGAAGAGCTCCTCGACCGAGGTGGCGTCGTAGTCGCGCAGGATGCGCACGATCCGCTCGCCCACCCGCTGGGCGACCCGTTGCATCGGCGCTTCGCCGTCGAGCTTCGCGATCGTCCGCTCCGCATCGGCTGCCGTCAGGTCGACGAGGTGCTCGTTCAGCAAGCCCGCGACGCGGTTGAGGGTCGCCTGATCGATGGCATCGGCTTCGTCGAGCGTGACCGCGGCCTGCTTGATCGAGCCCTCGCGCAGCACGAGGATCAGGCTCGCCATCCGCTCGTTCACGGCGACCAGATCGACACGGCGGATGTGCGCGGTGTTCGGCTTGGCCGGGGTCGCGAGGCCGGCCGAGCGGGTCAGCCCGGCGAGGGTCGTCGCGGCGAGGCGGAACCAGTGCTCGCTGGCGAACTCGACCTGGCCGAACTGGTGACGGATCATCAGCTGCTCGACCGCAGACAACGGGGCAGCATCGACGATCGATTCGACGTAGAAGCGGTAGCCGGCGTCGGTCGGCATGCGACCGGCACTCGTGTGCGGGTGGGTCAGCAGCCCTGCCGTCTCCAGCTCAGCCAGGACGTTGCGCACGGTCGCGCTGGACAAGCGGAGGCCGTAGCGCTGTACCAGCGCCTGGCTGCCGACAGGCTGCGCCGACGTGATGTATTCCTCGATGACGGCCCGAAGGATCGCCTGGGAGCGGAGGTCCAACGGGCCGAGTGGGTGGCGTGCTCTACGCGCCAACTCGTTCTCCCGTGGTGGTTAGCACTCTATAGGTGAGAGTGCTAACTAGCGTGCTGGCATCGTAGCAGTCGCCTGAACGGAGTGTCAACGCGCGGCGTTCAGACGAGTCGGGAAAACAACTCATTCGAGAGGAGACGCCCGCGCGTCGTCAGCACGACGCGATCCTTCGGGGTGACCGTCAGCAGCCCGGCGGCTAACGCCCACCCGAAGACGTCGGCCATGGGTGGCTCGTGGGCCACGGCCAGGGGCACGCCAGTGTCCAGGCGTAGCCCGAGGATCAGCGCCTCTGCCGCGGCGGTCCCCTCGTCCAGCACCTCCACGCCGCCAGGCGGGAGCTGCGGGGGCTCGGCACCCAGCGCGGCCACGTACAGGTCGAGTCGCGCGGCGGTCCAGCGCCGAACGACGCCGTCGAACGCGTGGGCGCCCGGTCCGGCCGCCTCGTTGGGCCGGCGCTGCCAGTACGCAAGGTTATGCCGGCTCTCGTGCCCCGGTCGCGCCCAGTTCGAGATCTCATATCCCCGGTAGCCAGCGTCGTCCAGGGCGAGCGCGGCGTGGTGGTACTGCCCGGCCGCGCGGTCCTCGTCCTGACCCGGGGCCACGGCATCGCGCCAGCGCCGCGCGCCCTTCGTGGTCGGCAGGTGGTCCCCGGTCGGCCCGGCCAGGCCCTCGGCAACCGGGTCGTCGAGTGAGAGCGCGTAGAGCGACAGGTGATCGGGCTCCAGCGCGAGCGCAGTGTCGAGCGTCGCCATCCAGGTCGGCAGGTCCGTGTCGGGGATGTCGTACAGCAGGTCGACGTTGACCGAGCCGATCCCAGCGTCCCTGGCACCCGCCACCGCGTCGGCCACGTGCCGCGCACGATGCCGTCGACCCAGCTTCCGCAGCTCGGTGTCGTCGAATGACTGCGCCCCGAACGAGATGCGCGTGACGCCGGCGCGGCGCAGGGCCGCAGGGTCACCGCGTTCGTCCGGCCCGGGGTTCGACTCGATCGTGATCTCGGCGTCCTCGGCGATCCCGAACCGCTCGCGCACGCGCGCGAGGATCCGCTCGACCTCGTCGGCTGGCAGCAGCGACGGCGTCCCACCGCCCAGGTACACGGAGTCGATCAACGGCCGCCGCCGCGTCCCGGGCGGCCCGAACCCCCGCTCCAACGCGTCGGCGCGCAGATCGAGCTCCACCAGCAGCGCATCGAGGAACTGGCCGATCCGACTGCGTGGGCCACGGGCGGCCGACCCTGCGATAACGACGAAGTCGCAGTACGGGCACAGCGACACGCAGAAGGGCACGTGGATGTAGAGGGCGATCGGTGGACGCGAAGCCGGCGCCCGTGCCACGGTCAGCGATCCCGCTGCGGGGACTCCCGACTCCCGATGACGCGCCATCCCTCCGGGGGTCTGCGCCGCCGGTCGATCTCCTCGACCTCGCGTCCCTTCGGCAGCGTCTGCCCGGTGTGGCCGGTCGCGAGGAACACCGCGAACCGCGTTGCGGCGTGGCCCAGGAACGCGGCGGCGATGCCGCCCGTCACCGCGGTGAGCCAGCCACCGATGAAGCCGATCCCAAGGGTCAGGACCAACAGGTAGCGGTCTCGGCCCGGCGCCCCCAGCCTGGTCGTCAGGGCGTACAGCAGCATCTGGATGACGTTGGCGAGGTTCGCCTCCAGGCCAAGGGTCAGCATCGTCCCGAAGATCGCGCCGCGGAACGTGGCCTCGTCGATGAACGCGGTGGCGGTCGAGTTGAGCAGCGCACCCGGGTACGAACCTGTGTCCGGGAACCGGATGCGCTGGTATCGCATTGTCGCGAAAGCGAGCGCCTGGGCCACGCCCAGGCCGGCGAAGATAAGCCCGCCCATGACGGCGCCCAACCGATCGCCGGTGCCGAGGAACAGGTCGGCCTGCGGTGCCGGGTGGATGTACGCCATCGCGACGACGATCGCGGCACCGAGCCCATACCAGGCGAGGCGCCGCCGGATCCGCGGCCGCTCCCCGTCGCGTGTCGATTCGTAGTACTCCGCAGTGCCGAACCGCTCGGCATCGAGCCGGAGCAGGACGAGAAGCAGCGTGAGCCCGACGACGATCAGGCCGCGCGAGATATCGAACAGCCCCTCCACTTAGGAGTTCAGCCCTCGTCCATGCGGAGCATCGCCAGGAACGCCTCCTGCGGGATCTCGACCGACCCCACGCGCTTCATGCGCTGCTTCCCCTCTTTCTGTTTCTCGAGCAGCTTCCGTTTGCGCGTGATGTCGCCACCGTAACACTTGGCCAACACGTTCTTGCGCATGGCGCGGACGGATTCCCTCGCGATGACGTTGCTGCCGATGGCGGCCTGGATCGGGATCTCGAACATCTGGCGGGGGATCAGCTCTTTGAGCCGCTCGGTGAGGGCACGACCCGTCGACTGGGCCCGGTCACGGTGGACGATGAGGCTCAGCGCGTCGACCGGCTCGCCGTTCACGAGGATGTCGACCTTGGCGAGGTTGGCCGGTCGATATCCCAGCTCCTCGTAGTCCATCGAGGCATAACCCTGTGTGCGGCTCTTGAGCTGGTCGAAGTAATCGACGATGAGCTCCGCGAGCGGCATCTCGAAGTGGAGCACGACCCGCGTCGGGTCCAGGTACTCCATGTTGTCGAACGTCCCGCGGCGGTTGGTCGAGAGCTCCATGATCGAGCCGATGTACTGGCTCGGCGAGACGACGCTGAGCTTGACCCACGGCTCCTCGATCGTTTCGATGTCGGACGGGTTCGGGAGCAGCGCCGGGTTGTCGACGACGACGGTGCCGCGTCCCAGCAGGAGCTGTACGTGGTACTCGACTGACGGCGCGGAGGCGATGAGATCGAGGTCGAACTCGCGCTCGAGGCGCTCCTGGACGATCTCCATGTGGAGCAGACCGAGGAATCCGCAGCGGAATCCGAACCCGAGTGCGACCGAACTCTCCGGCTCGAAGGTGAAGCTCGCGTCGTTGAGGTGCAGCTTGTCGAGCGCCTCGCGGAGCAGCGGGTAGTCCTCGCCGCTGACCGGGTAGATGCCGGCGAAGACGAGGCTCTTTGCGGCCTGGTAGCCGGGCAGTGGCTCCTTCGCCGGACGCGCCTGGGTCGTGACGGTGTCACCGACCTGCGCCTCGCGGACGTTCTTGAGACCGGTCGCGACGTAGCCGACCTCGCCGGCGCTCAGCTGCTTGACCGGGACGAGCTGCGGGCGGAAGACCCCGAGCTCCAACGGTTCGGCCGTCGCGCCGCTTGCCATCAGGCGGATGGGGTCCGTGGTCTTGAGCGTGCCCTGCTCGAGTCGGACGTAGACGATGACGCCCTTGTAGGCGTCGTAGTGGCTGTCGAAGATCAGGCCCTGGACCGGCGCGGCTGGATCCCCGGCCGGCGCGGGGATCCGTTCGACGATCGCCTCCAGGATGTCACTGACGCCGGTGCCTTCCTTGGCGCTGGCGAGGATCACCTCTTCGCGCGGGATGGCGAGCACGTTCTCGAGCTCGTCGATGATCGTGTCAGGGTCGGCCGACGGCAGGTCGATCTTGTTGAGGACCGGGATGAGCGTCAGGTTCTCGCGCAGCGCGAGGTGGACGTTGGCGAGGGTCTGGGCCTCGATGCCCTGCGTGGCGTCGACGACGAGGATCGCGCCCTCGCAGGCCTGCAGGCTGTGGCTGACCTCGTAGGCGAAGTCGACGTGACCAGGCGTATCGATGAGGTTCAGCCCGTACACCTGACCGTCCTTTGCGCTGTACTCGAGCCGGACTGCACGGGCTTTGATCGTGATGCCCTTTTCGCGCTCGAGATCCATCGAATCGAGGACCTGGCTCGTCATCTGCCGGGCGTCGATCGTGTGCGTCAACTCGAGCAGCCGATCCGCCAGGGTCGACTTCCCATGATCGATGTGGGCGATGATCGAAAAGTTGCGCAGCCGTTCCTGGGGGATGGTCACCGTGGGGGAGTCTATCGGAGCCCAGCCGCCCCCCCGGCACCCATCATTCGACGGAGCACTCAGGTCGGCGCAAGCACGCCGGTGACGCGGGCGATGCGTCCGTCGGCAGTGAACTCGATGACATCACTACCAGAGAACCCCTCCGGCGGGTCGCCACCCTCCTGTGTCCAGGTGACGCCCATTCGACCGCTCAGCATCCTCGGGGTGCTGGTCTCCCACACCCGGAAGCCGGGCAACGTCTCGTGCGTGGCCGCGATCATTGCGGCGACTGCCGCACGCCCGACGACGCCATCCGGCACCTCGTCGTCAGCGTAGACGCCGTCCTCCGCCCAACACTCCTCCAGCAGAGCCAAGGTGTGCTCCGGCTCGTTCCAGGCGCGCGCATACAGCTCGTAGGTGTCCTCGGGTCGACGCATCTGTCACTCCTCGGTTCGTGGTCGAGACCCGGTCTCTACCGCGAGGCGCTCCACACCTCCTGCGGGAGGGTAAGCATCTACCTCCTGATGATGGGCACGAACAGCGTTCCTGGGGGATGGTCACGAGGGCGGAGTGTAGCGGCTCCTGTGGTAGCATCCGCCTCCGCGTGCGGCGCTCATCCCGTGCTCGCGCGTGGCATCCAACCCATCACATCGACGATCCGAGAGGTTTCCCTTGGCCAAGACGCCCCGCACCTGGTCGGGTGCACGAACGCCGTCGGGCCTCAAGCGCGTCCGGCAGGCAGCACGCCGCCATGAGGTGCTCGGCCCACGCCGCACCGCGGCGAAGACCTACGTCGCGAAGGCATTGAGCACCGTCGGCGCGTCGACCGATGCGGAGGCCGCGACCGCCGCCCTCACCGAGGCGCTATCCGCGCTCGATCGAGCGGCCAAGGCGGGCGCCATCCACCCGAATGCCGCCGCCCGACGCAAGTCGCGGCTGACGCTCAAGATCAACGCCGCCCTGGGCGGGGCGACCACCGGCTCGTCCGGTCGGGTCACCAAGCAGACCGGCAAATCCGCGGCAGCCAAGGCTGCCAAGGCGCGGATCGCCGCCGGCAAGTCGACCAAGGCCAAGGGTGCCCAGACCGCCGCCGGCAAGGCTCGCGCAGCGCTGAGCAAGACGGCACGCGCTGAGGCCGCTGCCGCGAAGGCCGCCGAGTCCGGCGCCACCGAGGCCGCGCCCGCAAAGCCGTCTCGCCCCGCCACGAAGGCCGCGGCGGCCAAGAAGACCGCCGGGAAGTCATCCGCAAAGCCCGCGGCGACGAAGAAGACAGCAAAGAGCACTGGCAAGAAGGCTTCTTCCTAGCGCCCCGTCATCGCGCTCCGCGGCGTCCCGGGTTTCGGCCCGGGACGCCGTTTGCGTTGGCGATGCGCCGAGCTGGCCCTTCCTCTGCGTGCCTCTCCTTCCGATTGATCGGCCAGGTGACTTGGGGAAGGCGCCACGGCCCGATGCGCTTGCGGCTCATTCGTGGGAGCGATGACGCGGAAGCAAATGGTGGTTCAACGCGGATCGGTAGTCGCCTCACCGATGGATCGCACCGAGAACGAAGGCCGCGGGTCGTCTGTGACGCGCGCGCGCCCACTGTTCAGGCGGGCGTCGACACCGTTCCGTCGCCCGACACCGTTGCCTTCGGTCGAGTCAAGCCGTATAGAGCGGCTCCGCCGAGACCGCCCGCCGTCGTGGTGACCAGAACCGCGCCCGCGACAGAGAACTGGAACGACCAGTAGAAGGAACCGAACCTGACTGCGTCGGTGACACCGGCCGCCTCGAGCTCCGCCGAACGGCCCTCGGCCAGGTAGCGCGCGTAGACGCAGGGGGCACCGGTCTCGCAGAACGGCGGGATCGGCGCACGCGTCTCGGGGTGGACGCGGTTGAAGTTCGGGTAGCCCGTGTCGGCGTAGAAGAAGATCGCGTGCAGGAGGAGCAGGAGCCCCGCGTACGTCAGGCCGGTCACGACCGAGGCGAACAGCCCGTTCGCCAGGATCCGCGACCACGGTCCCGCCCGGCGGTCGGAGCGCTGGTTGGCGTAGTAGCCGATCAGCAGCCCCGATGGGATCGTCAGCAGCCAGATGACGGGCTCGATCGGGATGATCAGCAGGAAGCTCACGGCGACCGTTACGGCGACCCCGATCCCGACGTACGCCGCAGTGATGGCGCCGCGATCGACGATCGGGGTCACGACCCCGCGAGCGCGGCGCGGCCGAGGAAGCGCGCCCCGTCGCCGAGCTCACCCTCGATACGAAGCAGCCGGTTGTACTTGGCGACGCGCTCGGAACGCGACGGAGCACCGGTCTTGATCTGACCCGTGCCCATCGCAACGACGAGGTCGGCGATCGTGGTGTCCTCGGTCTCGCCTGATCGGTGCGACACGACCGCCGACCAGCCGGCGCCACGCGCGAGCTCGATGGCTTCGATCGTCTCGGTCAACGTCCCGATCTGGTTGAGCTTGATGAGCACCGAGTTCGCGGCATGCAGATCGATCGCCCGCGCGATCCGCTCCGTATTGGTCACGAGCAGGTCGTCGCCGACGAGCTGCACCTGCCCGCCGAGCCGGTCGGTGAGCTGGCCCCAGCCCAGCCAGTCGTCCTCCGCCAGCCCATCCTCGATCGAGACGATCGGGTAGCGGGCCGTCCAGTCCGCCCACAGGTCGACCAGCTCGCTGCTCTCGAGCGTCCGACCCTCCTTCGCCAGCACGTACCTCGTGGGCGCGCCGTCGCCGCCGCTCCCCTCCTCGACCAGCTCGGTGGTCGCCGGGTCGAGCGCGATCGCCACATCCTCGCCAGGCCGGTAATCGGCCCGCTCGATGGCGCGCAGGATGACCTCGACCGCAGCCTCGTTCGAGGCGAGCGACGGCGCGAACCCGCCCTCGTCGCCCTGGCCGGTCGCATGGCCCTCGTCGTGGAGGATCGTACGCAACGCCGCGAAGATCTCGGAGCCGGCCCGTAGCGACTCCCCGTACGTGGCGACACCGACCGGCATCACCATGAATTCCTGGAAGTCGGTCGAGTCCTGGGCGTGCTTGCCACCGTTGAGGATGTTGAACATCGGGACGGGCAGCGTCCGCGCGCCGACCCCGCCGAGATACCGGTAGAGCGGCAGGTCGTACGCCGCCGCCGCAGCGTGCGCGCACGCCAGGGACACGCCGAGGATCGCGTTCGCGCCGAGCTCGCCCTTGTTGGGCGTGCCATCGAGATCGATCAGCAAGCCGTCGATCCCGGCTTGGTCAGATGCATCCAGGCCGATCACCTCAGGGGCGATCCGCTCGACCACGTTCCGGACCGCGGTCTGGACGCCCTTCCCGCCGAAGCGTGCCTTGTCACCGTCCCGCAGCTCGACCGCCTCATGGGCACCGGTCGAGGCACCGCTCGGCACTGCGGCTCTCCCGACCGACCCGTCGACCAGCACGACATCGACTTCGATCGTGGGGTTGCCACGCGAATCGAGGATCTCGCGAGCATCGACAGCGTCGATCAGCGTCATCGACTGCGTCCGCTGGCAGCTGCCTTCTTCGGGGTTGGCTTCGGCGGCGCCGACGGCTTGGATCCCGCTTTCTGCGACGCCGGCTTGGCGACGACCTTCTTCGCGGTCGGCTTGGCGGCCGCGGACTTGGGAGTGGGCTTCGACGCGGTCGGCTTGGCGGGCTTCGAGGTAGCGGGCTTGGGCGTGGCGGGCTTCGAGGTGGCGGGCTTGGGCGCCGGCTTCGTCGCGGTGGGCTTCCGGGTTGACGTTGCCGCGGCGGCCTTCGGGGGCGCCGCCTTCGGGGTCGCCGCCTTCTTGGCGGTCGGCAGCGTCGCAGCCGGTTTCTTCGGGGCCGGCTTCTTGGCGTTCTCAGGCTTCGGTCGATCCAGTAGCACGGCAACCCCGGGCAGCTCCCGGCCCTCGAGGAACTCGAGCGACGCGCCACCGCCGGTCGAGATGTGGGTCATCTTGTCGGCGAGACCCTGGCGGATGATCGCCGCCGCCGAATCGCCGCCGCCGATGACCACGGTCGCGCCGTGCTCGGCGCGCTCGGCCAGCATGCGTGCGACGGCGTTCGTGCCGTGGGCGAACGAGGGGATCTCGAACACGCCCAGCGGCCCGTTCCAGAAGACGGTCTTCGCGTCGGCCAGCGCCTCGACCATCAGGTCCTGGCTCGCCTTGCCAAGGTCGACGATGTGCCAGCTCGCCGGGATCTTCTCGGCCTGCAACGTCTTGTACTCGGTGCCGCGCGTGACCTCCTTGGCCACGATCACATCGACCGGCAGCACCACGCGCACCTTGTTCTTCTCGGCGCGCGCAAGGACCCGCCGCGCGTCGTCGACCCTGTCGGGCTCGGCCAGGCTCTTGCCGATCGTCTTGCCCTGCGCGAGCAGGAAGGTGTTCGCCATCCCGCCACCGAGGACCAGCAGGTCGACCTTGGTGAGCAGGTTGTCGATGACCTTGATCTTGTCGCTGACCTTAGCCCCGCCGAGGATCGCGGCGAACGGCCGCTCAGGCGACTCGAGAAGCTTCGAGAGCATCGTCAGCTCACGCTCCATGAGCAGACCCGCATAGGCGGGCAGGAGCTTGGCGACGCCGACGGTGCTGGCATGGGCGCGATGGGCGGTGCCGAACGCGTCGTTCACGTACAGGTCGGCGTACGACGCGAGCGTGGCGGCGAAGGCGGCGTCATCGGCCTCCTCCTCGGGATGGAAGCGCAGGTTCTCGAGCAGGACGATCTCGCCCGGGCGCATCCGCTTCAGCGCGTCCTCCGTGCCGAGGCCGAGCGCATCGCCGGTGACCGGCACGTTGCGGCGCAGCAGCTCGGTCAGTCGCTGCCCGACCGGGCGCAGCCGCAGACTGTCGGTGACCTTGCCGTTCGGCCGCCCGAGGTGGCTGGCCAGGATGACCTTGGCGCCCGCGTGGACGAGCGAGATGATCGTCGGGATCGAGGCCCGGATGCGCGAATCATCCTGGACCTTGCCATCGGCCAGTGGGACGTTGAAGTCGACGCGGACGAAGACGCGTTTTCCGGCGACGTCCGCGTCGCGGATCGTGAGCTTGTCCATCGGGCGGCTCAGGTCGCGATCAGGCGGCAGCGACCGGAAGTCGGGCGGCCACGAACGCGATCAGATCGGCCACGCGGCAGCTGTAGCCCCACTCGTTGTCGTACCAGGCGATGACCTTGACCATGTCGCCGCCGAGCACCATCGTCAATTCGGCGTCGATGATCGACGAGCGCGAGTCGCCCCTGAAGTCGGTCGACACGAGCGGCTCATCGGAAACGCCGAGGATGCCCTCGAGCGGGCCCGCGGCGGCCTCCCGGAACGCGGCGTTGAGCTCGTCCACGCTCGTCGAGCGGCCCACGGTCGCCGTGAAGTCGACCACGCTCACCGTCGGCGTCGGGACGCGCAGGCTGAAGCCGTCGAACTTGCCCTTGAGGTCGGGGATCACCAGTGCGAGGGCCTTCGCGGCCCCGGTCGTGGTCGGGATGATGTTCTGCCCCGCAGCACGCGCGCGGCGCGGGTCCTTGTGCGCGACGTCGAGGATGCGCTGGTCGTTGGTGTAGCTGTGGATCGTGTTCATCAGCCCCTTCTCGATCCCGAGCAAGTCGTGGACGACCTTGGCCGCAGGTGCGAGGCAGTTCGTGGTGCAGCTCGCGTTGCTGATGACGTGGTGGCTAGCCGGGTCGTAGCGCTCCTCGTTCACGCCGAGGACGATCGTGATGTCCTCGTTCTTGGCCGGGGCGCTGATGATGACCTTCTGGGCACCGGCCGTGATGTGGGCGGTGGCCTTATCCGCATCGGTGAAGATGCCGGTCGACTCGAGGACGATCTCGACCCCGAGGTCGCCCCACGGCAGGGCCGCCGGGTCCTTCTCGGCCAGGATCTTGATCTCGCGGCCGTCGATGATGATCGAGCTGTCGCCAGCACGGACGTCGCCGTCATAGGCACCGTACGTCGAGTCGTGCTTGAACAGCAGCGCGTTCATCTCGGCGTCGACCAGGTCGTTGACCGCCACGACCTCGACATCCGGCGCACGCTCGAGCAGCGCCTTGAGCGATTGGCGGCCGATACGGCCGAAGCCGTTGATGCCGACACGGACTGCCATCGTGGGGACCTCCTGGCGGTCGATGCCGGACCGCCGGTGAGCGCGCGACGCGCACGGGATTCGTTCGGGGGAACGCGGTCATTCTAGCAAAGGGGCAGGCTGCTCCAGACGCCGGGACATGGAACGGCCCCCGCCTCGCGGCAGGGGCCGTTCCCTTGGGCTATGGGCTTGGGCGGGGTCAGCCGCCGATCTTGAAGACCTTGTTACCGCAGATCGGGCACGTGCCCTGCAGGGCCGGCTTCCCGTTCTTCATGGTGATCCGCTGCGGATTCTGGACTTCGACCTTGCGCTTGTCTTTGACGCAGTAGGCCTCAGCCATGTGGGCTTCCTCCTCGTTGGTGGAGCGTCACGAGATCTTTTGTCCCGCATCCACTCATGGGTATCGCGCTATGTCGACCACAACGACGGGCGCCAGCGGTCCGTCGATGCGGTTCGTTTCTGGGCATCCATCTCTGCCAGCACCAGCAGGCTTTCGAGGCCCGTCTCGACGCAGGCCGCCTCAGCGGCGTCCTTCATCGATCCACTGATGAACTCGCCTCTCGTCCGGTCGGCGAAGACCGCACAGACGACGCCGGCACGACAGCCGGCAAGCGTGGCGAACACCAGCAGCGCCGATGCCTCCATCTCGAAGTTCATGACACGCTGGCGTGCCATGTCCTCCGCCAGGTCAGGGTAGCGGATGGGCAACTGCGGGATGGGCCGCCCTTGTGACCCGTAGAACCCCGGTGCCGTCGCCGTCACTCCGACGTGGTAGCGGTGACCGAGCCGTTCCGCTGCCTCGATGAGCGCCACGACCGCCTCGTAATCGGCGACCGCGGGATACCCATCGTGGACGTACCAGCTCGTCGTCGTTTCGAGTCGCACCCCTCCTGTCGTGATCGCCAGGTCTCCCAGGCGCATCTCTGGTTGAAGGGCGCCAGACGAGCCGACCCGGATGAAGGTCGGACGTCGCGTGATCGCCAGGATCTCGGCCACGGCGATCTCGACGTTGTCCGTGCCGATGCCGGTCGAGACGACCGACACCCGCTGCCCCCGGTACGTGCCGGTGGCCGAAGCGAACTCCCGGTGTCGGTGCTCGAGCTCGATCGAATCGAAGCGCGAGGCGATCCTGGTGGTCCGATCCTGGTCCCCGGGGAGGAGGATGTACTCGGCCAAGTCACCCGGTCCGAGTCCTATGTGGTACTGCCGTTCTCCCTCCGGGACCGCGATCCTGCGATCTCGGGGGCTTTCGACGCGGGTTTCCGCGTTCGGCAAAACCTCTCCTCGCTCACGAAACCTGCTTCGCTGGCGCGAAACTCGGCCGAGGATAGTCCCGCGATTCTGCGAGCGTCAAGCACGGCCACGCACGAATCGGGGCCGCTCGACGCTCGGATGGGCCCCGCACGACCCGCGCACGAGCCGTGCACGAGCCACGCACGGGCCCTGCACGACCCGCGCACGAGCCACGCTCAGCCCGGAATCGAGCCGGTCGTCGCCTCGCCATGACGCGGCCGCGGGCCGCCCACCGCCGCTAGCCGGGCAGCGACGCGAAGGGCCAGGAGCCGCCGCGCCTGCCGTCGCCGGAGCGCGGTGACGGCGACGGACAGCAACCCGATCGACAGCACGCCCGCGAGCCCCGCGCCCGCGCCAGCGATGCCGATGGCCGCGTCGCCGAGGCCGGCGGTTCGCAGACCGGACGTGTCACCGGCACCCGTCGACGCCACGGGTCCCCCGGGCGACGGGCTGGCCTCGACGTCGCCCAGCATGCTGCCGAGGATGATCGCGGCCGGATCGTCGACGACCACCGCAGCGAGGCCGTCCGACTGGATCGCCACGACGCCGGTCACGTTGATCGCGTCACCCGGCTCGATGAGGTCGGTCGACACGGCGGCCGGGCCCGTGAGGACGACGCGCCCGATCGCGGTGCCGTCATCCAGCGTGAACCCATCGGGACGAAGCTCGATGACCAGTCCGCCGACCCGAACGTCGGTCCCAACGAGTCCATCCAGATCGATGAGATCGGCGGGGATCGCGGGCGTGGCGAATGACGCCCCGTCTCCCCCACCGCCGGCGCCAATCGCGAATCCGTTCCCGCCTCGCGCCCCGGCCGACGACGCCGCCGCTGATGCCGGGCCCTGTCGGACATCGGCGCCGGAACGCGGGAGGATCGACGGCCGGCGATCGGTCGCGCTCGGGTAGGGCGGTCGGACGATGCCGATGACCTCCGCCGCCCGACCCTCGCCAAGGGCCGTACTCGGGATGCGCGAGCCCGGTTGGCCGACTACGACGAAGCGCTGCGCACCGAGCAGGACCTCGGCCCGCCAGCGATCGCCGAGTTTACGGACCTCGTCGACGCGGCCGGCGATCGCCACGAGGCGCCAGGCGTGGGCCGACGTCACGGCGCCCGCAACCCGGAGCGGCGCCGGGACGGCCGCGGATCCTCGCCGGTCGACCGACGTCGCCCGAAGGCGCGGCGCGCCATAGGCAGTGCCCACCCGTCCGACCACCCGGATCCGCGCGCCCACACCGGGTGCGGACACGTCCTTGGGCAGCAGGATCTCGATGGCGCCGGTCGCGTCCTGGACGACGATCCGCCGCCCCGTCCCGTCGAGCAGGCTGGCCGGCGCGGTCACGACGGCCTCGATGGCGACGTCGCGCTCGGTCGTCCGCAGCGCCTTTGCGATCGAGACGACGGCGGGCATCCCGCCCGACGGTCGCGGCGATCCGGTCGCACCTGGGGCCGGGTTGGGTGCCGAAGCCAGCAGGGTGACGTCGTGCCGATCGCGCACCCAGACGCGGTAGCCGTCGGCCATGCCCTTTCGGGATGCCCGTTGCCCGGAGATGCCGACGATCCGGTAACGCGCTCCCGCAGCGAATGACGCCTGCGTAAGGCTGCTGGATGCGTCGGCCATGACCTTGACACGGATCCCGTTTGCGATCTCGACGGTCAGGGCGATGTCACCGCTGGTCGCCTTCGTCGGGCGGGCGACGACGACACCGGACAGGCGCACGAGGCGGCCCTCCGTCGACTCGTTCGGACCGGTCGGTGGGACATCGAGCGAGGCGGGCAGGGTGCCTGTGCCGTCGACGAGGGTGCCGCCAGACGCCGGCCGGATCTCAAGCTGTCCATAGGGATCCGCCAGCTGGCCGGTCACGATGAGGGCCTGGCCGCGGACCGGCCGCGCAACACCGTCGGCCAGCTTCAGCACGATGCCACCGGTTGCGTCGCCGATCGCGAGCAGGGACGGCGTGCCGAGACGACCAGCCTCGGCCGTGACGATCCCGCGGACCGTGACCGTGGACCCGATCGGCTTGGTCCGCGCGTCGGCGATCGTGAGCCCGATCGGAGAGGGGCTCGGGGATGGTTCGGCGGTGGGCGCCGGCGTCGCACTTGCCGTGGCCGTCGGGGTCGGCGTCGCGGTGGGTGACGCGGAAGGGTCGGGTGTGGGCGAGGGTGTCGGCGACGGCGTCGGCGGCGGCGCGATCACGAGGTCGCTCGCGGCAGTCACGTACAGCCGATAGCCCTCGGTCCCGGTGCCGCTGCTGTCGCGCTGTCCGAGTGGCCCGACAGCCGTCACGGTCGAGTCGACCGCGAGCTCCCGACCCGCCAGCGCCACCGGTGTGACGATGACCCGCACCGCGCCGGATCCATCATCCACTGTCACGGCGCTCCCGTCGGTGAGGGCGTCCGGCCCTTCGATGATCGCGCCGGCGACCTGGATGCGGATTCCTTCCACGAGTTCGCCCGCAGCGCCCGTCGCGATTGACGGCGCCGTGGGAGGGTCGGTAGAGCCGGTCACGACGATGTCGGCCTCGGCCGCCCGCAGCGTGCGCTGGGCGAACCGGTCGTCGACCGTGCCGCGGACGACGATCGTGGCCCCGATCGGGATCGAGCTGGCGACGGCCGCATCGAGGTAGAGGGCGATCCCGCCGCTGGCGTCCTGGATGAACGCCGTCCGCCCGGCCTCCAAGGCGCCGAGATCGGTCGTCAACACACCCGCGACCGTGACGGACGCGCCGTCGGGCATCGATCGGGCGATCGAGATCGCGATCGGCGCGGGAGTCGGCGTTGGGGTCGGCGTTGGCGCGGGAGTCGGCGTTGGGGTCGGCTCGGGGGTCGCGGTGGGTTCGGGGGTCGCCGTGGGTCCGGGCGTGGGCTGGCCGGTCGGCGTCGGCGCAGCTGTCGGCTCCGCAGTAGGTGCGGGTGTCGCGGTCGGCCCAGGGGTCGGCTCCGGTCCGGGGTCCGGCACGGGTGGTGCTGTCAGGCCCTGCGGGCCGGGCGTCGCCGACTCGAACCAATCCAGGGCGTTGTCGTTGGTGTCGATGCCGTTGCCGACCGCGCCGCCCGGACGCCGTTCCAGGCTGGAGCCGGAGGCTGGTGCCGCCGCGGCCGTGCCCTCGACGAAGGCGTTCGTCGCGTCCCCCCACGCCACCGCGTCGATCACGGCGCCCCCGACGATCCGCAGAGCGAGGGCGCCACCGGTGGCGGCGAACCCGCCGCTGTAGACCGCGTCGCCCACCGCCCCGTACGAACCCGCGCCGTTGACGACGAGGAACCGCCTGCCAGGGGTCAGGATGGTCGACGCCGCCCATGTCGTCTTGCGTGTGACGGTCGAGCCGGACGAGGTTGCGTACACGAGCTCGAGCCCGATCAGGTCGACCGGCAGACCGCCCTGGTTAGCGATCTCGACGAACTCGTCGGAGGCACTCGCACCGCCGGTCTGGATCTCCGAGAGCACCAGCGTCGATGGCGGCCAGGCGACCGCCGCCGCACGCGCGATGCCAGCGCTGGACCACGGCGTGGCCGCCGGCACGCTCGACAGGCACAGGGCGACGACCAGAACGAGCGCGGCGTGTGCCGCGCGCCGAGCGCGTTGCATGCGTGACCTCCCGGCGGGGACCGAGCGGGCGGCGGCGCGTGACCAGTGATACCAGCCAACGTTCGACCGGGACTAAACGCGCGATGCACCACGACTCACCGACTGCGTACCTGGGCCTCCCGCCGCCTTCCAGCCCAGCCATCGACTACGATGGCCGGCACCGTCCGATCAACCCCGTACCGATCCAGACCCAGGAGACGCCGTGGCGCGCGCCAAGAGGACCCATCGAGCCGAGGCCCGGCGTCGACACCGCGCCGAGCAGGCGATCGGCACGTTCGAAGGGGACGAGGCCGATATCGAGCCGGTCCAGGGCGCGACACCCGAGCGGCCGCGGCCTGGCGCCACTGCCACGGTCCGGCGTGGGTTCGCGACCGCCTTCCGCGAGGCCTTCCATCCGGTCAACGTTCCGGCGGACTTGCGATCCCTCCGCGTGCTGGTACGGAACAAGGCCCTATGGATCCCGATCCTGCTGACGCTCGTCACGGCTGGGTTGTACGCGACTGTTCGTCCGGAAAGCCGTCCCGGGGAGCTCATCTCCACCCTGACGCTGTTCGCGAAGGAGTACTTCCTCGTCCCGCCCGCCATCGGTGGGGCGTTCATCACCGGGTTCATGGCCCCGCGGGCCAGCTGGCTGCTCGGGCTCATCGTCGGCATCGTCGCCGCGGCGACCTACTCGATCCTCGTGCTGAACGGCCTCGTCGTCTTTCCAGCGACCGCGGCGCCGCCGCGACCGGAGGATGTCGCCTTCGCCGCGTTCGCGATCTCGCCCGTCATCGGCGCGTTCTTCGCGTCGACTGCCGCGTGGTACCGGCGGTTCCTGTACCTGACCAACCCGAACCGCGGTCGAGGTCGCGCGGGGGCGCCCGCGCGACCGGACGGTCGCAGCCGCTCAGGCAACCCGAACCAGAAGGCCGGATTACGCCGCTGATCCCCTGACTGCGTTCGTCGTGCATGGGCGGTGCGGCGAAGGCGGAGCGGAGCACCGCAGCGAGCGCACCTGACGGTTCGTGAGCGAGGCGCGCAGCTCCAACGCACGCAGGGCCGTCCAGGCACGACAGCCGAGTTGATCGGCGTTCATCAGCCCAGGCGGCGCATGCCGGCGTGGCCCATCTGCCGCACGCCGCCGGGCTGCTCCGGTCCGCCGGCCTCGGCGGCCACGTCGGGGAGCGACCGGATCTCGTGCGCCACGAGGTTGACGACCGACCCCTCGCGCTGGAGCTCGCCATCGACAAGCAGCAGCGCGTGGCGACGGACCACGCCGCGTAGTCGCTCCCACGTCTTCGGCCAAAGGGTGACGTTGACCATCCCGGTCTCGTCCTCGAGCGCGAGGAAGACCGTTCCTTTGGCCGTCATCGGGTGCTGCCGGGTCACGACCAGGCCGCCGACCCGTACCCTGCCCGGCCGCCGGTCGGCGAGCGACGCGTTGGTGGTCGCCCCGATCCGATCCAGCGCGCCGCGGAACAGTCCGACCACCTGCCGTCTTGCGTCCAGACCGAGCACGGCATAGGCATCACCGATCCGCTCCGACTCGGTGATCTCGGGGAGTGCCGGGACGTCGGTCGCGGGCAGGCGGAGGTCCATCGGCCGGCCAGCGGCCGCGCTACGCTTCCCGGCCGCCCGTCCGAGCGCCCGCACGGTCCGCCCATCCATCCGGCCGCGTGACGCCCCGGCGACCTCGCGCAGCTGCCACAGGAGCTCGCGCCGCGGCCGGCCGAGCAAATCCATCGCCCCGCTCCGGATCAGGCGTTCCAGCACCTCTTCGGGCAGGTCGGTCCGCTCCACGACATCGACCAGGGTCGTGTACGGCGCCCGCGCTCGCTCGGCATCGAGGAGCGCCTCGTGCTGCTCGCCGATCCCCTTCACGAGGTGGAGGCCGAGCCGGACGCCCCAGCCGCTTGATTGCGGCGGTGTCCAGCGCTCGCGCGCGGCCGTCGACGGCACGATGCAGCCAGACGAGATGACCGCGTCCGGCTGCCCGTCCGGCCCGACCCACTCGGTCGTCGTCTTGTACGACGACGCGTTGATGTCCACGGGTAGGACCGCCACGCCGTGGCGCTTCGTGTCGTTGACGAGGACCTCGACCGGGTAGAAACCCATCGGCTGGGCGTTGATGAGCCCGACGAGGAACTGGGCCGGGTAGAACAGCTTGAGGAACGACGACTCGTAGGCCGTCCGCGCGAAGGCCGCGGCGTGGCTCTTGGCGAACCCGAACGACGCGAATGCGGCGACCTGGCGGAACAGCTCCTCGGCGTCCTCGTCGGTCATGCCGGGTTGCCGCAACGCTCCCTCCACGAACTGCTTGTGGAGCTTCTCCATCTCGCGGCTCGACCGCCACGTCCCCATCGCCCGCCGGAAACCGTCCGACTCGGCCGGCGAGAACCCGGCCACCTCGATCGCGATCCGCATCACCTGTTCCTGGTAGAGGATCACGCCGAGCGTGTCCTTGAGCACGGGCTCCAGGCTCGGGTGGAGGTAGGCGACCGGCTCGAGGCCCTGCTTGCGCCGCAGGTACGGATGGACGGCGTTGCCCTGGATGGGACCTGGGCGGATGATCGCGACCTCGACCACCAGATCGTCGAGGCTCTGCGGCTTCGACTTGGGCAGCGTCTGCATCTGCGCCCGGCTCTCGACCTGGAAGACCCCGACCGTATCGGCCGCCTGGAGCATCGCGAACACTTCGCCGATCTCCTCAGGCAGGCGGTCGAGATCGAGACAGACCGCGCAGTCGTGCTCGATGAGCTGGAGCGTCTCGTCGATCGCGGCGAGCATGCCCAGCCCGAGCAGGTCGAGCTTGATCAGCTTGAGCGTCTCGACATCGCGCTTGTCGAACTGGACGACGACGCGACCGGGCATCGTGGCGTGCTCGAGCGGTGCGATATCGATGAGCGGGGCGGCCGTGACCAGCATCCCGCCCGAATGGATCGACAGGTGACGCGGGAAGCCATCGATGCGCGCGCAGAACTCGAGCCAACGCTCCCAGTGGGACAGTCCGACCGTCGAGCCGCCACGGGCCCGGGGTGGTTCGTCGACCTCGACGCGTGCCACCGAGTTGTTGTGCGCCCGGCTGTCCGGCGGCGGATCCCAGGGCGATGGTCTCCCCAGCCGGTCAGTCTTGCGCGGCGGGGGCAGCGTCATGCCGCTCTCGGGGTCCACCTCGACGTCGCCGGGCCGTTGGCCCCGGTAGCCGGTCCCGCGTCCAGCTCGTAGCCAGGCGACGCTCGCCGGGGAATCGCCCGGACCACCCTCGTCGTCGGATGGCCCGCCCCGGATCGTCGTGACCGGCGCGAGCGGATCCTCGTGGAATGCTTCGGCTCCGGCGGGTGGGCCGATGTGGAGATCGATTCCGGTGGGACTGGAAGATCCCGGGGTACGAGGCTGATACCGAGGGGTATCCGGCTCCGCCGCGTGCGTACCCGTGCGCGATCGAACCCTATCGAGGTCGGGCTGGTCTCCTTGACCGTCTCGTTCCCGCTGATCTTCCGATGGGGCAGGAATCCGCGATGGGAACGGGGTCGGAGCCGTGCCGTCACGCTCGGCACCGTCCTCGTCGCTCCCCTCTGAGCCCTCTCGCAGCCAGGCGAACGGGTGTGGTGCGGCCGGGTCATCCGGTTTCGGCGGCTGGCGCCAGGGCGGCACCTTCCCGACCAGCGGGATCCGCGTGTTGAGCTGGCCCATCCGGTCGACGAGACCGTGCGCCTCGGCGTCCTCGGCCGCACGCGCCTCGCCCGGCAGTCCCTCTCCCGTCCGTCGGAAGAACTCGGCGAACCCGCCGTCAGCCTCGAGGTCGCGCCGGACCATCACCGAGTCGTACGTCTCGAGCGCCTTCGCGACCCGATCGACCAGCGGGCGCGGGAAGCCCAGCGCGTAGCCCACCTCGCGCACCGCCGAACGCGCCCGGTACGTGACGAGGTTGCAGACCATCCCCGTGTGCTCGGTCCCGTAGCGCCGGTAGATGTACTGGATGACCTCCTCCCGGCGGGCCGAGCTGAAGTCGATGTCGACGTCGGGATAGGTCGTTCGGCCGGGATTGATGAACCGCTCGAACAGGAGACTGTGGGCGATCGGCTCGACCCGGCTGATCCCGAGCGTGTACGACACGATCGAGCTGGTCGCGCTGCCCCGGCCCTGCGCGGGGATCCCTTTCTCCCTGGCGAAGCGCATGAGGTCCCAGCAGATGAGGAAGAACTCCGCGAGACCGGCTCGCTCGATGACGTCCAGCTCGTGGGCGAGCCGGTTGACGACCGCCGATGTCAGCGGGTGGTAGCGCGCCTTGGCGCCCGCCCAGCACAGCTCCGAGAGGTAGGAGAACGGCGTCTCCCCGGCAGGGACCGGGAAACCCGGGAAGCGGTATTGCTCGAAACCGAGATCGACCGAGCACGACGCTGCGATCTCGACCGACGTCGCGATGCCCTCGCGCCAGGCCCGCGCGGTCGCCGCATCGAAGCCGGCCCCGAGCGCCGCCAGCTCCGCACCCGACTTGAGGAACGACTCGGCATCCGGCCGGCGGAGGTCGGCCAGCGTGTCGACCGTCCGACCGTGCCTGATCGCGGTCAGGACGTCGTGGAACTCGCGGTCGTCCGCGGTCGCATAGTGGACATCGTTGGTGACGACGACCGGCAAACCGAGCTCCTCCGCCAGCGCCACTGATTCGGTGACGAGCCAGTCGTCGTCGGGCAGCAGGTGATACGAGAGCTCGATGAAGAAGCCGCTGTCCCCCGGCCCGTCGCCCCGACCGAAGATCGAGGCATAGCGCTCCGCCGCCGCCCGGGCGCCCGCCCTGTCGCCGACCCGCAAGCGGCGGGCGATCTCCCCATCGCGACAGCCCGACAGCGCGATGAGGCCGTCGTGTTCCTCCTCGAGCAGATCATGGCGGAACCGCGGGACGGCCTTCGTCCCAGCGAGGTTGGCGCGTGAGATGAGCCGGCTCAGGCTGCGCCAGCCGGTCGGCGTGCGGGCCAGCAGGACGAGATGCGGACCGCGCGCCCGTTCGCCGATCCCGCGCAGGTCCTCCTTGACCGGGTCACGATGGCCGGGCAGCTTCGCTCGCTGCGGTCGTGGACGGGCGGGTCGACCCTCCGTCGCCAGCGGTTCGCTGGCCGCTTGCCCGGTGCGACGGCGCCTCGGCCGGCGGCGTGGCGGGATGACGACCGCGTCGGGATCGGGCACGGCCGGGTCGAGCAGCCCGATCTCCGTACCGACGATCCCATGCAGCCCAGCCTCCTCGGCGGCACCCATGAACCGGACCGCTCCGTAGAGGCCGTTGTGGTCCGTGACGGCCAGCCCGGTCAGGCCTTGGGCAACGGCCCGTTCGACCAGGTCGTCCCCTGTCGACGCCCCGTCAAGGAACGAAAAATCAGTATGTGCATGGAGCTCTGCATATGGGATGATCGCCACGGTCGTCGCTCCGGAGATGGGTCTGGTGGAAGGGTCGACTGGAGGGGTTAGAAGTATAGAACACATGTTCTCTATCGAACCACGAAACAGAATCCGCATGTCCGACGTCTCTTGGGCATGCACGCACCCATCCACATCGATCGCCCGCTCCGACCGGTCGCCACGACCGCGCTCCGGACGGCCCTCGCGGTGGTGGGCGCGATGCTCCTGATCCTCGTCGTGCTACCCGCGGTCCTCGCGGTCCAGGCGGCGTCGATCTAGACCACACGACGTCTCGGCGCCTGGGGGCTCGGGACGATCCGTCGGCACCGACTGCGATGGTCGAGGCGCCGACCTGCCGGACCGCTGGTGAGCATCGATCCGGCCACAGGACCCCGTCGCTGGGGGCGACGGGGTCCTGTCATGTCCGGGGCTTACCGCCAGATGCTGACGAGACCCGAGAGCACTTCGGGCCAGTGCCCATCGATGACATCGAGGTGCCGCTCACCAGGCAGGACGACGAGCTCCGCGCCGGCAATTCGGTCGGCGAACCACCGCCCGTGGGCGAGCGGACACTGCCGATCGAGCTCTCCGTACCAGAGCCGGGTCGGGGCCGCGACGTCGCGGGGGTCCACATCCCAGCGGGCGCCCCAGGCGATGTTGTCGAACGCGGATCCGTCGAAGCTGTCCACGACGACTCGCATGTTGTCGGCCCAGAGCGCTCGATACGCCGGATCCCCCGACAGGCGACTCCCGACGCCGATGCGCGCCAGGATCGTATCGGCGCGTGCCGCGTCGTCGAGCGCAGCGAGGTCCGCGTAAGCCTGATCGACATCGCGGCGCATGCAGTCCCACGCGCCCGCGACGTCGCCCGCATCGTGGAGGTCCAGGCACCTGGCCCCGTCCGGGTCCCTGGAGTCGTCTTCGAGGACACGCCACGGACCGATGCCACCGAGGACGCCCAGCGCGTGCACATGGTCAGGGTCGGCGACCGCAGTCGCCACGGCGAACGGTCCTCCACCCGAAAGCCCGACCACCGCGTACTCGCTCAGCCCCATCGCGGCGGCCATCGCGGCTGTGTCCATCCCGGTACGGAGCAGGCTCGGGTCGGTGTCGGGCGTCGATCTGCCGTACCCGGGGCGATCGACCGCGACCAGTCGCACGCCCGCGGCGACCGCCGCATCGTGGCCCCACCTGCCCATCACCCGGGTCTCCGGGGTACCTGGATGCAGGATCACGGCACGTCCCACAGGGTCGCCGCCGTCCCAGTACCCGATGACTCGCCCGCCGGGCAAGTCGATGGTCATGTCATGACCCGGTCCCGCCATGACCGAAGGCTACAGGGCGACCGAGGGGTGCCGTGCCGTCTGCGGTGCGCGACGACCCCACCGGGTCATGGCCCTTTCGGGCCATCCGGAGCGGTGCATCCGCGCTGCTATCCTCCCGCCGGCCGACCCACGGGTCGGCGAGGGAGTGGCCCACGCGGTGGGCTTCGGATCCAGAAGGGGCCACATCGTGAAGACCATCGCCTTGCGGGTCGGCATCTTGGGGATCATCGGGATCGCCGTCGTGATCCTTCGGCCGTTCATCATGGGTGGCGCCGGCGACCTGAAGGTCGGCGAGTGCTTCGACGACCCCGGTGCGCTCGAGACCGTCGAAGAGGTCCAGCATCACCCGTGCACTGATCCGCACACCGGCGAGGTCATCTATGTCGGGAATCTGACGGCGCCGAGCACCGCACCGTACCCATCTGATGCCGACTTGCAGACCATGGTCGGAGCGGCATGCATCCCGGCCTTCAACGTCTACACCGGTCTCGACTTCGACACCGACCCTGACTGGACGATGGGCTACTTCACGCCACTCGCCGCCGACTGGGGTACGGGCGACCGGTCGATCGTGTGCTACGCGACGAGGGTCGACAGCGCCGCTACGAGCACGAGTATCAAGAAGACATAGCGCGCCAGGCTGCGTCTCTCTGAGGACCCCGTCGTCACCGGCGGGGTCCTGTCGTATCCGCGGCTAGACTCGGGCGATGTCCACGCGACCCCGCCGCCTCGTGCTGCTGTTGCCGCTCGCCCTGATGGTCGCCGCCTGCGGACCGGTGGCGAGCGGTAGTCAGAGCCCGGTCACCACCCCGCGACCGACGGCCAGCACGTCCGCCGAGGCGAACCCGCCGCCGGGGACCCCAACAGGTGCACCTGCGGCCGGCCAGACCGACACCGGCTGGGGTCGCATGTGGGACACCGTCCCCGCCGGATTCCCGGTCTTTCCCGGCGCCACGCCGGCTGACGATGCCGGCGGCGAACCCGCCAGCGCCCGCTTCGCGGTCGAGGGCGGCGACCCGCTGGCCATCGCCACCTGGTTCCAGGACGCGGTCGAAGTGGCGACGTTCAGTACGCTCGGCTTCAACGGTCCGGGCGAGGACGGCGGCTACGTCATCGACTCGACCGGTACGGGTGACTGCCGGATCCAGACGACGGTCGCGCCCCTCGGCGACACGACGTTCGTATCGGTGCTGTACGGAGCCGCGTGTCCTGCGCCCTAGCTGCAACCCGTCCGTAACGCAACGGACCACCCCGAGCGTCTATGCTGGCACCGGACGCCAGGACTCCGATCCTGTACGGGGGAATATCGACGATGCAGTCCACGCGGCCTCGCGATCTCGGCGCCCTGATCCTTGCCATCGGGGTGTTGCTCGTCCTCTTCGTCGTCAGTCTGACGCTGGGGTCGCCGCTCACCTGAGGAGCGCCGACGACCGTCAGTCGTACAGGCGCTCGAGATGCCAGGTCCCGGCGATCCGGTCCTGGTAGATGAGGGCGAGCCAGCGCTCCCCCACGACCTTGGCGTAGTCCCGCGCGATCGGATCGCGCCACCACGACTCCTCCACGCGCCAGCGGTTGCAGACCTCCACCGCCTCACGACGCCCGTTCCAGCGGATGGCCACGAGTCGACCGTCCGCGTCGAGCTCGACATCGATCCGTGGGTGCTCGCGCAGGAGCCGGGTCACGCCGGGTCCCCGTCCAGACCGACCGTCCGCCAGGTCCAGCGTTCCTCCGGCAACGGCGCTTCGGGATCGGTGATGGCCACTCGCCGGATGCGATCCTCGCCGTAGGTCAGCGCCAGCCTGGCGAGCTGCCAGCCGAGCCGTGCCGTCCGCGCGGCCTGCGGCACGAACAACGGCAGCTGCTGGCCTGCGGCCGGGGTCGTGCCGCGCAACTCGAGATCGAGGCGCTGGACGGCCGCCGGCGGCGGTTCCCGCTCGAGCCTGGCGAACAGCAGCCGCTCGATGGCTTCGGCGTCCGCGGTGGGTTCCGGGAACCGCTGCTCCACCTCGATCCGCGGCGAGGTCCCGGTCGGGGCGAACGCCAGATCCAGCTCGAGGGTCAGCACCGCTCGGTCCGCGGCAAGCCCACGACCCGTGAGCTGACCGGCCAGCGCCGCGACCAGTCGATGGAGCACGAACCGGAGCGGCTCGAGGTCCTCGACCGGTGGCTCGATCGGCACGGCGAGACCGAGACGCTCGGTGGCACGCCGCTGCCGGAACGGCTCGGTCTCCTGACCGTTAGCCCGGGCGTGCAACAGCGACCCCTCCTCGCCGAACCGGGCGATCAGCGCGGTCCGCGGCAACTCGGCCACGGCGCCGATCCGACGCAGCCCGAAACGGGTGAGGCGCGCACGGACGTCGGGGTCGGTGGTCAGGAGGCCGGACGGGCGATCGGCGAGGAACGCGGCCTCGTCGCCGGGTGGGACGGCGATCGGCGCGTCCGGTCGGGCACCGAGCGCGGCGACCGTCGCCGCGAAGTGGGTACCGGCGATCCCGACCCGGGGCCGGGCATCGCCCGGGAGTGCCGTCGCCAGCGCGCCGGCCAGCCGCTCGGCGAGCACCGGCTCGGGACCCCATAACGGCCCGAGGCCATCGATGCCGACCTCGAACAGCCCGAACCTCGCATCGTATGAGTCGCTCGTGCCGGCGAGGCTCGGGCTGGATGCGCCGAGCGCCTCGAACACGGCCTCGGCAGTTCCCCGGTCCGCATCGGGATCGGGGTCGATGAAGGTCGCCTCAGGGACCAGCCGATGTGCGCTCCCGAGTGGCATCCCGCGACGGACGCCGAGTTCCCGGGCGGCCGGGTCGGCGTCGATGACCGGGCCCGGATCCCACGGCCGACCGCCCAGCACGAGCGGGCCGGTCGGGAAGGGCCCGGAGTGGCGGGCCTGTGCCAGGTGGAGCTGGAGATGCGGTAGGAAGAGATGGAGCCGTCGCATGGTGGATCTCGCGATCGGGGGCCTCATGGATGGGGGCTTGATCGATCAACAGGGCGTCCCGGGCGAGACACGCGTCCCGCTCGCCGCCCTCGGCGTAGAGGATCCGGAGGGTCGCCCGCCGCCCCGGCGGACCGTGCCGGTTGTGCGCGATGAGTGCCTCCGTGCGCTGACCGACGACGTCGCGGCCGAGGCGGACCCACGACCGGCGAGCCAGCTCGAGCCGGATGCCGGTCGACTCGGCGACCGCCTGTGCAAGACCGCCGGCGAGCCCGGGAGCATCGAGGATCAGCAGCAGGGTCTCTGCGCGTCGCGCAAGCGCGGCCAGTCGATGGAGCCGATCGGCGACCTTCGAGGGCTTGTCGGTCTTCGCCAGTCGACCACCGGGCAGGTCGAGGACGAGCAGGTCGACCGACCTCCCCGCCAGCAGGCTGCCGGCGATCGATAGGCCCTCATCGAGGCTGGCCGGGGTGATGACGACGAGCCACTCGAGGCTGACGCCGCGGGCGACCGCCTCGACCGGGTCGAAGCTGCGCGACAGGTCGAGCCAGGCGACGACGCTTCCGGCCGCCTGGGCTTCCGCGGCGACCCTGAGACTCAGCGTGGTCCGGCCGCTGGACCCCTCGCCGCGGATCGCGACGCTGGCCGACTTGGGCAGGCCGCCCGGCCCGAGGATCGCATCGAGCGCGGCGAAACCGGTGCGGATGACGCGGTCGTCTGGTCGCGGGTCGTACTGGGGCTCGATGTCCTCCGCCGGCTCAGGGACCAGCGCCAGTGCGCCGACGACTTGCGGAGCTGCGGCACCCCACCGGGCCCGGAGGCCCGCGACTGCGGCATCCACATCACCACGGCCGGTCGTCATCGGACGCCAATAGTAGAACAGATGTTCTAGTCGGACAAGGCTCGAAATGGACGCACCCGTCACCTGATCGACACGGCGGGCACCTAGCCTCGTCCTACCATGCTGGCGATGCCGAGCCCTACGAGTGATAGCTCCGCGATCCCGACCGCGCCGATCCTCGTCGTCGACGACGACGCCAAGATCGTCCGGCTCGTGCGGACCTATCTGGAGCGCGACGGCTTCAGCGTTGTGACCGCAGCGGATGGACCGGGCGCGCTGGATGCCATCGAGACGCACTCCCCCGCCCTGGTCGTCCTTGACCTGATGCTCCCCGAGCTCGACGGTCGCGCCGTCATCCGGGCGGTCCGCCGTGATGACGAGGCGGGCCGGACACCGATCCTCGTGCTGTCGGCCCGCAGTTCGACCATCGATCGGATCGCGGGCCTCGAGGATGGCGCCGATGACTACCTCCCCAAGCCGTTCTCGCCGGCTGAACTCGTGCTGCGCGTGAAGTCGATCCTGCGCCGCTCGGCTTCGAGCCCCACGCCGCGGGAACCCGTCGATCGCGCGGAGCCCGTCCTCAGCCATGCCGACCTCACCATCGACCCGGCACGGCACGAGGTGCGCCGCGGCGACATCGCCATCGACCTCACGCGCGTCGAGTTCAAGCTGCTGCAGGCGATCCTCGCTGCCGACGGCCGAGTCCTGTCCCGCGACCAGCTGCTCGACGCGGTCTACGGCCACGAGGCGGCCGAGGTGCTCGACCGGACCATCGACGTCCACATCCGGCGGCTGCGCGACAAGCTCGACGACGACCCCGACGCGCCTCGCTATGTGCAGACCGTCCGGGGGATCGGCTATCGGGCCGCGAGGACGTGATCGCTCGCGGGATCGCGGCCCGCATCGCGCTTGCGGCGATCGCGAGCGCTGCGGTCGGCCTGCTGATCCTCGGCGTGGGCGTCGCCGTGGTCGGCGCCGACGTCTTCACCGAACTGATGATGGAAGCGGGCAATTCCGCCGAGCACGCCCGCGACATGTACGACGACTCTGTCACCAACGTCGTCATCGCGGCATCGCTGGTCGCGGTCGTGGCCAGCGTAGGCCTGGCGATCCTCCTCGCGCGGATGCTGGCCCGACCGCTGGCGGAGATCGGCGGGGCCGCGCGCAGGATCGCCGATGGCGACTACGCCGCCCGCGTCCCGCGCGAAGGCCCGGAGGAGCTGGCCAGCCTCGCCAATTCGTTCAACCAGATGGCCGTTTCATTGGAGCGCCAGGAGGCGATGCGGCGCGATTTCATCGCCAATGCCGCGCACGAGCTGCGCACGCCGCTGACCAATCTGCAGGGCTACCTCGAAGCCCTGCGCGACGGCGTCATCACGGCTGATCGGGCGACCTACGAATCGCTGCACGAGGAGGCGGATCGCCTGGTCAGGCTTTCGCGCTCGCTCGACGCGCTCGCCGAGGGCGACGCGGACACCGAGCCACCGATGCTGGTCGAGCTCGATCTGGCTGCCGCGGTGCGAGCCGCGCTCGACCTGGCGACGCCTTCGATCGAGCGGGCAGGTCTCCGTCTGGACACCGATCTTCCGCCGGCCCTCCCCGCTCGTGCCGATCCAGATCGACTCGCACAGGTCATCGCGAACCTGCTGTCAAACGCCGTCCGCTATACGCCACAAGGCGGGCTTATCAGCGTGCGGGTCGAGCGACGGCCAAGCGATGTGCTCGTCTCGATCGCCAACACCGGCGAAGGGATCCCCGCGGAAGACATCGACCACGTCTTCGAGCGCTTCTATCGCGTCGAGAAGTCGCGCGACCGCGCCCGCGGCGGCGCGGGAATCGGCCTCGCGATCGTCAAGCAGCTCGTTGAAGGGATAGGCGGGCGCGTCGGCGCCGAATCGGGCGACGGTCAGACGCGCTTCTGGTTCAGCCTGCCGGCCTGAGCTGGCGCGGGATCCGTCCCTGCGCGGAGCGACGCAAGCCAGCGCCGACCGCGCGACATCGTGAGCGGCGCGGTCCATCGCCGGCGCACTGACCGACCCGGCCCGGCGTCGGCCGCGAGGACCTCCCGACGACGCTCGGCTTCGACTTCCCAGGGAGTTGCAGCGATCGGACGGTCGGTCATGCTGGCATCCTTCCTCTCGATATCGATCCTCTCGATATGAAGTCTCTTGATCTCAAAGTACCCACGCCGAAAGACTATCTGCCAACTATCTTGATGTCAAGATGTTCGATGTTAACTCTCTTGACATCGAGTGAATAGCGGAGGATGATCGCCCGCATGACCACGACGACGGATCTCGATCAGCTCGACGCCACGCTCGAGGTGTGGGCGCTCGAGATCCCGAACCTCGACCCGGTGACCGAGGGCATCGTCGAGCGCATCCAGAAGCTCGCGAAGGCGTTCGACCGGTCCCTGGACGAGACGCTGGTCGAATCGGGGCTCGATCGCCGGGCGTTCCACGTCCTCGGGAAACTCCGGAAGGTTGGTCTCCCATATCAACGGTCGGCCGGTCAGCTCGCAGAGCAGATGGGTCTCTCGAGTGGCGCGATGACCAACCGACTGGATCGGATGGAGGCGGCGGGCCTCATCCGGCGCATCCCGGACCCCAACGACCGGCGCGGCATCCTGGTCGAGCCGACGAAGGACGGGCTGGCGATCTGGGACAGGGCGGTCGGGACCCAGGCGGAGCGCGAGGCCAAGTTCGCGGCCGTCCTCGATGCGAAGGAGCGCGAAGAGCTCCATCGACTCCTGCGCACGCTCATGCGCGCCTTCCCCGCCGGCATGCACCATGCGCCGCCGCCGGACGAGGACTGATTCAGGGCAGCCCGATCGCGATCATCCCGGCGAGGATCCCGGTCATGCCAACCCATTGGATCGGCCGTAGTCGCTCGCCCAGGAGCGCGACCGCAACCACGATCGTGACTGCCGGCCCGAACGACGACGCCAGTCCGACGAGCCACGTCTCCGCATGCTCGAGGCCGTAAGCGAAGGACATCAGACCGAGCACGTCGAGCACGCCGGAAAGGACGATCGCGCCGACGACCCGACGCTCGAGCCGGCCTGCGCCGCCGTCGCCCTCGACACCCTCGATCATCGGGGCGGCGACTCGTCGGAAAGCCGTGACCGCAAGGACGAGCACGACGACCGAGAGCAGCGCGTTCGCGGTCCGGGCCACGAGCAGGACCTCGAGCCAGGGCGCGCGGTCGATGACGATGTCGCTGCCGATCGACATCGTCGCGAACAGGATCAGTGCCACGACCGCGAAGATCACGCCCGGGCTCGCGAACCGCGTGCCGCGCAGCCCTTTGTCGAACGACAGGCCTGTGAGCACCACGCCGAGCGTCGCCACCGCTGCGCCGAGCGCCTGCAGCGGCGTCAGCGTCTCCCCGCGGATCACGACCGCGAGCACGACCGTCAGCCCGCCATATGCCGCGACCATGCCGCTGACTACCGCGATGGGGCCGATCCGCAGCCCGGTGAAGTACGACAGGTAGGCGCCGGCGCCGGCGAGGCCGACGAGTGACCCGCCGATGAGCACGAACGGGTCGCTCGACAGCGTCGTTCCGGTCGCGATCGCCACGACCCAGACCAGCACCGCGCCGACCAGCTGCATGCCGGTCGTTACGCGCAGGCTGCCGACGCGCCTGCTGGCGAGCGCCGAGAAGAGGTCGAGCGTGCCCCAACAGACGGCAGCACCGAGTCCGGTCAGGAGGCCGACGGGCATCGGCGGAGCCTAGAGTCGGGTCCCACGGTACGGACCCTCGTCCCGCGGCCCGGGACGGTCCGGCCGGGGCGGTCGGCCAGGGGCCTCTGCTACACTCCGACGCCCGTGGGGATGTAGCTCAGCTGGGAGAGCACCGCGTTCGCATCGCGGGGGTCAGGGGTTCGAGTCCCCTCATCTCCACCACCGCTCCCCCGAGGTACCCCGCCGGATCCGCTGCTGTTTAGCGCTGGTGCAATCCATGGTGAGTCGATGGTGAGGGTCCGTCGTCACGATGGCCGCCATGAAGTCGACCAAGTGCAAGACGGCCAAGGCGGAACGCCGGGCACACCGGAAGGCGAGACCGAACGGGCGGGCGTCTGACGGCCTCACGCTGACGCCGCTCGGTGGCGCCATGGAACCGGGGCTGGCCGATCAGATCCTGTCGGCCTTCCGAGGGTTCGACCCGACCGGACCGTGGTCGAGCATCGCGCCCAGGATCCTGCCGGTCCTGAAGCGACGGCATCATCCGTTCCCGCCCGAGGCGGCCCCGCTGCACATCCACGTCCCGCCCGGCGTGTGGACCGGCTTCGGGATCGACTTCGGGCCGGCGTTCTCCCACGTGACCCAGCCGCTCCTCGACGGCTGGCACATCGACCACGCGACGTTGCTCGGCACGGCACTCGAGAACCTGGCGGAGCTCGTCGATCGAGAGCCACCTGTGGTCGACAGCTTCCCGGTGAATGGCATCGAGATCACCGCTGTCCAAGGTCAGGGTTGGGGTTCGTCGCTCATCCTCACGCCCGAGCTGCTGGGGCCGATCCTTGGACCTGACCCGCGGTTGCTGCTCACGCCGGTGCGGAACACGCTGCTGGCGCTGCCCGACGACGTCGACGACGACCTCGCGTTCGAGCTGTGGGCGGCGATCGCCGATGGCGCGCACGACGAGCTCGAGGTCGAACCGCTGCGCTGGACCGGTTCCACCGTGGCACGTATCGGCAACCCGGCGCTCGGCCTGCCGAACTAGTCGTCGGCCGTTGCCCGGTGCAGCTCGGTGGCGTGGTCGTGGAGCCAGCGTCGCCAGGTCCGATGATCGGGCCGCTGCGACGCCACCAGCGCCCAGAACCGTGGGCCGTGTCCGAACACCCGCAGGTGGGCGAGCTCGTGGCAGACGACGGTCTCCAGGGCTTCTGGCGGGGCCAGGATCAGCCGCCACGAGAACGACAGCCGTCCGCTACGTGCGGCACTCCCCCAGCGTGTCCGCGGATCGCGCAGCGTCATCCCGGTCGGTTCGACGCCCATCGCGGCGGCGTGCAGCGCCACGCTCGCCTCGATCGCGAGCCGGGCCTCGTCCTTGAGCCAGATCTCGAGGACCGCGGCATCGGACCGACGCTCGGCGCGGACGCGATGGATGACGAGCTCGTCATCGAAGACAACGACCGCAGACCGGCGGATCCCCGACACGGCGGGCACGACGCGCACCGCCTGCAGCCGACCGCGGAACGGGATGCGGCCACCGTCGCGCGCCCCGCCGCGCGCCGCGAGGGCGGCGTCGACATCCGCCTGGCGCGCGAGGTGGCGGCGAAGCCATGGCTCCCGTTCGGCCAGGAAGATGACGGCCTGACGCTCGGCATCGCGCGCGGCGGACCGCGTGGCGGGTACCGTCACGACGACCCCGCGGTCGGGGTGGATCACGACGCGCAGGACGCGCGCTCGCGGGGAGTGCCGGAGCGTGTACGGAAGCGGGCCGCCGGGCAACTCGGCGATGGCTGGCGCCTCCATGGCACCGTCGCGGCTCCGCCGGCTCATGCGCCTCGCCTGATGAGCCGACCCGAGCGCGCGTCGGTCTCGCCACCCGCATCGACCGCGACACGACCGTTCACTACGACCTGCTCGATCCCCACGGGGTGTCGTGCCGGCTCCTCGTACGTGGCGACATCCGCCACCGTGGCAGGGTCCAGCACCACGAGGTCGGCGAATGCGCCCTCGCGCAGGACACCCCGATCGCGCAATCCGAGTCGACCGGCGGGCACGGAGGTCATCTTCTCGATGGCCGTCTCGAGCGTGAGCGTCCCCCGCTCGCGAACGTATGTCCCGAGCACGCGGGCGGTGCTGCCATACGTCCTTGGATGCGGCTTGCCCACGTCAAGGATCGGATGACCAGGCCGTCGGCTGGAGGCATCGGTGCAGACCGCGATCCACGGTACGGCCAGGATCGTCTCGACATCGGCCTCCGTCATGCAGTCGATCACCACCGAGACGTCGAGCCGATCGTCGACCAGCGCGTCGAAAGCCAGGTCGGCCGGATCCGCTCCGAGCTCGTCGCCGAGCTCGGCCAGGGACCGGCCCGACCAGTCCGGATGGCTCGCCGCGAATGAGATCCGGATGCCAGCCCAGCCGGGATCTCGGGCGATGTTTTCCCAGCCCGAGATGCCCCGCTCGATCTCTGCGTTCACCCGGCCACGAACATCGTGATCGCTGAGTGCCGCGAGGCACCCTTCGATCCCCAGTCCGAGCAATGCCGGCGGGAGGATCGTCGCGAGCGTCGTCGCCGCCGCGGTATAGGGATACTGGTCAGCCGCGACGTCGAGGCCCTCGCTGCGGGCAGCCGCCAGCACGGCGACGGCCTCCGCGGCCCGCCCATGGACCGACCGCGACGCGCACTTCAGGTGAGAGACCTGCAGCCTCGGCGTGTCGGCCCCCGAGTCGGCGGCAGCGCGGATCGTCGAGACCGCCTCGTCGAGCGCCTCGAACAGACCGTCCGCCTCATTGCGCATGTGGCTGCTGTACAGCCCACCACGCCTCGCCACGGCGGTGGCGACCGCTCGCAACTCCTCGGCGTCGGCGTGCATCCCGGGCGCATAGATGAGACCGGTCGACAAGCCGATCGCCCCGGCCTCCATCGCCGCATCGACTTCCCGCACGATCGCGTGCCGCTCGAGATCGGTCGCGGTTCGGCCCTCGGCGCCCATCACCGCAGCCCGCGCGGTGCCATGGCCGACGAGGAACGCGACGTTCGGGCCGAGGTGCTCCGCCTCGACGGCGTCGAGGTACTCGGGGAACGTGCGCCAGCGCGCAACGAGCTCGTTCGGTCGCAGGGCCAGCTCGACGACCTCGCGGCCGGCATCCGTGATCGGCGCGAGTGATTCACCGCAGTTGCCGGACAGCTGTGTCGTGAACCCCTGGCGGAGGTGGCTCGGCAGCAGGCCGTCGACGAACAACGACCCATCCGAGTGGCCGTGGGGGTCGATGAACCCGGGCGTGACCACCAGCCCATCGGCGTCGAGGACGCGCGCCGCTCCCTCGCCGTCGAGGCGAGACAGGTCACCGATCGCGAGGATCCGGTCCCCGAGCACACCGACATCGGCGAGCCGCCCCGGCGCACCGGTGCCGTCGATGACGGTGCCACCCCGGATCAGCATGTCGAAGGCCGTCACGCGCGGATGATGCCATCCCGCACCAGCCCACTAGCCCGAAACGGCCACGTCGCGCATCTATCCTTCGACGCGGCCGCCCAAGGTCGCGACGCATGGGGACCTGCGGGATGGGAACGTGACCGTCGACGCGCTTCGCCGACGTCGACCAGAAACGCTCGGGGAACTGCTCGAGACCTACGGGCACGAATTGCAGCGCGTGGCCTACCTGATCCTGCGTGACCGTGCGGAGGCGGAGGACGTCGTCATCGAGACGCTCCTCACCGCCTTCGAGCGCGGCGCCGGGATCCGCGACGAACGAGCGTTGCGGGCGTGGCTCCTTCGAGTCGCCACGAACCACGCGCTTGGTGTTCGACGCCGGACGGGGCGCGTGGTGCGTCTCGCGGTCGTGCCGGAGTACGCGAGTCCCGGCGATCTCGGGACTGAATCGTCCACCCGGGTAGCGCTCCTCGACGGGATCGCCGACCTGCCGCCCCAGATGCGGGCGGCCGTCGTCCTCCGCTACTACGCCGACCTGTCGGTCGACGAGATCGGCGCGGCGCTCGGCAAGAGTCCCAACACCATCAAGGCCCAGCTGCAGACCGCGCTGGACCGACTCCGCGTCCATCTCGCCGACCCGGTCGGCAGCAGCCTCGGGGAGGCCCGCCATGCATGACGACACGATCGAACAGCGCCTCCGGGCTGCGCTCCGAGCGGAGGCCGATGGCCTGCCCCTCACGGTCACGCCCGATGAGCTCGAGCGCCGGCTCGCGCTTCGACGCCGTGAACGGACGAGCCGTCGGTTCGGGCTGCTCGCGGCCGGTGTCGCCGCGATCGCCGTAGGAACCGTGTTCGCGATCGCGGTCGGCCCGTTCCGCGGACCGAACGTCGCGGCGACCCCGCAGCTCACGATGGCGCCGTCCATCGTCGGGCCCAGCCCAGCGGTGTCGACCGGGCCTGTGGACCCGGCCGCCGTCCTGCAACCGTTGGAGCCATCTGATGGTGCGGTCGACTTCCAGCGAGCGACCGAGCCTGGCGACCCCACCTCCACGGACACGGCGCCGGAAACGGGTGCGTTCGACAGCGTCCGGATGGATGCTCGCGAGGCAGGTGTCAAGCTCGTATGTCTTGGGCCCGACACCCTACAGCTCACCTGGGGCACCACCGACGACCGATCCGCGATCGCTTCGGAGACGGTCACATGTGACAACTCGGTCGCCTCGTTCCGCTACGACGTCGCCCCTCGGCAGCCACTCATCGACCACTGGGTATGGGTGGACGTGCCGCGCCGGACGTCGTACAGCATCCTCGTCGAGTCGTTCGGGTTCACGAACGACCCGCCACCATCCGAGCTACCAGCGTTCGGCCAACCCGGGGGCGACGTCCTCCTCGACGTCCGCGTCGATGCGGGTGTCGCACCGGGCGGTACACCAAGTACGGGGCGCGCGGGCGCTGTGCCGGCGCGCCACGGCTATCGGGTGGCGATGGTTTGCCTCGGCACGGGATCGGCACGCTGGACGATCGGCGCCGAGGAAACGCGCGACTTTATCGATGGTGGGGATGTGCCATGCGACGGTGCTGCGCTCGGATTCAGCTCGTCGGCGGGTCTCCCATCCAAGGACTCGACTGTGTACGTCACGGCCGACCCTGGAACCTCCTGGCATCTCATCATCACGGATCCGTACGGTCCGCCGATGTTCATCCCACCGTCGATCGACATGTGGTCAGGCGAGGACAGGCAAGGCTCACGGTCCTCAGGGCCGGCAGAATGCGTCGGCTTCAACGACCACGTCGATTCGTGCGGCGTGACGTACTCAGCGCGAGATGGCGCACCGATAGTCGTGGTCCCGCCTGGCTCAGCCGTCTGGTTCACACTCAGCGACGGCTGGACGCTCGATCGGGCCTACGTGCATGCGGTCGATCGCGCCATGGCGCGCACGGAACCGGCGAGCGTCGAGGTCGTCGCCGTTGGGACTGCCAGGAGCAATCGCGGCCAGACGCTGATCTCGGTGGCCGACCTTCCGCCAGGGGAATGGATCCTCCGGGTTCAGGTAGACGGGAGCAAGGGCGACGATCGATTCGGAGCGTGGTATCAGATACCCCTTCGGGTGGAAGGGTGATCGAGCTGCAGGTCGGTCTGAACCGGCCGAATGCTACAATCCGCGCTCCGTGGGGCTATAGCTCAGCTGGAAGAGCACCTGCATGGCATGCAGGGGGTCCGGGGTTCGAGTCCCCGTAGCTCCACCAGCCGATGAACCGCCGACCTTCACCCCTCGCCGACGGCGGGGGGTGAACCGTATCCAGCGAGCGACGAGAGGCCCGCCAGTCGTGACCGAGACCGCCGAGAGCCGAGCACGGGTCGAGCGCTACGACCCAGCCGCCATCGAGCCACGCTGGCAGCAGCGCTGGGAGGAGCGCGGCCTCCACAAGACGGATCTCAACGACTCGACCAGGCCCCGCTACTACCTGTTGACGATGTACCCGTACCCGTCGGGTGACATCCACATCGGCCACTGGTACATCAAAACGCCCACCGACGCGATCGCGCGATTCCACCGGATGCACGGCGAGAACGTGTTCCTGCCCATCGGCTTCGACGCGTTCGGGTTACCTGCCGAGAACGCCGCGATCAAGAACGACATCAACCCGCGCGACTGGACGATGGCGAACATCGCGAACATGCGCCGGCAGCTTCGGACGATGGGCGCGACGTTCGACTGGAGCGCCGAGGTCGTCACCGCCGACCCGAGCTACTACAAGTGGAACCAGTGGTTGTTCCTGCGGTTCCTGGAGGCTGGGCTGGCCTATCGAGCCAAGTCGGCGGTCGACTGGTGCCCGAACGACGGCACGCTCGCCCGCGAGCAGGTCGAGGGCACGGACCGGCGCTGCTGGCGGTGCGGCGCGAAGGTCGAGAAGCGCGATCTGGACCAGTGGTACCTGCGCGTGACCAAGTACGCCGACGAGTTGCTCGACTTCGGCGGTATCGAGTTCCCGGAGCCGGTCCGGGTCATGCAGACCAACTGGATCGGCCGGTCGGAGGGCGGCGAGATCGAGTTCGAGACCGCGCCATCGGACCATCACCCGGGCGGCGCGTCGATCCGCGTGTTCACGACCCGCCCCGACACGCTCTTCGGGGCCACGTTCATGGTCCTGGCGCCGGAGCACGAGCTGGTCGCCGAGCTCACCGCCCCGGACCGGCGCGAGGAGGTCGACGCGTACGTCGACCGCGCCGCGCGCGAGACCGAGATCGAGCGGCTGTCGGCGGACCGTGAGAAGACGGGCGTTGCGATCGGTGCCGATGCGATCAACCCCGTCAATGGCGAGCGCATCCCGATCTTCGTCGCGGACTACGTCCTGGCCGGCTACGGGACCGGCGCGATCATGGCCGTCCCCGCCCACGACGAGCGCGACTACGCGTTCGCCGAGAAGTTCGGGCTGCCGATCCGTCGGGTCGTCGCCGCGCCTGGGGAAGAGGAGACGGTTCTTGCGGGCGCCTATGTCGCCCACACTGCCGGTGAGCGGCTCGTGAACAGCGGCGACTACAGCGGCCTACCAGCCGACGAGGGTGGCCGACGGATCGTGGCCGAGCTCGCGGCGCGCGGAGCCGGGCGAACGGCGGTCACGTACCGCCTCCGCGACTGGCTGATCAGCCGCCAGCGCTACTGGGGCACGCCGATCCCCGTCATCCATTGCCCGACGCATGGCATCGTGCCCGTCCCGGATGCGGATCTGCCGGTCCTGCTACCGGACAACGTCGACTACGCCGGCAGCGGCGTGAATCCCCTGACCCGCGACGAAGCGTTCCTGAACGTCGCGTGCCCGATCGACGGCGAGCCGGCGAGACGCGAGACCGACACGATGGACACGTTCGTCGACTCCGCCTGGTACTGGTATCGCTACCTGTCGCCGAGCAAGCAGAACGGGCCGATCGACGACGACATGGTCGAGTCCTGGACACCCGTCGCGCAGTACACGGGCGGAGCCGAGCACGCGGTGATGCATCTGCTCTACGCTCGCGAGTTCACCAAGATGATGCGCGACGTCGGGCTGATCCAGCAGAACGAGCCATGGAAGAAGGTCTTCAACCAGGGACAGATCCTGGGCATGGACGGCGAGCGGATGTCGAAGTCCCGGGGCAACACGCAGGACCCCGACGAGCTCGTCGCGAAATACGGCGCCGACGCGATCCGCCTGTTCCTCATGTTCATGGGCCCGTGGGACCAGGGCGGCCCATGGAGCCCCACCGGGATCGGCGGCGTGCATCGGTTCCTCAACCGCGTGTGGACCTTGACGCTGGATGCGCATGGCCGGGAACGTGGAGACCCGGAATCCGGCCGGTTGCCCGCGGGCGAGAGCCAGGCCGATGCGGCGGCGGCCATCCGGGCCGCGGCACACCGGACCCTGCGCGACGTGACCGAGGACTACGAGGGGTTCCACTTCAATACGATGATCGCCAAGTTGATGGAGCTGGCGAACACGCTGTATCGCTACCGGGGCACGCCAGTCGCGGGCGACACGGAGTGGGACGAGGCGATCCGCCTACTGCTGCTGATGTTGGCGCCGGCCGCGCCGCATATCACCGAAGAGCTGTGGTCGCGCCGGGCGGAGGCGGCAAGCCTGCCCTGGACCTCCATCCATGCCGAGACATGGCCGACGGTCGACCAGTCGGCCATCGTCGTGTCGGTCCGGGAAGTGCCGGTCCAGGTCAACGGCAAGCTGCGCGCCAAGCTGACCGTGCCGGCGGATGCGACCGAGGACCAGCTCAAGGCCGAGGTCCTGGCCGAGCCGAAGATCGCGGCCATCCTGGGCGACCGGACACCGGACCGGATCGTGATCGCCGGCAGCGGCAAGCTGATCAACGTCGTCATCCGCGACGCCTAGATCGGCCCGCGGAGACCACCCCGGAAGCCTCCCGACCGCTCGTTTCCACATCGAAATCGGTGACAGCCTGCACCGTTCGGGGTACGTTGATAGGCCCACGCCATTGACGCGCCGCCGGTGCCCCACGATGGTGGTCGCTGGAACGAAAGATGGTCGTCGGGGGGAGGCGACGCTGGAGGAGGACCGATGACGGCGACCGAGGAACGCTACGCCATCGAGCGCGCGAAATGGGACGCGCACGCGGGCGACACGACCGAGCCGATCGTCCCGCCGCGGGACGGCGAGGACTTCGCCTCGATGGCCCGGCGCGACGCGCTGCTGGTCGGTATCGCCGACTTCCTCGGCGACCTCCAGGGCAAGCGGGTCATCGAGTACGGCTGCGGGCTGGGCAAGCTGACGGTCCTCCTGGCGCGGAGCGGGGCCCAGGTCGACGCGTTCGACCTGTCGGAGGCGAGCATCGAGGTCGCCCGCAAGCGGGCGCGGATGGTCGGCGTCGAGGACCAGATCACCTTCACGATCGCGCCCGGCGAGTACCTGCCGTTCGACGACGCCAGCTTCGACATCGCGTTCGGGAAGGCCGTGCTCCATCACCTCGAGCCCGAAGCGGGCGCGCGAGAGCTGGCGCGGATCCTGAAGCCCGGCGGACGTGCCGCGTTCTCCGAGCCGCTCGGCACCAATCCGATCGTCCAGTTCGTGCGCGACCACGTGCCGTACCCGCACAAGCACGATCGCGGTGCCGACATCCCGCTGCGGCGCCAGGACATCGACGCGTGGATGGCGCCGTTCGAGTCCGCAGAACTGCGCGGCGTCCAGCTGTTGAGCATGGTCGAGCGCGGGCTGGGCTTCGGGAAGAAGATCCCGCCGCTGCGCGAGCTCGATCGGATGATGTTGAAGCGGTGGCCGGGGCTGTGGCCGCTGTGCCGTTATGGGGTGCTGACGCTCAAGCGCTGATCGCGCTCAGGCGCTGACCGCCGGCGCGGCCGGCTCGGCCGCGCTCTTGCTCCTGGCCCGATGACGGGCCGCCTTGGCACGGTTACCGCATGTCGCCATGTCGCACCAGCGACGACGGCCCGTGCGCGAGGTGTCGAAGAACACCCACTGGCAGCGATCGTTGTCGCAGACGCGGATCCGCTCGGGGTCACCCCCGGTCAGCTCGGACACCAGCGGGTCACACAGCCGTGCGAGCGCGTCGTCGATCGGGTCGCCGACGTGGCGATGATCGACGGCCACGCAGGCGTCGGATGACGGCACGAGCTCGATGACCTGGCGGGCGTGGAGCGCGCGATTCACGGTATCGAGCGCGCCGGCCTGTGGTGGCCGCTCTTCGACGATCGCGTCCGCCACCTCGCGGAGGGCAGCGCGCACCGCATGGATCCGCGCCAGCTCACGCTGCGCTGTCGCAGCGTCCGCCTCGGCCTGATGGCCCAGTCGGTCGGCGCCCTCACCGTGGATGACGCCGCGCTCGACGAACCACGTCAGGGCGTCATCGAGCGTCGGTAGCCGATCGATTCGGGAACCATTTTCGAGGTCGTTGGTGTTCACGAAGTCGAAGGTGTCTTCGAGGTCGACGTCATGCGCGTGGTGCCCTCGAGCCACCAGCGCGTTGATCTTGGTTTTCATTCCGCTAACCACTTTAGACCAGTTGACAGGTTACGCGCAAGGGGGTACAGTACCCACAGTAACCGATAAGACAGTGTTAACGGGTTACGACATCTCGGAGGACCGACCATGGAAATCATTGTCCTGTTCCTGGTCCTGGTCACTGGCTTCATCGCCCTGGACCTGGGCTCCGTCCGCTTCGGTGCGGACTCGCGGGAACAAATGCCCGACACCCACGTCCGCTAAGCCCGTCTGACAATCCCAGGAGGATCTCGTGAACACCTATTACGCCCTGCTCGCCCTCGACCTCGCCAACGAGCGCTCGCGCGAGGCCGAAGAGCTGCGGCACGCGCGACTGGTCCGCGAGGCTCGGGACGGGGACGGTTGGTCGTATGACTGGCTTCCCGAGTCCGACGATCGCTCAGGTCTGCGCCGTGCCCTCGCTCGAGCGACCGCTGCCGTGAGCCTCGGTGCCGCGGCGGCGACCCGTCGACTCGACGGGGGCGTCGCCGACGACCTCGGCCTCGCCTCGGACTAGTTCCCGCCCGCCGCACCCGCGCATCGCCACCCGTCGAGCGCCTGCCCCTCCCGGCAGGCGCTCTTCGATTCGTGGCGGCACCGGCCAAGGATGTTCGTTCCTCCGGTGACTGAAACGACGAACGAACCGGGCGAGTTGGCCGCTCAGTCGTCGGTTCGGTCGTCCGGTGACACATTCGTCGAACGAGCGGGTCGAGCCGACGGTTCGACCGTCCGTTCGGTCGCCCGGTGACCGAACGCTGCGATTACCCTTCAGAACGTGACCTCTCCAGGAAGCACCGCGGCCGTCTCGTGGGGACCCGATCGCATCGACCTGTTCACGGTCGAGCCGGACCGGTCCCTCGTGCACCGCTCATTCGACGGCGATCGTTGGTCGGCGCTCACGCCGCTCGGCGGCGAGCTCGCCTCGGCACCGACGGCGACCGCGTGGGGCGTCGACGAGCTGCAGGTCTTCGCGATCTTCGACGATGGCCAGCTCTGGAACCGCTATTGGGACGGCACGTCCTGGCACGACTGGGAGCCGATGGGCGGCGAGCTCGCCGGGACGCCGGCAGCGTCGTCGTGGAGCGCCGACCGCATCGATGTCTTCGCACCTGGCCGTGATGGTCAGGTCTGGCATCGCTGGTGGGACGGCAGCCGCTGGGTGGACTGGGAGCAGATCTCCGGATAAGTCGCAGCTAAGCGGCCGTCGCTAAGGTCCGCAAAGACGCCCCGCCGCGTCGGAAGTGCCCCCGACATCGCGGGGCGTCGGACTGTCCGGCGTCTCGCTCGACGCCCGCCGCGGAGCGACGATGGATCCAGCCGCGACCCCGCCGTGGCGCATGCTCGAGGCGCCGCCGTCGGATGACGGTCGGCCCGCAGGCGGTATTCGGCCGCCGCAGCCGCCCAGCACCCCGGAGCGACCAGGCGCGACGACGGTCATCAAGGTGGCGGCCTTCGGCGGGATCGCCATCGCATGCGCGATCGCCGCGTTCGTGCTGGCCGCGGGTGGGGGTGGTGGCGTCACACGGGTCGACGGCGGCGCTCCGATCGCCGGCGGACATCCCGACGCGTCGGCGTCGGGCATCCCAGCCACGGCATCCGAGCTGGTCGTCGAGATCGTCGGTGCGGTTCGGGCACCCGGGGTCTATCGCCTGCCGCCGGGCTCGCGAGTCACAGACCTCATCCAGGCGGCTGGTGGGTACGGGCCACGGGTGGACACCGGCCGTGCAGAGCAGGAGCTCAACCTCGCCGCGCCACTTGGCGACGGTGAGCATCTCCGCGTCCCATCGCGCGACGATCCTCTCGCCGCTGCCGTGCCCAGCGGGAGCGGCGTCCCCTCGGAAGGCAGCGCCGCGGCGGGCGGTCTGGTCGACCTGAACCGGGCGACGCAAGCGGAGCTCGAGGAGCTCCCAGGTATCGGACCGGCGACCGCAGAGAAGATCATGGCCGCCCGCGAAGAGGCCCCGTTCCAGGCGGTCGACGAGCTGCGGTCTCGCGGCGTCCTCGGCGAAAAGACATTCGAGAAGCTGCGCGACCTCGTCACGGTCGGCTGAATGCCGCGAAGTTGCTGGCTCGCGATCGGTGTCGCGTCTGGCGCCATCGCGCTCGGTGTCGGCGACCAGCGGGTCACAGCTGCTGCCCTGATCGCGGTCACGCTCGCGCTTGGCGCGGCTGCCTGGAGGACTGGCGCGGTGCGGACGAGAGCCCTGGCGCTCGCGTTCGGTGGGATCGTGATCCTGATTCGGGGCACGCTGGGACCGGGATCGGTCGAGCTGGGCGGTGTCCCCGATGGATCGGGACCCTGGTCGATGGTCGTCGAAACCGTGGCCTCGCCACGGGACGGCAAGCAGGTGGCGACCCTCCGAACCCTCGACGCCGGCCCGGCCGGCTTCCGGCTCGCCGGAATACTCCCTCGGTATCCCGCGGTCGAGCCCGGCGATCGGGTGCGTGTCGGTGGTCGCGTTCGCGAGCGACCCGATAGCCCGTACGGGCGATACCTCGAACGGCTCGGAGCCTGGGGGACGCTCGACGCCAGTGGCCTGGAACTCCGCGAGCGCCCGACCGATCCGGCCTCGCGGCTCGAGGCCCTGCGGCGCGACGCCGGGGAGCTCCTCACCCGCGTGCTTCCGGAGCCCGAGGCGGGTCTTGCTGCCGGTATCCTGATCGGCCTCCGGGACCGGGTGGAACGGGGTGTTGCTGCCGCGTTCACGACCGCGGGCGTCAGCCATGTCGTGGCGATCTCCGGCTGGAACATCGCCATCGTCGCGGCCGCGATCGCCGCCATCGCTGGACGTGTCGGGCGTCGTCGGCGAACGGTGGTGACCGCGGTTGCGATCGTCGCCTACATCGCGTTCGCCGGCGCGTCGCCATCCGTGCTCCGAGCCGGAGCGATGGCCGGCGTCGTGCTGCTTGCGCGGGAATCGGGTCGTGCCGGACGAGCCGCCGCGGCACTCGGCTGGGCAGCGGCGCTACTTCTGCTGGTCGATCCGGCACTGATCGGCGACGCCGGGTTCCAGCTCTCGACGCTGGCGACGGGCGGGCTCATCGCCTGGGCAACACCGGTGACGGACCGGCTCGATCGCGTGACCGGGGGACGGCTGCCCCGCTGGCTCTCCGAGAGCCTGGGTGTGTCACTCGCCGCGCAGGCAGCGACCCTGCCGATCGTGCTCGCGTCGTTCGGCCGGCTCGCGCTGATCGCCCCGATCGTCAACCTCCTCATCGTCCCGCTCGTCGCGCCGGCGATGGCAGCCGGGCTGATCGCGCTGCTCGGCGGAGCGCTGGTGGCGATCGGCGCCCCGTCGGGCGTCGGCCTCGTGCTTGCGACGCCGGGCTGGGTCGCCCTCAGGGTGATCATCGGGATCGTCGAGGTGGCCGCAGCCGTCCCCTTCGCGAGCGTCGCCTTCGAGCCCGCGATGGGTACAGCGCTTGGCGGCGCGAGCGTCGTCGGCGGCGCGGGGCTACTGGCGTGGCGGCGTCGTCGCAACGCTCGCGCCCGTCCGACGGCTACGACTCGAGCGCTTGGCGAGCCACGGATCAAGGTGGAGCCCCCGGAGCTGTCGATGCCGATGCGCCTCGCCAGCGGCGCGCTCATGGTGGCCGTCGCAGTCGCCGGCGCCGTCGTGGTGACCCGCTCGTCAGGCGCCGCTCGCGTCACGGTGCTCGATGTCGGGCAGGGCGACGCGATCCTGGTCGAGGGTTCCGAAGGCGGTCGACTGCTGGTCGATGGCGGTCCCGACCCCGATCGGCTCCTCGTCGCGTTGGACCGGCAAGTCCCGCCGTGGGATCGACGCATCGACATCGTCGTGCTCAGTCACCCGCACGAGGACCACGTCGCCGGTCTTGCGCTGCTCCTCGATCGGTATCGCGTCGGACAGGTCCTCGAACCTGGCATGCGTGGTCCGGGGCCGGGCTACGCGGCCTGGCTGGATCGGGTCGGTCGGCCGGGTCACGCAGTCCGTGCGGCGGTTGCCGCTGGCGATCGGTTGGCTGTCGACGAGATCGACATCCAGGTCCTGTGGCCGATCCGCGGTCAGGTCCCGGCGGAACCGCCGGACTCCGGGACCGGCATCAACAACGTGTCCATCGTGATGCTGGGAACGATCGGCGCGCGCCGGTTCCTGCTCGCCGGTGACGTCGAGGAGGAGATCGACCCGAGCCTGCTGGCCGCTCACCTGCCTCCGATCGATCTGCTGAAGGTCGCCCATCACGGCAGCCGGACCGCCACGACTGACGCGTTCGTGGCGGCGATCCGCCCACGCGTGGCGGTCGCATCGGCGGGGATCGGGAACCCGTATGGGCATCCCGCCAGAGCCACCCTTGACCGTCTGGCGCGGGCCGGTGCCCGTGTCTATCGAACCGATCGCGACGGCTCGGTGACCGTGGCGTTCGATGCGGATGGGATGTCGATCGAGACGTCGCCACGTCCTGCGCTCGCGGTCGCGGTCCCGTCAACGAGACTCCGGCGCGCCTTCCTGTGCGATGTCCCGGTCCAGCCGTTCGCGAAGCCGCCGCCCGCGCCCGTGGAGCGCGGTCGACCGGTGACCCTCGGGTACCATCGCGCCGATGAGGACCCCCGGCCGATCGACCGCTGCCCCGCTCTGCCAGCCAGCGTGGTCGCGAACGAGCGGCGATCGGCCATCCGGTTCGGCCGCCGCCGGCCTCCCTGAGCCCGCGGCGGGGTGATCTCGCCGCTGCTGTACATCTGGGGCGACGACGAGCTGCTCGCCCAGCGGCTGGTCAAGCGCTTCGCGGCCGCGCTGGAGCAGGAGGTCGGCTCGCCGCTCGAGCGCTGGGACATGCGCGCCGACCCGATCACCGCCGCAGGCGATGCCGCGCAGCTCTACGAGCGGCTCGCGACGCCGGCGATGTTCGGCGGTGGGACGCTGGCGGTCGTGGCCAACCCGGGCGCCCTCGTCCGACGCAACGACACACGGGACCGGATGGTCGAGACCATCGGGCTGATGGCGCCGGGCCACGCGCTGGTCTTCGTCGAGGCGTCGAAGTCGAACGCAAAGGGACCCGGGCCGCGTCGCCTGGCCGATGCCGTGAAAGCAGCCGGGGGCACGATCCGCGACGCGATGGCGCCGCGTCCGACGGCCCTCGCCGCCTGGATCACCGAGGAGGCCCGCGACCGTGGGCTCGTCCTGGCCACGGGAGCCGCACGGGAGCTCGCCGACCGATTGGGCGCGCGGGTGACCGAGGGAGACGTCGAGCGACGGTTCCTCAGCCGCATCGCGTCGGGCGAGCTCGACAAGCTGGGGCTTCGCCATGCGGTCGATGAAGGCCCGGTCACGGCCGAGGATGTACGGGCGCTGGTCGCCGAGACGACGCCGGCGTCGGTCTGGGCGCTGAGCGATGCGGTCGGGGAGCGGCGGGTCGCTGTCGCGGTGACGGCGCTCGAGCGGTTGCTCGACGCGACGCCCGAACCTGTCCTGCTGGCGGTCCTGCACCGGCGCGTGGTCGAACTCCTGGAGCTCGGTGATCGGGTGGCCGCGGGGGCCAAGCTACCGGATGCAGCCCGCGCGATGGGGATCACCAGCGAGTACCGGGCCAAGACGCTCGCGGCGCAGGCTCGCAAGTGGACGACGGACGAACTGACTGCGGCGCTTCACGGTCTCGTCGAGCTGGATGCGATGGTCAAGGGAGCGCCGGGTTTCGAGACGGACGTCGCCCAGCGGCGTCTCGCGTTCGTGCTCTGGGTCCAGGACCACAGCGGAGGACGCGGGCTGCGCGACGGTCCCGGCTGACCCCGGGACCGGTGCGCGCGCTCAGACCATCAGTCGGCGGACGACCAGGCCTGCTCCTGGACGACGAGGTCGCTCTCGATCGCAAAGACGCAACGGCCTTCGGCGAGGTCGAGCAACTCGATCAGATCAGGATCGATGTAGAGCTGCGAGCAGTCCTCGCAGAGCCCACCGGGGATGCCGAAGCACAGCCGCTCGCTCCGGTCGGGCAACCGGAACGTCGTGTCGAACCGGGTCGTGATGAGCCGGTGACCGCAGGCTGGGCAGCGATCGCGCGAGGTGGACATGCAGCGATGCTGCACGCACGCTCACGCGCCCATCATGACCCGACGGTACCCCACCCATTGGTACGGGAGGCGGGCTTCCGCGTTCCGGGCCGTGTGCTTCTCAGGCTGCAACGAAGGTCGCAAGGGCCCGTTTCGGGCTCCCTTCGGCCGTAGTCGTGCCGGCCAAGCACGGAAGGAGTCGCTGGAGGGTGCGCGGCCGCCTTCGAGGTCGTTCTGCAGTCCAGGAGGCACACCCGGCGGGAACCGGCGCGCGCAGCGGCGGGCTACTGGACGCGGAGGATCGTCTTCGCTTCGGACCAGTGCTTTTCGAGGCCGTAGTAGTCGCGCTCGGGCGGCGTGAAGATGTGCACGATGACCGACCCGAAATCGAGCAGTACCCAGTGCGAGGCTGCCGTGCCCTCGCGTCCGATCGGGCGCACCTTCTCGGGCCGTAGCCCCTCCACGATCCCGTCGGCGATGGCATCGAGCTGTCGTTCCGAGCCGCCCGAGCAGATCACGAAGTAGTCCGCGAGGGTCGTCAGCGGGGTGAGCTCAAGGACGACCATGTCGGCCGCCTTCTTGTCCTCGGCGAGCTCGACGACTCGGCGTGCGAGGTCGAGCGCGGCGCGTTCGTCGCTAAGGACGGGCGGCTTGCTGGCGCGTCGCGGCAGCCCGTCGGCGCTGGGAGCGCCGGCGTTCGGGAGCGCGGGGTCGGTCACGATCGATCGGTCCTCCGTTGGTCCTGGTACAGGGCATGGTCGCCGATATACGCGGCGACCGCATCCGGGACGAGGTAGCGGATCGACCGCCCGGCGGCCGCTCGCTCGCGGATCTCCGAGGCCGACAAGCGGATGCGCGGGCCATCGAGATGGGCGACGCGGGTATCCGCCAAGGACACGTCGCGCCCGACGACCACGGTGTTCACCTCGAGATAGCCCTCACGCGGCGCGACGATCAGATCGGCCAGCTCGAGGATCCCCTCGGCGCGGTGCCAGGTCGGTAGCTCGGCGAACGACTCGGCCGACAGGATCAGGGCGAGATGACCGCCGGGATCGGACTCGCGCAACGCCACCAGCGTGTCGACCGTGTAGGACGGGCCGGGCCGATCGATCTCCAGGCGGCTCACCTTGAAGCCGGCATTGCCCGCGATCGCGGCCTCGACCATCGCCAGCCGGTGCTCCACGGCCGTGATCGCTCGGCCGGGCTTGTGCGGTGGTTCGGCGGCCGGTACGAACAGCACGCGGCGCAGGTCGTAGGTGTCCCGGGCCGCCTCGGCGACGGCCAGGTGCGCGACGTGGATCGGATCGAACGTACCGCCGAACACCCCGATCGCGCCGCGCAGGCGGTGCGTCACGCGTCCTCCCACGGCTGACGTTCCCACTCGAGCTCGGCGCCGCCGATCCGCACCAGGTCACCGGCAGCCACGCCGGCCCGGCGCAGCTCCGCATCGACCCCCATGCGGGCCAGGTCGCGCTGGAACCGCTCGGCCGACTCCTCCACGTCGAAGTTGGTCTGCGCGGCGATCCGCTCGATGCGCTTGCCGCGGACGCGATAGGCGCCGTCGGGATCGCGCTCGATGACAAAGCCGTCGGTCATCGACTCGATACGGTGGACCACGACGCCGGAGGGCTCGGGCGGCGCCTCGAGCTCCTCGGCGGAGGGAAGGAGCGCAGCCACGTGGGCGCGGAATGCCTCCAGCCCTTCCCCGGTCGCCGCCGCGATCGCGACCGCCTCGAGACCCTCGGCCTTGCGCGCGCGGGCGAAGGCAGGCCACGCTTCCCCCGCCGCCGGCAGGTCCATCTTGTTGAACGCGACGAGCATCGGCTTCTCGAGCAGGGCTGGGTCGTGCGCCCGCAGCTCGTCCCGGATGACGTCGTGGTCCCACGCCGGGTCGCGCGACGATCCGTCGACCACGTGGACCAGCACGCGTGTCCGCTCGACGTGACGCAGGAAGGCGTGCCCGAGGCCGGCCCCTGACGAGGCACCTTCGATGAGGCCAGGGACGTCGGCGATGGTCGGGCGCCGCTCGTCGTCCTCGCCGAGATCCATCACGCCGAGGTTCGGCTCGAGGGTCGTGAACGGGTAGTCGGCGATCTTGGGTTGCGCGGCGGTCACGGCGGCGAGCAGCGTCGACTTGCCTGCGTTCGGCAGCCCGACAAGCCCGATGTCGGCGATGAGCCGGAGCTCCAACCGCAGCCAGCGCTCCTCGCCCGGCTCACCCTTCTGGGCGTGCTTCGGCGCCTGGTGCGTCGAGGTCTTGAAGTGGGTGTTGCCCAGTCCGCCACGCCCACCGCGCGCGACCATCGCCTGCTGACCGGTGGCGACCAGATCTGCCAGGAGCGCGCTGTCGTCGTCCTCCACGATCGCGGTCCCCGGCGGCACGTCGAGGATCAGGTCCTCGCCGGCCTTGCCGTGCCGCCGCGCCCGCGTCCCGCGCCCGCCGGGCGTGGCCTTGAAGTGGTGGCGGTACTGGAAGTCGCGCAGGGTCGTCTGGCCGGGATCGACGCGGACGTACACCGACCCGCCTCGGCCGCCATCGCCGCCATCAGGACCCCCGCGCGGCACGTGCGCCTCCTTGCGGAAGGTCGCGGCCCCGTCGCCGCCATCGCCGGCGCGGACCCAGATCTTCACGCGGTCGAGGAACATCGGGCCAATTCTTGCACGGGGTCCCGCGCGGTCTGGCGGGTGCCTACCCCGCTAGAGGTACGCGAGCGGGTTGACCCGCCGGCCGCCGTCCCAGATCCGGCCCTTCCACACCTCGAAGTGGAGGTGCGAGCCGGTGGCGAACCCGGTCGATCCCATGCGGCCGACGCGCTGCCCGCGGCCGACGTGCTGGCCGCGACCGACCGACACGCTCGACATGTGGTTGTACGTCGTGTACAGCCCGGAGCCGTGCGCGATCCAGACCTGATAGCCGCCGCCGTTGTTCTTCCAACCGGCGAAGGTGACGGTCCCGGACGCCGCAGCGAAGATCGGATCGCCGGTCGAGCCGTCGATGTCGATGCCGTAGTGGCCGTAGTGGTAGTACTGGCTGATGTGGCGGCTCGACGTCGGCCAGCCCATGTTGCCGCCGCTGTAGGTGCGTGGCGGCCGGACGGTCGTCCGGGGCCCGCTCGAGCGCGGCTTGGTCGGCGACGAGACTGTCGTCTTCGGCGCCTTGGGCGTGACGATGCCCTTGCCCAACGCGCCCGGGAGCATAAGCACCTGCCCGACGACCAGGTTGCGATCCTCGAGCCCGTTCGTGGTCAGGATCTCCTGCTCGGGCACCTTGTACTTCGACGCCAGCAGGGGAAGCGTGTCGGACGGCGTGACCTCGACCACGAGACCGCTGACCGGCGGGATCCGCAGGCGCTGCCCGACCACGAGCCGATCCTTGGCCTTGAGGTCATTGGCCCACCACAGGGTCATCGTCGAGACATTGAAGTGATCGGCGATGGTCGCAAGCGTGTCGCCCGACTTGACGCGGTACGTCTTGAGGAGATCGCTGCCATCCGGCACGGTCGTATCGACCGCGAACGGCTTGAGCAGCGTGCCGTCATCCAGGAAGGGCCCTGCGACCGTCGCATCCTTGGCCGACAGCGTGAGCGCTACGCCGGCGCGGTTGACGGCGTCGATATCGGACATCACGAACCGACCGATCGGGGCCGGCTGGAGGTCGGGATGGCCGAGCGTCCCCGCTTCTCCGCCTTCGCTCAGGCCGACGTCGGGGGTGACGTAGTCCTCCTCGACCGAACCGACGTCATCGCCGTCGGCTGATCCGGCGATGGCCAGCCGTGGCGAGTCGCCGTCGCCCGACGGACCACCCGTGTCGCCGGAAGGCCCACCAGGCGCGACGCTGAGGAACGACGCGGACAGCACGATCGCGGCCGTCGCGATCGCCACGATGCGCTCGTGTCCGAGCGCGACGAACGCATGGCGCGCCGCACGTGGGAACGCCCGAGATACGGCCCGCACTGACGGTCGATGGGTCGCCAGCGACCGCATGGTCGGTCGACGGAACGTAAGCGACGGCAACTGGAACGAGAACGACGGCAGGACGAAGGTCCGCCGTCGTCGTCGACGGGGTGCGGGATAGAGGTGGGGCGATGCCCCGTATCCGTATCGCGAACTCGACGCGCGAACCGACACCCGGGGTCGGATGGTGGGGATCGCGGTCATCGAGTCGATCGAGGATCGGCGCACGCGACCAAGGACGCGCTGGACGCCGACCGACGCATTCAGCAATACGGTCTCCTGACGTGAGGACGAGCCCTGGGCGCGAATGGGGGGCGCTGGTGGGGGTGGTTCGGCCCGTCCGGGGTCGCGGATTCGAGCTGGGGGTCTCTGTTCGCGGCCGCGTCCGACATCACGCCGGACTTACGACATCGCGGCGAAACGTACCACGCACGGAACAGGCGTGGCAAACCTGTGCCACGGGTGAACGCGGGGTTTCCGTGGCGTCAACGCATCACCGTCGAACGTCAAGCGTCGAGGTTCTTGGTCAGCGATGCGAGGAATTCGGCGTTCGATTGGGTCTTCGAGAGGCGATTGAGCAGGATCTCGATGCCCTCGTTGGTGCCCACGGCCGACAGCATCCGGCGCATCGTCCAGACCATCTTGAGCGTGCCTTCCTCGAGCAGCAGCTCCTCGCGACGGGTCCCGGAACGCTGCACGTCGATCGAGGGGAAGATGCGCTTCTCGGCCAGCTTCCGGTCGAGGATGAGCTCCGAGTTGCCGGTGCCCTTGAACTCCTCGTAGATCACATCGTCCATGCGCGAGCCGGTATCGACCAGGCACGTGCCGATGATCGTGAGCGAGCCGCCTTCCTCGATGTTGCGTGCCGCTCCAAAGAAGCGCTTCGGTGGATACAGCGCGATCGGGTCGAGACCACCCGACAGGGTCCTGCCCGAGGGCGGAAGCGCGAGGTTGTATGCGCGCGCGAGGCGCGTGATCGAGTCGAGCAGGATCACGACGTCACGCCCCGTCTCGACCTGGCGCTTGGCGATCTCGAGCGCCATCTCGGCGACATGCGTGTGGTTCTCGGTCGGCTCGTCGAAGGTCGAGCTGATGACCTCGCCCTTGACGCTGCGGCGCATGTCGGTGACCTCCTCGGGACGCTCACCGATGAGCGCGACCATGAGGAGGATCTCGGGGTAGTTGGCACTCACGCCGTTGGCGATCTGCTTGAGCAGCATCGTCTTGCCGGCCTTCGGCGGGCTCACGATGAGGGCGCGCTGGCCCTTGCCGAGCGGGTTGACGAGGTTGATCAGCCGCTGACTGAGGTTCTTGGGGTCGGTCTCGAGGTTGATGAGCTCGTCGGGGTGGACCGGGGTGAGGTCGTTGAAGATCGGCCGCCGCCGGGCAGTCTCGGTGTCGACGCCGTTGACCGCGTCGACCCGCAGCATGCCCCAATACTTCTCGGCTTCTCGGGGTGCGCGAACGGCACCCGAGATCCGATCGCCGATGCGCAGACCGAAGCGACGGACCTGGCTCGAGCTGACGTACACGTCCTCGGGGCTGGGCAGCAGGCCATGTCGGCGCATGAACCCGAACCCTTCGTCGACGATGTCGAGGATGCCGGTCGCGTAGGCATGACCGGCGCGCTCGGTCTGACGCTGCAGGATCTGGTCGACGAGGTCGTCCTTGCGGTCGACGCCGGCATCGACCTCGAGGTCGCGGCCGACCTGGCGGAGCTCGGTGACGCTCATCTCGCGCAGGTCGCTGATGTCGAGGTCGTTGCGCTCGCGCGCCGCCTCGAGCTCCTGCTGCTCCTCGAATTCCGAGACAGGAGCGCGGAATGATGATTGGCCGCGTCGCCGCGGACGGCGGTTGCGGGAACGCTGGTCGGGGCCTGTGCTGGGCATCTGTTCGGGGTCACCTGGATGTGCGGGACGGACTCAGCGGGCCGAAAGGGCCTGGGTCCGGTTCGCCGGGGGGCCGAGCGGGTGCGCGCGCGGAATCGCTGCCGCAGCGCGGTACCGGTCGGGATGAGCGGAGCATAGACCGCCGGATGGAGGGTCGTCAACGCGTCCGGATGGGCCAGTACTCGATGTGGTTCCGGGCGGTTCCGGCCCGCTGCGATCACGCGGGACCGGACCTCGCACGATCAGCGCAGGTCAGCGAGGATGACCACACCGACACGAAGGAGGTCACCACATGCGCACGGGCCTCGGTATCGACGACCTGGGCGACTTGCTCGAGCAACCACTCATCGCCGTGCTGGCGACCCGGCGCGCCGACGACTCGATCATGCTCTCGCCGGTCTGGTTCGAGTGGTTCGAGGGCGGCATCAACATCTGGGTGCCGACCCCGACCGGCGGCAAGGTCGGCCACGTGCAGCGAGACCCGCGCGTGACGGTGGTCGTCTCGAACAGTGACTGGCCGTACAAGGGCTTCGAGCTCCGCGGAGAAGCGACCGTGTCGACCGAGCCGGACGACTTCTACGGCTCCCTCCGGCGGACCGGGCTGCGCTACTCGGGCCCGGAGGCGGCGGAGCGGATGGTGTCGAGCTACGCGCCTGGCGCCGTGATCCGGCTGGAGCCCGGGACGATCCGTGGCTGGGACTACGGGGACGAGGCGTAACCGGAGTCCGTACGATGCGACCGTGCCCGATGCCGCCGCCGCGCTCCGTCACTCGCCCGTCGCCGACCTGATCCGCTCCCGGCGACTGATCGCGATCCTCCGCCGAATCGAGCCACAGGCTCGTCTGCTCGAGCTGGTCGCGTCGCTCGCGGCCGACGGTGTCCACATCTTCGAGGTCACGTTCGACGCACCGAGCGCGGCCGACGACCTCGTGGCGGTCCGCAGCCGGTTGGCCGAGATCGGGCGGGGTGACGCCATCGTCGGGGCTGGGACGGTGCGGACGCTCGAGGCGCTCAAAGGGGCGGCAGGCGCCCGGGCCGACTTCATCGTGGGTCCGACCCTGGACCTTGCAGTCGTGGACGGTGCCCTGGAACGGGGGTTGCCGGTCATCCCGGGCGCGTACTCGCCGACAGAGATCGCACAAGCCTGGGAACGGGGCGCGACGTTCGTGAAGCTGTTCCCGGCGTCGAGCCTGAGCCCGGCACATGTGCGCGAGCTGCATGGTCCGCTCCCGGAGATCGAGCTGATCGCGACCGGTGGCGTCGACGCAGCCTCGGCGCGCGGGTTCCTCGACGCGGGCTGCGTGGCGATCGGCGTGGGTGGCGCGCTCGTGCGGGCCGACGCCGCGGAGCGGCGAGCCATCGTGGCTGCCGCCTCGGGTGCCACATGACGCGACTGGCGGGAAGGGTCCTCCTGATCACCGGCTCGACCGGGATCGCGGCCGCGACGGCCGAGCGGGCCGCCGCGGAGGGGGCATCGGTGTTCATCGTCTCGAAGACCGGGGACCACGCCCGCGCGTTGGCCGATCGATCGAAGGGCGCGGGTTGGGCGGAGGCGGACCTCACCGACGAAGCCGCCGTCGACGCCGCGGTGACCGCGGCCATCGACCGCTTCGGTCGGATCGATGGTCTGTTCTCGGCGGTCGGCGGGAGCGGTCGGCGCTTCGGAGACGGGCCGTTGCATGCCGTGACCGCGGACGCATGGGAGGCGACCGCCGCCCTCAACCTGCGGACGCAGGTGCTCGTGTGCGGTCGGGTCGTCCGTGCGATGCGCGAGCAACCACCCGATCCGTCGGGGATGCGCGGATCCGTGCTCATCCTGGGCAGCGTCACGACGAGCGCCCCGGTGCCGGAGCTGTTCGGCACGCACGCGTACGCCGCTGCCAAGGGTGCGTTGACGGCCTTGATGATCACGATGGCCGCCACGTACATCGCGGACCGGATCCGAGTCAATCTCGTGGTCCCGTCGCTCACGAGGACGCCGATGGCCGCGCGCGCCGCGAACGATGCCCACATCCTCGAGTACGCCGCGCGCAAACAGCCCCTGGCCGGCCCGATGCTCGACCCGGACGAGGTGGCCAAGGCCGCGATCTACTTCCTGTCCGACGAGTCGCGCGCGGTCACCGGGCAGTCGCTGGCGATCGATGGCGGCTGGTCGGTCGTGTCGACCACCGCCGAACCGTCGCCGTGAGCGACGGCCCATTCGTCCGGACGGTCCTTGGCGATATCGATCCGGGCGATCTCGGCGTCACGTACGCCCACGAGCATCTCGTCATCGATGGGGGACGACCCGTGCTCATGGAGCCCGATTTCGACCTCGCCGACGTGAACGCGATGGTCACCGAGGTCGGCGCGGCCGTCGAGCTCGGGCTGGGCGCCGTCATCGATGCCATGCCGTGCGACTGCGGGCGGAATGCCACGAAGCTCGCCGAGATCGCGCGGCGTACGGGTCTCCACGTCGTCGCCCCGACGGGGCTCCACCACGACCGTTTCTACGGCGCTGCCCACTGGTCACAACGACTCGACGCCGATGAGCTGGCCGACTTGTTCGTGGCCGACATCGACGACGGGATCGACGCGAACGACTACTCGGGCCCGGTCGTCCGACGCACCCCGTATCGGGCGGGCGTGATCAAGATCGGCGGGTCGGACGATGCCCTGACCGATCGGGACCGGCGCGTCTTCGAAGCGGCAGCGATCGGGCACCGCCGGACGGGCGCCCCGATCCTCACCCATTGCGACAACGGGACCGCCGGTCCCGACCAGATCGAGTGTCTGGTCGCAGGTGGCGTCGCCCTCGAGCACGTCGCGCTCAGCCACGTCGACAAAGTCGTCGATCGCGGCTACCACCGGGAGCTTGCGTCGACCGGGACCAGCCTCGAATACGACGGTTCGTTCCGCTGGGGGACCAAGCCGAACGGCACGCTGCAGCTGCTCGAGTGGATGGCCGAGGACGGGCTGCTGGGCAATGTCGTCCTGGGCATGGACGCCGCGCGGCAGAGCTACCTCGCGGTGTACGGTGGATCGCCGGGCCTGACCTGGCTGCTCGATGGGTTCTCGGGGGCCATGGAGGAGCGTGGGCTCGGCGCCGATGCCAGGCGTCAGCTGTTCGTCGAGAATCCGGCGCGCGTGTTCTCGTTCGCGGCCGTCGATGGAAGGAGTGCATGACCGAGGGGCTCCGCACCAGCGTCGTCGGCTCGCATGCGCATCCCTCGTGGTTCGCGTCGGGCATCGCCGCGGCCGAGCGGGGCGAGTTCGGCCCAGCCGATCTGGCCGAGATGCTCGATGACGCGGTCGATCTCGCGCTGCGCGACCAGGAGGACGCCGGCATCGACGTCGTGAGCGACGGCGAGATGCGCCGAGCCGGGTTCTTCACCGCCGAGTTCTACCGGCACGTGACCGGCGTCCGGGCGCTGCCGGCCGACCGCCGGCTGGGCGCCGGTGGCCACGATCAGCAGCACCGCTTCGAGGTGCTCGAACCGATCGCCGCGCCCGACGGGCTCGGTGTGGTCGCCGAGTACCGCTACGCCGTCACGCGGGCGCGGCGACCGCTGAAGGTGACGCTCCCCGGGCCGTACACGCTGTCCGGCAGGCTCCGCACCGGTCCCGGAGAGGTCTACGGCCACCGCGATGCTGCGGCCGAGGCGTTCGTCCCGATCCTGCGCGCAGAACTCGAGGCGTTGGCCGACGCGGGCGCCTCCCACGTCCAGATCGATGACCCGTCGCCGGCGATCCACCCGGACGCGCCGTCCGACTTCGCGGCGCTGTTCAACGCCGCGGTCGAGCCGATCGTCGGCCGGGTGCGGCTCGGCGCCCACCTGTGCTTCGGCAACTATCTCGGCCGGCCACTGGCGCGGCGGACGTACCGACCGGTGCTCGATGCGATGCTCGGCTTCCGGGTCGACGAGCTGGTGCTCGAATTCGCCAATCGCGAGCTGGCCGAGGTCGGGATCCTCGCGGAGATCACCGCTGCTGGACGGGATGTCGCGGCCGGCGTGGTCGATGTCAAGAACTACCACCTCGAGACGGCGGAGGAGGTCGCGGAGCGCGTGGACGCGGTGTTGGCCGCCGGCGTCCCGCCGGAACGCCTGACGCTCGTCCCGGACTGCGGCTTCAGCCAGACCGCCCGCTGGGCGACCCTCGCCAAGCTCCGCGCGCTCGTCGCCGGGCGCGACCTCGTCGCCGGACGGTCGACCGCCGGCGGCCGAGCGTCCTAGAAGGAGGCATCCGTGGAGAGCCACCGCATCTCGCTACTCGGCACCGGGCTTATCGGCGATTTCTACACGATGACGCTGCACGGCCAGCGCGGCCGCGACCGGGTCGAGGTCGTGTATTCGCGAAGCGAGGATCGCGCAGCCGCGTTCAAAGAACGGTGGGGCATCCCGGAGTCGACGACCGATATGGCCGCGGCCGTCAACCATCCGGAGACGGATGTCATCATCGTCGGGCTGCCGAACTTCCTGCACGAGGAGGCGGTGTCGCTTGTGGCCAGGGCCGGCAAGGCCGTCCTGTGCACCAAGCCGCTCGGGCGGAACGCCGACGAGGCGAAGCGGATGCTCGAAGTCGTCGAGTCGGCGGGCGTCTTCGCGGGCTACCTCGAGGACCTCGTGTACACGCCCAAGACGCTCAAGGCGATCGCCGCCGTGGAGGGCGGGGCCGTGGGTGACGTGACCTGGGTCCGCTCACGCGAGACGCACCCCGGCCCGCACTCGGCCTGGTTCTGGGACGGCCGGCTGACCGGCGGCGGCGCGATCATCGATCTCGGCTGCCACTGCATCGAGATCATCCGCAACTTCGTCGGCAAGGGGAACCGGCCGGTCGAGGTCATGTGCCACACGGACACGCTCGTCCACCCGATCGCCGACGAGGACAACGCGATCGCGCTCATCAGGTTCGAGTCGGGCGCCGTGGGGCAGTTCGAGGTCAGCTGGACGTTCCGGGGTGGGATGGACCTGCGCGACGAGGTGGCCGGCACGCACGGCACGATCTGGCTCAACCACTTCCTGCGCACCGGGTTCGAGATGTTCACCGCGGGTGGCGGCGGCGGGTATGTCGCCGAGAAGGCGGAGAGCGCCGCCGGCTGGCTGTTCCCGGTCGGTGACGAGACGTCGGAGCTCGGCTATGTCGACATGTTCAGCGACATGTTCCGGGCGATGGAGGACGGGTCCGCACCGCGCGAGACGTTCTACGACGGCTACGTGGTGAACGCGGTGATGGACGCGTGTTACCGATCAGCGAGGAGCGGCGCCTGGGAGCCGATCGACGTGGCGTGGCGGGGTGGATCGACCGCCCGGATCGCCTCATCGCCCGAGACGTTCGAGGGCCAGACCGTCATCAAGCGCGAGATCCTGCCCGATGGGCGCCACAAGCTGATCCTCAAGGACGAGGCGTCGGGCGACTTCACCGACCGGATCGTGGCGGGGTAGGAATCGGGACGCGTATCGCGCGTCGCGAGCGGCAGTAGACTGGAACGCGACAGTAAACGGTTGCACCGCCTTGACGGGCGGTCATCTAGACTGTCTAGAGGAATCCCCCAAGACTAGCGCCTGGCTGGAGGAGGCCCGACGCCCTTGGCCAATCTCGCATCGATCGGTGCCGTGGTCATCGGCACGGGCTTCATCGGCACCGTCCACGTCGAGGCGCTGCGCCGGATCGGCGTGAACGTGCTCGGCGTCCTCGGCAGCACGCCGGACCGTGGCACGACACGGGCCCAGGATCTTGGCGTCCCCAAGGCCTATGCCTCGCTTGACGACGTGCTGGCTGACGACCGGGTCAAGGTCGTCCATGTCACGTCCCCGAACGACCTGCACGTGAGCCAGACGCGCACGGCGCTGCGCGCCGGCAAGCACGTCGTCTGCGAGAAGCCGCTCGCGCTGACGGCCGACGAGTCGGCGGAGCTCGTGGACCTCGCCGTGCAGACCGGGCTCGTCAACGCGACGAACTTCAACATCCGCTTCTACCCCCTGAACCAGCACGCGCGCGAGCTCATCGCCGACGGCGGGCTCGGCCAGGTCAGGCTGGTGACCGGCCGCTACTTCCAGGACTGGCTGCTCCTCGAGAGCGACTGGAACTGGCGGCTCCAGCCCGATCGCGGCGGCGCGCTGCGCGCGGTCGGCGACATCGGCTCGCACTGGCTCGATCTGATGACCTACGTGACGGGCCAGCACGTGGCCTCGGTCATGGCCGACCTGACGACGTTCATCCAGACACGTCATGAGCCGACCGGCCCGGTCGAGACGTTCGCGACCGAGCGTTCGGCCGACGCCGTCGAGCGACGGATCGCGACCGAAGACGCGGCGACGATCCTGCTCCGCTTCGATGGCGGCGCACGCGGCGCAGTGAGCATCTCGCAGATCAGCCCGGGTCGGAAGAACTCGCTCGCCTTCGAGATCGACGGGTCGGACGGCGCGTGGGGCTGGGACAGCGAGCAGCCGGACCAGGCGTGGATCGGCCACCGTGATCGCCCCAACGAGATCCTGATCCGGAACCCGGCCCTGATGGGTCCGGCGGGACAGGCCGCGGCAGCTTTGCCCGGCGGCCACGTCGAGGGGTTCTTCGACACGCACTGCGCCCACTTCCGGGCGATCTACGCAGACGTGCTGGCCGGGCGACCCTCCTCCTCGCCCGGCTACGCCACCTTCGCGGACGGTCACGACGAGATGCTCGTCGGCGAGGCGATCGCACGCAGCGCGCACGAGGGGCGCTGGGTGGATGTCGACCGAGCCGGCGCGCCCCGTGTCGCCAACGCGCTGGGGTCGCCCGCATGAAACTCGGCTTCCTGACCGCGCCGTTCGCCGAGACGCCGCTCATGGATGTCGCCGAGTGGGCCGCCAGCGCCGACTTCGAGGTCCTCGAGATCGCGTGCTGGCCGAGGGCCGATGGACCGGTCCGCCGCTATGCCGGCACCTCCCACATCGACGTCAGGAACCTGTCGGACGGCCAGGCCAAGGACATCGTCGACCAGGTCTCTGCGAAGGGCCTGTCGATCTCGGGGCTTGGCTACTACCCGAACCCGCTCCACCCGGACCCGGCGCATCGCGCAGAGGTCATCGACCACCTGAAGGCGGTCATGGTCGCCGCGCGCAAGATGGGCGTCCCCCTGGTCAACACGTTCATGGGCGGCGATGGCGTGAAGCACCTCGACGATAACTGGCAGGAGGCGCTCAAGGTCTGGCCCGACATCGTCGCGTTCGCCGACGACCAGGGCGTGAAGCTCACCCTCGAGAACTGCCCGATGCTGTTCAGCTACGACGAGTGGCCGGGCGGCAACAACATCGCGACGACCCCGCGCCAGTGGCGGCGCATCCTCGAGGAGTGGGGCGACACGATCGGGCTCAACTTCGACCCGTCGCACCTGATCCTGCAGATGATCGACATCGGGCGGTTCCTCAAGGAGTTCGGGCCGCACGTGCTGCACTACCAGGCCAAGGACCTGATGATCGACCGCGACGGGCTCTACGAGCGGGGCATCTTCTCGATGGGCATGGGCTGGCAGATCCCGCGCATCCCGGGACTCGGCGAGGTCGACTGGGGCATCGTCCACGGCGAGCTCTATCGCCAGGGCTACGAGGGCGACTGCATCATCGAGCACGAGGACCGCCGGTTCGAAGGGACCGACGAAAAGGTCAAGCAGGGCTTCCTGATCGCCCGCGACGTCCTTCGCCCGTACTGTCATTGATGACATCGATGACGACCATCGACTTCGATTCGCTCACTGAGCGCGACATCGCGAAGGCCATCGACCACTCCTTGCTGCGGCCGGAGCTAGACGACGCGTTCGTCGATGACGGCTGCAGGCTCGCGGCGGAATACGACGTGGCCTCGGTCTGTGTCAGACCGGTCGACGTCCGCCGCGCCGCTGCGCTTCTCCACGACACCGACGTCGCCGTCGGCACGGTCATCGGATTCCCCCACGGTGGCCAGCCGACGGCGACGAAGGTGTTCGAAGCGCGCGGGGCGCTCGCCGACGGTGCGACCGAGCTGGACATGGTCATCCAGATCGGGGCCCTCAAGTCGGGCCGCGACGCCGACGTCCAGGCCGATATCGCGGCCATCGTCGAGGTCGCCCACGAGGGCGGGGCGATCGTCAAGGTCATCTTCGAGAATGCCTACCTGACCGACGACGAGAAGATCCGGGCATGTCGCCTGTCGGAGGCCGCCGTCGCCGACTTCGTCAAGACGTCGACCGGGTTCGCGCCGGGTGGCGCCACCCACGACGATCTGCGTCTCATGCGCGCCAATACCTCGCCGCACATCGGGGTCAAGGCGGCCGGCGGGGTCCGGACGCTCGACGCGCTGCTCGAGGTGATGGCGCTCGGCACGACGCGGATCGGTGCGACCGCGACCAAGGCGATCATCGATGACTTCCGCACTCGCAAGGCCGGTCGTTCCCCGGCCGCGGTCTCCACTGGCGCCGACTCCGGCACAGGCTCCTACTGATGACCCCGGCTGCGTCGGCTCCAGTCCTCACCTGGATGGCCGCGGCCCGCGGCGTATTGGATCGACTCGCCGATACGCAGGCGGACGCGATGGAGCAGGCGAGCCACTGGAGTGCCGGTGCGATCGCGGCGGGCGGCTTGGTCCACCTGTTCGGGACGGGCCACTCGCGCATCCCCGTCGAGGAGATGTTCCCGCGCTACGGGTCGTATCCCGGGTTCAACCCGATCGTCGAGCTGTCGATGACGTTCCACACCCAGGTGGTCGGCGCGAACGGACAACGGCAGGCGATGGCCATCGAGCGGATGTCCGGCCTGGCCGAGGTCATCCTGTCGAACTTCACGTTCGGACCGGAGGACGTCATGATCGTGTTCTCGGCCGGCGGCACCACGGCCGTACCGGTGGAGATGGCACGTGGCGCACGGGCTCGCGGGTTGCGTGTCATCGCGGTAACCTCGCTCGCGCAGTCGATGACGGGTGACCCGGATCTCATGACCGGGCGGCGTCTGGCCGAGGAGGCCGATCTCGTCATCGATCTGTGTACGCCACATGCGGACGCGCTGGTCGCCATCGACGGCGTCGATACCCCGGTCGGCCCGGGCTCGACGATCGCGGCGGTCGCCGTCGCCAATAGCATCAAGGTCCGGACCGCGCAGCTCCTCGCGGAGCGTGGCGCGTTACCGCCGACCATCACCCGAGCCTCGGTCGTCGGCGCCGAGCGCTCGCGGGCGTTGTTCGATGCCGCATATCAGGAGCACGCGCGCAGGATCGCTCGGGTCATCGCCGGGGAGGGGTGAGGCCCGCGGATCGAGCGGAGGAGGTGGCAACGATCAGACCGCATCGACGAATGCACAGGCAGAGCGTTCAACGGATCGACGACGCGACCAGATCGGCGCGTCGCTCGCAGGAGGAGGACAACGCATGATCAACGGATCCACCCACAAGCGGCTGCTGGGCCTCGCAGCCATCGCGGTCCTGACGGCCGCGTGCACGACGGGCGGCGGTGCGACCACCGCTCCGAGCGTGGCGCCCGCATCGGAGGCCCCCTCGGCCAGCGCGGCCGAGTCGCCGTCGGCATCCGCTGCCCAGCAGTGGAAGATCGGCTACTCGAACGGCGGCGGCGTGGGCAACGGCTTCCGCGAGGAGCAGGTATGCACCGCCAAGGCCGAGGCACTGGCGTCCGGCGCGGTCTCCGAGCTGGTCACCATCCATCGCAACACCGACGCGGCCGGCCAGCTCCAGGACATCCGTGACCTGATCGCTGCCGACGTCGATGCGATCGTGTTCAATCCGAACAACCCTGATGCCCTCAACCCCGCCCTCGATGAGGCGAAGGCCGCAGGCATCAAGACGATCTCGGTCGACGCGTTCGTCAACCACGCCGACACCTACAACCTCTACAACAACCAGGTCGAGTACGCGAAGCTCGGCGCCAAGTGGCTCTTCGACAAGATCGGTGGCTCGGGCAAGGTCTGGTACACGCGCGGGTTCGCCGGCCATCCGGCCGATACGGACCGCCACACGGGCTTCAACGAGGTCCTCGCCGACTATCCGGGCATCGAGCTCCTGCCAGGTCCCGAGGGTGTCCACACCGGGTGGGATCCCGCGACCGCGACGACGCTCGCCAACGAGTTCATGTCGAGCGGCCAGTGGGATAGCATCGCCGGCGTCTGGACATCCGGCATGGATTCGATGGTCGTCGATGCCGCCAAGGCCAACACCAAGGGCTTCAAGCCGATCGTCGGTGCCGATCTCGGCGCCTTCGTGAACCAGCTCCTCACCGAGGAGGGCCTCGAGGGCGCCGCGGTGACCAACACCGCCGCGGTCGGCGGGGCAGGCGTCAACCTGGCGGTCAAGCTGCTCAACGGCGAGACCGTCGAGACTGATGCCTCGGCGCCCAAGCCGAACACGGTCCTGCTCAAGCCGGTCCTGGCCGACAACACGAGCGACGCCGGCAAGGCGATGCTCGAGTCGTGGCAGGTCGACGGGCTCGACCCGCTCTGGCCGCTCGGTCTCCAGATCGAGGGCTACACCACGTACACGCCTGAGCAGGCCGTCGCCTGCAAGGGCCCCGGCGACGCGTAGCCGAGCCGGACTCGAATAGTCGTTCCGCGAGGGGATGCCGGCACCGCCGGGGTCCCCTCGCCGCATCCCGAGGATCGATGACCGTCGCGACCGACCTGCTGCTCGAAGCGACCGGGATCGCCAAGACCTACGGGGCTGTGGTCGCGCTGCGCGACGCGTCGCTCACGGTTCGTCCGGGCGAGGTCCACGCGCTGATGGGCGCCAACGGCGCCGGCAAGAGCACGCTGGTCAAGATCCTCACCGCCGCCATCCAGCCGGACAGCGGCACCATCACGATCCGCGGCAAGCCGTGGGTGGCACGCTCGCCTGCGCAGGCGCGCCGCGGCGGCATCATCTCCGTCTACCAGGAACCGTCCCTCATCCCGGACCTGGACATCCGCGCCAACCTGCGCCTGACCGACACCCCGATCGAGCCGTTCCGCCACTGGCTCGGTGAGCTGGGATTGACGGACCTCGACCTGTCGGATCTGGCGCGCCATGTACCGCTGGCGTCGCTGCGCATCATCGACCTCGCTCGCGCGCTGGCCATCGAGCCGGCGGTGCTGATGCTCGACGAGATGACCGCGGCCCTGCCGGCCAACCTCACCGAGCGGGTCCTCGAGGTCGTCGGACGGCAACGCCATGGCGATCGGTCGGTGATCTTCATCTCGCATCGGATGATCGAGATCTCGGCCGTGTGCGACCGCGCGACCGTCCTGCGCGAGGGCGCGACCGTCGGTGTCGTCGACGTGACGCCGGGATCGGAGGAACGGATCGTGGAGCTGATGCTCGGCGAGATCGTCGACGACATCTCGGCTGCCGAGGAACGGGTCGCCGGCGGCGCAGAGAAGATCGCCTCCACACCGCGTCTGACGGCACGCAACCTGGCGGCCCGAACCAAGCTCCAGGACGTCTCCTTCGACCTCCACCAGGGCGAGGTGCTCGGCGTCGTGGCGCTCGAGGGCCAGGGACAGGACGAGCTCTTCGACATCCTGGCCGGCTCCGACCGGCCGACCGCCGGCGGGCTCCTCGTGGACGGAGCAGCGGTGACGTTCCGTCACCCGGCCGATGCGATCCGAGCCGGTCTCGTCTACGTCGCCGCGGACCGCGCTGAGGCACTGCTGATGCAGCGCTCGGTCCGCGAGAACATCGCCCTCCCCTTCTCGACGCGGCTCACGACGTGGGGACCGATCGATCTTGGTGCCGAGAAGGTCAAGGTGGACGGCGCGATCAAGACGCTCCAGATCGACACGCGAGCGGCCCGCGAGGTGCGCCGCCTGTCCGGCGGCAACCAGCAGAAGGTGACGATCGCCCGATGGGTCGCGGGCGGGGTGAAGACGATGCTCTGCTTCGATCCCACGCGGGGCATCGACATCCGCACCAAGCACCAGATCTACCTGCTGCTTCGTGACCTCGCGGAGGCCGGCGCCGCTGTCCTGCTCTACACCTCGGAGCTCAAGGAGGTCCAGCTCGCCTGCGATCGCGCGATCGTGATCTTCGGGGGCCGTGTCGTGGCCGAGATCGACGCCGCCGAGGCGGATGAGCCGACCCTGTTGCGCGCGGCCTACAACCTGCGCGCCGGCGAGGTGCTGCCGGAGGATGTCGCGGCCGAGGTCGTCGCGGCATCGATCGACGAGGCGGCGGACGGTGCTCAGTCGAGCCCGACGACGACCGGATCATGACTGCCGAAAGCCCCACCTTCGACAGCGCCCGCGGCCGCTCTGCTGACGCGGCCTTGGCATGGCTCCGCCGTAACGGCTGGACGCTTGGCCTGATCGTCTTCTTCTTCCTGCTGCTCGGGTTCACCCGGATCATCCAGCCGAGCTATGGCGTGACCGGCGTCCAGGGACTGGCGATCTCCGTCCTGCCGCTCGCACTGGCCGCCGTCGCCCAGGCGGTCGTGGTCATCGCCGGTGGGATCGATCTGTCGATCGGCTCGATGATGGCGTTGACCAGCGTCGTGTCGGCATCGCTGATGATGGGGGCCTCCCAGGAGTTCGCCGTCGTCGTCGTGATCGGCGTGCTGCTGCTCGGGCTCGTGCTCGGCGCGGTGAATGGTGGTCTCGTCGTGCTAACGCGCGTCCCGGACATCGTCGTCACGCTGGCCATGGCGTTCGTGTGGGCCGGCTGTGCGCTGCTGGTCCTGCCGACGCCGGGCGGCGGCTCCGCCCAGTGGCTGCGCGACCTCGTGCTCGGCTCGCTAGGCAACGAGTGGATCCCGAAGGCGGCGGTCGTGCTGATCGTGATCGTGGCGGTGATCTGGATCCCGATCCGGCGGTCGCGCCTCGGCCTGTCGCTCTACGCGGTCGGGAGCCACCAGCTCGCTGCTTTCCGGAGCGGCGTACCGATCGGACGGACGAAGCTCGTGGCCTACATGCTCGGCGGGCTCTTCTCGGCCCTCGCCGGGCTCAGCCTGACGGCCAGCACCGGGATCGGGACGCCCGTGCCCGGGCCGTACACGCTCCTGAGCGTGGCCGCGATCGTGCTCGGCGGCGTCAGCCTGGCGGGTGGTCGCGGCGGGATCGTCGGCCCGATCGTCGCCGTCATGGTCCTGTCGCTGATCCGAACGGACATGACGTTCCTTCGCCTCAACACGAATCTCGCGACGGTCGCCCAGGGCGTGATCCTCATCGGCGTGGTCATGTTCGGCACGCTGATCCAGATCCGTCGAGAACGCGCATGAGCAGCGCTGTCGATACGGCCGATGCGCGCAACACGTGGTTGACCGCTGCCGCCTGGCGACGCCTGTTCCGCGACCGTCCGATGATCCCGCTGCTGGTGTTGCTCGGGGTGCTGGTGGTGATCAGTGAGCTCGTCCGGCCGGGCGTGGTCTCCACGCAGTGGGTCGGGACGATCCTGCGTGGTGCGGTCCCACTCGCGATCCTCGCCGGCTGCCAGACGCTGGCCATGCTCACGGGCGGCATCGACCTGTCGGTCGGGGCGGTCGCGTCGATGACCGGCTTCGTCCTGGCGACGCTGGTCGGCGGGCCGGGCCTCGCGGCCGGTCTGGCGATCGCGCTCCTGATCGCCGCGCTTGCCGGTCTCGTGACCGGCATCGGCGTCGGTGTGTTCCGTGTCCACCCGCTGATCATGACGCTGGGCATGAGCCTGGTCGTGCTCGGCCTCGCCAACGTATGGCAGATCGTCATGGTCCAGACCGGCGGCGGGGTGCCGGGCAGCCTTCGGACGCTCGGCACCGGGACGCTGCTCGGTGTCATCCCGTACAGCTTCGTCGTGTTCGTGCCGGTCGCAGCCATCATCCTGCTCGGGCTGCGGCGGAGCGGCTACGGCCGGCTCCTGTACGCCGTCGGCGACAACCCGATCGCGGCTCGGCTGTCGGGCGCCCGTGCGTGGCAGGTCCTCATCGTCCTCTACGTGATCTCCGCCGTGCTGGCGGGAATCGCCGGCTTCCTCATCTCGGGCCTCACGAACGTGGCCAGCGTCACCCTCGCCGACAGCTACGTCCTGCCCTCGGTCGCGGCGGCCGTCATCGGCGGGACGTCGATCATGGGCGGCCGCGGCGGCTACGGTGGCACGATCCTCGGCGCCCTGATCCTGACGGTCCTCAGCGCCCTCCTGAGCTCGCTCGGCTATCCGGAGGCAGTTCGCCAGGTGCTCTACGGCGCGATCATCGTGGTGGTGGCGGCGGCCTATACCAGGGTGACCGGCGAGACCTGATGGCCGGGACCGCGCAGGGGGCGGCCAGCCGCCATCTCGGCCTGGACCTCGGCGGCACGAACATCAAGGTCGTCGTGCTCGAGCACGACGCGGACGGCTGGCACGTGCTGCATCGGGATCAGGTGGCGACGCCGGCAGCCGATGGACCCGACCGGGTCGTGGCTCGCCTCGCGGAGGTCGGCGCCGAAGCGATCGGCCGCTGTCCCGGCGTCAGCAGCGTCGGGATCGGGATCCCGGGGCTGTACGACCCGGCGGCCGGCACGACCCGCTTCCTCGTCAACATCCCAGGGGCGTGGGCAGGTCACCCTGTCGCGGGTCCGGTAGGCGAGGCGCTTGGCTGCCCCACGGCGCTCATCAACGACGCCCGGGCCTTCGGACTCGCCGAGCTCCGCCTGGGAGCCGCTCGCGGCGCGTCGTCGATGGTCGGGCTGACGCTTGGTACCGGCGTGGGTGGTGTGATCGCGGTCGACGGACACGTCCATCAGGGGCACGACGGCACGGGCGGGGAGCTCGGGCACCAGACGCTCGATCCGGATGGACCGACCTGCGGTTGCGGCAACCGCGGCTGCCTCGAGGCGTACGCCCGCGCCGACCGGATCGCGGAGGCGTGCGGGACGGCGACCGTGGAGGAGGCGATCGCGAGGGCCCGATCCGGCGAGGAGCACGCGCTCGCTGGGTTCGAGCGGGTCGGACGCTACCTTGGCGTCGGGATCGCGAACATGATCACCGTGATCACGCCCGAGCGCGTGGTCGTCGGTGGTGGCGTGGCGGCCGCGGCGGACCTGCTGCTGGACACGATCCGCGACGAGGTCCGGCGCCACGTGTTCACGACGTCGCTCGACGAGGTGGAGATCGTGGCGGCTGAGCTGGGCACCTGGGCCGGGGCGATCGGGGCTGCCATCCACGGTGCGGAGCAAGCAGCGTGACGGAGTCGAGCTACCAGCCGCAGTACCGCCAGATCGAGCAAGCGCTGCGTGAGCGGATCGCGACCCTGCGGCCGGGTGATCGTTTGCCATCGGACACCGACCTGTGCGCGGAATTCGGCGTCAGTCGCATGACCGCACGGAACGCGATGGAGCGCCTGGCGGCCGACGGGCTGGTCCGCCGCGAGCCGGGCCGTGGCAGCTTCGTCACCGCCCCGCCGGCCCACCGCCGGGCGAACCGGCTGATGACGTTCACCCAGGAGATGCGTCGGGCGGGGCGCACGCCGAGCTCGCGGTTGCTTGCCCGCGAGATCCGCCCGTCGACATCGGGTGAGGCCGCCAGCCTCGGCGTCGGCGAGCGCCAGGCGGTCGTCCACCTCCAACGGTTGCGCATGGCCGACGGGGACCCGATCGCCCTCGAGTCGACGGTGCTCATCGCGGCGTGCGCGGACGCGGTGATGACTGCCGATGTCGAGGCAGGCTCCCTCCACGAGATCCTGGGCAGGGCCGGGTTCGTCCTCCGCCGTGGGACCGGGACGATCAATGCGGCCGCGGCGACCGCCGATGACGCACGCTGGCTGGGGCTGCAGCCGGGCGACCCGTTGCTCGTCGAACGCCGGGTGATCACCGATGGGCACGGCCGCGCGATCGAGGCGACCGAGTCGCGCTACGTCGCGGAGCGCTACGGGCTCGATGTCCAGTTCGACGTCGAGACCCCGGACCTCGACACGTGACCGAGCCGGTGACCGTGAGCGGCCGACTCGTCCTCGACGATCGGGTGGCGGCGGGTCAGCTGTCGGTCCAGGACGGCACGATCACGTCCGTCGACCTGCACGATCGCGCCGCTGACGGCGATCTCCCGTACATCGCGCCGGGCTTCGTCGATGTCCATGTGCACGGCTGGGGCGGCCACGACGCGATGGGTGACGCCGCCGCCCTGGATGGCATGGCGCGCGCGTTGCTGCGCCGTGGCGTGACCTCGTTCCTGCCGACCGCGGTCACGGCGCCGCTCGATGAGCTCACCGCCTTCGCCGAACGCGTGCGCTCGTGGCTCCCCTCCGCCCCGCCTGATGGCGCCGATCCCCTCGGGTTCAACCTCGAAGGGCCATTCCTCGCCTCGGCGCGGCGCGGGGCGCACGCGGACGTGCACCTGCGCGATCCGGCCGACACGCCTCGTGAGACCGTTGCGGCGCTCGTCGATGGTCTCCGGCTGCTCACGATCGCCCCGGAATTGCCCGGCGCGACCGACCTGATCGGCTGGCTGCACGGCGAGGGAGTGGCCGTGTCGATCGGCCATTCGGCGGCCGTCGTGGATGAGGCGCGCGCGGGCTTCGCCGCAGGTGCCCGGTCGACGACGCACCTGTTCAACGCGATGACCGGCGTCAACCACCGATCACCCGGCGTGGCGGTCGCGGCGCTGCTTGATGACGACGCCTATGTCGAGCTTATCGCCGATGAGATCCACGTCCATCCCGATGTCTGGCCGCTCATCACGCGGCTCAAGCCACGGGATCGGCTGCTCCTCGTCAGCGACGCGCTCGCTGTGGCCGGCACGGGCGATGGCCGCGGGTTGATCGGCGCACTCGACGTCGAGGTCAGCGACGGCCGGGCGACGCTCGCTGGGACCGACACGCTCGCGGGCTCCGTGATCGCCCTCGACAGCGCGGTGCGCAATCTGGCCGCCGCGGGAGTGCCGCTCCCGGACGCGGTCGCCGCCGCGACCCGTAATCCGCTCGCGCTCCTCGGCGTGACCGACCGCGGCCGGCTCGCCGAGGGCCAGCGCGCCGACCTCGTCGAGCTAGGCGAAGATCTCGAGGTACGCCGCGTGATGCGCGGCGGAGCCTGGCTGGGCGACTGAGGCGCTATCGCGGGGGCATCGCCGCGAAGGTCTTCTCGACGTCCTCGAGCATGCGCATGGTCGCCGCCTCGGCGACGTCGAGGTAGCGCTTGCCGTACTCGACCGATGCCTCGCGCGCGTCGCCCCATGTCCCCGACTGCGTCGCCCGGTACACGGAGCCCGGCGTCGAGAAGAAGAACGCCGTGTGCACAGCGGACGGGCTGCCCACCTCCGGGAACGGCGGCATCTCGGCATTCGCGTGCTCCATATCGATGAGCCCTTCGTCGACCGCCATCACCGCCGACATCTCGGCGCGGTTGGCGTGGAGGCCGCTCGTCGGGCCGAAGAACTCGGCCGCCTCGTCGGCGGTCAGCCCGTCCCAGTAGTTGATGGGGAAGGCGCGCGTGCCCTCGGGTAGTCGGTCGGCGGCGGTGGCGCACGCATACGCGATGGCCAGCGTGTTGTCGTAGTGGCCATTGAGGAACACGATCGTGCGGAAGCCCATGGTCGCGAGGCCCACGGCCACGTCCTCCACGAGCGCCATGAAGGTCGGGATGCGCAGGTAGACCACACCCGTGAACCCGGCGTGAGGATAGGACAGCCCGTAGCCGATCGATGGCGCGACCGCCGCACCGACCTTGGGCGCCACGCGACGGGCGACTTCGGTCGGCACGATCGTGTCGGTCGACAGCGGGCCGTGCGGTCCGTGCTGCTCGGTCGAACCGATCGGCACGATCACGGTCTTGTGGTCCGCCACGAAGGCTTCGACCTCGGGGTTCGTCATCTCGCCCAGGAACACGGTCGGTCGCTTCGTCATGCCAGCTCCTCCTCGTCGCGTCGCGTCAGGCGACGGTCGTCGTCAGCTCTCCGATGCCCTCGATCCAGCAGACCACCTCGTCGCCCGGCTGGAGATGGCGGTCCGGGCCGGGCGGCGTCGTCAGCCGCGCCGGCGTGCCGGTCGCGATCAGATCGCCCGGCTCCAGCCGGACGTGGCGGCTGAGGTAGGCGATCACCTCCGCGATCGAGAAGCGCATGTCGGCGGTCCGCCCATCCTGGATCGCCTCGCCGTTGATCGTGCAGCCAAGGCGGACGTCGGTCGGGTCGAAATCATCGGCCGTGACGACCCACGGCCCGACGGGGCAGAAGCCCGGCATCGACTTGCCCAGCAGCCACTGGTCGCCATCAAGCCATGCGTCGCGCGAGGAGACGTCGTTCACGATGGTGTAGCCCAGGACCTTTCGCGCGGCGGCCTCGACCGCGACCCGCCAGGCCGGCTCGCCGATGACGACGCCGAGCTCGACCTCGGCGTCGACAGTCGGGGCGACGGTCCGGTCCCACGTCAGGGTGTCGCCATGAGCCGCCACCGAGGTATGTGCCTTGCCATAGACAAGCGGCCGCTCCGGCCGTGGCGCCGCGTCCGGCCCGTCGTAGTTGAGACCGATGGTGTAGATCGCGCGGAGCGCGGGAACCTGGTGTCGCATCTCAGGCCGTGACGGTCACGTCGGCAAGCAGGGGTTCGACGGCGGTCCGCATCACGTCGGCCATGCCGCCGACGCTGGTCCAGCGTTCGAACGCGATCGCCGCCTGCTGGATGAGCATCTCGGAGCCATTGGCAGCGCGCAGGCCACGCGCGCGGGCCGCCGCGAGCAATGGCGTCTCGGGCGGGACATAGACGAGATCGAAGACGGTCGCGCCCTCCGGTAGGGCATCGACGTCGATCGTCACCCCGGGGTCGATCATCCCGACAGTCGTCGCGTTTACCGCGAGGTCCGCCGTGTGGAGCGCGTCGCGGAAGCCCGCGTCGTCGAGCGCGGTCGCCGCCCGACTTCCCTTCCCGACCGACGCGAACCGCTCGATCAGGTCGCGTGCGGCCTCGGGTCGACGGCTGCCGACCGTGACCCGGCCCGCACCCGCCGAAAGCAGCGCATACACCACGGCGTGGGCGGCGCCGCCGGCCCCGGCGACGACCACATCTGCGCCAGCGAGCCGTCGACCCATCGCGAGCTCGACGCCGGCGCGGAATCCCGGTGCATCGCTGTTGAAGCCGATCAGCCGGCCGTCGTCCGTCCGGACGACGTTGTTGACGGCGCCGATGGCCGTGCGCCTCCCCTTCGACTTCATCGACCAACTCGGCGACGACCTGCTTGTACGGCGCGGTCACCCCGAGCCCGAGCCAGCCCTCGCCGCGCGCCCGGCGACGACGCCCTCGACCTCCTCGGGCTCGATCTCGCGCAGGACGTATCGGGCGTCGAGCCCACAAGCATCGAACGCCGCGTCGTGCATGACCTGCGAGTGCCGCCGCTTGAGCGGCTTGCCGATCAACGCGACCTGACGCGTCACGAGGGAACGGCGACCCGGTCGCGATTCGGCTTCCGGACGGGGCCGGCGCTGGCCGGGAAGGTCACGTTCGGGATGATCTCGTCGACCCATGCCTGCAGCTGATCAGGGTCAGGAGTCATCGTGTGGAGGATGAACTGCTCCACGCCGGCGTCCACCCTGGCCTGCAGCGACGCCACGATCTCGTCAGGCGTCCCGAACAGGTAGACCGTCTCGAGATACTCCGGGCCCCGCTCGCCGCTCATCACCTTGAGGAACGCGCGGTGCTGCTCCTCGCGCGCTTTCGCCGGGTCGTTCGTCAGGACGAGGTGGAGGAAGTTCTCGTGGGCGACCGACAGCTCGCGGGCATCCTGGCCGTTCTCGTCGAAGAACGCCTGCAGCTCGTCCCAGTCGCGGCGGATATCGGGAGGCGGGCACGTCGGCCGCGGGATCCAGCCGTCGGCTCGGAGCGTCCGCGCCTTGACCGACTCGACGAACTTCGGGACGTCGGGCGACTTCGGGTTCGCGAGCTGCGAACCACCACCGACCCAGACCGGCGGCCGCTGCCCGGTGCGGGGCTCGATGAAGACGTCGTCGACCGAGTAGTACTTGCCGTGGTAGGTGACAGTCTCGCCCTCGAGCAGCGGCAGCATGATGTCGAGCATCTCGTCGGTCCGTTTGCCACGCTCGGACTTGTGGACGCCGACCGCTTCGTACTCGACCTCATTCCAGCCGACGCCGGCACCCAGGATCATCCGGTTGTCGGACAGGAACTGGAGCGTCGCGAGCTCCTTCGCGAGAAGGACGGGATTGCGCAACGGCATGATCAGGATCGATGTCCCAAGCCGGACTCGTTCGGTCACCCCGGCGGCGACGCCCAGGGCCATCAGGGGCTCGAGCCAGTTGACCGAGTAGAACCGCTTGCCCACCAGCAGGTGGTCGGTGATGAACAGCGAGTCGAACCCGAGGTCCTCGACCGTCCGGGCGAACGCCTTGATCCCACGAGCACGCTCCGGTCCATCGCCCTCCCAGACGTAGGAGGGCAGGAAGACCCCGAACCGGCCGACCTCACTCATGGGCAGTGTCTCCTCTCGCTGGACGGCCTCATCGGCCGCGATACCGGGGTTCACGCTTGTCGATGAAGGCGCGTGCGCCCTCGAGCAGGTCGTCCGTGGCGAAGATGCGGACGGAGGTCTCGACTTCCGCGAAGTGGCCTGCGACAAGGTCGCGGTCGAGCGCGCCGTCGATCAGCGTCTTGACCTCGCGGACAGCCAGCGGGCCGCGCTCCGCGATCTCCTCGCCGATGGCTCGCGCACGTGCCGACAGCCTCCCCGGCCGGCACGACCTCGCTGACGAGGCCGATCCGCTCCGCCTCCTGGGCAGTCAGGATCCGGCCGGTCAGCAGCAGCTCCTTGGCCCGGCCGACACCGACGATCCGCGGCAGGCGCTGTGTCCCGCCGGTGCTCGGCGTGACCGCGAGGCGTACTTCGGGCAGCCCGAGCTGTGCGCGTTCCGAGGCGACTCGTAGATCGCAGCACAAGGCGAGCTCGAGACCGCCACCCAGCGCGCTGCCCTCGATCGCGGCGATGGTCGGCATCGGCAGGCCGGCGAGCCGCTGCGCGACGCGCGCCTCCAGCTCGAACCGTGCACGCCCGTCAGGGCCACGGTGGCCTTCGAATTCCTTGACGTTCGACCCGACGGAGAAGGCCTTCTCGCCCGCGCCACTGACGACCACCGCGCGAACGTGGCCTGGCTCGGTCGTCTCCAGGACGGCGAGCGCGTCGTCCAGCTCGCGCAGCAGCTCGCCGGTCACGAGGTTGAGCGGCGGGTCGTTTAGCTCGAGATGGGCGACCGTGCCCAGCTGGAGGTTCACGACCGTCATCGGGCCGCCTCGAAGTCGGCCGCGAGGCCCATCGGGCCGATGGCGTAGACGCGACCGTCCGTCGTCGCGAGCGGCTCGGCCACCCGGGGCCGGAAGCCCATCTGTCCGAGCACGTCGCGCTCGACGTCGATGCCCGGCGCGACCTCGATCAGGACTACGCCATCGTCCTCCAGCGCGAACACCGCGCGGTCGGTGATGAAGCGGACCTCCTGGCCGCGCTCACGGGCGAGCCGGCCATTGAACGAGATCTCACGCACCGTGGGCACGAACTTCTGGAGGCTGCCCTCGCGGACGACGCGCACCCCGCCGTCGATCTCGAGCTCGAGTCCCTGCGCCGTCAGCGTCCCGACGAAGTTGATCTTGCCGGTCCGGGCGCTGATGTTCGGGAAGCCGCCGGGACCGCGCACCCGGCCCTCGAACGCGTGGACATTGACGTTGCCCTCGGCATCGACTTCCGCGAACGATAGGCTCGCGACATCGAGCCCGCCGCCGTCGTAGAAGTCGAACATGTACGGCTGGTCGATCATGGCCTGGTAGTTGAAGCCGGTCCCGCCCTCGTTGCCGGCGACCGGCACGCCGCCGAAGATGCCCTGCTCGACGGTCAGCACCAGCTGGTCGGTGATGCCCTCCTCCCAGGCGACCCGCCCGATCAGCTGGCTGATGCCGAACCCGAGGTTGCAGATCGCGCCACGCGGGAATTCCAGCAGCGAACGGCGGGCGATGACCTTGCGCACGTCGAGCGGCAGCGGCGGTTCATCGGTCACGGGCTTGCGCTGCGCGCCGGCGTAGTACGGCGAGTCCTGGGTGATGTACGTCTGCCACTGGTCGGGGTCGACGAGCACGTGATCGACCAGCGCGCCCGGCACCTTGACGTCGCGCAAGGGGAGGCTGCCGCGCGGTGCGAGGCTGCGGACCTGGGCGATGACGATCCCGCCGCTGTTACGAGCGGCCATCGCCATGGCGAGCATCTCGCCCTGCAGCGCCTCACCCTCCATCGTCACGTTGCCGTCCTCGTCGGCGGTGGTGCCGCGGATGACGGCCACGTCGATCGGGAAAGCGTGGTACAGCAGCCACTCCATGCCTCGAAGCGTCACGACCTCGACCAGGTCCTCGGTCGTCCGGGTGTTCTGCTTGCCGCCGGTCTGGCGCGGGTCGACGTACGTGCCCAGGCCGACCGCCGTGACGAGCCCGGGTCGGCCAGCGGCGATCTCGCGGGTCAGCTGCGACAGCACGCCCTGGGGGAACGAGTACGCCTCGAGCTCATTCGCCTCGACCAGGGCGCCGAGACGCGGCTCATTGCCGATGTTGCTGCCGATCGTGCGCTTCATCAGGCCTTTGAGGCCGAGCTGCGAGAACCCGCGCTCGGCAAAGTCGCCGATACCGACGACGCGGACCGTGGTGAGGTCACGCGGTCGGCCCTCCGCCTCGTAGACCGCCGCGAGCTCGTCGATGAACCGCTGGGGGACGGCGTGGCCGGCGCCGGACCCGCCGATCAGCACGGTACTGCCGTCGTGGACGAGCCCCACGGCTTCGCGGGCCGAAACCACCTTGGTCACGGCATGTACCCGCCGGCATTCGGGTTGAGCGTTTGGCCGGTGAACAGCGACGCCTTGTCGGACAGCAGGAAGACCACCGCCTCGGCGACCTCGTCCGCGCGACCGAACCGACCGAGCGCCATATCACGGAGCCGAGCCTTGCCCGCCTCGGTCTCGACGAGGTCCTCGGTCATCTCGGTCAGCGTCACGCCCGGCGCGACCGCGTTGATGCGTATCCCCTTCGGCCCGAACTCGCGCGCGAGCGATCGCGTCAACCCGATGAGCCCCGCCTTCGCCGCGCTGTACGCGGCGGTCTCCGTGATGCCCATCTGCCCCAGGCGCGACGCGATGTTGACGATCGAGCCGCTGCCGCGTTCGACCATCGATGGCAGCACGGCACGGCTGGTGTGGAACGCGGCGGTCAGATCGGTACGGATGACCTCGTCCCACTCCGACGGGTCGATGTCGAGGAACGGGCCGACCTGGGTCTTGCCCGCGTTGTTGACCAGGCCATCGACTCGCCCGAAGCGATCGATGACCGCGGCGACCAGGCGCTCGGCCTGCTCGCCGTCGCCGACATCGGCCGCGAAGCAGTCACCATCGGCGCCAGCCTCGCGGATGCGCGCCAAGGTCCGCTCTGCGCCCTCGCGGGAGTGCTGGTAGTGGACCGCGACGACCGCGCCTTCGGCCGCGGCCTTGGCGGCGATCTCGGCGCCGATCCCACGGCTGCTCCCTGTGACGAGCACCACCCGATCGGCGAGCGACGCGGTCAAATGCCGACACCCCGGCCGGCCGGCGGGGCCGTCGACGCCCGCATCGCCAGCTCGGTCGGCAACACCGTGCGCGCCAGCTCCTCTCCGTCGAGGACACGCGCAGCCTCGGCGAAGCCGCGCCGGCCCATCTCGCGCAGCGGGAGCCGCACGGTCGACAGGCTCGGCGAGGTGATGGCCGCTACGGGGACGTCGTCGAAGCCCGCCACGGATACCCGGCCCGGCACGTCGATACCGAGCTCCGCGAGTCGTGCGAGCACACCGATGGCGAGCGGGTCATTGGCGCATTGGATCGCGGTGAAGGGCGCGGGGCCATCGAGCAGTGTGTCGACGCCCAGCGCCCCGCCCTCCCTGTCGAAGCTCGTGTGGATGACGAGCCGCTCATCGAACGCGATCCCGGCCGCCTCAAGCCCCCGGCGATAGCCGGCCAGCCTCGCGCGTGCCACGAACAGCGACGACGGACCGCCAAGGAACGCGATCTCGCGATGACCGAGATCGACCAGCGCCTCGACCACGCTCGCCATCCCCGCCTCGTTGTCGACGCCGACATCGGCCTCACCGAGCGCATGCGGCGAGAGGTGGACGACCGCGGCGCCATCGGCACGCATCGCCGCCAGGTGCTTCTCGATCTCCTGGTTCGAATCGGGATCGTCGAGCCCGCTGGCGGCGAAGATCACGCCGGCGGCGCGCATCGACCGCAGCAGCCGGACGTACGAGTTCTCGCGCTCGGCGTCGCGCTCCGAACTGCACGTGATGACCAGGTAGCCGGCCGGCGACGCGGCGTCCTCGACGCCCCGGACCACCTCCGCGAAGTACGGGTCGGTGATGTCGTGGACGATGACCGCGACGACCGGGATCTGGCTCTTGAGGAGGCCGCGAGCGAGCGCGTTCGGGACATAATCGAGCGTCCGCGCTGCGTCCAACACCCGGGCCCGCGTAGCCGCGCTGACGGGGTAGTCCGCTAACGACACGACTCGGGAGGCCGTAGCGGTCGACACTCCGGCTAAGCGCGCGACCTCGGTGATGGACGCCATCAGAACGCGAAGGTCGGCGGCTCGTCGCGCACGGTCACCCATTGCCACTCAGTGAAGTTGTCGAGGTTGGCCTCGCCGCCGTACCGGCTGCCGTTGCCGGACAGCCCGGTGCCGCCGAACGGGATGGTCGCCTCGTCGTTGAGCGTGCCGTCGTTGACGTGCACCATCCCCGCCTTGATGCGCTGGGCGATCGACAGCCCGCGGGACATGGATCGCGAGTACACGGCGCCGACCAGGCCGTACTCGGTGGAGTTGGCGAGCGCGAGCGCCTCCTCGTCGGTCCGGAACGTGGTCACCGGGGCGACCGGGCCGAAGATCTCGTCGGTCCAGGCCGGCACGTCCTGTTTGACATCGGCGAGGACCGTCGGCTGGTAGAACAGGCCTTCGTACGTGCCGCCGGTCACGAGCCGGGCGCCACCGTCGACCGAGCGGCGCACGATGTCATCGACCCGGCGGATCTGCTTCTCATTGACGATCGGTCCGAGCTGGACGTCTTCCCGGTACGGGTCGCCCAGGCGCAGCTTCTGCGCCTTATCACGAAGCGCGTCGACGTACTCGGTCGCGATGCTCTCGTGGACGATGTGGCGTCCGGCGGCGAAGCAGACCTGGCCTTGGAACTGGAAGCTGGAGAACGCCCCGGCGGCCGTCGCCGCATCCAGGTCGGCGTCGTCGAGCACGATGAACGCGTTGTTGCCACCGAGCTCGAGCGAGACCTTCTTGAGCCGGCCTCCGGCGAGCTCGCCAACGCGCCGCCCAGCAGCGGTGGAGCCTGTGAACGAGACCATCGACACGTTCGGGTCGGTGACGAGCGCTTCCCCGATGTCCGCCCCACCGACCACGATCTGCAGCAGGCCATCGGGTAGGCCGGCCTCGCGGAAGACCGCCGCGAACATCGCCCCGCCGATGACCGGGGTTTGCGGATCGGGCTTGAGGACGACCGCGTTGCCGAGCGCGAGCGCCGGTGCCACGACCCGCATCCCGAGCACGCTCGGCGAGTTCCATGGGGTGATCGCTCCGACCACACCGACCGGGATGCGGCGGACCATCGACAGCCGACCCTTGACGGCCGTCGGGACGAGTGAGCCGTAGGGCTGCCACGGGAGGGTCGCCGCGCTGAGGATCTCGCCGTACGCGAAGTTCGACTCGTGGTGCATCTTGCTGTGCGACGCGCCCGTTTCGCGCATCGTCCAGGTGCCGAACTCCTCGCGGTTCGCCTCGTAGATGTCGGCTGCCCGACGGAGGATCCGGGCGCGCTCCTGGTACGAGGTTTCGGCCCAGGCGGGCTGGGCAGCCGCGGCGGCGGCGGCGGCGCGCGCGACGTCGTCTGTGGTCGACCCCCTGACGGTCGCGATGAGCCGGCCGGTCGCCGGCTCGTGGTCTTCGACCCGCCCGCCGGTGCCGGGTTCCCACGTTTCGACGAAGGACCCGAGCCAGCCCGGTGCCGAGGACTCCGTGGGGTCAGGTGCGATCGCGGCCAATCTCTCCTCCTTCCGCCGACCAGCGCTCCGCGTACGTCCGCGGCGTGCCATCGGCGACGGCCCGTTGCCCGGTGTTCGGGTCGCGCCAGACCGGCCCGCGCGCGAGCACGGCGTCGATCAGTCCTTCCTCGAGATAGATCGGGTATTCCCACGAGCGGATCTCGATCGCCATCTGCCCGGGATAGCCGATCAGCTCGCGGACGCGCTTGTCGGTGTAGTAACCACTGACGATCGCGAGCTGGAGCGCCGACAGGTTGCTCGGCTCGCCGGCGAGCCTTGCAAGGCGGTCGGCGACGTGCGCGCCGAGCTCCGGCCGGAGTGCTGCCCGGAGCGGCTCGGCCAGGTCGGGTCGCGCACGCAACACGAACCGGAGTCGATCGTCGTTCACGACGTCGGCTGCCGATGGCATATCGTGCGCCGCAGGGATGAGGTGATCGGCCACCGCCGCGAACGTGAGGCGCTCGTCGACGGTGAGGCTCATGCCGTCACCCGCTCCGTCGCCCGCGGTCGCCGGCATGCCGCCTTCGAGGTCGGTCGGGGCGCCCGTCCGCTCGGTGGTCATACCGGCACCTGCTGCTCGAACCGCGTCTCGACCATGTGGTCGGCGGCGCGCAGCGCGATCGCGACGATCGTCGACGTCGGGTTCACGCCGGATGACGTGACGAAGCACGAGCCATCGACGACGTACAGGTTCGGGACGTCGTGCGCGCGGTTCCAGCGGTCCAGCACCGAGGTGTTCGGGTCGTCGCCCATACGTGCCGTGCCCAGCAGATGCCAGCCGGAGTACCGCATCAGCCGATCGACCTCGATCTTGTAGGCGCCGGACGCCTCCATCGACTCCTTCGCCCGCTCGATATGGAAGTCGAGCATCCGGCGTGCGTTGTCGGCCATCGTGTAGTGGACTTCGGGTACCGGTATGCCGTCCGAGTCCGTCACGGTCGACGACAGCGTGATGTGGTTCGCCGCGTCGGGCAGGTCCTCCGCGAACAGGCCCCAGTTCGCGCCGTGCCCGAGGTGGGTCTTCACGTGGGTGTGGTGGTCGGCGCCCCAGGCCTGCTCGCCGGCGCGGCTCGGGAGCGCCGTGTTGATCGGCCCGCCGGTCGGCGCGAGTCCCCAGCGGGCGCCGCGGACGAAGCCACGCTTCTCATCGGTCTCGTAGAACTCGAGCGACTCGATGAGGTCGCCGAACTGCCCCTGCCAGCTCATCAGGGGCTCCTCGAACAGGCCCGCGACATTGGCGAAGGGATGCATCATCAGCCGCTTCCCGACGAGGCCCGAGGAGTTGGCCAGCCCATCGGGATGAGTCGGCGAGGAGGACAACAGCAGCAGCCGGGGCGTGCCGATCGAGTTGGCGGCGACGACCACGACCCGGGCCGGCTCGAAGTGCTCGCCACCGTCGCGGTCGATCCAGGTTGCGCCGGTCGCCAGGCCCTTGGCGTCGGTCTCGATCCGGCTGACGCGGGCGCCCGTCACGAGCTTCGCACCGAGCGCGATCGCCTTCGGCCAATGCGTCAGGTCGGTCGATGCCTTGGCGCCCTCGTTGCAGCCCGACTGGCAGGTGCTGCGCTGGACGCACGGCCGCCGGCCGTCGTAGGCGACCGAGTTGATCGAGTTGAATTCCGGCCACCAGTGCCAGCCCAGCTTGGTCTGGCCGCGAGCGACCTTCATGCCTGCCGACCCGATCGGGAGCGGCGGCATCGGGGCGTCCTCGGTGTCCGGCGGATAGGCCGGGTCGCCGGGCAGACCGGAGACGCCGAACTGGCGGTCGGTCCGATAGAAGTACGGCAGCAACTCGAAGTAGTCGATCGGCCAGTCGTCGGCGACGCCGTCGAGGGAGCGGACGCGGAAGTCGGACGGCAGCGCCCGCGGCCAGGCGCCGGCGAAGATGATGGTCGACCCGCCGACCGCGTTGTACATGAGCGGCGACACCGGCGTGTCGTCCTCGACGATCGGGTAGTCCTGCGGGAGGCCGCGAATGTTCGGACTGGTGGCCCAATCCTTGCGCGCCTTCAGCTCCCAATCGAGCTTGTTGCCGGGGTAGTCCGCGCGGTCGAGCCAATCGCCCTGCTCGAGACAGGTCACGCGGAACCCGGCCTGCGCGAGCCGCAGCCCCACCACGCCACCGGACGCGCCGGCGCCGATGATCAGGACGTCCGTGGGCTCCGCGGCCATGACTCCTCCTGCGATGCTGGTTAGGACGTGACGGGCTCGCGCAGGAGGCCGACCTCATCCAGGACGGTCGCGAGGAATGCTCGTTCCGCATCGCGAAGTGGCAGGAGCGGGCGCCGCACGTGAGCGTTTTCGAGGACGCCCAGGATCCGCAGGCATTCCTTGAGCCGGACCCGGTAATCGCCGACCGGTGCCGCGAACACGACGTCGGCAAGGCGTTGGACCCGCCTGCCGAGCGCCATCGCCTCGTCGGTCCGGCCCTCCTGCCAGGCACGGATCATGTCGACCTGCTCGCGAGTCATCACCGCGCCGAACCCGATGAGCGCGCCGGTCGCGCCGAGCAGGAACGACTCGAGGATGAAGTTGTCGTTGCCGGTGAGGAGCGTGATCTTCTTGGGCAGCTGCTCGAGGAGGCGCGCCGTGTCCACGAAGCGCCGGGCATCGAACGAGGCCTCCTTGATCGCGACGACGCCGTCGACCCGAGCCATCGCCTCCAGGACATCGGCCTCGTAGTTGACGCCCGCGAGCGCGGGCTGCAGCTGGAACAGAATCAGCGGCAGGCCGACATCGGCGATGGCCTCGTGGTACTTGACCGGCACCTCGGGGTTTAGCGGCGAACTGAGGTAGGCCGGGATCGGGAAGACGAGGAGCGCGTCGGCGCCTGCTGCTTTGAAGTCCCGGGCCTGTCGGACCGCCGCGTCCGTTGACGGGCCGGCGAGGCCCGCCGCGATCGGGGTGTCCGTGACGTCGCGGACAATCTTCAGGATGCGGACCTTCTCGTCGTGGGTGAGGTGCGGCCCTTCGCCCGTGTCGACGTTGATCGCGAGGGCGACCGGCCCCTGGTCAACGACCCACCCGATGTACCTGCGAAGTGCGGGCTCGTCGATGCTGCCGTCAGCGTGCATCGGCAGGACGGTGGCCGGGATGAGGCCGTCGAGGTTCAGCGCCATGGGTGACCGCTCCGCAGTGCAAGAACGCGCCGCCGGTAATCCTTTTCTATCTTAGGCCGGAGCGGGTCTCGGTGCACGGTGCGTCGCTCACAGCGACATGTCGCCCATGCGACGGATTGGCGATGAGCACACGCCGCCGATCGCCCAGGATGCACGATCCCGTCTTTTGGGAGTTGGACCATGCACGGCTGTGCGAAGAGCGTCGCCCACAGCGACATGTCGCCCCGAGCGACATCGTCTCGGCGACAATGAGGCCATGCCCGCCCTCGACATGTTCAGCCTGAAAGACCGCGTCGCCCTCGTCCCTGGCGGTGGTGGCGGCATCGGTGCACCGATCGCGGAGGCCCTCGCGCAGGCCGGGGCTCGGGTCGCGGTGGCGGGCCGGACGGCCGACACCCTCCAAGCCGCCGTCGACCGCGTGACCGTCGCAGGGTCCGAGGGGCTGGCCATCGAAGGCGACGCGACCAGCGAAGCCGACGCCGAGCGGATGGTCCGCGAGACCATCGACCGCTTCGGGAGCATCGACATCGTGATCAACGCCGTCGGCGGCGGCGCCGGCAAGGTGCTCCATCCCGCGGAGGCCTATCCGCGCGACGCGTGGGACTGGATCATGGAGCTCAACGTCCGAAGCACGCTCGTGCCGACGCAGGCCGCCGCCCGCGCGATGATCGAGCGCGGCGAGGGCGGCAGCATCCTGAACATCTCGTCGGTCCGGGCGAACCTGGGCATCAACGCCGGCTATTCGGCGTACGTCGCGGCGAAGGGCGCGATCTCGTCGCTGACGCGCCAGTGGGCGACCGAGTGGGCCAAGCACGGCATCCGGGTCAACGCGATCATGCCGACCTTCGTCGACACGCCGCAGGTCGCGACGCTGCTCGCCGACCCGGATTTCAAAGCCGGGATCGTCAACAGGATCCCACTGGGTCGCGTCGGCGAGACGCGTGACATCGTCGGGCCGGCGATCTTCCTCGTCTCGGATGCGGCGTCGTTCGTGACCGGCCAAGTCCTCGGGATCGATGGTGGGCTGACCGCGACCCAATGACCACCATCGACATGGAGCAGGTCACCTCGAACGTCTTCACCACGACGAAGCTACGGGGCTGCAACCCGAGCTATGTCGTGACCTCGGACGGGGTCGTCGTGATCGACACACCGCAGCTCCCGACGCGAGCGGTCGCGATGCGCGCCAAGGCAGAGCTACACGGCCCGATCCGCTACCTCATCAACACCGAGCACCACGTCGACCACATCTTCGGCAACTACTGGTTCAAGGGCGTGCCGGTGGTCAACCACCAGGGCCTGTACGACAACTTCATGGACCCGAAGGCCGAGCTCGATCCGTTCGCCTACGCGCTCGAGGCGATCCCGACAGACGACCCCGACGCAACGGGGCTGGTCCCGGACCGGGACGTGTACTACGTCGACCCGAACAAGGGCTCCGTCGTGTTCACCGGCGACCTGACGCTCCGCGTCGGCGACCACACGTTCCACTGCCTGTGGACGCCTGGCCATACACCTGGCCAACTCGCGGTCCACGTGCCGGAGGAGCGGGTCGTGTTCACCGGCGACACGATCTTCAACGAGGTCCAGACCTGGCTGATGACGTCGAACGTCGATCAGTGGCTGGAGGCGTTGGAGCGGATCCGGCAACTCGAGGTCGATCGCCTCGTGCCAGGCCACGGGCCGGTGACGACGCTCCAAGCTGTCGAGCGGCAACGAGCGGTGCTACTGGCGTGGAAGGCCGCCGTCGCCGATGCGGTCGCCAAGGGCTGGACCCGCGAGGAGACCGTCGAGCGGGTGCGGTTCGACGATGTCTTCGGCCCGGTGGACGTCGGGCAGGGCTACATGATGGATCACATCCAGACCAAGAACGCCGGCTCGCTCTGGGACAAGCTCACCGCGCTGGGGTACGAGAAGGGCCGCTGACCGCGCCGGCAGCATCACGGCCCGCACCACCCGATCCGCACGAGGAGGCGAACGCTCGATGCTCACGGCGACCAAGGACCTGATGCTCCCGGCCACAGTCACCGGCTCGTGGCCACGGCCACGCTGGTACGACGGGAGCCTGTGGGGCCGACCGCTCGACACGGCGCTCCTCGACGTCCGGTTTCGCGAGCAGTTCCTCGACGCGCACGCCACGGTCATCGCGGACCAGGAGCGCGCGGGACTCGACATCCTCACCAACGGCGACTACCACCTCGATGAGGACTTCGCCGGTCGCTCATGGCACCACTACCCGCTGCAGCGCTGGAAGGGGCTCGAGCACGAGGAGCTCCAGTACGAGCGCTCACGCGATCGGATGCTCGAATTCGCGCCCGGAACGCTGATGAATGAGATCGAGACGACGTGGCGCTGGCCGAGGGTCGTCGGCAAGGTCGAGCACGATCCGAAGAACCCGCTCGAGTACGCCAAGCTCTGGCGGATCGCCCAAGCCCGTGCGGCGTCAGGCAAACCCGTGAAGTTCGGGAGCTGCTCGTCGCAGGTGCTGTCGATCTTCCTCGACAGCCACACCAAGGAATACGACCTCGAGGACAAGAAGCAGCTCATCTGGGACATGGCCACGGCGATGAACACGGAGCTGCGCGGGCTCGCGGCAGCAGGAGCCAAGGTCATCCAGATCGAAGAGCCGACGATCCATTTCGTCGCGGCGTTCTACCCCGACCAGAAGGAATTGCTCGCCTTCCTCGTGGATGCGTTCAACCATGAGGTCGAGGGCCTCGACGACGTCGAGCTGTGGATCCACACCTGCTGGGGCAATCCCAACATGCAGAAGGTGTACACGGGCGAGTCATACGAGCAGTCGATCGACATCTACCTCAATCGACTCAAAGGCGACGTCTGGACGGTCGAGGCGACCGAGAACGAGCTCGCCGAGATCGACCTGTTCAAGCCCTACGCCAGCAACCTGTCGAAGAAGGTCGCCGTCGGCGTCGTGAACCACCGGACCCTGCAGGCCGACATGGCGCCGATCGTCGCGGCGCGCGTGCGGCGGGCGCTGGAGGTCATCCCCGCCGACAAGCTCGTCCTGTCAACGGATTGCGGGTTCGGCCGGCAGGGGTTCAACCGGACGGTCGCCTTCTACAAGACGACCGCGATCGCGCAGGCGCGCAACATCGTCCTCAAGGAGCTCGGGCTCGAGGAGCGCTATGTGGCGGCCTCAGACCCGTCCCTGCAGACGGACGTGTTGCCGGACCGGGAGCCGCTGACACACCTGCCGTCACCCTGGAAGTAGCAACTCCTCGAGGCCGTTGAAGCTCCGAGACAAACCCTTCGATTTCGAAGGAATCGAAGGGGCAACGGCCGACCGGGCGGCAGTTGGACGGTCAGCCGCGCCCCACGACGATGTCGTCGTCCTGCGGGTGTCGGGTCAGGTAGGCCTGGACATATGGACAGATGGCGATGACCCGCAGCTCCCGCCGGCGGGCGTCGTCGAGCGCGAAGCGAACGAGCGCGGACCCCACGCCGCGGCCCTCGTGGACCGGCAACACCTCGGTGTGGACGAGGCCGATCCGTCCCCGCTTGACGATGTATTCGAGAACGCCCGCGAGCTCGCCGTTGAGGTGTGCCTCGTAGCGATCGCGGGCAGGCGCGTCGGTGATGACCGGTCGGGCCGGGGGCGGGGTCATGGCCCCATGCTAGGGCCGGTCGACCGCCCCCGGAAACTCGACGTGAGTGCTAGCGGCGGGAGAGCGCGGGCTCGCCTGCGTAGGCCTCGCGGAGCCTGGCGACGTCGATCTTGGTCATGTCGAGCATCGCCTTCATCGCCCGCTCGGCGGCAGCGGGGTCGTCGCTCTCGAGCATCTCGTTGAGCTGGCGCGGGACGACCTGCCATGACAGGCCGAACTTGTCCTTCAGCCAGCCGCACACGCTGTGCTCGCCGCCACCCTTGACGAGCGCATCCCAGTAGCGGTCGACCTCGGCCTGATCCTGGCATTCGATCTCGAAGGAGATCGCCTCGCTGAACTTGAATTCAGGACCGCCGTTCAGCCCGACGAACTTGCTGCCATCGAGGGTGAACTCAACGGTGATCGGCTCGCCCTTCCGGTTGCTCGGCGTGTCGGCCGCCGCCGGGACGACCTTGTCGATGCGGCTGTTCGGGAAGATCGATGTGTAGAACTTGGCAGCCTCTTCGGCATTGCCATCGAACCACAGGTATGGAGTGAGCTTGGGCACGGCAGTACCTCCTTGTCCGTGCTGGGGTCTCTGGATTGCACGAGCGTTACACGTCGACCATCGGGAGGGCACAACGCCGTCCAGCGCCCGGGTTGCAGGAGCCTGTCGCCTTGTCGTCGTTGGTCGTCTGATACCACATCTGTTATCGTATGTCTCGATGGATGGTAAGATCCTCCGCTACGCGCGGCGCCGGGCCGGACTGACCCAACGTGGGTTGGCAGAGCGGGCACACGTGTCCCAGCCCGCGATCGCCAGGATCGAGCGCGGCGGCGTCTCGCCGCGCCTGAGCACTCTGCTACCACTGATCGAGGCGACCGGCTTCGTGTTGCAGCTCGTGCCGAGGATCGGCGAGGGTGTCGATCGAACGCTGATCCGCAGCTCGCTCGATCGCTCACCCGAAGAGCGGATCCGGGCAGCGACCGCAGCGGCCAGGAACCTGGACGTGTTCATGGAGACGGTCCGTGCGGGCCGGGCCTGACTTCCAGCCCGAGAGTGTCATCCGTCTGCTCGGACGCCACCGGGTGCGCTACGTCCTCATCGGTGGCCTCGCTGCCGTCACGCACGGAGCACCCCTGATCACGCAGGATGTCGACGCGTGCTACGCGCGCGATGACGCGAACCTGCAACGGCTCGCCGCAGCGTTGGTCGAAGTCCACGCGGAGCTTCGCGGGGCGGATTCGGGATTGCCCTTGCGGCTGGACGCGAAGACTCTGGAAGCGGGCGACGCGTTCACGTTCACAACGGACATCGGCTGGCTCGACCTCCTGGGCACGCCGGCCGGCACTAGTGGCTATGAGGATCTGGCTCGGACGGCCGATGCCTTTGATATGTTCGGATCCCGCGTACTGGTCGCTTCGGTCGAGGACCTCATCCGCATGAAGCGCGCGGCAGGACGACCGAAGGACCTCTTGGCTTTGGAGGAACTCGGCGCGCTTCGGGAAGAGCTGTCCGATCGCTGACCGTTCGAGCCGCGTCATCGGACCGACACGACTCGGGCATATCCTGTGATCCATGCATGAGACGAAGCCCACATCCCAACCCGCCAAGTCCGATGCCGAATGGCGCGCGGAACTCACCCCCGAGCAGTTTCGGGTGCTTCGCCAGAAGGGCACCGAGCGAGCGTTCAGCGGTGAGCTCTGGGATGAGCATCGACCCGGCGTCTATCGCTGTGCGGGCTGCGGTGCCGATCTCTTCGCATCCGACACGAAGTTCGACTCGGGCACCGGCTGGCCGAGCTTCTTCGCGCCCGCCGATCCCAAGGCGGTCGCGACGGAGAGCGATAGGTCCTTCTTCATGACCCGTACCGAGGCCCTCTGCGCGACCTGCGGCGGCCACCTTGGCCACGTCTTCGACGATGGACCGGACCCGACTGGCCTCCGGTACTGCATCAACTCGGCGGCGCTGAAGCTCGACCCCGAAGGCTGAGCCCGCGCCGCTAGGCGCGGCCGGCGGCGGACTCCTCTTCGCGCGTCCGACTAGCCAGGTGGATCAGGTCCTCGTGGAGCTCGAACCAGATGCCGTGGTAGCTGTCGACTCGGGGTGACGCCACGTACCGGCCGTCGCCGGCTCGAGCCGCATCGAGCGCACGGGAGAGCCTGGCGGCGTAGTCGGCGAAGCGCGGCAGCTTCGGTTGGATCGGCGACAGCCACGCCATGGCGTCACCGTGGATCGCGTCGAGTCGACCGAGCACCGTGGCGTCGTACTCCTGGTCGCTGTGGTCGTTGACCGTCTGGCCGTCGCGCATCTGCCAGGCCGTGACGATTTCCTTGACCCTGTGGTCGATGTCGAGGAACGCGTCGAGCGCCGCAGCGGCGCTCTCGTTACCCCACCCGTCGCGTTCGGCCGCCAGCAGCTCGTCGGAGCGAGCACGGCCCGCGTCGGTCAGCTTGAACGCACCGGCGCTCGCCGCGACGAGTCCATCGGTAACAAGGCCATCCAGCACGGGCTGGACATCGTCGGGCGTCGCGAGGACCGCGTCCGCGATCCCCTCCGTCATCGCGAACCCTTTGATCGCAACGACCCGCAGGACTCGATCGGCGTCGACCACGCGTGATGGGCGCTCCAACTCGGCTGGGGCGTGCGGTGTGACGTCGATGCCCGCCTCGCGCGCCCATGCGAGCAGGGTCGCCACCTCGGGGGCGATCTCGGTCGAGCCTGCGACCGCGCCCTCGAACACCTCGCCCGTGCCGCCGTCGATCGTGAGCACGTCGCCCACACCCAGGCGGCGGCCGTCGATGTGGATCTCGCCATCGCCGACAGCGACGCCCTCGGCGCCGACGACAGCCGGGATGCCCCAGCCGCGCGCGACCACGGCGGCGTGACTGGCCAGCCCGCCACGTGACGTCAAGATGCCCGCGGCCCTGGCCATGCCGTGGACGTCATCGGGCGAGGTCTCGGCTCGCACGAGGATGGGCGGCGTGCCCGCCTCAGCCGAGGCCACGGCAGCCTCCGGGTCGGTGACGATCGGCCCACTGGCGACGCCTGGGGAAGCCGCGAGGCCGGTCGTCAAGGCGATGGCGCCTCCGGACCGCTCGCCGCTGATACGCGGGGGATCGGCGAGGGACGGCAGCACCCGCCGGACGGCCTCCGCACGCGTCAATGGGAAGTCGGGGTCTTCCGCCATGTCGACCGCGATGCGCAACGCGGCCTGTGGCGATCGCTTGCCGACCCGCACCTGGAGCAGCCACAGCTTCCCGTCCTCGATCGTGAACTCGATGTCGCACAGGTCGGCGTAGTGGCGCTCCAAGCGCTCCGCGGCGGCGCGGAGCTCTCGGGCGACACCGGGCATGCGCGTATCGAGCACCGAGATCGGCTCGGTCTGGTGGGTGCCGGCGACGACATCCTCGCCCTGCGCGTCGAACAGCACATCGCCGAACAGCGTCGGCTCGCCGGTCGCCGGGTTGCGCGTGAACAAGACGCCCGTGCCGGAGTCCGTGCCGCGGTTGCCGAAGACCATCGCCTGGACCGTCACCGCGGTGCCGAGGTCGTCGGGGATGTCCTCCTTCTGTCGATACGCCTTCGCCCGGTCGCTGTCCCAAGATCCGAACACCACCTCGATCGCCGACCGCAGCTGCTGCCAGGGGTCGACGGGCACGTCATCGATACCGACGATCGACCGGAACGACTCCTCGAGCCGTCGCCGGCACTGCGCGGCGAACGCAGGATCGCGCGCCACCTCGCCAAGGCCATTCGTGGTCTCGGCGTTCAGCCCCAGGTTCAGGATCGTGTCCATCATCCCGGGCATCGACACCGGCGCCCCTGACCGCACGCTCACCAGGAGGGGATCCGACGCGTCACCGAACCGCCGCCCGACCGCGCGCTCCACGGTATCCATCGCGCCCCGGACCTCGCCGTCGAGCCCATCCGGCCAACCGTCGGCCAGGAACGTCCGACAGGTCTGCGTCGTGATGACGAAGCCCGGGGGCACCGGCAGGACGAGGTCCCGCGCCATCACGCCGAGATTGGCGGCCTTGCCGCCGACCAGCGCCTTGGCCTCGTCGAGCGTCTCGCCGTGCGGCTCGTCGAGACCGTAGATGAACCGGCTCACGATCCCTCCGACCGCTCCTGCAGGGCGCGCCAGACGCGCTCCGGTGACAGCGGCAGGTCCCGGATCACGACGCCGGTCGCATCCGCGACGGCCCCGGCCACCGCAGGGGCGACCGGCAGCAGGGCGCCCTCGCTCATGCCCTTGGCGCCATAGGGCCCAGGCCCGTCGGCGTTCTCGACGATGTCGCTGGCCATCTCGAGCGGCAGGTCCATCGATGTCGGGATCCGATAGTCGATGGCGCCGAGGTTCCGGATCCGTCCGGTGTCATCCCAGATGTAGTGCTCCATCAGCGTGTGCCCGAGCCCCATCACCGCGGCACCCTCGTCCTGGCCGCGGACCTGCATCGGATTCAGCGCCTTGCCGACGTCCGACACCGTCACGTACCGGGGGATCGAGATATCGCCTGTCTCGATATCGACCTCGACCTCGACCGCTGTCGCGTTGAACTCGTAGAACGCCGCAGTCCCACCGAGCGGGTGGTCGGGCTCGGCGTCCTTGCGCATCTCGCCGACGCCGATGAGCTCGCCGCCCAGCCGTCCGAGGCCCCGCTTGACGACGTCGTGGATCGGCAGCGTGCGATCGCCGATGTGCACCTCGCCTTGTTCGACTGTGACCTCCAATTCGTCGACCGCCTCGAGTCGCGCGGCCATCGCTCGGACCTTCCCTTGGATGTCCCGACAGGCGCGGAGCACGGCATTCCCCATGAACACCGACGATCGACTCGCCGACGTCTGCTGGTCGTACGGCACCACCGCGGTGTCCCCCGACACGACCGTCACCCACTCGAGCGGCGCTCCGAGCTCCTCGGCCGCGATCTGCGCGAAGATCGTCCGGGCGCCCTGACCCATATCCGAAGTGCCCGCGTAGACCACGACACTCCCATCGACCAGCAGCCGGACGGTCGAATACGACAGACCCGTGGTCGGGCCGGACTTCAACCCGACGGCGATGCCGCGGCCGCGACCCTCCCGCCTCGGCGAGCCCCAATCGATGAGCTCCGCGGCGCGACGGACGGCCACGGCCCAATCGCCGTCGGCCGGCGTATCGCCGGGGATGAACTCGTCGCCCGGCGCAGCGAGGTTGCGCAGTCGCAGCTCGAGCGGATCGATGCCGAGGACTCGCGCCGCCTCGTTCATGTTCGATTCGACCGCCCAGATCTGCTGCGGATTGCCGAAGCCGCGGAACGCGGTGGACGGCACGGTGTGCGACAGCACGCTGCGGGCGACGATCCGGACCGACGGGCAGCGGTATGGCCCCATCGAGGTGTAGCTGCCCTTGGCCACCGTCCGGTCCGCGATGTCCGCGTACGCGCCGATCAGGTAGTTCGCCTCGAGATCGCGGAACACCAGCGTGCCGTCGCGGCGGAAACCGGTGTGCACCTCGACCTCCGCGGCGCCGCGCCGGACTGCCTGGAATGTCTCCTCGAGGCTGAGTACGAGCCTGACCGGACGACCGATCCTGAGCGCCATGAAGGCGAGCAGCGGCTCGTACTTGGCGTGCTGCTTGCCGCCGAAGGCGCCACCCGGATCAGGCGCGTGGATCCGCACCTTGGATAGCGGCAGCTGGAGGAGCTCCGCGATCACGCGCTGCAGCCAGTTCGGGTGCTGGATCGCGCTCCAGACGGCGATGCCGTCTGCATCGGGCGCAGCCATGAACGCGTGCGGCTCGATCGCGAACTGGGTGACCATCGGGAAGTTGTACGTGCCTTCTACGACCACGTCGGCGGCCGATGCGGCGGCGGCGACGTCCTCGCCCCAGGTATGACGGTGCTCGTGGAGGACGTTGCTCTCGGCGTGCGGGTCATCGGGCCGAAGATCGGGGTCCTGGACGAGCGGCGCGTCGACAGCGAGGGCCGCGGCGAGCATGTGGACTGCAGGCAGCTCCTCGAACGCGACATGCACGAGCGCGGCCGCCTCCTCGGCGGCGTCGCGCGTTTCGGCGGCCACCGCCGCGACGGGGTCGCCGTGATATTTGGTCTCGCCGGTCGCGATGACCGGTCGGTCGCGCCGTTGCGGCCCGAACCGCGGCGTCGGGTGGGGCAGGTCGGCGGCGGTCATGACGAGCCGGACGCCCGGCACGTCACAGGCGGCTCGCGTGTCGATCGTCCCGATGCGTGCCCGCGCGACGGGGAGCGTCACGAGCTTGACGTGGAGGACGTCTTCGAGCGGGATGTCCGCCACGTATGCCTGTCGCCCGGTGACCCGATCAAGCCCGCCGACGCGAGCGGCAGGCCTACCCACCACGTTGCTCATTGCGGCGCGACGTTGGCATCGGGAATGGACGCCACGCCGGTCGCGATCGCCGGAGCGGAGTGGGCAGTGCGCCCCTCCCCTTGCCGTGCCGCTAGCTCCACGGCTTCCATGATCTGCTCGTAGCCGGCGCACCGGCAGAGGTTGCCGGCCAGGCCCTCCTCGATCTCTGCGCGTGTCGGGTTCGGACTCTCGTGGAGCAGGGCGGCCGCCGACACGAGCTGGCCCGGGATGCAGAACCCGCACTGCGCCGCGCCCGTCTCGAGAAACGCCTCCTGGAGCGGATGCAACCGCTCTCCGAAGGCCAGGCCCTCGACCGTCGTGACGGTGGCGCCGTTCGCCTCGACGCCGAGCATCAGACAGGAGTCCACGCTCATCCCGTCGACGATGACGGTGCACGCGCCGCACTCGCCGACGAGGCAACACTCCTTCGTCCCGATCAGCGCGAGGTCGTCTCGGAGCATCTCGAGCAGCGTGTGGTGGGGCTGGACATCGACTACGCGGGCGCGGCCGTTGACCGTCAGGTCGATCCGGATCGTCATGCGGCGAGGCGGTCCATGGCGGTGCGAACGGCGCGCAACGCGAGGACCTGCAGCATCGCGAGCCGGTACTCGGGGCTCGCCCGCATCGATGTCGGCGAGGGCGCGGCGTCGACGAACAGCGCGTCCAGCTGCTCGCGCTTGGCGTCATCCGAAGCGGCTGGGTCGGCAAGGATGCCACTCTCATCGGTCACGAGCACGGGCCGTGGGCCGACGCTGCCATACGAGAGTCGCGTCATGCCGCCAGGCTCGATCAGGCACGCGATCGTGACCGAGGCGAGGTCATGGCCGCGCCGCCGTGTCCGCCGGACGTGGACCGCCCCGTGCGCACCGTCGGGGCGCGGCAGCTCGATGGCGGAAACCAGCTCCCCGGGCTGGAGCGTGGTGACGCCGGAGCGCACGAAGAAGTCGTCGATCGGGATGGTCCTGATGCCCGATGGCCCGGCGGCGATGACGCGAGCCCCGTAGACGAGCAATGCGGGTGCCGTGTCCGCGGCCGGCGAGGCGTTGCAGATGTTGCCCGCGAGCGTCGCCCGGTTACGGATCTGGACCGCGCCCACCACGCTGGCCGCCTCCGCCAGCACCGCGTAGTCGCGCCGGATCCGCTCGTCCCGCAGCAGGTCGGTCATGACCGTTCGTGCGCCGATGCGGAGGTGGTCATCGCCCTGACGGATCTCGCGACTGAGCTCCGCGACACCCTTCAGGTCGACGACGGTCCGCGGCCGGATCGACCCGTCGCGGATCCGGATGATCAGGTCGGTCCCGCCGGCAAGCAACCGCGCATCGGGACCCTGGTCGGCGAGCAGTCCGAGCGCATCGGCCAGCCGGCTCGGCCGCTCGTAGGCGAACGCACGCATCGGTGCCCGCCTACCTGGCCGGCGCGGGGATCACCGTCCGATCGCCTCGGCCGGGGTCGCGGCGGCCGCGGCGGGCTCCGGCGCAAGGATGTCCACCCGACCGGTCGTGCCATCGACGCGAAGTCGATCGCCGGTGGCGATCCGCTTCGTCGCCACCGACGTGCCGATGACCGCCGGGATGCCGAACTCGCGGGCCAGCACAGCCGGGTGCGAGGTCGTCCCACCGGTGTCCGTAACGAGGCCGGCGATCTTGGTGAAGAGCACGACCCATGCCGGGTTCGTCATCTGACATACGAGGATGTCGCCGTCGCGGACCTGGTCGAACTCGTCGACGGTCATCACGACCCGCGCCACGCCCTCGATGGTGCCGGGCGACCCGGCGATCCCGCTGATCACCCCGTCGTCCTCGGACTCCTCGCGATGGAAGCGCTCCGGGTAGCCCCAGTTGACGAGATATGGGAACGCGAGCTGGGTCGGGGTGACCGTGCCCACCCAGTCACGCGGCTGCACCTTCCGCGCGGCGTCGCGCTCGGCCCGTCGCGTCGCGACGATCGACCTGGCATCCAACGCATCGGCGCTGCCGATCAGGGCACGCAGCTCGTTGTAGCGCAGGAACATGACGTCATCGGGTCGGTCGAGCCGCCCAGCATCGACCAGCTTCCGACCGACCGCCAACAGCACGAGCCGGACATGAGCGTTGGCGCCCTGGTCGATGTAGAAGTGGTGGTCCGGCGTCAGCGGCGCCATCCGCAGGTTGACCGCGTTGGCGGCACGCATCACCTCGAGCGCCTCACCTTCGAGCCCGTCGAGGATCTCCGCCGACGCCGCCTCGATATCGCGGCGCATCGCGTCGATGGCCGTCGGGAAGTCGTAGTCGCTCGTCAGGTACCCGCGGATCAGCTCGAGCACCGGCTCCATCTGCTCGCGCACGGTCGGGAAGATGAACTCGTGGCTCCAGACCGCGTGCCAGCCGAACTCGCGCTGGTGCGGTTCGATCTGCTCGGCGATGAACCGCCGGCCCCGCTCGCTCCGCGCGAGGGCGGCACGGATCTCGCCGGTGTCCTCCGCCTCGAAGGCCGCTCGCAGCTCAGGGTCGTCGCGGACCTCATTCTTCATCCGCCACAGCGACTCGATGGAGTCCCAGTTGCGATCCGAGGCCGAGTTCTGGAGCCGCCCGAGGAGCTCCTCATCGACCGCCCCGCGTGTCTTCTCCATCACCGCCCGCAGCTGGAGCGTCGCCGACAGCTGAGCGAAGTTGAGCATCCAGTGGATCTTCCAGTGGCGATCGTGGATGTCGATGGCGTCTTCGAGCAGGGTCGCGGTCTCTGCCAGCGACATGCCATCGGCCGCGTCCAGGCGCTCCTCGAGATAGGCGAAGTTGCGCTGCATCTCGGGCACGAGCCGGTCGCGCCACCAATCGGCGAAATGCTCGCCGTAGACCGGCAGGACCGTGTCGAGATAGGCGCCCATCTGCGCGGCATACGCGGCGTCCCGCGGCACCCGTGCCTGGTAGCGCGAGCTGTACTCGGTGCCCTCGATGTGGAGGTCGGGGTCGGCCGGGATGGCCGTCGTGTACACGTAGCCGTTGACGATCTTGGCCAGCCAGTCGACGGCGAACGGCGTCCCGAACCGCCGGAACATGTGGTCGCAGCTCAGCCACCAGCCGCCGATGTCGAAGAACATCGGGCTGACCGGGTGCGGGATATGAAGGTCGTCGTAGACCCAGAAGAAGGTCTTCTCGACTTCTGAATCCCACCTGACCGGGAACGTCTCGTCGCCCAGGAACTGACCGAGGATCTCCTCCGTCGCTGCCACGCGCTCCTCCTCCGTGGCGGTCCGCTAGGCGCGGGCTTCGGTCGGCTTGATCTCCTCGGGCGCCTTCCCGGACCGCTCCGCCAGCGCCTTGCGCGCCTTATCCCAATCGGACCGGAACTGGACGATGCCCTTGTCCGTGAGCGGGTGGTGGACCATCTGCTGGAGGATCTTGAACGGCAGCGTCGCGACGTGCGCGCCCGCGAGCGCCGCCTGGGTCATGTGCACGGGGTTGCGGATGGAGGCTGCGAGGACCTCGGTCTCCAGCTCGTGGATGGCCACGATCTCCGCCAGCTCGCGGACGACGATCATGCCGTCCTGGTTGATGTCATCGAGACGCCCGACGAACGGCGACAACAGGCTGGCTCCGGCCTTGGCCGCAAGCAACCCCTGGTTGGCCGTGAAGATCAGCGTGCAGTTGGTCTTGATCCCCTCCTCCGCGAAGCGGCTCATCGCCTCGAGCCCTTCTTCGCTCATCGGGACCTTCACGACGATGTTGGGGGCAAGCTTGGCGAAGGCGCGACCTTCCTCGAGCATGCCGTCGACCTCTTCGGCGACGACCTCGGCGGACACCGGCCCGCTGGTGATCGAGCAGATCTCCTTGAGGACGTCCTCGTAAGAACTCCCGGACGTCTTGGAGAACAGCGTTGGGTTGGTGGTGACGCCGTCCAGCACGCCCCAGCGCGCGACGGTGCGGATCTCCTCGATGTCCGCGGTGTCCAGGAAGATCTTCATGGCAGGGGCTCCGTTCGGCGAAGGGACCCTGATTCTACGCTGGGGCGAGGTTGCAGGCGGCCTGCGGATCGGCCTGCTTGCGGTCTAGTCGTCAGACGACTCGGGTTGGATCGAAACGGCGCATTTCCCTTACGCGCCAGTTTCCCGGCGACTCAGGCGGAAGCAATGACGGCGGATCGTGCGACTCGTAGTCGCCTGAGCGATGGATAGAAAGTGGACACGTAGTCCGCGCCTGACAGCCGGTGAATCGAAGAGCGGGCCTGGGGACCAGACCCGCTCTCCACATGCCTTGAGCGATCGGTTACCGGTCGGGGAGTTCCTCTGGACCCGGCGTGTCCGCGACGCGGCTGCCGGACGTTCGGAGCGCGGCGACCGCGTCCGTCTGGCGAACGTCGATCTTCACCCGTGACAGCGTCAGCGCCACATGCGCGGCCGCATCGGACATCTGATCGAGTCCGGTGTTGCTGTTGTTGGCGAACGTGTCGCACGCCTGGTGGTAGCACGGGTCATAGGCCGTGCCCGCCGTGCCCCCGTATGTCGCAGCCTGGGCGGCCGTCTTGATCCCTTCGGCGCCCGTGAAGAGCCCGCCGGCCGGGATGCCGACCGCGATGAACGGGCCGTAGTCGGAGCGACCACTGAATGGCGTGGGATCACTTGCGAGACCGACGGCGTTGAAGTAGTCGACGAACAGCGTTTCCAGGTAGGCGGAGCCCGGAGGACCCTCGGCCGCTCCTGGTCCGACCGGGAAGGCTGAGTTGTCGCCGTCGTAGACGAAGCGAACATAGTTGGGCGAACCGACCATGTCGAAGTTGATCATCGCCATGATCTTGTCCCGCTCGGGCTGCGACAGACCGTTCACGTAGAACGCCGAGCCCAGGAGGTTGAACTCCTCGGCGCCGTACCACATGAACCGGAGCTTGTTCCGGGCGACGCGGTTCTGGGCGGCGAAGACCTCGGCGATCTCGAGGATCGTCGCCGAACCCGATCCGTTGTCGTTGATCCCCGGTCCGGGCAGGACGCTGTCGAGATGGGCGCCGACGACGACCACGCGGTTCGGATCACCCGACGCGGTCTCCGCGATGACGTTCCATGTGGTCCTTGTCTCGCTGTCGGTCGAGGTCACGATGTGGAAGACGACTCCCGCCAGCGAGGCGTTTTCCACGCCGATCGCCTGGGTCGTGCCCAACACGGGGATGGTGTAGTTCGGCGCCCCCAGGGTCCCGTTGAGCGGACCGGCGGCGTTGTTGTAGATGACGACCGCGGACGCCCCCGCGCTTTGGGCATTGGCGGCCTTGATCCCGAACGTGCAGGTACCGCGTGAGATGAGCGCGATATTGCCTGCCGGGAAACCGGCGAAGTTGGCGCTCTCGCAACCAAGCGCCGCGACGGTCGATACCGAGGCCGTCACATTCCCGGAACCCGAATAGGTCATCGGGGTGTAATCGGCCCCGGCACCTTCCGTGTACGTGGTCGTGTTCGGCGACACGCGCTCGAACGTCGATGGCGCGAGCTGACGATAGAACGCGAACGGGAAGGGCTGGAGCGTGGCGTCGTAACCGGCAGCCTCGAGCTTCCCCGCGACATAGTCGGCCGACGCGCGATAGCCGGGCGTACCGGACGATCGTGTGCCGTCGTTGTCGTCGGCGATCTCCTGGAGGGCGGCCTGGTGCTCGCGGATGCCGGCGAGCGTCACCGCCTTACGGAAGCCCTTCGATTCGTTGATGTCTGCGGCGAACGCCGGTGGGGCGAGCGCAGCAACGAGCGCGCCGATCGTCAGTGCGATCGACAGCGCGGCGATGCGTCGAGAGCGCATACGGTCTCCTCCAGGTGTGTGGTGTCCTGGGCCGCCGGCGATGCCGGCGGCCCGATTTCCGTTCGCGGTGCGAACGCGCGTCACTTCGAGGCGGCAGCCAGGGCGTTCACCATGCCGGCACCGAAGAACGTGGTGTTCCCCGACCCGCCATAGCAGCGGGGCAGGTTCGGGTCAGGCGGCGGGCAGGCCATCGGCGTTGCGGTGGACCGCACAGCAGCGGCCACAGCGCCATGGTTCCAGCCCGGGTGGTTCTCGATGATCAGGGCCGCGACGCCGGCGGCGTGCGGCGAGGCCATCGACGTCCCGCTGATCCACACGTACCGACCGCCGTCATCGATGACGGCACGACCGGTCGCGACAAAGAATTCCCACGAGCCGGTGGCATCGGTGCTCGACCAGCCCGCCAGGATCCGGCCGAAGGTCGTGCCTGGCGTCTGGGCGGCGTCGCCGCCGGGGGCGGTGACATCGATCGGGCTGCCGACGTTGGAGTAGCCCGCCAGCGTGTTCACGCCGGTGGCCGACACCGTCACGACGCCCGGCAGCTCAGCAGGGGCGACGCGGCAGTTGTTGTGGATCCGACGGCTTTCGGCCGTGTCGGGCGGCCAGTCTGGGCTGATCTCGTCGGTCACGGGGTGACCGAGATCGTGCAGCTCGTTGCCGGCCGCTGCGACCACGACCACGCCGCGCTGCTGCGCGTACTTCGCCGCGTTCTTCATCTCCTGGTACATCGCCCGCTGGCCCGCGTCGTTGCTGCAGTAGTACAGGTACGGGTCGGCGAACAGGCTGAGGTTGACGACGTCGAGCCGCTGGTCGCCCGCATAGCGCAACGCGGCAGCGACCGAGTCGACGAAGCAGAACCCGACGATCGTGCACGCCTTCAGGCCGACGATCGTGGCGTCCGGTGCGACCCCGACGATGCCGGTGCCATCGAGCGCACCCGCGATCGTCGTCGCGACGTGGGTGCCGTGACCCTGCAGGTCCTGCACCGCCCCCTTGTTCGAACAGTCACCGTTGGCGATCTCGGAGGGATCGGCCGTCGGCGTATCGCTGTTGATGAAGGAACACGACAGTCCGACATCGATGTTGTCGAGGTCGGGGTGGGTGAAGTCGATGCCGCCGTCGATGACGCCGACGGTCACGCCGTCGCCGGTCGCACGGGCACGAGATGCCGCGTTGGCGTCGATCTCACGCATGTCCCATTGACACGCGGACAGCGGCTCGGGTCCGGCGCTGACGCCGAAGAAGGCCTCGCACAGCCCGCTCGCCGTGGACGCGTCGTACGCGTCGGTCTGTTGTGCGGACGCCGCCGGTGCGGCAGCGAGCATCAGGATGGATACGGCCAGGATGGCCAGCGCACGCATGGGCACTCCTCCTACCAGGCAGAGCCTTGGGAGGGTCGACCGCGGCGATCGACGACGCGCCCGTATGTGGGGTCACCGACGTCGTCCGGAGCGCGCGACCCACCGTTCAGTGCTGGCTATCTTGACCCTTGACGCCGGTGCGCGTGGCCCGGCCGCGGCGGGCTGCCGTGCAGGTTGGTGCGCCGACGCACCAACATCGCTACGTCAGGCCGGTGTCGCGGCCTCCGACTCGACGATCGCAGCGAGCCGCTCATCGACCCGCGGTCGCAGGACCGGCTCGCGACCGTCGGCCACCGCGATCGATGCCGCGACGAACCCGTCGAACAGCGGGTGCGGCCGCTCCGGCCTCGACTTGAACTCGGGGTGGAACTGGCTCGCCACGAACCACGGGTGATCCTTGAGCTCGACGATCTCGACCAGCCGGCCGTCCGGCGACTGGCCGCTGAGCAGCATGCCCGCAGCCTCGAGCGTCTGGCGGTAGCGGTTGTTGACCTCGAAGCGGTGGCGATGGCGCTCGTAGATGACCTCCTGGCCGTAGACCGCGGCGGCCTTCGAGCCTGGCGTCAGCCGGGCCGGGTACAGGCCAAGCCGCATCGTGCCGCCCTTGTCCTCCATCTCCCGCTGGTCGGGCATGAAGTCGATGACGGGGTGCTCGGTGAACATGTCGAACTCGGTCGAGTTGGCGTCCGCCGTGCCGATCACGTCGCGGGCGAACTCGATGACGGCGCACTGCAGGCCGAGGCACAGACCGAGATACGGGATCCGGTGGTCGCGCGCGTAGTGCGCAGCGAGCACCTTGCCCTCGATACCGCGGTGGCCGAAGCCACCGGGGACCAGGACCCCGGCCACGCCGTCGAGCGCCTCATGGACGTTTTCCTTCGTGAGCGCCTCCGAGTCGACCCAGCGCACCTTCGCATCGACACCGTGCGCCCAGGCGGCATGCTTGAGCGCCTCCGTGACCGACAGATACGCGTCGGGCAGCTCGATGTACTTGCCGACGAGCCCGATCTCGAGCGTCGGCTTGGGCGCCTTGATGCGCTCGACCAGCGCGCGCCAGCCGTCGAGGTCCGGCTCGACATCGGCGTCGACCAGACCGAGGTCGCGCACGATCAGTCGGCCGAGGCCGGCTTCCTCGAACAGCAACGGGACCTCGTAGATCGAGTCGGCAGTCTCGGCGGGGATGACGGCCTCGCTCGAGACGTCCGTGAACAGCGCGATCTTCTCGCGGATCTCGTCGCTGACCGGACGGTCGGACCGGAGCACGATCACATCCGGCTGGATTCCGATGCCGCGCAGCTCCTTGACCGAGTGCTGGGTAGGCTTGGTCTTGAGCTCACCCGTGGCGGCCAGCTCGGGGAGCAACGTGACGTGGACATACAGCACGTTCGCACGGCCCACGTCCTTGCGCATCTGCCGGATCGCCTCGAGGAACGGCAGGCTCTCGATGTCGCCGACCGTGCCGCCGACCTCGACGATGACGACATCGGGGTCGCCGTCACGTGCCACCCGGCCGATCCGCTCCTTGATCTCGTTGGTGATGTGCGGGATGACCTGGACGGTTCCGCCGAGGTAGTCGCCACGACGCTCCTTGGCGATGACCGCCTGGTAGATGCGGCCCGTCGTGACGTTGGAGAGCTGGCTGAGGTTGGCGTCGATGAAGCGCTCGTAGTGGCCAAGGTCGAGGTCGGTCTCGGCGCCGTCGTCGGTGACGAATACCTCGCCATGCTGGTACGGCGACATCGTCCCGGGGTCGACGTTGATGTACGGGTCGAGCTTGAGGATGCTCACCCGTAGCCCGCGGGCCTTGAGGATGCGGCCGATGCTCGCCGCGGTGATGCCTTTGCCGAGACTGCTCGCGACTCCGCCGGTCACGAAGACATACTTCGACATGGGTCAGGTTTCCTCCGGGGTTTTTCTGATGCTATCGAAAAGTGCCGCCGGACGCGAATCGCCGATCGGATAAACCCGGGTCGCGGATGACGCAACCGCGGCCACGGTCATGTCCATCGGGTGTTGACTGCCCCTGACCGCATCGGACCCCCAGGATGTGGAGTGGGAGGGCGTCCGATGACGGACCTGCTCGACCGGCGGCTGACCCGTCGGCGATTCCTCGGTGCGACCGCCGCCGGGAGCGCGGCGATGCTGCTTGGAGGCGCCGGCTCGGGGGTCCTCGCTGCGACGCCGCCATCGCTTGCCGACCGCTCGCGGCGCGACCATGACGAAGACTGGTTCGAGGCGTCGATCCCGCGCCTGCAGCGACTCATGCGCAAGCGGGAGCTCTCGAGCGTCGGCCTGACGAAGGCGTATCTGCGGCGGATCCGCGCCCTCGATCCCGTGCTCGGTGCCGTCATCGAGACCAACCCCGACGCCCTCAGGATCGCGGCGCAGCGTGACAAGGAGCGACGCCGCGGGTACGTCCGAGGGCCGCTCCACGGCATCCCGATCCTGGTCAAGGACAACATCGCGACGCGTGACCGGATGGAGACGACCGCCGGCTCGCTGGCGCTCGAGGGCAGTCGCGTCCCCCGCGACGCGACGATCGTCCGCCAGTTGCGGCGTGCGGGCGCAGTCATCCTCGGCAAGGCGAACCTCTCGGAGTGGGCAAACTTCCGCGGCTTCATCCCGCCCGGTTTCCCCAACGGCTGGAGTGCCCGCGGCGACTTCACGCGGAATCCGTACGTCTTGGACTGGGATCCGTGCGGGTCGAGCTCCGGATCGGCGGTCGCCGCGGCCGCCAACCTGTGCGCGGGCGCGATCGGGACGGAGACCGATGGCTCGATCCTGTGCCCGGCCGGCAATAACAATGTCGTCGGCCTGAAGCCGACGCTCGGACTGGTCGCGCAGAACGGGATCATCCCGATCGCCCACTCGCAGGACACGGCCGGCCCGATGACACGGACCGTCACCGATGCCGCGATCCTGCTGAACGCGATCCGGTCGCCGTTCGGACCTGTTCAAGGCCACCGGTTGCCGCGCGACTACACCCGGTTCCTGCGGAAGGGTTCACTCAAGGGCGCTCGGATCGGGGTCGATCGATTGAACTTCCAGGAGGACTACTTCGCGATCCCCGAGCTCAACCTCGTCACTGAGCAGGCGCTCGACGTGATGGCCGATGCGGGCGCCACGATCATCGACATCGCGCCGGCCGAATGCCCCGACCCGAACAGCTGGTTCGAACCGGAGTTCACGGTCCTGCTCAACGAGTTCAAGCACGACATCGCCGCGTATCTACAGCCGGTGCGGCGGACCGATATGCGGACGCTCGCCGACCTGATCGAGTTCAACATCGAGCACTGTCCGGAGGAGATGAAGTACTTCGGCCAGGAGATCTTCGAGATGGCCCAGGCGATGTCGGGCTCGCTCACCGACGCGGCCTACCTGGCGGCACGAGCGGAAAGCGTCAGGCTCGCCGGGCCGGAAGGGCTCGACCGCGTGCTCGACGACCACGACCTCGACGTGCTGGTGTCGCCGGCGTACTCGGTCGGGTATTCCGCAGCCGCGGTGGCTGGCTACGCCAGCATCTCGGTCCCGGCCGGCGTAGCCGCCGATGGGCGACCGGGGTGCGTATGGATGTCCGGCCGGTTCCTCGACGAGCCGAAGCTGCTCGCGCTGGCATATGACCTGGAACGAGAGCTCGGCAAGCGCGACATCCCGAAGTTCCTCGGATCGGTGACCGGGCCGTTCCCGGATGCCGGCATCTGCGCGGCGCTTCCCGCGACGGAGAACGCTGCGCGAACGATGCAGCGTGAGCTACAGGCGCCGACGCCTGCGGATCGGAGGATGCGCCCCGCGCTCTGAATCGCCCGCGGCCTATCCGCATCTGGAACATCCCCATGTTCCAAGTGACGGCTGGGGACCAGATTTGAAGACCCAATCTGCCCTTCCACCGCCGTTTGGAACATGCTGGGCGTTCCAAACTGCGCCCGAGATCGGCTTTCGGGTCCGCTCCTTCGTCAGTTGGAAAGATCATCAGGTTCCAAACGCGGATCAGCCCTGGGGTGGCCAGGAAGCGGGCGGGGGATCGACCATGCCCTCGCCCCACACCTCGGGGCCGCAGAAGAAGCCGCGCGGCGGCGGCGCATCGGGCGGCAGCGGCGCCAGCGTCGAGGGGTCACGGGCCCAGGCCTCCAGCGTGTCGGCGAGCCAGGCTTCGATCTCGTTGAAGGCCGTCCAGCGGCGGAACGGCCAGCCCGCCTCCAGGCAGATCCGTTCGAGCGAGCGCTTCGCGAACACGATGTCGCTGTACCCGGCGGCGTATCGATCGCTCTCGCCGTCGCCGATGTAGACCACCCGCCGGCCAGCAGCACGATGCGCAAGGACCCGCTGGCGCTTGCACGTCCCGCACACGAGACAGGTCGGGTGGCCATTCGGGAACTCGATGGATGGGCGCCGACCCGAGAACGTGGTCCGCGCGGTAACGATCGGCAGCTCGCCGACGCCCAGTGAATCAAGGGCCGGTTGGATGAAGAAGCCGTACCCGTCCGACACGATCTCGATCGGGATGCGTTCTGCCTGCGCATGCCACACGAACGGCGCCAAACTCGGGTCGTGCGGTTGGGCCGCCGCCGTGGACCGAAGGACCGACGGGTCGGCATCGATCAACGAGACCTCCCACGCCATCAGCCGCCGGGATCCCATCCGACCGGAGTCGTAGTCGACCTCGGCGTCCTCCCAGACGGCGCCGGCCACGTGCTCGGCAAGGAGGATCTCCGTGACATCGGTCAGGGAGATCGTGCCGTCGTAGTCGATGAGGATCGACAGTGGCGGAGCGCCCTCCTCCAGCGGCGGCACGGGCGGATCGACCACGAACGTCATCTGGCCACGGGCCGCGCAGACGCACGGCGCGTCAGCGCTACGCCCAAGACGACGATGAACCCCCCGACGACCTGGGCGGGTCGGATCGGCTCATGGAGGAAGACGAGCGCGAGGACCACGGCCATGGGCGGCACGAACGACTGGAGCGTGATGACTCGCGTCGGGCCCAGGAGCCGCACACCGTTGAACACCACGACGTTCGCGATCGCGGCCGCCAGCAAGCCGGAATAGGCGACGGCCAACAAGCTTGGCACGAGTCGCTCTGCCTGCGTCGGCCCGAGCGCGCCGGGCGCGGCAAGCTGCGCGATCCCGAGCGGGAGCAGCACGAGCGTGCCACCGACCGTTGCCCACGTCGTGAGCACGAGGGGTGAGTGCCTGCGCAGGACCGGGGTGGCGAAGGCGGTGTACGACGCCCAGCATGTGGCAGCGCCAAGCGTCAACAGGCTGCCGAGCCCCGACCCGCTCATCGAGATGCCGACACCCGCCGCGATGACCACGACGACACCCAGGAACGACAGGGCAGCCCCAGCGAACTTGATCGGCGTGAGTGTGTCGGCCCCGATGATGACCGCCAGGACCGCGACGAGCACCGGCGTCGAGGCGATGATCAGCGCGCTGTCACCGGCTGGGATCGAGGTCAGGCCGACCGTCCACAGGATCTGATAGAGCCCGAAGCCGAGCCCACCGAGGACCAGGATGCGGCGCGTGTCCGGGCGCGGAAGACTGACCGATCCCTCGTACCAGCGCAGGATCACGAGCAGCGCGATCGATGCGAGCCCGTAGCGCAGCATCGTGAACCCGACCGGCGGCAACGTCGCGATCGCGTCCTTGACGACGATGAAGTTGGCCGCCCAGATGACCATGACACCGACGACGGCCGCCTCGGCAAGGCGACGGTCGGCGGACAGTCGAACGCCCGCCGGTCGATCGGCGGGCGTCGGTGCTGCGGCGGGAAGGTCGGGGTCGATCGGGCGCCGTCGCGATCGATCAGACGGTGTCGCGGTCGAGCTCCAGGAGCTCCTCGTCGTCCTCTTCGGTCAGCTTCAACCAGACGAACAGGCCGGCCAGCACGGCCAGCGGGATGACGATCAGCGCGGCAAGCGTGATGCCGAGGGCGACCGCGACGGTCTTGAGGGCTCTCATGGGCGGTACCTCCAAATTCAGGCGCTGGTAGTGGTTGTCTTGCTCGCGCCGGGGATGGACACCGGGGTCCGCAGGGCTGGTCCCTTAGCGACCATCTGCATGATGTCCTCGCGGGTGAACTCCGAGAGCTGGTGCTGGCTGCCGGCCTGCCCGGACAGCAGGAGTCTGACGACGAAGGCGCCGTCCTGCTCGAAGAAGAACACGTCCCGCGGTTTCTGGTCATCCATGTACCGACCGAGCACCCGGAAGGCGGTCTCGTAGTAGCCGGCATCGTGCTGGGGCACGGGACCGGATCGGCCGCGACGCGCCGCAGCCTCCTCCATGAAGCGGGCGATGTCGTCGTCGAGGAAGGTCAGCGTCTCCTTGACCTGGCTCCCGATCGACTCGGACCAGGCGCCGCTGGCCGACGCGCCCGAGAGGACGAGACCCTGCACGATGAACCCGTCAGGAGCCTCGACCAGGAGGACGTCCTTCATGCCGCGCTGGTCGAGGAACGCGCCGATGGACCGGAAGACTTCCTCGAAGTCCTGTCGCGGGCTGCCCTCGTAGATGCGCACGCCCTCTCCTCCCCGACCCCCGGTAGCTTGATCGCGCGGCCCGCGCCGCCGTGGCGCGGTACCCCCATACGGATGCCCCCCGAGTCCGGCGAGTGTACCGACCGGCCGGGCGCGGGGCAATATCAGACGACGATCAGCCGGGTCCGCCGAGATGCGCCGCGAGCGAGGCGGCTACACGAGCGTTGTTCACGATCAACGCGGTGTTCGCGGGCACCGAGCCTCCATCTGTCAGCTCTGCGATCCGCGCAAGGAGCCACGGCGTCAACAGAGGCCCGCGGATGCCGGCTTTCTCGGCCTCTTCGACTGCGCGTGCGACGACGTCCCGGGCGACGTCATCGGGGAGTGCCACGTCCGCCGGCACCGGCACACACACGAGGGCGCTGCTCCCGAGGCCCAGATCGAGATGTGCCCGGACGATGGCGGCCGCTTCGGCGACGTCCGCAGCCTCGGCCGGGGCGCGGAGACCGGAGGAGCGGGCGAAGAACCCAGGCACAGCAGGTTGGCCGACGGCGATGACCGGCACGCCCCGTGTCTCCAGGTATTCCATCGTGGCCGGCACGTCGAGGATCGCCTTCGGTCCGGCGCAGACGACCGCCATCGCGGTCCGCGCCAGCTCATCGAGGTCCGACGAGATGTCGAACGAGGGCGGCGCGCCGCCGACCGAGGCATCCAAGGCGCCGCGGTGCACGCCCCCGATCCCGCCGGTGGCGAAGACCCGGATCCCAGCTGCGGAGGCCGCGATCATCGTGGCCGACACGGTCGTCGCAGCCCACCCGCCGGCGGCCAGCGCGATCGCCAGGCTCGGTCGGGCGGCCTTGCGGACCGATCCGGCCGGGGCCGTCGCCAGCACCTCGAGCGCCGCCGCCTCCAGCCCGACGAGGAGCCTGCCGTCGCGGACCGCCACGGTCGCCGGCACCGCCCCGGGGGTCTCGCGCACGGCCGTCTCCGACGCCGCCGCGACGTCGAGGTTCTGGGGATAGGGCAGCCCGTGACTGATCAGGGTCGATTCGAGCGCGACGACCGGGCGGCCCTCGGCAAGCGCGGCGGCGACCTCGGGCGCGATGACGAGCCGGTCGGCGACAGACGAGACGGGCATGCCTGAAGCGTAGCGTCGCCAGGGTCGAGAGCGGGGACCGAGGCGCCCGCATGATCCTTCGATCTCGAAGGTTCCACCGTGGCGGGGGCGCCGTCCCGGTGCGAGAACCTTCGATCTCGAAGCGTTGGTGGGGACATGCCCGCGCGTCGTAGGCTGTCGGGCATGGCGAGCCGTCGGCCGATGACCCCCGAGGACCTGCGCCGCGTCGTCGTGGTGGAGGAGCTCGACCTGTCGGTCGATGGGCGCACCGCGATCGTGGTCCGCCGGTCGATCCGAGGCAACCGGTACACGGGGCACCTGTACGCGATCGACATTGGATCCGCCCGTGCGACCCCGCGTCCGCAGCAGCTCACCCAGGGCACCATCCGGGATACGCGCCCACGGCTCTGCCCCGACGGTCACACGCTGGCGTTCGTCCGGACGGACCCGACCGATGACGACTCCGTCGCAGCGATCCACCTGCTCGACATCCGGCGGCCGGCCAGGGTCTGGCCGCTGAAGGTCGGTCGACACGGCGCCGTCGGCGAGCTCGCCTGGTCGCCGGATGGTCGCCGGCTGGCGTTCACCGCCGAGGTCGATCCACCCCGGTTCATCACGGGCCCGACGCCGCCGATCGCTCGACGCGGGAAGGCGACCACCGACGACACGCCCCTCGCGCGGCGTATCACGCGAACGGATTGGCGCTGGGACGAGGAGGGGCACCTCGACCGATGGTCGCATCTGTTCGTGATCGACCTCCCGTCTGGCCGGCCGTGTCAGATCACGAGCGGCGACTGGGGGGTCTCGGACATCGCCTGGCACCCCGACGGACGACATGTGGTCTTCACGAGCGATCGGGGTCCTGAGCCGGACCTCCATCCGCGGACGACGATCTGGTCCGTTGGCGTCGACGCGGCGAGCGGCGAGGGTCAGGCCGAGCCACGCGAGGTCCTGGCGCCTGGTGGCTGGGCGACGCACCCGGCCGTCTCGCCCGACGGACGTTGGGTCGCCGCGGAAGGGATGCTCCCACCCGATCCGATCGACGACGTCAGCCCGACCGTCTTGCTGGGACCGGTCGATGGCTCGCGAACGCCGTGGGCTCTCGCGCCGGATCTTGACCGGCCGGTCGGCAGCTGGCTCGACACGGATCTGACCGGCTGGGTCGTCTACGGGCGGAATGGCCCCTTCTGGCTCGACGACGCGCGGATCGTCGCGACGATCTCGGACCGCGGACGGTCCCACCCGCACGTCTTCACGATCGACCCGGCGACGGGCGAGCCGCGCGGGCACGAGCGGCCGGCGGGTGGCGACATCGTCACGCACACGATCGCCGTGGCACGCAACGGGGTGGTCGTCACGCTCGGGACGCTCGGCACGCGCGCCATGGACGTCCAGACCCTCGACCTTCGCGTCGGCGAAGGCGCGCCGACGTGGCAGACACGGTCGTCGTTCGGCTCCCGCTGGCAGGACGCCTTCGAGATGCCTGACATGCGTCTCGTCCAGGCGCCGGGTCCCGCCGGCCCGATCGATGTGTGGATCGCCTCACCGGCTGGCGCCGCCGGCAGGGCGCTGCCAGCCGTCGTCGATATCCACGGCGGGCCGCTCGGCGCCTGGGCGCCGGCCCCGCACCTCGAGGTCATCCTGCTCGCCGCGCACGGGTATCTGGTGATCCTGCCCAATATCCGCGGCTCGTCCGGGTACGGCGGCGATTGGATCCGACCACAGCTCGGCGACTGGGGCGGGGTCGATGTGGACGATGTCCATGCCGCGATCGATCACATCGTGGAGCTCGGCCTCGCCGACCCCGAGCGGCTCGGCGTGATGGGCTTGTCCTACGGCGGGTTCATGGCGAATTGGCTGATCGGAACGACGGATCGGTTCAAGGCCGCCATATCCGATGGCGGCGTGACCAACCAGGTCTCCATCTGGGCCAACACGGATGCCGGTCCGGAGTTCAACCGCGCCGCCCTGATGGGAGACCCGCTCACGCCAGACGGGGTCGACCGACTGTGGCGACAGTCCCCGCTTCGTCACGTGGCCGATGTCCGGACACCGTTGCTGATCCTCCAGGGGGAAGCCGACCGCCGCTGCCCAGCGTCCGACAACGAGCAGTTCTTCGTCGCCCTGCGGCAACTCGGCCGGACCGTCGAGTACGTCCTGTATCCGGACGAGTACCACGTGTTCGCGCAGGCCGGCCGCCCCGACCGCCGGATCGACCGGAACCGGCGCGTCCTCGACTGGTTCGATCGATACCTGCGCTGATGGCTCAGGACGTTCGGCCACGCTTGACTGGCCCCATCCCGGCATCGCGTCGGGTGGACACGGCGCGCATCATCGCTCCATGACCCGTCCCCGTCGCCGCCTCCACCGACCGGGCCTCGCGGCCATCGCCGCGACGCTCGCCCTCCTGCTCGTCTCGACCGCCGCGGCCGCTGCCGCCGACTTCCCGCGGGGCTACACCGGCTATCACACGTACGCCGAGATGGCTGCCGAGACGAAGGCGGTCGCAGACGCCAACCCGACCATCGCGACACGGTTCAGCATCGGCAAGAGCTACCAGGGCCGCGAGCTGTGGGCGATGAAGATCTCGGACAACGTGGGCACCGACGAGCCCGAGCCCGAGGTCCTGTACGACGGCGGCCACCACGCTGACGAGCACATGGGCGTCGAGATGGCACTGCGCATCATGCATTGGCTGGTCGATGGCTACGGGTCCGACTCGCGCATCACCAACATCGTCGATCGCCGGGAGGTCTACATCATCTTCCTGGTCAACCCCGATGGTGCCGAGTACGACATCGCCAGCGGCCGGTTCCGCTACTGGCGCAAGAATCGCCAACCGACACCCGGCTCGAGCTACATCGGCACCGACCTCAATCGCAACTACGGCTACAAGTGGGGCGGCGGCGGACGGACGAGTTCGAACCCGGCCGCCATCACGTATCGCGGCCCGAAGGCATGGTCGGCGCCCGAGACCCGCGCGGTGCGCGATTTCATGGCCAGCCGCGTCGTCGGCGGCCGTCAGCAGATCCGGACGCATATCACGTTCCACGAGACCGGGCGACTCGTGATGTGGCCGTACGGCTACACGTACACGAATTTGCCGGCCGACATGACCTCGCAGGATTACCGCGCCCTGGTGAACATGGGCCGTGCGATGGCCTCATCCAACGGCTACAAGCCCCAGCAAGCGAGCGATCTCTACATCACGTCGGGGACGACCCGCGACTACGCGTACGGCGCCTACCGCATCTTCAGCTACACCTTCGAGATGTCGAACCGCGCCTACATGGATGACAGCCTGATCGCGTCCGAGACCAATCGGAACAAGAACGCCGTGCTGTTCCTGGCGGAACGCGCGTCGTGTCCGTACGCAGGCCTCGGCCCAAGCTACGTGACGTGGCGCTGCGGCGCGTTCGATGACGACTTCGAGGTCGCCCGCGGCTGGGCGGTGAACCCGGACGGGACGGATACGGCCACGACCGGCGCGTTTTCCCGTGGCGACCCCTCCCCGACCTCGTCGAGCGGGCCAAAGCAGCTCGGCACGGTGCCCTCCGGAGCCCGGTCGATGACGACAGGTCGACCGGCCGGCACATCCGCCAATACCTACGACCTCGACGGGCGGTCGACCATCCGCTCCGCCGCGATCAAGCTGCCGACGACGAGCGGCCAGCACCTGTTCTTCCGCTACGTGTTCGCCCACGGCTCGAACTCGTCGTCGGCCGACCGACTGGTGGCGAGCATCGAAACCTCGGACGGGACGCGGACGGCGGTTTTCACCAAGACCGGCGCTGCCACCGATGTCGACGGGGTGTGGCGCAACGTGTCACTGCCGGTCGAGACGTGGAAGGGTCAGACGGTCCGCATCGTCTTCCAGGCGGAGGACGGCGCGGCGAACAGCCTGGTCGAGGCCCAGATCGAGGACGTGCGGATCACCAGAGGGTCCTAGCTGCGGCGAGGCACCGTCTCACGATCGGGCCTGGCCGCTTCAATGATCGTGGGGGACAGCGGGTGTGGGGCTCCCAGGGGGAGTTCGATCCATCGCATGATCGGCAGTCGGATGGGCGTGGCCTGCGTTCGCGTCGACCACGGCCACCGTGGTTGCGATGACTACGATGCTTGAGAGCGCGACGAATGACGACGTGGCGATCGCGCGGACCGTCCCGCCGCGACGCCTCGATGCGAGGGCGCGGTCCACCCCTCGGATACGCGCGATCAGCAGGAGCGCCAGGAGCAGCTCGAATGCGACAGCCGCTCCATCGGCCACGCCCACCGGCTCAGGCGTGCCAGGCACTCCAGGCAGGCCGACCGTACGTGACACCGCCCAGGCCGCGACAAGGGCGATGCTGGCGGCGATCATGACCGTCGCGAGACGCTTCGAGATCGGTTGACCGACGAGGAGACGGACGCCGAACGCCGCCTGGATCGCTGCCGCGATATAGAACCCGAGACCGAGATCACCGAGCGACTCGACATGACCATGGGCAGAGGCCAGATGGATGGCCGCCGCGCCCAGGGACAGACCGCCCGCAAGCGTGGTCGCGGTCCGTTGCAGTTGCCCTATGTCAGCCTCGTCTGCTGAGCGGTCGAGCTCTGCCGCTCGTCGCCCCGGGCTCGAGAGCCGGTCACGCACGGCACGGATGAGGATCGCTGTCCCTCCTCCCGTCAGGAGCGCTGCGGCACCGAGATGAACGACCTCATGCCATGCGTGCGTAACCAACATGCGTCCGCTACATCTGCACCGACGCGGGCGCCGAACTTCTGGCCATGTATGCCACGCCCAGGCTGACTGCCGCAAGCGCCGCATGGATGACGTGCAAGACCACATTGGCGGGGACCGAGAAGAGCCCGAACAGCGTCGGACTGACGACCACAGCCAGGAAGATCACGACGTACAGGATCCCGAAGCCGAACATCGCGTCGACCTGGGTCTTGCCGCTCGTCGCGAACGCGATGCCGAGTGCGAGCACGCCCGTACCGAGATGCACGATGTTGTGTAGCGTGTCCGTCGGGATCAGTGCTCCATCGGCACTCCCGACCAGCGGGTTCGAGATGAAACCGAGCAGACCGACCGCCACGAGGACGATCCCCGCGAGCGTGGCCCACGCCTTGACGTTGTTCATAGCCCTACCTCCATCGACCGATCGACCAGCCGGCCGGCCGGTTCCGCGGTCCAGCCCAACATACAGGCCGAGGACAGCACCGGGTATACGGGTATGGCCCGACCGTGGATCATCGGCCCTTCAATCCGCGGCATGCGGACTCCCGTATCCACGGCAACCCCGCAATGGAGACCGCCGTGCCCTGTTTCGCCCCGTTCGTCCCAGCATGTCCCCTCAGGCAATGGTCCCGACGACCAAGGGCCCGGCCTCCGATCTGCGCTACACGCTGGCGAGTGGACTCGGCCAGCATGCTCTGCTCGCCTCGTTGACCAGGCACCGCGGTCTCGAAGGCGCGGACGATTTTGAAGCGGCCGGGGCCGCCCTCGAAGCCAACACGGTCGCCCTCGGCGATGCCATCGGCTCGATCTACGGCGACAAGGCGAAAGCGACCTTCCTCGGACTGTGGCGCGCCCATATCGGCTTCTTCGTCGATTACACCGTCGGCACCGCGTCCGACGACGCGGCCAAGAAGACCAAGGCCGCCGATGACCTCGCCGGCTACTCGCGTGACTTCGCCGCGTTCCTTTCGGGCGCGACGGACCTGCCTGCGGACGTCCTGGAGGCCGAACTCAACAGTCACGTCATGCACCTGGCAGGCTCTGTCGACGCCTATGCGGCCGGCGACTATGCCAAGGCCTACGAGCTGACCGACATGGCCTTCCAGCACATGGTCGCGACCGGCGGCACCCGAGCCGACGCGATCGCGGTCAAGTTCCCTGACAAGTTCGCTGCCATGGACGACGCGACGAAGTCGGCCGTCGACTTGCGGATTACCCTCGACAGTGCGCTCGGCGAGCATGCTTTCCTGGCGTCGAATGCCACACATCGTGGCCTCGAGGGCTCCAAGGCCTTCGATGCCGCCGCCGGTCAGCTCGAGACCAATACCGTTGTCCTCGGTGACGCGATCGGCTCGGTCTTCGGCGACGAGGCGAAGGGTACGTTCCTCGAGCTGTGGCGTGCCCACATCGGCTTCTTCGTCGACTACACGGTCGCGACGGCCACCAAGGACGACGCGAAGAAGGCCAAGGCTGGCGAGGCCCTCGCTGGCTACTCTCGCGACTTCGGGGCCTTCCTGGCCGGCGCGACGGATCTTCCGGCCGACACACTCAGCAGCGAGCTCGACACCCACATCATGCACCTGGCCCAGTCCATCGACGCGTATGCGGCAAAGGACTTTGCCGAGGCGTATGACTTGATGGGGATGGGCTATGCCCACATGTGGGCGACAGGCGACGTCCTCTCCGAGGCGATCGTCGGCAAGTTCCCGGACAAGTTCGGCCAGTAGTCGCCGAAACGCTCATCTCCTCCGCTCGATGGCCCGGCCGGTGCCGGGCCATCGAGTTTCTCCTGGGGAGCGTGGCGGCGAACCCTAGGACAGGGTCTCTAGCAGCCCAAGCCGGGTCGCTGTCGCGGCCGCCTCGTAACGGCTCAGCGCGCCCAACTTGTCCATCGCATGCGTGACGTGCACGGAAGCCGTCTTTTCAGTGATGAACAGACGCTCGCCGATCTCGCGGTTGGTATGCCCGGCCGCGACAAGCGCCAGGACCTCGAGCTCCCGGACGGTCAGTGTCGTCCTCGGCCGAGTCTCGGGCTGAGCGTCGCCGCCCGGCGGGTTATCGAGCTGGATCCGTGCGCGCGAGGCCAGCGCTTCGATTGCGACTCGCAGCGGCGCCGCCCCCAGGTCGCTCGCCGCGGCATGCCCCTCGCGCAACGGGACGGCTGCATCGATAGCAGGAAGCCCGCTCGCGAGGATCGCCTCGGCGTGGCGGTAGCGCGCGTAGGCCAGCTCCCACGGCTGCTCGAGCTCGCTGCGCCCCTCCACCGCAGCCGCCCAGCGCGCAGGATCCGGCCGGCCCTCCAAGCGGCTCTCCTCTGCGTCCGCGCTGCTGAGCTCGGCCCTGACCAACGGACCGGCTCCGTCGGCCTCGATCGCGGCGTGGGCGCTCCGCCGGAGGAGGTCCGCGAACCGCCGTCCGGCGGCGACGGCCTCCTCCGCTTCGGCCGTCCGACGACGGCGGCGGGCGGCATCGGCGTGATCGGCCTCGCCGCCGATCGCCTTACGAAGCGGCCACCACAGGATCGCGTCGCGATCGGGTTCGGGTGACGCCGAGAGCGCCGATTCCATGAGGCTTCGGCCATCCGCGTGGCGGCCGGTCGCATACGCGAGCAAGATCGCGTCCTCGAATTGCCACAGCAGATGCGGACCGACGGCGGGGATCTCCTTGGCCCGGGCGATCGCGTGCTCGGCATCCGCGATGCGACCCTGAAGCACGAACATCCGCGCGAGCGACATGTGGACGCCGAGCATCTCGATCGAGATGGCCATCCGCGCCAGGATCTGATCCCCGATGGCTAGAGCCTCCGACCACCGACCGAGCTCGATGAGGTCTTCGAGGGCTCCGTCGAGCAGTTCCACGCCGCGGCGTGCGTCCGAACCCTCGCGCCGGGCGATCTCGAGACCGACCCGATTCAGGGCTAGGGCCTCCTCGAAGCGGCCATGCAGGAATCGAGCCCACGCCCGCCACCGCGTCGACCGCGCCCGAAGCTCAGGGTCGGTGATTTCCTCCAGGATCTCGGCCGCTTCCGCGAACGACTCCTCGGCGTGGTTCGTCTCCCCCATGTGGGTGTAGACCAGAGCGAGGATGGTCAGCGCCCGTGCAAGTTCCGGGCGCGCGCCGCACGCGCGCGCGATCGCGATCGCCTGCGCCGCCGCCTCGCGCGCGTTCGCGTACTGACCGTGATGCCAGCCGAGGTGTGCGTCCGACGCGAACGCCCGAGCGCTTCTCGCAGATCGCTCGTCACGCAACAGGGGCATGACCTCGAGGACGACGCGGTCCGCGGTCGCGATGTCGGCCGCCTCCCACGCGTAGTCGAAGAGCTCGAGGAGCATCGCGACCCGTCGCTCCGTGTCGCTCGGGTCCAGGCCAGACAGAGCCTCGCTGGCGAGCTCGACCGCTCGCGCCTGATGCCCAGCGGACGCAGCGGCCCGGGCGGTTCGCCCCAGCAGCTCCACGCGGTCCATGCCGACGCTCGAGGCCACGTCGGGGATCCGCGGCCAGATGTCGAGGATCCGATCCAGATGGACCTCGGCTTCTGCGTAGGCGGATGCCTGTTCAGCGACCGCCACCGCGGCGAGGGACGCCGTGAGCGCCCGTGAGAGGTCATTCGCAGCCATCGCGTGGTAGGCGATCTCGCCCGTCCGCGCTAGCTCGCCGGCTGGCGACGAGGCGCCATCGTGCTCGAGGGCGTCGGCCATCGCACGATGGATCGCGATCCGCTCGGCCGGGAGGAGCTCATCGGATGCTGCTTCACGGACGAGCGCATGCCGAAAGGCGTATCCGGGGGCCGGATCGACGACGTGCACGAGAACGCGCTGGTCGACCGCCTCTCGGAGGGCGGCCATGAGTACGGACGACGGCATCCCGGCCACCCTCTCGAGCAGCTCGTGGCCGACGACGCGCCCGGCGACCGCCGCCACCCGCACGATCCCCAGTGTCACCTCGTCGAGCGCTGCCAGGCGGGCGGCCAGCACGTCGCGGAGCGACGCAGGCAAACGCCCGCCACCGACGGCACCCGTCGCGACGAGCTCCTCCGCGAAGAATGCGTTCCCGTCCGAGCGCCCGAACACCTCGTGCGCCATCTTGGGATCCGGTACCCGGCCCAGGATCCCGGTCAGCTGCTGGACCAGCTCCCCTTCATCGAAGCGGTCCAGATCGACCCGCTCGAGCCAGGGCAGGCGGGCAAACTCGGCGACGATCGGGAGGAGGGGATGCTGCCGGGGTAGCGTGTCGAGCCGGGCGGTCGTGACGATCAGGCAGTGCTCGGTCTGCATCGAGCGCGCGAGGTACGTGATGAGATCAAGGGTGGAGGTGTCGGCCCAATGCAGGTCCTCGATCGTCACGAGGATGGGCGTGGACGCCGATGCGACCGCGAGTAGGTCCCGAACGGCGGCGAACAGCCGCCCCTGGCCACCCTGTCCGGCACCGGATCTTTCAGTGCGTCCCGCCGCGGTCTCGGGCACGAGACGGCCGAGCTCGGCACGCGTGGATGCGGGCAACGCCGCGGCGAACCCGGCACGGTGGAGGTCACGGACGATATCGATGAAGGGCGCGTACGCGAGGGTGCCCGCCGCCAGGTCGACGCAGACGCCCGCGACGGCGGTGGCGCCCATGGTGGCGGCGAGCGCCGTCGCCTCTGTCAGGAGCCGGCTCTTGCCGACGCCTGCCTCACCAGTGATGAGGACGATGCCGGGCTGACCGGCGGCGACACGCTCGAGCGCCTCGGACAGGGCCGCTCGCTCGGCGACCCGACCGATGAAGATGGGACTCGAGACGCGGCGGGGCACGACCCCGATGATGCGCCGGGCCGTGCCCTCGGGCAATGGCCGAGGCGTCGTCGTCGGCGCTCGGCGAGTCAGGCGCCGTTCATCCGCATGACGCGCTGGCGCAGGATCGCGGCCAGGCGTCCGATCCGGGATACGAGTTCCGGCTCCATGATCGGCAAGGCGTCGACTCGTGCGAATGAGGCGTTCCGGTCTCGGTCGGCGACCGACCGGTGCTGCCGTTGGATGTCCGTCGCTGCGAGGTACAGGCCGAAGGGGTGCATGGTGGTGCTCCGTGCTCCAGGTTCGCGTCTTCGCGATATCCGGAGGCTAGAGACCCTCAACCCCATTGCCATCGGGCAGAACCTTACCCAGGGGCCCTATCGCACCTCATTCTTGATGCAGGTGGTTCGGGTTCGGCGCCCAGCGGTCAGGCGATCGGGAGCTCCTCGCGCTGCGTGGAGAGCTGTCGCGCGGCCGCGCGATGACCGGCGAGGGCTGCGCGCTGGAGTGATGCCGGCAGCGAGCGACCCGCCGCGCGCGAGGTGAACCAACCGACCAGGAAGCCGGCATCGAACGCGTCGCCGGCGCCGGTGGTGTCGGTCGCCTGGATCGGGGTGGTCGCCACCTCGAAGCGCAGCCGGGCATCGCCTTCGCGGGCAAGGACCGTGGCGCCCTTGGCGCCCCGCTTCACGACGGCGATCGCGGCCAAATCCAGCAGACCGTCGACCGCGTACTTGCCCAGCAGACCCTCGGCCTCCGAGGCAGTTGCGAACAGGATGTCCGGCGCGATGTCGGCGACGAGCCCGCGTGCGGCCCGGCGACCGCGAGCCAGCAAGGGGCCGATCGAGGCGAGGTCGAGGCTGATCGCCGCGCCCGCCGCGCGGCCGAGCTCGATCGCGCGGTGGCCGCTGCGGCTGAGCGGCTCGTCGAGCAGCGAATAGATCGGCAGGTGGACGGCATCCGAGCGGGCGAACCATGCCGGCTTCAAGTCGGCCGGCCGTAGTTGGAGGGCTGCTGCGCGGTCGGTCACGAACGATCGCTCGCTGTCGGGCGTCACGACGACACCGATCCTGCCCGTCCGGGCGCTTGCCACGCGGACGATGCGCGGCGTTACGCGATCGGCGCGGATGACGTCGACGAGCGCCCGGCCAGCCGCGTCCCGGCCGACGGCTGCCACCAGCGACGATCGCGCCCCCAGGCGGCCGAGCCACCTCGCTGCCGTCGCGGCAGAGCCGCCCTGCGTGAAGAAGACGCGACCGGGCACGTCGGTCCCGTGTTCGAGCGAGCGGTCCGGGCGCATGACGACGTCCACGACGAGGTCGCCTACCACTACGATCCGCGGCCCGCCCGTCGAGCGGCGCGGGCGCGGCGGACGCAGGGACGGCATGGCCCGAGGATACCCGTCGACTCGACCTACAATGGCGCATGGCCGCCGTGACGACCGACCTCGACCGACTCGCCATCGATACGATCCGCACCCTCTCGATCGATGCCGTGCAGCAGGCGAACTCCGGACACCCGGGCGCGCCGATGGGCGCCGCCCCGATGGCATACGTGCTGTGGACGAAGTTCCTCCGTCACGCCCCGACGCATCCCGACTGGCCGGACCGCGATCGGTTCGTGCTGTCCGCCGGGCACGCCTCGATGCTGCTCTATTCGCTGCTGCACCTGACTGGCTACGACCTGCCGCTCGACGAGCTGAAGCAGTTCCGCCAGTGGGGTTCGCGCACTCCGGGACACCCCGAGTCCGGGCTCACGCCGGGGGTGGAGGCGACGACCGGCCCGCTGGGCCAGGGGTTCGCGAACGCGGTCGGGATGGCGATCGCCGAGCGTCGCCTTGCGGCCGATTTCAACCGTGACGAGCACGATATCGTCGACCATTGGACCTACGTCATCGCGTCGGACGGTGACCTCCAGGAGGGCATCGCGTCCGAGGCGGCGTCGCTCGCCGGCCACCTGCGCCTGCGCAAGCTCGTCGTCCTCTACGACGACAACCACGTGCAGCTCGACGGGCCGACGTCGATGGCGTGGTCGGAGGACGTCCCAAAGCGCTTCGAGGCGTACGGCTGGCACGCCTCGCGGGTCGACGATGGCAACGACCTCGCGGCGATCGAGGCGGCGATCATCGAGGCCCGCGACGACGACCGGCCGAGCCTGATCGCCGTCCGAACCCATATCGGCTTCGGGAGCCCGAACAAACAGGACAGCCAGAAGGCGCACGGGTCCCCGCTCGGACCGGACGAGGTCCGCCTCACGAAGGAAGCGTACGGCTGGGATCCCGATCGGTCGTTCTACGTCCCGGACGACGCGCGCAAGGTGTTCCGGGGGGCGGTCAAGGCCGGCGAGGAGCTCGTCGCCGACTGGGAGCGGCGGATGAGCGCCTACGAAGCCGCGCACCCGCGGCTCGGCGCCGACTTCCAGCGGCGGCTCAAGGGGAAGCTGCGCGAGGACTGGGACGCCGGGCTCAAGACGTACGAGGTCGGCACCGAGGTGGCCACGCGGAACGCATCGCAGGATGCGATCCAGGCGCTGGCCGACCCGGTGCCCGAATTGTTCGGCGGTGCCGCCGACCTGTCCGAGTCGAACCTGACAGACGTCAAGGGCGATTCGCAGTTCAGCGTCGACGAGCCGGGGCGCAACCTGCGCTTCGGAGTGCGCGAGCACGGCATGGGTGGGGCTGCGAACGGCATCGCCTACCACGGCGGGTTCATCCCCTACGACGCCACGTTCCTGACGTTCAGCGACTACATGCGCGGCGCGGTTCGACTGGGCGCCCTCGCCGGCCTCCACGTCATCCACGTCTGGACGCATGACTCGGTGGGCTTGGGCGAGGACGGTCCGACCCATCAGTCGGTCGAGCACTACGCCGCGCTCCGGGCGATCCCGAACCTGTGGTTCGTTCGACCCGGCGATGCGAACGAGGCGTCTGCTGCATGGGCGCTGGCGGTCGAACGGCGGGACGGCCCGGTCGCGATGGCACTCACCAGGCAAAAGCTGCCCGTGCTAAAGGGCACGGCCGAGAAGGCGCGCGAGGGCGTCCGCCGCGGTGGCTACGTGCTGCGCGACGCCGAGGGCGGAGCACCGCGCCTCATCCTCATCGGCACGGGTTCGGAGCTGCAGCTCGCGTTCTCGGCTGCCGACGACCTCGAGGACGATGGCATCCCGACACGCGTCGTGTCGCTCCCCTGCTGGGAGCGGTTCGAGGCGCAGGACGCCTCGTACCGGGACGAGGTCCTGCCACCATCAGTCCGCAAGCGCGTCAGCGTCGAGGTCGGGGTATCGCTCGGCTGGGAGCGCTGGGTCGGCGACGAAGGCGCGATCATCGGGCTCGACCACTTCGGCGCCTCGGCGCCCGCCGGCACGATCTTCGAGCACTTCGGGTTCACGGCCGCGCGTGTTGCCGACGTGGGGCGTCGGGTCGTTCGCGACGGGCTGCGCGGGCGGATCGCAACCATGGACGGCGGGCACTTCGCCCACATGGCCGGCGGCGCCCATCCGACGTTGCGTTCCGGCGAATCGGGCGTGGATCGGACGGAGGATTCCGACCCGGGCCACAGCTGAGGGCCGGCGCCGGGCGTTCCACCGTGCAGGTTGTGCTTCTCAGACTGCACCAGGAAGTCGAAGGCCGCTGATGCGTCGTAGCGGACCACCTGCAACGGCGGTCCGCGCCTGCCAGGCACGATTCCGCGGGCCAAGGCCGCGGACAGGACCCGGTGACGCCGCCTCGGGTTCGTTTTGCAGGCTGTGAAGCACACCCGGACGCGCGTTTGGTATCGGCGAAGCACTGCCCCGTCAGCTCCGGAGGCGTTCCCCGCGTGGGTCGTAGAACGGCTCGCGGCTGACCAGGCAGGGCGCCGCGTCGCCGCCGATCTCGACACACCAGTCGTCCCCTTCGAGTGGCCCATGGACCCATGCCAGCGCGATCGAGCCGCCGAGGGTCGGCGCGATCGAGGCGCTCGTCACGTAGCCGACGCGCGCTGCGCTGCGCACCACGGACTCGCCGTGCCACAGCACGGCCGACGGGGCGTGGAGCGAGACCAGTCGACGCCGGCGCTCCTCGTCCGGGACATCCCGCGATCGCTCGAGGGCCGCGCGGCCGGCGAAATCGGCATCCTTCCTGCGCGACACGGCGAACCCGAGGCCGGCAGCGAAGGGGTCGTCGAGCGGACCCATGTCGTGGCCCCACGACCGGAAGCCGCGCTCCAGGCGGCTCGCTTCGAACGCGAACGCGCCGGAGTGCCGAAGCCCCAGTTCAGCGCCGGCCGCGACGACGTGCTCGTGAAGATCGGCGACGAACTCTGTCGGCACGAGGAGCTCCCAGCCGAGCTCGCCGGTGAACGAGACGCGGAGCGCAAGCGCCTGCACGCGGCCGACCTCGATCTCCCGCGCCTCGAGGAACGGCCAGGCGTCCGCCGACACGTCGGCGTCGGTCAGGCGGGCGAGTAGCTGACGCGATCGGGGACCCGCGAGATGAAGCGTCGACCAGCCTGACGTGACGTCGGTGACGACGGCATCGCCCGGCAGACCGGCCCGCAGCAGGCCCTCTGTCCGGCGTTGGAAGACGGTCGGGGCCAGGACGAGGAACCTGTCGTCGTCGAGGCGGGTGACCGTCGGGTCCATGAGGATCCGACCCTGCTCGTCGGCGAGGATCGTGTAGACGACCCGACCCGGTGGGACGTCCAGATCCGACGTGACGAGCCGCTGGAGGCCGGCCAGCGCTCCCGGACCGGCGACCTCGAACTTCGCGTACGTGGTCAGGTCGTACAGGGCGACGCCCTCGCGGGTCGCGCGGACCTCGTCACGGACGGCCGGGAACCAGGACGGGTCGGTATATGAGTAGCGGACGATCGGTCCCTCGGGACCCGCAGCCGGCTCGAACCACAGGGGCCGCTCCCAGCCACCCACCTGGCCCATGGCCGCCCCCGCGGCTCGGTACGCCGCGTCCAGCGGCAGACGCCGCGCGCCTCGCGCAGTCTCGGGCTGCTTGCCCGGCCAATGCATCGCGTACAGGCCGCCGAGGGTCTCGACCGTCCGCTCGTGCAGCCAGCGCCGCTGGCTCGCCCACCGACCCATCCGGGCGACGTCGACCTCCACCAGGTCCATCGTCATGTGCCCGGCGAGGATCCATTCGGCGGCCGCGCGCCCGACGCCCGGCCCGAAGATGATCCCCTGCGAGTTCAGTCCGGCGGCGACGAAGAGGCCGGGCACCTCCGGCACGAAACCAAGCTGGAAGTTGGCGTCCGGGGTGAAGCTTTCGGGACCGCGGAGGAAGTGCCCGAAGCCGAGGTCGGCGAGCGCCGGCACTCGGGCACGGGCCGCCGCCAGCACGGGGCCGAAGTGCTCCCAGTCCGGCCCGAGCTCGACGAACCCGTCGGTCGGCACGCCGGACGGCGCCCAGGGCTTGCCGTTCGGCTCGAACGCGCCGATGACGAACCGTCCACCGTGATGGCGGATGTACAGGTAGCCATCGAGGTCGCGCAGGAACGGCAACTCCTCGGTCGCCGCCGGCGTCTCGTCGGTCATCACCCAGACGTGCTCGGCCGGGTAGAGGGCGACGCTCGCGTCGGCCAGTCGCGCCAGCTCTGAAGTCCACAGTCCGGCGGCCAGGACGATGACCTCCGCCTCGACGTCGCCGGCCGTCGTCGCGATGCCCGTGACGCGACAGCCGTGCGGTGCGCGCCGGAACCCGGTCACGGTCGTCCCGGGCACGTAGCGGACGCCCCGGTCCACGGCGGCGCGGGCCATGGCAAGCGCGGCGGAGCCGGGGTTGATGGTCCCGTCCTCCGGGAAGAACACCCCGCCGACGAGATCGTCGGTGACTGCTGACGGCCAGAGGGCGCGGATCCGCTCAGGGTCGACGATCTCCGACGGGATCCCCGCGTCACGCGCGATCGACACGGGCCGGCGGATCTCGCGGAACCGCTCATCCGTCCGGGCGACCGTCAGCGATCCGACACGCCGCAGGCCCGGGTCGATGCCCGCCTCGCGACCGACCCGGTCGTACGTCTCCGCGTTGATCCGGGCGAGCTCCGTGAGTGCATGCGTGCCGCGAACCTGTGACACGAGCCCGGCGGCGTGCCAGGTCGTCCCGTTCGTCAAGCGTCCACGCTCCACGAGGACGACGTCCGACTCGCCGGCCGATGCAAGGTGGTAGGCGATCGAGGCCCCGACGATCCCGCCGCCCACGATCACGATCCGGGCCGCCGCCGGGAGCGGCGTGGCAGGGAGCACCGCGGCCACGTCGAGATCCCGGTTCGCCAAGTGCTCCGGAGCAGTCATCGCCGCGCCAGCGTAGCCGCATCGGAGCCCATGCACGCGGAGCCATGGGGTCGTGCTTCTCAGACTGCAGGGGAAGGTCGAACGACCGACCCCGCACAGCCCCGACGACGATGCGTGCCTTCCACGCCCACATCCATTTCATGGCCGCCCCGGCGAGAGGTTTCAGCCTCGATCTGCAGTCCAGCAAGCACGCCGGGAGCCGAGCCCTCGGCCTATCCTTGCCGCATGCGCATCGCCTTCTCGGCCGATCATGCCGGCGCCGCACTCAAGGACGAGCTGCTTCGCCGGATCGGAGCCGCGCGTCCGGCGCACGAGCTCATCGACCTAGGCGGCGACGGGTCGGACCCCGACGACGACTACCCGGACTTCGCCCGGCGGCTCGGCCAGGCGATCCAGCGTGGCGAAGCCGACCGCGGTATCCTGATCTGCGGCTCGGGCGTGGGCGCCAGCGTCGCCGCGAACAAGATGCGCGGCGTCCGTTCGGCGGTCTGCCACGACACCTACTCCGCCCACCAGGGCGTCGAGCACGACGACATGAACGTCCTCACCCTCGGCGCCCGCGTGATCGGGCCGGAGCCGGCCTTCGAGTGCGCGGTGGCGTTCCTCGGCGCGACGTTCAGCGGGGAGCCGCGCCATCGGCGGCGGTTGGACAAGGTGCTCGCGATCGAGGCCGACGAGACCTGATCGTCAATCGCGCGGTGGGCTTGCGATGGCGATCGCGCCGCGGCTGATCCCGTCGTCGCCGTAGAGGGCCCCCACCGCCACGATGACATCGCCGACGACGACGGCGTCGGTCACGAGCATCGACCCGTCGCCGGGCTCAGGCAGCGGCCGCCAAGCCCAGCCGTCGGGGCTGGACCAGGCGCTGGCGCCATCGATCGCCAGCAGCCCGTGCATCCCCGCGGACACGACGATGCTTCCGCCCGTCGCGGCCGGAGATCCGTCGGACGGCAGGCGTCCCCACGACCCACCGTCTTGTGACCACCACGCCACGGCGCTCGCGGGGCACGAGGCATCCGAGCCACATGTCGGGGCCGATGCGCCCTGTGCGATCCAGCCCCACTCGCCCGGGACCAGGCGCGTAGCGAATGCATCGGGGGCGGTATCGATGGCTGTCGGGGACCAGGTAAGACCATCGGCCGAGCGCAGCATCCATGGCGGCCGGCCGGGGCCGCCGATCGCCACGAAGCCGCCATCCACGGCATGCGGGTCCGACACGGACAAGTCGGGCGGCAGGTCGACCGCCACGCGTTCGAAGGACCGACCATCGGGCGATCGCCAGACCGCTGGGGCGCCGTCAGCGTCCGTCCCGGCCGCCACGACACCCTCGTCGCCGCTCGCCAGCCACTCCGGATAGGTATCGGCCGAGCCGGGTACCTGCCCGAGCCGCGCCCACGAGCGGCCGTCCGGCGAGGCGAGGAAGACCGCGTGCGGACGGTCGATCGCCCCGAGCGTGCCCACCCCGAGTGCCACGTACCCATCTGCCGTGTCGACGACGTCGACGAGCCCGACCGAGTCGAGCTGGCCAGGACCGCCGACCGCCGACCACATCTCGCCGTCTTCTGAGAACCAGATCAACCCGTTGCGGTTGGGGCCGTCATCCCACCAGCCGACCGCCACGAACCCCTTCGCGCCCGCGGTGATCGCGGCGACCTGGGCGCCGTCACCGCCCTCGCCACCGTCGACGCCGTCGGCGGCCGACCACACGACGTCGGGCCAGGGGACCACCTCGACCGGGACCGGAGGAGGCGTGATCGACGGCGTCGGCGAGGGCGCCGGAGCGCACCCCAGCACCGCCGACGCGACCAACCACGATCCGAGTTGTAACCGAAGCCCCCGCATCGGATGCAGTGTGACGCACGTCCGCGGGTCATGTGGGCGGGTACCATGCAGGTCCCGGATTTCCATCGGAGGCCACGATGACCGAGCCCGTCTCGTCCGCCGTCCAGGTCCCGGCCCTCGCGCTCGGGGATGGCGAGACTGCGTACCGCTCGGTCGTGGACGAGGCGCGCGACGGCGAGTGGGCGAACCGGCTCTTCGATCGCGATGTCACCCTGTGGACCGATGACCCAGCGGTGGGGGAAGGGATCGCCGAGCGGCTTGGCTGGCTCGATGCGCCGATCGATTTCGCCGACAACGTCCCGTCGCTCGAGGCGTTCGGCGACGCGATCGTGGATGCCGGCTTCACGACGGCGATCGTCGCGGGCATGGGTGGCAGCAGCCTCGCGCCGGACGTGCTCTACCGGACGTTCGGATCGAGCGAGGGCTACCTGGACCTGCGGATCCTCGACTCGACCGGGCCCAAGGCGGTCACGGCGACGCTCGATGATCTCGATCCGCTCAAGACCCTGATGATCGTCGCGAGCAAGTCAGGCACGACGGTCGAGCCGAACGCCTTCCTCGCCGCGGCCTGGGACCGTGCCGGGATCGCCCTCGACAAGGTTCACCATCACGTGTACGAGACCCCCGGCGCGATGGTGGTGGCGATCACGGATCCCGGGAAGAGCCTCGAAGCGATCCCCCATCACGACGACTTCCGCGAGGTCTTCCTCAACCCGCCGGACATCGGCGGGCGCTACAGCGCCCTGACCTATGTCGGCCTCGTCCCGGCGTCGTTGATCGGACTCGACCTCGACGCGCTGCTGGCGTCGGCGGCGGCCATGCTCGGCGCGTGCCGGGAGCCCGATCCGGACGCCAACCCGGGCCTGTCGCTCGGGATCGCCATGGGCACGCTTGCGCGCGCCGGCCGCGACAAGCTCACGTTCCTGGCCGACGACCAGATCGCATCGTTCGGGTCGTGGGCGGAGCAGCTCATCGCCGAGAGCACGGGCAAGCACGGCGTCGGGATCGTCCCGGTCGACCTGGAGCCGACCGGCGAGCCGTCGGCGTACGGCGATGATCGGGTCTTCGTCCGCCTCGCCATCGACGGCGGCACGGACGTCGGCCACGACGCCCTCGCCGACGCGCTCGGGGCAGCGGGGCACCCCGTCATCCGCATCACGATCCCCGACCCGATCGACCTCGGCGGGGAGTTCGTCCGCTGGGAGGTCGCGACGGCGATCGCCGGGGTCGTCCTCGGCATCGATCCCTTCGACCAGCCGAACGTCGAGGAGGCCAAGCAGCTGACGCGCGACGTCCTTGCCCGCGCCGAGCGCGGCGAGCCGATGACCTCGTCGGTGCCCGCCGTCCGCGCCGCGGACGACGACATGGTGGCCCGCCTCCGCGAGCATCTCGAGCGGCGGCGTCCGAACGCCTATCTCTGCCTGCAAGCCTTCATCTCACCGACTGCAACGCGCGACGAGGCGATGGCCCGCATCCGGGCACGGCTCCGGGATGCGACCCGCAACGCCACGACCGCCGGTTACGGCCCGCGCTTCCTGCATTCGACGGGGCAGCTGCACAAGGGCGGGCCGCCAACGGGCTGGTTCATCCAGCTGACCGCCGACCACCCGAACGATCGCCCGATCCCGGGCTGGCCGTACACCTTCGGTCAGCTGCTCGATGCCCAGGCCGATGGCGACCATGCCGCCATCGCCGCACATGATCTGCCGATCCTCAGGGTCCACCTCGGGACCGACCCGGACGCCGGGCTGGCCGCCCTCGACCGGGCGCTGGCCGACGCCCTGACCACCACCACGGAGGGTTGACACACATGCGCCTCGGCTTCATCGGTCTCGGTCGGATGGGCGCCAATATGGTGCGCCGGCTCGTCCGAGACGGTCACGCGATCGTGGTCTACAACCGGACACCGGAGAAGTCGAAGGAGATCGAGGCCGAGGGCGAGGGCGCGATCGCGACGTACTCGATCGAGGAGCTGGTCGACACGCTCGAGAAGCCGCGCGCCGTGTGGGTCATGGTCCCTGCCGGAGACGCCACCGAGGCACAGATCGATGAGCTTCTCGAGCATCTCGAACCGGGCGACACGATCATCGACGGGGGCAACACGAACTTCCACGACGACGTGCGGCGGCATGCCGCCCTCAAGGAGAAGGGCATCCATTACATCGATGCCGGGACGTCGGGCGGCATCTGGGGCCTGCAGGTCGGCTATTGCCTGATGGTCGGTGGCGACGCCGAGGCGGTCACGCCGCTCGAGCCGATCTTCAACGCCCTCGCGCCCGATGGTGGCTACCTCCACGTCGGCGGCCCGGGCGCCGGTCACTACGTGAAGATGGTTCACAACGGCATCGAGTACGGGCTCATGCAGGCGTACGCCGAGGGCTTCGAGATCATGCACGCGAGCGACTACGAGCTCGACCTTGGGGGTATCTCCGAGCTGTGGATGCAAGGGTCGGTCGTGCGCTCCTGGCTGCTCGAGCTGCTGGGTCGGGCATTCAAGGCCAATGGCCAGGACCTCGAACACCTCAAGGGCTGGGTCGCCGACTCCGGCGAGGGCCGCTGGACGGTGCAGGAGGCCATCGACAAGGACGTCCCGGCGCCAGTGATCACGCTCTCGCTGCTCACCCGCTTCCGCTCGCGCCAGGAGGATTCGTACGGGGCCAAGGTCCTCGCCGCCTTGCGCAACGAGTTCGGCGGCCATGCTGTGAAGACCGAATAGGGGCCGGTCGTGGCTGCCACCAAGGCACCCGTCAAGGAACCGCCGCCGGTCGAGGCCCCACCCGACCAGCCGATCCCGGCACAGCCTGCGCCCCGGCCCAAGGACGCCCCGAAGACCATGCGCGAGCTGCGTGAGTCTCGCGAGGGCAAGCGCCCGTCACGGTCCAAGCCGACAGAGAACGTCCTGCGCGAGGGCCTGCGCCTGGAGCGCGTCCCGGACCCCTCGATCCTCGTTTTGTTCGGAGCGACCGGCGACCTGGCCCATCGCAAGGTCATCCCGGCGATGTACCAGCTGTGGCGCACCAATCTGCTGCCGCATGAGTTCGTGCTACTGGCGATCGGACGCCGGCCGTTCGACGATGAGACGTTCCGCGACGAGGTCAAGTCTTCGCTCGAGCAGTTCAGTCGGACCCTGCCGCTCGACGAGCCGGCGTGGCAGTCGTTCCGCAAGACGCTCCGCTATCACCGGCTCGACTTCGACGACCCGGCCGGCTTCGAGACCCTCTCGACGCGGCTCGACGAGCTCGATGACGCCGAGGGCACGCGGGGGAACCGGCTCTTCTACCTCGCGACGCAGCCGTCGCAGTTCGCCGAGCTGATCGCCCAGCTCGGCCGGGTCGGGCTGGATCATGAGCGCCATGACGGCGGCTGGCGCCGGGTCGTCATCGAGAAGCCGTTCGGCCACGACCTCGACTCGGCCAAGAAGCTCAACCGCGAGGTCGGCAAGGTCTTCCGCGAGTCGCAGGTGTACCGCATCGACCACTACCTGGGGAAAGAGACCGTCCGCAACCTCCTGGTATTCCGGTTCGGCAACGGCATCTTCGAGCCACTGTGGAATCGGCGCTACGTCGACCATGTCCAGATCACGGTGGGCGAGTCGATCGGCATCGAGAACCGCGGTGCGTTCTACGAGGAGACCGGTGCGGTCCGTGACGTCCTGCAGAACCACCTGCTGCAGCTGGTGAGCCTCGTGGCCATGGAACCGCCGGCTACGTTCCAGGCCGATGCACTGCGCGACGAGAAGGTGAAGGTCATCCGGGCGATCCGCACGCATCCGGCCGACCCGGCGACCGAGGTCGTGCGTGGCCAGTACGGCCCGGGCTGGGTCGCCGGGCAGCAGGTCCCGGGCTACCGGGACGAGCCCGACGTCGACCGGAAGTCTGAGACCGAGACGTACGTCGCTGCCCGACTGACGATCGACGACTGGCGTTGGTCCGGCGTCCCGTTCTTCGTCCGCACGGGCAAGCGACTGGCGAAGCGCTCGACCGAGATCGCGATCCAGTTCCGGGCGGTCCCCCATCACCTCTTCAAGGACACGTCGGCAGAGCCGGACGCCAACCTGCTGGCGATCCGCATCCAGCCCGACGAGGGGATCATGCTGCGGTTCGGGGCCAAGGTTCCGGGCCTCGGGTTGAACGTCCGCTCGGTCACGATGGACTTCACCTACGGCTCGGCGTTCAACGTGGACTCACCCGATGCCTACGAGACGTTGATCCTCGATGCGCTCCAGGGCGACGCATCGTTGTTCACCCGCGCCGACGAAGTCGAAGAGGCGTGGGCCATCGTCGACCCGTTCATCGACGCCTGGGCGAACGGGCCACCGCCAGACTTCCCGAACTACGAGGCCGGCACCTGGGGTCCCACCGAGGCCGATGAGCTGCTGGCGCGCGAGGGACGACGGTGGAGACGGATCTGACAGCGGAGACAGCGCCTCCCGTCGTGCTGAACGAGCCGGTGCTGCGCTGGTCGGCGCGGGCGCGCAGCATCCCCGACATCGAGAAGGAGCTCGCGCGGATCTGGGCACGGCAGGATCTGACCACGGAGATCGAGGGCGAGCCGGGCCGCCACATCGCGGCACGGACGAGCGTGATGAACCTGGTGGTGATCGCGCGGCGGCCGGAGATCGCGGAACGGGGAGCCGCGACGATCCAGGCGCTCACGGGCCGCCACCCGTCCCGCACGATCGTCGTCCAGTCCGCCGACCCGGACGGTCCGTCGTGGATCGACGCCCGCGTCGAGGCCCATTGCGTGCTGCCCCGCGAGGACGCCCCGGAGACTTGCGCCGAGACGATCCACCTGATCGCCGGTGGCGAGGCGGGGCGTCATCTGTCAGCCCTGGTCGCTCCGCTGATCATCCATGACCTGCCGGTCGCGGTCTGGTGGCCGGGCGAGCCGCCGTTCACCTCGCGCGCGTCGGTCGACCTGCTGAGCGTTGCCGATCGCCTGGTGGTCGATGGATCCAGCTGGAACGGCGACGGTCTTGCCCGGCTGGCGGAGATGGATTCGATCGCGGATACGGCGCGGCTCGCGGTCAGCGATTTCGCGATGGTGCGCCAGTCGCGCTGGCGCGAGGCGATCGCGTCGATCTTCGACGACCCCGACTACCTGCCGTACTTGCGCTCGATCCGCCGCATCGCCGTGGCCTATGCGACGCACGATGACACGGGGGCGCCCGGGTCGACCAACCTCGTCAAGCCCGTCTACCACGTGGCGTGGCTGGCATCGCGACTCGGGCTGAACGTCGTGAAGCCGCTGGCCGTGGCAGCCGGACCCGGACAGGGTGCGGCCAAGCCCAAAGCCGGCGCGGGCACGCGTCCGACGCTCAGCCGGGGGATGACGGCGACCCTGTCGGACGGCCGCCACGAGGTGGCGGTGGTCATCCGACCGGTCGCATCGCCGATGCCGTCGGGGACGACACTGCGCGTCGAGCTCCTGGCCGAGCGACGGGGATCGGAGCTGCGCGCTGACGTCACCGCAGAGGCCGAAACGGTCCACGTCCGCGTGTGGCAGGACGGCGTCGAGTGCCTGGAGCGCCACTTCCTCGCCGCGCGTCGCGGCGATGTCGACCTCCTGGCCGAGGCGATCGAGGCCGGTCGCCGCGATCCGGTATCGGTGGGCACGCTGCGGCTGGCTGCCAAGCTCGTCGCTCCGTGAGCGCGCCCGAGGTCATCGTCGTGCCGGACGCGGCAGCGGCGGCGACCAGCGCTGCCGATCGCATCGCCGACGCCCTCCGCACCGGGGTCGACCAGCGCGGACGCGCCGACTGGGCTACGACCGGCGGCTCCACTCCGGTCGGTATCTACCAGGCGATGATCACACCGAGGCTGCGCGACGCGATCCCATGGGACGTCATGCATACATGGTGGGGCGACGATCAATTCGTGCCGGGCGACCATCCGCTGTCCAACGTGCGACCGTTCGACGACGTCCTCATGGAGGCCGGCGGCTGGGAGAGCGTCCGCTCGGACGCGCATCGGGACAGGGTCAGGATCCCCGTCGCGAATGTCCATCCGTTCCGGACCGGCGAGGCCATCGGCGTCGGGCAGGATGCCGCGACGTGCGCCGCGGAGCTGGCGGCGGAGCTGCGCGAGGCAGGCCTGCCGGAGGACGGCGGCTGGCCGGTGTTCGATCTCGTCCTGCTCGGACTCGGCGGGGATGGTCACATCCTGTCCGTGTTCCCGGGCTCAGCGGCGTTCGAGTCGACGCGCTGGGCGCTGGCGATCCCCGCCCCGACCCACATCGAGCCCCACGTTGCGCGCGTGACGCTCAACCCGGCCATCGTCCGCGTGGCGCGGCACGTCCTGGTCGTGGCACACGGCGCCGGCAAGGCGGAGATCGTCGGTCGGATCTTCGGGACCGACCCCGATCCGAGCGCGCTGCCCGCCCAGCTGACGCTGCGGGAAGGAGCGACCTGGATCCTCGATGAGGCCGCTGCCGCCCAGCTGGGACGGTGACCCAGCGGGCGGGCGATCGGCTCGTCATCCGCCGGGCTACGGAGGCCGATGGTCCGAGTCTCGGCGACGTGTGGCTGTCCTCGTGGCGGGCGACCTTCGACTTCCGGCCGGCCCATCCGGACGACGAGGTCCGCGTCTGGCTGGCGACCGAGATGCTGCCGAACCACGAGACCTGGGTCGCGATCGACCCGGACGCTGCCGGCCGTGTGGTCGCGTTCATTGCGATGTCGGACACGATGGTCGGGCATCTGTACGTCGTGCCCGAGTGGATCGGTCATGGTCTCGGTCGCCGGTTCATCAAGCTCGCGAAGAAGCGGCGGCCCGGGGGCCTGGAACTGTGGTGCTTCCAGGTCAACGCCGGCGCAAGGCGGTTCTATGAGCGCAACGGGTTCGTCCCGGTCAAGTTCGGTGATGGCTCGACGAACGAGGAGCGCCAACCCGACGTCCTCTACCGGTGGCGCGCAGCAGGCGGTGTCGACCCCGCCCAGCCGCCGGCATGACGGTCGCGCCCACGCGGGTCGTGCGCTCCCGCGATGACACGCCGATCGCGGTCTTCAGTGCCGGGTCCGGGCCGCCCGTCGTCCTGGTCCACGGTGCGGCCGCCGACCACACCACGTTCCGCGTCATCGGGCCGCTGCTCGCCGAGTCATACGCCGTCCATGCGATCGATCGACGCGGCCGCGGCGCGTCCGGCGACACGCTCCCCTATGCGATCGAGCGCGAGTTCGAGGATGTCGCAGCCGTCGCAGAAGCCGTGGCGAGCGATGCGGGCGACGCCGTCGACGTCGTTGGGCACTCCTACGGTGGACGCTGCGCCCTTGGTGGCGCGCTGCGCACCGACTCGATCCGACGCGTGGTGTCGTACGAAGGCGCCCCCTCGCCACCTTCCCTTCGCTACGGCGACGCGGCGCTGGCGGACGAGCTCGCCGATCTCGACCGGGCCGGACGTCATGAGGCGCTGCTCGAGGCGTTCCTGACGCGCGTCGTCGGCATGGATGCAGCCGCCCTCGCGGCATACCGCGCCGATGCGGTGTGGCCGTTGCGTGTCCGAGCGGCCCACACGATCCCGCGCGAGCTCATCGCTGAAGGCGAGTCGACGGCAGCGGGCCTCGAGGCGCTCGGTCAGGTCAAGCAGCCGGTGCTCCAGGTAGTCGGCGGCGACAGCCTCCCCGTCTTCGCGGAGGCCACGGCGGCCCTGGACGGGCGCCTGCGCGATGGACGAGTGGTCGTCATCCCCGGTGCCCGGCACGCCGCCCACCACACGCACCCGCGTGAGCTGCTCGCGGCGCTTCGGAGCTTCCTCGGGCGGTCGTGATGCTCGCACCCACCCTCGCCCGTGGGATACTCGGGACGTGCTCGAGCTCGGGATCTTCGGCTGGATCTTCGTCGGCCTGATCGCAGGCGCCATCTCCGGTGCGCTGGTCGGTGGACGGACGGCACGTGGGTGTCTCCCGAACATCGTCGTCGGGATCATCGGCGGCGTCGTTGGCGGCTGGTTGGCGCAGCAGATGGGCTTCGCGCCGATCAACGGGCTGATCACCGCGATCGTGGCTGCCACGCTCGGATCGATCATCGTCCGGCTCATCCTGAATGCGATGGAACGCGACCGTTGACCGACTCCCCGCCGGCGGACGCCCCGCCAGCAGAGCGGCTTCAGGCCGAGCGACCCTACTCGCCGGGTCTCGAGGGCGTCATCGCCGGCGAGACCGACCTGTCGTACATCGATGGCGCCGCCGGACGCCTGCTCTACCGCGGGTATCGGATCGGCGATCTCGTCGAGCGCGGCACGTACGCGGCCGTTGCCAACCTGCTGTGGACCGGCGACTGGGATCCCGCGCAGCGCCTCCCCACGACGCCCGTTCCGCCGGCCGTCCTCGATGTCCTTCGCGCGATGCCGAACGACGCCAAGCCGATGGACGCGCTGCGGACAGCGGTCTCGGCCTGGGGCGCGACGCAGCAGCTGCCGTGGCCACCGACCGTCGAACAGGCACGTGCCCTCACCGCATTCTCACCATCCGCCCTTGCTGCCTTCGCCCGACTCCGGTCAGGCAAGGAGCCGGTCGAACCGGATCCCGACCTCGATCTGACCGCGGGGTTCCTCTACCAGCTCTCGGGAGAGCGCCCCGATCCCGGTACGGCCCGCGCGCTCGACGCGTACTTCATCGTCGGCGCGGAGCACAGCTTCAATGCATCGACGTTCACGGCGCGCGTCATCACCTCGACCCGCTCGGATATCGCGTCGGCCGTGGTCGGCGCGATCGGGACGATGAAGGGCCCGCTGCACGGCGGCGCGCCGTCCGAAGTCGTCGACCAGCTCGCCGAGGTCGGATCGGCCGACAAGGCCGAAGCGTGGATCCGGGAAACGCTCGATCGCGGTGAGCGGCTGATGGGCTTCGGCCATCGCGTCTACCGCGCGTACGATCCGCGGGCGGCGGCCCTGCGCAAGGTGGCGGAGTCGATGGAACACAAGCCGGACTGGCTCCAGCTGGCGATCGAGGTCGAGGACGTCGCGCTGCGGATCCTCGCCGAGCGTCACCCGGAGCGGGCGCTCAAGACGAACGTCGAGTACTACGCGGCGCCGGTGCTGCAGGGCGTCGGTCTGTCGGCGGATCTGTTCCCGGCCACGTTCTCGCTGTCACGCCACGCCGGCTGGACGGCCCACGTGCTCGAGCAGGCAGCCAACAACCGGCTCATCCGGCCGGATGTGAACTACGTCGGCCCCGAGGAGCGCGACCTGCCCGGCTGAACCTCGGTCGCCCCGTCGCGCTACAGCCAGCCGCGGCGGCGGAACAGGATGACGAGCCCAACGAGGACCGCGGCGAGGAGCCCGAGGATCACCCAGAACGTGATGGCTTCGCCCTCGCCCGGGAAGTGCACGTTCATCCCGAAGATGCTCGCGATGAGCGTAAGCGGCAGGAGCACGACGCTCGCCGCGGTGAGGATCCGGAACGACTCGTTGAGCTGGTGTGACAGCACCGACTCATTGGTCGACTCGAGGCCCTCGATCACTTCCTTGTAGTTCTCGAGCAGCTCCCAGATGCGCTCCGCTGCGTCGGAGATGTCATCGAAGTAGATCTCCAGCCCCTCCTGGAGGTAGCGCTGCTTCGTGCGCTCGAGATCGCGCAGCACGGCTCGCTGCGGGCGGACGATCTTGCGGAAGTTGATGATCTCCTGCTTGGTGTCCGACAGGTCGCGCACGATCTCCGACGATCGTCCCTCGAAGATGTCGTCCTCGAGGCGCTCCAGCTTGAGCAGCGTCTTGCGCAGCATCGGGAACGACGCGTCGACGCCGGTGTCGACGATCTTGTACAGGAGGTAGCCGGGCCCCTGCGAGAAGACCTCCTGGCGCAGGTCGTCCTTCTCCCGGTAGCGCTCGAACATCGACGACAGCGGCGGCAGCGGGATATTCGGGAGCGTGATGACGTAGTCCGGACCCATGAACAGGTCGAGCTCGGCCGTCAGGATGCGCCCGCTGTCCTTGTCGAAGAGTGGGAAGTGCAGCACGATGAAGACGTAGTCGGCGTACTGGTCGAGCTTCGGGCGCTGGTTGCGCGAGAAGACGTCCTCGTAGTCGAGCGGGTGGAAATCGAAGTGCTCTTCCAGCCAGTCGCGGTCGGCCGTGCGCGGCAATTCGATATGGATCCAGCGGATGCCCGCCGCCTCGATGATGTCCGGATCGGCCACCGTCTCGGGCATGACCTCATCCGGCGGTCCGTCCGGACGACGGCGGCGCGGGATCGTGCGCGGAAAGGGGAGGTTGGGCACGGCGGAATGGTACGGCAAGGGGTGTGATGACCGGACAGCCCGCCGAGCGGCTCGCGGAGCGGTTCGCTGATCGATTCCCGAGGCGATTCGCGGCGCGGAATCGGGCCCTCGGGGCGTGGCTCGATCGACATCCGTGGGTCGGCCCAGCCCTGGCCGTCGTGACCTGGGCGGCCATCGTCATCTTCGCCGCGCCATGGGGCCGGCTATGGGGCACGGGGCAGGACGCGTACTGCTACTGGTTCCCGACCCTCGCCGATCCGTACGCGCGTTCCGACTGGACCGATCCCATCGCCTATGTCTATTCGCCGGCGTTCCTGCAGCTCCTCCAGCCTATCCGCGCGTTGCCGTGGCAGGCGTACATGGCTGTGTGGACCGCGATCCTGCTGGCGGCGACGTTGGTCCTGACCGGTCGGCGCTGGTTCGCGGTCGGCATCGTGCTCGGGCTGATGGAGCTCGCTGGCGGCAACATCCATCTGCTGCTGGCCGCTGCGATGGTGCTCGGGTTCCGCTGGCCGTGGACCTGGTCGCTGGTCCTGCTCACGAAGATCACGCCGGGCATCGGGTTGCTGTGGTTCGTCGTCCGGCGCGAGTGGCGCGAGCTGGCGATCGCGCTGGGTGCGACGGCGTTCATCGTGGCGGTCTCACTCCTCGTCTGGCCGGATGCGTGGCGGGCGTGGGGCGAGGTCCTCAGCCGGGTCGCCGGCCGCGACGGGACCTGGGCGGCGGTCCCCATCCCGTTCGTGGTCCGGTTGCCGTTCGCGGTGGCGCTCGTGGTCTGGGGCGCCTGGACCGGCCGGCGTTGGACCGTGCCCGTGGCGGGCATGCTCGCGCTGCCGGCCCTGTGGTACGGCGGGCTGTCGATGCTGCTCGCCGTCATCGCCCTGCGCGAGCCGGTCGCGCCGGTGCGGCCAGCCGGTCGCGCACCTGCCAGAGCGGTCGCGGAACCCGCCTAGCTGCGACCGGGCGGCACGTCCAGCCAGCCCTCCCGGATGGCGCGCGCCGCGAGCTCGGTCCTGGAGGCGACGCCCAACCGCTCGAACAAGCGGGCGAGGTGGGTCTCGACGGTCTTCGAGCCGATCGTCAACGCAGCGCCGATCTCGTCGTTGCTGCGACCTTCTGCCACGAGCCTCACCACGTCGTGCTCGCGGGCCGACAGACGGACCCCACCGCCCGACGGTCGGACCGTGAATGCCAGCTCGCCGGCGGCCACGCGCCGGATCGCATGGACCAGGTCGGTCACCGGGGCGGTCTTGAGGACGAACCCGGCGGCCCCGAGCCGCAACGCCGCTTCCGCGTACTGCGGATAGTCGTAGGCCGTCAGCACGATGATCGCCGGCCGGCCGGCAGCGGTGCGCTCGGCGTCGAGCGCGTGCAGGCCGCTCTCGGTCCCCAGTCGGATATCGAGGAGCAGCACGTCGGTGGCGCCGGGGTCGAACAGGCCCGCGGCGTCGGCCGCCGCGACGGACGGCGCCACCCCGACGATGTCGAGATCAGGCTCCGCGCGGAGGATCGCCGCGGTCCCGTCCGCGACGACCGGATGATCGTCGACGATCGCGACCCGGATCAGGTCGCGCGCCACTCGAGCGCGACGTGCGTGCCACCCGCCGGCCAGCGCTGCACGTCGAGGATCGCCCCGATGGCCTCCGCCCGCTGCTGCATGTTGAGGAGACCGAAGTGGCCGGCCCGGTCGGCGCCCTCGCCGGCGTCAGGCTCGATGCCCGGCCCGGCGTCATCGATCGACAAGCTGGCGCCATTGGCGGTCGTCGCATAGCGGACGACGATCGGCGGCTGGCCGTGGCGGACGGCATTGGACAGCGCCTCCTGGGCGACCCGGAAGAACGCCAGCTCGACATCCGCCGGGGGCCGCGTCACGTCCGAGCGCTCCAGGCGGACCTCGCCGCCGGCCAGCCGCTCGATCCGCAGGACGAGCCAGTCGAGCGCCGGCCCGACCCCCAGATCGTCGAGGATCGGCAGCCGCAGGTCGCCGCAGATCGCCCGCAGGCGGTCGGACACGGTCCTCGCCATGTCGGCCCCTTCGGTGTCGCCGGCCGCATCGAGTCGATGGACGAGCAGTGTCAGCTCCTGGAGGGCGTCGTCGTGGATGTCGGCAGCGACGCGCGCCCGTTCCGCCTCCGTTGCCGCGACCACCAGGTCCCGCTGGAGCGTGGCGCGTGTGGCGATGCGGGCGAGCGGACGGATCGTGAACCGGCCGGCGAGCAGGATGAGCGCGAACCAAACCCAGATCGGTTGGAGGTACGCCCCGGCCCATGGGTCAGAAGCGAGAGCGACCGCGGGGGTGGCGCCGATGACCGCGTATTCGGCGGACTCGAGGAGACGCCGACTCGCAGGCGCCGCTGACGCGCCCTCGGTGGCTCGCCGATCGATCGGTCCGGCGGCGGCCAGCCCGGGGAGCAGCGGGATCGCGGCGACGATCGCCCACCTGCCGATGCCTTCGTCATACCCAGGGCCGTTGAATGCAGCGAGGACGAACAGCGCGCTCGCTGCGATGACGCAACCCGCAGTCCCGAAGGCCACCAGCCGTCGATCTTGCGGCTCGCCGATCCGCTCGAGGAGCGCGAGTGCGAGCGGGGTCATCGAAACCACGATGAGCAGACCGCCCAGCACCGCCAGTGGCGGTGAATAGGTCGCCAGGATCGGCCGAGCGAGGAATGGTCCCGCAGTTGCGAGCGCCAAGGGACCCGCGAGGCCCCGGACGCTTTCGCCGGCACGGCCGCTGGCTAGCCACCACGCGACGAGTACCAGCAGGACGACGCCCATCGCGAAGGACGGCGTTGTCAGCCGGATGCCGTCCATCCCGTCGTCGTAGAGGCTGATCTCGCCGATGGGCTCTTCGAAAGGACCAGGTTGCTCGAGGTCCCAGGACTGGACGGCCGATATCTGCATCACCGGGCGCGAGAGGAGGTCCATGATCACTACCGGGTCGATCGGGACCGGGGTCGGTCTCTCGGGCTGGATGGTCGGCCGGTACTCGGGCATCTCGCCGGTCCGCGGATCGGGCGTGGGCATTGCCGGATCGGGCTCGACGTAATGCGGCATGTCGATCAGGGTCACGTACTGGAGTTGCGTCACGACCATGCCGGACTGGAGGCCGTACTGTGCGGCGATGCTCCCGGGCAGCACATCGAGGACGACGACTCGGTCGCCGGTCCACGACAGGCGCACCCCGCTTTCGAACCGACCGAGCAGCAGGGTCGCCCAGCCGGCGGCGATGATCACTGCGGCGAGAACGAGTGTCAGGCGCCTGCGGACCTGGTCGTCGAGGCGGAGGTGCATCGATCCGACATCCATCGATCCGACACTAACAGGGGGTCGATGCCCCGAGGGTCAGGGATTTCCCGGAACGTCCGGACGGGATGCGACGGCTTGGCCGCAGGTCATCCGTCGTTGACGCTGCTGCGTATCGACGGGTGAAACGCGATTGCTTCCTTGCGCCGACGCGTCGTCTGGGGGACGTCCGTCGGCGCATCTGTTCCTGTAGCGATCGCCTGGGCTCGGTCGCTTCCCCGTCAGGCGACCGCGGGCTGTGACGCGGCACCGCGGCGTGCCGCGATCACGACCGCGCCGACCACGAACACCGCGGCGCCGAGCAGGAAGGGTGCCGGCAGACCCCCAACGCCCACCACGACCGCGCCGAACGCTGGACCGATGATGCCCGCCGCGTACAGCGGCAGGTAGACCAGGTTCAGCGTCGCGGATCGGCGCTCGGCCGCGACCTCGGTCGCGAGCATGCCGAATACCATCGCGCTGACGGTCGATGTGGTGGTGGCCAGGACCACGGCCAGGCCAGCCAGGGCGGCGACGCTCGGCACGAACGGCATGAGCCCGAGGACCACACCACCGCCGGCGAGCGCCGCCACGAGCACGGGCCGGAAGCCGATCTGGTCGCCGAGCCAGCCACCGAACGGGGCGATGACGCCGCCGACCAGGGCTGCGGTGCCCATCACCAGCGCGATCGCCGACGCGAGCCCTGGCCCCGTCCCGGCGAGCCCTTCGACCACGACGGGCAGGTACGGGCGACTCATCTGGTTGGCCAGGAACGAGACGCCGAAGATCAGGAAGATCCGGCGGACGGTCGGGTCGGTCAGGACGCCGCGCATCGCGCCGAACGCGAGCGCCACGATCCGACCCTGCGGGATCACCGAGGGCCGGACCTCGCGTGACCCGAAGGTAACGAGCAACGCAGTCGCGACCGACAGCGCCGCCGACAGCCAGAAGACGCCGGCGAGCGACCAGCCGAAGCCATCGATGAGGAGCCCGGCCAGCGCCGGCCCGAGGGCCATGCCGACGGCGGTCGAGGCACCGAAGATCCCCATCACCGTCCCGAGCCGAGCTCGTGGCGTGACGTCACGGATGCCGGCCAACATCACACCCGTGTTCCCGAGCTGGAAGCCGATCAGCAGCATGCTCGCCGCGAGCTGCCACGGCTCGCGCGACAGGGCGACACCGGCGAACACGACCGCCTCGACCACCGCGCTCCGGACGATCACTGCCTTGCGGCTGTATTTGTCGGCCCACACGCCCCACAGCGGCACGAGCGGCATGCCGACCACGAAGATGAGCGCGGTGAACAACCCGACGAATGCGAGCCGGTCTTCCTGGGCCACGCCCATCTCGCGCAGGTAGCTCGGGACGAGGGCGAAGATCTGGCTGACGCCGAGACCTTCGACCATCGAGGTGAGCCAGAAGACGACGAGGAGCGCGCGCCAGTCCTGACCGGGCCGGGTTCCCGCCGCGGTCGAGGTGGTTGGAGGGGTCTGGGTCACCGGCCGCAGCGTACCGGAGGCACGGGCACGGTTCCCGGTCTGGTCAGGGGGTGTGCTTCACAGGCGGCAGATGATCGCCGAAGCGCGTCTCGAGATGCCGTCCGGCAGCGAAGCGTGCCTGCCAGCCACACGATCGGGTCGAGGAAGGACGGGCTGGCGGCTTCGACCTGCTCGTGCAGTCCAGCAAGCACACCGCACGAGGCACCCGGCGAACGTGGCGGCGCACAGCATGGCGCCGCGCACGAAAGCGCCCGAAGGAACTGGTGGGAGGACCGGCCAGTCGTCTCGCAACGGCTCCGAACAAGTCCGGAGTCCTTGCGCTCCGCCCGGGACCCTCGCTCGGTGGCCTTGCGGCCATCGAACCCGGTTCCCGGGACCGTCCCGAGGATCGCTCCCCGGTGCGGTCTGGCGGTTCGCACCTGCCCCTTCGGGCAAGACGAAATGTACTTTCCACGGGTCGGCCGCCACAACCGCCTTATCCACGAACTTGGCCCAAATCACCTGGGCGTTATCCCCGACTTTCCTGGCGATGTGGACGGAATGTGGACGGGCCCACCTGCAACATCCGCGCAAGGTCTGCGGGGCGTAGATTCAATCGACTGGAGGTGGGTGGATGGCACGACTGCTGGCGAGCCTCGTCGCGATGAACGACGGGTGGGCGCGGCCATTCGGGGAGTTCAACAGACGCTGGGCCGCTGCCCTGTTCCGGCCGATGAAGCCGATCCGGGACCTGCTCAACGGGCGCTGGCTCGGTCATCCGCTCCACGCCGCGGTGACCGACGTCCCGATCGGCCTGCTCGTGGGCGTCGTCATCCTCGATGTGCTCGGACAGCCTGCCGCGGCGGATATCGCGCTGGTCGGGACGATCATCTTCATGGCGGCCTCGGCCGTTGTCGGGCTCGCGGACTACAGCGAGACCGATGGGCGCGCACTCACGCGCGCGACCCTGCACGCCTCGCTGATGACGGTCGGGCTCCTGGTGCTCATCGTCTCGGCACTGCTGCGTTCCGGCGCGCCGGTCGACCGTACGGCGCCGATCGTGCTCTCGATCGTCGGGCTCTTGATCGTGAGCGCCGGCGCGTTCGTCGGCGGCGACGTGGCCTACGTCTTCGGCAACATGGTCAGCCGCCACGCCTTCCGCGGCCCGGGAACGAAATGGGTTCGCCTCGACACCGGTGACGTCACCGACCTCGGGACGCTCGCCGAGGCCACGCCGACGAAGATGAAGGCCGGCAGCAACGACCTCGTGGTCGTCCGGATCGGCGAAACCGTCCACGCCATGCACAGCGTCTGCGCCCATGCAGGCGGGCCACTGAATGAGGGCCGGGTCGTCGATGGCTGCATCGAGTGCCCATGGCACTTCTCGCGGTACCGGTTGACCGACGGCCTCGCGAAGCAGGGGCCCACGGTGTACGACCAGCCGAGCTACGAGGTCCGCGCTGCCGAGGGCGGCGGCTACGAGGTTCGCCGAAGCGGAGCGGCCTGACCCCCGCAACACCACCGCCGGGGCGGCATCATCGACTCGATGCCGATCGTCACCATCCCGGATCCGTCACTCGTGCTCTTCGTCGGGGCAGCGGGCTCAGGCAAGTCGACCCTCGCCGCTCGTCTCTTTGCGCCGGACGAGATCGTGTCGTCCGACGCACTCCGCGCCGTCGTGTCCGGCGACGAGGCCGATCAGACCGTGTCGGGGGTGGCGTTCAAGATCCTCCATCGCACCGTCGACCGGCGCTTGGGCGAGGGTCGCTTGACTGTCGTCGACGCCACGAACGCCGCGTCGACCGTCCGGCGTCCGCTGCTCCAGCGGGCGCGTCTCCACGGCGTGCCGTCGGTGGCGATCGTGCTCGACCTCGGCCCTCGCGTCGTCCATGCCCGGAACGCGACAAGATCCCGAGTCGTCGATCCTGATGTCATCGATCGCCATCTGGCCGCGATCCGTCAGACCGTCGATGGCGGTGCCCTGTCGGGCGAGGGCATCGACCAGATCGTGATCCTGCGGGACCCGCTCGAGGCCGCCGCGCTCGTGATCGAACGCCGACCGCTCGGGCCCGCTTCGACACCCGGCTAGGCGCTGCCGAAACCGATCAGCGCGATGGCTGTCACCGCCAGGACGATCCCGACGACATGATCACGGGCGACACGCTCACGGAGCACCACCGCCGCGAGGATGACCGTCGCGACCGGGTACATCGCGGAGAGGACCGACGCGATCGCCAGCTGACCGGTCTGCACGGCCCCGAGATAGAACGCGTTCCCGGCTGTATCCAGGATCCCGATGATGACGAGTGGGAGTAGCCACGATCGACCGGGTCGCCACGACGCGCGCGTCACGAGCACCGCCGCGACGACCAGGATCCCCTGCACGAGACGGATGACGGCAAGGTCGGCGATCACGTCGCCCTCGCTCAGGTACGCGATCGCGACCCCGAACAGACCGATCGCCGTCCCGCCGGCCAATGCCTCGGGGAGACCCGCGCGGCCACCCGTGTCATCGGCCACGCGCGAGACCAGCACCACGGCCACGACCGCCACCACGATCCCGAGGATGACGAGCGGGGGCGGGACACCCTCGATCAGGAACCCGGCGACGACCGGGATGACCGCCGCGAGCACACCGGTCACGGGCGCGACGATGCCCATCCGACCGATCGCCAGGCCGCGGTACAGCATCGTGATCCCGAACGCGCCGAGTGCGCCGCCGATCGCACAGATCAGCAGGTCGACACCGGTCGGCAGTGTCTGATCCACCGCCATCGCCAGCGCGAACGAGCCCACGAAGCCGGTCACCTGCGAGACGAGCACCACCCCGAAGACCGGCACGCGACGGCTCGCCACGCCACCCCCGAAGTCCCCGCCGCCCCAGGCGACAGCCGCGGCAAGACCGAGGATCACCGTGAGGGTGCCAGCCGGGAGCCCGTCGATCAGGCCCTGGCTCCGCTCGCGCTCTCGACCGGACTGAGGGACGGGTCATCGACGCCGTCGTCGATGGTCGCCGGACCGGGCAGCTCCACGACGGCATGCGCTGCGCCGTCGTAGCGATCCGACGTCGTGAGATAGATGATCTGGAAGTCGTCCGCGACGCGCTTCAGTAGCGCCAGCGCGCGCGTGGCCCGCTCGTCGTCGAGCGTCACGAACGGGTCGTCCAGCACCAGGGGTGGACGGCGGTCGCCGGTCACGAGGCGCACGAGCCCGAGCCGCGCGGTCAGGTACACGAGGTCGAGCGTGCCCTGGCTGAGGGTGCCGACCGGGACCCAGTCGCCGCGTTCGGGGGCGTGGACGTCGATGTCCAGCGACTTGTCATCCACGCGTACGCGCCGGTAGCGGCCGCCAGTCACCGTCGATACGTCGCGGACCATGTGGCCCTCGAGGTAGCGGGTGGCCGTCTTCATCGTCGTCGTCTCCGCCCGCTCGATCGCGCGCAGGGTGGCCTCGAGGACGCGATGCCGCCGTTGCAGGACGGCGAGCTGCTCCCGCCACATCGCCAGACGCTCGCCCTCTGCCGCGACCTCCTCCGCGTCGACCCGATTGTTCTCCACCCGTGCGCGAGCGTTGGCCTCGTCGTCGCGTGCGCGATCCAGTGCCGCCTCGCCGTCGCGCACCTCGACCTCGAGGCGCTCGCGTGCGCGCGGTTCCTTGGCGATCGGTCCCAGGGCATCGAGCGCGCTGGTCTTCTGCTCGATCTCGAGGGCGGCCCCGTCACGCAGCGACGGGAGTGTCTCGCGCGGCTCCTTGCCGACCAGGCCGTCCAGCTGGGCGGTCATCTGGTCCATCCGTGCGACATGCGCCTCCTCGCGTGCGAGGAGCTCCTCGGCCGCGGCCAGGTCGTCGAGCCCGAGCGTGCCGAGCTGCTGCTCCACATCGGTCTCCGCCTGGTGCAGCTCCGCCTCCATCTCCGACCGGCCACGAAGCCGCCGATCGATCTCGTCGCCTCGGAGCAGCTCCTGCATGCTCGACGACCGCCGGAGCCACAACGCCACGGCGCTCAGGATCCCGCCGATCAGCGCCACTGCCGCGCCGACGTACAGCGGCGGCATGCCCAGGTCGAGGATGCCCAGCGTGTCGGCGACGAAGCTGCCGCCGGCGATCAGCACGCCGACAAGGACGGCGAGCAGCCCCCAGCGGGACAGCGGCCGCCACGTCGGTTCCGGCGCGACGTCGAAGTTGACATCGACCTCGCCGGCCAAAGCCGCTCGCAGCTCACGGATGCGCGTATCGAGCGACCGAAGCCGCTCTACGGCCTGGCGGATGACTGGCAGCGGATTCGGCGATGGATGAGTCTGGGCGAGCTCGTCGAGCTCGGTCGAGACCTCGACGGCCTCGCGGAACCGCTCGTACCGTTCGCGGGCAGCTGACCGCTCCGCCTCGAGTCGTTCGGCCTGGCGCGCCTTCTCGAGCATCGCGCGGTGTTCGGCGAGGCCGCGTTCGGCATCCGTCCGGCGCTCGCGCGACCCGGACAGCGTGTCGCGATCACGCTCGAGCTGGGCGAGGTCGAGCTCACCCTTCTCGACCATCCCGACCGTCTGGGCGACGGCGGCCTCGGCGACCTTGAGCCGGCCCGGGTTCTTGTCGCCCTTGGTCGTGAGCTCGAAGATCGCCCGCTCGAGCTTCTTCTTCGCGCGACCGGTGCCACGGTCGGCGCCGCTGATGCTGGCCTGGAGCCGGTCGCGCAGCGCGGCCTCGTCGCGCGCGACATCGCTCAGCTCGTGATGGCGGACCGACGCCGTGGACCGGAAGAACGCCTCGTTCGGGATGCCCGACAGCTCGGCCAGGACCTGGTCCGCCAGTGCTGGGTCGGTGACGCGCTGTCCGTCGTATACGAGGTCGACCGTGCCCTTCTGGCCGGCGAACCACTTCTCGAGGGTGCCCGTCGCGACCCGGCCGTCCTCCTCCTCCTGCTCGAACTCGAGGGCGACCCACGGCCGTGCGTCGGCCGCCGCATCCCATGGTCGGAGCGTCTCGAGGTCCCCGGCGTTGCTCGTGACCCGTCGCGTGAGTGCGAGCTCGATCGCGCGCTGGATCGTGCTCTTGCCGGCTTCGTTGGGACCGCGCACGACGGTGACGCCGGGCGCAAGGTCGATGTCGAGCTCGCGATAGCGGCGCAGGTCCCGCACCTGGAGTCGACGGATCCTCACAGCGAGACCTCGTGGCCGGCCAGCAACAGGCGACCCAGCCGCAGGGCGTCTCGCAGTTCGGCCGCCTCCGCAGCCGCTTCGACGCCGCCATCTGCGGCAGTCGACGCCTCGAGCTCCGCGATCCGTGCCTCGAGGTCGCGGATGAACGCGCCCGAGACGGTGTCAGGCGAGGGCAGGGTGCCCTCCGTGAGCGCGGGCGTGCTGAGGTCGCGGACGCGGACCTTGAGGAACCGCGTGGCGAGGGCGGACTCGATCTCGTCGGGATGCAGGTCCAGCTCATCGGGTCGGACGCCGACGATGCTCGCGTCGAGCACGAGGTCTGGGTCGCCCTTGCGCGCGAGGCTGTCGATGAGCGCCGGTTGCGTCGTGATACCGGCGGCATCGAGCTCGAGCCGCTCGAAGCGGGTCTTACCGACCTGGCGGTCGGCCACCGTGACGGTCTTGCCGGTCCCTGTCTGCTCCAGCTGGACCAGCAGGACCTTGCCGGCCCGATCCTGGTTCAGGGCGATGGGTTCCGGCGCACCGGCATAGGCGTACGTGGTGGTGCCGTTCTTGGCCTGCCGGGCGGAGTGCCAGTGGCCGAGCGCGAGATAGTCGAGCCCGCTGGCGCCGATCTCTTCCGTGGTGATGACGACATCGTCGCGATCGGTCTTGCCCGGGATCGCGACCGATCCGTGCAGCACACCGACCTGCCAGGTGGCCGTGCCCCGATGGGCGGGGACATCGACGTCCCGGAGCGGGCTATGCGGCGCTCGCTTGGTGGCGAACACCGGTCCGTGGACGACGACGTCGCACGACGGCAGGTGGATACGCGGGCGATCCGGGGTGAGGACCGTCACCCAGTCATCGTCCGGTGCGCTGTCGGCGAGCGCCTTGAGATCGTAGGCCCGATAGATCGACGATCGATCGTAGACGTCGTGCGTGCCGGGCACGATGACCGTGCGGATGCGGCCCGTCGTTAGCCGCTTGAGCTGCGCGGCGACACGCTCCACGGAGCGCCGCGGCTGCACGTTGCTGTCGAACAGATCGCCCGCGATCAGGACCAGATCGGCCTTCTCTGCGATGGCCAGGTCGACGGTAGCTGCGAAGGCCGCGAATTGGCGCTCGCGCTGGGCGCTGGCCTGCTCACCGAGGTCGTCATGGCGCGCGCCAAGATGGACGTCCGCGGTGTGGATGATCCGTAGCATCCGCTCGGGTCTGGCCTCCCAGTGATGACGGTCGGGCGATCCGGCTACCCCTGGGTGGTATGGCGCGAGCGAGGCGCCCCCATGACTCCCCGCTCGCCAGCCCGGATCCTCGCGCGCCATTGTGACAGGTACGTTGTCACGGTTGCCAGCCCACGACCGGGGGCAGCGCGACCTCCCGGGACGCCCGCGATGTCCGTTTCCTGGAGCCGTTGTATCCTGCGCCGCACGAATTGACCGGTGCGCCCGCAGACAGGGACTCCAACATCGGCACCTGGGTCGCTGGGCCCGGCTTCGCTCGCCAGACCCTCGCCTTCCCGACCGCCGATGTGGTCGCCCTCCGCTGGCGCACCCCGCCGACCATCGCGCCCCGGAGGAGCATCGTGACCTACGCTGATCGGACCCTCAACTGCGTCGACTGTGGCGTCGATTTCATCCATTCGGCCGCCGATCAGGAGTATTACGTCCAGAAAGGGTTCGCCTCGGATCCCAAGCGCTGCACGAGCTGCCGGGCAAGCCGTCGAGCAGCGCGCGAGGGCGGTTACCCAGGCGAGGTTCGCGACATCGGCGGCCCGCGCGGCTACGAGCGAAGCGTCGAGCGTCCCGACCGCGAGTACTTCGCCGTCGTCTGCTCGTCATGCGGCAACCAGGCACAGGTCCCGTTCCGTCCGCGCATGGACCGCCCGGTCTACTGCTCCGACTGCTTCCGGACCGTCCGCCCGGACTGATCGCTACCCGGCGACGGCGGGCGGGGCCGGCGGGCGTGGACTGACACGCCACGCCGGAATGCCCAGGCGTCTGGTTGCCTTCCTCCGGCCGGTCGTCGTGGACTCGTGCTCCACAAGATCACTCGAGCGCGGTGACATGGGATCCTCGACGTTCTGGCGTGGATTCAGAGTCCACATGCACGAGTCCTGGACATGTCCCGATCGTGCCGTCGCCTGGGGGCGACACGGATAAGCCGAGGCCGATGTCCAAGGCGCCTCGCCACGCTGGCGACGCCTGGGAAGCGACAAGGCGGGGTCGAGGCGGCAGTGGAAGGCACCTCGGCATCTGAGCGTCGCCTGGGAGGCGACAGAGGAGGTCGCCGCCGGCTCCAGGGCCTTCACCAGCAGGTGGCCGCCTAGATCCGGAACACCTCGCCGGCGCGGAAGCGCTCGCGGCGTCGGCCGCGCCACACGGTGACCCGCGAGGCACCGTGGACCTGCCAGCCCCCGTCGCGACCGACGACGGCCGTGTCCTCGTCGATCCCCAGGACGACCGAGCCGCGCGGCGCCTGGAACGCGATCAACGCCGACAGCGGCTCGGGCCACGCGTCGTAGTGCGGCACGACCGACAAGCCCGGCGCGAACCCGAGGCCGCTCCCCCATCGCAGCGGGAACGGGACCAGGCGGACCCGGAAATCGAAGGCGAAACCGGCAAGCGCCATCGCGCCGGCCGAGCACCCGGCCAGGGCCGCCCCGCGCGCATGCGCCCCCGCCAGCGCCCGCCCGACGGCGCTGCCCGACAGTGCGGCGAGGAGGTGGGCGGGCTTCCCGCCCGAGAGATACACCAGGTCGGCCTCACCGACAGCTTGCGCGGCAGCCGGGTCGTCGGCGTCGTCGCGATCGCGGACGAACACAGGCTCCACTTCCGCGCCGAGGTCCGCGAAGTGGCTCACGCCCATCGCCGCCCATCGCTGGAAGACCGCCTCGCCATCGGGGTACGAGGCGGTCGGCAGGATGACCACCCGCGGCCGCGCGACCCCGGTCGCCGCGAGCAGATCCGCATCGAAGGTGGCCATCGTCGGGAGGAACTCGCCAGCGCCGACGAGGGCGACAGGTCCGGGCATAGCGCCGAGAGTCTATCTGCGACACTGCCGCGATGACGCCGCGCCAGCGATGGACCCTCATCGCGACGATCATCGGGTCCGGCGCGGTGTTCCTCGACGGCACGATCGTCAACGCCGCCCTGCCGCGCATCGGCCGGGAATTGCCGGCCACGATGGTCGGCGTCCTCGAGGGTCAGACCTACGTCGTCAGCGGCTACCTGGCGGTCCTCGCCGCGCTGTTGATCCTGGCCGGCGCCCTCTCGGATCGGTACGGGCGACGGCGCATCTACGCGCTCGGGCTGGCCGGCTTCGCCATCACATCCGCGTTCTGCGGCCTCGCACCGAGCCTCGAGATCCTGGTCGTCTCGCGACTGCTCCAGGGCGCGGCCGGGGCGTTGATGGTGCCGGGCGCGCTCTCGATCATCACCCAGACGTTCGCCGCGGAGGAGCGCGGTCGTGCGTTCGGACTGTGGACGTCGGCGACATCTGCCCTGGCCCTGGTCGGGCCGCTGGCCGGCGGATTGCTCGTCGACTCGATCGGCTGGCGGATCGCCTTCCTCGTCAACGTGCCGATCCTCGCGCTCGCGCTGGTCATCACCCTGCGCCATGTGGCCGAGTCGCGCGATCTCGATTCGAAACGGCCCTTCGACTGGCTCGGCTCGCTGGTCGCCGCGATCGCGGTGGGCGGCCTGTCGTTCGGGGTCATCCGTGGCGGCGAACACGAGTGGCGGGACACCGCGGCCTGGGTGGCCGTCGCCGTCGGGACGGTCGCGCTGGTGGCATTCCCCGTCCTGATGGCGAAGCGCCCCGATCCCCTCGTGCCGCTCGGCCTGTTCCGGTCGCGGGCGTTCACGACGATCAACCTAGCGACGTTCTTCGTGTACGGCGGTCTGTATGTGATGTTGAGCTACCTGAGCATCGTGCTCCAGGGTGCGCTCGGGTATACGGCCATGGGAGCCGGCGCCGTCGTCCTGCCGGTCGGCGTCTGCCTCGTCACGCTGTCGCCACGGATCGGCATGATCGCGGGCCGCGACGGACAGGCCGGGGCGCGCCGCTTCCTGACGCTCGGCCCGGCGTTGATGGCGGCCGGCCTCCTGTGGTTCACCCGACTGCCGGCATCCTCCGCGCCGTGGCGCGCCAGCCCCGAGCAGCCCGCATCGCTGATCCCGCCCGCGTCGGCGCTCGTCGACATCCTCCCGGCGGTCGTGCTGTTCGGCATCGGGATCGCATGCGTTGTGGCGCCACTCACGAACACGCTGATGGGTTCGATCCCAGAGCGGTCCTCGGGTCTCGGGTCGGCGATCAACAACGCCATCGCGCGGGTCGGTCAGCCGTTGCTCGGGGCGCTGATCTTCGTGGCGCTGAGCGCCACGTTCTATGCGCAGCTTGCCGCGATCGCTCCCGACATCGACACGACCTCGGCCACGGTTCGCGCGATGTTCCCGCCGCTGAACCCGCCGCGCGGCGACGCGACGCCAGACCAGGTCGCCGCGGCGGCTCGGGCATCGATCGAGGCGTTCCACCTGGCGATGGGTTTCGCGGCGGCGTTGGTCGCCATCGGCGCCGCCATCTCGTGGATCGGGCTGCGGCCCGAGCGAGCCAGCCGATCGCCCGACTGATGGCACGCGACTGGGACGCCCGCTCCTACGACAGGGTCGCCGACCCGATGACGCGCTGGGGCGTGGCCGTCCTCGATCGGTTGCAGCTCGACGGCGACGAGCGCGTACTCGACGCGGGCTGTGGCACGGGCCGCGTCACCGAGGAGCTCGCCGGACGGCTGCCGCGCGGCCGGGTCATCGCCCTCGATGGATCGCCGGCGATGATCGAGGCCGCCCGAGACCGGCTCGCCGCCTTCGGTGACCGGGTGCAGTACGTCGTCGCCGACCTCGGTCGGCCGCTCCCGATCGACGAACCGGTCGATGCCATCGTGTCGACGGCGACCTTTCACTGGGTTCCCGACCACGACGCACTGTTCGCGAACCTGGCCGCCGTCATCCGGCCAGGCGGTTGGCTGGTCGCCCAGTGCGGCGGTGCCGGCAACATCGGGCGGATCAAGCGTGCGCTCGCGACGATCGGCGATGGCTGGCTCGGGCCTGCCCATTACGAGACACCGCAGGCGACGACGCGCCGGCTCGAGACCGCCGGCTTCGTCGATGTCGAATGCTGGTTGACCGAGGAGCCCACGACATTCGAACCGGGGGCGCCGTTCGAGACATATCTGCGCACGGTCGTGCTCGGTGCCCATCTCGAGCGGCTGCCAACCGATGCGCACGATGCCTTCGTCCGCGCCGTCGCCGACGCAGTCGGCGAGCCGCTGATCGACTACGTCCGGCTGAACATCACGGCGCGACGAGGCGGATCGCGGCAATCTTGATCGTCGGGGCTCCACCAGACGTATCGAGGGTGCCGATGACCTCGACCCAGCCCCACATCGCCTTCGCCAGGCCGGGCTCCGTCGTCTTGTCGAGGCCGGCCGCGACGTCCGCTGGGATCTCACCGGACACGCCCACCCCGCCGCCGCATTGCGGCGGATATGACTCGAGCAGGAGCGAGCACATGCTCGCGCCCGCATCGGTGGCCAGCAGGTAGCCCTTCACCCGGACCGTCTGGCCGTCCAGCGTGGCGGCGTCTGCCGCCAGCTCGTCGACGGTGATCGCCGCGGCCGGCGCGCTCGGCGCGGCGGGTGCACTCGGCCCGGTCGAGGGCGTGCTCGTGGGCCCGCAGGCGAGCAGGGTCAGTGCGACGAGGACCGAGCCTGCGAGTAGGCGCATGGATGAGACCTCCGCGATCCGATCACGATCGATGGTGCGGTCTCGACGCGGTCGTATGCGAGCCGGTTCCTAGCGCTCGACGCGGAAGGGGCCACCGTGACCAGGGATGACGACGTCGGCGACAGCCAGGACGCGCTGGCGTCCGGCGTCGATGGCGGCCTGGTCGACGCAGTACGGGTCCTGGTCCGGCGACCGGTCCGCGTGCCACCACAGGTGGGTCATCGCGTACACGCCATCGTCCGCCTCGACGATGAGCGACGCGTCCTCGTGCGTGTGTCCGGGCGTCAACCAGAGCTGAGCCCGGTCGGACAATCGATAGCCGTCACCCGGCATATCGAGCCACAGATCGTCCTTGTAGCGCGCCCAGAAGTCGACCACCTCGGCGTTCGGAAAGAGCGCGACATTCATGGTGTGGTCGGGGTGGTGATGGCTCAGGAAGACGTGGGTGACATCGTCCGGCGCGACGCCGAGGTCGGCCAGCGGGTCGAGGATGCGCGACCGGTGGGCCACCATCCCCGGGTCGGCCACGATCAGGGCGTCGCCGTCGCGCACCAACGCGACCGACGACGCCGTGCGCTCGCCGGTGTAGCCGGCGTGGAGGAGGTGCACGGATGTCATAGCCGGCGATGCTAGCGCGTCGCGTGGTGCGGGATGACGCTCGGTCGCAGCGGATGACGCTGCGAGACTCCCGCAGATGACGACCGACGTTCATGCCGACCTCGTCCTGCTGGGCGGTCGGATCGCCACGATGGACCCGGCCCGCTCATGGGCGACCGCGCTCGCGGTGCGCGACGGTCGAGTCGCGGCGGTCGGGACGGATGCCGCCGCGCGCGAGCACGTCGGCCCGCAGACTCGCGTCATCGACCTTCGCGGCCGGACCGTCACCCCGGGGTTCCAGGACGCGCACGTCCACCCCGTGCACGGCGGCCTGGCGATGCTTCGCTGCGACCTCCACGCCGATGCCCAATCAGGCGCCCCGCTCGACACCATCGATGCCTATGTGCGGTCCCACCCGGACGAGGCGTGGATCCGCGGCGGCGGCTGGTACATGGCTGCATTCCCCGGCGGCGCGCCGCGCCGCGAGGTCCTCGACCAGGTGGTCTCGGACCGCCCCGCCTACCTCACCAGCCGGGATGGTCACAGCGTGTGGGTCAACACGAAAGCCCTGGAGCTCGCGGGCGTGACAGCGGCGACACCGGATCCACCCGACGGGCGCATCGAACGCGATGCGGACGGCAACCCGAGCGGCACGCTCCACGAAGGCGCGATGGACCTGGTCGAGCGGCTGCTGCCCGACGACACGCCCGCCGAGCTCGAGGAAGCCCTCCGCCTGGGCCAGCGGCATCTGCACGGCCTCGGGATCACCGCCTGGCAGGACGCCATCGTCCGACCCGAGGCGGAGGAGGTCGCGTACGTCGCGCTCGCCTCGAGTGGCGCGCTCACGGGACGGGTCGTCGGTGCGATGTGGTGGGAGCGTGTTCGGGGCGCCGAGCAGATCGAGGAGTTCATCGAACGCCGCCGCGCCACATCGATCGGCCGCTACCAGGCGACCAGCGTGAAGCTGATGATGGATGGCGTCCTCGAGAACTTCACCGGCGCCATGCTCGAGCCGTACGGCGACGGCCACGGTGGCACGACGGACAATCGCGGCCTGCTCCAGATCGACCCGGAGGGGCTTTCGACCTGGGTGCCCCAGCTCGATGCGCTCGGCTTCCAGCCGCATTTCCACGCGATCGGCGATCGGGCGGTGCGCGCGTCCCTCGATGCCGTGGAGGCCGCTCGGCGCGCCAACGGTCCATCCGATACGCGGCCGCACATCGCGCACATCCAGCTCATCCACCCGGACGACATCCCGCGTTTCCGACAACTCGATGTCGCGGCCAACGCACAACCGCTGTGGGCGGCCCACGACGATCAGATGGACGTGCTGACGATCCCGTTCATCGGGGAGCGCTGGCGGTGGCAGTACCCGTTCCGTTCGCTCAGAGCCACGGGCGCCGTGCTCGCCATGGGTTCCGACTGGAGCGTATCCAGCGCGAATCCGATCTGGGAGATGCACATCGCGGTGGAGCGCCAGGCACCCGGGTGGTACGCAGGCGATCGGGACGTCCTCCTACCGGAGGAGCGGATCGACCTGATCGATGCCCTGGCAGCGTTCACGTCCGGCTCGGCATACGTGAATCACCTCGATGACACGGGCTCGCTCGAGGTCGGGAAGCTGGCCGATCTCGCGATCCTCGACCGCGACCTGTTCGATCGCGCCGCTGGAGCGATCGTCGAGGCGAAGGTCGTGGGCACGTTCGTCGAGGGCGTGCCCGTCTACGAGACCGCTGATCTGGGCGGTTGAGGGCCTTGTCCCGACATGGACGGATGACGATGCCGAATTCGGCATCTGACGTCGATGTCCGGGCGAGCGGCCAAGGGCGATGCTTCTCATGCGCACCGGACAGACCGGATGACGCAGAAAGGAGCGATCAAGCGATGAACGCACTCGCGATCCTGTACGTGAACGCACATCTGCAGGACCTGCTCGACGAAGCCGCCGAGGCTCGCCTCCTGGCCGACCGCCCGTCGGTGTTCGAGCGGATCAGCTCCGCTGCGTCGAACGCGCTGGCCGCGCTGGCCATGCCGCTCGATAACCGGGGCACGATGTTCCCGAAGCTCGACGACTCGCCCAACCGGAGCTGAGGCCTCCTCCCTCAGCTTCGTCCATCACCGCGACGACCCCCGTCCCTCCGACGGGGGTCGTCGTGTTTTCTGCGTCGGGTCCGGCAGGTCTGCCGGCGTGTCGATGTCGGTGAGCGTGGCGCCGGCAAGGTCGTCACGGCGCCAGATCGAGGCAGAGATGACCTTGGCGTCAAGCTCGCCGATCAGCGCTCGCAGGCGTCGCTCGCCGCTCGCGATCAACCGCTCGACCGCGGGTCGCGCCACGGACGGACGGATCGCCATCGGAAGCGGGCGAGGCCTCGTCTCGTCCGCCAGGACAGCCGCGTCGTGGTCGTCGAGCGCGACGATCAGCCGTTCGAGGACGGCCGGAACGAGGCCAGGCATATCGGCACCGACGACCACGACCCGATCGACCGTTGGATCCAGGGCCTCCAAACCGGAGGCCAAGCCGGACAAGGGCCCCTCGAACGGGAGCGCGTCGTGGACGATGGTGACGCCGTCACGGGCGCCTGCGGTAGCCCTCGGTGAGGTCACGACCAGGATGTTGCTCGTCACCAACCGCACGGCGTCGATCGCGTGGTCGAGCATCGGCCGGCCGTCGATCGGCTCGACCAGCTTGTCGCGGCCGAACCGAGACGAGCGGCCGCCGGCCAGGACGATCGCCGCCGTACGCTCGGTCATCGACCGGCGGCGGTGGGCGCCTTCGCTCCCGGGACGTGCCCGGCCGGCGTGCGGCGCAGGATCGCCCGCCGGTCGAGATCCTCGAGGATGGCCATCACGTACTTGCGGCTGGTCCCGGTGGCGTCGCGCAAGGCGGCAGGCGTCAGCGGCCCCCGCGTGGCCATCGTCAGGGCCCGTTCGGTCAGGGTCCGGTAGGTGGTGGCTGCGTAGGCCAGGTCCGCCTCGACGACGATGATCCGGCCGCTGCGCTCAAGATCGCGGATGCCTGCGGGCGAGCACCCAGCGACCCGTGCGGCCTCTGCCAGCGATGGCGGGGCGAGGACGTCGAGCATGGATTCAAGGCGGTCCATGGCGGCGACCATGGCCTGATCGGGGCCAGCCGGCGCCCGGCCGGCACGCCGTACGACGTCCCCGTCGCGTGCGAGGCGACCGTCGGCGACCAGCCGATCGATGACAGCGTTCGCAGCGGCTGAAGCGTCGTCGCGGCGGGTGGTCACGGCACGGCGCAGGGCTCGTGCCGCCGCGCTCCGCGCAGTCGATAGCGATGCCTCGCCGGGCACCGCGGCAAGGACCGCGTCGGCGGCGGCCGCTGTGACGTCCGGTGCCAGCTCTCCGTCCAGCATCCCGTGGAGGTCCAACCGCGCCGCCCGGTCGCCCGCGGCCAGGGCGGCGACGCGCTCGGGCGTCTGCCGGCGGCGCGAGACCCCGCGCGCCGGGGTGCTATCGAGCACGACGCCGCCGACCGGCGCCCCCTGCGCTCCGCGGCGCACCACGAAGCGATCGCCCTGGCGGAGGGCGATCGGCTGACTGAGCCGGAGGATCCCAGCCGGTCGCCCGTCCGGCAGCGCGAGGGCATCGCGGCCGCTGCGGCCGATCGTGCCGTCCACCGCTGCGGTCCCTGCGTGCACCCGCCCGCTGGCCCGGTCCCCGACGGGATCGCGGAACGCGACCAGGGCACGCTCCGCCGCGACGACCGCCGGATCGGCGGTGAGCACCATCCCGCGATGCAGCTCCCGGGCGTCGATCCCGGCGACGTTCAGGGCGGTCCGACCACCCGTCTCGACGGCGTCGACCGGCGTCCCGTGGACCTGGATCTCGCGGATCCGTGCCGTCCGATCGCCCGGGACCAGCCTGAGCGTCTCCCCTCGTCTGAGCGGTCCGCCCCGCAAGGTGCCGGTAACCACCACGCCGCGACCCTTCACGGAGAAGACGCGATCGATCGCAAGGGTCGGTGGTCGAAGGGAAAGGCGGACGCGGTCTCGGAGGTCGATGAGCGCCTCGCGCAGGGCGTCCACGCCCGCCCCGGTCAACCCTGACGCGGCGACAACCGGCGCGCCGGCCATCGATGTCGCGGCCAGCAACGCGGCAACGTCCGCCCGAACGGCCTCGACCCGCTCGCGCGGGACCGCGTCGATCTTGTTCACGACCGCGATCGCGCGGCCGATCCCGAGCGCATCGAGCAGCGCGACGTGCTCGTGCGTTTGCGCGCGGAGTCCATCGTCCGCAGCCACGACGAGCAATGCAGCATCGATCTCGCCGGCACCGACGAGCATGTTGCCGACCAGCTTGTCGTGCCCCGGCACGTCGACGAAGTCGATCGTCGTGCCGTCGTCGAGATCGAGATGGGCATACCCGACATCGATCGTCATGCCGCGCCGACGCTCCTCGGGGAGGCGGTCCGCATCGATCCCGGTGAGCGCGCGGAGCAACGTCGTCTTGCCGTGATCGATGTGGCCGGCCGTGCCCACGACGATGGTCATCGCCCGGCGAGCGCGATCCTGACCGTGGCGGCCAACCGCCGATCCTGATCAGGATGGACGGTTCGAAGGTCGAGCAGCACGCGATCGTCCTCGATCCGGCCGATCACCGCCTGGCGACCGCATCGTCGGATCCGAGCCAGCAGACCGTCGGCGGACGAGCTCGCGACCGCAACGCCGACCGACGGGATCGTCTCGCCAGGAAGGCTGCCGCCGCCGATGGTGGATGCCATCTCGGCGACTGACGCTGCAGACCCGATCCTGGCTGCAACCCGCTCAGCGCGGGCTCGCAGGGCATCGACCGGCGTCGCGATCATGACCCACACAGGGATCTGCGACATGGCCAGGCCAGCCCGGTACAACCCCAACGTCGCCGCCACGCCCAGCAGCGTCGCCTTGTCAGGGCGCATGGCCCGCGCCAGCGGATCGCGCCGCATCCGGGCAATGAGGTCCCCTCGACCGACGACCAGACCGGCCTGCGGTCCACCGACGAGCTTGTCGCCACTGAACGTGACGATGTCGGACCCTATCGCCAGGCGCTCGGCCGGGGTCGGTTCGTGGGCAAGCCCGAACTGCTCGGTCGGGAGCAGTGCCCCTGATCCGAGATCGTCGATGACGAACGCGCCGTGTCGATGCGCGAGCTCCGCCACACGGCTGGGATCGGGGGACTCGGTGAAACCGGCCATCGAGAAATTCGACGGGTGCACCCGAAGCACGGCACGAGCCTTGCCTTCAGCCAGCGGGGCCTCGAAGTCCTCGGCGCGTGTCCGGTTGGTCGTCCCTACCTCGATGAGCTTCGCGCCGACACGCCGGATGATGTCCGGGATGCGCACGCCGCCGCCGATCTCGACGAGCTCGCCGCGCGACACGACGACGCCGCCGCGGCCCGCCAGGCCGACGGCCAGCACGAGAGCGGCCGCGTTGTTGTTCGTGACCAAGGCATCGTCGGCGCCGGTCAGCGCGATGAGGAGCTCCTCGGCGCGTCGATAGCGGTGCCCTCGACGACCGGTCTCCCGATCGATCTCCAGCAGCAGGTAGTCGGTCGCACCTGCGGCGTGGATCGAAGCGATCCTGGGCCACGGCGCGCGACCGAGATTGGTATGGACGATCACCCCGGTCGCATTGATGACGTAGTCATCCTCGAACGGGACCTGTGCGTCCAGCCTTTTGAGGACGTCATCGATGAGATCGCGGACGAGCCGCGGATCGTTCCCCGCGGCGATCCGCACCCGTTCCTCCTCGATCACCGCACGGGCCGCGTCGACGACAACATCGTGCTGGCGCTCGAAGCCTTCGCGCAGTCGCACCGACGTCAACAGGCCGTCGACGCTGGGTGGACGCGGATGCACGACCGGCTTCGACGTCATCAGTCCTCCGTGGCGGGAACGCGTGGGAGTCGAACCCACCACGCCACGCCGAGCGCGGCGTCACCGGTTTTGAAGACCGGGGAACCCACCGGGGCCCAACCGCTCCCGCACGGATGGTAATGCGGGGGTCGTGGAATGGCCCGGGCGCACCAACCCAGCAAAGCCTTCGAAATCGAAGGATCGCGTTCGGCGATGGGTGATCGCCGTGAGAGAAAACCTTCGAAATCGAAGGAGATGCTGGCGGCAATGCCGCCGGCGGAGCCGGAACGCGGGCCCGCCTATCATCGTCTCGTGGCGACCCTGTCCGACGTCCCGAGCCTGCGGCTCACAAGCCTCACCGATTGCGGCGGCTGCGCGGCGAAGCTTGGTGCCGACCTGCTCTCCGAGGCGCTCGCAGGACTCGGCGCCGAGGCGGCACCCGACGAGCTCATCGCCGGGCTCCAGCCACCGGACGACGCCGCGGCCTATCGCGTCAGCGATGACCTCGCGATCATCGGCACGGTCGACTTCTTCCCGCCGCTGGTCGATGACGCGCGGACGTTCGGCGAGATCGCGGCCGCGAACGCGATGAGCGACGTCTTCGCGATGGGCGGCCGCGTCCTCTTCGCCCTGTCGATCGCGGCGTTCCCCGAAGAGCTGCCGCGGAACGTGCTGGCGGAGGTGTTCGGTGGGGCGTCGGACAAGGTCCGCGAAGCCGGCGGGACCCTGGCGGGCGGCCATACGATCCGCGACCCGGAGCCCAAGTACGGGCTGGCGGTCATCGGCGCCGCGCACCCGAATCGACTCCTGCGCAAGGGTGCGGCCAGACCCGGCGACCAGCTCCTGCTCACCAAGCCGCTCGGCACCGGCCTGCTGGTGAGCGGCGCGCGAGCGGGCCGGACCGAACCTGCGGACCTCGCCGCGGCCATCGAGGGGATGCGGACCCTCAACCGCGCGGCGGCCGACGTCCTGGTCGGCCATGGGGTGACGGCTGCGACGGATATCACCGGCTTCGGCCTGCTCGGCCACGGCCTCGAGATGGCGCGCGCATCGGGCGCGCGGCTCATCTTCGACGCGCGGAGCATCCCGCCGCTGGACGGAGCGCTCGACCTCGCGCGCGCAGGCGTCGAGACCGGCGGTGCCGCGCACAATCGACGATTCGTCGCCGACGAGCTGGCTGTCGCGGCGGGCGTGCCGGCGGAGCTCGTGACACTCGCCTTCGACCCGCAGACGAGTGGCGGCCTGCTCGCAGCGATCGATCCGGATCGGGTGGAGGGGGTCGTCGCCGGCCTGCAGGGCGCAGGCGTCGACGTCTGGCGGATCGGCCGCGTGGAGGCGGGCTCGGGCGTCGCGCTGGCCTAGCGGAGTCGGACGTACGCGCCGACGATGGTGGCGCCGATGCTGATCAGCACGGATGGCACGTACTGGAGCAGGAAGGCGTCAAGCGCGAGGGCTGGATAGCCGGTCTCTCCAGCGGCCTCGGCCATCGCCGCATACCCCAGCAGCTCCCGCCACAGCCCGACCAGCGACAGTGACGCGCCCAGCAGCCCGCCGATCGCGATCCCGGCGATCGCGAGCGCGAGGATCCGTGGGCCGCGCTTGATGCCGATCGTCCGGTCGAGCGCCTCGGCGATGATCGTGCCGGCGAAGAAGCCGAGGACGAGCATGAAGAACCCGAACTGCGCCCCGAAATAGCCCACCACAGCCCCGAGACCCGTGGCGACGGCCAGCCCGATCGCGAGCTGCCTCGTGCTCAGCGACGCAAGGGCATCGCGCGACGGCTTGCCGCACGTCCTGCAACGCAGCCCGACCGGACCCTGCATGGAGCAGCGGGTGCAGATCGGTTGATCGCAGCGACCGCAGCGGACCCACGTCTCACGGTCCGGATGGCGGTAGCAGTAGAGCGGCGGCGGCTCGCTGAGATCCGCAGTCGCGGCGTCGGTGGTCATGTGTCCCCTCGCATGAACGATGCGGAGGTTGCCGTTCGAACGGCCCGTCGTCAAGCGGTACACTCGGGCGGTCGTCATCCGCAGGAGTCCACCGAGTGGCACGACCCTACGTACGACTGACCCAGCCCCTCGTGCGCGACGAGAAGGGCGGCGAGCTTCGACCAGCGACCTGGGATGAAGCGCTGGACCGCGTGGTCGCCGGGTTCCAGGCCGCGAGGGCGGCCCACGGCCCGACGACATTCGGCACCTTCAGCTGTAGCAAGGCGACCAACGAGGTCAACTTCGCGGCACAGAAGTTCAGCCGGGTGGTCCTGGGCAGCAACAACATCGACAGCTGCAACCGCACCTGACACGCCCCGAGCGTCGCCGGTCTGGCGACCGTGTTCGGTGCCGGTGGGGGGACCAGCTCATATCGTGAGGTCGAGGACACCGATCTGATCGTCCTCTGGGGCAGCAATGCCCGCGAGACGCATCCGATCTTCTTCCACCACGTCCTCAAAGCCGTGCACAAGGGAGCGCGGCTGTATGCGGTCGACCCGCGCCGGACGTCCAGCGCGGAATGGGCCGACACGTGGCTTGGCCTCGACGTGGGCAGCGACATCGCGCTGGCCAATGCCATCGCCCGCGAGATCATCGCGTCGGGCCTGGAGCATCGCGAGTTCATCGAGCGGGCGACCGCCGACTTCGACGCCTACAAGGCCAAGGTCGAGTCGTACACGCTCGACTATGCCGAGCGCGAGACGGGCGTCCCGGCCGACGTCATCAAGGAGCTGGCGCACGCGCTGGCGACCGCGCCGCGGGCGATGATCTGCTGGACGTTGGGGATCACCGAGCACCACAACGCGGTCGACAACGTCCTGTCCCTGATCGACCTCGTCCTGCTCACCGGACACGTCGGTCGCTACGGGAGCGGCGTCAACCCGCTCCGTGGCCAGAACAACGTCCAGGGCGGCGGCGATATGGGCGCCCTGCCCGATCGTTTGCCTGGCTTCCAGCATGTCGAGAACGACACGCTCCGAGCGAAGTTCGACGCCGCCTGGGGCGTCACCGTCCCGCCGCAGCGTGGCTGGCACCTGTCGGGCATGTTCGACGCCATGGAACGGGGTGACCTGACCGCCGTGTACTGCATCGGCGAGAACCCCGTCCAGTCGGAGGCCGACCAGCACCGCGCCATCCGGCTCCTCGAGGGCCTCGACATGCTCGTCGTCCAGGACCTGTTCCTGACGAAGACCGCCGAACTGGCGGACGTCGTCCTGCCGGCGAGCGCCGCATGGGCCGAGGGCGAGGGGACGGTCACCAACTCGGAGCGACGCGTCCAACGCGTCCGCAAAGCGGTCGAGCCGCCTGCGGGTGCCCGGGACGACCTGGCGATCATCTTCGACCTCGCGCGGCGGATGGGCGCCGACTGGGGCGACGCTGGCGCCGAACGCGTGTGGGACGAGGTCCGCGCGCTGTCGCCCGTCCATGCCGGGATGAGCTACCAGCGCCTCGAGGAGCTCGGCGGCATCCAGTGGCCGTGCTACGACGAGGACCATCCCGGCGAGCTATTCCTCCACAGCCGGCTCTGGGAGGATCCGGTCCCGGGCAACCGCGTCCCGTTCGTTCCCGTCGACCACGACCCGCCGGTCGACAAGCTCACCGACGAGTACCCCATCCGGCTGACGACGGGCCGCCGGCTCGATTCCTACAACACCGGGGTCCAGACGGCCGGGTACACCTCGCCGCTGCGGCGTGGCGAGTCACTCGACATCTCGCCCGAGGACGCCGAGGCATACGGTCTGGCGGATGGCGAGGTCGTGTGCGCGATCTCGCGGCGCGGGCGGGTCGAGGTACCGGTCAGGATCGATCCGTCGCTGCGCCCGGGTCTCACGTTCATGACGCTCCATTTCCAGGACGACGTCGCCACGAACCTGCTGACGATCGACGCCACGGACCCGAAATCCGGCACCGCCGAGTTCAAGGCGACCGCGATCCGGATCGAGAAGCTCGCACAGCCCGTCTCGGCCTGACCAAGGTGGCCGCCTCATCCGGGATCACCATCGTTGCCGCAGGCGACCTCGTCGATAACGTTCCGACACTTGGCATGCAGCGCCGCGAGGCAGCGGCTGGTGGGGCACGTATCATCGCCGTGCGGACGCGACCGGGACTCGTATCGGGCTGGCACCATCATGCTGGATACGCGACCTACGGCTATGTCATCGCCGGACACCTCCGACTCGAGAGCGGGTCGCACGGCGCAACGGTGGTCGAGGCTGGGCCAGGCGACTTTTTCATCGTCCCGCCGGAAACGGTCCATCGAGAGAGCAACCCGTCTGACGAGGAGCAGGTGATCGTCGGGTTTCGGATCGGCGAGGGCGAAACGGTCGTGAACGTGGAAGGTCCCGATGGCTGAGATCCCGGCGCAGCAGCAAGCTGACGATCAAGAGGACGGCGGGACGGAATTCGTCTCCGACCCCATGTGGGAGCGGCTGCTGAACGACCCCAATTCGGGGTTCGCCGCGGGCCGTGGGTTCCTCCGCATGCTCCCGAGTGATCCCCGCTGCAAGATGTGCGCCGCTCCGTTCGCAGGGCCCAGCGCGCCATTCATGCGGATGATCGACCGTGGTCGGTGGGACAAGAATCCCTCGATCTGCGGCCTGTGCTTCAAGCAGCTCGAGAAGGCTCGGGGCGGCGCCGAGATCGAGCTGAGCATGCTCTTTGCCGACGTGCGCGGATCGACCGGCCTTGCGGAGCGGATGGGCCCGGGCGCCTTCCAGAACCTCCTGGCCCGGTTCTACAAGGCAGCCACGAATGCCCTCGTGGCACGCGACGGCATCATCGACAAGTTCGTCGGCGACGAGGTCGTCGCGCTCTTCCTGCCCGTCCTGGCGGGTCACGACCACGCGGCACACGCGATCGACGCAGCTCAGGAGTTGCTGCGCGCGACCGGGCATGCGACCGAGGGTGGACCGTGGATCCCCGTCGGCGCCGGTGTCCACACCGGGGTCGCGTACGTCGGGGCCATCGGCGACACCGTGACCGACTTCACCGCGCTCGGCGACAGCGTCAACGTCACGGCGCGGCTCGCCTCGGCGGCGGGACCCGGGGAGATCCTCGTCAGCGCCGCCTCGGCGACCGCCGCCGGGCTCGACCAAAGCCTCGAGCTGCGCACGCTCACGCTGCGCGGTCGCGCGGAGCCCCTAGACGTCCGCGTCCTACGGGTCTGACCCGCCGGGGGCCGGTTCGACGCCCGAGCGGCGCTACACTCGAACGCGATGGACCTGCACGTCATCGGGCCCCTCGCCTCCCCGGCCGAACGCGCCGCGGTCGACAGCGTCCTTGGCCCGCCCGAGTCCGGCTGGGTCGGCGGACCGCGCCGAGCCGGCGTGGAGGGACACGCCGCCCGCGGCGGTCACGCGATCCGCGCGAAACGGTCGCAGCTGCTGCCCGCCCTCCATGCCGTCCAGGACCGCATCGGTTGGATCAGCCAGCCAGCGCTGAACTACATCTCGCGCCGGTTGGCAGTCCCGCCGGCCGAGGCGTACGGCGTGGCGACGTTCTACGCCCTGTATGCCACCGATCCGCGACCGCCGGTCATGGCGCACGTCTGCGACGACATCGCGTGCCGACTGGCCGGGGCGGAGCGGATCTGCGAGGACCTGGCGCGGTCGGTCGGGCCTGAAGGAGCAGCGACGGGCGACGGGCGACGGGGCTGGCTACGCTCCCCGTGTCTCGGGCTGTGCGAGCTGGCCCCGGCCGCGCTGATCACCAGCGCGGGCGAGTCGGGCTCGGTCATGAGCGCGGCCCCGGTCGATGCCGCCGGGATCGTCGCGCGGCTCGATGCCGGCGCGACCGTACGCGCGCCGCGCCCGGTGCCGCAGGCCGGTGACGGATCAGTCCGGCTCCTGCGCCGCATCGGCCTGGTCGATCCGACGTCGCTCGACGACTATCGCGCGCACGGCGGGTACAGCGCGCTCCCAACGGCGCTCGAGATGGGCGCCGAGGCGGTGATCGGCGAGGTCACGGCCTCGAAGCTGATGGGCCGCGGTGGCGCGGCATTCCCGACTGGTCGTAAGTGGGCCGCCGTCGCCACCCAGCCCGCCCAGCCGCACTACATCGTGTGCAACGCGGACGAGTCGGAGCCGGGCACCTTCAAGGACCGCGTGATCCTCGAGGGCGATCCGTTCGCGGTCGTCGAGGCGATGACGATCGCCGCATTCGCGACGGGCGCCAGCCAGGGCTACATCTACATCCGGGGCGAGTATCCCGAGGCGGAGTCGGCAGTCCGTAACGCGCTCGCCGCCGCGCGCACGGCCGGCCTGCTTGGCGGGGACATCCTCGCGTCGGGTTTCGCGTTCGACATCGAGGTCCGCCGAGGCGCGGGCGCGTACATCTGCGGCGAGGAGACGGCGCTCTTCGAGTCGATCGAGGGCAAGCGCGGCGAGCCGCGCAACAAGCCGCCGTTCCCGGTCGAGGTCGGGCTGTTCGGGAAGCCGACCGTCGTCAACAACGTCGAGACGCTGATCAACGTGCCGCTCGTGCTGGAGATGGGCGGCGAGGCGTACGCCCGTATCGGGACGGAGGGCTCGACCGGGCCGCGGCTGTTCTGCCTGTCGGGCAACGTCGCACGGCCGGGCGTGTATGAGGTCGAATTCGGCGCGACCCTCGCCGAGCTGATCGAGCGCGCCGGCGGCGTTCCGGGTGGGCGAGCGATCCGCGCGATCCTGCTCGGCGGCGCGGCGGGCGTGTTCGTGGGTCCCGATTCGTTGGACATGCCGCTCACGTTCGAGGCGACCAGGGCGGCCGGGGCGACGCTCGGATCAGGCGTGATCATGGTCTTCGACGAGACCGTCGACCTCGTCGACACGCTTCGCCGGATCGCACAGTTCTTCCGGGATGAGTCGTGCGGTCAGTGTGTCCCCTGCCGCGTCGGGAGCGTCCGCCAGGAGGAGCTGCTGGCTCGGCTCGCGGCGGGATCGCCGGTCCGGTCGCGGGACGATGAGCTGGTACTCCTGCGCGAGGTCGGCCAGGCGATGCGCGATGCGTCGATCTGCGGGCTCGGTCAGACCGCCTCGTCCGCCATCGAATCGGCCCTCCGGCGACCGGGACTGGTGGCGCTATGACCGAGGACACGACCGGCCTGTCGATGACGCGCGACCCCGCGCCCGACCCGCAGTCGCCGCACGCGGGCCAGCCGCCGGCCGCGCAGCCACTGACCGAGATCGTCCTGTCGCCGCCGGCGCGCCCGTCGAAGCCGCCGGTGCCGCCGCCGGTCGACGCGCCGCCGCAGGTCGAGCTGACCATCGACGGGCGACCGGTGTCGGTGCCCGCCGGGACCACCATCCTCGATGCCTGCCGCGAGCTCGGCATCGACACGCCGACGCTCTGCTACGCGGAGAACCTGACCCCCGTGAACGTCTGCCGCGTGTGCGTGGTCGAGGTCACCGGCGCACGAGTGCTCGCACCGGCCTGCTCGCGCGCGGTCGAGCCGGGCATGGACGTCCAGACCGACACCGAGCGTGTCCGCACATCGCGCAAGGTGGTGCTCGAGTTCCTCGGCTCGTCGGTCGACGTGTCGCTGACGGGCCCCGCCGTACCCGACGGCACGATCCACGCATACATGGAGCGGTACGGCGCGGATCCATCGCGGTTCGGCCCGCCGGCCGAACCCGCGGCCGCGGGGGAGCGCGACGCACACCAGCCCGGCCACCATCACGCGCCGAGTGCGGGGGAGGCGGCGTTCGCGGCGACGGTCGCCCAGCCGACCAAGGTCGACAACGACCTCTATGTCCGCGACTACTCGAAATGCATCCTCTGCTACAAGTGCGTCGAGGCGTGTGGGGAGGACGCACAGAACACGTTCGCCATCGCCGTCGCCGGGCGCGGCTTCGATGCGCGGATCTCGACCGAGCAGGCCGTCCCGCTGCCGGAGTCGGCGTGTGTGTACTGCGGCAACTGCATCGGCGTTTGTCCGACCGGCGCACTGATGGCCAAGCCCGAATACGACATGCGCGCGGCCGGCACGTGGGACGAGTCCGCCCAGACCGTGACCTCGACGATCTGCCCGTACTGCGGCGTCGGTTGTGTGGTCGACCTGCACGTCCAGGACGACCGCATCCTCAAGGTGACGTCGCCGCTCAATTCGTCCGTGACGGACGGCCATCTGTGCATCAAGGGCAGGTTCGGCTTCGAATTCGTGAACGAGCGACCGAAGCCCCCGGCGTGAACCTCACGCCGGCCGAAGGCGACCTGCTGACCAAGGCGCGCCGCGCGACGCTTGCGACGATCGCCCCGACCGGCCGGGCACGTCTCGTGCCGATCTGCTTCATCACGATCGACGACGTCCTGTGGTCGCCCATCGACCAGAAACCCAAGGCGACCGGGGATCCCCACGGGCTCGCGCGGGTCCGCGACATCCAGGCTCGGCCTGAGGTGACGGTGCTGGTCGACCAGTGGTCCGAGGACTGGTCGGACCTGGCGTGGCTCCGGCTCCACGCTCGTGCCGTCCTGATCGAGCCCTCCGATGTCCCGACCGCCACCGTGGAGGCGCTGCGCCAGCGCTATCCGCAGTACCGGGAGCACGACCTCGAGCACCGACCCATGCTCAAGATCACGCTCGAACGCGCGACGAGCTGGTTCGCCGCAGATCGGTGACCTGACAGGTCAAACCGACGTGTCAGGACATAAGGCGGTATGAACAAGCGTGGGCCGGCTTGACTTCGTGCCCATCGATGCGGGATCCGACGGTCGAGCGTGCATGTTCATCCGAATCCGTGACCCTACGGGTCGATTTGACCCACCAGGTCACTTCGCGGAAAGATCAGCCCCAGCCGGTCAGGTCGCGCAGGTCGATCCGGCGGTCGTGGCTGTACACATTGAAGCCGTCGCCACGCAGGAAACCGACCAGCGTCACCCCCAGGCGCTCCGCGGTCTCGACGGCCAGGTCCGAGGGCGCCGACACCGCCGCCACGATCGGCGCACCGGCGACGGCGGCCTTCTGGATGATCTCGAAGCTGACGCGGCCCGACACCATCACGATCCGGTCGTGCAGTGGCAACGACTTCGCCAGCAGCTGCGATCCGACCAGCTTGTCGAGCGCGTTGTGGCGGCCGACGTCCTCGCGCAGCGCCAGCAACTCGCCCGCCGGGGTGAACAGCGCGGCCGCGTGGAGTCCGCCGGTCTCATCGAACGCCTTCTGGGCCGCACGCAGCAGGTCGGGCAGGGCGACGATCACCGCGCGCGGCACGACCGGCCCGTCGGGGAGCGGATCGCAGCGCATCACCACCTCGTCGATCGACGCCTTGCCGCAGATCCCACAGGAAGCCGTCGCCACGAAGTGGCGCTCGGCGATGGCCGATGCGTCGAACGAGGTCGAGAGGCGAACGACGATGGTGTCGTCCGGCTGGTTGAGCGTGACCGGGTCGCCGGTCTCGGTCCCGACGACCTCGGGACCCGTGATCAGACCCTCGGTATGCAGGAAACCGACCGCCAGTTCAGCCTCATGGCCGGGGGTCCGCATCGTGACCGCGACGGCCACGGGATCCTGATCGGGACCCGCGGCACGGATCTCGAGCGGCGCTTCCCCGACGACACGGTCGGAGCGGACCTCGAGCGAGCCGCCGCGCACCGCCACGATCGAGCGCGTCGTGATGTGCCGAGTGGGCGGAGCCGTCCCTTGCGCGTGCTGGGCCATGTCCGGCGAGTGTACTGGTGTACCCCGGACCGTCGGCGGGTCGTCCGCGGAGCCGACCATCGCCATACTCGCGCCGCCGGTCGACCGCCTGTCGACGGCTGGTATGAAGGGGTCCTACTCCGTGAACGATTGGGTCTGCGGCAACTGCAAGTCGATCAACCGCGGCGCGGCGAACGCGTGTTACAGCTGTGGTGGCGCCCGGGAGATCGTGGCTGCCTCAGCACCGATCATCCCGATGACCGGGCAGTCGACCGTTTCGAGCGGGGATGGTGGCGTCGGCGTCGCCGCCCTCGCATCACCGTTCGATCCGGCGATGGTTGCTGGTGGCGCCGCCGTGGCTCCTGCTGCGGCGACAGCTCCGGGGCAGCCGGCCGGCGCGAGCAACATCCTCGGCGGGTTCGTGGGTGGCCTTGTCGCAGCGGCCCTGGCGACCGCCGTGTGGTACGGCGTCGTGGCCGTCACCCAGTATCAGATCGGCCTGGTCGCCATCGCGGTCGGCTTCATCGTCGGCTACGGCGTCGTCCTGGGCGCGAACCGGCGTGGGTCCGTGCTGCTCGTGCCGATCTCGGTCATCTTCACGCTGCTGGCGCTCGTCATCAGCGAATACCTCATCGTCGCCCACTTCGTGAGCCAGGAGTTCGCGGCCGAGGGCCTGACGATCGACCTGGTCCAGCCACCCGACTTCGTCATCAGTGTGGTGATGGACTCGCTCCAGGCGGACCCGCTGACGCTAGTCTTCTGGGCGATCGCCCTGTTCCAGGCATTCGTGATCCCCTCGCGGACGATCGGCCGCAGCAACAGCTAGCGACCCGCCTCCTCGCGGTCCAGGAACAGCGCGGTCCCGGTGGGCCGCAGGCAGTGGGTCGAGCTCATCGCTTGGTGGTAACCACCGGCGTTGAGCAGGGCGACGATATCGCCTTCGGCTACCTCGGCCATCGCGTAGTCCTCCGCGAAGACGTCGCTCGCTTCGTTGATGTGGCCGGCCACCGTCACCCGCTGCGTGCGCGCGGCGGCAGGGTCGCGGCACGGGACGATCTCCTGCGCGAAGCCGTAGATGAAGTACGCGCAGTTCACATTCCAGCCGATGTCGAGGCCGACGAACGTCACGCCTCGGCGCGTTTCGACGGTGACCACCTCGGCGAGCAGGATCGCGGCGTCCTTCGTGAGCGCGTCGCCGGGCTCCGCCGTGACGGTGACGCCGAGCGGGTCGAGGTGACGCGCCACGGCCGCGGCATAGGCGGCGAGATCCACGCCTGACTCGTCCGCGCGTGCCGGCACGCCGAGCCCGCCGCCCACGTTGACCTCGATGATGCGGTGGCCAGCGGCGTGGGCCCGCGCGACGGCTTCGACCGCCACCGGCAGTGCGCGCTCAAACGCCGGCAGCCCGTCGGCCAGCCACCCCGAGCCGGCGTGGAAATGGATCGTGTCGATCGCAAGCCGATGCTGCGCTGCCACGGCGAGCGCCTCGTCGAATCGCTCGAGTCCGATCCCGAACTTCGTGGGGCGCGACCCGCTGTACTCGAGCTGCTCGTTGTAGCCGGCACCCGTCGCGGGGTCGATCCGGATCCCGATCGAGGACCCCCGGGCTCGCCGCCCATAGCGCGCGATCTGGCTGATCGCGTCGAGGTTGCAGTGGATGCCGTGCTCGAGGATGACGTCGAGGTCACGCTCCGAGACATTGGTGCCGGTGTAGCTGATCTCGTCCGATCGCCAGCCGCATTCCAGTGCCCGTAGCACCTCCCCGGGCGAGCAGGCATCGATGCCGACGCTGGCCGGCGTGCCGGGCGCACCGAGGGCACGGAACACGCTGAGGATCTCGGGAAACGGATCGGCCTTGAGCGCGAACCGGAGCCGGAATGGGATGCCGGTCGGGGCGAAGGCCGCCTGGATCGCGCGCGCGTTCTCGCCGAACCGCGCGAGGTCGTAGGCGAAGAGCGGTGTCCCGTGCTCCCGGGCGAGCGCCTCGGCGTCTCGCCCCGCGATCGTCAGCCGGCCGTCAACGACGTCGAGTCCGGGTCTGACCCACCACGGGGCGACGACCGTGGTCACGCCCCGCTGTGCAGCACGCCGTCACGACCCAACCATCGGTTCGGGCCGACCTCGACGTCGACGCCGATGGCCTCGACGAGTCGACGGCTGGCTTCCGTCACGTCGCGGATCGCGGCGTCGAAGGCCTCCTGATTGCGAGCGCTCGGCTCGCGGTAGCCGCTGATCTTGCGGACGAACTGGCGGGCGGCCGCCTCCAATTCGCCGGTCGTCGCCGCTTCACCCGGACGACGGAGGGTCTTGATGCTCCGGCACATGCCGCTACGGTAGGGCGCATGGCCAACCTTCGCCAGCCCGCCCGCCTCCTCCTCGCGGTGGCGGTCGGTCTATGCGTGGCGCTCGGCATCGATATCGCCCGTGTCGGCGGACCCGAGATCTGGCTCACTCGTCATCGGGCCGTATCGGGATCCGGCGCGCAGGGACGCGCGGTCGATGTCGGCGGGCGCTCGCTCTACCTCGATTGCCGGGGGACGGGCTCGCCGACGATCGTGCTCGAGGCCGGCATGGGCGACGGCGTCGCCGGCTGGGCGCCGGTCCACGACGGCATGGCTGCCATCACCCGGACCTGTGCCTACGATCGGCCCGGTCGCGGTTCGAGCGATCCGCGTGGCCGGCATACGGTCGCGGACGCGGCAGACGACCTGCGCCAGCTGCTACGGATCGCCGGGGAGTCCCCGCCGTTCGTCGTCGTAGGCCATTCGCTCGGCGAGGTGTACGCACGCGTCTTCGCCGGCCGGCACGGCGCGGACGTCGTCGGTCTCGTCCTGGTCGATGGGTTCAGCGTCGACCTGGAAGCGGATCGGATCCATCCGCTGCTGGGCGAGCTGCAACCCGAGTACGAGGCACAGGCGCAGGGCTTCCGAGACCTGATCACTGCCGTCGAGGACCTCGACTGGCCGGCGTCGGAGGCGCAACTCCGAGCCGCCGACGTGTCTGCGTTCCCGATCGTCGTGCTCCGAGCTCCGCGCGCCGACCCGCGGCTGGACGAGCCGACCAACGTGGCGATCGCCGACGCGTGGCAGGAGGCCTACGAGTCGCTGGCGCCCGGACGGGTCCGCTACGAGATCGCTTGGGGCGCCGGGCACATCATCCAGGCGGACCGCCCGGACGCAGTGATCGAGGCCGCTCGCGAGCTGGTCGACGCGGCGGCGCGACCCACTTGGCGTTGCCGTTCGTCACCGAAAACGGCCTCGTCGAGGACCCATCCGGAATGGCTCGCGTATCCTGACTGACCCAGCCGTCCTAGTCCCGACGGTGACCAAGGTCCTGCGCAAGGACCTGGGACGCATGCCAAACCTGTGGGGGTTCCTCGATCCATGACGTACTCGCCACGCTCCCCTCGTCGACTGGCGACGATCCTGCTGTCCATCGGCCTTGCGGCCATCATGGCGACGGGCTCGGTCCTCGCCGGCACCCCGGTCACGAACGGCTATCGCGACCACGTCTACGGGGGCGGTGCCTTCCGGCCCTCCGGCGACAAGCCGCAGTCGAAGCTCTGGTACACCGACGAGGGCGGCGGCGCGGTCCAGTGGTGGGCGGGCATGTTCCGCTACACCACGACCGCCCCGGTAGCCTCTGATCACCGGATCTTCAAGCTCAGCGCGGACAAGACCGACTGGAACGCCACGACGACGGTCGCCGACGCGCGCGACGCGTCGCACGGCGATTACCTGTGGGACGAGGGGACGAACACGCTGTACGTGGCTTCGGTGGTCACGCCGAACGCCAGTGACCCGTTCGTCGTCGACGCGACCCCTGACGGCATCCGGGTCTTCAAATACAGCTATGACAACGCGACCGATGTGTACACGGCCGCGGCCGGCTTCCCGAAGACTATCCAGGGCACGTCAAGCACCGCGAGCCCGGAATTCCGCGGCGGATCGTGGACGGTCACCATCGCCAAGGACTCGACGAACCGGCTGTGGATGGCCTGGCCGAAGCTGGCCGACGTTCTCTACAGCTATTCCGATGACGACGGTGCGACCTGGACGGACCCTGCCGCGATCCCGCTGCAGGCCGCCAATCCGATCAATACCGGCACGCTGTCGCAGAGCGACTCGGCCGCTGTCATCGCCTTCGGTAACGGTTCGCCGAGCACGGTCGGCGTGATGTGGAGCGACCAGAGCAGCACGCCCGATCCGGCATCCAATGGCTACTACTTCGCGACCATCGCCGCCGGCGGCGACCCCACGGTCGCCGGGAATTGGTCCATGCAGGCGCTGCCCGCGATCACCGGGACCACCTTCGATGATGCCGACAACCACATCAACCTCAAGGCGACGAGCGACGGCACGCTCTACATGGTCGGCAAGACCAGGACGGACACCGTCGCGTGTGCGACCAACAAGCAGCGGCCGCTGATCCCGTTCTACGTGCGGCCCGCGGGCGGCACCTTCGGGGCGCCACACCTGGCCGGCACGGTCGGCGACTGCAATACCCGTCCGCAAATGGTCATCAGCGAGCAGCTCGACGTGGCGTACCTGTTCATGACCTCACCGAACGGAGGCGGGTCCATCTACATGAAATCAGCGCCCCTCAGCGGAGCCGACGCATTCGACTTCCGTGGCGTCGCTGACCAGACCATCCAGCGCGGTATCCCATTCATCCGCAGCGCGACCGAGACGCTCATCGATGATGCCACCACGACCAAGCAGGTCGTGACCGACGCGAGCGAGATCGTCGTCAATTCGAACAATCTGACGTCGTCGGCGGGCGGCAACATCAAGGTCTTCCTGCACAACTTCATGGACATCCCGGCCACCGACAGCACCGATCCGACCGGGACCGTGTCGATCAACGCTGGCGCCGCGATGACCAACAGCACCACCGTGTCCGTGGCCGTGCCCGGCAGCGACGCCGGGAGCGGGCTGAGCCTCGTCGAGGTTTCGAACGCCGCCGACATGAGTGGCAGCACCACGTTCGTCTACACGACGCCGATCGCCTGGGCGCTGACGGCAGGCGCCGATGGGCCGCGAACCGTCTACGCTCGCTGGCGCGACGCGGCCGGCAACTGGTCGGCGATCCAGAGCGATGACATCACCCTGAACACAACGTCGGAGATCACCCCACCGACGCTGCCCGGCATCCCCACGCATCGGTTCCTTGGCTCCGGGCAATTCGGCTTCCCGGTCCGGCTCGACTGGACGGCCAGCACGGATGCCAGCCCACCGATCACCTACGAGCTCCAGCGGTCGCTCAACGGCGCGGCATTCGCGCCCTTCGCGACGACCACGTCGGCTGGCTACTCGCTCGATCTGAGCCATTCGACCTTCTCGTACCGGTTCCGGGTCCGCGCGTGCAATTCGTTCAGTAATTGCAGCGCCTACCGCACCGGGCCCACGTTCACGACGAAGAGCTACAGCGAGTCCAATGCCGCGACCAAGTACAGCGGCACTTGGACGCTGGCGTCCTCAAGCGTGTACGCGGGCGGCAAGGCCCGCCTCACGGGCACGGCCAATCGGAGCGTGAGCCTCACGTTCGTGGGCAACCAGGTCGCCTGGCTCAGCCGGTCCGGACCGACCTTCGGTTCGGCCAGGGTGTACATCGACGGGACCCTCGTTAAGACCGTCAGCCTGTTCGCAAGCACACCGGTGGATCGCAAGCTGGCCTACGTCAAGACGTGGTCGACGGCCGGCACCCACACGATCCGAGTCGTGGTCGTCGGGACGGCCGGCCACCCACGCGTCACGCACGACCAGTTCTACGTCATCCGCTGACCCAAACCGCCTCCTGCCCAGGGGATAGCCGTCCCACGGCTATCCTCGGGCGGTGGCGCGTCTCGGCACCGATCTGGGTCGGCGCGCTGACCGGTCAGCCCTTGGCCATCCGCCAGTACAGCGCGCCGGTCTGACAGAAATCGAGCCGTGTACACAACCCGCCTGTCAGGTCCCACTCGCGCCCGCTGACATACGGACCACGGTCCACGACGGGGGCAGTCACGATCCGGCCGTTGCTGGGATTCTTGAAGGTGACCTTCGTGCCGCACGGCAGACTGCGATGGGCGACCCCGATGAGCGTCGTCGTCATCGCCAGGCCACATGCCGTCCGCTTGCCGTAGAACCCTGGGCCGTACCAAGACACGTTGCGGTCGCGGTGCCAGGTCGGCTTCAGAACGACGTCCGGTCGAGCCTGGGGCTGGGCAGCCTTCGGCCGAGCCTGAGGCGGCTCGTTCGCTGTGTTGGGCTCGAAGAGTCTCGAGCCTTGATCCAGGACCCCGTCGGAACGGGCCCCCGGATCCAGGGGCAAGGTCGTCGACACCGGCCCACGGACAGCCGTCATCTCCACGTCCGCGAAGAGATCGACGGAGGGGGTTCGCTCGGGGCTTGATGCCCATGAACCCACCGGTCCGGGGACGGCGACCGTGGCGAACGCGGCGATGAGCGCCATGTTCGCGACGACCCTGGGGCGTCGCACGTCTGTTCGACAGTACCATCGTTCGAGATTTCGTGGCCTGCCCGTACCACCTCGCAGCCGTATCGGAACCGTGACAGACTCGTGCCGTGCTGCGGCCTGACGCCACCCTCGAGATCGCCCTGGACGGGCCGCTCGACCTCATCGCATCGCTCGGCCCGCTCGTGCGCGGCAACGGCGATCGGACGATCCGACTGACGTCGAAACGGGCGTGGCTGGCAACACGGACGCCGGCTGGGACGGCGACGCTCGGGCTCACGGTGACGGGTGGCGGTGTGACCGCCGAGGCGTGGGGAGCCGGGGCGGACCACGTCCTTGACCGGGTCCCGGCGCTGTTCGCTGACGGCACGGAGCGACTGGTGGACGCGGCAGACCCACGGATCGCGGACCTCGCCCATCGGCGCCCAGGCGTCCGCGTCCTGCGGACCGGTGCCGTCCTCGAATCGCTGGTGCCGGCGATCCTCGAGCAGAAGGTCACGGGCACCGAGGCACATCGCGCGTGGCATGCCCTGGTCCGCCGGTACGGCGAACCGGCGCCCGGGCCGCAGGAGCTCGGCCTGCGCGTCATGCCCGCGCCGGCGACGTTGGCCGCCATGCCGTACTGGACCTACCACGAGTTCGGGGTCGAGCGTCGGCGGGCCGACCTGATCCGTGCGATCGCCAGCCGCGCGGCGACGTTCGAGGCCATCGTCGGCATGCCGTTCGACGACGGCTATCGGCGGCTGCGGGCCATCCCCGGCATCGGGCCGTGGACCGCGGCCGAAGTCGGTGTCCGGGCGCTCGGCGACGTGGACGCGGTGAGCGTCGGCGACTTCCACCTGCCGCATCTCGTTGCGTTCGCGCTCGCCGGTGAGCCGCGTGCCACCGACACCCGGATGCTCGAGCTGCTCGAGCCGTACCGCGGGCGGCGCGCGCTGGTGGTCCGATTGCTGGAGCTCAGCGGCGTGCGCGCGCCGCGCTACGGTCCGCGGCTCGCGCCGCGCCGGATCGAAGGGATCTGACGATGCCCAAGTTCGAGAAGTCAGCACCCGAGCTCGTCGCCCGGTTCGACGAGGCCGCGGCCCGCTTCCCGGAGGCCGAGCGACGCAAGATGTTTGGGTACCCGGCGCTGTTCGTCGGTGGGAACCTCATCACCGGGCTGTTCGCACAGTCATGGATGATCCGGCTGGGCGATGAGGATCGGGCGGCCCTGCAGGCGCTGCCCGGCGCCGGCCCGTTCGAGCCGATGCCGGGCAAGCCGATGAAGGGCTATGCCGTTCTGCCGGGCGACGTCGTCGCCGACGACGCGCAGCTCGACGACTGGGTTCGTCGTGCGATCGCGTTCGGACGATCGCTGCCGCCCAAATAGGCTCGCGTCTCAGCCGGTGGCTGCGGGCACGATGTTCTGGTTGCGGCGGAACAGGTTGGTCGGGTCGTAGCGGCGCTTGATGTCGGCCAGCCGCCGGTAGGTCCGCTCGGGGTACGCCTCGTGGATGCGCGCCTCGCCCTCGGCCTCGAGGAAGTTCGAGTACACGCCCATCGACCGCGGTCGCAGCGCCTCGTAATAGGCGTGCGTCCAGGCCGCGTGGATCGGCGCCTGGGTCACGTCCTCGAACGGCGTGACGATCGTGACCATGACGGGCGCCGCGCGATGGGCGAACGCCGTCGCCTCGGCATCGACGCGTGCCATCGCGCCACCCAGGATGCGGATCTGGGTCATCGCGATAGGCGAGCTCGGGGCCGCCATCCGCTCGAGGATGGTGTCGACCGCCGCGTCGTCGAGCGTCTCGAGGAACAACGATCGGTGGGAGGCAGGGCTGCGCTGCTCGGCGTCCTTGAGCATCGCGTAGATGCCCGGGTACGGCATCGGCGCGATGAGTTCCGCCATCGGCGTGGCCAGCTGACGGAATGGCTCGAGGGCCGCCTGGCCGGCGGCGACATCGCCGTCGAAGACGAACATCACGGCGAGCGTCGGCTGGCCGTGGATCGCCTCGGGGATGAACGGGGCCGGCGGGGCCGGCATGAGGAACGAGATCGTCGTCAGGGCCTCAGGGGCGGCCGCGGCGACCGACTCCAGGCCACGCAGCACCTCGCGCGTCGGCGGCAGGAACAGCGCCCCGCCGAGGATCATCGAAACCGGGTACAGGCGGAACTGGAACCGTGTCACGACCCCGAAGTTGCCGCCGCCGCCGCGGACCGCCCAGAACAGGTCGGGATGTTCGTGCTCGCTGGCGATGACGATCCGGCCGTCGGCTGTCACCAGCTCGACCGAGACGAGCGCGTCGATGGCCAGGCCGTACTTGCGCGCGAGCCAGCCGATGCCGCCACCGAGCGTCAGCCCGGCGATGCCGACACTGCCCGTGTCACCGAACGGCGTCGCGAGCCCGTGCTCAGCGGCCGCCGCGGTGTACTCGCCGGCGCGCAACCCGGCCTGTGCCCAGGCCAGCCGTCGGATGGGGTCGATGTGGAGGCCCTTCATCGTTCCGAGGTCGAGCACGATGCCACCCTCGCTGGTGCCGTAGCCGGCCACGCTGTGGGCGCCGCCCCGCACAGCCAGCTCGAGCCCGGTCTGTCGGGCGAACGTCACGGTCCTCGCGACGTCGACGGCCGATGCCGCCTGGACGATGCAGAGCGGATGCAGGTCGGTATTGGCGTGGTGGACCTGGCGGGCGAGCTCATAGCCCTCGTCCTCGGGGCGGATGACGGTACCGCTGATGCCGGCGGCAAAGGCGGCGAGATCGTGCGGGGCGGTGGGGTCGAGGTCGGCGATACGGGCGAGGGCCATCGGTCTTCCTTTCGCGTGTCGGCGAACGCAGGTGATCTGGGGGTGACGCGATGGTCGAGCCCCAGCCGGGGCGACACAGCGGGCAAGGGTCGGCCTGGCGTGACTGTCGGATGACGAGGCCGATACGACGGATGACGATGCGGATGCCGCCGCGGCCGGCCGCTACACTGGCGCCTCCAAACCCGTAGCGCTGCACATCCTGTGGGACACCCTCGACGACTTCACCGGCTCGGCCACCGGCGCGAACGTGGCATGCCAGCGGACCCGTTTCAGGATGTCGACGGCCCGCTGCGAGGCGCGATCCTGCGGGGGGCCGCCGGGCAGCACCCGGAGACCTCGACCCGAGTCACGAACGTGCCCGCGATGCGCCTCGAGGCCGGCACCCGCTACTTCGAGCGCGATACGGCGGTCGCGATCTTCGTCGCCCACCACTTCCCGACGATCGGATGGCACGAGCACGACTTCTACGAGCTCGCCGTCGTCGCGACCGGGCGGGGCCTGCACGAGAGCGACCACGGGGTCATCCCGGTCGAGGCAGGCAGCGTTGTCTTCATGCCGCCGGGGGTGGGCCACGAGTACCGAGCCTGCGAGGACCTCATCGTCTACAACTGCCTGTTTCGGGCGGACCTCGACGAATCCGAGCTCATGTGGGCTTTCCGCGACGGGCACCTCGGCGTCCTTTTCAACCCCGATAACCAGTCGAGCAGCCGATCGCGCCGGCCGCCCGTGGTGGTGCAGCTCGACGACGACGAACTCCGGGCCGTGCTCGCCGCACTTGAGCCCATCCGCAGTGGGACGCCGGACGCCCACACTCGTACCGGCCAGCTCGCACACCTGCTGCTGGCCCTGGACGTGGTGGCCAGCGCGCGTCGGGCGAGCGATCCGACCGACCGACGATCCACGGCCCCGGCCGTCGTCGCAGCGGCGCTCGAGGTGATGTCGCGCGACGTTGCCCACCCGTGGACCCTCGATGAGCTGAGCCGGCGGACGTACGTCGGCCAATTCCACCTGTCACGAACCTTCGCCAGGTATGTCGGATCGCCCCCGATGCACTATCTCGCGCGCCTCCGCGCGGAGCGCGCCGCGGCGATGCTCACATCGACCGACCTACCGATCGCCTCCATCGGGGCGGCAGTCGGGTGGACTGACCCTCCCTACTTCTCACGACGGTTTCGAGCGGCGTTCGGTATCAGCCCGCGCGTCTATCGCACACGTCATCGACAGGAGGCGGGCAGGCGCCAGCCAGCCCACGAGCCAGCCACGCCTTCGCAATGACGTCCAAGAACAAGTCAACAGAGGTCAAGTCCGTCCACCTCGAGTGAGCCATCGTGACCTGACCGGCCCCTCGCCTATCGGCGCCCCGGCGAGTGGCCGGATCGGGTTACGAGGAGGCTTTCCATGCGTTCCTTTGATCTAAGACGGGCCTCCGTCCTCGTGGTGATCGCTGCGTTCGTCGCTTCGGCGTGCAGCGGCGGCTTCGGGGGTGGGAGCGCTGCACCACCAGCGGCGAGCGCGGCCGCCAGCGAAGCCGCACCGTCGGCAAGCGAGGCCGCCGAGCCGGTCACGCTGACCTACCTGGTGGACGACACTGAGGCGACGCAGGCGCGGGCACAGGCCCTCGCCGACGCGTACACGGCCAAGCATCCGAACGTCACGTTCGACATCGAGACCCGGCCGGGTGGCACGGACGGCGACAACATCGTCAAGACGCGGCTCTCGACGGGCGAGATGACGGACATCTTCTGGTACAACTCGGGCTCACTGCTCCAGGCATTGAACCCGTCAGAGACGCTCGTCGACATCTCCGGCGAGCCGTACATCGCCAACATCGAGGAGTCCTACCTGCCGACCGTGTCGCAGGGCGGCGCGATCTTCGGCGTGCCCAGCGAAACCGCGATGGGCGGCGGCATCCTCTACAACAAGAAGGTGTTCGCCGATCAGGGTCTGCAGGTCCCCAAGTCATGGTCCGAGTTCGGCGCGAACAACGACAAGCTCAAGGCCGCCGGCATCGCGCCGATCGGGGCGACCTATGCCGACACCTGGACGTCGCAGCTGTTCGTCCTGGCAGACTTCTACAACGTGCAGCAGGCCGTCCCCGACTTTGCCGAGCAATACACCGCCAACAAGGTCCACTACTCGGACACGCCGGCGGCCCTGGCCGGCTTCAAGCGCCTCCAGGAGGGCTTCGAGAAGGGCTGGTACCAGAAGGACTTCGGCGCCGCCAAGCTCGATGACGGGCTCAACGCGCTCGCCGAGGGCACGATCGCGCAGTACCCGATGTTGACGTTCACGCTCGGCACGATCAACGAGAACCACCCGGAAGCGATCCAGGACATCGGCTTCTTCGGCCAGCCGGGTGATGATGCGGCCAAGAACGGCGCCACGATCTGGATGCCCGCCGCGACCTACATCGCGAAGTCCAGCGAGAACCAGGATGTGGCCAAGGATTTCCTCGGCTTCATCGCCTCCGTCGAGGGGACCGAGGTCCTGACCGCGGCGATCGCACCGTCCGGCCCGTACGTGATCAACGGCTCGAAGCTGCCCGATGACGCGCTGCCGGCGGTGAAGGACATCCAGACATACCTTGACAGCGACACGGCGGGGCCGGCCCTGGAATTCCTGTCGCCGGTGAAGGGTCCCTCGCTGGAGAACATCACGGTCGCCGTGGGCTCCGGGCTGAACTCGGCCGAAGAGGGTGCCACGTTGTACGACCAGGACGTCGAGAAGCAAGCGAAGCAGCTCGGCCTCCCGGGCTGGTAAGCCGGCGGCGTGGGCGTACTCCGCACGGAGCACGACCAGGGAGTCGATCCAGCAGGGTCGACTCCCGCCGCCACTCTCGTCGCGCGGCGGTCGGACGACTCCATCGCCGGCCGTCGCCTTAGCTCCGTCTCGGCGCTCGGAGCCTATCCGTATTGGTTCTACCTGCCAGCGGCGATCGTCTTCGGCGTCATCTTCGTAGTGCCGACGCTCCTATCGTTCTACTACAGCCTGACCCGCTGGACCCTCTTCGATACGACGTTCATCGGGCTCGATAACTTCGCCCAGTTCATGCGCGAGCCGTCATTGACCAACGGGCTTCGCAACACGTTCGTGTATGCGTTCGTGACGAGCGCGCTGAAGGTCGTCGTCGGCCTGTCGCTGGCGGTCCTGCTAACGTCGAGCATCCGTACCCGGAACGCGCTTCGCGCGGTCGTGTTCTTCCCCGCGCTCGTCAGCACGGTCGCGGTCGGCATCACATTCGCGGTATTGATGCACCCGTCGCGCGGCCTCATCAACACCGCGCTCGCCGCGGTCGGGATCGACGGGCCGGCATGGCTCATCGATACGGACATCGCCCTCCTGTCGGTGGCGATGGTCGACGTCTGGAAGGGTGTCGGGATCGCCCTCGTGATCTTCATCGCCGGGATCCTGTCGATCCCGGAGGAGTACACCGATGCCGTCCGGCTCGAGGGCGGCGCCTGGGTGCGGTTCCGGCACGTCATCGTGCCCCTGAGCCGGAATGCGACGTTCGCCGTGATCCTGCTCTCCTTCATCAGCGGCTTGCGCACGTTCGATCTCATCTGGACGATGACGCGTGGGGGACCGGGCTTCACCACCGACGTCCTCACATCGACGATCTACAAGCAGTACCAGGCGGGCTTCTACGGCCTGGCCACGGCAGGGAACGTGATCCTGTTCATCGCGGTCACGGCGCTCGTCTATCCCCTCCAGCGCTTCCTCTCCAAACGGGAGATCGAGCTATGAGGATCGCCCGGTTCATCCGTAGCTGGTCGCTGGATGTCGTCGCGTGGGTCGTGGCCGGCATCGTGTTCGTCGTGCCGTTCGTGTTCATCGTCTTCACCGCGGCGAAGGACCGGGCCACAGCGTCACGGCTCGAATTCACCCCTCCCAGGGAGTGGCAACTGGTCCAGAACCTCCTCGACGTCGTCGGATTCCGTAACGACCTGATGGTCACGGCCCTGCGCAACAGCCTGATCCTGACCGTCCTGTCGGTGACGCTCATCGTGCTGTTCGCGGCGATGGTCGGGTTCGTGCTGCAGCGCCGTCGCGATCGCATGGCGCGCGTCGTCAGTGCGCTGGTGCTGGCCGGGTTGATCATCCCGCCGGCGGTGGTCCCGACGATCTACGTGTTGCAAACGATCGGCCTGTTCAAGACCTTGATCGGCCTCACGCTCGTCGAGGTCGCGTTCCTGCTCCCGTTCTCCGTACTGATCTTCCGGGCCTTCGTCGCGAGCATCCCGCGCGAGCTCGATGAGGCGGCGATCATCGACGGCGCGACCCCGATCCGGCTGTTCGTCCACGTCATCTTCCCGCTGCTCCGGCCGGCGGTGATCACGGTGATCGTCGTAGCCTCGGTCGCGATCTACAACGACTTCGTGAATCCGCTCTACTTCCTGCCGGGCAACGAGAATGCGACCGCCCAATTGACGCTGTTCGCGTTCCAGAGCCAGTTCAACACCCGCTGGAACCTGCTGTTCGCCGACGTCCTGCTCATCACGATCCCGCCGCTGATCATGTTCATCTTCTTCCAGCGCCAGATCGTGTCCGGCATGGCGGCAGGGGCGGTCAAGGGATGACCCTCCGTGTCGAGCGGCTCCGCTGCCAGGTGCCCGACGGCGTCCTTGCGATCGGTACCGAGCCGGTGCGCCTGTCGTGGCAGCTCGTGGGCGCGACGCCCCATGCTGTGGCGGACGCGAGGCAGGTCGGCTATCGAGTCGACGTCGCCGCCTCGCCGACGTTCGGCGAGCTGCTCGCGACGTCTGGGGACGTCGACGGGGACGAGCAGGTCGCGGTGACCGCGCCCGGTGGGTCGCTCGGCAGCCGCGAGGTTCGCCACATCCGCGTCCGCGTGCGCGATCGGGAGGGCTGGTCGGGTTGGAGCGAGTCGCTGCGAGTCGAGGCGGGTCTGCTTCGGCCCGACGACTGGCTCGCCGCAGCCATCACGCTGCCCGATGATCCGGGTGACCAGGGCCAGTCACCGGCGCCACTGGTACGCCGCGAATTTGACGTGTCTGGATCGATCGCGCGCGCACGGCTACATGTCAGCGCGCTCGGGCTGCACCACGTCAGGATCAACGGCTGGGCGGTGTCGGAGGACCTGCTCGAACCGGGCTGGACCACCTACCACCACCGCCTCCTCGCCGACACGTACGACGTGACTGCCCTGCTGCGGCCGGGGCGAAACGCGATCGCGGCCAGTATCGGCGATGGCTGGTATCGCGGGCGCCTCGGCTGGCTCCCGGCTCGCGAGCGGTGCCGCTACGGCGACCAGGTCGGGCTCATCGCCCAGCTCGAGATCGAGCGCAGCGACGGCAAGCGGACCATCATCGCGACGGACGGCGACTGGCGAGCGTCGATCGGCGAGATCCGATCGGCTGACCTATATGACGGGAGCCACGTCGACCTGCGCAAGCGTCAGGTCGGCTGGGACGCGCCGGGTTTCGACGATGGGGCGTGGCTCCCTGTCGACACGGTCCCGTTCGATGCCGGCACCCTGGAGATGCGCATGGCGCCACCGGTCCGGGTCGTAAAGCGGCTGGGGATCGATCCGACCCAGCGCGACGACGGGCGCTGGATGCTCGACGGCGGCCAGAACGTGTCTGGCTGGGTCAGGCTCACGGTGCGTGGTCGATCCGGGGACACAGTGACGGTCCGCCATGCCGAAGTCCTGGAGCCCGACGGTTCGCTCCACACGCGGTCACTGCGCACTGCCCGGGCGACCGACACGTACGTCCTTGCCGACGATGAGGCGGCCATCCTGGAGCCAGCCTTCACGTTCCATGGCTTTCGCTACGCCGAGGTGGAGACGACCGCCGAGCTGCTCGAGGCCCAGGTCGTGGCGATCAGCAGCGACACCCCGCGGCGGGGCACCTTCGCGTGTTCGCACGACGCGTTGAACCAGCTCCATGAGAACGTGCTGTGGTCGCAGCGCGACAACTTCGTCTCGGTGCCGACGGACTGTCCGCAACGCGACGAGCGGCTCGGCTGGACCGGGGACGCGCAGGCCTTCGCGAACACCGCGTCGGTGCTGTTCGATGCGCATGCCTTCTGGCGGAGCTGGCTGCGCGACCTGGCCCTCGACCAGGACCCGAAGCTGGGCGTCTCGACGGTCGTACCCGACGTCGTCATCGCCGGGGAGCCGCGCTACGGACGCGCGGGCTGGGCCGACGCAGCGACGATCGTGCCATGGTCGGTGTACGAGGCGTACGGCGATCCGAGTGTGCTCGCCGACCAGCGCGCCAGCATGGTGGCCTGGCTGGATTCACTGGTGGCGCGCCGCGGTCCCGACGGCCTGCTCCCACCATCGATGCAGTTCGGCGACTGGCTCGACCCTGATGCGCCCTCCGACCGGCCGTGGGAAGCCAAGGCCGATTCCGACTACATCGCGAATGCCTTCCTGGTGCATAGCGCGCGACTGACGGCCGATGCAGCTCGACGCCTCGGCGACCCGGCACTCGAGACGCGTGCCCGGGACATCGCAGACGAGGTCGCGCCGCTGACGTGGGACCGCTGGCGGGCGCACGCCATCACGACCCAGACGGGCTGCGCCATCGCCATCCTGCTCGGCGTCGCCCCGGAGGGCGAGCGCGCGAGCGTCGCAGGGACGCTCGCTCGCCTCGTGCGAGATGCCAACGGGCGGGTGGCGACCGGCTTCCTCGGCACGCCGCTGGTCCTGCCGGCGCTCGCGTCGTTCGGCCACTTCGACGAGTGCTACCAGATGCTGCTCCGGCGCGAGGACCCGTCCTGGCTCTACCAGGTCAGCCAGGGTGCCACGACCGTCTGGGAACGCTGGGACGCGATCCGGCCAGACGGTTCGATCCATCCCGGGACGATGGCGCCGCCACCGGACATGACCGGTTCGAAGGAAGAGCACATGCTGTCCTTCAACCATTACGCGTACGGCGCGGTCATCGACTGGGTCTACCGGCACCTCCCCGGGCTCGCACCCGACCGCGATCGTCCGGGCTACCGGCACGTGCTGTTCGCTCCCAAGCCGTGCGTCGGCATCGACTGGGCACGGGCGTCGGTCGACTCAGCGTACGGGCCGGTCGGGATCTCGTGGCGCCTCGCCGGTGACGAACTGACCGTCGAGATCGAGCTGCCGATCGGGACGACCGGCACCTTCGTAGCACCGATGACCTCGACGTCAAGCGTCGCGCTCGACGGTGCCCCAGCCGGCCGTCGCATCGATCTTGGGCCGGGTCGCCACGTCCTCCTCGTGACCGATCCGGCCCTGGCCGATCCGTCCGAGCATCGATCGAGCCGAGTGGCGGCGAGCGCCTGACGGCCTGGCATCGGCGGCCAGATCCGCGTCGGGCCGTCCCTGGGGTCAGGGCGCCGAGGCGGCTCCCAGCAGCCCGACTGCGGCGCAGTCGTCGGCGATCCGCTCGAGCAGTCCGGGGTCCGACACCGTCCCGAAGCCCTGCAGCATCACCCGAGCGACCCCGACATCACGGAACGCCCGCAGTCGCTCCCGACGCGGTACCCCGGCTGGTGCATCCGGTCGCCCCCAGACGTGGACCGACACCCGCAGCGTCGACGGGTCGCGACCGATCTCCTCGCAGCGCGATGCGATGACCGGCATCGCCCGCTCGACCTCATCAGGCAGCATCGCATCGAGGTTCAGCTCGTCGGCGAAGCGCGCCGCGAGCCGCCACGTCACCTTCTGGCCGTTGCCGCCGATCAGTACCGGGATGCGGCCGCCAGCGGATTTGGGTTCATGGATCGCGTCGTCGACCGAGGCATGCCGGCCGGCCCACGTCGCGTGACCAGGTCCCAGCATCCGGCTGATGACCTCGAGATGATCGGCCAGGATGGCAAGTCGCTCCGGCGCGTCCGGGAACCCGTAGCCGTACGCCCGCCACTCGTCCTCCTTCCAGCCCGCACCGATGCCGAGCTCGGCACGGCCACCAGTGATCACGTCGAGCGTCGAGATCATCTTGGCCGTCAAGCCGGCGGGCCGATAGGCGGCGGCCAGAACCAGGTGCCCGAGCCGTGCGCGCGACGTCACGGCCGCGATCCCCGTCAGCTCGACGAACGGCTCGAAGACCGGCGCATCGACGAGCGGTGGATCGACCTGGAAGTGGTCGTACAGCCACAGCGACTCGAAGCCCAGTGTCTCGGCCCGCCGTGCCGCCTCGACGGTCCGCGCCCAGGCCGCGGGCCCGTCGAGGCCGAGGTACTCGCGATCGCAGCCCTGCGGCAGCGTGATCCCGACCTTCACGAGGGGCCCGCCCACGGCCCATAGGCCGCGTCGATCCGATCGCGCACCTCGGCCACGATCGCGTCGTCGACCGCCCGCTCGTCCGCGATCGAGTGCCACAGCCCCGCCGATCGCACGAACTCTCCGAGTGAGCGCATCGCTGCCTCCGCATCGGCCCACGTCACGCCCATCGCTTCGGGCCGGATATCGACGCCGGCTCGCGCAAGCGCGGCGACCATCTCGTCTGCGCCGCTCGCGTGCATGACGGTTCCGAGGACGATCCCGAACCCGACCGGCTGGCCGTGGATGAAGTGCCGACCGGTCCGTCGCTCCAGGTTGTAGAAGAAGAAGTGCTCGACTCCCTCGATGTGGCGCGGGTTCCAGCCGGCGGCATGGAACGTCTGGCCGCCCCAGCGGTGGGCGTCCATCAAGCTCCTGACACCTGCATCGGTTACGTCGTGGATGTCGTCGAGCGCCCCCAGGACGGCGTCGAGCCGGAGTCGTGCTTCAGCAACCAGCCGCTCGTCATAGGGCCACTGGCGCTCCTCCTTCGCGACGTCACGCGTCAGCCGCCAGTCGAGGTGGGCGGTGTGGTAGCACAGGATGTCGCCGACACCGGCGCGGTTGAGGGACGCGGGCGCGCTCGAGATGATGTCGAAATCGACGTACACCGCTTCCGGGATCGCGTACCCGAGATAACGCACGAGACCGTCCCTCCGGAGTCCGGCGCGATGCCCGAACGGGGCGTTGACGGTCATGGCGGTGGGCACCTGGAACAACGGCAGCTGACGTCGCCAGGCCACGAACTTGGCGACATCCACGGCCTGCCCGCCGCCGAGCCCGATGACGCTGGCGCAGTCCGGCAGCCCCGACAGCGCTGCCTCGAGCTCCTCGACCTCAAGTGTCGTGACGCACTCGACGCCGGCCAGCCCAGGGCCGGAGAGCTGCGCCTCGAACAGCGGCCAGAGGTCCTCCATGGTGACCACGAGATATGGTCGATGGACGAACGCCGGGAGCTCGCCGACGAGGTTCCGGCCGTAGACGGTCGTGAAGCCCTCGGTCATGCGGCGGTCCGCGTCGCGTGGGCCATGATCCGCTCCTCGGTCGCCTCGGCCGCGTCGAGCGTCACGGCGACGCGCCCCTCCCGCATCACGACGATCCGGTCGCTGATGCCGATGACCTCGGGCAGCTCGGACGACACCATGACGATCGCCGTGCCGCGCGCCGCCAGGTCACGCAACAGTGCGTAGATCTCGCGCTTCGCCCCGACATCGACGCCGCGTGTCGGTTCATCGATGAGCAGCACACGGCACCGTGCGTTCAGCCACTTCGCGAAGATGACCTTCTGCTGATTGCCGCCGGACAGGTTGCGAACCAGCGTGCGACCGCTCGGGGTCCGGATCGACAGGCGCGCGATGTAGCCATCGACGATGGCGCGCTCGACGTCCGTGCGGATGACGCCGGTCGGCGCCACGTCCGCCATCCGCGAGATCGTCACGTTGCTGCGCACCGGCTGCTGGAGGAGCAGCCCGTCCGCCTTGCGATCCTCGGTGAGCAGCCCGATGCCGAGCGCGATCGACTCCCGCGGCGACCGGATGCTGACCTCGCGCCCGAACAGCTCGATCGCGCCGGCGTCGAGTGGATCCGCACCATGGATCGCGCGCAACACCTCCGTCCGACCGGATCCTGCCAGCCCGGCGATGCCCACGATCTCCCCTGCCCGCACCACGAACGACACGTCGTGGAAGACGCCGTCGCGGGTCAGGCCGCTGACCTCGAGCGCGACCTCGCCGGGCGCCGCCTCGTGACGCTCGCCGAAGATCTGCCCGAGGTCGCGACCGACCATCAGGCGGACGAGCCGATCGGGGGTCATCTCGGCTGTCCGCTCGGTCGCAACGACCCGGCCGTCCTTCATCACCGTCACACGGTCGGTGATGCGGAAGACCTCGTTGAGGCGGTGCGAGATGTAGATGAACGCGACGCCCTTCTCGGCGAGGCGCCACATCACGTGGACGAGACCGTCGAGTTCGGCATCGGCAAGGACGGCCGAGGGCTCGTCGAGCACGATGAGCCGCGCGTCGCGTGAGAGCGCCTTGGCGATCTCGACCATCTGTCGGCGCGCGACGCTGAGCGTCCCCACTCGCGCTCCCGGATCGATGTCGAGCCCGAGCCGCTCGGCCACGACCGCTGTGTCCTCGGCCAGCTTGCGCCGGTCGACGATCCCGAACCGGCTCGTCGGCAGGCGGCCCATGAAGATGTTCTCGGCCACCGACAGGTGTGGCGCAAGCGACGGCTCCTGGTAGATGACCGCGACCCCACGCCCGATCATCTCGTTCGGGCTCGCCGCCTCGACCGCTTCACCGGCGATGCGGATATCGCCGGCGTCGCGGCCGTATGCGCCAGCCAGGATCTTGATCAGCGTCGATTTGCCGGCACCGTTCTCGCCGACGAGACCGAGGATCTCCCCGATCTGAACGTCGAGGTCCACGGCGCGGAGCGCGTGGACGCCGGGGAATGTCTTGTCGATGCCGCGCATCTCGAGGATGCGCTCGGGGTCAATCATCACCGTCCCCATGGTGGGGGAGCGGGGACGCGGCGGAGGAGTGTGCCACGTCCCCGGACCCTGTTCCGACTCGGTGAGCCGGGTGACCTAGAAGCCCTTGCCGAGCCACTCGTCGACGTTCGCGGCGTCGATCGTGTTCGTCGGCAGGACCCACGTCTTCTCGACCGTCTCGCCCTTGAGCAACTTGGCTGCCGTCTGGCAAGCCTCGATCCCGGCGTTGTCGTACGTGAACGTCACGACGATCTCGCCGTCCTTGATCGCCTGGATCGCTTCGTTCTGGCCGTCGATCCCGACGACCTTGAACTCGTCGAGCCGATTGGCGGTCTTCAGCGCCGCCACGACGCCCAGCGCCATCGCGTCGTTGTGCGTGTACACGACGTCGACCTCGCCCGGCCCGTGCTTTTGGAGCAGGTCGTTCATCGCGGTCAGCGCGTTCTCGCGCTTGTAGTCGGCGACGACGCTGTCGACGATCTCGACCTTGGGGTCGTTGGCCGAGAGCCAGGCCACGAACTCGTCGTGACGATCGGTCGTCGCGGATGCGCCGGCCGTGCCCTGGATCTCGATGACCTTGCCACCGTTGCCACCAAGGATCGTCTTGCTGACGTACTCGGCCGCTGTCCTGCCGATGAGTTTGTTATCGGCGCCGATGTGCTGGGTGACCTCGACGTCGACGCTCCGGTCGAGCGTGATCACCGGGACCTTCTTCTCCAGCGCGCGCTTGGCGGCCTCTGTCAGGCCGGCCGCCGTGTTCGGCGTCAGCAGCAGCACGTTGACCGGCCGGCTGACGAACTCGTCGACATGACTCGACTGGACGGCGTCGTCGCCGAGCGCGTCCGAGACGAGTGTCTGGGCGACGGGATTGCAGTTCTCGGCGACCTTCCTGTTCTGGTTGGTCCGCCACTCGTCGCTGCCGTTTGCCTGCGAGAAGCCGATGACCTGCTTCTGGGATCCGCCACCCGGCTGTGCCTGGGAGCATGCACCGAGCACCGCGATCAACGCGATGACACCGACCACCCCAAGGGATCGCTTCAAAACCATCCGACCGTTCCTCCTGCCTCGTTCCACTCCTACGTCCACCGTTCCCGGATCTGGCTCGTCTCGGCGCGTCGCGCCGCCCTGACGGCAAGCGGTCACCCCGATCCACCTCCCTCGATCAAGGGCTCACCTGCCTTCCTCCTGGCCTCTCGTCCGCCGTTCCAGGAGGACGGCGCCGAGGATGATCAAGCCCTTGGCGATGCGCTGCGAGAACGGCGGCACGCCAAGCAGGTTGAGCAGGTTGTTGACCGCGGCCACGATCCCGGCACCGACCAGCGTCCCGCCGATGCCGCCCGATCCGCCGAACAGGCTCGTGCCGCCGATGACGACGATCGCGATCGCGTCGAGCTCGAAGCCCTCGCCCTGGGTCGCCTCCGCCGCGCCGAGCCGGGCCACCACGATCAACGCCGACACCGCCGCACACAGGCCGCTGATCACGTAGACGCTGAAGATCACGCGGCGCGTGGGGATACCCGACAGCCGCGCGGCCTCGGGGTTGTCGCCGACCGCGTACACCTGGCGTCCGAATGTCGTGTACTTGAGCGTGAACCACGCGAGCGCGGCGATGCCGATGAACAGCACGAATGGCACCGGCAGCCAGAGGACCGAGCCCGTCCCGATCCACGAGATGTCGGGCGCCGCCGCGCCGGCGCGGATCGGCTTCGCGTCCGAGAACGTCAGCGTCACGCCGCGGGCGATGACGAGCATGCCCAAGGTCATGATGAACGGCTGGATGCCGCCCCGGGTGATGCCGAGGCCGTTGATCGCGCCGACCACGGCCCCCAAGGCGAGTGCCAGCAGGACCGCCAGCGGCCAGGCCACGCCAGCGGCCAGCATCGCCGCATAGCCGATCGCCACGACCCCGAGGATCGAGCCGACCGACAGGTCGATGCCCGCGGTCAGGATCACGAACGTCATCCCGATGCCGAGGATCCCGGCGATGGATGCCTGGCGCGCGACGTTGGTGAAGTTCTCGAACGTCAGGAAGTGCTCGGACTGGAGTGCCCCGAGCGCGATCAGCAGGATGAACGCGAGCAGGATCCCGCTGTTGCGCACGATCCGGGCCGCCCGCTCGCGGGCGGCCCGGGCTCGGCTCGCGCGAGTGACCGGGTCGACGGCGTCGGTCGCTGCGGGTCTGGCGTCGGTCACATCGGGTCCATCGCTCAACGGGCCGTCCATCCACCGTCGACCATGAGCGTCGCGCCGGTGATCAGGCTCGCCGCGGGCGACGCGAGGAACACCACGGCGCCGGCGACGTCCATCGGCTCCCCGATCCGGTGGAGTGCGGCGATCCGTTCGCGCACGTCCGCCTCGAACTCCGGGTCGGCGAGCGCTTCGGCCGTCCCGTCGGTGCGGATGAAGGTCGGCGCGACGGCGTTGACCGTGATGCCGTGGCTACCCCACTCGACGGCGAGGCACTTCGTGAGGTGCGCGACGGCGGCCTTCGAGGCGCAGTAGATCGCCTCGGAGGGCAGGGCGATGAAGCCCGCTTGCGAGCTGAGGTTGACGATCCGACCCGAGCCCTGCCGGATCATCACGCGTCCGACCGCCTGACTCGTGAAGAACAGGCCCTTCACGTTGACGTCCATCGTCAGGTCGAAGTCGGCCTCGGTGACCTCCTCGGCGAGGTTGCTCGGCCCGAGGCCCGCGTTGTTGACGAGGATGTCCAGTCGACCGAACCGCTCGACGACGGCATCGACTGCAGGGCCGATCTGGGTGAGGTCGGTGACATCCAGCTCGACGGCGAGTGCCTGGCGGCCCATCGACTCGATCTCGCGGACGAGGTCGTCGGCCGTCCCCGACCGGCGCAAACCGAGCGCGACATCCGCGCCGGCGTCAGCCAGCGCGAGGGCGATCGCGCGGCCGAGGCCACGCGCTGCGCCGGTCACGAGTGCCACGTGCCCGTCGAGCGTGAAGCTCGGGAAGTCCGGCACCGTTCCTCCTCTCGGCCGATGGCTCAACGCTTAGGCTTATCGATGGCGCTTAACGTTTGCGCTTGACGCTAAGCGTGCGGAGGATATACTCCGCCCGAACGGCGAGTCAAGAGGGTTTCGGGAGGCCAACGAAGACTGGTGGACACGCCCAGGTCCAGCCAAGCGACGGTCACGCTGCGGGACGTCGCCCACGGCTCGGGCGTCTCGATCACCACCGTTTCGCGGATCCTGAATGGGCGCGAATCAGGGATCCCCATCCGCGAGGAAACGCGTCAGCGCGTCTTGGCCGTCGCCGCCGAGCTGGGTTACAAGCCGAACCTCCTCGCGCGTGGCTTGCGCGGCAGCAAGAGTTCGTTGCTCGGCGTGATCGCCCGCGACATCTCGGACCCATTCCACATCCAGATCTTGCGCGGCATCAACGACGCATCGCGTGCCCGTGACTACCGACTGTTCCTGGGTCACGTCGACTACCGACCCGATGTCGCTCTGTCCTACAGCTCGATGTTCGAGAGCTCGCACGCCGACGGCATCATCGTGATCGGAGACATCGAGGGCGGTGACGACACCTTCGACCAGCTCGCCCAACAACACCGCTACGTGATCGGGGTCACCGACCGTACGACCCGCCGCCAGATCCCCGGCGTGTACGCCGATGGCGTCGCTGGCACGCAGCTCGCGATGGAGCATCTGTGGGAGCTCGGCCACCGCTGGATCCAGTGCGTGTCGGACAGCCGGACGTACGACGGACGCCAACGGATCGACCTGTACGAGCGGTTCATGAAGGAACGCGGCATGGCCGACCGGATCGGCGTCTTCATCACCGACCAGGATCCGGGGCCTGCACTCGAGCTCGGTCGGCGGATGTTCGGGGACTGGACCGACGGTCATCCGACCGCGATCTACGCGACCTCGGACACGACCGCGATCGGCCTCATGCAGGCCGCGTACGAGGCCGGCATCCGCATCCCGGAAAACCTGTCGATCGTCGGCTTCGACGACATCGATGTCGCCGCCTTCACGATCCCGCCGCTCACCACTATCAGCCAGGGCGGGGTCGAGATGGGCCGGGTCGCGGCCGAACTCCTGTTCGAGATGATCGACCACGGACGGCACCGATCCGAGGTGTCCGATGTGGTCCTCGAGCCGAGGCTCGTCGTGCGCCGGTCCGCGATCCGGGTGGACGCCTAGCCGGCGAGCACCGGCAGTCGCGATCCGGGCGGCGCTGACACGCCGTGGCGGTAGAACTCCAGGGGCTCGGGCGGCAGCGGTGTGTCGCCCTTGATCAGGTCCGCTGCCTTTTCGGCGAGCATCATCACGGGCGCATAGATATTGGCGTTGGTGACGTATGGCATCGCCGACGCGTCGACGACGCGGAGGCCGTCGACGCCGTGGACGCGCATGGTCAGCGGGTCGAGGACGGACAGGTCATCGACGCCCATGCGCGCGGTGCACGACGGATGCAGGGCGGTCTCGGCGTCGCGCGCGACCCAGTCGAGGATCTGCTCTGGGGTCTCGACGGCCGAGCCGGGCGACGTCTCACCGCCGTCGAACTCGTCCATCGCCGGTTGACCAAGGATGTGTCGGGCGACCTGGATCGCCTCGACCCATTCGCGCCGGTCCTCGTCGGTCGAGACGTAGTTGAAGCGCAGCGCCGGGTGCTCGCGTGGGTCGCGGCTCTTGAGCGTGAGCGTGCCTCGCGCGTCCGAGTACATCGGCCCGACGTGGACCTGATAGCCGTGGCCCTTGGCGCCGGCCGACCCGTCGTAGCGGATGGCGAGCGGCAGGAAATGGAACATGAGATTCGGATACATGACGTCCTCGTTCGACCGGACGAACCCGCCGCCCTCGAAGTGGTTGGTGGCACCCGGCCCTGATCGAAGGAACATCCACTGCGCCCCGATGAACGGCCGGCGCCAGCGCTGCGTCGCAGACGGCTGCATCGAGACGGGCTTGACACTCTGGTGCTGGATGTAGACCTCGAGGTGATCCTGCAGGTTCTGACCGACGCCGGGCAGGTCGGCAGCCAGGTTGATCTCGTGCTCACGGAGGTGGTCGGCCGGACCGATGCCCGACAGCATCAGGAGTTGTGGGCTGTTGATGGCGCCGCCCGCGAGGATGACCTCGCCGCCCAGGATGTGTTCCGGTACGTCGCGTCCCTGGACCTGCCGCAGGATCTCGACACCGATCGCGCGGCGATCCTGGACGAGGACGCGGCTCACGAACCGCCGGGTCCAGACCGACAGGTTGGCTCGTCGCCGAAGGATCGGGTGGAGGTATGCGCGCGACGCGCTCAGCCGGCGGCCGCGGTGGATGTTGCGGTCGAACGCGGCGAAGCCCTCCTGGCGGTAGCCGTTGACGTCTTCGGTCAGCGGGTAGCCGGCCTCCTGCGCGGCGGCAAAGAAGGCCGTGAACAACGGGCTCGACGCGGGGCCGCGCTCCAGGACCAGCGGGCCGTGGTGCCCGCGCCACGGATCGTCGGGCGTCGCCGCCAGGGCCGTCTCCATCTTCTTGAAGTACGGCAGACAGTGGGCGAAGTCCCAGCTGTCCATGCCGGGGTCGGACGCCCAGCGCTCGTAGTCGAGCGGGTTGCCGCGCTGGAAGATCTGGCCGTTGATGCTGCTGCTGCCGCCGAGGACCTTGCCGCGCGCGTGGTAGATCCGCCGACCGTGCATGGATGGCTCGGGTTCTGACTCGTACTTCCAGTCGTAGAGCGAGCTCCCGATCGGGAACGTCAGCGCCGCGGGCATGTGGATGAACGGGTCGATGCGCCAGTCGGACCGGCCGGCCTCCAGGACCAGCACGCGCGTGGCAGGGTCCTCGGTCAGCCGGTTGGCCAGCACCGAGCCGGCTGAACCGCCGCCCACGATGATGTAGTCGAACTGCCGGGCCATGGTGGCGGCGATGCTAGCGCCGCGGCGTGTCGCTCACCTGGGCGTTGCGGATCCTCGACGCGCGTCCTCTCCAGAGATGCCGCGCGCGGCGAGCGCCGCGGTGAAGCCCTCGGGGTCCGCGACGGTCACGTAGAGCGCCGGCACGCGGAAGAAGCGCATCGTCCTGACCCGCTCACGGAAGTCGACCCGCACGCCACCGCGATGGCTCCCCCCGAATGTGACATCGCCATGCCGCACGCTCATCCGGATGCCGATCGCGGTGATCCACAGCCACGGCCCCTCGATGCGCCACGACACGACGTTCGTCAGCGGTGTTCGCAGATGAGCGAAGCCGAACCGGGCCTCGAGCTCTTCGCCGAGATCCACGTATGCCGTCTCGGGTCGGACCCTGAAGAAGATCCGAAGGAGGAGACGGGAACGCCGACCGATCTCGATCGGGAACCGACGAACGTCAGGCCGCGACGTCATCGGTCACAACCTCTGGCGGGACCAGCTCCACGAGGATCGAACCGGTGACGTTCGCGACCGTCGACGGCCCGAAGGCGTCGCGCCAGTCGACGACACTCGCGGGAGTCGTGTGGCCGTGCAGCCAGAGCGGCGGCTTCAGTCGCTGCAGCAGCCAGCGATAAGCGCCATACCCGACGTGGTACGGGTCCGCCGCCGCGTCACCGACGCCGCGTGGCGGGGCGTGGCTCACGACCAGCACCGGCGCCGATCGACCGCCCAGGCGGCGCCGCAACAGGCCGGCCTCGGCACGGATGACATCGAGCCATGCGCGCCATTCATCGCGCATCGCTTCGTCGTGCTCCAGACCGGGCCATTCGAACGGGACGACCGTGATGCCGCCGACGTCGATCGGCTGGCCGCTCGGCAGGGGATGTGGCGCATGGACGAGGGTCTCTGCCCAGTGACCGCCGCGATCGTGGTTGCCGCGCACGTACACCACGGGTGCACCGAACGCATCGGCGAGGAAGCCGAGGTAGCTCGGCTCGAGGTCGCCGCATCCGACGATCGCGTCGATCCGACCGAGCGCTTCGCGGTTCACGGCGTGGTCGAGCGCGGGATCGACTGCATCGGACACCGCCAGGAGTCGGATCGGCGTGCCGTTGCGAGCGTCGAACGGCCGGCGGTCCGGCCAGGTCACGGTCAGCCGCCGCGTCACGATCCGTCGTCCTGGGGCAGGTGGTCGATCCTGTCCTCGTGCGACAGCGCGTCGCTTGGTCGTTGCCCGCTGCCGGCCGTCCGCACGGCGCGCGACCCGCCGATCGTCGGGGCGAGGGAGACGATCGGCTCCGTCCGTCGCCCGCCGGGCGGCACGAGCTCGGTGATCGTCGCGTCGATCTCGGGCTGCCCGTGATACAGGGCCAGCGCCACGCGGTTGTGGCCATCGACCACCCAGAACCTGTCGCCGTACTTGACGACCTCGATGGGCGGCAGGATCGCCAGGTCGTCCTGGGCACGGTTCAGCCGCTGCCAGCGGCCTGCCCAGTTCTTGCCGCGGAACGACTTGAGCGGCAGGAAGTCACCGCCGCGCTGATCCCCGCCACCGACCGCGGTGCCGGCGATCTCGTCGACCGGGATGGTCCGCAGCCCGACCTGCGCGGGGAGCGCCGTCCGGGCGTCCGGATGGACGGTGTTCAGGTACTCGAGCGGCGCGGCCCCCATACGCCGGACGCGCCGGACACGCGCGCCCGGTCGCTCCGAGAACGAACGCCCGGCATCCTCGACGGCCTGGCCGAGCCGCTCGACGATGGGTTCGGCCGCGTGCGCCGCGGCGGCCACCCCGGTCCAGATCGTGTCGAGCGCCTCGCGGGCAGGTCTCGCCACGCGCTCCATTGCGCCGGCTCGTTCGTCCGTCTCGCGTGGTTCGGGCGATACGTTCGCATCGCGTCGTTCGTGGTCGGTCATCGCACGAAGAGTGTGCCCCATCCCGACGCCGAGGCCGTTCGACGGGTTCGAGTGCTACCAGCCGAGCGGTAGCATCAGGGCCGGCGGGTGCGCGCGACCTCGCCCGGAGGTGGAGGACTGACCGATGGCGATCGGCATGGCCGCGACGGCCGAGCTCGCGCGATGGTGGTGGACGTTCATCCTGCGCGGGGTGCTCGCGATCCTCTTCGGGGTCATCGCGTTCATCTCGCCGCCAGCGACGATCGCGGCGTTGGTACTGCTGTTCGGGGCGTGGGCCCTGGTCGACGGCGTCTTCGACATCGCCGCGGCATTGATGCATCGGACGATGGACCGGTCGTGGTGGCTGACGATCCTCGAGGGCGTCATCGGGATCATCGTCGGCGTACTTGCCCTGCTGTTCCCCGACCTCGCCGCGGCCTCGCTGCTCCTGCTGATCTCCGCCTGGTCGATCGTGACCGGCGTGATCGAGATCTTCCTCGCGATACGGCTCCGTGAACAGATCACCGGAGAACTGTGGCTAGCGATCGCGGGCATCCTGTCGATCGTCTTCGGCGTGCTGCTGTTCCTGTTCCCGGCGGCCGGCGCACTCACGATCGTGTGGATCATCGGCGCGTTCGCGATCGCGTTCGGGATCTCGATGATCATCCTGGGCTGGCGCCTGCGCGGGATCCACCGGCGGATGCAGACCGCCTAGCGACGAAGGAAGGAACTGGTCGGGGCGAGAGGATTTGAACCTCCGACTTCATCGTCCCGAACGATGCGCGCTACCAGGCTGCGCCACGCCCCGACCGAATGCTCGTTTGACAGAGCCTGCGGATGATAGCAAAGAGCCCGGCAAGGCGGCCATAGCCACCTCGCCGGGCAAGAAGGCGTCACCCCCAGTGACGCGTAGCGTTGCCTAGTTCGGCGTCAGCCAGACCGGGTAGTCGCGGATGTCGGTCGGGCTGCCGTCCTTGGCCGACCCGAAGTACACCCTCACGGTGCCCCACTGCGCCTTCGGAACGTCGTACTGCAACGTGACGTCGAAGGTGCCGCGGCAGCCGGTGCCGCACGTCGCCATCGCCATCTTGTCGGCGAGGACCGTGCGCGACCCGTCCAGCAGCGCGACGCGGAACGTCGCCTCGAACACGTTCGAGGTGCCGGTGATCCGGGCCGGGTTGCCGGCCGCGGCGCCGAACGCCGGCCGGTCCACGAACGTCGACGGCAGCTGGTCCTCGAAGTCGGCTCGCCGCTGCGGCCCGTCGAGGACGATGCCCTCTGGACCGAAGGTCGTGACGGTCCGGCCCTCGACCTGGAACAACACGGCACGGACCGTCGAGAACTGGGTCAGCGTGTAGACGACCTGGCCGAGGCGGTACATCGCCGAGGCGCTGCCGCCACCCGTCTCGAAGTCACGCGACAGATCGACCGTCGCGACACCGTTCCTGATCGCGATGCCGAGCAGCGAGGTGCCGTCCGGGACGGCCGTCGACAACTGCGAGTACTTGCCGAGGATGGCGTCGCCATCAAGCAAGGCCTCCATCGCGGCACGGGCGACGCCGCTCGTCTTGGGGACGACCCGCAGCGTCGGGACGATCCCCTCCACCCCGGGCTCACCATCGAGCACGTAATAGGCGCGGATGACCATCGTCTCGACCGGAGTCGAGGGTGAGGCGCTCGGCGCGGCCGACGGGCCCGACGGCGAGGATGACGGCGAGCTCGAGGGGGACGGGGATGCCGACGGCGCCGGCGTCTCGTCGGACGGGCCTGGGTCGACGGATGGTGCCTCGGTCGGCGGCACGGTCGGCACCTGGCCGAGACTCCCTGACGGTGAACAGGCCACGGTGGCGAGCAGCAGCGCGCAGAGAGCGAGGGCCGGAACGAGGCTTCGATGATGGGTGGCGATCATGGCGTGGGCTCCGGATGCGGGAACGATGGGCCCTAGCCTCGATCAGCCAGGTCGCCGTCGCATCGCTGCCAGGTAACGATCAGGCAACATCGCGGGGCAGCACGAGTTCCAGCCGGAGCCCGCCGTCCTCGCAATTCATCGCCTGCAGGTAGCCGCCCATGAGCGCTGCGTGCTCCGCGGCGATCGCCAGCCCGAGGCCGCTGCTGCCGCCGGCACGTGACGGATCGACCTTGGTGAATCGGTCGAAGATCATCTCGAGCCGATCGGGTGGGACTCCCGGTCCGCGGTCGGAGACCGCGATGACGACCTCGTCGCGCCGGGCCGCGAGCTCGATCTCGACGTCCGCGTCGCCGGCGTGTTCCCTGGCGTTGTCGAGGAAGTTGCCGAGGATACGCTCCAATCGCCGCGGATCCGCCTCGATCATCACGGGACGCTCCGGCTGATCGAAGCGGGCCTTCGGCGAGCGCGCGGCGCGCACGGTCTCGATCAGCCGCCCGACATCCACCCCCTCGAGCGCTACCTGCTCGGCATTCGCGTCGAACCGCGACAGCTCCATGAGCTCCTCGACGAGGGTGCGCAGCCGGGCGACGTCGTTCACCAGCATCTCCGCCGCTCGCCGGCTCTCCGGTGGTAGCTCGCCGAGGTGCTCCCGCACGATGGACGCCTCGGCGACCAGCGCCGTCAGCGGCGTGCGCAGCTCATGCGACACGTCCGCGACGAACCGGCGGTTCTGATGCTGGGCTGCCTCGAGTCGGCGGATCAATTCGGCCAGCGTGTCGGTCATCCGGTTGAACCGGTCCGCCCAGATGCCGAACTCGTCGTGGGACGTCACGGGAACCCGGGCGAGCAGGTCGCCGCGCTCGATGCGCTCGGCGGTCTGCCCGGCTTCCTCGATCGGCGCGAGGATGCCGCGCGCGAGCATCCGCGCGGTCAGCAGTGCGACCAGGACGAGGAGCAAGGCGCCGATCAACAACACCGTCCGGAGTTGGTCCACGGCGGTCTTGATCGACTCGACGTCGCGCACGAAGTAGACCGCCACGCCGCCGCCAGGCGCGAGGCCACCGACCACCAGGGACGGCTTCCCCGCCACGTCGATCCAGGCGAAGGCCAGCTCGCCGCGGCCTACCCGAGCTGGAACGTCGGCCGGCAGTCGCTCGAGCAGGTCCTCGAGCGTCTCGTTCGACTTGACCGCCTCGCCACCGCCCAGGTCGATGACCAATTCGACGCCGCGCCGGCGGAACGTCTCGCGCAGACCGCTGTTGATGACGTCCTCGATCGTCGGGTCCTCCGGCAGCTGGCGACCGGGGACCGTGATCGCCAGGTCGAAGCGAGCCTGGTCGGCCGCATCGCGGAGCGCCTGGTCGTGGAGCCGCCCATCGACGAAGACGGAGGCACCGAGCCCGAGCACGACCGCGGTGACCGCCACGAGGAGGACCAGCGCTCCGGCGAGTCGAGCCCGGACCCCCCGCGGCCAGCGCATCCTGCCCTACCGAGCCGCTTTGTAGCCGGCGCCGCGGACCGTGAGGATCAGCTCGGGCGACGCCGGGTCGGCCTCGACCTTGGCGCGCAGCCGCCCGACGGCCACATCGACCAGCCGCGAGTCGCCGAGGTAGTCGTAGCCCCAGATCCGGTCGAGCAGCGTGTCACGCGCGAGGACCTGCCCCGGATGTCGGGCGAGATCGACCAACAGCTCGTACTCGGTCCTCGTCAGCGGGATCTCCTCCGCCGAGCCGTCGCGGGAGACGCTGCGACCTGCGAGGTCGATGACCAGCGGCCCGAGCCGGAGCTGTGCGGGCTCTTCGTCCTTCCGCCCGACCCGCCGCAGGGCCGCCCGGACCCGGGCCACGAGCTCGGGTACCTCGAACGGCTTGCGCACGTAGTCATCGGCACCGGCCTCCAGCCCGACCACGACGTCGATCGTGTCGGCGCGCGCGGTGAGCATCACGATCGGGACGGTCGATGTGCGACGGATCGCGCGGGCCACCTCGAGGCCGTCCATCCGCGGCAGCATGACGTCGAGGAGCACCAGATCGACGTTCGCGGCCTCGAAGCGGTCGAGCCCGGCTCGGCCGTCGTCCGCGGTCTCGACCGTGAAGCCGGCGTTGCGCAGCCCGATCGCGGTCACTTCCCGGATCGACGGGTCGTCCTCGATGAGCAGGATCCTGGCATCCACGCCGGGGAGTATGCCCTAGGCTTCAGGCAGCTCCGTCGCCTGCCGTGGCGTCCCGCTCTCGGATCGTTCGGTTCGGATCGGCAGTGTCGCGAGCGCGGCCGCGATGAATGCCACAGCCATCAGGCCGAACACGACTGGTACTCCGGTCGGCTCGCCGAGCTGCTCGATGACGATGCCGTAGAGGGCGGTCCACAGCGACCCGACCCCGAATGCCAGCGTGAAATAGAGCGCGTACGAGGCGTCACGGGTCGCCGCCGGCGCGATGTCCGCGAGGAGCGCCTGGAGCTGTGGCGATTCCGCGAACGAGAACAGGCCCATGATCACGATCCCGACCCACAGCCACAGCAACGACGACCCGGCGAAGATGAACACGCCGAACCCGATGGCGCCGCCGACGTACGCCAGGATGATCAGCGGCTTGCGACCGAAGCGATCGGACAGCCAGCCGGCCAGCAGCGGCATGGGCACGCTGAACACGATCAGCGCCCCGTACATCAGCCCGGATGTGGCATCGTCGAGGCCCAGCACACGGGTCATGTAGATCAGCGCGAACAGGTTCACCACCCCGAGCCCGCGGCCGCCACCGCCGAGGACCGATGTGAGGAACACCCAGCGCAGGTCCCGGTCGGCGATGACGCGTCTGAGGCCGTCGAGGCTACTGCCACCAGCCCGGGCAGCAGCGCGGTCCGTGCCCCATTCCCGGACGAACGCCAGGATGCTGATGGCGATCACGATCGCGGCCGCGCCGAACACGATCGAGACGCCTCGCCAGCCGAGAAGCGCGAGCAGCGGAGTGCCGACCACCGCGACGACGACTGTGCCGACGTTGCCGCCCGCGATGTGGGCGCTGATCGCGAACCCGCGTCGTTCCGGCGGGAACTGCTCGGCAAGCAGGCCGTTGCCGACCGGGTGCTGCGGGGAGCTGCCGATCCTCGACACGATGTTCGGGATCGTGAAAGTGAGGAAGTTCGTCGCCAGGGCCATGGCCGCGAAGCCGCCGCCGAACAGGATCCCGCCCATCCCCAGGAGGCGGCGGCGCGACACGTGACGCGTCAGCTCCGCGTAGCTCAGCTGGACGAGCCCGGCGGCCATCGACCCGGCCGCGGCGAGGAACGCGACCGACTGCACCGTCACGCCGAACTCGTCGATGATCGCCAGGAAGATCGGTGGCAGCAGGACGGCGAAGGAGTGGTTCACTGCGTGGGCGGCCGACAACAGGCCGAGCGAGCGACCCGGCCGGACATCCATCACGCGACCCATCTTGCCGGAATCGGTGCCGTATCCTTGGCCCGTTCCCGCGAGGTCACCGCCCGGAGGTCACGATGCCCACCGTCCTCATCGTCGACGATGAGCAGCACATCCGGTTGCTCATCGAGCAGACGCTCGAGGAGCTCGAGGACGAGGGCGTGGAGCTGCTTACTGCGGCCGATGGTGAGGCGGCGCTGGACATCGTCGCCAACCACGCCCCCCAGCTCGTGTTCCTGGATGTGTCGATGCCAAAGAAGGATGGTTTCGAAGTGGCCCGGGCGATCAAGGCCGACCCGCGGATGCAGGACACGACCGTCATCCTGCTAACGGCCCGGGGTCAGGCGGTCGATCGCGAGGCGGGCCAGGCGGCCGGCGCCGATGACTACCTGACCAAGCCGTTCGACCCCGACGACCTGCTGCGGCGGGCACGCGCAGCGCTCGATCTGTGATGGACCCGGCAGAGCTCCGCCGGCTGATCGTCCGCCACCGTCACGTCGCGCCGATGCTGTCGGTGCTCCTGGCGGGCACGGACGCCCGACTCACCATCACGGATACGGACGGCGCGATGGTCCTCGATCGCCAGGTCGGCGGGGCGCCGTCCGATGCCCCGGTCGAGCGCCACCCGATCACCGTCGAGGGTCGCACCGTCGGTTGGGTGGAGGGGCCTCGCCCGGCCGGCTCGATCGCGGCGGTCCTGTCGTACGCGGCGTCGCGCGAGACCGATAAGCGCGCGCTCGCGCGCGAAGCCCTGGACCGGTATCGAGAGCTGAGCCTGATCTACGAGCTATCGGAGACGATCGGGGCCACGCTCGAAGTCGATGCCGTCGCGGCAGTCGCGGTCGAGGAGGCGAGCCGGCTGCCGTCCGGCGGTGAGGGGTTCATCGTGCTGCGCGACGGACCCGACCGGGAGCGGCTCGACGGCGGGATCCTCGGGGCCGTGCTCGACGGCGACGCGGAGATCGTCAACGACGTCGCGAGCGATCCGCGGGCGACCGCCACGGAACGTGGTCTTGCCTCGCTCGTGGTCGCACCGCTCAAGATCCGCGGCGAACGGATCGGCGTCATCGGCACGCGATCTGCGACGCCGGTCGAGTACCGTGCGTCCGACCTCAAGGTGCTGACCGCGATCGCGTCGCTGGCGGCACCGACCCTCGCTCAAGCCGCCGCGCACGAGGCCGCCGTCCGCGCATGACGCTCACTCCGGAGCTTCTCGCCGAGCAGCGGCTCGCCGAGCTCATGACGCTCAACGAGCTCGGGCTGGCGGTCAGCTCGACGCTCGACCGCGATGAGCTCATCGATCGTGCCCTCGACGCGGTCACGCGGCGCCTCCGCTTCGACCGGGCACTGGTCCTGCTGGTCGATCCGGATCGGCAGGTGCTGACCGGCGGTCGGTCGATCGGTGGGAGCGCTGAGATGGCGGCACGGATCGTCGAGCTGGAACTCCCCATCGATCTCGAGGCCGGGCTGCTGCCGCGCATCGCCCGGGCCGATGGCCCACTCCTGTTCCGCGACGTCGATCACGACCCCGACGAGGGCAATCGCGAATTCGCCCGCCTGCTCGAGGTGACCTCCTTCCTCGGGACCCCGCTCGTCACCAAGGGCCGGACGGTCGGTGTGCTGGCGGTCGATAACCGCCTGACCGGCCGCGATGTGCTGCCAGGCGACGGTCCGCTCCTCTACACGGTCGGTAGCCTGATCGCCGGCGGCATCGAGAACGCCCGCCTGTATGCCGAGCTCGAGGAGCAGAAGGACGCCCTCGAACGACGTGTAATCGAGCGGACGGCCGATCTGGTCGAGGCACGCCAGCTCGCCGAGACCGCGACGGAGACCAAGAGCCGGTTCCTGTCGAACGTGAGCCATGAGCTACGCACACCGCTGACCTCGGTGGTCGGCTTCTCGAAGCTCATCTCGAAGCGGTTGACCGATGTGGTCTTCCCGGCGGTCGACATCGGCGATGACCCCAAGCTCGAGCGCGCGATGCGGCAGGTGACCGAGAACCTCGCGATCATCGTCGAGGAGGGCGACCGCCTGACGGCATTGATCAACGAGACGCTCGACCTCGCCAAGATCGAGGCCGGCCGGATGGAATGGCGCTCCGAGTCGGTCGACGTCGGCGAGGTCATCGACCGCGCGACGGCGGCCACGGCATCGCTGCTCCGGCCCGACGCCGGGCCGAAGCTGATCGTGGAGATCGAGCCCGACCTGTCATCGATCGAAGGCGACCGCGACCGGCTGATCCAGGTCGTGATCAACCTCATCTCGAACGCCGTCAAGTTCACGACCGACGGCTCGATCACGATCGTCGCCTGGCAGGAGATCCAGCCCGGCGCCGTCCACGTGGCGGTGTCGGACACCGGCATCGGCATCGCCGAGGCCGATCAGGCGAAGGTGTTCGAGCCGTTCGCCCAGGCCGGCGATCCCGCCACCGACCGCCCCCGCGGCACCGGCCTCGGCCTGCCGATCTGCCGCGAGATCGTCGAGCACCACGGCGGCCGCATCTGGGTCCAGAGCCGCCTCGGCGCCGGCTCGACCTTCCAGTTCACCCTCCCCGTCGGCGGCGGCGGATCCGGCGACGATGATCGAGGTAGCGGATGAACGGCCTGAGCCGCGACATCGACTGATCGGTCCAGATCATGGCGAGCGGGGCGGGCATCGGGACGTCCCCGCCGAGCGCGCCAAGCCAGCGGGACCCGCGGACCGGAAATGCCAGGTTGACCGCCCGACCCGACTCCGACAGCCGGCGGACGATGTGGCCGGAGCGCGCGATGACGACCACTCCGCTGACGCTCCAGGCGTCGCCACGAGCCGACCGCTCTCCTTCGATGCGCCGCTGGAGGTGCGTGATCGCGCGTTCGAAGTCGGCAAGCACATCCCACACGTGAACGACGGCGACCTCGCTTCGGCCGTGCCGCTCGAGGATCGTCTCGCTCGCCTCAGGGCGCACTGTGTCGATGATGGTGGTCGCGGCCCACCCGCCCGGCCGGCTTCGTTCGACCACGAGGCGATGACAGCGCCTCTGGACCTCGACCCGACCATGTCGATCGCCCAGATGGACCTCGCCCAGCACCAGCCCGAGCGCCTGGGTGATTCGGACCCAGGTCGCCAATGGGACGGATCCACCCCGCCCGAGCTCCACGCGGCTCATCGTGGACTGGGAAACCTGGGCCGCGGCTGCCACGTCGCGCTGGCGCCTCCGTTGCCCGATCCGGGTGCGCCGGACCAACAGACCTAGATCGGCGACGGCATCCTCGCCTTCCACGGTGGCAGTCTGCAGACCGGGGCTTATCCGTCCGTTATCGACCCGCAAGCCGGCGCTGGCCAGTGCGTCCTAGGGCCGGTAGTCCCCCACGCGCCCGGCGCATGCGGAGGCTTCGTGAGCCGGCGCACGGGTTCGCACCCACCCGGTGCATGGCGGACTACTGAGGTCGGGAACGAGGCCCCGGGCTCGGCGAGCCGGCGTCGCGGCCGACTAGAACTCGTCGAGGTAGCGCTCGACCTCCCAGTCCGAAACTTGCGTCCGGTACTCGTCCCACTCGGCGCGCTTCGCGTCGAGATAGTGATTGAAGATGTGGTCGCCGAGGGCCTCGCGGATCACGTCGTCGCGCTCGAGCTCGTCAAGCGCCTCGCCGAGCGTGCCCGGCAACTCGCGGATGCCCTTCTCCGCGATGCGGGTCGCATCCATCTCGAACAGCGACTCTTCGACCGGCTCGGCGAGCGGCAGCTCGTTCTCGACCCCGTCGAGTCCGGCTGCGATCATCGCGGCAAACGCGAGATACGTGTTCGAAGACGGATCGGGGCAGCGCACCTCCGCGCGGGTGCCCTCGATCGACTTGCCCGGCGACACCATCGGCACCCGGATCAGCGCCGATCGGTTGGTCCGGCCCCACGTCAGGTAGGTCGGCGCCTCGTAGCCCGGCACGAGTCGCTTGTAGGAGTTCACGAGCGGCGCGAGCACCGCGATCATCCCGCGGGCGTGGGCCAGGATGCCGGCCATGTACGAGCGGGCCGTGTCGGACAGGCCGTACGGGTTGGCCGGATCCGCGAATGCGTTGCGCCCTTCGGCGATCGAATACAGCGACTGATGGGTGTGCATCCCTGAGCCGTTGATCCCATGGATCGGCTTGGGCATGAACGTGGCGTACAGCCCGTGCTGCTGGGCGATCGCCTTGAGCGCGAACTTGAACGTGATGGCGTTGTCGGCGGTGCGCAGCGCGTCGGAATACTCGAAGTCGATCTCGTGCTGGCCGACGGCCACCTCGTGGTGTGCCGCCTCGACCTTGATGCCGAACGCCTCGAGCGCATCGACCATGTCCTGGCGGATCTCCTGCGCGAGGTCGGTCGAGAAGTCGAAGTAGCCGGCCTGGTCGTGCGGCAGCGGCTCGATCTGGCCGTCGTCGCCGCGCCTGAACAGGAAGAACTCGAGCTCCGGGCCGGTGTTGACGATGAAGCCGAGCTTCTTGGCCCGCTCGACCTGCCGGCGCAGCACCCCGCGCGGGTCGCCGACGAATGGCTCGCCATTGGGCGTGAAGACGTCGCAGATGACGCGTGCCGTGCCGCGCGGCCCCGACCCGGGTTGCCACGGGATCTCGGCGAAGGTGTCCATGTCGGGCATCAGGTACTGATCGGACTCGGCGATCCGGGTGAACCCCTCGATCGACGATCCGTCGAACCACGTGCCGTGCTTGACCGAACCCTCGAGCTGATGGATCGGGATGGTGACAGCCTTGACGTGGCCGATGATGTCGGTGAACTGGAGCTGGATGAAGCGGATGCCGCTCGACTTCGCGGATTCGATCTTGGCGGCGGCGTCAAGCCCGGTTTCGGGTCGGGTTGCAACGGTCAACGTGGGGCTCCTCCTGCGGTGGGGCAAGGATACGCCCGGCCGCTCCGGCGGCCGGGCGTGATCGGAACGCGATGACGGGCGCTACATCTCCGAATAGAGATAGAACTCGTACGGATGGGGTCGAAGCTGGACTTCCTTGGCGCCGGCGCGCTTGAAGTCGAGCCACGCGTCGACCACGTCCTTCGTGAAGACGTCGCCGCGATACAGGAACTCCTGGTCGGCCTCGAGCGCGTCGAGGGCCTCCTCGAGCGATCCCGGCGTCCCGTCGATGCCGGCCTTCTCCTCCGCGCTCATCTCGTAGATGTCGCGGTCGACCGGGGCCGGCGGCTCGATCTTGTTGATGACGCCGTCGAGCCCGGCCAGCAGCTGGGCGCTGAACGACAGGTATGGGTTGCACGTCGGGTCCGGCGAGCGGAACTCGAGGCGGCGCGCCCCCGGCGTCGTGAAGTAGGTCGGGATGCGGATGCACGCTGACCGGTTGCGCTGCGAGTACACGAGGTTGATCGGCGCCTCGTAGCCCGGCACCAGCCGCCGATAGGAGTTTGTCGTCGGGGCGGCGAACGCGAGGACCGCCTTCGCGTGCTTCAGGAGCCCACCGATATACCAGCGCGCCGTGTCCGACAGCAGCGCGTAACCCTTCTCGTCGTAGAAGAGGTTGGTGCCGTCTTTCCACAGGCTCTGATGCGTGTGCATGCCCGAGCCGTTGTCGCCGAACAGCGGCTTCGGCATGAACGTCACGACCTTGCCTGCGGCGTGGGCGACCTGCTTGATCAGGTACTTGTAGCGGAGGACCTTGTCGGCGGTCTCGACGAGCGTGCCGTAGCGGATGTCGATCTCGGCCTGACCCGGGCCACCGACCTCGTGGTGCTGGACCTCGACATCGATGCCTGACGCCTGGAGCGCGAGCACCATCTTGCTGCGCAGGTCCTGGAGCGTGTCCATCGGCGGGACCGGGAAGTAGCCCTCCTTCGGTCGCGGTCGATGCGCGAGGTTCGAAGTCCCGTTGCGCGACGAATTCCAGATCCCCTCGTCCGAGTCGATCTCATACATCGACTTGTGGCCGGCGGTCTCGAAGCGCAGCGAGTCGAAGATGTAGAACTCGACCTCGGGACCCCAGAACGAGGTCGTCGCGATGCCGCTCTCGGTCAGGTAACGCTCGGCCTTGCGCGCGATGTACCGCGGGTCGCGGCTGTACGGCTCTCGGCTGCCGGGCTCGACGACGTCGCATGACAGGATCATCGTCGTGACATCGAGCGTCGGGTCGACGTAGGCGGTCGTCGGGTCGGGCATGAGCAGCATGTCCGACTCGTGGATGTGCTGGAAGCCGCGGATGCTCGAGCCGTCGAAGCCGATGCCGTCGATGAACAGGTCCTCGCCGAGGTCCTTGACGGGGATGCTGAAGTGCTGCGACTGGCCCGGCAGGTCGACGAACCGCAGGTCGACGATGAGGACGCCCGCCTCGCGGGCCAGGGACATCACGTCGGCGACGGTCGACGTTGGCGCGGCGACGCCGCTTGGGATCCGTTCGAGTGTGGTCATCGCGATGGTGTTCCCTCCCGTCCAGCTTGTGCATCCCGCACCAAGTCGGCGGATGTGCACCTCGGGAGGTCACGATATCAGGCGATCGGGTTGCGGTTCAGTACCGTAGCAACGTCAGGTGTTTGTGCATTTTGCATGACACGTACGGCGAGGAGGAGCGCGACGCGGAGCTCAGGGTCGGCCAGGTCCCAGTCGCCCCGTGCCTCCAGGCGCTGCACGCGATAGGCGATGGTGTTGCGGTGGACCCCGAGGCGGGCGGCCGCCTCCGCCAGGCTGGGCGAGGACAGGACCGCGGCAAGGGTGTCGAGGCGCTCACGTTGTGCGTCGGGCCGGCCGACGAGGATCGGTGCGAGGAGCTCCCGGGCCTGGCGTACGCCATCGGGGAGATTGCGGACGTTGCCGAGCAACAGATAGGCCGGCAGCCGTGCGGCACGGACGACCCGTGGCGGGTCGGGCAGCAGATCGGCCGCCTCCAGCGTCGCCCGCGCGGCCGCCTCCGCCGCCGGTCGAGCGCCCGGCTCGCCGAACGGACGGCTGACCGCGACGGTCCGCCCGAGGAAGACGGCGATCCGCTCCGCCGTGGCGAGGCCGTCCGGATCGTCCTGCGGGGCAGCGGCGACGAGTCGCAGCTCGAGGCTCTCCGAGCTTCCCCGAAGCACCAGTCGCCGTGGCGACAGCAAGAGCCGGAGCTCGCCGCGCGTCTCTTCGCGGGCGGCGATGTCGTCCGGCCCGTCAGCGCGACCCTGCGACGCGAGCATCACGACCCACGGCGGGCCGTCGGCCGGGAGCGGATCGCCGCGACGCGTCTCCTCGCGCGCCTGGCGGACGGCCTCGTCGCGCGCCAGCTCGAGAGCGAGCAAGGCCGCCACGCGATCGGCCGCGATGCGGTCCAGTTCGTTCGCCGGCTCGTCGCCGAGGAGGATGAGCTGCCCGCCGGCTCCGGACTCGCCGGCAGCCGCAGGGATATCGACGCGGAGCGCGCCGGCCCCCGCCGGCCGCGCAAGGTAGCGGGCGACGGCGGCAGCCGCGGCAGGCAGATCGGCCGGAGCGTGGACGGCGATCGGGTCGCCACGGCGACCCTCGATCACGACGGCCCGACCCAGGAAGGCGGCGATGGTCGCAGCCTGCACATCGAGACCCCGGCCGAGGAGGGCGAACCGAGCGAGCTGGGTCTCGAGGTCCGCAGCTCGCCGGTCGAGCTCGGCGCGACGGTTCACCAGGAAGCCGATGACGCTGCGTTCCAGTGCCACCGGGTCGACTCGGCCGAGCTGCAGGGCGGTGAGCCCGGCCGTGCCGGCCGCCTCGCCGAGCGCACCCAGGGCGTCGGTCCCGGGGTCGCCCTCGACGAGGAGGACGGCAGGCACGCGAGCACGCGCCAGCGCGACCGTCAGGTCATGGATCTGCGCCGCGCCCGGCGCGACGATGGCAAGCGCGGGTGCGGGGATGATCGCCAGGTCGCCCGTCTCGAGTGCTTCGAACGCCGGGACGCGGGGCTTCAGGACCCGGACCCAGCTGACGTCGCGCTGGCCGCGCTCGGTGGACAGCTCTCCGCCGTCGACGGATCGAGCGGCGGGGAACAGCGCGCGCTGCAGGTCGTGGAGCGTCGTCACGCGGCGCCGGGTCGGCGGGCCGCGACCAGGTCGTCGAGCAGGGCGCCGAACTCGCGCTCGACATCGACGTAGCGGTCGGCGCGGAAGACAAGGCGGAGGCGGCCGTCCGGAGCAAGCCTGGTCCAGATCCTGCGGCGGGGTCGATAGAACGTGATCGTGATACCGGCGATGAGACACAGGAACGCCGCCCAGACGATGCCCTGGCCGGGGTCTCGCTTGGCGATCAGGAGCGTGTATTCGCCGAAATCGGCGAGCGTGATCGAGATCCCGAGCGCATCGGAGACCTTCTCGTCGCCGCGCCGGAGCTGGACGGCATCGAAGTTCTGGATCTCGTCCGTGCCATCCGGGTTCGTGCCGACGATCCGGTACGGCAGCACGACAAGGATCCCCTCGCCGACCTCGTTGCGCCCCAGGAGCAGCTGCAGACCGAGGTCTCGCCCCGGCACGGCCATCGTCTCGTAGGGGGCACCACCGGCCGATCCGATCATGGGCACCTTGGCATCCCACAGCGGCGCGCCAGTCGCGTCGCGGATCACCAGGTGCGGCGCAGGCCCGAAGCCGTTCTGGTGGAACGTGTAGCCACCGACCCCCAACGGCTCGTTGACGCGGATCGTCTTGCGCGCGACCTCGGTGCCGTTCTGGAAGACGGCCAGGTCGGTCGTGAAGTCGGTCGGCATGCCGGTCTCGAAGCCGGGCGCCTCGAAATCGAGGTTCTTGACCAGCAGCAGATCGGGGGTGCCGATGCTCTGGACGGTCAGTGATTCGCCCTCGGGCACCACCAGGCCCTGCTCGTCGCCGAAGCGCGATGTGACCGCAGCCGCGACGAGGAACAGGATCAGGCCGAGATGCGTGAGCAGCGTCGCGAGCTTCGTGTACTGGTGGCGGTCGCCGTAGAGGTAGGCCGTACCGTCGGCGGCGGTCTCCTCGCGGACGTGGAACCCTCGGCCGCGGACGACTCTCCGCAGGTCCGTGCCCACGACCCCGGTGAGGGCGGCGCGGTCGGGCAGCCGCGGATCGAAGAACGGCTCGGGTTGGGCGACCCGCACCGCGGACACGTCACGCCAGAGTCGCGGGGTGCGATCCAGCGTGCACACGATGATCGACACCACCAGCACGACGAGCCCGATCCCGAAGATCGCCGACTTGAAGATCGAGAAAGTCCCCAGCCGCTCCAGCACGTTGACCAGCCCCGGACCGAGCACCGGGTCGTAGCGGATGTGGATGTCCTCGATCGCCGCCGCGTAGTCGCCCGGCGAGCGGAAGGCGAAATCCGGCAGCTGCTGCAGGGTCATCCCGATCACGGCCAGGATCGACAGGAAGATGATCTGGACGACCGCGAAATCGACCGCCGTCAGGAGCCGCCAGATGCCGCGGCCGAGCTGGGCGAGTGGGTTCGTGGGAACGCCGGCGGCATTCGCCGCTCGAACGGCGGCCGGTGACGCCACCGGGACGAGCCTAGACGCCGACCGTGGCGCGGCGCGTGGCGCCGCGGGCGACCTCGAGCGCGGCGGCGAAGTCGGCCTGCAGGTCCTCGAGATCCTCGAGCCCGACCGACACCCGCAGCAGACCGGGCCTGATGCCCGAGGCCAGCAGTTCCTCGTCGGACAATTGGCGCTGGGAGGTCGACGGCGGGTGGACCACGAACGTGTGGACGCTGCCGAGCGAGGCGGTCAACTCGGGGAGTGCCATCGCGTCGATGATGGCCTGACCTGCCTCGCGACCGCCCTCGACCTCGAACGAGAGCATGCCGCCGGCCACGCCGTCGCGGAACTGGCGGACGGCGACGTCGTGCTGCGGATGGCTCGCAAGGCCGGGATACATGACGCTGATCACGCCGTCCTGACGCTCGAGCCACGCGCCGAGTGCCGCCGCGTTGCTGGAGTGACGCTCCATGCGCACGCTGAGCGTCAGCAGTCCGCGGAGGACCAGGAACGCATCGAACGGCCCGATCGTGCCGCCCGTGTCGTTCTGGAACGCCTCGACGGTTCGCACCAGATCCGCCGTGCCCGCCACCACCCCCGCGATCACGTCGCTGTGACCACCGAGGAACTTCGTTGCCGACTCGATCACGAGGTCGGCGCCCAGATCGAGCGGTCGACAGACATACGGCGAGGCGAACGTGTTGTCGACCAGGTAGGTAGCTCGGTGCTCGTGGGCGAGCCGGGCGACCGTGGCATGGTCCGTCACGACGGTCGTCGGATTCGCGATGGTCTCCGCGTAGACGACCTTGGTCGGCGCGGCTGCGACGGCCGCGGCGACGGCGGCGTTGTCGGTCATGTCGACGAGATCGACGCGGACGCCGAATCGTTCGAATGTGTCGGTGAGAAGCTTGCGGGTCGACCCGTAGGCCGCCAGCGGGCCGACGACCCGGTCGCCTGCGGAGAGCTGCGAACCGAGCGCGGCGTGGACCGCGCCCATGCCCGACGAGAGTGAGGTCCCCGCCTCACCGCCCGCGATCTCGGCGAAGGCATCACCGAGCGCGCGGCTGGTCGGGTTCGACAGGCGGGTGTAGGAGTAGCCGGCGCGCGCGTCGCTGACGACGTCGGCCAACTCCTCGGCGTCGGTCGAGGTGAACGTGGCGGTCTGGTAGATCGGCACCGTGGTGGGCCGCTGGTTCACGGCCGGCGTGCGCGATGCGGCGCGGATCGCGCGGGTCGAGAAGCCCTTCGGTTCGCGGGTATCGCTCACGCGGCGATGCTACACCGCGCGGCGCCCGGCATCGGTTGACGTGTCTCGCCGACGGGCGCACAGTCGAGGCGAGCAGAGGCAGCATCACATGGACATCCCGGCCACGCTCGTCTTGATCATCGTTGGCGGCGCCCTGGTGGCGTGGATGACGAATCCCCGCACCGGCCCGGCGCTGGACGCGTGGGCGTCGGGCTTCATCGGCTACCGGTCCTACGGCTGGCCGCGCGGCGTCCAGGAGGAGGAGCCGGTCCACTTCTCCTTCCGCGAGCCGGGAGATCCCGTCGCGGACGACCCGCAGGCGGAAGCCGAGGTCATCGAGTTGGACAGCCCGGCCGAGACGATCAAGCTCGAACGGCTCGGCTAACGGGTCACGGGCCCAGACCCTGGGGTCGCCGCACATTTGTGCTTCGCTCCTACAAATCCCGGTGCTAGGCTGCGTCGAGCAGACGAGACGAGGTTCCGGGAGGAGGGAACGGCGTGGGCGAGGCGTTCTTCGGCGGGGTGACCGAGCCGATCCGGTACGAGGGGCTCGACTCGACGAACCCCCTCGCCTTCAAGGTTTACGACAAGGATCGGGTCGTGCTCGGCAAGCGGATGGAGGACCACCTCCGACCCGGGGTCTGCTTCTGGCACTCGTTCGCGTGGCCGGGCGTCGACATGTTCGGCGTCGGCACACTCGACCGACCATGGCTGGCCGGCACCGGGGACCCGATGACCGATGCCCGGACCAAGTTGGCCGTCGCGTTCGAGTTCTTCTCGAAGATCGATATCCCGTACTACTGCTTCCACGACAGGGACGTCGCTCCGGAAGGCGACACGTTCGCCGAGTTCCGTTCCAACCTCGATGCACTCGTCGACGATGCCGAGCGCTTTCAGGAGCAGACCAGCGTCCGCTTGCTGTGGGGCACCGCCAACCTGTTCACCCATCCGCGTTACCAGGGCGGCGCTGCGACGAACCCTGACCCCGCGGTCTTCGCGTACGCCGCCGCGCAGGTCAAACAGATGCTGGAGCACACGAAGCGCCTGGGCGGCGAGAACTACGTCCTCTGGGGCGGCCGCGAAGGCTATGACACGCTGCTCAACACCGATCTCAAGCGCGAGGGCGACCAGCTCGCCCGGTTCCTCACGCTGGTCGCCGACCACAAGCACCGCATCGGGTTCGGCGGGCAGCTGCTGATCGAGCCCAAGCCGATGGAGCCGACCAAGCACCAGTACGACTACGACGTCGCGACGGTCCATGGCTTCCTCGTCCGCCATGGCCTGGCGGACGAATATCGAGTCAACATCGAGGCCAACCACGCGACGCTGGCCGGTCATAGCTTCCACCACGAGGTCGCCTTCGCGGTCGCGAACGGGAGCCTGGGCTCCATCGATGCCAACCGGGGCGATCCGCAGAACGGCTGGGATACCGACCAGTTCCCGAACTCCGTCGAGGACCTGGCGCTCCCGCTGTACGAGATCCTGCGGCACGGCGGCATCGCGCCCGGTGGCTTCAACTTCGATGCGAAGCTGCGCCGCCAGAGCACCGATCGGATCGACCTGTTCCACGCCCACATCGGAGGCCTGGACACGCTGGCCCGGGCCCTCCTCGTGGCGGCCGATCTCGTCGAGCGTGGCGAGCTCGCAGAGCTGAAGGCGGAACGCTATGCCGGCTGGGACGAGCCGCTCGGGCGCGCCATCCTCGACGGCAACGAGACGCTCGACGCGCTCGCGGTCAAGGTGATGGCAGGCGAGATCGACCCGCTGCCCACATCGGGTCACCAGGAGCTGCTCGAGAACATCGTCAACAAGTCGATCTGGACGGTGGAGTCGTCCCGAGTGGCGTCCGGCACGCGACACTGACGGCGTGACCTACGTCGTCGGCATCGACGCGTCGACGACCGCCACCAAGGCCGTCCTCGTCGATGAGGCCGGGCAGATCGCCGGGATCGCATCGAGCGAATACGGCTTCGAGGTCCCTCGGGCCGGCTGGACCGAACAGTCGCCCGAGCTGTGGTGGGATGGCGCGGTCGCGGCCGTCCGACAGGCGTTGGCCTCGAGCGGCGTCGGCGGGGACGCCGTCGCGGCGGTCGGGCTCACCGGCCAGATGCACGGGCTCGTCGTGCTGGACGCGGCCGACGATGTCTTGCGGCCGGCGATCCTGTGGAACGACCAGCGGACCGCCGCGGCATGCGAGGCGATCCGGGCGGCGATCGGTCCGCAGCAGCTGATCGAGATCACCGGCAACGATGCGCTCACCGGCTTCACCGCGCCGAAGCTCGTGTGGGTCCGTGACCAGGAGCCGGATGTCTGGTCACGGGTCGCCCATGTCCTCCTGCCGAAGGACTATGTGCGGCTGCGGTTGACGGGCGACCACGCGCTCGACAAGGCCGACGGGGCCGGCACGCTGCTATTCGACCTCGCCGCACGCGATTGGTCGCCGGAGGTGGTCTCGGCGCTTGGGATCGACCCAGCATGGCTGCCCGCCACGTTCGAGGGACCCGAGATCACGGGCGTCGTCAGCGCCGCCGCGGCCGAGGCCACCGGGCTCCGTGCCGGCACCCCGGTCGTGGCGGGCGGCGGCGATCAAGCGGCGAATGCCGTCGGCGTCGGGGCCGTAGAACCCGGCGTCGTCGCCCTGTCCCTGGGAACCTCCGGTGTGGTGTTCGCGACCACCGATGCACCCCTCCACGACCCCGCCGGTCAGGTCCATGCCTTCTGCCACGCCGTCCCGGGCAGGTGGCACCTGATGACGGTGATGCTGTCGGCCGCGGGCAGCCTGCGCTGGTTCCGCGACGCCCTCGCGCCGGGCGAAGACTTCGGGCAGCTGGTCGCCGCGGCGAGCGACGTGCCGGCGGGCGCGGAGGGCCTGCTGTTCCTGCCCTACCTGACCGGCGAACGGAGCCCGCATCCCGACCCACTGGCGCGCGGGGCATTCGTGGGGCTGACGATCGGCCATGACCGCCGGCACATGACCCGGGCCGTCGTCGAGGGCGTCGCATTCGGGCTGCGCGACGGGCTCGACCAGATGATCGCCACCGGGATGCCGGCACCCTCCCAGGTCCGGGCGTCGGGTGGGGGGATCGCCAGCCCGCTGTGGCGCCAGATCCTCGCCGACGTCCTCCGCGTCGAGATCGCGACCGTGCGGACCACCGAGGGGGCAGCGTACGGTGCCGCGCTACTCGGGGCAGTGGGCGCCGGCTGGTTCGCGTCGGTCGAAGAGGCGACCGGCGCGCTGGTCCAGGTCGATCCCGCGGCAGCTCCCGGACCTGACGTCGAGCGCTACGTGGATGCCCACAGGGCGTTCCGCGAACTCTACCCAGCCCTCGCCCCGACGTTCCATCGAGGGGCTGACTGATGCGTGCTTCACAGACTGCAGCCACGCGTCGTAGCACGGCAACCGGCCGTTTCGGGTCGTCTCTGTGCTTGGCGGGCACACGTCGCCCCGCTAGCAGTGCTTGGAGGACCCAACGATCCGAATCTGCAGTCTGGGAAGCACGCCCGGATCAGCGGGTGAGGCTGTCAGCGGTTGAGGCTGTCAGCGGTTGAGGCCGTCAGCGGTTGAGGCCGTCAGCGGTTGAGGCCGTCAGCGGTTGAGGCCGTCAGCTGCCGAGCTCCAGCTGCGCCAGCTCCTTCTGCGTCGCCTCCTCGGGGCGCTTGCCGAGGATGATCATGCCCAGGACAGCGTCGGGCGTGACGTCCTCCTTGTCGACCGTGTCAACGAGCCGACCGTGGTACATGACACCGATCCGGTCGGACAAGTCGAAGACGTCGTGGATGTCGTGGCTGATGAGGAAGATGCCGATGCCCTCGCCCTTGAGCTGGCGGATCAGGTCGCGGACCTGCGCGGTCTCGGCCGGTCCGAGGGCGGCCGTCGGCTCGTCCATGATCAGGATGCGGGCATTGAAGTGGACGGCCCGGGCGATCGCCACGGCCTGCCGCTGGCCGCCCGACAGGGATACGACCGGCGTGGCGAACCGCTTGAAGTTCGGGTTGAGGCGACCCATCACCTTGCGGGTCGCATCCTCCATGCCCAATTCGTCGAGCGTGCCCAGCTGGGTGAGCATCTCGCGCCCGAGGAACAGGTTGCCGGGGGCGTCGATGTTGTCTGCAAGAGCGAGCGTCTGGTAGATCGTCTCGATGTTGTAGGCCTTGGCGACACGTGGGTTCCGGATGGCGACCTCGTCGCCATCGATGAGGACCGCCCCGCTATCCGCCGGGTGTGCGCCAGACAGCACACGCATCAGGGTCGATTTGCCGGCGCCATTGCCGCCGACGAGCCCGACGACCTCGCCGGCGTGCAGGTCGATGGTGACGTCCTGAACGGCGTGGACGCCACCGAAGGCGACGCTGATGGAGCGCATCTCGACGAGCGGCGTTCGCTCCGCGATCGTCACAGGCCGACCCTCCGCATCGTTCAGGAGCCCCGTCGACGGTTGATCGTGTCGAGGCCCACCGCGACGATCAGGACGAGGCCGGCGACGACATTCTGGCCGGGGGAGTTGACGCCGATGAAGCTCAATCCGTAGGCCAGCGACTGCATGACGAACGCACCGAGCACGGCACCCGGGATGGTGCCGATGCCGCCGGCGAATGAGGTACCACCGACGACCGCCGCGGCGATGACGTACAGCTCGTAGCTCTGGCCGATGTCGAGGGTCGAGCCGTTGAGCCGAGCCGACACGATAGCGGCGGCCAGGGCGCACAGCATGCCCATGAGGACATAGGTCTTGAGGATCGTCCGGCGGGTGTTGATGCCAGCCAGCTCGGCGGCGTCGGGATTGCCGCCGTAGGCGTACACGTACCGCCCGAACCGCCGACGCGTGGCCATCCAGGTCATCACGAGCGTGACGCCGATGACCAGGACGATCGGGAGCGGGAACCCGGTCGGGATCCGCCAGCCGCCCGCGGGTGCCGGCCCCCAACCCTGCTCGAGGGCGACGCGGTTGGCGAGGCCCTGCGGCCAGAAGTTGCTGTTCGCGAACCACGAGACGCCCACGACCGCGACGCAGCCGACGACGGCGAGCGCGATCTCGGCCCACATCGGCCGGACCGGGAACCCATACCGGCGCCGCTGGCGACGGCCATTCATGAGCAGGACGACGATCGCGAGACATCCGACGAGGGCGATGCCCCAGGTCAGGACTTCGCCGATCGAACCCTGTGCCCCACCCCCGATGAGCAAAAAGGTCGTGTCGAGGCCGTTCACGGCCGCGCCCTGGGATTGGTACCAGATGATGCCGCGGATGGTCAGCAGGCCGCCGAGCGTGACGATGAATGACGGCACACCGATGTAGGCGATGATGAACCCCTGGATCGCCCCGATCGCGGCCCCGATCCCGATCCCGATGGCGAGGGCGAGCGCCCACAGGAATGGGGTGTCTGGGCTGAGGCCGAAGATGTCGGGGAACCAATGCGTCATGAGCAGGGCGTAGCTCATCGCGATGAAGCCGACGACGGATCCGACCGACAGGTCGATGTTGCGCGAGACGATGATGAGCACCATCCCGGTCGCGATGATCGCGATCCCGGCAGCCTGGACGGCCAGCGTCATCATGTTGTTCGGCTGGATCAGCTTCCCGCCGCTCGCGATGTGGAAGACCAGCAGGATCACCGCCAAGGCGAGCACCATGCCGAACAGCCGGAGGTCGATCTCCGTCTGGGCGAGCAGGCCACGGATCGACGATCGCGCGGGCGGTTCGACCTGTCCGGGAACGGGCGCCGCGTCAGCGACGTTCGTCACTGGCTCCTCCACGTTCGGGCGCTGGTAGTGCTGCGCCCCCGGCGACCCGGGGGCGCAGACGATATCGCTAGATCAGCGGTCGGAGACCGCCACTACTTGCAGGCCGTCGGTGCTGACGCCGCGTCGACGCCGGCACACAGCTGGTCCTTGGTGATCTGGCCGCCATCGATGGCGAGCTGCAGGTTCTCCGCCGTCAAGGGGGTCGGCTGGAGGATGAATGAGCTGACCGTGCTGCCACCGGGCGTCTCGAACGGCTGCGCGGTCAGACCGGCGGCCGGGGCGACGCTCGGATCGACGAGCCCTTCCTCGAGTGTCAGGCTGGCCATGTCACCGCCGGCGCAGAGAGCGAGCGCCGCGGCCCCGGCCGTCTTGCCGAGCTCATTGGCGTTCTTCCAAACGTCGACGAATTGCAGTCCCTTCGCCACGTTGTTGAGGTTGGCGGGGTCGCCGTCCTGACCGCTGACCGGCGGGTACGGGTCGTAGTTCTTGCCGGTGAGGGCAGCCGCGACGCCGAGCGCCGTGCTGTCGTTCTCGGCCAGCACCGCGTCGATCTTGTTGCCGTCGGCGACGGCCTTGTCGATGATCGCTTCCATGTTGGACTGGGCCGTCTCGGTCTTCCAGGCGGCGGTGTAGGTGCCATAGTCCTTCGGCCACGACCCACTGCCCCCCGCGGGGCCGTTGAGGATCGTGATCTCGCCGGCATCGACCTTCGTCTTGAGGCCGGCCTCGTCCCAGCCCTGCGGCAGGAACGTCGACGCGTTCGGGTCGCCCGGGTCGCCCTTGATCAGGACGTAGTTGCCCGTCGGGACCTTCCCGAGGATAGCTTCGGCCTCAGCCTTGCCGACGCCGACGTTGTCGAACGTGATGTAGAGGACGGCGGGATCCTCGATGAGCCGGTCATAGGCGATGACAGGGACGCCCGCGTCCGTGGCCGCCTGGACGGCCGGACCGATGACGGTCGTGTCCTGGGCGAGGATGATCATGACGTTCGCGCCCTGCGAGAGCATCGTCGTCACATCCGTGAGCTGCTGCTCGGTGCTCAGGTTCGCATCGGCGCTGATGTACTTGCCGCCGCCGCCCTCGACCGTATCCTTGATCCCGGGCTCATCGTGCGCCGCCCAGCGCGGCTGCTGGAAGTTGTTCCACGACACGCCGACCGTGCATTCGGCCGCCGCGCTCGCGCTTGCTGCAGGTTCGCTGGCGGCCGGCGCGCTGGCCACGGCCGATGGTGCCGTGGTGGCACCTCCGCCGGTCGTGCACGCGGCGAGGACGAGGACGCCGCTCAACATGAGCGCCGCCACTCTTCGAATGGACATCGTTGACTCTCCTCCTGTGCCGTAGCCCCCTGGAGCGACCGATGCCGCGCCCAAGGCTACCATCCGTCATCCCCCGCGCTGTGTCCTGGCTCCTCCTTTCGTCCGCTCGTCAGGCGCTTGCCAGCGCGGCCATGGTCCGGCGGGGACGCAGCCAGGCCGCGGGGTCGGCGAGCAATGATCCGAACGCAAGCTCCGCCGCGCCGAGCAGCGGAGCGTCGTTACCAAGAGACGTCGGTACGACCCGAACGAGCCGGCGCGAGGCGCGCAGGACGCGCCGATCGAGCTCGGCTTCGAGAGTCGCCCGGACGAAGGGGTAGCTGGCCGTCAGTCGGCCACCGAGCAGCACCAGGCTCGGGTTCAGGACGTTGATGATCCCGGCCAGACCGATGCCGAGCCAGCGACCGTTCGCGGCGAAGGCATCGAGCGCGGCCGGGTCGCCCGTCTCGGCCGCGGCCAGGATCGCTTCGAAGGCTTCGCGACCACCTTCCGGCGAGCGACCGGCCCGGCGAAGCAGCGCGCTCAGGCCGACCTCCGTCTCCCAGCAACCGAGCGATCCGCAGCGACATGGGAGCCCGTCCGGGTTGACCGGCAGGTGGCCGACCTCACCACCGTAGCCCGCCGCACCGATCAGCGGCCGGCCGGCGACGATCAGGCCGCCACCGACCCCGATCGACCCCCAGATGAGGACGACATCGTCGATGTCGCGGGCCGCACCGCGACGATGCTCTGCGAGGGCGGCGAGGTCCGCCTCGTTCGCGAACGACACCGGGACAACCATGCTGAGTGACGTCGTCAGCTGGTCACCGAGCGGCTCGTCGCGCCAGCCCAGGTTCGGGGCGACCGACACCATGCCATCGCTCCGGCGGACGACGCCGACGACCGCCACGCCGACCCCGACCAGGCTCTCCTGTGAGGGCAGGCGTGCGCGTACCTCGGCGGCGAGGCCGGAGAGCGCAATGACGATGTCGGCGACGCTCGAGCGGCGCCTTGGGAGGTCGATGCGCACGAGGTCGAACACCTCGCCGCCCAGCCCGACCGTGGCGGCCGCAAGCGAGTCGACCGCGATCTCGAGCGCCAGCACGACGGCACCCTGGGGATCGGCCCGGACGAGCGGCGACGGTCGACCGGGCGTGCCATCGAGCGCCGCCGGACCCTCGAACGCGAGCCGGCCCGCGACGAGCTCGCCGATCAGCCCGCGGATCGCGCTCCGGGTCAATCCGGTACGGGCGACGAGGTCGGAGCGGGACAGCGGCCCGCTGGCATGCAGCTCGCGGACGATGGCGCTCAGGTTCGCCCGACGAACGGTCTCGCTGCGCTGGCCAAGCTCGTCGCGACCGATGAACACGGGTTTGTGTTCCTCTTTCTCAAATGTGCTGTGCGAGACTCGTGCATCGACGCGGTCATGTCAATACGGTTCGTTCGAGGAGGGACGATGTCCAGCGCACTTCGTTGGGGGATCCTGTCGACTGCGGACATCGCGCTGCGCAAGGTGATTCCCGGCGTCCGCACGGCCGCTCGCTGCGAGGTGGTCGCGATCGCGTCGCGGGATGGGGAGCTGGCACGTTCCGCGGCGGCGCGCCTGGCAATCCCGACCGCCCATGCTTCGTACGAGGCGCTGCTGGCCGACCCGGATGTCGATGCGGTCTACATCCCGCTGCCGAACCACCTCCACGCCGAGTGGACCATCGCCGCGCTTCGGGCCGGCAAGCACGTCCTGTGCGAGAAGCCGCTCGCCATGACGGCCGACGATGCCCAGCGGATGGTCGATGAGGCGCGGGACACCGGACGCCACCTGATGGAGGCGTTCATGTACCGCCACCATCCGACCTGGGTCGCAGCGCTCGATCTGGTGGCGTCGGGCCGGATCGGGACGCTGACCGCGGTCCAGAGTTGGTTCTCGTATTTCAACGACGACGCCGCGAACATCCGCAACGTCCTCGAGTACGGCGGCGGTGCGCTGTTCGATATCGGCTGCTACTCGGTCAACCTGTCCCGGATGCTGTTCGGTGGCGAGCCCCAGCGGGTGGCGGCATCACTACGGCGCGATCCATCGTCGGGCGTCGATGTCCTCACGAGTGCCATCCTCGACTTCGAGGGCGGGATCGCCACGTTCACCTGCTCGACCCGGACGGAGACCGACCAGCGGGTCGACATCTACGGCACGACTGGCCGGATCTCGATCGAGATCCCGTTCAACATTCCGCCCGATCGCCCGACCCGCGTCCGGGTCGTCGCGGGCGGCGACCCACCGGTGGCTCCGGCGATCGACGTCGTCGAGTTCCCGAGCGCCGACCCGTACGGGGTCGAGTTCGAGCGGTTCGCGACGGCGGTGCTCGACGGCGGCCCGACGCCGGTCCCGCCCGAGGATGCCGTCGCCAACCTTCGGGTGATCGAGGCGATCTTCGCCGCCGCGGATCAGGGCACCGCAGTCCCGTCGAAATAGCGCAGCGCGAGGGCCATCGCGTCCTTGCCGCAGGTCGCACCGATCTTGCGCCCCTCGACATCGTCGCTGGGCACGTGGATGCCCATGAACAGTCGCGAGATCCCGGCCTGGTCGGCCGCATCGAAGTACGTCGCCCACTGGATCGTCGTGTCCTGCGTCGGTCCCTCCTCATGGAGCAACTCGCCCTTGGGGACGGTGAAGCTCGTGAGACCCCCGGGGAAGTAGGCATCGCCGGTGAAGGCGGTCATGACCTCCGCGGCGGCCCGGCTGAACGTGCTGTGGCCGGACGGGTAACCGGCGAAGGCGGGCGTGACGAACGTGCTGCGCTGGTAGGGGACCCAGTCGACGGCTCGGATCCAGCCGACGCCGCTGGTCTTCGTCTTGGGATCCTTCGGGAAGCCGCGCCAGGCGTTGATGGCGATCGCACCGGTCGGGAGCCCCTCGTGGCGCTCGCCTGCCGAGCTCGATACCTCGGTCACGACCTCGATGAGGCCGGGCACGAGCGGGAGACCCTGCGGATCGTATGCGGGCCCGTCGGGGGCGCTCGACTGGCCCTTGCCGCCCATGTACCGGATCTGCGAGATCGGGCGCGACGAGTCGTAGAAGCTCTTCGCCCCCCAGGTGGCGATGGCGGCGTCGTGGACCGCCCCATTCAGGGCGAGGTAGAGCTTGACGTCCCACTCCAGCCGATCGACCGGCTCGCCCTGGCCACCGATCCGGAGAGCGAGTCCGGGTGTGTCCGAGACCTGGTTCGCGATGAGGTTCCAATGACCGGGCGGCGTCTCCGACTTCGGGCCGTCGGCCCAGTACTCCGCGAGTGCCCGCGCGAAGTCCGCCTGCAGGACGACGTGCGGCTCGTACGGCTGCCCGGTGACCGGGTTGACATCATGTCCGTCGCCGTCGTTCGAACCGAGCGCGTTGTCGCCGAAGGCGCCCGGCCCGATGTCGACGGTCACGCCATTCGTGGCGTCGAGCAGATGGCTCCGGCGGATGATCTCGACCGCTTCCTCCTTGAACGCCTGATCGGTCGCCGCATCGCCGAGCATCGGCGGTGGCCCGGGGTCGATCGGCGTCCCTCGCTCCGACGGTGGCAGGGCGAACGAGGTCACGTGGCCCCACTGCGGCCCGATGAACGACTGGACCTGGCCAGGGATGGGCAGCCCGTTCTGCGAGATCTGCTGATCGAGTGCGAGCGGCTGCCACCTGTTCGGGTCCTTCATGACCGTCCCGGGCTTGGCGACCTCGAGTGGCTCGTTGCCCGGCGTGTATGTCGGGTCCTTGTAGCGTTCATCCTCGCGGGCCCCATCAGAGCGGCCGTGCTCGAGGACCGCCGCGGCGATGCGATTCCCGAGCTGTGCCGGGTTATCGCCGTCGACCGACGTGTAGTCGGTCCGGTAGCACAGGCTCGCCATCGTGGCGCGGAGCTGCTCGGCGGCGGCCGGCAGATCGGACACGGTGCCGAAGCGCCACAGCAGGATCCTGTACGCCGCGTAGCTCATCGCGACCTCGCGGTCCGTGGCGGGATTCTCACCCCTCAGCTTCTCGGTCACGTACACGCCATCGGCGATCTCGTCGTACGCGGCCCACGCGTCCCACATGGCCGCAGAAACGTGGAAGAGGTTCCGGGCATGGACGGTCGGTGCCGGGACGACCTGGCGGATGAGATCGAGGGTCTGGTCGTCCCATACCCGGGCGACGCTTCGGCCGCCGAGATCCCCGCGCGTGCATGCCTCGGCCTGGAACGGCGGCGGGCTCTCGCCGCATGCGGAAACGACGAGCGCGATCAGGACCACACTCGTCAGGGCGGTCCTTGTTGCCGTATGTCGTCGCGCCCGCTGCAGCATCACGCGCTCCGATAGGCTCGTCGGTCAAGGGGAATCGCGAGGATGGCGGCCTGATGGCCGATGGTCAAGGTTCGTGTTCCCTGTGCTCTAATACCGCGGCCATGGATCGCCCTCGACGTACGCGTGGTGTCGACCTCGCCGTGCTCGGAGCCGCCGTCATCGTCCTTGTCGCCGGCGGTCTCGCCGCCACCCGGGCGATCGATCCGCCTCCGCCGGCGACATCGGCTTTGGCGGCCGCGCCGCCGCGCTTCGTCGACGAGACGAGCACCGCCGGGATCGCGCACACGTACGCCGGGGACTACCCATACGTGGTCGGCGGGGGCATCGCGACGTTCGACTGCGACGGCGACGGGCTGGCCGACTTGTACGTCGCCGGCGGTAGTGCTCCGGCGTCGATGTTTCGGAACCGGAGCGAGGTGGGTGGCGCGCTCCGATTCGAGGCGGTCGCGGACCCGATCACCGGCATGACCGCGGTGACCGGCGCATACCCGCTCGACATCGATGGTGACCGCCAGCTCGACCTCGTCGTGCTGCGGATCGGCGAGGACGTCATCCTGCGCGGCCTCGGCGCCTGCCGATTCGAGAGAGCCAACGAGGCCCTGTCGTTCCGGGGTGGGGACAGCTGGACCGTCGGGTTCAGCGCGACGTGGGAGACACCGTCGTCGGCCCTGCCCACGCTCGCGTTCGGCGATTACCTGGTCGGCGACGGGCAGGATCAGACGACCAGCGAGTGCGCCGACGACCGACTGGTCCGCCCGGCGAGCAGCGGCCTGACGTACGGCACGCCCATCGCGCTCTCGCCGAGCTACTGCACGTTGTCGATGCTGTTCAGCGATTGGGATCGGTCCGGTCGACGCGACCTGCGCGTGTCGAACGACCGCCACTATTACCACGATGGCGAGGAGCAGCTCTGGCGGATCGAGGCCGGCCTGCCGCCGCGGCCATACGGACGGGAGGATGGCTGGCAGCCGATGCACATCTGGGGCATGGGCATCGCCAGCCAGGACGTGACCGGCGATCGCTATCCGGAGGTCTATCTGACGAGCCAGGGCGACAACAAGCTCCAGACACTCGCCGACGGCCCCACGCAGCCGCGCTACGAGGACATCGCGCTCCGCCGCGGTGTCACCGCGCATCGGCCGTATGCGGGCGACGAGACGCGGGCATCCACGGCATGGCACCCGGCATTCGAGGACGTCAACAACGACGGGCTGACCGACCTGTTCGTGAGCAAGGGCAACGTCGAGTTCCAGACGGAATACGCGAGCAAGGATCCGAGCAACCTCCTCATCGGACAGTCCGACGGGACGTTCGTCGAGGGCGCGATGGAGGCCGGCATCGTCCATTACGACCGCGGGCGCGGTGCGGCGCTGGTCGACTTCAACCTCGACGGGCAGCTCGACCTCGTCCAGGTCGTGCGCCGTGAACCTGTCCGCGTGTGGCGCAATGTCGGCAGGGGCACGGCGGAGCGGCCAGCGTCGATGGGCCATTGGCTCGCGGTCGACCTGGAGCAGGACGCCGCCGACCACGATGCCGTGGGGGCATGGATCGCCGTCCGGACGGGCGGCCGCGAGATCGAGCGCGAGGTGACAGTCGGTGGTGGCCACGCAAGCGGCAGCGCCGATCCCGCTGCATTTCGGGCTTGGAACGGAGGAAGCGGGCGAGCTGCGCGTCACCTGGCCGGACGGCGAGGTCGGGCCGTGGCTTCCGGTGGACGCCGACGGCATCGTCACGGTGCGGCGGGGTGCCACGGCCGTCGAGCCGGTGGGGCCGGGTGCGGCGCCATGACCAGCGTCCGGCAGGCCCGCCTGACGACCGTCGAGCTGCCCGACTTCGGGCGACCGGCAGCGAGGCCGGAGATCCCGTCATCCCTGTACGAGGCCAGACTCGAGCGGCTACGCGAGCGGATGGAGGAGCGCCACTACGACCGCGTGCTCGTATACGCGGACCGTGAGCACAGCGCGAACCTCGCGTACCTGACCGGGTTCGATCCGCGGTTCGAGGAGGCGATCCTCGTGGTCGGCGTGGATGGGGACCCGGCGATCCTCGTCGGCAACGAGTGCTACGGGATGGCCGGAGCCACCCCCTTGCCGTTGCGCCGCCACCTCTTCCAGGACCTGAGTCTGCCGAGCCAGCCTCGCGATCGGTCCAGGTCGCTCCCTGAGATCCTCGGCGACGAGGGGGTGGTGCGCGGATCGCGCGTGGGCGTCATCGGCTGGAAGCCATTCGCGGATCGGTCGATGCTCGATGTGCCGTCGTTCCTGGCCGACGAGCTCCGGCGGCTTACCGGTCCGGGCGGGATGGTGGAGAACGCCGTCGACCTGCTGATCGACACCGCCGACGGTCTGCGGGTGATCAACGAGGTCGAGCAACTCGCTGCGATGGAGGCGGCCGCCTGCACGACGTCGAGCGGCGTCTACGGCCTGCTGACCGGCCTGCGACCGGGCATCCGCGAGCGCGACGCGGTGGCGCTCCTCGGTTGGGATGGCACGCCGCTGTCCTGTCATCTGATGCTCACCGCCGGGCCGCGCGCCGCCTTCGGCCTGCTGAGCCCGGGGGACCGGCCGATCCAGCGCGGCGATCCGTTCACGGTGGCGTTCGGTATCTGGGGCGCGCTCAACTGTCGAGCCGGGTTCGTGGTCGAGGATGCCGCGGAGCTTCCCGAGACGATCCGCGACTACGTGGAGCGGCTGGTCGGGCCGTACTTCAGCGCGGTCGCGGCGTGGTACGAGGCGCTGCGGATCGGCGTCACGGGCGGCGTACTCCACGCCATCATCGAGCGCCATCTCGGCGACCCCTTCTTCGGCATCTTCCTGAACCCCGGGCACCAGATCGGCCTTGACGAATGGGTCAATTCGCCGATCGGCCCGGGCTCGACGACCGAGCTGCGATCGGGCATGGCCTTCCAGGTCGACATCATCCCCGCGACCGGAACGCCGTACTTCACGACCAATATCGAGGACGGCATCGCCCTCGCCGACGAGGAGTTGCGGGCTATCTTCGCCGAGCGCTACCCGGATGCATCGACACGGATCGAGGGGAGGCGCGCCTTCATGCGCGAGGCGCTCGGGATCGACCTCCATCCGGACGTCCTGCCCTTCTCGAACATCCCGGCCTACCTGCCACCGTTCCTCTTGCGTCCGGACCGGGTCATGACGATGGCGGGCTGACCATCGGCGATCAGCGCCTCGTCCTGGATGCCACGGACGCCGAGCTCACGGTCGACGTCGCGGCAGGTGGCCGGTTGGCGTCGCTCGTCGTCGATGGCCACGAGCTGCTGCTGACGGACGGGCCGGGACCGATCTGGTGGGGCTGCTACCCGATGGCGCCGTTCGCCGGCCGGATCCGAGGTGGCCGCCTCGACGTCGACGGGCGCCGCTATCAGCTCGAGCGAAACCTGCCTCCGCATGCCATCCACGGCACGGTGCTCGAGCGCGCGTGGGACGTCGTGTCACGCGACACGGACCGGCTGACGCTGGAGGTCGCCCTGGGCGCTGGCTGGCCGTTCGCCGGACGCATCAGGCACGAGATCTCGCTCCAGCCGCGGGGACTCGAGGCGACGCTGAGGCTGGACGCCGAGGAGCCGATGCCTGCCTGGATCGGCTGGCATCCGTGGTTCCGCCGGACCATCGCGGGTCGCGCCGTCGAGCTCGCGGTCGAGCCCGAGGCGATGTACGAGCGCGGCCCGGACGGGCTGCCGACAGGCGCCATGGCACCTCCGATATCGAGGCCGTGGGACGACGCGTTCGTCGGGATGCGCGGCACGCCGCGGCTGCGCTGGCCAGGGATCCTCGATCTGGAGATCAGTTCGACTGCTGGTGTGTGGGTGGTGTTCGACGAGCGCGACGACGCGGTCTGCGTGGAGCCCCAGACGGCCCCACCCGACGCACTCAACGTCGCCCGTGCCCAAGGCACCGCTCCGCCCATGGTCGTCCCTGGTCGGCCGCTGACGGCGACCATGACGTGGAGCTGGGCTCGGTCCGGCTGACGTCGCTCTCGCGGCTGCCGCCGCCCGTCAGGCCTTGGAGGTCGCGCCCTTCCGGTTATCGGTCGGGTTGGGCATGTTGACGCCGGTCACGCGGTTCTTGCCAGCACGTTTGCTCGTGTACATCGCCCGGTCGGCGCTGATCATCAGCTCGTCCGCCGTCTGGCCGTCGTCCGGGTAGGACACCACGCCGACCGACATCGACGGGCGCGCGGCGTCATCGGGCAGTTCGAGCTCGAGGTCGACGACGCCGATCCGGATCTTCTCGGCGAGCACGAATGCGCCGGTGGGATCGGTTTCGGGCAGGAGCACCACGAACTCGTCGCCGCCGTAGCGTGCGGCGGTGTCGATGCGGCGCACGCCGTCGTTGACGACCTGCCCGACGGCGCGCAGGACGCGGTCGCCGTGGAAGTGCCCCAGTCGATCGTTGATCGCCTTCAGCTCGTCGAGGTCCATCATCAGGAGGCAGAACCCCCGGCCCGACCGCGCGCTGCGGGCGATCTCGCGCTCGAGCGCCGCAAAGAAGAAACCGCGGTTGTACAGCGTCGTGAGCGGGTCGATCGTGGACAGGCGGATCGCCGCCTCGCGCGAGCTCCGTTGCTCGCGGGCGATGACCATCGCGATGTACGCGAGCAGGATCAGGGCGGTCAGGTTGATGCCGACCGTGGCAGTCGTGAACGGGTTCGTCAGCCCCGGTGCGACGGTCCCCAGGAGTACTGCGAGCAGATAACCGAGCGCCGCGGTCAATGCCAGGCCGAGCGTGATCCCAGGCGTCACCACGAGCGCGGCCCCGCCCACGATCAGCGGGTACACGAAGAAGAACGGGCTTGCCGCACCGCCGGTCAGTGCCACCAGCATCGTCGCCACCGTGATCGCCACGGACCCTTCGACGACGAACTTGGCGGGGCCGAGGGCGGTGGCTGGCAGGAGGTCGTGGATGACCAGTACGAACACGCCGGCCAGCGCGAGCAGGATGAAGATCGCAGTCTGGCTCTGCGGCCACAGACCCGTGACGCCCACGAGGGTGGTCGCTGCGAGGAGGAACACCCACGAGGCGATGCGCACGACGCGGTCGTAGGCGCGTGCCGGGACGCCATCCTCCATGCGCTCGTCGTCGGCGTGGCCGACCACGGCGGCGGCTGCCATAGCGCGCTCCGCGCGCGGGTCATGGCGGTCATCAGGAGCCGCGTTGAGCCGGCCCAGCCCGATAGCCGGAGAGGCGACCAACGCCGCCATGACCGCGAGGTTGGCGAGGACGGCGACGACGATCAGGGCAAGGATCGGCTCCAACGACACGTAGCCATCTTAGCCCTGTGGCATGGCCGAATCGGCCGGTGCACCCGGGCGCCGGACAACGTCCGGTGCGTCGGTGCCACGCGCGCTAGCGCGTCCCCCACTGGTAGGTCTGCTTGACCATCCGGAGGTACACGAACGTCTCGGTCTCGCGCACACCGTCGATGGCGCGCAGCTTCTCCGTGAGGAATCGCAGGAGCGCCTCGTTGTCCTCGCACACCGTCTCGATGAGCAGGTCGTACGTGCCGGCGGTGATGACGACGTAGTCGACCTCGCTCATATCGGCGACTTGCTCGGCCACGGATACCAGCTGGTCGCTCTCGCAGCGGATGCCGATCATCGCCATCTGCTGGAAACCAAGCTTGAGCGGGTCGGTCACGCCGACGATCTGGAGGATGCCCCGCTCGATCAGGCGGTTGGTGCGGGCACGCACTGCGGCCTCGCTCACGCCGAGCTCTGCGGCGATCTGGGTGAATGGTCGACGGCCGTCGGTCTGCAGGTGCTCGATGATCCGCTTGTCGAGGTCCGAGACCTCTTCGCCCGAGCGGTTGGGCAATGCGCGAGGTCGCGGCCGGACGGCGTCCGTCATATGGACAGGGTACGGCCTGCGTCGCGTTTCGTGACCACGCATTCCCGCGTGGCGCTCACTGGACGGGCGCCGACGCCTCCGGGCTGGGAGCGGTCGCGACCTGGCCGGCGATCGCGACGGGGACGTTGGCCCGTGCCCGAAGTGGCGAGAGGAGTGGATCGAGCGCCGACACGAGCTCGCGGAGACCGTCCGATTGGCGGCTGTCCGGCTTGCCGGGCTTCGCACCCGTGACGGTCGGACCCCAGGTGATGAGGATGTTCATGCCGGCCAGCGAAACCGGGGGTTCGCCATCGCCGGGCGGCTCCCCTGCGGGCCATTCGGTCACCTTCGTGAGCGCCGTCGTCGAGCTGTACTGGGTCACGTCGAGCGGCCAGCCAAGGTAGGTCGCATAGATCTTGGTGACGACCCCACTGCCCTCGGCGCCGAGCGACGCCGTACTGGCCGTGATGTGCAGGCCGGCTTTGCCCAGGCCGCCGAACACCTGCTTGGCGGTGGCGGGACTCGGCAGGTGCGGGTTCGGCGTGACGAGCGGCGTCGGTGCGGCGGTGGGCGCGGCGCTCGGTTGGGCGCCCCCGCACGCGGCAACGAGCACGGCCGCGACGACGAGCGCAGCGGCCGACCGCGCCCCCCTCATTTGCGATCTAGCCATGGCCGCCAGATCGTACGAAGGGTTCCGCCCGAGCGTCGACCCTACGTTAGTACCGCGGATCGGCCGCCCGTCGGGGGGCTCAGGCGTCCAGCTGAGCCAGTACCGGCGCGAATGCCTCGACCGCGTCGCGCGTGATCGGGTCGATCACGAGCTGGACATGCGAGATGCCCTCGCTGGCGTACGCACGCAGGGTGTCGGCCATCAGGTCCGGCGACCCCTCGAGTGGCTTTGGGGCATCCTCCGCGTAGCTGCCCTGGATCCGACCCGTCCCGCCGGGAAGCTTGACGAGGACCGCCACGGTCCGTTCGATATCGCCTGGGTCGCGGCCCACGTCACGACAGGCGTCGTCGACGATCGTGCGCAGCCGAGCGACGCCGTCCGGCTTGTTGTCGATGTCCGCGAACCATGTGTTCCAGGCCTGCACGTGGGGGGTCGCGATGCGCAGCATCCGCGGCCCGTTGGAGCCGATCATCAGCGGCGGACCCGTCGGGCGCGGACCGCGCGGCAGCAGCTCGCAATCGCGCGCCTGGTAGAAGCGACCGTCGAAGTCGATCGCGCCGTCCTGGAGCAGCGTCCTGATGATCGTGAATGCCTCCTCGAACCGGTCGACGCGGTGATCGAACGGGATGCCGAATCCGCGGAACTCCGTCTCGTTCCAGCCGGCACCGAGGCCGAGGATCAGGCGGCCGCCGCTGATCTCGTCGATCGTGCTCGCCTGTTTGGCCAGGACCGCCGGGTTATGGAAGGCGGTGCAGGCGACAAGTGGCCCGAACTCGATCCGTTCGGTCACGGCCGCGATCGCCGCAAGCATCGACCAGGCTTCCCACGGACCGCGCGGCGGGCGATCGGGCCAGCGATAGAGCAGGTGCTCGCCCAGCCAGACCGAGTCGTACCCGAGATCCTCGATCGACCGGATCATGTCGAGCAACTCCGGCCACCGCGCCTCGCGCTCGACCTCGGGCAGCTGGACGCCGACCTTGAGCGGTCGCTGGCCCACGCTCGGTCGGCTAGTTGGCGGCGGCAGGGACGAGCGCGTCGTGCATCGCGCGCAGGTGATCCGGCGAGCTGCCACAGCACGCCCCGACGATCCGCGCGCCGGCCTGCCGCATCTCGAGCCCGTACGCGGCCATCGCCGCTGGGTCGGCGCGGTAGACGGCCCGCATGTCGACGAGCTCGGGCATGCCGGCGTTCGACTTGGCGACCAGGACCGCGTCAGGATTTGCGGCATGCATCCGCTCGATGACCGGCAGCAGCTCGTCCGGGCCATTGCCGCAATTGCCACCGACCGCGTCGGCACCCCACGCGACCAGCGCCTCGATCGCCTGTTCGGGTGATACGCCCATCATCGTGTGACCACGGGTGTCGAACGTCATCGTGGTGATCAGCGCGATGCCGGGCGCAGCTCGACGGACGCCCTCGATCGCGGCCTTGATCTCGTTGAGATCAGACATCGTCTCGATCCAGATCAGGTCGACGCCGCCGGCGACCAGCGACGCCGCCTGCTCGCGGAAGACGTCGACCGCGATGTCGTAGTCGAGCGTTCCGAGCGGCTGCACGATCTCGCCGCTCGGCCCGATGTCGCCCGCCACGAGTGCGCTGCCGCCGGCCGCGTTGACCTCGGCTCGGGCGAGGATCGCCGCGGTGCGGTTGAGCTCATCGACGCGCTCGCTGAGACCGTGGAGTCCGAGCCGGAGGCGGTTGCCACCGAACGTGTTGGTCATGATGATCCGCGACCCCGCGTCCAGGTAACCACGCTGGATGCGCCGGATCACGTCGGGCTGCGTCAGGTTCCAGACCTCGGGTGGATCGCCGAACTGGAGACCGTTGGCGAACAGCATCGTGCCCATCGCCCCGTCGGCGAGGATCGGCCCGCCCTCCCCCAGGAGGTCGCGGAAACGCTGGCTGGCCTTGCCGCCATCGACGGCGCGGCGGGTGGCGACATCCGGGAAGCGGTCGTTGTCGACGTCGCCCAGGAGGGTCGCCGCTCCGCCGGCGTCGCCGGCCTGGGCGGGACGAGATCCGCGGGCCCGAAGGCCGCGGCGCGGACTATCCATCGGTCGATGATAGCGGTCGGACGCCGCGCGCCCCCTCGCGAGGTCAGGCACGATCCTTCGATTTCGAAGGTTCCATCGGGCGGTGGGACGCCCATCCAGATCGGAAACCTTCGATTTCGAAGGTTTCGCGGTGGCAATCGGGTCCGTAGCGTTGACACGGGACGGCACTTTCCCGCACCCTGCCCGCGATGCATCACATCGTCGACTGCACCGCCGCCTGGTCGCAGCAGCGGCCCGCGAGGGCCCGCTCGAGCTGATGCGCTGCGCCCGCGAGGGCGCCACCCACGGATCTGAGAGGAACACCCTCGGCACGAACGCCGAGGGTGTTTTCATGTTTGCGAGGGAACACACGATGGAACCGACACTCTTGCTGCGAGGCTTCGTCCTCGGCTTCACGATCGCGGCGGCGGTCGGCCCGATCAGCCTGCTCTGCATCCGGCGCACGCTCGCAGAGGGCCGCTTGATCGGGCTGGTCTCGGGCATGGGCGTGGCGACCGCGGACGCGACGTACGGCGCGATCGCGGCGTTCGGGCTTACGGCGATCACCGACCTGCTCGTCGACTGGCGACGTGCGCTCGGGATCATCGGCGGGGCGTTCCTGCTGTGGCTGGCGTGGCGGACGTTGCGATTTGTGCCCCGCGAGGCGGCCGAGGAGGGCGGGGCGCACCGTGGCTTGCCGAGCGCCTTCCTCAGTACGCTCGGGCTGACCCTCACGAACCCGATGACGATCCTGTCGTTCGCGGCGTTGTTCATTGGGCTCGGCGTGACTGGCGGCGACCTCGCTGGAGCGACGCTGCTCACGCTCGGGGTGTTCAGTGGCTCGGCGTTCTGGTGGGTCGTGCTCATCACACTCGTCGGGGCGCTCCGGTCGAGACTGACCACTACCGGCCTACGACGAGTCAATATTGCGTCGGGCCTCCTGATCGGGGGCTTCGCGATCGTTGCGATCGCGTCGGCGCTGCTCTGAGGCGGACCGACACTCGAGTTGCTGCGTGGGCCCTCGCTCAGTCATGGTTGCGTCGTCATGGCGAGGATCCAGCGAGCGAGCCTCTCGGATCCGGCGAATCAGCGGCCGCTGTCGCGGGCCACCGGATCCGTAGCGCAGGTCGGGCTGCTTGCCGTGGGCCGCGCGACGCTCGAGCCCGGCTGGCGCTGGTCGGAGGACGTCAAGCCTGCGGTCGGTACGGAGTGGTGCCAGGCTCACCACATCCATGTGCTTGTCGCCGGACGGTTCGCCGTAAGGCTCGCCGATGAGGACAGCGTGGAGGAGTTCGGGCCCGGCGACGTCTTCGACATCCCGCCCGGCCATGACGCATGGGTCGTCGGCGATGACCCGGTCGATCTCATCGATGTCTCCGGCAACATCGTGCAATTCGGGGAGCCGCCGGCGTTGTCACGCAGCCTTGCGACGATGCTGATGACTGACATCGTCGAGTCGACGCCGACGGCGGCACGCCTAGGCGATGCGCGGTGGCGCCAATTGCTAGCGGATCACGACCGCGTCGTTCGAAGCCAGCTCGAGCGGTTCCGCGGCCGGGAACTCGACACCACGGGCGATGGCTTCTTCGCGTCGTTCGAGAGCGCTGCCGCGGCCGTCCTGTGCGCACGGATGATCCGCGACTCCATCCGGACACTCGACCTCGAGGTCAGGATCGGCGTCCACACCGGTGAGATCGAGTCCTCGGCCGACGGCGTCCGAGGGATAGCCATCCATGCGCTGGCCCGGATCATGTCGGCTGCCGGACCCTCCGAGATCCTGGTATCGCCGGTCACCAAAGCCCTCACGGAGGGATCCGAGCTGTCATTCGTCGCGCGCGGCCAACACGCACTGAAGGGGTTGGCGACGCCGATGGAGCTGTTCGCAGTGGACTAGACGATCAGCGTGACGGGCCGCGCCCACGACGCCGGCCCACGGCTAGAGTGCCGCGATGGCCGCTTCTCCCCGCGCCTTCGTCATCCGTCACACCCGCCTACGCCCACTAGCGGGCGTGGATGGCATCCAGCTCCATCTTGCCGACGACCTGCTGTCGGTCTGGCGCGCCCTCCAGCTCGAGACCGACGATCCCGAGGCTGCCCTGCCCTATTGGGCGGCGGCTTGGGGCGGCGGCCTTGCCATCGCCCGGCACCTGGCCGAGCACCCCGAGATCGTGGCCGGTCGGCGGGTCTTCGACTTCGCATCGGGCTCCGGGCTGTGCTCGATCGCAGCAGCCCAAGCGGGTGCAGCACACGTCAACGCCATCGATATCGACCCATTCGCGGCCGCGGCCATCGCGCTCAATGCGAGGGCGAATGGCTGTCGCATCGAGGTGACGCGGCGCGACGCCCTGGCCGAACGGGCGCCAGAGGTGGACGTCCTGCTCGCCGGGGACTGCTGGTACGAAGCCGAGCTCGCCGGCCGCGTCCTGCCGTGGCTCCGGGAGGCACGGATCCACGGGATCGAGGTCCTCGTCGGCGACCCAGGTCGCGCCTACCTGCCGACAGCTGCGCTCGTCGAGGTCGCCGCCTACGACGTCCGAACGACCAGCGACGTCGAGGATCTCCGGTTCACGACGGCGAAGGTGTATCGCCTGGCTTGAATGGTCGGGGAGGTGGGACTCGAACCCACGATCTCGTGCTCCCAAAGCACGTGCGTTGCCAACTACGCCACTCCCCGGGCAATTCGTGCGGGCGAAACCCACATAACCCGTCCGCACGACGATAGCGATCGACCTGCAGCGCTCGTCGCATATGCTGGATGACCCTTTCAGATCGTCCAGCAAGGCGAGACGATGACCGAGCCCAGTCGCCGTGCCGCCACGAATGATACGGCCGAGTCGGATCTCGCGAAGCTGCTGCACTTATGGCGGCGCCATCTGGCGGCGCGCGAAGGAGACGAGATCGGATCGTAGTCACCATCGCGTGCCCGGAGTCGCCATCCCAGCGGCCCGAAGATGGCCTATCGCGGGATCGGTGCCGGCTCGACGACCTGGCGGTCGGCCCGCTCCGCGAGGGCACGGACCGTCCCACGGAAGATCAGACCGTGCACCGGGTAGAGCGCGTACCAATAGGCGAGACCAGGCAGCCCCTTCGGCTCGAAGAACGCCGTCTGGACGAGTCGGCTGCCGCCGTCGCTCGCGAGCACCTCGTATTGGAGCCACGCCCGGCCGGGGACCTTCATCTCCGCCCGCAGGCGGAGCATGGCCGGCCGCCGGACCTCCTCGACCCGCCAGAAGTCGAGCGCGTCGCCGATCCGGAGCTTGTCGGGGTCGCGGCGTCCGAGGCGCATCCCCACGCCGCCCACCAGGCGATCCATCAATCCCCTGATCCGCCAGAGGACATTCGCGTAGGGCCAGCCCGCGTCGCCGCCGAGGCGCTCCACCACGGCGAAGACTCCCTCGGGTGACGCGTTAACGACCCGCTCCCGACGTTCGACGATCATCCCCTCGCGGGAGGTGACCGACGAGAGGCTCGCCCGATCCATCGCGGTGAGCGCGTCGAACCAGGTGGACTCGACGCTATTCGGGTCTGTCCGATCGATCGCCCGCCCGAGCGCCTCGACGTAGGGAAGTGGCTTGAAGCCGAACGCGGCGGCCGGGCCGGGATCCCGGACGACGACCTCGTTGCGCAGGCCCTCGATGAGCGGCCGGGCGATCCCGGCCGGGACCGGCGAGATCAGACTCACCCAGTACGACGAGAGTCGGGGTGTGAGGACCGGGACGGGGATCATCAGCCGATGGAGGCCGCGGGTGCGGGCGTAGGCCCGCATCATGTCGCCGTACGAGAGGATGTCGGGACCGCCGATTTCGACGATGCCCGTCACCTCCGGGTGGTCCAGTGCGGCGATGAGGTAGTCGAGCACGTCGGCGATCCCGATCGGCTGGCAGCGCGTTGCCACCCAGCGGGGCGTGATCATGATCGGCAGGCGCTCGGTCAGATGGCGCAGGATCTCGAACGACGCGCTGCCCGACCCGATGATCACCGCCGCCCGGAACTCGGTGACCGGCACGCCGTGTGCCGCCAGCTGGGCTCCCGTCTCGTGACGGCTGGCCAGGTGGGGGGAGAGGTCAGCCGAATCGTCACCCAAACCGCCGAGGTAGACGATCCGCGCCACGCCGGCCCGCTGCGCGGTCTGTGCGAAGTTGCGCGCTGCCTGCCGATCTCGATCAGCGAACCGACGTTCGCCCGAGCCCATCGAGTGAGCCAGGTAGTAGGCGACGTCGATCCTCTCGAGCGCCGATTGCAGCGTCGAAGGGTCGAGCAGGTCGGCGGTGATGACCGTCGCCTGCGGGAATCGGGCTTCCAGGGAACGGGAGTCGCGGCTCATCAGGACCAGCTCGTGGCCGCGTGCAGCGAGTAGCGGAACGAGCCGTCCGCCGATGTAGCCGCTCGCGCCGACGACAAGGATTCGCATTTGCCGAGTATGGGAACTAGGCCCGGAACGGGTGGATCACGCCCGTTGCCGTAGCGCTTCGATCAGCTCGCCGAGCGCTCGCGGATCCGCGACCCACCCATCCGCACCGAGATCGAGCGCCATGCGCTCATCGGGGACCGCGTTCCCGCCCACCAGGAGGGGAACCGACGGTCGTTCGCGCCGCGCGGTGGCCAAGAGCCGTCGGGCCGCCGGACGGCGCTCGCTGTCGACGACACTAACGATGACGGCTGCGAGGGAACCCGCATCGCGTATGGCAGCGGCGAGTGACGCGGCCGGCGTGTCTGGGCCCAGGTTGAGGACCCCGTAACCGGCTTCGGTCAGGATGTCGGCGAGCATCGCGACCCCGAGCCCGTGGCGCTCGCCGGATGGCATCGCGACGATGACGACGCCCTTCTTGCGACCAGGGTGCACGAACCGAGGGCCCAGACGTCCGATCAGCGTCGCCGCCACACTGCTGGCGAGATGCTCCTGGTCGACGGACACGGCGCCGTCCCGCCACGACGCCCCGACGGCATGCAGCGACGGAGCGAGGACGCGGACGTAGATCTCCCCCGGCTCGAGCCCTGAGGCCATCGCGGCCTCGATGACCTGCCAGCTGCCAGCGACGTCACCGCTCAGCATCCGCGCCTGGAGTCGCTCCTGCCACATCGATACCCGAGGATGGCTTCCCCGGCGGCGGCGGCCCCGGTCGGCAGGCTTCGTCGCCGGCGCGAGATCGGCAGGATCGACCATCCACGTGCCGCCGATCTTCCGGGCCGGCAGGATCCCCAGCCGGACGCGACGGTAGATCGTCATGTAGTGGACGCCGAGTCGATCTGCCGCCTCGTGCAGGCTGAGATGGCCTGACGCCTCCGGCCGGGTCAACTCGCCAGAGTTCCCGCGAACACCTGCCAGGCGAGCGCCGACTTGGCGACCAGGCTGAGCATGAAATATGCCCTCTCGCCGAAAACGTACGACCTCCACCGACCGACCCGCCGGTACTGGAGCCACATGTTGATGGCGAAGATGTTGAAGAACGCGAAGAGCGAGACGAAGATCGCGTAGACGAAGGCGGGTGGCTCGGCGGCACGACCCGGCGACCAAAGGTAGACGGCCACGGCCAGCCACGGTGCGATGCCCACCACGCACCCGAGCCAGAAGGGCCACAGCGAGCCACCCGGTCGCTCGTATCGTTCCTGAACCGCTCCGAAGAAGATCATCGCCGCATTGGCTGTGAAGATGCCTATCAGTGCCGCCACGTCGCTGATCCCCGTCAGCATCGCGATGAGCACGATCATGACCGACGATGAGAGCGAGTATTCGGCCCAGCGGAAGTAGTTGTGCTGCTCCGACAGGCCCGAGGTGTAGCGCCCGAACACGCCGGGTAGCATCACGAGCCAGTGGAAGACGGCTGACAGCAGGAGGAAGAGGGCGACGCCCCACGCCACGGAGACGTCCAACAGGGTGGTCGGCATGCCGGCCGGCGTACCGGGCGGTCCCTCCATGAACGTGGCCGTCACCGGAAGCGTGAAGTCCGTCGCGAGCGCCACGACGGCGATGGCCTGGATGGCATGGACGAGGCCAAGCCCGATATTCCAGCTCCGCAGTGACGCGGCTCGCGACGGGGGGAGCTCGACAGTCGGCGTGGAGATGAGTCGATCGGTGGCGATCACAAGGGAGTCCTTCATGGGACGAGGGTGGGGGCCCGGAGGAGACAGGGCCCCCACCCTCGGGTGGGATCGGTGTACTCGGGATCAGCCGGCCGGCGGCAGGATGACCTGATCGATGACATGGATTACGCCATTCGATGCCATGACGTCGGGGGTCACGACCTTGGCGCTGTCGTTCAGGTAGACCATGCCGTCCTTGACGGAGATGGCGATCGGCGAGCCCTCGACCGAATCGGCGGAGGTGAGCCCGACGACCTGATCCGATGTCACGGCGCCCGAGACGACGTGGTATAGCAGGACGTCCTTGAGCGCCTCCTTGTCGGCGAGCAGCCCCTCGAGCGTGCCGGCGGGCAGCGCCGCGAAGGCCTCATCGGTCGGCGCGAACACGGTGTAGGGACCTTCGCCCTGGAGCGTCTCGACGAGTCCGGCGGCCGTGGCTGCGGTCAGGAGGGTGGAGAAGGAGTCCGCCTCGGTGGCGGTCTCGACGATGTCCTTGCTCATGGCGGCTGGCGAAGCCGAAGGCGCGGCGCTTTCGGATGGGGCGGTGGTGGGTGCCACGCTCGGCATCGACGCGTCGGTCGGTGCCGCGCTCGGCGATGCGGTGCTGGAGCAGGCAGCGATGGCGATCGCGAGCGCTGGCACGAGGAGGGCGATGGGTCTGTTCATGACTGGTCGTTTCCCTTCAGGCTTGGTTTGGATGTCGCGTCGGCTCTGACCGACTGGGGAAGTATTTAGCACTAAATCAATCTTGTCAAGCCGCCATGTGGCCGACCGCCTTCGCACGACCGACGTTGTGTAGCGCCGCCGAGAAACGGATCAGCGCCATTGCGATCCGTCGTCCCACGCCGTCGCACGCTCCACCACTTCGCCTCGCCAGACGACGCCTTCGCTGTATACATCGATCGCGTCAAGGAACAGGGCCTAGCGCTGAACACCGAACAAGGCCGTCGCGGCTGGGAACGCGCCGCGTACAGCTGTAGCGAGGAGCACGTTGAATGCGGGGAGCGCGACGCCGGCTTCGTGAATAGCGACGGCTACGCCAACTACCGGTCCGTGATGGGCGCCATATACATCGGCGTCTTGGGCACACGCGACGACATCGAAGAACTCAGGGTTTGGGCATGGGAGAGCCGCGAAGAATGCCCGCCGGCGCCGGATACATGCGCGGTTCCAGAAAGCCAGAGCCTGTATTGCGATGGTTCGCGCGTCGCCGCCGATGCCTCGTGCATCGAACCTGTGAGCTCCGCCGGCTTGACGATGGAGCGTCAGTCGGGGTTGGCAGTCGCGGGTCAGCCGATTCGGATCATCTTCTTGTTGACGAACTCGTCGGCGCCGAAGCGGCCCAGCTCACGGCCCGAGCCGGAGCGCTTGACGCCGCCGAAGGGCAGCTCCGCACCGTCCGCGAGCACGACGTTCACGAACACCATGCCCGCCTCGATGCCGTCGGCGACACGCAGGGCCTGCGCCGCATCGGTCGTGTAGACGTACGAGCCGAGGCCGAACGGGATGTCGTTCGCGATGCGGATCGCGTCGCCCTCGTCCTTCGCGCGGTAGACCTGCGCGACCGGGCCGAAGAATTCCTCCTTCGACGCCGGATTCTCGGGCGTGACGTCCGTCAGCACCGTGGTCTGGAAGAACGCGCCGTCGCGCGAGCCGCCGCGCACGAGCGTCGCGCCGTGCTCGACCGCGCGCCTGACCTGCTCGTCGAGGTTCTCGGCGGCCTTCAGCGACGAGAGGGGCCCGAGCGCGGTATCGGCCGACGTCGGGTCGCTCGCCTCGATTTCGGCGAGCTTCGCCGCGAACTTCTCGAGGAACGGGTCGTAGAGCGCATCGGCGACGATGAAGCGCTTGGCTCCGTTGCACGACTGGCCGCTGTTGTCGAGCCGGGCGTCGACCGCCGCCTGCACGGTGCCGTCGAGGTCGTCGGTCGAGAGCACGATGAAGGGGTCTGATCCGCCGAGCTCGAGCACGACCTTCTTCAGGTGGCGGCCGGCGAGCTCGGCGACCGCGGCTCCGGCGCGCTCGGAGCCGGTCAGCGAGACGCCCTGGACGCGCGGGTCCGCAATGACCCGCTCGATCTGTTTGTGCGAGGCGTAGATGTTCACGTAGGCGCCGGCCGGGAAGCCCGCGTCGAGGAAGGTGTGCTCGATCGCCGCAGCCGACTCGGGGCACTGCTGGGCATGCTTCAGCAGGATCGTGTTGCCAGTGACGAGGTTCGGCCCGGCGAAGCGGGCGACCTGGTAGTACGGGAAGTTCCACGGCATGACGCCGAGGAGCACGCCGAGCGACGATCGGCGGATGACCGCCGAGCCCTCGCCGGCGAGCAGCGTGATCGGCTCGTCCTTCAGAAAATCGGCCGCGTTAGCAGCGTAGTACTCGTAGATCGCACCCGCGAAGTCGACCTCGCCGAGGGCCTGCCCGATCGGCTTGCCCATCTCGCGCACGATGATCTCGGCGAGCCCCTGGCGGCGCTCGACGTGCAGTTCGCCGACACGGCGGACGAGGGCTGCGCGCTCCTCGACCGTCGTCGACTTCGACCACGTGCGGTGCGCGTCGCCGGCCGCTGCGATCGCCGCGTCGAGCTCGGCGTCGGTGAGCGTCGGGAAGGTCCTGGTCGTCTCTCCGGTTGCCGGATTGACCACGGCGTAGCTCATGGGTCTCCTCTGCCGCTGGTGGACGGAGACAGGCCGCCAGCACCCGAGGCGAAGGCATGGTACCGCCTGCGAACCCCTAAGCCGACAGCGCCACCTTCGCGCGGTGCAGCAGCGGCGACGCGAGGAACAGGTCGGCGCCGGCGACGTTCGTGGCGATCGGCACGGAATGGACGTTGCACACGCGCATGACGGTCTGGATGTCCGGATCGTGCGGGTGCGCGCTCAGCGGGTCGACGAAGAAGAAGACCGCGCGGATCCTCCCCTCGGCAACCTTGGCCGCGATCTGGGCGTCGCCGCCCATCGGGCCGGACAGGACCGCCTCGACATCGAGCCCGACCTTGTCGCGCAGCAGCGTCGCGGTCGTGCCGGTCGCCACGAGGTCGAACTCCGAGAGTCGGTCACGGTTGAATGTGGCCCACGCGATGAGGTCGGCCTTGCGGCCGTCGTGGGCGATGAGTGCGAGCCTGTCGCGAGGCTTCGTCGTCACTTCTTCTCCTTGCGTTTGGTTCGCTTGTGGGGGCGGCCGTAGCCGCTGAGGACGGCGTCGACGATGCGCGTTGCGAACGAGTCGTCCAGTTCGCCGCCGAACATGAGGCGGAAGTACACCGGACCGACGAGCAGCTCCGTCGCGATCGTCGCATCGGCGTCAGGGCGAAGATCACCGCGAGCGATACCCCGCGCGATGACTCGCCCGATCTCATCGCGACGCGCTTGCACGACTGTGGCCCGGAACGGATCGCCCAGGGTCGGGTTGACCGCGATCTGCGACAGCAGCGCCCTGATCACCGGGCCGAATGGCGTGTCCGTGACCGCCCGCATCGGGTTGGTGACGGCCGCCAGGAGCTCCCCACGCGTGTCGCCGGTCTCAGCGACGGCGATGTGCGGGCCGGCGAGCTCGACGAGCAACTCCTGGGCGAGCGCCTCCTTGGAGCCCCAGCGTCGATAGATCGTGGCCTTGCCGACCCCTGCTCTCGCGGCGACGTGTTCGAGCCGAAGGTCCGAGAACGCTTCCTCGCTCAACAGCTCGCGCGCCGCGTCGAGGATGCGGCGGTGCGCCTCGCTGCTCCGGGGCCGACCCTTGCGGACCTCGGCGGTGAGTACCATGCGCCTAATGATACGGACCGTTCCGTATCATGACAAGTCGCGCCGGCGGCCTTTCGATACGGACCGTTTTGCATCTGTGCGTCATGTGCGCTAGGATACGGAACGTACCGTATCACTTATCCGGAGCCTATCCTCCCATGACCGATGACCGAACCATCGTCGACCTGATCGAGCGCGTCAGCGACGCCGAGCCGATGTGCGCCTGCGGACGTCACACCACCCCGGTGTGGCGCGACGGCATCGTCTGGCTCGACTGCGCCTCGCTGCTCGATTCCCCGACCAGCCGCCTCGGACGCCTCCTGGCCGTCGTGACGGCACCGGCGCACACGCACAAGCGCATCATCGAGGTCCCCGCGCTGGCGGCATAGGGCCCTCGGGCGTTCAGTCTCGAACCGTGTTGCGCCAGCTGTAGCGCGGCGCGTAGCCGAGCACCCGACGTGCCTTCTCGATCGAGAGCAGCGTCTCATTGGGTTCCAACGGCCGCTTGCGCGGGACACCTGGGAACACCTCGTCAAGTAGCTCGTCGTTCGGTCGCCGCATGACCGAGTCCGGGCTGGCGATGATGAAGACGTCCATACCGGTCGTCTCGATCTCGAGCGCGAGCCGGACGGCCTGTGCCCCATCGCGCGCGTCGATGTACGACCACAGATTCCACTTCCGGAGCGTCGCGTCGCCATCGAACGATGGGAACGCCGCGTAGTCGGCGACCTCCATCACATTCGAGAAGCGCAGCCCGATCATCTTGAGCGCCGGATCCCAGCGGCAGAACTGTCGTGCCATGGCTTCATCGAGGGTCTTGCCAAGGGAGTACGCGGTCGCCGGCCGCAACGGCACGTCCTCGTCGACCGGCACGTACGGCGGCGGTTCGTCGAACGGCAGACCCAGCACCGTCTCGCTGGATGCCCAGACGACATTTCTGATGCCGGCCATCCGCGCCGCCTGGAACACGTTGTAGGTGGACACGACGTTGTTCGCGAAGATCGCCGCATCGGGGACCATGCCCGGCCCCGGGATCGCCGCCAGATGCACGACCGCATCGAGATGGTCGTAGCGATCGTCGACCCGCGACAGCGCTCCGGCCGTCTGGCCGAAGTCGGTGAAGTCGACGCGTGTGAAGGATGCCCGCATGTCTGGCGACGGGACGCGATCGAGGTTTGCGACCTCGTGGGCATGAGCCAGCAATCCGTCGACCACCGCTCGGCCGAGCTTGCCGCTCCCACCAGTCACTGCGATCCGCATCCTGCCCCGAAGCGTAACGCCCGCCGAACCTCGTGCGTCGTAGGGCAAGACGCCGGGTGGTCACTGGCAGGCTGATCGACCGCCCGGCGTCATCCTGTCCGAGCCGTTTACAGCGTCGGGTAGACTCGGCCCGACCTCAGCCGTCAGAGGGGATCTCGCCCGTCGTGCACGCCACCCGGATCCGGACCGCACCGGCGGCCGGACCCATCGACCGCCGCCGGCTGTTCGCCGCCGGCCTGTCGGCCATCGTTCCCGGTCTCGGTCAGGCGTTCAACCGACGGCGCAAGCTCACCATCCTCTTCCTGATCCCGACACTCGTCATCGTGACGGTGGCCGGCGCCGCGTGGGCCGCGCAGACCCCGACACGGATCGCCGCGTGGGCCGTCGCGCCGGCGGTGCTGTCGGCGCTCCTGGCACTCAACGTCGTGATCCTCGCGTGGCGCCTTGTCGCCGTCGGCCAGGCCTTCCTTGACACGCGGCGGCATGGTCCGACCGGTCGCCTCGGCCTCATCGGGATCCTCGTTATCGCGCTCCTTGTCGTGTTGCCGCACGTGGCGGTCTACCGCTACGGGACGGTGTTCGGCGACGCGTTCGCACGGATCTTCCAGGCGCCGAGCCCGGCCGTGGATGTCGGAGCTGGCGTACCCGATCCAGGACCGGCCGAGAACGAGCGCCTCAACGTTCTCGTGCTCGGCGTGGATGCGGCGCCGGGCCGGACGACCGTGTTGACCGACACGATGATGGTCGTCTCGTTCGACCCGGTCGGGAAGACCGCCTCGATGGTGTCGCTGCCGCGGGACCTCGTGAACGTGCCGCTCGGCGGTGGCGACGACTTCGGTCCGAAGCTGAACTCCCTGTTCTCGTACGCCGACCGCCATCCGGAGGAGTTCCCGGACGGTGGGCTGGCGACGCTCCAGCGCGCGATCGGAGAGCTGCTCGGGATCCAGATCCACTACCACGCGACGATGGAGTTCGAGGGCTTCATCCACATGGTCGACGCCGTCGGCGGCGTGGACATCAAGGTGGCGAAGCCGATCGACGACCCTGGCTACGACGGCTTCGGCGCGAACGGCCGCGGCTGGTCGATCACCGCCGGCACGCACCACCTCGACGGGGTGAACGCGCTGGCCTACGCGCGCAGCCGCAAGTCGGCAGGCGAGAGCGATTTCACGCGGGCTGGACGCCAGCAGCAGATCATCGTCGCGCTCAAGAACGCGGCCACCGACGGCGGCAGCGTGTTCTGGGAGCTGCCTGGGCTGCTCGATGCTGTCGGCGACTCGATCCGGACCGACCTGCCGGTCGAGCGCCTGCCCCAGCTGGCGGCCGCGATCGACGAGATGGGGTCGGGTGGCATCACGCGGGCCGTGATCCGCCACCCGCTGGTGCGCTCGGTCGATACCCGCTACGGATCGTCGCTCCAGCCCGACCTTGCCGCCATCCGGGACGTCGCGGCCAGGCTCTTCCCGCCACCGGGTGGCGTCCCGCAACCGTGGCCAACCCCGAAGCCATCGCCCTAGCACCGGAGTTTCGAGCTAGGGGCCGATCTCCCAGCGACCCGGCGGGGGCTGCCACGCAGCAAAGGCATCGAGGAGCTCCTGCAGCGATCCACCGCGCGTGACCAATCGCCGATGGGCAGGGGCGACGAACCCCTCGGCCACGGCCATGTCGAGCCAGGCCAGCAGCAGCGTCCAGTAATCACCGACCTCGAGCAGCCCGATCGGCTTTGCGTGCAGCTCGAGCTGAGCCCACGAGACGACCTCCGCCAGCTCCTCGAGCGTGCCCAGGCCACCGGGGAGTGCGATGAACGCGTCCGACAGATGGGCCATCAGCGCCTTGCGCTGATGCAACGTCTCGACGATGTGCAACTCCGACAGCCCCGGATGCGCCAGCTCCCGGTCCACGAGACCCTGCGGGATCACGCCGATGACCTCGCCGCCAGCGGCGAGCGCCGCCTCAGCGACGGCGCCCATCAGCCCGACCCGCCCGCCGCCGTACACGAGCCCGATGCCGCGGCCCGCGAGACCCGCCCCGACATCGCGCGCCGCGGCCACGTAGCGCGGCTCGTTGCCGGGGCTGGCACCGCAGAACACGCAGATGCGCACGGTCAGAAGCCGAGCGCCGCGAGGTGAGGGGCCATCGCCCGAGCAGCACGAGCGCGGTGCGAGATCTGGTTCTTCTCGTCCGCGCTCCACTCCCCGAACGTGCGGCCACCGACAGGTTCGCCATCAGGCTCGAAGATCGGGTCGTAGCCGAAGCCACCGGTGCCACGCGGCGACGTCGCGATCCGGCCGCGGCAGACACCGCGCTCGAACCGCAGCGCTTCGCCCGGGATCGCCAGGGCGAGCACGCACACATATCGCGCACCGCGGCGCTCCACGGGAAGCCCCTCGAGCGCCGCGAGCAGCTTGGCGTTGTTATCCGCGTCGGTCGCATCCTCGCCGGCGTACCGCCGTGTCCGGACGCCCGGCGCGCCGTCGAGCGCGTCGACCTCGATGCCGGAGTCGTCGGCGAGGGTCGGTAGCCCGGTCACCGCGATCCCGGCCAGGGCCTTGATCGCCGCGTTCGCCTCGAATGTGTCGCCGTCCTCGATCGGGTCGTCGAGCACGCCCAGCTGATCGAGGGACACAAGCTCCGCATGGTCCAGCGCGAGCAGCTCGCGGAGCTCCCGAAGCTTGTGCTCGCTGCGCGTGGCGATGAGCAAGCGGCTTTCGGTCACCGCCGGACCGTGGCGAGCACCTCGGCCTGGGCCGCGAACAGCCGGGCCAGCCCCTCGTCGGCGAGATCGAGCATCGACGTGGCCGACGCGCGGTCGAACGGCCGCCCTTCCGCCGTGCCCTGCAGCTCGACGTAGGTCCCGGCGTCGGTGGCGACGACGTTGAAATCGACCTCGGCGCTGGAGTCCTCGCTGTAGTCGAGGTCGAGATACGAAACGTCGTCGACGACACCGACCGACACTGCCGCGACCTTCGACGTCAGCAGCCGCTCCATGCCGTACGTGATGAGCGCGACGCCGAGCGCCACGTAGCCGCCCGTGATCGACGCCGTCCGCGTGCCGCCGTCGGCCTGGAGCACATCGCAGTCGACGGTGATCGTGCGCTCGCCGAGTCGCGACAGGTCGACGACCCCGCGCAGCGAACGGCCGATCAGTCGCTGGATCTCGTGCGTCCGCCCGCCGATGCGACCCTTGGCGGACTCGCGGTCGGTGCGCTCGGCGGTCGCCCTTGGGAGCATCGAGTACTCGGCGGTGACCCAGCCGGTGCCCTTCCCGCGGAGATGCGGTGGCACCCGGTCGGCGATCGTGGCCGCGCACAACACCTGCGTGTCGCCGAAGCGCACGAGGCATGAACCCTCGGCCCATTTCTGGACGCCGAGCTGGAAGCTGATCGGCCGCAGGTCGCGCGGTCCGCGACCGTCGGCGCGGGTGGTCGGTCGGTTGCCGATCGTCATGTGGTCATCCTCTCCTCGGCCTTGGCCGCGTCCCATAGTTCATCCAGCGCCGCGAAATCGAGGTCGCGCAGGGCGACGCCCCGATCAGCCGCCATCGATTCGACGCGACCGAACCGGCGGCGGAACTTGGCGTTCGCGGCGCGGACCGCGGCTTCGGCCTCGATGCCGCGCTTGCGCGCGACGTTGACCAGCACGAACAGCAGGTCGCCGAATTCCTCCGCCCAAGCGGCCGTGTCGCCGTCGGCGACTTCGCGCAGTTCCTGTGTCTCCTCGACGACCTTGTCGAGGACGCCCTCGATCGACGGCCAGTCGTAGCCGATATTCGCGGCGCGTTCCTGCATCTCCTGGCTGGCCGCCAGTGACGGAAGCGATGCCGAGATGCCATCGAGCGCTCCCTTGGCCGATGCTCCGTCGCCCTCGTCTTCACGTTCGGCGGCCTTGATGCGCTCCCATTGGCGGTTCACGTCCGATGCGGTCCGCGCCTCGGCCTCGCCGAAGACGTGCGGATGGCGACGCACGATCTTGGTCGCGATGGCGGCCTGGACGTCGGCCAGGTCGAACACGCCGGCCTCCGCGGCAAGCTGCGCGTGCAGGACGATCTGCAACCACAGGTCCCCGAGCTCACCGGCGAGCTCCGGAGTGGCGCCCGCCTCGAGGGCGTCGTAGACCTCGTACGCCTCTTCGAGCAGGTGGTTGCGCAGGGTCTGATGCGTCTGCTCACGGTCCCACGGACAACCGTCGGGTTCCCGCAGCCGATCGCTGATTGCGGGCATCGCCCAGGGTCCCGCGACCGCCGCCTCGGGCGACAACGGGGCAAGGTACAGGGGCGCCGCGAGATCGCTGTCAACGAGCGCAGCGACCGTGGTGGCCGGCACCGTCCCGAAGCGACCGACGGGATGGTCGGCCGGATAGGCGCGGCGCAGGACATCGAGCGGATCGCGACCACGTGGGCCGTGGCGGCCCGGGAGCGGGTAGGATTCGACGTCCGGCTTTTCGGCTGCTGCCTGCGGCCGGAGCATCGCCAGTGGCAGGACCAGCGCGGGTCGCGACGCCTCCAGGGGCGTCGAGATCAGGCGCTCGGCCGCGAGGATCTGCAGGCCCGCGGCTGGGTCGAGTCCGAACCGGAGTCGCGCCTCCGTGACGAGCGCATCGAGCACCGCCGGGCCGCCTAGCCCGCGCCCCCGGTGATCTCCTCGGAGCGGGTGATCGTGAGGGCATCCTTCTTGGGCTGGTACCAATCGCCGAACAGGCGCGTCCGGATCTCGTCGAGCTGGCGACCCTCGGCTGTCCGCTCCTCCTCGGCGTTGACGCGGAACAGGTACTGGCCGTCGGCCTCGACCGTGACCACCTCCGTAGTCTTGCCGACCGGCGCCGCGAAGATCGCGTCGATGAGCGGCTTCTCGAGCTGCCCGCGAGCGATCCAGCCGAGCTCGCCGCCCTGGCTCGCCTCAGGGCCTTCCGACAGCTGGCGGGCGATAGTCGCGAAATCGGCGCCGCCGTCGATGCGCTGTTTGAGCTGCGCAAGGTCCGGGGCGTGGCTGATCACCTGGACGAGGTGGTACCCGAACTCCGTCTTGATCGGGGCCAGCAGCTGGCCGTCGGTCGGCTTCGCGTCGAGGATCGGCTGGGAGAATGTCGCGACGTAGCTGCCGTCCTGGCTGACGTAGGCGTCGAGCACGCCGCCGGTGCCGTCAGGGCCGAGCGCGCTCTCCTCGTCGCTGACCTCGCGAGCAAGGGCGTCGAAGCCGTCGACATCGTCCTTCAGCCGCGCGTACGCGGCGTCCGCATCGAGCTTGGCCTGACCCCATGCCGGATCGTCGTCCGGGATATCACCGTTGCTCGCGGCCGACGGGTCGTCCTTCGGGGAGAACAAAATGTGGCGCACCTTGACCGCCTCAGCGGGAAGTTCGACGGTCGTCTGGCTGAGGTAGATCTGCGAGGTGTCACGCTGCGGGGCCGGCTTCGAGGCGTCGCCGACGAGCTTCTCCTCGAGCTTCGTGCGGATGACATCGCCGCGAACGACCGCCCGATACTTCGCGAGGTCCAGCCCGTCGTTGACGAGCGTATCGGTGTAGGCGTCGTCGACCAATTCGGCCGAGATCTCGGTCACGCGCCCGATCCGGAAGATCCCATCTTCGCCCTCGACGATGTCGGTCGGGGCGTCCAAGGTGGCGCTGAACAGGGCACTGAGGAATGCTTCGTCAGCCTGCTGATCGTCCTTCGTCAGCCAGCCGAGGTCGCCGGCCTGCGGGGCGGTCGCCGTGTCGGTCGAGACTGTCCGCGCGATGTCGTCCCAGCTCTTCCCGTCGCGGATCTCGGCCAGCGCACCCTCGATCGTCGTGCGGGCGGCTGCCACCTGCGCCGGCGTCGGTCCCGTCGCCCCACTGTCGACCGCCGGTTTGACCTCGATCTGCCACGCGTGGCGCGACTCGGGGATGGTCGCCTCTTCGGTCAGTCGCGCATCGATGTCGGGGTCGGCGACGGACACACCTTCCTCGGTGGCGAGCCGTGCCTGGACCCGATTGTCGATGATCCGCTCCAGGGCGAAGGGCACGAGCTGCTGTCGTTGCTGGTCGATCAGCTGGGTCTGCGCCTCAGCCTGGGCCTGGGTCAGACGGCCCGAGGCGGCCTGCGTGGCGATACGCCGCTGCGCGATCTCGAGCCGCCAGGCCTCGATCTCCGAACGCTCGCGCAGCTCGTCGGTGGTGATCGACTGACCGTCGACGCTGCCGACCGGCTTGAGGTGGTCGTTGTAGTAGCTCAGGGCGACCGCGATGCCAAGGATCACGAGCGCGGCGAGGACGGCGATGCCGAAGCCGAGATTCAGATAGAAGTTGCGTCGGTCGCGGCTGTCCCACGAAGGTCGCGGGATACGCCGCACGACGGGCCTGGTGCGGAACGTCATTCGGGTGGTGGATCCTGATCGATGAGATGGCACGGCCGACGAGGCCATGAAGGTCGATGGGCGGCCGGTATCGTACCGTACTGTCCGGCCCGGCCCCGCTCGCGGCGGCGGCCGAGGCATCAGCCCGTGGCGTGTCCTGACGCCCGTCCGGCCGTCATTCGGTCGACCAGTGCCAGGTAGCGGACCGACTCGACATCCCACGACAGGCCGCGCACGCGGTCGAGCGCGCGGGCGACGCGGGCCTCCCGCTCGGGCGGATCGTCGACGATGCGCCGGATGGCACGGGCAAGATCAGCGGCGTTGCCAGGCTCATACGTGACGACGTCGTCGCCGAACGTGCGCAGGACCATCGGCAGGCGTGTCGCGACGACGGGCTTGCCCATCGCGGCGTATTCGTAGGCCTTGGTCGACAGGGAGTAGTCGGTGAACGGGGAGCGGCGTGTGGGCGCGAGCCCGATATCAGCCGCGGCGATGGCCGCCGGGACGTCCTCGAGCGGGATGCGGCCGTGGAACGTCACGCGGTCGCCGATCCCGAGCCGGGCGGCCTGGTCGCGCAGGGGCACTTCCTCGAAATCGCGCCCGTACAGCTCGAGCCGGACGTCGAGCCCTGGATCCGCTTCGACGACACGGGCGACCGCGTCGAGGACGACATCGAGCTCGTAGATCGGGCTCAGGGCGCCGGCGTAAACCAGCCGCAGCTGGCCGTCGGCCATGAACGAGCGCGTCGGGTGGGCCCCGGGGGCGAAGCGGGCGAGCGACGGGGCGTTCGGCACGATCGAGAGTCTTGCCGGCGGCACCCCGATCCCCAGCAGCCGATCGCCGAGCGCCTCGTTCACCGTCACCACCGAACTCGCGAACCGGCAGGCCAGGCGCTCCTGCACGCCGAGCAGCCACCGCCCGATCCCCCGGCTGCGACCACCGAAGCGGCTGCCAAAGAACTCAGGCATCGCCTCGTGCAGGTCAAGGATCACCGGGACCCCGGTGAGCCGCAGGGGCAGCGTCGCAAAGACCAGGAAGTCCGGGAGGGTGTGGACCTGGACCAAGCCGAAGCGGCGGCGGGAGTGGGCACGAGTCAGCGCGACACCGGCGCGGATGAAGAACGACAGGTATTCGCGCAGGTAGACCCGGAGGCCGGCGCCCTGATGGCGCTGGACACCGAGCCGGTGGACGTCGACGCCCCCGATCGATACGCGCCCAGCGTCGGTGGGGCGGCGGAGGGCGAACACCTCGACCTGGTGGCCTGCCTCGGCGAGTGTCTCGGCCTCGCGCCGGACCCGCGGATCCTCCTCGTAGTAGGAGTGGGTGAGCATCGCGATGCGGCGCGGGGCGGCGGTCGTCGGGCGGTCCATGGGCGGGGCGGAGCGTAGCGCACGGTCGCTCGACCAGTGGGGTGGAGCCGCGTCGACGGCGCGTCGAGGGGCTCGTCGCGGGCCGTTCCCGGCCGGCGCCGACGCCCGTGTTACCCTCCGCTGCCGATGGACCTGAGCGCGGAAGTCCCTACCCATTTTCGAAGCAGTGCAGTCCGTCCCGGCTTGCTCGGGATGCTGCGCGAGGCGGTCAGCGAGGTCCTCGGACGGCGACGGCTGATCGCCTACCTCGTGCAGGCGGATCTGCACAAGAAGGGTGCCGACACGGTCCTCGGCAACCTCTGGTGGGTGCTCGATCCGCTGCTGCAGATGGTCGTGTACGTCGTCCTCGTGTCGGTCATCTTCCAGCGCGCCGCGCCCGACTATCCGCTGTTCATCTTCGCCGCGATCCTGCCCTGGAAGTGGTTCCAGTCGTCGATCCAGGACGGGATCTCGTCGGTTTCCGGCGCGGAGCGCCTCGTGCGCCAGATCAAGTTCCCCAAGCTCGTGCTGCCGGTCGCGGCGGTGGTCGCCGGCATCGTCAACTTCGCCTTCGGCCTGATCCCGCTGTTCGCGCTGATGCTGCTGTTCTTCCGCGACCGGATCGAGCTGACCCTCGTCCTGATCCCAGTCATCGCGGTGGTCCAGCTCGTGTTCAACCTGGCGCTGACGGTCCTGCTCGCCGCGGTCAACGTGTTCTATCGGGACGTGGGCAACCTGGCGCGCCATTTCATGCGTCTGTGGTTCTACGTCTCGCCGGCGCTGTTCTCGCTGGACCAGCTCATCAACGCAACCCAGAACTACCCGGAGATCCAGCGATTGCTGACGCTCAACCCGTGGGCCACCATGTTCACCGCCTACCGCGCAGTGATCTACGACGGCACGCTGCCGGACTGGAGCTCGCTCTTGTTCGTGCTCGTCGGATCGCTCGTTCTGCTCGCGCTGACGACGCTGCTGTTCAAGCGGCTCGAGCCGGCATTCGCCAAGGTCCTGTGATGACCGACGTGGAGGACCGCCTCAGCCCGGCCGTGCCCACGCCGATGGTGGCCGATGCGCCAGTCGCCATCGATGCCCGCGGCCTCGGCGTGCAATACAGCCTGCGGTTCACCCGCAAGACGACCCTCCAGCGCTCGTTCATCAACCTCTTCCGCCGGGCGCCGGCCGACCAGTTCTGGGCGCTGCGCGACGTGACGTTCCGGCTGGTCCATGGCGAGTCGCTGGCGATCATCGGCCCGAACGGTGCCGGCAAGAGCACGCTGCTGCAGGTGCTCGCCGGCATCATCACCCCGTCCGCGGGGGTGGTCGAGGTCGACGGGCGGATCTCCAGCCTGCTGACGCTCGGCGCCGGCTTCGACCAGGACCTGTCCGGTCTCGACAACATCCGTCTGGCCGGTGCGTTCCTGGGCCTCGAGCCATCCGTGATGCGCCAGATCACCCCCGAGATCGTCGAATTCGCCGATATCGGCCCGTTCATCGAGGCGCCCATCAAGACGTACTCGTCGGGCATGCGCGCCCGCCTCGGCTTCGCGATCGCGACGGCCATCGACCCCGACATCCTGCTGCTCGACGAGGTGCTCGCGACCGGTGACCAGACGTTCCGGGCGAAGTCGAAGCAGCGCGTGCTCGACCTGGTGCGCAGCGCCAAGGGGGTCGTGTTGGTGACGCACGACATGAACTGGGTGATCGAGTTCTGCAACAGGGCCATCCTGCTCGAGCAGGGCCGGATCGTCGCCGAGGGTGCTCCCGAGGAGGTCGTCGCCATCCACCGGGAGCATTCCGAGCGGACCAAGGCAGAGCGGGACGCAGCGTTGAAGCACGCCATGGCCGAAGCGGGTCGTGGGCCACTGCCGCCCGACGCCGCGCGCAGCAGGCTGCCGACCTAGGTCTGTCGTACCGTTAGCGCCGACTCCAGGAGGCACGTGAGCACAGACACCACATCCCTGCGCGGCCGGCGGATCCTGGTGACCGGTGGGTCCGGGACGGTCGGTTCGCGACTCGTCGATCACGTCCTGCGACTCGACCCCGAGGTCGTCCGGATCTTCGGCCGGGACGAGACCAAACAGTTCTACCAACGCCAGCGGCTGCAGGAGCACGCCAACGTCCGGTTCCTGGTCGGTGACGTGCGCGATCGCGACCGGCTCGCCCGGGCGATGGACGGCGTGGACACCGTGTTCCACTGCGCCGCGCTCAAGCACGTCGAGTCGGGCGAGTACAACCCGTTCGAGGCCACCCAGACCAACGTCGTCGGCACACAGAACGTCATCGACGCCTGCCTCGCGACCGAGGTCCGCACGATGATCCTGACGTCGTCGGACAAGGCGGCCAACCCGACGTCGGTGATGGGCGCGTCGAAGCTGCTGGCCGAGAAGCTCGTGACGGCCGCGACGAACTACCGCGGCAGCCGCCCGACGGTGTTCGCGAGCGTGCGGTTCGGCAATGTGCTCGGTTCGCGCGGCTCGGCGCTCGAGCTGTTCTTCCGGCAGATCGCAGCCGGCGGTCCGGTCACGGTGACTGACCCGGCGATGACACGCTTCGTGATGAGCACCGATCGCGCGGTCGAGCTCGCGATCCGCGCCGCGGAGGTCGCCCGTGGCGGCGAGGTGTTCGTGTTCAAGATGCCGGCGGCGACGCTGGGCGACCTCGTCGCGTCGGCGATCGACGTCGCCGCGCCCGCCCACGGCATGACGCCAGCCGACATCGCGACGCGGACCATCGAGCCGCGACCCGGCGAGAAGGCCTACGAGGAGCTGATGACGGCGGACGAGTCGAGTCGGGCGTCGGACATCGGTGAGATGTTCGCGGTGATGCCCTCGATCGAATCGAACCCCGGCGTGCTGGAGGCGTACGGTTCGTGGCCGTCCGCGGAGGTCGGGGCCTATCGTTCGGACCACGTCACGCCCATGACGCGCGACGCCGTGCGGGAGCTCGTGGCGGCCACGTACGCGAGCGACGGGCCCTGGTCGTGAGGGTCCTCGTCACTGGAGCGGCCGGCTTCATCGGGCGCTGGGTCGTCGGCGAGCTGCTCGAGCGGGGCCACACGGTCCTGCCCATCGACAACCTCGTCGCCGGAGACGTCGCGAACCTCGAGGCGTTCGCTGGTCACCCGGGACTGCTGCCGTTCGAGCGGGGCGACATCCGTGATGCGGACGCGTGCCGACGGTGGACTGGCGACGTGGACGCGGTCGCCCACCTCGCGGCGTCGATCTCGGTCCAGGACTCGATCGACGATCCGGGCACGACGTTCGAGAACGACGTCGTCGGCACGTTCCAGCTGCTCGAGGGCGCTCGAGCGGCCGGGACCCGGCTGCTGTTCATGAGCACGTGCATGGTCTACGACCGGGCGACCACCCCGGACGGGATCGCTGAGACGCATCCCACCAAGCCCATCTCGCCCTACGCCGCGTCGAAGATCAGCGGCGAGGCACTCACCTTGTCCTATTTCCACGCCTACGGGCTGCCTACGACCGTCGTCCGCCCGTTCAACACCTACGGCCCCTTCCAGCGCTCGGTAGGCGAGGGTGGCGTGGTGGCGATCTTCACCCGCCTGTCGCTGGCCGGCGAGACGCTGCGGATCTACGGGGATGGCACCCAGACGCGGGACCTTCTCTATGCCTCGGACTGCGCCCAATTCGTGTGCGATGCGCTCGTGTCCGACGCGGCGACCGGCCGGATCCTCAACGCCGGCACGGGCGCCGATGTGAGCGTCAACGAGCTGGCGGCGCGGATCGAACCCGACGCGTCGCGGATCGCCCATGTCGAGCACATCCATCCCCAGAGCGAGATCCCGGTGCTGCGCTGCGATGCCCGCGAGGCGGAGCGTCTCCTGAGCTGGCGTCCCGAGGTGTCGCTGGACGAAGGGCTGCGACGGGTCCGGGCCTGGATGGAGGAACGGACGGCGGCCGGGGTCGCGGTGCGATGACGACGACCACGGCTCGCCTGGCGATCGACGGCGGCGAGCCGGTCCGACGGACGATGCTGCCGTACGCGCGCCAATCGATCGATGACAGCGACGTCGAGGCGGTCGCCGCAGCGCTTCGCTCCGACTGGCTGACGACGGGCCCGCGTGTGCCGGCATTCGAAGCGGGATTGACGGACGTGACCGGCGCTCGTCATGCGGTCGCCTTCAGCTCCGGGACCGCGGCACTCCACGGGGCCGCCGCGGCGGCCGGCCTCGGGCCTGGTGACGAGGCGATCACGACCCCCATGACCTTCGTGGCAACCGCGAATGCGGTCCTGTACACCGGCGCCGAGCCGCGGTTCGCCGATGTCGATCCGGGCACGCTGCTGATCGATCCGGAGCGGGTCGCGGCGGCCGTGACGGAGCGGACCCGCGCACTGCTCCCGGTGGACTACGCGGGCCAGTCAGCCGACTACGGAGCGCTCCGCAAGATCGCCGACGCGGCATCCGCTGGCCGGCTGACGATCATCGCCGACGCCTCGCATTCGCTCGGCGCGACACGCGACGGCCGGCCCGTCGGCACGCTCGCCGACATGACCGTGCTGAGCCTCCACCCGGCCAAGATCCTCACGACCGGGGAGGGCGGCGCGGTCCTGACCGATCGAGACGACCTTGCCGAACGGCTGCGGCGGTTCCGCAACCACGGCATCGGCACCGAGCTCGCTGCGCGCCGCGACTGGACCTACGACATGGTCGAGCTCGGCTACAACTACCGGCTGACCGACATCGGCGCGGCGCTTGGCTCGAGCCAGCTGGAGCGGATGGAGGCGTTCCTCGCGACCCGGCGGCGGCTGGCCGCCAGGTATCTCGAGCGGCTCGCGGGTCACGAGCTACTCGATCCGCCGGTCGTGGACGTGGGCGCCGATCCAGCTTGGCATTTCGCGTTCGTCCAGCTTCGCCTGGACCGGCTCCGGGTCGACCGTGGCGCCATCTACCGCGCGCTCCGTGCGGAAGGCATCGGTGTGAACGTCCACTACATCCCGGTCCACCACCACACGTTCTACCGGGAGCGCTTCCCCGGGGTCTCGATGCCGGTCGCTGAGTCCGCCTATGAGCGACTCCTGACGTTGCCGCTGTTCCCGGCGATGACGTTCGCGGACCTTGACGACGTCGTCGCGGCGCTGGACAAGGTCACGACGGCGTACCGAGCCGGATGAGCGCTGAGATGCGGACGGTCGCCGTGATCCAGGCACGGATGGGCTCGACCAGGGTGCCCGGCAAGATCCTCGACGACATCGCCGGCCGGCCGCTCGTGTTCTGGACGATCGAAGCGGTACGCGCCGTGCCGGCGGTCGACGAGGTGGTGGTGGCGACGACGGATCAGCCGGCCGATGACCCGTTCGTGGAGCGCTTGACATCCGCCGGCGTGCTCGTCCACCGCGGCTCCACCCACGACGTGCTGGGGCGGGTCGTCGGTGCGGTCCGACCGCTGGCTCCGGATGTCGTCCTCCGGCAGACCGGCGACAACCCCTTCCCCGATCCTGACGTGATGGGCGCACAGATCGAGCGTCTCGTCGAGGGCGAGTTCGACTACGTCGGGATCAACGGGCTGCCGCTCGGCATCGGCGGTGAGGCGGTCCGGATGGCGGCACTCGAGACTGCCGATCGGGAGGCGACGGATCCCGCCGAGCGCGAGCACGTGCTGCCGTTCCTGTATTCGCGGCCGGAGCGCTTCCGGATCGGCGCTCTCGCCGACCGTCCGAGCTGGCAGCATCCGCGCTACACGGTCGACACCGACGAGGACATGGCGTTCGCCCGCGCGATGGCGGCGCGACTGCCCGCGGACGGTCGGCCAGGCCGCCTCGCCGACCTGGAGGCGATCGTGGCCGCGGCGCCCGACATCGCGGCGATGAACCGGGATGTGGAGCAGCGCCATCACCGGGTCGCGGAGCTCACGGCAACCGTGCAGGAGCGTGCCTGATGGAGACCGTGCGGATCGGCGATCGCGTCGTGGGCGGGGGTGCGCCGGTCTACGTCATCGCCGAGGCGGGCTCCAACCACGACCGCGATCTCGACCAGGCCAAGCGACTGATCGACGTCGCCGCCGAGGCGGGCGCGGACGCCGTCAAGTTCCAGACGTTCACCGCCGACCGGATCGTGGCAGAGACCACGACGAGAGCCAAGTATCTCGACGACCTGCTGCCCCCCGACAAGACCATGTCGGACCTGTTCCGCGAGCTCGAGCTACCACGCGAATGGCACGCCGAACTGTTCCGCCACGCCGCCGCCGCGGGTCTCGACTTCCTGTCGACACCGTTCGACTTCGAAGCTGTCGACCTGCTCGACGAGCTCGGCGTCAAGGCATTCAAGGTAGCGTCCTACGAGCTGTGGCACCTGCCGCTCATCCGCGAGGTCGCGTCGCGCGGGAAGCCGATCATCTGCTCGACGGGCATGGCCGACATGGCCGACATCCAGGATGCGGTGGACACGGTGGCGTCCACCGGCAACGACCAGCTGATCCTGCTCCACTGCGTCGTCAACTATCCGCCGCCATTCGCGGACCTGAACCTGCGTGCGATCCAGACGATGCAGTCGGCGTTCGGCGTGCCGGTCGGCTACAGCGACCACAGTCCAGGGATCACCGCCCCGATCGTGGCGACGGCGCTGGGCGCGGCCGTGATCGAGAAGCACTACACGCTGAGCCGCGACCTGCCCGGCCCGGATCACCGGTTCGCCGTCGAGCCGGGCGAGCTGACGGCCATGGTGCGGGGCATCCGCGATGCCCACGACGCGCTGGGGACCGGGATCAAGCGCATGGCCGCGGCCGAGACGGATCTATACACGACCGCGCGGCGATCACTCTTCGCGGCACGCGACATCGCCGAGGACACCGTGCTGACGGCCGCCGACATCGCGGTGCTGCGCCCGGGGACCGGGATCGAAGTGCGCGACCTCGACAAGGTCGTCGGCAGGACTGCGCGCCGGGCCATCGGTCGTCACGAGCCGCTCGCCTGGGACATGTTCTAGACGGTGCGGGGCTCGCGACCGCCCAGCGTCCATATCGTGACCGCCGCCAGCACGGCAGAGGGACGGGGGCACCTCGCCCGGTCCATGTCGATGGCGAAGGCGCTGGTGGCCTCGGGAGCCCGCACGAGCCTAGAGCTCCTGCGCGGCGACGCGACCCCAACGCAAGTCGACTCGTTGCGCGAACTCGGCGTGGCCGGCGAGGCGCCGGCCGAGGTGGAGGCGGTGTTGGTCGACCTGCCCGACCCGAACGAGATCGCCGACCGCTGGCCGGCGAACGTGCTGGCGGTCTTCGACGACCGGGAGTGGTTCCGCGGGCGGGCAGCACTGGTCATCCAGCCATCGCTCGACGGTTGGTCGGGATCGGCGGAAGCGGAGCGAGTGCTTGCGGGCTATGCCTACGCCCCGATCCGTGGCTCGTTGCGCGATCTGGCCACGGCTCCTCGTACGTCATCAGTGGACGACGACGTGCTGGTCTGCTTCGGCGGCAGTGATCCCGCCGATGTCGGCGGACGGATCGCGCCAGCGGTGGCGGGCGCGGGGTCATGGCGGACCACGATCGTGGTCGGGCCGGATTACCGGGGTCGTCTGGACGAGTCGACCGCCGTACTGCGCGACCCTCCCGACCTCGATCGCCGACTGGCGAGCGCCGCGCTCGTGGTCGGCGGCGCCGGGACGATGAAGTTCGAGCTCGCGCTGCTGGGGCGTCCGATGATCCTGCTCGCCGTGGTCGACGATCAGCTCCCGGTCGGGCCGCCCTTCGCGGCAACCGGCGCGGGACGCTACCTCGGCGACGGCCGCGGGATCGACCCTGCGGAGGTCGCCGCCGCGACCGCGATCCTGATGGCCGACGACGCTGCGCGGGCAGCGATGGGCGAGCGCGGACGCGCGATCGTCGATGGTCGCGGCGCCGACCGGATCACTGCCGCCGTGCTGCAGCTTGGCGGGCACCCGTTCGATTCGGCTACCCTGCCGTGAGCCGGTTCGGCGGTGGCGAGGGAGGCTCGACGGGCGAGATGACCCAGGCGACGGAGCTCGAGAAGCTGTGGGCAGGCGAGTTCGGTATCGCCTACAACGAACGCAACCGCGTCCTGGATGAGCGCCGCGCCGCCTTCTGGACGAACCTCGTCGAGACCTACGGCCTCCGCTCCGTGCTCGAGATCGGTTGCGGCCAGGGCGGCAATCTCAAACCGATCGCGGCGATGCTGGACCCACACGACGTGTGGGGCGTCGACGTCAACGACGACGCGCTCGCCCTCGCCCGGCTCCACGCCCCAGGCGTCAACGTCGTCGCCAGTCGCGCCCGACGGCTGCCGTTCCGCGATGGGCTGGCCGACCTTGCCTTCACGGTCGGTGTCCTCATCCACCAGCCGGAGACGACCCTGCCGATCGTCATGGCCGAGGTCGTCCGCTGCTCCTCCCGCTACGTCCTGTGGGGCGAGTACCACGCCGAAACGACCGAGGAGATCCCCTATCACGGGCAGTCTGGCGCGCTGTATCGGCGCGACTACGGGACGATCTACCGTGAGCTGTTCCCGGAGCTGTCGGTCGTCCAGGAAGGGCTCCTCACCCAGGAGGAGGGCTTCGACCGGGTGACCTGGCAGCTCCTCGAGAAGCGCTAGGGCCCTAGCGAGCCGGGGTCTTCGGGGGCCAGCCAGGCAAGGAGGTCGGCGGCGATCCGATCGGTCGCCACGCCGGGGCGGAAGTGGTCCTCCAGGAACGCGCGGCGTGCCGCGGCTTCGGCGTCGCTGTGCGGGGACGCCAGGGCCGCCGCGACATCATCGGGCGAACGGACCGGGATCGCCACGCCGGCATCCACGTAGCCGAGCAGGTCGCTGGCGGCCTGCGTCGCCGCAAGCAGGTTGCGGGTGCCGGTGACGACCGCCTCGGTGAGCACGGTCGAGTACAGCCCGAGATGGGCGTCGGCGGCCGCGAGCAGCCGGTACAGGTCGACCCGCTTGACGACGCTCACATCGGTGCGCGCCGGCTCGCCAGGGCCGCGCAACCCATCGAGGAGCTTCAGATAGAGGTCACCGTCCTGCTCGCCCGGGTGGAGCTTGATCACGATGCGCACGCCAGCGAGCGGCCGGCCGATGAGCGATGCGAGCGCGACCGGCGCGTAGAACCGCCGGAACACCTCGGCGAACGTGGTCGAGATGACGAGCAGGCGCTCGCCCGCGCCGACGCCGAGCTCTGCCCGCAGCGCCGATGCGTCCTCCGCTGTCGGTTCCGATGCGTCGACGAGGTCCAGCCGCGGCGACCCGCCGACGACCACCTCGTCCGGCTGATACGCCCCGGCCTCGAGCAGCAACCGCCGCTCGAAGTCACCGAACGTGTAGGTCCGCTGGGGTACCGCACGCACCGCCGGCCGGGTCCGGTGCTGATAGCCCGGGTGCCACGGATGGACGATGCCGTGCTGGACGGCGACGACCGGGATGCCGGCCTGGCGCGCGGCACTGAGCCATTCGGTACGGCCGTATTCGTCGACGGTCAGCAGCGCTGCCGGACGCAACGCCTCGAGAAGCCTGCGCTCGCGCGCCACCTCCCGCAGACGCGCCGGCAGGACGATCCGGGCGAAGCGCTCCAGCCCGGCGAGGAGTGCCGGACCTAGGTCGAGACCGGCGACCTCGATCCGGCCTTCGCGCTGGGCGACGTCGGCCGCCACGCTGGCAGCAGCGGTCGCTGCCGTCGGGCCGTCGCCCGGGGCGGCGTAGCGGCGGGCAAGGACGTCTGCCGTGAGGATCCGCCTGCCGGCTGGCGCGGTCGTCCGGGTCCAGGTCGCGTCGTCCGCCGCGCGGGTGCCGAGCTCCAGCACGATCGGCGCGATCGCGGTGGGCGCCAGACGTTCCACGATCGGGCCGAGGAACGGATCCATGCGCGCCTTCCCGTGCGCGGTCACGACCTCCTGGTACGTGGCCGGTTCGGAGACGACGAGCAGCGGACGGGTCGCATCGGCCGCGAAGTCGGCAGCCCGCTGGTCCATCGCGGCCCGGCGCGCCTCGATCCGGGCGCGCCGGCGATCGATCGGTAACACCCTCGTGCGGCGGACGAGGTCGCGCACGAGGCGGAGCAGCGGGTGCCGAGCCCTGGCGGCGCCGCCCTCACCACCGTCCGCTGCCTGGCTCTCGCGCAGTTCCGCGGCGATCTCGTCATCCTGGCCCCGGGTGTCCGTGCCGGCCTCGTCGCCACGGATCGGGATCGCCGCTCGCGCCGCGAAGAGGCGGACCACGTCCGTCAGCGCCGCCTCGTCGGCAGGCGCTCGCTCGATCGCTGCGATCGTCCGGGAGCGCGCCAGCTCGTCGAGCACGCCGATCCAGATCAACCGCTCGTGGAGCCAGCGCCACGCCCACAGGCGCCGTCGATACCAGAACGACGTCCCATCGACCGTGAGCGCCTCCGCGATCCCGGTCTCCTCGGCCCAGTCGTCGAGCAACCGCGTCGTCGCCGGGAAGAGGTCCTCGCTGGCGAGCACCCGATCGGTCACCTGGCGGACCGCGACAAGGTCGTCGTGAGCGCCGTCCGGCGGCGACCAGGCCGGATCGAGGATCAACCAGCAGGCGCGCTCGACGGTCTCCGCATCGTCCGCCTCGATGTCGCCGGCCGTGCGCGCGAAGCGGAGCACGACGCCGGGCCCGGACCCGGTCACGCCCGCGACTCGTAGATCAGGCACGGCGAACCCTCGCAGATGCCGGTCTCGCGCAGGACGAAACCAGCGCCTTCGAACAGCCGCATCGAGGCCTCGTTCCCGACGCGGACGCGGGCCACGAACCGCTCGATCGCGAGCTCGGGGTCAGCGCGACCCGCCTCGACGGCCGCGGCGAGGAGCCCGGCACCGAGGCCCTGGCCGCGTCGATCGGGCGCCACGGAGATCCCGATCTCGGCCTCCCCGTCGCGCGTCGCATCCAGGCGCACCTGCCCGATGGGCTGGCCCTCGAGCAGCCCGACGAACAACCGCCGGGACGGCATGGTCAGCGTCTGCGACAGCCATTTGGCGTGCTCGTCCGGCACGATGGGCCCCGGGTGGAACGACGCGGCGCGTGTATCGGGGTCGTTGGCCCACGAGAGCAGGAGTGCCGCGTCCGCGGTGGCGGCCGGACGGACCTGCACCGCGGGCGTCAGCTGGCGACTGCCCAACCCGCGCCGAGCCGCAGGACCTGACGCTCGCGCACCGCGCGGTCCCGCGAGCTGTTGACGGTGTCGACGACGAGCGAGGCCTGGTCATAGACCGCCGTCCAGTCGATGTCGCGATGCGCGGTGACGACGACGACCGCGTCAGCCGAGTCGAGCAGCGTGTCGAGGTCGGTCGACGCCCGTTCGACGCCGGCCGCGTCACGGAAGCCATCCACATGCGGGTCGTGATACGAGACCTCGGCGCCGCGCTCGGCGAGCAGGGCCATCACGCTCGCCGCCGGCGAGTTCCGTGCGTCGCGCACGTTCGGCTTGAAGGCGACGCCGATGATGCCGAGCCGGGCGCCCTTGATCGCCCGGCCACGGTCGTTCAACGCCTCGCCGACCAGCTCCACGACGTGGCGCGGCATCGCCAGGTTGATGTCTCCCGCCAGCTCCACGAACCGGTCGACGAACCCGAACTCGCGTGCCCGCCACGACAGGTAGTAGGGATCGACCGGGATGCAATGGCCGCCGACGCCGGGCCCGGGCCGGAACGGCATGAACCCGAACGGCTTGGTCGCCGCGGCGTCGATGACCTCCCAGACGTCGAGGCCCATCCGCTCGCACAGCAGCGCGAGCTGATTGACGAGGGCGATGTTGACGTTCCGGAAGACGTTCTCGAGCAGCTTGGCCAGCTCGGCCGCATCGGGCGAGGTGAGCTCGTGGACGGTCGTGTTGATCCGGCGGAGGAGGGTCGCTGCGCGTGCGGTTGCGGCCGGCGTCAGCCCGCCGACCAGGCGTGGGACGTCGCGGCGGGCGCTCGCGGGGTCGCCCGGGTTGACGCGCTCGGGCGCGAACGCGAGGTCGAAGTCGCGGTCCGCATGCAAGCCACCCGCCTCGAGGGCGTCGCGGAAGGGCCCGGTCGTGGTGCCCGGGAAGGTCGTCGACTGGAGGATCACCAGCTGACCGGCGCGCAGCTCGCGACAGACGCGGCTCGCGGCGGCGAGGACCGGCCCGAGATCGGGGTCCTTTGATTCGGTGATCGGCGTCGGCACGCAGACGAAGATGACATCGGCGTCCGCGAGGACGGCGCCCTCCGACTCCTCGATCCGGAGACCGCTGCGCAGGGCAGCTGCTAGGCGCGCATCGTCGACGTCGTCGATCGGCGATCGACCGTCGCGGAGCTGCGCTATCCGCGCGCTGCTGGCGTCGGCGCCGGTGACCTCGAGTCCGGCGTCGAGGAACGACAGCGCCAGCGGCAAGCCCACGTATCCAAGCCCGATGACCGCGATCCGCTGGTCGCCGCTCACACACCCTCCGCTGTTGGATCGCCCGGCCGGCCGGCCCGGCGATGAGGATAGCCCGTCGCCCGCGTCAGGCTTGCTCGATGGCCGCCGTCTCGGTCAGCGGCGTCACGCCGGGATCGGCCAGGGGCGGGGCAGCTGGCGGGACGTAGCCCGCCTGTCGCGCCGGTGGCAGATCACCGTGCTCCATCCAGTCGTCCAGGTCGCGACGCTCGGCCACCGAGATCAGCCCGTCCGAGAAGTCGACGATCTCGATCCCGGCGGGCGCCAGGCGCTCGCGGATCACCGTGTCGATGAACTCGGCGCTCTCACGGAAATGGAGGGTGGTCTCGACGGTCTCGCCGGTGCGCGGATGGGGCGTATAGACGATCGGGTTGAGCCGTGTCTCCGCGTCGAGACGGTGGTAACGCTTGCCATCGACCTCGTGCGTCCCGTACTCGTTCTCGCCGTAGAAGTGCTGGACGCCCGACCGGAAATGCAGGTCCGCCCCGATCACGTGGATCGCCTCGGCACCGAGCATCGAGGCGAAGTGGATCGCGGCCAGAGTCACGGTGCCGGGGCCGAGGCCAGTCTCCCCGCGCGGCCCGACCAGCAGCCCTTCCTCGCCCGCGGCGTTCTTGTAGCGGCGGATGTCGACCGGCTCTTTGTAGACGTGGCGCAGGAGATATAGCCGGGGCTGGTCGTTGTCGGCGTCGTCCTCGCGCGCCAATCGCGTGCCCGACTCCGACACGCAGCGGATGACGTGGTCTGGCGTGCGGACGCGATACCACTCCCACAGGTGCGCCTTGCTCTCGACCGTCAGGAAGTAGTCATACGTCTTGAGGTGGAGGATCGCGCCGTTGAGCGCGACGACGACGTCGTAGCGGTCATGAAGGCGGTCGTCCCAGCGGAGGACCTCCTTGGCGGACGGACCGGTCCCGACGATGAGGAACCGGCTGCCGGGATGGCGGCCCTCGAGGACCGAGATCCGCTGGTCTTCGGGCGCCTGGTGCTCGTACAGCCAGCGCTTGGTGCTGCGCCGTCCCTCGGCGTTCGCCGCGGCCCGTGCGTCCTGGCGCTTCGGCGGCGTCGACCGCCGGAGCACGCGCGGCAGCTTGATCCTCAGGGCGTGGTCCTCCGGACGGACGGGGCGATGGGGTCGAGGCGATGATAGCGCCCCGTCGTGTCGGCGCCGACGACGACCCTCACGGGTGGCTGGCGGAGGTCGGCACCAACCGCTCGACGAGGGACAGATATGGCCCGACGGCGGTCTCCCAGTTGTACCGCTCTCGCGCCGCCCCGAGCGCGCGCGCACGTCGGGCGTCGCGCTCGGCCGCGGGTGCCTCGAGGAGCGACCGCAGCGCACGAGCCAGGTCGTCGGGATCGGCCGGGTCCGCGACCGTGCCGATGTCCTCGGCCTCGACGATGGCTCGCATCACCTCGAGGTCGCGGCCGACCACGATGGGCGTCCCCGCCGTCATCGACTCCCAGAACTTGTTCGGCGTCGACAGGCGCTGGTTCAGCGAGTTGGCAGGCACCGCGACGATGGAGACGTCCGCCGAGGCTGTCCAGCCGGGTACGTCGTCCGGGTGGACGGGCGGCAACGTGACGTGCCGCCCCGCGAAGCGGGCATCGGCATCGCGCTGACGGAGCGTGTCGGCCCATGGCCCGAACCCGAGCACCACGAGCGCTGCGTCGTCGAGCCGGAGGACGGCCTCGGCCGCCTCGTCGAGGCCACGCTCCCGACCGATCCTGCCGAGGAAGAGGACGATCGCCCGCTCGGCCGGCAGGCCGGTCGCCTCCCGGATGCGGTCGGGCCGGACGGCCGGCGGCGTCCAGCGCGGCTGGCAGTTCATCAGGACGGTCGGTTCCGTGTCGAGGCGCCAGGTCCGCCGGAGATGGGCGGCGATCGGCTCGTTGACCGTCACGACCGCGTCGGCCGCGCGGGCCCAACCGCGCTCCCGGCGTCGGTAGAAGGCAAGGACCGAGGCGGCTCGTCCGCGCGTAGTTGTTCGAGTCGAGGATCGCGTCGATGACGTCGTACACGACCCGCCCGGCGCGGCCGTTCGATTTGGCCTCACGCGCCAGCTCGCCCGCGATGCCGACCGCCTGGACGCCGCAGCAGTGGTACAGGTCGGCCGGCGGCAGGTCTGCTCGCAGCGCTGCCCACCAGCCGCGGGGCGCGGTCGGCCAGAACACGCGGCGGCGGATGACGTCGAGCGTCGGCGCTGGCTGGTTCGCGATGGTCGGGAGCAGCCGGGCGAGCGACCTTGTGCGCCCGGAAGATGACCTTGCGGGCGATCCCCGGCGGGCCGCTCGGCCCGCCGTGCCAGTCGACCCATGGGCCGCGTGCCGCGTATCGCCGGATCCGGATGGTGCCGTCGTACTCCTCATCGGGCACGCCTTCCGCCGCCATCGCCGCGATCTCCACATCGAAGCCGCGGCCGGCCAGGCTGCGGGCGACGCGCAGGCCGCGCGAGTACGGGTTCGCCGGGTTGCCGACCAGGACTACGGCTCTGGGCTTCGAGCCGGCGGGCGCCAGACCACGGATCAGCTCGACGTATCGGTCCTGGGCGACCGGCCAACTGACCAGCTTCGCGGCGACCTTCGCGATCCGTCGGCGGCGCGCCACGGCTGACTCCGCGTCGACGTCCAGGACACGACGGATCGCGGCGGCAAGATCGGCCGACCGGAGTGATGCGGCGACGACGCCAAGATCGTGGGTCTGCACCAGCTCGGCCATCACGTCGAGCCCTGGCCCTAGCACTACCGGCGTGCCAGCGGCGACCGACTCCCAGAACTTGTTCGGGGACGAGGCGCGCTGGTTCTCGGACACCGGCGGCAACGGGACCACGACCGCGTCGGCGGACGCTGTCCACTCGAGGAGCTCGTCGGGATGGACCGCAGGCAGCGTGAAATGGCGACCCGCGAACGCGGGCTCGGTGTCACGCGCGCGGCGTGCCTCGTACTCACGCCCGAAGCCGATCAGACACAGGACCGCGTCGTCGACTTCGAGCACGGCCCGTGCGGCTTCGTCGATCCCCAGGTGCGGGCCGAGACGTCCCTGGAACAACACGATCCGGGTAGACGAGGAGAGGCCAAGGCGACCGCGCAGGATGTCGGGCACGGGATCATCCGGGCCAAGCACGCGCTCAGGCCAGTTGGGGATGACGGTCGGGCGTGCGGTGCCCCACCGTCGCCGCAGTCGATCGGCGAGGGCGTCGTTTACGGTCGTGCGGGCATCGGCCGCTCTGGCCCAACGGCGTTCGCGCCGGGAGAGCAGCGACCGAACGGGCCGCGGCACGCGAAGGAAGTTGTTGCCTTCGACGACGTTGTCGATAGCGTCGTAGACGACGAGGCTGCGGCGACCCGCCGCGCCGTCTCGCGCGCGGGCAGCAAGCGCCGGCGCGATCGCCAGGCTGCCACAGGCGTGATACAGGTCGGCCGGCGCCAGTTCCGCCTCGAGCGTCGCCCACCAGCCGCGGACGGTGTGCGGCCAGAACGCCCAGCGGCGCAGCGCTCCGGCGAGCCGGCGCGCGATGCGCACCGGGCTGCCGAGGATGCCCCCGCGACGACGCGGCGCTGCCGGCTGGAACGTCGCAGCCATCGACGCCCACGGTCCGCTCGGCCGGTAACGCCGGAGCGTGATCGGACCCTCACGTTCCAGGTCGGCCAGCTCGGGCGTCGCGGGCGTCGCGACCGCTGCGATCTCCACGGCGTACCCGGCCCGGTCGAGGGCACGGGCGATGCGCAAGCCACGCGAGTACGGCGCCGCAGGGTTGCCGACGAGGACGACGGCGCGCGGCCGTGTCGCCACGGCGCTCACCACGCCCGGCCGGTCAGCCGCCCGTAGGCCTCGAAGAGCGTTGCCGCCTGTGCCTCCCAGTTGTACCGCGCGTGGGCAGCCGCATGGCCGCGCTCGCCGTACCCGCGGCGCAGCTCGGCTGGGGCCTCGATGATCGCCCGGATCGCCGCGGCGATGGACCCCGGATCGGTCGGGTCGCACAGCTCGCCGCAACGGGTCTCGGCCACGATCGACGCCATGCCCGGCAGGTCCGACGCCACGACCGGGACCCCCGCCGCCATCGCCTCGAACAGCTTGTTCGGCGTGGTCAGGCGGTGGTTGAGCGTCGAGGGCTGGATCGGCATCGCAGCGACGTCCGCTGAGGCCACCCAGTCATGGAGGACGTCGGGCGCCACGGCCGGCAGGACGTGGATGCGGTCGGCGGCCGCGGAACCCGCGATCAGCCCGGGCAGGCTGGCCGCCAGCACGCCGTAGCCCATCAGGACCAGGCGGGCCGAGGGGACATCGTCGATGGCGACGATGAGCTGCTCGATCCCTCGGTCGGGGAACAGGCCCCCGTGATACAGGACCACCGGTACCTCGGATGGCAGGCCGAGACGCTGGTGCAGTAGCCGCGGCGCCCCGGGTGGCGGCGTGTAGCGATACGAGCAGTTCATGACGACGAGCGGGCGCTCGATCCGGAGGCGCTCCTCGAGGACATCGGCGTACGCGTCGTTGACCGTCACGACCCTCGCCGCCGCATGTGCCCAGCGGCGCTCCGCCGCGGCGAGCAGCGAGCGCGCCGGACCGCGCATGCGGGCGAGGTTGCGGGCCTCGAGGTAGATGTCCCGCGCGTCGTAGACGACCGGCGCGCGATCACGGTCGCCGAGCCCGAGCGCGACCGGGATGCCCATGTACGCCATCCCGTGATACAGGTCCCCGCGCGGCGAGATCGCGCGAGCGTTCTTGCGGTGGGAGCGGATCGTGAGCGGGATGGCCAGCCGGCGGATCAGCCCGGCGAGGGCCCTCCGTGGCAGCGAGGCGCGACGACCGGCCGCCGCGCCTCCGGTCATCGAGGGAGCCGGGGAGCCGGCATCCTCCGGGGCGCCGCTGACGTCGCCGGCCATCGGCGCCGTCGCCTCTACGCGCGCCGCCTGGAGTCCACGGCGGCGACGGAGCCAGCGCCCCAGCCACGCTCGGATCCCGGGCAGCGGCAGCCCGTCGGCTGAGCCGGCTGTGACCCGCAGGATCCGATAGCCGGCCGGATGCCGTTCCTCCGTCGGCAGCCCGGCCTGCGCCCGGGCGATGACCGTGACCTCGTGGCCGCGGGCGATCGCGGTCGTCGCGATGCGATAGGTCCGCGAGTCGAACTCGCCGGTCGACGGCAGGACGACCACGAGATGCTGGGGGACGATCGCCTCACGCTGCGCGGGGCCCGTCATCCCAAGGCCGCCACGATCGCATCGACCGCACCCGCAGGTTCCAGACGGAGGTCCGCCGCCCGCCGCCGCGCATCGCCTGATGCCCGCTCGAGCGGCGCCAGCCGGTCGAGCTCGGCGCGAGCCCGCTCAGCATCGAGACCGACGACCACCATCGTGCCGCCGGAGTCGGCCAGTGCCTCCACCCACTCGGTCGTGCCACGCAGGATCAGGCACGGCACGCGCAGCCAGGCGGCCTCACGCTGGACCCCGCCCGAATCCGTGAGCACCGCGGCGGCGTGCACCTGGAGTCCGAGCGTGGTCCGGTAGCCCTGCGGGTCGATGACGCGAACGTCGCCGGCCAGGTCGATACCTGCCGCCTCGAGCGCCACGCGCGTGCCCGGATGGAGTGCCAGGATCACCGGGCGCTCCGGCCTCGCGACCGCGCCGAGCAAGGACGCCCACGCCGCCATGGCTGCGGGCGTCCGGTTCTCCGCACGGTGGATGGTCGCGAACAGGTACTGGCCGGGCTGCAGGCCGGCATCGACCACGCCGAGCACCATGGGGTCGCGCACCGCAGCCGCCGTCCGCGCGGCCAGGTCCTGCATCACGTCGCCGACCTGGACGACGCCGTCGACGATGCCCTCGGCTGCCAGGTTCGCGACCGCCTGCGGGGTCGGGGCGAACAGCCAGCGCGAAAGGTGATCCGCGACGACCCGGTTGATCTCCTCCGGCATGCTCCTGTCGAACGAACGCAGGCCCGCCTCGACGTGGGCCACCGGCAGGCCCTGGCGGGCGGCGACGAGCGCGGCCGCGAGGGTCGTGTTCGTGTCGCCGTAGACCAGGACCGCATCCGGCCGGATCGACGCCAGGACCGGGTCGAGGGCGACCATCATCCGGCCCGTCTGGTCGGCGCCGCTGCCGCCACCGACCCCCAGGTCATGCTCGGGCCGGCCAAGACCGAGCTCGCGGAAGAACGAGCCCGCCAACGCGTCGTCGTAGTGCTGGCCCGTATCGACGAGCTGGGTATCGAACCTGGCGCGCAGGGCCGGCTCGAGGGCGGCTGCCTTGATGAGCTGCGGTCGCGTCCCGACGACGCTGACGATCCGCACGCGGCCGGTCAGTCGACGGCGACCGGCGCCCGCCGGTCGTCCGGCACTCCCACGCCGCGATACGCGACACCGGCAGCCAGCCGGCCGACGAGCCGCGAGAGGCTGTTCCGGCCGTCGTACACGACCCGCAGGTCCGGAAACCAAGCTGGGTCGAGGTCCAGCCAGGCCGGGTCGGCGGTCTGCGTGATGATCGCCACGACGCCCGGCGCGGCGGATCCCCACGCCCACGGGCCGGCACCCGCTCGCGAGATCTCGGCGTCATCCAGAAGCGGATCGTGGGCCAGGACCCGCGCCCCTCGCTCCTTGAGCCTCTCGATGAGCGGCCCCGCCCGCGAATACGCAAGCTCCTTGACCCCATGACGGTAGGTCAGCCCGAGGACGAGCACGACCGCGCCGTCGAGGTCCGGCAGCGCGTCCGCCACGGCCTCGACCGCCCGCTCGACCTGGCCGTCGTTGACCTCGCGTGCCCGCGCCACCAGTGACAGCTCCGGGGCGCGATCGAGCAGGAAGTGTGGGTAGACCGGGATGCAGTGCCCGCCGACGCCGATGCCCGGCTGGTGGATGTGGCTGTATGGCTGGCTGTTCGCGGCAGCGATCACCTCGGTGATGTCGACGCCGATGCGCTCGGCATAGCGGGCGAACTCGTTGGCGAGCGCGATGTTGACGTCGCGGTACGTGGTGTCGGCGAGCTTCGAGAACTCGGCGGCCTCGGTCGATGACATCGCCACGACCTCGGCGTCGAGCACGCTCTCGTAGAACGCCGCGGCGAGGGCGGTCGACGCCTCGTCCAGCCCACCGACCAGCTTGGGGTAGGTGGCCAGATTCTCGATCGCGGCGCCGCTGTACAGCCGCTCTGGCGAGAACGCCACGTGGAAGCGCCGCTCCCCCGTCCCGCTTGCGGACAGCCCGCTGATCTCCTCGAGCCGCGGAGCGTAGCGGTCGCGCGTGTCGCCGACCGGGAGTGTGGTCTCGAAGATGACGACCGAGCCCGGGTGGATGCCGGGCGCGATCGACTCGACCGCCGCGTCCATCCAGCGATGATCGGGGTGCTGGCTCGCGTCGAGCATGACCGGGACGATGAGGACGACGACGTCGGCGGCCCGTGCGGCCTCGCTGCCATCGGTCGTCGCGCGCAGGCGGCCAGCTGCGTGGGCACGCTCGACGAGGTCGCCAAGACCCGGCTCCTCGCCCACATGCGAGCGGCCGGCGTTGATCGACTCGACCACGCGCGGGTCGATGTCCACGGCGACGACATCCCAGCCGTGCCCGGCGAACTGTGCGGCCAGCGGCAGACCCATCTTGCCGGCGCCCACGACCGCCACGGTCCCGGCGGTGCCCGGCTCGCCGGTCCACGGCGTCACCGTCCGTGTCTCGCCATGGCGACAGGGGCGTGGCGGCAGCCGGATCGAGCCGCCGGCCAGGTCGGCCGTGCTGCTCGGCCGGGTCGACGGGCTCATGCCGACACCAGCTCGACGGTCCGCTGCTCCCGCGCGGCCGTCAGCAGCGCGTGCGCGAGCACGACCGCCCAGCGCCCGTCCTCGCCGTCGACGACCGGCCGGCCGCCGCTTCGGACGACGCCCAGGAACGCGGCGAGCTCGACGGCGAGTGGCTCCTCATTGGAGACCGGCAGCTCGACCATGTCGCCGGCGAACGTCGGCGCGTAGCCGCCGATCAGCCGCGGGTTGGTCATATCCGAGGCCCGCGTGAACGTCAGGCGCTGCGTCAGGTAATCGAGCTCGAACATGCCCTCCTCGCCGACCACCGCCAGCTGGCGGCGCTTGACCGGCGTGAGCCAGTCGACATCGAGCATCGCGACGGTCCCCGACGGGAATGACATCAGGCCGAAGAGCAGGTCCTCGTGGTCGGCGTGGATCCGCTGCGCGGTCTCCGCGAACACGCGCACGGGCCGTTCGCCGGCGATCCAGGACAGGATGTCGACATCATGCGTGGCGAGATCGACGGTGACCCCGACGTCGCGGATGCGAGCGGGGAACGGGCCAGAGCGACGGCTGGTGATGGCGAACACGGACGACAGCCAACCGCCATCGTGGAGCAACCGCCCGAGCTCGAGCACCGCTGGGTTGAAGCGCTCGACGTGGCCGACCTGGAGGGGCATCCCGCGCGAACGCGCCGCATCGACGAGCGCGGCGGCCTCCTCGGGTGTCGCGGCCAACGGCTTCTCGACGAGCGTCACGACGCCCCGTTCGATCGCGGCGAGCGCCAGCGCGACGTGCGTGGTGGTCGGCGAGGCGATGACGACGGCGTCGAGATCGGCCTCCCCGAGCAGCGCCATCGGCTCGGCGAAGCCCTGCGCCTCGGTCCCCGCTGTCGCACCATCGAGTGCGTCGCGGTCGGGGTCGGCGACGGCGACGAGGCGGGCCCCCGGCATCGATGACAGGATCCGGAGATGGTTGCGGCCCATCGAGCCGAGGCCGATGAGGCCGACGCGGAGCTCGCGCTCCCCCGCCGGTACCCAGGCGCTCGTCATCGAGCCGCGCTCTCCTCGGGGACGCGTCGCTTCGCGACGGCGGCACGGACAGCGTCGATCACCGTCGCCTGGTCCGCCTCGCTCAGGCCCGGGAACATCGGCAGCGACAGGGATCGTGCGGCGGCCCGGTCGGTGACCGGCAGGTCGGCGCGGATCCCGCGCTCGACGATGTAGCGCTGGCGATGGACGGGGATGGGATAGAAGATGCCGGTCCCGATGCCCGCGGCGGTCAGCTCCGCGACGATCGCGTCGCGGTCGTCGCCGACATCCACGGTGTACTGGTGGTACACGTGCGTCCGACCCTCGGGCACGACCGGCGTGCCGATCGCCGTCCCGGCGAAGCCGTCGTCGTAGCGGCGGGCGATCGCTCGTCGGCGCTCGGTGTTGCGCTCCAGCTTGCCGAACTGGACGAGGCCGATCGCGGCGGCGACATCGGTCAGGCGGTAGTTGTAGCCGAGGATCTCGTGGTGGTAGCGCTCGCGCATGCCCTGGTTCCGGTAGAGGCGGATCCAGTCGGCGACGCGGTCGTCATCCGTGGTCACGAAGCCGCCCTCGGCGGTGGTCATGTTCTTCGTCCCGTAGAGGCTGAACGCCCCGTGGCCGAAGCTGCCGGTCCTGCGTCCCCCGATCGTGGCTCCGTGCGCCTGACACGCATCCTCCACCACGGTCAGGCCGTGACGCTGGGCGATCTCGGCGATGGCCGGCATGTCGGCAGGCAGACCGAACAGGTCGACCGGGCAGATCGCCTTCGTCCGCGGCGTGATCGCGACCTCGATCAGGCCGGCGTCCATGTTGTACGTGTCGGGCTCGACGTCGATGAACACGGGCGTGGCGCCCGTGGACAGCACGGCACTACCCGTCGCGTTGAACGAGTGACTGACCGTGATGACCTCGTCGCCCGGCTTCAGGTCCAGCGCCGCATAGATCGCCATCAGCGCGAGCGTGCCGTTGGCGACGGCGATCGCATGACGGACGCCGACGAACTCGGCCCAGCGCTCCTCGAGCTCCGCGACCCGTTTGCCCTGCGCGATCATCCCGCTGCGCAGGACCTCGCTCACCGCCTCGATCTCCTCCTCGCCGATGTCGGGGCGGACGACCGGGATCATGCGGGCGCTCCTTGCTCGAGGACCGGACCGGACCGCTCCTCGAGCGTCTCGCCATCGGGGATGTAGACGTACTCGCGCTCGCACGAGGGGCAGGCGAACCGGCCGCCCGCGCCCTCGTCGAGGCGGGTGCCGCAGGCACACACCCAGCCGATGCGGCGGGCCGGGTTGCCGGCCACGAGCGCGTGGTCGGGGACGGGGTGGGTGACGACCGCTCCGGCGCCGACCATCGCGTAGGTCCCGATGTCGCAGCCCGCGACGATCACTGCGCCTGCGCCGATGGAGGCGCCGTCAGCAAGATGGATGGGCGTGACCGTCCAGTCGTCGGTCCTCGCCAGCTCGCCCGTGGCGGTCACCGCTCGCGGGTTGCGATCGTTGGTGAGGATGGCGCCGGGCCCGATGAACACACCGTTCCCGACCGTGACGCCGTGGTAGACGAGGGCGGCGTTCTGGACCTTCACGCGGTCGCCCAGCACGACCCCTTCGTCGATGAACGCGTCCCGCCCGATGATGCCGTCGGTGCCGATGGAGGCGCCGCGGCGGACCTGCGCCCGGTGCCAGATCGAGGTCCGTGCTCCGACGGCGACGTCATCCTCGAGATCGGCAGTCGGGTGGATCCGGGCCGTGGGATCGATCATGCGCAGGTCGGGCGCTCCACTGCGGTCTCCTGTGGCCGTCCTCGCACGGCGGTCGTCGTGAACGGCATGGGTGACGGGATGCCGAGTATAGCCGAGGGTCCGGCGACCCCCGGGTAGCACTCCCCCGGTCGTGGGTCCGTTCAGCGCCGCCGGAGGATGCGCGAGATGACACCGATCGCGACGCCGGCCGCGAGGGCGCCGCGCCAATCGACGATCGGGCGGACCGTGCCCTCCACGCGGGCCGCGATGAGAACCCCGATCGCGCTCGGCTGACGGACGGTCACCTTGCCGCCCACGACGGCGCCGACGACCGACTGGTCGACGGTCGACTCGCTACTCGCAACGATGTTCGCCATCGATTGGACGACCCGGTTCTCGTTGCCGATGGCCGCGCCGATGAGGCCGCGGTCGAGCGAGACCGTGTCGCCCTGGGCGAGCCCGATCCCACCTGAGCTGATCGCGATGTCGGTGGCCCTGGCGCGGCCGATCCCGCCCTGATGGATGTCGATGGCCTCGGCGGTCGCGGTCGAGATACCGCCCTGGGTGATGCTGATCGTGCCGGCCTCGGCCGAATACATGCCACCCTGCGTGATCTCGATGCGGTCCGCGCGCTGAGTTTCGGTCGTGTCCTCGTCCATGCCGGCCAGCGTACGCCGCAGACGACGACCACGCGTCGATGGTCTATCCTGCCGCGGTCCGACGCGAGCGCCCAGACGCTCACGTGGATGGATGAGGGACACGTGGCCAGTCGCCGTCACCACCGCCATCGCCGTAGCGCCTCGGGCATGACCATCTTCCTCGGGGCGCTTGCGCTCGCCGGGGTCGCCGGTGTCGGTGTCGGCGCGTTCGCGGCCGGGGCGGTCGGCCCGACGGCGAACTCGACGCCAAGCCAGCCGCTCGCCTCGCCATCCCCGTCGCCGGAGCCGAGTCGCACAGCCACCCCGTCGCCGACCCCGGAACCCACACCGACGCCCGTCCCGACGCCGACCCCCACGCCCACGCCGGAGCCGACGCCGGAACCGGTGCCGGCGCCGCTGACCGGTCGGATGGTCTCGCCGGCCGTGGCGAAGCGCCACGCGATCGCGGTGATGGTCGACGACCATCACGACGCGCGGCCGCAGAGTGGCTTCAACGACGCCGCGATCGTGTGGCATGCCCCGGCTGAGGGTGGCATCCCGCGCTACATGCTGATCTTCCAGGACCGCGTGCCACCGTCGGTCGGTCCCGTGCGAAGCGCGCGCCAGTACTACATCGCGTGGGCCGCCGAATGGAAGGCCGTGTACGCCCACGTGGGCGGCTCGCCGCAGGCGCTACAGACGTTGCGCCAGCAGGGGCGCGGTCAGCTCGTCTACGACGCCGACCAGTTCCGCTGGGGCAGCGCGTACTTCCATCGGACGCGCGATCGGTTCGCGCCGCACAACGTGTACACGAGTGGCAAGGAGCTGCGGCGGCTGGCGTCGCGTCTCGGAGCGAAGGACTCGGCCATCAAACCCGCATGGCGGTTCGGCACGGACAAGCATCTCCTGCTGCGACCGGCGGGGACACGGATCACCGTGGTCTACTCCCAGAACACGATCACCTATCGATATGACCGCCGATCGAACACGTACCTGCGCAGCGTGAGCGGCGAGAAGCGGCAGATCGATCGGGGGGTCGACAAGCCGGTGGCGCCCAAGAACGTCATCGTCATGTCGATGTCGTTCGGGCGGCTCAACGACGGCAGCCGGAAGAACCGGCTCGAGGCCCAGTTCATCGGCCGTGGCACCGCCTGGATCTCGACCAACGGGACCACGGTGAAGGGCACGTGGCGCAAGCGGTCGATGATCGACCCGACCCGCTTCTACGACGCGGCCGGCAAGCCGGTGCGGCTCACCGTCGGCCAGACATTCATCCAGGTCATGCCGCGCGGGTCGAAGATCACGATCAAGGACGGCAAGGTGCCGAAGTACGTCCCGACGTTCCGCCAGTTGCGCAACGAGGCGAGGTAAGGCGACTGGACTGTGTGGCGGCGGTGAGCCCGCAAGGCGCCGCCGAGCACCGGAGCGAGCGCACTCCGATGTGCGTGAGCGACGGCGCACAGGCGGCAAACGACGCGATGGGCGGAGGTCACCGCCGCCCGGATGGTCCCGCCTAACCCAGTCGGCCGACCTCGGCGTAGATGGAGCGAACGTCGGTAGCGACGTCGGCCCAGGTCCGTAGCCCGGTCGCAGCTCGCTCGCGCGCGGCTGCGACGAGACCCTCGCGGACGGCGTCGTCGCCCCATGCCGTGGCGAGCGCGACGGCCAGGCGGTCACGGTCGCGCGGCTCGACGAGGATGCCCGCGGTCCCGACCACGTCCGGCAGCGCACCCACGGCCGAGGCGATGACCGGGACGCCGGCGGCGATCGCGTCGAGCGCCACGAGCCCGCTCGCTTCCGACGTCACCGGCAGCACGACACCCCTCGACGCCGCCACCACTGCCGCAGCCTCCTCCGCGGGCAGCAGCGGTGCGTAGACCAGCTGCTCGCCGGCGCCGTGGCGCGCCGCCACGCGGGCAAGCGACGCGCGGTCGTCGGGCGTCGCGTCCAGGACGAGGACGCGCGGCGGCCAGGAACCGTCATCCAGATCGGCTGGGCGGCCCGCCCCCGCCAGCGCCGCCAGCGCGGCGACCATGGTCGCGGCGTCCTGGCGGACGTCGTGCCGGCCCGGGTAGACGAGGTAGCGCTCGCCGAGGCCGAGCCGTTCGGTGATGGCCCTTGCCTGCGCAGCCCGCTGTGCGAGTACCGTCGGGCCGGTGGCGTACGCCGGCCGCGGCGCGAGCGGCACGACCCGGATCCGATCGCGCCGCAGATGCAGCAGGCGCCGCGCCGCGCGGCCCACCTCGTCGCTTGCCACGAGGACGGCCGCGGCGTCACGCAGCAGGCGCCCACGCAGCCGCTGACCGAAGCGGGAGGCGGCAGTCCGCTGGAACGCGCGAGGCAGCTCCCACGGCGCGAGGTCGAGCAACGTGGCCACGGTCGGCAAGCGCGAAGCGATCGGCAGGCCACCGCCGGCGGTGTGATAGACAGCCCCGGCCGCCCCGCTCGACTCGGCTCGCCAGGCGGCACCCACCGACGCCCCGCGCAACAGGAACGGGTCGATGGTGAGCGCCGCCGAGCGTAGCAAACGGATCGGTGGCAGCAGCCGCCGACCGACGACATCGAGCCGCTCGAAGCGGGTGGTCGGGTCGTTCTCGTCGCTGGCCAACAGGAACGCGAACGACTCGCCCGGCAGCGGGTCCGCATCGAATGCGCCGAGCAGTCCTTCGAGGTAAGCCGCGGTCCGCGGCGCGCGGGCAGGCTCCTGGAGTGCCCGCACGTCCATCACGACCCGCAGGCCGGCCGCGGCGGTCACGTCGTCCGACGCAACGCCCGCAAGCGACGCCCGATCTCCTCGAGCCGGAGCTGCACGACGACCACGAGGGCCTCGACGATGATCCGCCGCGACATCTTGCTCTGGCCGACACGCCGATCCCGGAACGTTATCGGGATCTCGCGGATCCGGGCACCGGCCCGGCTCGCCCGGAACGTCATCTCGATCTGGAAGACATACCCGCCGGCATGGACCCCATCGAACGGGACTGCCGCCAGCGTCGCGGCCCGCCAGGCCTTGAAGCCTCCGGTGAGGTCGTGCGCACCGAGGCCCAGGAGCGTGCGCGCGAACAGCGAGCCGCCACGCGAGATGAGCCGCCGGCTGATACCCCAATCGACGACGCCGCCTCCGCGCGTATAGCGCGAACCGATGACGAGGTCCGCCGCGCCTTCGACGATCGGGGCGATGAGGGCCGGCAGGACCGTCGGGTCGTGGCTGAAGTCCGCGTCCATCTGGACGACGATCTCGGACCCGCTTTCGAGCGCGATCGAGAAACCGTCGAGATACGCTCGGCCGAGCCCTTGCTTGGCAGCCCGATGCCTGACCCGGATCCGCTTGTCGGCGGCGGCGAGCTCGTCGGCGATCTGGCCGGTCCCGTCGGGCGACCCGTCGTCGACGACCAGCAACATCGCCCCCGGTAACGCTGCAAGGATCGCCTGCGTCACGGGCCGGATGTTGTCGGCTTCGTCGTAGGTCGGCAGGACGACCCAGGTCCCAGCGCCTTGGGCGCCCTCGCTGGTCATGGCCGGCAGTGTAGTGGCGGCTCCGGCCTCAATGGGCCTGGACCACGACGGTCCGGGCCGACCAGGTCGAGCCGACCCAGCTCCGTGCCCAGACGACGACCCGGTAACGGCCTGGAGAGACATATGCCCCAGCGGCGGTCCGTCCGTTCCAGTTCCACGCGTGCACGCCGGTCGAGAACGAACGGTCGGTCCAGACCGTTCGCACCAGCGTGCTACCGCGATAGATCTTCACCGTCAGCACCGCCGCGCGCCGGATGTCGATCCGGATCTGACTGCGCTGCCGAGCGCGCGGGTCGAACGAGCCGTCCGTCCAGCGGACCGAGCGGATCGTCCGGTCGACGACGACCGTGGTGTTGCTGACGGTCCGGTTGCCGGCGCGGTCGCGGCCGTCGACCTGGTAGGCGTAGCGGCCGTCCTTGACGATCCGCCCGTCGCTACCACGGCCGTCCCACGTCGCGGCCCACGACGAGCGGACGCCGAACGCCCACCGGCGCAGCACCTTGCCGTCCCGGTCGCGGATGCGCACGGCACCCGTGACGGACTCGTTCGTCGACCACGACAGGCGGACGCTGTCGGACAGGCCGTTGCCGTCAGGGGTGACGAAGGCACGCGATGCCCTTGGGGCGACGGTCGCCGCGCGCTTGTCGACCGTGACCGTGAACGCGCGCTGGGAACGGTTCGCCGACACGTCCTCTGCCCACAACGTGACGCGGTAGGTGCCGTCGGGGACGACCGCACCTGTCGAATCCTTGCCGTTCCAGGTGAATGCGGGCGCCTTGCCGGCGACGGTGCCGCCGCGCAGGCTCGAGCCGAGCGTGGTCCCGCTGACCGCCTGGACGCGGTAGCCCCACCGGATCAGGCCGGTGGCCGTCATCCGCGCCGTCGTCGTGTCAAGCATGCCGTCCCCGTTCGGTGAGAACACCGAAGTCGAGACGGACCCACCCGAGATGGCCGGCGAGACGGTGTCGTCGATGAACTTCATCTTGATCGCGCCCCACAGCTCGGGCCGGGTCCCGTCATAGCCGAGTGCCCAGATCCCGGCCCCGCGCAGGTTGAAGCGGTTGACCACGTCGTACTTGGCGCGCAGCGCCGGGGCGTCGTCCACGTACAACTGCCGCCACGGGTTCACGCAGCCGTACGTCGTCGTGCAGTGCTGCCGGCGATAGACGGTCCAGGCGACCTGCTCCGTCGTGTCGTAGCGCTTGCCGTGCTGCTCGAAGAACGGGACCGCGCTCGTGTAGATGACCGCGGATGAGGCTCCGAACTTCGTGCCGCTGATGTTCTTTGCGTGCGCGAGGTTGGTCGCGGTCGACCAGGCGCGACCGTAATACGGCACCCCGAGGATCAGCTTGGACGGCGACACGCGCGCCGCGTAGGCGGCCACGGTGTCACGGATGTCGTAGCCCGACCGCGACAGCGGCGCAACGCTCCCGACGGGGCTGCTGCTGGCACCGCGGTAGTCGTAGCCCATGATGAAGATCGCGTCGGCGCCACCGGGCGCCGTGGCGGCCTCGATCGGGTAGTTGCCGATGAAGCCGGTCGTGTCGAATGTGAGCTGATAGCCCTTGCGCACCCGGTTGAGCTCGGTGCGGATCGTCCGAACGAGCGCCGTGAATCGGCTTTCCGAGCCTGCGACGAGTGGCTCGAAATCGAGGTTTACGCCATCCGCGCCCCGGTCGCGCACGGCGGCCGCGATCTGCCGAGCCAGGCGCAGGCGGGCCGTCGAGCTGCCGAGCAACGCCTTCTGGCGGGCCTTGCCTGACGAGTTCCAGGCAAAGCTCTGTACGGTCAGGACGACGCGCGTGCTGTTCGCGTGGGCGGCGTTGAGGATCGAAGTCATCCGGGCGCTGGTCCAGCCGCCCCAACCGGTCGTGATCGTGCCGTTGGCGTTGCGCTTCAACAGGTTCCCGGCCGAGTCGGTGCCGACCCCGAAGTAGGCGATCGTCGAGACCTTGTCGTACTGGATCCGCAACGTGCTGGAGTGGAGCTGCCAGTACGGCAGGAAGCCGAACACCTCGCGTCGCAGCGCGCCTGGGTCGACGCGGGCCTGCGGAGCGAGCGCCTCCGGGTCCGACGACGGCGCCCACCCCGCGGCAGTCGCGTCCACGACGGAACCCGGATCGACGATCGGCTGGTCGATGCTCGGATCCGGTGTCGGAGACTCCGGCACGGGTTCGATGGACGGCGCTGTCGACGGCTCCGTCGACGGCTGGTCGGCGGGCGCTGGATCGACGGGCGGCGTGCGATCCGGCGCCTCGCGCTGTTCGGTCGGCAGGGCCTCGCGCAGCTGCTTCCCGTCGAGTCGGCCGGCCGGGAGCCGTTGCGGAGCGAGCCCGCCGACCCGCCAGCGGTCCGTCGAGCGCGGCGTGAACCCGACCGTGACCCGACCGCCCGGCGTGAACGAGATGCGGTCGCTTGCGTGCGCCTTGGCGTCCTCCCAGTGGATGGACGGCTCGAGCCCCGCCGCGGCACCCGATGCCCATGCCCGACCCGGTGCGGCCGCGACGACCGCGGCGGACTGGGCGACCAGGAGGACCGTGAGACCCATCGCCGCGAAGGCGATCCTGGGCGTCGGCGCAGACGGGCGGCGGGTGGGGACGGGCACGGCGCAACCTCGGCAGTTCGGACCGCTGACGCTACGCCGCGACCATGCCATAAGCAAGGCGCTGAAGGTCCCGGCACGGACCGGTACGGAGTGGTCCGGTGGCGTGCGGGGCGGTCAGCCGGGAGGTCCGCGCACCAGCCCGGACCGCGCGGTCCTAGCGGAGCGGGATCGCGACGCTCGAGCGCTGGGCGACGCCGTTGGCGTCGAGGGCGGCGACCTTGAAGGTCACGGTCCCGGCGCTGCCACCGGTCTTCATGGTGACCGTGGCGCGGTAGGTCAGCCCAGTGGTTCTCGTCATCGCCACGGACCACGTCGCCTTGCCGGGTTGCGTGACGTACAACCGCGGTGTCGTGTCCAGCGACTCGGCGGATACGGCCGTGACCGTGATCGACCGGCCTCGCGTCGCCGCGGTGGCGGATGGACGGACGCTGAACGCGGCCATCTCGAACGCGACGGCCTGGCTCCACGTGACAGTCCCGTCCGTGGCGGTCACATGCGACGTGTAGCGCCCGGTCGGCAGCAGCGAACCATCCGCCCGCTTGCCGTAGAACGTCCGACCGATGGCGCCGGCCGCCATCGACTCGTCCTGCGCGAGCGTCTCGACGACGTCGCCCGTCGCGTTCCGGATCGTCCAGGTGACGGTGGCCGCTCGGTGGAGCGTGAACGACAGCCGCGATCCGACGGCGAGGTTGTCGAGGTCGTGCGGGTAGAACAGGGTCTTGGATGTGCCCACGGAGCCGAGCAGCGCCGCGACGCCGAACCCACGGATCACCCCGGTGCCGGTATTGCCTGCGACGTCGCGCGGTGTGAGCCGGACGTCGTATCGGCCATCGGGGACGACGTGGCCGTCGTTGTCCTTGCCGTCCCAGCTGACCGCGACCGAACCGGCCGACGCCGCCGACACGCTGAAGGAACGGACGCCGTCACCCGCCTCGTTCCTGACGTAGACGAGGACGGATCCACCTTCGGTCGTGGTGGCGCTGAGCGCTACCGTCTCGCGGACGCCATCGCCGTTGGGCGAGAACCATGTCTCCGTGTCGGCAGCCGGCGTGGCGATGTCCAGCGTCGGCGCGGCCGTGTCCACCCGGATCGAGCCGCTCCGTGTCCCGGCGTTGGTCCAGGGGTCGACGACGTCGATCCGATAGGTATACGTCCCGTCGGCCACCGGGTTGCCGCCGGCGTCCCGTCCGTCCCAGGTCGTGGTCGGATGTGCGCCCTCACCGGTCGTCTCGTGCAGGGTGGCGTCGGCGCTGTCCAGGACGCGGAAGCGCCACGAGGCCGACTCGGACAGGCTGGCGGACAGCTCGACGGTCTCGGATCGGTCGTCATCGTTCGGCGAGACGAGCGGGGCGGCCGGACTGACGGCGATGATGCGCGGCGACGCGCTGTCGCGCGCAGCCAGGTCGGGACCCCGCATCACGCCGTCGAGGGCGGCGTCGTCCAGCCCTTCGACCTCGTAGAGTGCGGCGCCGCCCGGGCCCACCGCTGCCGACCGCGCCAGCACCCGCAGGCGGGTACCGGCGGCCTGGGGCGAAGCCGCGTCGGCGTTGCCCGCAGCGGCGGTCGCAGCGTCGGGATAGAGCCACGCACCTGCGGTCACGACGGCGGCGTTGCCCGGCACGACCAGCGTGGTGGGATGGCGACCGGTGTCGACCGTGCCGGTGACCATCGTGGTCGTGAGGACGGGATCCGTGACGAGCGATCGGTAGTAGCCGCTCGAGGTGGCCTCCGGGTCCATCAGTGAGCGGACACCGCTCGTCCTGGTCGAGGTGAACGCGCTGAAGTGGCCGTTGTTGCCCGGGGCGGACCGCCACATCGACTCGATCGTCTGATCGGTCGTGAACAGCGCCCGGAGGTAGTCCGCCGGCCCGCGGTGCCCATCGGCCAGCACCGCCTGGGCACGCGTCTGGAGGAACGCGGCTGCGTAGTTGCTGATCCGCTGGCGCGCGACGCCCACCGACGGCCCGGCGTGCCCAGGCTCGGAGTTGCCCGACGCGTAGCACAGGTGATGGAGCATCACGATCGCATTGGGCGCGAGATCGAGCGTCCGGACGTACGGCTCACCGTAGTAGCGGTTCTCGTTGTCCGACAGCCGGCCGTCACCGTTGGAGTCGTAGTTGAGGCCGAAGCCATCCTTCGTCGTGTAGTTCGGATCATAGGTGTACGGGCTGGGCCAGCCGTTGCCGTGCCCGAAGTAGATCACCACGGATGCCCCGACGGCGGCCGACTTGACCCGCGACCACGTCGCATTCGGGCTGTAGATCTTGACGACGTTCGGGGTGTGCCGGATGGCCTCCGCGTATGCCGCATCGGCGTGTCGTCGGTAGGTGGCGGTGACACCATGCGTCGCGCCGACGATGATCACGACTTTGGCCGGGCTGGATGCCGCGGCCGCGCTGAGGGCGGGCGCGCTCGTGAGCGTGCCGGCGACGGCGGTCAGGGCGATGACGATGGCAGCGAGGAGTCGGTGCACGGGGCTCCGCAGACTGGGGAGTTACGGGACCAGTGCAGCGTCGCGGGCGCGCGGCATCCGCTCTATCGCAGGATGGTCCCGAGCGTGCTAGCCACATCAGTGGGCGGCGACGGGACGTGCGGTGCCCCTCGGTACGGAAGAGGGCAGTCGGCCGCTAGCCGGCGCCCGCCCGTAGCTCCGCCACAAGCGCTTCGAGCGACGGGTTCGTGCGGTCCCGCGTGGACAGGATCGGGCGGCTATCCGGGGCCGCCCGCACGTCGGGCCACGGGACGGCGGCGACCGGATCGTCCCAGGCGAAGCCCCGTTCGTCACTGCCGTCGTACTCGTTCGTCACGAGGTAGAGCAGCTCGACCGGGTCGAGCGCCAGGAACCCGTGGGCGACACCGGCCGGGATCTCGACCCAGTCGTCCGCCGAGAGCTCGCGCGTCTCCACGCCTGGTCGCGGGGCACCGGCGAGCATGGGCCGCACATCGACCAGGGCGATGAACGCCCGGCCGGTCGCGATGACCCAGCGGTCGAGCTGCCGCCGATGGACGTGCAGCCCGCGCAGGACGCCGGCGGCCGACGTCGACAGATTGGCCTGGACGAAGCGAGGCTTCGCGTCCGAAGCCGCTCCGGCATGACCGGGGTCGATCCGGCCGACGGTCGACTCCCGCCACAGCTCGCGGAACGCGCCGCGCTCGTCGGCGTGGCGCTGCACGGTGCCGTACCGGACGCCCGGGATCCGCGATGCCGTCACGGGTCGCCGGCCCCAGCGCGCCGCCGTCGCAGGAGCGGGATGTAGTCGGCGAGCGCCGCCTGCCAAGGGCGCATCGCCTCGCCGCTCGGCAGCGGCGTCGGTTCGAGCACGCCCCACGTTGGCGGTGTCGACGCTCGCGTCCAGGCCGATGCCGGCACGTCCTCGATCGCGACGTCCGAGCGGATCTGCCGGAACAGTTCGCGTGCCCAGTCGGCGCGTGACGCGACGCCGGCGTTGACGACGTGGTGGATGCGTCGGACCTCGTCGTTCGCGATCAGGTCGACGATCGCGTCGGCGAGGTCGTTCGCGTACGTGGGCGACGCAAACTCATCGGCGACGACTCGGAGTGGTCGGCCATCCTGGGTCGCCCGTTCGGCCGCGGCGAGGATCTTGGTCGGGAAGTCGTCGCCCGGTGGCCCGTAGAGCCAGCTCGTCCGGACGATGCCGAGGCGTGCCAGCTGCCCGTCGTAGGCGGCGGAAGCCGCGACCTCGCCGGCGTGCTTGGAGCGGCCGTACTCGTTCAGCGGCTCGCAGCGGTCGCCGGGGCCATACCCTCGATCGTGGTCGCGCCTGCCGTCGAAGACCTCGTTGGTGCTGAGGTACACGAGGTCGACCCTGCGCGCGGCGGCGGCTTGGGCGAGCAGCCGGGTCGCCTCACCGTTCCTGCGCAGCGCGAGCTCCGGGTCTCGGGCGCACCCGTCGACGTCCGTCCACGCTGCGGCGTGGACGACGACCTCCGGTCGATCGCGCCCAAGGAGATCGTCGATGGCGACGGGCGCGTCGAGGTCGAAGTCCGCGCGGGTCCAGGCGATCGGGCCCGATGGCCCCGTGAATGGGGCATCGCCCAGCGCCGCGATCAGGGCTCGCCCCAGACGCCCGTTCGCGCCGGTGACGGCGACGCGCATCAGCCGGCGGACCGCAACCGCGATCCGTACTGCCGCTCGTAGTACGCGTCCCACTCGCCGGATCGAGCTGCGCGCCACCACGCCTGGTTGGCCAGGAACCAGTCGACCGTGGCAGCCAACCCGTCGTCGAAGGACACCTTCGGTCGCCAGCCCAGCGCCGCGATCCTGTTGCCGTCCATCGCGTACCGACGGTCATGCCCGGGGCGGTCCTCGACGTGGCGCACGAGCGACCACGGCTTGCCGAGCCGGTCGAGCAGGAGGCGGACGGTGTCGCGGTTCGCCATCTCGGTGCCGCCCGGGATGTTGTACGTCTCCCCCGCGACGCCGTGGCGGAGCACGTGGTCGACCGCGTCGGCGTGGTCGGCGACGTACAGCCAGTCCCGCCGCTGGAGCCCATCGCCGTACAGCGGCAGCGGCAGGTCGTCGATGGCGTTGGTGATGAACAGGGGGATGAGCTTCTCGGGATGGTGGTACGGCCCGTACGTGTTCGAGCCGCGGGTCACGACCGCGTCCAGACCGTGCGTCACGACGTAGCTGCGCACCAGCAGCTCGCCGGCGGCCTTCGCCGCCGCATAGGGCGAGCGCGGCGCGAGGGCATCCCTTTCGCGCGAGCTGCCTTCCTCGATGGAGCCATATACCTCGTCGGTCGAGACCTGCAGGAACCTCGGCCGGTGGCTCGCGACACGACAGGCTTCCAGCAGCACATGCACCCCGATGACGCCGGTCCGCAGGAACGCCTCCGGGTCGAGGATCGAGCGGTCGACGTGCGATTCCGCGGCGAAATTGATGACTGCATCGGCCTCGGCAACGAGCGGTCCGACGACGTCGGGGTCGGCGATGTCGCCCTTCACGAAACGGAAGCGATCCGACTGCTCCGGATCGGCGTTGACGGACGCGAGGTTCGACTCGTTGCCCGCGTAGGTCAGCTTGTCCAGCACGGTCATCCGGGTCCCATCACGCCTCGCCAGGACGTCGCGGACGTAGCACGAACCGATGAAGCCGGCGCCGCCCGTGACGAGCAGCCGCTTGTGGCCGCTGCGACCGGTCACGTGCGGGGGCGCTCGATCGGCGGCGCGAGCCGTCCGGCTGCGTCGTCGTCGCGGGCGAGCTCGGCGGCACGCAGCAGCGACGGGACGGTACCGGCATCCGTCCAGTGGCCCTCGTATACGCGGGTGAACAGCCGCCCCTCGGGGATGTAGTGGTTCAGCACATCGGTGATCTCGAACTCGCCGCGGCCGGACGGCGCGAGTCGATCGATGACGCCGAACGCGTCGGGCCGCAGGAAGTACACCCCGATCGGGATGAGGTCGCTCTTGGGATGCTCGGGCTTCTCCTCGAAGCCGACCACCTTGCCCTCGGCGTCCAGCTCGGCGACCCCGAAACGCTGCGGATCCTGCACGCGGTAGAGGAGCGTGCCCGCGCCGTGGTCGCTTGCCTCGAACTCCGTGGCGATGTCCGCCAGGGCCGGTCCGCGCAGGATGTTGTCACCGAGCACGCAGCAGAAGGCATCCGCGCCGACGAAGTCGCGCGCAAGGCCGATCCCGTGCGCGATGCCATAGGCGCCTGCCTGGTAGCGGTAGGTCAGGTCAAGGCCGAAGTGGGACCCGTCGCCGAGCAGCTCCACGACGTCGCCGACGCTCTTGCCACCGACGACGACCATCACCTCGCGGACGCCCATGCCGGCCAAAGTCTCGATCGGGTAATAGATCATCGGCCGGTCGTAGATGGGCAGCAGGTGCTTGTTCGTGACGATGGTCAGCGGGAACAGCCGGGTCGCCGTCCCGCCGGCAAGCACGATGCCCTTCATGGCCGCGAAGCGTAGCAGCCGGTGCGGTGCCGGCCTGGCGCTAGCGCGGTGATGCCGATGGTCGCGGCGATGGCGGGATGCAGGGCTGCTCCCCTTCGGGCAGCGTGCCGCCGTTCTCCGGATCGGTGCAGTCGATCGGCTGCTCCCCGAGCGGCGGCAGGCCGCCCTCGTAGTCGAGGATCACCAGCACGAACTCGAGCTTGTCGAAGTCGGCGGCCGGCTGCAGATACGCGGTCTGGACGACTGCGTTCGCGTCGCGCCGGATGTCGACCACCTGGCCGATCAGCAGACCCTTGGGATAGGGCGACCGGACGCCGCCGCCGAGCTCGATGCCGGCACTGACCACTTCGTCGCCGAGCGAGATCTCCTCGCCGGAATCGATCTGCTCCATCACGAGGACGCCGCCGAGCTGGCCGACCACCTGACCGGTCGCGGCATTCGATACCGTCTGGCCGATGACCGTGGATGTGCCATCGCTCAGCAGCACGGCGACTGCGCTGTCGGGCCCGACCTCGGTGACACGACCGGCAAGCGCGCCGCCGCCCGCAACGACGACATCACCGACGCTGATGCCGGCGGCCGTCCCCTTGTCGAGCGTCACGACCCGCCTGAACTCCGACGATTCGCGCGAGATCACGTGCGCGGCCGCGGTCTGGAACTCGAACCCGGCGCGCAGCTGGAGCAGGTCGGTCAGGAGCGCGTTCTCACGGGCGATCTCCTGGAGCCGGGTGTTCTCGTTGAGCAGTCGCTCGTTGTCGGCGCGCAGGGATCCGTTGTCGACGCGCAGGCGATCGATCTCGGCGATCGAGGCGCCGATCGAAGCTACCCCGCTGGCAACGCCGCTGAGCGCGCCCTGGATCGGCCGGAACGCGAAGCCGACGCCGCTCTGGAGCTCGCGGACGAGCGGATTGGACGACACGGCCATGAGGAGCAGGCAGGCGGCAACGAGCACACCGAAGGCGATGGTGCGGCGGCGGGCGTTGCGGTCGGTCGCGATGGTTGCCATGTCGAAGGTCGATCATCCGACCGGCGGTCAAGCGCCGGTCATCGTCTCGTCAGCGCGGTGGCCTGGAGTACGTCTCGGCGACGAGCACGCGATCCATCGCGTCGAGCTCCTCGAGGACGACACCGGTCCCGCGGGCCACGCACGTGAGCGGGTCGTCTGCGATGTGGACGGGCATCTGGGTCGCCTCGGCGATGCGTCGGTCCAAGCCGGCCAGCAACGCACCGCCACCTGCCACGACGATGCCCTGGTCCATGATGTCGGCGACCAGCTCGGGCGGGGTCTCCTCGATGGTGTCCTTGACCGTGTCGATGATCTGCGCGACCGATGGCTCGATCGCCTCGCGGATCTGGTCCGCGCCGACCTCGACGCTGCGCGGCAGCCCGGTCAGCAGGTCGCGCCCACGAAGCGTGACGCGCTGCGCGTCCCACTCACCCGGATACGACGACCCGATCGCGATCTTGATGTCCTCTGCCGTTCGCTCGCCTAGGAAGAGGTTGTATTCGCGTCGGGCGAACGTGACGATGTCCTGGTCCATCTCGTCACCACCGATCCGGATCGACCGACTCACGACGATGCCGCCGAGCGAGATGACCGCCACCTCCGTCGTCCCGCCGCCGATGTCGACGATGAGGCTGCCCGACGGCTCGCTGACCGGCAGGCCGGCGCCGATCGCGGCGGCCATCGGCTCCTCGATCAGGCGTGCCCAACGCGCCCCGGCGTTGAGCGCCGCGTCGCGCACGGCACGCTTCTCCACCTCGGTCACGCCCGAGGGGATGCCGAGCAGCATCCGCGGCCGCGGGATGAGCCCGACCCGATCGTGCACCCGGTTCACGAAGTACTTGATCATCTGCTCGGTGACGTCGAAGTCGCTGATCACGCCATCGCGCAGTGGGCGGACCGCGATGATGTTGGCGGGGGTCCGGCCGACCATCCGCTTCGCCTCGGCCCCGATCGCCAAAACGCGCTTGGTCTTGGCGTCGATCGCGACCACCGACGGCTCGCTCATCACGATCCCGCGATCGCGGACGTGGACCAGCGTGTTGGCCGTTCCCAGGTCGATGCCGATGTCACGTGAGAAGAGGCCGAGCAGGCGGTCGAGCATGGGCGGGGGAGGGTCCTCGTGGGTAGCGGTGGGATCGGGCGTGACGAGGGCCGGGATCGTGGCCGCGTCGCATAGCGCCGGAATGATCGGAGTCAGGGCCAGATTGGGCCCGCGCAGTCTACCAGAGGCTCCCCGCACGGCCGGTCGGAGACTATGGTCCGTCAGGCCCGCCCCGTCGCCGGCGCGTCGAAGGACACGCCGCGGTCGCGGAGCGAGACGTACGCGTCATGCCCGATCACGAGATGGTCGAGCAGCGTGATATCCAGGAGCCGCCCGGCGGCCAGCGCCTCGGCGGTCAGGTGGAGATCGTCCGGCGATGGCGTGGGGTCGCCGCTCGGGTGGTTGTGGACGAGGATGATGCCGGCGCCATTGAGACGGACGGCGTCGCGGAACAGCTCGCCGACGCGGACCAGCGATGCCGACACGTTGCCCTGGTACACGGTCGACACCCGCAGCACGTGGTTCTTCGTGTCGAGGATCACGACGCGCAGCTCCTCGCGCTCCAGGCCGCCCATCTGCAGGATCAACCGGTCCGCGATATCGCGTGGCCCACGGATCGCCCAGCGTGCGCTGGGCCAATCGGCCAGCAGGCGACGGCCCAGCTCGAAAGCGGCGACCAGCTGGGCCGCTTTCACGACACCGATGCCGGGGAGCGCGGCGAGTTCGACGTCGGTCGCCCGCGCGAGGCCGGCCAGCCCGTCATGCGCGGCGAGCGCATCGGTCGCGATATCGACCGCCGAGCGTCCGCGGACGCCGCTCCCCCACAGCAGCGCGATCAACTCCGCGGTCGTGAGCCCACCGGCGCCCCGCAAGGCGAGCCGCTCGCGGGGCCGCTCTTCGGCGGGTAGCTCGCGGATGGCATGACCGTCACCGGGCGCCGCGACACGCTGGACCACGATCACGGCCTCCCGCTGCGATGGGTGGGAGTCCTCGCGGCCCGGGTGATGGAAGCCCGCCGATTCCTCCCGCCATCCGGACCCCGAGGACATGGCGGAGCCTATCCAGCGACGCTCATCGGGCACTCATCGCGTGCTTGGTCGAGGCTTAGTCGCTGGCCTCAGACCGGCGCCGGCGCGCCCGGGCGCACGACTTCGGCAAGCAACAACAGGGTCGTGTTGAACGCGGCATGCAGCCCGAGCGGGACCCAGATGGACTTGTAGCGCACGAATAGCCAGGTCAGGATCAGCGACACCGGGATCCGCGCCACGAAGGCGGCGAAGGCCAACGCGATCGCCGGTCCGGCCGACGTCCCGCCGATGGTCAGGACATGCGCGAAGGCGAAGAACAGCGCCGCCCGGACGAGGCCGCGACGCTCCCCCATGCCCCGCACCCAAGCGGTCGTCGCCAACCCACGGAACATGAGTTCCTCGCCGATCGGGGCGACGATCGCGCCAGCGGCGAGGTTGATCAGGATCCCGCCAGGCTCGCCGGTCGGCGGGAGCGGGCTCGTCGGCACGACGGGCAGGACCATCGAAAGGACGATCGCGACCGGGATCGTGGCGAGGACCGCGGCACCCGCCCACATGGCACCCGCCCCGAGCTCACGGAGCGCGCGCACGTCCGGCCGGCGGATGCCCATGTCGGCCCACGACAGCGCCCCCGTGTCGACGACGAGGAGCCGGATGAGGCCGATATACACGAGCGCCTGGACGACGACCGAGGCCAGGCGCGCGATCGGCGCATCGGTCGGGATGCCGATCGCGTCGAACCCGAACCCGACAAGCGCGACGCCCAGGAACGCGACCGGGATAGCCGCCGTGAAGAGCAGGAACGGCGAGGGGCCGCTGTACCGCGAGGCGCCACGCGACCGTCGTTCGATCGCCTGGCCGCCGGCACCCGTGACCAGCCCGATCGACAGGACGACCACCCCGCCGAGGAGCAGCAACTCGCGCGGCTGTCCGGCACCGGACATGAAGGCGACGACGGTCACACCGAGGCCGACCAGCGTCGCCAGCCAGCCGAGGACGAACAGACCCGGCGCCGCGCGCCCCTCGATCGTGAATGTCGATGCGCCCGGCCGATCGGGGCGGTCGGGAGCTGGGTCGGTCAACGCTCGGGCAGCGGGTCCTGGGCGGCCGTCGTGCGCGACTGGCGCGAACCGCCACGCGACCGGACGGACTGCTGGATCGCAGCCGGGATGGCTTCTCTCGAACCACCGGCCTGGGCCGCGATCCGGCCGGTCGCCTCATGGCCGGACGGCAACGGCTGGATCATGCCGGCCGGAACGACGTCACGCCGCTCGAAGTCCTTCCCGCACCACGCGCACAGCGACCAGTCGAGCCCGACGAGCCGTGAACAGTTCGGGCACACGCGGTTGAGGCGCGTCCGGCATGACGGGCAGATGATCCATTCCTCGTCGACGCGCCGCTCGCAGGTCGGACAGTGGCGCACCGCCTCGACCTCGTTGAGCAGGGCCTCCTCGGCGAGGTTCCGCTCCCAGACCTCGCCGACCTTCTCGTGTGGCCGGACGATCTTGTAGACCCAGATCGCGAAGACGAACAGGAACGGGGTGAACAGGATGATCCCGGCCGCGACGAGGTACGGCAGGATCGCGTTGTCCGAGCGCTGCTGCATGTCCCGGAACGCCCAGTAGGCCGAGGCGATCCACAGGATCACGAGGTAGATGAAGATCAGCCGGACGCCCACCTGGACGACCGGGCTCCCGACGATATCGCCGATGGTCTTGCCGATGCTGTCGAGGATCTCAGGCATCCGCGTTCCGCTGATCCATGCCGGTGGGCCGCCTCCGGAGTATTAGTCGGTGGGCAGTGTAGCAGGGGTCCCCGGCCCCACCCCCCGCCACCGTCTCCCGCGGGTGACCCGGTTCAGACGGCGCGATCGAGCCGCCCGTGACGGTCGGTGATGAGCGCGAGCAGGCCGGCAACCGTGAGCGCGACGGCGCCGATCGCGGCGATCACCGCACCCGGTCCGGTGCCCGGCAGGGCGAAGACGTACGGCCACACCAGCCCCAGCAAGTAGGCCCCGGCGCCCAGACCGATGAGACCCGTGCGGATCCAGACCGGGATCGGGTTCTTGATCAACGTCGTCGCGAGGATCGCGAGCATCGCGAACGCGACGAAGAGGTGGCCGGGGCCCGAAAGCCCCCAGCGATCGAAGTAGCCGACGCCCGCGGAGCCGATCACGACCAGACCCCACGGCAGCAGGAAGCCGACGGCGCCGAAGGCCGCTCCGGCCACCGACAGCCAGCCGACGAACTCGGCGAAGCGCGCCTGCCGGTCCGGGGCGGTCGCGGACGCCGCAACGACAGCGCCGGTCGGTGTGTCGACAGGCCCGCTCTCGACCGGCGGGTGGCCGGCCCATTCTCGAGCCGGTGCCGGCGGACCGGCGGGGAGCGTCACCACGGGCATCGGGGGCACGTACGCACCGGGCTCCGCGAACGACGGGCTCGCGACCGGGGCCGCCCCACGCGGCGGTCGGGGCATGTACGCCGGGGTCCGGGTGGCACCAAGTCCCGCTGTCCCGACCGCCCAGGCCGGGCCAGCGGTCGATGACGATCCATCGTGGCCGTCGATCGAGGCCGCGTCGACGTCATCGCCGTCGTCGGCTGCGAGGCCGTCGGCGGCGACACCGACCTCACCTGGGCCGTGCGTGGCGGACGCGGCCCACGGCAGCTCCGACTCGGGGTCGCGGGCCACGGGATCGGTGTGCGGGAGCTCATGGGCGAGCTGACCATCGACGACCGCCGCGCTGGGGCCAGCCCCGGCGTCGTACAGCACGTCAGGCACCGCGGATCGGGCGAGCGACGTCGATGAGGATCGGCGGCTGCCCGCTACGGAAGCCAGGAGCTCGCCGCACGACGGGCACGACAAACGTCCGTACGGGACCTCGTTCGTGCAAGATCCGCAGACGATCGACTGCGCCGTCATCCATCACCTCGTGTTTGCATCGACCCTCCCCGCGGGCCGAAGGTGGCTCAGGGTGACAGAGGGGGTACGGCCGTTCTAGTCCCCCGACCGGATGCCGCCGACTCCCCCGAACGTCCCGTCCATCCCCGGGACCGTAGCCACGGTCCAGATGGCGATCCGCCACGCGCTCGTGAGCCCGACCAGGACCAGGCCGCCGACAAAGAGCGCAACGAAGACCACGAGCGTGGCCGTGGTCGTGATCGACGCGTCACCGCTCGCGAACCCCGACCGCAGCTGATCCAGCGCGGCGACGGCGGCGAGGCCGGTCACGGCGAGCACCACGAGCAGCACGAACGTCGCGAGCACGGTGAGCAGGCTCGGTCGGACCGGCGATCGCAGGAACCGCCCCAGCGCACCACGGAGCGCCGCGCGGCCCGGCTCGCCGGCGAGCACGACCCGACGGGCGGCCAACGCCCCGACCGTCTCACCCACGAGCCACGTCAGCACGATCCCGATCACCGCATCCGGTGCGCCGGCCGCCATCCGCCACGCGGCAGGGACCGTGACGTCCGATGGGACCGTCAGCTCGGCGTAGCCCACTGCCGCGAGCCGGGCAGCGCCCCACACGAGCGCGATCGCGAACGGAATGTGCGCCACGAGCCGCAGCGCAGCGACCCGCCACGCCGTTCGCAACGTATCGGTGGCCAGCAGGTTCGCGCGAAATGCCGCTTCCGGGTCGAGCGCCAATCGACGGATCGCTTCGACTTCTGCGGCGGCCGCCACGACGCCGCCCCCGACCAACCACGCCAGCGTCCCGCCCAGCACGAGCGCGACCAGCGTGATCAGCTCTCCGGTTCGGCGGCCGAACGCGACGTCCTCGAGCAGCGGCGCGGCGACGTTGGCCAGGCCGACGGCGGTCGGCAGCACGACGATCGGGGCGACGATCAGCAGCCATCCACCGCGGATCAGGAACGCGGCCAACGCCAGCGGCCAGGTCGACGGACGGTCGAGGACTGCCAGGAGCGAGGCGGCCAGCGTCGCCCCGATCGTCACCGCCCCAGGCGCTCCACGGCACGACGGAACGCAGCCAGCACGGTCTCCGCCAGCTCGTTCGGGCGCATCGCGGCGGCGCGCGCCGGCTCGAACCGGAATGCTGCCCGGACCGCGAGGGGTGCGCGCCATGGCCGCGCGGGATCCTCGGGCGTGACCAGGCTGGCGACGCGCAGCTGGAGGCGCCCGGCGTCCTCGAGGATCAGTCCGGACATCGCACCGGCCAACGCCGGCCCCAGTCGGGCCAGCGGTGGCTCCGCCGGTGGACCTGCGGCTGACGCGACATCGCGAAACGAGACGACGCCCTCGTCATCGGCCACCCACAGAAGCGTCATCCACCAGCCATCGGCCTCGGCCGGACGGGCCATGCCCGCGCGGAGCGCGCGGTCCCCGATCAGGATCTCGTGCTCACGCAGGAACGACGGTCCGGGCGGGGGGAGGCGATCGGGCACGGCCGCAAGTCTACGCGGCCGTCGGGTTCAGACCGGCTGACGGCCCTCGTCGGGGTGCGAGTCGGTGTCCATGGCGACGTCGGTGTCGCCACCTTCTGTCGTGCCCTCCACCTGCTCCTCGGCGACCGCGGTCGCCGCCACAGCTGGACTCAGGTCGGCTGCGCTGCCCTCGAAGCCGGCCTCCGCCAACAGTGCGTCGGCCTCGGCCTGGAGGTTGGCGACTTCGGCCTGGAGCTCGAGTCGCAGCATCTCGCGACGGACGTCGAGGTCGGGCGGCGCCAGGGCGCCCGCCTCTGTCGCGCTCGGTGTGTCGTCCTGGTAGTCGCCGCTGATCCAGGACAGGAGCCGATTACGCGGTCGCGCGACCGGCGTCTTGGCGCGGACGATCGCAGCCGCATCGATGGCAGTCAGCCCGGGCAACGCAGGATCCGTCGCCGGGTCCACGGCAAGGGCGGCGCCGCACGACGGGCAGGTGTCGGGATCGCCGGTGTAGTTGGCGGAGCACCACGGGCAGACGGAGACCGTGGACTCCGGCACGGGTTGCGTGTCGTCGACCATGGACCGAATGCTACCCCGCGACCCTTGCGCCGGAATACCCCATCGGTCCGGGGTCGGCGGAGTACCGCACTGGCGGGGCTATTCCCATTCGATGGTCGCCGGTGGCTTCGAGCTGATGTCGTAGACGACGCGGTTGACGCCCGGGACCTCGTTGACGATCCGGCTGCTGATCTTGGCGAGGACGTCGTAGGGCAGCTTTGCCCAGTCCGCGGTCATGCCGTCCTCGGACGTGACTGCGCGGATCGCCACAACGTTCGCGTATGTCCGGCCGTCGCCCATGACGCCGACCGAGCGGACCGGCGTAAGGATCGCGAACGACTGCCACAGGCTGCGGTACAGATTGGCTGCCTTGATCTCGTCGATGACGATCCAGTCGGCCTCGCGCAGCGTGTCCAGGCGCTCGGCCGTCACCTCGCCGATGATCCGGATCGCGAGGCCCGGGCCCGGGAACGGCTGGCGGAGGACCATCGCTTCCGGCAATCCCAGCTCTAGCCCGACCTTACGAACCTCGTCCTTGAATAGATAGCGCAGCGGCTCGATGAGCTGGAAGCGCAGATCCGCCGGCAATCCACCAACGTTGTGGTGGGTCTTGATCTTCTGTGCCGCCTTCGTCTCGGCGGTGGCGCTTTCGATGACGTCGGGGTAGAGCGTCCCCTGCGTCAGGAAGTCGATCGCGCCGATCCGCGCCGCCTCCTCCTCGAACACGCGGATGAACTCGTCGCCGATGATCCGCCGTTTCTGCTCCGGGTCCTCGACCCCAGCCAGCCTGCGCAGGAAGCGATCGCGCGCGTCGACCATGACCAGCTGCATGCCGAGGTCGCGCTCGAAGGTCACGCGCAGGAGCTCGGATTCCTTCTTGCGCATCAACCCGTGATCGACGTAGATGCAGGTCAGCCGATCACCGACCGCACGATGGACCAGGGCCGCGGCGACCGCCGAATCCACGCCGCCCGACAGCGCGCAGATGACCTTCCCGTCCGAGCCGGTCTCGCGGGCGTGGCCGTCCACGCGGTCACGGATCCCGGCGACCGTCGTCTCGATGAAGTTCGCGGCCGTCCACGACGGCTCGATGCCGGCGATGCCCTCGATGAAGTTGCGGAGCACGTCCTTGCCCCGCGGCGTGTGGGCGACCTCCGGGTGGAACTGGATGCCGTAGAGGTTCCGGTCGGGCGCCTCGAGCCCGGCGAACGGCGTCGAGTCGGTCTGGGCCGTCGATACGAAGCCCTCGGGCAGTCGGGTGATCGAGTCGCCGTGGCTCATCCAGACCGGCTGCTCGCGCTCCAGCCCGCGGAACAGACCGTCGGCCGTATCCAACTGGACGCTCGCCGGTCCGTACTCGCGCTTCCCGGCGGCGAGCACGTCGCCGCCGAGCTCGCTCGCCATCAGCTGCGCGCCGTAGCAGATGCCGAGGACCGGGATCCGGCCGCTCCAGACCGCCGGATCCGGCTTGGGCGCCGACTCGTCATAGACGGAGTTCGGACCGCCGGACAGGATGACGGCCCTGGTCCCGCGTCGCTCGAGTTCGGCGAACGGGGTGTCGTGCGGCAGCAGCTCCGAGTAGACGTTGAGCTCGCGTACCCGGCGGGCGATCAGCTGGGCGAATTGGCTACCGAAATCGAGGACGACGACCGGGCCGCTGGTGGCTGCCGCGCTATCGCCGGCCGATCGATCCGGGGCGGGAGCGTGGAGCGCGGTCTCGAGATACGCCTCGACCTCGGCGTCATCGGGTGCAAGGACCCGATGGCCGGCGTTGGCCAGCTCGCCATGGACGGTCTTCCCGCGCTCGCGCTTGCCGCGATCTGGCGATGCGGAGACGGCCGCCGATCGTGTCCGGCTTGACCCCTCGGTGTCCGCCAATGCCACCCTCCGCTGCACCGACCCGCTGGGCGCAGTGTACCGGCCCGGGCTGGTGGAGCCCGGACCGGTCCCGATCGTTGCCGATGGAACGATCAGCCGATCAAGTCGCAGAGGGCCTGATCGACCCGTGCCTGCGCGATCGGGTCGTCTTGAGGGATGACCTTGGGCGTCGCGAACAGGGTGGAGCCATCCGCAAGGTCGAAGACCAGTCGGCCGACGTCATGGACCACGTTCCCGATATGTCCCCCATGGATGAACGTGCCCTGCGCGCGCAACGAGCCGCTGGCCGGGGTGAATGTGGCGATCTGATTCGTCTTGTTCGTGAGTGACCCTCCCGGGCCGCTGTAGGTCGCCGCATAGCGGAAGCGGACGATGTCCCTGATCCACTCGCCCGACCCATCGAAATAGGCGGTCCCGCTGACCTCGACCGTGGCGGCTTCCAAGATCCCGCAGTCGTGCTGGACCGTGTACTGGTCGGACCACGCGAATCGCACCGAGCGATCTCCGCCGGCCAGCGCTGGAAGAGCACCGGCCAGCATGACGGCGGCTGCGATGGTGGTCGACAGGATCGTGCGTCGCATCGGATCGTCCTCCGGTTTCGGCTCGCCATGAGCCGTCGATCGGAGCGTCGCCGTTGCCGTCGCCCTCGTCTGCGGTGCAGGTACCGGGGTCGATCGCCGTACGGCCCCGTGCTGGCACCGTGGCTTCGCGCCACGGCCTGCGCGACCATGCCTGCATGGACCGACCCACCGTCCTGATCGTCGACGATCACGCTGGCTTCCGGGAGCACGCGAGCGAGCTCCTGGCGAACGCCGGCTTCGAGATCGTGGCCGAAGCGGCCGACGGCCGCACGGCGTGCGAGCTGGCCGGGCGGTTCGATCCAACGATCGTCCTGCTGGACGTCCAGCTGCCGGACATCGACGGCTTCGCGGTCTCCCGCGAGATCGTCGATGGGCCATCCACATCGGTCGTCGTCCTGGTGTCGACCCGGGACGCCGCCGATTACGGAAGGCGGCCGGCGGACTGCGGGGCGGTCGGATTCATCTCGAAATCCCGGCTCTCGGGCGATACGCTGCGCGCGATCCTCCGAGAGTCGGCCAAGGAGGGATCACGATGAAGACGCTGCGAAGTGACCGGATCACGATCGGGTTTGTATCGCTCCTCGCCGCCGCGGCGATCCTGAGCGCCTGCACGGCCGGTGCACCTGCCTCCACCTCGGGCGCCACGTCCGCGGCGAGTGGCTCCGCGATCGCGTTGCCGAGCGGCTTCCCGGTCGGGACATGGACGACGACGATCACAGCCGAGGACCTGGCTGCCGTCAGTGACGAGTCGCTCGCCACGATCGGCATGTCACGGGACGGTCTCGTCAAGGAGAACACGGGCGTCTTCACGACCACGCTCGGTGCCGACGGCACCTGGTCCACGGTCCAGGACACCGATGCGCAGGTGAAATGGCCTGTCTTCCGCGGCACGTTCACGTCGGTCGGCGACGACGCGTTCGACCAGGTCACGACGTTCCCGCCAGACTTTGCCGGCGACGTCGTGCGCTTCACCTGGCGGGCCGAGGGAGAGCGACTCCACCTGACCGTCCCGGATCCGCCGGATCCGATCCTGGGGGTCATCACCGAGGCGCACCCATGGTCGCCCGTCAAGTGATCGAGGCCGGATGACCGTCGAGCTGGCACGGGCGGGACCGAGGGTCCCGCCCGTCGCTCGTGTGGCCGTCGTCGCGATCGGCGTCGCCTGGGCGCTCATCGCCGAGGCGATCCGGATCTCGAGCGGATGGTCGCTCGTGTGGGTGCTCGGCGACTTGGTGCCGGGGCTCGCGTTCCTCACCTGTGGGTACATCGCGTGGTCGCGCACGCCGGCCAGTCGGATCGGCCCCTTGATGATCGCCGTCGGGTTCGCCTGGTACGCAGGCACCGCGGCGGCGACCACGATCGACTCGATCAGCCGGATCGCCCAAGCGCTGCAGGGCTACTACGACGCGTTCCTGGCGTGGCTCATCCTGGCCTATCCGGGCGGTCGGCTCCGCTGGCGCTCGTCGCTGCTCGTTGTCGGCACCTTCTTCGCGCTGCTCGTGGTCCGCAGCATCTTTCGCTTCGCCATCTTCCCGTCGACCCTGGGCCTCGACGTGACCGACCCGCTGGCCGTCGATCGATACATCGCCGATGTGACGCTGCGCGAGCAGGGTGACACCCTGTTCCGGGTGCTCATCGCCACCCTCGCCGTGGCCGTGCTCGTGCTGGTGGTCAGGCGCTGGCGAACGGAGTCGGCAGCAGGCCGGGCGGTGGCCGGACCGATCCTCCTCGGCGGTTTCGGCTTCGCGCTCGCGATCGTCGTCGAGACGATGACGCTCCTTGGATCATCGAGCTTCGCCGAGCGCTCGTTCGCCTGGGACGTCGGGCAGTGGTCGACGTCGATCACGGGTGCGGTCATCCCGGTGGCGTTCCTCATCGGCCTCGGCCAGGATCGTCTCGCTCGCGGCCGCGTCGCCGATCTCGTCGTTGGCCTGGGAGGTCAGGAGCCGGTTGCCGGCGACCTCCAGCAGACGCTGGCGCGGACGCTCGGCGATCCGTCGCTCGTGATCGCCTACCCCGCCGGCGACACAGGACGGTTCGTCGACATCGACGGTGAGCCGGTCGACCTGCCCGAGGACGGAGCGAACCGGGCCGTGACCCGCGTCGACCGCGGCGGACGATCGATCGCGGCGCTCATCCATGACCCTGCGCTCAGTCAGCGACCGGACCTCATGACGTCGGTCGCGGCGGCGACGGGACTGGCCCTGGAGAACCAGCGACTCCAGGCGGAGTTACGCGTCCAGCTCGCCGAGGTCCAGGCGTCGCGCGCACGGATCGTCGCAGCGGGCGATGCCGAGCGCCGTCGCGTGGAGCGCGACCTGCACGATGGGGCACAGCAGCGGTTCGTGACCCTCGCCCTGGCGCTCCAGATGGCGCGGACGCGGGTCGGTGATGACGCACCCGACCTCGGCCAGATGCTCGATCGAGCCGGGAGCGAGCTGGAACGCGGCCTGGCGGAGTTGCGCGAGCTCGCGCGCGGCATCCACCCCACCGTTTTGACAGAAGACGGCCTGGCGGCCGCGATCGGCGTGCTCAGCGAGCGGTCGGCCGTCCCGGTGACGGCGGTCGTCCCAGACCGGCGGTTCGAGCCCGAGATCGAATCGACTGCCTACTACCTCGTCGCCGAGGCCCTCACCAACGTCGCCAAATACGCTTCGGCGGCGTCGGCGTCGATCGTCGTCGACCACGAACCGGGCATCCTCCGGGTCGAGGTGCACGACGACGGCCCGGGTGGCGCCGCCGCATCTCCCGGCTCGGGGCTGCAGGGCCTCGCCGATCGCGTCGCCGCGGTCGGTGGCAAGCTGATGGTCGATAGCCCGCCGGGGGGCGGCACCACGATCCGCGCCGTGATCCCGTGCGAGTAGTCCTGGCGGACGACGCCGTCTTCTTCCGCGAGACGCTGGCGACGGCGCTGGCATCGGCCGGGTTCGAGGTCGTGGGTCAGGCCGGAGACGTGGCCGGCCTCCTGGGCCTGGTCGACGAGGCCGCTCCCGATCTCGCGATCATCGACATCCGGATGCCGCCGACCAACTCGACCGAGGGCCTCGAGGCCGCCTCGCGCATCCGTGCCGAGCACCCTCGGATCGGACTCCTGATCCTCTCCAACGCCGTCGAGACACGCCACGCGCTGCGGCTCCTTCGCGACGCACCGCAAGGGGTCGGCTATCTGCTCAAGGATCGGGTCAGCGATCTCGCCGACTTCGTCGCGGCCGTGCGGCGGGTGGGCAGCGGTGGCTCGGTCGTCGACCCCGAGGTCGTCGCGGCCCTCCTCGGACGCTCGCGCGGGCGCGGGCCGCTCGACGAGCTGACGCCGCGGGAGCGCAGCGTCCTGGAGTTGATGGCGGAAGGGCGGTCCAACGCCGCGATCGCCGAGCGTTTGGCGCTGACCGAAAAGACCGTCGAGGGGAACGTCCGGGTCATCCTCAGCAAGCTCGGACTCGAGCCGGCCGTCGAGGATCACCGCAGGGTGTTGGCCGTCCTCACCTACCTTCGCGAGGCGTAGGTCGCCGGGGTCAGCGGTTCGAGCGAGACGGGCGCCGGCCGCGTCGGTGGCGCTCGACGCCGCGGAGGTTGGCGGCCGCCACCTCGAGCAGGGCGAAGGCGCTGATGGCGATGATCACCATCCCGACGCTATCCATGGGCGGATGTTGGACGCGCGTCCGCCCGGCCGAAACCGGGCGAACGTCCTGTCGTGGATGGGACGGATGACGTACCCGTCAGGCGGCGGCGGCCGCCTGTCGAGCGACGGTCCGCTTGCGCGCTCCCGTCGCCGGCCGGGCGTCGGGAACCGGCTTCGCGACCGCCCCCATGACGCGGTGGGCCTGCGGGGTGAAGGTGAACGGCTTCAGGGCGTACCGGGCGGCGACGAGCCACCAGCCGATCATCCAGACGAAGAACCCGAATGCGGTCGCGCGATCCGCCTCGAAGATCGACATGCCCGTTGCCGCCAGCAGGGCGCCGAAGCCCGCGACGGCGATCCCGCCCGTGGCCAGGTAGCCGACGAGTGTGGCCGCCCAGCGCCGGCCGCGGATCAGACCGACGACGGCCACGAGGTGGGCGATGCCTGCCGCGATCCCGAGCATGGCCGCCCATGTCGCCGCGAGGTGCGGCGTCTGAAACGACGGCGCGACGGCCATCGACATGCCGAGCACGACGAGACCGTTGAGCAACGTGACGAAGGCCGCGAAGCCGCGCGTCCCGCGGTGGAAGCGGATCGGGTCGTAGGTGCGGGCCGTGGTGGCGGTCATGCGGTCGGGTCCCTTTCGGCGCATCGGGTGTCGATGAACCGAGGATGGCCGCTCGCAACGGCGCGCGACATCGACGCCTGCCGCGAATCGGCATGGACGGATGTCAACCCCGGGTCGCGCTCTCCAGCCGCAGTCGCAGGCTCTCGACATCGAGCCGGGCGGCCTGCTCTACCTGCGGGCGAGCCATGCCCTCGAAGAACCGGAGTCGCAGCGGCAGACCGATCCGAATCCCCCAGCGGAGCGCCGTGGCGCCGGCTACGCCCGCCGTCGCCGTCGCCGAGATCGACGCCTCGATCTCGATGCTGATGCCGTCGTCGTCGCGGCCGCGGATGGCGAGCCGCCTGGGCGGCTCCAGGGCGGTGACCTCGGCAGCGAACCGTCCGGCGCGTCCGGCGGCATGCTGCTCGACGACGAGGCGCTCCCCGATCGTGAGTGGCGCGGCGCTCGTCCGGCGAACGGAGGTGATCCCGCTCGCGATCAGCCAGCCGGGCCAGGCGTCGAGATCGGCGATCGCAGCGAAGACTTCGTGGGGCGGCCGTTCGATCGTCGACTCGACGGTGACCTCGATCGCCATCAGCCTGACCGCTCGCCGCGGGGCCGCAGGCGGAACGACGGCCCGCGACCGAGCCGCTCGGCAGGCGTCCCGTAGCGCAGGATCAATCCGCGGATGGCCGACGCGTGATCGGCCGCGTCGAGCGGCTCCGCGACGGCCGTGAACCGCCGGTCGCCGACCTCGACATCGACCTCGGGGTCATCGAACAGGTTCAAGGCCCACTGCGCTCGTTCACCTGCCGCGACGAGGATCGATCCATCCGTCTCGTCGATGTAGCCCACGGCGACCGGTCGTCGCTGCCCGGTCCGCCGCCCTCGCGTCGTCAGTCTTGCGACCTTGCCTTCGAAGAAGAGGTCGTCCCCGACGTCGTCCGTCGTCAGCGTGCCCGCTGCCAGGACTTGCCCTCGGTCTGGGTCGATGGCGCGTACACCATCTCGACCCGCTGCATATCGGCGATCGTGCGAGCGCCGAGCGCCGCCATCGACTGGCGCACGGCGCCGACGAGGTTCTCGCTGCCGTCGCTGACATGGGCCGGGCCGAGCAGGATCCGCTTCAGGCTGCCGGTCGTCCCGACCTTGATCCGGGTGCCGCGCGGCAGCGTCGGCGACGGGGCCGCCATGCCCCAGTTCGTGCCCCGCCCCGGAGCCCCCTCGGCGCGTGCCAGCGGCGAGCCGAGCATCAGGACGTCGGCGCCGGCGGCGATCGCCTTTGCCAGCTCCCCACCGCGGCGCATCCCGCCGTCGGCGACGACCGGGACGTATCGGCCGGTCGCGCTGTGGAATGCGTCGCGGGCCGCCGCAACGTCACTTATCGCGGTCACTTGGGGGACGCCGATGCCCAGGACCTCGCGGGTCGTGCACGCTGCGCCCGGTCCGACGCCGACGAACACCGCCGCGGCGCCCTGCTCCATCAACGCGAACGCGGCGTCGGCGTTGGTCGTATTACCCACCGCGACCGGGATCGGCATGTAGCGCGTGAACTCGGCCAGCGACAGCGGGTCGTACTCGGTGGCGATGTGACGGGCCGACGACACCTGGCTTTGGACAAGGAACAGATCGGCCCCGTGCTCAGCGCTGAACGGCCCGAAGCGTCGGGCGGCACCGGGCGTCGCTGCCACGGCCGCTCGTGATCCGGCCGCATGGATCGCCTCGATCCGCGCGGCGATGAGATCCTCGCGGATCGGCTGCTGGTACGCCTCGGCAAGGAGGTCCTGTACGTCCGCATCGGTGGCGGTCGCGATCCGTTCGAGCACCGCGTCGGGATCGTCGTAGCGTGTCTGCATACCCTCGAGGTTGAGGACGGCAAGCCCGCCGAGCCGCGCAAGCTCGCCGGCCATCCGCGCGTCCACAACAGCGTCCATCGCCGAGGCGAGGATCGGGATGGCCAGGTCGATCCCGCAGAACGTCTGGGCGAGATCGACGTCGGATGGCTCGATCGTGTCGGTGCCCGGCGCGAGCGACACGTCATCGAACCCGTAGGTGGGCCGGATCGTATCGACCTTCGAGCGAAAGGCGCGTCGTGCGGCCGCCGGACTGCTCGGCTCCGATACGTCGGTCCGGTCGATCACGTCGCCCTCCTGTGCCGCCTGCTGGGCCGCCGGTGACCCTGGCCCGAGTCTACCCGGTCAAGACCCGCGCGGCTTGCGGTCGCCTTCCAGCGTCAGTTCGAACCACGCTGCTCGCTCGGGATCGATCAGGTCGTCGCGGATCCGCTCGATCGCCGTCCGATAGCCAGGCCAGACGACCTCCGTGTGCGCGTCTTCGACGGCGGTCCAGCGTGCCTCGTCGTGTTCGTGCGAGAGCGTGTGCTTGGCACCCTTTCGGATCCTGACCGCGAAGACGGCGGCCGTCACCACTGCGTCGTACGACGGTTCATGGAACTGGTTCACGAGGTCGAGGTCGTAGAACGCCTCGATGTCGGCCGGCCCGAATCCGGTCTCCTCGGCGAGCTCGCGCAGCGCTTCGACGCCGATGCGGTCGCCGGGCTCGACCGACCCGGACACGCATTGCCAGAGCCCGGGCAGGATCCGCCCGGGGGCGCGACGCAACAGGAGGATCTCCGTGCTCGGCACGTCGCGGGCCGACATGACCACGCGGAAGATCCAGCAATCGACCAGGTCGGGGCGGAACGGGCTCATCGGGCCTCCCTCATCGGTGTCCGTTCGCCATCTTGGGCGCATCGGGGCGGCCGCGGAGGCGAACCATCGCTGCGATCCCGACTGCCGGCCCGAGTGCGAGGACGAGCCAGGCGAGGCGCCAGCCGTCGGCGCCCGCGGGATCGAGCAAGCCCACCGCCAGGATCGTCACGCTCGTGAGCGTGAACCCGACAGCCGTCTGCAGCGACAGGGCGGAGCCGGCCGTCCCTGGCGGCGCCAGCTCCGAGACCGCCGAGGAGAACTGCGCCGAATCGGCCACGACCGAGAAGCCCCAGATCAGCGCCACGAATACGACGATCGGGACCGGCGCCCCGAACAGGATGCCGGCCACGATGGCCGAGATGCCGGACGTGGCCAGGGCGGCGATGGTGGTCGTCGTCCGGCCGATGCGATCAGCGATGGCGCCAGCTATGGCCGATCCGAGGCCACCGACCGCGACGACGCCGAACGCTGTCAGGGATGCCGCCGCCGGATCCACGAGGCCGGTTGCGGCGAACGTCGCGAGGAGGAAGATCGGGATCCAGGTCCACATGGCGAATAGCTCCCACATGTGACCGAAATACCCCAGTGACGCGAGCCGCACGGACGGCTCGCGGAAGGCGGCGGCGGCGATGGCCGGTGAGAAGCGTGGCGCGGGGACGTCGAGTGGTCCGGTCCGCCCCAGATATCCGACGAGGAGAGCTCCGATGACCGCCGCGACGCTGGCGGCCACGACGACCGGCCGCCAGTCGAGCCCCGCATAGACGCCCAGCGCCCGGAACAGGAATGGCAACGCGACACCGACCGTGAGCGCGCCGTTGACGACGCCGATGGCCAGTCCGCGATCGCGCTTGAACCAGCCGGCGGCGAGCTTCATCGCCACCGGATAGACGGCGGCCAGCGCGAGGCCAGTGAGGAAGCGGAACGGGATGGCCGACCCCGGATCGTTAGCGAGCAGGCCGAAGCCGAGGTTGGCCACGGCCGCGACGATCGCCCCGGCAGCGAACAGCCGCGGTCCGGCGATGACATCGGGCGCCCCGATCACGGCCAGCCCGATCGCGCCGACCGCGAACCCGAGTTGCACGACGACCGTGAGGAACGGCAGCTCCAGCAAGCCGACGGTCCACTCCTCGCGCAGGATCGGCGCGACGGCCGCAGCGGCGAACGATGGCGACATCGCGAGCACCATCCCGACCCCGAGGATCGCGAGCTGCCCCCAGCGCTCTTGCGGTTCGGGCACCCTGTCCGTCGAGTCCACCACCCGCGCTAGAGCCGCTCGAACCGGTCGACCGGCACGACGAAGACCGTGGCTCCGCCGACCTCGACCTCGAGCGGGTACGGCATGAAGAACTCGCCGGGCTCCATGATCGGCGGCATCGGGTTGACCACCTGCGTGCGCGAGGTGCAGTTCTCGCGCACGATCCCGATGACCTCCTCGACCTCGGCCTCCTCGACACCGAGGAAGACGGTCGCGTTCGACTGCTTGAGGAAACCGCCCGAGCTCGACACCCGCGTGGCACGGAATTCCTTGTCGAGCAACGCATCGACGAGCGCCCCGGCATCCTCGTTGTGGACGATCGCGATGACGAGCTTCATCGCGCGGAGTATCGGTGTCCGGCATCCGCGGGGTCAACGCACCGCCGCACGATTCAGGCGGTGTACGATGCGCCCTCCGAACCCATCGCGTGCAGGAGAGCCAGCGTGGCCAGCGACGGTCCGTCCCGCGACCCCCGACTCCAGCTTCCCGCCGCGATCGAGGCGGCCACGGCCGACGATCTCGATACCGCGCTGACGGGGATCCTTGCCACGGGCGTCGCAGCACTCGGTCCAGCCACTGCCGCGATCGTCCTGACCGATCCGGATCGGGCGGGATTGCAGCTTGCCGCCTCGGTGGGGCTCGACGAGCCGGCGGCCGCACTGCTCGCGGGGGCTGCCCAGAATGAGGCGCATCCGCTCGCCAGCGTAGCTGCCAGCCGGACCGCCGCGTATGACCAGGAGTCCGCGGATACGGATGGAACGCCAGCCGTTGGTGTCTACGTGCCGTTGCTGGTGAGCAGTGGCGGTGTCGAGACCGTCCTCGGCACGCTTGGGATGACATGGTCAGCGCCGCACACAACCTCGGCGGAGGACCGGAGCGTCATCGGATCGCTGGCGTCGCTCGCGGCGCTCGCCACCGATCGCGCCCGACAGGCATCCTCCACCGCGGAGCGCTCGGAATGGTTCGAGCGGCTGGCCCACACCGACCCGCTGACCGGCATCGCCAACGAGCGGACTGTCGCCCGGGTCCTGGAGCTCGAGCTTGCGCGTGCCGGGCGCCAGGGCGGCGAGGTGTCCCTGGCCCTCTTCGATATCGACGACTTCCGCTCCGCCAACGCGAGCGACGGTCACCAGGTCGGCGACGATATCCTCCGCCGCGTCGCCGCTGTCCTGGCCGAGTCGGTCCGGCTCGTCGATACGGTGGGCCGGATCGGCGGCGACGAGTTCGTGCTCGTGGCCCCGGGCGCCGCGGGCGCGGTCGTGGCGAGGCGCGTCCAGGAAGGCATCGCCGCACTGCCGGCTGTCGCCGGCCGGGCGGTCAGCGTGTCGGCGGGCGTCGCCCGGTTCCCCGAGGACGGGGCGGACGCGGAGTCGCTGATCGCGGCTGCGACCGACGCCCTGACGCGGGCCAAGGACGCGGGCAGCGGATCCGTCGCCGGGGCGAACTCAGGCGCCTGACGCCGCGCTGTCGCTGGCTGACCCGGCGTCAGCCGGCCGAGGTCGTCCCCACCGACACCGGCGTGCTCGACGGCGCCGTCGCGCCGCGCTGTGGCTCACGGGTGAGAGCGAGCACGATGCCGGGCTCCGTCGGTAGGCCAGCCGCCTCGAGATAGCCGACACCGTTCGAGCCGACCTGGAACCCGCCGAGCGGGACCGGCGGCTGGTCGCCGACGATGACCCACGCCTCGTACACCTCGGTCCCCGTGGTCGGCGCGAGGTCGCGCATCGCGATGCGCATCGCGCCGTCGCTGGTCACGGCCGCCAGGCCGGCTGGGCCGTCCGCATCGCTGCGCATGACCGCCGTCAACGCATCCTCGCGTGACGCGGCATCAAGGACCGCCGCGACCTGGCGCTCATAGACCTGCGCGTCGGTCAGCTGCGACTGGAGGGACAGGTTCCAAGCGCCCAGCAGCGAGATCGCGAGTACGGCCGCGATGCCGAGCGCCCACGACAGGCCGAACTGGCGGCGATCGCGCGGGATCGCCGAGGGACGTGTCGGAGCGACGGGAGCCGGTGCAGCCAGATCCGCTCGCTGGGAGTCCTGGCGGCGCGCCTCGAGATCGGCCGCGGCGGCCGCCATGATGCGGTCCTTCAAGGCCGGCGGCGGAGCGATCGGCTGCACGGCCGCCTGGAGCACGGGCACGACGCCGGCCAGCTCGGCGATCTCCGGGTGCGGTTCGCGACAGGACGCGAGGTGCTCGCGGACCGCCGCCATCTCGGCGTCATCGAGCGCGCCCAGCACGAACGACGCGGCGAGGTCAAGCACCTCGTCGTGCGTCAGCTCGGCGGGACGGCGCTGATCGGTCATGGCGACAGCACCCGGCGCATGGCGAGCAGCCCCAGGCGCATCCGGCTCTTGACGGTCCCGAGGGGCGTGCCGGTCCGATCGGCGATCTCGACCTGGGTCAGCCCGCCGAAGTAGGCGAGCTCGATCGCTTCACGCTGGACATCGGTCAGCGACGCGAGCGCCGCACGCACCTCGGCGGCGTCGAGGCTGGCCGAGACGTCAGCCCAGACATCGGGCAGGCGCAGTGCAGCCGGCGGTGCATCCGTGCTCTCGGGCAGGTCGACGGTGGCACGCCGGCGCCGGACTGCATCGATCGCCCGGTGGTGGACGATCGACAACAGCCATGTCTTGACGCTGCCTCGCCCCTCCACGTACCGCGCCGCGTTGCGCCACGCCCCCAGGAACGCGTCCTGGACGACGTCCTCCGCAAGCGTGGCGTCGTTCGTGATCCGATAGGCGATCGAATAGGCCATGGTCTTGTAACGCTCGTACAGGTCGTCGAGCGCCCCGAGTTCGCCGCGGGCGATCCGCTCCAATGCCGCACGGTCCGCGTCGTCGGTGACGGTCGCCACGCGGAGTGGAAGCGGGCCCTTTGACTCGCTCATCGTGTACTGCGCACGGGAGGCCCGGACGGTTCACCGATGATCGATCGGCGGTCCACCGCGTCCGCGACCGCGGCGCTCACATCGTCGACCGAGCCCGTCGCATCGATGACCACGACGCGGCCAGGTTCGGCAGCGGCGATCGCGAGGAACCCGTCGCGGACCCGTCGATGGAAGGCCAGGTCGTACTCCGCTTCGAACCGGGTCACGTCGCCCGGAGCCTTGCGTGCGAGCCCGACCTCGACGGGGAGGTCCAGCACGATCGTGAGGTCGGGATGCAGCTCGTCGGTCGCCGTCTCCGCGAGCGCACGCAATCGGGCGATATCGACGCCGGCACCGTGGCCCTGGTAGGCCAGGGTCGAATCCGTGTATCTGGCGCACACGACGGTCGTGCCGGCTTCGATCGATGGTCGGATGACCTCGCGGACGAGCTGGCGACGCGCGGCGTTGAACAACAGCGCATCGGCCAGCGGATCGGTCGGTGCAGTCGAACCGGTGCGTTCGAGCAGCAGCTCGCGGATGCGCTCACCCAGCCATGTGCCACCGGGCTCGCGCGTGAGATGGGTGGAGATGCCCCGATCGACTAGATGGGCAGCGAGTCGCTTGGCCTGCGTCGTCTTGCCGCCACCCTCAGGGCCGTCGATCGTGATGAACGACCCCCGCTGGGCGCCGGCATCGGCTCGAACCATCGGCGCGAGTGTAGCGCCGACCGAGCCGAGCCGGACGAGCTCATCCGCCGACCTCCGTGGCGCGTACCCTCGGGGCATGGGACGCCCTGGCCGACACCTCGCGCGCGCAGCTCTCCCCGTCGTCGTGGCGATCGGGCTGGTCGCGGCCGTCCCCTCGATCGTACTGGCGCACCCGCTCGGCAACTTCACGATCAACCACTACGCCGGCATCCGGGTCGAGCCGGGTCGAGTATCGCTGGACGTCGTCATCGATCATGCCGAGGTCCCCGCCTTCCAGGCGCGGCAGGACATCGACCTCGATCTCGATGGCTCCGTGTCCGATGCGGAACTGGAGGACGCGCGCACGCCCGCGTGCGAGGCGATCGCCGATGACCTGCGGCTGTCGGTCTCGGGTGTCGACGCGGAGCTGCGTGTGCTAGAGGCCGGCCTTTCGTTCCCGCTGGGGGCGGGCGGCCTGTCGACGATGCGCCAGGTCTGCGCGTTCGAGGCGCTGCTCGATCCGCCGATCGGCGGCGACCCCGTGACCATCTCGTTCGCCGACGTCTCGTACGCCGAGCGACTCGGCTGGCGCGAGATCGTCGCCGAGGGATCGGGCGTGACGCTGCGCGCAGTCGACGGCGAGCTGCGTGGCGCCGGCGTATCCGACCGGCTGCGGGCCTACCCGGAGGATCGGCTGGCCACGCCGTTGTCGGACGACGCGCTGACGATCGAGGCGACGGCCGGCGGTCCGACGCTCGGCCCATTCGATGTCGCCGATGCCCAGCCGGTCGCGGGGGCGGCACCGAGCGTAGCGCCGTCCCCGTCGGGCGCACCCTCACCCCCGCCCGGACCAGCGGCCAGTCCGGCACCCGGCGTCGTTCCGGGAGGGATCGGTGGCGCTGAGCTGCCGACGATCTTCCGGGAGGCCGACCTGACCCCGCTGGTGCTGCTCGTGTCGCTGCTCACGGCCGCGGCCCTCGGCGCGGGGCACGCCCTCACGCCTGGTCACGGCAAGACATTGATGGCGGCCTACCTGGTCGGCACCAGGGGATCCGCTCGCCACGCGCTGGGCCTCGGCATCTCGGTCAGCGTCTCGCACACGGCCGGGATCCTTGCGCTGGCGGCCATCGTCGTCGGCGCCGCAGACGTCCTGCCGCCCGACGTCGTCGTCCGCTGGGCGCCACTGGTCGCGGCGGGATCGATCGTCGCGATCGGCGGCTGGATGCTGGCCGGCGAGATCCGCCGCCGGAAATTGGCCCGTGACAACCATGCGCATGCGGACGAGCACGGGCACGACCACGCCGGCGAGCACGGGCACGCCCATGGGCATCCACACGGCCACGATCACGGGCATGGGCATGCGCATCCTCACCCCGATGCGCCGACGCCGGGCTCGACCATCACGTGGCGGAGCCTGTTCCTGCTCGGGCTCGCGGGTGGCCTCATCCCATCGACGAGCGCGCTGCTCATCCTGCTCGGCGCCATTGCTGCCGGTAGGCCGGCGTTCGGGTTCATCCTGGTCGTCGCATTCGGGCTTGGCATGGCGGCCGTCATGAGCGGCGTCGGGCTGGCGCTCGTGGCAGCCCGCGATCGGTTCGACCGGATCCAGGTCGATGGCGGGCTGGCCCGCATCCGCGAGGCGGTGCCCCTCGCCGCGGCCGTCGTCGTGTTCGGCTTCGGCGTGGTCCTGACCGCCCAGGCGATCTCCGCGGCGCCCTTCGGCTGAGGCCCAACCGTATACGGCATCCGCCCGAGTGCCGCCCCTCCCACCCGCTGCTAGGCTGGGCGGTCCTGATGCGAGACCTGACCGAGCGCGCCCTCGATACCGCCACGTCCCTCGGCGCCGGATACGCCGACACCAGGGTCGTCCGCCGCCTCGATGAATCGATCGCGATCAAGACCGGCCGCGTCGAGGGCGTCGCCTCGAACGAGAGCGAGGGCTTCGGCGTCCGCGTGATCGTCGACGGTGCGTGGGGCTTCGCGAGCAGCCACGTGCTTGACCTCGCGGAGGCCGATCGGGTCGCCGCCGCGGCGGTGCGCATCGCCCGCGCCAGCGCCACGGCTTTGCGCGAGCCGGCGGATCTCGCGCCGCGCCCGCCTGCGCGCGGCAGCTACGAGACCCCGCTCGAGGAGGATCCGTTCAGCGTCCCGCTCGAGCGCAAGATCGCCGACCTCCTCGCCGCGGACCATGCCGCCGCGCGCGTGAAGGGCATCGCCTTCACCGAATCGATGTACGCGGCCCAGCGCGAATCGAAGACATTCGCCGCGACCGACGGGTCGTACATCGAGCAGACGATCACCCACGTCGGCTCGGCGGTCGAGGCCAACGCGGTCGACGGTGATGAGCATCAGCGCCGGTCATACCCCGACTCCGGCGGCGGTTGGGGAGCGGCGGGCTACGAGTACATCCGCGCCCTCCGCTTGGCCGATCGGGCCGAACCGCTTGCCGAGGAGGCCGTGGCGCTGCTGACCGCCCCGCAATGCCCCAGCGGGCGGTTCACGCTCGTGCTCGATCCCTCGCAGCTCTATCTCCAGGTCCACGAGAGCTGCGGCCACCCGACCGAGCTCGACCGCGTCTTCGGGACCGAGGCGTCGTACGCCGGGACGAGCTTCCTTACGACCGACAAGTTGGCCGACGGCTTCCGCTACGGCTCGGATCTCGTGACGATCGTCGCGGATGCCACGGCGCCCGGCGGCATGGGCACCTTCGGCTGGGACGACGAGGGGGTCGCTGCCCAGGCCGTCCCGCTCGTCCAGGACGGGGCGTTCGTCGGCTACCTCAGCAGCCGCGAGACGGCGCCACGCATCGGGCGGGCCAGCGGCGGCGCGATGCGCGCGGATGGCTGGAACCGGATCCCGCTGATCAGGATGACCAACATCAACCTGTTGCCCCGTCCCGGCATGAGCCTCGATGACATCGTGGCCGACACCGACGACGGCTTGTACCTGGCTTCGAACCGCTCGTGGTCGATCGACGATCGGCGGCTGAACTTCCAGTTTGCCACCGAGGTGGCGTACGAGATCAAAGGCGGCAAGAAGGGGCGGCTATTCAAGAACCCCACGTACACCGGCATCACCTACGAGTTCTGGAGATCCTGCGACGCCGTCGGCGACGAACGGAGCTACGTGATGCTCGGCACGCCGAACTGCGGCAAAGGCGAACCCGGTCAGACGGGCCACGTGGGTCACGCCGTGCCCGGTGCACGCTTCCGCGACGTGCAGGTCGGAGTCGGCAAGTGGTGAGCGCTCCCGGAGTGACCGCCCAGTGAACGACGAGCGGGCACGCGACGCACTGGACCTGGCGGAACGGGCGCTGGGGTACGCCGATGCCGAGGGCGCGACCGAGGCCGAGGCGCTGGTCCTGGCCGAGGACGCGTCGCTCACCAGGTTCGCGAACAACCAGATCCACCAGAACGTGGCCGAGACGAATGTCACCGTCAATCTGCGCTTCGTCGTCGGGAAGCGCGTCGGCGTGGCCTCCTCCGGGCGCACCGACGACGAAGGGCTGCGACGGCTCGCCTCGAACGCTGGCGCGATCGCGCGGGTGGTCGAGGAGTTGGCGGATTGGGCCGGGCTGCCGTCGCCGACCCCGGTCGACGCGGTCGACGCTGCCTATGCCCCAGCGACGGCCGACGCCTCACCCGAGCTCCGCGCGGCGGGTGTGCGTGCGGTGATCGCCGGTGCCGACGCCGCGGGCGTGAACGCGTACGGGTCGTTCTCCACCGGGACCGAGACGACGGCCGTGGCAAACAGCAAGGGCATCCGCGTCGGCGGGACACGAACGGTGGCGCAGCTCCTGACGGTATCGATGGGGCCTGACGGTGGGAGCGGCTATGCGGAGCAGGCGGCGGTCGACGCCACGACGATCGACGCCGAAGCGCTCGGACGAGAAGCCGCCGAGAAGTCGCGCGCGACCGCGAACGCGGTCGCCATCGATGCCGGCGACTACCCCGTCGTCCTCGAGGAGTACGCGGTCGTCGACCTGCTCGACATGCTCGGCTACTTGGGGTTCTCGGCGCTGGCAGTCCAGGAGGAGCGGAGCTTCGTCGAGATCGGGCGGACGATCGGCAGCGACCTCGTGTCGATCGTGGACGACGGCCACGACGCAGGCGGCTTGCCGATGGCGTTCGATTACGAGGGCGTGCCCAAGCACCGCGTCACGCTCCTCGAGCGCGGCGTCTGCCGCGGTGTCGTCCACGACGCCCAGACGGCAGCGCGCGACCGCGTGACCTCGACCGGGCACGGGTTGCCCGCCCCGAACCCATGGGGGCCGTTCCCGCTCAACATGGTGATGTCGCCTGGGACGGCGTCGCGCGCCGATCTGATCGCCGGGCTGGATCGCGGTCTCCTCGTCACGCGCTTCCACTACACCAATCCCGTCCACCCCAAGCTCGCGATCATCACCGGGATGACCCGTGACGGCACATTCCTCGTCGAGGGCGGAAAGGTCGTCGGTCCGGTCCGCAACCTGCGCTTCACGCAGAGCTACCTCGAGGCATTGGCGTGTACAGTCGAGGTCGCCCGCGAGCGCAAGACACTCAAGGGCTTCCTCGGAGGGGTCGTGGTCCCGGCGATCCGGCTCGAAGGCTGGACCTTCACGGGAACGACAGAACACTGATGAGCACGTTGGCAGGCGACTTCTGGGTCTGCGGCGAGTGCCGGTCGATCAACAATGCCGGCGCGAAGCAGTGCTACAACTGCCGGACGCCGAAGGACCGAGCGGCCGTCGACCCGGAGACGATCGATCCGACGAGTCACGGCAAGCTGCGTGAGGTCGAGCTGCCGCCCTTCCGGGCGTCGCGCGGGATCGCCCTGCTCGCGACGTTCGGGATCGTCGCGATCGCGGTCATGCAGGCCTACAACACGTTCATCGTGGCCAGCGTGTATCAGTTGCAGATCGACGGGGCGGTCGTCGCACCGAACCAGGTCGCGTTCGCGAACACGGTCGGGATCGTGACGGTCGGCATCGCCGCCCTGGCACTCATCGGCTGGTCGCTGTGGCTCAGCCGGGTCGTGACGGCGATGCCCGCGCTCGGTCTCGGCTACCCGGCGGCCGATGGCTTCATGGCGTTCGTCGAGAACTTCCTCCCCGGCCTGAACCTGTACCGGGTCCCGGCCATCGTCCGCGACGTCGTCCACCGTCTCGAACCCGGGACGGTCCGCGGAGAGGCCGTGATCTTCGGTTCGTGGCTGGCCCTGCTCGGCGGCGTGCTCGTCCCGCGGATCGGTGCGGCCGTGACCGGCACATCACTGCAGTCCGGGCCCGACGCACTGCGCACCTCGATGCTGGTCGCGATCGTCGCGTCGGGCCTCGTCGCGGTCGGCGCCGCCGGCCTCATCGCGCTGATCTGGTGGGTCGAGGGTCGGATCGAACGGCGACGCGCGGCACAGCTGGCGCAGGCCCCTGAGGCTGGAGGCGCCGCGCAACCGCCCCAGCCGGCGATTGCCCCGGACGCGGCCGAGCCGGTAGCGATGCGGTCCGCCTTCGCCGCGGCGGGTGCCAACGTGGCCCCGCCGGCAGCCACGTCACCCTGGGATGTGTCGGCGGCCTCCGCGCCGGCGGCGACGCGGCCGACGCCGCCGTTCAGCCTGCCGAACGTGGCGCCCGCACCACCTCCCGACGACGTCGTGGACGACGCGTGGGAACAGGTCACTGCGAGGCGGATGGAGGCGGCGCAAGTCACGGCACCGCCGAGCGAGGCGGCCCCGGTCGACGCACCGATCGCGGCGCCGCTACCCGAAGAGGTGCCCGAGGCAGTGGCCGAGGACGCGGTGGTCGAGGAGCCGGCGCCCGCGCCTCCTGTCCAAGAAGCGGCGCCCGCAGAGACGCAGCCGCCGCTGGACGCGCCCTCCGTCGAGGCCCCTCTGCCTGTCGACGCGCTGGCGCCCGCCGAGACGCATTCGGCTGTCGAGACGACAGCGCCCGTCGAGACGCCTGATCTCCAGCTCGCCGAGCCGCCCGAGCCGACCCCGCAGCCGGACGCCCCAGCGGCGGCCGCCGAGCCTGGCGGGCCGCCACACCTCATGATCAAGGTCGGCGCCAGGGGCATGATCACGGCCGAGGTGGACGGTGAGGCCGAGCACATCATCCTTGACGACCTGACCGCGTACGCGGACGCGCTGGCCAAGGTCGATGGCACTGCCGCGATCCACGCACTGACCGACGATCCCATGGCGGGCTTGATCGCCCGGCGGGCGCAGCGCATCCTCGACGACGCCGGTGTCAAGGTGACGGTCGACTGACCCGATGCCCCTCGACGTCGAGGCGCTCCGCGCCGAGTTCCCTGCCCTTCGGCGCGAACAGGACGGCCGGCCGGTCGCGTTCCTCGACGGACCGGGCGGGACGCAGGTGCCACAGCGCGTGATCGACGCGATCACGACGTATCTCCGCGACACGAACGCCAACGCGGGCGGTGCCTTCGCGACCAGCGAAGCGTCCGACGCCATGGTCGACGACGCCCACCAGGCGGTCGCCGACTTCCTTGGCGCCGCGTCACCTGATGAGATCAAGTTCGGCTACAACATGTCGACGCTGACGCTCCACATCGGGCGCAGCATCGGAGCGACGCTGGCACCCGGCGACGAGATCGTCGTCACGACCCTGGATCACGAGGCCAACGTCAGCACGTGGGAGGCGATGGCGGCAGATCGCGGTCTCACGGTCCGCAAGGTGGACATCCGCGAAGACGACATCACGCTCGACCTCGAAAACCTCGAGTCGAAGCTGGGCAGCCGCACGAAGCTCGTCGCCGTCGGCTACGCCAGCAACGCGGTCGGCACCATCAACCCCGTCCGCGAGATCGTCGCGCGGGCGCACGAGGTCGGCGCGCTGGCGTACATCGATGCTGTGGCATTCGCACCGCACGGCCCGATCGATGTGCAGGCACTTGACGCTGACTTCCTCGTGTGCAGCGCATACAAGTGGTTCGGGCCCCACCTCGGGGCGCTGTATGGCAAAGCCGAGGTCCTCGACGGGTTGCCCGCGTTCAAGGTCCGGCCAGCACACGACCGGTTCGAGACCGGCACGGCGGCCTTCGAGTCGATCGCTGGCACCCTGGCGGCCACCGACTACCTGCGCGACCTCGGGCGACGGTTCGGCTCACCGGCGTCGATCGACCGACGCTCCGAGCTCGTCGCGGGGATGGACGCGATCGTCGAGCACGAGCGGACGCTCATCACGCGCCTGATCGACGGTCTGGAGTCGGTGCCGGGCGTCACGATCCACGGCATCACCGATCGGTCGCGGTTCGCCGATCGGGTGCCGACGGCCGCGATCTCGATCGACGACGTGCACCCGCGCGCTGCAGCGGTCGAGCTCGGTCGACGCGGGATCTACGTGTGGGATGGCGATTTCTACGCGACCGGACTGATCGAGCGGCTCGGCAAGGCGGCGACCGGTGGCGTCCTCCGGCTGGGGCTCGTCCACTACAACACGGTCGGCGAGGTGGATCGCACGCTCGAGGCGGTCGAGTCGATCGCTGCGGCCGCGGTCGTGTGACCGCTTCGCGAGTCCTAGGATGCGCATATGCGCCGTATCCCAGAATCGGCTCGTATCGTCTCGGTCGGCCTTCTTGGCGCGGCACTCGCTGCGTGCGGTCCCAGCAGCGGGACGCCGACGCCGCTGCTATCCGGTGAGCCGCCCACCACGCGGATCCCCGTCATCGTCGACGTCGACTTCGACCACAGCGACATCGCCGCGCTCCTCATCCTGCTCGGCGACCCGGCGATCGAGGTCCGCGCGATCACCATCGCCGGCACCGGCCTCGTGCACTGCCAGAGCGGGCGCCTCGTCACGCGCTACCTGCTCGACGAGCTCGGGGCCCCGGACATCCCGTTCGGCTGCGGACGGGAGGCCGGTGGTCCGGATGCGCATCCATTCCCCGATGCATGGCGCGCACTCGCGGATGACGCCTACGGCCTCGACATCCCGCCTACCGCCGAGCCCGGGGTCCCGCTCGACGCGGCCGGGCTGATCGCCGAGACGGTCGACTCGAGTCCGAGCGCGCCGACCGTCGTGACCCTCGGCCCGCTGACGAACCTCGAGGACGCGTTCGCTGCCGATCCCACCCTCGCGGATCGGATCGCGGGCATCCACGCGATGCTGGGCTCGGTCGACGCGCCGGGCAACGTCCTGATCGACGGCCTCGACGAGACCGATCGTCTCGAGTGGAATGCATACGCCGACCCATCCGCGGTCGATGCCGTCTTCGCGACGGACGTCCCGATCTCGATCGTGCCGCTCGATGCGACCGATGATGTGCCGGTCCCCCTGGACTTGCCGGAGCGGCTCGCGAGCGACCATCAGGCCGGCGCAGCTGACCTGATGTACGAGTTGCTCGTCCGATACCCGGATCGGATGCGCGTCGAGTTCGGACAGCAGCTGTGGGACGAGCTGGCGGCGCTTACCCTGACCGATCCGGACCTGGCGACGTGGGAGGAAGGGCTGCTCCTGCCCGAAGCGGATGGCCGGCTGACCCGGGACGAGGCAGGAAGGACGGTCCGGTTCGCGACCGCCGCGGACCGCGTCGCGGTGGAAGAGGCGCTCCTGACGTCGCTGCGGCGCGGTGGGCCGCGGGCGACGCCGTTCCGCCTGGCCGGGACCTTGGCCGTGTCGTTCGACGGGACGACATGCTCACTGCGCGGCGAGTCCAACGAGACCGGCGTGCACCTCGTCGACTATCGCGGCCCAGCCGATGGAGCATCGGGCGTGACGATCGCCGGCGTTCGGCCACCGAACCGCTGGGAGCAGCTCCTGGCACTGCTCCCGACGATCGACATCGAGGCCCAGCCACCCGATTGGGTGGTCGTCGGTCCGATCGCCGAGGACGTCGAGGGGACTGGGCGATCGGTCACCGCCGCCGGTGATCTCGAGGAAGCGATCTATGGGCCGTTCTGCTTCCGCGGCAGGTTCCCGGACATCACCTTCACGCCGGGGATCCCGTTCCAGCCCGGGGCCGGTGAGCTCGGCGCTCCCGCCGCTTCTCGGTGACGGCGCCCGGCCGACCTGCACTCGATGCGATCGTCGTCGGTTCCGGGCCGAACGGTCTTGCCGCGGCGCTGACGCTGGCGCGTGCCGGGCGCTCGGTCCGGATCTACGAAGGCGCGCCGACGATCGGCGGCGGCACCCGGACCGAGGCGCTGACGCTCCCCGGGTTTCGCCACGACGTGTGTTCCACGATCGTGCCGCTCGCTGTGGCGTCGCCGTTCTTCCGCACCGTCGATTGGTCGGCGCTGGGCGTCGAGTTCGCGCACCCGGACGCACCGGTCGCCCACGCGCTCGATGGCGGACGCGCCGTCATCCTCGAGCGCTCGTTCATCGCGACTGCAGCCGGCCTGGATCCTGATCGCCGGACCGACGATGGGTCCGCCTGGCGCCGCATGTTCGGACCATTGGCGCGGGATGCCGAGAAGCTCGGGCGGGAGCTGCTTCGCCCCGTCATCCACCCGCCGCGCCATCCCCTCGCGCTGGCGCGCTTCGGGACGCTCGCGCTCAGATCGGCGAGCGGGCTCGCCCGGAGTCGCTTTCGCGGCGAGCCAGCGCGGGCGCTGTTCGCGGGGCTTGCCGCACATGGCATGGTCGCGCTTGACCGGCCGCTGTCGGCGTCCTTCGGCCTCGTCCTCGGGACCTACGCCCACGCCGTCGGCTGGCCGATGGTCCGCGGCGGCTCGATGGCCATCGCCGGGGCGCTCGCGAACGAGATCCGCCGGCTCGGCGGTGAGATCGTCACGGATCAGACGGTCTCGCTGCTGGATGACCTCCCCGAGTCCCGCGTCGTCCTGCTCGACACGACACCACGAGCGGCGATGGCTATCGCCGGCGATCACTTGCCTGAGCGCACGAGGCACCGGTACGCCCGATATCGCTACGGCGCCGGCGTCTTCAAGGTCGATTGGGCACTCGACGGTCCCATCCCCTGGACCGCGGACGGCCTGCGTCGCGCCGCGACCGTGCACCTGGGAGGCCCGCTCGACGAGGTCGTGCGATCGGAGCGGCAGGTCGCCGCCGGCCGCCCGCCGGACCGTCCGTTCACGCTCCTCGCCCAGTACCACCCGTGGGATCCGTCGCGAGCGCCGGCCGGGAAGACGACGGCCTGGGCGTACTGCCACGTCCCAGGCGGGTCGGACGTCGACATGACCGACCGCATCGAGGCCCAGGTCGAGCGGTTCGCACCCGGGTTCCGCGACCGCATCCTCGGACGCGCGACACGCTCGCCGGCCCAGCTGGAGGCGTACGACCCGAACTACATCGGCGGTGACATCAACGCGGGGATCTCGGACATCCGCCAGATCGTGTTCCGGCCGACCGTCGCCCTCGATCCGTACCACGCCGGACCGGGGCTGTACCTGTGCTCGTCATCGACGCCGCCCGGCGGGGGTGTCCATGGCATGAGCGGTCATCTGGCCGCCCGATCTGCCCTCCGGCGCGACCTCCGATGATCGCCCCAGCAGGAAGCCGGACGTCACAAGTCGTGGCGACAGACCTCGGGGCGGGCGTCAGACCTCGGGGCGTCAGCCCTCGGGCGGTCAGCCCTCAGGCGGTGCCGGACTGTGCTTCTCAGACTGCAGATCCCGGCTGGACGCGTACCTCAGACCCGTCTTGGCCCCCGAGCGTGCATGGCAGGCACGATCTGGTGACGACGGACCCACTCAGGCGGCCTTCGACCGGCTCCTGCAGTCCAGGAAGCACACGGCCGTGATGCGTCAGAACTCGGCGAACCGTGGCGCTCGACCGGTCTCACCGGCTGGCGAGGTCTTTCGCGACATCGCCCGGGGCGGGTTCGTCGGCATCATCGTGCCGCGCGTGCTCGGCACGGCAGGGATCCGCTAGGCGTCCTCGCCGCCGACCTCGCGCCTGAGCCACCAGCCAAGCCACAGCGCCCCGATCGCGGGGATCGTCATCCAGATCAACAGGATGATCGCGAGGATCGTCGCGCTCGCCCGCAGGTCGGCGAAGCCGTCCTCCACGACGCCCCCGCGCAGGTCCTCGGCAACCAGGCCGAGTCGCTGGCCCAACGCGGCCAGCGACGTGGCATTGGTGAGGAGGGCGGCCCGATTGCTCTCCAGGTCCGTAGCGATGACATCGAGCTGGGTATCGATGCCGTCGAGGTTCGTGGCCATGCGGCCGAATGCTTCAGCCACGCCGCCGAGGGGCCGTCGGCCGAGGATCTCGATCTGCGAGAACTGGTCCTCGGCGGCCCGCAGATCCGCTCGGACGTCGGCGATCGCCTGGGCGGTCTGGCGTACGACCGGCGGCGTACGTTCCATGGTCCCCGAGAAGGACGTGGCCGAGGTCCCGGCGTCGCTGAGGGCCGTCGACGTACGGTCGAGCGTCTCCACGACCGAGGCGATCTGGGTATCGACGCGTCCGCCGACCGCGGACAACCGCCCACCGGCCCACGCCAGGGCGATGGCAGCGACGACTGCGAGCGCGATCCCGGTCAGGCCGTAGGCGATGAGTCCCGTCGCCAATCGGCGCAACCCGGATCGCAGGGACCGGGGCGCCGGCCCGTCCGTCACCGCCAGGTGCTACGAGCGGCGTCCGGGTAGAGGCGGACCCGCCGGAACGGCTCGCGACCACGCGACCGCGAGACGAGGTTGGCCCGCTCTGCCATCTGATGCTGGAGACGTCGGATGTAGGCGTTCTGCGGCGACAGCTCGACGGCCTCGGACGATGTGAGGACGACCTCGATGGCGTCCTCCGTCTCGCGCAGCGCCGCCTCGCGTGGGTCGATCTCGAGGGAGAAGATCGAGGTCAGGCTCGATTGCATCTGGGGGATGGTGTTGCTCTTGAGGACATAGATGGGCATCGCCCGGTCCTCCGCCTCGCGGAGCAGCGGCGTCTTCTGCTTGTACTCGTTCTTGAGCGTCATCACGACGTCGGCCTCGTCGACGTCGCGGGCGATGACGACGGGCAAGCCAAGGTCGCGGACCGCCTGCTCGAGGCGCTTGCGGCTGATGCCCTGGGGCATGACCCGCAACGTCGGCAACGGCGCTCCACCGGGCTCCAGCACGGTCTCGCCGCGCTCGCCCTCCACGGCTCCGAGGGGCAGCGACGCCAGCTCGTCGGACGGCTCGAGATCGTCGGCGTTGACGGGTGCCGTGCCTTCATCGGCCTTGTAGGACTGCATCGCGCGTGACGCCTGGTCGAGCCATGCTTTCTGCCGCTCGAGCTCGCGCGCCTCGCGGGCACGCGTCTCGAGGGCCGTCGCACCACCTCGCTCGAGAGGCCCGCGGTCGGCGATCTCGCCGGCCACGAACGGCTCCTCGCCGGACCGGCCGGCGATCCGCTCGCCTGGCATGACGGTGCCGCCGGCGCTCGACAACGGTCCGCGTGGCGCGGATTCGCGCCCCGGCCCACCACGCGCCTGCCGCCAGCCACCGGATGCGCCGGGCCGGTAGCCCGGCCGGAACCCGCCACGCTCCGCCTCGCGGAAGCCTCCGGCCGAGCGACCGGATCCGTCGCCCCGCCAGCCGGGTTCCATGCGCCATGGCGACCCGCCACCGACGAGGCCGGCGAACCGCTCCGCGCCGAGCTGCTCGCGAGGCGACGGCCGGGGCCGGCCCTGCGATCGGTGGACGCCCTCCTCGTCGCGCCAACGCAACTCCGGCGCGACGGCGTCGCCGCGCAGGAGCGCGTCGACTGTCTCGGCGACGTCGCTGTGGACGGCCACCCGCTCGCGGTCCTGGATCTCGACGATCACGTCGAAGGTCGGCGGTGCCTTGCGCTCGAGCACGCTCTTCTGGGTCCGCCGGCGACGCGCCTCCTCGTCCCCGAGCGTCACGCTCTGGATGCCGCCGATGAGGTCCGACAGCGTGGGGTTGAGCATCAGGTTGTCGAGGTTGTTGCCGTGCGCCGTGCCGATCAGCTGGACGCCGCGCTCGGCGATGGTTCGTGCCGCGGCGGCTTCGAGCTCCGTGCCGATCTCGTCGATGACGATGACCTGCGGCATGTGGTTCTCGACCGCCTCGATCATGACCTCGTGCTGCATCGACGGGGTGCGGACCTGCATCCGGCGCGCCTTGCCGATGGCCGGATGGGCGATGTCGCCATCGCCGGCGATCTCGTTCGAGGTGTCGACCACGACGACGCGCTTGCCAAGGTCGTCGGCCAGCACCCGCGCAGCTTCGCGCAGCATCGTGGTCTTTCCGATGCCGGGGCGGCCCATGATGAGGATCGACTTCCCGGTCTCGACGAAGTCCTGGATGATCTCGATCGTCCCGTAGACCGCGCGCCCGACCCGGCAGGTCAGACCGACGACCTTGCCATTCCGGTTGCGGATCGCGCTGATCCGGTGGAGCGTCCGCTCGATGCCGGCCCGGTTGTCATCGCCGAACGAGCCGATGTGGTCGATCACGAAGGCGATGTCGGTCTCGTCGATCTCGCGCTCGAGCAAGCTCACTTCTGCGTCGGGGAAGCGGCCCTCGGGTCGGCGGCCAAGGTCGAGCACGACCTCGATCAGCGCCTCGCGGTCCGGCAGCGCGTGCACCGCGTCGACGATCTCCGGCGGCAGCGATGACAGCATCGCATCGAGATCGTCGATGGTTTCGCGCTGGCGTTCCATGGAACCCACGCTGGCCTCCGTTTCCACGCTATCGGACGCCCGCCGGCACGAGTGCCGGTTCGGCGACCCGGACGAGGGTCTCCTTCATGAGCAGCGTGACGCTGGCGATCGATCCGAAGGCGACATCCTCCAGGCGCCGGTCGACTGGCCCCTCATAGGTTCGCACGGGTGCGATGACGCCGTGGTCGTGTCGATGCTCGCCACCCTTCGTCGTGCGTGCCTCGATGATGCCGAGCCCGAACTCGATGAGCGCCGTCGGATCGGCGTCCGGCCTTGCGAGCACCTTTAAGTAATGCGGCTGGTCCTCCTTTGCGACGCCGACCTGGATGAACCCGTCGAGCTCGGTGCCATCCTTGCCGCCACCGGGGGCGTGCTGCACGAATGCCTCGATGTCGGCGAAGCGCAGGATCGGCGCAAGGCTCGAGCGCGGCACGCGCCAGTGGTTTCCCTGGCGCTCCCAGTCCGGGATCCGGATGGCCTCAAGCCTGGCCACGGGATTGGGCGTGACCGCGCCATACAGGCGATGGAGCGCGAGTGCGTCGACCGGCTGGGCGGCGCGGATCCGAGCGTCCGCAGCGGCCTTGTCGGTCCAGGGTTTGGGCAGCTCCCGGCCCGGCCGGAACATGATCTGCTCCTCGCCGTAGCGGATGAATCCGGCCTGCATCATCAGCTCGACGTTGCCATCGACGTCGGCGCAGGCGACATGGAAGCGCGCTGCGCCGCGTTTCGCGCCCTCGCGCAGCAGCTGGTTGACGAGCCGGTAGCGGATGTCGCCGGCATCGGCCATCCCGACGGCGTCGAGCTCCACGATCGTCCATTCGTCGCGGGTCGACTCGCGCTCGACGCGCAGAAGCCCGGCGATCCGGCCGTCCTCCTCGTAGACGTACAACAGATCGTTCGGGCGGAACGCGCCGAGCGGCAGGCGGAACAGGCTGAACACACCGATGGGTGGCCCGCTGACCGGGAGGCCCAGCGACCGCGTGGACGCGTCGTCCGACTGGCAGAGCCGCGACAGTTCGCCGAGCGCGGCGAGATCGGTCAGGCGTGCTGGGCGGACCTTGCCCTGCTTCTTGGCCGTGCGGGTCGCGGTCATCGGGGCTGTGTGCGCCGTGTCGGGTGATGCCGCCGGCCCGATCCTTCGCCCGGGTCGTCGTGCTCGGCGGCCATCGTCGCCAAGAGTCGGTGGAAGCGCGTCTCCCCGGCGAGCTCAGGATGGAAGGCCGTCGCCAGCACGTTCCGCTCGCGGACGGCCACGATCCGGCCGTCGTCGAGCCGCGCCAGGACGTCGACATCGGGGCCCGTGTGCTCGATGACAGGGGCCCTGATGAACACGGCATGGACCGGCATCGATCCGAGGACGTCGACAGAGAGGTCCGCCTCGAACGAATCGAGCTGCCGTCCGAATGCGTTGCGCTCCACCCGGACATCGAGGAGCGGCAGGATCGGCTCCTCGTCGCCGGCGATGTCGCGGGCCAGGACGATCATCCCCGCGCATGTGCCGTAGATCGGCGCACCTGAGTGGGCAAGGTCCAGGATCGGCTGACGAAGGCCCCAGCGCTCGATCAGCTGGCGCATCGTGGTGCTCTCACCACCGGGCAGGATCAGGCCACTGACGCCATCGAGGTCGGCCGGTTCGCGTACGCGAACGCCCTCGACGCCGATGGCGGCGAGGGTGTCGAGATGCTCTCGGAAGGCCCCCTGCAGGGCCAGGACGCCGATCTTCACAAGATGGATGCTACGCCGTACTGGCGCGGGACCGCGACGTGTCTACCAGCCTCGAACGGCGAGTCGCTCCTGCTCGGGGATCTCCTCCAGGGCGATGCCGCGCATCGGCGCACCGAGACCCTTCGAGACCTCGGCGATCTTCTTGGCGTCGTCGAAGAACGTCGTCGCCTGGACGATCGCGTTCGCCATCCGGGCCGGGTCCTCGCTCTTGAAGATGCCCGAGCCGACGAACACGCCCTCGGCGCCGAGCTGCATGACAAGAGCGGCATCGGCCGGGGTGGAGATCCCACCTGCGACGAAGTTAACGACCGGCAGCTTGCCGTTCTCGGCTACGTCTTTGACGAGCTCGTACGGCGCCTGCAGGTCCTTGGCCGCGACGAACAGCTCGTCGTCGCGCATCCCCTGCAGTCGACGGATCTCGCTGTTCACGTCACGCAGCTGGCGCACCGCTTCGACGATGTTGCCGGTGCCGGCCTCGCCCTTGGTGCGCATCATCGCCGCGCCCTCATTGATGCGCCGCAGCGCCTCGCCGAGGTTCCGACAGCCGCACACGAAGGGCACCTTGAACGCGTGCTTATCGATGTGGTTGCTCTCGTCGGCCGGGGTGAGTACCTCGGACTCGTCGATGTAATCGACGCCGAGGGCCTCGAGCACTTGTGCCTCGACGAAGTGGCCGATGCGTGCCTTGGCCATGACCGGGATGGTCACGGCATCCATGATCCCGGTGATCATCGCTGGATCTGACATGCGGGCCACGCCGCCGGCCTTGCGGATATCGGCGGGAACGCGTTCGAGCGCCATCACGGCGACGGCGCCGGCGTCCTCGGCGATCTTGGCGTGCTCGGCGGTGACGACGTCCATGATGACGCCGCCCTTGAGCATCTGGGCGAGACCCTTCTTGGTCGCCCAGGTGGAGGTTTCGACGGTCATGTCGGCTGTGGGTTCCTCATCGTTCGAGTGGCGCGGCAGGCCCGTCGGGGCGTCTCGCGCGCGGTCAGGATTATGGCACGAGGCCAGATCCCGCCCAAGCACGGGCCACGTAGAGGACCGCTGCGCGAGCCGTGGACTTGGATGGACCGGTTCCAGGCGCGGCAGTCTAGGCCTGTTTCTGCAACGTGCTTCTCAGTCTGCAGATCAATGCCGAACGTGTCCCGTGGGCCTGCGCTAGGGCCGGAGCGTGCACGGCAGGCACGGTTCAGCGTCGAACGACCCGTCTTTGCGTCCCTCGACCCGATCCTGCAGTCCAGGAAGCACGCCGACTGGTCGCTTTTGTCGCTACGCCTCGTCGAACGTGTAGCGCGTCATGTCCTTGGGGAACGTGGTCCACGCGAACGCCTTGAGCGGTCGCAACTGCCACAGGCCGCCCTGCGCCCAGTTGGCCGGATCCGCCGCGTAATCCGGTTTGTATTTGTCGAAGCCAGCCACGAGTCGCCCGGCCAGATCCGGATCCGGCGCGATGATCTCGACCGCCGGGCCCTCGACGATGACGACCTCGCCGCTCGCCGATTCGATATGGATCGCCATTTGCGGGTTCTCCCGGAGATTGCGCTGCCAGCGGGTCGGGCCGCCCTCCACGTACCAGCGGCCATCGACCCAGGCTCCCCAGATCGGGATGAGGTGCGGCGCGCCGGCGCCGCTCGCGGTTCCCAGCCAGTAGATCGTGGCGCGCTCCAGGCGCTCGATCGCCCAGGACCACGGCAGCGTGCCCTTCGACGATCTTGGGATCCCATAGCCCGGCACGTGCGGCCGGTCGATGCGTGGCTCGCTCACGCGTCGAGGTTAGCGGGAAACGGTCCTCACGACGCCTGACATGAGCTTCGTGGCGCGTCGTGCAGCGGTCGGCGACAGACGAGACACGGCGTCGACGAGCTCGAGCACGTCGTTGTCGTCGAGCCCGCCGAGCAAGTCGAACAAGCGCAGGACGGTGTCGTCCGGCACGCGGTCGAGGAGCTGGAGCGCCCGCTCGAGCTCGCGCGGCTCGAGCTGCGGCACGATCCCGACCGCCCGGTCGAACAGCCGAACGAAGACCACGAACGATGACAACCAATCGTGGAGGGCAGCAAGCTCCTCGTCGTCGGGGTTGGCGGCTGCTGCCGCCGCCGCTTCCTTGGCCTTCTGCTCGAGAACGGCGACGACCGGATCACCCTCGCGGCTCTTGCGCTCGGCGATGACCCGGCCGAACCACTGCCAGTGGTCGTTGACGGCGAGGAAGGCGGTGCCGGCGGGACCGCGCCGACCGACACGCCGCGGTTCGGGAACGCGCTGGACGAGGCCCCAGGACTCCGCTTCGGCGAGGGCCAGGCTCGCGGCCCGGTGGGACAGCCCCAGCGCCTCGCGCACCTCCCGCTCGGTCAGTGGCTCCTGGCGCGCCATGAGATACGCCTGCACACGCGCGATCGCCGGTGTGACACCCCATGCCGCACCCATCTCGCCCCACGCATCCGCGAGGTCGAGCCGGATCGACTCGGCGGCCGACGCGCGCGCTCGCCGCCCGGCCTCCGAGAAATCGTGCGCATTGACAGTAGCGAGTTTTTCCGTCATAACTTGCTATGACAGGGTAGCACGCTTGCAGGGCATGGGAGAACGATGAAAGTCGCGATCGTGGGTGGGTCCGGGCTCGTCGGGCGTGCGCTGAGCCGGTCGATCCTGGCCGACGGCGGCGACGTCCTCGTGCTCTCGCGCGATCCAGAGCGACGACGGAACGTGGTCCCGCCAGGCGCTCGACTTGCGAGGTGGTCGACGGACGACATCCCACGGCTCGCCGCGTCGATCGCCGGCATGGATGCGGTCGTCTGTGTCACCGGCGCCCGGGTGGCTCCCTGGCCCTGGACGCCGCGCCGCAAGGCCGTTATCACCGCCAGCCGCGTCGACGCCGTCCATGCCATCGTGGATGCGATGGCTCGGCTCCCGGCCGATCGCCGGCCGAGGAGCCTTGTGGTCGTGTCAGGTATCGATGCCTATCCGGAGTCGTCGCCGGGCGACGACCCGGCACCGATGACGGAATCGACGCCGATGGGCACCGAGTTCCTGGCCGAGGTGTCGCGCGCAGTCGAGCACGAGGCCGGGCGTGCCGAGGGGCACGGCGTACGCGTGACCCGGCTGCGGATGGGGCATGTACTCGCCCGCGACGCGGCCCTCGTCTGGTTCCTGTCCCTGCCGGTCCGGTCGTTCCTCGGCGGTCGGCTTGGCAGCGGCCAGCAATGGATCAGCTGGGTGCACATCGATGATGCGGTCGCACTCTTCCGTCGCGCGATCACCGACCCGGATGCGGGCGGGGTCCTCAATGTCACGAGCCCCGGCGCCGTCAGACAGGTCGATTTCGTGCGATCGATGGCGCGCGTCCTGCGCCGGCCGGCGTGGTTCCCGGCGCCGGGCTGGCTCATCCGCCTCGTGCTCGGCGAGCAGTCGGCGTTGCTGCTCGGTTCCCGCCGCGTGACGCCGATGCGCGCGCTGGAACTCGGCCATGCGTTCCGGTATCCAGGTGTCGAATCCGCGATCGAGAACGTCCTCGGTGAGGCCGCGACCTAGATCGCGCCGCCGGCCGCGATTGCCTCCCGGACGGCCACGAACAGTGGATGGTCCGGGTCGATCTCGGTCTGACATGAAGCGATGCGCTCGATGCCGCTAGGTGCGCCGAACTCGTATATGACCTCCTGGCCATCGAAGTTGACGGGACACTCCCCGGTGAACGGTCGGGCTCGGATGGCGGCGAAGTCCGTCGCCCTGATCATCCCGTCGAGCGCCGCGAGCGTTTCCGGCGGGACCTGGCCGAGGACCACGGACTCCGGCGCGGTCTGGAGCAACCGGCCGTCGCGTTCGATGGCGAGCGTCGAACCGCACGCCCCCTCGGGGCATTCGCCACCGCGGGTCGTCACGGTCACGAGCGGGCCTGCCGGGGCTGGCAGCAGGGACGTGACCGCTGCGGGTGAGCAGGCGATGAGGACGACGCTGATCCAGGTGAGCAAGGCGAGCCGTCGGAGCATGGCCGCCCGACGTCAGCAAGCGATCCAGGGTTCCGCGTGTGCACCACGTGACCGTATCGGCGAATGAGGCCTACTCGGTCCTCGCCTTGTGCACTGGGCGCAACAAATGGTCCCAGGTAGGCGCGTGGCCGACGCCTTGGTCATGACATGCAAAAGATGGGGCGTGAACCCAGGCCCAGGTTCCCGAACGGTCGCCAGGTGCACATCCGTGCCACGGACTGGCGCGAGGATGAGCCCGGCCAGCGTCCTATCATCCGGCCATGCCCGTCCTGCGCAGCCGGCTCGACCCTGCAGCGGCGGATACCCGCGCGAACCACGACGCGATGGCGGCATTGGTCGATGACTTGCGGCAGCGCCAGTCGGAGCTCGCAGATCGTGGAGCAGGCGGCGACGATCGCTCGATCGAGCGGCACCGAGAACGCGGCAAGCTGCCCGTCCGCGAGCGGATCGACCATCTGCTCGACCCCGGCTCACCGTTCCTCGAGCTGAGTCCGCTGGCGGCCAACGGCCTGTACGAGGACGATGCACCAGGCGCCGGGATCGTCACGGGCATCGGCCGAGTGGAATCGACCACCTGCGTCATCGTCGCCAACGACGCGACCGTCAAGGGCGGCACGTACTACCCGATGACGGTGAAGAAGCACCTCCGGGCACAGGAGATCGCCCTCGAGAACCGCCTGCCGTGCATCTATCTCGTCGACAGCGGGGGTGCATTCCTGCCGCTCCAGGCGGATGTCTTCCCGGACCGCGACCACTTCGGGCGGATCTTCTACAACCAGGCCCGGATGTCGGCCGCGGGTATCCCGCAGGTGGCACTGGTCATGGGCTCATGCACCGCCGGTGGCGCCTACGTCCCCGCGATGAGCGACGAGACCGTCATCGTGAAGGGCACGGGCACGATCTTCCTCGGAGGCCCGCCGCTGGTGAAGGCAGCGACCGGCGAGGACGTCACAGCAGAGGAGCTCGGTGGCGCCGAGGTCCACACCCGCAGATCCGGCGTGGCGGATCACGAGGCGCTCGATGACGAGCACGCGCTCGCGCTCGGGCGCTCGATCGTCGCCAACCTGAACCGCCGACCCGCTTCCCCACCGTGGGACCGCCGCCCGGTCGAAGCCCCGGCGGTCGAGCCGTCTGGACTCTATGGCGCGGTCTCCGCCGACCCTCGCCGACCCGTGCCGGTCCGCGAGATCATCGCCCGCCTCGTCGATGGCTCCCGCTTCCACGAGTTCAAGCCGCTCTACGGCGAGACCCTCGTGACCGGCTTCGCGCACATCGAGGGCGTCCCGGTCGGGATCATCGCCAACGACGGCATCCTGTTCAGCCAGTCGTCGCTCAAGGGCGCGCACTTCATCGAGCTTGCCTGCCAGCGCCGGATCCCACTCGTGTTCCTGCAGAACATCACCGGGTTCATGGTCGGGCGGGAGTACGAGGAGGCCGGCATCGCCAAGGACGGGGCGAAGCTCGTGACCGCGGTCGCCTCTGCCGAGGTGCCGAAGTTCACGATCCTCATCGGTGGATCGTTCGGGGCGGGGAACTACGCGATGGCCGGGCGTGCCTACCAGCCACGCTTCCTGTGGACCTGGCCGAATGCGCGCATCTCGGTGATGGGCGGCCAGCAGGCGGCCCGTGTCCTATCGACGGTCCGTGGCGACTTCACCGACGAGGCTTCGCGCGACGAGTTCGAGGCGCCCATCCTCGAGACCTATGAGCGGGAAGGATCGCCGTACTTCGCGACGGCTCGACTCTGGGACGACGGGGTGATCGACCCCATCGACACGCGGCGCATCCTCACACTGGGTCTCGAAGCCGCACTGCATGCACCGATCCCGGAGACAAGGTTCGGCGTCTTCCGGATGTGACCAGGGAGGAGCGGGATGCTGAAGTTCTACAGCGAAGTCGGGACCGCACGGACGCGGGAAGTGGTCGCCGATCTCGCCACCTGGGTGTGGGTCGCGCTGTGGACCGTGATCGGGCTGCGGATCCACGACGCGATCTTGGTCTTCGCCGAGGCCGGCCGGGCCCTCCAAGGCGGCGGGCGGAACATCCAGGGCGCCGGCGCCCAGCTTGGGGACGCTCTCAACGGCGTGCCCCTTATCGGTGAGGGGATCGGCACGCTCGCGACCGGTGCTTTCCAGACCGCGGGTCAGCCGTTCATCCAGACAGGGCAGGAGCTCGAGGCGCTCCTGTTGTTCATCGCGCGCCTGCTCGCCCTGCTGGTCGTGGCCGTGATGCTCGTGCCTTGGCTTGCCCGCTACGTCCCGTGGCGCGCGGCGCGGCTGGAGACGATCCGCGCCGCACATCGCGCGATCCGCCGTGCGCCGGTGGATGTGTCATCGGCCACCATGCAGCGCGCCCTGGCGACCCGGGCGATCAATCGACTCACCTACCCCGAGCTGCTCGAATACACCTCCGATCCGTTCGGCGACTACGCCGCGGGGCACTACGGCCGGCTCGCCAAAGCCGAGCTTGCGAGCGTCGGCCTGCGGTGAGAGGGCTCGCCGCGCTGATCGCCATCGTCCTAGCTTCCGCCGGCTGCGGGTTCGTTCCGGGTCTTGCCGACCTTCCGAAGGCCTGCGTCGAGGTCGCTTCCGAGAATCGTTGTCTCGCGATGATCGATGTGGCCGCCGCTGAGGTCGGCAAGGACCGGGGTGACGTGACCGCGATCATCATCGTTCCCGATCCGGATCCAGATCCAGGAGGGCATACGGGCTCGTGGCCCGTCCGCGTCCGTATCGGTTTCGTCGACGGGTCGACGCACGAGGCCAGGTTGTGCGGTGGCGTGCCCTTCGGCCCAGCATGCTCGGAGGAGCCAGCGATGTGGGCGACCTCGACGATGAATGCTTACACCGACGTTCCCTGCGGCGGCCCTGGGTCGGACGACTGTGCAACGCCCCACCCGAGCATTGAGCCCGCCGCTGCCGAGGGAGCCGAGCTCCTGACGATCAACGTTTGGGATATCGCGATCGACCACGACGGGCCATACGAGGTGGAGCTGGGCAACGCCAGTTTGCCGAACGGGATCCTGACGGAGGCGTCGTTCGAATGGGCCGAGCCATGGCCGACCGATGTCGCGCTCGCGGATGCGCGCGGGTTCCTCGAGGTCCGCTCGCTCGAGCCCGACGGCAAGCCGTTCGACAACTACTACCTGCATGGATGGCGCCACGGTGTCGAGCGAGTGCGCGTCGTCCTCACCTTCGAGGTCCTCTGGCACGAGCCCGGCGCGGACCTGGGGATCCGAAACGTCGTCGTCCGGTAGAGCATCGGATTGACGTGATGCGGCGGCTGGCACTATCGGCTCTTGCGATCGCGCTTTTTTCGGGCGCATGCGGGCTGCTCCCCAAGGCAACCCCGCACCCCGGTATCGCCTGCGAGCAGCTGTACAGCGAGACTGACTGCATGGCGATGATCGAGTTAGCGGCAACTCACCTCGGGATGAGCCCAGACGGCATCGTTGCTATCGCGATCGGCCCAGAGCCCTCGCGGCCTCCCGGGTCGACGCCCGGAGCGGCAGCGCCGATCCGCCTCCGCCTGAGGTTGATGGACGGCTCCTCCCTCGAAGCCACTATCTGTGGCGGCGTTTCGAGGGAGCCGATATGCGAAGCGCAGCCGCGCAGCGTCGCTCCCGAGTAGCCCACGGATCTCGTCGTCCGGTAGCATCGAGACGATGCCGACCGTCGCGCGCTTCTCGATCTCTCCTGTCCGCAGCATGGGTCTCGCCCATCCGACCGAGATCGATGTCACCGAAGTCGGCGTGGTCGAGGACCGCCGGTTCTTCCTGACCGACGACGTCAACCGCCTGGTCGATCGCCTGATCGTGGGGCCGTTGGTGCAGATCGAGACCCACACCGACCCGGGCGCCACGATGCTCCGGATGCGGTTCCCGGACGGGGCGATCATCGAGGACGAGGTGCAGCTCGGCGAGTCGGTCGAGACGCCGATCCATGGCCGGACCGGGGTCGGCCGCGTGGTGATCGGCCCGTGGGCGGACGCCGTGGCGGCATTCGCGGGACGCCCGATCCGGGTCATCCGCTGCGATCGACCCGGCGGAACGAGGAGCGGCAACCCCACCAGCATCATCTCGGACGGCTCGCTGCGCGAGCTCGCCAGGCACGCCGGTACGGAGTCCGTGGACGGCCGCCGCTTCCGGATGCTGATCGATCTCGAGGGGGCGGAACCTCACGAGGAGGACACCTGGATCGGGCGGCGGATCGCGGTCGGCGACGCGATCCTGCGGGTGACGAAGCCCGATGCACGTTGCGCGATCACGACCCAGGATCCGGACATCGGCATGCGCGACCTGGACACGCTCCGGTCGATCATCTCGTACCGCGGGCTCCGCGAGGGCAAGCACGCCGACTTCGGCGTGCTGGCGGACGTGGCACAGCCGGGACGGATCCGGGTGGGTGACGAGGTGACGGTGCTCGACTAGTCGGTCGAACGGTTCCCTGTCTTCCGAACGACCACGAGCCAGACGATCACGACGATGACAAGCAGGGGCGCCCAGCGCAAAGCCCCCAGCACGCCAAGTCGGATCGTCATCCCCAGGGCCTCGCCGACGCCCGCGCCTGTACTCGTGATCGAGTAGATGATGGCGACCCCGATGAGGGTCGACATGATCGCGGCGATCGGGGCCCCGAGTGCGAGTGCGATGCCTGCGACGGTCGCATCGATCCGGGAGCCGAGAGCGGCGGGGGCGAGTCCTGCGCCGAGCAGTGCGAGGCCAGGCCACGACAGCGCCGCCACGAGGACGACCCGCCGGAGGTCGGCGTCGAGGGCGCCGGGCGTCGTGACGGCCGCCAGCAGGACAAGCGGCCACAGCAGCAGGCCGGCCAGCAGCGCGCCGCGGCGGCTCGACCTGATCGCCACCGCGCGGTTGCCGGTCGGATCCGGCCGCCAGTTCGGAGACCACGGGTTCGCGGGACCCATAGGTGAAATGTACCTGTCTGGTGCAGTAGGTCGGTGTCCAGCGGCACCACACGATTCGTGTTTGCGGTGTCGGCGCGTCGGTACCATGCGGCGGTGAGCCCTGCCCTGCGTCTCGAGCGCTCCGGTCCCGACGGCGTCATCGCACGGGTGACGCTTGCTCGTCCCGAGGTCCACAACGCCTTCGATGCCTCGCTGATCGGCGACCTCCGCGCGACGTTCACCGGGTTCGCGCGCGAGGAGCCGGCCCACCTGCGCGTCGTCGTGCTTGCGGGCGAGGGACCGACGTTCTGTGCCGGCGCCGATATCGCCTGGATGCGGGCGGCCATGGCGCTCGACGTCGAGGGCAACGAACGGGACGCGATGGCGATGGCCGACATGTTCGAGGCCATCGACACCTGCCCGGTCCCGGTGATCGCCCGCGTCCAGGGCGGGGCGCTCGGCGGCGGCATGGGACTCTGCGCGGTCGCCGATCTGGTCGTCGCCGAGAGCGGGGCCCGATTCGGGTTCACGGAGACGCGGCTTGGGATCCTGCCAGCCGTCATCGCACCGTTCGTCGTCGCCAAGATCGGGGAGTCGCACGCGCGAGCACTGTTCCCGGGAGGGCGTCGGTTCGATGCAGTCCGCGCCCAGCGCATCGGCCTGGTCCACGAGGTGGTCGAAGGCGAGGCGGCGCTCGACGCCACCGTCGATGCCGCGATCGACGATGTGTTGGCTTCGGGTCCAGTCGCCGTCCGGGCGGCCAAGGCGATCATCCGCGAGGTACGTGGCTTGGGTCACGGCTCGGCGAAATGGCACACGGCTCGAGTGATCGCCCGGCAGCGCGTCAGTGACGAGGCGCGTGAAGGCTTCGCAGCATTCGACGAGAAGAGGTCTCCGTCCTGGTCAGGAGGAGAGGATCGATGAGCTTCCTCCGCCGGCTATTGGGCCGCGAGGACGAGTCGAAGCACCATCACTCGGACGAGCCGGTATCAGGCTGGGATGCCATCAATGCCGCACTCGAACCGCTCTATGGCGACGAGAAACCGCTCCACTGGGGAACGATCATGCGCTGGCGGATGGGTGGCCCGGATCCACTCGACGGTGTCAGTGCCCACCGAGCGGACGGGCCCCCGCCCCACTGGCATTACGTGTCCTACGGTCTGAGTGAGCTGTACGCCAAGGAGTCCGACGACGTCGCTGTCAGTGGCTGGGGCATGGAGCTGACATTCCGGCTGGTCCGGGAGCCATCGAATCCGGATGCGCCGCTCTGGCCGGTCTCGTTGATGCAGAACCTCGCTCGCTACATCTTCGAATCCGGCAACGTCCTCGCCATCGGAGACCACCTCGATCTCAACGGCCCGATCGCCATGGATGAGCCCACGAACATCCGCGCCGTCGCCTTCGCCGAGGATGAACAGCTCGGCACCATCGAGACGCCGCACGGGTCGCTTACGTTCGTGCAGATCGTCGGGCTGACCATGGACGAGTACGAGGCGGCACAGGCCTGGGACACGTCCGCGCTGCTCGAGGTCTTGCGGTCATCGGCGCCGTTGCTCGTGACTGATCTGTCCAGGGCGTCGATCCTGTCCGACGCCGAGACCGCAGCAACCGTCGGGGACGCCATCGAGAGGGAGGGATCGTCGATGGCCGGCATCCATTCCGACGACCTCGATTGGTCGATCTCTGGCGATCGCGCGGAGATCGCCCTCGGAGCGATCGCGGTCCCGCGCTTCCTACGCATGCTGCGCGGTCGACTGCCGTTCGATCGGCCCTTCTTCGCGCAGGGGCCGACCATGCGCCTCGACGTGACCCCGGGGGAGAACTTTGACGCACATGAAGCCGTCAAGGACAGCCTGCATCTGACGCTGTCGCCAGCCGACGTTGCCAGCATCCAAGGAACGCTCAAGCCGATCGCAGGCTCGTACACGGTGTCGCCTCGTCTCGCGTTCAACGTCAGACGTTCTGTCATCACCGACCAACAGGGTCGGGAGGTCGAAGTCATCGGCTAGGCGCGGTTGGTAGTCATCGCATGGCTCTCTATGCGACACTCGCGACGAAATGGCCGAGGAATTGAGTCCCAGGGAGGTTGCTCGGCGCCTGGGGACGTCCACCAGGTCGATCCAGCGCTGGATCGCCTCTGGTCGCCTGCCTGCCAGGCGCGTTGGTGGCCGTTGGCGTGTCGCGTCTGACGCGTTTGACGTGCTAGTCGCGCCCGAACGCACGGCTCTCCCCAGTAGCATCGCCTCGGTCTTCGTCGCCAACCGCGGGGAGATCGCAGCTCGGATCACGCGTACGTGCGACGCCCTCGGGATCGGAGCGGTCGTCCCACCGACAAGCGGGCCAGGAACGCTCGACCTGCTCGACGCAGCCGCGGTCGTCGAGACAGCCCTCGCCAGCGGTGTTGACGCCCTGCATCCGGGCTTCGGATTCCTGGCCGAGAACGCCGGCTTCGCCGAGCGGGTGATCGACGCCGGGATCACCTGGATCGGCCCGCCGCCGGCCGCGATCCGTGCCATGGGCGACAAGGCCGCTGCGCGCCGGATAGCCCACGACCTTGGCGTTCCGGTCCCGCCCGGGTACGAGGGCGACGACCAGACCGATGGCGCGCTCGTCGATGCCGCTGGGCAGATCGGCGTCCCCCTCCTGATCAAGCCGGCCGCGGGTGGTGGCGGCAAGGGCATGCGGACCGTCCGAACACTCGAGAGACTACCGATGGAGCTCGCCGCCGCTCGACGTGAGGCCATGGCCGCCTTCGGGGACGACCGGCTCATCCTTGAGCGCCTCGTCGAGAGTGCCCGCCACGTCGAGATCCAGGTCCTGTTCGATCGACATGGCAACGGCGTCCACCTCGGTGAACGCGATTGCTCGATCCAGCGGCGCCATCAGAAGGTGCTCGAGGAAGCCGGCTCCCCGGCGGTCGACGCGGTCCTCCGAACGAAGATGGGCGAGGCGGCGCTCGGTCTCGCCCGCGCCATCGGCTACGAGAGCGCCGGCACCTGCGAGTTCCTGCTGGATGACCGCGGGGCCTTCAGCTTCATGGAGATGAACACGCGCCTCCAGGTCGAGCATCCCGTGACGGAGTTCGTGACTAGCCGCGACCTCGTCGCCGACCAGATCCGCATCGCGGCCGGCGAGCCGCTCGGATTCGCGCAGACGGACGTCCGCTGGACCGGTCATGCAGTCGAGGTCCGGATCTACGCGGAGGACGCCGAGCACGACTTCCTTCCGGCGACCGGCCGGATCCTCATGCTCCGCTGGCCGACGGGCGAGGGGATCCGTGTCGATGCCGGCGTGCAGGAAGGTGACGAGGTCGGCGGCCGGTTCGACCCGATGCTGGCCAAGGTGATCGCGCACGGTCGGCATCGGGCGGAGTCGCTCGAGCGATTGACGGCCGCGCTGGACGCCACCGTCATCCTTGGCCTCACGACCAACCTGCGCTTCCTGCGCTGGCTCGTGCGAGAACCCGCCGTTCGCGAAGGGTTGGCCAGGACCGACACGCTCGAGCGGATCTGGCCGCCTGACGATTGGGAACGTCGCGCCCGGATACCGGACGCCGCATGGACTGCCGCCGCTCGAGCGCTCATGGCCGACCGCCCATCCGACGGCTTCCGCCTCAACGCCGCACCCAGCCTGCGGCTCGCGGCGGAGGATGAGATCCGCACGGTCCATGTGGTCCCGGGTGGCGCCGCCACACGGGCGGCTCTCGTCAGCGATCGCGACGAGGTCCACCTCGACCTCGCCGGTCGCAGCATCGCATTCCGCCTAGCCCGGCCGCCGGACGTCGACCGGGCGGCGAGTGCCGCAGCAGCAGCGCATGGCACCGGGCCGTCCGAGCTGGTCGCCCCGATGCCCGGTCAGGTCCTATCGATCGGCGCACCCGTCGGGTCGGAGGTCGAACCTGGCGACATCGTGGTCACGCTCGAGGCCATGAAGATGGAGCATGCCGTCACGTCGACGCGCGCCGGTACCGTCACCGACGTGTTCGTGCGCGCTGGCGAGCAGGTCACGCGAGGCCAGCGACTCGCTACCGTCGAGCCCACCTGAGGTTCGCGACGCGGTACGCTTCGACCATGGGCGACAAGGGCACCGACCAAGCCAAGCGCGGCCAACCCGCCACGAGGAAGCCGGCGAAGACCGGCTTGCCCCAGACTCGAGCGGAGCTCCTGGACCTCCATCGCGAGACGCGCGCTCGGCGGAACGCTGCGACCCACAGCAGCCCGGAGCACGTCGAGGCGGTCGACCTGCTCGGGCGCATCGAGATCGAGATCGCGCGCATCGAGCGGGCGACGGATCCGCCCCTCGTCTGATCGGCACCGGATGACACCGGCGCCGGACGAGCGCCACGTCCGGATCTACGAGGTCGGACCGCGCGACGGACTCCAGAACGAAGCGGTCGCGGTCCCGACCGACGTGAAGGTCCGGTACATCGAGCTCCTCGTGGACGCCGGTCTCCGGGAGATCGAGGCTACGTCATTCGTATCGCCACGCGCCATCCCACAGCTGGCCGACGCGGACGACCTCATGACACGGCTCGGGCGGCAGCCCGGGGTCCGATTTCCCGTCCTCGTCCCGAACGAGCGCGGTATGGCCCGGGCGGAGGCGAGCGATGTCGACGCCATCGCGATCTTCACGGCCGCGACTGACGCGTTCACCCGGCACAACATCGGCATGACCATCGACGAGTCGCTCGGCGCGTTCGCGCCGGTCCTTGCCCGGGCGGGTGAGCTCGGCTGGTGGCGCCGGGCGTACGTATCGACTGCGTTCGGCTGCCCTTACACCGGCCGCGTCGACCCGCCTGACGCCGTCGAGGTCGCCGTGCGCCTGATCGATCTCGGCGCGGACGAGATCTGTTTCGGCGACACGATCGGCGTCGGCGTGCCGGGCCAGGTCGCCGAGCTCGTGGCGCTGGCGGAAGCGGCCGGGATCCCGCTGGATCGGCAGGCCTACCACTTCCACGACACCCGCGGCACGGCGCTGGCCAACGTGGCGACCGGACTCGCCGCCGGCATCCGGGCGTTCGACGCATCGACCGGCGGCACGGGCGGCTGCCCGTACGCGCCAGGGGCAGCTGGCAACCTCGCGACGGAGGACCTCGTCTACCTGCTCGACGCGTCAGGCTACGAGCACGGCGTGGCGCTCGACAAGGTCCTCGTGGCCGCACGGTTCATCGCCGACGCGCTGGGCAAGCCGCTCACCACGAAGGTCGGCCAGGCCGGTGGCTGGGACCGATCGACTGGTGGTACCACGGGTCGCGGCAACTAGCCCGGAGCCTTGGCACGCCGCTACAAGCAGGCTGCGGTGAACTTGCTATCCTCCGGCCACCATGAACGGCGTCGTACTTGTTCTGAACCAGAACTACGAGCCGCTGAACGTCTGCAATCTTCCACGGGCCTTCCGTCTCCTGTTCGGCGAGAAGGCCGAGGTGATCGAGTACGACCACCAGATGATCCGGACGCCGCGGACCGAGTTCCGCGCGCCCTCCGTCATCCGGCTCCAGCACCTCATCAAGCGGCCTCGACCGCGGGTCAAGCTGTCGCGTCGCGAGGTCTTCACGCGCGACCGGCACACCTGCCAGTACTGCGGCCGCCAGACGCATGACCTGACGCTCGACCACGTCGTCCCTCGCCATCGCGGTGGCGGCCACTCGTGGGAGAACCTGGTGACGGCGTGCAAGTCGTGCAACCACCGGAAGGGCGGCAAGACCCTCGAAGAGGCCCGACTGCGGCTGCACAAGGAGCCGTTCGAGCCGCGCAGCGACATCTATTCGCTGTTCACGCCCTACCTCGTGGACGAGCGGAATGACGCGTGGCGCACGTACCTGTTCCTGGGGCGGAACTGACGCCCGACGCGGGCAGCCCCCCGGTCGATCCATCCTCGGCGATCCCGGCTGCCGTCCATGGGCTCCTTCGGACGCTGTGGTCCGCCGGCCATGCCGCATACGTGGTCGGCGGGTCGCTGCGCGACACGCTGCTCGGCCGCCCCGCTGTCGACTGGGACCTGGCGAGCTCGGCTTTGCCCGAGGTGACCACCGAACTGTTTCCAGGTTCGGTCTACGAGAACCAGTTCGGGACGGTCGCGGTTCGGACCGACGACGGCGCGGTCGGTGAGGTCGAGATCACGACCTTCCGATCCGATCACGAGTATGCGGACTATCGCCGCCCCCACCGGATCGAGTTCGGCGACTCGATCGAGCTCGACCTCGCGCGCCGCGACTTCACGGTCAACGCGATCGCGTGGGGCGCCGAGCCCGGCGGCGAACCGCACCTCGTCGATCCGTTCGGGGGCCGCGAAGACCTGGCAGTACGTTCGCTCCGTGCCGTCGGCGACCCATCGACTCGCTTCGGCGAGGACGCGCTGCGGATGGTGCGCGCGGTGCGACTGGCGGCGACGCGCGGGTTCGACATCGAGCCCGCGACGCTGGCGGCGATCGGCGAGCGTGCCGAGCTCGTCGACCATCTCTCGGGAGAGCGCATCGCCGCCGAGATGCGCAAGCTGCTCGCCGCGCCACGGCCATCGGTCGGTCTCCGCCTCATGGCAGACACGGGGCTGCTCGCGCGTCTCTCAGCGGAGCTCGCCGCTCAGCGTGGTGTGCCGCAGAACAAGGTCCCAGGCGAGGACCTGTGGGATCACACCCTGCGGGCGGTCGATGGCGCCACACTCGAACCGGCCTATATCCGGCTGGCGGCACTGCTCCACGATCTGGGCAAGCCAGCGACGATGGCCGAGGGCCGCTTCGTCGGCCACGAGACGGTCGGCGCGGAGCAGGCCCGCGAGCTCCTCGATCGCTGGCGATGGCCGAATGCCGAGCGCGACCGGATCGCCCACCTGATCCGCCATCACATGTTCGGATACGTGCCGACGTGGTCGGACGCCGCCATCCGCCGGTTCATCGTGAAAGTCGGTCGCGACTCGCTCGACGACCTGTTCCTGCTGCGCGAGGCCGACAACATCGGCTCAGGACGTGGCCCGGATGCGGGCCGGCTCGACGAGTTCCGACGACGAGTAGGGGCCCAGCTGGAGTCCGGCGCCGCGCTCGATCTCAAGGGCCTCGCCGTGGACGGCACGGATCTCATGCAGGCCCTCGGGTGGGAGCCCGGGCCGGCTATCGGTGAGACCCTCCAGCGACTGCTCGAGCGGGTGATCGGTGACCCGACGCTGAACACCCGCGAGCGCCTCCTGGCCGTCGCGCGATCGATGGCCGCGACGGATCAAGGGACATGATCGAGCTGCTCCTCGAGGCTGAGCGTGCCTTGTCGTTCGGGAGGGTCGATCGCGCCGAGGAGCTGTACCGACAGGTCGCCGGATCGGACCCGCGCAACTCGATCGCCGTCGTTGGGTTGGCGCGCGTCGCCCTCGAACGGGCCGACGACCTCGGTGCATACATGCTCGCCCGACGAGCACTCGTCATCGATCCCGAGAACGAGGCGGCTCGGCGGCTGGCACTCCGCCTCGAGGAGGTCCTCGCGACTCGGGGCGAACCGGTCGCCGATCCGATGCCGGTCGCACCGCGCCCACCCGCGCCGACGCCCGTTCTGCCGACGCATGAAGCGGCGATCGAAGCACCGAAGGGCCCATCGACGCCGGGGCGTCGGTCGCTCCTCGACCGTCTCCGTCGCCGCTAAGGTTCGGCGATGGCACGCATCCTCGTCACCGGCGGGGCCGGCTACGTCGGCGCGATCTCCGTAGAGGCGTTCCTTGCGGCGGGGCACGACGTGGTCGTCCTCGACGACCTGTCGACAGGGCACCGGGCGGCGGTGCCCGATGGCGCAACGCTGGTGGTCGGCGACTATGGCGACCGGCAAACGGCCGCGTCGTTGCTGGCCGAGGAGCGCATCGAGGCGATCCTCCATTGCGCCGCACGCTCGCTGGTCGGCGAGTCGCTCAAGGAACCGGCGCGCTACTTCGTGGACAACGTGTCCGGCGGGATCTCGCTCGTCGAGGCCGCGCGGCAGGCCGGTGTCGATCGCTTCGTCCTGTCATCGACAGCCGCCGTGTACGGCGTCCCGGACGCGACACCGATCAGCGAGGACGCTCCGCTTCGGCCGATCAACCCGTACGGCGAGACGAAGCGCTCGCTCGAGGGCGCCCTCGATTGGTACGCCCGCGCGTACGGGCTGCGGGCGGTCTCGCTGCGCTACTTCAACGTGGCCGGTGCGACCGAAGTCATCGGCGAGGACCACGACCCCGAGACCCACCTCATCCCGGCGATCCTCCGGGCCGTCGACGAGGGGCTGCCCCTGACCTTGTTCGGCGACGATTACCCGACGCGCGACGGCACCTGCATCCGCGATTACATCCACGTGTCCGACCTGGCCGACGCGCACCTGCTGGCGCTCGAGGCCACCGGGCCGGGCGATGCGCGAACGGGCACGGGACTCCTCGCCTGCAACCTCGGCAATGGGGACGGGTCCAGCAACCTCGAGGTCATCGCCGCGGCGGAGGCAGTCGTCGGCCGGGCGATCGACTACGAGGTCGGGCCACGCCGCCCCGGCGATCCGCCGGTACTCGTTGCGTCAGCGGAGCACGCAGCGTCCGTCCTGGGCTGGCGACCGTCCCGACCCGATCTGGCGGAAATGGTCGGCTCGGCATGGGCATGGCGGCGGCGCCATCCCGATGGGTACGCCGACTAGGCGACGCGGCTAGCGGTCGCGCGGCGCGATGGGCGCGGTCGCGGGAACGAGCCGCTCGGGCGGTGCGACGGGTGCCGCCCCCGGCACTTCCTCGCTGCCCGCCCAGTCGTCGCGGACCGGCCAGACCAGCCAGACCCCGATGATCATCGTCACGAGGAGGCTCAGCACCGCGACCTGGTACGCAGTGACGCCGAGCGTGTCGAGGAACAGGTACAGCGTCAGCCCGTACAGCAGGGTGCCGATCACTTGCGAGCCCTTCCCGACGAGCCCGTAGAGGCCGAAGAACTCGCCGATCCGATCAGGCGGCGACAGCCGGACCATCAGGACACGGTCGGCAACGGTCACGCCGCCAAGCCCGGAGCCGAGGATCGCGCCCGCGACCAGGAAGGGTGGAAGGCCGCCAGACCCAAGGCCGATCGCGATCCCGCCGATGACGAGCCCGACCGCCCACGACGCCAGGACGATGAGCAGCGTTCGCTTCGGCCCGATGCGGTCGACCAGTACGCCCCACACGAAACTCATCGCGATCGCCACGATCGTGAGACCGAGCAGGATCCCGTTGGCCACCGCGGGAGAGACGCCAAGCGCTTCGACCGTGACGACGCTCATCACCACGATGACCGTGTTCACCGCGTCGCTGTAGAAGAAGCGGCCGAGCAAAAACCGCCCGAGGCCGGGCACCGCGCGCGCGTGCTCGATCGAGGCCCGTAACTGGCCGAACGAGGCCACGATGTCGGCCGCTCGGAGTGGCGGTTCATCGCGTGCCCGGGGCTCACGAACCACCAGGAACATCGGGACGGCGAACACCAGGTAGAGGACGGCGGCAAGCCGGAACCGATCCTCGACGGGCGTGTCCAGCAGGAGGATGAGCAGGCCGACGACGATCGTGCCGCAGTACCCGATCGCGGTCCCGATGCCCGACAAGCGGCCGCGCGTCTCCGGGTACGAGACCGTCTTGAGCGTCGCGTCGTAGTAGATGAGCGCCGCCTGGTACGCGAAGTTCGCGACGACGAACAGGACGATGCCGACGATCGGCGGCACGTCGGCGATGAAGAACGTCGCGCCGATGCACAGCGCTGTGAACAGCAGCAGGAATGGCATCCGGCGACCGCCTCGATCGGAGATCGCACCGAGGATCGGCGACACCAGGGCGTTGAGCCCGACGCTCAGCGCGACGGACACGCCCAGCAGGACGGCGCCATCGCGCGGACCGAACTGCGCGTTCAGATAGAGGCCGATCGCCCCGGACACGACCGCGAAGCTGAAGATCGTGTTCGCGAAGTCATACAGCGACCAGGCGGCGGGCACGATGGCGCGGCTGCTCGGCGTGAGGGCCGCGAGACCTCGGGCGCGTGACGCTCGGCCGGTGGGCGGGGCGGCGCTGGCCACGGCCGGATGATACGCGGGGCCTGTCCCGCTACGATGACTTGCGATGATCGGCACCGACGTCCACGATCTCGCTCGGCCATTGCGTCCACAGGTGTTCGGGTCGACCCGGCCGCGCCACATCACGGACGCCGTTGTCGAGCCGGCCTGGCCCGGGCTGCGGGTGCTCGCCGCGGTCGGTGGCGGCCGCGCCACGATCTGGGCCGACGGCGAGGCCATCGACGAGCATGACGCCGTCACGCTCGCACTCCAGCGGGCCGCCGGGTCGGTCTCCGAGGGTGCGATCTTCGACGGGTACCTGACCAAGCAGATCGCGTCGGAAGGCGTCGGCGTCCACACCTGGGTGAACGAATACCCGACGATGGCTGGGCAGATGTCGCGCATGTTCATCGGCGGGCGGCGCAACCGGCTCGACGAGCTCGAACAGCGACGCGAGGCCGAGGTCGCGGACCTCAGCCTCGATGAGGTCGAGGTCGTGAATCTCGTCGTGGTCGATCTGCTCTGGCTCGACGGCCAGTGGCTGCTCGACGTCCCGTTGCTCGAGCGGAAGCGCGTCCTCGACTCGATCATTGCGCCCGATCAGCTCGTGCGGGTCGGGCCGTACGTCCGTGAGCCGATCGGCTCGTGGATCGGGTCATGGCGGGCGCAGGGCTTCCGAGGGATGACGTTCAAGGCCGCGAACTCGCGCTACCGCCCCGGCGAGACCGCCGACGACTGGACCCACGCGGACATGCCCCGCCGCTAGGTCCTGCCCATCGTCGAGCGTGATTGCTGGGACGGATCGATTTCGGGCTGAGGATGCCCGCTGGGCTCAGCACCGGCGTCCACCGCATAGGATCGATCGCTCCGAGCGATCACAGCCGCGCGAAGGACCAGCCTCTGCTTCCTTCGACACGAATTCGATCGCTGCGAGCAATAGCTACGCGCGCGCGGGCGTGAGCGATGAGCCATCAAGCAGGGGATGCTCGTGCGGTGTACGGTCTAGTCGATGCCCTCGACTGTCCTGACACCGACCGTCCGGGACCAGATCTCCCGGTTAGGCAGCGCCGACATCATGGTCGGCATCCCAAGCTTCAAGAACGCGGCGACCATCGGCTACGTCGTGCGCGCGGCCCAGGCCGGCCTCGTCCAGTACTTCCCGGATCTGCGGCCGGTGGTCGTCAACTCGGACGCCGGCTCGCCGGACGGGACCGGGCGCGTCGTGATCGAGACCGAGCCGCCCGACTACGTCGAGCAGATCCTGCTCACCCGACCGAACCACAAGCTGGAACGGGTCAGCCTCACCTACCCCGAGATCGATGGGGTCGGCGGCAAGGGCGCCGCGCTGCGGACGATCTTCGAGATCGCCGCGGCGCTCGATGTCCAGGCGCTGGTCGTCGTCGACTCTGACCTGCGCTCGATCGTGCCCGAATGGATCGAGCTGCTGTCCGGCCCCATCCTCAAGGGCGGGTATGACTTCGTGGCGCCCCTGTACGCTCGTTACAAGTACGACGGCACGATCACCAACACCGTCACCTATCCACTCACTCGCGCGCTCTACGGTCACCGCATCCGCCAGCCGATCGGCGGCGACTTCGGGGTGAGCGGCGATCTCGTCCGGCATTACCTGACGCTCGAAGACTGGACCGACGACGTCAGCAAGTTCGGGATCGACATCTGGATGACGACGTCGGCGCTGACCGGCGGCTTCGCCGTGTGCCAGACGCGGCTCGGGGCCAAGATCCACGATCCCAAGGACCCTGGAGCGGACCTCGGGCCGATGTTCCGCCAGGTCGTCGGGACGATCCTGCGGCTGGCCGTCCAGAACGCCGAGACATGGCTCCCGATCCGTGGTAGCCACACCGTCCCGGCCTACGGATTCGAGCGGATGATCGACCCGCCGCCGCTCGAGGTGAACACGCTCCGGCTCCTGTCCGAGTTCCACGCGGGCTCGCTGACCCTCGCCGACATTTGGCGCTCGATGCTGTCGGCCGAGTCGTTCGAGACCGTCATGGACCTCGCGGCCGAGGCGGGCCGGCTGGGCGACAACGCGCGCGCCCGGCTCGGCATCGGTGGCGACGTGGCATCGACACGGGCCACGACGCTCGAGATGGCGGAGACGGTCAGCTCGTTCCACTTCCCCGACGACGCGTGGGCGCGCGTCGTCTACGACCTCGTCGTGACCGCCCGCAACCCGCCGCACCCGCTCGAAAGCCTGGTGGCGTCGTTGGTGCCGATCTACTTCGGCCGGGTCGGCTCGTTCGTCATCGAGAACCGTCATATCACGACCGAACAGGCCGAGGATCGGGTCGAGCGGCAGGCGCGCGAATTCGAACTGCTCAAGCCGTACCTCGTCCAGCGCTGGAACGCGGCTGGCGACGGGAGCCGCGGGTGAGCCCCAGATCCCCGCTCCCGGCGCGGATCCTCATCCCGGTCGCGAACCCGGGTACGGCCGAAGAGCTGATCCGGCTCGGCGCGGCGATGCTCGATCCGCGGGCCGGTGAGCTGTCGGCGCTCGGGATCGTCGAGGTGCCCGAGGGGATGCCCCTGTCAGAGGGCGCCACGCGCGCGCGGCACGCCCGGCGGCTGTTGCAGAAGGTCCTCGACTACGCACCCGACGGCACGCCGATCCACCCCATCGTGCGGATCGGGCGGCATGCCTCGGAGGGCATCATCGAGGCCTCCGCCGAGCAGGAGGCCGACCTCATCATCTTCGGCTGGGGCGGCAAGGCGCCGATCGGCAACGACGGCCGCAACGGCGGCCCGACCGTGTTCTCGCCGACCATCGACGAGGTCGTCCGCGAATCGCCGTGCGACATCGCCGTCGTCAAGCAGCGTGGGTCGCGCGACATCCAGCGCGTCCTCGTGCCGGTCCGCGGCGGTCCCCACGCCGAGCTCGCCATCCGATTCGCAGACGCGATCGCGACCTACCATGGCGCGACGGTGGTGGTGCTCCACCTCGTGCCGCCAGGCATCACGATGGCCGTCCGCGCACAGGCGGAACGGGCGCTCGCGACGTTCATCAAGCAGCATCTCAAGGGCAAGGGCGAGGCGGTGCTGCGCGAGGCACCCAACGTCCGCAACGCCATCCTGCGCGAGGCTGAAAAAGCCGACCTCGTCGTGATGGGCGCCTCGGCCGTGCCTGGTGGTGACGGCGTCGACTCGTACCTGTTCGGGGCGCTGCCCGAAGCGATCGCCGCGCGTGCCAAGCCGACGGTCGTCGTGGTCAAGACGCGCGAGGACATCGGCGGTGCGACCTTCGATTCGCTGGCCTCCAAGGCCGAATCGCTGATCGCCGCGGACCGAGCAGCCGAGGAGGCGCGCGCGGTACCTGCGCGCGTCGAGCGGTGGTTCGGCGAGTCCAACTTCCATCACGCCGAGTTCGCCGACCTTCGCCGGCTCGTCCAGCTCAAGGAGAAGCAGGGCGTCACGGTGTCGCTCGTGCTACCGACGCTCGATGAGGAGGAGACGATCGGGCCGATCGTGCGCAAGGCGATCCGGGAGATGGTCGGTCGCGTCCCGCTGCTCGACGAGATCCTCGTCATCGACTCCGCGTCGACCGATCGGACGCGCGAGATCGCCGAGGCCGAGGGAGCACGCGTCGTCCAGCACCCGGACGTGCTCGCCCGCTACGGCTCCTTCCGCGGCAAGGGCGAGGCCCTCTGGAAGTCGCTGTTCGCGACGACCGGCGACATCGTCGTGTGGGCGGACACCGACGTCCGCCATTGGCACCACCGGATGGTCTACGGGACACTCGGCCCCCTGCTCCACGAGCCGCGGCTGCAGTACGTCAAGGCGTACTACCAGCGACCGATCGTCCAGGAGGGCGTGCTCAAGGAAGGCGGCGGCGGCCGCGTCACCGAGCTCGTCGCCCGGCCGCTCATCAACCTCTTCTACCCGGAGCTGTCAGGCCTCATCCAGCCGCTCGCAGGCGAGTACGCGGGACGACGGACGCTGCTCGAATCGATCCCGTTCTTCACGGGCTACGCGGTCGAGATCGGGCACCTGATCGATGCCGCGGAGCGAGTCGGCATCGAGGGTCTCGGCCAGGTCGACCTCGAGCGTCGAGTACACCGAAACCAGGAGCTCGAAGGCCTGACCCGGATGTCGTTCGTGATCCTGCAGGCGGTGATGAAGCGGCTCGAAGAGCGCCGCAAGGTACGCCTGTTCGCCGAGCTCGGATCGACCATGAAGCTGCCGCGCTCCGGCAAGGGCCGGCTGTCGTTGGAGGTCATCGAGCTCGCCGACCAGGAGCGACCGCCGATGATCCGCATCCCGGAGTACCTGGAGCGCCGACGGGCGGTGATCGGGCCAGCGGCGCTCGATCCCTCCATCCGGTGATCGTCGACGCCATCGAGCCGGCGGCCTACGCGGACGCCATCGATGGGCTCGGGGCACTGCTCGTCGACGCGGTCGATGGCGGGGCGTCGGTCAATTTCCTCGCCGGCGCGACGAAGGCGGAGGCGTGTGCCTGGTGGGCGGCACGCTCCGCGAGCGTTGCAGACGGCACGATCACCGTGTTCGTGGCGCGTGACGATGAGCGCATCATCGGCTCGACGCTGCTCGAGCGTTCGCGGAACCCGAACTCACCGCATCGCGCGGAGATCGGCAAGGTGATCGTGCATCGCAGTGCCCGTCGGCGGGGTCTCGGTCGGACGTTGATGATGGCCGCCGAACAGCAGGCCCGGTCGGAGGGCCGCTGGATGCTGGTCCTCGACACAGTCACTGGCAGTCCGGCGGCGGCGCTGTATGAGTCGCTCGGCTGGCAGACCGTCGGGACGATCCCTGATTACGCGCTCAACACACGCGGCGAGCCGGAGGCAGCGACCTACTACTACAAGGACCTGCGGTGAGCGTCGTCCTCATCGCGCCCGACTCGTTCAAGGGCTCGCTGACGTCGGTCGAGGTCGCCACGGCGTTGGCCGACGGTTGGCGGCGGGCTCGACCCGATGATGATCTCCTCCTGGCGCCGCTCGCCGATGGCGGCGAGGGAACGCTCGAGGCGATCGCCGCCGGGGGCGGCTGGATGTGGCAGTCGGCCGCGGTCCGCGATCCGCTGGGCCGGCCCATCACGGCGCGCTGGCTCCTGTCCGACGATGGCGAGCGGGCGGTCATCGAGATGGCCGAGGCGTCGGGTCTCTCCCGACTGCGACCCGAGGAGCGAGACCCGATCGGCGCCACGAGCCTGGGCACGGGCGATCTCATCAAGGCCGCGATCGATGCCTCCGCCCGGCACATCACTATAGGGATCGGCGGGAGCGCGACGACCGATGGCGGCAAGGGGATGCTTGAGGCGCTCGGTGGTCTCGATGGGCTGGTCGGTCCGCCGTCGGTCGAGGTCGCCTGCGACGTGTCGAACCCGCTCCTCGGGGACCATGGAGCCGCTGCGATCTACGGCCCGCAGAAGGGCGCGACCCCTGCCCAAGTCCTGGAGCTCGACGCCCGGAATGCCGCGTGGGCGGACACGCTCGAGCAGCGGACGGGCAGGCGCGAGCGCGACACGCCCGGAGCTGGCGCGGCCGGTGGCGTCGGCTTCGCGCTGCTGGCCATCCAGGACCAGTTCGGGTCCTTCGCTCTTCGCCCCGGAGTCGATCTCGTGGTGGATGCCACCGGCTTCGACGCCAAGCTCGCGCGCGCCGACGTGGTCATCACCGGCGAGGGCCGGGTCGACGCGCAGACAGGGTTCGGCAAGACCGCGCTGGGCGTCGCGAACAGAGCCCAGGCGGCCGGTGTGCCATGTATCGCGATCGGCGGCGGCGTGGAGGTGGAAGGGATCGAGGCGCTGGCGGCGGTCGGGGCGATCGCCGTCCCCGTGGTCGAGCGGCCGCAGTCCGTCGAGGAGGCGATGGCGGCAGGCACGGCGCCCCTGGAACGCTGTGGCGAGCGCATCGCGCGCCTGGTGTCGCTGTGGTGAGCCCTCGGGGGTCGACCCCACCTGCGCCGAAGAAACGACGCCGCCCAAAGAAGCGCAAGTTCTCGAACCCGGGCGCGAGCTACGCGAAGCGGCTCGAGCGCTACCGGCCGGGGCTGGTGCGGTTCACGCTCGATGGGCTGGCCGGGCTGTACGGACGTCCGGTGTGGGAGCGCCGGCTCGACCCGACGAGCGAGCTCATCCTGACGATCCTGACCCAGAACAGCGCCGACGTGAACGCGGAGGTCGCGTTCGAGGCGCTCCGCCGCGCGTACCCGAGCGGGCTACCGACCGAGGCGCATCGACCCGGCGCCGGATGGGGCGGGGTCGGGCTGCTGGAAGGTGCCCCGCCGGACTGGGCGGCGGTCGAGTTCGCGCCACTTCCCGAGCTGACCGACGTCATCCGGCCTGGCGGCCTGGCCAACCAGAAAACGCCGCGGCTCCAGGCGACGCTGCGCAGGATCCGCGAGGAGCGGGGCGACTACTCGCTCGAGTTCCTCGGCGACATGCCCGCACTCGAGGCGCGCTCCTGGCTGACGCAGATCGACGGGATCGGCAAGAAGACCGCGTCGATCCTGCTGCTGTTCTGCTTCGGGCAGCCCCTCTTCCCGATCGACCGCCACATCGAGCGGATCCTGCGGCGTGTGGGCCTGATGCCGCCGAAGACCGACCTCGATCAAGCCCACGACCTGTTCCTTGGGGTGTTCCAGCCGGACGAGATGTACGAGGCGCACGTCAACCTGATCCAGCACGGCCGCAAGGTGTGCCACGCGCAGCGGCCTGACCACGACGCGTGTCCGCTGCGGGCGCGCTGCCGCTTCGTCGACCCGAAGGCGCCCTGATCAGGTCGGGCTGACCGACGGTTCCTCGCCCTGGATGATCGTGATGGACCACGGGCCGTTCGCCGCGATGTCCAGCCGGAAGTTGCCGGCGGGCGCCAGCGAGGTGACGCCGCTGGCTGGCCCTGGTTCATCGACGACGACGCCGAGGTTCTGATCGCCCGTCACCGCGATCGCCAGCGATGCGCCATCGGTCTGCCATTGGATCTGCCAGCCGCCCACGACTTCGAACGGCGGGCTCACGTCGTGAGCGGTGCCGTCGAACTGGAGGACGATCTCGCGGGGTCCCGCTGGAGCGACCGGCGATGCGGTAACGCTCGGCGCGAGCGATGGGTTGGCGGGCGACGTCAAGGTCGCTGTAGGCGTGGGTGAAGGCGAAGGCGGAGCCAGCGCGGCGGGACCGGCCGGTGCCGGCGCCGATGGCTGACTGCCGATCCAGATCCCGATCCCGAACCCGACGACCGCAGTGGCTCCCAGGATGGCAGCGAGGACCGGCCCTTGGCCGATCCTCGTTACCGTTGCTTGGGCTGTCACGTGCTCCTACTTGGACTTGAAGTACGCCTCCTGCACCGGCGTGCCACTCATGCTACCGACCATCGTCGTCGAACCGTCGACGGTCTTGACGAGGACCTGGTAGCACTTCCCGGCCGTCTTGGGGACGGCCCAGTTGAAGTGGAAGCGATCGCCCGTGCGGCGAAGGCCGGTTTCAGCGGTCGATACGATCGGGATGAGTTCGGGCTCGATGATCCCGCTGCCGCAGTTGATATTGCGAGCCATGGCGCTCAGACCCGTGGGGCTGGTCACCTCGGACCCGTCCAGGTTGAACACCCGGAACTTGAGCGGGACCGTCTGGCCGTTTTTGACCGAGTTCCAGATCCGCGGGTTGCCGAGGACGGTCATGTCGACCGGACTATCGAACCCGATGATCCGGAACGCCGTGGTGACTTCGAACGTCGTGCTCGCGCTGCTGCCTTGGTGGTCGGCGTCGCCGGCATAGCTCGCACTTGCATTCGCCGTTCCCACGAACGTGTTGCTGGCATAGGTGACGGTGAGAGGTTGGTTCAGCCCGCCTGCGCCGGTCACTAGGGCCGAGCACGGGGTAAGGGCGGAGCCGGTGTAGACGACGCTCGCAGGGCAGGTGACCGTCGTCGTCGACGACGCCTTGTCGATCTTGTCGGTGACCGCTCCCGACGCGTCGAGGTAGTTCCCGGTCGTATCCGTGAACGTCCACGTATCGCTGTAGGTGCCTGCGTTGGTGTGGGTGGTCCCACTAAGGTCCAGCCCTGGAAGGTCCTCATCGAGGACGCCCTTCGCCGTGCCGGTCGCCGTGTGTGGCGCTCCGTCGAACGTGACGTCATAGCCGCTGATGACGATCGTCGGACCGGCCTTGCCGATCTCGAACGTCTCGCTGTCGGAGCTGCCCAGGTGGTTGGCATCTCCGGCGTAGCTGGCGGCCGCGGTGGCCGTGCCGGCATCGGTGTTGTCGGTGTAGGTCACGGTCAGGCTCTGGCTGAGACCGCCGACCCCGGTCACCGGTGCGGAGCACGGCTCCTGGGCGGTGCCGCTGTAGGTGTACGGCCCGGCCGGGCAGGTCACCGTGGTGGTCGAGGGCGCCTTGTCGATGGTGAAGGTGGCGGTACCGCTATCACCGGTGTGGTTGGCGTCACCCGCCCAGCTGGCGTCGGCGCTGGCCGTGCCGGCGTTGACGTTGGCGGTGTACACGAGTGAGCTGGTCACGTCGACCGGGCTCATGCCAACGCCCGTCGCCTCGGCGGTGCACGGTTCGTGGGCGGTGCCCGAATAGGTCACGTTGGCCGGGCAGCTGACGGTCACCGTCGAGCTCGCCTTGTCGATCGTGAAGGTGGCACTGCCGGAGCTGCCGGTGTGGTTGGCGTCGCCGCCGTAGGTGTAGCTGGCGCTGGCCGTCCCGGCGTTGACGTTGTTCGTGTAGCTGGCGGTCGGGCTGAGGTTGAGGCCGCCCGCCCCGGTGACCGACACCGAGCACGGCGTCTGGGCGACACCGCTGTAGGTGTACGGCCCGGCCGGGCAGGTCACGGTCGTGGTCGAGCTGGCCGGATCGATGGTGAACGTCTCGCTGTCGGAGCTGTCCAGGTGGTTGGCATCACCGGCATAGCTGGCGGCCGCGGTCGCCGTGCCGGCATCGATGTTGTCGGTGTAGGTCACGGCCGCCGTCTCACTGAGACCGCCGACGCCGGTCACCGATGCGGAGCAAGGCTCGTGGGCGCCGCCGCTATAGACGAACGGGCCTGCCGGGCAGGTCACCGTCGTGGTCGAGGGGGCCTTGTCGATCTGATCAGCCACCGTGCCCAGCTGGTCGTTGTAGTTGCCGGTCACGTCGGTGAACGACCACGGATCAATCGGGTAGTTGCCGGCATTGGTGTGGGTCGTGCCTGACAGGTCGAGTCCAGCGAGGGTCTCGTCCTGGACGCCCACGCACGAGCCTGCCGCGGCATGCGGGTCGCCGTCGTAGACGACGTCGTAGCCGGTCACCGTGCAGATTGCGTCGGCCTTGCCGATCTCGAACGTCTCGCTGTCGGAGCTGCCCAGATGGTTGGCATCTCCGGCGTAGCTGGCGGCCGCGGTGGCCGTGCCGGCATCGGTGTTGTCGGTGTAGGTCACGGTCAGGCTCTGGCTGAGACCGCCGACCCCGGTCACCGATGCGGAGCACGGCTCCTGGGCGGTGCCGCTGTAGGTGTACGGCCCGGCCGGGCAGGTCACCGTGGTGGTCGAGGGCGCCTTGTCGATCTGGTTGTCGACTGTCCCAAGCTGGTCGTTGTAGTTGCCGGTCACGTCTTCGAATGACCATGGGTCGTCGACGTACGTGCCTGCATCGTTGTGGGTGGTGTCGGACAGGTCAAGCCCAGCGAGCACCTCACTCTCAACGCCCACGCACGAGCCGGTGGCGGTGTGCGGTTCGGCGTCGTAGATGACGTCGTAGCCGGTCACGGTGCAGACCGCATGGGCCTTGTCGATCTGGTCGACGACGGTGCCGATCTGGTCGTTGTAGTTGCCCGTCAGGTCGTCGAACGACCATGGGTCAGCGAGGTAGTCACCGGCGTTGGTGTGGGTCGAGCCGGATAGGTCGAGCCCGTCGAGGGTCTCGCCCTGCACGCCTTGGCAAGAGCCCGTGGCGGTGTGTGGATCGGCGTCATAGACGACGTCGTAGCCGGTGATCGTGCAGACCGCATCGGCCTTGTCGATCGTGAAGGTGGCACTGCCGGAGCTGCCGGTGTGGTTGGCGTCGCCGCCGTAGGTGTAGCTGGCGCTGGCCGTCCCGGCGTTGACGTTGTTCGTGTAGCTGGCGGTCGGGCTGAGGTTGAGGCCGCCCGCCCCGGTGACCGACACCGAGCACGGCGTCTGGGCGACACCGCTGTAGGTGTACGGCCCGGCCGGGCAGGTCACGGTCGTGGTCGAGCTGGCCGGATCGATGGTGAAGGTGCCGGCCTCGCCGGTCACGAAGTCGTAATTGGTGGAGGTGAGATCGCCAGGTGCGCAGGTGATGGCATACGGGCCATCGAGCACGTTCTCGCCCGCCTCACGGCTGCACTCGGCGGTGCCGGTGATGGCCGCGTCATCGGAGTCCTCGCCGCCGACGAAGCCGCTGTACGTCCAGGTGAACTCGGGATCGAGAGCAGCGAAGACCTTGGACGTATCGTCGGCGTCGACCGCCAGGGTGGCCTTGCCGATCTCGAACGTCTCGCTGTCGGAGCTGCCCAGGTGGTTGGCATCTCCGGCGTAGCTGGCGGCCGCGGTGGCCGTGCCGGCATCGGTGTTGTCGGTGTAGGTCACGGTCAGGCTCTGGCTGAGACCGCCGACCCCGGTCACCGGTGCGGAGCACGGCTCCTGGGCGGTGCCGCTGTAGGTGTACGGCCCGGCCGGGCAGGTCACCGTGGTGGTCGAGGGCGCCTTGTCGATGGTGAAGGTGGCGGTACCGCTATCACCGGTGTGGTTGGCGTCACCCGCCCAGCTGGCGTCGGCGCTGGCCGTGCCGGCGTTGACGTTGGCGGTGTACACGAGTGAGCTGGTCACGTCGACCGGGCTCATGCCAACGCCCGTCGCCTCGGCGGTGCACGGTTCGTGGGCGGTGCCCGAATAGGTCACGTTGGCCGGGCAGCTGACGGTCACCGTCGAGCTCGCCTTGTCGATCGTGAAGGTGGCACTGCCGGAGCTGCCGGTGTGGTTGGCGTCGCCGCCGTAGGTGTAGCTGGCGCTGGCCGTCCCGGCGTTGACGTTGTTCGTGTAGCTGGCGGTCGGGCTGAGGTTGAGGCCGCCCGCCCCGGTGACCGACACCGAGCACGGCGTCTGGGCGACACCGCTGTAGGTGTACGGCCCGGCCGGGCAGGTCACGGTCGTGGTCGAGCTGGCCGGATCGATGGTGAACGTCTCGCTGTCGGAGCTCGCGAAGTACGTCGAGCTTCCGGGGTACGAAGCAGACGCAGTTGCAATGCCTGCGTTGGTGTTGTTCGTATAGGTAACGGGCACCGATTGGTTGAGCCCGCCGGAACCAGTCACCACTGCCGAGCACGGCGTGAGGGCCGATCCCGTGAAGGTGACACTAGTTGGGCAGGTGATGGTCGTGGTCGAACTAACCTTGACGATCACCCCACCGACCAGGTTCAGGGCGGCGCTTGGCTGCTGAGCATTGGTACATGTCTCGTTCGCGTACGCGATGAAATACGACGTTGTAAGTCCCAACCGAAGACGGGGCGGTGATGGTCAACGTCTCGCTGTAGGTGCCGCTGCCATCGTGGTTGGGGTGGTTTACGCAAGTAACGGAACCCGGCACGGTCGTAGAAATGCGCCAGCCCGTGGAGCGCCAGTTCTGGTTGCCGCCGCCGTTGTCCGTCGTGACATTGACTGCAGCGATGATCGAGGCGCCCGCGGCGACAGCGACGGACGAACGCTCCATCGAGTGTCGCGGAATTTACGGTCCGACTGTCAGTGAATGCCGTTTCGAGCGCTCCCGGACGCGTCTCCCGATGCCAGTACGCGATAGACGGCCACGAACCAGTTCGGCAAGTTGAACTGGTCGGTGATCGCGCCGGAGGCGTCGGCGGTGACGTCGAGGTGGCGCGACCAGCTGCTGCCCCAGTCGTCATTTACGAAGATGTGGACCGACTCGCCGGGCTGCCAACCCATGCCGGTCAACGTCACGAGGCCGCCCGGCGGGTAGTCCTCGAGGTCGCTCTTGATCGTCGGCGTGCCGGGGCTCGAGGGCTCCGAGGTGGGGGCAGGTGTCGGCTCGGAGATCGCGTCCGGCGTCGGGAGGGGCGCCTCGGCCGTCGGGTCCGGTGTGGCCTCCGCGGTGGGCTCGACCGTTGGTTCCGACGTTGGCTCGGCCGTCGGTTCCGGCGTCGGCTCCGCGGTCGGTTCCGGCGTGGGCTCCGCGGTCGGCTCGACCGTGGGTTCTGGCGTCGGCTCTGGCGTTGCCGCGGGCTCAGTCGACGGCGCCGGACTCGCGCCCGGATCGCTCGACGGCTCTTCGGCTGCCACCGGCAGCGGAGCGAACAGCGCCGCCAGCAGCAGAAACACCTGCAGGACGACGAAAACACGCTGACCCATGAATCGAAGACGACGGGTAGGCCGAGACATCGAGTTCCCCCAAGGAGCCTGGCGTGACAGGAAGGCTCTCGGGCGCAGGGTCCGACAAAGAAGGATGAGTGCTGCGCGCTGTCCCGAGGAGCCTCGCCCGGACACGGGGCGAGTGACTGTTCAGTTGTCCCGTCCCCCGGACGAGCGGGGGCCAACCGTACTACCCAACCGGCGAAAGTCATCGACCCAATCCGCTCCGGACCGCACAAGCCCACGGAAACCGGTGCCGACCTGCACCGACCCGTTCGGTGACGCGTATCGCCGGGGGTACTAGCCGGCCACGGCAGCGACCCTCCCTATACTCCCGGGCATGCTGTCAGGCCCGCACGCGCCTCGGATCCTGCTGGTCGACGACGATCCCAACCTCCTGGTCCTGCTTGCCGACCAGCTACGAGCCGACGGGTATGAGATCTCGACCGCTCGCGACGGCGACGAGGCGCTTCGTCGGCTCCGCTCGTCGTGGCCCGACCTGCTGATCATCGACATGATGATGGCCCGCATGGACGGGCTGACCCTGGCGCGGGAGATCAAGGCACAAGCCGACCTGCCGATCATCGTGCTGTCTGCGATCGATGCCGGCGACTCCAAGGCCGACCTGCTCGAGGAGGTTGCCGAGGACTACGTCACCAAGCCGTACCACTACCCCGAGTTGCGCGCCCGGATCAACCGTGTCCTTCGCAGGCTCGGCGACAAGGTGCCGCGCCAGAGTCTGAAACTCGGTCCGTCGCTGACGCTCGACCTCCATCGACGCGAAGCGACTGTGGGTGGCCAGGTCGTGCAACTGACGCCGACCGAGTCGCGCCTCCTCTACGCCCTGGCCGCCAACCTCGGCCAGACCGTCACCACCGAGACCCTGCTCGCAAGGGGTTGGGCCGAGACCGAGGACGCCGACCCCTCCTACGTATGGGTCACGATGCGCCGCCTGCGCCAGAAGGTCGAGGTCGATCCGAACCGTCCGGCCCATGTCCAGACGGTCCGCGGTGTCGGCTATCGACTCGTCGCGGCGACCTCCGGGAAGCGACCCGGTGGCTGACGAGCGGTTGGTCCAGACCGCCAGGCGCGATACGGGATCGCCATCGGCGGATCGACCGCCGCGGGTGAGTTTTCGCTCGCGACTAACGCTGGCCCTGTTCTTCGCCGCGATCGTGCCACTCGCGGTGTTCGGGGTCGTCGTCCTGATCATCGAGGCCGTGCTACGTAGCATGGGGATCGACCCGACACTCGGGCAGGTCCCACTGTTCGCGCTCGCCATCACGCTCGCCTTCGCCATCGTGGCGGCCTTCGCGCTATCGACACAGCTCCTGGCACCCCTCCGCTCGGTGGTCGCTGCGGTCGACCGCGTCTCCAAGGGAGACCTGACGAGTCCGATGCAGGTGGTCGGCGACGACGAGCTCGCCCGCCTGGCCGACAGCCACAACCGCCTGGCGGCAGACCTCGAGCGGCGGAATCGCGAGCTCGGCCGGATCCTTGCGGCCATCGACGAGGTGTCGCCCCAGGATGACGTGGAGGCCCTCGTCCAGCGGACCGGCGTCGATGCGACGTCATCCTTCGCCTTGATCGACGCGACCGTCGTCATGGGCGACCCATCGATGGTCGACGAGGAGGATGTCGTGCCGGGCGTCTCGCGGCCCCTCCGAGCCGTGATGCGAGCCGGCGGTCAGGACATCGGCGTACTCATCGGCCGGCTACCGGCCACCCGTCGCTGGGAACCGGCCGACCAGGATCTGCTCGAGCTGTTCGCCAGCGAGATGGCTTCGGCCATCCGGAACGCCCAGCTGTTCGCGCAGGTCGAGGCGCAGAACCGCCAGCTGCTGGAGCTCGACGCCGCCAAAGACGAGTTCCTGCGCGGCGTCAGTCATAACTTGCAGACGCCGCTGACCAGCATCAGGGCGTACGCCGAGCAGCTGGACGTCGCAAACCCCGACCGCCGACTGGGCATCATCGCCGAACAATCGGAGCGGCTCTCGCGCATGGTCCGCCAGCTGCTGACCGTGACTCGCCTCGAGTCCGGCGCACTCCGGCCCCGGAGCGAGGTCGTGTCCCTGGCGACGCGCGTGCGCAAGGCGTGGGAGGCACTCGGCGTCGATGATGTCGGCTTCGCGGTCGAGGATGGGGCGGAGGGCTGGCTCGCGGTCGCCGACCCGGATCAACTCGACCAGGTCCTGTGGGCCCTCCTCGACAACGCCGTCAAGTACGGAGCCGGGAGCCCGGTCCGTGCACTCGTCGGGGTGGACGCCGGAGCGCGTCGGGTCCACATGATCATCAGCGACCAGGGACCTGGCGTCGCCGAGGCGGATCGGGACCGCTTGTTCACGCGATTCGAGCGGGGTGGTGATGCCGCACCCGACGGCGGGAGCGGTCTCGGGTTGTACGTCTCGCGGGAGCTTTGCCGGGCGATGGGCGGCGAGCTGACGCTCGAGACCGCAGGTCCCCAACGGGGGGCGGCGTTTACGATCACGTTGCCGGGAGAGTCTGGCGACGAGGCTTGACGGCTCGGCGGTTCGGCCGCCGTCGAATTCGTTAGGGCCTGCGGTGCCGGGTCGCACCACGTAGGGGTACTGGTCCCCGGGACTGCAAGGTTGCCTGCAAGGTTGGACCGACGATAATCCTGGTCGACTGCCCGGCCATCGCCGGGTGACCGCCGGGGACCAATATCGATGTCGGAGCGCTTCCATCGACGGAAGCCTGTGCGCGCCTACGCGCCGCACGGCGCTGTCCGTTCGACCAGACCGCGACGTGGCCAATCCGTGGTCGAGTTCGCGCTGGTCCTGCCGATCTTCCTCGTCCTGTTGCTGATGGCGGTCGACTTCGGCCGGTTGTTCTTCACCTACATCCAGGTCAGCAACGCCGCGCGGGAGGCGGCCGCCTACGGCGCGACCCAGCCCACCGACAGCGTCGGCATGCAGGCGCGCGCCGTCCAGGAGAAGAACGCGCAGTCGCAGGGCGAAGGTCCGCTCGACCCGATCGTCACCAGCTGTGCGAACCAGGGCGGGACCACCATCGCCTGCAGCGCGGCGCCTGGGGGCGCGGGTTCGGGCAACACCCTCACGGTCACCGTCCGCCAGCCGTTCACCTTCCTGACCCCGCTCATCAACGACATGTTCGGCGGCAGCCTACGAATGACGGCATCGGTCACGACAGCTGTGTTCGTTTCGGCAGCCGGCGGTACGGGCGGCGGTCCGGGGGCCTGCGCGCCGCCATCGAATGCGACGTTCACCATCGTCGCCAGCGGACTTGACATCATCGCCAACCCCGATGGCTCGAAGCCGGATACCGGCGTCTGCACGATCTCCGGGTACAACTGGGACTTCGGCGACGGGACGACCGACATCGGCTCGAGCATCCCCGTCAGCCACACCTACGCCGCGCCCGGGACCTATGCGGTCACGCTCGAGGTCACCAACCAGGGCGGCAGCCTCGTTGCGATCCGGACGGTCACCGTGCCGCCTCCTGTCGCTACGCCGACCCCGACGCCGACCGGCGGTCCGACACCGACGCCCACACCGACTCCGGGTCCCACGCCCACCCCGACGCCGACCCCCGCGCCATGCGCAAACCCGGTCGCGAACTTCAGCTGGCTGTCGGGCAACCCGCGCCGGAACATCACCTTCACCGATCTGTCGACTGCGCCGGCCGCATGTCCGATCACAACGTGGCTATGGGATTTCGGCGACGGGACGCCTTCGAGCAATGCGCCGAACCCGTTCCACAGCTTCCCGAGCAATAACGGCACCTGGAACGTGACGCTGACGGTCACCAACTCGAGTGGCTCCACGAGCGTGACGCGCTCGGTGTCGCCGTGAAGAGGAGACGGTCCGCCGGCCAGAGCCTGGTCGAGTTCGCGCTCGTGCTACCGATCTTCATCCTGTTGCTGTTCGGCCTGATCGACGGCGGGCGATTGGTCTACCAGCATAGCGTGCTGTCACAGGCTGCTCGCGAGGGCGCCCGGCTCGCCTCGGTCGAGGCAGGCTGGATCGGCGTGAGCGACGCTGGCTGCGGTGCAGCGAACGGCCCCGTCTGCCCGGCGTCTGTGGCGGCGATGAAGTCCGACATCGTCTCAGCCGCCAACCGGATGAGCGCCCCGTTCGCCGCAGTGACGGCGGCGGACGTGTTCGTTCGGTGCGATCCGAGCGGCGGCACGCCGACGGGCAACTGGACGGGAACCACGTGCGCGAGCAACGGGTCTGGGAACGTCGCATCCGTTCGGGTGACCGGCACCTTCCAGCCCATCACACCCGTCATCTCACAGATCATCGGCGCCGTTTCGATGTCGGCGTCGACGTCCATGGTCATCAACTAGAGGGGACCCAGATGCCCGTCGAGTACCGCCACGCCCCGCGCGAACGAGGCCAGATCCTCGCGCTGTTCGCACTGAGCATGGTCGTCCTGATCCTGGCCGTCGCACTCGTCATCGATGGCGGCAACGCGCTGCTGCAACGCCGCGCATCCCAGAATGCATCCGACTTCGCGGCGCTCGCGGGTGCACGGATCATCGCGACGTGGATCGACAACGACACGGTGAACGGGACGGATGCGAACGTCAGGTCGTCCATCGACGCGACGATCGCCGCGAATGGCGGCACGCCGGTGATCTACGGAGCGCCCAACGGTCCGCGCTATGTCAACCGCGCCGGCGCCTTCACCGGGTGGGTCGGTGCGGGGACCATTCCGACCACCACCGAGGGGATCACGGTGGGCTCGAGCCGGACGTTCAGGCCCTACCTGCTGGGCGTCGTCGGCGGCGGTACCTGGACGGCCAGTGCCGTTGCCACGGCCCGGGGCGGCTACGCCGCGGCGCCGCCCATCGGCAACGTGTTCCCGGCCGGCATCTCGCTCGCCTTCTTCGAGACGTATCCATTCTGCACGGGTGACGTCGGCTCGAGCCCCGATTGCCAGCCGCAGCACCTGACCCCGGGCAACCTCAACGTGCCCGGTGGATTCGGCTGGCTGAAGTTCGGGGCGACCGGTCAGTGCGCAGGCTTCGGGCTCGGGATGTCGACGACGTCCGGCTGTGACAACAGCAAGCCGTTCCTACAGGAGGAGATCGGGCCGCCTTCCAACAGCTTTGGCTGCTGCCAGGCCCCGTCCGGGGATCCGAACGCCGACCGCATCGGCAGCCTGCCCGGGAACAAGGCCAGCGCGGACTGCTCGTACTACATCGATAACGAGATCGTCGTGACGATGCCGATCTGGGACTACGCGGGCGGCACTGGCGCCAACGGCTGGTACCACATCATCGGGTTCGCCGGTTTCCAGCTGACCGAGTGTGAGGGCGGCAAGAACATCTCCGGCGTGTGGCGCAAGCAGTTCTTCCTTGGCCCGACGACCGGGAGCTCACCAGGCGAGTTCGCGTCGCTGGCGGTCCAGCTGGTGCGTTAGCGGCGAACCAGGAGATCGAAGGTCCCGTTGGGGGAATCGTGAGCGCCGGGTGACGACAGGCACCCGGCGCTCACTCGTATCTACAGAGTCACACGTGGCGCGACTTCGGACGTCAGGCGGGTTCGGGCGTCGCCTCGGACGTCGCGGGTTTGGCGGATCGCACGGTCCAGATGATCCGGCGCGGATCGCCGGCGATCAGCGCCGCGGCCGCAGCGCCGACGATCGGGCCAAGCATCGGGCTGATGGCCAGGAAGTCGGCCAGCAGCGCGCCCGCGTACCAGCCGGTGTAGAACCACAGCGCCGTGGCGAGGAGTCGCTTCGTCATGGGCGCATCCTGCGTGGCGCTCGACGACCGGACAACTGACCCACTGGTCCGGTCCGGTACCCACCGGTTACCGCGGCATCGTCGACGCGAGGCACCGACGGCAAGGTGACGTGCAAGGTCTCGATGCCACGATGGCAGGACTTTCGTACCGCCCAGTCGGGGGACTCATGCGTTCCGTCATTCCGTCACCGCGTACCCGGCGTTCGCGTTCGCGCGGGCAGAGCCTGGTCGAGCTAGCGATCGTCGCCCCTGTCTTCCTTCTGCTGCTCCTCTCGGCCATCGACCTCGGCCGGCTCGTGTACTCGCAGGTCACGATCACGAACGCGGCGAAGGAGGGGGCACTGGTCGCCTCGCAGGGGGGCACCTTCCAGAGTAGCCAGCCATGTAGTGACACGAACACCGTCATGTGTGGGGTCCTGACCGAGGCGAAGGGTGGCTTCGTCGAGGTCGACCAGACACGCGTCGATCTGTCGCCGGCGACGTGCGATCCCAACGCGATGTATCCATCCTCTGGCGTGCCACCGACGGTCACGGTGACGGTCACGTCGCCATTCAGGGTCGTGACACCCATCATCGGGTCGATCATCGGCAACAACCTCGTCCTGGGCGGCGAGGCGGAAGCGCAGTGTCTCGTCGTACCGGCCGTCACGTTCCCATCCATCCCGGCCCCGACGGCCGCGTTCGTCGCCAACCCGATGACCGGCGCGGCACCGTTGACGGTCGATTTCGATGCGTCCGCATCGTCGTCGCCGGGCGCGACCATCACGAGCTATTCCTGGAGCTTCGGGGCCACCGGCGTGACCGCATCAAACGGTTACGCGGCAAGTGGGAGCTACGCGGTGACGCTGACCGTGACGGACAGTCGCGGCGCCACGGACACCGATGTCCAGGTCATCACGGTGACCGGTGGCGGGCCGCCGCCGGTGTGCCCGTCGGTCACGTTCGTCGCCACGGACAAGTCCAACCGGGGCAATCCGCATCGGATGGATCTCGACGGGAGTGTGTCCGACAGCTCCAACGGGTGGACCTGGGTCTGGTCGGGCGCGGCGACGGGGACCGGCAAGAGCCTGAAGAACTACGACTTCGTGACTGGTGGGCTGCAGTCAGTGACGTTGACGGCGACCAAGGGCGCCTGCGCGATCACGACCACGCAGACGGTGGCGGTCCCATGAGACGCCCGTCCCGGCAGGAAGGTCAGGGACTCGTCGAGTTCTCTCTGACGATCGTGATCTTCCTCGTCATCCTCATGGGCGTCGTCGACTTCGGGATGGCGGTCTACAAGTTCAACGGCGTCTCGCAGGCAGCCCGCGAGATCGCTCGCGTCACGAGCGTCCATCCGTGCGTCGCACCGGATGCGCTTACCTGCGTCCCAGGCGGGAGCGCCGAAACGGCGGCCGTCGTCGCGGTCCAGAAGAACCTGGTCCCGGCGCTGGGCGATCCGGATTTCAAGTGTGTCGATGCCGCCGGCACCGAGGTCACACCCTGCGACTTCAGCAAGCATTCCGTCTTGGTCGAGATCGTCGCTGAATATCGACCCGTTACCCCATTGCTCGGGCTGACCGGCCAATGGGACATGAAAGGGAGCTCCAGTGCCCAGATCCACTGAGCGCCGCGCCGCACGCGGACAGATCGTCGTCCTCTTCGCTGTGGCGCTCGTCACGATCGTGGCCGCGGTCGGCCTCGTCATCGACGGCGGGTTCGCATTCGCCCAACGCCGCGCCGAGCAGAATGCGGCGGACCTCGCTGCGTTGGCAGGTGCTGATGCGCTCCTGAACGGCCAGAACGCCACGACCGCGGCGCAGGCGACTGCAGCCCAGAACGGTTTCGCGCACGGCGTCGACGGGGTGACCGTCGGCGTTACCGTCACGCCCAAGACGGTGAAGGTCGATGTCGGGGCGCCGCATCAAAACTACTTCGCTGGCGTCGTCGGGATGAATACCTGGCACGTCGATGTCACTGCCACGGCCCTGACCGGCATCCCGACACGGTTCATCGGGATCGCGCCGTTCATCCTGAGCCAGGAGGCGTTCGATCCGGTGAGCGGCCTCCCCTTCGAGCTCTACACCCATCCGACCGACTTCACAAAGACGCACGGGCAGGGAAGTGACCAACCGCTGACCGTCCTCAACATGGCGTGGACGAACCTGGGCACTGGCAACGTCTCGACCAAAGATGTCAAGGACGCCCTCGACGGGACGGCGCCGTTGAACGCCGATCTGGCCCTCAACGACTACATCGGCCAGAAGAACAACGGCGTCCACAATGCCTTGTTCGACACCAACTCGCCCAGCCAACCGAGCGTCAACACGACGCTGGCCGGCCTGGATGTGGCGGTGCCGATCGTCGGCCCGCCGGTGCCTGGACAGACGTTCTGCAACGACGGGACCCACGATGTCGGCTGCTTCCGTGGCTGGGCGCTGTTCCATGTCGTGAGCGCCGCCAAGAATGGCGGCGGCGAGGAAGGGACGATCACCGGGTACTTCCTGACCGGAATATCCCGCAGCGCGTCCGCGGATGACGTCTGCGCTATCAGCGACTCCGCATGCGCCGGCTTCTTCCACGGCACCTATGTGATCAAGCTCATCGACTGACCCCCCGCATCCAGGTATCGGAGAGCCGCGCTGGGGGGCGCGGCTCTCTCAATTCTGGGGCCTTCTTCGCGGGCGAAACGGCGGCGATGCTCCTGACCATCGGCGGCGCCGAGTAGCCCGTCCGGGCTATGCAGGAGCGCACCGTTTCAAGGGACCGTGAAAGGTGCCAGACCGAGCATCGGCTGCACCTTCTCCAACCCGCACCCAGGGATCCCTAGATGCGCATCCTGCGACCCGCCGACGGGAACCGTCACGACCGCCACCATCGCCGCCGAGGCCAGAGCCTCGTCGAGTTCGCGATCGTGCTGCCCATCATGTTGTTCCTGACAGTGATCGCTCTCGACTTCGGTCGGGTCTATCTGGGCTGGATCAACCTGCAGAGCATGAGCCGGATCGCGGCCAACCTCGCCGCGAACAATCCGACGGCCTGGCAGGGCGGCGGCGATGCGGATGTCCAGGCGAAGTACCAGAACCAGATCCGCAATGACGCCGCGGCGACCAACTGCCGCCTGCCCTTGGTCGGTGGCGTGCAGACGGCGCCGAACCCGGCGTTCAGCGATACCGGCGGCAACGGTACCGCCGATGACCTCGGCGATTCTGCGGCGGTCCAGCTGTCCTGCACATTCAACCTGATCACGCCGGGGATCCGCGACATCTTCGGCGGGACCATCGCCGTCTCCGCTTCCTCGGTCTTCCCGGTCAAGAGCGGTATGACCGCTGGCGGCGGTGGCGGTGGCGGCACGGGTAGCCCGCCCAACGCGGCATTCACAGGCAACGGCGCGGTGGCGCCGTCATCGCTGAGTGGCGTCGCCCCGTTCACCGTGGTCTTCCGCGACACATCAGGTGGCAGCCCGACGAGCTGGCTGTGGGACTTCAACGACGGCAGCCCGAATTCCACGCTGCAGGACCCGCTCGATCACATCTTCGTCCTGCCCGGCACCTACATCGTGTCGATGACCGCCACGAATGCGCTGGGCACCAGCACCGAAACGATGGGCGTCACTGTGACGGCCGCATCCGTGGTCAACTTCACGTCGAACACGCAGAGCGGCAACGCACCGCTGGCGGTCACGTTCACGGACAGCTCGACGCCGGGCGGCACGAGTTATGCCTGGACATTCGGGGCCGGCGAGGGGACGGGAACCGGCGCGACGGTCAATCACACCTATTCGACACCGGGCACATACACGGTCGCGCTGACGGTCACGTACCCGATCCTTGGTCCGATCACGACGACCAAGACCAACTACATCTCGATCAACGTCGGGCTGTGCACCGTCCCAAGCCTCAACGGCATCAGGCGCAACAGCGCCCAGGGCGTGTGGACTGCTGCCGGGTTCACCGGGACGGTGGCCAGTGGCCCTGGGGCACCGAGCGGCAACTTCATCATCCTCTCGCAGTCCATCACGGCGGCTTCGCAGGTGCCGTGTAGCAGCAGCGTCACGGTGAACAACCCATGAACACGTTCCTCCGTCGCCGCGCGCGCAAGCGGCGCGGCCAGGCGCTGGTCGAGTTCGCGCTCGTCCTGCCGCTGTTCATCCTGCTCCTGGTCGCGATCTTCGACCTCGGGCGCGCAGTGTTCGCCTACAACACGCTTACCAACGCGGCTCGCGAGGGCGCCCGCATGGCGATCGTCAATCAGTACAAGCCGAGCATCGTCGCGCGTGCCAAGCAACAGACCGCGATCGTCGAGCTCAATGACCCGAGCGTCCAGGTCAACTTCTGGCAGGTCAACGCGGACGGGACGCCCGACACGTCGACGCAGTGCGCGTTGGTGGCAGTCGGTTGCCTTGCAGAAGTCAGCTTCGAAGCTACGTACCGGCCGATCACGCCGTTCATCGGGAACATCATCTTCGGCAACGGCGTGACCTTCACCGCTCGGTCGGTCTTGTCCGTCGAGTACAGCTGTCCGCTGGATCCGCTCGACGGCGCCGCCGCGGCCAACTGCCCCAAGCAACCATGAGAGGGAAAACCATGTCTCGCCACGTCTCCAACCGGGCCCGGGGCCAGGTGATCGTCATCGCCGCTCTGGCCATGGTGGGGCTGATCGGCGGCGTCGCGCTCGTCCTCGAAGCCGGCAATGCCTACGCGCACCAGCGCGAGGCGCAGAACGGCTCTGATGCCGTTGCGAATGCCGGCGCGACCGTCCTGGCCGAGAGGCTGGGCGGCACGACGAAGACCGATGCTGACGTCGTCGCTGCGATGACCACGGTCTCGAGCGCGAACTTCCTCGGCTCGTACCTCGGCTACTACACCGACGTCAACGGCGACCTCCTGACGCCGGGTGGCGTCACGACGACCAGCCTCGCCGCCGCGTCACGTGTCGGCGACGGCTCGATCCCGCCCGGTGCCCAGGGCGTCCAGGCCGCTTCGTCGAAGGTCTTCGGGACGACGTTCGCCCGGGTGCTCGGCATGAACCAGTTCACGGCCTCGGCCGATGCGACCTCGGTGACCGGTGCACTCGCCGGCGGCCAGTTCCTGCCCGTCGTGTTCCCCGTCAACATCGTCGACTGCGCCACCAACGGTGACCTCGGCACCGGCGAGGTCAACTGGCAGATCAGCAATCCCGACGGACCCGATCTCGACTCGAACCCAGAGGGCCAGGAGTACATCGTGCCCCTGTGCAAGACCGGCGGCGGATCGTTCATGATCCTCGACCTGGACGGCACGCCGAACAACTGCGACGACGAGGTCACCAACCCACCGGCCATCCAGTTCGCGTCGTTCCCTGTGGACGTCCAGTCCGACAACGGCAACAACTGTGCCAAGCAGATGGTCGACGAGGTCAACGCCATCGCGGCGTCTGACGACCCTGTCGTGCTCATCCCGATCTGCGACGGCGAGTGCGTCACCGGGAATGGCAGCAACGCCGTGTACCACGTCATCCGCGTGGCGGCGTTCTACCTCGACTACATGTCGGACCAGAACGGCGGCAACAACCTGGCCTGCCAGGGAAACGGCACGTCGCTCGTGCCGATCGCCGGCAACGGCAGCAGCAGCTGCATCGCCGGCTGGTTCGTCCGCTACATCACCTCCGGCCCCGTGGGCGGTGGCGACATCCAGGGCGCGGGCGCCATCGGCGTCCAGCTCGTGAAGTAGGTCAGAGCGGCCCTCGGGCCGCCTGGGCCGACCGGTATGCCTCTGGCCGCCGGTTCGCCAGCGACGGGATCTGACGACGGACCGCGGTGACGCGGTCCGTCTCCACGTCCGCCCGCACGATCCCGACGCCGTCGGGCGCCTGAGCGACGACGGTCCCCCATGGGTCGATGACCATCGACCGGCCGAACGCGGGCTGCCCCGGTGGCCCGCCTGACTGACCTGGGGCGATGACCCATGCGCCGTTCTCGATGGCCCGGGCGCGAAGCAGCACCTCCCAATGATCGCGACCGGTCCGCTCGGTGAAGTTGGACGGGACCGCGAACACCTCCGCTCCAGCGAGGGCGAGGGTGCGATAGAGCTCTGGGAAGCGGAGGTCGTAGCAGACCGACAGCCCGAGCCGAACGCCATCGACGTCCGCGACCACGGTCGCGTCGCCGGCGGAGACTCGTGCAGACTCGGTGTCGACCGGGCCGTCGTCGATCGCGACGTCGAAGAGATGGATCTTGCGGTAGGTCGCGGCGAGCCCGCCCTCCGGATCGATCAGCACGCTGGTGTTGTACGGGCAGCTGGGGTCTGCCGACGTCTCGGCCACGCTGCCGACGAGGACCCACGCTCCATGCCTCCGGGCGACGTCGGCGAAGGCGTCGGTGAACGGTCCCGGGATGGGGCGTGCCGACGCGCGGAACCCGTCGTCAGGGCCGCGGTAGTGCAGGTACTCCGGGAGGACGATCAGCCGCGCGCCACCAGCGGCCGCCTCCGCGGCAAGGGCCGTGGCGCGATCGATGTTGGCATCGACGTCGTCTGTCGCGTCGAGCTGCACGAGGGCGACCGGCAGGCGCATTGCCGCATCGTAGCGGCGACGGATCGAAGACCCTAGGGCGTCGGCGTCGCGTTCGGCGTCGCGGGCTTGCCCGACGCATCCTTGCAATGGCCGGGTGGCCAGCAATCGAGCCCGAAACGCTCCTGCTTGGCGGCCTGTCGAGCGGCCTTGGCCGCCTGCTTGGCGGCGTGGCGATCGGCCTTCTCCTGGCTCCAACCGGGATGGCGCTCGCCGACGGTCTTCCAGCCACCCGCCCACGGCGGCTTGCCAGGTGCGCGGAGCGCCGTCCCGTTCACGGTCAGGACGTCGACCGTGGTCGAGCCCTCGCGCTGCTCGCCGGTGATCGTGACCTGCTGGCCGACGAAGGGTGCCAGCGGGTACGAGTCGCCGAAGAACCAGGCGGGCCCGGCATCGAGGCTCAGCACGGTGTCGCCGTTCGTCAGCGTGTACTCGGTCGTACCGTCCGCGGCCGTGCGGCTGCCGAGCGCGCCGCTCAGGCTGACGTCCGTCGCCGGCGCCTTGGCGGCCTGATCCGAGCGACCGGACCCTGTCTCTGTCGCGCCGGTGGGTTGGCTGCCGAGTGGTCTGGAGGCGAGCGCGACGACCAGCAACGCGCCGAGGAGCACGACCGCCATGATGCCGATATGGATCAGGTTCGTTCGCGTCGGCCGTGCGTTCATCGCTGGAACTGTACGGTCATCTACCTTGCCCTGGACCTTGCAAGATGGGCTCGCGGTGCCGCCCAGCACCGCGTTCCGACCATCACCTGATGCCGGTGTCGAAACTGAACGTGACCTCGGTGACGCGCCCGGCCTCGATCGATACCTGCTGGACTTCGGGCGCGTTCATGAACCCTTCGACAGGCTGAGCGACCACGCGGTACACGCCGGCTTCAAGTTCCACGAACAGCTGGCCGGCGGGATCCAGGACGACCTGTCGATCCTGCACCCCATCGGCGTCCATGATGTCGACCACCGCCCCGGCAACCGGCCGTGGCGCGCAGGCCGGGTCGGGCGGCACCCGCTCGACGGGGCAGACCGGGCCGGCGACGGCGCTGACGAGCATCCCGGTGCGACCGACGTTGCCACCCGCTCCTGGCGAGGGCCATGCGGCATCGGGCACGTCGCCGCCACCCTCGGACTGGAGGTTGACAGTGCCATCCGGCAGCACTGCGTATACCCAGGTGTGCTCGTCGATGCAGCCAGCTTGGCAATCGCCCCAGCCCAGTCGCATGGTGACGATGAACGCGCCCACGCCTGATGCCGGAGTCACCTCGTACCAGTTCGATTGGCCGATCATCTCGGGGTCACGTCTGGGGATGCCCGCGAGTCGCGGCTCGTGCGCGATCACCCGGGCCACGGCCTCGTCCTCGGTGGTGACGGGCCCGCCGCCCGACGGCGCCGGTGGCTGGGAAGCTCCTGCGCCAGCGGCACATCCGGCCACGAGGATGACCGCAGTGATCAGCAGGAGCGTCGATCGGAGGATGCTCATCGCACCCCCGACGATACGCGCATCGTTAGAGTTCCCGACATGACCGATCCCATCGACTACGCCGACGTCGACGCCCTCACCTTCGACTGCTACGGGACGCTCATCGACTGGGAGACGGGGCTGGCCGATGCGTTCCGACCGATCCTTGCGGCCCACCGTCTCGCTATGGACGCAGAGGATGTCCTGACTCAATTCGCCCGACATGAGGCCGCGGCCGAGGCCGGCCCCTATCTGCGGTACACCGATGTGCTCGCGGCCAGCTTGCGAGGCGTCGCCGACGAGCTCGGCTTCATCCCGACCGACGACGAAGTCGCAGCCTTCTCCCGGTCTGTCGAAGCCTGGCCGGCCTTCCCGGATTCCGTCGACGCGCTCGCGCAACTCAAGCGCCGGTTCCGGCTGGGTGTCATCACCAACTGCGATGACGACCTGTTCGCGGCCTCCAACCAGCGGCTCGGCGTCGAGTTCGACTGGATCGTGACGGCGCAGCAGGTCGGCGCCTACAAGCCCAGCGAGGCCAACTTCATGGTCGCATTCGAGCGGCTTGGCCTGCCGCGCGAGCGGATCGTCCACGTCGCGCAGAGCCTGTTCCACGATCACGTCCCCGCCAAGCGGTTGGGTCTGACGACCGTGTGGATCGACCGCCGCCACGATCGACCGGGCTCCGGCGCGACGCCGCCTGCCGAGGCATCGCCGGACGCGGTCTATCCGAACATGGCGGCGTTCGCGGCGGCAGCCACGTCCTGATCGAGGGGGCGCTCAGCCAGGTTTCGACGGGCCCTCCTCGTTGGACGCTGCCAGGAAGCCCCGGAAGCTGTCCGCCAGGCTGGTGATCTCGAGCGGCAGGATGTACTTGGTCGATGGGCTGGCGCCGAGTGCCTTGAACGCCTCGAGGTACTGCAGCGCCATCGTCTTCTGGTCGACCTTCGACGCCGCTCCATAGATCTGTTCGAGTGCGAGCGCGAAGCCCTCGGCCCGCAGGATGGCAGCCTGCCGGTCGCCCTCCGCGCGCAGGATCTCGGCCTGCTTGGTGCCCTCCGCGACATTGATCGCCGACTGGCGGGCACCTTCGGATTCGGTGATCACGGCGCGTCGCGTCCGCTCGGCCGACAGCTGGCGGTTCATCGCGTCCTGGACATCGCGCGGCGGGGTGATCTCGCGGATCTCGACGGTCGTGACCTTGCCGCCCCAGCGCTCGGTCACCTCGTCGAGCTTGACCCGCAGGATCTCGTTGATCTGGTCGCGCTTGGAGAGCACGTCGTCGAGCAGGATGTCGCCGACGACGGCACGCAGCGTGGTCGTGGCGATGTTCTGCAGCGCGCCCTCGAAGTTCTGGACCTCGACGACGCTCCGATACGGGTCGATGATCCGCCAGTAGATCAGGAAGTCGATGCTGATCGGCGCGTTGTCCCGGGTGATGCTCGTCTGGCTCGGCACCTCGATGAACCGCTCGCGCAGGTCGACCCGAACGCCGCGTTGGGCGATCGGCACGATGAACACCCAGCCCGGGCCTTTGACCTCGTCCGGGCTGGTCCGACCCAGGGTGAACACGAGCAGCCGCTCGTATTGGTTGACGATCTTGATCGAGGCGATCGCGATCGCCACGAGGACCAGGATGACGAAGGCAACCGGCAAGATGACGGCGAACTCCACGCGGACCTCCTATCCACCATCCGGCGAAGACGCCGGCGACGACTCGACGATGAGTGTCAGATCTTCCTGGCCGACCACCCGAACTGGCGCGCCGCGGGCGATGGCCGTTTCGTCGCGTGACCGCGCTGACCAGTCCTCGCCAGCGGCGTAGACGACGCCGCGCGGCTCGAGCTCGGTCTTGGTGACGCCGAGCGTGCCCGTCGGGACGGCCATCGTACCTCCGGCCCCATACGCACCCGCGAACGCGAGCGAGCGGCGCCGGACTTGGGCGACCGTCAGCAGGACGAATCCGACGTATACCGCCGTCACCCCCGCCATCGTGACGATCAACGGGAGCGCCACCGACACATCGGGCGCGACGGGTGTGCCCGGGTCCGTGTACAGCGTGAAGGCGCCCAGCACGAAACAGACGAGCCCGCCGACGATCAACAGCCCGTGGCTGGTCACGGTCGTCTCAAGGACGAAGAGGAGCACCGCCAGCCCGATGAGGAGCAACCCAGCAACGTTGAGGGGCAGGCTGCCGAACCCGATGAACGCGAGGATCAACGCGATGGCGCCAAGGATGCCCGTCACGAAGTTGGGGCTCTGCAGCTCGAACAGCAGGCCGTAGAACCCGAGCGTCAGGAGGATGAACGCGATGTTCGGGTCGGACAGCAGGTGGATGATCGACTGGAACGGGTTCATCGCGAGATCGACAGGCGACGCGTCTGCGACATCGACGGTCACCGATTCGGATCGGACCTCGACGGTGCGCCCGTCCGCCTGTCGGCGGACGTCGTCGAGCGAGGTCGCGATCGCATCCACGGCCCCGAGGTCCACGGCCTGGCTGGCCGTCGACGAGATCGCCTTGTCCACGGTCGACACGGCCCAGTCGACGTTCCGGCCGCGTGCCTCAGCGATCGATCGGATGTTGGCGATGGCATCGTTCTTGACCTTGTCGCCGATCGTGCCGGTCAGTTCCTCGCCCCCTGCGCCGACCGGCGACGCGGCGCCGATGTTCGTGCCGGGCGCCATGTAGGCCAGGTGCCCAGCGAGCGTGATGAACGTGCCGGCGCTCGCGGCTCGGCCGCCGCTCGGGGCGACCCACACGATCGTCGGCAGTGGCGCGTCCAGGAGCGCGGTGACGATCCTCTGTGTCGCGTCGAGACTGCCGCCCGGTGTGTTGAGCGTGATGACCACGGCCGACGATCCATCGCGCGCCGCGCGCTCGATCCCCTCTTCGATGTAGGTCGCCAGCACGTTGTCGACGACCCCGGTCGCCGTCAGGACGTCGATGTGCGGTGGCGTGGTCGGATCCGCAGCGAGGACCAGGTCGGATGGGCTGTCGAGCGCGCCGACCAGCAACCACGCCAGCCCGGCGAGGAGGATCGATCGACGAAGGCGGACCGCGGACCGGGCCGCCCGAGCTGACGGACGCATCGTGATCGCTTCTGTCCCATTATCGCGCGCTGCGCCGGGAGGCGTCTCGCGTGGGCCGAGCTACCGAGGCGGGCGCGAGGGAGGTGAACGTCTTCGGCGCGCCGCTCCCCCCTGCCCGGTGGCTGGCCATCTGGCGTAGAGGACACCGAATGAGATGACGGCCAATAGGGCGAACGCGGCGATCAGCGCAACGCTGGACTCAGGCACGTCGGCCGGGAGCAGCGCACCGGTTTCCGGAGGCCGACCACCCGCACCGGCCGTCGGCGATGCGCCGATCACGGTAGTCGCGTCCGACGCGGTGTCATCGGTCGGATCTGGGTCGGCGACAGAGCTCGCCACGCTGACGGTCTCGGTCTGGACGCCCGAGCTCGTGCTCGCGGGGACGGTGTAGTCGACGGTCACTGTCGCGGTGGCGCCGGCCGCGATCGTCCCCAGGTCACAGGCGAAGTCGGGGCCGCCCCCGACCAGGCTGCAGGTGCCCTGCGACGTGTTGATGGCGCCCTGCGCGAAGCCGACCGGCCAGAAGTCGCTCAGCGTGACCGCCGTCGCGTCCGTGGGGCCGCCGCTATCTATCGTAATCACGTAGGTATGGGTCAGGCCGTCGCCGGCCACGACGCTCGCCAGCCCGTCGCTCACGGCGACGGTGAGATCAGCCGAGCCCACGATCTGCGTCAGGTCTGATCCGTCGACGCCTGAAGGGTTCTCGTCGCTGGTCGCGCTCGCCGTGTTCGTGACCGCACCCGGGGATGCCGACGGGCCGACCGTGTAGGGGATCGTGATCGTCCAGGTCGCGCCAACCCCGAGGCTCGTGGGCAGTGTGCATCGGATCGTGTTGTCGACCGATGCGGTGCAGTCCCCACCGAGGTCGGCGCTTGGCGCACTTGCCGCCATGGCCACCGGGACAATGTCGTCGAGGACGAGGTGATCCGCGTCGGACGGCCCCGGATTGCTGACGCTGATCGTGTAGGCGTGGCTTAGGCCGTCACCGGCGACCACGCTCCCAAGACCATCGTCCTTGACCACGTCGAGACCAGCGACCTCTACGACAGTCGTCGTGTCCGACGCGGTGTCGTTGGTCGGGTCGGAGTCTGCGAGCGAGCTCGCGACGGTGACGGTCTCGGTCCGGACACCCGAGCTCGTGCTCGCAGGGACGGTGTAGTCGACGGTCACGGTGGCGCTTGCACCGGCGGAGATCGTACCTAGGGCACAGCTGAAGTCGGGGCCTGCACCGATCGGGCTACAGCTACCCTGCGACGGGGTGATCGCGCCTTGTGCGAAGCCTGCCGGCCAGCTGTCGGTGAGGCTCACCGCGGTGGCATCCGAGAGTCCTGCGTTGCTGACCGTGGTCGTATAGGCGTGGCTCAGGCCATCGCCGGCGACAACGCTGGCCAGGCCGTCGGTGACGCTGACAGCGAGGTCGACGATGGGTTCGCCGACGGCAAACTCGCTCAACGATGTGAGGCCGGTCGCCTGGGTGCTCGTCGGTGTCCGCGTCCCAGTCGTGGGCAGCGTCCAGGCCGCTCCATCGCGTTTGCCCACGATAAAGACGGCGGGGTTCGCGCCCGGATCGATGTCAGCGGGGACGAAGGTGAACGTCGCGTCATACGAGCTGAATACGAGTCCGACATCGGTCACCGTCCACCATCAATTCACGCTTCGTGACGGGGCGAGGCCCGAGTTGCTGATGTCGGGGTGGTCTCCCGGGGTCGTGCTCGCGACGACCTCACCGGTGGACGTCACGCTACCGAAGAGCAGCGCGACCGGCGCGTACCGTGTGGCATCGCCGATCTCGAACGATACGGCTACGGCAGCCCCGGTACCGATCGCTTTCCCGAGTTTCCCGACCACGCGACCCGTGGTCCGGGTGACCGTTCCGGTCGAGGCGATGTGGATCGTCGCGCTGCCATCGTTCACGGGACCGCCGGACAGGGCCAGGGTGCCCCCGATCGTCAAGTCCACCGAGAGCGCGAGCCCGCTCGTGTTGGTCACCGTCAGGTTGTTGAGCAGCGAGACACTGGTCGGGAGCGCGATGCCGCCAGCGGCGCCGGCAACGGTGATGGACGAGCCCGCGCCCGTGATGAGGTTGGTCCCGATGCCGGCGATCGGGTTGCTGATCGTCAGACGGCGGTTGGCGAGGTCGAACGGCCCGCTCATCAAGGTCAGCGTGCCGGTGACCACGACGTCTGTGGCGAGCGTCACCCCGGCCGTGTCGATCGATGACGAGGTTGAACGCCGGAAGCGAGGCAGTGCCCGAAATGGTCTGTCCGAGGGACCCGGCCAGGGTGAGCGTACTGGTGCCCGGGACGATCGTGCCGTTGTCGACGACGTTGCCGGCCACGGAGACCGCGCTGCCGTTCAAGCGCAGGACCCCGGCGACAGTGAGGTTCCCGGTCACCGTGAGGGCGTAGTTGGATGCGGACGTGGTGAGCGTGCCGGCCGTCACCGTGAGGTCGTGCAGGACGGAGAGCGCGGTACCGAGAGTGGTCGTGCCCCCGTTCGCGGTGACGTCGTAGAACGCCATCCCAGCGCTCCGCACCGTGCCGCCCACGAAGACGACGGTCGAGGTGCCCGGGTCGAGCGTCCCGGCGGTATACGTCCAGCCGGTCGAGGTGCGGATGGTGCCAGCCAGGGTCAACGTCCCCGACGGCTTGTTGATGACCAGCGCCGGGAGGTTGCCGCTGGCCGTGGTCGACGCTCCGGTCAGGGTCTGCGCGCCAGCGCCGTTGATGAGCAGGGTGGCGCTCCCTCCGCCGTAGGCGAGGGCCTGGCTGACGTTGCCCTGGGCAGCCAATGTACCGGTGTTGAGGCTGCCCGTCGTGAGCGTGGTCGTGCCCAGCGCGGTCAGCGTGGTGCCCGCGGCGATGGTCGTGGTCGCCCGGTAGTCGACTGCATTGAGGCTGTGTGAGCCGCTGATCGTGCCGCCGGCGAAGACGACGGTCGAGGTGCCCGGGTCGAGCGTCCCCGCGGTATACGTCCAGCCGGTCGAGGTGCGGATCGTGCCGGCCAGGCTGAGTGTGCCCGATGGCTTGTTGATGGTCACCGGCGGGAGGTTGCCGGCGACCGTCGTGGCGGCGCCGGTGAAGGTCTGCGCTCCGGCGCCGTTGATGAGCAGGCTGGCCGTGCCGGCGGCCGCGGTCGAGGCCTGGTTGATGGCCCCCTGGGCGGCCAGCGTGCCGGTTCCGTTGAGCGCGCCGCTGGTCAGGCTGAGGGTACCCGCCACGGTCAGCGTGGTGCCCGCGGCGATGGTCGTGGTCGCCCGGTAGTCGACGGTATCGAGGCTGTGTGAGCCGCTGATCGTGCCGCCCACGAAGACGACGGTCGAGGTGCCCGGGTCGAGCGTCCCGGCGGTATACGTCCAGCCGGTCGAGGTGCGGATGGTGCCAGCCAGGGTCAACGTCCCCGACGGCTTGTTGATGACCAGCGCCGGGAGGTTGCCGCTGGCCGTGGTCGACGCTCCGGTCAGGGTCTGCGCGCCAGCGCCGTTGATGAGCAGGGTGGCGCTCCCTCCGCCGTAGGCGAGGGCCTGGCTGACGTTGCCCTGGGCAGCCAATGTACCGGTGTTGAGGCTGCCCGTCGTGAGCGTGGTCGTGCCCAGCGCGGTCAGCGTGGTGCCCGCGGCGATGGTCGTGGTCGCCCGGTAGTCGACTGCATTGAGGCTGTGTGAGCCGCTGATCGTGCCGCCGGCGAAGACGACGGTCGAGGTGCCCGGGTCGAGCGTCCCCGCGGTATACGTCCAGCCGGTCGAGGTGCGAATCGTGCCGGCCAGGCTGAGTGTGCCCGATGGCTTGTTGATGGTCACCGGCGGGAGGTTGCCGGCGACCGTCGTGGCGGCGCCGGTGAAGGTCTGCGCTCCGGCGCCGTTGATGAGCAGGCTGGCCGTGCCGGCGGCCGCGGTCGAGGCCTGGTTGATGGCCCCCTGGGCGGCCAGCGTGCCGGTTCCGTTGAGCGCGCCGCTGGTCAGGCTGAGGGTACCCGCCACGGTCAGCGTGGTGCCCGCGGCGATGGTCTTTGTTCCGGTGAATGTCGCGTTGTTCAGGGTGACCAAACCACCGGTATCGACGATCGCGCCGCCGCCGCCACTGAACGTCACGGTCCCACCTGGGGCCGCGAACGTACCTCCAGTCACCGTCACGGCTCCGGTGACGGTAAGGGTCCCGATCGTCGCCGTGAACGAACCGCCACTCAGCGTCAGCGGCCCGTTGACCGTCATGTTCGAGGTACCGCCGACGAACGTGGCTCCGGACTTGACGAACCCGGAAGCCCCGACTGTCATCGCGATGCCGGCCGCCTGCGTGACCGTGCCTGCGTACCCGGACGTGACGTTGATCCCGGCGACGTTGATCGCCACATTGATCGTGGCGTTCTTGGAGCCGGTCGCGTCGAAGGTCGCAACGTCGGCTGCACCGGGTATCAGCCCGCCGAGCCAGTTGCCCGCGTCGTTCCAGTTGTTCGTCAGACCGAGGCCTGTCCATGTCCTCGTGGCCGCATTGGCTGGGTTCGACGAGAGGAGGAGCGCTCCGACGACCCCGAGCGACAGTGCGAGCGCAAAAGCGATCCGAAGGCGTTCACGGTTTACCCGCGGCCGTCGGACTGTTTCCGTTGGCATGAGGACTCGTTCGATCGATTCCATCGGGACCGACATGAGCGGCCAACGAGCCGCGCCGGCGCAGGCCCTCCGCAGCCCCATCGGGGGCGAGATCCCTTTCTCCCTGGCGCGGTCGGCGGTCGGCGAGTGACGGGTCATCCGACCGAGCTGGCGCCAAGCGTGGTCGATCGAACTGTACTAAGGGTCGCCAACGCATACGGAACTTGTTCCGCTTACCGGGTCAGCGCCGGCTCGCGCGCTGCGTCGGGATGGTGGCGCAGATGTGCCAGGAAGGCGAAGGCCGGGCCTGCCGATCGGGCCCGGCCTTCGTGGTGCGACTCGGTGCGCCCGCTACATGATCCCGACGACGTGGCCCTCGGGGTCGGCGAAGAGCGCGACGGTGGTCTCCGGCGCCACCTCGGTAAGCGGCATGATCACCCGGCCGCCGCCCGCAGCGGCCTTGTCGAGCACGGCCTGCGGGTCGTCCGTGTGCACGTAGAACGTGACGTGGCCGGGGCCACCGTCAGTGCTGGCGCCGATGCCGCCGCTCAGTCCGCCCTCCTGGCGGTACATGCCGTAGCCACCCGGATTGTTCGTGTCCAGGCTCCACCCGAACACATCCTTGTAGAACTTCTGGAGCGCTGCTCCATCCTTGCCAGTGACCTCGACGTGAACGACCGTCGTTCCCATGAGGAACCCTCCTATCGGTGTAGCGGCGGCCATCCGGCCGGCCCTCATGTCTTCACGACGAACGGGCTCGTCGCGAATCGACACCAAGGAGGTGGGCAGCTGCGTCTCGGGCGACGAACACGTGCGCGGTCGTGCGGTTGGCGGCCCCGAGCATGATCGAGCCCGCCAGGAGGGTCTGCAGCTCCCTTCCGCGACTTGCGGTGTCCGGCTGGCCGGCGGCGGCCGCGAGGTCCTGCAGGTACCGCTCGATCTCCGCGAGGTACTCGCGGATGGCTGCTGCGACCGGCGCCGTGTCGGTCTCCACCGCGGTGTTGAGATATGGACACCCGACGAAGTCTCCGGCCTCCAACCACTCGGCGACGGCATCGAACAGGGCGAGGACTCGCTCCTTCGGGTCCATCGAACGAGCTTCGACGTAGCCCCGGACGCGATCGAACCAGCGGGTGTCGGGGTCCACCAGCCATGCCACGACCAGCGCTTCCTTCGACGGGAACTGGCGATAGAAGGTCGCCTTCGCGACGCGCGCCGCCTCGATCAGGGTGTCGACACCGGTGCGGTTCACGCCGTCCTCGGAGAACAGCGCCGCGGCTGCCGCCAGGATCCGATCCCGCGGCGCTGGGGCCGTGTCTGACACCTCCAGCAGCTTGAGTTTGCCGCCGATCACGGCAGCTCGGTGGGCGCCCACGACCTGGCTGATCTGGCTTGCACTGTGGCGCTGGACGTCGTACGAGCAGAGGATCGACACGTCGCGGCGGGCGACCAACGCATCGAGGCTGGTTTCGTACTCGATGAGCTCCTCGACGCCAGGGGCACCGGCAGCGGCCCACGCCATGTCACCGATCAGCCGAACGCCTTTGAACCCGAGGGCTCGCCCCTCCCGCAGTGCGCGCCGCACGATCGACCGCATCTGGACGGCGGCGAAGCGGCCGCCAGCCATATAGGTCGCTTCCCACGTACGCACGTCGAGTTGCCCGGATCCGGCCGCCGTCGCCGCCCGAGCAGGATCGGGCATCGTCCGGAGATATGCCTCGCGATCCGCGACGATGTGGACCACGAGCTCGCCTCGCTCGATCGCCTCGGTCACGAATGGGACGACCATACGGTCTGCATCTGCGGGTCCCTCGAAGATCCCGCAGACATGTCGCCACTTGGCCACGTCTACCGGACCCAGGTGAACCGCCGATGAGCGCATCGTCATAGACTAATCGTCTCCATGAGACAGGTTCGTCTACTTAGCGGTAGGCTTGGCGATGATGGTCCCTCAGGCGCAACGACGCGGTGTACCGGTGGATGACCGAGCCGTTCCGCGAGAGCGCATTGTGCGCGCCCTGCCGGACTGCCGCCCCGAGACCATCTCGACGATGCTGGACATGGTTCGGCTCCGTTCGGTAGCGGCCCACGAGTCGATCTACCGGCAAGGCGACCCGGTGGAGCTCACGCTCGTGCTCGAGGGCCACGTGGCATTCCAGCGAACGACCCCGGACGGGTTGCAGCTCATCGCAGGGGTCGCTGGCCCGGGCGCCTTCTTCGGCTTCACCAGCATGACCCCGGTCGCCTCGAGCGTGGAGCTCGTGGCCGTGACCCCGAGCCGAGTTGCCCAATGGCGTGGGCAGGACCTCCGCGCCTTGGCCGAGCTCGACCCGGCACTCGCGCTCAGTGCGACTGACGCCCTCGCCGGGTCCCTGCATGAGCTCATGGAGCGGATCGAAGGCTTCATGCATCAGGATTCACGTCGACGCGTCATCCGGATCCTGGCCCGGCATCGGGACCTTTTCTTCAGCGATCCGCCCATCCTGACGCGCGCTCACCTGCCGGGCTTGGTCGGGACGACGCGCGAGATGACCGGAAAGGTGCTTCGCCAGCTGGAGCGTGAAGGCGTCGTCATTCGTGAAGGGAGATCGGGTCTACGGCTCCTCCGTCCCAACGGCCTCGACGCCGATCATGACACCGCGGGGAGCAGCTGAGTCCCGACTTTATGGCAGCGGCCGCCACGCCTGCGCGAGCAGGACCGCCAACGCGACGAGAAGCGCGCCGAGCGCGACGAAGAGCACGCTGATCTCCATGATCTCGTGGCGCGTGATGAGATCGGTCGGCAGGTTCTCGAACACCGTGTGGAGCTCGGCCGCGCTTTCGGCCGGGTAGTACGTCCCGCCCGTGGCATCGGCGACAGCCATCAGCGTGTCCTCGTCGATCGCGCGCCGGAAGCCACCACCACCACCTCCACCACCACCGCCCGGGATGTCGGTCTGGTTCGGTTCGTTGCCGACGAACTGGAGCCCGCATGGCGGCCGCTCGGCGTTGGGGTCCGCTGTCCCGAACCCGATGGTGTAGACGCGTATCCCGCGCGCCGCGGCAGCCTCGGCCGCCTCGACCGGGGGTGGCCCGGCGTTGCTCGCGCCGTCGGTGAGCAGGACGATGATCGCGGGGGCATAGGCGCCACGCGGGACCCCCGCCGGCTCGTCGCCAGTCGACGGGTCGCCGGCGGGGATCGGCGCCACGCTGTCGTCGATCTCGGCGATCGCGTCGAGCGATTTGAGGATTGCGCTGCCGACCGCCGTGCGGCGGCCGGTCGTCAGGCTCTCGACCACGTCGAGCAGGACCTCCTGGTCGGTCGTCGGCGGCTGGACGATCTCGGCGAAGCCGGCGAAGGCGACGATGCCGATCTGCGTCGTCCCGCTCTGGCGATCGATGAAGTCGGCGGCGGCGGCTTCCGCGGCAAGCAGGCGGTTCGGTGGGATATCCGTCGCGCACATGCTGCGCGAGACGTCCATCGCCAGGATCACGGTCGTGCGGCCGGCGGGGACCGGCACGATATGCACCGGCCGGGCCATCGCCACGACCAGGCTGGCTAGCGCCAGCAGGAACACGGCAAACGGCAGATGGCGCCGGACCCAGGAGGATCGCGGGGCAGCATCCATGACCAGCGACAGGCTCGAGTAGCGGATCGCCGGGCGGCGACGTCGCAACAGCCAGAACCGGATGCCGGCAAGGAGCGGCAGCAGGATGAGCGCGATGAGCGCACCGGGCGCCAGGAGATCCGCGGTGCCGGTCATGGCAGCCGACCAAGCCAGCGCAGGCCCGCCAGGGCGCCCGCCGAGAGCAGCAGTAGCGCGACACCAGCGAACAGCGATGTCACCTCGGTCGCCTCGGGACGGAGCACGAGCCGCGTCTCGATGCTCCGGTAGATCCCCTCGAGCTCGGCCGGCTCCGTCGCGGCGTAGTAGGTCCCACCCGTGATGTCGGCGATCTCGCGGAGCGACGGCTCGTCGAGCCGGCTGTGGACACGAAAGCCCTCGATGTCGAGCGTCGTCCCTTCCTCCGTGCCGATCCCGACGGTGAAGATCCGGATACCGCGCTCCGCGGCGGCCTGCGCAGCCTCGAATGGATCGGGTCGCTGATTGTTCTCACCGTCAGACAGCAGCACGATCGCGGCGGGCACGTTCGTGCCCGGTGGCACGACGTCGGGCAGCTGCACCGGGTCCGGGGAGCGATTGGTGTAGTAGCCCTCGGCGGGGTCGCGATCGGCGACGGCGATGGCGGTCAGCGACGAGATGATGCCGCGGGCGATCGAGGTCCCGCGCTCCGGATCCAGTCGGTCGATCGCCGCCAGCACCTCGGGCTGCTCCGCGGTCGGGACCAGCACGGAGAACCCGCTGTCGCTGAAGGCGACGACACCGGTCAGGATCGACGGCGGCTGGCGAGCGACGAACTCGCGCGCCGCGGTCTTGGCCGCCTCCATCCGCGTCGGCTCGACGTCGTTCGCCGCCATGCTCCCCGACACGTCGAACGATAGGATCACGGTGCCCTCGAAGCGAGGCGTGCTGATGACACTCTGCGGCCGCGCCAACGCCAGGACCAGGACCGTCAGACCGGCCAGCACGAGTGCGGCCGGAAGGCGATGTCGGATCGCCACGCGCCTGGCAGTCCCATCAGATGGGCTTCCGACCCGAAGGTGACCGAGCCCCGCGAGGCGGCTCCGTCGGCGACGGTCGCCGATGCCATACAGGGCGACCCCGAACGGGATCGTCGCGAGAAGCAGCAGCATCGCGGGCCACACGAACGACACGGCTACCTCCGCCGCCGCCGTCGGCGGATGGTCGCCATGCGGACGATCGCCTGCACGAGGTCGTCGTCGGTCGACAGCGCGACTGCGTCGACTCCGGAGCGCCGGAACGCGTCGCGCAGCGTGGCCTCGCGTCGTTCCGAGGCCTCGCGGAACCGTCGCCGGAACCCTTTGTCGTGCGTGTCCACGTATAGCTGCTGCCCGGTCTCCGCATCCTCCATCAGCAGTGGCCCCACATCCGGGAGCTCCACCTCATGGCGGTCGAACAGGCGCACGGCGACGACCTCGTGGCGTCGGGTCAGCAGGTTGAGCGGTCGCTCCCACCCGGGAGAGCTGATGAAATCCGAGATCACGAAGACCAGCGACCGGCGCTTGATGCTCCCCTGCCCGGCCTCCAGCAGCGGCGCAAGGTCCGTGAAGGGGGCGGCCGCGAGCTGGGGCTGGCGGAGGAGATCGTTCACGAGCCGGAGCACCTGGACGCGCCCGCCGCGGGCCGGGATCGTCCGGTCGACCTGGCGGCCGTACAGGATCGCTCCGACGCGGTTGCCGCGTCGCGTCAGCAGGCGAGCGAGCGTCGTCACGAAGTCGATCAGGACCGATCGCTTCATCCGCTCGGAGTCGCTGCTGCCGAAGTCGACCGACGGGCTGAGATCGAGCAGGAACCAGGCTGTGATCTCGCGGTCCTCGACGTACTTGCGGATGTACGGGGTCGTGGTCCGCGCCGTCACGTTCCAGTCGATATAGCGGACGTCATCGCCGTACTGGTACTCGCGCAGGTCGGCGAAGTCGACGCCGCTGCCATGGAACAGCGTGCCGTAGTCGCCCTGCAACAGGCCATCGAGCCGGCGGATCACCTGCCAGTCGAGGCGCTGCAGGATGCGCTCAGGCGCTGATGTGGACGTTCCCATGGGCGCGTAGGGGCACGACCGGGACGGGGATCCGGTCGAGCAAGGTTTCGAGCAGATCGTCGCTCGACACGTCGTCGGACAGCGCCTCGAATGAGAGGACGAGGCGGTGCCGCAGCACGTCGAGCGCCATGTCGAGCACGTCCTCTGGCAGCGCGTAGTCACGACCCCGAACGAATGCCAGCGCCCGTGCGGTCAGGACCAGGTTGATCGACGCCCGGGGGCTCGCACCGAACGTGATGTAGCGGGCCAGCTCACCGAGGCCGTGTGCGGCAGGGTCGCGCGTCGCCGTGGCGAGCCGGACCGCGTACTCCATCAGCGCGGGATCGACGAAGACGTCGTCCGCGGCTCGTTGCATCTCGAGCAGGGCGTCGGTCGTGAGGACCGTATGGACCGAGGGGAAGGCGCCCGTCATCCGCTCCACGATCACGAACTCCTCGGTCGAGCTCGGGTAGCCGACGAGGACCTTCAGCATGAAGCGGTCGATCTGCGCCTCGGGCAGGGCGTAGGTGCCCTCGGTCTCGATGGGGTTCTGGGTGGCCAGGACGAGGAACGGGTCGGGGACCTTGAACGACTCCTTGCCGATCGTCACCTGGCGCTCCTGCATGACCTCGAGCAACGCGCTCTGGACCTTTGCGGGGGCGCGGTTGATCTCGTCGGCGAGCAGGAGGTTGGCGAAGACCGGGCCGAGCGTCGTGCCGAAGTCGCCGGTCTTCTGGTTGTAGATCCGTGTCCCGATGAGGTCGGCGGGCACGAGGTCCGGCGTGAACTGGATGCGCTTGAATTCGCCGCCGATCGATTCTGCAAGGGTGCGGATGGCCATGGTCTTGGCCAGACCGGGCACGCCCTCGACGAGGATGTGACCGCGGGCCAGCAACGCGACGATCAGCCGTTCGAGCAGGTGGTCCTGGCCGACGATGACCTTCTTGACTTCGTAGAGCAGCCGCTCCATCGGCGCCGACTGATCCTGGTTGGTTGTGTGATCCACGCGATCGCTCCTGTTGGCGGACTAGTACGGCGGCAGACCGGCGGCTCCGCCGGCGACGTTGATCGGGACGGCGAGACCGACGCCGACGAACACCTCGTCGCCGGTCGGATTGAGCAACGCTGTGAGGATCCCGATGACGTGACCCTCTCGGTCTAGTAACGGTCCACCGGAGTTCCCCGGATTGATGGCCGCGTCGACCTGGATGAGGCCACGCAGGATCGTGTGCGTGTCCTCGAGGCGGAACGTGCGATCGAGCCCGGAGATCACACCCGCGCTCATGGAGCTGGTGAGCCCGAACGGGCTGCCCATCGCGTACGCCTCGCTGCCTTGCCGGACGCCATTGGGGTCGCCCAGGATCGCGGGCGCGACCTCGGTCGGCGGGGTCGAGGCGCGCAGGACCGCGATGTCGATGGCGGGATCCTCGCTGACGATGTCGGCGTCCGAGCGCGTGCCGTCCGCGAACGTCACCTGGATCTCCGTCGCGTCATCCACAACGTGAAGGCTGGTCAGGATGTCGCCGGCGAGGTTGACGACCACGCCGCTGCCGATGCCGGCGCCGGGAGAGCCAGTGCCCTCCGCCCGGGGCTGTTCTGTCTCGATGAGCACGAGCGATGGACGGACGGTCTGGTAGACGACCTCAGAGAAGGCCGGCGCCGGCGTCATCGAGGCCAGGGCCTCGCCGATCCGCGCGTCGACATCGTCCTGTGTCAATCGCGGCGATCCGGGAACCAGCACGTTGAAGAGGATGACCGCCCCGAGGGCGGCCGCTGCCCCGGCGGCGAACGGCACCACCCGGCCCAGCCGGCCGGTCGGTCCCGGCGTTCCTCCAACGGGATCCCGTGTCATCTCGTCAACCCGTGCGGCGTAGCGGCAGTCTAGCGCCGTGCAGCGGTTCGCCCCGGGCGGATGACTATGGGGCCAGAGACGACCGACCCGTTGCACGTCCACGATCGGCACATGCGGTCACCGACGCAGCTCGCGTCCGGGATGAGCGCCCCGAGGTCGGATGCAACGCCGGGCTGGGCGCTTCGACCTGCTTCCCTGCTGGCCAGCATCCGACAGAGTGAGTACCTGACGGTCGGGCGAAGCCCTCGTTTCCGGGCAGTCCAGCGTCGACGGATCGTGAGCGCCAGCCGCGTCGGTTTCGTGGTCATCGCTGGCGCCGCGCTATTCGACGCGATCGCGCTGTACGACCTCCAGCCGGGGAAGGGGCCGATCCTCGTCGCGCTCAACGGCAGCGTCGCCGTCCTGGCCATCCTGGCGTACCGGGCACTCGCCCGCGGCCTCCGCCGACGGCCCGAGCCGATCACGGCGCTCGTTACACTGGCCCTGACGCTCGCCACGGCACTGACCGGGTTCGTGCTACCGGATCTCGCGATCCAGACGATCGGGTACCTGCTGCTCATCCCGGGGCTGGTTGCCTTGATCGTGCCCTGGAGCACGCGGGCGCATGTCCGCTGGCTCGCGGGCTATGCGGTGATCGCGTATTGCTACCTGCTGTTCGGGCCGAGTGCCGTCCTTACGGCCGTCGACCGCAGCGACATGATCGTGGTCGGGGTGATCGCCGTTGTGGCCAGCCTCGCCGGCCACGCGCTGCTCCAGCGAGCGCAGATCCGCAATCACGTGCAGCTCCAGCGAATCCAGGCACTCCACCGTCGCGCCGATGCGGACATGGCGGAGCTCGCCCGCGTCCATCATCAGCTCGAGGAGACCTCGCGTCTCGATCCCCTGACCGGGGCGGGCAACCGGACCCGCTTGCGAGAGGACCTTCGATCGGCGCGCGCGCGGATGGATCGACTCGGTCACAGTCATGGCCTCGTCGCCATCGATCTCGACTACTTCAAGCGCGTCAACGACGAGTTCGGGCACCTTGCCGGTGACACGGTGCTGAAAACGGTCGTGGCGGTGATCAAGGACACGATCCGGGCCGAGGACGCCGTCTACCGGTTCGGCGGGGAAGAGTTCCTCGTCCTCCTACGGCTGAGCACGCTCGAGGACCTCGCGACCGCGGCGGAACGCCTCCGACGAGCCGTTCTTGATGCACGGATCGCGCATGCCGCGAACGGGCAGAAAAACATCGTCACCATCAGCCTCGGGGGCGTCCTTCTCACGCCTGCCAACTTGGCGCAGTCGGACGACGAGTGGTTCGCCAAGGCCGACGAGGCGCTCTACCGAGCCAAGGCCAACGGACGAGACCGGGTCGAGCTCGCGGGCTAGGCAGGGCCGCGAATCTCTCGTGCCGGGGGCGTGCTTCTGGCGCGACCCAAACCTTCAGCCCCGTCGCGGCATCTGGACTCCCGACAGCAGCGACCGATGGCGACATCGCGACAAGCGAGCGCTAGGATCGGGAGGCCCGAGGGTGACGTGACTGCGCTGACAACAGCGGCGAGATCGGCAGCGTCGGCTGACGACGCCCTCGTTCGGCGCGCTCGCGCCGGCGACGCTGCGGCGTTCGGTGTCCTCGTCGACACCCGGATCGATCGCTGCTACCGCCTCGCCTGGTCGATCCTCTCCAACGACGCAGACGCTGCCGACGCAACCCAGGACGCGCTCGTGTCCGCCTGGCGACAGCTTCCACGCCTGCGTGATCCGGCGGCATTCGACGGCTGGCTCAACCGGATCGTGGCGAACGCCGCGCTGATGGCGCGCCGGCATCGAGTCCGACTTCGCGAGGTAGCGGTCCAGCCGGCCTACCCGGGCGACCCGACGCCCGATCCGGAACCGCCGCAGGACCCGCGAGCCCGCACCGAGATGGACGAGCTCGTCGACAACGACGCGATCGGGCGCGCGTTCGACCGTTTGCGACCCAAGGACCGGATGATCCTGGCTCTCCACCACGTCGAGGAGCGGCCGGTCGCCGAGATCGCGCGTTCGCTCGGGATCCCGGTCGGAACGGCCAAGTGGCGTCTGCACGCGGCGCGCAATGCGCTCCAGAAGGCGATGGAGGCCGAGGCATGAACGCGCCACGCCTGACCGACGCCCAGATCACTCAGGGTCTCCGTGCCTACTTCCCGGAGAGCGCCCAGGCCGGCCTTAGGAACCGGGTTCTTGAAGCTGCCGAGAACACCACCCAGCAGCGACCGCTGCCGTCGTTCCTCGGCGCCCTCAGCGAAGCGGACCCGGTCACCCGCCGACGGAGCTTGCTCATCGCCGCGGCCCTGCTGGTGGCGCTGGCCCTCGCGAGTGCCGCGGCCGTCGGGGCATTGCGCCTCCTCCAGCAGGACCCCGTGCCGGACCTGAGCATCGAACCGCCGGCGGACGTCCCGGCGTTCGTCCTCTCGAGCTACGAACGGCTGCCGCAGCTGCCGCCCGTCGCCATCACGTGGAGGGACAGCGATAACAGCGACAAGGGCCGCATCTTCGTCCACCGGTCTGGGGCCGTCCGATTCGATCGGTTCACGTCAGCCGAGGCGACGGAGCCCTCCAGCTACACGATCCTCAGCGGCAGCCGCATCAGCGGGATGGCGCCCGTCGAGTCCGAGGCCGTCTGGGTCGAACCCGGCCATGAGGCCTTCGGAGATGACCCGCGCGTCTTCATCCGGACCGTCCTCAACTCCGAGGAAGGGCCGGGCTGCGAGATGGAGCGGGACCAGAGCGAGGTCGCCGCTGGGACCGCCGGAAGGGGCTGGCGACATGTCGGCGTCGAGTACGTTGCGGGGCGCTCTACGCACCATTTGGCGTGCGTCGGCGAGCTGTCCGTCGATATCGAGATCTGGCTCGACATCGAGACCCGCCTGATCCTGCGCACCCGGGCGCCGTTGACCGATGACGCGGGTAGGCCCATCCCCGGCCAGTTCGGGACCAGGGAGGTCACGGAGATCGCGTTCGGCGAGCAGCCGGCGGCACTGTTCGATGCGCCAGAGGGCGTGGCTCACATGACGAGCGAGGCGTACAGCGCATACCTGTGCACGCGCGACGTCCAGACAGACGTCGAAGTCGGGTTGGGGACGAGGGAATGTGCCCCACCCGAGCAACCGGAGGCGTCGCAACCGGAGGCGGAGGCTACACCTGGCACGCAGCCGGCGGGCACGTACGTGCTCGAGGATCCATTCCCTGTTCGCCTCTCGATGACCGTCGCCGACGGCTGGACGGTCGTTCGAGAGAGCCGCTTTTACCACGTCGGCGGCCTGACCCGGGATGATGGGGGCACGGGCATCAGGTTCGTGATGGTCGACACCATCACCACGGATGAATGCGCCAAACGGGCACTTGCTGTCGACGGGCGCGCCACGATCGACGATCTCGTTGCATTTCTCGCGGGTCAACCGTTGATCGATATCTCGGAGAACACGGACGTCACGCTCGATAGCTATCGCGGGAAATACCTCGAGTTCACGAGGACTGCCGGTCAGATCGACTGTGGCTGGGGAGGGCTGGACGGCTGGCCGGCGAGCTCGCCGACCGCCAGCGACGAGGACGACCGGGTATGGATCCTCGACGTCGATGGCGCGCTCCTGGTGATCGACGCGTTCTCGGGTCCGGAAGCCTCCGACGCTGTCAGGGCGGAGCTGCGACAGATCGTGGAGTCGATCCAGGTCGAGCCTTGAGCCGGCCGTTGCGGCCGGCGACCCGACGCGCGACCGCTGACCAGTCGCGAACCCAACCCCGCGCTGTCGGTCGGCATCTATAGAGCGGACTCGATCACACCGACGCAGAGGATCGATATGGAGCGCTTGTTTGGCCGGTCGGCATCGCCGATCGCAACAGCCGTGGCGACGGTGGTGTTCCTGGCGACCGGTTGTGCGACCGGCCAGGGCTTACCGAGCGGCGACGCCTCGCCGACGTCGCCGATCGGCGGACCAACCCTGACGCCCAGCGTCCGCCCCAGTCAGAGCGATGCGGCGATTGGTCCGTCGGCCAGTCCAAGCCCGACGCCCACGCCGCTCCTGTGGACCCAGGCGAGCCTGAAAGAGGACTGGCCCGGGCCGGCCCGCCCCGAGCCCGTCGGCGGCGCGATCGTCGTGCCGCTCCAAGACGACGCGGACGAGGTGATCCCGGATCCCTTGGGCGACACCGGGTCCGCTGCCCATCCATGGGTCGACATCCAAGAGCTGCAGGGCGGCGGGGCGCGAATCATCATCGACCTCGCCTCGAACCTCCCGCCGCTCGTGGCTCCCTCTGAGCAATGGATCGCATACGGCGTGGTCGTCGATGACGATCGCGACGGCATCCCGGACAGGCGGTTCGGGATCGACAACGTCCCTGGCACCGCGCCGGGTTCTGGGGAACACCGGGCGTGGATCACCGACCTCCATACCGGTCGAATGGTGGTGGGGGACGCCGGGAACTACAGTGCCGTTGGCGAGATCTACTTCGACACCTTTTACCCGGGTGAGTGGACTGGGATCGGCGCGCGGCTCGGCTTTGGCTCTGACTTGACGGGTGGAGGCAGGCGACCCGGGCTGGTCGACCCCTTCTACGTGTGGGCCTCCGTGATCGAGGATGGTCGGGTCGTGGCCACGGACTATGCCCCCGATGTCGGGTGGTTGGTGGAGCCGCAGCCATGATCGCGGCGCGCGCGTACGGTCGGCCGGCGGGTCTGAGGGCATTGGTGCTTATAGCCGTGGTCGTGGCAAGCGCCTGCGGAGCGGGTCAGGGATCCCTTACGGCTTCCGCAAGCTTGCCAAGTCCGACGCCGACGCCAACGATGAGTCCATCCCACGCGCCGCCGAGCGCCTCGTTCGAAGTGATTGGGGAACGGATCGCGGCCGGTACCCACATCGCGAGGCCGTTCGACCCGACACTGTCCGAAAACCATGGCCTCTGTGCGGGCCAGTCCGGATGCACCGAGTCGAGCGCCGACGACTCCATTCGTATCTCGTTCACCGTGCCTGACGGCTGGGCGCTGGCCGAGGAGGTCGCGGTCACCAAGCCGTCTGCGAGCACGGTTGCACCGGGCGGGATGAGCCTGCACTTCCTCCGCGGCGGGTGGCTCTACAGCCAGCCCTGCATCGGCGGCGCCGTCGATGGGCCTCCAGACATCGAAGTCGGACCGTCCGCGGATGACTTCGCCGAAGCGCTCGCCGCTCACCCACAGCTCGATGCGACGAACCCGCTCGACGTCACCCTCGGCGGATTCTCCGGCAAGTACCTGGACCTTCAGTTGCCGGCCGACATCTCCAAGTGCGAGGTCTACCTCCCCTGGGCGCCCGCCTTCTATGCGCAGGGGCCGAGCCACCGATGGCATATCTGGAGCCTCGATGTCGACGGCGTCCGCGTGGTCATCCAGAGCGGGGACTTCTTAGGGACGCTGCCGGATGACCTCGCCGAGATGCACGCGATCATCGAGTCCATCCAGATCCAGCCCTGATTCCATGGAGTCATGGAGTGTGGACATCGGACATCCCTTGACTCCACCTCGCCCAGCCAGACCCTCCATGACGGACGGAGTCAGGTGAAGGCCAGCGGCCACCAGGCGTTAGTCGTGGCTTGGCTTCGCCTCTGCAGCGGCGCCGGCCTTCACGACGACGTCGGTCCAGAAGTCGACCGCCCCGCTCTCGTACCGCAGACCCATCGGCAGGGTCTCGCCGCGCCAGTGCTCGACCGTCCGCTGGCCCCGCTGAGGTCCATCCGCGCGCCGTTCGTACCGATCGGCCTCACGGTAGGCGGCGAGCTTCGCCTCGTGGATCGCGAGACGCCGCTCGGCGAGTCGACGTTTCGCATCATCGGACGCCAGGTCCGCGAAGAAGAGCTGAAGGAGCCCCGGATCGCGAAGCTCCGTCGGCGCACCCGACGGTCGATCGAGCCAGGCGCCCAGGGCCGTCGTACCCGCCGGCGTGATCGCAAAGACCCGTCGACGTCGACCCTCGGTCTCACGCGTCTCGGTGACCAGGCCGAGGGCCGCCAGGCGGGGCGGCTCGCTGTACAGGAGGGTGTGCGGAAACGACCAGAAGTTCCCGAGCGTGGCCTTGACATGCTGCTCGAGGGCGTACGGCGTCGATGGTCCCTCGCGAGCAAGGAGCCCGAGGACCAGGTACGACGTCGGCGTCAGGCGTTCCGTTGACATAGTACGGAATGTACCATACAATCCGAACTATTCCGTACCGCCCTCCAAACGACCAGGTGCCGGGGAAATTCACACCCGGTGGGCGCCTGTCGAGGGCGCTCTGATCTGGACTCGCACGGCGGCGCGGATCGAAGCACAGGTGGTTCACCATGACCACGGCAACCCAGACGATGATCGAGCGCATTCCGCTCGAGGTCATCAACAACAACAAGTTCGAGCTCATCGACGAGCTCTATGCGACGGACTACGTCGAGCACACCCCGCAGCCGGGCGTTCCCCCGACACGCGAAGGTTTCAAGCAGACCGCGATCGCGCTGAAGAAGGCCTTTCCCGACCTGCGCTACACGATCGACGACGTGGTCGAGGGCGGCGACCGGATCGTGCATCGCCTGACCGCTAGCGGCACCATGAAGGGTGAGTTCGCCGGCATGACGGCGACAGGGAAGCACGCGACCTGGACCGAGATCCACATCGGACGGGTGGTCAACGGGCGCCTGACCGAGCATTGGGGCGTTATCGACCAGTTGCCCATGCTCATCCAGCTCGGTGTCATCGATTCACCCGTGCGGGTCCCCGTCACGGCCTAGTCGTCGGGACGACATCGCATCGAAGCCCCGGCGGCAATGCCGGGGCTTCTTGCTGCCATGTTCAGTGTGCGCCGCGGCTTACCCCAGCGACTTGCCATTGGCATCGCGAAGCCCGAGCGCGTAGCCCGGGCTTCGTGGATCGGCGCGGGTATACGGGACTAGAAGTCCATATCCCCGTAGCCGGCACCGGCGCCGACGGGCGCTGGCTTCTTCTCCGGGATGTCGGTGATGAGCGTCTCCGTGGTCAGGACCATCGCGGCGATGGACGCGGCGTTCTGGAGCGCCGAGCGGGTCACCTTGGCGGCATCGACGATGCCGGCCTTGAACAGGTCGCCGTACTCGCCCTTGAGCGCATCGTAGCCGTGGCCGGGCTTGAGACCCTTGACGTGCTCGATGACCACTTCGCCGGGTGCACCGGCGTTATCGGCGATCTGCCGTGCCGGGGCCTCGAGCGCCTTGCGCACGATGTCGACACCGACCTGGGCGTCGCCCATGAGGCGTAGCTTGTCGAGGGCTGGGATGGCCTGCAGAAGCGTGGTCCCGCCGCCGGCGACGAGGCCCTCCTCCACGGCCGCGCGGGTGGTCGACAGCGCGTCCTCGATGCGGTGTTTCTTCTCCTTGAGCTCGACCTCGGTGGCTGCGCCGACCTTGATCACCGCCACACCGCCGGCGAGCTTGGCGAGACGCTCCTGGAGCTTCTCCTTGTCGTAGTCCGAGGTGGTGTCCTCGATCTGGGCCTTGATCTGGGTCATCCGGGCCTTGATGTCCTCGGGCCGTCCGGCGCCGTCGATGATCGTCGTGTCGTCCTTCGTGGCGACGACTCGCCGCGCCTTGCCTAGATCCTCGGCGGTGACCGAGTCGAGCTTGCGCCCGATCTCCTCGCTGATGACCGTGCCACCGGTGATGATCGCGAGATCGCGGAGCGTCTCCTTGCGGCGGTCGCCGAAGCCGGGGGCCTTGACGCCGAGCACCTGGACCGTGCCACGCAGCTTGTTCACGACAAGGGTGGCCAGCGCCTCACCGTCGATGTCCTCGGCGATGATCAGCACCGACTTGCCGACCGAGACGACCTTCTCGAGCGCCGGGAGGATGTCCGCGACGGCCGAGATCTTCTTGTCGGTGATCAGGATGAGCGGGTCTTCGAGGACCGTCTCCATCCGATCCGGGTTGGTCACGAAGTAGGCGCTGATGTAGCCCCGGTCGAACTGCATCCCCTCGGTGAATTCCTGCTCGAGACCGAGGGTCTGACCCTCTTCCACGGTGATGACGCCGTCCTTGCCGACTTTGTCCATCACGTCGGCGATGATCTCGCCGACTTCCGGATCGGCGGCACTGATCGACGCGACGGCGGCGATCTGCGCCCGCGTCTCGACGGGCCGGGCGACCAGCCTGATCTCGTCCACGACGGCTTCCACCGCCTTCTCGATCCCGCCTTTGACCTGCATCGGGTTGGCTCCAGCGGTGACGTTTCGAAGGCCGTCACTGACCATCGCGTGGGCGAGGACGACGGCGGTGGTCGTGCCGTCACCGGCGACGTCGTCGGTCTTCGTCGCGACTTCCTTTACGAGCTGCGCACCCATGTTCTCGAACGGGTCCTCGAGCTCGATGTCACGGGCGATCGTCACCCCGTCGTTGGTGATCGTGGGAGACCCGAACTTCTTGTCGAGGACGACGTTGCGGCCTTTCGGGCCGAGCGTCACCCGGACCGCGTCGGCGAGGCGGTCGACGCCGCGCTTGAGGCCCCGCCGAGCCATGTCGTCGAAGATCAGCTGCTTGGCCATGGCGTGTGGTTTCCCTTCTGAGAGCGCCGGGTGTCCATCGGGGCCGACCGGCGCTGTGCTGAGTCAAGAGGTGCTGAGTCAGTCCGCGACGACCGCGAGGATGTCCTTCTGGCTGACGATGAGCAGGTCCACGGCATCGATCTTGAACTCGGTGCCCGCGTACTTCGCGTAAAGCACCTTGTCGCCCTTCTTCACATCGATCTGCTCGCGCTTCCCATCGTCCAGGATCCGACCCGGGCCGACCGCCAGGATCGTCCCCCTCTGGGGCTTCTCCTTGACGGTATCGGGGATCAAGATGCCGCTCTTCGTCATCTCGTCGTGGGGCGTTGGTTCAACGACCACCCGGTCGCCGAGCGGACGAAGCAGTTTCGTGGATAAGAGATCCCTTGTCGTGGCGGCCGCGGCACGCTTGGTACTGCCAGCGCGACGCTTCGTGATCGTGGCTGTGGCCAACTCAGATACCTCCTAGATCGCTGGTCCCGACGCACGCCGCGAGCCGTGCGCGACGAGAGCGGGTGGCGCAATCCCCGTCGACTGGCGGGGCGCGGGAGCTCTATTGAGGATGCGTGCCATCCACGCCCCTCCAGTAGGACCGCGCCAGATCCGGACGTCCTGTACGGGGCCGGCTCGATACCCGTTCTTCTGGACGCCAGTCGTGGGAGCTGCTGGCCCGACTACCGGGTGGCCTGGGTGAATCGACATCGGGACGACCTTTCGCTCGCAGCGAGCGTGCCGCCGACCTTCGTTCAAGGAAGGTGGCACTGGTCCATCGCCGAAGATTCATTGCGGACCGCTGCCGTGCTTGCAGTGAACCACGGGACAATGGTATTGTCAACTGTAGTGTTATGTGTCCACTGTAGAGCGAGGATTCTTGGTGTCAGCTTCTTTCGGGGCCATGCTCAAGCAGGCACGCGAGGTGCGCGAGCTGTCGGCCATCGACGCCGCGCGTGCCGCACGCATCTCCCCGGCCTACCTGAGCAAGCTCGAGAACGACGCGGTCAAGAAGCCCTCGCCGCATGTCCTCCAGCAGCTCAGCGAGGCGCTGGCCGTTCCGTATGCTGAGCTGATGCGCCTCAACGGCTATCGCGTGCCAGGGGAGAACGAGGACAACGCCCCGGCAACGGTCGCTGCAGCGCTATTCGCGGATCTCACTGACGACGAGCGTGAGGAGCTCCTCGAGTATCTCGCGTGGTATCGCGCCCGACGGCGATCGAGGCGCAGCAACGGGCGTCGGCCCGAGGGCTAGGCAGTTCCGCCCCCTCGTTCTGCCGCGCCTGAGTCCGGGCCTTACGGTCTTGGCCAACCGATGTCGAACGACTGCACGCCTCGGACGAGAACGGACGATTGGCTGCTGTCCATGGCACCGATCGAACGGATCGTCTAGCTGGCTCCAGTCGCCGCCCTCACGAACTAGGTACAGCAACGCTCGACCGTCCGGTGTCCAGGCGACCGTGCCCCCGGCCACGAGCTCGCCCGTTGCTGAGCCCATGGACGCAACCGCGCCGGTCGAGTCGAATATGATCGTTCTACTCCCAGAAATCCGGACGATCGCCTCGCGATGAATGACGATTTGGCAAGGCGAAACCTTCACACCCGAGCTTGCATCGCCTCGCGACGGGCGCCTCATCTGGCATAGTCATCAGCTCTTCGGGGGGTGTGCGCCTGTCCGCTTCCGGAGCCGGTTCAACCTCGAGCGTCGGAAGAGCTGCTGTCTGAAGTCATCGGCTATATTTGGGGTCCGGCCGACATAGCTCAGTGGTAGAGCAGCTGTTTCGTAAACAGCAGGTCCTCGGTTCAAATCCGAGTGTCGGCTCCACTCCCGGTTTCGTGCTCGGGAAGCCCTGCTATCCGGAGACAGCACGGTCTTCGCAGGCGTCCGATCTCGCGCGAAGCCCTGCTAACTGGCCACGTCGAAGCCCTGCTGTCTGTAGACAGCTGGTCGCCTAGGCTTGGCATCTACTCTTACGAACCCTCGACCACGTCCGCCAACGGACGCGACGCGATATCCGCCAGTGGCTCCCCGAACACCTGGATGCCCTGTTGATCGGTGCTTAGGCCGGGTCGGAACCGATCGTCGAGGTGTAGGACATGGCCAAGCTGATCTATGCAACCAACGTGTCTCTTGATGGCTACATCGAGGACGAACGCGGCGCCATCGACATGGGCCCGCTCGACGACGACCTGTTCGCGTCCTACACGGATCTCCTGCGTTCCGTGGGCACGTTCCTTTACGGGCGGCGCCTGTATGAAGCGATGGCCGTTTGGGAAACCAACGCCGCCCTCGCCGCGCAGTCCGACCTCATGGCCGACTTCGCGGCAGCCTGGCAAGCAGCGAACAAAGTCGTCTACTCGACGACCCTGGCCGCGGTGCCAACCGCAAAGACCCGTCTCGACCACCGTTTCGACCCAGCGTCGGTACGCGACATGAAGGCTTCGGCTGCACGTGATCTCACCGTGGGGGGTGCGCACCTCGCGGCACAGGCGTTCAAGGCCGGGCTGGTTGACGAGTTCCGGCTCTTCGTCTGGCCCGTGATCATCGGTGGAGGCAAGCCCGGCCTGCCTGGTGGCACTCGCCGAGACCTGGAGCTCCTCGACGAGCGCCGGTTCGGGAACGGCGTCGTGCTTCTCCGATATCGCATCCCAACCTGAGCGTCCAAGGAACGGCCGGACCCCCCGACGTCATCGCTTCTTCCCCCCGATGAAGGGCATGGCGGCGGCCTGCTTCATCCACGACGCCGTCTGGCGTTCGTCGAGGTCATCCAGGGATGCCAGCTCGACGCCGCGTGTCGACTTGCCCATCCCGACCGGCGCGACCGGCGGTTCCGGCTTGATCTCCGTTCCGTGAATGAACATCAACTTGACATGGCCGACAAAGGCGCCGGACGAGAAGCACCAACCCCCGCCCACCCCGTAGTACGCCATCCCCCATTTCACCGCACGCCGGAGGTCCGGGACCGTCGTGGCCGCCAGCGCATCGAAGCGCTCGGCAACGCCACGCTGCGGCTGCGGCAAGCTGGCGATGTACGCGAACACGGGCTCGTCGCCTTCCGCGGCCTTCGCGGGGCTTGCCTTGCCGGTCATCGCGACCCGGAGCTTCGTGGCCGGTGCCATCACCCTTCCACGCTCGCGCCCAGGGTGACGAGAAGCTCATCCAGCTGCTCGAACGTCTCTCCGATCGCATCCGCCGCCCCGGCACCGGCGTCGAGAGCTTCCTTCGAGGGATAAAGCTCGTGCATGACCAGCAACGTCTTGCCGCCTTGTTCCGCGAAGGTCACCGTCGTGACGGAACCCTCGTCACTTTCCTCATTCGTCCAGACGAGCCGCGAGTGCGGTGTTACTTCCTGGTACGTGCCGAAGAACGCCGCCTGTGCGTCCCCGTGTGCGAACTCCAAGCGGTACCTGCCCCCGGCGCGAACATCCATTTCGCAGGAAAGCAGGGACATTCCCATCGATTTCGGCACCCACCACTGCCTGAACAGCTCGGGCTTGGTCCACGCCTCGAACACGAGTCGCGCAGGGCCGTCGAACGTTCGCGTGACGACGAGCTCACGCTCGGACTTCCGCTCCACCGTCGTACGGTTCTTCATGGCGGCAACCTCACTCCCTCTTCTTGCGTCCATCGACCTTCTCCTTCCGTTTCAATCCGTCGACAACCTTGTCCAGCTCGTCGAAGCGTGCGTCCCAGAGCTGGCGGTACCGCTCGATCCAGACCGTCTCATCCTCCAATCGGCGCGGCCCGAGCTTGCAGGTCCGCACGCGCCCGGCCTTCGCCGTGGTGACGAGCCCGGCCCGCTCCAACACGCCGACGTGCTTCCTCATGCCCGTGAGGGTCATGTGGAACGTTTCGGCCAGATCCGTGATCGAAGCGTCGGCCCGCCCGAGCTGCTCCAAAACCCCGCGTCGGGTGGCGTCCGATAACGCGGAGAACGAGCCATCGAGTCGACTGCTCGCATACTGAACCATGCGGTTCAGTATGCACCATACTTTCGTCTAATGCAAACGGGGCCCGAGCAGGATGGGTTGACGAGGCCGTACACTCAGGTCGGCGTCTCCCACGCCCGACCTCCAGACCGGATCCCCACGCGACCCGGCGATGCGGAGGTAAAGGGGATCTGGATCCTCGGGACGACGGTCTGATCGTCCGATCGGCTGGCGCGGTGTGGCGTGGGAGCGCGTGCCGGCCGTGACGGAGATCGACCGATGACCACCCGCAAGGGATTCAAGCGGCTCGTCCGCGCCCGCGCCGCGAAGACCGGCGAGAGCTATGCCACCGCTCGGCGCGTCCTGCTCGGCGAGACCGGACCGAGCGGTCCGCCATCGTCCGTCGAGCCGCGGGCCGGCCGTCGGGGCATCCACCCCGATACCGCTTCGATGGCCACCGTGCTGGCGGCCCAAGGCGTCGTTTCACCGGTCACGGGTCGGCCACTCAGCGAGGCCCTCCTGGTCGTCGCCGGTGGAGGACTCGGAGCCGGCTACATCCTCTGGGAGTTCGAGTCCCGCAAGCGCCCGGTGCTGACTCTTGGCTTCCGGAATCAGTGGCAGTACCCCGCGATCCCCGGCTGGTTCGGCAAGACCACCGAGCGGCTGGGTGTGCCCACGGTCCTCCACGAGACGAGCGGCGCCAAGGCTGCCCGCGTGGCGCTCGATTCGGCCCTCGCTGACGGCAGCCCGGTGGTCGCGACCGTCGACCAGCAGTCGATGGGCCTGTGGGGCCTGCCGCCCGACCTGTCGGGCTACACCGGCTATCCGGTCGTCGTCACCGGCAGGACCGACGACGGCGCCTACCTGGTGGACGATCGCGGCACCTCGCCGTTCGTCGTCCCGGCCGACGTGATGGCCGCCGCACGGGGCCGCGTCGGCTCGTATCGCAATCGCCTCATCGAGCTTCGACCCACTCCCGGGCCACTCTCGCCCGACCGACTGCGCGATGCCCTCGTGGCGGGCCTTGCCGACCAGGTCGACCATCTGTCATCCGGCTCTGACTCGTTCTCCCTTCCCGCCTGGCGGAAGTGGAGCCGGCTCATGACCGACCGTCGGAACGCCAAAGGATGGCCACGGGTCTTCGCCACTGGTCATGGGTTGTTCGACGCGCTCATTTCGATCGTCGAGCTCGTCGATGACGGCGTCGGTGCGTGGGGCGGTCACCTCCGCGATCTGTATGCCGATGGCCTCGACGAGGCCGCCGCCATCCTCGATCGTCCGGCCCTCCGGGATGCGGCTGGATCTTGGCGCGCCAGCGCAGACCTGTGGCAGGAGTTCGCCGACGCGGCTGTCCCGACTGACGTCGATGGCGCGGCTGACGCGGTCGAGCTGGCCGAGGAGCTCCACGACGCCGTGATGAGCGGTGAGCCCGGCAGGTCCCAGGCACGCACGGCGGCCGCCGGCCTGTGGGAGATCCGCGATCGGTACGCCAACGAGTGGCCTCTGGCGGAGGACGAGACCGACGCTCTGCTGGCCGCTCTCGGACGGCGTCTCACGGCGATCCATGCCGCCGAGAAGACGGCCCTCGACGCGACGAGCCAGGCGATCGGTGGCTAGATAAGCTCCGTCGGGCAGGCCCTCGCTGTCCGGCGATCAGTCCGCCATCGTCACGTACGCGGCGCGACTCGCCTGCGGCGGGAACGGCGCGCCGAAGTATTCGGTCGTTCGATAGATGAGGCCGTCGCGGAGCTCGAAGACGCCCACGTAGTGGAAGAGGTCCTCCCCATAATGGAGCGGCAGCATCATGACCCAGGTGTCGCCCTGACCGACGACCCGCGGCTCCCCCGCGGGCACCGGCTTCACCTCGGTCGCCAGCTGCGCCGCGATCGCGTTGTCCGGGCCGATCAGGCGCTCGCCGGACTGCGGCCAGAACGCCTCGAGCTCCGCATGCATCAGCGCACGCAGCCCGGCCACGTCGCGCGCATCCGTGAGCTCGAACAGCCGCTTGAGCACGGCCGCGCCATCGTTCGTCGCCGTCATCGTTCGACCCTCCGATCGCCCGCATCCGCGAGGTCTTTGGCCAACGCTACACGGGCGTTTGCTAGGACGTACGCTTGATCGACTGATGAAGCCGCGCATCTTCCTCGGTTCGTCCGGGCAGCAGCAGAAACTGCTGCAGGCGCTCACCCGGGGCCTCCAGGACATCGCCGACGTCGAGCCGTGGACGTCGGTGTTCAACCCCGGCGTCTCCACGCTCGATCGCCTTGTCGAGCTCACGCGCGAGGTCGACTTCGCCGCGTTCATCTTTGCCCAGGACGACTGGACGTCGAAAGGGATCGTGCCTGATGCCGACGCTGGCCAGGCCTCACCGCGGGACAACGTCGTGTTCGAAGCCGGCCTGTTCGGCGGGGCGCTGGGCATCCGGCGGACGTACATCCTGCACGCCCGCGGCGCGAAGCTGCCGACCGACCTGCTCGGGCTGACGGCGATCCGCTACGACCCCGACACGACGCCCGCGATCGTCCGTCAGATCAACCAGACGCTGCGAAAGGCCATCGGCAACGAGGGTCGCGTCAGCCGGCTCGAGGGCGCGTGGTGGCAGCTGTCGCTCTCGGCCCGGTCGGAGATCGAGCCGTCGGCCGTCTCCCTGCTCACCATCGGCCGCGATCGCATGGGCGCGCTCGAGGTCGCGGGACGCTCGTGGGACGCAGATGGGACGCTGACCGCCCGGTACTGGAGCGAGGCCACGAGGGAGCACATCGATCCACCGGGTATCTTCTATTTCTGGAGGGGCGAACGCCCACGCGACCCGAACGCGCCAGAATTCGAGGGGACCGGCGAGATCAGGCTCGAATCAGTCGATCGCGCGAACGGGTATTACCTCGGCAGCCTGTCGCGCGGCGGCGACCACGTCCAGGTGAAGACGTCGGGTATCTACGTTCGCGCAGACCCCGGCGACAAGGCCGTGCTGGATAGCACCGATGCAGAAGAGCGGGCCGTCCTCCTGGCAAGGCGCATCGAGGAATGGCGGGCCCTGGGGAATTCCTGACTCCGGTAGGGCTCGCAGGGTGGACCGAAGGACGGATCGCGCCGCCGGGTCTACCGTTGACCCCACCATGACGACCGCGGAGCAGCGACCCATCCGGACGAAGGACGCCCACCCCACCGAGCTCGAGCCGGTCGACCGCTGGTGGCGGGCGGCGAACTACCTCGCTGTCGGACAGATCTATCTGCTCGACAACCCGCTCCTGCGGGAGCCGCTCACGCCTGCCCACATCAAACCGCGATTGCTGGGTCATTGGGGCACGACCCCAGGGCTGAACTTCATCCATGCCCACGCGAATCGCGTCATCAAGGAGCGCGACCTCGAGGCCATGACCATCGTCGGGCCCGGGCATGGCGGACCGGCAGCCGTGGCGAACGCATGGCTCGAGGGGACCTGGTCGGAGGTCTATTCGGACGTTGCGCGTGACGAGCAGGGCATGCGGCGACTGTTCCGCGAGTTCTCGTTCCCTGGTGGCATCGGAAGCCACGTCACGCCGGAGGTGCCGGGTTCGATCCACGAGGGCGGTGAGCTCGGCTACGCGTTGGTCCACGCGTACGGCGCCGCGTTCGACAACCCGAACCTCGTTGTCTTCTGCTCCGTCGGTGACGGGGAGGCGGAGACCGGGCCGCTCGCCGCGAGCTGGCATTCGAACAAGTTCCTCAACCCCGCGCGGGACGGCGCCGTTCTGCCGATCCTGCATCTCAACGGCTACAAGATCGCCAACCCGACCCTGCTCGCCCGTATCCCGGACGAAGAGCTCCGGGCGCTACTCGAGGGGTACGGCCATCGCGTCTGGGTCGTCGCGGGCGACGATCTGCCCGGCATGCACCGGCGCATGGCGACCGTGCTCGACGAGGTGCTCGATGAGATCGAGGCGATCCGACGGGCGGCTCGCGGCGGCACCTCGGATGATTCGCGGTCGCCCGACCGTCCGCGCTGGCCGATGATCGTGCTCCGGACGCCGAAGGGCTGGACCGGGCCGGCCAGCGTCGACGGCCTGCCAACGGAAGGGACCTGGCGCTCACACCAGGTGCCGATGGCAGACGTCCGCGAGAACCCCGATCACCTGGCGATCCTCGAGACGTGGATGCGCAGTTACCGCCCGGAGGAGCTCTTCGATGAGGCCGGACGACCCCGACCCGAGATCCTGGCGCTCTCGCCCGAGGGCGACCAGCGTATGACCGCCTCGCCACACGCCAACGGCGGCCTCCTGTTGCGCGACCTGGAGCTGCCCGATTTCCGGGACTACGCGGTCGACGTGCCTGGACCAGGCTCGACGTTCGGTGAAGCGACGAGGGTCTTCGGCCGGTTCCTGCGCGACGTCATCCGGCGCAATCCCGCCAGCTTCCGGCTGGTCGGACCTGACGAGACGTCGTCGAACCGCTTGGACGCCGTCTTCGAGGCGACCGACCGAGTCTGGATGGCCGAGCGACTACCGACCGACGAGCATCTCGAACCCGACGGTCGGGTGATGGAGATCCTGTCCGAGCACCTCTGCCAGGGCTGGCTGGAAGGCTACTTGCTGACGGGTCGTCACGGCCTGTTCAGCTGCTACGAGGCGTTCATCCACATCGTCGATTCGATGTTCAACCAGCACGCGAAGTGGCTGAAGACCAGCTCGGAGATCCCGTGGCGACGCCCGATCGCCTCGCTCAACTACCTGCTCACGAGCCACGTCTGGCGCCAGGACCACAATGGCTTCAGCCACCAGGATCCCGGCTTCCTCGACCTCGTCGTCAACAAGAAGGCAGAAGTCGTTCGCGTCTACTTGCCGCCCGACGCCAACACTCTGCTGTCCGTGGGCGACCACTGCCTGCGGACGCGCAACTACGTCAACGTCATCGTCGCGGGCAAACAACCGGCACTCAACTACCTGTCGATGGACGATGCCGTCCTGCATGCTACGCGCGGGATCGGCATCTGGGACTGGGCGAGCAACGACGAGGGCGGGCCAGACGTCGTCCTTGCATCTTGCGGCGACGTCCCGACATTGGAGGCGCTCGCGGCCGTCGACCTGCTCCGCCGCCACCTGCCCGACGTCAAGGTCCGCTTCGTCAACGTCGTCGATCTGATGCGCCTGCAGCCAGAATCAGAGCATCCCCACGGCATGTCTGACGCGGAGTTCGACACCCTGTTCACGGCGGACCGCCCGATCATCTTCGCCTTCCACGGTTACCCCTGGCTGATCCATCGACTCGCGTATCGCCGCACCAACCACTCCAACCTGCATGTCCGCGGATACAAGGAGGAGGGGACCGTGACGACCCCGTTCGACATGGTCCTGCGCAACGACCTCGACCGGTTCCACCTGGTGATGGATGTCATCGACCGGGTGCCGGAGCTGGCCGTGACCGCGGCCCACGTCCGCCAGCAGATGGCCGACGAGCGGGTGCGCGCGCAGGCCTACGCGCGTGAGCACGGCGAGGACGCGCCCGAGATCAGCGGCTGGACCTGGCCGCACTGATCGGGAGGGGGCGGGTGCGCATCCTCGTTCTGAACGCCGGGTCGGTCACCCTCAAGGGCACCGTCCTCGATCACCCGGAGCGCGACGCCCGATTCGACCAGACGATCGACTGGGGAGCCGACAGGGCCGCCGGTCTGGCGGCGATGCTCGATGCTCTTGTTGACGAAGGCATCGCCCTCGACTCGATCGAGGCCGTCGGTCATCGCATCGTGCATGGCGGCGAGCAGTTCACGGCACCGGTCGCGGTCGACGACCGCATCCTGGCTGATCTCGAGGGGCTGGAGGAGCTCGCGCCGCTCCACAACCCGCCGGCGACCGAGACGATGCGGGCCGCGATCGACGCCCTGCCGGACGCGGTCCACGTCGCCGCGTTCGATACGGCGTTCCATGCGACGCTGCCGGAAGCAGCTCGGCGCTACCCCGTCCCGGATCAGTGGGTCGAGGACTGGGGGATCCGCCGCTACGGTTTCCACGGATTGTCGGTCGCGTGGTCGCTCGAGCGCACCGGCGACCTCCTTTGCCAGTCGCCCGACGCGCTGCGGCTCATCGTGGCGCACCTGGGCGGCGGCGCCTCCGTCACCGCTGTCGACGGTGGTCGCTCGGTCGAGACGTCGATGGGCCTGACCCCGCTAGAGGGGTTGATGATGGCGACGCGCTCCGGATCGATCGATCCCGGGGCGATCCTCCGCGTCCTGCGCGCTGGGCACCCACTCGATGCCGTGGCGGATGATCTTGAGCGTCGGTCCGGCCTCCTCGGGGTTTCGGGCCGCTCGTCCGACATGCGGGAGCTGTTGCGGGCCGAGGTCGGGGGCGACCAGCGCGCTTCACTCGCCATCGAGCTATTCGTGCGTCGAGCCGCTGCGGGCATCGCCGCGGCCGCGACCTCACTGCCAGGACTCGACGCGCTCGTCTTCACGGGCGGGATCGGAGAGCATGCTGCCGCGGTCCGGGCCCGGATCGTGGAGCGGCTGGCGATCTTTGGCCCGTCCATGTTGGTAGTCGGACCCGAACCCGAAGGGGACGGCGTCGTCGCGCAAGGACCGCCGGCGATCCTGCGGATCCACGCCCGCGAGGACCTCGTCATCGCCGCTGCGGCAGCCTCAGTGACCGGCGCCCGCGCCTGATTCGTCCGTGGTGCGGACCGATCCGAGTGGATGGAGCTCGAAGACGACCCGGCCCTCGGCCGCCTCTACCGGGTCGGCGAGATCGACCCCATCGACGATACGCACGAACAGGACTCCGAACGGCAGGCGTCGCGCGAGGGCACCCAGGGTGTCCCTGAAGAAGTCGACTCGCTGAGCTGGGTCCAGCTCCGTCGCGACGACTTCTTCGATGCGGCCGCCGCGCCCCTCGATCGATGCCCGGCGGGCCGCGCGCAGATTGCGCACCCAATTGACGTCGCCCCACGGCGCCCAAACCCAGCGCCTGCCGTCGATGTCGATGACCGCCAACGGTGTGACCCGCGGGTTGCCGCTCTTGCGGCCGCGTATGGTCACGAGCCGGTTGTAGCCCAGCGGGACGCCGACGGCCATCAGGAACCGCAGGATCGCGCTGAAGAACCTGACATGGCGTGGGGCGCGCCGGACTGGGTTGGCCACGACGTGGTCGATCCGGGTAATCATCTGTGAAGCTCCTTATTGGCAGCGATATCGCTGAGATCCAGCTGCCCGAGGCGGTCCGGATCGGCAAGGATGTCGATCGAGACGATCCTCCCGCCCGTCACCGTCAGTGCCACGAGCGCGAACGGACTGCCATCGGGCGCCCACGCGACGCCGCCGGGACTCCCGTTCACCAGGACCCGGGTCGCCGATTCTGCGAAGCGTCGGAACATCAGCGCCCCTTGGGCCACCGCTTGCGCGCCGCTGAGCACGGTCATCAGCTCGGGACGCGAGACCCCGCCGTCCGAACGCAGCACGACGTTCGGATCAAGGACGGAGAGGAGGCGCTCGAAGTCGCCCGCACGCGACGCCGCGAGGAAGGCGTCGACGACAGCCCACTGGCGATCGAGATCGACATCCGGCACGGGCGCACCACGCACACGGCGTCGGGCACGGCTCGCGAGCTGCCGTGTGGCGGTCGGGGTCCGGCCGACGATCGGCGCGACGTCGTCGAATGGCACCGCGAAGACGTCGTGCAGTACGAAGGCGACCCGCTCGGCGGGCGTCAGGGAGTCGAGGACGACGAGCAAGGCGAGCCCGACCGAATCGCCGAGCAGGGCTTCCTGCTCGGGATCGACGCCCTCCGCGGAGCTCACGACGGGATCCGGGACGTGTGTCTCCAGAGAGGCCTCGCGGCGCGTCTTTCGCGAACGCAGCATGTTGAGGGAGACGCGCCCGACGACCGTCGTCAACCAGGCCCGCAGGTTCTCGACGTCGCTCGTGTCGGTGCGGCTCAGGCGGATCCAGGCCTCCTGGACGGCGTCATCAGCCTCGGGCAGGGAACCGAGCATGCGATAGGCGACGCCGCGCAGGTGCGAGCGGTTCGCCTCGAAGCGCTCGGCGAGCCAATCCTGGTCGTTCATACCTCATAGACCCGGGCGAGATCGTCGGTGTGACCGACCGCTACGGCTCTCGCAGTCGATCCAGGCCGTCGAGGATCAGGTCCAGCCCGAACTCGAACTCGACATCGTCATCGCAGCCGCCGAGTCCGCCTTCGTGCGTGGCAGCCGCCGCCAGCTCGCCGAGGCGCGGGTGCGACACCGCCAGCTGGCGGGCCAGCATCGCCGCGGCCTCGGGGTCTGGACGGCCATCGTCCGAGTCGTCGAACAGGTCCTGGCTGAACCCCAGGACGCGGCTGCCCAGGACGTGCAAGGCGTGATGGGCGAGTTCGAGTGAGAAGCCGCCGCCACGGACGATCTCCATGACGTGCTCCATGTGACGAAGCGTCGAGGGGCTCGGATCCGCGCGGGATTCGATGACCCGCGCCGCCCACGGGTGGAGGAGCATCGTCCGCCGCGCGGCGAGGATCGTCGCTCGCAGGGAGGAACGCCAGTCGGGCCCCCCGGCGACCGGCTCGATCTCGCCGACGACGACGTCGACGACGCCATCGAGGAGATCCCCCTTGTCGCGCACGTGGTTGTAGAGCGACATCGGGTCGACCCCGAGCTGCTGGGCGAGCTTGCGCATGCTCAGCGCCTCGATGCCCTCGCGATCCGCCAGTCGTACGGCGGTTGCCAGGATTCGGTCCCGGCTCAGCGGCGCCTCAGGCCTGGCGCGGCGCTCGGTCGCCACGGCATCACTTCTTCTCGCCATGCCTCCAGTGTAGCCGGGTCGGGGCTTGACGACCTACGGTGTAGGTCTCTAGTCTACGCTGTAGGTCTACGCTGTAGACCAAATCGGAGGAATAGTCGATGACTGACGTGCCACCGGGTATCGAGCAGCGCCCCTGGTTACCACCGCGCTGGTTCATCCGTCTCGCCTGGATCGCGCATCGGGCGATCTACCGGGTCACCGGTGGTCGCCGCGGCTTGTCGGTCCCGAACGCTGACGGTTCGTTCGGCCACATGCGGTTGATCACGACCGGACGTCGGTCCGGTCAGGAGCGCATCGCGATCCTGGGCTATTTCGAGGACGGCCCTCACCTCGTGACGCTGGCGATGAACGGCTGGGGCGACGCGGAGCCTGCCTGGTGGCTGAACCTCCTTGCGAACCCTGATGCCACCGTTGACCTGAAGGACGGCAGCCGGTCGGTGCGCGCTCGTGCAGCGATGGGCGAGGAACGAGCCCGCTTGTGGGCAGCCTTCCGCGACTACAAGGGCTGGGGCACGGACATCGGTGCGTTCGCGAAGCGGCGGTCGCGCGAAACGTCGGTGGTGGTCCTGGAGCCGCGTTCCTGACGCTAGGGCCAGATGGCGATGACCACGGCGAGGATCAGGAAGCCGATCAGGTGGTAGGCCACGGTGATCGCGAACCACGTCATCGGCTTGGGCTTGTTCGGATCGAACGTCGCTTCGACGCCGGTCATCGGCAGGGCAAAGCCGAGTCCGGTCACGAGGCCGAGCGTGATCCCCTCGGTCAGGGTGTCGGTGCCGGTTGCCGCGGCGATCAGCCCGGTCGCGATGGCAGCGATCAGGTAGAGGATCGCGGGCACGACGTACGTCACCGGATTGGCCTGCGGCTGGGTCCGTGACTCGTCCCAGCCGATGGCGGCCTGCCACGGCCGGGCGAACAATGGTGGTGAGTACCAGAGGGCACCGAGGATGAAGTAGATCGCGGCCCCGACGATCACGGCGAGCCAGTTCAAGGCCCCCAAGTCGAACGTCATCGGACGTCCCTCCTACGTGTCTGCGAGCCCCTGATCTCGCGAGGGCAATCTAGGGCGGGATCGGTCCTGTTACAAGGGGTCCGCGCCAGCACGGCATGGGTTCCATCGGACCACCGGACCTTCGGGTGCTGGTGCCCGCGTGCCACGACTTCCATCGTGGGCCTCTAGGGGGTGCGAGTTCGCGCCGGCGTCTTTGCGTGCAGATCGGTTCGCAAGTCGGGCGCGAGGCGCATCGCGCTGGGGGTATCGCCGCATGGCCCAGGTTGACACGACAGGCAGCCGGATCTACGTGGCGGATGACGTCGCGGCGAACCGGGCCCTGCTTGCGACGATCCTCGGCCGAGGCGGTTTCAGCGACGTCCAGTTGTTCTCGGACGGCGCGGCACTCCTCGATGCGATCGACGCGGCCGAGCCCGACCTGATCCTGCTCGACCTGCGCATGCCTGTCGCCGACGGGTTCGAGGTCCTGCGCCGCCTGTCGGTTCGGGGTGACGGCAGCGGCTTCCTACCGGTCATCGTCCTGACGGCGGAGACCGGATCAGAGTCGCGCCGGGAGGCGCTCGATCTCGGCGCGAACGATTACGTCACCAAGCCGTTCGACGCCCGAGAGGTCCTGCTTCGCGTCCGGAACCTGCTCCAGACGCGGGCCCTGCACATGTCGATGCGCGATCGGAACGTCGATCTTGCGGGCCAGGTCGATGTCGCCCGCGAGGACCTGACCACCCGCGAGCGCGAGTGGGCTGATGTCGCCGAATCCCTGGCAGCCCTCGAGATGCGTGGCACGTCGGAGGAGACGGCCAACGCGATCTGCAACGAGCTGAAGCGGATCTCCGGTCTGTCGTCAGTGATGATCGTGGCGGTGGACGCAGCCGGGCAGGCCGTCCCGCTCGCGCTCGACGGGCCGGTCGACGCGCGGGTCGCGATCAACCGCGCACTCCCGAACGGCTGGGTCGACCCGTGGCGGAGCCGCGTCGGCCGACGGCCGTGGGTCGGTCCGTGGGAACCGCAGATCGGGACCGTCATGCGACGGACGCCGGCGGAACCGCCGACGGCGATGGCCATCCTGCCGCTCAACTCCGCGCAGGGGCTGCTGGGGGCCATGGTCGCGACGACATCGATCGCCGACGGGACGGCCTACCTGACCGCCCGCCTGCCGGTGCTCACTTCGTTCAGCGCGGTCGCCGCGGCGCTGCTGGCGCCTGGCATCCTCGAGCGCCAGCGTCGGGGCGCGATCAGGTCGCAGCTCGAGCACGTCCTGCGCGCATCCACCTTCACCCCGGTCTTCCAGCCGGTCGTCGAGCTGGCGACGGGTGACATCATCGGCTTCGAGGCGCTCACGCGGTTCGCGGACGGGACCCGACCGGATCGCCGGTTCGGGGATGCCGCTGCGGTGGGCCTCGGCATCGAGCTCGAGGCCGAGACGCTGCGCGCTGCACTCGAGGCGACCACGCTCCTACCGCGCGGTCTGTGGGTCAGTCTCAACGTGTCGCCGGCTTTCCTCATGGACCCGCTGCGGCCGGTGCGCGTGCTCGGCAACCGCCGTGGTCGTGCGCTCGTGCTGGAGATCACCGAGCACGTCGCCATCGAGGACTACGTCCGCTTCCGCGCCTCGGTCGAGGCGCTCGGTTCGTCCGTTAGCTTCGCGGTCGACGACGCGGGAGCCGGGTACGCAAGCTTCCGGCACATCCTCGAACTACATCCCGACTTCGTGAAGCTCGACATCGGCCTCGTGCACGACATCGACCGCGACGACGTTCGCCAGGCACTGGTCGCAGGGATCGTCTACTTCGCCGAGCGCACAGGCTGCCGCCTCATCGCCGAGGGCGTGGAGACCGAGGGCGAGCGCGCCGTCCTGCAGGACCTCGGCGTGCAGTTCGGGCAGGGCTTCCTGCTGGGTCGGCCTGCGGCGAGCCGCACGTTCGCCGAAGCGCGACCAGCGAAGGCCGGCGCGCCCAAGCCAGAGCGGTCGCTGAGCCGACCTCGATGACGCCCAACGAGCTGTTCGCGGTCCTCGTCGAGGGACTCTTCGCGGTCGTCTTCGTCGGCGCCCTGATCTCCTTCGTCCGCCGCCGCGACCCCGTCAGCCGCGACATCGCCCTCACGTTCAGCCCGTTCGTCGGCTTGCTCGTCCTGACCCTCTGGCGATCGATATTCGGCCCCCCGCCAGCACTGCTCTCAGCCATCCTCGGCATCCTGCTCTTCGCGCAGCCGATCTTCGCGTTGCACCTCGTTTCGCTCATCCGGCCGGTCCCCAAGCGCGTCATCGTGGGTGCTGCCATCGGGCTAGCTGCGAGCCTGGTTCCGGTCGTCATCGTGCGGCCGCTCCTGCCTGCTCTTGCCCTCCTGCCCCTCGGCGTCTTCAGTGGCATCCAGCTGCTCGCCGCGGGCTATCTGGCGGCGACCGCACGAGGTCGTCACGGCCCGGGTGGGCTGCGCCTGGCGATCGCTGCGGCCGCGACCGTCGGGTTTGCCGTCGCGCTGCTGCTGACCTCGGGCAGTGCGCTGGGCCCGGGTCTGGGCGAGGCGGTCGGCGCCCTCGCGTTGGGTCTGGCCCTGCTCGCGGGCATCGGCTACATCGTCGCCTTCATGCCGCCGACGATCCTTCGGCGCGTGTGGCAGGCGGGGGCGACCGTCGCCTACCAGGACGACCTGCTCGGCCGAGCAGGTTCCTCCGTGGACGTGCTCTGGGACGGCTACGTGCGACTCGCTGCGGAGATGACCGGCGCGGCATGCGCGGTGCTGGAGCGTCGGGATGCGGTCGACGTGGCAGTGATCGCGGCAGCCGGGTTCGACGGGGTGGACCCGGATGTCGACGGAGCCTCGCCGACGACCGGCGAGCCCGCGGCCCCGATCCGCGTGGACATCGCCGTCGACGCGCTGGCACCTGGCGACCCGATCCGATCGATCGCATCGAGGGCCGGCGCACGATTCGTGTCGGTGGCCGATATCGGGCAGGAAGACTCGGCGGCCCGCACCCTGGTGGTGGCGTCACCGTTCCGGAGCCTGTTCCACGAGTCCGACCTGACCTTGCTGTCCGCGCTGGGATCGCAGACCAGCCTCGTCGCCGAGCGGCGGGCGATGCAGGCCGATCAGGAAGCGCTGAGCGCGCGCCTCGCGGCGACGGTCGAAGCGTTGCGCGCTGCAGGCCATGCGAAGAGCGATTTTCTGGCGTCGATGAGCCACGAGCTGCGCACGCCGCTGAGCGCGATCCTGGGGTTCAGCGACCTGATGCGCAACGAGCCACGCGACGCGGAGAACGTGACCGTCCCGGCCGAGTGGATCGAGCACATCCACCGCGGCGGTCAACACCTGTTGTCGCTCGTGAACGACGTCCTCGACCTGGCCAAGGTCGAGGCCGGCCGGATGGAGCTCCGGTTGGAGACATTCGACCTCTCGCTCGCCGTCGCGGAGCTGGTCAACGGGACGCAGCCGCTGGCGGATCGGAAAGACCTGACCGTGGAGACCGACGTCCCATCGATGACGGTCGTGGCCGACCGGGGCCGGATGCGCCAGATCCTCTACAACCTGGTCTCGAACGCGATCAAGTTCACGCCAGAGGGTGGGACGATCCGGATCCGCGCCGAAGACGTTGCGACCGGGGTGCGGCTGTCCGTGGCGGATAGCGGCATCGGCATCGCGCCAGACGATCTTCCGACGATCTTCAACGAGTTCCACCAGGTGGGGCGGACGGTGGAGCGCGAGGGCGGCACGGGACTCGGCCTGGCCCTCGTCCAGCGCCTCGTCAACGCGCATGGCGGCCGCATCGACGTCGAGTCGACGCTCGGCGAAGGGACCACGTTCACGTTGACGATGCCAAGGCTGCCCCTGCCGGGCATCGAGACCGCAGCGTCGGCACTGGAACCCGCGGCGGCGCGGGACGTGCCGAGCGGCAAGGACATCCTCGTCATCGAGGACGACCCGAGCGCGGTCCGACTCTTGCGTGAATACCTCGAGCCGCTCGGCTATGTCCTGCGCGCGGCTGGCGACGGGGAGGAAGGTGTCGCGATGGCCCGGGAGCACCAGCCGGTGGCGATCCTGCTCGATGTCCTGGTCCCGCGCATCGACGGCTGGGACGTCCTCCGCCTCCTCAAGGCCGACGAGACCCTGCGCGACGTACCGGTGGTGATGGTCACCGTGGTCGACGAGCGGGACGTCGGGCTGGCGCTTGGAGCGGTCGACTATCTCGTCAAGCCGGTCCAGCGCGACGCATTGCTCGCGAGCCTGGAGCGGCTCGGCCTCGGCCCCGACGAGGGTCGGGTGCCCACGGTCCTGGCGATCGATGATGAGATCGCGGCCCTGGATCTCATCGGCGGGATCCTGTCAGGCAGCGGCATCGAGATCATCCGCGCCACGGATGGGCGTGAGGCCGTGGACATCGCGCGAACCACCGACGTGGATCTCGTGATCTGCGATCTCATCATGCCCGGCCTCGATGGCTTCGGGGTCGTCGCCGAGCTCAAGGCCGACGCGGCAACCGCCGCCATCCCGATCCTCATCTGCACGGCACACGATCTATCCGCTGAGCAGAAGGAGCGCCTCCACGGGCAGATCCTTGGCATCGTCGCGAAGGGTCCGAATGCCAGGGAGGGCCTGCGCGGCTGGCTGTCGAAGGTCAGCCTCCAACCGAGCACGGCCGGTGTCTGACGCCGCGGGGCGGCCGGTCATCCTGTACGTGGAGGACGAGGCACCGAACCGTGCCTTGCTGCGGGCCGTCGTCCAACGTGCGGACGACCCGACCGTCAGGACGTCGACGCTCCTCGAAGCACCAGACCTGGCGACCGCGCGGCAGCTGCTCTCGAGCGAGCCGGTCGATCTCGTCCTGCTCGATGTCCGGCTGCCTGACGGGAACGGGCTCGACCTCGCACGCGACATCCGGCACGGCGATGACCCTCGCCCGGAGGTCATCGTGATGAGTGCCAGCGTGCTGCCCTCCGAGCGAGACGCCGCGCTGGGCACGGGCGCACGAGCCTTCCTGGCGAAGCCGTACGCCCCGGCCGACCTGATCGCGCTGCTGTCGAAGGCGCTGTCAGGCGCTTGAGCCGGTCCGCCGCCCGCGAGCAGACCTTATCCGTCGATCGCGCGCTGGATCCCTGCCACGTCAGGGCCACCGAGCACCAGCCGCCCGTCGGCCGCGAGGTAGAGCAGATCGATGTTGACCTCGGCGGCCGCGATGCGGCGGAGGAGGTCGGCCGCCGCACCCGGTCGGTTCTCGATGCGGGTGACTGCCACGCGTCGCTCGTCCTCGATGGTGAACCCGGAGTCGATCAGCGCCCGTCGCGCGCGCTCCAGATCCTCGACCAGGATGTGGAAGATGCCCTGACCGTCGCACACGAACCCGGTCGCGCCGTCGATGTTGACACCGGCCCGGCCGAGCGCGTCGCTCGCCTTGGCGAGGCTACCCGGCCGATCGGTCAGCCCGATCGTCAGATCGGTGGCCATGTACGCCTCCTGCATCGGATGCGGCGATGGTAGCCGTTGATCGATACGCGCCTGCAACTCGTAGGCCACGCTCCGCCCGATCTCCTGTCGTCGCCCTCCGCCATCATCGCCCGGATGGCGATCATCGGGTCCGTCTTCGCGATGGTCGGGCGGTTCGCGGGCCGCCTCCTGAACAGCGCACTCGGCTGGGCAACGCTCCTGCTGTTCGGCAAGGTCGAGGGTCGCAAGCAGGCGATCCTGCTGGTCATCGCCCTGGGGTCACTCGTCTGGATCCTCACCGTGGTCGGCGTCCTCGTGCCCGACATCGGGGCGTTCCTGCTCGCGTTCGTGCCGGTGCCGGACGGCGTCCAGGAGGACTGGGTCCGGCTGGGCATGCTTGCCCTCGCGCTCGCGATCCCGCTCCTGATCGGCGCCGCGGCGATCTACGTCACCCAGGCCGATCGCCGGCCGAAGGGGTTCGGTCTCGTCACCGGTGTGCTGCGCGGCTACCCGTTCACGCTCGTCCTCGCCGCGACGATCGCGATCCTGGCCGGCGTCTCGATGGCCCGCAAGGTGCGCAGCCTCGTCAAGCGATGGGAGGACGCCCACGTTCCCGTCGTCGTCAAACCGGGTGGTTACGAGCGGGTGCTCGACGACCTGCGCGGCGTGCTGGACCGATCGGGTTTGCCCGTCCGGACGCGGCCCGCGCCGGCGATCATCTCCCTGCCACCCAGGATGCTCGATGCGGTGGCCGGTCGATCCCTCGGGAGCCTTGTCCCGGATCGACTGATGATGCTGGTCGGCGGCGACCTTGAGGTCCTGGTCTATCCGTCGGACGTGGCGATCTCCGGGTCGAAGACCGCGATGGCCCGTGCACGGGCCGCGATCGCAATCGAGCTCACCGAATCGCCGGCCTACCTGACGACGAGCGCCGAAGCGCAGCAGATCGAGGATGCGCTCGCCGCGCTCGCGGGACACGAAGGCAAGCGGCTTTCATCGTCCGAGTGGCGCCGTCGACTGCGCGAGCTGGATCCCCGGATCGCCAAACTGGCGGTCCCGTTCGACGAGTGGGAGACCGTCTATCGCCAGCGGCTCCAGGTCGAGCGCGATCGGATCGCCGAAGAGGTCGAGGTCGCCCATGTCCAGGGCGCCGCCCCCGAGCGAGCGCCATCGATGGCCGAGCGCCTGGTCGCCGTCGGCACGATCGCCTTGATCGCCGCGGACGCGACGCTGTTGCTGGTCGACCGCGTCCGTCCGGAGCGACGCGGGTGAGCGAAGCGCTCGCTCAGAACATGCCCGCGACCAGCGCGATGACGAACAGCAGGTAGCCCAGGTAGAACACGCCGCCGACGAGCAGGTGGCGCGCCTCGAGCCCGCCGCGCCGACGGGCGGGGATGAAGATGATCGCCGTCGCGATGAGCGCCAGCGCTGCCGACGCGAACGCCGTGTACGAGCCCTCCGCGACCACCCACGTCTCGGCGGCCAGGACGAGGCCCACGACGGTCGGGATCGTCGACTGGAAGACCATCGCACCGGTGATGTTGCCCAGCGCGAGCGTGTCCTTGTTCTGGCGCACCCAGATGATCGAATTGAACTTCTCCGGCAGCTCCGTCGCGATGGGCGCGATCACCAGCGCGAGGAGCACCTCGCTGACCCCGAGGGCGTGCGCCACGTTGTTGACCGCTTCGATGAAGAAGACCGCGCCGACGATGATCAGCCCGACCGCCGCGAGGACCTGGAGGACGATCACCCGCAGCCGCGGGTCGGCCGGATCGATGCGGTGGGCGGAGCGGTCCAACGGATGCATGCGCAGCGGCGCCAGCTCCTCCCCATGGTCACCGGTGTCGCCCTGGAGGTGGCCCTTCACGTACCAGACGTACAGGGCGATCAGCACGATCGCCACGATCCAGCGGACGGCCGACAGGTCGGCCGGCAGGAAGGCAGCCCCGACCGCCAGGCTGTAGCCGATGAAGAAGTAGCGCAGGTCGTGGGCCAGGACGCCGGTGTCGACGGACACGACCGTGCCAGTCGATCGGCGTGCCCGGAACGCGATGATGCCGAGGCCCGTCACGAACATGGCGAGGGTGGACAGCATGAACGGGGCACCGAGGATCGCCCCGACGCCGACCTCGTGCGACCCCTCCGCGGTGGCGAACGCGATCGCGATGATCGGGATGAGCGTCTCGGGGAGTGCCGTCCCGACGGCGGCCAGCACCGACCCGACGGCGCCCTCGCCGAGACCGAGCTTGCGGCCGAACCATTCGATGCCGTTGGTGAAGAGCTCCGCCGCGAACAGGATGACGACGAGGCTGACGAGGAGGACGAGGGCGTCGTTCATCGCCGTCGCGGAAGGCGTGATGGGATCATGGCCCCGAGGATGGCACATCCGCGCGGGTCGAGCCGCGAGATGCCCGACGGCGCCCGGCCCACGCGACGAGCGGGAGCGCCAGCATCGGCGCCTCGAGCGCGGAATACAGCAGTCCGCCGCCCCGCGAGTTCGCCACGGCCGTGACCCAGTCGAACCACATCGAGCCGAACGGGACGGATACGGCGACGAGGATGGCGAGCCCGATCCACCATGCACGCTGGCGGATACCGAAGAGCGCGAACGGGAACAGGCTCGGCTTGAGGAGTGCGAATGGCGCGCCACCTCGCCAGACGATCGCCACGGACATCGCGGCCACGCTCCAGATCACCGGGTTGCCGGTCCACACTTTCAGGGGCGTGGTCGGCCAGGCGAGGCACAACGCGATCAGTGGCCAGACCGCCGGCCGTGGCCGCGAGCGAGCGACCACCAAGATCGTGAGCAGCCCCGGGATGCCCCACCACAGCCCGAGGGCGAGGAGGTCTGGCAGGACCGCGGCCGGCGCGAACAGCAACAGGGCGACCGGCGGGTACAGGATGTCGCCGTGCGCGACCTCATACGGCCCGGCTAGCTGGCGCGGCTCGTAGAAGGGACCACCGGCGAGCCAGCGGGCGGCGGCCTCGCGATACAACGCAACATCCTTGCCGAAGGGCTGGTCGAGTGGCTGCTGAAGAGCCAATACGAATAGCACCGGGAGCAGGATCGTGGCCGCGGAGAGCGCGAGCGCCACGGCTGGGCGGTCGAGCGACGCGAGCACGCGGCGGTTCGGCTGCACCGTCGGATGGTAGTGCCCGGCCGGGGGCACCCGACTACGGCAGGGGCAGGTCCTCGAACACGAAGATGAGCCGCTTGCGCCGACCCGTGACGTGTTCGATGGTCCGTGACGGGGCGACGGGGGCGAACCATGACAGCGCCCGCTCCTCGGAGATCATGTGATGGCAGTTCCTGGGATCGTCCATCACCCAGTCGATCGGCAGCGAGAGGATGGCGTGGCGGGCGATCCGGCGGACTTCGAGGAACGCGTCCTGCTGGCTGTCCTTCAGGTGCTCGAACACCTGCAAGGCGAGGAACAGGTCGAACGCCTTGTCCGTGAAGGGCCACGGGAAGTCCGTCGCGTCGTGGGTCGTGGCCGGGATCGAGTCGTCGTATTCAGGGCGCTTCGTCTTGTCCATCACCTGCGCGCCGACGAGGATCGGCCGCACCGGCGCGCCGAGCTCGAGCGCCGACGTGATGTCGTCGGTCGTGATCAACCGGGCCGCCTCGAGGAGCGCGGTAGACATGTAGCCCCACCGGTTGCGGTAGTAGGGGAACTCCTTGACCATCGCGTCGAAGTCCGAGCGCCGGATCGGATGGATCGGATACTGCGACAGCTGCAGCCGGGCCAGGAGCTCCTCGGAAGTGGACTCCTCACGACCGGTGGTGACCTGGATCCAGCGGTAGACCGGATACAGCCAGGGCCGCAACGGACGAAGCAGCTGCTTCAGGCGTCGAAGGATCGGAGTGCCTCCAGGTTCGGCGAGGGCCGCGAAGCGTACCTCAGGAGACGCGCTGCGGCGGCTCCTCCGACGTGACACTATCCAGGCGACGCTGGAGGAACGCGCGCTCGGCGCCATTGTCGGTCAGCCCGAGCGCGGTCCGGTAGGCCACTGCCGCCTCGGATCGGCGGCCGAGGCGGCGGAGCAGGTCGGCGCGCGCCGCGTGCAGGTAGGGATAGGTGTCGAGGGCGCCGGTCGCCGCCAGGCCGTCGATCATCGCCAGCCCCACGGGCGGCCCATCGGCCATGGCCACAGCCACGCCGAGGTTGAGCTCGACCACGGGCGAGGGATCCATCGCCAGGAGGCGGCGATACAGCTCGACGATCTGTCGCCAGTCGGTCTCCTTCCAGGAGCCGGCCTCGTCGTGCAGCGCCGTGATCGCGGCCTGGATCTGGTACGGGCCAGGACGGCGGGACGCGATGGCCCGCTCGATGAATGCCTGACCCTCGGCGATCCGCCCCACGTCCCAGCGCGAGCGATCCTGGTCCTCGAGCAGGACGAGGTCGCCGGATGGGTCGACCCGCGCCTCCCGGCGCGCGTCGTGGAGGAGCAGCAGCGCCAGCAGCCCGGCCGCCTCCGGTTCATCTGGGAGCAGCGAGACCACGGTCCGTGCCAGCCGGATGGCTTCCGCGCTGAGCTCACGTCTCACGAGCGCGTCACCCGACGACGCCGCGTAGCCCTCATTGAAGATCAGGTACACCACCTTGAGGACCCCATCCAGCCGCTCCGGCAACAGCTCGCGGGGCGGGACGCGGTAGGGGATCCCGGCGGCGCGGATCTTGCGCTTCGCCCGGACAAGGCGTTGCGCGAGCGTCGGCTCGGGTACCAGGAAGGCGCGGGCGATCTCGGGCGTGGTCAGTCCGCCCAGCGTCCGCAGGGTCAGCGCCACCCGGCCGTCCATCGGCAGGGCCGGGTGACAGCAGGTGAAGATCAGGCGCAGGCGATCATCGGCGATCGGCATCTCGTCCTCGGCGCCGCTGTCCGGCACGATCGCCGCCAGCTCAGCCTCGATCGCCGCGTCGCGACCGAGCTCGTCGGTCTTGTCGCGGAGACGCCGGCGGCGGCGCAGCCGATCGATCGCCCGGTTGCGAGCCGTGGTCGTGATCCAGGCGCCCGGATTGGCCGGGACGCCGCGGTCGGGCCAGACCTCGAGGGCGGCGATGAACGCGTCCTGCACGGCCTCCTCGGCGAGGTCGAAGTCGCCCAGGACGCGGATGAGCGTCGCGACCGCCCGTCCCTGCTCCTCGCGGAACAGGCGGTCGACGATCTCGTGGGTGGCGGCGTCGGACAGGCTCAGCCCGCGGTCGCTCCGACCGACTCCTGGGCCGATCCTTCCGGATAGGCGACGTCCATCACCGGGCGGACCTCGATCGTCGCGCCGAAGCGCGCGCCGGGGCACTGGGTGCCATACGCCAGCGCTTCGTCGAGGTCGTCAGCCCGGATGATGTAGAAGCCGCCCAGCCCCTCCTTCGTCTCGGCGAACGGGCCGTCGGTCGTGATGGTCTGGCCGTCCTTGATCCGGATCGAGGTGGCGGTGGTGGACGGCTGCAGTGCCTCACCGGCCTCGTACACACCCTTGTCCTTGAGCATCTGTGTGTAGCCGTTGTAGGCACCCATGACCTCGCCGAAGACCTCGGGGCTCGGTGGTTCGGGCGACGGGTTGGCGGTGTTCTCGTCGTAGATGAGGATCGCGTAGCGCATGTCGTGCCTCCTGCGGGTCTGGCCACTCGCTCGGTGGTTCTACGACCACGACGAACGGTCGAGCGCCAAATCGACAGTCGGCGACACCGCCTCGCATCATCCCCGGCGGAGCCGTGGCTGTCGAGCGGTATCGTGTCGCCATGGCGACGCCCAAGGAGATCCTCGAGATCGGCGGCCACGAGGTCTCGATCTCCAATCCGCAGAAGGTGTATTTCCCCGACGCTGGATACACCAAGCTCGACCTCGTCCAGTACTACCTCGCCGTCGCCGACGGCGCGCTGACCGGCATCCGCGGCCGGCCCATGGCCCTCAAGCGGTTCGTGGACGGGATCACCAAAGAGCCGTTCTTCCAGAAGCGAGCGCCGGACAACACGCCCGACTGGATCCGGACCGCGGAATTGACATTCCCCTCGGGGCGAACCGCCGACGAGATCGTCGTGGACGAGGCGGCGGCTCTTGCTTGGATCGTGAACCTCGGCTGTATCGATCTGAACCCGCATCCCGTCCGCGCCGACGACCTCGACCATCCTGATGAGTTGCGGGTCGATCTGGACCCGGTGCCCGGCATCGAGTGGCCGCAGATCCGCGATGTTGCGCTGGCGACTCGCGAGGCCCTGGAGGCGGTCGGACTCATCGGCTGGCCGAAGACCTCCGGATCGCGCGGGATCCACATCAATGTCCGCATCGAGCGGCGCTGGACGTATCCCGAGGTGCGGCGGGCCGCGCTGGCGCTGGCCCGCGACGTCGAGCTGCGAATGCCCGGCAAGGCGACCTCCAAGTGGTGGAAGGAAGAGCGCCAGGGCGTCTTCCTCGACTACAACCAGAACGCCAAGGATCGGACGGTCGCGTCGGCGTACTCGGTGCGGCCGCTGCCCGATGCCCGCGTGTCGATGCCGCTGTCGTGGGACGAGGTGCCGACGTGCGAGGCCGAGGCGTTCACGATCGCCACGGTGCCGGGGCTGTACGCGGAGCGGGGCGACGCGGGAGCGGGGATCGACGAGGCGGTCGGATCGCTCGAAGCGCTCCTCGAGCTGTCGTCCCGGCACGAGCAGGAGGGCCTCGGCGACGCGCCATGGCCGCCGAATTACGCCAAGCAGGCCGGCGAGCCCCCGCGAGTCCAGCCGTCGCGCAAGCGGCGACCCGATACCGAGTACGAGAGCGGTCGCGGTGAGGCTGGCGGTCCGCCGCCCGAGGTCGCCGCGGAACGCGCGGCGGCCGTGGCCGCCGGCGATCGCAACGCGGGCCTACCAACGGAGTGGGAGGGGTCGCGCCCGACACCGACCGGACGACGCCGTACCAACGTGCCGGTCATCGAGATCTCGCGCGCCGCCTCGAAGGCCGAAGCGCTCGAGGGCCTGGACCGCTGGAAGGCCCGCCATCCGACCGCTGCGGCCGCGCTGGAACCGGCCGACGTGCTCGTCGATGGCATGCGCGGCCGCTCATCGCTGTGGTATCGCGTCCGTGTCAACCTGACGCATGTGCCCGAGGGCGATCGACCGGCGCAGGAGAAGCTCGATCCCGATCACGACCCGTGGGCCGGCTTCGAGTGGCCAGATCGAGCCGGCAAGCTCGAGCGCGCTCCGCGCAAGAAGCGGTCCTCCGCTTCCTGATCGTCAGGCGGCGCTGACCGACGCGACGCGGACCGCTCGCCCGCGGCGGTCGCCACCGAGCCAGCGACGGGCCACCGGCAACCACAGTGCACCGACGACGGCCTGGGCCAGAAGGGCGAGCAAGAGGAGGATGCCAGGGACCGTCAGCACGAGGGCTGGGATCGCCCACTCGAACCCAGCGAGCGTCAGCGTGGGATCGATGTCGATCTCCGTCAGTGCCGTGGTGCCTGGCACGGCGAACGGAGGCGTTGTCGCGTTGGCCGTTGGTTCATTCGGTCCGGAACCTGCTGTCGGGCCGGCCCCGTCACCGGGCGGCCCGAGCGGGCCGCGGGCAACCCCAGCAGCCGGCGTCCCGAGCGGGGCAGTCGGCCCGGGGGTCGAGCTCGGCGCCCTGGTCGGCGGAGGTGTGGGCTGCGGCGTCGGGCGAGGTGACGGTGTTGGCGTTGGACCGGGCAGCAGCGATGGGACGGGACTCGGCAAGGGCAGCGGCGGAAGCGTCACGCTCGGGCCGATCGTGGGGGGCGGTGTCGGCGGACGCGGCGTCGGAGGCGGGGTCGGCGCAGGCGTGGGCTTCGCCGTGGGCGCCGGGGTAGGCGGCGGAGGCGGCGTCGGGGTCGGGGTCGGGGTCGGTGGCGGGTCCGTCACCGATATGGTGACTGTCGCCGGTGCCGATGGTAGAAGGAGCAGCAGGCCGCCCGGGATGCGATACGTGAAGCGGTCGGTCCCCACGAACCCGGCGGCTGGTTCATAGCGGAAACCGCCATCCTCGTCGAGGTCCAAGGTCCCGTGGTCGACGTCGTTCCGGAGTTCGGCCGCCGCGGAGCCGGCGACGACCGTGTCGTTGTCCAGCACCCCGGGATCGGGGACGACCAGCACCTCGCCGGTCATGACCGAATAGGAATCGGCACGAGCTGTCCCGACAAGACCGGCGGCACTCGCCGTGGGCACCTGGGATCCGATCGCCATCGTGATCGCGACGACCACGGTCGCCACCTGCCGACGCCATCTGGCGTCGTCAGAGGGCGACTCGGTCCGGGCGTCCTTCCGCGCGATCGAGGACCGGCGGGCCATCGCTTGCTCTCATCCTCCGTTGCGTTCGATATGGGTCGACTGTAGGCACGCTGCCCCCGTCGCCCATGGGACGAAGGTCCTAGGTAGCGCCTAGGTCGTGCAGGGACGGCGCAGCCGTGCACCAGAAACGCTTGGCGATGGGTTAGGCCACGACGAGTGCGTGACTGCCGTGGTACTTCCGGTCTGTACCGGACCATCGCATTCCTCGACTAGCGTCCCTCCACCAGTCGATCCCAGCCCCGCGGAGGTCCCTTGTTCGGTACACGGACGCGCGTCCCGCGCCCGATCCTCTATCTGACGGTCTACGGCATCTTCCTGGTGATCGTCGGCGTCACTGCGACGGCACAGACCGCGATGGTCACCGTCCACTTCTCGACAGCGGCCCTCAACTCGACGATCAGCAGCGACTCGGCGACAGTGCGCACGTTCGTCAACGGCTTCCTGACCCCGGACGACCTGGGTGCTTCGATGAGCGACGCCCGGAGGGAGACGGTCCAGGGCCATCTCGAGGGCCTCCTCGAGCGCGGCAACCTGCTGCGGGTCGAACTCCGCGCGCCAGATGGTCGCGTCATCGCGTCGACCGACCGCGCGGCGAATGGCCAGATCGCCCCGATGACCGAGGCCTTCCAGCTCAGCCTCACCGGCAAGGTTGGCGCGGCGATCCTCCGCGACGGCGAACCGAGCGAGGCCGTCGGATCGGCGATCTCCGAACCGAGCTTGCTACGCGAATACCTGCCATTGCTTGACCGCGAGGAGCGCACCCAGGCAGTGGTCGCGTTGTGGCGGGATGCATCGCCGATCCTCGTCCGTCTTGACGCAGTCCGCAGTGAGATCGTCACCGTGACGCTCAGTGCCGCAGCCATCGTCGCGGTCCTGCTCTTCCTGATCTTTCGCTCCGCGCAGGGTCGGATCACTCGGCAGACGACCCAGCTCCTCGAATCGACCAGGCGCGACCCGCTCACCGGGCTCCTCAACCACGGGGCGATGGTCGGCGAACTGGCGGTCGGCATCGAGGCCGCGCGGAAAGCTGACCTGGCCATCGGCGTGGCGCTCATCGATATCGACGGCTTCCGCCTGCTCAATGACACGTACGGCCATGAGGCGGGTGATGACGCACTCAGGCTCCTGGCCGGCCAGCTCGAGCGCCTGCTTCCGGTATCCGCGCCATCCGCGCGCTACGGTCCGGATGAGTTCCTGGTCATGACGCCCGCCACCGACGTCGCCGAACTCGAGCCGATGATCAACCGCGTCCGCGCGTCGCTCGTTGACACCAGCCTCCAGTTCGACGCCAGCGAACGGATCCCGCTCACGATCAGTGCGGGAATCGCCGTGTTCCCTGTGCACGCCTCATCCGTCACCGAGATCCTGTCGATCGTCGCTCTGACGCTCCAGGAGGCAAAGGCGAGCGGCGGCGACGCCGTCCGCGTGGCGGGCAGTCAGCCGGAGGCGTCGAGCGAGATGAAGGCGTTCGATACGCTCCAGGGCCTCGTCATCGCGATCGATACGAAGGACCGGTACACCAAGCGCCACTCAGAGGACGTCGCCCGCTACAGCGTCTTCCTCGCGCATCGCCTCGGTCTCGACGAGGAATTCCTGCGCACCATCCTGCGCGCCGGTCTTCTCCACGATATCGGCAAGATCGGCATCCCCGATGCGGTCCTGCGCAAGCCAGGCAAGCTCACGGACGCCGAGTACGAGACCGTGAAGCAGCACGTCGCCCTGGGCGACTCCATCGTGCGTAACATCGAGGGGGTCGACATCGTACGAGCGGGCGTGCGCCACCACCACGAGCGCTGGGACGGACACGGCTACCTGCATGCGCTTGCCGGTGAGGACATCCCGCTGATCGCCCGCATCCTGGCGGTCGGCGATGCGTTCTCGGCGATGACGACGACCCGTCCGTATCGGAAGGCGCTCCCGCTGGAGGAGGCGCTTCGGCGGCTCGGTGACGCCGCCGGTACGCAGCTCGAGGAGCGCCTCGTAGCGGCGTTCATCGATGGCATCGAGACCGCACACGACGCGCCGTTGCCGGGCGTGGAGACCGGGACGCCTATCTGGGTTCCCAGCGTCCAAGTCGCCTGATGGCTCGCCGTCGCGCACGGCGCCAGGAGGCGGCCCGGCAGACGGGGCTACTTGTCATCGGGGCGATCCTCGCACTCGGCCTGCCGGCCGTCGTGGCCGCCGCCCAGTCGTGGACGATCAGCACCGCACCGGCGCAGGTCGAGACGGGGGTCGCCACCGATGTCACGGTCACCGTTACGAACACGTCCGGCAACGACGGCGGCGGCGAAAGCATCGGTTGCGTCCGGATCTCGATCCCGTCCGAGTTCGCTGTCGGTAGTGCCTCGGTGACCTCCGTTACGAACGGGCTGTCATGGTCCGTGTCGACGTCGTCGAGCGGCTCCACGCTCGTCGAGGCCAAGGCTGGAGGCGACGGCGACCGCCTCCGTGGCGACCCCGACTTCGATGTCCTCGTGCTGACCGTGACCGTGACCGGAACGTCGCCCGGGAGTCACGTCTGGACGGCTGACGAATACGAGAAGCCCGACTGCTCGCAGAATCACGACCAGCCGGTCTCGCTGCCGATGGACATCGGTACCGGCGCCAACGATCCCCCGATCGCCGCCGACGATGCGTCCAGCGGGCTCCACGACCGAGTCCTGACCGTTGGGGCGCCCGGCATCCTCGGCAACGATAGCGACGCGGATTTCGACACGCTGACCGCGGTGGTGGACAGCACAACGTCGAACGGAACGCTCGTTCTCGCTCCCGACGGTTCGTTCGACTACACGCCCGACCCGGGCTTCGTCGGCAGCGACAGCTTCACCTACTTCGCCGACGACGGAACCGCACCGTCCGCCATCGCGACCGTGACGATCGACGTGACGGATGCCGCTCCGGTCGCGAACGACGACGCCTACACCGTCGACAAGAACGCCTCGCTGTCGGTGGGCGCCGGTTCGGGCGTCATGGCCAACGACAGCGACCCGGACCCAGGTGAGTCGCTCGCGGCATCCGTCGTGAGCGGCCCCACCGACGGCACGCTGTCGCTCAACGGCGATGGATCATTCGATTATTCGCCGGATACCGGTTTCAGCGGGCCCGATACGTTCACGTACCGCGTGTCCGACGGCGCCCTCACGAGCACGGCCACGGTGACCATCGACGTGGTCAACCATGCGCCGAGCGCGGCGGACGACCTGTATGCCGGACCGAAGAATCTGCCGCTAAGCGTGAACGCGGCATCAGGCGTGCTCTCGAACGATCTCGATCCTGACGGCGATCCGCTCACGGCGACCGTCACGAGCGGTCCGTCGTCGGGGATCCTGTTGCTGGCCGGGGACGGTGGCTTCACGTACACGCCGCTCGTGGGCTTCGACGGCACCGACCAGTTCACGTACGAGGCGACCGACGGATCGGTGGCGGTGACCGCGACCGTCACGATCGGCATCGCGAACACCGCTCCGGTAGCGACGGATGACACCGCAAGCGCGATCCACGACCGCGACCTGGTCCTCGCGGCACCGGGCGTGCTGGCCAACGACAGCGACGGCAACGGTGATGCTCTCACGGTCACGCTGGTGACCGGCCCGGCATCGGGCACGGTGACGCTCGATCCCGATGGCGGCTACACCTATTCGCCTGCCACCGGTTTCACGGGCACCGACACCTTCACGTATCGCGCCGACGACGGAGCCGCGACGTCGGGTCTGGCCACCGTCACGATCGACGTCACGAACGCCTCGCCCACCGCCGTCGACGACGGCTACGCCGGCCCGAAGGGACAGCCGCTCGTCGTCGATGCCGCGTCCGGCGTCCTCGGCAACGACGCTGACCCCGACAACGACACGCTCCTCGCCGCCGTAACGACTCCACCGGTGAACGGCACGCTCGCCCTATCCGCCGACGGATCTTTCACCTACACGCCAGCGCCAGGGTTCATCGGCACCGACACCTTCGACTACACGGCGTCCGACGGCATCGCGACGGCGACGGCCACCGTCTCGATCACGATCTCGAACGCCGCCCCCGTCAGCGCCGACGACAGCTACAGCGTGTTCCGGAACCAGGCGCTGACCGTCGCACCGACCGGCGTTCTGGCCGACGATACCGACTCGGACGGCGACCCCCTTACCGCCATCCTCCTGGTCTCCCCGGCACACGGCACCTTGGCCCTGGGCGCCGGTGGCGGTTTCACGTTCACGCCGGATGCGGGCTATGTCGGACCGGACGCTTTCGCCTATCGGGCGTCGGATGGGGCGGACACTTCGGGACCGGCCACCGTCCAGATCGACGTCAAGGACCGGAAGCCAGCAGCCGCCGACGACACGGCGACCGTCGTCGCGAACGGGCTCATCGTCAAGCCTGCGCCGGGTCTCCTTGGGAACGACGTCGATCCGGACGGCGACTCGCTCGTCGCCCTGCTCGGGACGGGCGCCGCGCACGGGACGGCCATCGTCCAGGCCGACGGCGGCTGGTCGTACGCACCAGATCCGGGCTACAGCGGGAGCGACACCTTCACCTATGTCGCGTTCGATGGCCTGATGTCATCGTCCCCCGCCACCGTCCACCTCACGATCCACGCACCCGCACCCACGTCGACGGCGACGCCGGAGCCGACGGCCCAACCGACCCCGACGCCTGTGGTCGCACCCGTGGCGAGCGCCCCACCGGTGAGCCCATCGCCGAGCGTGGCACCGGCGTCGGCATCCCCGTCGCCAGCGGCGTCACCCATCCCGAGCGACCCGCCCTCGCCGACCACGTCTCCGATCCCCGTGGCATCGCCGCCGGATGGCTCGTTCGGCGAGGCGGCGTTCTCGATCCCCGACCCGGTCGGCGGGGCGGGCGGGTCGGACGACATAAGCCTGGCTGCCGCCGCGCTCGGTGGGTTCGGCTCGATCCTGTGGGCCGTGCCGAGCCTGATCCTGTCAGTACCGGGTCTTCTCCTGGTGCTGGCCATCCTCGCCCAGGCCGCCGGCGGCCTGGCTTGGCTGCCGATCGTCCGCCGCAAGCTCGGCGCGTTCGGTCTGCGTGCCGCTCGTCAGGCGAATGTGCCGACGCGCTCGTAGAGCACGACCCGCCACACGAACGTCGTTCGCTCGTCCCGCGGGCGGAGGCCGGCCTCCGCCGCGAGCGCATCCACACCCGCGTTGGGGTGGGCATAGCTGCGGTACCGCCAGCCCCGCAGCCTGAACCAGACGTTCAGGAGCCGGGCACCCCAGCGCATCAAGGCACGATCACGCGGCAGGACGAGGCCGTACAACCGCGTGGCGTGGGCTGCCGACAGCCAGACGAGCAATTCCATGTCCGGGTAGCAGCAGATGACCCGATCGAGGGTCACGATGTCGGCCGCCTCGACGGCCTCGGCACGGGACACGAAGTCGCCCTCCACGAATTCGATGCGCTCGAGCGAGGCGCGTCGGCCGGCTTCATCGCGAGCGGCGTCGAGGGACGGCGCCGACGCATCGACCAGGACGGCGCGGCGCGCGCCGTCCTGCAGCAGCTCGTGGTCGATGACGCCGATCCCACCGCCGATGTCGAGCACGGTCGCCCCGACGACGCCCCGCTCGCGGATCATGTCCACCAGCATCCGTGTCGTGGCGTCTGGCCCATGCTCGCGGTACCGGGCAAGGTCCTCCGCCGCGGACTTGTCGTCGAAGATCTCGAAGCCTCTGGCGCAGCCGCAGTCATTCATCAGTCGCCGAAGATAGCCTCCAGCTCGAACGGCGCAGTCGTCTCGAGCTGGTCGTATCGGCACGACGCCGGCGGCTTGTCCGGGCGCCAGCGCTTGAACGTGGTCGCGTGCCGGAAGCGGCTCCCCTGGAGGTGGTCGTAGGCGACCTCGACCACACGTTCGACCCGCAGCGGCTCCCACGACAGATCCTTGCCGCGGTTCCAGCGAGACGTCGCGCCGGGAAGGCGCTGCCCTGAGGCCTCGGCATCACCCCAGCCGGCCCACTCGGCCCATTCCTGCCACGGGTGACCCTCGACCGCCTTCTCCCGGAGCGGTGCGAGCTCCTCGGCAAGGGCTGCGCGGCGGTCCCATGAGAACGACGACGTGATGCCCACGTGGTTCAGCTTGCCGGCATCGTCGAACAGTCCGAGCAACAGTGACCCCACGTGGGTGCCAGGCCCGTTCTTGTGCCAGCGGAACCCGGCCACCACGCAGTCGGCGGTCCGCTGGTGCTTGATCTTGAGCATCGCGCGCTTGCCTGGCTGGTACGGCGCATCGAGCCGTTTGGCGATGACGCCGTCGAGCCCGGCCCCCTCGAATCGATCGAACCAGTCGGCGGCGAGGGCCCGGTCCGACGTAGCCGGGGTCAAGTGGACCGGTGGCTGGACGCCGGCGAGCGCCCCCTCCAGCCGAGTTCGCCGCTCGCTCTGCGGGACGTCGCGCAGGTCCTCGTCGCCGATCGCGAGCAGGTCCCACGCGACGAAGCTAGCCGGCGACTCCGCAGCGAGCATGTTGACCCGTGATGCCGCCGGGTGGATGCGGAGCAGCAACGCTTCGAAATCGAGGACGCCGTCGCGCGCGATGACCACCTCGCCATCGACCACACAGCGCTCCGGCAGGACAGCCCGGAGCGGCTCGGCCAGCTCGGGAAAGTAGCGATCGAGCGGCTTGAGGTCGCGCGATTGCGTGTAGATCTCGTCGCCGTCGCGGAAGACGATCGCGCGGAATCCGTCCCATTTCGGCTCGAACAGCCAGCCGTCATCGTTCGGCAGGCCCTCGACGGCCTTGGCGAGCATCGGCGCGATGGGCGGGCTCACGGGCAGGTCGGAGGTCATGCGCGGAGTGTAGGCCCCGGAACCGCCGACCCCGATCCTGCGTCCGCACGATGCCGTCCGCGACCCCTCTCGGCCGCCGGCGATAGGAGGTCTCGCGATGCATGCGAACCGAGTTTCGATCAAGCAGCTCACGCTGCTGCTCGTCGCCATGGCGGTCATCGTCGGCTGCGGCGGCGCCAGCCAGCAGCTGTCTACGGTGGGCAACGCCATCCCTGCCGGCGGCGATGAAGGTGGCGGCCTCCCGGCGGCGAGCGCCGCGCCAGCCGCGCCGAATGAACCAGGCACGCCCGACCAGGTCGGCAATCTCGTCGATGACGCCAGGATCGTGCGGACAGGCTCCATGGAGCTGGAGGTCACGGACGTGGCGGCCGCGCTGCTCACCGCCCGTGACGGGATCCGAGGCATGGGCGGTTACATCGGCGCCTCGGAGACCCAGACCGTCGACGACCAGCAGGTGGCGAGGAACACGTACCGCATCCCCGTCGACCGTTGGGAGGACGCCCTCGACCTGATGCGCGGCATCGCCGGTGAAGCGAAGCGGGTGCTGAACGAGCGCACGCAGGCCGTCGAGGTGACGGGTGCCATCGTCGATCTCGAGGCGCGGATCAGGAACCTGCGCGCGAGCGAGGTCGCCCTCCAGGAGATCTCCTCGAGGGCAGCACGCGTGACCGACGTGCTCGAGGTGCAGGCACAGCTGACGGCGGTCCGCGGGCAGATCGAGCAGCTCACGGCGCAACTGACCCAACTCGATGACCAGGCGTCGTACGCGACGCTGGATGTGACATTCAGCATGCCGATCGTCGCGGTCGAGGTCGCGGCCAAGGGCTGGGAGCCGGGGGTCGTCGTCGATGAGGCCAGCGCGAGTCTCGTGAACATCCTGCAGGCGCTCACGACTGCGGGCATCTGGTTCGCGATCGTCTGGCTTCCCCTGCTCGTCGTGTTCGCAGTCCTGGCCATCGTCGTGATCGCGATCCTGCGTCGCTTCGGCTACACGGGACCCGGCCGCCGGCGCCCGAGCGACGTCGCGACGACCGGATAGGCCCAGGGGTCGGCATGGCACGATTGAGGCCATGACCGATGCGTCCGAGCGTTACGACCGCATGGCCGCGGGCTACGAGCGCTGGTGGGCGCCGGTGCTCGCCCCGAGCGTGGTCGCGGTGCTGGACCGGCTCGAACCGGCGGTGGAGGCTGGGGCGCGAGAGCTGCTCGACGTCGGGGTCGGCACCGGCAACCTGAGCCGCCCGGCGCTGGCGCGCTGGTCGGACGTGCAGGTGACCGGGATCGACGCATCCCGCGAGATGGTGGCGACGACCGAGGCGCTACTCGCCGACGCCGGCGACGATCGGCGCGCCCGGTTCACCGGCCAGGTCGCCTTCGCGGCAGAGCTGCCGTTCGAGGATGGGACCTTCGATGCGGCGATGTCGTCGTTCGTGCTGCAGCTCGTCCCGAGCCGGGCCAAGGCGTTGCGCGAGATCCGCCGTGTCCTTCGACCGGGCGGCTGGCTCGCATACGTGACGTGGCTCGTCGACAGGCGGCCGTTCGCGCCGGATCGGATCTTCGATGCGGTGCTCGACGAATTCGGCTTCGACGACGAGGAGGACCGTCCGAGGACGGGTGACGTGCCGTCGGTCGATCGAGCCGCGGCCGAGATGCGGCGGGCCGGCTTCCGCGACGTCGAGGCGTCAGGCGCCATGCTCGATCATGCGTTCACGGTCGACGGCTACATCTCGTTCCTGACGGAGTACGACGAGGAGACCCTGTTCGAGGACATGGGCCGTGCCGAGCGTCGCCGATTCCTCATCCGCTTCCGCGAGCGCTTGATGGAGCTCGACCCCGATGAGCTTCATTTCCGGGCCGCCATCGTGTATGCGGCAGGGGTCAGGTCGGGCTAGGTCGTCAGCTTCCGGCTCGCACCGGAACGGCGCCGGTCGGACGGTCCGCCCGCCGGATCAACTCCTCCACCGCAGTGCCATCGACTGCGACCAGCTCGGCGACCCTGGGGCGATCCACCTGTCCGACGATGATCTGTCCGATCTCGGTTTGGACGTCGGCGAAGATGCCGAGCTCGCGCATCCCCGCGGTCTGCGCGGCGTTGTCGTCCGTGGGCGTCAGATAGTGGATCGAGGCTGCTCGGTAGCGATGAACGAGGAACAGCTGGACAAGGGTCATCAGGCGTCGGCGACGCACGGCGGGGTCCGTGTTCTGGTCGCGCACCGACAGGATCGTCCGGCCACGGCGATCGACGATGCTTGTGAACACGACGTTCGCGAGGCTCGTCCCATCCTCATCCACGACGCGGATCTCCAGGAGGTCGGAGCCCGCGATGTGCGGTCGAAGCTCCACCCGGAGAGTGGTGGGATGGCCCCAGTGCTCGCCCCACGTCGCGAGCCACGACTCCAGCACGGCGGTGGGCACCTCGGTCTGGACGAGGTGCTGCTGCTGGGTGGAACCCTTGCCCATCGCCTTGGTTGCGGCAGTCCGTCCGGATGCGGCCATCAACGCTGCGTCGAGCCGGTCGCCGCCCACGAGTGACTGTGGCGTCCGGTACGGGGATTCCAGCAGGCGGAAGCGTCGCTGGAGGCGGGCCAGCGCGAGCATCCCGTCCTCCTTGAGCGCCCGCGCGAACTCCTCGGCTGCCAGCCCATCGATCTGGTGGCCGCCGTATGTGATGAAGTCGAACACGTAGCCGAGCTCGCCGAGCCGCGCGGGGAAGTCGCGCATGTCCTCATCGCTCATCCCGGTCGTGTCCCAGTTGAACGACGGGGAAAGGTTGTAGGCGAGCATCTTGTCCGGATACACCGCGTGGATCGCATTTGCGAACCGACGGGCATCCTCGAGGTCGGCCGTCTTGGTCTCCATCCATAGGATGTCGGCGAACGGGGCGGCGGCGAGCGACTTCACGATGGCGTACTCGATGCCGCCCTGGACCTGGTAGTAGCCGTCGGGTGTCTTGGGCAGTTCGGGATCCCACGCAGCCCGCAGGCCTAGCCCGTCGGCGGCCGCTCTGATCTCGCTGAACGACGCCGTCCGGGCGACAGCGCGCCAAGCCTCGACGCTTGTCTCGAAACGCTCGCCCTCCGCGATGCGGGCCGCCAGCGCGTCCGCGACGGCCTCGCCGTATGTCCGCAAGCCTGCCTGCGCCTGCCATGTGACGGCGTAGTCCTCGTCGAGTGCGTCGAGGGTCATGTGCAGGTCGTCCGCACCGGCCCGTCGGACGTCCGCCGCGGCCCGGCGGAAGCGGTCGAGCAGACCCGCTGCCTCGAGCCACGCCATCGCGACTTCGTGTTCGCCCTCCGGCACGGCGAAGAGCAGGTGGCCGCGCACCTCCTCGAGTCCCGCCTCGTGGAGCGTCCGCCTGATTGCGACCAGCCCCGCGCGGTAGCTGGGCACGTCGAGGTTCGTCGCGCCCAGGATGAACGGCTGGTCGCGCTCGTCGCTGCGACCCTCGAGGAATGTGGCGGCCTCCGCGTCCGTCCGCGCCACGATGATCCCGGGCACGCCCATGATGTCGAGCTGCAGACGGGCGGCGTTGAGGCGCTTGATCTGCTCCTCGGACGAAACGAGGACCTTGCCGGCCTGGTGACCGCACTTCTTGGCGCCCGGCTTCTGGTCCTCGATGTGGTAGCCCGGTACGCCCACCTCGACGAACCGACGGATCAGGTTGCGAACATGAGCGTCACCGCCGTGTCCTGTGTCGGCGTCGGCGATGATGAACGGCCGGAAGTCGACAGCCGGGCTGGCTGCGCGCTGCTCCTCGGTCAACCGGCTGCGGAGGAACTGCTGGTTGCGGTCCGCCGCGAGCAACGCGCGGACCAGCCCGGCAGCTTCATCGGGCACCTGGCTCAGCGGGTAGCTCGCGAGATCCGGACCCGGGTCCTCCGTCGCGGAGCCCTTGGCCGACGTCGCCCAGCCGCCGAGATAGATGCCCTCGATCCCGAGCCGCTTCATCACGACTGCCTGACCCGGCGAGTACGGTCCGAACGTCGTGATCTGCCGGCGGGCGTCGAACAACTCGCGGAGACGCGCGTGGAAATCTTCGGCGGCTACGCGCGCGACAGTGTGATCCTGCAGGATCGTGCCCTGCTGCTCGGCGACCTCCCGAGCGGTATGCAATCGGACGATCCCGGCGAAGCGCGGCGAGTCGAACCAGGCGCGCAGGTGCGCGACGCGGGCCTCGAGGGCGTCGGCTGTGGTGGGCTGAAGTCCCATCAATGTTCCGTCGAGCCGAAGTGGTTGGCGCTGAGCCTACTCGTTCGCGTGATCCAGCTCGCAGAAGTCGGGGCAGGCGCACTCGATATAGCGCGGCGCGATCGCGCGGCTTCGGGGTGCGGGACCGGCAACTGCCCTGTCACGGCCCTCGAGGGCGATCAGCTCGAGGCGGTCGTGAGCCCCATCGTCCACACCAAGGATCCAGGTGCGCGAGGGCATCGCCAAATCTCGAAAGTCGATCGTGATGCGGGTCGGGACGGGAGTGGGGCTCACGGCGGTCTCCTCGGTAGGCGCTGCGGCTGACGAGCGAGACGACAAGGCTAGCTCTCTACCTCCCATCAGTCCAATCGAATGACGTGATGTTTTGCATCAATCTCGTTGATATCTGGGCGTACGATGGACGACGTGCTGCTCAGCCAGGTCGAGGGATTCCTCGAGACCGCCCGCCATCGCAACCTCAGCCGGGCGGCCGACGCCCTCCACGTATCGCAACCGGCACTCACGGCGCGCATCCATGCACTCGAGGCCGAGGTGGGCACGCCGCTCTTCGTTCGGGGCCGGCACGGCATGGAGCTGACCGATGCGGGCCGAGCGTTCGTTCCCTACGCCGAGCGAGCGATCGGCGCGCTCGACGCAGGCACCAGCCTGTTGTCCGAGCTTCGGCGGGGCGGGGCCGGGGAACTCGTCCTGGGTGCCGCGCCGGCAGTCAGCACGTACGTCCTGCCGGCGCTCCTCGTCAGATACACGCGGCGCTACCCCAAGGTTCGTCTCGTGGTGCGCACCGGTCACTCCGAGGAGATCCTCGATCTGGCGCTCCGTCGGGAGATCGACCTCGGCCTGGTTCGGGAACTGCGTCATCCCGACGTCGAGATGCGACCGTTGTACGACGACGAGCTGGTGCTCGTCGCGGCGGGCAGCCACCGCTTCGGGGATCGGACGACGGTCGGGATCCACGAGCTGGAGGGCGCCCGCCTGATCCTGTTCGACCGGACATCGAGTTACTACGACCTGACCAACGCGTTCTTCCGGCAGGCCGGCGTGGCGCCCGGCGGCGTGATGGAGCTCGACAACATCGACTCGGCCAAGCAGATGGTCGGCCAGGGCCTGGGGGTCGCGCTGCTCCCGCACACGTCGGTCGCGGCGGAACTGGCGGACGGTCGACTGCGAGCGATCGACATCGAGGGCGCGGCCCCGATCCGGCGGCGGATCGTGGCGATCCGCAGGCACGACATCGGCCCGCCGCCCGGTCCCGTGGCGGGGTTCCTGGAGGTGCTCAAAGAGGTCGACCAGGTCCTCCCGCAGTAGCAAGGAGGGTCCGGCGACCGGTGGGGCCTGCGGGCGTCAGCCCTCGTCGGTGGCGTCCGCAGGCGATTCGCCGCTCGGGGCCTCGCCCTCGGCAGCCTCGCCCTCGGCGCCCTCCTCGCCTTCGAGCTCTTCGCCCTCGGCGACGACCGGCTCTTCCTCGATCTCGATCCTCGGCGCCTGGACCTTGGCGATGATCTCGTCGGGATCGGTCAAGAGTGTGACGTCGGATGGGATATCGAGGTCGCGAACGTGGATCGAGGCGTCGAAGTCGACGAGCGAGTCGACCGCGTACTCGATCGACTGCGGCAGGTGATCCGGTAGCGCCTTCACGCGCACGGTCTCCGTCGGGTGGAGGAGGGTCCCGTTCAGCTGCTCGACGGCATGGGAGATGCCGGTCGCGACGAGCGGCACGTCGACGGTCAGCTCCTCGGTCATACGCACCAGGAAGAGATCCGCATGAAGCGGACGCCGATGAACGGGATGGACCTGGACCGCCTGGACGAGCACCGGGTTGGAAGCCTTGCCGTCGACCGACAGGTCGATCAGCGCGTTCGGGCCGGCATGCTTGCGCAGCTGGTCGAACTCGTGCGCGTCGACCGAGACGTTCGTCGACTCGAGGCCGTGCCCGTACACGACCGCCGGAAGGCGGCCTGCCGTGCGGAGGTGCTTGACGGCCTTGCCGGTGACCTCGCGGGGTTCGGCGGCCAGCGTCGGGCGGGCGGTTGCCATCGATTGAGACCTCGGGTGTTCGTTCGATCGTCAGTGTTGCGGGCTGCGGCTCGCCGGCGGGGCCGGTTTGGCGAGGCGCCCGGAGCGCCCCGCAGGATACCACGAGGCCTGCCGCATTAGGTGCGCCGGCGTTCGACACCGCCGGCGCCCACCATGCGCCGGGCCCATTTGGCTGCCGAGGTATAGCATCGCGAACGTGGCTGCAACGATCCTGATCGTCGAGGACGAGCACGCCGTCGCGCGCGGCATCCAATACGCCCTCCAGCAGGAGGGCTATGACGTCGGCGTCGCTCGGTCGGGCGAGGAGGGACTCGAGATCGCGACCCGCGAGGCGCCCGATCTCGTCGTGCTCGACGTCCGGCTTCCGGGCATCGACGGCCTCGAGGTCCTACGCCGCGTCCGCGCAGCGGGCGCCAAGATGCCGATCCTCGTCCTGACGGCTCGCGACGATGAGGTCGACAAGGTCATCGGCCTCGAGCTGGGTGCCGACGACTATCTGACCAAGCCGTTCGGGCTGCGCGAGCTGCTGAGCCGTATCAAGGCATTGTTGCGCCGCTCATACGGCGATCTCGCCGATGCGGCCGGCGGACGCGTCCTTCGCCACCGGGACCTTGTCATCGACCTGGAACGCCGACGCGTCCAGCGCGGGGAGCGGCGCATCAGCCTGACCCCGACGGAATTCGAGATCCTGCGCCACCTGGCGGCGCGACCCGGCCGCGTCTATACGAGGGGTGAGTTGCTCGAGCTGCTGCGCGATTACGAGGCCCTCGACCAGGACGAGAAGACGATCAACGTCCACGTCAGCCATCTCCGGGAGAAGATCGAGGACGATCCGGCGGCGCCTGCGTTCGTCCTGACCGTCCGCGGCGTCGGTTACGCCTTCGCGGAACGCTGAGCCGAAGGTGCCCAGGCGTTTCCACTGGCTGCGCCGGCTCCGGCGACTGAAGCCGCGCACCTTCCAGGCCCGGCTGAGCGTGGCCTTCGTCACGGTCATCGCCGTGACGCTGGGCATCGTGTCGATCTTCGTGGTCAACCGGCTCGATGACTACTTCACCCGTCAGCAGAACACCGACCTTGACGAGCGCGTGACCACGGTCAGTGCGTTGGTCCGGCAGATCACCACGAACGCGTCGCGAGGATCGCCGGTCATCACCAGCGACGGCCTCGTCGCTCGGCGTGTCCGCGACGAGCTGGAAGATCCCGCAGGTCCGCAACCTGATCGCCGACCAGTTCGCGCAGGCCGATGTCATCGTCCGGATCGGGATCACGGTCGGGGTCGAGGGCGAACTGCCACAGTTCCTCCCGGCGTCGAACGGCATGGTCTTCATGCAACGCCAGGCGCCACCCGACCCTGGTCAGTCGCGAGAACGCACGTCGCGCACCCGCTACGTCGCCGGCGGCCCCGTCACGTCAGCGGTACACCATCGAGATCACGCTGGCCGATCCCTACACGTATCGTGCGACCGCCATCAACAACGTGACCGGACTGCTCGCCGCGATCGGGCTGTTCGCGCTCGGCCTGGCGGTCGTCGTATCGGCGACGCTGGCTCGCCGGTTCACGACGCCGCTCCGCCAGCTGACCGATGCTTCGCGTGCGCTCGCCGAAGGCGACCTCACTCGCCGGGTACCGGCCGCCCAGCTCCGAGCCGGCTCGTCGGAGCTCGGGGAGCTCGCGGTCCAGTTCAACACCATGGCCGATCGACTGGCCGAGAGCGTCGAGCTGATCCGGCGCGATCGCGATCGGAGCCGCGACTTCCTGGCCGATGTGTCGCACGAGCTACGGACGCCGCTGGCCGCCCTGCGCACCTTCAACCAGCTGCTGATGGAGGGTGCCGGAAACGACCCGGAGGCCCGGGCCGAGTTCCTCGAATCGAGCGCTGGGCAGATCGAGCGGCTCGACTGGCTCGCCCAGAACCTGCTCGAGCTGTCCAAGCTGGACTCGGGGCTGGTGTTGCTCGACCTGCGCCCCGATGACCTCCGATCTGCCATCGAGTCGGCGACCCACCAGCACGATGCGCTGGCCGAGCGTCGGGGAGTGACCGTGCGTCTGGACCTGCCCGATGTCCCGATCCGGATCCGGCATGACCCACCGCGGATCGGCCAGGTCGTCGGCAACCTGGTGGGCAACGCCGTCAAGTTCACGCCGCGAGGCGGCATCGTATCCGTGTCGGTCGAGCCGACCGACGACGGCGCCCGGATCGACGTCACCGACACCGGCGTCGGCATCGACTCGAGTGAGCTGCCCCGCATCTTCGAGCGGTTCTACCGCGGCTCGCGCGCGAACGAGGCCCGCGGAGCGGGCAGCGGCCTGGGGCTCGCCATCGTCCGCTCGATCGTCGACATGCACGGTGGGAGCGTGACCGTCGAGAGTGGGCCGGGCGCCGGCAGTCGCTTCACCGTCCACCTGCCGCGCGACCCGCGCAGCGTGGCTGGCTCGCCGGCCGCGGAGCAGGCCGCCGTTGCGACTGCGGCCGAGGGCAGCGAACGGATCGCGGCTGCGGCGGCGAGCGGGTCGGTGGCGGCGTCCTCAGACGCCTCTCACGATGGCTTGCCCAACATGACGGAAACTTCACCGTCCGACGCGCCGCATGTGAATCCGGCTCCGGCACCGTAGACACCGACGGATGCCCCCAGATCGCCGCTCACCGGCCGGGGCACCGAGAAAAAGGACCAGCACCACGATGAGCGACTCCCGACCCGACGACGCCGATATGACGCAGCGCCATCAGCTGCCGACGGAACCGACGCGACCACCAGTGGTCCGCGCATCCGGCGATGCCGACGACGTCGGCGTGCCGCCCCCGACGGCTCGGCCCGAATGGACCCGCCACGATGAACCCGCCCAGTCGCCCACGCCGGAACGCTGGTACGAACCGGCCGCCGCAGTGCCGCCGACGCCGGTGACCCACGGCGCGGTCACGGGCACGAAGGCTGGCCGTAGCGGTCTGGGCACGGTCCTTGGCGCCGCGCTCCTGTCGGCGGTGCTCGCCTCCGGCGGCACGCTCGTCGCCCTCAACGCGACCGGTGCGCTCGATCGGCCGGCTGCCGTGGCGACCACCCCGACCACGACCACCGTCGGGGCCAACAACCAGCCGGTCACGATCGACGAGTCGTCCGCCACGATCAACGTCGCCGCGAAGGCCAGCCCCGCGGTCGTCCGCATCACCGTCAACGGCAGCGTCGACACCTCGAGCGGGATCATCCCTGACACGGGCGTCGGCTCGGGCGTCATCTACGATGCCGGCGGCTGGATCCTGACCAACCGCCACGTCGTCGAGGGCAGCGACACGCTGTCGGTCGAGCTCAATGACGGGCGCGTCATGCGCGGCACCGTCTACGGCATCGATACCCTGACGGACCTCGCGATCGTGCGGGTCAGCGGCAGCGATCTGCCGGTGGCGCAGCTGGGCGACTCCAGCACGCTCAAGGTCGGCCAGCTCGTGGTCGCGATCGGCAGCCCGCTGGGGACGTACTCGAATTCAGTGACCAGCGGCATCGTGTCGGCCAAGGGCCGGACCATCCAGACAGACGGCAACCAGAACCTCAACAACCTGATCCAGACCGACGCCGCGATCAATCCCGGCAACTCCGGCGGACCGCTGCTCGATGCGGGCGCCAACGTCGTCGGTATCAATACCGCGATCGCTGCGGACTCCAACGGCATCGGGTTCGCGATCCCGATCGACATCGCCCGACCGATCATGGAGCAGGCTTTGGCCGGCCGGCCGCTGGCACGCCCGTACATGGGTGTCGTCTACCGGCCGATCGATCGCCAGTTCGCCGATGCCAACAGCCTGCCGGTCAGTGACGGCGCGCTCGTCCAGCCGGGCGGCACGCAGAACTCGCCGAGCCCAGCGGTCGTCGCCGGCAGCCCGGCGGACCGGGCGGGCATCCGCGAGGGCGACATCATCGTCAAGGTCAACGACCAGGCCATCGACGGCGACCATCCGCTCGATGCGACGCTCAGCGAGTACGCGCCGGGTGACACCGTCACGCTGGCGCTGTTGCGCGATGGACAGACCACCACGGTGGAGCTGACGCTGGGGACGCGCCCGGATCGTTGATCAGCGATCCTGGCGATCACCGGCTGATCGGCGGCGCCAGATCTCGACCGAAGCGTGGTCGAGCGGCCCGCCGAGCTTGACCTTCGGTTTGCGTACGCGGACGCCGACCTCCTGGACGTCGAAGGCGACCAGCACCTCGTGGCTGATCGCCTCGGCGATGGCCTCGAGCAACCGGAACGAGGTCGCCTCCACGACCTGGCGGGCGATCTCGTACACCCTGCCGTAGTCGACGGTCTTCGTGAGATCGTCGTCGACGCCGGCCGGCTGGAGATTCATCACGAGCTCGACGTCGATCTCGAACGGCTGGGGCGTCTGCAGCTCCCAGTCGTGATAGCCGTGGCGGCCATCGAAGCGCATGTTGGTCAGGACGATCCGGTCGCTCAGGCTGGGCCTCCCTCCGGGTCGCTCCGCCAGCGGCCACGGACGATGGCATCGCTGACGCGCGCGACGCGCACGTTCGCCTGGACATCGTGGACCCGCACGAGATCCGCGGCGGCCGCGATCGCGAGGGCGGTCGTGGCCAGCGTCCCCTCGAGCCGCCCCTCGGGCGGCAGGCCGAGGATGCGCCCGATCGTCGACTTGCGCGACGTACCGACCAGGATCGGCCGGCCGAGCGATCGCAGTGCCTCGAGGTGGCGCAGCAGAGTGACGTTGTGGTCGGCGGTCTTGCCGAACCCGATCCCGGGGTCGATCAGGAGGTCCGCTGGCGCGACACCGGCCTCCTCGGCGCGCGCGACGGCTGCCGCCAGGTCGTCCACCACCTCGCGGACGACGTCGTCGTAGTGGGCCTCCGCCCGGTTGTGCATGATGAGGAGCGGTACACCGGCACTCGCCGCCAGGTCCGCCATCCCGGCATCCTGTCCCGTGCCCCAGATGTCGTTGAGCAGGTGCGCGCCCGCCGCGAGGGCCGCCTCGGCGACGACCACCTTGGTCGTGTCGATGCTCAGCGGGACGTCGGGCAGGGCGTCCGTGACCGCGGCCACGACGGGGATCACGCGCCCGATCTCGTCCGCGGCATCGACCGGCGCGTGACCCGGGCGGGTCGACTCGCCACCGATATCGAGCAGATCGGCGCCCTCCTCGACCATGCGCCGCGCCTGCTCGACCGCTGCACCGACCGGGTCGGTGGCTCGCAGCAGGCCATCACCCGAGAACGAGTCGGGCGTCACGTTGAGGATGCCCATCACGAACGTCCGTTCGCCCCAGCGGAATGTCACGGGTCCGATCCGGGTGGGCGGCGGGGACGGCAGGGTGGCCGGGTCGTTGCGTTGGGTGGTCATGGTGCGGGCGGGTCGCGCAGCTCCGGATCGTCGACGAGGTGTGCGCGCACGGCACCGACAAGATAGAGCGAGCCCGCCACGACCGTCGGTCCGCCACCGCGTCGCGCGACCGCGAGCGCGTCGAGTGGATCGGGGTGCGACTCGACCTGGGCGCGCCCGCCGAGGCGAGTCCGCCAACGCTCCGCCAGCACACCGGCGGGCATGGCGCGAGTCGCATCGACCGTGGTCGCGATGACCGTCGCGCCGTCGAGCGCCGGGCTTCGGGCGATCGCCTCGATGATCCCGTCGACGTCCTTGTCGGCCATCGATGCGACCACCAGGGCCAGCGGCCCAGGGGCGAGATACGGGCGGAGATCGTCGATGGCCTGGGCGAGCGCTGCCGCGCCCGCTGGGTTGTGCGCCCCGTCGAGCAGGATCTCGTCGCCGTCGACCGTGAGCAGCTCGAGCCGGCCCGGCCATGAGGCGGCGGCGTACCCGGCCCGACGGGCGTCCGCATCGGTGGTCGCGATGCCGGCCTCGTCGAGGGCGTCAAGCAGCGCGTCGGCGACGGCGACGTTGGCCGCCTGGTGCCGCCCGCGGAGCCCGACTCGAACCGCGCCGAGGCGGGGCAGCTCCACTCGCAGCCCGTCGCGGTCCCAGCCGAGGAGCGGGGCCGGCCGGACCTCGGTGAGCGGCACGCCGAGCCGCCGGGCCCGCCGCCGGATGATCGGCAGGGCCTCGCCGTCCGCGCCCGTCACCGCCAGGTCGCCGCGCTCGATGATGGCGGCCTTCTCGCGGGCGATGGCAGCGACGGTCGGACCGAGTCGATCGGTGTGGTCCAGCGCCACGTTCGTCACGACCGCGACGCCACCGTCCCAGGCGTGGGTCGCGTCCAGCCGACCACCCAACCCGACCTCCACCAGCGCGACATCGAGGTCGGACTCGGCGAAATGCCGAAACACGACGGCCGTCAGCAGCTCGAACTCGGTCGGCTCCCCGTGCCGCCGGGCGACCCGGTCGGCCACGGCCAGGACGGCCCCGACGTGCCGCGCGAAGTCGGCCGGGCTGATGGGCTGGCCGTCGACCGTCACGCGCTCGCGATAGGACACGAGATGCGGCTTCGGTGTCTCGCCGATACGCAGGCCGGCGGCGCGCAAGGCACTGCCCGCGATTGCCAGGACGCTGCCCTTGCCGTTGGTCCCTGCCACGAGCGCGCCGCGGACCTCGTGCTGGGGATCGCCCAGCGCCGCGAGGAGGGCGCGCGTCCGGCCCAACCCGAGCCGGATCCCGAATCGCCCTCGCGCGGCGAGTGCGGCGAGTGCCTCGTGGTAGTCGGGGGCTGCCGCGCTGGCCGTCACTCGCGGGTGAGCTCGTCCTCGTAGAAGACGCACTGGTTGAAGCGCGGCGTCAGGCACACGTCGTTGACGTAGCCCTGGTCGAGGTGCACGCCGCCGCGCAGCTGACAGCGCGAGACGTTCGTGTCCTGACGGATGAGTGCCTTGAGCAGATGGGGCGCCTGGATCGGGATCGCCCCGCGGGACCCCGTCATGTAGAAGTGGGGACAGACGTTGCGTCGCAAGTTCGGCAGGCCGAAGCCCGGCCGCACGCCCATCGGCATGGTGGCAGCCGTCGCCGGACGCGCCGCGAGCGGCGATGGGGTGACGCGTGCGATCGGCCCCAGGCCGAAGGCCGGGCGCCCGGGAGCGTTCGAGCCGGTACCCGGGCGACCCGATGGCGCGCCGGGGCGACCCGAGCCGGGGCCTGTGCGGTTGACCGGCAGTCCGGTCCGTGGATCGCGGGCCTGCAAGCGTCCTCCCATGCTGCGGGCGCGCCGCGTCGTTCGGCACGCGCGACCGCGCCAGAGTACAACGCACCGTCGCGCTCCGACATGACCGCAGCCATCCGCTAGGGGCGTCCGGCTGCCGGGCTGGCATCGGCATGCGACAATCGCGCCCGATGACGACTCGGCGCGGTACGCGCCCCAGCCATGTCAGGCCCCGTCCCCCGTCCGGCGGGCGCCCCACCCCCGTCAAGGTCAGGCCGCGAGCCCCTGCGCCGGGGCGCCTGTCCGTCCACGCCCCTGTCCGCCGGAGTCGGGGCATCCCGCTCGTCGGCCGGCTCGTGCTCGCCGCCGGCGTCCTGGCCGTCGCCGTCCTCGTGCTGTACATCGGGGCGGGCGGCCTGAGCGTGGTCGCAGGCGCGCTCGGGAGCACGCTGACGAACTTCGTCCAGGGGGTGACCGCGACACCAGTACCGTCGGAGCTGGCACCGACCGCGCCCGAGGCGCCGACGATCGAATCGCCCGCCGAGCCCTATACGAACGAGAGCGAGGTCGACCTCGCGATCACGGTCCCGTCCCGGCTCGCGGGCGATCCCGACTACGTGGTGAAGGTATATCTCGCCCTGAAGGACCAGGCGCCGACTGCGATCGACGAGCGGCCGCTCGCCCCGACGCCGCGGATGATCATCCCGGTGACACTGACCAAGGGGATCAACGACTTCTCGGTGACCCTGGTGGGACCGGGCGGCGAGTCCGAATCCTCACCGCTCGCGCGCTGGGTGCTCGACACGAACCCGCCCGCCATCCGGCTCATCTCGCCCAAGGACGGCGCGTTGATCAACCGCAAGGCGGTCACGCTGGAAGGCCGGACCCAAGGGCGCTCCACGCTGCAGATACGGAACGTCAAGACGGGCGAATCGATCGGCGGCACGGCGGCCAGCGACGGGACCTTCCTGCTCACGCTGCCGCTGACCAGCGGTTCCAATCCGATCAAGATCACCGCGACCGATCCGGCCGGCAACACCAAGGCGCTCGAGGTGACGGTGCGCCGCGGCTCCGGGCGTCTGCGCGCGTCGTTGAGCGCTTCCTTCTACTCGGTCAGCCAGAAGCGTCTTCCATTCGAGATCCGACTGATCGTGCTCGTGGACGACCCGGACGGGAAGCCCCTGGAAGGCGCACGCGTGACTTTCACCCTCAGCGTTCCCGGCGTGAAGACGGTGACCGGCGACGCCGTGACCGATGCCAACGGCCAGGCGTCCTACACGACGCGGATCCCCAAGGGGACGGATCGGGGTGGCGGCACGGCCGGGGTGCTCGTACGCACGGCCGACTTTGGGCGCACGACCGACGAGATGGTCGTCAACATCACAAAGTAGATAGCGGCAGTCGTCGACGGTCGACAGCGACGCGCGTCGCAGCTACCATCCGCATCGATGCCGATGTGGCGATGTCCGCATTGCGGGACTCCCCAGGCCGAGACGGCGCGGTGCTGGGTCTGTCGGCGGTCCTCCACCTCCTGCGCCACCTGCCGGCACTACCGGCGCTCGGTCGCGGGGCAGCTCGGCTACTGCGGACTCGATGTTCGACGTCAGCCGCTCAACGGCGACGAGATCCGTGGCTGTTGGGAAGGCTGGCCGGCGGGGTCCCCGACGGGCGCCACTCCGCTGACGATCTCCCACGCGAAGGCCTCGGATGTCGACCGCCGGCCGCTCGCCTTCGTGGAGGTGACCCAGCCGACGGACGCGTCCGCGTCCCGCGACGAGGCGGACACGCCGGTCGCTGGCACCGTGCCGAATGGCAGCGGGGCGCTACCGCCCGGCAGTGAGCCGCGCTGGGATCTGTGGGGAGACGTCGAGCGCTGACGCGGGACCGTTGATCAGGTCGGGGCGGCGGTCGGCGGTGGCTCGGGCGTCGGCGTCGGCGGTGGCTCCGGCGTCGGCGTCGGTGGCGGCGTGGGCGTCGGTGTCGGGACCGGGGTGGGCGTCGGTGTCGGGACCGGGGTGGGCGTCGGGCTGGGGGTCGGCTCGGGTCCCAACGAGATGACGTAGTCGACCATCGTGCCCTTCGCGACGACGACGCCCGGCGCCGGCACCTGGGTCACGACGAGACCGATCGGGACGACCGGATCGAACGCCTCGGTCTTGGCCCCTGGCAGGAGCCCGGCCGTCACGATCTCCTGTACGGCCAGCGCCTCGGTCTTGTTGCGGAGGTCCGGCATCGGCACCTGTTCGAGGCCTGACGCGACGGCCACGCGTACGGTCGACCCGACCGCGACGAGCGTGCCTGCCGGGAGGTCCTGGGCGGTGATCGTGCCGACCGGCTGCTCGGACGGTTGCTCGGTCACCTCGAGCTTGATACCGAGCGCGTCGGCTTCCTCTGTCGCGTCGGCGAGGAGCTTGCCGACCAGCTCGGGGACCGCCACCTGTTGGGGTGCGGTCGGCTGGCTGGGCCCGGACAGGAGCTGGAAGGTGATGAAGGCGACCGCGATCAGCAAGGCGATCGCCGCGAGGCCGGCGACCCAGACGAGCGGACTCGTGCCCTCCTGGACGTCCTCGTCGTCGATGCTGCTCCGACGCGCCGGGCGCTCCGCTGGCCGTCGTCTGGCGGGCGCGTCGTCGGCTCCCGTGTACGCGTCCTGTGGGTAGGACATCACCGTCGGGTTGGAGCGCGCGACCCCGGCGGATGCCGCCACTCGTCCGGCGGCAGCCGCCCCGACGGCAGCGCCGGCCGCGCCGGCAGCCCCTGCCGCCGCCGCTCCGCCGCCGGTGCGGGACATCTCGAGCGCGTCGGCCATCGACGCTGCCGATGCGAATCGGTCGACCGGCAACGGGGCCAGCGCCTTCCGTGTGATGGCTGCGACGTCGGGCGGCACCGAGGGCCTGACCAGGGCCGGATCGGGTGTCGAGCCGCTGAGCCGGGCGAGCGCGACTCCGGCGGCGCTGTCCCCTTCCCACGGCCGCGTGCCGGTGAGCATCTCGTACAGGACGATGCCGAGCGCGTAGATATCGGATTCGTTGGTCGCCGTCTCGCCGCGGGCCTGCTCGGGGCTGAAGTAGTGGACCGATCCGAGCGTCGTGCCTGGCAGCGTCATCTGCGCCTCGGCGACGGCCCGGGCGATGCCGAAGTCGACGACCTTCACGCGTCCATCGCGACCGATCAGCACGTTGCCGGGTTTGACGTCGCGATGGACGATGCCGCGCGCGTGGGCGGCGGCCAGGGCGCGGGCCACGGCACCTGCGATGCGCGCCGCTTGCGATGGCGGCAACGAGCCGTTCCGTCGCAGGATCGTCGCCAGGTCCTCGCCGTCGACGAACTCCATCACGATGTACGGACCCGAGGGATCCTCGCCGTAGTCGAACACGCTGACGACGTTGGGATGGTTCAGCGAGGCGGCGTTCTGCGCCTCCTGGCGGAAGCGCGATGAGAAGTCGGGATCACGCAGGTATTCCGGACGCAGCAGCTTGACCGCAACATCGCGACCGAGTTGGGTGTCCACCGACCTGAAGATCGTCGCCATACCACCCTGGCCGAGCTCTTCCACGAGCCGGTACCGGCCACCCAGGATCGTCCCGATCTCCGCCAAACGTGCCCCTCGACATGGTTCGGCGCGCCGCCGACGTTCGCGACGCGCTCGGTCGGCATCGTACCCCATGCCTCACCGATCGACCGTCCGTCGCCCGGGGGCGACGGACGACGTCAGCCGCCCGTCAGCCGCCGCGCGATGAGGTTGATGAACTCCAACGAGCTGATCCCGTCGAACAGGCGGGCGCCGTGGATCGCCCATTCCTGGACCTCCTTGACCACCGTCAGGATGACCAGCGAGAGGACATATCGAGGCGTCGACCAGCCGGCGATCCGTGCGGGCCCGGCCGCCGCGACGAGCAGGAACCACAGCTCGAAGACGTTGGGGAACAGGAGCAGGAGCCCACGGTCGCCCGTCAGCTCGAACGCCACGAAGCCAACGAGCCGGAAGACGTAGAGCGCGACGGCGATCCGGCGCGGCCAGCCTGCCCAGCGCAGCGCGACGATGAGGAACGGTCGCGAGGTAGACCTGGTCGAGCCACTTGTCGAGGGACTGGTAGTCGCCGACACCGCCGAGGTCGAGGACGTCGCGCAGCAACAGGTCGGACAGATCGACGAGCACCGCCAGGATCCCGCCGGCCAGCGGCCAGCGCAGGACGGGCACTGAGCCTGCGATGCGGATCGCGGCGATGACCAGGATCTCGGCGGTCACCGCGCGATCGGGTCAGAGCTGCAGGCCGGCGAGATAGCTCCGGAATTCACGGGCGAGCTCGGGGCGCTGGAGTGCCAGCTCGACGGACGCCTTGAGCCAGCCCATCGTGGTCCCGGCGTCGTAGCGCGTGCCCTCGAATTCGTAGGCCCAGACGCCCTGTTCTTCCATCATCGCCTGGATCGCATCGGTCAATTGGATCTCGCCCCCGGCGCCGCGCTGGGTCTGCTCGAGCTTGTCGAAGATCTTGGGCGTCAGGACATAGCGACCGATGATGGCCAGGTTCGACGGCGCCTCCTCGGGCTTGGGCTTCTCGACGAGCCGCGTGACCTTGTGCAACCGACCGTGGTCCAGCGGGTTCTCGGAGCGCTCCGCGGCGATGATGCCGTAGCGGCTGGTCTCCTCGCGCGGGATCTCCATGACCGCCACGACCGAACCGTGCGTTTGCTGGTAGGCGTGGATGAGCTGGCCGATGCACGGCCGGTCGCCGACGACGACGTCATCGGGCAGCAGCACGGCGAATGGCTCATGACCGATGAGATCCTTGGCCATCAGGACGGCGTGGCCGAGCCCCAGCTGCTCCTTCTGGCGGACGTACGCCACTTGAGCGAGATCGCTGATGTGCCGCACCTGGCGGAGCATCTCGATGTCGCCCTTCTCCTCGAGCAGATGCTCGAGCTCGTACGACAGGTCGAAGTGGTCCTCGATCGCGCGTTTCTGGCTCGAGGTGACGATGATGACTTGCTCGATCCCCGCGGCGACGGCTTCTTCGACCGCGTATTGGATGATCGGCTTGTCGACCAGCGGCAGCATCTCCTTGGGCTGCGCCTTGGTGGCGGGGAGGAAGCGAGTCCCCCACCCGGCGGCAGGGAAGACGGCCTTTCGAACGCGCATGAAACCTCAACGAGGGGCTTGGGGTGGGTCGGCCCAGTCTAGCACCGGGCCCCGTCAGGGCCGGTCGGCGAGCCCCTCGGCGAACCGTCGGACGGCCATGCTGAAGGCGGCCGGTCGGTCGAGATTGGCGAGATGCGTCGCGCCCGCGAGGCGCACGCGACGGACGTCACGGGCCTCGCGCGCGAAGCCGCCGGCCCCGAGCCGGAACAGCGGGTCGAGCTCGCCGTTGAGGAGCAGCACCGGCCCCGGGTAGGCGGCCAGCCGCGGACGGAAGCGCTCGCCGACGAGCGCCCGCAGCGCGCTGGAGCCGCCGAGCGAATAGAACCCGGCGGCGATGATCGGGTCGGCGATCGCGGGCGGGTAGCGGGTGCGGAAGAACCAGCGGTTGAGGCGGTCCATCCCGCGCGCTCCGAGCCGGTCGATCGCCCAGGCAAGAGCGAGGTAGGGCCCGGCCCGCAGCCCGACCGGCTCCTGCGTCGCGCCGGACAACACGAGCCCGCGCACCGACTGCGGTCGCTGGGCGCCCAGATCCATCGCGACATATCCGCCGAGCGACAGTCCCACGACGATCGCCCGACCGTCCGCAGCCCGCTCGATGACGCGACCCAGCTCGGAAGTCGCTGCCGCCATGGTGAACGGCTGATCAGCCAACACGCCGTGCCCGGGCAGGTCCATCGTGACCACGCGGTAGGTGTCGCGGAGTGCCTCGACCTGCGCGGTCCAGGCCGATCGCGTCAGCCGTGTGCCGTGCACGAAGACGATGGCCGGGGCGTCGGAAGGACCGGCCACGTCGAAGCTGCTGCGCGCCCGGCCGGCGGTCATGCCTCCCGGTCCAGGCCGCGCTGGACGGCCAGCAGCGCCGCCTGGGTCCGGCTGGCCAAGCCGAGCTTCGCCAGGATGTTCGACACGTGGGTGCGCGCGGTCCGCTCGGTGATCCCAAGGTCCTGGGCGATCTGCCGGTTCGGGAGACCGCGTGCCACCCGCGCCAGGACGTCTCGCTCGCGTGCCGTCAACGATGCGATGCCCTCGCCGCCGTCGCCACCATCGACGCCGCCTCCACCGTCCCGCAACCGCCGCGCCACGATGCCGGCGATGGCCGGATCGAGGTGGACCTCCCCGGCCGCTGCCGAGCGGATCGCTGCCGCAAGCTCATCGGCCTCCGCATCCTTGAGGAGGAAGCCCGACGCGCCGGCCTCGATCGCGGCCACGACCCGCGCTTCCTCGATGAAGCTGGTGAGGGCGATGACCTCGATGTCCGGGGCCTCGGCCTTGATCCGCGCGGTCGCCTCGATGCCGTCGATGCCGGGCATCATCAGGTCCATGACCACGATGTGCGGCCGCAGCGCGAGTGCTTGCTCGATCGCCCCAGCGCCGTCGCTCGCCTCGCCCACGATCTCGATGTCCCCGTGCAACCCCAGGAAGTCGCGCATCCCGCGGCGGACCATGGCGTGATCGTCGACGAGCAGGACGCGGATGGGCGGATCGGGCATCGTCGGACGCGCCGGTGGCAGCTAGGGCCCGCCCGGGACGATGACCGGTGCCGTGCTGTCGTCGCCCGCGGTGACGAGCGCAGTCGGCCGCGTCGACCGCTGGAGCAGCAGGGCCGCTCCGAGGATGGCGATCGCGCCGAGCACCTGGACCCACTCGAGGCCCTCGGACAGCAGCCACGCCGCCAGCGCGACCCCGACCACCGGCTCGAACAGCATCAGGATCCCTGCTCGTGTCCCGCCGATGAGCCGAATGCCGGTCAGGAACCCGAGCGATGGGATGGCGGCCGCGGCGATCCCGGTGAACGCCAGGATCGGGAGGACACCCGGGCTCGTCAGCGGCTGGGCGAGCGAGGCGACACCTCCGGCCAACAGCGCCACGACGAGCGCCCCGATCCCTGACACCAGGAGGACCGTGGTCATCGCCTGTTCCGTCGGCACCTCGGGGTAGCCGTCCCGGGCCAGGATCACGAAGATCGTCTGGCTGACCGCGGCACCGAGCGCCAGTCCCACGCCGATGGCATCGAGGCGGACGCCGGCTCCCGCTTCGAGCTCCCCGGCGACGACTGCGACCATCCCGACGATCGCGAGCGCGAGCGCCGCGATGCGCGTGCCGTCGAGGCGCTCGCGCCCGAGTCCGACGTTGGCGAACGCCACGAGCGCCGGGTATGTGTAGAACCCGAGGAGCGCCAGGGCGATCGTGATCCGATCGAATGCGATGAACATGCACAGGTTGAGGACGGTCCCGGCAAGCGCCGCCGCGACCATGGCCAGCCGAGCGCGGGTGGGCAGGTCGCCGAGCCGGATCAGGCGCGTGGCGCCACGCCGCACCCGCCAGCCGACAAAGGCGGCGAGGGCGAGGAAACCGATCATCGCCCTCCAGGCGACGAAGGCCGGCGGCTCCATCCCCGCCTCGTAGGCGAACCGCGAGAGCGGGCCGAGCATGCCGAACAGCGTCGCCGAGCCGATCACGATCAGGAAGCCGCGCAAGGGCACGGCCGCGTCGATCCCGCCGCCCGCCGACGGTCCGGGCGCGGTCATATTCGGGCTGGACACCCGCGCATGGTAGAGCCCGGGACTCGCGTTCGCCGGGGCGGCCAATTCAACCCGCGCCGGCTCCTTCCGCGGAGCGGTCAGGCGTCGTCGATTCGCGCCGCGCCGGCATCAGGCGGATCGACGTGAACGGGACCCGGATCTCGCGGAAGACCTCGATCGAGACGAGGAAGCCGGCAAAGAGGAACAGGACCCCGAGGAACTTCCCGAGCTGGAACAGGTCCGTCGAGCCAAAGCGGTTCAGCGAGTCGGTAAGCGTCGGGATGAACGCTCCGATGGCGATGAGGATCGTCGCCGGCACGCGGCTGTGGATGCGGCCGGCGCCGATGGCCCGGATCGTGCCCGGCACCGACGCGAGGAAGTTCACGAGGATCGCGACCGGCGCGATGAGCAGGTTGAACAGGAACTGGTCGCCGGGCTGGCGCGGGTCGAGCGAGTACGGCAGCACGCGACGCTTGGGCATGAACACGTACGTGCTGAACACCGCCCCGAGGATCAACGCGAAGGCGCCGGTCACGTTCAGGAACGGCGTCAGCAACCTGAGCTGCGGCGGCAAGAGCGTCGCGACCGGCATGCCGGTGGCAGCATCGACGGCGTACCCCGGCGGCGCGATCGTCGTGGTCGCCATGAGGACCAGGCTCAGGATCGTCGCCCCGACCACCGCCCCGGCGGCCAGGGACGGCCAACGCTCGTTCTGGAAGTACGTCTCGACGGCGACCGCGAGTGCCAGCACACCGGCGGCGATGAAATACAGCAACGGGAGCGCACCTGCGCCGTCGTACTCGGGGCGGTTACGGACCAGGAACGTGAACAGCCCGGCCAGGAACAGGCACAGCGCGACGCTGTAGCCGAAGCGCGTCCGTCCCAGCAGGAACGCCGTCCCGAGACCGAGCCAGCCGGCGGTCCAGACGGCGCCTGTCAGGTACCAGGTCCGATACAGCGCCTCGTTCCAGCCGCCGAAGCCAGCGAGCGCCTCACACCCCGCGGCGACTCCGAAGAACAGCATGCCGATCGCCCAGATCAGCTGGAACCCGCCACGCCGCTCGCGCCACTGATCGAACAGCGCGACGCTGAAGACGAGGGCAAGGATCGCGGTCAGTGCCGGCAGCATGATCTCGAGGCGCATCGTCAGCCGCCGAGACGCTGATGAGTCTCGATGAAGCGCAGCAGCAATCGATCCAGCAGGGCGGAGGCGTCACCGTACAGGCCGGCCAGCCGAGTCGGATCCAGCGACCGGCGTCGGGCGATCCGAGCGAGTTCCGCGAAGAAGGGCTGGCGCGCGAGGACGAAACGGGAGACCGCCTCGGTCAGGCTGGTGCCGCTGCGCGCGAGCCGTGCCGCCTGATCGTCGACGACCGCACAGGCCTCGGCCTCAAGCCGAGCACGCGTCCGCGTGTCACTCGGTCTGGCGTCGAGGAAGGCGATCAACCCGGCGATCAGCTGGCGCCCATCGCGTCGATACGCGTCGCGGTCAGCGTCGACGGCCGCGACTCCGGCGGCGGTCTGCTGCGGGCGCCGCGACGGGTCGGCCGCGTAGTGCCGGCGGTAGACCTCCGTCAGTCGGGCGGGCGACGCCCCCATCGTTGACAAGGGCCGGATCGCGCGCCCGCCGCGGTCGGCGGCCAGCTGCTCGAGGGCCGCGCGGTCGAAGCGTCGATGGCCGCCCGGCGTCGTCCAAGCGGCGACCCGGCCGTCATCCGCCCAGCGACGGAGCGTGTCCGGGTCCACCCCGAGGAGCTGGCTCGCCGGACCGAGTGACAGCCAGCGGCCGGAGCGGATCGAGGAAGTGTCGGGGTATGCCATCGGGGTCTCGCAAAGGTCGTGAACGTGCCGTATGGGGCGGGCGCCGACGGGTCACGGCCGTGGGGGGAGACGGCCGGGGCGACCCGTCGGCACGGAAACCTGGGTAAATCTGGGTACCAGATTCCGCCCGGGCGAGCGAAGGATAGGCCTCCGCTGAACGGGGCGTCAACCGAACGCGCGATCAGGCCGGAACGAACTCGTGATCGTCGCGGTGGATGCCGTCACAGAGGCCCCAGCGACCGGCGTCGGGAGCCTCATCGGGATCGGGGATCGGGATCGGCCGCATGATCTCGCGGACCTCGCCCTTGCGGCAGAACAGGTACCCACGATCGGCCATCCAGCGGCGGACGCACACGGCCTCACCGTGGAACTGGAACGGGCCTGGGTTGATCACCGGGCGTGTGGCCCAACTGACCGGCGTCTCGGCCGCGACGATGTCAAGGATGTTGACGCGCCACGGCGTCCCCTCGATCACCTGGCCACACCCAGCGCAGCGCTTGGCGATGTTGTCGCTGATGATCGTCCGGATCTGGATGCCCATGATCTCCATCGCCGAGCGATGGTAGCAGCGGCAAGCAGTCGGCCGTTACACCTCGACCGGGACTGGATAGACCTCGGTCGCTGGGTGGCCGGCTCGCTCGTGGATCTTCTGCACCGCTTCGGCGTTGGGCGCTTCCGACACGCACCAGACCATGCCCGAATCCGGGTCGCCCCATGCGCGCTGGAAGTCCACGCCTTCATCGTCCTGGATATCCAGATCAGCCTGGTGCGCCGCCTTGAGCGCTTCCGGTGTGATGCCATGCATCCCGTGATGGACGTCCATGTACTTCGGCATCGCGACTCCTCCTGAGCTACCCCGTACTGCGAAATCGTATACCCGAGACCGCCTGCCGATCGACTCGAGGCGCCGTCGTGACGATCAGGCCGGCTGAGCGTCTCCACAACGGGACACCGTCATGATCCTCCTGGAGACGCGAGTGGACACCAACGAATCGCTTGGCTACGACGACCTGTGGCGACGGGTCCTGGCAGGAACGCAATCGCAGATGCGCTCCGGTCGTCGTTTGCTTGCTCGCATCCCAGGCGAACCACGCTGCAAGCTGTGCGCCGCTCCGCTCCGCGGTATCGCGAGCCCGGTGATGCGCCTGATCGGGAAGGCTCCCTGGCCCAAGAACCCGAAGTACTGCAGCTCGTGCTTCAGGCAGTTGACCGATCACCACGGGGGTGCCGAGATCGACTGCAGCCTGTTGTTCGCGGACGTTCGCGCATCGACTTCGTTGGCCGAGGAGATGCGACCGTCCGAGGTGTACGAGCTCATGGACGGGTTCTTCGGCACGGCGGCGCGCGTCCTGGTCGCGCATGACGCGATCGTCGATCGGTTCGTCGGCGACCAAGCCATCGGGATCTTCGTTCCCGCACTCGCCGGCTCCCACCACGCCGCGCGTGCGGTCGAGGCTGCGCAAGCCTTGATCGCCGCGACAGCTGGCGACGGAGAGGAACCGTCCGCCCCGATCGGCGTGGGCGTTCACACCGGGATCGCCTTCGTGGGATCCGTCGGCTCGGAATCGCACGTCGATCTGACCGCTCTTGGCGACACGGTGAATATCGCTGCGCGCCTCGCGTCAGCAGCAGGCCCTGGCGAGATCCTCGTGACGGTCGATGCTGCGAAGGATGGTGGCGTGGATGCGAACGACCTCGAGCGGCGCGAGCTCTCGCTCAAAGGCAAGAGCGTGTCGACGTCGGTCCTCGTGCTGCACGGCAACGATGCTCGCCAGTGAGGACGACCTCACTCCAGTGGCTGCGCGCTCTCACCCTCTCCGGGCTTCCAGATCGTGATGGCCAGCTGGCCATCCTTGAACTCGACTGACGACGCACCGGCGATGTCGGCGACGTAGAACGGGTCGAACGCCTGCCCCCGCAAGTCGAACCCCGATTCCGCCATGAGGTGGTCGGCGAACCGCTTGTGCAGGTCCTTGTCCTGCACGTTCCGGGCGTCGCCCCACAGCTTGGCATCGCCATCGCCGACGTAGGTGTCGACCGTAGCTGTGTGCAGACTGAACCGCGGGTCGCGGGCCAGGTCCCGGAACTTCGAGGTGTTCGGCATTCCGATGAGCAGGAGTCGACCCTCGAAGATGCGTGGCTCCATCGGGCTGATCCGCGGATAGCCGTCCGACCGAAGCGTTGCCAGCATGCACAGGTTGCCGGTGGCAGCGTGCCGACGGGTGAAGACCTCGGCGATCCGCGGGGCTTGTTCCGCGAAATCCTTCCACTCGACCATCGACGTCCATCCTAGCCTCGGGCTCGTGTATACATGCACCGATGCCGCGCGACCCGAACGTCCCGGATGCCTTCGACGTGTTCACGATGGTGCTCCTGCGCCGCCCGCCGGACGCGCCACAGCTGTCCGAGGACGCGCTCGAGGAGCTCCAGGCCCGCCACCTCGCCTACCGCGCCGAGCTTCGCCGCGCCGGCACCATCGTCGTCAACGGTCCGCTGGACGAGCAGTCGGACGTCGCGCTGCGCGGCCTTTCGATCTTCGCCTGCGACCTCGCTGAGGCGCGCCGACTGACCGAGGCCGACCCATCGGTGCAGGCCGGCCGGCTGTCCTACGACGTCTTCGAATGGTGGGTGGCGGCCGGCACGATCGCCTTCCCCGAGGCGAACGGCCGGGTCGGCGAGCGTCGGTCGATGGCCGACGATTAGAACGCCAGCGGATGGTGCCCCCAAGGGGATTCGAACCCCTGATCTCCACCTTGAAAGGGTGGCGTCCTAGGCCTCTAGACGATGGGGGCGTGCGGGCGGCGCACCGATGGCCGAGTCTAGCAGAGGGTCCCGCTCAGGCCGGACGGGCGGCCAACTGGAAGAGGATGATCGCGCCTGCCGCGAAGCCCGACGCGGCCATCGCCGCGCCACCGCCGACGAGGGCGGTCAGGATCGTGCGTCCGCCGCTGCCGCGCTCCAGGCCGGCGCGCCAGACCGTGCGCAGACAGAACGCGGCAAGCGCCCCGAACACGATGGCGAGGACCACCGCGCCCGACGCGAGCAAGTGGGATCTGCGTCGCCTCGCGGACCGTGACCACGTACGCCATGTACGCGATGGAGCCGACGATCGCGATGACCAGGAAGATGGCGACCGGCGAGATACCTCGCCTGCGCTCCTCGGGCTCGTAGCCGGGATCGTCGTCGTAGTCCACGTAGTCATCGGTCTCCAGATCTCCGCCGCGGGGATCGGCATATGGATCCCGGCGGATGCGGCGCTCGGTCATGCGGGCTCCTTTCCCAGGGTCCGATGGTAGACCGCGACGTTGTATGACAGGCGCGGTCGGGTCAACCGACCGGCGAGCCGCCGCCCGTCCTCGCCGAAGGCCGCGTCGAGGAACGTCTGCGCGTCTTCGAGCGAGGGGAAGGTCCACCAGCAATGGACGACGCGGATCTTGAAGCCCGCCGCGAGGAACGGGCCGTCGCGACGCGTCCACGGGCCGTACTCCGGTCGCTCACCGCGAAGCTCCGCCACGTCGTCGCGGCCGTAGTCGTGGATGACCAGCAGCCGACCACCCGGCCGGAGCAGTCTGCCCGCTTGCTCGATCGCATCCGAGTCGCCGCCGCGGAACGCGGACCACAGCCCGACGACGACATCGGCCGATCCGTCGGGCGCGTCGAACGGCGCCGGACCGCTCGAGTCGACGAGCGTGACCCGAGCGCCGCGTTCCGTCAGCTGTCGAGCGCGAAGACCGGCGGATCCATCGACGACGACGACGTCTCGCCCCTCCACCGGACCCAGCGTCTCGATCGCCCGCGGGATCTTGCCCTCGACATCCAGGATCCGGGCCAGATGCTCTGACAGCCCGGTCTCCAGGTCGATGGGGAGATCAGCCACAGGGCGCGAAGTATAGGGCGGGGTCGAGCCGGGAGCGGCTCAGGTGGCGTCGACCGCGACGCGAAATGCGATGGCGCTGCGCCCCGGGATGGCGACGCGTGCCCGGCTATCGGCGAACACCGTCGGACTCGGTGCCGCACCGTCGGGCTCGGTCGAGAGCACCGGCTCCAATCGGCCGGTCGCGACGCCCTCGAGCGTGACCTCGAGCTCGGTCGGCCCATCGCCCGGGTTCAACGCCAGGATCAGCCTCTCGCCGTCGAGACGCCGTTCGATCGCCATGGCTGGGCCGGCAGCACCGATCGAGGTCGTGGCACCGTGGCGGAGCGCAGGCTCTGCGGCGCGGAGCACGAGCACGTCCCGGACGAACGCGCGCAGGTCGCCGTCCCATCGGTCTGCCTCCCACGGGAATGCGCGTCGATTGTCCGGGTCGTTGCCGCCCGTGAGCCCGATCTCGTCGCCGTAGTAGATGCACGGAGCGCCGGGCAACATGCACTGGAGCAGGATCGCCATGCGCAGACCGGCGGTATCGCCGCCCAGGACCGTCAGTGCTCGCGGCGCGTCGTGCGAGGAGATGAGATTGAGCTGGACGGCGACGACGTCCGGGTCGTACACGCCGAGCAGCTCGACGAGGCGGTTCGCGAACCCGGGCCCATCCAGCGGTCGCAGGTGCTTCCGGTATTCGTGGTGGGCGTTGACCGCCGCCATGTCGAGCCGCGAACCGCCGACGTACCCCAGGATCGCCTCGGCCAGCGGATAGTTCATCAACGCATCGAACCGATCGCCTGCCACCCAGTCGGGCGCCGTCTCCCAGATCTCGCCGACCAGGTAGGCGTCCGGCCGCACGGCTCGGCAGCGCTGGCGGAATGCGGCCCAGAACGGCGGATCGTCGATCTCGCTGGGCACGTCAAGCCGCCAGCCGTCGATGCCGAATCGGAGCCAGTGCTCACCCACCGACAACAGGTACTCGCGGACGTCGTGGTGGCTCGTGTTCAGCTTCGGCAGGGCGGGCAGGCTCCACCACGCCTCATAGCCCAGCCACGTCCCGCGCGGCGCGTCTCGCGGCGGGTACGGCAGCGGGTCGCGCCGTCCGGCGAGGACCTCCGGGTCGAGGTGGAACCAGTCACGGTACGGCGACGCGGGGCCGTTCTCGAGGATGTGGTGGAACGGCCAGAAGCCGCGCCCCGTGTGGTTGAAGACGCCATCGAGGATGACCCGCATGCCGCGCTCGTGGGCAAGGTCCAGCAGCTCGCGAAGCGCGCCATCCCCGCCCAGCAACGGATCGACGTGGAAGTAGTCGTACGTGTGGTAGCGGTGGTTCGACGCCGACTGGAAGATCGGCGTGAGATAGATCGCCGTCACCCCGAGCTCGTCGAGGTAGTCGAGGTGCTCGGTCACGCCGAGCAGGTCGCCACCCTTGAAGCCATGGTTCGATGGCGGTGCATCCCACGGCTCGAGCGGGCCCGGCTCGGGCACGCGTGGGCTCGACGCGAATCGATCGGGGAAGATCTGGTAGAAGACGGCGTCGCGGACCCAACCGGGCGTCTCGACGGTCACGGCCGCCGGTGCGGTGGCACCGGCCCGGTGGAGCCACGGATGATCAACCGTGTCTCCAGCCGTCGATGCTCGGGCTGTGCTGGACCCCGTCGTTCGACGACGGTCAGAAGGGCACGGACCGCTTCCTCGCCCTTGCGACGGATCGGCTGATGGACCGTCGTGAGCGGGGGGTCGACGTGCGGGGCGAGATCGATGTCATCGAAGCCGACGACGCTGACGTCGCCAGGGACATCGAGACGCAGGTCGCGTAAGGCGCGCATCGCGCCGATCGCCATCGCGTCGGACATCGCCAGGATCGCGGTCGGACGGAGGCCATCCTCGAAGGCGCCGGTCGTGGCGGCGATGCCGCCATCGATGCTCGCCGGCCCGACCACGACATGCTCGTCGGTGAGCTCGACACCGACGGCCGCGAAGGCTTCGCGATAGCCGCGCAGGCGGCGGCTGGTCACCCCCTCGGGATCCGGCCCGCCCGGCGCCGGCGGTTCGACGCCCAGGATCAGGACGTCGCGATGCCCCAGGCTGGCGATGTACGCGCCAGCCGCCTGTGCGCCGCCGACATCGTCGATCTCGACCGAGCCGTGCTCGGGCAGGGCGACCGAATCGACCAGCACGATCGGGATGCCTGCCCGCCTGATCTGCTCGACCTCCGGGTGGCCGTCGGACAAGCCGATGGCCACGACGCCGTCGACGGTCGCGCGGGTCATCGCGAGCGCCAGGCTCCCGTGCAGCGGCGAGATGAAGTGGAGGCCGTAGCCGTGCTCTTCGGCTGCGAGCGCCACGCCTTCGCTGAACGCACCGAAGAACGGATTGCTGAAGATGACGCTCAGCGCCTGGGGTGTCAGCACGCCGATCGTCATCGTCTGCCGCTGGGTGAGCATCCGGGCGACGGGATGCGGCGTATAGCCCAGTTGCTCGGCGACCTCACGGATCCGGATCGCCGTCTCTGGCGCGAGTCGGTCGGGCGCGTTGAAAGCGAACGACACGGCGGTCTTGCTGACGCCGGCCTCGCGGGCGACGTCGGCGATGCGCGCGCGCTGGGTCCGGGGTTCCACCAGGCTCGACTCCGCTTCACGGACGTGTCCGTCGCTCGCGATGCGGGGCCGTCGCAGGAGGGGGTGGCGCGACGGCCGGCATCGTGCAAACCGGTTTAGCAAACCGGTTTAGGCGACTCTACGCAGCGCGTTCTTCGGTGTCAAGCCGCAAATTCGTGGCCGGCCCGCAGCCGGCCGTGGAGTCAGGCAGCCGTTGTCGCGGCACCCTTCGACTGCAGTGCCTCGCCCGTCTCGGCGTCGAACAGATGCAGCAGGTCGAGCGGGATGATCAGGTCGAGGATGTCGTCCGGTTGGACGCGGTGCTTGGAATTGACGATCGCGACGATGTCCCGCTCCGCGGCGTTGACGTGCAGCAGCTCCTCGTTGCCGAGATACTCGACCACGTCGGCGCGTGCCCGGAAGGAGGCGCGGTGGCCGCTCGGGTCGCCGATGTCGAGGTGCTCTGGGCGGAAGCCAGCGACGAGCTTGCGGCCCGCCAGCTGATCCCCGTCGCGGAAGCGCGGCGGAACCTGCACGGACCAGTCACCGGGGCCCTTCAATCGAGCGCTGTCACCGGAGCCATCGACCGACACCTCGACGAAGTTCATCGAGGGGCTGCCGATGAAGCCGGCCACGAACCTGTTGGCCGGGTGGTCATACAGCTGCTGGGGCGGTCCTACCTGCTGGAGGATCCCTTCGTTCATGACCGCGATGCGCTGACCCATCGTCATCGCCTCGACCTGGTCGTGGGTGACATACACGGTCGTGGTCTTGAGGCGCTGATGGAGTCGCGCGATCTCGGCTCGCGTCTGGACGCGCAGCTTGGCATCGAGGTTCGACAGCGGCTCATCCATGAGGAAGGCGGCCGGCTCGCGGACGATGGCTCGCCCGAGGGCGACGCGCTGGCGCTGGCCGCCGGACAGCTCCTTCGGCTTGCGATCGAGCAGATTGCTGAGTTGTGTCGTCTCAGCTGCTTCCTTGACGCGACGCTCGATCTCGGCCTTGGGCATCTTGCGCAGCTTGAGCCCGAACGCGAGGTTCTCGCGGACCGACATGTGGGGATACAGCGCGTAGCTCTGGAAGACCATCGCGATGTCGCGGTCCTTGGGAGCGACGTCGTTCACGACTCGGTCGCCGATCTTCACTGTTCCGGCTGTGATCTCCTCGAGGCCGGCGATCATCCGGAGCGCTGTGGTCTTCCCGCAGCCCGAGGGTCCCACGAGGACCATGAACTCGCCGTCCGCGATCTCGACGTTCATGTCCTTGACGACCTGGACGTCGCCATAGTTCTTCACGACGTGGTCGAACGTGATCGTCGCCATCGACGCACTCCTCCATCCCCAGCTCCATCGCGGGTCCATGCATCCCAGTCGCCGAAGCGATGTCCCGCACGAAGGCGGAACGCGGACGGACCCCGTACGTGCAGCGTCGGGTCAGTGCATCGTAGGGGCGACCGCCGACTGCTTCAAGCCCGGACTGGTCTACGATCGGCCGATGGTCGCCACGATCCGCGGCATGCCGGCGGGCATCCGCCTCTTCATGCTGTACGCCCTCGTGATCCTCGCTGGGATCGGGCTGAGCCTGCGCTACGTGGTCGACCAGGCGATCGCGGCACCGGTCAGCCTGCCGGGGATCGTGGTGATGGTCCTGCTCGCGTACACGATCTTCACCACCACCCTGGTCTTGCAGCGGAAGCAGGCCGCATTCGGCCTGGCGGTCGGTCTGGCCAGCCTCACGATCCCGCTGGTCCTGCTGCTGGCCATCAGCCCGGTCCATCCGGCTCTGCCAGTCTTCACGGCCGCAGTCGCCCTGCTGCTCTTCCGCGGCCTGCTGCGACCCGAGGTTCGCGCCTACCTGTCCGAGACCTGAGGGCTGTCGCGCGCGAGAACAGGACGGGCCGGGTACGCTCTGGGCGCGCGGCCTTCGTCGCCGCCGGATCCGATCCCGATCCGGCGACCCCTTCGACCGCACCGAGGCAGCACCATTGAGCAAGGAATCACGCCGGCGTCAGCGCATGGCCGGCCAACCGCCCGGAGCGCGCCCCGGCAGCGGCGATGACCGCTCCGCCGCGCCGATCCCATCGGGCACCCGTCCCGGCGCGAGCCGGCCGTCGACCGCCCAGCGCAGCCCTGAACGTGCGGGCCGGCGCGAACGCGCTCGCCCGGCGCCGCGCGGTTCCTTCGTCCAGCGCTATCGGTCCTGGCTGCTCGCGGCAGCCGTCGTTGCCGTCGTCGCGATCGTCGGCGCGGGCGTCTTCTCGGCCGCGACGCAGCCGGCCTTCGCCTGCTCGATGGAATGGGTGCCGGACCCGACGTCCAGTCCGGCTACTGGCGCCTCGCCCCAGCCTGGCTACGTCCAGCCCGATATGGGCAACGCGCACGTCGCGACCGGCACGGTCATCCGGTACACCTACTGTCCACCCGCGTCAGGCCGGCATTTCAACCAATCAGGTGTCGGACCGATCCCCGCCCGACCCTATGGTCCGAACGACGGCGTGATCCCACAGGGCTGGGTCCACAACCTCGAGCATGGCGGTCTCGTGATCCTGTACCGCGGCGCCGAGGCCGATCAGGCCGCGCTCCGCGCGCTCTTCGACGCAGTCCCGGTGAGCCCGGTCTGCGGGTTCGAGCCAGGCGGATCGGCGCCCGGTCCTGTGATCGCTCGATTCGACCAGATGGCCTGGCCGTTCGCAGCCATCGTGTGGGATCGCGTGCTGCCACTCGAGACGCTCGACCAGGCGGCGATCTTCGACTTCTACGCGCGCTATGCCGAGCGGGCGAACCCGGAGAAGCTCTGCCCGGTGCCCGAACCCAGCGCTGGGCCGAGCGCGAGTGGCTCGGTCGCGCCATCGGCGAGCCCGTCAGCAGCGCCGAGTGTGTCAGCGGCGCCGAGCGCCTCGCCGGCCGCCTCGCCGAGCTGATCCCCGCCAGGATGCGTCTCTGCCTATTCGAGGACCCATCGGACGGACAGACGGTCGGCCTCATCACGGCCGACGATCGAGTGATACCGATGCCCTTCTGGGGGATTACGTCAGCACTCATCGAAGAGGATGACCTCTCCCTGATCCGACGGATGGCCGACACCCTTCGAGGTGCACGTGGCCTGGAGCGGGAAGGTCTGAAGCTTGTCGCGCCGATCCACCCGGGCAAGATCGTCTGCGTGGGATTGAACTACGGCGACCATGTCGCCGAGGGCGGTCGTCCGGCCCCCGACCGTCCACTGCTCTTCTCGAAGTTCGCCAACACCGTCATCGGTGATGGGGAACCCATCGTCCGTCCCGAGGGAACGCATGCGCTCGACCTCGAGGTCGAACTCGGGGTCGTCATCGGTCGGACGGCCCGCCGTGTCCGCCGGGCCGACGCGATGTCGCACGTCGCGGGTTACGTCGTGGTGAACGACGTCAGTGCCCGCGACTGGCAGGGCGTGCCGGCCGCGCTCCGCGAGGGGGAGAAGGGCGACGGCCAGTGGCTGCGCGCGAAGGGCAGCGACACGTTCCTGCCGATGGGACCGGTCTTCGTGACGGCCGACGAGCTCGATCCGGCCGACGGCCTCCGCCTCCGGAGCTGGCGCATCACCCCGGACGGGACCGAGCACCTCATGCAGGACGGCACGACCGCCGACATGATCTGGGACGTGCCGGCGCTGATCGAGTACATCACGGCCGCCGTTACCCTCGAACCCGGCGACGTCATCGCGACCGGCACCCCGGCCGGTGTCGGCGTCTTCCGCGACCCGCCGGTGTTCCTGGAGCCCGGCGACCGAGTGCGCTGCGAGATCGACGGGATCGGCTCGGTCGAGAACCCGATCATCGACTGGTCGGAGGCGAGCTAGCGCGAGGCACCTTCGCGTTCAGTCATACGCGGACCAGCGACGCTCGGATCGACGCGGGAAGCGGCTGATCTGCTGCGCGCTCAGTCTCGGGGTGACTAGACGCGCAGGAAACCGGCCGGGCCGCCCGAGCCCTAGTCGTGGAAGGACTGAACGAGAAGTTCCGCCGGGCGGCGCGTGCCCGTGGTGAATGCGCACCACTACCGCAAACCGCTCCGCGCAACACCGAGCGCCCCACGGTACGCTCCGGACGTGAAGGCACTGGTCAAGACCACACCGGGACCCGGCCTCGAGCTGGTCGATGTCCCCGCGCCGCCGATGACGATCAACGACGTGCGCATCCGCGTTCGAAAGACCGGCATCTGTGGGACCGACCTGCACATCGCGGACTGGGATCCCTGGGCACAGAAGACGATCAAGCCACCGCTCATCGTCGGCCATGAGTTCGTCGGCGAGATCCTCGAGATCGGCAGCAACGTCCATGACCTCGCGCCCGGTGACATCGTCAGCGGCGAGGGTCACGTGGTGTGCGGGCGGTGCCGCCATTGCCGTGCCGGCCGCTGGCATCTGTGCGCCAACACGGTCGGGCTGGGCGTCCAGCGCGACGGGGCCTTCGCGGAGCAGGTCGTCCTGCCCGTGACGAACGTCTGGCATCACTGGCCGGGCATCGACGAGGACGTGGCGGCGATCTTCGACCCGTTCGGCAACGCGGTCCACACCGCGCTCGCGTTCCCCGTCCTCGGCGAGGACGTCCTCGTGGTCGGCGCCGGCCCGATCGGCCTGATGGCGACCGCCGTGGCCCGTCATGCCGGTGCCCGGTTCATCGTTGTCAGCGAACCGAGCGCGACGCGTCGCGATTTGGCGACCACGATGGGCGCAACCCTCGTCGTCGACCCGCGCGAACGCGAGCTCAAGGACGCTCAGCGTGAGCTCGGCATGGTCGAGGGCTTCGATGTCGTCTTCGAGATGTCGGGCAACCCGGGTGCCCTCCGGGACGCCCTGGCGAACATGGCGCACGGCGCCGGGATGGCGATCCTGGGCATCCCGACCGAGGAGGTCCCGATCGACGTGAGCCGGATCGTCTTCGATCAGCTGCGGCTGCAGGGCATCTACGGCCGGGAGATGTACGAGACCTGGTACAAGATGTCGGTCATGCTCAAGTCGGGCCTCGACATCGCACCCGTGATCACCCACCGGTTCGGCTATCGCGACCACGAGAAGGCCTTCGCCGCCGCACGTACCGGCGATTCCGGCAAAGTGGTGATGGACTGGACGACATGAGATGACGACGATGCCCGTCCCATGCACGACCGAGCGACCTACGCGATGACCACGACGCCGCGCCGGGAGCCGCTTGCGTTCCTCGACGACGAGGTCGCCGCGCTCCGCGAGCGTCACCTCTATCGCGCGCTGCGAGTCATGACGTCCGCGCAGGGCCCGCTCGTCTCCATCGATGACCAGCGCCTGATCAGCCTCGCATCGAATGACTACCTCGGGCTGACCCATCACCCGCGCCTACGCGAGGCGGCCCTGGCCGCCGTGCGCGACTTCGGCGTCGGCTCCGGCGCCGTGCGTACGATCGCCGGGACGATGTCGATGCACGAGGCGCTCGAGGCCGAGCTGGCCGAGTTCAAGGGGACACCGGCCGTCCTGACGTTCCAGTCCGGGTTCTCCGCAAATACCGGCGTCATCCCGACCATCACCGGCGAGACCGACCTGATCGTCAGCGACAGCCTCAATCACGCCTCGATCATCGACGGCATGCGCCTCTCGAAGGCACCGCGCAAGATCTACCCACACGCCGACGTAGCCGCCCTCGCCGCCGATCCTCGACGAGGCGATCGAACATGGCCGCGAGGGAACCGGCGAGCCCTACCGACTCATCCTCGTCGTGACCGACGGTGTCTTCTCGATGGACGGCGACATCGCGCCGCTCCCTGGGATCGTCGAGGCCGCCGAAGCCGCCGGCGCGGCCGTGTTCGTCGATGACGCGCATGCCTCTGGTGTCCTCGGCCGCGATGGGCGCGGCAGCGTCGACCACTTCGGGCTGCACGGTCGCGTGGCGATCCAGGTGGGCACGCTGAGCAAAGCCGTGGGCTCGCTCGGGGGCTACGTCGCGGGGTCGACCGCCCTCCGCGAGATCCTGACCCAACGCGCGCGGCCGTTCCTGTTCTCGACATCCCATCCGCCGGCGGTGGTGGCCGCGTGTCGCGAGGCGATCCGGGTGATGCAGGAGGAGCCCGAGCTGCTCGAGCGGCTGTGGAGGAACACCCGACGATTCAAGGCGGAGCTCGATCGCCTGGGCTTCGACACGGGCCGGTCCGAGACGCCGATCACGCCCGTCATGGTGGGCGATCCCGAGGTCGCGATGCGCTTCAGCGACCGCCTCATGGGTGAGAGTGTGTTCGCACAGCCGGTGGTGTTCCCGACGGTAGCGCTCGACCAGGCCCGCATCCGGACGATCGTGACCGCGGCGCACGACGATGCGCAACTCGACCAGGCGCTCGAGGCGTTCGCGACCGTCGGGCGTGAACTCGGCGTGATCGGGGGCTGAGGGGATGACGGGGGACGGGGGATGATCGACCGCCAGGCGCGCGATCTGCCGCTCGACGCGCATCTGCACACCGACCTGTCGCCGGATAGCGACGTACCCATCGACGTTTTTGCCGAGGCCGCAGCAGAGCGCGGCGTCGCCGAGATCGCGATCACCGACCACGTCGACTTCGTGCCCGACACGCCGGCCTACGGGTACACGACGTTCGAGCAACGGGAGCGCGTGGTCCGTGATGCAGCCGGGCGATGGGCCGAGCGGGGCGTCGCGATCCGGTTCGGCGTCGAGATCACCTGGGACAGTCGCCATGCCGCCGACATCCGCGAGCACCTCGCCACGCACGCGTACGACTTCGTGATCGGCTCGGTCCACATCTACCGCGGATCGCCATTCGCGGCGGGCAATATCGTCGGCTGGATCGCCGGGCGGTCCCTGGGCGAGGTCGTGGCGCCGTACTTCGACGAAGTGACCGCCGCGGCTCGCTCCGGTCTGTTCGACGCGCTCGGCCACATCGATTTCGTGAAGCGCTGGCTGACACCGCACATCACGCCGGCCGACCTCGCTGCCGCTCCGGAGCTGTACGAGCCGATCCTCGCTGCGCTGGTCGAGACGGGGACCGCCCTCGAGATCAACACGAGTGGCCTGCGCCAGGCTCCCAACGAGACCTACCCAGCCCCGCCGATCGTGGCGCGCTTCCAGGAACTCGGTGGCCGAGGCGTGACGGTCGGCTCCGACGCCCATCGCGCGGATGCGTTCGCGTGGGGACTTGACGACGGCTACCTGGCGGCTTCGCTCGCCGGTTTCGACGCCCTCGCCTTCCGGCGCGGTGGCGCGTCCGTGGCGGTGCCGCTGAGCGCCGGACCTAACGCGATCGCGGGACGTTCGTTGTGACCCTCGACGACTCCGCGATCGAGCGGTTGGTACAGGAAGCCCGCGCGGGGGACGCCTGGGCGTTCGGCCTCCTGTTCGACCACTATCACCTGCCGGTCTATCGCTACATCGCCAGCCGCGTCCACCGCCCGTCGGACGCGGAGGACCTGACGCAGCTCGTCTTCGTCAAGGCCCTGGAAGCGCTCCCGCGCTATGAAGTGCGGGGCATCCCGTTCGGGGGCTGGCTCTTCAGGCTGGCCAGGAATTGCGTCATCGACCACGTGCGCACGCGCCACGACCATCTCGATCTGGACACCGCGAGTGGCCAGGCCGGCAGGGACGCGGGACCCGATGAGGTCACCGTGGCCAGGCAGCAGCTGGACGAGGTCGCGGTCGCATTGGCCGCACTCACTGACGAACAACGAGACGCCATCGCATTGCGGTTCTTCGCGGGCCTGTCGGCGCGTGAGGCAGCAGCGGTGATGGGTAAGCAGGAAGGGACGATCCGCGGGCTCCAGTTCCGAGGCATCGCCGCGTTGCGGCGCCAGCTCCGGATCGACGAGCCGGCCAGCGACGGCGACGACCAGGTCGCCGACGCGAACGGGCGGATCGGTTGATGGACGAGCAGATGATCGATCTCGTGGCCGGGGACGCACGTATGCGGCGGCGCCTTGAGGCGTACGCCGACGCGCGGCTGTCTCCGGACCTCGGGGCGTCGTCGCGGATGCGCGCGCGCGTCCTGGCCGTTGCCCATCGCCAGGCAAACCTCGCCCGGGCCGATGCGGCGCTGAGCGTCGTACATGGACGCGGCATGCCATTCAGCACGCCGGCCGCTGATCGGATGGCGAGGCGTGCGGGATCCGCCGGCGCTCGGCTGCGGCGGCCACTGGCCGCGACGCTGGCCGCGGCCCTCGTCCTCGGCGGCGCTGCGGGCACAGCACTCGCGGCTCAAGCGGGTGGGGCCCTCTACGAGCCGCGGGTGTGGATCGAGACACTGACCCTGCCGAGCGATCCGTCGACCCGCGCGGTCGCTGAGCTCGAGCGCCTCGAGTCGCGACTCCGGGAAGCGGACCAAGCCACGCGCAACGGCGACGCGGCCGGGGCAGCCGCAGCGCTGGCGGCCTATGAGCGGATCATGGAGTCGGCCTCCGAGGCAGCCATCGTCACCAACGACGAGGTCGCCGTGGCGATCCTCGAGGCAGGCGTCGGTCGCAATGTCGACGTGTTGCAGGCGTTGATCCTGGAGGTGCCGCCGGGTGCCGCCGAGGCGATCTCGCGCGTCGTCGAGCGGGCCGTCGCCCGCGCGGTGGAGCGCAGCGAGACCGCGATCGAGCGGATCGATACTGCCGGACCGTCCGACAACGGCGGCGGCAACGGCGGGAGTCCCGGTGGCCCAGGTGGTGGCGCTGGTGAAGCTGGTGGCGCGGACAAGCCGACCAAGCCACCGACCCCGGCGCCAACGCCCAAACCGACCAAGGAGCCCAACGCTGGGCCGACCGACCCAGGTGGCCAGGGCGGCCAGGGTGGCGGGCAGGGCAACCCGAACGAACCGAAGAAGACGCCGAAGCCCGACCCGACGCCGCGGCGAACGCCTCGCTGAGCAGTCCCTCGCCGGCGGGCGGCGTCGGCTAGGCTGCGGGGCATGCCGGCCGCAGGTTCGCTCCAGCTCGACGTCCTGGGCGCCGGACCGGCGTATACCGACCGGCCAGGGGCGGCCGGTGCGGCCTACCTGGTACGGGCCGGTACGACCGCGATCGTGCTCGATCTCGGGCAGGGCGTCTTCCCGCGTCTGGCCGCCCAGATCGAGCCGAGCACGCTCGACGCGATCGTGATCAGCCACCTCCACCCCGATCACTTCATCGATCTCGTCGCGCTTCGCCACTACCTGCGCTGGCAGTTCCACCCGACGCGCCATGTCCGGGTCATCGCCCCCGCGGGGCTCGAGACGCGCATCGACGCGCTCCACGACGAACCGGGGTTCACGGCGGCGTCGCTGGCCGTCGAGGAGATCGTGATCGGTACGACAGACATCGGCGATATTCGACTCGAGGCCAAGCGGGTGACCCACACACCCGACAGCCACGCCTTCCGGGTGTCAGCGGGTCGCGAGGGTATCGGCCTTGTCTATTCCGGGGATTGCGGCCGCGCTGAGGATCTCGATGCCCTCGTGCGCGAAGGCGACGTCATCATGAGCGAGGTGTCATTCGGACCCGGGCCTGTCGTGCACGACGCGGTCCATCTGGACGGGCCCGCGGTCGGTGCCCTCGCGTCGAGGACCGGAGCCGGGCGCGTCCTGCTCACGCATCTCCAGATGGGGTTCGATCAGGCCGCGACGGTCGCCTCGGTGGCGTCCAGCTACGTCGGGCCGATCGAGTTCGTCGAGCCGGGGGCGCGCCTCACCATCTGATGCCGGTCCGGACAGACGTCGACCGGGCTGCCGTGATGGCTGCCCGGTCGCTCAGGACTCGAGACGATGGGCGGAGCGCCGCACGGACAGCGCGTCGCTCCGCCCGGGTCTCGGGGACCCCGGAGTAGGGCTGCGTCCTAGCGGACGTCGTCCTTGCGGATGACGGCGCGCGCGGGCGTCAGCAAGAGCGCGGCGGCGAGCAGGCCCGCCATCGCGAGGAGCACGATCCGCCAGCCATCGCCGGTCGGCCCTGTGCCGGTCCCGTCGATCGTGCTGGTCGAAGGCAGTGTCGGGTCGGCCGTGGCGTCAGGCGGCGGTGTGCCGGTCGCACCACCCACACCACCGGTCGGTGCCGGGGTCGGTGATGGCGTCGCGCCAGGCAGCGTCGGCGTCGGTGCCAGGGTCGGCGTGGGCGTCGGAGCCAAGGTCGGGGTCGGTGACGGCGTCGCCTGGGCCGGGAGATTGCAGGCGTTGTTGTAGAAGGCCTGGCCTGCGGTCGTCCAGTTCAAACCCGGGAAGCTTCCACCCGTGAAGTCGAACGGCGGGATGATGTCACCCCATTCGACCGTGATGCCGTCGAACCAGACAGGACCCGTGTGATCGGCATGCCCACTGACGTCGCCGCTCTTCGACGGGTTATGGACGACATACGGATTGCTGTGGGAGCCGGTGCTGTGGCAGATCGTGACGGTGTCCGGTCCGGCCGCGATCACGGTCGAGGACGGCACGAACAGGGCGGCGGCCGTGAGGCCGGCCACGGAGAGCCAGGCCAGCCGCCGACCGAGGCGAGAACGCGTTTGGGCAATCATTCGATACGGTCCCCAAGGTTGGATGAGGCAGACGCCTCGAAGCGATGACGGTCTCGGCACAGCGGCCCCCGCGCACAGGTCCGAGGCCGCGGATAGTCCCATGGTCCGGGAGCGGCGTCTAGTACTTTCGGCGACACGCGAGCGTCAAATTCCCGACACCGGTGCGATCGGACACCAGGGGGCATCGGACATGACGACGACCGGGCGCCGGTGAGGCCACCCGGTCGATCAGGAGTCGAGACGGTGGGCGGAGCGGCGCACGGACAGCGCGTCGCTCCGCCCGGGTCTCGGGGACCCCAGGGTTAGGCTGCCGCTAGCGCGTGTCGTCGTCCTTGCGGATGACGGCCCGTGCGGGCGTCAGCAGGAGTGCGGTGGCGAGCAGGCCCGCCAGCGCAAGGAGGATCAGCCGCCAACCGTCGCTGGTCGGCCCAGTCCCGGTGGCGTCAAGCGTGCTGGTCGATGGCAGTGTCGGCGCCGAGGTCGCACCGCCGGCGCCGCCGGCAGGCGTGCCCGTCGCGCCACCGACGCCGCCGGTCGGGGCTTCGGTCGGCGCTGGCGAGCCGGTAGGCGCCTCGGTCGGCGCCGGCGTCCCGGTCGGCGCAGGCGTGCCGGTCGGCGCGGGCGTGCCGGTGGGGGCCTCGGTCGGCGCGGGCGTGCCGGTCGGCACGGCGGTCGCTGTCGGTGCGGTCGTCGGCGTCGGAGTCGGTGCCAGGGTCGGCAGTGCGGTGCACGTGTTGCCGTTTTGCTTCTGGGTGACGACGAACGGCGTGCCGCCGTCGACCGATCCAGCGAACGTCACGGCGCCCGGGCACGGGTTCTCATCCATCTCGAACAATGTCCAAGGGAAGAGCTCGATCCCGTCGTTGGTGTCGTTCTGGCTCCACGCGCCCTGCGCTTCGCCATCTTCGATGACGCACGCGCGGACGACCACGGTCCCGTCCGTGCCGAAGCCGTTGGGCGGTTCGGCCCGGCTCCACGTGACGGTCAGTCCGGCAGCCGAGATCGATAGCGCGACGAGCGGACTATCGGCGCCCGTGGTGGTGTTATTGCAGGCGACATCGTGCGGCACTGGATCCACGAGTGAGGCTGCGACCGGCGCCGCCGGGATGAACAGGGCCGACAGGGCCATCGCGGTGACGATCAGCCAGGCGAATCGGCGTGAGCGACGGGTGCGTTTCGATCCACTCATTCGATAGGGTCCCCAAGAAGGTCGAGGCATACGCCTCATTGCGATGAAGACCCTCGGCGCTGCGCCCCCGCGCACCAATCCGAGGTTCGGGGATAGTCCCATGGTCCTGGACCATCGTCTAGTACTTTCGGCCCAGTTCGTTGCGACGTGGCACCGAACCCTCCGGGAAAAATGAAGGATCGCCGCCCATCGCGGACGACGATCCTTGGTGCGTGGACGGGTTGGGATCAGCGATCGCTGGCCTGTCGGCGTGAAGGGGTGAGCACGATGAGGGCGGCCAGGGTGCCGGCAAGGGCGAGGATCGCCAGCCGCCAGAGCTCGATCGGCGTCGATGTGTTCGTGCTGGCCAACGTGTCGGTGGCCGGGAGTGTGGGACGGGGCGTCCCAGTCACGCCGCCGACCTCACCGGTGGGTGCTTCTGTCGGCGCGGGCGTCGACGTTGGCGTGGATTCCGGCGCAGGCGTTGGCGTGGGCGTCGCATCCGGCTCCGGCGTGGGCGTGGGCTCTGGTGTCGGCGTCGGGGTCGGCTCCGGCGTGGGCGTCGGCGTCGGCTCCGGCGTGGGCGTCGGGGTCGGCTCGGGCGTCGGCGTGGGCGTCGGCTGGACGCATGCGCCGATGCTCAGGTTGAAGGTCTTGGTCCACCCCCGGGTGCCCGTCGGATCGTCCCAGGCCGTCACTGCGACCTTGGCGGTGTGCGCCTGGGTAGCTGGCTGGACCGCGAACGTGTTCGAGTACGACGACGTGAAGGAGAACGGCGAGCCCGCGACATCGGTGCCGTCGATCTCGACGTCGACCGAGTTCGAGCCGCCGGCGTTGTACTGGGTGAGGGTGACCTTGAGGCCGTTTTGGCAGGTCAGCGAAACGTTCGGTGTGTGGGCTGACACTGCGGTCGGCGCGGCGAGTGCCAGTGCCGCCAGGGCGGCGACGCCGATCCAGGAGAGTCTGCGCGTCGTTCGTGTGGACATGTCGTTGGTTCCCCCCGGAACTAATGAGGCCAAAGCCTCGGCTGGTGGATGAAGAACGGCCGCCACCCAAAGGTGGGCGGCGGCCGTCTTGCTGCTCAGGGCCGGGTGCGCTCGGGGCACCTCGGGGTCAGCGGGCGCTGTCGTCCCTGCGGACCACGGCACGCGCCGGGGTCAGCATGAGGACGGCGGTCAGCACGCCGGCCATGGCCAGGAGGATGAGCCGCCAGCTGTCGCCGGCGGGGGCCGTCGGGCCCGCCACGTCCAGGGTGTCGGTGGCCGGCAGGGTCGCACGCGGCGTCCCGGTCACACCCCCGACGCCACCCGTGGGCGTGGGCTGGCTTTCAGGCGAGTTATCGACGATCACGATGGTCCAGCTGAGCTGCGAGACGTCACCCTCGTTGGGTTCGCACTCGATGAGCCCGCCGAAGTCCCAGATACAGGTCACTGATAGATCGATGTTGAGCTCGACGAGGATCGGGTCCGTGCCGACGAAGCCGGCCGGGACGACGGTCTCGACGATCCAGTACATGCCGCCATCGAGCAGATCGGTGTCGAGCATCCCGCCCGGCGCAGCCGCCGGACCGAAGACGAGCTCGTCCTGGTCGGTCTCGAAGACCTCGTCACCGTCATCGGCCCACACCTCGAACGTAGCGCCATCGAGCGCGTCGTCGTCGGCGGGATCGGCGGTGCCCTTGTTGTCGACCTTGGCGATCAGGATGCTGGCCTGGCGCGGCTCCTCGGTCGGGGCCGGCGTTGGGGTCGGCGTCGCACCCGGCGGGGTCGGCGTCGGCGTGGGCGTGGGCTCAGGCGTGGGCGTGGGCTCAGGCGTGGGCGTGGGCTCAGGCGTAGGCGTGGGCTCAGGCGTAGGCGTGGGCTCAGGCGTAGGCGTGGGCGTGGGATCAGGGGTCGGCGTCGGCGTCGCCTGGATCGGCGCATCGAAGCAGAACGAGATGTGGCTGATGCCGTTGCCGCTGCCGTCCTGGGGCTCGAGTTCGGTATCGCCCATGGACTCGGTGGCGCCGGCAGTCGCCGCATACACGTATAGCTGATGCTTGGACGATCCGGCCTTCACGAAGACCGCGTCGATGCCGAAGGTCGACGACCAGTCGAAGCTGCCGGGCTCACCGGAGTCCGACTGCTCGAAGTTCGACACTGTGATGGTCCCGAAGCCGGCCACGTTGATCGTGCCGTTCTTGGGCGGATCCGACTTGACTTCCTGCCACGGCTGGCCACCGCCATGCGTCGCGGCGAAGGTCGCGCAGGTCGGGTTGCCGCTGTTGATGGCGATCGGGTTGACCGATGCAGCCAGCACAGGCGCGGCCGATGGCGCCAGCAGCGCCGCCGTCGTGAGGGAGAGCACGGCCAGCCACGACAAGCGGCGGGCCAGGCGCGGTCGCGCGCCAAAACAAGCAGACGTCATGTGACGGTCCCCGAGCGGAGGCAAGTGCCTCGATTGAGTGGTCCCCCGTCGGTGGCTTTCCCGAAGGTCGTCCGTGCACCGACTGAGGCCGGGATATTCCCATGGCAGTCCTAGCCGGTCTAGTACCTGTGGCGACCGGCAACCGCACCGTTCCGTCATCAACCGCCCACGAGACGCCGATTTCGTTGCGACGCGGCAACGATGGGTACTCCCAGTACCCCAGGACGCACGGGCCAGGACCCGCACCGGTACGATGGGCGCCCCTCCAAACGTCCACATCGGAGGTCCGACGCCGCCGTGATCCCGCCGCCACTGCGCACGCAAGTCCGCGACGCGGTCCGGCGCGCCTGGGACAAGGCCATCGACGACGGAGCGTTCGCCAAGCCCGCGGACGACGACAGCAGACCGGACGTCGAGGTCGAGCATCCAGCGGATCCGGAGCATGGGGATCTGGCGAGCAACCTGGCACTCAAGCTCGCCCGCCCCTACCGCAAGCCGCCGCTCGAGATCGCGACGTTGCTGGCGGCCAAGCTCGTGCGCGAAGGGAGCGCCGATGGGTCGTCCTCGCCTGTCGAGGCGGTCGAGGTCGCACCGCCGGGCTTCCTGAACATCCGGATCAAGCCAGAAGCGCTCGAGACGATCGTGGACGGGATCCTGGCTTCGCCCGATGCCTGGGGGCGGGTCGATCCGGTCGAACCCCGCGCGGTCAACGTGGAGTTCGTGTCAGCCAACCCGACGGGACCGCTCACGGTCGGCAACGCCAGGGGGGCCTTCATCGGCGACCTGCTGAGCCGCGTGCTCGAGGCAGGCGGACAGCGCGTCACGCGCGAGTACTACTTCAACGACGTCGGCGGCCAGATCCCGAACCTCGGCGCATCGATCGTGGCGATCCGACGCGGCGAGGCTATCCCGGACGATGGCTACCACGGCGGGTACGTGGAGGAGCTCGCGACGAGCGTGCCCGACGACGTGTGGGCGGAGGCGATGTCCGGCGAGGCTGATCCCGCGGCGATCGTCGGCCACTGGGCTGCGGGTCTCGTCCGCGAAGGGATCGAGGCGAGCCTCGAGCGCCTCGGCGTCCACTTCGACGTCTGGACGACCGAAGCGTCACTGCACGACGGTGGCTGGGTCGAGCGCGCCGTCGAGCGACTCCGGGAGCGAGGCCACGTCTACGAGGACGACGGCGCTGTGTGGTTCCGCTCGACCGACTTCGGCGACGACAAGGATCGGGTGATCTATCGGTCCAACGGCCAGCCGACCTACTTCGCTGCGGACATCGGCTACGTGACCGAGAAGTTCAGCCGCGGGTTCGATCATCTGATCTACATCTGGGGCGCCGACCACCACGGGACGGTCGCCCGAGTACGCAACGCGGCGCGGGCGATGGGCTACGACCCAGCCCGAGTGCAGATGCACCTGTACTCGTGGGTGCGCTTCGTGCGCGATGGCGTCGAGGTGTCGATGTCCAAGCGCGCCGGCGAGTTCGTGACGCTCGACGAGGTCCTGTCCGAGGTCGGGGTCGATGCTGCGCGCTGGTTCTTCGCCTCCCGCGGCGCGACATCCGCCATCGACTTCGACATCGAGCAGATGCGCGGTCATCGAGAAGCGCTCGAACAGGGTCACTACGAGGAGGCCAGCAAGAACCCGGTCTACTACGTCCAGTACGCCCATGCACGCATCGCATCGATCCTGCGAAAGGCGAGCGACAGCGGTCTTGTGCCCGCAGAAACGGTCGCCGGCACGCTGGCGGCCGGACCGGAGGCGGCGCTCGCCCGCGCCATCGTGCGATTCCCGGAGGTCGTGGAGGACGCGGTGACGGCCGAGGAGACACAGGGCATCACCGGCTACGCGACGGAGCTGGCGACGGCGTTCCACGCCTTCTACCGCGACGCACGCGTGGTCGATCCTGCCGAGCCGCAGCGGTCGGCCGCACGCCTCGCGCTCGCGCGCACGGCCCAGATCACGCTCGCCCGGACGCTCGATCTGCTCGGGATCTCGGCGCCCGAGTCGATGTAGGGCGGGCGCCCGGCGGGGGCCGGGGGCGCGGGCTAGCCGGCCAGGCCGAGCACGTTCGCGACCTTGGTCAGCGTGGGGTCGTCGCTGCCGATCACGACCCAGCGGGTCGTGCCGCCTTCGCCGGGGAGCACCGAGCCGGGACCCCCAGCCGTGCCGACGGCGGTCTCGGCTGTGACCGCGAACTCCTCGGCATCACCATCGGTGTCCCACGCGGTCCGCCAGGCGATGGCCCACGCGTCACTCGGCCCAGCGAGGACCGCGATCCGGTCGCCGCCCCAACCGGCGGCCGCGTCGGCCGCCGCGGCGATCGACGGCGCGCCGAGCCAGATCCCGATCTGGTGCTCGCCCATCGTGTTCTCCTGCACCAGGGACCAGCCGGTCCCCATGCTGGTCGCGAGGTCGTCCGGCAGATCGACCTCGACCGGTGCCTCGCCGCTTTCGTACTTCTGGGGATGGAGGATCTGCTCGGTCGATTCGGGCATGTCGCCGAAGGCGGTGTCGATGGCCGCCCAACCGCCTGACAGTTGGAGCTGCTGCACGAAGAGCGTGCCCTGGATCGCCGAGAACAGGATCTGCGACTGGACGATCGGCGGAATGCGATCCAGGGCCGCCTGCAGCTCGGGGTCGCTCGACGCCTGGAGGACCTGCGCGAACTCCTCGCTGGTCAGGTGCTGCTGGAGCCAGAGCGTCATGAGGATGTAGGCGTCACCTTCGACGAGCGACTGGCGGGCGAGGAGTCGATCGGACTGGTCCTCGAGCCCATCGGTGACGGCCTCCAGGTCGAAGTGCTGATCCTGCAGGGCGTGGTCGTACTCGTGCGAGTAGTAGACCCGCTCGACCGGCGCCGACGCCACCCTCCTTCGAGACGACGTACAGCTTCTCCGCGGCCGGGTCGTAGAGGCCGGCCACCTGGCTCTCGAGGAGGTCGACGAAGATGGCCTCCAGATCGGCGTCCTGGGTGATGAGCCCGAGTCCCTTGTAGAGCATCTCGTCGGCGGCCACCTGCGCGGGCGGGTAGTCCTGGTCGAAGGTCGTGCGGATGACCTCCGAGAGCTCTTCCGTCGACAGGATGGTCGGTGTGACCGGCTTCTTCTCTTCCAGCCCGCGGATGGCCCGCACTTGCTGATTGACCTCGGCGTAGACCGCGTCGAAGCCCGCGGATCCCGACGTCGTCGGAGCTGGCGAAGCCGACGCGGTGGGGCCCGAGCTGGGACTCGGGCTCGGCGACGAGGGCGCGTTGCCGCACGCGGTCGCGATGAGCACCGAGATGGCGATCAGGGTGATCGATCGGTGACGGGATGGTCGAGTCATGGCGCGATTGTCACACGCGCTCGATATCGAGCCCGGTCGGGCCCCGATGTCGCTTTCTTAACCGGTTGACGGCTCGATCATGAATCAGGGACCCCTAGCGTAGCGATCGGACGAACCCTCAGGGTTCCATCCTCCCTCCCTCCGACCGGGGGCGCCGATTGGGCAGGCGCTCCCGGTCTTTCTGTGTGTCCGCGGTGAGCGCCCGTGCATCGCGCTATGTCAGAATCGCGACCGATGGAGATGACCTGGTACGGCCGGACGTGCGTCCGGTTGCGCGGCAAGGATGCCGTCGTGGTGGCCGACCCCTACCAGTCGGTCGTGGGGCCGACGGGACGAGGGATCACCGGCGATGTCGTCACGTTCAGCCACGCGGACGACGCGCCGGTCGCTCGCGGAAAGCCCAAGGGCAAGGTGTCGCGCGATGGGGCGACACTCGTGCCATCGAGCCTCGATGAGGCATTCGTGCTCGATGGCCCCGGCGAGTACGAGGTCAAGGAAGTCCTCGTCACCGGCGTGCGGACGTACCGCGATGACGCTCGCGGCGCGGAGCACGGCAAGGGCGTCTCATTCGTGGTCGAGGTCGACGGCATCCACACCATCCATCTCGGCGAGATCGGCCATCTGCTGTCGGAGGAGAAGCTGGGGGATATCGGCCCGGTCGACATCGCCTGCGTACCGCTCGGCGGGGTCCTCAGCCCGACCAAGGCTGCGGCGCTCATGGCGCAGCTCGACCCCAAGATCGTCGTTCCGATGCCGATCTGCGAGGACGAGCGTGACTGCGCCGAGGCGCTCGCCAAGTTCTTCCACGAGATGGGCGCGGAGCCTGTCACGCAGCCGAAGCTGTCGGTCACCGCGTCAAGCCTCCCCGCCGAGACCATGACCGTCCTCTTGGAGTCCCGCGGCAAGCAGGCGTAGGGAACCCTCAGGGTCGATCAAGCACCACGCGGCCGCGCTTGATGACGGTCCGCACCAGGTCGGCGCCCGGGTGATACGGGATGCGCGCGGTGGTCGGGACCCGCCAGATCACGACGTCGGCCGCCTTGCCGACTTCGATCGAGCCGATCTCGTCCTCGAGCCCGAGGGCACGCGCGGCGTTGATGGTCACCGCGGCGAGGACCTCGTCGGGTGACATCGCGAGATTGATGCAGGCGAACGACATCGCGAGCGTCAGGTTGGGCGTCGGCGACGTACCCGGATTGAAGTCCGTGCCGATGGCGACCGGGACGCCGGCCTGGATGAACGCTCGCGCCGGGGCATGGTGGTCCTTGAGCAGGAACCAGGTGGTCACCGGTAGCAGGGTGGCGACCACAGGTTCGCCGCCGTCGGCCGCGGCTCCCATCGCGGCGATGCCGTCGATGGACGGCGTGGCGAGGTGATCGGCGGACGCCGCACCCAGCTCGGCCGCCAGCTCGGCTCCGCCCGACGGCGCGAGCTCGTCCGCATGGAGCCGCGGGGCGAGCCCGAACGCCCGCGCCGCCTCGAGGATGCGGCGCGACTGGTCGGCGCTGAACACGCCCTCCTCGCAGAAGACGTCGGCGAACCGTGCTCGACCGTGCGCGGCGATCCCGGGGAGCTGTTCGTCGAGCAGGTGGCGGACGTAGGCCTCGGTCCCGTCCGGTCGCGAGCGGAACTCGGGTGGGACGGCGTGCGCCCCGAGCCACGTGGGCACGACGTCGATCGGGCCTTCGCGTCCGAGTCGGTGCGCGACGTCGACGAGACGGAGCTCCGTCTCGAGGTCGAGGCCGTAGCCGGATTTCGCCTCGATCGTGGTGACGCCGTGGGTGAGCATCTCGTCGAGCCAGCGCCGGCCGTGGGTGAGCAGCCCCGCCTCCGATGTCGCCCGGGTCGCGGCCACCGTCGAGAGGATCCCGCCACCGGCCGCGAGGATGTCGAGATACGACGCGCCCCCCTGGCGAAGCACGAGCTCGCCCTCGCGCGAGCCCGCGAACAGCAGGTGGGTGTGCGGGTCGATCAGGCCGGGGGTGACTGCCCCGCCGGCCGCATCGAGCCTGGCGAATCGCGCGAGCGGAAGACCGTCTGCGGTGAGCGATGCCTCGACCGCCGCTCGCGGCCCGACCGCGGCGATTCGCCCCTCCCAGATGGCGACGGCCGGCGCCTCCGCGCTCGCCGGATCCTCTGCGATGAGCCGCGCCAGCTCGCCCTGCTCGGCACCGCGGCGGACACCGCCGGCGAGCGTCGCGATCTCCTGGGCGCCGACGATGAGGAGGCCCGGGGTCGGCTCGCCGGTCCGGCCGCCCTCGATGACCCGGAACGGCCCGCCGCTCACGACGTCGCCGGTCCGTCGCCTCGAGCGGCTCCGACGGAACCTGCCCGCACGGCGTCGAGCCGCGATTCGAGGATCTGCATCGGCGAGTAGTCGCGCAGCCGGATGTAGTCGGCCGCGGCGGCCAGCCGCGCCTCGCGGGGTTCGCCGCCCGGGATGCCCGCGTGGTCGGCCACGGCAAGGAACGACGCCTCTGGCGCCAGCCCGATCAACTCCGACTCGGCCAGCCGCACGCCGTCCTCCGCTGCGAGATCCCGCACGGCGTCCCAGACGAGCCACAGCGGCGTGACCTGGAAGTCCAGCAGGTTCATCGACACCTGCGCCCGGAGGGGATGGCCACGCTCGGGTTCGCGGACCTCGAACCCATTGGCCTGCAGCTTGGGCAACCCGCCGCCGGACTCACGTACGCGGCGGGCGATGCGCTTGGCGAGGTCGATATCGTCGGACTCGAGGTTGATGTTGTAGGCGATGAGGAACGGCCGGGCGCCGACCGCGACGGCACCGGCGGATGGGTGGAGCTGGGCCGGGCCGAAGTCGGGTTCACGGCCGCGCTGCTCGATCTCGGCCTTCAGCCCCTCATATTGACCGCGCCTGACGTCCGCCAGACGCTCGCGGTCCGGCCGAACGGCCGCCTGGGCGTACAGATAGACCGGCAGCGCGAATCGGTTCGCGATCCGCTCACCGAACCCGCGGGCGAGGTCGACGACTGCGTCCATCGTGGTCGTTCCCAACGGGATGAAGGGGATGACGTCGACCGCGCCGATCCGGGGATGCTCGCCCTCGTGGACGTCCATGTCGATCTCGTGGATCGCGGCAGCAACGAGCCGCTCGAGCGCATCGGTGACCGCGCCATCCTCACCGGCCATCGTGAAGACCGAGCGGTTGTGGCTCGCATCGCTCGTCCGATCGAGCAAGGCGACGCCGGGCGCGGCGGCGATGGCCTCGGCGAGCCGGTCGACGACGTCGAGGCGACGGCCCTCGGAGACGTTCGGGACCGATTCGACCAACACGGGATGATGCTACTCGGGGCTGGTCGACCCCGAGCAGCATCCCCGACCGGTGTGCCCGGTCAGGGGTCAACCCTCCGGGAGCATGGGCACCCGGACGCCGCGCTCGCGAGCGACGTCGATCGCCCGCTCGTAGCCAGCGTCGACGTGGCGAAGGACGCCCATCGCGGGGTCCGTCGTCAGGACGCGCTCCAGTTTCTGGGCGGCGAGTGGCGTGCCATCGGCGACGACCACCATGCCGGCGTGTTGCGAGTAGCCGATCCCGACGCCGCCACCATGGTGGATCGATACCCACGACGCGCCTGCTGCCGTGTTGACCAGGGCGTTGAGCAGCGGCCAGTCGGCGACCGCGTCGGTGCCGTCGGCCATCGCCTCGGTCTCCCGGTTGGGTGATGCGACCGAACCCGCGTCGAGATGATCGCGCCCGATGACGATGGGCGCCGAGACCTCGCCACTGGCGACGAGCTCGTTGAATGCCAGCCCGGCCTTCGACCGCTCACCGTAGCCAAGCCAGCAGATGCGCGCCGGCAGACCCTGGAAGGGCACCCGCTCCTGTGCCATCTCGATCCAGCGACGGAGCCCGGCATCATCCGGGAAGAGCTCGAGGACCGCCTGATCCGTTCGGGCGATATCGGCCGGGTCACCCGACAACGCAGCCCAGCGGAACGGGCCGCGTCCCTCGCAGAACTGGGGCCGGATGAAGGCGGGCACGAAGCCCGGGTAGTCGAAGGCGTCGGCGACGCCGGCCTCCTGCGCCTGGGCGCGCAGGTTGTTGCCGTAGTCGAAGACAACCGCACCCGCGCGCTTGAAGGCGAGCATCGCGCGGACGTGGGAAGCCATGGCGGCCCGCGCGCGCCGCTGGTACTCGTCCGGCTGCGTGTCCCGGAGTGTCATCGCATCGGCGAGCGAGATCTCGGCCGGGACATAGCCGCCCAGCGCGTCGTGGGCGCTCGTCTGGTCGGTGACGAGATCGAAGCGCTCCCCTGCGGCAGCCCATGCCGGCTCGATCTCCGCGGCGTTGCCCACCAGCGCGATCGAGAGGGCCTCACCAGTGCCCGCAGCGGCGCGTGCCCAGGCCAGGCTCTCGGCGGGATCTTGGGTCAGTCGATCGACGTAGCCGATCTCGACCCGCCGGCGCGCCCTCGCCTCGTCGACCTCGATCGCGAGACAGACGCCTTCGTTCATCGTCACCGCGAGCGGCTGGGCACCGCCCATACCGCCCAGCCCGGCGGTCAGCGTGACCGTCCCCCGCAGCGTGCCGCCGAAGTGCTGGCGAGCCGCCTCCGCGAATGTCTCGTAGGTGCCCTGCAGGATGCCTTGCGTCCCGATGTAGATCCAGGAGCCGGCCGTCATCTGGCCGTACATCATCAGCCCGGCCCGCTCCAGCTCGCGGAAGTGATCCCAGGTGGCCCACTTGCCGACCAGGTTCGAGTTGGCGATGAGGACGCGCGGCGCCCACTCGTGGGTTCGCAGCACGCCGACCGGCTTGCCGCTCTGGATGAGCAGCGTCTCGTCGTCGGCAAGGGCGCGCAGCTCCCGGACGATGGCGTCGAACGCGTCCCAGCTCCGCGCAGCGCGCCCGGTCCCGCCGTAGACGACGAGCTGGTCTGGGTCCTCGGCCACGTCGGGGTCGAGGTTGTTCATCAGCATCCGAAGCGCCGCTTCCTGCGCCCAGCCGCGGCAGGACAGCTCCGAGCCGCGCGGGGCTCGAACGAGCCGCGGGCCGCTCGTCGTCGTCATCGACGGGAAGGCTACTCCGTCAAGCCGGCCACCACGAGCTCCGGGTAGCGGCTCTCGCCGACGCCCTGCATCGACACGATCACGTCACGCGCCGGCAGATGGACGTGGTAGGTATGGACCCCGCCGGCGCATGTCGCGATGAATGTCTGATGGCCACCAATGTCGGCCTCGGCGTGACCGTCGACGCCGCCGGCCAGCTCGCATACGGCGCCATCGAAGGTGTCCCGCCAGCCGCGGTAGAACAGGTCGCCGAACGTGCCCGGTCGGAGACGCGCGACCGTCACCACGACGTAGTCGCCCGGTGTGTCGGTCGCCAATGGCCCGAAGGCCGTCGCCAGTGCGATCGCGGAGACGAATGGAGCGATCGACCCATCCGCAGCGATCCCGGCAGCCGAGTCAGGGTCGGCTGTAAGTGGCACGCCATCGACCTCGCGCGGAAGCAGACGGAGCAATGCGGGGTCGACGACCACGCCGCTCGAGCCACCGCTGCTGGTCGGCGACGGGGCTGTCGTCTGGGCCGGCGGTGCCGGCGTGATCGGCGCAGAGGTCGGCGACGGGCGTGGCGGGATGCATGCCCCCGCGGCGAGCATCGCGAGCGCCGCGATCGAGAGGACCATGGCGATGCGGCGCCGGCCCGACGTCACGCCAGCTCGCGGCGCATGACGGGGAAGCGCTCGTCGGGCGCGGCGACGCTGAACCCGACCGACTCCCAGAACGCCGGCGTCGCCGCACTGGTCGCGTCCGGGCGCGCGCCGATCTCTGGGTACGTCTCAACGGCCGCGAAACCGCGCGCCTCGAGGTCGTCGCAGACGGCCCTGACCAGCTCCTTTGCCAGCCCCATACCCCGCACCTCTGCCGTGGTCGCGATACAGGTGATGACCGCCGGGAGCGGCGAATCCGGCAGGGCCGGGTACAGGTCGCGGGTCCGCTGGGCCCGCGGATAGGCGGTCAGCGGCCCGAACTGCGAGTAGGCCGCCGGAGCCTCGTCGAGCAACAGCACCTTGGCGTAGCTCCCGGCGACACCCAGCCCTCGCCCGAGCAGGCGGAGCTTGGGAGGCGCGCCCTCTCCGACGGTCGGCATCGGGGCTCGGCGCGGCGCGAACGGATTGTCGGTGGCCGCGTCATCGTCGGACGCGAACGGGTTGGACGACCCGCCATCGCGACCCGGCGGGGCGAACGGGTTCGCGATCCGCTCCTCCAGGTCGGCCAGGAATGGGTTGGCCGGCTTCGGTCGATACGCTGGCGTTGGCCCAGAAGCGAGCGGCTCGAGCCAGTCGAGGCGGATCGCCTTCGAGCCCCGATCAGCATTCTCCCAGTAGTCGCACGACCGGTGATCGAAGGTCGGATCGGCACAGGGCGGGAGCAACGCGAACGTCCGCTCGTCCGTGACATCCACGATGGCGATGGAACGCGGATGGGAGGTCGTCATGACTTCGCTGCAGTCTACGGTGCACCGACGCCCCGAGCCCCCTAGCGGACCCTGATCGCGGGCGCTAGAGTCCCGACAAGGCAGTGCTCGGGGCGCTGCCACCTCGGGGGTCCATGACATGATCGATCGTGTCGAGGGCGACGCATATGTCGTCCTGGGCATCTCGCGCGACGCCGATGATCGGACGATCGCCGTCGCCCATCGACGCTTGGCGAGGCGCCATCATCCCGATCGCGCCGGAGAAACCTCGACGCGGCGGATGATGCGCATCAACGCCGCATTCGATGCGATCCGGACGGCCGAGCGGCGCGCCGAGTACGACAAGGCCCGCGGCCATGTCGGCAGCCGCGACGGCACCGGGGCCGCCGGTCGCCCACCCGGTCGACCGTCGGGCAGCGTCCTCGACTTCGGGCGGCACGTCGGCTGGTCCATCGGCGAAATCGCGCGCGTCGATCCCGGCTACCTCGTGTGGCTGGCCGAGCGGCGCGAAGGTGAGCAGTACCGCGAGGAGATCGATACGGTCCTCGACCGGCTGGGTGTCCACCGCAGTCCGACCAACGATCTGGCGGGGCGCCGCTGGCGCCGCGGCTTCGCGAGCTGACGCGCAGGCCTTTCCAAACCCTCTCGACGATCCGCCTGCGCCGCCACGGTTCGCGGCATCGTCCCAGGTTCGGTACAGTGCACTCCAGCGTAGTCCGGTGCGGTCGAAGCCGCGAAGGGCTCGCTGAAAGGGTGTGCGAACCGCGTGTCAGGTCCAGGCGAAGCGGAGGCGTATGTCGTGCTCGGCGTCACCAAGGACGCCGACGACGAGACGATCGTCAAAGAGCATCGGCGATTGGCGCGCCGGTATCACCCGGATCTTGCCGGCGAGAGTGCGACTCGCTGGATGATGCGGATCAACGCAGCCTTCGACGAGATCCGCACGGCTCGGGCGCAGCGCGGTCACTCCGTCCGGAGGTCGCCAGGAGCGCGCGACGGCGCAGGTGGCGCCGGACCGGCACCCGGCCGGCCGTCCGGCAGCGTGCTGGATTTCGGGCGGCACGTCGGCTGGTCACTCGGCGAGATCGCCCGCGTGGATCCGGGCTACCTGATCTGGTTGGCTGAGCGCCCGGATGGCGCGCCCTACCGCGAGGAGATCGACGCGCTCCTGGCAACGACAGGGTTCCAGCGAAACCGGGAGCACGACCTCGCGAGGCAACCGTGGAGACGTCGCTCCGCGTTCTGAAGCCGCACAGGCCCGGGGCTTGTCAGCCAGGGCCCACGAGGTCCACCAAAGCGCCGTCATGGACGAGCGCCGTCGCAGCGGCCAGGTCCGGCCCGGGCTCGCGATCTCGATCGAGGTGGGTGATGCGTGACCTGATCCGTTCGTGCGCTGCGGCAACCCCCTGGCCCGGCAGCGGGCCCGCGTCGCCGTCGCCGTCCATGGCGGCGACCCGCAGGTCGAGGGCCTGCGCGCCGACGAGCAGCTCGATCGCCACGATCCGTTCGACACCCTCGAGGACCGCGCGCGCGTGGCGCGCCGAGATCGAGCCCATCGAGACGTGGTCCTCCTGGTTTGCCGACGTTGGGATCGAATCGGCGGATGCGGGGTGGGCCAGGACCTTGTGCTCCGACGCGAGGGCGGCGGCCGTGTACTGGTAGATCATCATCCCGGACTCGACCCCTGACGTCGCCGCAAGGAATGGGGGCAGCCCGCCGTTGAGCCGCGCGTCGACCAAGGTCGCGGTGCGGCGTTCGCTGATGGACCCCAACTCCGCGATCGCGAGCTTGGCGTAGTCGAGGACGAGCGCGAGCGGCTCGCCGTGGAAGTTGCCACCGCTGATCACGCGCCCGCCACCGGTCGCGATCGCGTCGACATCGGCGACACCGCCGCCGGCGAAGACGAGGGGGTTGTCGGTCGCCGAGTTGAGCTCGATGTCGAGGACGCGCCGCAGGTGGTCGAGCGCATCGCGGACCGCGCCATGGACCTGCGGCACGCAACGCAGAGAATACGGATCCTGGACCTTGTGGGTCGAGCCATGGTGGGCGCGCTGGAGACCGCTGTCGCGGAGCAGGTGGCGGAGCTCGCCCGCTACGGCGATCTGCCCGGGATGCGGCCGGGCCAGCTGGTACGCGGCCGCGTAGGCGACATCAGTCCCGAGCAGGGCTTCGAGCGACTGTGCGGCCGCAACGCTCGCCGTGCGGACCAGCCGGTCCGCGTCGGCCAGGAACAGGGCCGCGAGCGCACCCATCATCTGGGTCCCGTTGAGCAGGGCGAGGCCCTCCTTCGCCCCGAGTTGGAGCGGTTCGAGCCCCACCTGGACGAGCGCCTCGGCCGCAGGTAGCACGCGGCCGCCGACCTCGGCCTCGCCCCGGCCGATCAACGGGAGGGCGAGATGCGCTAGGGGCGCGAGGTCGCCGGATGCGCCGAGGCTCCCCTGCTCCGGCACGACGGGATGGATGCCACGCTCCAGCAGTGCAAGCAACCGGTCGACGACCAGCGGCCGACAGCCGCTATGACCGAGTGCCAGTGTGTTCGCCCGTAGCAGCAGCATCGCGCGGACGACCTCGGTCGGGAACGGCGTGCCGACACCGGCGGCGTGGCTCATCAGGAGGTTCTCCTGGAGCTGCCCCGCCTGGCCCGGCTCGATGAATGTGGTCGCCAGGTCGCCGAACCCGGTCGTCACCCCGTAGACGACCGCGCCATCGGCGACGAGGGCGTCGATGACGTCGCGCGCCTCCTGCATCCGGCCGCGCGCCGCCTCGTCGAGCTCGACCCGGACCCCACCGCGAGCGACGGCCTCGACGTCAGCGATCGAAAGGTCCGCGCCCGTCAGGACGATAGGGTCGGTCACGACGCCGAGGATAGTCCGCTATGCTCCCGGCCGTGTTCGACTTCCTGAACGGGCCGGTGCGAGACCTGGTGACCCAGATCTACGAGGCGGTCGGCTACGTCGGGGTCGCGCTGTGGGTCGCGATCGAGAGCGTGATCATCCCCATCCCCTCGGAGCTGGTGCTGCCGTTCGCGGGGTTCCTCGTCGGCACCGGCGAGGCGGTCGAGCCGCTCACCGGACAGCCGTGGTCGTACTGGCTGGTCGTCTTGGCCGGGACGATCGGCGCCACCGTCGGCGCGCTCGTTGCCTACGCGATCGGGGCGTGGGGTGGGCGGCCGTTGATCCAGCGCTGGGGCCGCTTCGTGGGCATCACCGAGACCGATCTCGATCGGGCCGAGACGTTCTTCGCGCGCTACGGCGAGGCCGCCAGCTTCTTCGGCCGGATGGTGCCGGTGATCCGATCCCTCGTCTCGTTCGCCGCCGGCGTGGCCCGCATGCCGCTCGGCCGCTTCATCGCGTTCTCGTTCCTCGGCTCGCTGCCGTTCACCGCGCTGCTGGTTTTTGCCGGGGTCCAGCTCGGGGCGAACTGGGAGTCCGTCGGCGCGATCCTCAAGCGGTTCGAATACGCCATCGTCGCCGTGCTGGCGATCGTCGTCCTCGCCTGGATCTGGGTGCGCATCATCAAACCGCGCCGCGCGGCCCGGGCGATCACCTAGCCCCGGACGGCTCCTCCGCCGGTCGCACCGACCGGAAGTCGCGGTAGATCAGCAGGTCATAGACGATCTTCAGGCCACCCGCGAGGAAGAACGGGATGGCGGCCGTACCAGCGCTGGCGATGAGGACGCTGGCGATCGACGGCGAGATCGCCGCGCCGACCGTCCGCGCGATGCCGGTCACGCCCGCGGCGGCCGATCGCTCGTCCGCGTCGACCACCGCCATCACGTATGACTGGCGGGTGGGTACGTCCATCTGGCTGAGCGAGAAGCGGAGCAGCAGGACGGCCACCGCCAGCGGTAGCGTCGGCATCAATGGCACGAGGAGCAGCAGGATGTTCGACGGTAGGTGGGTGAAGACCATCGTCTCGATCAGCCCGATCCGTGCCGCGATCCGCGCGGCCGACAGCGATGACACGGCGGCGAGCATGTTCGCCGCGAAGAAGATCCCGCCGAGGACCGCCGGACTGACGCCGAACTGCAGGCTGAACCAGTACGCCATGAGGCTCTGCGGGATGAACCCGCCGGCAAAGGCGTCGATCGAGAACAACGCGGACAGCCTGAGCACCACCGATCGCGACCGCCCCAGCCCGAGCCGGCGCACCACGCCGTCGTCCGCGACCTGGGTGCGTGGGACCTCGATCTCGCGTCCCAAACGCGAGGCGATGACGGCCATGCCGAGACCGATGACCGCGTAGAGGGCGACGATCGCGCGATACGCATCGAGCGCCGGCCAACCAGCGCCGATGAGCAGCTCGCCGATGAGGCCGGCCGCAAGGGCGCCGGTCGCGGTCGCGACGTAGCCGGCCAGGTTGTACCAGGCGAACACGGCGGTACGGCGTCGGGCGGGCACCACCTCCGAGAGCGATGCCTGCTCGACGGCCAGGAACGGCCCGACCTCGTTGCCGGTCGGCGAGATGACCCCGACGATGCCGGCGAGGATCAGCAGTGGCAGCCAGTCAGTGAGGGCGAACACGACGCCGGCGACGACCACCAGCAACGAGCTGATGACCAGCACGCGTCGCCGCCCGAGCCGGTCGGCGTGCGTGGTGAGCCACAGCGAGACGACCGTGTCGCCCACGAGCGTCAGCGTCAGGACCGCGCCGATGGCCAGCGGATCCAGACCCGTGGCATCCAGGTACAGGACCAGGACGACGGCCAGGAAGCCGTACCCGAACATGCGCATCGCGCGCAGCGCGAACAACGCCCCGCCATCGGCGCCAAGGCCGCGAAGGCTCGCGATCAGGGACGGATCGCTCGTGTCGGGATCGGCCATGTGCGGTCGAGTCTATGAGCCGTGACCGTCCGTCGGCTCTGCCACAATGGACCCGAGATGACCGCGCCGACGCACGACACCGATCAGCCAGGGCATGCGGGCGCCGTCGCTCACCACGTGCTCGACGACCACGGCGAGGAGCACGGGCACGACGATCACGCCCACGACGACACCGATCCGCTCGGCCCCATCGATATCTACGCGTGGGGTGCCGGAGCGCTCGGGGTCGTCCTTGGACTCGGGATCGTGTGGGCGTTCGTGCGAGCCATCACCCCGGTCTGACACCGGGGGTGCAACTTCCCGACGTGCTCCCACGTCATCGGGGCATGCGTCGACCGAAGTACGTCCCGGTACTCGCCCTCTTCGTCGTCCTCGGACTGACGAGTCTCGCGCTACCGCGAGCGGTCGCTGCCTGCTCGTGCGCGATGATCACGATGGAGGAGGCGCGTAACCAGCCCGAAGCGGTCGTCTTCAGCGGCGTGGTCGACCCACGGGATCCGCGTGGCTACCCGGTCACGGTCACGCGCTGGTTCAAGGGCGGCAGCCCGATCGAGCCGCGGGCATGGTTGCACCCAGGTGGCTTCAGCCTCACCGGCGGAGGGGCCGACTGCACTGTCCCTCCACTCCCGGTCGGGACGGAGTGGATCTTCATCGCGTACAAGACCGAGGATCTGTACTCGGTCGGCCTGTGCAGCCCGCACGCCGCGGTCGCCACGGCGGAAGGTCAAGCGATGCTGGCCGAGGCCTTGCAGGTCTTTGGTGGCGGCCAGCCACCGGTGACCGCGCCGCCTGCCCTACCGAGCCCACCGACGCCCCTACCGTCCGCGGCGCCAGCGGCTCCGGTGTCCGTCATCGGGACGCTCGGCCCGATCGCAGTCATCGTGTTCATCGTCGGCATCCTGCTCGGCGTCGTCGGTGCGCTCCGACGGATGGGCGTCGGCCGGAGCTAGAACAGCCCGACGACGTTCCCGTCCGCGTCGATATCGATCTTTTCGCCGCCAGGCTTCGACGGCAACCCCGGCATCGTCCGCATCTCGCCGCACAGCGGCGTGATGAACCCGGCGCCCGCGGATAGGCGGATCTCGCGGATCGGCACGGTGAAGCCAGCCGGAGCGCCCTTGAGCGCCGCGTCGTGGCTGATCGAGTACTGGGTCTTGGCCATGCACACAGGCAGATTGCCGAAGCCCATCGACTCGTACAGCTTCAAGGACTTCTGGGCGGCCGGCGTGAGCTCGATCCCGTCGCCGCCGTAGATCTCTTTGACGATCGTCAGGATCTTCTCGCCAAGCGGTGCGTCGTCCGGGTAGAGCAGCCGGAACGAGCGCGATGGGTCCTCGGTCGCCGCCCAGACCGCCTCGGCGAGATCCGTCGCGCCGGCGCCGCCATCGGAGAAGTGCGTGGCGACGACGGCCTCACGTGCCCCTGCCGCCAGCGCGACCTCCCGGATGGCGTCGACCTCAGCCGGCGTGTCGGTCGGGAACGCGTTGATCGCCACGACCGCGGGGATCCCGAACTTGCGGACGATCCCGATGTGCGCGGCCAGGTTGGACGCCCCGGTCCGCACGGCCTCGACGTTCTCCTCGAGCAGCGCGGGATCGAGCGGCTTGCCGGCCACGATCTTGCCGACGCCGCCGTGCATCTTGAGTGCCCGGATCGTTGCGACCACCACGGCCGCATCCGGTGCGAGCCCCGAGGCCCGGCACTTGATGTCGAAGAACTTCTCGGCGCCCATGTCGGACCCGAAGCCCGCCTCGGTGCACACGATGTCGTTGGTCACCAGTGCAAGCCGGTCAGCGATGATCGAGTTGTTCCCGTGGGCGATGTTGCCGAACGGCCCGCAATGCACGAACGCCGGGCCCCCTTCGAGGGTCTGCAGGAGGTTCGGCTTGATCGCGTCGCGCAACAGCACCGTCATCGCGCCGGCGACGCCGAGGTCCTCGGCCATGACCGGCGAACCGTCGATCCGCGTCGCCAGGACCATCCGGCCGAGTCGGGCGCGCAGGTCGAACAGGTCGGTGGCGAGTGCGAGCACGGCCATGACCTCGGAGGCGACGGTGATGACGAACTCCGTCTCGCGGGGTACACCGTCCTCACGGCCGCCAAGACCGACGACCACGTGTCGTAACGCGCGGTCGCTGATGTCCACGACCCGCGGCCAGAGGATCCCATGCGGGTCGATGCCGAGCGGGTTCTTGTGATGGAGGCTGTTGTCGATGAATGCGCCCGCCAGGTTGTGGGCCGCGCCGATCGCGTGGACGTCGCCCGTGAGGTGGAGATTGAAGTCCTCCATCGGGATGACCTGGCTGTAGCCGCCACCCGCGGCACCGCCCTTGATGCCGAACACCGGGCCCAGTGACGGCTGGCGGATGTTGACCGACGCCTTGCGGCCGATGCGATTGAGTCCCTGGGCCAGCCCGACGGTCGTGGTCGACTTGCCCTCGCCAAGCGGTGTCGGCGTGATCGCGGTGACCACCACGTATCTACCGCGCGGCCGTTCCGCCTCGAGTCGCGTGATCGCATCGAGCCGGACCTTGGCCTTGGTCGGGCCGTACAGCTCGAGCTCCTCGTCGCGGATGCCCAGCTCGGCGGCGATGTCGACGATCGGTCGCGGCGTGACGGAGCGAGCGATGTCGAGGTCGGACGGGAAGGTCATCGATCCTCCTGGGAGCGCGCGGCGGCCTGTCGCTCTGCCGCGCGGATGAGGTGGGTGAGCAAGAGCGCATTCGTCAGGGGTCCCACACCGCCCGGTACCGGCGTGATGGCCGACGCCACCTGACGAGCCGACTCGAAATCGACGTCGCCGCGGATACGACCGTCCACGACATTGATGCCGACGTCGACGACGACCGCGCCCGGCTTGAGCATCTCGCCGGTCACGAGGCCGGGGTGCCCGGCAGCGACCACCACGATATCCGCCCGCTTCACGTGACCGGGCAAGTTCCGTGTCCGCGAGTGACTGACGCTGACCGTGGCGTCCTCTTTGACCAGCAGGAACGCTGCGGGCATCCCGACGACAGCCGAGCGACCGATGACCAGCGCATCCCGGCCGGCGATCTCGATGCCCGAGCGCCGCAGGATCTCGACGGCCGCGTGGGCCGTGGCCGGCAGAAAGCCGTCGTAGCCGAGCCGGAGCAGGCCGGCATTGAGCGGGTGGATGCCGTCGATGTCCTTGTCCGGGTCGATGGCGTCGATGATCAACCGCAAACGGATGGTCGGTGGCAGCGGCATCTGGACGATGACGCCATCAACGCTCGGGTCGGCATTGAGGTCGCGGATCGCCTGGACGATCGCGGCCTCGGTCGCCTCGCCCTCCAGCTCTGCGAATCGCGCGTCGATGCCCACCTTGGCGCAGCCACGGAGGATCTGCTCGAGGTAGACCGTCGATGGCGCGTCCCGGCCGATGATCACGACGGCCAGCCCGGGCGGCCGACCCTGCTTGGCCGTGAACGTGACGACATCCTCGGCGACTGCGGCCCGGATCTCGGCGGCGATCGGACCGCCCTCCAGGAGCCTAGCCGTGCCAGTCGAGGCGTCGATCACGCGGGGTCGGCCAGCTCGACAGGGTCGCGCCGCTCGCCTGATGCCACGGCCTGATGGGCCTGCGACGCGAGATCCTCGATCGCGGCGAGGAGCTCGGTCACGCGCGCGGTCGTCGCGCCCTCGAACTCCGGGTCGCCGGTCGATGGAAGGTTGATCAGGACGTTCGCTGCGGCACCCCGCGCGGCGGCCTCGCCGAGGAGTGCGGCGACATCGACATCACTCGCCGCATTCGGGTTGCTTCGCCCGGCGAGCACCTCGGCTGCGCCGACGAGATCGAGGCTGGCCTCAAGGCAGCGCAGGGGAACCTCGGAGGCGCGCCGTGCTGCGGCTTGCATCGCCTTCGTGCGGGCGACGATCTCCGCCTCCGTGTCGCGTGGCAGCTTCAGTGCCGCGGCGAAACCGGCGTACGCCTCGGCGTCCTCGTCCGCGAGCGTCAGGAAGCGGTCCGACAGGCGCCGCCCGGTGTCGATCACCCAAGCCAGCATCGGCTCGTGGTCGACGTACTTGGGTCGGCCGGTCGTGAGCGAGCCGACCATCGTGACCAGGCTGGCACCGAGCGCAGCCGCGACGGCCGACGCGCTGCCGCCACCTGGCACCGGATCCGAGGACGCAAGTCGCGCCGTGAAGTCGTCGATCGACAGGTCGCGAAAGCGGCCCGTGGCGTCAGTGGGAGTCACGGCGCGATTGTAGGTGGCCGCCCGCAACGTCCGTGGCGGTCGCAGCAGGTGGGCTGCGATTCGCCGGAGACTGTCAGCCGCCGCAGCTCTTCGGGACGCTGGCCTTGTCGGAGACGTCCGCCGCCTTGGACACGTCCGGGAGCATCGCGGTCCAGCGTCCTACGGCCATGGCCTCGGCGTCTCGCCCAAATCGCTGACCGAACCCAACCAGCGTCCGGTCCACGACCATCATGCGCGTGATCATCGCTGCCTCGAATTCCTTGCTGACCGGCATCCGCTGCCACGCGTGGCCATCTGCGGACGTCCAGGTATGACCAGCGAACGGACGCTGGTCGCCGCAGGTCTCACCCGGCAACGAGCCGACCCATCCGACCGCGACGAACCCAGCGTCGTCCACGATAACGTCGGATGCGACGTCCGGTCCCGCAACGGCCTTGCTCCATTCGCGGCCATCGCGCGAGGTCCACGCATCGTTCGGGCTGAGCGCCACCCAGCCACGCGCGCCACCTGCCACCCGCTCAACCGTCACGGCGTCGCGCAGCACGGCTGTCCTCGTCCACTCGGCACGACCTGTCGTCTCCCAGACGGCGAGCCCTTCCGTCTCGTCGTCGTTGTCTTCGTTGACGAAGGCGATCGCTCGTCCATCGTAGGCTGCCACGGCCTGCAGGCCGCGAGCGACCACCCGGCCGGTCGCGTTCGTCGCGGCGAGCCATTCGATCCCATCGGGCGACGTCCAGATCGCGTCGGCGTCGCTGTCGGAGCGGTGGCCGAACCCGACGACGCCGCTCGCCGTAGCCACGAGGTGTGTGATCACGGCGTGCTGGAGACTCGCGTCGCTCACGAGCTGCCATTCGCGACCGTCGACCGACGTCCGTACGATCTCCCGGTCGTTGTTGAAGCCACTCATCACGAAGCCGGGGCCGCCCACCGTCAAGGCCAGGATCCGGTCGTCTATCGGGAACTGCTGTGTCATCTCCCATGCACGTCCATCCCCGGACCACCACGCGGCGAACGAGCTGCCCTCCTCGCGATAGGGCAGCTCGGCGACGAGGACGTAGCCATCGCTTGACCGAGCGATGCCGACGACCGTCGACACGGCGGCGATGCCGGTCGGGTCGTCGGCCTGCCACCTGATCGTCAACGTGGTCGTCGCCGCGGGCGCGATCGTGACGGAAGGAGCGACCGTCGCGGCCGGCGAACTCGCGTCTGAGTGACTCGGCTTCTGGGTTGCGGCTGACGACGGCGACGTGCCGGGTGGGGCATCGCTCACTGCGACCTGGCTGGTGCACGCAGCCGCGAGCACCGCCGTCAGGAGGAGGCCGCTCGTTCGCCGCATCGCGATGCACTTGCTCAAGGTCATGGGTGAGACGCTCACCTGCCCTTCGTGTTTCGCGACGGTAGCAGTCGAGTGTTGGACGACGTCGGTGCAGGTCCAAGGACACTTCAGGCGGGGCGCGTCGAAGGGGCGGGCGCGGTACCGGCGCGCCCGCCCCTTACGTGGCTGCCGACAGTCGAGGGAGGGCTCGCTGTCGGCGGGGACTGCGGTATCAGGCGGCGCGCGCTTCCTCCAGCGCCGTGACGGTCCAGCGCTTCGAACGGTGCTGGTAGGTCAGGGCGAGCCGGACCCGAGGCGTCTCCACTTCGAAGAGCGTGCGCGGCCCGGTGATGACCGGATACGCGGCCGCCTCCTCGCGGATCGCCGAGAGATGGGTCACGGGTAGTCGTTCGGCGCCCCACGTGATCTCACGTGGGCGACCACTGAACCAGTCGGTCCGGACGTCTACCGGCACTGGTTCAACACGGGTGAATGCCATTCGAGGGCTCCTTGTCGTGTCCCGGTCCCGGGATCGACCGATGCCGGCGGGATCCCCCAGCCGACCAAGGCCGGCCTGTTCCCGCCTCGGCATCGATCTCCCCGACGCACCGAGTGATGATCCGTTAGCCGTCGTCCGGGGCACTCGGGCGACAGAACATCTGTTCGATGTCACGAGACTAGACCGAACAAGTGTTCGATGTCAAGGCTCGTCGGGAGGAATGTCGTCGATGTCGTTGTCAGCTAGCTTGTCACGGGCCGTTCGCGCATCAGGATCGTCGTCGACCGTTTCGGTCGGCACCCCTCGAGCACGTCGATCGAGCGGGTTCCGCGGGTCGCGCTCGAACGGCTCCGGCAGCCCGCTCCCGACGAGCCGACCGCGCGTCACCGCGCGCGAGCCGTACCGGCGCCGCACGGCGTCCGCTGCCTCGATCGCCTTGCGCCGCTTGGGATCGTCCACGAACAGCGCGAGTTGCTCGCGTTCGCCGAGGTTCGAGGCCGTGACGCCCAGCAGACGGACGCGGATCCCGCCGACCTCGGGTCGCGCCAGATCCAGGGCAGCGCGATAGATCGGTTCGGTCAGGTCGGTCGGCTCGGTGAGCGTTCGCTGGCGGGTGATCGTCCGGAATGACGAGTCGCGGATCTTCACGGCGATGGTCGAGGCGCGGACGCCCGCTGACCGGAGTCGACCAGCGACACCGTCGCTGAGGGCCAACAGCGTCCGCTCGATCACCTCCGGGTCGGAACTGTCCCGATCGAACGTGGTCTCGTGACCGACCGACTTGGCCGGATCACCCTCGTGGACGGGGTCGCCGTCCATGCCGAGCGCCCGCGTACCGAGCGAGCCGCCGTGCTTGCCGAAGCGCCGGACCAGGAGATCAGGGGACAGGGCCGCCAGGTCACCGATCGTGCGCACGCCGTATTCCGCCAGGGCGACCGCGGTCTTCTCGCCCACACCCCACAAGCGCGAGATCGGCAACGGCGCCAGGAACGCTGCCTCGTCACCCGGAGACACGACCACCAGCCCGTCGGGCTTGCGCAGGTCCGATGCGATCTTGGCGACGAGCTTGGTCGATGCCACCCCGACCGACGCCGTCAGCCCGACGTCGTCACGGATCGCCGCCTTGATCGCGGCCGCGATCTCGGGCCCCTCGCCGAAGAGTGGCCGCGACCCGGTGACGTCCAGGAACGCCTCATCGATCGAGATCGGCTCGACCTGTGGCGTGAACCGGCGGAGGATCGCCATCACGTCGCGCGACGCCTGCTGATAGCGACGGCCATCGACCGGCAGGAAGACACCATCCGGACAACGCCGGAAGGCCTCGGTCACGGACATCGCGGAGTGGACGCCGAAGACGCGGGCCTCGTAGCTCGCGGCTGATACCACCCCCCGACCTGGTGGCACCCCGCCCACGATCACCGGCTTGCCGCGGAGCTCCGGGTCGTCCCGCTGTTCGACCGCAGCGAAGAAGGCGTCAAGGTCGACGTGCAGGATGGTCCGCCCGGTCATGGCGGACACGCTACGCCACGAACGTGCCGGCCTGGAACTCCCGGAGGAGGATCGCCAGGAAGAGCAGCGAGGTGATCCCCCACGCGATCCGTACCCGTCGCCACGGGATCAGCGCGAGCACGACGAATGCCGGAAAGATCGCCAGCAGGTACCTGTTCGTCGATGTCAGCGGTGTCGGTTGGATGCGTGTGGCAAGCAGGACGAACTGGGGCAGAGCGAACAACGAATACGCGAACGGCAACCGGCGGAGCGCCACAACGAGCAAGACCGCGAAGAGCAGCAGCAGGATGAGATTCAGACCCTGGAGCGGGTCGGCACGCTCGACCGTCCAGCGCCACGCAGCGGCGACCACCTCCCATGGCGCGAAGAACTCCTTCCCACCCCACGCGTCCTGCGTATCGAGCGGGGTCTGACCCGCGATCGCCGCGGTGTAGCCGATGAAGCTGGCGAACCCGATCGCCGGTCCGAACGAGGCAAGGCCGCCGGCGACCAGCGGCCGCCACGCGATCGCTGATCGGTCGGGCCCGACGGACGGCCGCCAATGCAGGAGGCCGGACGCCATCACCGCTTCCCAGCCGATCGGCAGCGCCAGGAAGACGCCCTGGATCCTGGTGAGCGCGGCCAGCCCGCCGAGGACAGCAGCCAGCAACCACGATCGCTCGCGCGCCGCCACGACCGTCCAGACCGACAGGGCCAGGAACAATGACTCGGTGAATGGCGCGAACAGGAAGAACGCGCTCGGGAAGATCGTGATCAGCAGCATCGTCCGGCGCGCCACGACCTCGTCGATGTCGCGCGCCACGAGCCGGAACAGCCCGACCATCGCCGCGATGTAGGCGATGGCGGACACGATCATCCCGGCCAGCGCCACCGACCCTCCGACGACCCGCGCGACCCCGCCGCTGAGGACCGGAAACAGCGGCCAGAAGTTCACGCTCAGCTCGGCCGGCTCGTACCCGAACGTCGCGATCTTGGAATACCAGCACGCATCCCAGCGTTGCCAGGTGCCGACGAGTGGGAACGCCGCTCCCTGGTCGGCCAACGGCGGGATCGTCTGCCAATCGTTCCGGGCGAGCTCGAAGTGGCATGGGCCGGGGAGGCCGCCGCGCCACCACAGGTAGATGACGACGAGGCCGAGGGCGAAGCGCATCGTCAGGAACAGCGCGAGGGCGTCGCCGAACCCAGGCGGGAGGCGATCCTGGATGCGTGACGACGCTGCCAATGGGACCTGGTCTGGGTCGTTCACCATGACTTCCTGGGGGTCGGACCGGCGGGGCGGCCAGAGTGTATCGTCGCCCGCGATGGTCGAGCGCACCCAACCGCCGACGACGTCGTCCGCGGGGGCGCAGGGCGGCTCCCTGGCGGGCTACCTCGAAGAAACGGAGCTCGCCGAACTCATCCGCTCGTTCGGCCGGCTGCCGGAGGCCGTCCGAACCGGGATCATCACGATCGCGGCCGCGGCCATCTTCCTGCTGACGACCTCCGAAGAGCGCACCGACTTCGACTACTTCGTCCGCCTCGCGGACGCCTTCCTCAGCGGTCGGCTGTACCTCCTCGAGGCACCGACGTGGCTCAACGAGCTCGTCCCTGGCGGAGGCGGCTGGTACGTGGTCTATCCGCCCGTTCCAGCCATCATGCTCATGCCGTTCGTCGCGATCTTCGGGCCCGAGTTCGCCCAGAACGTCGCGAGCTGCATCTTCGCGGCGATCACCGTCGGGCTGGCGTGGCTGCTGTTCGGTCGGTTCGAGCTGACCGTCGCGCGGCGCCTCATGCTGACCGCGGTCTTCGGCTTCGGAACGGTCTTCTGGTACGTGGCCGAGGTCGGGTCGGCCTGGTACGTCGGCCACGTGTGCGCAGTCATGTTCAGCACGGCGGCGGTCCTGCTCGCGCTCGATCGCCGTTGGCCCCTGGTCGTCGGGGTGCTGCTCGGCCTCGCTGCCGTCTCGAGGCTGCCCGTCGCTCTGGCCAGCCTCGGCGTGTTGCTGCTCCTGCTCGGCATCGGTTGGCCGATCCGCATCCCGGCCGACCGCCTGCGGGCGCTACGGACAACGGTGCTCTTCGGCCTGGGCATGGCCATCCCGGTCGCGCTGTACTTCGCCTACAACCTGGCGCGCTGGGGCTCGCTCATGGACCAGGGCTACACGCTCATCCCCGGCGTGCTCGAGGACCCCATCTACGTCAAGCACGGGATCTTTGCGATCGAATACATCCCGCGCCACATCTACGCGATCTTCCTGCAGTCGTGGCGGTACGTGGATGACGCACCGTTCCTGCAGCCGGACTGGCGCGGCCTCGGCCTGTTCCTGACCACACCGCTGTTCCTATGGCTCCTCCGCGCGCGGCTGCGGGACCCGCGGGTCTTCGGGTCGGCCGTGGCGATCGGGCTGGTGAGCATCCCGATCATCACCCACGGCAACGTCGGGCTGGCCCAGTTCGGTTATCGCTTCAGCCTCGACGTCCAGGTGTTCCTGTTCGTCATCCTCGCGACCGTGTTCGAGCGCGGGATGTCACGCCTGGCCTGGGTGGCCGCGCTGGCGTCGATCGTGATCTGCGCCTACGCGATCTGGGCCATCTCGATCGACTTCATCTCGTTCTAGCGCGCCACCGAGCAGTTGCCCCAGCGCGGGGGCGTGCATGGCAAGGCGGCGTCGAGCATGAGAGCGAGCGCACTCCGATGTGCGTGAGCGAGCACGCGCAGACGCCAACGCCGCCAGGCGTGACCGCCGCGCCGGGGCTAGCCCTTGGGCTCGACGACGATGGTCACTTCGGGCGTCATGCCCGCATGGACCTTGATCGCGACCTTGTAGGTGCCGAGGGACTTGAGCGGCTCCTCGAGATCGATCTTGTGCCGGTCGATCGCGATGCCCCGACGGGCCAGCGCGTCGGCGATGTCCTTGGACGTGATCGACCCGTACAGCTTGCCGCCCTCGCCGACCTTGACGCCCATCGTGAGCGTGGTCGACGCGATGCGCGTGGCGGCGATGTCCGCCTCTGCGCGTTCCTTCTGGCGCTTGTCCTCGCGGCTGGCGATGTCGTGCTGCCAGGCGCGATACGCCCCACCTGCCGCGGGTACCGCCAGCGACTGGGGGATCAGGAAGTTGGTGGCGTACCCGTCGGCTACCTGCTTGAGCTCGCCACTCTTGCCGAGCGTGGCCACGTCCTTGGTCAGGATGACCTTCACGTGCTGGGACCCTCCTTGGTGATCCAGGCTCGTGCGCGCGGCACGACGCCGGACTGGTCGATCGCGCGTCCGGCCGTGGCCATGAGGCCCGGGATGCGGCGGATGGTCCGACGGACCGGACCGGGCGTCAAGCGACGGATCTGGGCGACGTCGCGATCGAAGGACGCCCGGTCGATGGCCAGGTCGTCGAGCTTCTCCTGCAGGAGCTCCGGTGGCACGCCGTCGAGGAAGAGATCGACCGCGAGGACCACGATGACGATGTCGTCGAGGCCGCCGATGATCGGCACGGTGTCCGGGATGATGTCACGCCCGATGACCAGGTAGCCGGCCGCGGCACCGAGCAGGACCTTGCGATCGGCCGGCATGCGCTCATCGAGCACGAGGGCACCGATCAGGCGCGCGTAGTCGGGCACCCGACTGGCAACCGGCAGGAACGCGAGGAGCGATACGAGCCGGCTGACCGCCGCGCGACCGGTGCTTCTCTTGGTGGCCATGGGACGGGGAGTCTACCAGCGACTCGATCGCGGGTCATATGGAATGCTCAGGGACGTAGCTGCCGCATCTGGAGACAGCGATGAGTTGGGATCTCTACGTCATGGGCGTACCGGCGGACGCCCGGTCCGTCGCCGACATCCCCGATGGGTTCAAGCCCCTTCCGCTCATGCGTCGCCAGGATCTTATCGATCGCATCACGGAGGTTGTGCCAGAGGCCGACTTCTCGGATCCGACGTGGGGGTTCATCGAACCGGGGTTGATCGAAGTCGGCATCGGTGAGGCGGATCCGGTCGAGTCGTTCGCCTTCCACGTCCGTGGCAGCGAGGCTGCCGTCGACATCATCACGGCCATACTCGAGCGGCTCGGCCTGCGGGCCATCGATGCCAGCACCGGCGAGTTCTTCGACCCGGTCTCGGGGCGAGCGTCGTTTCGGGAGTGGCGAGAGTACCGGGACCGCATGGTGGGCTCCGAGGACGCCGGCACCCGGTCTTGACATCGAACGTTCGTTCGGTATGATGCTCGGCAAGGAGGCGCGAGTGACGAAGCACGACGCCGATCGTAAGGTTCGGATCCTGGATTTCATCGCCGCCACGCTTCGCGCGCGCGGGTATCCGCCGTCGGTGCGCGAGATCATGCAGGCGGTCGGTCTGGCCTCGACGTCCGCGGTCCATCACCACCTCCAGATGCTCGTCCGCGACGGCTACCTCGAGCGTGGCTTGGGGCAGAGTCGCGCCATCCGGTTGACCCCGACGGCAGCCATCCGGCTGGGCCTCTCGAGCGAGCTCGTGCCGCAGGCGACGACCGCCGATTCCCACGTCGTGCCGATCATCGGTGAGATCGCCGCAGGTGGGCCGATCGAGGCCTACCAGGACGCATCGGAGACGCTGGCAGTCCCGGACATGCTCGCCCCGAGCGGTGACGCCTACGTCCTCCGCGTGCGCGGCGACTCGATGATCGAGGCGCACATCGCGGACGGGGACTTCGTCCTCATCCGGCCGCAGTCGACGGCCCGCAACGGCGATATCGTCGTCGCCCAGGTCGAGGAGAACGCGGTCACCCTCAAGCGGTTCTTCAAGGAGAAGGACAAGATCCGACTCCAGCCTGCCAATCAGGAGTATCCGCCCCAGTTCTACGACGACGTTCGAATTCAAGGCAAATTGATCGGGGTGATTCGGAAGCTCGACTAGCCGGCGTCGCACAGGACGCCCGAATGCCGACGTTGAAGACTCGCGCGCCTCGCTCACGCACATGAGTGCGCTCGCTCCCGTGCTCGATCGTCGCCTTGGCCTCGGACGCCCAAAGCGCCGATTCTCAGGTCGTGAGCTTTTCCACACGTTTCCCACATCGGACTAACCGGGCACGTGAAAGTCGTGGACGCGGTTGGGGGATAAGGCCCTATCGCGCGTAGCGCCGCTCCGCGACAGTGAGGCCTTCATCCCAGCACCTCATCTCGGGGACCGATGATCGACCGCCTCCCGCCACAGAGTCTCGAGGCCGAGCAGTCCGTGCTCGGCGCCATCCTCATCGACCGCGACGCGGTCGTCGAGGTGGCGGAGTTCCTTCGCCCGGAGGACTTCTACCGCCAGGCGAATGGCCGCATCTTCGCCGCCATCCTCGACCTCTTCGAACGGCGCGAGCCGATCGACATCGTCACGGTCGCCGAAGCCCTCGAGCGGCGCGAGGATCTCGAGGCGATCGGTGGACGCGCCTATCTCTCGAGTCTGAGCAACGAGACACCGACCGCGGTCCACGCCGCCCAGTACGCGCGCATCGTCGAACGCAAGGCGGTCCTCCGGAACCTCATCGGCGCGGCGGGCCGCATCGCCGGCATCGGCTACGAAGACCCAGCCGAGATCCAGGAGGCCATCGATCGCGCGGAGGCCGAGCTGTTCTCGGTCAGCCAGCACCGGATCGATGCCGGATTCAGCCCGCTCAAGGCGCTGCTGCACGACGCCTACGACAGGCTTGACTATCTCCACGCCCACCGTGGCGAGATCTCAGGCGTGCGGACCGGCTTCACCGACCTGGACGCGCTCACGACCGGCCTCCAGCCGAGCGACCTGATCGTGGTCGCCGCGCGACCGTCCGTGGGCAAGACGAGCTTCGCGCTCAACGTCGCGGAGCACGCGGCGGTCAAGGAGCGCAAGAGCGTCGGCGTCTTCAGCCTCGAGATGAGCAAGGAGCAGCTCGTCCTTCGACTCCTGTCGAGCGTCGCCAACATCGACTCGCAGCGGCTCCGCACCGGCTTTCTCGAGGAGATGGACTTCGCGCGGATCGCGCCGGCGATGAACTCACTGTCCGAGGCGCCCATGTACATCGACGACACGCCGAACATCTCGGCGATGGAGCTGCGGACCAAGGCCCGCCGCCTCCAGGCGGAAGCGGGGCTCGATCTCGTGGTGGTCGACTACCTGCAGCTCATGCAGGCGACGACGTCGAGCAAGGACGCCAACCGCGTCCAGGAGGTGTCCGAGATCTCGCGCGGACTCAAAGCCCTCGCGCGCGAGCTCTCGGTGCCGGTCATCGCGCTCTCGCAGTTGTCCCGTCAGCCAGAGATGCGCGAGTCCAAGGAACCGCGCCTGTCCGACCTCCGTGAGTCCGGCGCGATCGAACAAGACGCCGATCTCGTCCTCTTCCTGTGGCGCGACAAGGAGCGCGGCGGGACGGAGGACCAGGATGTCGATGGCGAAGTCGTCAACCTCAAGCTCGCCAAGCACCGCAACGGGCCCACCGGCGAGGTCCAGCTCTGGTTCAAGAAGCGCCAGACGCGGTTCGTGTCCTATGCCGGCGAGCGCTACGCGGAGGTGAACTGAGCCGCGCTGCCCAGGAAAAGGCCGACCCGAGCCCGGACCTCCGGTGAGTCGGCCTCTCCTGTGTGCGCGTTCGCGAACTCAGACGTGCGCGGGCGTATCCAGCGTCCCGGCTCGCACCTTGTCGAAGCACGAGCTGCAGTACACCGGTCGGTCGTTCCGTGGCGCGAACGGGACGACGGCCTGACCCCCACAGGCCCCGCATATCGCGGCATGGAACTCGCGTGGCCCCTCGTTGTTGCGCGCCCGCTTGGCCGCGGCGCGGCACGAGGGGCATCGCTGCGGATCGTTGACCAGACTCTTGCTGGCATAGAAGGCCTGTTCGCCCGCGGAGAAGATGAACTCATCCCCGCAATCGCGACAGGTCAGCGCACGGTCCTGGTACACCCTCCAACATCCTCCATCGCTCGGACGCCATGACGGAGCCTCGGGCACGCAGGCACCCGGACCCCTTGAACCGGGAGCGCTGGGCATCTTGGGGGGCGCGCGCCCGGTGTGGTCCGGGCGGAGCCCGGGTCATAGCCGAGAAGATACGCGGGACGTCAAGTGGTTTGATACGGGTTCCGTCGCATTCCGATGCCGAGGCTGCGAGTCTCGTTGCGCGCGTGGCCTGCGACAGGTCACATCGCGCGACTTTGGAACCGCGCTGGCCGGGCGAGCGTCCGGCCGCTATGTCACACACATCGCGCCGTCTGGCGCCCCTTGCCCTGACCCCTGTCCTGGCCCTCTCGCTGCTCGCCTGCAGCACGGGCGCGGCCCCCTCGGCGGTGCCAAGCGGAGCCGCCTCCGGCGACCCATCAGCCGCCCCGAGCGACACGCCCGCGGCTGGAACCGTCGAACACAAGACGGGCGCGACCGACGTGATCCTCCGCTACGACGAGAGTGGCGGATTCATGATGGCTGGCTACGCCGCGTCCCAGGCGCCTCACTTCACGCTCTACGGCGACGGCACCGTCATCTTCCGCAATCCGATGCTCGAGATGCCGGCGGCGCAGGGCTCTGTCATGTCGTTCAACCCGATGCGTACCGCCAAGCTGAGCGAGGAGCAGATCCAGGAGCTGCTGATCCTGGCGCTGGGTGAGGGTGGCCTGGCCGCGGCTCGTCCGAACTACGAGAACAACATGGTCACCGACGTCGGGACGACGGTGTTCACGATCGACGCCGGCGGGATCAAGAAGACCGTCTCGATCTACGCCCTCGGCTTCGACGACCCCAGCAGCCCGGATGCGGCGGCACGCGTCGCCTTCAAGAAGTTCGCCGACCGCCTGGCCGACTTCGATCAGGGCGGCTCCATCGCGACCGATGTCTACACGCCAGACGCGTATCGCACCTCATTGATCGAAAGCCCCGGGATCGCCGCGCCGGACATCCGCGATTGGCCCTGGAAGGATCTGACGACCGCCGACTTCAAGCCCGACGCCGACCCCAACGGCCTGCAGTTCCCGAACCGGACGATGACGCCCGAAGAGATCGACCTGCTCGCCGTCAAGGACTACCAGGGCGGCTTCAACGGCCTCGTGCTTCGTGGCACAGACAACAAGCTCTACTCCGTCGCGCTCCGCCCGCTCCTCCCCGACGACGAGCGATAAGTCGACCAGGTCAGCCGGCTTTCCTCAGGCGGTGGTGCGCTGCCCGAACTGGACGTAGGCCCATGCCAGCGTGAGCACGAGGTAGATGGCGACATTCGACCAACCCAGCGTGTTGGCGATGCCCGCCAACTGGCCGAGCAAGATCACCACGAAACCGACAGCATTCCCAGCCAGGTTCCCGAGCCCCACAGCACGTCGCGCCTCCTGATCGGTGACGTTGCGGGCGAACCAGTTCAGGACTGCGAACGCGATGAGCAACGACCCGAAGAGCTGCGCGACGACGGTGCCCGTCTTGTCCAGCGTCATGCCGTAGATCGCCAGCAGGGGTCCCGTAACGACCACGAGACCGATGCCAAAGAATGCCGCGATGACCGCCGAGACGATCAGAAGGTTACTGAGCTTCATCGCTCTCCCTCCATCGCGCGCCCCGTCGATTCTCCTCCGGCACGCAAGGGGTGAGGCTCATCTCCAAACGCACCAACGGGGTCGACCCACCGAAGGTCCGGGCGCGGGTCTGCCTCGTGGCATGATGGCCACCCCCGAACGTCGACTGAGAACCGCTCCCCTGGAGGTGCACCGTGGGCGTGATCATCATCCGCGAGATGGTCGGGACCAGCCCGCGGTCGTGGAGCGACGCCGCGCGTCAGGCGGTGGCGACGGCGTCGAAGACCGTCCGTAACATCCAGACCGTCGAGGTGGTCAAGTCGAGCGCGGTGGTCGAAGACAGCGAGATCGTCGAGTACCGGGTCGAGCTCAAGATCGGCTTCGAGTACGAGGGTTGAGCCCGCAGCTAATCGCGAGATGAGCGCCGGGCGCCACCATGGCGCCCATGCCGGACCGCCCTTCGACCACCTCCGTTGACACCCCGCGCGAGCGGTCGATATCGTTCGCGCGGCCCGGCGCGTCCACTCCTCGACGACCGGCCGCAGGGCACGCCCCGGTCGTCGTCGGTCTTGGTCGAGCCGCGATGTCGCAGCCGTCCAGGAGTGCCCACCTGAGCGACCAAGGCAGCGCCTATCCGATCCAGGTCGCCAAGGTCCAGCGTCCTGCGCTGCGCGACGAGACGCTCGAGCGACCGCGGCTGCTCGACTGGCTTCGCGTCAAGGTGCACGGACGCGTCGTGCTCGTCCTGGCGGACGCGGGATACGGCAAGACGACGCTCCTCGCTGACTTCGCTCGGCGGACCCGGATGCGGACCCTGTGGTACCGGCTCGATCCGGACGACCGCGATTGGGTCACGCTGCTCCACCACCTCATCGCTGCCGGTCGGGAGCATGACGCCGAATTTGCTCCCGAAACGGCCGGGTTGCTCGCGGAGGTCGGCGTCGGCGGGCCGTCTCGAGAAGCGGTCGTTGAGCGCTTCGTCAGGGAGCTGCCCGACATCGCAGTGGGTGGAGCAGCGCTCATCTTCGACGACTTCCATCTGGTCGATGACGCTCCTGACGTGCGCTACCTCGCTCGCGAGGTGGTCGCCCACGCGCCGGATCGACTTTCGGTCGTGTTCGCGAGCCGTCGCGCCCCCGGCATCCCGCTCGCCAAGTTGCGCGCCGTCGGCGAGGTAGCGGAGCTCGAGACCGATGCCCTTCGCTTCGATATCGCCGAGACCACGCAACTCTTCACCGAGACTTACGGACGGCGGATCGACGCCGACGTGCTCGAGGACCTGGCCGCCCGCACCGAGGGCTGGATCGCGTCGCTGCAGCTCGTGCAGGCCGCGCTTCGTGACCGGTCACCAGCTGAGATCCGGCGATTCGTTCGCACGCTGACCGGCGCGGACCACGAGCTCTACGACTACCTTGCTGAGGAGGTCGTTGGCGACCTCGAGGACGATCTGCAGCGGTTCTTGATGCAGACGTCGATCCTGCAGGTCGTGACACCCGAGCTCGCCGAAGTGGCCTCGGGCCAGGATCCGGCCGACGTCGCCAGGCTGATGGCAGCCGCCGAGCGCCTCACCCTCCTGAGCCGGTTGTCAGGCGGCCCCCGGACGCATCAGCGCTATCACCCACTCGTCCGCGGCTTCCTTGAAGCTCGATTCCGCGCTATCGACGGGCCCGATGCGGTCGCCGCGTTGCATCGCCGGACGGCGGCCGCGGCCGCGGCGACCGACTGGAAGGTCGCCGCCCATCACTACCGGGAAGCGGGCGATACCGAGGCGATGCTCGGCGTAGTCGCCGGCGCGATCCCGACCATCATGGGCAACGGGCAGTACGCGCTCGCGGAGGCGTTCATCGGGCCGATCTCGGCCAAGGATCGGCCGCCCGGTTTCGAGTTGATCCTGAGTCGGGTCGACATGCAGCACGGCGATTACGAGTCGGCGATCGCCGCCAGCCAGGCCGTCCTCGACGCAGGTGTGGCCGACCCAGTCCAGCGCGACCACGCCTTGCTAAACCTCGTCACGCTTGCAACCAACTACGGAGACGCGGAGAAGGCCATAGCGCTCGGCCGGCGGCTCGCCGAAACGACCACCGACGTAAATCTACGTGCCATCGCTGAAGCGACCTACACGGTTCTCAGCATCAAGGACGAGCACGACCTCGAATCCGTGAACCGCCGTCTGCGCTCAATGGCACAGAAGCAGCGTGGCGAAAGCTCACACCACTTCGGGGTAACGATGCTGAACTTGGCGTTGAACTCCCTGGTGCAAGACCGCCTCAGAGATGCGCTCGAGGAAGCTACTGAAGCGGTTGAGTCGCTTGAGACAACTACTGGCTCAATTGAGCATTCGGCGGCCAGAGTGATTCAGGCTTCAATCCTTTTGAGGTTCGGCCGCATCGGCGAATCGCTGGAACTCATCTCCGGGATGACGTCTGACGCCTCGAAGTACATCCCGAATGAAGCCTTCGCGGACGCTGCGGATGCCTTTGATGGGTTTGGATCGCGAGTCATGGCGCTCTCGCTTCTGGACAAAGTTGGTGACCGCTCGACCCAAACAATCGCGGATCGACGGCTGATTGCTCTAACTCGTGCCCGGATGGCGATCAGGGCGAGAGACATCGAGGGCGCTGAAAGAGAACTGGCCGGCTATCCGCCCGGCGACCCGACCGTCGTGGGGGCGTCGGCGGCACTCAAGTTGACGGAGGCTCACCTCACGCTAGTCCGAGGGGATCGCACCGCTAGGAAGTCACTCCAGGACGCGACCGCGTTCGCATCAGCCTACGGGGCGACCGCGACGCGGCGCCTCGGCGAGCTGTTGCTCTCGACGCTCGAAGACGAAGACCACCTCAACCGAACGGTCGCCGTGGTCCATCAATCGTCTCCTTGGCATCTCACGTATCTGGCCGAGGACGTAACCATCCACCTGCCAAGACTCAGTCCAGAATCGCTCGAATGCGTTGCCTCGGTCGCAACCCAGCACAGCGAACGTTGGCAGACGGCCCTCCGTGCAGCTCTGGACAAGGAAGGAGCCGAACTCAACCTGCCAGCTGCGCGATTGTTGGAAGCGATTGGCGATGCGAGCGACATCCCGCGTCTTCGCCACCTGGCAAGGACGGCGCGCCGTCGACCTGACGTCACGAGTCTAGGAAGGGTCCTCTCCCGGCGTCTGGCGGCAGTAGTGCGCATCGAGGACCAAAACCGAATCTCATTGGAGATCGGAAATCGAGTCGTCTTGGGCTCGACGATTCGACGGAAGGTCCTGGCAATGCTTGCCTACCTCGTGACCCGGCCCGAACTTTCCGCAACGCGCGACCAAGTCCTCGACGCGCTCTGGCCGGATCTCGACCCCGAGGTTGCCGTTAACTCCCTGAACCAAACGATCTACTTCCTCCGTCGGGTGTTCGAAGAGCACTATTCGGACGATCTGTCGCCGGGCTACGTGCACCACGACTCCGATGTTGTGTGGCTCGACTCTGACCTTGTCTCCAGCCGCAGTGTCCAGTGCCGTCACCTAATCAGAGACCTGCCCAGCCGACCCGATCCTGATGACGTCGATCGGCTGACTCGCCTCTATCAGGGTCGATTTGCGCTGGATTTCGAATACGAGGAATGGGCCGCCGCGTATCGCGACAACCTTCACGCGACATACCTAGAAATAGTTGAACGCTCGGTCTTGGATGACTTCACGGCTGGTCACTACGACAGAGGCATCACGATTGCGCGGCGAGCCCTAGAAGTTGATCCTTCTGCGGAGCAGATCGAGGTCTGCCTCCTGCGGCTCTATCGCGTCACTGGAGCGCATTCGGCCGCTGCCGAGCAGTACGCGCACTACGCGGCCGTGATGCGCGACGAGCTCGGCATTGAGCCTCCGCCCCTCGAATCGCTCTAGACAGATAGGTAAGGTGCCGTATTGACCGGTTTAGTGCCGTATACCTAAAGTCCGGCCCACTTACTAGTACCCCAGTACTAGGAAGTAATCGTCAGACCGGACGCGGCGATGCCTCACCTGAAATGGGCACTTAGGGTGAGGCGGAGCGAGTAGTGCAACCGACCGACTATCCAGTCAGGTCGGTTTTCGTGTTCCTGTGAACACGGAGGCCGCGAAGGAGGAATCCTGTGGCTCCCGAGTCCGCGAAGGCCTGGTAACGAGATCCAGCGATGAGGGACAGAGTCGTGCGAATCCTCGCGGCGCTTTCGAGCGTGGCGATGATCGCGATAGCCGGAGGGGCTTCTCTTAGGGGCTTCTAGTACGCATGGCCCATTACCTCGCTCGCGGCGTTCGCCGTAGAGTGAGATAGGTGGCTGAGTAACGATGCCCAGGTCCCTCAAGCTTTATGTCGCAGTTGTCGTGGTCATTGGCGCCTTGGCGCTGGTGACCGCGACTTTTGTATATCCGCCGAAACCGGCCATCGCGATCTCGCTTCCCGGTTCGGTCGGATCACCTACCACGCCCGAATATGCGCTAGGCGTTCTCTATTGGATGGCCCTGACGCTGATCGGGTCGGCGTTCCCAGTTCAACTCCCGCGTGGTACCCAGCAAGCGGTTGCAATTGCGCCAATCATGGGCTCCCTCTTCCTTGGAGGTCCCGCGGTCGCAGGGTGGGTGGCCGCACTAGGGACCACGGAGATACGCGAGCTCCGGGGGCGAATCCCGTGGTATGGGACGCTCGCCAACCACGCAGCCCTGGTTGTGCCTGCCGTTTTCGCGGGAAGCCTCCGTGAATTCCTCCTGTCCCTTGGATCAGGCGTTGCATGGGATTTCGTTTCAGGCATGGCCGCGGCCCTCACCTTCATAGGGTTGAACCTTGTTTTAGTGTCAATCGCGTTGGGGCTTCGAACGGGGCAGGCACCAAAGGACGTCCTCCTCGGGGACATCCGCGGAATTCTCGGTGGCGTCGTTGCGCTCGCTCCGCTGTCGTGGCTTATGACCGTTGTGTATGCGGTGCAGTGGTGGGCGACAGCACTCTTCGCCGTCCCTCTCTATTCGACACGTCTGGCTTATGCGCGCTTCATCGAGATGCGCGACATGTTCACGCAGACCATCGGCGCATTGGCCGAGGCGGTGGACAAGCGCGACCCATTCACGGCCAAGCACAGCCATCGGGTGAAGGAGATCGCGGTCGATATCGGCCGTGTCATGCACGTCACCGACGCCGAACTGGAAGCGCTCGAGTGGGGCGGCCTGCTCCACGACGTCGGCAAGATCGGCGTGCCGGACCGGGTCCTGCTGAAGCAGGAGCGCCTCAACAAGGACGAGCGGATGATCATGAACGCGCACCCGGTGCTGGGCGCCCAGATCATCGCCCCTGTCACCAAGCTCGCCCCAGAGCTGCCGATCATCCGCCACCACCACGAGTGGTACAACGGCTCGGGCTACCCGGACCGCCTGATCGGCGACGAGATCCCCAAGCTGGCTCGGGTCCTCCACGTCGCCGATGCGTTCGAGGCCATGACGGCCGCCCGTCCCTACCGCATGACGCCGCTGACCGCCGAACAGGCGCTCGCCGAGCTGCGCAAGTTCGCCGGCATCCAGTTCGACCCCGTCGTGGTCGATGCCTTCGTCAAGACCCATCACGTCGAGGGCGTCGCTGACCCGGGCCGCACCGTCCAGCCGCGTCCGATCCCGCTGCTCGGCCAGGCTGCGGCCACCCGGCTCGCCGATCCGCCCGCGACCGGCGCGATGCCGACGAACGCGTCCGTCTCCCCCGCGTCCCGCGCACCCGAGCAGGCCTGACGAAGCCCATACCCGCTCCAGCATCATGACTCGATGCTGATCGGCGGGATCCTGCTCGGCCTCCTCCTCGGCCTCATGGCCGGAGGAAAGCTCGGGAACCTCTCCGAGATCCGGCTGCGCTGGACGTGGCTACTCGTCGTGGCCGTCGTCGTCCGGTTCGGGACGGAGTGGGCACTCGGCGCCCACATCGGCATCGTCGAGATGTTGCGGCTGCCGCTCCTGACGAGCGCCTTCGTGGTGTTGCTGGCTGCGCTCTGGGTCAACCGGTCGTACCCGGGCCTGAGCCTGGCCTTCCTCGGCGTCCTCTCCAACACCCTCGTGATCGTCGCGAACGACGGCTTCATGCCGATCTGGCAGCCGGCCCTGTCGGCGAGCGGCCTCGCGCCGGCAGACGTCGACCGGGCTTTCCACACCATCGTCGACGCCGGGTCGCAGGACTTCCTCGGCCGGCTCCTGATCCTCGGCGACGTCATCCCGGCGCCGGTCCCGATCATCCGCAACGTCTACTCGCTGGGCGACCTGTTCCTCGGACTAGGACTCGCGTTCTTCCTGTTCGCGGGCGTTGTCAGGGTCCCGACCGCTGAGGAGGAGCAGGAGGACGCCGACCTTCGTCGCCGCCTTGCCGCGCAACGAGCCGGCGGCGGCAACCGATCCGGCCTGACCCCCGGTCTGCAACGGACAGCCGAGCTCCAGCGCCCGACCGTCCTTGGCGCCGGCCGACAACGCCTAGCCACGCCCGGGGCGACCGCTACCGCCACAGACACGGCGGACCCGACAGCCCCCGGAGCGCCTGCCTTCCCCATCCCGGGCATCTCACCCGATGTGCTCGCGCGCCTCCGCCGCCACCCGTACGTCCGCCTCGCCCTCAACGGCTCATTCGGCGCGCTCTGGGCGGGCCAGCTCATCTCCCTGTTCGGCGACCGCATCCACCTGGTCGCGATCGGCGCGATCGTGTTCGTCGTCACCGGCTCGCCGATCGCGGTGGCCTTCCTGTTCGTCTTCGCCACGCTGCCGAACCTGTTGTTCGGGCCCATCGCCGGCACCCTCGTCGACCGCTGGGACCACCGCGAGGTGCTGGTCGTCAGCGACATCCTGCGCGCGGCGATCGTCCTGATCATGCCGATCGCGGCCTCGCTCAACATCTTCCTCGTCTATCCGCTGGCCTTCCTGCTGACGACCATCTCGATCTTCTTCCGGCCCGCGCGCGTCGCGATCCTTCCACGGCTCGTCCGCGAGGACGAGCTTCTCGCTGCCAACTCGGCGCTGTGGGTCGGGGAGACCATGGCCGACGTCGTCGGCTTCGCGCTGGCTGGCCTCTTCGTCGCTTTGGTCGCCGAGGCGGTGTCGATCGCCTTCTGGTTGGACGGTGCGACCTACCTGGCATCCGCGCTGCTCTTGAGCACGCTGATCCCGCGCCCGATGCCGCGAGAGGAGGCCCCGGCGACGGCCGGCGAACCGGCACCTGCCGGATTCCGCGCCGAGCTCGTCGCTGGCTGGCGCTTCCTGCGCAACGATCGCGTCCTGCTCGCCAACACGCTCCAGGCTGTCGTTGCCCAGCTCACGATCGGCGTGCTCATCGGGCAGACCTTGGTGTTCGCCGAGCGCGTCTTCGGCCCCCAAGGGTTCGATTGGGAGGCCGTCTACGGCTTCATCGAAGCGAGCCAGGGTGCCGGCAACCTGGTCGGCGGGTTCGTGATCGGCCTGATCGGCGCGCGCCTCTCGAAGGGCCACATGATCATCGCCGGCTACACGGTGCTGGGGCTGCTGACGACGCTGATGGCGCTGTCGGGCAACCTCGGCGCGGTGCTGGCGATCGCGTTCGGCATCGGGATCGCCAACATGGTCTTCATCATCCCGAGCCAGACGCTCTTCCAGGAGCGCACGCCCGTGCACCTGCTGGGCCGAGTCATCAGCTTCCGGTTCTCGCTGGTGGGCGGGGCGATGGCGCTTTCGATCGGCGTGGGTGGCGTGCTGGCCGAAACGATCGGGGTCACGACGGTCATCGCGGCCTTCGGGCTGGTGACCGCGGCAGCCGGCATCGCCGGCTGGTTCGTGCCCGCGGTGCGCGAGGCGTGATCGGCTATCGGGTATCCTGCTGCGCGTCCGCGGCGCCCGACCCACGGCCGCGAGCCCAGGAGCTGTGACACACCCGTGACCGACCCCCGTGATAGCACGCCCGAGGAGCCCCTCGACCCGATCGACGACGACATCGACGAGCTCGATGACGACATCGACGAGGACGGCGAGCGCATCGACGACGCCGACATCGACGCCATCGAGGACGACCTTGCCGACGCCGCCGAGGCCGCGGCGGAGTCGGACGAGGTCGATGACTACGACGCGGCCGTCGAGGAGATCTCCGGCGAGGGCGTCACTCCTGTCGCGGGAGCGACCGCGGCCGAGCGACGGGCGGCACAGCGCCGCCAGTCCGCCAAGACCACCCGCGCTCCATCCCCGTCCGAGGTCGCGGTCCATGTCCGCGAGGACGTCTCGAAGTTCTTCGTGATCGCGACCGTTGCGGTGTTCGTGCTGATCCTGTTCAACGGTCTGCTGCTGGGGACCGGCGGGCTCCTCCGCCCGCTCGCGACCCCGACGCCCGAGGCCAGCGAGTCGCCCAGCGCCAGCGCCAGTGCGAGCCCAAGCGGCGCCAGCGCCAGTCCGAGCGCCGCGCCATCCGGCAGTGTGGGCCCCTCACCGGCCGCCAGCCCGTCGCCCGACGTGAGCGTGTCGCCCAGTCCCTCGTAACCGGCGCCGGCGGTCCTGTCGGGGTCTACTCTCTGCCGATGGGCGCTGACGACGACCGGCGGCGCATGGTCCAGGATCAGCTGCGCGACCGCGGAATCCGCGACGAGCGTGTCCTGGCGGCGATGGCAGACGTCCCGCGCGACCACTTCCTGGACCCGGATCGGCAGAGCCGCGCGTATGCCGACGAAGCCGTTCCGATCGCTGCGGGACAGACCATCAGCCAACCCTGGGTGGTGGCGCGCATGACCGAGCTGCTGGCGCCCCAGCCGGGCGACCGGGTCCTCGAGCTTGGCACGGGATCCGGCTATCAAGCCGCGATCCTTGCTGCGCTTGGCGCCGACGTCACCAGCCTCGAGCGCCATGCGACCCTCGCCGACAAAGCCAGAGAACGGATCGAGGCGCTCGATCTGCCGGGCAGCGTCACCATCCGCACGACCGACGGCAGCCTCGGCGACCCGGCCGGCGCGCCGTGGGACGGGATCATCGTGACGGCAGCCGCTCCGGCGATCCCGACCGAGTTGCGCGACCAGCTAGCCGACGGCGGACGGCTCGTGATCCCGGTCGGTCCGCGCGACCACCAGATCCTGACGCTAGTCGTCCGCCAGGGCGATGTCTGGCGCGACACGCCCCACGGTGCCGTCGTCTTCGTTCCGTTGATCGGTCCGGGTGGCTTCCCGGATGACGGCGGCGATGCGCTGCGCCGACGCCGCCGCTGGTTCTGATCCGGGGCAGGTCCCGTCGGTATACTCGGCCGGCCATGACCCACGTGTTCGTCGCGCCCCATCCGGACGACGTCGCCCTCTCGTGCGGCGGGCTCATCGCGAGCCTCCGCGAGCTCGGGCAGAACGTGACGATCATCACGGTCTTCTCGGGTGATGGCAGCGGCAACGGGCTGACGGGCTACCAGCGTGAGGCGCTCGGCTTCGGGTCGAAGACGATGTGGCCATCGACCGAGGCGTTCAATCGGAGCGCGATCCTGCCCGACTACCCGCTCGGCCCGGCGTGGGTGGCAGACGACGAGGGGCTCGAAGCGACCCAGATCGACGCCGACGCGGCAGCGAAGCGGTTCTGGCAGCGCTCGTCGTGGTATCGACGGGCAAGCATCCGCAACGAATCGCTTGCTGGCCAACCGGTCATCGACGAGCTCCCGACGCAGGGCGCGGTCCTGACTGGTGAGATCGTCAATTCGGCAGTCGCCGGCGATCTGATGGCGCGGCGGCGGCTCGAGGACGAGCGCTACGCATACTTCGCGGAGGCGTCGATCGTCTTCCTCGACCTGCCGGACGCCGTTTTCCGCGGCTACGAGGGCGACGAGCAGCTGCTCGGCACGCCGCGTGCGGATGACACGTATCCCTTTGATGTGCTGCGGCAGGAGATCGATCGACTCGAGCCCCAGCAGGTCTACCTGCCGCTCGGTGTCGGCGGGCATGTCGACCACCAGCTGCTGCGCGAGGCAGGCGTCGAGCTCCTGCGTTCCGGGCAGCGCTGGGTGATGCCCGGGCCGGAGTACGCGGGCACGGTCGTCTTCTACGAGGACTTCCCCTATTCCTGGTGGAACGATTTCCGGACGCTGGATCAGCTCGGGCCCGACGCGCTCGCAGGATTGCCACCGAACGTGAGCGTCTTCCCGGCCTTCGCCGATATCGGCGATCAGATCGAGCGCAAGATCACCGGCATCAGCATCTATGAGAGCCAGATGGAACGGCTCTTCGACGACACGCGGGCGATGGCCGACGCCGTGAGGTCGTATGGCGCCGCGCTCGGGGTCGTCGGCGACGTCGGCGGCCCGGCCGAACGCTATTGGCGGACGAGCCTCGTCTGATCCCGGCCCCGCGGATTAGATCTACTTTGCGATCGCCGTGACCTCAGCCGAAGGCGACCCGATGCCGACAGCGTTGACCGCGCGAATCACGTAGTAGTAGCGCCGGTTCCGCGCCGCCGACGCATCGCGATACGTGCGGGCGGTTCCGGCGACCGTCGTCAGGAGCGTCTCCGTCCCGGGTGACGTGCTGCGGTAGATCCGATAGCCGGTGATCGCGCTGCCGCCGTTCGAGCTCGGCGGCGACCACGCGAGGTCGATCCCCTTCTTGGCATCGGGAGCGGCCGTCACCGAATGGGGTGCCGTCGGCACAGTGGCTGGTGTCGGCGTCGGTGCCGGGTCGGGGTCGGGGTCGGCGTGGGAGTCGGTGTCGGTGTCGGGGTGGGCGTAGGCGTGGGCGGGCGTGGGCGTGGGCGTCGGGGTGGGTGTCGGTGTCGGGGTGGGCGTAGGCGTAAGCGTGGGCGTCGGGGTGGGCGTCGGTGTCGGGGTGGGCGTGGGTGTCGGGGTGGGCGTCGGGGTGGGGGTGGGCGTCGGGGTGGGCGTCGGGGTCGGGGTGGGCGTCGGGGTGGGTGTCGGAGTGGGCGTCGGTGTCGGGGTGGGCGTGGGCGTCGGCGCGCCACCCAGGAACAGCCCAGCCAGGACGGCCGTGTTGCCGCCGGTGCGCACGCCGGTGATGACGACCGCGCCACCGGGCGAGACCGTGATCGGGGCGTGGATCCAGGCGCCCTGGTAGTACGAGCTCGACAGGTTCGCGGTCTGCAGCCCGTGGCCGTCGTTGATCGACACCGTCTGGTGGCGATCCCCACCCCAGGCATCCCAGTCGAGGGCGTACAGGTGGAGCGTGCCGTTGTAGCCGTTCGGGAAGGTCATCCGGAGTCGGAACGTGTTGAGGTCGTAGAAGGTCGCTGCCTTGCGACCGGTCCCGCTCGGACCGGTCAGCGCGCGCACCTCGGTCGTGCTCGCCGCCCACGTTGCCCGGAGGCCGACCTCGAGGGCGTAGGTCACGCCGGCCGGCAGGCTGGCAAGGTCGCTGTTGTTGCCGTTCCAGTCGGCGAGGACGTAGCCGTCGACGCCGTACGTGCCGACCCAGTTGCCCTGCACACCCGAGTAGTCGACCGGCGGTGGTGGGAGCTGGGCGACCGGGGTGGCCGAGACCGGCGCTGACGCCGGACCCGTTCCGGTCGCGTTGGTCGCCCGGACGATGAAGCTGTAGGTCGTGCCGTTGGCCAGTCCGCTGATCGTGCAGCCGAGGCCCGCCGTGGAGCACGTCGCGCCGCCCGGGCTGGCCGTCGCGGTGTAGCTCGTGACCGGGCTGCCACCCATATTCCCGGGCGGGGACCACGTCAGCGCGACCTGACCGTCGCCGGCGGCCGCCGCGACATCGGTCGGCGCGCTGGGCGCCATCGGCGTCGGCGCGCCACCCAGGAACAGCCCAGCCAGGACGGCCGTGTTGCCGCCGGTGCGCACGCCGGTGATGACGACCGCGCCACCGGGCGAGACCGTGATCGGGGCGTGGATCCAGGCGCCCTGGTAGTACGAGCTCGACAGGTTCGCGGTCTGCAGCCCGTGGCCGTCGTTGATCGACACCGTCTGGTGGCGATCCCCACCCCAGGCATCCCAGTCGAGGGCGTACAGGTGGAGCGTGCCGTTGTAGCCGTTCGGGAAGGTCATCCGGAGTCGGAACGTGTTGAGGTCGTAGAAGGTCGCTGCCTTGCGACCGGTCCCGCTCGGACCGGTCAGCGCGCGCACCTCGGTCGTGCTCGCCGCCCACGTTGCCCGGAGGCCGACCTCGAGGGCGTAGGTCACGCCGGCCGGCAGGCTGGCAAGGTCGCTGTTGTTGCCGTTCCAGTCGGCGAGGACGTAGCCGTCGACGCCGTACGTGCCGACCCAGTTGCCCTGCACACCCGAGTAGTCGACCGGCGGTGGTGGGAGCTGGGCGACCGGGGTGGCCGAGACCTCGGGCGATCGAGGGCCCTCGCCGATGGCATTCACTGCCGAGACCTGGTAGTAGTACGTCGTCCCGTTCGTGACCGCGGCGTCGTTGTACGACGTGACGACCCCAAGGGTCGCGAGGAGTGTTGCCTCACCCGGCGTCGTCGATCGGTAGACGCGATACCCCGTGACCGGGCTCCGTCCGTTGGATCCCGGTGGCGACCATGTGAGCGGGACCTGACCTACCGCGCTGGCAGCCGTGACGGCCGTCGGCGGGCCAGGCGCCGTGGGCGTAGGTGGCGTGGTCCCGCCCATCGCGTTGAGGGCGTTGACGAGCGGCTCGGCGATCCCGTCTGGATCATTCGTCCACTGACCCTTGCCCTCGCACGTCCCACTGCCGTCGGCGTCCGCCAGGGCGCCGTTCGGGCACTCGCCGGTGGTCTCGATCAGCGTCGCGATCTCGGCTGGTGACATCCCGGGCATGGCGGCCGCGACCAATGCCGCGACCCCGGCCACGTGCGGCGAGGCCATGCTCGTGCCCATCTGGGTCGAGTACCCGCCACCGGTCCAGCTGGAGTTGATCTGCGTGCCGGGGGCCGTCACCTCGATCCCGGCGCCGTAGTTGCTGAACTCGGCCAGCGTGTCGTCGCAGAAGAAGAAGAAGAACGGGCAGCCGGCGGCACCACCCGGCTCGCCGTCATGGTCGGTCAGGGCCGAGACGGCGATCACCTCGGGGTACGCCGCGGGGATGAAGCCCGCCACGTCGACCGTCGAGTTCCCGGCGGCCGCGACGTAGGTGATCCCGGCGCCGACTGATCGGCAGATCGCTTCACGGACGAACCCGTCAGAGCAGCTTCCGACCGAGCCGACGTCGCCGAGGCTCATGTTCGCGACGAGGACGTCGTTCGTCGGGTCGCCGTCGGTCCTGAGGCCAGTCAGGTAGTCGATCGCACAGATCAGGTTCGACCACTCGCCGTAGCCCGTGTCGTCCAGGACCTTGATCGGTACGAGCGTCGCTTCCGGCGCCACGCCGATCACGCCGTCGCCGTTGTTGCTCGCTGCGACGATCCCGGCGACGTGCGTTCCATGGCCGTGGCCGTCCTGCGGCGGACCGGCGGTCATGCAATTCCGTCCAAGATCGAGGTTCAGGTTCGGAACGAGGTCCGGATGTGTCAGGTCGATGCCGGTGTCGAGGATGGCGACCTTGACCCCGTTACCGGTGAAACCCAGGTCATAGGCGTTCGGCTGCGTCGGGTGGCTCGCCCTGATCCGCGAGACCCCCGTCGGGGGCGCTTCGGCGATGGATACGGGCCCATCGGCGACGACTGTGCGGACCTGCCCGTTCCGGCGGAGCGCCTCGACAGCCGCCTTCGACCCATGGAATGCGAACCCGTGCAGCGCTTGCGAGTACGTGCGTCGCAGTCGCCCGCCGGATTGCTTGGCGATGTTCGAGGCGCCCGCGAGGTCAACGCCTGGCTTGAGGGTGACGATCCAGTTCGACGCCGCGTTCGGGGCCGCGCTTGCCTGCGAGGCGGCGGCGACCGGCATGGGCAGGGCAAGCAGGACCGCGGCCGCGGCCGCGATTCCGATCCGGAGACGATGTCCGCTCGCTCCGCTCACCGACTCACCCCAGGTTACGGAGGCAACCGATCCGTTGCGTTCCCCCGATCAGTTCGCCGAGTGTAGGTGGCACCGAGCGAGAATCAACCTGGAGACATGCGTATTCCCGGTGCGCTGGTGCACAGACCCGCGACGGCGGCTGGCAACCATCGGGGGCGGCGCGGCCGTGCGCTACTGGCGGACGAGCTGCGTCTGATTAGCCAGCCTTCTCCGGGACGCGCTCGGTTCGCGCGAATGACGAGGCCTTGTACCAGTCGGCCGTCTCGGCCAGGCCGCGCTCGAGCGTCCATTGCGGCGTCCAGCGCAGCATCCGCCGGATCTTCTCGATGTTGACCACGCGGCGGCGGATGTTATCGATGTCGCGCCGGTCGATGTGCTGGATGTCGACGTCGACGCCGAGCGCTTCGCCGATCGCTGTGGCGAGACGGTTGACTGACGTCTCGATGCCGGTGCCGATATTGAAGATCTCGCCCTCGGCACGAGGGTGGACGGCCGCGGTCAACGTCGCATCGACTGCATCATCGATATAGGTGTAGTCGCGGGTCTGCTCACCGTCACCATGCACCGAGATCGGCTGACCGGAATGGGCCTGGACGAGGAACTTCGAAACGACGCCGCTGTACGGGTTGTCCGGCCGCTGGCCTGGACCGTAGACGTTCGAATAGCGCACCGTCGCGACGCGCAACCCGTAGCTCTCGGAGAACGCGGTGCAGTAGTTCTCGCCGCCGAGCTTGCTCACGGCGTACGGCGACAGCGTCCAGAGGGGGTCATCCTCGTTGATCGGGATGGTCCTTGGGTTGCCGTAGACCGACGCCGACGACGAATACACAACCCGGTCCACCTTCGATGCGCGGGCCGCCAGCAGGATGTTCAGGGTGCCGCCGATGTTCGTCGCGAAGTCGTCGAGCGGGTTGGCCGTCGAGGCGATGATGTTGCGAGCGGCCAAGTGCAGGACGAGGCTGTGATCGCTGACCAGCTCGTTGACGAGCTGGACATCCGTCACCGACCCGTTCACGAGCGTCGCGCCGGTCGGCACCGCGTCAGCCTTGCCGGTGAACAGGTCGTCGAGGACGGTGACCCGCGCGCCCGCATCGACGAGCCGGCGGGTCACGGCCGCACCGACGAAGCCGGCTCCACCGGTGACGAGGATCCGGCGAGCCCCGAAGGAGCGCTCGAGCGAGTCGTTGCTCATTGCTTCACCCCCGTGCGAAGCAACAGGGCGGGTCGGAAGAGCCGCCACCAGTCCTTGATCCCCTTCATCTTCGAATATGACTCCGCTTGGTGGTAGACCACCGTGCACGGGTGTTCGATCACCCTGTACCCGCGCGTGATCGCACGATAGAGGACGTATGGCTCGAGGTCGTAGCTGTCGAGCCAGCGCTGATCAAGCTCGATCTTCGGGTCGTCGAGGAGCTCGCGCTTGAAGATGCGGAAACCGTTGGTGGCGTCCGTCACGCGGCGGCCAACGAGCACGCTGAATGCGAGTGAATAGAGCTGAGTGCCACGGGCCCGACCGGAGTTGCCGCCGCCGATTAGTCGACCACCAGCCATCCAGCGTGAGCCCTGCAGGTAGTCGGCTTCCCTGGCGAGTAGGGCATCGAACGCTCCGACGAGCTCGGATGGGACGTGCTGATCGTCGCCGGACAGGAGAGCGAGATACGGTCGGCCCCGTTCGAGGCCGGCCTTCCATCCGTCGCGGATCGACGCCCCGACGCCTTGCCGTTTGTCGTGGCGGACGACGACGGCCGCGCCATGCTCGCGCGCCTCATCGCCGGTCCCGTCGGTCGATCCGTCGTCGACGACGATCGCCTCGAAGCGGCCGTCACGCGGCATCTTGTCCAGCACGCGCCCGATCTTCCCCGCCTCGTTCAGGGCAGGCATGACGACGGCGACGAGCGGCTCGATGGGGTCTGCGGACATGTCTTGTACGGAGTCTGGCACTGTGGTGCACCCTGGCAACCCGCCGATGGTACCGAAGCAGCGGTGGCAAGCCGGGTCTAGCATCTGCCGCGATGTCGGCAGCGCAGCGGATCCTTCGCGTCGCGGTCCCGGCGATCGCGATCGGCCTCGTCGTCGCGATCCAGCGGATCTACTTCAACCGTGGGCTGGTCCCGGGCGACGCGTTCACGTACCTCGCGTCCGGCGAACGGCTGAACGCGGGGCATCTGCTGTACGCCCTGTCACCGGGCGATCGGCTTGTCGGGTTCGAACCCCCGTTCTTCACGGTGCCGCTGCTGTCGCCGCCACCGATCGCGGTGCTGTTCCGACCCCTGGCTGCGATCCCGAACGAACTCGGTGTCTACATCTGGTGGATCGCGACGATCGTCATCCTGGCGGCCGTGATCCTTTGGATGCTGCGGCGTCGGCCGATCCTGGTCGGGCTGGCCGTGTTCATCCTGTCACTCCCGATCGTCTATCAGATCGGCGTCGGCAACCTCAACGGCTTGATCGTTGCGGGCACCGTCGGGGCGTGGTACTTGCTGACGCGAGGCCGCGATATCGCCGCCGGCGCGATCTTCGCGCTGATGACGGCGTTCAAGATCACGCCCGGGGTGTTCATGTGGTGGCTGATCACGCAGCGGCGGTGGACCGCGTTCAAGGCGTTCGTCGTGACCGGCATCGTGGTGCTGTTGGTCAGCGTGCTCGGCGCCGGCGTGCAGGCGCATCTCGAGTACCTCGGGATCATGCGCCAGACCGCGACTGCGGGAACCACCTATCTCAGTCTCGCCGGCGCGGCACGGTACGTCGGCGTCCCAGTCGACATCGCGAACCTGCTGCCCACGGCGGCGATCGTGATCGGCGCCGCGGTGATCTGGCTGCTGCGAGATCGACCCGGGGTGGCCTATGCGGCGGCCGTCATCACGATGATCGCGGGGTCACCGGTGGTGCAGATCACGTGGTTCACGATCCTGCTCGCGGCACTCGCTCCGATCGTCTGGCCGATGCCGGCGGAGGGGCGGATCAAGGCGGCTCGCGCAAGCGACAACGCGTCCGACCGCGCGGCAGGGGTCACGGCCGCCGGTTGATCACCGCGGCAACCGACTCCGCAGCGCGACGAGGTACCAGCGCAGGTAGTGTGGTAGCCACTGCCGCAGCCTGAAGTTGCTGGCCCCCGACGTCCGATCACGCCATGTCGTCGGGATCTCGGCAATGCGCCGTCCGCCGATGGTCGCCTTGACCGTCAGCTCGAGCGCCAGCTCGAATCCAGCGCGGCTCTCGATCGTCACGTCGTCGAGGAAGCGCCGCGCGTAGAGCTTGAAATTGTTCGTTGGGTCATGCGTTGGGACACCGGCGAGGTAGTGCAGCGACAGGCCGGCCGCCCGGCTCAGGAGACCCTTGATCCTCGGGCCGCCGAGCTGCCGGCCGCCGCGCATGTAGCGCGATGCGGCGACGATGTCGGCTCCCTCGTCGGCCAGTCGGACCATCGCATCGATGCGCTCCGGCTCGTCCGAGCCATCGGCCATCGAGATCACCACGTATCGAGCGCTCGATGCGGCGATGCCCGACTTCATGGCGTTGAGGACGCCGCGACCGAGGTCGTTTCGGTGACCCTTGATCGTCCCGAACTCGTCGCTGAGCGAGGTGATCGTCGGGATGGTGGTGTCCGCGTCATCGTCATACACGACGAGGATCTCGTGCGGGGTGGTGACGGCGGCCGTGAGCGCCCGCAGGATCGGTTCGACCGCCGGACCCTCGTTGTAGACCGGCACGACCATCGAGACGTCCGGTCGGTCAGTCACGAGTCGCGATGAACAGGGTTTGCTTCCCGAGCAGCCGCCACGCAAGCGGCACGCGGAGGTAGAAGCGAACGAGCGCTGGCGTGGAGGGGAGGCGCCCTTTCGTGGAGTAGGGCAGGAATCGGACGATGAGCTTCTCCGTCTGCAGGCCGGCGATCCCTGCCGCCTCGACAAGGCTCTTTTCGGTCAACGCGACCTTGTGGTCGATGAAATCCCAGTAGCGCGGGCCGACGAGGCGGATGTTCGGCTGCAGGACGATCAGCCGACCGTCCGGTCGGAGCAGCTGGCGAGCCACGCCGAGCTGCTCGATCACTGCCTCCGACGACGACAGGTGCTCCAGGTAGTTGCTCATGAAGACGGTCCCGAAATAGCCATTCGGGATGTGCATCGCCAGGTCGAGCCCGGATCCCTGGACGAAATGCACGTCCTCGGGGAGTGCCGCGCTCACGTCACGGATGTCGGATGCCCAGCGCTCCGATCCGTGGGCGAACCGGATGAAGTGCCCCCGGTCGGTTCCGATGTCGAGCACGGGTGCGTTCGGGTCGATCCAGCGCGCCAGGAAGGTGACGATCTCGCGCCAGATCCGGTCCTTTGCGGCCGCGTCCTGTGCGTCGAACCGAAGGTCGTAGAGGTCCGGTCCTGCGTCGCTCACAGCCGCCCCGCCTCCAGCTCGGCGCGAATCCACGGGACCACCTCGTCGAGCATCGCGTCGAGCGTCGTCGTCGCCTCGAAGCCGATGAGGTCGCGCGCCTTGCGCACGTCCGGGACGCGCATCTGGACGTCGTGCTCGAACGGCGGATCCGACACGTAGCGGAACTCCCGATCCGGTCCGTGGACCTTGCGCCAGATCGCCTCGGCGAGGTCGAGCACGGTGGTCGACACGGCGGTCGACAGGTTGAGATCCTGGTTGATGGTCGCGTCCGACTCGAGCGCGAGTCGGACGCCGCGTGCCAGGTCGCCACCGTACGTGTAGTGACGCACCTGCGAGCCATCGCCGAGGATGTGGAGCGGGTCCTGTCCCCGGAGGACCTTGAGGGCCAGGTCGGGCACGACGTGCGACAAGGCCAGGCGCACGTTGCCGGACATCACCTCGGTGTCGCGGAGCGCGCGGCGCTCGCCGATGCCGACGCAGTTGAACGGTCGGACGATCGTGTACGGGAGGCCGTACTGCTCCCACGCGCCCCTCGCGAAGTACTCGGAGGCGAGCTTCTGGAACCCGTACGTGCTCACGGGTGGCGGTGACGTGCGCTCGGCTCCTTCCGGCGTCGGGAACGTGGTCGCCGACTCGTAGACCATCGAGGACGAGACCACGACGATCCGCTCGAGGTGCCCGTCGCGGTGCGCCGCGATCGCCGCATCGAACGTCGATGCGAGGATGCGTTCGTTCTCGGCCAGCAGGTCGTAGGCAAACTCATGGAAGTAGCTGATCCCACCGATCATCGCGGCCGCCGCCACGACCTGGTCGCGATCGGCGGCGAGGTCTCGCAGGAGGGCCGCGTCCTTCGCGTCGCCCTCGACGAAGCGGTAGTTCGGGTGATCGTCGAACGACTTGGCAACGCGACCGTACTTCGAGAAGTCGTCGAGGCCGACGATGTCATGGCCTGCCTCGAGAAGCTCCGGAACGAGGTACCCGTTGATGAAACCGGCGGCACCGGTGACCAGGATCCGCACTACAGGCGGATTCCCTGGCCCATCGCCCCCCAGACGTCGACCACGTCCTTGCCGCCGATCTGCAGCTCGCGATAGCGCGCATGCGGTGCGCCCAGGATCAGGATGTCGCTCTCGTCGAGGGTGCATTCGAGCGTGACCAGCCGCTCGTCGTGGACGTAGGGATCGGTCGCGAGGACCCGGGCGCCGGCCCACATCAGCAGCTTGCGGAGCTTGTAGCTGAGCGACGCCCGTTCGTCGTCGGACTCGGCCTTGAACGCCATGCCGAGGATCCCGACGGTCTTGCCCTTGAGCGTGCCGTAGCGTCGCTCGAGCGCGGACACGATGTAGGCGGGCAGGCCCTCGTTGATGAGCATCGCCGCCTGGCCCAACGGGAAGTGGTCGGTCGTGAACGCGGACAGCTGCATCGCGTCCTTGAACAGGCACGGACCCGCGGCGAACCCGGGTCCGGGCAGGTCCAGCGCGCGCGGGTAGTCCTCGCGGATCGCCCGGAGGACATTCGTGTAATCGACCCCGGCGTCGTGGGCGATCATGAAGAACTGGTTCGCGATCGCGAACTTCATGTAGCGCCATGTGTTCGTGAACAACTTGGCCAGCTCGGCTTCCTTGGACGTCGTGCGGATCGTGTGCGACACCAGCCGCTGGAAGAGCGCCGTCGCTCGGTCCGCCGCCGCGTCCGTGTCGGCGCCGATGATCTGCGGCAGCGCTCGCAGCTCATCGAGCGCGTGGCCCTCGGCGATGCGCTCTGGACAGAACGCCACGTCGACGGTGCAGCCCGCCTCGGCCAGGTTCTGGGCGACGTATTCGGTCGTCCCCGGGAAGACCGTGCTCCGCAGGATCACCAGCGTCCCGCGTCGAAGGTGCGGCGCGATCTGGTGGACGGTCCTCTCGAAGATCGTCAGCGACGGGGCGAGGAACTCATCGACGGGCGTGCCGAGCACAACGATGAGCTGGTCGGCTCGCTCGATCATCGCGGCATCCGGACTGAATTCGAGGCGGCCCGTCGGCAGCAGCGCCTGGAGCAGCTCCTCAGCGCCGGGCTCTGCGAACGGCATGCCGCCCGCAGCCAGGCGCATCAACGTGACGGGGTTCGTGTCGAAGATGCCAACCCGCAGCCCGATTTCGGCGAGGACGAGGCTCAGGGGCAGGCCGACATGGCCGCCGCCGCCGAGCACGACCACATCGAGGTCGCCGCGCGACTCAGTCATCCCGGTCAATCTAGCAGTCCGCCTGTGCACGTCGCGACGACGCTGGCCGAGGGGCTCCACAGGGGGTGCGCGGCGACCAGCGCGGAGAGCGCGTGGAACCAGAGCAGCGGCATCGCGAGCACGACCGCGACCGGCACCAGCCAGCGGCGACCGCTCAGCGACGCCCACGCCATGACGGCGAGGGCGATGGGGAGGCGCAGCCACAGACTGATATCGATCAGCGCCCCGCCAGCTTCCGGGCGCCCGAGCCGGACCTGGAGATGGTCGATCCAGGCGCGCCACAGGTCGACGCCCTGGATGGCAAGCGACGCACCGACCACGATGAGCGCGGTCACCGCGACGATCGCCACCGCCCGACCGTCTCGCCGGAGCAGCGGCCAGATCAGGTTGATCCCGGTCGTGATCTTGGTGATGGGCAGGAGCACCCAGGCGGCGGGCGCCCGGAACCCGGCCACCAGCGCGGCGGCGAGCAACAGGTCGATGTTGCCGTGGAAGAACTCCGCGGCGACCGGCGGGAACGCGCACCAGGCCAGCGCCCATGACCGCGTCATCCAGATCAGCAGGCCGGCCATCAGCGCGGTCCAGATGACGTACCCCACGTCGAACGGGACGAGCCGGAACGGCTCCGCCAGCCAGATGACCGGCGGTGCGTAGTGGAACGCGCCGAGGCCATCGGCGATGCGGTACGGATCGTTGGGATCGACGGCCCAGTAGGCGTAGAAGTCGAAGCCCGGACCTGGGACCCGGTAGACCAGGGCGAGCATCGCCACACCGACGGCCGACAGGCCGAGTCGCAGCGGCGAGCGCCAGCGTTCGAGATCGATCCGGTCGGTCACACGTTCGAACGTCTGCGCGAGCCCGCTCATCGGTGGGCGGTCGCGGGCCGGAGCCAGACGGTCCCGTCCGCGTCCTCGTAGCGCGCCTCCCAGCCGATAGCGCGTAGACGCGTTGCGAGTGATGTGTCGGTCGGCTCGGTGATCGCGACGTTGACGCCCCATAAATCGAGTTGCTCCCGCCAGCCGTCGAGGCCGGCGAAGACGCCCTCGTACGCGGCCCAGACGTCGCCCGGGATGAACTCGATGCGGGAATCGACAGCGACTCGCGCGCTCGGGAACGCGAACTCGATCCATGATCCCCAGCGCTGCGGGTTTAGGATGTTGGCGCTCGGCGTGTCGATACCGCGCAGGGCGTCGGTGATCCCCGGCGGGGCATCCGTGAGGACTGCGGCGGGTAAACGGGTCCGCTGGTCGATCGGTCGCCAGATAGGCAGCAGGGCGACGGCCGCTACCACGACGAGCCCCGCTACGACGCCGTTCAGTCGTCTCGACCCGATGGCGATCGGGCGGTCGCTCGCGGTGATGAGCCCACCACTGATCGTCGCCACGGCGACCAGCGGCCACCACGCGACGCCGCGCTGGGCGATCGTCCCGATCGCAGCGAAGACGCCGAGCCACAGGAGCGTCGGCCACGGGACGCGCCGGCCGGCGCGGGCGATCAGCACGACGACCGCTCCCACCGACGCGAAGAACAGCAACCCGCTGGGGTCACGGAGGGAGGTCGGCTGCCACTCGGACGTGCGTGCAGTGACGCCGCTGTTCGATGTCAGGCCGATCGCATAGGTCCACACACCAACGACCGAATGGGGTGAGGCAGGCGGCGACCATGGATACGACCCCCACGAGGAGCGTCCGACGCCACGCCGCGTCACGATCGTGCAGGTCCTCGAGGAAGGCGAGCCCAAGGATCACCGGCGCAAGGACGAAGCTGCCATGGAGATTTGCCCAGACCGCGACGACGACCGGGACGAGCCACAGGGCAGTCGGTCGCTCCCGGCGTACGACGACGAGCAGCAGCACGATCGCGAAACAGGCCATCCCGAAGAGCTGGGGCCGGAGCGCCATGGCCGGCGCCGCGACCACGAACGCGATGAGCGTGAGCACGGCTGCAGTCCGCTCATCGAGGCCGCGCCGACGAGCGATCGCGATCGTCGCGCCGACGATGACCGCCGTCAGGGCCGCCCGCAACAGCACGAGCCCGGTCCACCCGAGCGCCCGATAGACGATCGCGAGCAGGACCTGCGCACCCCATTGCTGGTCGATCCAGGGCAGGCCGGCCGCCGTGAACGTCCATGTGTCGATCGTCGGGATCGACCTGGAGTCGAGGATCTCCCCGCCAGCCCGTAGCTGGTACGTCAGGTCGACGCTCGACATGGGCGCCAGGACGGCCGCCAACACAGGGAGCGCGACGGAAAGGAACAGCCAGAACCGGGACATCGACACGGCGGCATGCTAGCGGGGGTCGGTGCGTAGCGGCACCGCCTCGATGGTCCTGCCCGAAGGACTAGGTATGCTCCCGCCATGCGCAGGTGGGGGAAGAACCTCATCACTCGGGATCGGGCTCGGCGCGGCGGTCGTCGTCCTGATCACGTGGACGCGCATCGGCGGCAGCCCGGTCGACGCCTGGTGCTACTACAGCATGGACCCGGCCAACCCATATGACCCGACCCGTTGCTTCCTCTACACCCCACCGTTCGCCCAGCTCATGACATTGCTGCAACCGATCGTCTCGTTCGAGACGTTCGTGCTGGCTCTGCGGACCATCGAGATGGCCGCCCTCGCCTGGCTCGCTGGCCCTGCCATCGGACCCGTCCTCGCGATCCCGGCCGTCGAGATCGAGCTGAACGCGGCGAACATCAACATCCTGCTGATCGCGGCTGTGGTGTTGGGTTTCCGCTATCCCGCGACATGGGCCTTCGTCATCCTCGCCAAGCTCACGCCGGGGATCGGCCTGCTGTGGTTCGCTGTCCGGCGTGAATGGCGAAGCCTCGGCATCGCCCTCGGACTCACGGTCGCGATCGCCGCGGTCTCATTCGTGATCGCGCCCTGGATGTGGGGCGACTACCTACGCGGGCTCGTGACGGCGCCGGACGAAACGCCCTTCAAAGTGTGGTGGCGATTGCCGATCGCCGCGCTCGTCGTGATCTGGGGCGCACGCACCAACCACCGCTGGGCGATGGTCGTCGCGGTCTTCCTCGCGCTGCCCAGGTGGTACTTCCTCTCACCGGTCGTCCTCGTCGGGCTGTTCCCCTTGGTCCGCTTCCCGCGCCCATTGCCGATCCCGCGGAGCCTCCGTCTCGCCCTGGGGCTTGATCAGACAGCGGCAGCGACGTCGACTTCGACCGGTCGCAACGAGCGCGCGCCTTCCTCGTAGATCGCCTGGACGGCGTCGACCATGAGATCGATGCAGAAGCGGTCGTGGACCATGTCGTGGCCTGCTCGACCGAGCGTGTCGGCGAACGGGTGGTCGGTCAGCAGGCGGACGATCGCGGCAGCCAGCGCGTCGGCGTCGTGGGGCGGCACGAGCAGGCCGTTCACGCCATCAGTGATCATCTCCGGGATCCCGCCGACGTTCGAGGCGACCACCGGCCGCGACAAGGCGAGCGCCTCGAGGATCGACAGCCCCTGGGCCTCGCGATAGGACGGCAGCACCGCGACATCGAGCGCCGCCGTCACCGACGGCACATCGTCCCGCCGACCGGTGAAGACGACACGATGGGCGATCCGTAGGTCCCTCGCGAGGGCTTCCAGCGCCTCACGCCGCGATCCTTCGCCGACGATCAGGAGGTACGCGTCCGGCACCGACCGCAGCACCGTGGGCCAAGCCTCCAGCAAGGTCGGGTGACCCTTCTCCGGCTCCAGCCGCGCGACCACGCCGACGATCTCGGATCCGGGCTCCATGCCGTATTCCTCGGCAAGCGTGCAGCACGGCTCAGTGTGGTCGTAGCGGGACAGGTCGACGCCGTTGTAGATCAGGCGGATCGGCGCGGTCGTGCGGCCCTCCTGCTCGAGCTTCCCCTCGATCATCTCCGAGACCGCGATGAGCTGATCCATGCGGGGGGTCAGCACCCGCAGCATCTCGCGGTCCTCCACCGATCGCACCCGGCTCGAATGGACGGTCGATACGACGTACGGCCGACGATGGCCGACCTCAGCCAGTGCGATCGCGGCTCGGGTACCGACGAGTTCGGCTCGGTACATGTGGTTGTGGATGACGTCCGGCCTGACGTCGACCAGGTGGGCGGCAAGGGCGCCGACCGCGATGGCGTCGTCAGGCTCCTCGATGACGAGCACGTCGAGACCCGCCCGCTGCATCTTGCGGACCGCGCTCCCTCCGGACAGTGCGACGACCGAGACGTCGAAGCGGTCAGGATCCATCCGGCTCACCAGCCCGAACAGGTGCTCCTGGGCGCCGCCGCTGGTGCCGGTCGCCAGGACCTCCACCACGCGGATGCGGCTCGTCGACTTCGGGTGGGCGCGAGGGACCGTTTCGAAGCAGGGCTCGAGCCGGCTGGGATGCCCGGTGCCCATCAGTCGCCTCTCCGGACGAGGACGCGCTGGATCGGCTCGTCCACCGCGCCCCATTCGTACTTGTACGGCTCGTCGCCCCGCAGGAAGTCCATCCGGCGGATGCCGCGCTCGAGCGCACGACGCACATAGCCGTGGATCATCAGCACGCCTGGCGACAGCTCGCGCGCCTCGGGATCGATGCCGGCGTTGTAATACAGCAGCTCGTCGGCCGTCTCGAAATGGACGCCCGCGGCGATCCTTCGTTCACCCACCCAGAGCATCGTCAGCCCGAGCGGACCGTTCGAGCCGAAGAGCTCGAACAGGCGTCGGAACATCACCCGGCTCTGGTCGCCGCCGCGGGTCGGCGGGAAGAGGCCGTCGTCGCCCCAGCGCCGCTGGTGGAGGTCGATGAAGGTGTCGATGTCGGCGAGCGGCTCGGTCGAGTCGACGAGCCGCACGTCACCGAGCGCCTGGGCGCGCCTGACCTTGCGGCGGATCTCGTGGCGCACCTTCTTGCCGAGGGTCCCGAGATAGGTCTCGATATCGACATCGCCCGGCAGCGTGGCGACCGGGCAGACGTCCTCACGCTCGACGTTCAACGTCCAACCCTGCGCCATCTCGAGCGCTCCGAACGCGGCAGCCAGTTCGGTGCCGGTCGGGTCGGCACAGCGAAGCCGGCGAAGATCGACGACGTCCCAGGCGCCGCTGCCCGGACTCGCCGCGTAGGCCGCGACAGCCTTCGCCACGGCGGGGAGATCGTCGGGATCGGCAAGGATCGTCGCGTAGTCGGCGTGATACGAGGCGCCGAACAGGATGGCGGTCGCGCTCGGTGGCACCGGAGTCAGCCGCAGGTCCGCACCGTGCCGCATCGTGGTGTGCGTGGCAGCGTCGGTCGGCTCCACCTCGTGGCGGTGCATCAACGGAACGATCGCGATGGGCTCCTCCTCCGCGGTCGAGTCGCCGCGACAGACGACCAGCAGCTGGTCGTGCGCGTTGTCGCCGTAGGCGTCCCACCAGGCGCGGTGGAACGGCCACGCCGAGAAGGGCGTCGCCCAGGGCGTCCGCGCCGCGAGCCGGTCCCAGGTCTCGCGCGGGATCGAATCGAAGGCCCGCTGCTCGGCGTGGGCGGGGGCAGATCCGGTGGTGGCTTGGGGCGTTCGCTCGAGTGGGCCCGGACAGGCAGGCTCCAGGTCGAGCGCGGGGGCGGTCATCGGTTCGAGGATAGCATCGGCGGGCCAAATGGTTGCGGGCGCAACCGGCCTGGCGGCCGTACCTTCGGCGTCGAGCGCGTGGGACTACCGCGCACCCATCAAGACCGCACGCCCATGCTAGGTTCGCGACCATGAGTCGAGCCCTTCCGTCGCCCCGTCATCGGTTCCCCGCGGTCGCCCACCTGGCCGGTGCGCCGGTGCGGCTGCTCCTCACCAGCGCCACGATCCTCTTCGTCGAGCTGCTGCTCATCCGCTGGATCCCGGCGAACGTCAGGTACATCGGCTACTTCAGCAACTTCATCCTCATGTCGAGCTTCCTCGGCATCGGGCTGGGCATCGTCCTCGGCCGGCGGGGAGTCAACCTGCCGGCGTCGCCGTTCCCGATCCTGCTGCTGGTAACGACGACGCTCGTGACGGTCGCGCAGCTGAACGTCCAGTTCGGCGGTGAGAACGAGATCTTCTACGGCGTCGATCTCTCCAATAGCGCCGATGTCAACTTCGTCGTCCTCCCGCTCATCGTCGTCCTGGTCACCGCGATGCTCGCGGTCCTCGCACTACCCCTCGGGCCGCTCCTTCGGGCGATGCCGCCATTGAAGGCGTATGCGATCGACATCACTGGATCGATGGTGGGCATCGCCGGGTTCGCGGTCCTCTCCCTGCTCGGCACCAATCCCGTCGTCTGGTTCGCGATCGTCGGCGTCCTGCTCCTCCTCCTCGCCCTCGGCCAGGGACCCACGCCATGGTCGGCCGTCGGCGGGATCGCGATGGTCCTCGTCGTGCTCGGCAGCATCAACCTGTCCCAGGTCGAGCAGGACGCCTGGTCGCCGTACTACCGCATCACGGCCTACGAGGCCGACCTGAAGGGGGCCTCGATGGACCCCGCGTCCGGCGATCGGCCGGTCTACCTCGCGGTCGACGGCATCCCCCATCAGCAGATGATGACGGGCGAGGAGGCGAACTCGAGCGCCCTGCATCGGCAGATCTACCGCTGGTACCCGGACCGCACCTTCGACCGGGTCATGGTCATCGGTGCCGGCAGCGGCTCGGACGTGGCGCTGGCCTTGCACCACGGCGCGGGGCACGTCGACGCGGTCGAGATCGACCCCCGCCTGGCCCAGATCGGTCGCGACTTCCATCCGGAGGGCGTGTACGGGGATCCGCGCGTCAGCGTCCACGTCAACGACGGACGCGCCTACATGCGCGGGACGACCGATCGGTACGACCTGATCGTGTTCGCCCTGACCGACTCGCTGACGCTCGTCAGTTCGACGGGTAGCGTCCGGCTGGAGTCGTTCATCTACACGGAAGAGGCGATGGCGCAGGCGCGAGACCAGCTCGCGCCCGGCGGCATCTTCGTGATGTACAACCTGTATCGCGAGCCGTGGCTCGTGGCGAAGATCGAGCGGATGGTGACCGATGTCTTCGGGCATCGACCGTTGCTCAAGTTGCCCGAGCCTTCGAACGCGGTGCTCGCCGCCGGCCCGGGCGTCGTGTCGCTGCCGGGCGGAGTCCCGCCCGCCGATGGCGTCGATGCCCTGCCGGACGTGGGCAGCCCCGAGCCCAAGGCCGCGACCGACGATTGGCCCTTCCTGTACCTCCGCACGCCCGGCATCGCGTGGTACTACATCGCGGCGCTCGGGTTCCTCCTGCTGTTCGCCTTCGGCGCGGTCTTCGCTGGGGCGCGCGTCACGAAGACGCCGATCCGGCGCTTCAGCCCGCACTTCTTCGTCCTCGGGGTGGCCTTCCTCCTCCTGGAAACGAAGAGTCTCGTCTCGTTCAGCCTGCTCTTCGGCACCACCTGGATCGTCAACGCGCTGGCGTTCTTCGCGATCCTCGCCGGGGTCCTGCTGGCGATCCTGGTCAATGCCCGCTGGCGTCCCAAGGATCCGCGCGTGTTGTATGCCGCGCTCTTCGCATCGATCGCGCTGGCCTATCTGGTCCCGGCGGACGCGTTGCTGATCGACCCGCCGCAGCTTCGTTACGGGCTCGCCGCGGCGATCGCGTTCGCGCCCGTCTTCTTCGCGAATCTTGTCTTCACCTACTCGTTCCGGGACACCGCCTCGGCCGATATGGCATTCGCGTCGAACCTGCTCGGCGCGATGGTGGGTGGCGCGCTCGAGTACGTCGCGCTCCTCACCGGCTTCCAGGCGCTGCTGCTGCTGGTCGCCGTGCTGTACGGTGCCGCCTTCCTACTCGCTCGCCGCGTCCGCTTCTTCGCCGACCGGGAGCTGGTCACGGTGCCGAGCGGGCCAGGCGTTCCAGCCACGTCGTAGCTCGCGGATGCGGGCTGTCGCGGCGCGCGCATCCCAGCGCATCAGCAACGGGATCGCCAGCAACACCGCCAACCCGTTGATCCACAGGATCGGCAGCGCGAGCGTCGCCGCGACCCCGAGGACCCACGGCCGGTCCGTTCGGGCGCCCCACAGGACGAGCAGCGCGGCGATCGGCAGCCGGACGAGCAGCGGGATGTGGATCACGCCGGAGTAGTCGGGGCTGATCGGACGGCCTGCGTTGACGATGAGGGCGTCGATCCAAGCGCTCCACGCCGACGGAGCGAGCACGAACGAGAAGAGCGCGACTGCGGCGATCGATCCCAGCGCGATCGACAGGTTCCGCCACTCACGCCGCGCCAGGAACCACAGCAGCCCGACGCCGAGGGTCGGCTTGGTCAGCAGGACGAATGCCCATGTCGATGGATAGCGCAGCCCGAGCCCGACGGCGAGGGCGAGAAGCAGGTGGATGTTGCCGGCTTGGAGCTCGATGAGGACCGGCGGGATGAGGGCGACGACGATGCCCCACGGCCCGGCGATCACGACAAGGCAGAGCGCGAGCAGCAGGAGCCACAGACCGGCGAACACCGCCCAAGGCAGCGCCTTGAACGGCGCGAGTGCCTGCGCGAACGCGGGGGCGTACAGGTACGCATCGGCGCCACCGGCCTGTGCGGCGCCATACAGGTCGTCGAGCGGCGCGGCCCAGTAGGCGTGCGCGTCCGCCAGGTTGAGGCCCGGCCACAGCATGGCCAGCGCGATGATCCCGAAGACGGCAGCGGCCCGCGATGCGGCGCGGAGGTAGGTGGTTCGCATCACCGATGAGCATCCGGACGGCACGACCGACCGAGTATCACCTGCACGGCGGGCAAGCGACCGTACCTTCGGCGCCGCCCCACGGGACTACCGCGCACCGATCGGGACCGCACGCGGACTGCTAGCCTCGACAACCGATGACAGCCTTCCTCGCGCGCCCCGCGGTCCGCCTGTTCCTGACCGCGACCAGCCTCCTCTTCGTCGAGCTGATGTTGATCCGATGGATCCCGGCCAACGTGATCTACGTCGGCTACTTCCGGAACTTCCTGCTCATGGCGTCGTTCCTCGGGATCGGGGTCGGGATCCTCTGGGGTCGCGATCCAAAACGCGTTCCAGTGTCGCCGTTCGGGCCGCTGCTGCTCGGCCTGGTCGTGCTCGTCACCCAGTTCCAGGTGAGCATCGAGCTGACCTCGCCCGACGAGATCTTCTTCGGCCTCAGCGAGAGCAAGGGCGCCGACATCAACTTCCTCGTCCTGCCCGGGCTCGTGGTGATCGCCACGATGATCATGGCCGGCTTGGCGGTCCCGCTCGGGGGCTTGCTGCGCGCGATGCCGCCGCTCAAGGCGTACAGCATCGACATCGCCGGCTCGATGACGGGCATCGCGCTGTTCACGCTGCTGTCCGCCACCGGCACCCCACCGATCGTCTGGTTCTCGGTGGTCGCGGTGCTGGTCTCGCTGCTCGGCCTCGGCGTCGGGTTGACACGTGGGTCGCTGGTCACCGCGGGGTCGCTGACGGCCGTGATCGCGATCGTGGGACTCGGCATGCCCGCGAACCAGGTGTGGTCGCCGTATTACCGGATCGACCAGTACGACTCGAACGGGATCCAGGCGATCAACGTGAACGGCATCCCGCACCAGGCGATGTGGCCGCTCGATCGGGCCTCCGACCCGTTCTACGAACAGGTCTATCGCTGGTTCCCCGAGCGGACCTATGACAACGTCCTCATCGTGGGCGCCGGGTCGGGCACGGATGTGGCCGTGGCACTCCAGCACGGCGCCGGTCATGTCGACGCGGTCGAGATCGATGCACGGATCCAGGAGATCGGCCGGGACGACCACCCGAACCGCCCGTACGACGATCCGCGCGTCACGCGCATCAACGACGACGGCCGGGCGTTCCTGCGGCGGACATCGAACGAGTACGACCTTGTCGTCTTCGCGCTGCCCGATTCCCTGACGCTCGTCAGCACGTCGGCGAACCTCCGACTGGAGTCGTTCCTCTTCACCTCGGAGGCGTTCAGCGAGGTCCGCGACCGACTCGCCCCAGGCGGCATCTTCGTCCTCTACAACTTCTATCGTGAGGACTGGCTGCCCGAGAAGATCGCCGGCATGCTGGAAGGCAGCTTCGGCAGCCAACCGATCGTGCGCATCCATGGCGGAACGGCCGCCACGCTTGCCGCCGGACCGCAGGTCGAGGCACTCAACGGAGCGCCGCCACCAGGTGACACCGTGGACGCGGTGGATCTTGCCGGCGCGCCCGCCGCGGCGACAGACGACTGGCCCTTCCTGTACCTGAAGGATCGGTTCATCGCGCCGTACTACGGGCTGGCGATCGGGATCATCATCGCCTTCGCGGTCCTGCTCGTCGTCCGGGCGGCCAAGCGCAGCGCCACCCCCATGCGCCAGTTCAGCCCGCATTTCTTCGTGCTCGGGATCGCCTTCCTGCTGCTCGAGACCAAGAGCATCGCGACGTTCAGCCTGCTATTCGGCACGACCTGGGTCGTCAATTCGCTCGTGTTCTTCGCGGTGCTTGCGAGCGTGCTCGCGGCGATCCTCGTCAATCAACGGATCCACTTCCGCGATCCGCGGCTGCTCTATGCCGGTCTGTTCGGGTCACTCGCGCTGGCGATCGTCCTCCCGCCGGACAGCCTTCTGCTCGACCCGCCGTGGGTCCGCTACGTGATCGCGTCCGTGCTCGCCTTCGCACCGATCTTCTTCGCCAACCTCGTCTTCAGCTACTCGTTCCGCGACACGAAAGCCGCCGACATGGCGTTCGCGTCCAACCTGTTGGGCGCGGTCGTCGGCGGTGCGGTCGAGTATGTGGCGCTGATCAGCGGCTACGCGTGGCTGCTGATCCTCGTCGCGGGTCTGTACCTGCTCGCCTGGGCGCTCGCGTCCAACGTTCGGCTCCTGGCCGATGTCCACCTCAGCTCGCGGAGCGGCTCACTGCCCCAGGTAGAGGTACCGCAGTAGGTCCGCGTAGTCGTCGGTGAACGGGCGGTCTCCCAAGGTCGTCTCGGTCCAGCCGGCGGCTCGCAGCGCCTCGATCCTGGCCGCGTCGCGCGACGCGGCGAGCCAGCGCGATGGGGTCTCGCCCGGTTCCTTGACTGCACCCGGCTGGTGGCGCTTCTCGAGGATCGTCAGGCCCTGGTCGGTGACGGCTGCGGCGATCGGCGGGGCGAGGTCGTAGTACCGATTCGAGATGTGGAACACGATGATCCCGTCGTCGCGGAGGATGCGCAGCTCGTCGCGGATCGCTTCGGCGGTGAGCAGGTGGACCGGCACCGAGTCCGATGAGAACGCGTCCATCATGACCAGGTCATAGCTGCCGGACGGCTCGTCTTCGAAGGACAACCGCGCGTCGCCCTCGATCACTGTCGGCCGCACGGGGGCGTCCGTGAGATACGTGAAATAGCGCGGATCCGAGGCGACTTCGATCACGATCGGGTCGATCTCGAAGAACGTCATGTCGGTGGCGGCGTCGGCATATGTCGCCAGGGCACCGCCGCCCAGGCCGGCGATGGCCACGGCCCGGCGGCCGTCATCGCGAGCCGTGATCTCGAACAGGTCGCCGACAGGCCCCGAACGAACGTAGTAGCTCTGCGGCGTCCGCGCCTTCTGCGGGTCCGTCGCCTGGGACCCATGGATCGTCGTGCCGTTCATGAGCAGCGTGAGCTTCCCATCGGGTGACGCGACCACCTCGGTAAGACCGAAGAAGCTACGATCGCGGAATTCCACGGGCGGCTGGAGCACGAACGTGGCCAGCGCCAGGACGAACGCCGTGGCGATCGCCAGGAACCACGGGCGGGCGCCGACGAGCAGGATCAAGCCACCGACCAGCAGCCAGCGGACGCCAGCCTCGGTCGCGAGCGCACGGGTCGCGACCAGCGACAAGACGAGCAGCGCCGCGGCGATGGCGTAGGGGAACAGGCGCTGGCGGAAGCCCTGGACGAACGGGCTGAAATCGAGACCACGGCGCGTTCGTGGCTGCAGCATGCGCGCCGGCGTCACGAGCGCCAGCCCGATCAACGCGCCCACAAGCAGGATGGGCAGCTCCCAGACACCCGGGAAGATCGTGGGCGCGATGAGCGCCACGAAGGCGCTGGCGAGCGCGCCACCCAGCGACAGGATCAGGTAGAACTCGGTGAGGCGGGATGGATCCGGCCGGTCCTCGGCCAGGCGGCCGTGCAGCGCCACGGCGACGACGCCGAAGGCCACGAGCTCCATCGCGAGGACCGCCAGCACTGGCCAGCCGCCCGCCGAGCCGTACGGGACCCACAGGACCGTGACCATCGCCGGGGCGGCGATGACCGCCCAGCGGATCCAGCGCGCACCCCGCGGCGAGAAGGCGATGATGAATGAAAGGAGATAGATGCCGAGTGGCGCGACCCAGAGGAGCGGCGCGGAAACGAGGTCCGTCGCGATGAAGGTCGTCACCGCCGAGAGCAGGCCGGACGGGACGGCGGCCAGCAGGAGCCAGCGACCCCGACGCGACCACGCGACCGGCGCCGCCTCGATCACGCCCGTGGCCGCGGCGAGGCCGGCATCCGCGGTCGTCAGCTTGGCCCGAAGCGCCGGCAACGCCCGCTGTGCCGCCACGGCGAGCAGGACGACGAGCCCGGCGTAGCCGACCGCCCAGATGCCGCGCTGTGCGGTGAGCGGCAGACGCGGCTCGACCAGGAATGGGTATGCCACGAGCGCGAGGAGCGAGCCGGCGTTGCTCAACGCGTAGAGCCAGTAGCCGTCTCCCTCCACGCCGCGCGTGCGCGACGCCTCGAACCAGCCGCTGACGAGTGGCGTGGTCGTGGTCAGCACCAGCGCGGGAAGCCCGATGAGCACGACGAGGATCCGGATGAGGTCGACGACCGGGGGGACGGTCTCGACGCGCAGGTCGGCCACGCGGGCAGGGGCGAGGACGAGCGCGGCGAACGCGAGACCGGCCAGGATCAGGTGCAGCGGCGGCCCGAGGCTGCCGAGGCGGGTGACGGAGATGTGCCCGTACAGGTAGCCGACGAGGAGCACGCCCTGGAAGAAGAACAGGACCGTCGCCCACACGGCCGGCGTGCCGCCGAATACGGGGAGCACGAGACGCCCGATCAACGGCTCGACGCTGAACAGCAGGAATGCAGATAGACCGATCGGAAGCGCGAACGGCAGGGTCGTGCCGAGCACAGGGCGAGCAAGGGTGAGGGTACGTGCGGTCATCGGGCCTCCGGACGGATCGACAACGTCATCGTCGCGGGGCGGGGGCCATGGTCAAGTGAGAAGAACGGGTCATCCGCCTGCGGCGTCGGACAACCCTCGGAGCAGGAAGTATTCCGGACGTGGGTGATCATCGGTGATGAGCGGACCCGTGCCGGCGTAGGCACGAAGCTCGGCGTCGGCCATCCAGTGGTGAATATCGATGACCTCGAGCCATGCCTCGACGGTCGTGGCTGGTGAGTCGTACGCGCCCGAGATGTCCTCGAGCACCCCCGGCCGGTCGAGGATTCCGCGTGCGACTTGTGGATCCAGCCCGATCGGGAGGTTTGAGCCAAGCATGTAGAACCCAAATCTGCCCGGGCCGCGGATCGCGGTCACGTGCTCGAACACCGACGCGAACGTCCGGATGTGCTCCTTGAGGTCCGGCTCGGTCGTGCCGTACGGCGTCCATTGCATCATCACGCCGCCATCGGTGAGATGTTCACGGCCCTCGACGTAATACTCGAACGACGAGATGACCGACACGCCTGAACTCTGGATCGGCGGCGGGGGGTCGGTCACGATGATGTCGAAGCGCTCCTCGCTCAGTTCCAGGTGGTTCCGGCCATCGGCGATCACGACGCGCCCGCGTGGGTCGGCGAGCACCGAGGCGGCGTCTGGGTAGTAGTAGCCGAACATCTTCGGCACCGACGGCACGAGCTCCACGGCGTCGGTCTCGAGCCCGGCGATGAGCGCGCTTCGATATGCGGTGCCCATCCCGAACGCCACGACCAGTGCCCGGTCGGCGTCCGGGCGGGCGATGAGCGGGAGGATCGGCATCAGCTTCGCGTCGACGGTGAGCAGCGTCATCGACGTCCCGCCCACCCACAGCTCCGCTGTCGCGGCCTTCTGGCCGGCTTGCACCGAGGCGATCTCGTCCTCGCGCGCCTCGAAAAGCTGCCAGCCCTTGGCGGCGATGAGCGCTTCGTTCGGCTGGATCACGCGGCCCGGCGTGGCGGCGATCACGGCGATCCCGGCGGCGACCGCGAGCCCTGCCATGGCCGTCGCCCGCGACGGCGGCCGCGAACGCACGGCGAGCCCGACCCCCAGCGCCACGTTCGCCAGCGCCAACCCCACCAGGATGACCGGCGAACCGATCGTCGGCATCAGGACGAACGGGATGACGAGGCTGCCCAGGATCGCACCGGTCGTGTTGGCAGCGAGCAGGGCGCCGGATGCGGACCCGGCCCGCGCCCGCTCATCACGCAGCAGCTCCGATGCGGTCGGGAACGCGAGCCCCATCACCACGGTGACCGGCAAGACGACCAGGATCGCGGCGCCGAACAGGGCGCCGATCGACACGAACGGCCGGCCGGGGTCGAGCTCACGCGGCTGCGAGATCACCAGCACGAGCCCGGCGATCGCCAGGATCGCGACCGCGAACTGGGTCCAGGCAAGAACGCGGATGGGGTCGCGGATCCGCGAGCGGACCGTGCCGAAGATGGTCGCACCGAGGGCGATCCCGATCAGGAACAGCGCCAGGATGACAGTGAAGACGTACGTGAGCCCGCCGGTCCCTGACGAGAGGAGCCGGGTCCACGTCACCTGATAGCCGAGCGAGGTGAGGCCCGAGACGAAGGCGACGACGAGCGGTAGCCACGGGAGATCGGCCCAACCTCGAGTCCTCGACGACGGCGCGGTCGTCAGCGAATCCGGCGTCTCGGCGGCGACTGGTCCTCGATCGCCACGGGCCAGCCACAGGGCCACGATCCCGGCGATGGCCGAGCACATCGCCCCGATCCGCAGCGCGCCGCTCAGACCGAAGAGCTCGATGAGCACGATGCCGGCGATCAACGTGCCCGCCACGGCGCCGAGCGTATTGGCCGAATAGAGCCGCCCGAACGCCTGGCCGAGCTCCGCCGATCTGGTGAAGTGGCGGACCAGGGCCGGGAACGTGGCGCCCATCATGATCGTCGCCGGTGCGAGCGCCAGGACCGCGAGGACGAGGCGCGCGATTGCCAGCCAGGGCGTCCCCTCGAGTGACGAATAGATGCCGCGATAGGCTTCGTCGATCAGCTGGAACGTAAGCGGCGTGACGAGCACGACCGCCACGAGGGCGATCTCGAGGAGTCCGTAGAAGCGCAGCGGTGAGCGGACCCGATCGGCGATCCGGCCACCGAGTGCTGCGCCGATCGCCATCCCGCCAAAGAACCCAGTGAGGATCGCTGAGACCGCCTGCGTCGTGTTCCCGAAGACGAGCACGAGCTGGCGTGACCAGACGATCTCGTAGATGAGCCCCGCCGCGCCGGACAGGATGAAGATGCCGATGACGGCAGGGGAACGATGCACCGCGGCAGTTTGGCATGGCCGCAGGGCCTTGGTCAGGCCTCCGCTGGCTGTGCCTCGCGGGCGCGGCGCTGTTCGCGGACAAGGGGGACGATCGCGACGAGCAGGCTCAACCCCGTGAACCACAGCGACGGCAATGCGAGCGTGACCGCGACGACGAGGAGCGGGTCGCCGACGGAGCGGGAGACGCGTGTCGCGACCAGCGTGAGCGCGAGCGCGGCGACGGCGCGGACAGGCAGCGGGATGGCCACGAAGGCGGATTGCTGGAGTGGATCGACGGTCAGGGCGAAATCGACGTATGCCCGCCATGCATCGGGCGAAAGGGCGAAGCTCGCGGCGAGCATGGCGAGGCCGACGGCCGCCGCGATCGCGGCCTCTCGCCAGCGTCCGCGAAGCGCGAGATACGGGATGCCCAGGCCCGGCGACACCTTGATCGCGGTGCCGACCGCGAACGCGGCCGCGCCGCGTCGCAGGCCGAGGACGACCAGGACGGCGAGGAACAGGTGGACGTTGCGGAACCAGAACTCGACCGCGACCGGGGGGAAGGCGATCAACGCGAGCGCCCGCAGCACGTCCTTCCCGGCGAGCCAGAACAGCGCCACGCCCATCAGGACCGTCCAGCCGGCACTGAACAGCCACGATGGCGCGACCGCTGCGACCGGTACAAGGGCCTGGGCGAGTGGCGGGGGATAGAGGTAGGCGAACGGCGTGACGATCGTCGCGGCCGGGTCGTACAGCGGCTGGCCTTCCAGCAGACGCCGGGCCGCCAGCCAGTAGGCGTGCTCGTCGCTCGGCGCGCCCCAGCGCGCAAGGGCCACGACCAGCAGCAGGCTGGCGCCGACTGCGGCGAGCACCAGCTCCCAGATCGGTCGCCTGGCGACGACGAGTGTCACAGGTTGTAGGCCCAGTACACGCCGATCGCCATCACGACGACACCCAGGACGATCAGCGCCTTCCAGATCGTCCCGACGCCGCCCCGCTCAGCCGCCGCGATGCCGCACAGCGCGATGACGAACGGCACGGAGTCGAGGAAGTATCGGTACCCGTACTGGAGCCAACCCCCGCCGTAGTAAAGGAGCGTGGGGATCAGGACGGCGATGGTCGCGCCGGCCAACCACCACGCTCGAGGTCGACGCCAGTCGACCCGCAAGGCGAAGAGCAGCCCCGGGCTCGTAAGTAGCACCGACATGCCGAGCCCGTCCGGCCGGATGAACGGCCAGCCGGCGATGGGTCGAGGGAGATGGAGCAAAAGGAAGTCGATGTTCATCGGGACGTGCGTGAGCGAGAAGAGCCCCATCGCCCGTTGCCGCTCGAGCCAGTCCGGGAGCGTCGCCAGCGCATAGCCCGACTCGAGCGCGGTCCCGAACCGGAGCTGGTTGTAGGCGAAGAAGAACGCGAGGGACGGGGCGACCGCGACACCGAGCTCGATCCAGCGCCGCCAGGGGATCGACGCGACGCTCGCCGCTGGACGCTCGATCGGGTGGAGCATCAGGGCGTAGAACGGGATCGCGAAGGCCAACGGTGCCCGGGTCAGGAACGCCGCACCTGCGAACAGCCCGATGAGCCATGCTCGCTGCCGGCCATACAGCTCGATCAGACAAGCGAACGTCAGGATGGTCGCGATGAGGTGGCCCGTGTGCCAGACCCCGCCCCGCGTCGTCACCCACAGGATCTGGGTCGAGAACCCGAAAAGCAGGGTCAGCCATAGCCGGTCGGACAGTCGGGCCACGCCGATCCGACCCAGCAGCCACCAGCACGTGCCTACGGCGGCTGCCGCGAGCGTGGCGTTCACGCCCGACTCGATCTGGTCTGCCGTCAGCGGCCCGGTGACCGCGACGAGCGGCATCAGCGCGATGGCCGGGAATGGGGCGAACGGGACGTAGAACCTGTCGCCGACCGGGATCACGTCGTACGGGCCCAGGCGGATGGTCAGCCACGTGCGGCCGTGCAGGAATGCGTCCGCCAAGTAGAAGAAGTCGCCGCGGCCGGCGTCGAATGCGCGGTTGGCCAGCCAGTACACGATCGCGGCGACGCCGACGATCGCCAGCCCGACCCACGTCGGGCGATCGAGTCGGGCGGTCAAGCCGCCCATCGCTCGCCAAGGCTGGTCCGCGGATCCCGAGCGGCGTGGCCGACCAGCAACGTAGCGACGAGCGTCACCCAGAACAGCACTGGATAAACGATCGATGGCGTGGTGCCGACGAGGGGCCAGGCCGTCGCGAGCGGGATGACGGCGGCCCACCACCGCCCTGCCGACAGGAGATAGGCGACCGGCAGCAGCAACAGCAGCGCGTAGTGATCCCACAGGATGGGCGAGACCAGCTGGCTCGCCACGACGGTCACGAGATACGACGCCTCATCGGTCGCGAGCCGGATCGCGGCGAGGACCGCGATGCCCGCCGCCGTCGTGCTGATGAGCTGGATGATCCCCGCGGCCTCCGCCGGTACGCCCGATCGGAACGCGACTGCGCCGGGCGTGAGGTTGTTCGGCGTCGTGATCGGATCGCTGACCGTTCGGAGCAATGTCGCGAAGTCGCTCCAGGTCGCGACACCGGCAAGCAGCGTCGCGACCGCCCCGAGCACCACGATGACCGCCGCGCCGACCACGACCGCGCCGATCCGCCGCGTCAGCAGGGCCCACACCAGCACCAGTCCGGGCTGCAGCTTGATGGCCGCGCCCAGCCCGGCCGATCCACCCAGGACGGCGGCGTGGTCGATCCAGCGCCAGCCGATCGCGAGCAACCCGAAGAGGATCGGGCCGACCTGCCCGAGCTTGACGCCATAGACGAATGGGAAGGACAGACCCGCGAGCAGCAGGATCCACCAGCGCACCGTTCTCGACGTCGGCAACGCCGCCACGCCGATGCCGAAGACCGCGAGGGACAGGCCGATCCAGGCCCACGTCGCGGTCGTCGGCTCGAGGGCGCCGAACGGCAGCAGCAACGGCGCGAACGTCGGTGGGTAATAGAACAGGCCGAATCCGCCGGTCTCCGTATACGACATGTCGTAGAGCGGCTGACCGTCGAGCAGGCGGGCCGCCGCGGCGTGATAAGCCAGGAAATCGAAGCCAAGCGTCCGTCCTGCGAACGCGAGCGTCGCCGCGATACCGCCGACGAACGAGAGCAGGGCGACGATCGGCAGCGCGGCCCGGCCGAGGGAGGCGAGCTGCCGATCCATCAGACGCGTTCGGTGGCGCCGCGCCGAGTCCCTCGGTGGATGAACGGGATACGGAAGAGATCCCATGCGACGCGAAGCGCCAAGGGCGCGCTGGCGCGCATCCTCGATCCACGCTTGTCGTACCAGCGGATCGGGACGATCGCGAGCCGGTACCCGCGCCGACGGGCGAGGTAGATCACCTCGACGTCGAACACGATGCTGGTGATCCGCTGGCGCTCGAACAGATCCTGCGCTGCTGCTCGCGTGAAGGCCTTGAAACCGCACTGCGTGTCCTGGACGGGACCGACGACCCACAGCGACGCAAGAGCGTGGAAGGCCTTGCCGAGGAGGCGGCGGTAGCCGGGCTGGGAGGCGCGCATATCGGAGCCGTCGGCCTGGATGCGCGACCCGAGGGCAACGTCGTGGTCCGCGAGTGCTGCCACGAGAAGCGGGATCTGGTCGGGCGGTGTCGCCATGTCCGCGTCGGCGAAGAGGACGAGATCGCCGGTCGCGTCGAGCATGCCGGCCCGGACGGCAGCACCCTTGCCACCGTGGACGACTCGAAGCACGCGCAGCGTCACGCCGTCGATTGGGCGCGCCTCAGGTCGGCCTTCGACGAGTGCGGCGGTGCCGTCGGTGCTCCCGTCGTCGACGACGAGGACCTCGATGGCGTCGGGCAATTCGGCCGATCCGGGCGCACCATCGCGAGCCCGGTGGTCCCGCCGTCGGAGATAGCCGAACAGCTCGTCGAGCGCAGGCTCGATCCGCTCGGCCTCGTTGAAGGCCGGCAGGACGATCGTGAGACTCACGGGACCCAGTATCCGCCGAACTGGAGCACGGCGATGAGCGTGAACAAGCCGACCGATACCAGCGGCCAGGTCCGGCGGACCAGCGGTGACCGCCGGTTCGCCAGGATCCACACGAAGGGGAACGCGAGCATGGTGATCCGGCCGACGGCCTCGAGCGAGCCGCTCGACAGTTCGGCTGCGATGAACAGGACCGGGACGAGCCAGTACTCCGGTCGCATCCGGTCGACGCGGACGAAGACGAGCAGGAACACGGAGGCGAGCAGCGTCACGAGGAGCGCGGCGTGGTACGGCGTGAACATCGCTGCCAGGGTCCCTTCCCCCGACGCCCCACCGATCCCCTCGCGACCCCAGGCCTGCTGCGCGTCGAGGTACCCAGTCGTCGAACCCGTGATCGAAGCGACCGCCGCGAGGAATCCAAGCCCGGCCAGCGGCCCAAGGAGGAGCCACGCGAGCGACGGTTTCGGCCGCCACCCGTCCTGACGCAGCATGATGACGGCGAGCGGCAGGATGAGTGCAACGCCTTGCAGGCGACAGAGGACGGCCAACGCCAACGCGACTCCCGCCCAGGCCCGCTGTCCACGCTCCGCCGCGAGGAACGCAGCGACGATCAGCAGGAGGAACAGGCTCTCCGTGTACGCCATGGCGAAGACGGACGCGAACGGGTAGATGACGAGCAGGCCAGCCGCGATCGAAGCTCGACGACGTCCGAGATAAGGGGTTCCCAGTCGGACGAGCAGCACGAGCGCTACCAGGAAGGCCACGTTCGAGACGAGCACGGCCACGATCCCCTCGAAACCGGGGAACGGCCAGGACAGCGCTCGGACGACGGCCGGGTAGAGCGGCGGGAATGCGACGTTCGAATAGGCTCCTGAGACCGGGTCTGCCAGGTATCCGTCACGGACGATGCCCAGGTAGTACCAGCCGTCCCAGCTCGTCAGGCTCCGCAGGATCGGCCCGTCGGCGCCGGGCTCGAGCCTCGGGTTCATCGGGATCAGCGATTCCGCGACGAATGCGGCCAGGACGACCAGCGCACGCGAGGCGATGAAGACGGCGACGAGGCCCGCGTCCAGGCGGACGCCGCCGGCGATCTCGGCGAGTCGATCACGCCAGCCGCGCGCGGGGTACGGGACAGCGGACGGCGCGGTCATCGCCGACAGACTAGCGTCCCGTCTGCTCGTGGCGTCCCCTCGTGCGTACACTCGGCGATGGGACCAAGGGGCGATAGCGGGAGGTGTAACGAACGGTGACCGTCGCACCCGTGGCTGAGTCGACATCGCTCGTCAGAACGATCACGGGCATCATCCGAAGGAATTGCCGTGCGCTCCGCGACGCGCTGATCGTGGCGGGCCTGCTGCGCGCCGTCGTGTATTTCGTGGGTCAGGGCATCCATCCATGGACGTTCGTCGGCATCGACGCACGAGCCTACTGGCGAGTCGACCTGGCGCATCCCTATGTCAGCTCAGGCGTGGGCGACTACTCCACGTACCTGTACTCGCCGGCCTTCGCCCAAGCCCTCTCACCCTCCTATGTCCTGCCGTTCGAGGCGTTCTTCGTCCTGTGGACGATCGCATCGGTGGCCGTCCTGTACTGGCTGGTGCGCCCCTGGCCATGGGCGCTGCTCATCCTGTTCCTGCCCTGGACGTATGAGCTCTTCGTCGGGCAGGTGCACCTGTTCATCGCCGCGGTGATCGTCCTCGGCTTCCGCTTCCCGGCGCTATGGGCATTCGCGATCCTCACGAAGGTCACACCGGGCATCGGATTGTTGTGGTTCCTGGTTCGCCGCGAGTGGCGTTCGCTCGCCATCGCGCTCGGCGTCACGGCAGGCGTGGCGGCCGTTTCGTTCGTCCTGGCGCCCAGCGCCTGGTTCGACTGGTACGCATTCCTGCGCGGCAGCACGGGGAGTGGCGAGTTGCTGTACGTGCGGATCGCGGTGGCTGCGGCGATCGTCGTTGCCGGAGCCGTCACGGGCCGGCGATGGACGGTCCCGATCGCGGTCTGGCTGGCGTTGCCGGTGGTGTGGATCGAATCGTGGGTGATCCTGCTCGCGATCATCCGGCTTCGCGAGCCGGCGCCGGCCCTCGCGCCAGCCCTGTCGTTGCGTCCGGTCGCGACCAGCGAGTCGCCAGGATGACCGCTCCGATCGCGGCCCACAGAAGCGGCATCGCGACGAGGGCGGCGGCGGCGATGACTTCCGCGGCGACGACTGCAAGCACGACACGCCGGCGGGTGTGGGGACTCGAGCGCATCAGGGCGGCGATCGTGACGGGGATCAGCGCGCTCGGATAGTGGTACCAGGTGACCGGCAGCGTCGCGAGCGATGCAGCGGTCGCCCACGCGAAGGCTTCGAGGGGATCCATCCGTCGCAACGCCGCCCACACGGTCACACCGACCGCGATCACGCCCACGGCCAGATGGAGACTCCGGGCGAGGGCATCGCCCCCGCCGACGCCGCCGGCGATCAGAGCGGCGATGCCTGCGTTGCGGGGATCGACGATGACGGCATTCGTGCCTGCCCGAACGACGGCACCGTATTCGGTCCAGCGGTCGAGCCCGCCCGCCGCGATGCTCGCGAGGACGATCAGGAAACCGATCGCGACGCCTGCCAGGACGAGACGGGCGGCGCCCGACGCTCGGTCAGGTACGGCTCGACCTACGAACCAGATGCCCATCGACACGGGATGGATCTTGAGCGACGCAACGGCCAGCGCCACGCCGCCCGCAACGCTCGAAGTCGAGGTCGGCGCGATCGTCGCGAGCAGCATGGTCCCGTACAGCAGCGGGAAGAACACGTCGAGATTGCCGAACAGCAGCCCGACGGCGAACGGAAGCGTCAGTGGAGCCGCCGCTGCCGTCAGGGCCAGGACCGCGGTCGCCGACCGGTCGGGGGCGATCACCCGACGGAGCGCTTCGGCGACGCCGAGCAGACCCACGACGGCGAGCGCACCCCACAGCACGAGCATCACCGTGGATGGAACCGACGCGAAGGGGATCAGCAGCTGCCCGACCGGGGGTGGGTACGAGTAGAAGAGATCCGTGGAAACCGGCGCGCCGCCCTCGAGGAGATCGGCTGCATACGGCGAGCGGCCGGCGCCGAGATCCCGGCCAGCCTGGAGCAGTAGCTCCAGGTCGAAGCCGAGCGCCCCGCTCGCGCCCAGCGCCATGCCGATCCACGCGACGCCGAGCCAGCCGACGATGGCTGCCACGACCGCGGCCATGACGGTCCGATGCGGGCCGGTCGTCGACTGGCTCATCGCCGGACATCCTACGGCCGCGGCTCGCCCGTTCGTACCAAGGAGTCCGCATCAGAGGCGGTGCTAGGCTCGGACGGTGGATGCGAGGATCATCGGCAACGTGACGACGCCGGCACCCAGGGCCACGGATCCGGCTGTCGGCCAGGTCAGCGGGCGAGTGCGCGCCGTCCTGGCCATCGTCGCGCTGGGCATCCTCGTGTTCCCCGTCGTCGACATTCTGACGGCCGCCGCCAAGCCGAACTTCAACGGCTATGGCGGCATCGACTACACGCTGTACATGGATGTGACCCGGCGCTGGCTCGATGGTGGCACGTTCTTCCAGCCCTACCAGCTCGTCGGTCCGCACCCGCTCCAGATGGGCGACGTGCTGTATCCGCCGTACGCGCTCTACCTCTTCATCCCGTTCACCGTGCTTCCCGCCTTGCTGTGGTGGGCGATCCCACTCGGCGTCACGGCGTGGGCCCTCTGGCGCCTGCGACCTGCACCGGTGGCATGGCCGTTTCTCGCGCTGTGCTGCTTCTGGCCGCCGTTCGTGGCGCGGATCGTCGCGGGCAACCCGGTGATGTGGGCGATGGCCGCTGTGGCGCTTGGGTTCCTCGTGCGCTGGGCCTTCGTCGGGGCCCTGATCAAGCCGTCGCTGTTCCCCTTCGCGCTGCTTGGCGTGCGCGACCGCTCCTGGTGGGTCGCACTGGCCATCGTCGCGGCGGCGTCCGTGCCGTTCGGCGCACTGTGGTTCGACTGGCTACGCGCCGTCACCAACTCCAGTGGCGGCCTGTTGTACTCGCTGCAGGACGTTCCCATCCTCCTGCTACCCGTCATCGCGGCACGCATGCGATGAACGCGACATGACTTTCGGATGGATGGACGTTTGAGGACACGACGCTGAAGCTAACCCTCCCGAAACGACTTGGAGGATCCATGCATCAGCACGACCACGCCGCGCATGGGATCGACCTCGAGCCCGGCTCTCCGGCCTGGTCCGAATGGGTCAAGGATTACTACCGCGACGTCGAGACGTACGACTGGGTCGACGTTGCCGACAACCTGCGCGGGCTCGAGGCGTTCTTTCACCGCAATCGCGCCCGCGTGGTGCGGAACCTGATCGCCAAGTACGCGACCCCGGACGCCCCGATTTTGGACGCGGGCTGCGGCACGGGATTGAACCTGCGCCACCTTCCGAAGGGATCGGTCGGGGTCGATATCAACCCGCGCAATGTCGCCCTGCTCGAGCGGCGCCTACCGGATCACGTCGTCATCGAAGGCGACGTGGAGCACCTTCCGTTCGCCGACGGCAGCTTCGGGACCGTGCTGTGCACGGAGGTCCTCGAACACATCCCTGACCCTTCTGCCGCACTGGCTGAATACCGTCGGGTCCTCCAGCCCGGTGGCGTCCTCATCGGGTCGGTCCCAGCTCGGTCGATGATCTGGAAGCTGCGCTTCCTCTCGAGCACGTGCCCCCACAGCGAACCGTTCCACAACGAGTACCTCCCCAACGAAGTACGCGCGATGCTCAGCGGCTGGAAGCTCGAGCACCTGGGCTACTCGCTGCTGCACTTCAACGTGCTCTTCGTGGCTCGTCGAGAGGTGTGACCAGACAGTACCTAAGGCCCCCGGACTGACCCGTTCGTACCGGGCTGGTGGACCAGGACCCGGTGCTACATTGCACCGGCCGTGCGTATCCCTTTCGTCCTATACGTGCTCGCCCTGCTCGTCAGGCTGCTGCTCATCGGGCACTTCCCGGACCCGGCCTACCCTGATTCCTTCTACTACGTCGATGTCGCCCGATCGATCCACGCCGGCAACGGGTTGACCATCGATCTGATCTGGATCTTCCCGGAGGTCGGCGGCGGCATCCCGGCCGACCCGACGCTACCGATCCCCTCGAACGCCCACTGGATGCCGCTGGCGTCGCTGGTCCAGCTCCCGTTCATGGCGGTGCTGGGTCCGACGGCAGTGGCCTCGGCGCTACCGTTCGCGCTCATCGGCGCGGTCGCGGCTCCACTGACCTGGGCCGTCGCCCGGGACGCGGGCGCGAACCCGGTCGTGGCGATCGGCGCCGGCCTGATGATCGCGGTCCCCGTGCTCACGACGGCATTCATGGTCCAGCCCGACAACTTCTCGCTGTATCAGCCGCTCGTGCTCGGAGCGTTGTGGATGGGTGCCCGGGGGCTCAAGGGATCGCCACGCGCGTTCGCGCTTGCCGGTCTGCTGGCGGGGCTTGCGACGCTCTCGCGAAACGACGGCGTGCTCGTCCTCGCGGCCCTCGGTCTCGCCTTCGTCTGGGATCGCTGGAGGGATCGCCGGATCCCATGGCGGGCGGCCGCAGGCTGTGTCGGGCTCTTCGTCCTCGTGATGGCGCCGTGGTGGGCACGCCAACTCGCGGTCTTCGGGTCGATCTCGCCGTCCACCGCGTCCGGGAAGGTGTTCTTCATCCGCGACATCGCCGAATGGAACAGCATCTCGACACCGGCGACGCTCGATCACCTGCTGGGGATGGGGATCGGGCCGCTGCTCGTTACCCGCATCGGGGGCTTCGTCGCCGCGGTGATGATCTACGTGACGCTGGTTGCCGGGTTCGTGCTCGCGCCGTTCATGGTCGTGGGCGCGTGGCTTCGGGGGCGCTCACTCGACTTCGGGCCGTTCTTCATCTATGCCGCGCTGCTCTTTGCGTTCTCGGCCCTCGTCAGCGCGATCCACGTTCCCGGCGGGACATTCATCCACTCGGCGATCGCCCTCGCACCGCATTCCTACATCCTGGCGCTCGAGGGCATCGTCGCGGCCGTCCTGTGGGTCGCTGCACGACGCCCTGCCTGGGAGCCGGACGCAGCGACGCGCGTCTTCACCGGCGCCGCAGTGGCGTTCTCCATGATCGCCGCCATCGGGGGTGCTGCCTTCGTCCACCAGGCGTGGGCCGACAGCCGCGCCAAGTTCCAGCGCGTGGCCGACGCCCTCGATCGAGTCGGCGCCGCGGCCAGCGCCCGGGTGATGTCGATCGATGCAGCCGGGACGAAATACTGGACCGGCCGCGGCGGGGTGGTGCTCGTCAATGACCCCCAGCCGACCATCGAGACTGTCGCGCGCGCATACGAGATCGACTGGATGGTCCTGGACCGCGAGGACAGCGTCGCACCGCTTGCGCCGATCCTCGACGGCGGTCCGCGACCCGCCTGGCTGGGCGACCCGATCCTTACCGAGGGTCAGCCGCTGCGGCTGGTGGTCTTCCCGGTGGTCCCCTCATGACGCGGCGGGAGGCGGTGCTGTCGGCCGGACTGGTGTTCGTCGTCGCCCTCGCCGTACGCGCATTCTTCGCCGCGCAGATCGTGTTCCCGAAACCGGAGGACACCGCCTACTACGTTGGTATCGCCCGGAACCTCCTCGAGGGGCGGGGTCTCGTGTCCGACGCCCTGTGGAGCTACGCGACGGAGCCGCTGGTCTTCCCGCGACCGGCCTTCGAGGTATGGCTGCCCCTGCCGACCTTCCTTGCCGCGATCCCGATGGCCGCCTTCGGCACGACGTTCGCCGCCGCGCAGGTGTCCAGCGTCCTGTTGGGGGCCGCCGTCCCCGTGCTGCTGTGGCAGCTTGCGCGTGACGTCGCCGCGGAGCGCGGCTTCGAGCTGGAGCGCACCCGCTGGGTCGCGCTTGGCGCCGGGCTGACCAGCGCCGCCTACCTGCCGTTGGTCCTCAACTCGGCGCTGCCCGATTCGACCATGCTCTTCGCGGCCATCGTGCTGGCGGCTTGCATGCTGATGACGCGCATCGTGCGCGACCCGCGTGGGGCTCGACTGGCCGATGCGCGGCTCATCGCGCTGGGTCTGTTGCTCGGGCTCGGGGCGCTGACGCGGAACGAGACGGTCTGGCTGGCACTCATCTGGGTCGTGATGGCCTGGAGGTCAGTGGATGCCTCGGCTGCAGTACGGATGCGCCTGATCGGCGCGGTCGCCGTCGTCGCCCTCCTGGTGTTCGCACCATGGGCCTACCGGAATCTCGTCGTCTTCGGAAGCCCACTGCCCGGCCAGGCGATCACCAACGCCCTGTACCTGTCCGGCTACGACATCTTTGCGTGGAACGACCCGCCGACGCTCGCTCGTCACCTGGCGCTGGGCCCGTGGGGATTGATCGAGCTCCGACTGATCGGCCTCAACCACAACCTGGTCAACGTCCTCTTGCTGCTCGGGATGCCCGTCGCGGCCCTCGGCATGATCGCGCTGCCGTGGCAGGGCCGGGGGTTCACGCTGCGGCCGCTCCTTGCGACCAGCGTGATCATGTTCCTGGTCACGAGCCTCCTGTTCCCCGCCGCGACGCAATGGGGGACCTTTCTCCACGCTGCAGGCCCGGTCCACGCGCTGGTCGTCCTCTCGGCGGTCCTCGCGACCGACGCGGGGCTGGTGCGACTCGGGCGGCGGCTGGCCTGGTCGAAACCTGTGGGCTGGGTCGGCGGGATCGGTCTGGCCGCGGTGTCGCTGTTGTTCTCGGCGGTCCTGCTGCCAGTCTTCGGCGGTGGCTCGCGCGACACGGCCGCCACCTTCCAGGAGCTCGGTGCTCGCATGGCGAGCGCGGGCCACCCGCTGGACGCCCCCCGGTTGCGGGTGATCAGCAATTTCCCGATCTGGGTCGCGGAGACGCACCGCGTCGCGACCCTCGCCCTGCCCGACGAGCCGCCGATCGACGTCCTCGACCTCGCCGCCACCTTTCAGGGGACGCGGTACTTGATCCTCATCGGCGCTGAGGGGAAGCACTGGCCAGCCGACCTCGGCAGCGACCTTCCCGGTGCCGACTGTTTCGTCCCGCTGAATCTCGGCCCGCACGCGGGCACCGGCCCCGACCCGCTTGCGACGACGAGCGTCTACGAGATCGCCTGCCCGGGGAGCGCCACATGACCGACCCCTATACTCCGAACCCGATGGACGCCGCCACGATGGTCCTCGAGGCGCTGGACGCCGAGCGAGCCAGGATCGGGCGGGAGATCCACGACGGGCCGGCGCAGGCCCTGACCAACGCCATCTTCGAGGTCGACGACATCGAACGCCTGGTCGAACGCGACCCGGCGGGCGCGATGGTCGGTATTCGTCAGCTGCGTGCGCTGTTGCGGCGCGAGCTGGCCAATGTTCGCGAGTTCATCTCGGAGCTCCGTCCCCCGACGGTCGATGCCGCCGGTCTGGACGTGGCCATCATCGACGCGGTCGATGGGCTTCGATCGGCGACCCGCATCGGTGCAACGACCGATCTGCGCGGGCCGAGCGATCTGCTCGACGACCGCCAACGGACGGTCATCCTGCGCGTCGCGCAGGAGGCCCTCCAGAACGTTCGCAAGCACGCCAGTGCCTCGACCGTCATGGTCAGCACCGACGTGAGCGGCGACGAATGGACCATGGAGATCCGCGACGATGGTCGTGGATTCGACATGGGATCGGTGGCCGCACGTGGCCGCCGCAACTTCGGCATGCAGGTCATGCAGGAGCGCGCTGAGCTGATCGGAGCCCGCTTCGACGTACGATCTCGACCGGACGGCGGTACCGTGGTCCGGCTCGCGATCCCGACGGGGGCCCTGACGGGAGCAAAGGAGAACGGATGACTGCCATCGATTACGGCGGGCCGGAGCGACGTCGGGGTGGTCCCGACCGGCGTGCCGGCAGTGAAGTGACCCGGATCTTGATCGTCGATGATCATGCCCTCTTCCGGGTCGGGATCGCGAACATCCTCTCTCGGGAACCGGACCTCGACGTGGTCGGTGAGGCCGAGGATTCACGAAGCGCGATAGATCGCGCACTCGAGACGTCGCCGGACATCATCCTGATGGACCTGTCCCTGCCGTCACCGGGTGGTATCGAGACGACGCAGCGCATCAAGCGCGAGCTGCCGGCGACCGGGATCATCGTGCTCGCCGTCAACGAGGACGAGGATTCGCTGTTCGACGCCATCAAGGCTGGCGCGGCTGCCTTCATCCTGAAGGACGTCGGCCCGGATGACCTCGTCACGATCATCCGGCGCGTCGCCGATGGCGAGTTCCTGATCAACGACAAGGTGTTCTCCAAGCCGGCCGTCGCGACGCGGGTCCTCAAGGAGTTCCGCGAGCTCGCCGTCTACGGGCAGGAAGCGGCTCCGATCTTCGCGCCGCTCTCGCCGCGCGAGGTCGAGATCCTCGACAACATCGCGCAGGGCATGACCAACAAGCAGGTCGCCTACGCGTTGACCATCAGCGAGCAGACGGTCAAGAACCACATGAGCTCGATCCTGCGCAAGCTGTCGGTCAACGACCGCACGCAGGCGGTGGTCTACGCGATGCGCCAGGGCTGGATCCGGATGCCCGAGGACTGATGGCGAACGACACGGCGACCCAGCCAGCCTCGGGGATCGACGCACTCGCCAGCCGGCTCGCGGACGACCTGCTCACGCTCGACAAGGAACTGGGCGAGGTCGACCTGCTGATCGCGCAGGCCAGGACCGAGGCATCGCGTCACGAGGCCCGTCGCTCGAACGCGGCTGACAAGGTGGCTGGGTTGCCGAGCGCGCACGACATCAAGGACCGCCTGGAGCAGACGGCTGCGCTCGTCGCGCTCACCAAGCGCGCTGCCCTGATGGAGACCCAGGTCGAGGTCCTCGACGGCAAGCGCCGGGCGCTCGCGCGCTACCGCGACGCCGTCGCCGACTACCTCGAGAGCCTGCGCGCCGCCGGCGATCAGGCCATGGGTGGGGCCGACCGCGCCGGCGACGAGCCGATGGCGCCTGCGATGGCCCGACTCCTGATGGGCGCCCAGGAGGACCTGCGCCGCGAGATCGCCCGGGCGATGCATGACGGTCCTGCCCAGAGCCTCACCAACATCGTCCTCCAGGCACAGATCGTCGAGCGGCTGGTCCGCAAGGACCCAGAGGCCGCAGCGGGCGAGGTCCAGCAGCTCATCTCGATGGTCCAGCAGACGCTCGACGCGACCAAGACCTTCATCTTCGACGTCCGGCCCATGGTCCTCGACGACCTCGGGCTCGTGCCGACCCTCCGGCGCGCCACGCGGGAGCGCAGCCGCCGAGCCGAGATCCCGGTCGAATTCGAGTCGATGGGTCAGGATCAGCGACTGCCGATGGACCTCGAGAGCGGCCTGTTCCGAATGCTCGACGAGGCGCTCGCCGGCTATCTCGGTGAGGCGCCCGACCAGGTGACGATGAAGCTCGATTGGAGCGATCGGCTGACGGCCGACGTAGTGGCGATGCGGGCGCTACCCGAACCACCTGGAGGCCCAGACGTCGAGATCCCCACGCAAGAAGCCGGCAGGAACCTGCCACCGGCGCTCGCGGCACTCGTCGAGGATCGTCGCAACGCCGAGCGCGATGCAGCTGCGGCGGCCGTCCGCGCCTCGGTCGTGATCCTGCCTGGTTCTGTTTGGAGGGAGATCCAGGATCGCGCCGCGTCCGTGGGCGTCGTCGCGGAGCTGCGCGCCGATGGCGGCCACCTCCACCTCGCCACTGAGCTGCGGGCGGCCGACGCCGATACCGAGTCTGGCTCCGAGTGATGGCCGGCTCCGCGGGCCAGGGCCTCGTCGAGTACGGCCTCATCCTGGCTCTCTCGGCGGTCCTGACGGCGGTCTGGCTGGTCGTGTTCGGCGGGACCGTCTCGGATGCGCTGACGGTGATCGCCATCGCGATCGACCGCGCTACCGGCGGCTGATCTCGTACCGGTGCATTTGCGCGACCGCCGGTACCATCGTCTCAGTATCCGCGCAGCGCCCGCGTTCCTATATTGGCGCAGCCCTCGACTGGGGGTGAGTACTCATCCAGGAGGCAGCCCGAATGGCGCTCTTCAACGATCTCTATCTTCGCGTGGTGGAAATGGTCCGCCGCGACGAGGATGGCCAGGGTCTCGCGGAGTACGCGTTGATCCTCGCGCTCATCGCGATCATTGCGATCGTCGCCCTGATCTTCCTCGGCGGCCAGGTCAGCAAGATCCTGAGCACTGTCGGTAACTCGGTCTAGCACGCAAGGGGACGGCCGGCCCGCAAGGGCCGGCCGTTCTCATATGTGGCTCGGGGTCACCACTACGGCATTCGCCCGGTTGACACCCCGTAGGGCCACACGTACCTTGCAACCGCCTCCGCACGCCGGGGAGCTCTGTGGAAAGGAGGTAACCCTTTGATGAACAACCTTTATCTTCGCGTCATGGAACTCATCCATCGTGACGAGGACGGCCAGGGTCTCGCGGAGTACGCGCTGATCCTCGCCCTCATCGCGATCATCGCCATCGTCGCCCTGATCTTCCTGGGCGGCCAGGTCAGCAAGATCCTGAGCACTGTCGGCAACTCGGTCTAGGGTCACCGACGGAAATCTCGACGGAGACCGCCGGTGCCCTCCGGGGCGCGGCGGTCTCAGTCGTACACGGAACGCGCCAAGTCACTATCGACAACGGCGCCGGGGGTCACTAGGGTTGGCCCACCTTCCTTGAAAGGAGGTGAGACGCAGATGGTTTCCTTCCTCGCATCGCAGCTCCATCGATTGATCATCCGCGATGACGAAGACGGCCAGGGCTTGGCCGAATATGCACTGATCCTCGCGCTCATCGCGATCATCGCGATCGTCGCCCTGATCTTCCTTGGCAACCAGATCTCGGACAAGCTGAGCACGATCGGTAGCAGCGTCTAGCGGTCTTCACGTTCACCGGTTAGCGACCCGCCCGGACCCCGGTCCGAGCGGGTCGTTCCACGTCCAGCGAACCTTGCAGGCGACCTTGCAACGCGCAGCGGTTCCTGCCGTTTCCTACCACGGGGTCCTAGCCCATTGGTATAGTCGCGCGCCTCTTTCACGATGCTACAGTGGTGCCACCTGTCACACCACGTCTCGGGGAGAGCTCTCTTGAAGCGTTCTAATCGCTTGGTCTTGCTCGTCGGGGTTTTCCTGGCGATCGTCGCGTTCGTCGCGGTCCTTTTCCTGCGCCCGGGTGGCGGCGATGATCCGGCGACTCGAGAGCCGACCGAGGCTGCGACCGTCATCGCGACGGTCGACATCCCCCTCGGCGCGCGCATCACGGCCGAGATGGTGACGGTCCAGCAGAAGCCGCTCGCCGGACGGGACGTGGACGCATTCGGCGACACCTCCCAGGTCCTCGGCCAGACCGTCCGGCAGGCGGTGGTCAAGGACGCTGCCATCACGGGCCGGACGCTGACCGGCGGCCAGGCGGGCCAGATCCTCGACATCCGGGTCCCACCGGGTCGGCGGGCGATCACCGTCCAGGTCGACCAGGTCACGGGCGTCGGCACGGTCATCAAGACCGGCGATTACGTCGACATGGTCATCGGTATCCGCGCCGACAAGTTCCCGGTCATCACGACGAACCCGCAGGACGACACGTTCACCGTCGTCTCGGGTATCAACGGCACGAGCGTCAAGCTGCTCCTCCAGGGCATGCAGGTGCTCGGCACGCTGCTCCCGCCGGCCCCCGCTGCGGCGCAGGGCCAGGAGGGACAGCAGCCGGCCCAGGGCCAGCAGGGCACCGCGCTGACCGGCCAGCAGGAGATCGTCGCCCTGTCGGTGGACGCCCAGATGGCCGAGGTCATCAAGTTCGCCCAGATGGACGGCGAGATCTCGCTGATCCTGCGGTCCGCGGACGACTTCCTCGACCCGCTGACCGGTCAGCCGATCGACCCGGCGCCGCTGCCGGATCCGACGACCGGCATCATCCTCAAGTCCCTCGTCGACCGCTACGGCGTCCTGCCGCCGGAGCTCATCGAGACCGTCCTGCCGGCGCAGGCGCGGCGCTAGAACCACCCATCGACCGGCGTTTGCCGGCGACCACGACCCTGCGCGACGGGCGCGATGGACCAGCCGGTCCCGCGCCCGTCGGGCGTCAACAAGAGAGATAGGACGAGAGCCAGACCCTCAGATGGCTGACCAGATCCGTGTCCTGATCGTCGACGACATCCCGGAGACGCGCGACCACCTTTCGAAGCTGCTCGGCTTCGAAGGCGACATCGACGTCGTGGGTGCGGCTGCGTCCGGCGCCGAAGCCCTCAAGCTGGCGTCCTCGCTGACACCGGACGTCGTGCTGATGGACATCAACATGCCGGACATGGACGGCATCGCGACGACCGAGGAGATGGCGCGCGCCGTCCCCACGGCGTCGGTGATCATGATGTCGGTCCAGGGCGAGGCGGACTACCTCCGTCGGTCGATGCTCGCTGGCGCCCGTGAGTTCCTCGTCAAGCCGTTCAGCAGCGATGAGCTGACTGCCTCGATCCGCCAGGTCTTCTCCCGCGAGCGCGAGAAGATGTCGCGCATGGCCATCGTCGCCGCGGAGGCGAGCGGCGGCGCCGGGGGCACGAGTCTTACCCCGAGTGGCGACCCTGGTCAGGTCGTTGCAGTGTTCAGCCCGAAGGGCGGGGTGGGGCGAACGACCGTGGCGGTCAACCTGGCCGTCGCAGCCGCGACGGAGCTCGGCAAGAAGGTCGTCCTCGTCGACGGGTCGTTCCAGTTCGGCGACGTCGGCGTGCTCCTGAACCTGAACCCCAAGAACAAGTCGATCGCCGACCTCGTCCCTGAGCTCGAGCAGGCCGGTCACGAAGTCGAGTCGATCGACACGTTCGTGATCAACCACTCTGCGGGGATCCGCGTCCTGCTGGCGCCGCCGAGTCCCGAGATGGCCGAGCTGATCACACCGGCCGGCGTACGACGCGTCATCGATGCCCTGCGCCTGACACATGAGCTCGTCGTCGTCGACTGCACCGCGTTCTTCAACGACACGACGCTGGCGATCCTCGACGCGGCCGATACCATCCTGACGATGCTGAGTCTCGAGATCACGAGCATCAAGAACATGCGTCTGTTCCTCGAGGTCGCCGACCAACTCGGCTACGACGGCGGCAAGGTTCGCCTGATCCTGAACCGAGCCGATTCGGCGCTCGGAATCCGCGTGACGGACGTCGAGCACTCGATCGGGCGCAAGGTCGACGAGACGATCGTGAGTGATGGACGCAGCGTCGTGTACGCCCTCAACCGTGGCGTACCGTTCTTCCTCAGCAACCGGGAGGCGCAGGTCTCCCAGGACATCCTCAGACTGGCGCGGTCGGTCGTCGGCGATCGAGCGCACGTTGCGCCCGCCGTCGAGACGGACCGCAAGAGTGCGCAAAAGAAGTCGTTGTTCGCATGGCGCTGATCGTCGTGATGGATCAGGCTGTTGAAATCCGGCCCTCTGGGCAAGAAGGGGTGTAGGTCATGTCCCTGTTGAAGCGGATCGAGAGTGCTCGACCGGGTAGCGAAGGCGCGGCGCCGGCGGCTGGTTCGCCGGTCTCGAACGTGCCGGCGCCCGCCGGTGGGCCGCCATCGATGCCGGGGATGCCGCGTCTCCAGACGCAGGCACCAGTGCGCGAGTCCTTCCGGGACGTGAAGTTCCGGATCCAGAACCGGGTCATCCAGGACCTGGATCCGAAGCTCGATCTGTCGAACCAGGTCGAGGTGCGCCGCCAGATCGAGGAGATCTTCGGCAAGGTCATCGACGAGGAAGGCCTCGCCCTGACCCGTGCCGAGCGCGTCCGGATGCTCGAGCAGATCACGGACGAGATCATCGGTCTCGGCCCGCTCGAGCCGCTCCTGCGCGACGAGTCGATCACGGAAGTCATGGTCAACGGGCCGCGCCAGGTCTACATCGAACGATCGGGCAAGCTCGAGCTGACCAACGTGGTCTTCCAGAACGACGACCACGTCATGCGCATCATCGACCGCATCATCGCCCCGATCGGTCGCCGCGTCGACGAGTCGTCGCCGATGGTCGATGCCCGTCTGACGGACGGCTCCCGCGTCAACGCCATCATCCCGCCGCTGTCGCTGGTCGGCCCGGTCATCACGATCCGGAAGTTCTCTGCCTCGCCATTCACGACGGATGACCTGATCCGGTTCGGGACGTCGACGGCTGACATGTTCGACTTCATGCGCGCGTGCGTCGAGGCGCGGCTGAACATCTTCGTGTCCGGCGGTACAGGCTCAGGCAAGACGACGACTCTCAACGTCCTTTCGTCGTTCATCCCCAACGACGAGCGGATCGTCACGATCGAGGACGCCGCCGAGCTGCAGCTCCGCCAGGAGCACGTCGTGACGCTGGAGTCGCGACCGCCCAACATCGAAGGCAAGGGCGCCATCCCGATCCGCGAGCTGGTGCGCAATGCCCTGCGCATGCGCCCCGACCGCATCATCGTCGGGGAGTGCCGATCGGGTGAGGCGCTGGACATGCTCCAGGCCATGAACACGGGTCACGATGGCTCGATGTCCACGGGCCACGCCAACTCACCACGCGACATGCTCGCCCGTCTCGAGACGATGGTGCTCATGGCCGGCGTGGACCTGCCCCTGCGGGCGATCCGCGAGCAGGTGGCCTCGGCGGTCGACCTCATCGTCCACCAGAGCCGCCTCAAGGACGGTACGCGGAAGATCACCCACATCACCGAGGTCCAGGGCATGGAAGGCGACGTCATCGTCATGCAGGACGTGTTCGTCTTCGAGCAGACCGGCGTCATCGAGGGCAAGATCCAGGGGCGGCTCAAGCCGACCGGGATCCGGCCCAAGTTCGTCGAGAAGTTCGAGATCATGGGCATCAACCTGCCGCCTGGCCTCTTCGGCTTTTCGTACTGAGGGCGGAGGAGACATATCGTGGATGCCATGACGATCGCCGTCGCCGGCGTCGCCGCTCTGGCGGTCATCCTGATCGCGTTCGGCATCGCCAGCTCCGGCAACTCCGGCATTTCGGACCGGCTCGAGCGCTATGCGTCCGGTAGGGGCGAGGGCGCCAAGGCGGCCACTGGTGGCCAAGGGCCGATCAGCGACCTGATCGCCCAGAGCCAGGCGCTGGCCAACCTGAACAAGGTGGTCGAGGGCCGGGATTTCGGCGCGAATCTCTCGCGCGAGCTGGCACGTGCCGACCTGCGGCTCAAGCCCTCCGAATACCTGTTCATCTGGCTCGGGTCGATCATCGGCGTCCCGGTCGCGATGTTCATCCTCGGCTTCTTCCTGCCGGCCCTCCAGTCGCCGATCGCCTTGCTGGTCGGCGCGCTCATCGGGTTCATGCTGCCGCGGTTCTGGCTGAACCGCCGAAAGAACGGACGCCTGAACGCGTTCAACAAGCAGCTGCCGGACACGATCACCCTCATCGCCAACGCGCTGCGTGCCGGCTCCTCGTTCCTGCAGGCAATCGAGCTCGTCGTGCGCGAGTCCCGCCCCCCGATCTCGACCGAGTTCAGCCGCGTCATCCGCGAGGTGAACCTCGGTCTGCCGTTCGAGCAAGCACTCGAGAACATGGTCCGCCGCGTCCGGTCCGACGACCTGGAGCTGATGGCGACCGCGATCTCGATCCAGCACCAGGTCGGTGGCAACCTCGCCGAGATCCTCGATTCGATCGCCTACACGATTCGCGAACGGATCCGCATCAAGGGCGAGATCCGGACGCTGACCGCGCAGCAGCGGCTGTCGGGCTATGTCGTCGGCTTCCTGCCGATCGCCCTCGCCGGCTTCCTGTTCGTGGCCGCGCCAGGCTTCATGGACCCGATGTTCGCCAATCCGCCCGAGATCTTCGGTCTGCCTGCTGGCGTGATCATCCTGATCTTCGGCGGGATCATGATGTTCATCGGCTTCATGCTCATCCGTAAGATCGTGGACATCGAGGTCTAGCCGATGTCAGACCTCATGCCGATCGTCGTCGCGGCCCTCGCGGCCGGGGCGATCCTGCTGATCGTCGTCGGACTGGCCGGCGGGTCGCCGGTCGACCCGGTCCAGGCGCGGCTCACCCAGCTCGGGACGATGCAGGCCAAGAACCTCGAGGAGCTCGAGCTTCAGCAGCCGTTCATGGAGCGAGCGCTGCGGCCGGTCATCACCAACCTGTCGGCGCGCATGTCGCGTGCGGCTTCATCGTCCTTCACCGAGCGCACCGAGAAGCGCCTGGCGCTCGCCGGCAACCCAGGCGACCTCCGCGTCGCCGATTGGCTGGGCGTCAAGGCCGTCGGCGCGATCGTCGGCGGGGCGGTGTTCGGCGTCGTGTTCGGCGTGCTCGGCTTCCTCGGCTTCCCGTTCCCGATCGGTTACCTGCTCGGGATCGTGGGGGTGCTGCTCGGCTACACCCTGCCGGAGTTCTGGCTTGGCGGGCGCGTCAAGAAGCGCCAGAAGGCCATCATCCTGATGATCCCGGACACGCTCGACCTCCTGACGATCTCCGTCCGGGCCGGCCTCGGCTTCGACGCCGCGCTGGGCAAGGTCGTCGAGAAGCTCAAGGGGCCGCTGTCCGACGAGTTCCGTCGGGCACTGGCCGAGGTCCGGGTGGGCAAGGCGCGCCGCGACGCGCTGCGGGACATCGTGCCCCGCACCGAGGTCGGGCCGCTGACCAACTTCATCGGCGCGATCATCCAGGCCGAGCAGCTCGGCGTGTCGGTGTCAAAGGTGCTCCAGGTCCAGTCGGAGCAGCTCCGGATCGAGCGTCGACAGCGGGCAGAGGAACAGGCGGCCAAGGCGCCGATCAAGATGCTGTTCCCGCTCGTCGGCTGCATCTTCCCGTCGCTGTTCATCGTCATCCTCGGGCCGGCGATCATCCTGATCGTCCTGAACCTCGCAACCTGACCCAGGCCCGGGCGGTCACCCGGTGGTTGCCGCGGGCGAGCGCCCGGTGGGCGTTGCGGGCGAGCGCTCGGTGGGCGTTGCGGGCGAGCGCACGGTGATCGTTGCGGGCGAGCGCCGCGTGGTCGTTGCTCGCAACCGCACCCGCGCGAGTCAGCTCGCCGCTGACGTCGAGTCCGGGGCGTCCCTCTGGGCGAAGTTCAAGGGCCTCATGGGCCGGCCGTCGCTCGCGCCTGACGCGGCGCTGTGGCTGCCCGATTCGAACGGGATCCACATGATGTTCATGCGCTTCCCGATCGACGCGGTGTTCCTGGGTCGGCCCGATGCCGCTGGGGCGCGGCCAGTCGTCGCGGTGTATCGGGAGCTGCGTGCCTGGACCGGCCTCGTGCCGTTCGTCCGCGGCGCGCACGGGGTGCTGGAGCTCCCTGTCGGTTCGATCGATACGTCGCAGACGCAGGTGGGCGACCTCATCGAGATCGCCTGAACGGTCAGGCCCCGAGTGCGGCGCCCGGCGGCGCGCGCTGCGCTCACGCGGGTCCGCGTCCGCCGGGCGCTCGCGTGCAGGCCCCACGACCGCCCGCGGGGCTTTGCGCCTAGTCCTGTCGGGACTAGTGGACCGCGATCTGACCTGATTTCCTTCGCGCCCGGTCCACCGAGGACTAAGCACGAAGCAAGTGAGATGTAGTCGAGCCTCGAGTGCCGATCTCAAGTCTCAGCAGGACTGGGTGGGAAGACCTCAGGCGGCCGGCCTTCTCAGCACGTCGCTCGAGAGCAGCCATACGCCCGCGATCGGCCCGACTGGCGACCGGATCCACCGGCGAATGTCAGTCGCCCGGGCCGGTAGCGTTGCTTCGAAGGTCGCCTGGTACCGGTCGGTCACGTTCCTGTTCTCGGTCGTGCCCGGTGCGACGACGATCCGCCCGACCGCGAGCGGATCCCAGTCGAGCTCGCGTCGCGCCTCGTCCGGAACCAAACGCAGCTTCCTCCCGAGCGATAGCAGCATTGCTTGGAGATCGGTGAAGCGAGATTTGACCTCGACGATCAGCAGGGTCCGCGTGGAAGCGTGCCACGCCAGGACATCTACCGATCCTCGCTCCCCAAACACGTTGAACGAGAACTCGACGACGGTCTCCCAGCCTGCGCGCCGCAGCGCTGCGATGACCACCTCCACGATCGACGCGTGGGCACGGTCGATGAGCCGATCCGCACGCCCGCCTTGGTATCGGAGGTCGATGATGAGGTTCGCGTCTAGCGCCAGGGCGATCCGCTCCAATACGTCAAGCTTCAGATCGCCGATACGGCCACGCTCCGCTCGCGAATAGACCGTCTGGCTTATCCCTGCGCGCCGAGCGACCGCATCCTGCGTCTCGCCGCTGGTCGTGCGGATGGCGTGGAGAAGACGACCGAACCGACCCGGATCCATCCTCGGAAGCATGGCGACCACGACTCATCTGTGGCTAAACGAAAGCGGCGTGATCGGCAGCTAAGGCGTGGTTGCGCCTTGGGTGACCAGACCCCGCCATCCTGCTGGCATGGCCACCGTCGGCGGGATCCTGCGAGATGCGGCGACCCGAGCATTGGACGCGGCACTGCCGGCGAACTGTGTCGGCTGCGGCGCCGAAGGGCCGCCGATCTGCGCCGGCTGCGTCCCGGCCCTCGATGCACGGCTGGCCAGCCCGGCCGGCGTGGCGATCGGGCTGCCCGGCGACGTGCCCGAGCCGCTGCTGCAGCTCGACTGGTGTGCCCCGTTCCACGGGGTCGTGCGCAAGGCACTCCACGCGATCAAGTACCAGGGTGAGCAGCGCCTGGCCGAGCCGCTCGGCCAGGCAGTGGCTCGCCGATGGGACGCAGTCGGTGTCGGTGCAGAGATGGTCATGCATGTGCCGGTCCATCGCGATCGCGAGCGTCAGCGCGGGTACGACCAGGCGGCGCTCATCGCCCGTCGCGCCGCTGACCACCTGCGACTTCCGTTCGTGCCCGTCATGACCCGCGATCGCGCCACCATCGCCCAGTTCGACCTCGATCGCCGGGATCGGGCGAGCAATGTCCGAGACGCCTTCGTCGTCGAGCCCCGCTCCGGCGCAGTCGTGCGCGACCGATGGGTGCTGCTCGTCGATGACGTCGTCACAACGGGTGCGACGCTCGCCGCGTGCGCGACAGCACTGGGGGCCGCCGGCGCGCTCGGCGTGTCGGCGATCACGGTCGCTCGCGAACGGTGACACCCAGCCCGAAGGACCCCGCGGCTATACTCGGACGACGACCCGAAAGCCCGGAGGTGATGCATGCGGACCATCGTCAAGGGCAAGAACGTCGAGGTCCCCGACCGAGTCCGCAACTACGCCGAGCGCAAGCTTCATAGGCTCGAACGGCTGCTCGACGACCGGACCGACGCGATCGTCGAGTTCTCGAACGAGATGCATCGCAGCGCATCCGATGCCCACATCGCGGAAGTGACGCTGGTCATCGATGGGCGCACCCTGCGCAGTCACGCGGTCGGCATCAGCTATCAGGCCGCGCTCGACGACGTGGTCGACAAGGTCGAGCGACAGGCAGTCGACTACAAGGAGAAGCCACGCGTACGGGCTCGGCCGGAAGAGGAGAAGCGGATCCTCCGTGACCTCGCCGATGGGACGGCAGAGCCCGGCCGCGAGCGACGGATCGTCAAGGTCAAACAATTCGCGATCGAGCCGATGTTCGAGGAAGACGCGGTCGCGGCGATGGAGGAGCTGGGGCACCAGTTCTTCGTGTTCGTGAACGCCGAAACGGAGCGTGTCGCGATCCTCTATGCGCGGCGGGACGGCGACCTCGGCATGATCGAACCGATCGTCGGCGGCGAGTACACGAAGGGGCACGACAAGAGCAACGGCCGGCGGCGCTGACCGCCGGATGCTGCCCGACGGACGACGGCTCGGCGCGCATCTGCCGCTTGCGCCGGGCATGGAGAAAGCCATCGACCGCGCTCGGACCATCGGCGCCAGCGCGATCCAGATCTTCAGCGACAACCCGACCGCGTGGCGGCGCCGGAGCGAGCCGTCGCCACAGCTCGAGCGCTTCCGCCTGCGGGCGGCCGAGCTCGACATCCAGCCCGTCGCGATCCACGCGTCGTACCTGGTGAACCTGCCGGGTCCAGACACGACGACGTTCGAACGGTCGGTGACGATGCTGGCCGGGGAGCTCGCAGGGGCCGCGGCATTCGGGGCGCGCTTCGTCAACGTCCACATCGGGTCGCACCGGGGCACGGGCGTAGCGGTCGGGATCGGACGGCTCGTGGATGGCATCGAGGCGGTCCTCGCGCGCGCCGGTGAGCGAGGTTCGGCGGCCACTGTCGTCCTGGAGAACTCCGTCGGGGGCGGTGGCGGCCTCGGCACCTCGCTGGAGGAGCTCGGGGCGATCGCCGATCGACTGGCGACGCGCGGGATCGACGAGGGGGCCGTGGCGTTCTGCCTGGACACGGCGCACGCGTGGGGTGCCGGTATCGATGTCGGCGATCCGAACACCATCGACGCGTTCGTCGACGGGTTCGATTCGCGCATCGGCCTGGACCGCCTCGTCCTGGTCCATCTCAATGACACCCGGTCCGCCTTCGGGTCACGCACCGACCGCCACGAGCATCTCGGGGCTGGCCGGATCCCGGCCGCCGGTCTGGCGCACGTGTTGCGCCATCCGCGGCTGAGCGGGGCCACGTACATCCTCGAGACGCCCGGGATGGACGTCGGCTACGACAAGGTGAACATGCAGCGTGCGCGGGCGCTGTGGGCCGGCAAGCCGCTGCGTCCCCTCCCGAAAGCGGCGTTTCAGCTCGCCGGCAGCGCCCGTGGGCGGATGGCGCCGGCGTGATCGATCGGCGCGTCGCGACCGTCGACCGGTTCGTGCTGCCGGCGCTCCTCCTCCTTGCGGCGGCCCTCCGCTTGCCGGACCTGGCGACGCGCGGGACATGGGACGCCGACCAGGGCCACGACATGCTGGTGCTGCGGACCCTGGTCCGCGACGGGGTCATGCCGTTGCTCGGCCCGCCGACCTCGATCGGCGATGTCCACCATGGCGCGTGGTACTACTACCTGCTCTCGCCTACGGCGGCCCTCACGGGTGGCGACTCACCGCTCGCGGTGGTGGCGGTCATCGCCCTCGCAGGGATCGCGGCGGTCGGCGTCGTGTGGTGGCTCGCCAGGTCGGTCGGTGGGTCGCTCGCGGGGCTGGTCGCCGGTCTCGTGATGGCTACGTCGGCCGCCGCGATCGACGAATCGACCTTCATCTGGAACCCGAACCTGATCGCCCTTTCGAGCGCGACGGCACTGGCGGCAGCGTGGCGCGCATGGTCGGGCGGCGACCGACGATGGTGGCTGGTCGCGGCGGCAGGGACAGCCGTTACGACGCAATGCCATGTGCTGGGGGTGGCGCTCCTCCCCATCGTGGGGGCGCCGCTGGTGGCCGATGCTCGCCGGCGGTCGCTCGGTCGGGTGCCGATCGGCATCCTGGCGATCCTTGTCGCCGCGTACGCCCCGCTGGTGATCAACGAGCTGACGACCGCTTTCTCCGAGCTGCGCGCCGCGACCGATTACGTTGCTGGTGGGCGGTCCGGCGCTGAGACGGCGATCCCGGTCCGGTTCGGCATCGTGCTGTTGCGCGTCGTCAGCTGGCCACTGACCGGCCTGATCATCGACGGGTTCGCCGCGGCCGCGCTCGCGACGGTGGTGGTGATCGCCGTCGTGGCATGGCGCTGGCGAGCGAGCGACGACCGGGAGCGATCCGTGGTCCGCTGGTTCGGGCTCGGTCTTCTGTGGTCGATCGTCTTCCTGACGGTCGCGGCGCCGAGCCTCGCCTCGGTGGTTCGCGGCCTGCCCAACGACCACTACCACGCGTTCGCCGATCCGATGGCCTTCGTGCTCGTCGGCCTCGGGGTTGCCGCCCTCATTCGCGAGATTCGGGCGCCGATCGGCGCGGCCATGGCGACGGCGATCGTGGTCGCGCTGGTCGCCTGGAACCTGACGCATCTGGCGCCGCGCGTCCATCCCGACGGCGGCTTTCCTGCCGGGGATGTCGCCGCAGGCCGGGTCGATTTGGTGGTGTCTCCGTCAGGGGCGGACCGCGACGAGACGATCACCTTGCGTTCCCTGCCCGAGTTCAAGTCCACCGAGGCGTTGGCGTACCCGCTCGCGCGGCTGGGCCGAACATTCACGGCCACCTTGCCAGAGGGGAAAGCGGCTCCCGGAAGCGCGACGGATCCTGCCTCCGGCTTGCCGACACCGATCGTGGTGCTCTGCGATCAGCTATTCCACGAGGCCATCGGCGCGGACTGCGGCGGGCCGGCCGAGGACGCGCTCATGGGCGAGCAACCAGGCTCCGCGCTGCTCGATCGGTTCGAGGCTGCGCCAGGTCGCTGGGTGTCGATCTACCGTCCCGATAGCTGAACATGCGAACGCCGGCGCCCCAGACGCCGGCGTTCGCTGTCCCCGAGACCCGGACGGTGGAGGGCGATCCGGGTCGTGCCCTGAGATTCGCTAGAAGCGGCCGGGGTTCCGGCCTGGGCCTCGTGTGACGGATCGGACGGTGCTGACGGCGGTCACGCCGACCTGACCGGTCGGGCCAAGACCACCGACGCGACCAGTCGCGATCGGACGGCTGCCAACGGCCGCGCCCATGGGCCGGTCGCGTTCGTTGCTGCGTTCGCCGGACGAGCCGGTCCCAGTGGACCCGCCGCCAGGGAATGCACGGCCGAAGCGGCGCATCCGGACGGCGAGGTAGTACTCCATGATCTGGCGCACCTGCGGCTCCGACAGCAGGTCGTCGGAGCGAAGGGCGTACTCGACGCGAGCGGTCGGGTTGGTCGACCCGGCGGCGACGAGACCCAGGTACTGGGGCGTGTCCGCGTCGTCGCGCAACTCCCGAAGGCCGCGCGCGAGCTTGGTGGCCGTGCCGAGCGACGGCATGCGGTCACCGCGGATCAAGCGGGAGATCGTCGAGTGATCGACTCCCGACTGCTGGGCCAATTGCCGCTGCGACATCTTCTTGGCCTTGAGCTGGGCTCGAAGCCATTCATTGAACGCTCGGCCGTTTTGCGTGGTCATGCTGCCTGGGCGCTCCTACGGGCGTGCCGCGTGCGGTCGAATTCCCGCTCGGTCGGTGCCTCGATGCCACGATGATGCGGAGGGCGGCAGCAAGCCTGTATCACCCGTTGGTACCGGGCGGCCACGCGGCGGCAGGCTGCTGGAGCGGGAGGGAGGGGTGGGGTCGTCGACGGTCGGATGAGGTCGGCCGACACGCAGCACCTGGTACGAAAGTACGCCCCGCAGCTCAAGGTCGCTCTGCAACGTCCTTGAAATGCCGTGACAAGGGCGTGTCGTCCGTCGCCGCGGGTCGCGAGCGGCTCGCGGCGGGCCCGCGCGAAGGTCACGCCGGGGTCGATGCCGTCGAGGTGTCCGCCGGCCCGTCGATCCGCCCCATGCCCCGCGGCTTGGTAGAGACCGCGTACGCGATGGAGCCGAAGACGATGATCGAGAAGACGCTGATCACGCGATCGAGGAGGGCGATGGCGGTCGCCTCTGGCAGCGGCACGCCGTAGGCGACGTGGAGGACGCCGACGACACCAGCCTCGACGATGCCGAGCCCCGCCGGGCTGAGCGGCACCGCGGTCAGCAATGAGCCGATGAGCGCCACGAACACGGCGCCCGACAAGCCGAGGGACACGTCAGCAAAGCCGAGCGCCTGGACGACCAGGTACAGCCGCAGGGCCTCGGTCATCCAGATCAGCCCGGTCATCAGGCCGAGCCGGGGCAGGTGGCGCGCGACGAGCGCCCCGAACACCCCTTCCTCGAAGCGGTCATACAGCTCGAGGATCTGGTGCGGGAGCGGCAGGGCGACGATGATCTGGCGCCCGAAGTTGCGCATCGTCAGGAGTCCAAACGCGAGCGCGACGACGACCACCACGCCGATACCGAACACAAGCTGGATGGCCGGCGGCAGCCCGCTCCGGAAGCTCCAGTAACCGGCGGCGAGACCGAGGATGGCGATCGCGAACAAGTCGAGGACGCGCTCGATGAAGACGGTCCCGAATGTGCGCGACAGCGACGCCGTGCTGTTGATCTTGAGGAGATAGGCGCGGTAGACGTCGCCCAGCTTGGCCGGCACGACGCAATTCACGAGCCACGACAGGAAGATGATCTCGGTGGAGTCCCGGGTCGATACGTGCTGGCCGGTGCCCCGCAGCAGGGTCGCCCAGCGAAGGCCGCGCAGCGGGAACCCGGCATAGAAGATCAGGAACGCCGCGAGGGCCAGCAATGGGTTGGCCGCGAGCACGAGGCTCGGGACCTTCGAGAGCTGGGCGCCGTTGATAGACACAAAGATGGCGATGACCACGATCGGGATCGCGATCGACAGGATCGTGCGCGGCTGGCGGAGCCGCCGCGCGAGCGACATCCCCTCGATGTCCGTCCCGTTCTCGCCGGGCGGCACGACCTTGTCGGACGATGGACGTGGCGACGCATGCACGCCGGTCGCGGCAGAGCGCGGTGGGATCGCCGGTGTCGCCTCCATCGACCCGGAGCCTACGGACTCGCCGGTCCCACCAGCCATCGGTCGATGGTCCTGCCGGCCCTCCGTCACGCCTCGGCCCCCGACGATGTCCGGCCGTTCCCGAGCACGCGCTGGATGCCCTTGGCGATCGGCGTCCACAGGCGAACGGCGACGCTCGCGCGACCCGTCACGAGCGTCGCTGTGGGTAGGGCGGCGAGCATCCCGGCCGGTGTGGACAGGTCGCCCTCGAGCACCGTGTAGGCGACACCGATCTCGAGGACGGTGTGCGCATCCGAGGCGGCGACGCCCGGCCGGCCGTGCTCGGCGGCGAATGCGGCCGCGCGCTCGTTGCCGCCACCGAGGAGGCGAGCGTTGTGCGCCTCCACCCAATCGACGAGCGGTGTGATCGCCTCCATACGGGCATCGCGCAGCAGCGAGCCACGGAATCGATCGAATGGATGGGGGATCCCAACGAGGCCACCCTGGTCGCGGATCGCGCCGATCGTGTCAGCGGCGGACATGCCCGCCGTCACGGGCCGTTGCAGGAACGCCCCGATCAGGTCTCCGTCATTCGTCCGGATCTCGGACCCGACGATGATCGTCAACCCGGGGGGCGCCGCGTCGCGCATGCGGAGCGCGCCATCGATCCGGTCGTGGTCGGTGATGATCAAGTGCGTCAGGCCGCGGTTGACGGCCGCCCGCATCAACTTTGCCGGGCTGGCGACGCTGTCGAAGGACGCCGACGTGTGGCAGTGAAGATCGATGAACGCACGCTGCCCCGAGTTCCGCGCGGTGTCGTCGTCCCCGCGCGGAATCACTGTCAGATCTGCTGCACCAGGGACTTCTTGAAGAAGTCGAAGTGCTCCAGCGCGAGGCCGGTTCCGAGTGCCACGCAGTCGAGCGAGTTCTCCGCGACATGGCACGGCACTCCGGTGACCTGGGTGAGCAGCTTGTCGATGTTGCGCAGCAGCGCGCCGCCACCCGACATGACCATGCCCTTGTCGATGATGTCCGACGACAACTCCGGTGGCGTCTGCTCGAGAACGGACCGCACGGCAGCGACGAGTTGCTGGAGCGGTTGCTCGATCGCCTCCATCACCTCGGACGACGTGATCGGGATCGTCCGCGGCAGGCCCGCGATGAGGTCCCGGCCGCGCACCTCCATCGTCAGCTCGCGCTCGAGCGGGAGCGCGGTGCCGATCTGCATCTTGACTTCTTCGGCCGTCCGCTCGCCGATCATGAGGTTGTACTTCTTGCGGATGTAGGTCGCGATCGCCTCGTCGAACTTGTTCCCGCCGACCCGCAGCGAGTGGGACACCACGATCCCGCCGAGGCAGATCACCGCGATCTCGCTGGTCCCGCCACCGATGTCGATGATCATGTTCCCCGACGGGCCGCTGATCGGGACGTTCGCCCCGATGGCCGCGGCGAGCGGTTCCTCGATGAGATACGCGTCCTTGGCCCCGGCCTTGAGCGCGGCGTCGCGGACGGCTCGCTTCTCGACCGACGTCACGCCGGCCGGCACGCTGATCATCACCTCGGGCCGGTTGAAGCCGATACGCCCCTTCGTCGCCTTGGCGATGAAGAATCGAAGCATCGCCTCGGTGATGACGTAGTCGGCGATGACGCCATCCTTCATCGGCCGGATGGCCTGGATGTTGCCGGGTGTTCGCCCGATCATCTCGCGGGCCTCCTCGCCCACGGCGACGATCCGGTTGTCGTCCGACACGGCCACGACCGATGGCTCGGTGATGACGATGCCCTTGCCCTTGACATACACGAGCACGTTGGCCGTGCCGAGGTCGATGCCGATCTTCATGAGGTGGAGACGTCGTTCCCTTCTGCGAGGCGCTCGATCCTGGCGCCGAGCTCCAGGAACTTGCCTTCGATGTTCTCATAGCCCCGGTGAACGTGGTGTGCGCCGCGAATCACGGTGCTGCCCTCGGCCGCGAGCGCAGCCAGGATCAGCGACGCGCCGGCGCGTAGATCGCCGATCTCGACATCGGCGCCGCGAAGCGGCGTCCGGCCCGTGATGACGGCGTGGTGGGGATCGACGATCTCGATATCGGCACCCATCCGGCGCAGCTCGGCCATCCACTCGAGGCGGTCCTCGAAGATGGTCTCATCGACGTGCGAGGCGCCCTGGGCCTGGGTGAGCAGCACCGATGTCGGCGGCTGGAGGTCGGTCGCCAGCCGCGGGTAGGGTCCGGTCTTGATGTCGATCGCACGGAAGCCCGGACCGTCCAATGCCGTCCCGTCGACCTCGATCGTGTCGGTCCCGCAGACGACATCCAGGCCGGCCCGCCCGACCGCGTCGACGAAGGCGCCGAGGTGCTCGCACGGAGCACTGGTCAGCGTGATGCGGCCGCCGGTCACGGCGCCAGCGACGATGAACGTGCCGGCCTCGATGCGGTCGGGGATGACGCGATGCTCGGCGCCCCGCAGCCGGCGCTTGCCCTCGATCTCGATCGTATCCGGATAGGTCCGCTGGATCTCGGCGCCCATCTTCTGGAGGAAGGCGATGAGGTCGTCGACCTCAGGCTCCTGGGCCGCCGGGCGGAGGACGGTGTGCCCCTCCGCGAGGGTCGCGGCCAGCATCGCGTTCTCGGTCCCCATGACCGACACGAACGGGAAGCGCACTTCGGCACCGCGCAAGCGCCCGGGTGCGGTCGCGAAGTAGTAGCCGTTGCGGTACTCGATCTCGGCTCCCATCGTCCGCATCGCGTCGACGTGCAGGTTGACCGGCCGTCGTCCGATGCGGTCACCGCCGGGGTTGCTGATGATCACCCGACCGAACCGAGCAAGCAGCGGGCCGAGCAGCATGAACGACGCACGCATCTTGGCAGCCGCCTCGAGGGGGACGAACTGCCACTCGACGTCGCCCGCGGCGACCTCGTACACGTTCTCGGCGGGATGGTCCACGACGACGCCGAGCTCGGTCAGCGTCTGGGTCATGACCCGGACGTCCTCGATCTCGGGCACGTTGGTGATCCGGCAGCGCTCGCCGGTCAGCGTGGCCGCCGCGAGCATCTTGAGCGCAGCGTTCTTGGCGCCGCTGATCGCGACGGACCCGGACAGCGCCCGACCGCCCTCGATCCGGAAGACCTCCCGCGTCACCGGCTCGGGCACGTATTCCCAGTGGAACGGCCGCGCATCAGCCACTCGTCGCCGCCCTACGGCCGATGCCGCGGACCCTCGCGGTGGCGGCGTTCGGCGACGCGGATGCGGAGGAGCGCCTGCTGGAGGGCGGCGCGGGCCATGGCCAGGTCGGCACCCTCCTGGTAGCCCGACTCGAGCGCCTTCTCGGCCTCGCGGCGTGCCTCCTGCGCCTTTTCGAGATCGATCTCGCTGGCCATGTCGGCGGTCTCGGCCATCACCACGACGCGGTCGGGGCGGACCTGGAGGAAGCCGCCAACGATGGCGAACGACTCCTCCGAACCGCCCTTGCGGATCCGCAGCTCGCCGACCCCGAGCGTCGAGACCAACGGCGCATGGTGGGGCAGGACGCCGAGCTCGCCCTCGGAGCCGGGCAGCTGGACCGAGTCCACCGTGTCCGAGTAGGCCAGCCGTTCGGGCGTGACGATCTCGAGCTGGATCGGCATCAGGAGGCGAGCTTCTCTGCGTTCTTGCGGACATCCTCGACCGTGCCGGCAAGGAAGAACGCCTGCTCCGGCAGCGTATCGGTCTTGCCTTCGAGGATCTCCTTGAACGACGCCACCGAGTCCTTGATCGACACGTAGGCGCCCGATCGCCCGGTGAACACCTCGGCGACGAAGAACGGCTGGCTGGCGAACCGCTGCAGGCGTCGAGCGCGCGCCACGGTCGCCTTGTCGTCCTCGGACAGCTCGTCGATGCCGAGGATCGCGATGATGTCCTGCAGGTCGCGGTAGCGCTGCAGGACCCGCTTGGTCTCCTGGGCGACCTCGTAGTGCTCCTGGCCCACGACGTTCGGATCAAGCACGCGCGAGGTCGAGGTGAGCGGGTCGACCGCCGGGTAGATACCGAGCTCCGCGATCGAGCGCTCGAGGCGGATCGTCGAGTCGAGGTGGGCGAATGTCGTGGCCGGGGCGGGGTCGGTGTAGTCGTCCGCCGGAACGAAGACGGCCTGGAGCGACGTGATCGACCCCTTCTTGGTCGACGTGATGCGTTCCTGGAGGCCGGCCATCTCGGTCGCCAGGTTCGGCTGGTAGCCGACCGCCGACGGCATCCGGCCGAGCAGCGCCGATACCTCCGAGCCCGCCTGGGTGAAGCGGAAGATGTTGTCGATGAAGAGGAGGACGTCACGACCCTCCTGGTCACGGAAGTACTCGGCCATCGTCAGGCCGGTAAGGGCCACGCGCTGGCGTGCGCCGGGCGGTTCGTTCATCTGGCCGAACGCGAAGGCCGTCTTGGCGAGGACGCCCGACTCGGTCATCTCGTGGATGAGGTCGTTGCCTTCGCGGCTGCGTTCGCCGACGCCTGCGAACACCGACACGCCGGCATGCTCCTGGGCGACGTTCCGGATCAGCTCCTGGATGATGACCGTCTTGCCCACGCCGGCACCGCCGAAGATGCCGACCTTGCCACCCTTCTTGAACGGGCAGATCAGGTCGATGATCTTGAGGCCGGTCTCGAACACTTCGACGTCGGTCGACTGTTCGTCGAAGGCGGGCGCATCACGATGGATGGGCAGCGATGTCTCGGCGTTGACCGGCCCCTTGTTGTCGATGGGCCGGCCGAGGACGTCGAAGACGCGACCGAGCGTCGCTTCGCCGACGGGAACCGTGATCGGCGCGCCGGTGTCCCGCACCGCGATGCCGCGCGCGAGGCCGTCGGTCGTGGTCATCGCCACTGAGCGGACCCAATTGTTGCCGAGGTGCTGCTGGACCTCGCAGACGAGCGAATCCATCCCGTCGCGCTCGATCTCGACCGCGTTGAAGATGCCCGGCAGCTTGCCGGCGGGGAACTCGATGTCGACCACGGGGCCGGTGATCTGGATGACCCGCCCGGTGGCGGTCGGTGCGGCGCTGGCCATGGGTGGGATCGCCTCCTGTAGCGCGTCAGCGGGCGTTGGCGCCCGACGCGATCTCGATCATCTCGCGGGTGATGTTGGATTGACGGACCTTGTTGTACGAAAGTGTCAGGTCCTCGATGAGGTCCTCGGCGTTCTCGGTCGCGTTCTTCATGGCGACCATCCGGCTCGACTCTTCGCTGGCCTTGGCCTCCAGGACCGCCTGGAACAAGCGCGTCGCAACGTAGCGCGGCAGCAGCTGCCGCAGCACCGTGCTGGCATCCGGCTCGAAGATGAACTGGTTGCCGGGGATGCCCTCGGTGTCCTCGGACGGCTCGACCGGCAGCAGCCGATCCATCTCGGCCTTCTGCATCAGGGTCGACACGAAGCGGCTGTAGATGATGTCGACGATACCGAACTTGCCCTCGAGGAAGTCATCGGTGATCAGCCGCGCGAGCGGGATCACGTCGGCGAACGTCGGACGATCGCCGAATCCGGCGAAGTGCGCCTCGAGCGGGACGCCTGCACGCCGCATCGAGTCGCGCCCCTTGCGGCCGACCGTCACGACCGCGAGGTCGCCCGGCTTCTCGGTGATCTCGCGCGCGGCGAACCGGATCGTGTTGGTGTTGAGGGGTCCGGCCAAACCGCGGTCGGTGGTGATCAGGATGATCAACCGCTTGCCGCCTTCCCGCTCGGCAAGGAGCGGATGGTCCTCGCCGCTCAGCACGGTCGCGAGGTCGGCCAGCACCTCGTCGATCATCTCGCTGTACGGCCGGGCGGCCAGCGTGGCGTCCTGGGCACGCTTGAGCTTCGATGCAGCGACGAACTGCATCGCCCGCGTGATCTGCTTGATGTTGCGGACGGCGCCGATGCGCCGTCGGATATCGCGTTGACTCGCCATCAGACAGCTCGGCCGCCACTGTGATCACCCCACGACGGCGTTGATCCTTCCGCCCCTTCGCTCACGTAGCTCGGGCTACGCTCGCTCGGGTACTCAGGACCGCCTTGTCGTGGTGCGCCACAGCGGCGGATCCTCATTTCAGACGACGCCACGAGCTCGTCACTTCTCGGTGTCGTCCGTCGCCGCGGTCTCGGTGTCGTTCGCGGCCGCCTTGGCGTCGTCAGGGTCGGCCACGACGTCAGGGTTGACGGCGTCGGCTGCGGCCGCGGTCGGTGACGGGGTGGACGAGATCGATGCCGGTGGCGGGGCATCCGGCTTCGCGGCTGCGGGCTTGGCGGCGTCCATCCCGAAGACTTCGACGCGGAAGCGCTCGACGGCGTCGTCGAGGGCTTTCGCGAGCTCGTCGGTCATGGCCTTCGTCTCGCCGAGCTCCTTGAGGATCTCGGGCTTCTCGGTCTCGAGGAAACGATAGAACTGGGTCTCGAACTCCTTGACGCGCGGCGTCGGGACGTCGTCGACCTTGCCGGTCGTGGCGACGTAAAGGATCGCGACCTGCTTCTCGACCGGAAGCGGCTGGAATTGCGGCTGCTTCGTGATCTCGGACAGCTTCTCGCCGCGGGTCAGCTGGTCTCGCGTCGCCTTGTCGAGGTCCGATGCGAACTGGGCGAAGGCGGCCAGGGCGCGGTACTGCGCGAGGTCGAGCTTGAGCGGCGCCGCGACCTTCTTCATGGCCTTCGTCTGCGCCGCGGAACCGACCCGGGAAACGGAGATGCCGATGTTCAGGGCAGGCCGCTGGCCTGCGTTGAAGAGATCGGTCTCGAGGAAGATCTGGCCGTCGGTGATCGAGATCACGTTGGTCGGGATGTAGGCGGACACGTCGCCTGCCTGCGTCTCGATCATCGGCAGTGCGGTCAGTGATCCGCCGCCGTTGTCGTCGTTGAGGCGCGCCGCGCGCTCGAGCAGGCGGCTGTGAAGATAGAAGACGTCACCCGGGTAGGCTTCGCGGCCCGGCGGGCGGCGGAGCAGCAGCGCCATCTCGCGGTACGCCCAGGCGTGCTTCGAGAGGTCGTCGTAGACGCACAGCGCGTCCTTGACGAGACCCTGGTCCCCGACCTCGACACCGTTCTCCATGACCTCCTCGCCCATCGCTACACCGGAATACGGGGCGAGGTACTGGAGTGGAGCCGGATCCTCCGCGCCGGCGACGACGACGATCGTGTGCTCCATCGCGCCGTGCTGCTCGAGCACGGCAACGGTGTTCGCGACCGTCGAGAGCTTCTGGCCGATCGCCACGTAGATGCAGACGAGGCCCTTGCCCTTCTGATTGATGATCGTGTCGATCGCGATGGCGGTCTTGCCGGTCTGGCGGTCGCCGATGATCAGCTCTCGCTGGCCGCGGCCGATCGGGATCAGCGCGTCGATCGCCTTGATGCCGGTCTGGACCGGGGTATCGACCGACTTGCGCACGATCACGCCCGGAGCGATGCGCTCGACCGGTCGGGTTGCGGTGGCCTTGATCGGCCCCTTGTCGTCGATGGGCTGACCAAGCGGATCGACGACGCGGCCCAGCAGGGCGGCCCCGACCGGGACCTCGACCACACGGCCGGTGGTCTTGACGGTGTCGCCTTCCTTGATCTTCGAGGGATCACCGAGGATCACCGCGCCGACGGTCTCTTCCTCGAGGTTGAGGGCGAGGCCCATGACCCCATCGGGGAATTCGAGCATCTCCGACGCCAGCGCGCCATCGAGCCCGTAGATCTGCGCGATGCCGTCGCCGACCTCGACGACCGTGCCGACGCTGCGCGTCTCGGCGGCGGAGTCGAACGAGTCGATCGCGGACTTGATGATGCTGGTGATCTCGTCGGAACGGATGGCCATGGGTTCGGATCTCCTAGAGGGCGCCCGAGAGGAGCTGGTTCCGCAGCCGCTGGAGGCGACCGAGGACGCTGCCGTCGATCATGCGGTCGCCGACGCGCACGACGAGACCGCCCAGCAGGCTGGGATCGACCGCGACGTCGAGCGCGATGCGGCCGCCGGTGGACCGCTCGAGTCGGGCGGTGAGTTCACGGATCTCGTCCTGGGTCAGCTCGGCTGCCGACGTGACGGTGGCGTGGACGATGCCCTGCCGTTCGTCATCGAGGCGCCGGAATTCGCTGGCGACGCGTGGCAGTTCCTCGATGCGGCCGCGGCGGAGCATCAGCTGGACAAGGTTGAGGACCGGCTGCGTTACGCGAACCGAGAGGAGGTCGCGAAGCACGCCGGCTCGTCGGTCGATGGCGATGGCTGGGTTGGACAGGATCGCCACGGCACGACGGTCACCGGCGAGGCCCGCGGCCAGCTCGAGCTCCGAGCGCCAGCGCTCGAGGGTCCCGTCACGCATGGCCACCTCGAACGCGGCCTCTGCGTACCGGCGCGGGGCGCTACTGCGGCGAGCCATCAGTTCTTGGCATCCGCGGTGTCGGACGTGGCGAGGAACTCGCGCACCAAACGGCGCTGCCGATCGTCGGTCAGCGACTCGCCGAGCACGCGGCCGGCGGCAGCCAGGGCGAGGTCGGCGACCTCGCCGCGCAGTTCGGCGATCGCGCGTTGCTTCTCCGCGTCGATCTCGCGTGCTGCCCGTTCACGTATCCGCTCGAGCTCCGTGCGAGTCGCCGCGAGATCGGCCTCTCGTGTTTCCTGGGCGACCTTCTGGGCTCGGGTCAGGATGTCGTTCGCCTCCTTGCGGGCTTCCGCGAGGGTCGCGACGCGTTCCGCCTCGGCGTTCTCCCGATCGCGGCGCGCCTGCTCGGCGTCCTTCAATCCCTGCTCGATCCGTTCGCGCCGATCCTCGAGCATCTTCGAGACTGGTTTGAACGCGAACGTCCAGATGAGCACGAAGAAGACGATGAAGTTCAGCGCGCTGACGATCACCCAGAACAGGTTGACCTGGAACAGCGCGACCGCCTCACCTTCCTCCGTGGTCAGCTGAGCGGCCGCGCGACCGACTTCGGCCGCGACGGCGAGGACATCCACGATGGTCTCTCCCTGCCGGAAGGGCTACGCGGGCTGGATGAAGATCGCCAGCAGGCCGACCACGATCGCGAGCACGCCGAGCCCCTCGGCGAACGCTGCGAGGATGATCGCGATGCCGCGGATCTGGCCCGCAGCGTCGGGGTTTCGACCGATCGCCTGGGCGGAGAGGCCGCCGATGATGCCGACCCCGATACCCGGGCCGATCACCCCGAGGGCGGCGAGTCCGGCGCCGAAGTAATCCATGTCGTGACTTCCTCCTACTGCCCGGCCAGTTCGGCCGGGAACGTTGTTGGGACCGTGGGTGGTAGGCCCGTCAGTGGGCCGGCTGGAGCTGATGACCCTCGCCATGGATGGCGTCGATCGCCTCATCGGCGACGTGCCCGTCCTCATGCTCGTGGCTCTCGATCGCGAGGGTGATGAAGATGAGGGTCAGGACGGAGAAGATCAGGGCCTGGATGGCATTGAGCATGACCTCCAGGCCGAGCAAGGCCACGGGGATGAAGGCGATCGTCAGCGCGGTGATCACGCCGAGCGCGACCTCGCCCCCGTAGATGTTGCCGAAGAGTCGCATCGAGAGCGTGACGGGCTTGACGAACTCGAGCATGAGCTCGACCAGGCCGACGAAGAGCGCGATCACGCCCGCCCCGATGCCGTTGCGGAACTCATAGAGCGGAAAGAACTTACCGAGGTAGCCGCTGACTCCGAGCCGACGGAACCCCTGGAACTCGAAGAACAGGAAGCTGACGAGCGCGAGGCCGATCGTGACGTTGACGTCACTCGTCGGGGCGCGGAGCTCGTGGATGCGGCCGACGGGCGGGATGAGACCGCTCCAGTTGGAGAACAGGATCAGGAGGAAGAACGCGATGAAGAGCGGGACGTACGGGCGCGCAGCCGGCCCGGCGATGCTGACCCCGAAGTCACCCATGAATTCGTAGACGAACTCGACGGCATTCTGCGCCCGGCCAGGCAGGAGCTTGCGACCCCGAGTCATGAGGATGACTGCGACCAGGACGATCGCCATGACGATCCACATCGTGAGGATCGTGGAGCTGATGCTCGGCGTGAACGTCACGAGATCGCGGGCCGGGGCCTCTGGCCCGATGACGGTGTGTGGCGCGGGGAACTCGAGGGTGCCGTTGATGAAGCACACGGGGAACGCGCACGGGTCGCTCCGATGGCCGGGGCGTGGATCAAACGGCGGGACCAGGATGAACGCCGCGATATTCCCGACGATCACGAGACCGATCAGGAGGAGCCAGCGCGAGGACAGCCCACGCCGTCGCGGCGCCGGCTGGGCATCAGGGTGCTGGGGGACGACCTGCTCGCTCGACAAACTTCCTCCGCTCCACAGACAGGAGCGCGGCGTTCCGCCGCGCTCGCTTCCTCCTACCGGTCGGCCAGCCCGACCTCATCCTGTCGACTTGAGGAACCTCATGATCAGTCTGTAGGTGGTCAGCGCGCCTGCTCCGGCGCCGACGAAGAAACCGATGAGTACGAAGATCGGGATCGTCCCGAGCTGTTGGTCGACCCAATAGCCGCCGACCACCCCGAGCAGTGTCGTGATCAGGAGTGAGATCCCGATCTCCGAGAAGAGGACGATGTACGCCCCACCCCGGCCGGGCTCGATCACCGACGACCCTTCAAGGCGCCGAAAGTGTAGCAGACTGCGCGTGCGGAGTCGCCAGCGACGCTCAGCTTCCGGACGCCTCCGGCGAGCCGGATCCGCTCGGTGACGGAACGGCGCTCGGCGCCTCCGTGACCGATGGCACGCCGGTCGTCCCGGCCACCTCGCCCCGTTCTCGCGGCCAGATACCGATGACGATTCCGATCACCACGGCCAGCCCCAACCCTGCGGCCATCAGCTCGACCGAGACGGTCGATCGGGCCGGCAATCTCGCGCCTGCCACCCCTATTCGCGAGCCACTACCCGCGACGACGATCCGCTTCGGTGCGATAGGCGATGGCGGGCCGCTCCTGAGACGGCGGATCTCCTCCGCCTGGGCGATCGCAGCTGCCCGCTGGGCCTCGGCCCGCCGTTCCGGGCGCGTCAGTGTCGAGAGGCCCAGCCTCGATCTGATCGTGTAGGCCGCGACCGACTGATCGAGCAGGTCGACCACGGCGCCGATCGGTCCGCGCCGATCCGAATCGGCGACCCGGCGGCGCCCGGCCGTGCGATCGGCGTGGGCACCGGCGCGCTGCGCAACGTTCGAGGCGACGAACAGCGCCACGATCGCGATGAGGATGACGACGGGCAGGTCGATGGGCATGGGCGAGCCGATGCTAGCACCGGCCCGTGCCGCCGCAGCCTGGACCTTCACAGGCGGCGTTGCGCGCGCGCCCCGGCCCGAAGCGCCGCCCTACGCGCCGCCCCGCGACGTGTCCACGCGAGGTTCGTACGACTCCGCCTCGAGCTCATCCGGCCGCCTGAATGCGCCGCGCGTCGGACCGAAGAGGATCAGCCCCGACACGATGAAGATGCTGATGAAGGCGTACGCCTGGGTCACCTCCTGGACCAGCAGAGCCAGGACCCCGAGGATCGCGCAGATCGCATAGATCACGAGCACGGTGCCGCGATGGGACAGGCCGAGATCGAGCAGGCGATGGTGGATGTGCGACCGGTCCGGCGTGAACGGCGAACGTCGGTGGGAGAGCCGGCCGACGATGATCCAGAACGTGTCGATGATCGGCACGCCGAGCACGAGCAGCGCGACGGCGACCTTGGCGGAGCCCAGGATCGCAAGGACCGCCAGCGTGTAGCCGACGAACTGCACCCCGGTCGTGCCGGTGAAGATCCGGGCAGGATGGAAGTTCCAGCGCAGGAACCCGGTCAGTGCCCCAGCGAGGGCGAAGCACAAGACCGCGATGAGCGGCTGGCCGACCTGTGTCGTCAGGCTGATGAGCCCCAGGGTCACGGATGCGATCAACGCCACCCCGGTGCTCAGGCCATCGAGTCCATCGATCCAGTTGATGCTGTTGATCATCCCGACGATCCAGAAGACCGTGAAACCGATCGAGAACGGAGGGATGAAGGGGATGATGCCGTTGCCGATCGGGTTGTTGATGACGGTGATCCCGATGCCCAGGGCGGCGGCCGCAAGAGCCAGCACGACCTGACCCAGGAGCTGCCAGCGGGCGCGCAGGTCGTACAGGTCGTCAAGGGCCCCGATCACGGCGGCCGCGAGACCGCCGCCGAACAGGGCCACCATCTCGCCGGTGTCGATGTTGAGCGGCGTCGGCACCCAGCCGACCGGCTCGTTGAGCAGGACGAACGGGACGGCCACGCCGAGGAACGCGGCCGCGACCGCGATGCCACCGGCGCGCGGGATCGGCAGGGTGTTCACCCGCCGGGGACTCGGCCGGTCGACGATGCCCATCCGCCGGACGGTGCGCCACACGACCGGTGTCAGCAGCAGCGCGATGACTGCGGAGATCACGAATACCGCGAGGCTCGGCCCGACGCTGTCGCCGACTCCCTCGATGAATGTCACCGCGGCACGGCCCGCTTCGTGCTGATCACGCCGGCGTCAGTCCTGGGACCGGGAACCGCGCGACGATCTCGGCGACCTCGCCGGCGAGTCGTCGCTGCACCGCACCGTCGTCGCGCGAGCGGATGGCTTCGATGATGATCCGGCCGACGCTGCGCATCTCGTCTTCACCGAAGCCACGGGACGTGATGGCCGGCGTGCCAAGGCGGATGCCTGACGCCGTGTTGGGCGGCAGCGGGTCGAATGGGATGCCGTTCTTGTTGACCGTGATGCCGATCTCATCGAGCAGGTGCTCGGCCTCCTTGCCGGTCACGCCGAGCGGTGTGACGTCGACCAGCATCAGGTGGTTGTCGGTCCCGCCCGACACGACCCGCGCGCCCTCGTCGGCGAGGGTCTCGGCGAGGACAGCGGCGTTGCGGACCGTCCGTCGCTGATCGTCGCGGAAGGGCTCCTCGGCGGCCAGCTTGAACGCGACCGCCTTCCCCGCGATCACCTGCATCAACGGACCGCCCTGCACCCCCGGGAACACGGTCTTGTCGATCGCTGCGCCGAGCGCGCTCTTCAGTGCAGGGAACCCGGCGGGGTCGATGCCGTCCGGCAGCTCGTTGCGCGAGAAGATCATCCCGCCGCGTGGTCCGCGCAAGGTCTTGTGCGTGGTCGTCGTGACGATATCCGCGTGCGGGAACGGGCTCGGGTGGACACCGGCCGCCACCAGCCCGGCGATGTGTGCCATGTCCACGAACAGCAGCGCTCCGACGCCGTGCGCGATGTCCGCCATGCGCTCGAAGTCCCACAGTCGCGGATACGCGCTCGCACCACCGACGATCAGCTTCGGGCGCACCTCCCTGGCCTGCGCCTCCATCGCGTCGTAGTCGACGCGCTCATCGTCCTGGCGGACGCCGTAGGCGTGGACCTCATAGAGCTTGCCGCTGAAGTTGAGCTTCATGCCGTGCGTCAGGTGCCCGCCGTGCGCAAGGTTCATGCCGAGGATCCGATCGCCCGGCTCGAGCACGCTGAAATAGGCCGCCATGTTGGCCTGTGCGCCGGAGTGGGGCTGCACGTTCACGTGCTCCGCGCCCGGGTAGAGGGCGAGCGCGCGCTCCTGGGCGAGGACCTCGGCGACATCGACGAACTCGCAGCCGCCGTAGTAGCGCTTGCCGGGCAGGCCCTCCGCGTACTTGTTGGTCAGCCAGCTTCCCTGGGCCTCCATGACCGCGGCGGACACGTAGTTCTCGCTGGCGATCAGCTCGATGTTGTCGTGTTGCCGGCGTCGCTCGCCCTGCATGGCCTCCCACAGATCCGGGTCGACCTCGGCGATCGACTCGAGTGCGAGGCTGCGCGGCTGGGACATCGTCATGCCGGCTCCTTCCTGCCCGCGTGCGCCCCCCGACCGGCGGCACAGCTCGTCCGGCGCCACGCTCGGGGTATCTTCCCACGAACGTCACCCCGACCGAGGAGGTACCTGCGACCGATGTCGACGGCGCCGATCGTGACCCCACGGCTATCGCCTGCGGCGCTCGCCGCCATCGACACGCCGGTCGTGGTCGTCGATCTCGATCGCATGGACGCAGCGATCGCGCTGATGGCGAGCGCGATGGCCGACCGAGGCGTCGACCTCCGACCCCACGCCAAGACCCACAAGAGCATCGAGGTCGGTCGACGCCAGCTCGCCGCCGGCGCCGGCGGGCTCAGCGTCGGCACGATCGGCGAGGCCGAGGTCTTCGCCGCCGCGGGCCTGGACGACCTGTTCATCGCGTACCCGCTGGTGCCGCTGGGGCCCAAGGCTGTTCGCCTGCGTGACCTGGCTGGCCGGAGTCACTTGCGCGTCGGTATCGACTCGGCCATCGGCGCCCGCGCGGTGGCCGATGCGCTCGGACCGGCGCGCGAGGCCGTCGAGGTCATGATCGAGATCGACTCGGGAGGGCGGCGCAGCGGCGTAGCGCCGACCGGGGCCGGGGACGTGGCACGTGCCGCGATGGACCTCGGCCTGCGCGTGATCGGGGTGTTCACCCACGGCGGCCACGGTTACGCGGGACCCGACGCACGCGGTGCTGCCGCCGATGACGAAGTCCGTTCGCTCGGAGAGGCGGCGGGGCGCCTGCGTGGGGCCGGCATCGAGCCGCGGGTCGTCAGCGCGGGGTCGACCCCGACCGCCGTCGGCTCGGCGCGCGGCGTGGTCACGGAGGAGCGTCCGGGCACCTACGTGTTCGGCGATCGGCAGCAGGTCGCTCTCGGCTCGATCGAGCCCGATGCGATCGCGGCGGTCGTGGCGGCGCGGGTCGTCAGCGTGAACGAGGCCGAGCGGCGGTTCGTGGTCGATGCCGGGGCCAAGATCCTGGGCAAGGACGTGGCGGCCTACATGCCGGGTCACGGCGAGATCCCCGAGCTGGACGGTGCCGTGATCGCCCGCGTGGCCGACTACCACGGGATCGTCGATGTCGCCGACGGCGCGGCGATGCCCGAGGTCGGCCGGGTGGTGACGGTGGTCCCGAACCATATCTGCCCGGTCGTGAACTACGTCGATACGTTCCTGGTCGCCGCGGACGGCGAGCTGGCAGGGACGTGGCCGGTGGACGCGCGCGGCCGGAACGGCTAGGAGGTCGCTGCCCTGTCGCACCCCCGGCGCCCAGCCGAGGCGAACCCCGCAACGGGGCTGCGCGACGCGGTCGGCGCGGTCCCGCCCGCTGTCTACGTACTGGTGTCGATGCTCTCGGCCCAGCTCGGCGCCTCGCTCGCCAAGCTCCTGTTCGCGACCCTCGGCCCGTTCGCCACCGTCTCGCTGCGGACGCTCTTCGCCGCCCTCGTCCTGCTCGCGATCTGGCGGCCGGCGATCCGTGGTCGGTCGCGGGCGGACCTGCTCGCCGCGCTGGCGCTCGGTCTGACCTTCGCCGGCCTGAGCCTCAGCTTCTACGCTGCGCTCGAGCGCATCCCCCTCGGCGTCGCCATGACGCTCGAATTCTCCGGTCCGCTCGGCGTCGCCATCCTCGGCTCGCGTCGCCGGCTCGACCTCCTGTGGGGCGTGCTCGCCGCGGCCGGCATCCTCGTCCTCAGCCCGCTCGGTGGCATCGTCGACCCGCTCGGCGCCGCGCTCGCCCTCCTCGCTGGGGCGTTCTGGGCCGCCTCCATCCTGCTCAGCGCCCGCATCGGTCGCACCATCCCCGGCGGCAGCGGTCTCGCGCTTGCCATGGCCGTCGCCGCGGTCGTGACCCTCCCCTTCGCCGCCGCCGTCGGCCCGGCGCTGGCCGACCCGGTGGTGCTCGCGGCCGCGCTCGGCGTGGCCTTGCTCTCGTCGGTCGTCCCCTTCTCGCTCGAGCTCGAGGCGTTGCGCCGGATCCCGGTCCGCGTCTTCGGCGTCCTGATGAGCCTGGAACCGGCCATCGCCGTCCTCGTCGGCTGGGTCGTCCTCGCCGAGGCGCTGGGTCCCCGACAACTCGTCGCCGTCGCCCTCGTCGTCGCCGCCAGCGTCGGCGCCGAGCGCACCGCCCGCCCCGACGCGAGCGACGGACCGTAGCGCCGGGCGGCGTTCTACCTCTACGGCGACGCCGGTCCACGCTCGAGGTCGTGCTTCACCCCGGCACGATCGAGGATGGCGATGACCGCATCGACGGGCACCGCGCCCACCCGAGCGATCACCGGCATCGCGCCGGTACAGTCGACCACGGTCGACGCGGGACCGCCATGCGCCGGGCCACCATCGAGGATCAGGTCGACCGCGTGACCGAGCTGCTCGACGATGGCGGCCGCATCGGTCGCCTCGGGCAAACCCGACACGTTCGCCGACGTGGTCGGCAGCGGCCCGACCTCGCGCGCCAGGGCGCGCGGGGCGTCGTGGGCGGGCACGCGCAGACCGATGGTCCCGGTGCCGCCGGTCAGCACCGCCGGCCACGGCACGTCCGGGCGCTGCGGGACCACGATGCTGAGCCCGCCCGGCCATGCGGCGGCGGCGAGGGCGGCCGCCGCCGGCGTCATCTGACCTGCTCGCGCAGCCTGCGCAGCGTCGTCCAGGAGCAACATGATCGCCTTGTCAGGCGGCCGCTGTTTGATCGCGAACAACCGCTCGATGCCACCGGGTGTCGAGACGGCCACCGCGATGCCGTAGACCGTGTCGGTGGGCAGGGCCACCACGCCCCCCTCACGAAGGATCTCGGCCGCGGCCTCGCGCCCGGCATCGTCGTCGGCGAGGACACGGGCTGTCATGGAGTTGCTTCCCGTGCAGCGCGGGCGAGCCGAGCCGCGTTGGCCACGATCCGTTCGGGGGAGGCAAGCACGAGATCCTCGATCATGCGCGCCGCGCCGTCGTCCTCGAGCGATGGCGCGACGTAGCGGGCGGCGGCGCGGACCTCCGGTGGGGCGCTTGGCATCGCGGTCCCGTGACCTACCTCGGCGATCATCTCCAGGTCGTTCCACTGGTCGCCGATGGCGAGCGTCGCCCCGAGCGGGATGCGCAGCCGCCGAGCGAGGAACCGGACCGCGCGACCCTTGGATACCCCCGGCGCCACGAACTCGAGGAAGCGCGGGTGCGAGATCGTCACGTCGGCTCGCCCGGCGAACTCGGCACGGGCCAACGGGGCGACGTCCACCGGCACCGGCGGCTCGCCGACAGCCAGGATCTTGGTGACCGGATGGTCGATCGCCTCGAGCAGATCGGGCACCAGCTCGGCGCGGGCGCCCATGAACGCCGAGTAGTCGTCCGCGCGGGGGTCATCGGCGCGCAGGATGAAGCGCTCCAGGTGGTTGACGTGCGGGTCCAGCCCACGGGCGCGTGTCCAGGCCAGGATGCTCCTGGCTGCCTCGGCGGGGAGTGGCGTGTGGAGGAGCAGCTTGCCGAGCCGACGCGTGTCGGGCAATGGCATCGCCCGGATGAGCCCGCCCTGGTAGCCGACGATCGGACCGGTCAGCCCCAGATCGGTGGCGAACCGCATCGCCGACGACACCATCCGCCCGGTCACCAGCGACACGGCGATATCGCGGTCCATCGCGGCCCGGACCGCGCGCACCGTCCGCCGAGCCACCTCATGATCGTCGCCGATGATCGTGCCGTCGATATCGAGCGCGATCAGTCGGATCGGCAGCACCGGATCCGGGGTCGTCGGCAGCGATGCCGGCAACAGCGACGGACCGGCCATAGCCAGGGTCACGTCGCTCCTCGCCGCAACGCGGCGACGCGTGGCAGTCCGGCCAGGTCGGGCACGATCTCGCACGTCCAGCCGGGCAGGCGGTCGTTGACGCTGGCCGCGATCGCCGCCGCCTGATCGGCCCCGATCTCGAGCAGCGCGATCCCGTCGTTCGCGAGCCCCCACGGCAACTGGTCCAGCAACCGGTCGATGACGGCAAGGCCGTCAGGACCGCCATCCAGGGCGAGCCTCGGCTCGAAGGTCGTGCTGACCGGCTGGCCCTGCAACGCATCGAGCTCGCCCGTCCGGACGTACGGCAGGTTGGCAAGGACGACGTCGAATGGCCGGGAGCGCGTGGCGGGTGGCAGCAGGTCGGCCGTTTCGAATTCGATCCGGTCGCCGACAGCGTGTGCGACCGCATTCTCACGCGCCAGATCGAGCGCGTCAGCCGACACATCGATGGCCGTGATTCCCACGTCTCTGGGCGCGACGTGTTGCGTGCGGAGGGCGATCGCGACGGCGACTGCGACCGCGCCGCTCCCGGTGCCGACATCGACGACGGTGAGCGATCGGGCTCGGTCCACCCCGCTCGTCAGCGCGGACATGATCTCGGCGAGCCCACGGTCCACGAGCACCTCGGTGTCGGGACGAGGGATCAGTGCTCGCTTGTCGACCGTGAGCACGATCCCGTGGAATTCCTTGATGCCGCGCAGGTAGGCGACGGGTTCGCCCGCCTCGCGCCGTGCCAGCAATGCCAGGTACTGCGTCTCCGCATCGGATCCGACGGGCGCATCGGCGTGCGCCACGACGGCCGTCCGGTCGACCCCGATCGCGAACGCGAGCAGCAGCTCCGAATCAAGACGCGGCGTGTCGGACCCGGCGGCGCGAAGCCGTTCGATGCCCGCCTCCACGAGCGAGCGGGTCGCGGTCATCAGCGCGAGGGTCAGAGTCGGATGGTGACGGCGACGTCGCCGACCTTGCGCAAGACCTCGGCACTCGTCGTGCCACGCCAGCGATGGAACAGCAGGTCGACCGAGGCATCGCCCACGCGCAGGTCGGTCAGCGTCACCTTGCCGAGCCAGTCGGGAAGGTGGGGATGGAGTAGCTCGAGCTCCTTGCGCTCGGCGTGGGCGCGCAGGCCCAGCATCGTCTCGAGGAACAGGAAGGACGACCCTGCGGCCCACGCTTGCGGGGAGCAGGCCACGGGGTAGGGCACCGGGGTGTGGGCGTCGCTCCGGTCGAAGCCGCAGAAGAGCTCTGGCAGGCGATAGTCCTGGAACCCCTGCGCCGCCTCCATCATGTGGCCGACGACCCGGTTGGACGCGTCGTCGAAGCCGTAGCGCTTGAAGCCCGCGGCGATGATCGACGCGTCGTGCGGCCAGACCGTGCCGGTGTGGTAGCCGATCGGGTTGTAGCCGGGCTGGTCGGCGGCGTACGTCCGGATGCCCCAGCCGGAGAACATCGCCGGGCGCAGCAGCTGCTCCACGACATCGCCGGCGCGCTCCGGCGACACGATGCCCGACCACAGGCAATGCCCGGCGTTGCTGGCGATCGCGTCGGACTGGCGCTTGTCGCGGTCGAGCGCCATGGCGTAATAGCGGCGATCGTCGATCCAGAACGCCTCCTCGAACCGCGTGGCGAGCGTGTCGGCATCGGCGTCGAGCCGTGTCGCCAGCGCGACGTCGCCACGCATGGCGGCCAGACGTGCCATGCGCCGCTTCGCATCGAACACGTAGCCCTGGACCTCGGCGAGCGCGATCGGCGCCTCGGCCTCGCGCCCGGTCCGGTCCCGGATGGCGTCGCTCGAATCCTTCCAACCCTGGTTGAGGAGTCCCCGCTCGGAGCGCCGCTCGTACTCGACGAAGCCATCCCCGTCCCGATCGCCATACGTGTCGATCCAGGCGAGCGCCGCGAGCGCGTTGGGCCACAGCCGCTCGACCATCCCGCGATCACCGGTCCAGTCGAACGTGGCACCGAACAGGATCAGCCACAGCGGCGTCGAGTCGACCGATCCGTAGTAGGGCGTGTGGGGCAGCTCTCCGGAGCGAGCCATCTCGCCGGTCCGAAGCTCGTGCAGGATCTTGCCGGGTTCGGCGTCGCGGAAGGGGTCATCGGTGGTCGCCTGGGAGGCGGCCAACACGTCGAGGATCTCGACCGCGATCTGCGGGCGGAACGCCAGCGCCTGGAAGGCGGAGATCAGCGAATCGCGTCCGAACAGGGTCGTGAACCAGGGCACCCCGGCCGATACGTAGCGCTGGTCCTCGCCCGGGCCGTCGTTGACCAGCAGCCGGAGATCGGACACCGATCGCTTGATCACGAGATTGAACAGCTCGTGATCGCTATCGACCGAGGCCGTCCCACGCTCCCAGGCGTGGTACGCAGCGGCGCCCTCGTCGGGTGACACCCGTGGCACCGACGGGAACAAGGCCGCCTGATCGGCGGCACCCGTCGGCTCGTCGGTCGGGTCCGTGGCGGCCGTCCGGTCGGTGCCCCAGATCGTCCAGCTCAGCACCCGCGTCTCGCCGGGTCCCATCCGGAGCGTCCAGCGGAGCCGGACCGCTGCGCCGGTGTTCGAGCCGTCGGGCAGCGCGTGGTCGATCGGCTCGACGGCCTCTGCCGGCTCGGAGAAGGCGATGTGGGTCAGCCGCTCGACGCCGTCCAGGCCGACGTAGCGGAACGTCACGCGGCGGTCGGTCGCCGCGACCGGGAGCAGCCGCCCGCGCGTTTCACGCGGGTACCCGCGGACCTCGAAGATGTCCGCGCCATCCGCGCCGAGCTCAAGCTCGACCGGGACGGCGGCCGGATTGGCGGCATGGTTGACCACCTTTACGCGTTCGGAGACGCCATCCGCACCCATCAGCCGCTCGCGGCTGATCCCGATCGTCCGGCCGATGAGCCCCTCGGTCGGGTGGACCTTGGCATCCGGATTGCGATCCGCCGACGGGTTGGTCAGCTGGATCCCGCCCCGGTAGTTGGCTCCGACCGAGGTCTGCAGGAGGACCGGCCGGCTGCCACCGACCCGCAGCACCGAGCAGGCCAGGACACGGGTGTCGCCGTGGTACAGGCCGAGGCCGCGCGAGTCGGGGTGGATGTCGCCGAAGGAGTCGGTCAGCAGATAGCGGTTGCCATGCTTGAGCACCTGGACCGACCCGAGGTCGGTGGCCTTGACCACGGGGATGGCCCGCGCCGGCAAGAACCGGACGGCCGCCGTCTCAAGCTGGGTCATGGTGTCCGTTGTCTGCCAGTCGGTCGGCCTGGTCGGCCATGATCAGGGCGTCGATCATCTCGTCGAGGTTGCCGGCCATCATGGCGGGCAGGTTGTGCACGGTCTTGTGGATGCGGTGGTCCGTCACGCGATCCTGAGGGAAGTTGTAGGTACGGACCTTGTCACTGCGGTCACCCGAGCCGACCATCAACCGCCGTGTCGCCGAGTCCGCCGCGCGCTGCCGCTGGATCTCGAGGTCGAGCAGCCGCGAGCGGAGCACGGACAGCGCCTTTGCCTTGTTCTTGTGCTGGCTCTTCTCGTCCTGGATCTCGACGACGAGGCCACTCGGCAGGTGCGTGATGCGGACCGCGGAGTCGGTCGTGTTGACCGACTGGCCGCCCGGCCCTGATGAGCGCTTGACCTCGATGCGCAGGTCCTTGTCCTCGTCGATGTCGACCTCGACCTCGTCGGCTTCCGGCATCACCACGACCGTCGCAGTCGAGGTATGGATGCGTCCGCTCGACTCGGTCGCGGGGATGCGCTGGACGCGATGGACCCCGCCCTCGAATTTGAGCCGGCTGTACGCGCCGTCGCCACGGAGCTGGACGATCGCCTCCTTCACGCCGTCGATGCCGGTCTCGTTGAGACTCAGGATCTCGGGCTTGAAGCCGTGCTTGTCCGCATAGCGGGTGTACATGCGCAGGAGCTCAGCGGCAAACAACGCTGCCTCGTCGCCGCCGGCGCCGGCGCGTACCTCGAGGATCACGTCGCGCTCGTCGTTGGGGTCGCGTGGGATCAGCAGGACACGGAGCTCCTCGAGCAGGCGTGCCTCGTCGTCTTCCAGGCGCCCGATCTCATCACGCGCCAGGGACCGCATCTCGTCGTCGCCGTCGCCCGCGTCACGCAGCTCGCGCGCGCCGACGAGCTCCTCGCGCTTCGCCTGCAGGGTCCGGAAGGCGTCGACGGTGGGCTGCAGCCGCGCCAGCTCGCGACCGAGCCGGCGGATCTCGTTCGGGTCGGCGCTGACCTCGGGTCGCGCGAGCTGGGCCTGGATATCGTCGTACTGGACGGCGATCTCGGTCAGCTTCGCGTCGAGATCGCTCATGTCATCGCGGGCGGCTCACCCGGTGTCGCCGCCGCCACGCCCTCGGTGGCCTCGGGCGCGTCGACCTTGGAGGGCAGCTCGAGCGGATGGCGCTCGAAGATCGTCGAACCCTCGGGGATCAGGTTTCCGTCGGCCACGAGGGCCTCTTCCATCGAGGAGATGGCGACCTCGATCATGTCGTCCGTCGGGCGCTTCGTGGTGATCATCTGGACGAGGATGCCCGGGAACATGATCGCCCGGACCAGGCGATTGTGGCGGAACTTCGCGCCGAGCTTGAGCACCTCATAGCCGACCGCAGCCAGCACCGGGATGCCGATGAACCGGCTGGCCACCATGACCAGCGGCTCCTGCTTTCCGACCAATGAGAACGCGAAGATCGACAGCAGCACCAGGATCACCAGGAACTCGGTGCCGCAGCGGTGGTGCGCTGTCGGGTACTTGCGGACCTCATGGACCGTCAGCGGGTCGCCCGCCTCGAGCGCATGGATCGTCATGTGCTCGGCGCCGTGGTACTGAAACACGCGGTAGATGTCCGGCGTACGCGAGACGAACGTCAGGTACGCCAGGAAAAGCGCGACCTGGATCAACCCCTCCAATGCAGGCTGGGCCCAGCCCTGGCTGGACCCCGACGTCGCCACGCTCGACACGAACAGCGGCAGGAGGCTGAAGATGGCGATCGCCACCCCGAAGGTGATGATCAGCGTGACGGCGATCGTGCCCTTGCCAAGCTCGACGTCGTCCTCCTCGGCCTGGACGTTGGCGCTGCGGATCAGCCAGCGGGTGCCGATCACGAGCGTCTCGTAGAGGACGACCAGGCCGCGCACGAACGGCCACTTGGCGATGCGCGTCGTGTGCACGCGCGAATCGAGGCGTTCCGTGGCGGTGACGATGCGACCATCGGGGTGGCGCAGGGCCACTGCGATCGCGTTGCGACCGCGCATGAGGACGCCCTCGAGGAGGGCCTGGCCTCCGTAGGCGAACGTAGGGCCGCCCCCGCGGCGGCCGCGGTCAGCCGCCAGCGGTGCCGGTTGTGCTGACATCACGGGCAAGTCTAGCGGCGATGGGTGACGGCCGACTTCGGGACGACGGTACCGGTACCCAAGTTCGCGCCGGGCGCACGGCCGCCGTTCAGCGCCCGGCGCCCCGCCAATCCGGCGCCTCGGCGGCCGGCGCCCGCCGCTCCAGCGCCCCGGCGGCCGGCGCGCCGGGCGCCCCGGCGGCAGTCTGCTTGCGTTTCATCGGTGGGGCACATAGGGCCGCCGATCTGCTTGCGCTCGATCGGCGAGGCGACTACAGCGCAAGCGAATCGGCCCCTTGAGCAGGAAGCGGCTCCTTCGTAGTCACCTGGTCGATGATTCGAAAGAAGGAGGCGGGAATCGGAAGGCCGGCCCGAAGGCCGGCCGATCGACTGGGTGCCGCGGAGACTTAGCTGCGGACCTGCCGCTCCAGGCGCTTCTGGAATCGCTCGACCTGCCCGGCCGTGTCGATGATGTTCTGCGTGCCCGTGAAGAACGGGTGGCAGTTGCTGCATACGTCGACGCGCAGCTCGGGTCGGGTCGAGCCGACCGTCCATTCGCGGCCGCACGAGCCGCAGTGGACCTTCGCTTCGTAATACTTGGGATGGATCTCGGGCTTCACGGGCCTTGTTCTCCTCCGACGTCTTCCGTGCAGGGCCATCGCCCCGCCGGTGATCGCCGGCTACTCCGGTCGCCGGCCGCAGTCGCGGCCTAGGCGGTCGTCGTGGCGGTGTCGGCCGCCTCGACCCGGATGCGCTTCTTCGCCTTGGTGGCGTGCTCGAACTTGACCGTGCCGTTCACGGTCGCGAACACGGTGTAATCCCTGGCCAGCCCGGTGCCGGGTCCGGCCGCGAACGTCATACCGCGCTGGCGGACGATGATCGCGCCGGCCGTGGCGGCCTGCCCATCGCCGATCTTCACGCCGAGCCGCTGGCCGACGCTGTCGCGGCCGTTCTTGACGCTGCCGCCTGCCTTCTTGTGTGCCATCGCTGACTATCCGTCCTTCTTCGTGGTGCGCGGCTTGGCGGCACGCGGCTTGGATGCGGGTTTCTTGTCCGCCGTGCTGTCGGCGGCCTTGGCGCGTGTCGTCGGCTTCTTTGCTGGCGTGGCCTTGGCATCGGCCTTGGCGGCGCCGGCCTTCGTCGACCTGGCTTCCGCCGCAGGCTTGGCCTCCGCAGCGGGCTTGGCCTCGGCCTTGGGCTTCGCTGCGGGCTTCTTGGCGGGTGCCTTCGCGCCGGCGGCGAGCTTCGCCGCGAGCTCGGCGTCCTTGGCCGCCTGCGCGGCCGCGGCCTCCTCGAGGCGCTGGCGCTCGGTCTTGGCGTCCAATTCTGACTTCGCGGCCGCCTTCGCGGCGCTCTTGCCGTTCAGCGTGATATCGCTGATGCGCAGCGTCGTCAGATCCTGGCGATGCCCCTTCTTGACGCGTCGCCGCGTCTTCGGGCCGTACTTGAACACGATGAGCTTCTCGCCGCGACCCTGGCGGACGACCTCGGCGCTGACAGCCGCCCCATCGACCACCGGGCGACCGATCGACGCATCGTCGCCGTCGGCGACCAGCAGCACGCGACCGACCGTGACGGTCTTGCCGGGCTCAGCATCGAGCAGCTCGACTTCGAGCTCGGTGCCGACCTCCACGCGGTACTGCTTCCCGCCTGTTTCGATGACTGCGTACATGGATCCTCAGGACTTCTTGACGACGGCGGGCGACGCGCGGAGCGATCGGGCTGTCGGACATGGGATGAGCGCGCGGCTAGGCCGTGGCGCGGACGATGGAGTGTACGGCCGAACGGCGATCTCGGTCAATCGCGCGCGCGCTCAAGGCAGGTCCTCGGCGAGTACGACTCGCTCTCGAACGATCGATCGGACGGGGAGGGCGACATCCGCCCGATCCGCGAGGGCTGCGATGACTTCTTCCGGCCGGCCGGTGCCGAGCTCGGGGTGGAAGCGCGTCCGCGTGCCGATGGTCGGCGGAGAACCGGACTCGACGCGCAGGTCCACGAGCAACGGCCGGAGGTCGTAAGCAACGGTCCGGTCGCCCTTCTGGCGATCGCGTGGCAGCCGATCGGCCGCGAGCATCTCAGCCACGGCACCCTCGAGGACGGCGGGATCGGGCCACGTTTCGAGCTCGATCCGATAGTCCGCAGCGACGACTTGACCGGCCAGCGGCGGGCCGGCCAGCCACACGTCGAAGAGGTCGACCAGGCGCCAGCCTGGGGGTAGATGCGCTTCGAGGGCGTCGCGGACACGCCAGACCGGCCAGCGCTCCACGAGCACGACGTCGATGAGCTCACGGTCGGCGACCATGCCGATCGGGAGCGGCGCCCCGAACGAGAGCCGTGATCGCGACCGCGCGCCGTCGGCGCCCGCGAGCGGGAGCCCGGCGGCCTGGAGCGCAGCCGTCCATACGTCGGCGACCTCGCGCTGCCCCGCCGCTGGCGCGTCCGCCAAGCGGGCGACGACGAGCCGCCAGCGCTGACGAGGCTCAGCCACGGCCTCGGTCGGAGGCTCCGGCAGGGCGGCAGGATCAGGCGGCCCGGACACGTCTGCTAGTCTGCCGGACGATGGACGCGCCCGATCGGACCAGCCCCGACCAGGCTGATCGGCCGAGCCTCGACGCACCAGAACCGCCCGCGTCCGACCCGTCGATCGGCTGGGTCGCCGCGCTGCCCCCTCCCCCGTTCGTGGATCCCACGTCGCCTGCCCACGCGCCGCGCTTCGCGCCCGTCTCGCCGCGCGTCGCCCTGCTGATCGGGGCCGCGATCCTCGTCGGCATCCTGCTGTGGATGGCGCGCGACGCTGTCCGGCCATTCGTCGTCGGGCTGCTGCTCGTCTATCTGCTCGATCCGCCGGTCCGCTGGCTGGTGCGTCGCGGTATGCGCCGGACGCTCGCGATCCTGCTGGTATACGTCGTCACGGTCGTGCTGATCGTGGAATTCCTGAACCTGACCCTGACCCCGCTCATCAACGAGATCGCGTCGTTCATCCAAGACCTGCCCGGCCTCGTCCAGCAGCTGCAGACGCAAGTCGACCGGCTGCCCGAGATCTACGACCGGTTCGCGATCCCGGCCGCCGCACGCGACTGGATCGACTCGCTGATCGCCTCGATCGGTCAGGGCGGCCCTGGCGGCGCGCCCGCGTTCGACCCGACGGCCCTGCTGCCGATCCTGACCGGTGCCACCAGCATCGTGGGCGCGTTGTTCGGCTACATCCTGCTGCCGGTCTGGGTGTTCTACATCCTCAAGGATCGCGTGGCGTTGACCGAGCAGTTCGACAAGAGCCTTCCGGCGGCGTGGCGGTTCGACACCTGGGCAGTCCTGCGGATCGTGCGACGGCTGTTCGGGCAGTGGGTCCGCGCGCAGCTCCTGCTCGGGGTCACCGTGGGGATCTTCACCTTCATCGGCCTGATCGTGCTCAGCCGCGTCGTGGACCCGGTATTCGGGCGCTATGCGGTGCTGCTCTCGGTGACCGCCGGCATCCTCGAGCTCCTGCCGATCATCGGTCCGATCATCTCGGCCGTGCCGGCGGTGCTCCTCGCGGCGACGGCCGGTCTGGAACCCGTCATCGCCGCGCTCATCCTGTACACGCTCGTCCAGCAGGTCGAGAACAACGTGCTGGTGCCCAAGATCCAGGGCGACGCCATCGAGATGCATCCGGCGCTCGTGATGTTCGCGATCGTCATCGGTGGCGCGCTGGGTGGCCTGCTCGGAGCGATCCTCGCGCTGCCCGTGGCGGCCGCCTTGCGCGACGTGATCAGGTACCTGTTCCGGCGGCTCAGCCCGAACGCACCGGATGCCCTCGCGGCGTCGATCGCGGGGCTCGGGCTGGACGTCCATCCGGGGATCCCTGGGCGGTCGACCACGTGACCGATCCGCCGGCCGATCCGTACAAGGTCCTCCAGGTCGACTCCGAGGCCGAGGACGAGGTCATCGCCGCCGCATACCGGCGGCTCGCGCGCAAGTACCACCCCGATGTCGGCGGCGGACCTGATGCTGCCGCGCGGATGACGGCGCTCAATGCGGCGTGGGAACTCATCGGCCAGCCCGCCCGTCGTGCAGCGTTCGATCGAGAGCGGGCCGTCGAGACGGCACTCGGCCGGCGGACGGCCGAAACCGGGCAAGGAACGGGTCGTGGGTCGACACCCGGCTCTCGACCGGCGGACACGGTCTCGCGCGACTGGTCGAGCGGTCGCTCGTCGACAGGCAGTGGCTACGACGCATCGATGCGAACGGCCGATGGTGCCGGTGCCGCCGGGGCTCCGCCGGGCAACCCCTCGGGCAGCGTGCTCACCTTCGGGCGCTACGACGGCTGGTCGCTCGGGGAGATCGGGCGAAGGGACCTCGAGTACATCGAATGGCTCGATCGCATGCCGATCGGACGGCCATACCGCGACGAGATCGACGCGATCCTTCGCGCGGCCGGGCGTCGCCGGTCGGCCGCCGCCGACGACACCGAGCGACGAGGGCTATTCCGCCGGCGCTGAGTCACCGGCCGATCGGTCGACCAGGCGACCGACGG
>CAVSKY010000007.1:0-34321 GCA_963728745.1 uncultured Chloroflexia bacterium
AGCTAGGGGATGAGCTGTGGATAGCGGTGAAATGCCAATCGAACTCGGAGATAGCTGGTTCTCCCCGAAATAGCTTTAGGGCTAGCCTCGGGCGTTCAATCACGGGGGTAGAGCACTGGATGGGCTAGGGGGCTTCCCGCTTACCAACCCCAACCAAACTCCGAATCCCGTGATTTCAGAGCCCGGGAGTCAGACTGCGAGGGCTAAGCTTCGTGGTCAAAAGGAAAACAGTCCGGACCGCCAGCTAAGGTCCCTAAATCCAAGCTAAGTGGTAAAGGATGTGGATTCGCTCAGACAACCAGGATGTTGGCTTAGAAGCAGCCATCATTGAAAGAGTGCGTAACAGCTCACTGGTCAAGTGGATCTGCGCCGAAAATTCAGCGGGGCTCAAGCTTGGTACCGAAGCTGCGGATCAGGTGATCGGTTCGCCGGTCATCTGGTGGTAGGGGAGCGTTCCGTCAACAGTGAAGGTCGACCGTGAGGACGGCTGGAGTGGGCGGAAGTGCGAATGTCGGCATGAGTAGCGCAATGTGAGTGAGAATCTCACACGCCGTAAGCCTAAGGTTTCCTGAGGAAGGCTTGTCCGCTCAGGGTTAGTCGGGCCTAAGCCGAGGACGAACGTCGTAGGCGATGGACATCCGGTTGATATTCCGGAACCACTAACGATCGTTTGCACCGCAAGGTGTCGCCTGGGGGTAGGAGATGGGAGGAGGCCGGCGCAAGCCGGTTCAAGTCCCGGATCTGATCCCAGGTGAGAGCGATGGCATGACACGGTGTGGTAGTTCGAGCGCGTTTTTGGCTATACGCGTCTAAGCCGGTAGGGGGATCGGACAGGTAAATCCGTCCGGTCATTCAACCCCGAGCAGCGAATGAAAGGGGCTTCTGCCTCGATTCGAGTGAGCCACGCTGGCGAGAAAAGTGTCTAGCGAGATCAATAGTGTCCGTACCGCAATCCGACACAGGTAGGCGGGTAGAGAATACCAAGGCGATCGGGAGAACCCTCGTTAAGGAACTCGGCAACATGGCCCCGTAACTTCGGGAGAAGGGGCGCTTCGCGGCTGCTTGCTTGCAAGTGGTCGATCGAAGCCGCAGTGAAATGGCCCAGGCGACTGTTTAGCAAAAACACAGGTCTCTGCGAAAGCGAAAGCTGACGTATAGGGGCTGACGCCTGCCCAGTGCCGGAAGGTTAAGGGGAGAGGTGCAAGCCTTGATCCGAAGCCCCGGTAAACGGCGGCCGTAACTATAACGGTCCTAAGGTAGCGAAATTCCTTGTCGGGTAAGTTCCGACCCGCACGAATGGCGTAACGATCTGGGCGCTGTCTCAACGAGGGATCCGGCGAAATTGAAGTACCTGTGAAGATGCAGGTTACCCGCGGCAGGGCAAAAAGACCCCGTGGAGCTTTACTACACCCTGACATTGGATTGGGATTTAGCTTGTGTAGGATAGGTGGGAGGCTGAGAAACTGGGGCGCTAGCCTCGGTGGAGCCAACGTTGAAATACCACCCTTGTTGTATCTCGGTTCTAACCGCGACCCGTGATCCGGGCGCAGGACAGTGTCAGGCGGGTAGTTTGACTGGGGCGGTCGCCTCCTAAAAGGTAACGGAGGCGCCCAAAGGTTCCCTCAGGCTGAATGGAAACCAGCCGAAGAGTGCAAAGGCATAAGGGAGCTTGACTGCGAGACCTACAAGTCGAGCAGAGACGAAAGTCGGGCTTAGTGATCTGGTACCTCCGAGTGGAAGGGGTATCACTCAACGGATAAAAGCTACCCCGGGGATAACAGGCTGATGGTGCCCAAGAGTTCACATCGACGGCACCGTTTGGCACCTCGATGTCGGCTCGTCGCATCCTGGGGCGGAAGTACGTCCCAAGGGTTTGGCTGTTCGCCAATTAAAGCGGCACGCGAGCTGGGTTCAGAACGTCGTGAGACAGTTCGGTCTCTATCCGCCGTGGGCGTAGGGAACTTGAGAGGAGTTGCTCCTAGTACGAGAGGACCGGAGTGAACGAACCGCTGGTGTGCCAGTTGTCCCGCCAGGGGCACCGCTGGGTAGCTATGTTCGGTCGGGATAAGCGCTGAAAGCATCTAAGTGCGAAGCTCGCCTCGAGATGAGGTTCCCCACCGGGTCAACCGGGTAAGACCGCAGGGAGACCACCTGTTTGATAGGCCGCACGTGGAAGTCCGGTGACGGATGAAGCTGAGCGGTACTAACGGTCGAGGGCTTGACCTCTTCAGCACCTGACCAGGGGTCAGTGGCTGGGGATCGTGATCAGATCCCTGACGACTCATTCGAGATCGAAGATCTCTTCCGGCGCCCGCCGGGTCCCGACGCGGACCCGCAGCGCGCCGCTGCCGAACACGTCCAGTTAGCGAATCCCGGTGACTCTAGCGGAGAGGCCATACCCGTTCCCATCCCGAACACGGCAGTCAAGCTCTCCAGCGCCGAAGATACTGAGAGGGCAGCCTTTCGGGAAAATAGGTCGTCGCCGGGATTTTTGCGTGTCCGGGGACCAAAACCGTCGGGGCGGTGGACACGAGCAGGTATCCTCCGCTCGGATGACGGACATCGCGGTCCCGGGAACTGCCGCTCTGTCCACCGCGCCGGATACGGCTGCGGTCTGCCCGTACCTGCTCGCTGCTGACTCAGCCTGGCGGTCGGCGACCGTCTCGCGCGATCATCGATGTCACGCCGTCGCACCGGCCGCGGTGCTGGCTGCCGACAAGCAGCGCCGACTCTGTCTCGTCACCGAGCACGTGGGCTGTGCCACCTATCTCGCGGCGAACGCTGTCCTCGAGGACGGCGGTTCGGTCGAAGCGCGCCCGCTCCACCGGTCGGTCACCAAGACGGCCCCGCTGGTGCTCGATCGCGGCCGGCTGCCGTTCGCCGTGCCAGGCCCGGCCCTGCCCGATCGCGCCGGCCAAGCCGGCCTCGTGGCGCTGATGGTCGTCGCGTTCGGGGCACTGGCCGTGACGCGTCTGGGTGGCGGCGGACCCGGTATATCACCGGCAGCCGGCGTTGACGGCGCCTCCCCGACGGCCGCGGCGGTCGCATCCGCGACACCGCCCGAGGCAACCGCCGTACCGGCCACTCCCGACGCGCCGACGCGGACCCTCGTCCCATCGAACGTCGAACCGTCGACCTCACCCACGCCGGTGGCGACCGAGACGCCGGCGGTCACGGCAGCGCCCACCGCGAGCCCGACGGCGCGCCCTGCGACCTACACGGTCCAGACCGGCGACACGCTGAGCGGGATCGCCGGCGCCCACGGCACCACCTGGCAGATCCTCGCCGAGCTCAACAAGATCGAGAACCCGCGGCGGCTCCGCGTCGGACAGGTGCTCAAGCTGCCCGCCTGATCCCCTAGCGCTGGCAGCCCCGGCAATACGACGTCACGAACCCACCCGCCTTTACCTCGGTGATCCTCGTCCCGCAGCGAGGGCACGTCTGGCCGCCTTTCATATGGACCGCGAGGAAATCGCGGACCTGCGTCTCGAATGTCGGTGGGACGCGCTCCCGCAGGATTTCGATCGCGCGCGCGAGCGTCGACCGCATCCCGTCGTAGAGGGCATCGACCTCCTCCGGCGCCAGGGTCGACCGCTTCCGGAACGGCAGCAGCCGTGCGGCGTGGAGGACCTCGTCGCTGTAAGCGTTGCCGATGCCGGCCACGAATGCCTGGTTGCGTAGCAGGTTCTTGAGCTCACCCGGGTGGCGACGGATCCGCTCGCGCCAGACATCGATTGTCAGCTCCGGGTCGTCCGCGTCCGGTCCGATCTCGGCGGGGTCGAGACCCGGCACGGCCCGTTCGAGCCCGCTCGGCAATAGGTAGACCTTGCCCATCTGCGTGGGGTCGCGGTAGCGGATCTCGGGGCGATCGCCCGCTGCGGGTAACCATGCCGCAGCGCGTGTCCAGGCGGCGGGTTTGAACCCCCTCGCCGGTCCCGCCTCGCCGAACCCAAGGATGACCGCGGTCTTGGTCGGGTGCTTCGCGCCCGGTGCGGCCAGCTGAAAGCGGCCGGTGAGCATCGGGTTGACCACGATGCGGTCGCGATCCAGATCCACGATGAGGAATTTGCCGCGCTGCTCGATCCTCGTGACCGCCTGCCCGACGAGGCTCGCGAGCTCGTCCGGCGTGCCCCGAACGGCCAGTGGTCCGGGTGCCGTCGCGGCCGTGATCCGACGACCGCGGAGGGCCGCGTCGAAGGCCTCGGCGACGATCGTGAGGTCGGGCAATTCGGGCACGGCTGCCGATCGTAGCCGATTGTTGACGCTGGAAACCCTGTGCTAGACTCTCCCGGCCCCGAGAGGCAGGACAGCTGAAGAGCGGAATCAGGCCACAACGAGCGCGAAGGAGCGGACCGCGGAGTAGAGCACCACGGACCACACCCGAACGGATCCTCGGACCCGGCCTGAGCGTCGCTCAGGTCGTTCCTGATTCCTGGGTGCGAATCCACGACAGGAGAGACCAACACATTGACCGAAGAGCAGCAGGGCGGCACCACGCCTGCCACCGAGCCGAAGGCATCGGTGGACGACCAGGCGCCTGACCGACCCGCCGGGGCGATCGCAGTCGCCGACGAGCCGGCCCAGCCGGCCACCGACGACTCCGAGAACCCCACCAGCGCGGCGCCCGCCGAGACCGCGGGATCGACCCCAGTCGAGACCGCCGCAACCGACGGGCAGACGCCCGTCGACGAGAGCGAGGCCGCCCCCGACGCGGATGTGTCGGCTTCCGCTCCGATGACCGATCCCGCCGAGGCCGAGTCGCCGATCCCTGAGGCCACGCTTGCCGACGCGACCGTCGAGACCCCAGCTGCGACCGAGGGCACGGCGCCCCTCGTCGAGAGCGAGACCGCCCCCGAGAGCGACGCCCCACCCGAGAGCGGTGCCGCCTCCGAGTCCGAGACCGCAGTTGACACGGAATCGACCGTGGAGCCCGCCGCCGAGCAGGAGCCCGCCGCCGAGCAGGAGCCCGCCGCCGAGACCGCCGCCGAGCCCGAGCCCGAGCCAGCGCCTGTGGCGCCGCCGCGCGACCTCGGCCCGGAGCCGACGACGATGGAGGAGCTGCTCGCCGAGCAGGATTCCGACATCAAGAGCTTCAAGCACGGTGACGTCGTCGAAGGCGCGGTCGTGCGCATCGACAAGGACGAGATCCTCGTCGACATCGGCGCCAAGAGTGAAGGCGTCGTCAGCAACCGCGAGCTCTTCGGCCGCCACGGCGGTGAGGGCCAGGCGCCGCTCAACATCGGCGACACCGTCCTCGTGTACGTGTTGCAGCCCGAGTCGCCCGAAGGCCACGCGGTCCTGTCGCTGCGCCGAGCCGGACTCGAGCGCAAGTGGCGCGCGATGCAGGAGCAGTTCGAGGCGGGCGTCATCATCGAGGCGCCGGTCATCGACCACAACAAGGGCGGCCTCATCGTCGATTGCGGCATCCGCGGCTTCGTGCCGATCAGCCAGATCGTCGACTTCCCGCGCCGACCGCAGAACGATCAGCCGCGCGACGCCGCCCAGGAGATCGCCGAGAAGCTCCAGCCCTTCGTCGGCCGCAAGCTCCGGCTCAAGATCCTGGAGGTCAACCGCAAGGCGAACCGCCTGATCCTGTCCGAGAAGGTCGCGCTCTACGAAGAGCGCCGCGAGAAGCGGGACGAGCTGTTCAGCAGCCTGCAGGTCGGCCAGAAGGTCACCGGCACGGTCCGCTCGATCGCACCGTTCGGCGTCTTCATCGATCTGGGCGGCATCGACGGCCTCGTCCACAAGAGCGAGCTGTCCTGGAACAAGGTCAACAACCCCGAGGCCGGCTACAAGGTCGGCGACGAGGTCGAGGCCGAGGTCATCGACATCAACCACGAGCGCGGCCGGATCAGCCTGTCGATCCGCCGGCTCCAGCCCGATCCGTGGCACTCGACAGTGGCCGACTTCAAGGTCGGTGACGTCATCGACGGGACGGTCACCAAGCTCGTCAACTTCGGCGCCTTCGTGCGGGTGCGCGATGGTCTCGAGGGCCTGATCCACATCAGCGAGCTGTCGCACCAGCGCGTCGCCCATCCGGGCGATGTGGTCCACGAGGGCCAGCAGCTGAAGCTCAAGATCATCTCGCTCGACTCCGAGCGGCACCGCCTGGGGCTCAGCCTCAAGCAGGCCGAGGAGCCGCCCGCTCGACCGGCCCCGGAGCCCGGCCAGGCCGCCCCGTCGGGCGGTGGCCAGCAGCGTGGCGAGCGCCGACCGCGCCAGGAGCGCGGCTACTCGATGAGCGACGCGGTCCAGGAGCCCGAAGGCGGGATCGACAACACACTTGCCTCCGCGTTCGCGCAGGTCCGTCAGCAACTGGCCGATGCCGAGGGTTCGCCGGAGTCGGGCGGGACCGAGACTACTGCTGCCGTCGAGGCGGAGCCGATGGCCGAAGCGGAAGCCGAGCCCGTGGCAGAGGCCGAGGCCGAGCCCGTGGCAGAGGCCGAGGCCGAGCCTGTGACCGAGGCCGAAGCCGAGCCAGTGGCCGAGGCGGAGGCCGAGCCAGTGGCCGAGGCCGAAGCCGAGCCTGTGACCGAGGCGGAAGCCGAGCCTGTGGCTGAGGCGGAAGGCGAGCCTGTGGCTGAGGCCGAGCCTGTCGCCGAGGCAGAGCCCGAGCCTGTCGCCGAGGCAGAACCTGAGCCCGTGGCCGAGGCGGAAGCCGAGCCGGCTGTCGAGCCTGAGCCCGAACCGGCTGTCGAGCCCGAGCCCGAGCCGGAGCCCGCCGCCGAGGCTGCGCCCGAGCCTGTTGTCGAACCCGAGGCAGAGGAAACGGCGGAGGCTGAGGCCCTCGTTGAAGCCGAGGCGAAAGCGGAAGTGCAAGCCGACGACGAGGCCGCCGAGGCAGACGCCCCGGCCGAGCCGGAACCGGTCGCCTCGACCGACGAAACCGCAGTGCGGACGAGTCCGCGGACGACACGACGGACGACGCAAAAGCCAAGCACAAGCCCAAGACCTGACGGTCAGGGCATCTCGATCCGACGGAAAACGACCCGCCGACTGGCGGGTCGTTTCGATTCCTTCATCGGAAACACGGCATCCGAGCACCTGTCGACCGGCAATTCAATCTATAAGAGACCGGTACTCATGGCACCGGCTTGCTGGCCGGAACGTCGTGCTAGCATGGGTTTCAGGTCGGTACCCGGAGGGGCCGACGAAGGGAACAGGCGTTCGACTCGATGGACCGTTTCGACAAATTCACGGATCGCGCGCGCAAGGTGCTGACACTTGCTCAGGACGAGGCGCAGCGGTTCAACCACAACTACATCGGCACGGAGCATCTGCTCCTGGGCCTCGTCCGCGAGGGCGAAGGTGTGGCGGCGCGCGTCCTCGAGAACATGAACGTCGAGCTGGCCAAGGTCCGCACTGCCGTCGAGTTCATCATCGGCCGTGGCGATCGACCGGTCGTCGGTGAGGTCGGGCTCACGCCGCGCGCGAAGCGCGTCATCGAGCTCGCGATCGACGAGGCTCGCCGACTCGGCCACAACTACATCGGCACCGAGCACCTCCTGCTCGGCCTCGTCCGCGAGGGTGAGGGCATCGCGGCCGGCGTCCTGGAGTCGCTCGGCGTCAACCTGGACAAGGTCCGCCACGAGGTCATCCGCGTCCTGTCGCAGAGCTCGTCGGCCGGCCCGAGCGCCCAGGAGACGAAGCGCGCCAGCAAGACCCCGACCGTCGATCAGCTGGGCATCAACCTCACCGAGGCCGCGCGGGCTGGGAAGCTCGACCCCGTCATCGGCCGCGAGAAGGAGATCGAGCGCGTCATCCAGATCCTCGGCCGGAAGACCAAGAACAACCCGGCCCTGATCGGCGAGCCCGGCGTCGGCAAGACCGCCATCGCCGAAGGCCTGGCCCACCGGATCATCGCCGGCGATGTCCCCGACATCCTGCTCAACAAGCGTGTCCTCACGCTCGACATCGGTTCGCTGGTCGCCGGCACCAAGTACCGCGGCGAGTTCGAAGAGCGGCTCAAGAAGATCATCGAAGAGCTGCGGAACACCAACGACGCCGTCCTCTTCATCGATGAGCTCCACACGCTCGTCGGAGCGGGCGCGGCCGAGGGCGCGATCGACGCGGCCAACATCCTCAAGCCGCCGCTGTCCCGCGGCGAGCTCCAGTGCATCGGCGCCACGACGCTCGACGAATACCGCAAGTACATCGAGCGTGATGCCGCCCTCGAGCGGCGCTTCCAGCCGGTGATGGTCGAGGAGCCGACGCTCGAGCAGACCATCGACATCCTCCTCGGCATCCGCGAGCGCTACGAGCAGCACCACAAGGTGACGATCACCGACGAGGCCGTCCGAGCCGCGGCGGACCTGTCGATCCGCTACATCACGGATCGCCACCTGCCGGACAAGGCGATCGACCTCATCGACGAGGCCGCGTCGCGCGTCCGCCTGCGCCACTCGTCGGCTCCGCCCGCCCTGCGCGAGGCGCAGAAGGAGCTCGACCGGATCACCAAGGAGAAGGACGCCGCGATCAACAACCAGGAATACGAGGAAGCCGCCACGCTCCGTGAGACCGAGGCGACCTCCAAAGAGAACGTCGACACGCTGCGTGCTGAGTGGCAGGCCACGATGTCTGGCGACCAGCCGACCGTCGGGGACGAGGAGATCGCCCAGGTCGTCGCGATGTGGACCGGTATCCCCGTGACCCGCATCGCGCAGGAGGAGTCCGAGCGGCTGCTCCACATGGAGGACGCGCTCCACAACCGCGTCATCGGCCAGCAGGAGGCCATCGACATCGTCTCGAAGGCTGTCCGCCGGGCCCGTGCAGGCCTCAAGGACCCCAAGCGCCCGATCGGCTCGTTCATCTTCCTCGGCCCCACCGGTGTCGGGAAGACGGAGCTTGCCAAGGCGCTCGCGGAGTTCATGTTCGGCAGCGAGGACGCGCTCATCAAGATCGACATGAGCGAGTTCATGGAGCGCCACAACGTGAGCCGGCTCGTCGGCGCGCCTCCGGGCTACGTCGGGTTCGACGAGGGTGGCCAGCTCACAGAGGCGGTCCGTCGCAAGAACTACGCGGTGGTGCTCCTCGACGAGGTCGAGAAGGCCCATCCGGAGGTCTTCAACATCCTGCTGCAGATCCTCGAGGACGGGCACCTGTCCGATGCCAAGGGCCGTCGGGTCGACTTCCGGAACTGCATCATCATCATGACGTCGAACCTTGGCGCGAAGCAGCTCCAGACGAACTCGAGCCTCGGCTTTCGCGTCCAGGGCTCGACCGACGAGGCGCGTGCCGAGAGCTCGTACGAGCTCATGAAGGAGAAGGTCGCGACCGAGCTGAAGAATGCGTTCCGACCTGAGTTCCTCAACCGGATCGACGCGACGGTGGTGTTCCGCTCGTTGACGGTCGAGGAGATGACCCTGATCGTCGACCTGATGCTGGCGCGGGTCCGCGACCAGCTGCGTGCACAGCAGATGTCCCTCGAGGTCACCGAGGCGGCCAAGGAGCACATCATCAAGCTCGGGTACGACGTCGCCTACGGCGCTCGACCGCTGCGCCGCGTCATCCAGAACATGATCGAGGACGTCCTCGCGGAGCACCTGCTCCTGGGCCGCTACGAACCGGGCACGACGATCGTCGTCGACAAGGACCCGGAGGCCGGCCTGGACATCCACGCCGCCGAGTCCCGGACGCCGGTCGAGGCGCACTGACCTTCCCGTGGCCAAGGCCACGAGCCGGTTCGTCTGTCAGAGCTGCGGCGAAGCCTTCCTCCGCTGGGAAGGACAGTGCCGTGCCTGCGGGGAATGGAACAGTCTGGTCGAGACGGTCGTGCGTGCGAAGCCGTCTTCCACGGCCGCTGCGCGGATCGGTCAGAACGGCGCGCAGCCGGTCTCGCTGCGTGACATCGGCGAGGCCGCGGTCCCGCGTCTCCCGACATCGATCGCCGAGCTCGACCGGGTGTTGGGCGGGGGGATCGTCCCGGGCTCGCTGATCCTGCTGGGTGGCGAGCCGGGCATCGGCAAGTCGACCCTGCTCCTCCAGGCGGCGGCCGGCATGGGCCGGCCCATCGTGTATGCCACCGGCGAGGAATCGGCGGCCCAGGTACGACTCCGGGCCGAGCGACTCGGGTTGTTGGACGCTCCGGCGGGTGCGGCCATCCAGGTCCTCGCCGAACGGGACATCGGGCGGATCGTGGAAGTGGCGAGGTCGGCTCGTCCGGCGATGCTCATCGTCGACTCGATCCAGACCGCGACCATCGATGAGCTCGATGGGGCTGCGGGCAGCGTCGGCCAGGTGCGGGAATCGACCGTTCGGCTGATGGAGTTTGCGAAAGGCGAGGGGATCGCGGTCGTGCTCGTCGGCCACGTGACCAAGGACGGCTCGATCGCCGGACCCAAGACCATGGAGCACCTGGTCGACGCGGTCGTGGCGCTCGAGGGCGAGCGCTTCGCCGCGCTGCGGCTCGTGCGCTCGTCGAAGAACCGCTTCGGGTCGACGGACGAGGTGGGCGTATTCGAGATGACCGGTGACGGCCTGCGCGAGGTGGCCGATCCTGCTCGCGCGTTCCTGGCCGACCATCCCGAAGCGGCCCCCGGGAGCGTCGTGGCGCCCACGATGGAGGGGAGCCGTCCGCTGCTGGTCGAAGTGCAGGCCCTCGTGTCGCCGGCGGGGTACGGCACGCCCGCCCGCAAGGCGAGCGGCATCGATCCGAACCGGCTGGGTCTGCTCGTCGCCGTGCTCGGGCGGCGAGCGGGTGTCGGCTTGAGCTCGCATGACGTCTACGCGAACCTGGCCGGCGGGCTGAGCGTCGCGGAGCCTGGCCTGGACCTGCCCGTCGCACTGGCGCTCGCATCGTCCCTGCGCGACCGGCCCATGCCTCCCGATTCGGTCGCCATCGGCGAGGTAGGCCTGCTCGGCGAGCTCCGGCCGGTGACCGGCGTCGAGCGCCGCCTGCGCGAGGCCGCACGGCTGGGATTCAGCACGGCGATCGTTCCTCGCCTGGGTCGCGGCGCACGCCCTCCCGAGACGCCCGGCCTGCATGTCGTGGAGGTGGCGACGCTCCGCGACGCGATCGCGGCGGGCCTCGGCGACGGGCCACGCATTCGTGGCGATGCCGTTCCCGCGATGCTAGGCTGACGACCCGTCCAGGCCGCTCCGGGTGGACGACCGAGAAGATCCACCGAGGTTGTCCAGGTTGATCCGCTATATCCGCCTACTGGGGGCCGCGCTCGGGGGCCTCATCGGCCTCGTGCTCGCCACCGCGGGAGAGGGGCTCTTCCAGGACGCAAGCTACGCCGGGTTCCTGCTGGCGGCGTGGGTCATCGCCTGGGTGGTGGTCGGCTTCGCGATCCTGCCGTACCTCACGCTCGTGCCGGCGACATGGCTGATCGCACAGGTGGAAGACCTGTCGACGGCGGAGTTCGTGACCGCGGTCATCGGCCTCACGCTCGGTCTGTTGATGGGGCTGCTCCTCGGCGTCCCGCTCGCCAACCTGCCGCCGCCCTTCGGGGACGCGCTGCCACTTGGCGTGTCGCTGTTCCTCGGGTTGGGCATGCTCGGGTTGACTGTCGCCAAGCGGCGCGACCTGATCATGGCCGCCCAGGCAGTCGGCTTCCTTCGCCGCGACGACGGCGAGCGCGGTGACGACCACGCCGGTGACCCGCGCATCGTCGTAGACACGTCGGCGATCATCGATGGGCGGATCGCCGAGATCGTCGAGAGCGGCTTCATCTACGGGACCCTCGTCGTCCCGCGGTTCGTGCTCGACGAGCTCCAGCACATCGCCGACAGCTCCGACACGCTCCGCCGCAACCGGGGCCGGCGTGGGCTCGAGATCCTCAACCGCATGCAGAAGGAACCAGGGACCCCGGTCGAGATCGTGGAGGACACGGTCCCGAACGAGTCGGAAGTCGATGCGAAGCTCGTGGCGCTCGCGCGCGCGCGCAGCGGGGTCATCCTCACCAACGACTTCAACCTCAACCGCGTGGCCGAGCTGCAGGGCGTCCGTGTGATGAACATCAACTCCCTGGCCAACGCCGTGAAGCCGGCCGTGCTGCCAGGCGAGGAGTTGCGCGTCCGCGTCATCCAGGAGGGCAAGGAAGCGGGCCAGGGCGTCGGCTTCCTCGACGACGGGACGATGATCGTGGTCGAGGGCGGTGCACGGCACATCGACAAGGATCTCGACGTCGCGGTCACCCGGGTCCTCCAGACCGTGGCCGGTCGGATGATCTTCGCGCAGCCGCGCCTCGACTGAGCGATATGACTGCGTCGGGTATGGCCGACGCCATCGTCGTCGCCGCGGGTGCCTCCACGCGGATGGACGGCACGGACAAGCTGCTTGCCCCGATCGGTGATCGGCCATTGCTCGCGCACGCGGTAGGCGCGCTCGCCGCGTCCCCGGCGATCGGATCGATCGTGGTCGTCACGACGTCCGCACGGCGACACGCCCTCCAGGCAGACGGCTGGGCGGTCGATCCGGCGATCACGTTCACCGAAGGTGGCGAGCGGCGCCAGGATTCCGTGCGGGCTGGTTTCGACGCGCTCGAGGCCGCCGCACCCGATCCCGATGGCTCCCGCGTCGTGCTGATCCACGACGGCGCCCGGCCGCACGTGGCGCCCGCGCTGGTCGACGCGGTCGTGGCAGCCACGGAACGGTATGGCGCCGCGATCCCGGTCCTGTCGGTTAGCGAAACGCTGAAGCGGATCGTCGACGACCGCGTTGCGTCCACGGTCGATCGGTCGGGTCTCGCCGCCGCCCAGACGCCGCAGGGTGTCCGCCGCTCGCTCCTGCGCGCGGCGCTGGCCAGCGAGGTCGCCGCGACCGGCACATGGACCGATGAGGCCGCCCTGTTGGAGGCCTGTAGCATTCCCGTTCATGTCGTCCCCGGCGAAGCCGCCAACATCAAGGTGACGGTACCCGCGGACCTCGAGCGCGCGGCCGCCGTGCTCGGTGGCGCTCCCGCCAAGACTCGATCCGGGATCGGGCACGACCGCCATCCGTTCGGGCCGGGCGAGCCGTTGCGGCTGGGCGGCATCGAGATCTCACGCGCCCCCCGGCTCCACGGCCATTCCGATGGCGATGTCGCGCTGCACGCCGTGGCCGACGCGTTGCTCGGGGCGGCTGGGCTGGGCGATCTCGGCAGGAAGTTCCCCGCCGGTCCGACGACCCCAGCCGGCGTTGCCAGCAGCGACCTGCTTCGTGCTGTGCTCGAACAGCTGGCGGATGCCGGCTGGCGACCGATGACCGTCGACCTCACGATCGTCGCCGCCCGGCCGCGCCTTGGCGCGTACCTCGATCCGATGCGTGATGGACTGGCCGCCCAGCTCGGGATCGATCGCGAACGCGTGAGCGTGAAGGCGTCGACCGGCAACCTCGGCGGCGAGGATGGCGCCGGCAGGTCGGTCTCGTCGCTGGCGCTCGTGACGATCGAGGCGGCCACGTGAGCGAGGTCCGGCTTCACGACACGCTCACCGGCGACACACGACCGCTCGTCCCGCTCCGCGAGGAGGGCGTCCGCATCTATTCGTGCGGACCGACCGTGTACGGGCCGGCGCATATCGGCAACTTCCGGTCGTTCCTGTTCGCCGACCTGCTGGTGCGCTACCTCCGTTGGCGCGGCTACACCGTGCGCTGGGTGATGAACATCACGGACATCGACGACAAGATCATCCGTGGTGCAGCGGCCGCCGGCGAATCGATCAGTGCGCTCGCCGACCGGTACCTGGAGCGGTTCCTGGCGGACGCCGAGACGTTGCGGATGACCCGCCCGGACGTGCTGCCGCGGGCGACCGAGCACATCGACCACATCGTGTCGCTGATCGAGACGCTCATCGAGCGCGGCCACGCCTATCGCACCGACGAGGGCTCGATCTTCTTCCGGATCTCGTCGTGGCCGGCCTACGGCCGCCTTGCCCGGCTCGATCTGGAGCAGCTTCGCGTCGGCGAGCGGGTCGAGGCCGACGAGTACGCCAAGGACGATGTCCGGGACTTCGCCCTGTGGAAGGGCCCCAAGCCGGACGAGCCGTCGTGGACGACGCCGATCGGCGAAGGGCGACCCGGCTGGCACATCGAGTGCTCGGCGATGAGCATGGCCCACCTCGGTCCGTCGTTCGATGTCCACACCGGTGGCGTTGACCTCATCTTCCCCCACCACGAGGATGAGATCGCCCAGAGCGAGGCGGCCACGGGCGAGCCATTCGTCGGGACCTGGCTGCACTGCGCGCACCTCCAGAGCAGCGGCACGAAGATGGCGAAATCGAGAGGGAACATCGCGCGCGTCGACGAGGTCCTGGAGACCGGCGTGTCGCCGCGGGCGTTGCGGTATGCACTGCTGGCGGTGCATTACCGGGCTGGCTTGGACTACTCGGACGAATCGCTGGCGGCGGCTGCCGCCGCGGTCACCAGGCTCGATACGCTCGTTCGCGCGCTGGAGACCTATGCGGAGCCGGGGCCCGGCGATCCGGAGCTGCCCGACGTACTGGCCGGCGCTCGGAGCGATTTCGCGGAGGCGCTCGACGACGACCTCAACATCTCCCCGGCACTGGCCGTCGTGTTCGACCTCGTCCGAGATCTCAACCGGCGTATCGAGGCACGGTCACTCTCGACCGACGACGCCGCTCGCGCCCTGGCGACGTTACGCGACCTCGACGAGGTCCTCGGCGTGCTGCCGGATGCCCAGGCCGACGCGCTTGATCCGGAGCTGCAGTCGATGCTCGACGAGCGAGCGGCCGCGCGTGCTGCACGGGATTGGGGCGCTTCCGATCGCCTTCGCGATGCCCTCGCCGACCGCGGCATCTCGGTCGAGGACACCCGGGACGGCCAGCGCTGGCATCGCATCGCCGAGGTGAGTCGTGGCTGACCAGCCGCCCGACGACGATCGCAAGGGTGGGGGACCGGGTCGCCGAGGACCGGATCGAGGCGGTCCCGGTCGAGGCGGACCTGGTCGCGGTGGACCTGGTCGCGGTGGACCTGGTCGCGGCGGGCCCGGCCGCGGGCCCCGACGCGAGACGCCTCGCCCAGGCGGCTTCCGGTCGGGACCGCCGCGCCCGGGTGGCCCCCGTCGAGATGGACCGCGCCCGCCCGGACCACGCCGCGATGGCCCTGGCGAGGTGGGTCCACGCCGTGGTCCGCCCTGGCGGGCGGAGCAGCCAGGGCCGGGCCAACGACGGCAATGGCAGGAAGGACCACCGACCGACCGGCCCCGGCCGTGGGAGGATCGGTCGCCCGACCGACCGCCATCCGACCGCCCCAGACCCCAGGGACCCCGGCCATTCGAGCGACGCGGCGGTCGGCCGCCAGGTCCGCGGCAGTTCGGCGGTCCATCGGCTGGACCCGGACGCCCGCCCGACCGTGATCGGCCCTCGTACGGCGGTCGTCCCGGGGGACGTCCACCGGGTGGCGGTCGACCGCCGTTCGATCGTGGCCATGATCGGCGACCGACGCGGCCATACCCCGGCCCGCGTGACTTCCGGCCCGGACCACCACCGCGCCAACCAGCGCTGCCACCGCCGGAGGACTTGGGGCCCGATGAGGAGCTCGTCGCCGGTCGGCGTCCCGTCGAAGAGGCGTTCGTCGCCCGTCGCCCCGCCATCCGGTTGCTCGTGGTCCCGCAGCGCCGCGCCGCGCTCGAGAAGCTGGTGCTGCATGCCACGAACCTGCGCATCCCGATCGTGGAGGTCGAGGGCGGCTCGCTGACGGCGCTCGCGGGCTTCGACGGACATCAGGGCATCGCGCTCGTCGTCGAGCCGAGGCAGTTCGCGAGCCTGGACGACATCCTGGCCCGCGCTTCCGAGCGAGGTGAGCCGCCATTCGTGCTCGTGCTCGACTCGCTCGAGGACCCGCACAACGTCGGTTCGCTCCTTAGGAGCGCAGAGGCGGCCGGCGTGCACGGCGTGATCTTCCCGACGCACCGCCAGGCACCACTCAGCCCATCCGCGATCAAGGCGTCGGCGGGTGCCATCGAGCACCTCTTGTTGAGCCCTGCGGACGACCTGCCGGGGGCTCTCAGCGATCTCCACCTTCGCGGCCTGCGGATCGCGGGCGCCGACGGCGACGCGCCGCTGACGGCGCGCCAGACGGACCTGCGGGGGCCGCTGGCGATCGTCGTCGGCAGCGAGGGTCAGGGGCTCGGGCCAGGGATCCGGCGTCGATGTGATGTCTTCATGCGGATCCCGATGAAGGGAGCGGTCGGATCGCTGAATGCCGCGGTCGCTGGCTCGATCCTGTTGTTCGAGGCGGTCGCCCAGCGCGAGGACGGCGACGTACCGCCTGCCGAAACCCCACCGAACGCCGACGCACCCGCCCGACCCAAGCGCGCACGCAAGGCGAAGGCCGAGGAGGCGCCGCCGACTGCGGAGACCGACAGCGACCTGTTGCCCGCCGACGCGGCGCCCAAGGCCGCAACGCCCACGAAACCTGCCCGCCGCAAGGCCGCCAAGGCCGAACCGGATGCCGCCGAGGACGAGCCGGGCGGAACCCCGCACGCTTGACCCATCTGACCGCTCAGCCCTATCATCTCCCGGCGCCGAAATGGGTCATCCTGCGGTATGGCCCTGCCCGTCGCGCCGACGTAGCTCAATTGGTAGAGCAGCGGTTTTGTAAACCGCAGGTTCCGGGTTCGAGTCCCGTCGTCGGCTCCAGAACACATCCATCGGTCGCCGGATCCACCACGAGCCCGCAGTCTCGATCCGGCGCGCCGCTACAGTGGGTCGGTTGAGCAACGGCGGCTCGCCTGGCTGTAGACCAGGTCCGAAAGGCATGGGGGTTCGAATCCCTCCCGGCCCACCACTTCGACATTACGACCCGCGATCGGCCCGGGCCCACATAGCTCAGCTGGCAGAGCACTTCCTTGGTAAGGAAGAGGTCATCGGTTCAAGTCCGATTGTGGGCTCCACCGCCTGATCCACGCACCCCTTGCGGCGTCGCCCGCAACCATCTAAGGAGTTGACTGGTCACGTGGCCAAGAAGAAGTTCGAGCGCACCAAGCCGCACGTCAACGTGGGCACCATCGGCCACATCGACCACGGCAAGACATCGCTGACCGCCGCGATCACGAAGTACCTCGCGATGAAGGGCGACGCCCAATATCGCGCCTTCGACACGATCGACAACGCGCCGGAAGAGAAGGCGCGTGGCATCACGATCGCCATCGCCCACGTCGAGTACGAGACGGATGCGCGCCACTACGCCCATATCGATTGCCCGGGCCACGCCGACTTCATCAAGAACATGATCACGGGCGCGGCACAGATGGATGGCGCCATCCTGGTCGTTGCCGCGAACGACGGGCCGATGCCCCAGACGCGTGAGCACATCCTGCTCGCCCGCCAGGTGGAAGTGCCCTACATCGTCGTGTTCCTGAACAAGGTCGACATGGTCGATGACGAGGAGCTGCTCGACCTCGTCGAGCTGGAGGTCCGCGAGCTCCTGTCCAAGTACGAGTTCCCGGGCGACGATGTCCCGGTCATCCGCGGCTCCGCGCTCAAGGCGTTGGAGGGGCCCGACGATCCCACCAACGAGGCCTACAAGCCCATCCAGGAGTTGATGGACGCCGTCGACTCCTATATCCCGACCCCCGAGCGCGCGGTCGACAAGCCGTTCCTGATGGCCATCGAGGACGTGTTCGGCATCAAGGGTCGCGGCACGGTGCCGACCGGCCGCATCGAGCGCGGCATCGTCAAGACCGGTGACGAGGTCGCGCTGGTCGGTGTCAAGCCCACCCGCAAGGTGGTCGTCACCGGCGTCGAGATGTTCGGCAAGACCCTCGATCAGGGTCAGGCCGGCGACAACGTCGGGACGCTGCTGCGCGGGATCGAGCGCGAGGAGATCGAGCGCGGCCAGGTGCTGGCGAAGCCCGGCAGCATCACACCGCACACCAAGTTCAGCGCGCAGGTGTATGTGCTGACCAAGGAAGAGGGTGGGAGGCACACCCCCTTCTACAACGGCTACCGGCCGCAGTTTTACCTGCGCACGACCGACGTCACCGGCACGATCGGCCTGCCCGAGAATGCCGAGATGGTGATGCCCGGCGACAACGTCGAGATGACCGTCGACCTGAGCCCGGTCCCGATCGCCCTCGAGGTCGGCCAGCGCTTCGCCATCCGCGAGGGTGGCCGGACCGTCGGCGCCGGCGCCGTCGTCAACATCGCGGAGTAGCGAGATGGCGAGAGTCGAGAACCGTCCGACGATCCAGCTCGCGTGCACCGAGTGCAAGCAGCGGACCTACACGACGCGCAAGAACAAGAGGAACGATCCCAACCGGATCGAGCTGATGAAATACTGCCCGCGCGAGCGACGGCATACACTTCACCGCGAGGCGAAGTAGGCCGCGCGCCGCGCCGCCGCAGGGGTGTAGCTCAATTGGCAGAGCACTGGTCTCCAAAACCAGCGGTTGTAGGTTCGAGTCCTATCGCCCCTGCCACTACTCGTCAACGAACCTGAGAGAAGAACGACTTGAAGCGAATCCGCCGCTATTTCGATGAGGTCTGGTCCGAGCTGAAGAAGGTCAGCTGGCCGACCCGTGAGCAGGTGCGCAACCTGACCGTGCTGGTCTTCGCGATCAGCGTCGTCATCGGGTTGTACATCACCGTGCTCGATCGGGTCTTCCTCGGGGTGCTGAACCTCATCAGCCCGACACCGGCGGCGAGCTAGGTATCCGATGATGACCGACCTGAGCAGCACCACCGAGACCAAGGCGCCCGACAAGCGCTGGTACATCATCCATACCTACTCGGGCTACGAGAACAAGGTGAAGACCAATCTCGAGCACCGCATCGAGTCGATGGGCATGGAGGACAAGATCTTCCAGGTGCTCGTCCCGATGGAGGACGAGATCGAGATCCGCCAGGGTCAGCGCCACACCGTCCAGAAGAAGGTCTACCCGGGCTACGTCCTGGTCGAGATGATCCTGGATCCGGACAGCTGGTTCGTCGTCCGCAACACCCCTGGCGTCACCAGCTTCGTCGGCGGCGCCAACATCCCCGGCGTCCGCAGTGAGCCGATCCCGCTCACGGAGACGGAAGTCAAGCAGATCCTGCGGCACATGGGCGTCGAGACACCCAAGTACCGCGTCGCGTTCACCAAGGGCCAGAGCGTTCGGGTCACCGACGGTCCGTTCGCCGAGTTCATCGGCACGGTCGAGGAGATCAACCCGGAGCGCAACAAGGTCAAGGTCCTGGTGAGCATCTTCGGCCGCGAGACGCCGGTCGAGCTCGACTTCCTGCAAGTCGAGAAGTTGTAGAAAGGACCGAGACCGCTCGTGGCCAAGAAAGTCCGCATCGTGCTGACCCTGCAGCTGCCCGCCGGCGCTGCGACCCCCGCGCCGCCCGTCGGCACGGCCCTGGGCCCCCATGGCATCAACATCGTCGAGTTCACCAAGTCCTACAACGAGAAGACCCAGGACAAGCGCGGTCAGGTCATCCCGGCCCAGATCACGATCTTCGAGGATCGCTCGTTCACGTTCATCCTCAAGACGCCACCGGCCGCGGACCTGCTCCGCAAGGCCGCCGGCATCGATAAGGGCTCGGGCACGACAGGCCGCGACAGCGTCGGTCGCGTGACCCGCGAACAGCTGCGCGAGATCGCGGCCGTCAAGATGTCGGACCTCAACGCGAACGACATCGAGGCTGCCGCCAACCAGATCGAAGGAACGGCCCGCTCCATGGGGATCGAGGTCTCCGGCTAGACCGGCGCATCACGCCGCGGCAGGCACCCCGCTCCGCGGCGGACGACCAGGGGAAGGCCGGGCACGCCGGCCGACAGGAGGAACCAGATGCCCCATCGCGGCAAGAAATACCAGGACGCGGCCAAGCTCGTCGACCGCGAGCGGCTGTACGACCCGGCGGAAGCCGCCGAGCTCGTGAAGCAGACGACCACCGTCAACTTCGACGCGACCATCGAGGCGCACCTGCGCCTCGGGGTCGATCCTCGTCATGCCGACCAGATGGTCCGCGGCACGGTCGTGCTCCCGCACGGGACCGGCAACACGGTCCGTGTCGCCGTCTTCGCCCAGGGCGAGAAGGCGCAGGAGGCGCTACGTGCCGGTGCCGACGAAGTCGGTGGCGAAGACCTGGTGAAGAAGATCGAGGCTGGCTGGCTCGAGTTCGACGTCGCGCTGGCGACGCCCGACTCGATGGGCCTGGTCGGTCGACTCGGCAAGATCCTCGGTCGCCGCGGGCTCATGCCGAACCCGAAGGCCGGCACGATCACCTTCGACCTCGAGCGAGCCGTCAAGGAGGTCAAGGGCGGCCGGGTCGAGTTCAAGGTCGATAAGGCCGCCATCGTCCACGTCCCAGTGGGCAAGAGCAGCTTCGAGGCCACGGCCATCGCCGAGAACCTCGCGGCCCTCGTCGACGCGGTCAATCGAGCCAAGCCGTCGGGAGCCAAGGGGCAGTATCTGCGCACCCTGACCATCGCCAGCACCATGGGCCCGGGCATCCACGTGGATGTACCCGCCGCCCTCGCGGTCGCGAACGCCGCCTGAACCCCCGCCGGCGGGTCGCCGGTACACCACATGCGATGGCCGCGGAGACGCGAGCCATCTGACCAAGACAGACGGACCGCCGCAGACAGCCTGCGTCCGAGGCGCGCGACCCACGGGTCGTCGTGCCGGACTTGATCCGTCGGACCGGACCGGTCGATTGCCCGTCAGGGTGACGCCGGGGACGACGACGAGCACGCCGAGGCAGTCGGTGCCTCCACCGCATCGGTGGGTGCGCCCCTGCGAGCCGGTGTTCCTCCTTCGGGAGGTTGCCATGGGATCCGTCGCAGGGGAGAGCCGGGCGAACCGTCCGGTCCACCCACCGCCGCACGCCGGTCCGCGTGCCGTAGTCGAAAGGAGGCACGCATTGCCCACCGAGGCCAAAGAAGCCACGGTCGCCGAGCTTCGCGAGGAGCTGGCGAACGCGCGGACACTCATCGTGTCCGAGTACCGCGGCCTCACGGTGCGCGAGATCGCCGAGATCCGGCGCGCCCTGCAGAAGCAGGACGTCCGGTATCGGGTCATCAAGAACCGCCTGATGCGGATCGCCGCCGCCGATACGCTCGGCGAGGCGCTCGACCCGCTGCTCAACGGCCCGACCGCGATCGCGTTCGGCACCGACGAGGCCGGGACCGCGAAGGCAGTCCTCGACGCCACGCGTCCGTACAACAAGATCGTGCGGATCACCGGGGCGATCCTGGGCAACCAGGCGATCGACGCCGATGCGGTCACCCGGCTCGCGGCTCTGCCGTCACGCGAGGTGTTGCTGGCCAAGCTGGCCGGCGGGATGCAAGCGCCGGTCGGGACGCTCGCTGGCCTCTTCGCCGCGCCCATGCGCAACCTGGGCTTCGCCCTCGCGCAGGTCGCCGAGCAGAAGCGCCAGGCCGAAGCGTGACCCTACGCCGAACCATCGAAACCGCCACCCGTAACCACGACACCAGGAGGAACCCATGGCTACCCTGACCCAGGACGACCTGCTCGAAGCGATCGACAAGATGACCGTCCTCGAGCTGTCCGAGTTCATCAAGCGCTTCGAGGAGCGCTACGGCGTGACTGCCGCCGCCCCTGCCGCTGTCGCCGCTGCGCCTGCCGCGGCCGGTGGCGGTGATGGGGCTGCTCCGGCTGCCGCGGCCGAGGAGCAGACCGAGTTCAGCGCCGTCCTCGCCGAGGTCGGCCCGAACAAGATCCCGGTCATCAAGGTCGTCCGCGAGCTGACCGGTCTCGGCCTCAAGGAGGCCAAGGATCTGGTCGATGCCGCGCCCAAGCCCGTCAAGGAAGGCGTCGGCAAGGACGAGGCCGAGAAGATCAAGGCGTCCTTGGAGGAGCAAGGGGCAAAGGTCGAGATCAAGTAGCGCGGTCCTCGGATCGCGCAGGCGGAGGTCAGGCTACGGTCGGGCCTCCGTCGGTCCCCCGCCTTCTCGTGGGGCGAGAGCAGGCGACGTACTCCGTGCGTTCGCGGACACCCGCTGCCGTGCCACGGCAAGCGCGTGACGACTGTGCCGTGGGACGAGAACCTGGCGCGATCAGTGCGGACGTCGTGTCGCCTGCTCTCGTGGGGCGCGAAGCGAGGCGGAGCGAGGCCCGGAATCGCCCAATAGCAGATTCGGAGGTATTTGACAAGACCAGAAATCGCGGTACCATACCCCTTCTGTGAGCGCGGCCCCCCATTTTCTCTTCGTCCTCCGTCAAGGAGCGGTATTTCATGCTGTCTTCCGCTGAGTCGTCGACTCGCGCCGTGACCCCATCGGGTCGCATCTCGTACGCCCGCATCGACAAGAAGGTCGATGGTGTGAGCTACGAGAAGTTCGAGATCCCCAATCTGATCGAACTCCAGCTCAATTCGTTCAGCTGGTTCATCGAGAAGGGGCTGCGTGAGCTGTTCGACGAGATCAGCCCGATCAAGGACTTCACCGGCAAGGTCATGGAGCTCCAGTTCCTCGACTACGAGTTCGGTGAGCCCAAATACTCCGAGGAGGAGTGCCGCACCAAGGACCTGACGTTCAGCAAGCCGCTGTACGTCAATGTCGAGCTCCTGATCAAGGAGACCGGTGAGATCCAGCGCCAGCGCGTCTACATGGGCGACTACCCGTGGATGACCGACCAGGGCACCTTCGTCATCAACGGCGCCGAGCGCGTCGTGGTCAGCCAGCTCGTCCGCTCGCCGGGCGTCTACTACAGCGAAGCCGAGGACCTCGCGTCCGGCCGGATGCTGTTCAGCGCCAAGGTCATCCCGAACCGCGGCGCCTGGCTCGAGTTCGAGACCAATAACAAGGACCAGCTGTGGGTCAAGGTCGATCGCAAGCGCAAGATCGCGGCGACGACCCTGCTCCGTGCCGTCGGCTACGAGGACAACGACGCGATCACCGCGCTGTTCAGCTCGATCGATACCGACCCCGATCACCCGTTCATCTCGAGCACGCTCGACAAGGACCTCACCAAGACCCAGCCCGAGGCCCTCATCGAGGTCTACAAGAAGCTCCGCCCGGGTGACCCGCCCACCGGCGAGAACGCACGCCAGCTCGTGGAGAGCCTGTTCTTCAACTTCCGTCGCTACGACCTTGGTCGAGTCGGTCGCTACAAGTTCGACAAGAAGCTCGACGCCGTCGGCGCACGCATGGGCCTCGAGCTCGAGCGCGAGCAGCGGACGATCACGAAGGAAGACATCGCCGCGATCGTCGGCCACCTGATCGAGTGCAACCGCGGGCTCCACCCGAAGGACGACATCGACCACCTCGGCAACCGTCGCATCCGCGCCAACGGCGAGCTGATCCAGAACGCGTTCCGGATCGGCCTGCTGCGCATGGAGCGCGTCGTGCGCGAGCGCATGACGATCCAGGAGATCGACAAGGCGACGCCGAACGCCCTCATCAACATCCGCCCCGTCGTGGCGGCGATGAAGGAGTTCTTCGGCGGCAGCCAGCTCAGCCAGTTCATGGATCAGACCAACCCGCTGGCCGAGCTGACGTCGAAGCGCCGCCTGTCGGCGCTGGGTCCGGGCGGCCTCTCGCGCGAGCGCGCCGGGTTCGACGTCCGTGACGTCCACCACAGCCACTACGGCCGCATCTGCCCGATCGAGACCCCGGAAGGGCCGAACATCGGCCTGATCGGGTCGCTGGCGACCTACGGTCGCATCAACAGCTACGGCTTCATCGAGACCCCGTACCGCAAGGTCAAGCGGACCGTCGGCTACGACGAGCCCAACCTGACGCAGTACGAGGCCGGTCAGGACCTCGTGTCCAAGGGCGGCAGCGTCGTCCTGAAGGCCGGTCAGCCGTTCAACAGCGCGGCCGTCTCGGAGCTCAAGAAGCAGAAGGCGCACGCCTTCCCGATCCGCCCGATCGTGACCGACGACATCGAGTACCTGCCGGCCGATGAGGAGGAGGAGCACGTCGTCGCGCAGGCCAATGCGCCGCTCGACGAGGAGGGCCACTTCGCCGCCGACCGCATCCCGTCACGCTTCCGCGACACCTTCCCGGAGGCGCGTCCTTCGCAGATCGAGTACATGGACGTGTCGCCCAAGCAGGTGGTGTCCGTGGCCACGGCGCTCATCCCGTTCCTCGAGCATGACGACGCGAACCGCGCCCTGATGGGTTCGAACATGCAGCGTCAGGCCGTGCCGCTCCTCGAGCCGGAGTCGCCCATCGTCGGCACCGGTATGGAGGAGCGCGCCGCGCGCGACTCGGGCCAGGTCCTCGTCTCCACCCGCGGCGGCGTGGTCACCAGCGTGACCGCGCAGCGCATCGCGGTCGAGACGGATGCCGGCGAGCTCGATGAGTACAAGCTCCAGAAGTTCGTCCGCTCCAATCAGGGGACGTGCATCAACCACCGCCCGATCGTCAACGTCGGCGACCGTGTCACCGACGGCCAGGCCATCGCCGACTCGAGCTCGACCGAGATGGGCGAGCTGGCGCTCGGCCGCAACGTGCTGGTCGCGTTCATGAGCTGGGAGGGCGGCAACTACGAGGACGCGATCGTCATCAGCGATCGACTCGTACGCGACGACCTGTTCACCAGCATCCACATCGAGAAGCACGAGATCGAGTCGCGCGACACGAAGCTCGGCCCCGAAGAGATCACCCGCGACATCCCCAACGTCGGCGAGGAGTCCCTCAAGGACCTCGACGAAGAGGGCATCGTTTACATCGGCGCCGAGGTCCGCCCCGGCGACATCCTCGTCGGCAAGATCACGCCCAAGGGCGAGACCGAGCTGACGGCGGAGGAGCGCCTGCTGCGCGCGATCTTCGGTGAGAAGGCGCGCGAGGTGAAGGACAGCTCGCTGCGCCTGCCCCACGGCGAGCGCGGCAAGGTCGTGGAGGTCCGCGAGTTCCGTCGCGAGCTCAACGACGACCTCCAGCCCGGCGTCAACCGGCTGGTCCGCGTGTCGGTCGCCCAGAAGCGCAAGATCTCGGTCGGCGACAAGATGGCCGGCCGCCACGGCAACAAGGGCGTGATCGCCAAGATCCTGCCGGCCGAGGACATGCCGTTCCTGCCGGACGGCACGCCGGTGGACATCATCCTCAACCCGCTCGGCGTGCCGAGCCGGATGAACATCGGCCAGATCCTCGAGACCCACCTGGGCTGGGCCCTCCACAAGAAGGGTCTCAAGGCCGCGACCGCCGTCTTCGACGGCGCGACCGAGGCCCAGATCCAGGACGAGTTGCGCGACGCCGGTCTGCCGGAGAGCGGCAAGATCGAGTTGCGCGACGGTCGCACCGGCGAACTGTTCGATCGACCGATCACGGTCGGCTACATCTACATGCTCAAGCTGCACCACCTCGTCGAGGACAAGATCCACGCGCGCTCGACCGGTCCGTACAGCCTCATCACCCAGCAGCCGCTCGGTGGCAAGGCGCAGTTCGGCGGCCAGCGCTTCGGCGAGATGGAGGTCTGGGCACTGGAGGCCTACGGCGCTGCCAACATCCTCCAGGAGCTGTTGACCGTGAAGTCGGACGACGTCCTCGGACGGGTCCAGACGTACGAAGCGATCGTGAAGGGGGAGGAGATCCAGCCGCCGCGGGTCCCCGAGTCGTTCAAGGTCCTCATCAAGGAGCTGCGCAGCCTCGGGCTGAACGCGGAGATCCTGGACCAGAACGAAGAGGAGATCCCGCTCGCGGAGGACGACGCTTCAGGCTACCTGCTCCCCGACCTCGGCGGGATCAACCTCGCCGGGTTCGAGGATTGACCGCCATCACCACCGCTATCACCCGCAACCGATCACCGTTCCCGCGGGGTCGCGTCCCGGCCGGCTCGATCCCGCTCGCTCACGGTCCGCATCACGTCGCCGAGCCAGGCGGTGACGTGGAGGAGAACCATGCTCGAGGTCAATAACTTCAGCGCGATCCGCATCTCGCTCGCCAGCCCGGACCAGATCCGGGAGTGGTCGAAGGGCGAGGTCACGAAGCCCGAGACCATCAACTACCGGACGCTCAAGCCGGAAAAGGACGGTCTCTTCGACGAGCGCATCTTCGGTCCGACCAAGGACTGGGAGTGCTACTGCGGCAAGTACAAGCGCATCCGCTACAAGGGCATCATCTGCGACAAGTGTGGCGTCGAGGTCACGCGCAGCAAGGTGCGCCGCGAGCGCATGGGCCACATCCAACTCGCGAGCCCGGTCAGCCACATCTGGTACTTCAAGGGCACGCCCAGCAGGCTCGGGATCCTGCTCGACATCAGCCCGCGCAATCTGGAGCGGATCCTCTACTTCGCGCTGTACATCGTGACCCACGTCGACGAGGACGCTCGCAAGCGCGCCCTGGCGACGATCGAGGAGGAGGCGCAGGGCCGCGGCGGTGAAGCCGGCGAGCGCCTGGCGGAGCTCGAGGACGAGCTGCGCTCCAAGGTCAACAAGCAGAAGGACGAGCTCAACGAGGAGCTCGCCCGGACGAAGGCCGACCTCGAGGCCCAGCGCGCGGCGCGGACCGAGGAGATCGCGGCGGCCGCCCAGGCCACCGAGGCGTCAGTGGCCGAGCTCAAGACCGGCGTGACCGAGGAGGCCATCGCCTTCGCCCCGACCGGTGAAATCATCGTCGCCGCGGGCGACAAGGGCGGCAAGGAGGCGACCGCGCGTCTGCGCAAGGTCGTCGCCGAGTACACCGAGCAGGTCAACGCCGACCTCCAGCAGCGCGAGGCCGACGAGGCGCGCGCGGTGGAGCAGAAGATCGCCGACCTCTCGAGCGGCGTGGACGAGACGCTGCAGCACGAGCGCTCCGGCCTGCAGGAGCAGGCGCAGGGCCTCAAGGACGAGCTGAAGGTTCGGCGCGACGAGCTCGAGGCGATCAAGCCGATGCAGACCATCGGCGAGACCGAGTTCCGACTGCTCGACGAGAAGTACGGCTCGACCGCCAAGAGCGGCCGCGTGTTCGGCGCCGGGATGGGCGCCGAGGCCGTGCGCGAGATCATCAGCCGCATGGACCTCGAGGAGCTGGCTCGCTCCCTCCATGTCGAGGTCCGGACGAGTTCAGGCCAGCGTCGCAAGAAGGCCATCAAGCGGCTCCGCCTCATCGAGGCCTTCCGCCGCAGCGGCACGCGCCCCGACTGGATGATCCTGTCGGTGCTGCCGGTCATCCCGCCCGACCTGCGTCCGATGGTGCAGCTCGACGGCGGCCGGTTCGCGACCTCCGACCTCAACGACCTGTACCGCCGCGTCATCAACCGCAACAACCGCCTCAAGCGCCTTCTCGAGCTCGGTGCGCCCGAGATCATCATCCGCAACGAGAAGCGGATGCTCCAGGAGGCGTGCGACGCGCTGATCGACAACGGTCGGCGCGGGCGGGCGATCGCCGGCACCGGCAACCACCGCCTCAAGAGCCTGTCCGACATGCTCAAGGGCAAGCAGGGCCGGTTCCGTCAGAACCTGCTCGGCAAGCGCGTGGACTACTCCGGCCGGTCGGTCATCGTGGTCGGCCCGGAGCTCAAGCTCCACCAGTGCGGGCTGCCCAAGAAGATGGCGCTCGAGCTGTTCAAGCCGTTCGTCATGCGCCAGCTCGTCGAGAAGGGCTTCGCCCACAACATCAAGAGCGCGAAGCGCATCGTCGAGCGCGTGCGACCCGAGGTCTGGGACGTCCTCGAGGACGTGATCAAGGACCATCCGGTCCTGCTCAACCGCGCCCCGACGCTCCACCGCCTCGGCATCCAGGCGTTCATGCCGGTCCTCGTCGAGGGTTCGGCGATCCAGATCCACCCGCTCGTGTGCACGGCGTTCAACGCCGACTTCGACGGCGACCAGATGGCGGTCCATGTGCCGCTCTCGACGGCCGCCCAGGAAGAGGCGCGGACGATGATGCTGTCGACCGCCAACCTGTTGTCGCCCGCCGACGGCAGCCCGGTCGTGGCGCCGACCCAGGACATGGTCCTCGGTTGCTACTACCTGACGATGGACGCGACCGCGACCAGGTCCAAGAAGCCCGTGCGCACCTTCGCGTCGGAGGATGAGGCGATCCTCGCCTACCAGCTCCGCGAGAAGACCAACGCGGCGCTCCACGAGGTCATCGACGTCATGGTCCAGGCCTGGGACGCCGAGACCGAGTCGCTCCGCGAGGAGCGGCGCCGAACCACGATCGGGCGGGTCATCTTCAACCAGGTCCTGCCGAACCAGCTGCGCTTCCACGACTCGGTCATGAAGCGGAGCGATCTCAAGGAGCTGGTCGACCGTTGCTATCGCGACCTCGGTGCGGAGGAGACGGCCCACCTCGTCGACGGCATCAAAGACGTTGGCTTCGAGTTCGCGACCCGTGGCGGGATGACGATCGGCCTGTTCGACATCGAGATCCCGAAGGACAAGGCGGCTCGCCTCGTGGCGGCCGACGACTCCGTCGCCGAGATCGACCGCCAGTTCCAGCGCGGCCTCATCACCGAGGACGAGCGCTACGAGCAGGTCGTCGGCGTGTGGCAGGAGACCACGGCCAAGATGTCGGACGAGATGATGAAGTCCCTCGACCCGACCGGCCCGGTCACGATGATGACCGCCTCCGGCGCCCGAGGGAACAAGGGCAACATCGGCCAGCTCGGCGCGATGCGTGGCCTGATGGCCGACCCGTCCGGCCGGATCATCGACGTCCCCGTGCGGAGCAACTTCCGCGAGGGCATGACGGTCCTCGAGTACTTCATCTCCACCCACGGCGCCCGCAAGGGCCTCGCGGATACGGCCCTCCGCACCGCCGACTCCGGGTACCTCACCCGGCGCCTGGTGGATGTCGCCCAGGACGTCATCACGCGTGAGGACGACTGCGGCACGGAGGAGGGGAGCTGGATCATCCGCTCCGAGTCGAGTGATGAGAAGGGCGCCTTCCAGCGCCGGCTCACCGGTCGACTTGCTGCGGCCGCCCTGCCCGACGCGAGCGTGAAGCTCAAGAAGGGCGAAGAGGCTCCGATCCTCGTCGAGCGCAACGAGATGATCACCGAAGAGTCGGCCGCCCGCATCGACGAGGCCGGCATCGACGAGGTGCTCGTCCGCTCGCCGCTGACCTGCGAGGCGCGCTACGGCGTCTGCCGCGCGTGCTATGGCCGCAACCTCGCTACCGGCGAGATGGTCGGTTCCGGTGAAGCGGTCGGCATCATCGCCGCCCAGTCGATCGGCGAGCCCGGCACCCAGCTGACGATGCGGACCTTCCACACCGGTGGTGTGGCGGGGCTCGACATCACGGCCGGCCTGCCGCGCGTCGAGGAGCTGTTCGAGGCCCGTATCCCCAAGGGCAAGGCCGAGATCAGCCACATCGACGGGGTCGTCGAGATCATCCGCGGCGACGGCATGACGAAGGTCAAGGTCGTCTCCACGGAGGTGTACGACACCACGCTCGGCGTGCCCAAGGGCGCCGAGCAGCTGGCCGCAGCCGGTGACACCGTGACCCTCGGTCAGGTGATCGCGCGCTCAGGCAAGGACGGCTCGACGACCGAGGTCACCGCCCCGGTCGCTGGCTTCCTCGTCAAGACGTCGGACGGCCTGGCCGTCCGCGCCGAGGACGTGGTCGAGCGCGAGTACCTCATCCCGCACAACGCCAAGCTCCTGGTCGAGAACGGCCACCAGATCCGTGCCGGCGACGCCATCACGGACGGCCCGATCAACCCGCAGGAGTACCTCGACACCCGGGGCAAGGACGCCGTCCAGCGCTACCTGGTCCGCGAGGTCCAGAAGGTCTACAAGAGCCAGGGCGTCACGATCAACGACAAGCACATCGAGATCATCGTCCGGCAGATGCTGCGCAAGGTGCGCATCGACCAGCCGGGCGACGTTGACCTGCTGCCGACCGAGCTCGTCGATCGGCTCGAGTTCGAGGAGCACAACAACCAGGTCCTGGCCGAGGGCGGCGAGCCCGCCACGGCACAGACCGTCCTGCTCGGCGTGACGAAGGCGTCGCTCAACACGTCGTCGTTCCTCGCCGCGGCGTCCTTCCAGGAGACGACCCGGGTGCTCACAGAGGCCGCCATCAACGGCGCCAAGGACCACCTGATCGGCCTCAAGGAGAACGTCATCATCGGCAAGCTCATCCCGGCCGGCTCCGGGGCCCCGGCGAACGTCGCGGCCCGCAAGGCGCGCGAGCGCCAGGCCGCCCTGGAGGCGCTGGCCGGCGAGGCCCTCGAGGGTCTCGGCGAGTCCGAGTACAACCCGTTCCTCGAGGACGGGCGTGGCGCCGACCGCGACGAGGAGACCGCCGGTCTCGCGCTCGCGGCGGAGATCGCCGGCAAGGACGGCGATGCCGATGTCGACGGCGAGACGCCAACCCGTTCCTCGCGGAGGGCACGGGCGAGGCGACCGCCGAGTCGGACGACGCCAACCCGTTCGCGACCGAGAAAGAGAAGGAGGACGCGCCCGCCTGACCGCGGCGCGACCCTCGCAGATCCGTGACCCCGCGGTGACCCGGGGTCACGTCATGTTCCGACACGCGTCTGGGCTCGTTCGGCTCGCACGCGCAAACCCGATCCGCCAGGTGTGTTTCTCAGACTGCAGGGAGGGCCCGAAGTGCGGCTGACGTCGCCCTAGCGCGGCGAGTCGTGCCTCAGAGACACGTTCCGGGCTTCGAGTGGCGCCGTGAGCCACGCTCCGCCTGGCGCTGCAGTTTGGGAAGCACAGGTTTGGAGAGTTCGCCAGATACTCGTGGTGGGGGTCTTAGGCGCTGGACCGCGACACATCCCTGCATGTCGCGGATCCAAACCGGCGTCGTATGGCCCGTTCCTGACCCGGATCGCTGCCTAAGACTCCGAGGAGGAGGGTTTGACGAGTTCCTGGTCCGCAGCGCGACGCTCGAGCTCGTTGACGCGCCGCTCGAGAGCACTGACGGACCGCAGCCTGCGGACGATCCACACCACCGCCCACAGGAATCCGACAGCGAAGACGAAACTCAGTACCGACCAGGCCACCCAGAAGATGTTCGGCTCTAACTGGGCGGTTTCCACGTCAGCAGCCTAGCTGGTGGGAGCAATGGGCCCGGCGTGCCCGGCCAGGTGATCGCCACGAGATCCTCGTGGCAGGACTGGGAGGCAAATTTCGCTGCGCGAATCTCGTCGACCCTACGTGCCAGATAGTCGCCGGGGGACTGGTAGGCGCCGATCGAGCTGCCCCGTGACGCGGAGCGACTCCCTGCCGTGCACGAGACGCCGGAATATCCCGCTTCTGACGCTCTCGGATGCCGCAAGCACGCGCCTAGCAGTCATGTGGCGGATATATGGCACCAACGCAGCCACCGACAGGTCGGACGAGACGTGCTGCACGTTTGACACTCATTTCGGGCCGCCGATATACTCCGCCTTCGTGGCCTCGGGAGGGGTCCGCCTTCGGCGCGTGCGCCGACGCCCATTCCGCCACCACCACTCACAGCACCGGTCCCGGCCGGACCGCCCCGCGGGGCGATCGGCGACGCTGGACCGGCCCCCGCGGTCGGTGCCGACCGCCTCGTATCGCCAAAGAAGGAGCAGCGTCTTCGTGCCGACGATCAGCCAGCTCGTGCGACACGGTCGCCAGACCAAGACCAAGAAGGTCAAGGCGCCCGCCATGCGCAAGAACTGGAACAGCCTGCGACGCCGTCAGGTGTCGATCCCGGGCGCCCCGCAGAAGCGTGGCGTCTGTCTCCAGGTGCGCACGATGACGCCGAAGAAGCCGAACTCGGCGCTGCGCAAGATCGCCCGCGTTCGCCTGTCGAACCAGATGGAGGTCACGGCCTACATCCCGGGCATCGGCCATAACCTCCAGGAGCACTCGGTGGTCCTCGTCCGCGGCGGGCGGGTCAAGGACCTCCCATCGGTCAAGTACCACATCATCCGCGGCACCCTCGACGCCGCCGGCGTGCGCGACCGCAAGCAGGGTCGCAGCAAGTACGGCGCGAAGGCCAAGTAGGGAAGCCGACGATGCCCCGACGGACCAGCATCCCGCGCAAGACCAAGTACGAGGTCGTGCCGGCCAACCGCATCACCCATCGGTTCTCGGCCAAGCTCATGAAGGGCGGCAAGCAGAACCTCGCCGAGCGGATCCTCCGCCAGGCGCTGGCACGCGCCGAGGCGCAGGCCGGCCGGCCGGGTCTCGAGATCCTCGAGGCCGCGATGCGCAACGCCACGCCGATCATCGAGGTCAAGCCGCGCCGCGTCGGTGGCGCGACCTACCAGGTCCCGGTCGAGATCCGCGGCGATCGCCGCCTCTCGCTCGGGGTCCGCTGGCTCGTCCAGGCTGCCCGCAAGCGCAGCGGCAAGAGCATGAGCGAGAAGCTTGCTGCCGAGTTCGTGGATGCGATGAACGGCCTCGGCGCCGCGGTGAAGCGGCGTGAAGAACGCACAAGATGGCGGAGGCGAACCGCGCCTTCAGCCACTTCAAGTGGTAACCCAGGAGCTACGAAGACCGTGGCACGACAGGTTCCGCTCGCCAAGACGCGGAACATCGGCATCATCGCGCATATCGACGCCGGCAAGACGACCGTGACCGAGCGGATCCTCTTCTACACGAAGAAGATCTACAAGATCGGTGAGGTCCATGAGGGCGCCGCGACGATGGACTGGATGCCCCAGGAACAAGAGCGGGGCATCACCATCACCGCGGCGGCCACGACCGCGTTCTGGGGCGACCATCGCATCAACATCATCGATACGCCCGGGCACGTGGACTTCACGGTCGAGGTCGAGCGCAGCCTTCGCGTGCTCGACGGCGCCGTCGTGGTCTTCGACGGCGTGGCCGGCGTGGAGCCGCAGTCCGAGACGGTCTGGCGCCAGGCCGACCGCTACGGCGTGCCCCGCTTCTGCTTCATCAACAAGCTCGACCGGACCGGCGCCGACTTCTGGCGCGGTGTCGAGTCGATCAAGGAGCGCCTCGGCGCCAACGCCGTGCCGATCCAGATCCCGATCGGGCGCGAGGACCAGTTCCAGGGCGTCATCGATCTCGTCGAGATGCAGGCCATCTACTACCGCGACGATCTCGGCAACAAGATCGACGTCGTCGACATCCCCGAGGAGCTCCGCGCCGAGGCCGAGCAGCACCGCCACACGCTCATCGAGGCGGTCGCCGACATGGACGACGAGCTCACCCACAAGTACCTCGAGGGCGAGGAGCTCACGACCGCCGAGATCAAGCGCGGGCTGCGCCTGGGCACGCTCACGACCAAGATCATCCCGGTCCTGACCGGCTCGGCGCTGCGCAACAAGGGCATCCAGAAGATGCTCGACGCAGTCGTCGACTACCTGCCCTCGCCCCTGGATGTGCCGCCGATGATCGGCGTCGATCCAAAGGGCGGAGCGGAGGTCCTGCGCACGCCGGACGACAACGAGCCGTTCAGCGCACTGGCGTTCAAGATCGCGGCCGACCCGTTCGTGGGCAAGCTCGCGTTCTTCCGCGTCTACTCCGGCACCCTCAAGTCGGGCTCCTACGTCCTCAATACCACGAAGGGCAAGAAGGAGCGGATCGGCCGCATCCTCCAGATGCACGCGAACCACCGTGAAGAGATCGACGCCGTCTATGCCGGCGACATCGCCGCCGCGGTCGGCCTCAAGGACACGTTCACCGGCGACACGCTGACCGATGAGGGGCACCCCGTCATCCTCGAGTCGATCACCTCCGAGCCCGTCATCGAGGTCAAGATCGAGCCCAAGACGAAGGCCGATCAGGACAAGCTGGCGATCGCGCTCCAGCGCCTGGCCGAGGAGGATCCGACCTTCCGCGTCCACACCGACCCAGAGTCGTCGGAGACGCTCATCGCCGGCATGGGCGAGCTGCACCTGGACGTGCTGGTCGACCGGATGATCCGCGAGTTCAAGGTCGCGGCGAACATCGGCAAGCCGCAGGTGTCCTACCGCGAGACCATCCGCCGCGAGGCGCAGGGCAACGGCCGCTTCGTCCGCCAGACCGGCGGCAAGGGCCAGTACGGCCACGCCGTCATCAAGCTCGAGCCGGCCAAGAAGGGCGCGGGCTACGAGCCGTCGACAAGATCGTCGGCGGGACAATTCCCCGCGAGTTCATCAAGTCGGTCGACCAGGGCATCCGCGAGAAGCTCGAGACCGGCATCTACGCGGGCTATCCCGTGGTCGACGTGAAGGTGACCCTGTTCGATGGGTCATACCACGAGGTCGACTCGTCCGAGATGGCGTTCAAGATCGCGGGTTCGATGGCCGTCCAGGACGCCTTCGGCAAGGCCGATCCGGCCATCCTCGAGCCGATCATGCGGGTCGAGGTGACGATGCCGGAGGAGTTCATGGGCGATGTCATCGGCGATCTCGACAGCCGCCGAGGGCACATCGAGTCGATCGAGGGTGCGGAGCAGCGCGGGTCGGCCACAAGACCCAGGTCGTGCGGGCGTTCGTCCCGCTCGCCCAGATGTTCGGCTACGTGACGGACCTGCGGAGCATGTCGCAGGGCCGCGCCACGTCGTCGATGAAGTTCAGTCATTACGCCGAGGTGCCAGCCAGCCTGGCCTCGGAACTCGTCCAGA
>CAVSKY010000008.1:0-39284 GCA_963728745.1 uncultured Chloroflexia bacterium
AGGGTGAAGCTGGTCGCGCCCAGATCCGTCGCGCCCAACGCGACGTGCTGGGCCGCTGCGTTGGTGCCGAGGAAGTCGAGCGCGCTCACGGACGCCGCAAGGACCGAGGCTCCCGACTGCCTGGAGTCGACCGGCGGGCCGGACGAGGCGCTCGGGCTCGGCGAGACGGAAGGTACGCCCGACGGCTCGACGCTCGGCGCGGTCGATGGATCCACCGAGGGCTCGATGCTCGGCTCAACAGCCGGCTCGGTTGTGGGATCCGCCGTTGGTTCCGCTGTCGGTGCGGCCGTAGGATCTGGTGTCGGCGCCGGAGTCGGGTCGGCGTCGGCGCCATCGTCGGGTCAGGCGTCGGCGCAGGGGTCGGCTCTGCGGTCGGTGCCGGCGTCGGCTCTGCGGTCGGTGCCGCTGTCGGACTCGGCGACGCGCTCGGCTCCACCGACGCGACGGGGCCGACGATCATCACAGACGCCACGAGCAGTAGCGTCTGCGAGACCACGAGCAGACGCATGGTCGGGCTCATCCTACGGTTGGTCGGACTGGACAACGGTGGTTCCTCCAAGGTGACGGCCCGCTGTGTCCGCGTGGTCCAGGGCATCTGTCGCGCGTAACGAACGTCGTGGGCCGCGGCCCCGATATGACGGTCGCGATGAGATAAGGGCTGGGTAATCCACAGTAGGCGTACCTAGGTGCGTCGCCATCCGTGAACCTCCCGAGCGGACTACGGAAAGCGCCTCGGTACCGACCGCGGGAGCGATGAACCTATCTCCCCGTGCCGATCAGTACGGCGGAGATCGTGCGGACGAAGAACTACGTCGAGCCCGATCGACCAGCGGTCGATGTAGGACAAGTCGCTCTCGACCCAGCGGTCGAACTCCGGCTCCTGGCGGGCCTCGACCTGCCACAGGCCGGTGATGCCCGGCTTCATGCTCAGGCGCCTGCGGTGCCACACGTCGTACGCTCGACCTCGTGCGGAAGCGGGGGCGGGGGCCGACGAGGCTCATCTCGCCCTTGAGGACGTTCCACAGCTGCGGGAGCTCATCAAGGCTCGTCCGACGCAGAACGGAACCGATCCGGGTCACGCGGGGATCGTCCAGGGCCTTGAAGGCGTGTCCCTGCCGCATGTTCAGGTGGGCGACGTCGTCCAGTTGCGATTCCGCATCCGGGACCATCGTCCGGAACTTGTAGATCGTGAACGGGCGACCGTGGAGACCGACCCGCGTCTGTCGAAAGATGACGGTCGTGCCCTGCCGCAGCCGTATGAGGATCGCCGTTCCGAGGAGCAGCGGACTCAGCACCACCAGGCCGACCAGCGCGCCCATGATATCGATGATGCGCTTCGCGACGAGTCCGAGCTCATGCTGGTGATCGCGGACGACGGAGCGCACGAGCAGGCCGTCGAACTCTTCCTGGGCGGCGCTCGCCGGCCGCTCCTCGATCGGATCGACCGGGATCCTGACCGTCTTGCCTTCGTCGGCCGCCAGTCGGCTGACCGGCTCGACGTAGCTGGCCAGGTCGGGCGGGAGGCAGACGGCGACCTCGTCGATCACCCCTGCGTGGAAGGCAGCCTCGATCTCGTCGAGCGTCCCGACGATCGGCCGCGTCACCGTCGCGATGGGTTCGCCTGGCACGGACAGATGGCCGATGACCTTGATGCCCAGACTCGGACGAGCCTCGACCCGGTCCGCGAAATCCTGAGCGATGTCGCCGCTCCCGACGACGAGCATATATCGGGTGTTGTAGCCGCGGCTTCGGATCGCACCAAAGCCATACCGAAGGGAGGTACGGCCGGCCAGCGTGACGAGTGGCTGCGTGATGAAGAGCAGGGCCAGGAAGAGGCGGCTGACATCCTCCTGCTTGAGGAGGAACAGCGCCGATAGCGTGACGATCAGGACGACCAAGGTCGCCTTGGCGATGTCCTGGGCTTCCGTCAGCAGACGCCATCGCACACGCATCTGGTAGAGACCCAGGTACCAGAGTGCGGCGACCCAGCCGATCCCGAAAAGTACGGCCGCGACGCGGAGATCGATCCCGATCAGGCCCCACACTACGGCCACGTCGCCATCGCGGAACCGAACCAGCGACACAAGGACGAAGACGCACGGAGGCGATGATGCGTCGGCGACCATCAGCGCCAGCCTGAGCATCATCAGATGCCGCCTGATCATGCGATGTGCGACCCCCTCTTGACCGCGTGCCATGCCCCGTGGCGGCCTTCCACCGTACGAGGCGGTCGGCCGGACGCCATCCGTGAACCTCCTGAGCCGAGTACGGAATTCCGGTCGGTACCGGAGGCGGGCGGGCACCCCGGGATACCGACCTGAGTACCGGTAGAGGGTTAGGTACTCCTCCCGATTCCGGCGCGAGCCCCTGCTGGCTATCCTCGACCAGTGAGGGACGAGACGATCACGGGCCTGCCTGTACAGGCGCCGGCCGACCATGTCGGAGCGGGCATCGACCCCGATATGGAGGACGACGCTCTGGCGAGGGCAGCCCGGGCTCGATTTCGTTCGGATGGGATCGGCAGCATCGAGCCCGACCAGGGGATGCGATCAGCACTCGGGGGCGACGAGGAGCTGCTGGCGGTCCGTCAGAACGCCTCGGTCGAACGGCTCGCGGCAGGCGCTCCCCCCGAGTCAGGCCGCCTCGCGATCACGACCGAGCGGATCTTTCTGCTCGATGGGCACGCTGTGACGCTCGCCACGCTCGAAGAACTGGACGACGTCACGCTTGTAACCGATCGGCTGCTCGTGATGTTGACAGGCGGCGCCGGATTCACGATCAAGGCACCCCAGCCGAAGTTGCTACGAGTCGAATTGGCCGCTGCCCGTGCCAGCCGGACGGAGCGTCAGACGGCGGCGTCGTCGAGTCCCGCGCCCAAGCTGGCCACGGACCCCTCGCGCCTGTAAAGCAGGGCGGCCTCAGATCGGTTCCGCACTTCGAGCTTTCTGAGGATGGCACCAACGTGGGTCTCAGCAGTCCGCGGTGAGATGGTCAGAGCCTCGGCGATCTCTCGATCCGTTCGACCGTTGGCCAGGAGCCGCAGGACCTCGCGCTCCCGCTGACTGAGGAGCTCCAGCGCCGGCCCGTGTAGCCCACCAGAACTCCGAGCGGCATCGGCGAGCCGCTGGATGAGTCGAGCGGCCATCGCGCGGGGCATCGCCAACTCGCCGCGCCGCGCGCTCCGGACCGCCCGTAGCAACGCCTCGGGGCTCACGTTCTTCGTCAGGTACCCACGGGCCCCGGCCATGACAGCCTCGAGAAGGTCCGAGTCCGAGGCGGATGCCGACAGCATGACGAAGGTCGTATTGGGCAGCCGCGGCGACAGCTCACGAACGAGCTGCAGACCATCACTCGTGCCGCCGAGGCCGATGTCGACAAGAACGACGTCAGGGCGGGATCGCTCTGCCCGCTCCATCGCCTCGGCGAACCCAGCGGCCTCGTCGATGACGAGGACCTCGGGACCCTCGATCGCCTGACGTACGCCCGAGCGGACGAGCGCATGATCATCGACGAGCATCACGCGCAAGCGCCCGGAGCTCACCCGCGCAGCATGTCGTCCGCTCGTTCCTGCGGTCGCAGGCTCCCGACTTTTCATCGATGGCTGACGAGTTGACCCAGCGGCACCCGCAGGGTGACGGTAGTCCCGCGGCCGCGAACCGAAGCGATCTTGAGGCGTGCGCCGATCGACTGCGCGCGCTCATGCATACTCTGACGCCCGTACCCGCTTTCGACGATCGTCGGGTCGAATCCGATCCCATCGTCACGCACCGAGAGCACCATCGACGTCCGCCGATGCTCGACCCGAACGACGATCCGCCGGGCGTTGGCGTGCTTTCGCACGTTATTGAGCGCTTCCTGGAGGATGCGCAACATCTCGATCGATACGCGGGACGGGACGGGCTCGCCGTGCTCGACGTGGCAATCGACGGGAATGCCGAACCTGTCTGAGAATTCCTCCGCTTGACGCTCGACCAACTCCGGCATGGTGAGCACAGACGCGGCGTCAGGCCGCATCGCCAGGACAGCCGTACGGGCCTCCGCCAGGCCAGCATCGATCGACCGAAGCAGCTCCTCACACAGAGCTCGCCCTTCGGCGTCCAAAGTCGGATGGCGCGCCAGCTTGGAAGCGGTCAGCTTCGCCAACCATAGATCCTGGGCCAGGCCGTCATGGATCTCGCGCGCAAGCCGCGCGCGTTCGGCAACCTCGCTCAGCGAGGCTGACCCTCCTTCGCTCGGTGTCTCACTGACGAGGAGCTGGACGAAGCGGCCGTCATCCGCCGCTTTGGATGCCCACCCCACGACTTCAAGCGATCGACCATCGGGCGGTGTTCCAACCACGACCTTCCAGCGGCAAAGACGATCGGCGTCCTGCGTCCCCTGCACGACCTCGCGGTAGCAGTCACTGAGGGCGGAGGGCAGGTGGCGAACGGGTTGATGGAGGGCATCCTCGATTCGGATGCCGAAGAGCCGCGCAAACTCGGCGTTCAGCCCAGTCAGCGTGCCGCTTGCGTCGATCTGCCCGAGACCGACGGGCGCAGATTCGATCAGAGCGTCCATGTGGCTGGCCCCCCTGCCACGCTCCAGGATGCTTCCTCCGGCGGCGAACTCCACATTCGCACGCGCGACATCCCCCGTCGCTCCTGAGTGACGAACGCAGAAAACAGACAGCAAGGTGATCGCGCGCTCGTCCGATGCTCCGCCATCTGGGCGACGAAGCCTCAGGCATCGTTAACGTATCACGTGGCGATTCTCCGAAGGTCGCGAATCAACGTTCGTTCGTTGCGTTCATGCACCGGTCGCTCACCGCTCCTGGAGCGTCCCACCGGTGGCGGCCATGGCCTGGAGCCGTGCGAGAATGCGGCGCCATGGCCGACGCCCCGCGACCACCGGAGCTTCATCCAGTCCCGGGCACGGCCCGCGGGCGCGGGCGGGTCGTGGTCGGCTGGGAGGACCTGTTCAGTCACCCCACGCGCCGTCGCGCGGGCGTCTATCGCCGGGCGATCCGCCGCGAGATCTCGCGGCTCCGCGACCACCGTCGGATGATCGCGATCCTGCTCATCAGCATCGTCTTCTCGTTGCTGGCGGCCGGGATGATCGGTCGCGGCGAGGCCGCCGGCGCCGACGCCCGCGCGTACTGGGCAGGTGTCCGGATCTGGGTCAACGGCGGCGATCCATACCATCCGACAGGGCCGTTCCTGCCGTACGTCTACGCCCCGTGGATGCTGCCGCTGTTCGCGCCGTGGGCGCTGCTGCCGTGGGACGTGGCCTGGGTCGTGTGGCGGGTCGGGACCATCCTGCTGCTGCTGTGGACGGTCGATTGGGCGTACCGACAGCGACCCCTCACGACCGCGCTGATCATCGTGCTGCTCGCGTTCCCGGTCGGCGCCAACCTCGACACCGGCAACATCAATCTGCTGCTGACGCTGATGTTGTGGGCCGCGCAGTTCACCGGTCCGCGGCTGGGCGGCGCGCTGTGGGCGCTGGCGACCTGGATGAAATGGGTGCCCGCCATCGTCTGGCCGATCCTCAGCCCCCGCGACCCGCCGCTGGGGATTGATCTGGCTGGCCGCGTCGATCGGACTGAGCATCGTGTTGCTGCCGCTGACGATCGTCCAGTTCCAGGCGCTGTTCGGCTTCGGCGCACGGCCGATCCGGCTCGACTACCTCGTCTATCTCTGGGCGTTCATCCCATGGGGATACCGGCGGCTTGACGGTCGGACCGCGGCGGCTCTACGACCGGCCGCAGCGTGATCGCCGCGATCACGTAATACGCGGCGCCCAGGAGGAACGCCGCCCGCGGTCCCGTCCCCAGTCCGAGCGCGATGTTGACGGCGTCCAGCAGCAGCCCGCCGGTCGCGACGGCGATGACCGTCGCCGACGTCGTCGCGACGTTCGACAGGCCCATGTATCGACCGGACGAGGCCTTGGGGATGATGTCGGTCATGAGCGCCCAGTCGACCGCGAGGAACGTGCCGGCCGAGGCCCCGAACAGCGCGCCGCCGACGATGGCGATCGGGATCGCCGGCGCGAGTGCGGCGAGCGCGACGCCGACGAAGCCGATGACGCAGCTCGCGTAGATCACCGGCTTGCGGCCGATCCGATCCGACAGTCTGGCCGACGGGATGATCGCGAGGACGTTGGCGATCACGATCGTCACGAGCATCACAAGGTTGGTCGAGTTCGCTGCGTCCTCGTCGAGGCCGTGCGTCTGCTTGAGATACGTGAGGATGAGGTTCACGAGCACCGCGCCGCCCATCAGGAAGAAGAAGCGCGACGCGAGCAGCCACACGTAGGAGCGCTCCTTCAATACGTCGGTGCCCCATACCTCCCGCACGATCGCCCCCCACGTCTTTCCGTTGCGCGACTTGGGCGGTCGGCCCTCACCGACCCTCGCGACCACGGCGACCATCGTCAGCAGCTCCACCAGCCCGACGGCGAGGATCGCAAGCTCGATGCGGCCGATCAGGACGGCCACCGTGACCAGGACGAAGCCCGTGACGTTGCCGAGGATCTGCATCAGTCCGACCATGGCGCTCGCCAGACCGACCTGCTTCTCTGGCACGAGATCGGGGACGTAGCCCTGGAATGGTCCGCGCGCGATGTTCGTGCTGAACGCGAGGAGAGCAGCGAACGCCCCGAGCATCAGGATGGTGTTCGACAGGGCGATGCCCGCGAGGAACACGAGATCGAGCAGTGAGCCGATCACGATGTATGGCTTTCGGCGGCCCCACCGACTCACGGTGTAATCGCTGATCGAACCCACGGTCGGCTGGATGAGGATCGAGATCACGGCGACCGGGATCGACAGGAGGAACGTGATCCGCCCGACCTCAAGGGGATCGGGTGCGAACGGTCCGAAGTTCAGCCGGTTCTGGATGAACAGCCCGACTGCTCCGTCGATGGCCGTGAGACCCAGCCAGTACAGCGAGATCCGGACCAGGTGGCCGATCGGCAGTGCGGCCGTCGGTCGAAAGGACGCTTCGTCGGCGAGCGCGGGGTCAGCGTGCATCGACCACCTCTGGGCTGAAGTGACGGTCCCCGATTGTCGACCCTAAGACGCTGGTATCGCTACTCCGTTACGGTCCAGGCTGACCGACATGTGTTGGCGGATGAGGCGCCGGTCGGTGGCGCCACCGGCAACGAAGCGGAAGAGCGACCGGTCGAGCGAGTAGATCCCGGTCGACACGATCCCGATACGACCCAACCGGAACGAGAACACCGGGTTCTCGGTGTTGCCGGCGTAGTGGACCGTGGTGCCGTCGTTCGTGATCACCGCCAGGTTGGCATGCCCGCCGAACCGGTCATGGAGCGCCGGGAGCAGGTCCGTCGGTCTCGAGGTGGCCCACGCGTCCTCGAGCCAGCGCGCTGCGACCTCGGTGTCGGCTCGGCCGTGGATGCGGCCCGCATCGCGATATCTGGCCCGCGGCCCGCGCCACTCGCGGAAGTCGCCGTTGTGGCTGAAGCTGAACCGGCCGGCGGGGTCGTCGAACGGCTGGGTGTCAGGCAGCTGCAGGGTCGACAGGCGTGAGGGGCGACGGAGGTGGACGAGCAGCGAGGTCGTCTCCTGCGCGCCGACCTGCGCCGAGCCGAGCGGGTCGTCGCAGAAAGACCGCACGTCGCGATGGCTGGCCAGCCGACCGTCGGCGTCCAGCCACGCCGCGCCCCAGCCGAAGCCCGCCAGACCGAAGCGCTCGAGCTTCTCGGTGAACGGCCATAGCTCGTCGATCCGGAAGGGCTCGGCCGCCCGCGCGACGTAGTGCTCGCACATGGGCCGCGATGATACGCGCCGGGCTCACCGCTACGGAGCGAGACGGCTCCGGATCTCGTGCTCGTAGTCCGGGAAGTACTGGCTCACGACAGAGATGTCGAACGAGCGCAGGATCGACTCCTTCGGCTCGCGCTCGAGCAGGAAGTCGAACGTCTCGTAGAGCAGCCGCTCGACGTCGCTCGCGTCGGTCGCGGCCGCAAGCGCGGTGGCGTCGTGGTCGCTGACCGTCACGTCGTGCGTCGACGAACCACCGTCGTCGCGGACCGTCACCGCGCACTGCCAGCCGTCCGGCGCCGGCGCGCAGCGGGTCTCGATGGCGCTCATAGCGGACCCCCCTGGCACTTCGGGCACCAGAACGTGGTCCGTGGCACCTCGCCGTTGAGTGGCGCGGATCGGATGGCCGTCCCGCAGCGTGGGCATGGCCGGCCCGTCTTGCGATACACCCGCGTCGGGGCACGGCCGGGAGCGAGCCTCGCGCTCTCGGTGAGCAGCCGTCGACCGGTGCCGATCAGTCGATCGAGCGTCGCGTCGTCGACTTCGGCGACCGGCGCGTAGGGATCGACCTTCTCCGCAAACAACGTCTCGTTCCGCCAGATGTTGCCGAGGCCGGCCATCGCGCGCTGGTCGAGCAAAGCTGCGCCGATCGCCATCGTCTGGCGGTCGGGCGCGCGCAGCCGTCGATGCGCCTCGGTCGGGTCGAAGTCCGGCGAAAGCAGGTCTGGTCCCAGGCGCGACAGCGATGGATGGACGCGCTCAGCGCGTGTCTCGAACAGCTCGACGACCGGGGCGTCGAAACAGACGGCCACCGCGCCATCGACTTCGAGCACGAGCCGCGCGCGGCCGGGTGGTCGACGCCAGCGCTCTCCAGGTCGGTATCGGTGCCACGAGCCGTGCATGCGCAGGTGCGTGCGCAGCTCCAGGCCGCCGTCGAACCGGATCAGCAGGTTCTTGCCCTGCGCCTCGACCGCGTCGACGCGCTTGCCGACCACCCGATGGATCTGGGGCACGGGCCCCGGCCCCTGTGCACGTGCCGAGACCACGTCCCGGCCGACGAGGTACGGCCGAAGGCCAGCCGCGGTCCGAAAGAGCGTGTCGCCCTCAGGCATCAGCGGCCGGTGTGCATGGCGGCCCGGTTTGCTCGCAGGGTGCTCGCGCCCCGGGTGATCGCGCCCCAGGTGATTGCTCGCAGGGATCGATTCTGGCCCGAAGGAGCCGGTCGGCCCCGAATGTCGCGCCGAAGTGTCACGATCGATCCCTCACAGCAATCGATGGGCGAGCAAAGGAGCCAGCCAGGACTGCGGCGCGGGTTTCCGCCCGAAATCGATCCCTCTGAGTAATCACGGACCGAGCTGAGACATGGCTCACCGGGCTGCCCGCAACGTCAAGCCGCGATAACCGGCCGCAAAACCGGCCTCCAGAAGTCCCGCGCGCCGCGGCGACTCGCCGACGGGCAACCCGTCGACCTTGCGGATGACGAGCTCGCGCAGCCTGCCCCCAGCGACGAGCGATGCCAGACCACGCATCGCGGCTGCCGCGACCCCGGGGTCGTCGGCCGCTGGGAGGGTCTGCAGGGTCGCCCCACCGCGCTCCAGGTACAGCGCCGCGATGCCGTCGACCAGCACGACATATGCTCCCGCGGCACGCTGGAACGGTCGACGGTCGTCGTCGCCCCGCCGCGGCCAGGCAAGTGCCGCGCCATACGGGTTGGCGGGATCGGCGGCGGCCAGCACGTGGACCGTCGGCGCGCCGGCGCCCTCGTCACCATCGCGGACCGCCCGCAGTCGATCGAGCGCGCCGCCGAGCGCGAACTGCGCCGCGCCCAGCCCGTCGACGAAGTAGCCGCGCCTGATCCGACCGGCCTCCTCGAGCGCGCGCAGGATCGGGTAGACGCCGGCGAACCCACCCTCGACGCCTTCAGCGGCGACCGCCTCGCGGGTCAGTACGCCGTGGCGCTCCAGCAAGGCGAGGGCCTGGGCGTGGAGACGCTCCGTGGGAGCGACGCCCTCGACGGGTTCCACGATCGACCAGCGGCCGGCCGCCTCCGGCGGCCCGAGCGCGGTCAGTCGACCGGGTCGCCCGCGGCGGGCACCCGGTCCCGACCCTGACGGCCGCTTCCAGCGCAAGGCGCGCAACGGCGCGAACGTGTCGTTGGTGACCTCGCCGGCCCAGACGAGATCCCACAACGCATCGAGCATCTCGCGATCCGACCCGCCGCCCGCGGCGGCATGGATCGCCCGGTAGAAGCTGGCGCCCTTCGAGGCAAGGTGTTGGCGGATCCGCCCATGGCGGTCGCTACTCGGTCGCGCCGCTGGGTCGTCGTTGGCGTCGATGGGCGCCGCGGGCCGGAGCGTCTCGCGACCTGGTCGATAGAGGGCGACTCGGCCGTCATCGCGACCGAGGGTGCCCCGACCTACCCAGGCAACCTCACCCATCGCGCCCAGCTCGTCGAGCAGACGGGCGGTATAGCCCGGGACGCGGGCCGGCAGCACATCACGCTCCAGGACGGACGCTGGGATCGCGACACCAGCCAGCTGGTCGACGACCTCCGCGAGGCGTTCCAGTGCCGCCGAGCCGCGGAACTGCGGCGGGTCCGCGCCGGCCCCTGCCACCGGAGCGATGCCGTGCCACGCCGGCAGGAACCGACCGAGCGCCGCCGCGTCGACCGGCTCCACCTCGCGCCGGAGTCGCGCCAGTGAGCGCCGCCGCAGCAGTCGAAGGACATCCGGGTCGCACCACTCGCGTTCCGCGCCGCCGGGCCGGAACTCCCCGCGCAGGATCGTGCCAGCACCGAGCAGTCGCTCCAACACGTCCTCGACGATGCCGACGGGCAGGCCCCAGCGGGCGGCCGGGTCCGGGGTCAGGAACGGGCCGTGCGTCCGGGCGTACCGTGCCACCAACCCGTCGAGCGCGCCCACCGCCGGCCCCAGGAACGCCTCCGGTACGCCCACCGGCGCCGTTACCCCGACCGCGTCGCGATATCTGGCCACGTCTTCGATCGCGATCCAACGATCCTCGCCGGCGATGCGGAGATGGACCGCTCGTCGCGCGGCGGCCAGCTCGGCGAGCCACGCATCCGCCGTCGCGCGGTCCTCGAAGACGCGGGCTGCGACCTCGTCGTTCGACAGGTCGCCGAGCCGCCGCAGCAGGTCGTGCACCTGGTCGACCGTCGTCGCCTGCCGCTCGTCGGTCAGCGCCTGCAGCGAAAGCTCGAGGTCGGCGAGCGCCTCAGGATCGAGCAGCTCGCGCAGCTCCTCCTGGCCGAGCAGCTCGCGGAGCAGGTCACGATCCAGCGTGAGGGCGCCGGCGCGCCGCTCCGCGAGTGGTGCGTCGCCTTCGTACATGTACGCGGCGACGTAGTCGAACAGGAGGCTGCTCGCGAACGGGCTCGCGCGCGGCGTCTCGACGGCGTGGACCTTGATCTCGCGGCTCGCGACGCCGCCCAGGATGTCGCGCAGCGCGTCGAGGTCGAACACGTCCGACAGGCACTCGCGGTACGTCTCGACGAGGATCGGGAAGCTGCCGTAGCGGCTGGCCACCGACAGGAGATCGGCGGCGCGCTGCCGCTGCTGCCAGAGGGGAGTTCTTGTCCCCGGGCGGCGGCGTGGCAGGAGCAATGCCCGCGCGGCGTTCTCCCGGAACCGGCTCGCGAACAGCGCCGAGTTGGCGACCTGGCCGACCACGAGGTCCTCGACGTCCTCGGCCGCAGGAAAGAGCAGCTCCTCGATCCCGTCGACGCTCCCCTCCCCTTCCGGTAGCCGGATGGCGATGCCGTCGTCGGACCAGATGGTCTGGACCTCCATGCCGAGGCGGTCGGCCAGTCGCGCCTCGATCGCCAGCGACCACGGAGCGTGGACTCGGCCACCGAACGGCGTGAGCAACGTCAACCGCCAGTCGCCAAGCTCGTCGCGGAATCGCTCGACCACCACGCGCTTGTCGGTCGGGAGCGCGCCGGTCGACTCGCGCTCGTCCTCGAGATAGGAGAGCAGGTTCTCGGCGGCGCGGTCGTCGAGGTCATGAAAGTCCTTGAGTCGTTGCGCGGCGGCTTCCCGGCCGCGAGGACCGCGATCCAGGTCGCCCTCGATCTCGCCGACGAACGCGCCCAGCGCGCGACCCAGCTCGATCGGCCGGCCGACGGCGTCGCCCTTCCAGAACGGCAGCTTGCCGGGAACCCCCGGGGCGGGTGAGACCGTGACGCGGTCGTGCCCGATCTCCAGAACCCGCCATGAGCTCGCGCCCAGGATGATCACATCGCCGTGCATCCCAGCGCGGAGCTCGTAGACCATCTCCTCGTCGAGCTCGCCGACCCGTCGACCAGGCGTCCCAGCCTCGCCCTCCATGAACACGCCGAAGAGGCCGCGGTCGGGGATCGTCCCACCGCTCGTCACGGCGACCACGCGCGCGTCGCGCCGCCCGTCGACGGTGTCGGTGACGCGATCCCACACGAGACGCGGCTTGAGCTCGGCGAACTCGTCCGATGGGTAGGCGCCGGCGAGCATCCCGAGCACGCCATCGAACACCTCGCGGGTCAGCGTCTCGTACGGCGCCGACCTCGTGACGGTCTGGAAGAGGTCGTCGCCGGTCCAGCGATCCATCACGGTCATCGCCACGATCTGCTGGGCGAGGACATCGAGCGGGTTCCTCGGGATCCTCGTCGCCTCGATCTCGCCCTCGTGCATCCGCCGAGTGACCACGGCGACTTCGAGCAGGTCGCCGCGGTACTTCGGGAAGATCACGCCCTTGCTCGGGGCACCGACCTGGTGACCGGCACGGCCGACGCGCTGCAGGCCGCGGGCCACGCTCGTGGGGCTCTCGACCTGGATGACGAGGTCGACGGCGCCCATGTCGATGCCGAGCTCGAGGCTGGACGTGGCGACCAGGGCGGGGAGTCGACCGGCCTTGAGCTCCTCCTCGATCTCGAGCCGTTGCTCGCGGGCGATGCTGCCGTGGTGCGCGCGGACCAGGTCCTCGCCGGCCAGCTCGTTGAGCCGCTGCGCGAGCCGCTCGCTCAGGCGGCGGCTGTTGGTGAAGACGATCGTGCTCTTGTGGCTGCGGATCAGCTCGAGGATCCGCGGGTGGATCGACGGCCAGATGCTGGTTCGCAGGTCTGGGCTGATCGCAGGGCCGCCGGGCTGCTGCTCCTGTGGCAGCACCTCGCCGATGGCGGCCATGTCGTCGACCGGGACGATCACCTCGAGCTCGAGCGGCTTGCGTGTGCCGGCATCGACGATCGTGACGTCGCGATCCGTACCGATGCCGCCGAGGAAACGGGCGATCGTATCGAGCGGTCGCTGGGTGGCGCTGAGTCCGATGCGCTGCGGGCGCGTGCTGGCGTCGGGGTTGCGGAGGCGCTCCAGGCGCTCCAGGCTGAGCGCGAGGTGTGCACCCCGCTTGGTGCCGGCGATGGCGTGGACCTCATCGACGATGACGTACTCGACGTTGCGCAGGATCTCGCGCGCCTGGCTCGTGAGCAGGAGATAGAGGCTCTCCGGGGTCGTGATGAGGATGTCGGGCGGGTGTCGGGCGATCTCGCGGCGGTCCTCGCTGGGGGTGTCGCCGGTGCGTGACGCGACGGTGATGCGCGGGGGCTCTGCGCCTTGTTTCTGTGCCTCGAGCCCGATCCCGGTGAGCGGCGCGCGCAGGTTGCGCTCGACGTCGTAGGTCAGGGCCTTGAGCGGGGAGATGTAGAGGACACGGACGTGGCCGGGGTTCTCTCTTGTTGCCGGTGGACTGGGGTCGCGGGCGAGGCGGTCGAGGGCGTAGAGGAAGGCGGCGAGTGTCTTGCCGCTGCCGGTGGGCGCATGGATGAGCGTGTTGTCGCCCTGCGCGATGGCGGCCCAGCCGCGTGCCTGGGCCTCGGTCGGCGCCTCGAAGCTCGCCTCGAACCATGCCCGGACGGCTGGTGAGAAGGGTGCGAGCGGATCGGCGACGATCGCGGCGGCCACGGGACGGCGATTATAGGCCGCACCACCCGTTCCGACCATCCGTTCGGTTTACGCGCCGGCACCTCGGCAGCCCTCCCGGCCCGGCCACGCCGCTGCGGCCCGGAACCCGCCAGGCTCGGCGCACGCGCTCGGCGATTGCTGCGAGTAATCGATTTCGGACCGAAGCCACCCGGGGCGGCGGAAACCCCACGAATCGATTGCTGCGAGCAATCACGAACTCTGCGAACTACGCCAATGGCATGCCCGACAGGGTCATCGCTACCCGTTCAGACCGAAATCGATCCCTCTGAGTAATCGCCAGGCAAGTCGCGGGTACCGAAGAGCGAAGGGCGGCGGGCTTTACTGGACCGATGACGACTCCGAGACAGAGTCGAAAGAGCGCCACCACATCGAACGGGCGGCGCAGTCGGGCCGTGACGGCGCGCGCGATCGCAGACCTCGATCGGACGCGACGCGATGGCTCCATTTCGTTCAGGAGGCTGTCGGAGGCGTGCGGCGTGAGCCAACCCCACCTGAGTCAGATCTTTGCGGGGAATCGAGAACCAAGCATCTCGGTGCTCACCGCGATCGCGACCGCATTGGGCGGCGATGTCTCGATACGCTTCTATCCGACGACAGGGCCAGTGATCCATGACCGCGTTCAGGCGAGGATCGTGGAGGAACTCCTCCGGATCGCAGCGCCGGAGTGGGACGCGACAGTCGAGGTCGCGGTCCAACGGCCGGCTCGCGGGTTCATCGACGTCGTGTTCGACTCGCAGTCGCTGGCGACGGTCGTCGCGACCGAGGTCGAGTCCCGGATCGATCGACTGGAGCAGCACCTTCGATGGGCGCAGGACAAAGCTGCGTCACTCCCATCCGCGGCCATGTGGCCATACCTGGTCGGCGATCGAACTACGAGCCGGCTGCTCGTGCTCCGGTCGACCGCCGCGAACCGTGCGCTCGCGCGCCGTTTCGAGGCAACACTGCGCGCCGCCTACCCCGCCCGCGCGGCGGAGGTCTTCGCGTCGTTGACGACCGGATCGCCCTGGCCCGGTGCCGGGATCCTGTGGGCCGACGTCCGCGGCGATGTTGCGACGATCCTGGACCGACCGCCGCGGAGCGTCGCGGTCGGACGCTAGGCGTCCCCTTCGCCGAGCAGCGCCCGCACGTCCGTGAGCGAGCCGGCGCGCAGCGCCCGTCTGGCCAGTGCCTCGCAGGCCGAGCGGTCCAGGCCAGCCAGGGTGCTACGAACGGACGCGATCGCCCCTGGGGTGACGCTCAGTTCCGCGACGCCCAGCCCCACGAGCAGCGGCAGCACCGACGGGTCCCCCGCCGCCTCGCCGCAGACGGCGACGTGTCGCCCGTGCGCCCTTGCCGCCTGGACCACGCCATCGATCAGTCGCAGGATCGCGGGCTGCAGCGGCGAGGCGAGATCCGTCAGGTCGGGGTTCGTCCGGTCGGCTGCGAGCGTGTACTGGACAAGATCATTGGTCCCGATCGACAGGAAGTCTGCCGCTTCGGCGAAGACGTCGGCCATCACGGCTGCTGCAGGTACCTCGATCATCACCCCGAGCCGGACCACGCGGGGTCGCACGCCGGTCGAGCCGGCGACGGCCGCGAGGACGGCGTCGAGACGCGATCGCACACCCTCCAGCTCCTCGCGCGTGGCGACCATCGGGATCATCACCCGCAACTCGCCGTCACTCGCCGCCTCGACGAGCGCGCGGAGCTGATCGTCGAGCAGGTCGGGTTGGCGCTGACCGAGCCGAACGCCCCGGACCCCGAGGGCGGGGTTCGCCTCGGCCGGCCCCTGCTGCCACGACGCGGGCTTGTCGCCACCGACGTCAAGCGTGCGGAACACGATCGGTCGATCACCGAACTTGGCTCGAATGTGCGCGTAGGTGGCGCGCTGTTCGTCGACGCTCGGGGGCGTATGTCGACCGAGGAACAGCAGCTCGGTGCGGACGAGCCCGATGCCGTCGGCATCGGCCAGGGCGGCCGACGCCGCCTCGAGTGGCGACGAGACGTTGGCCATGACCGCGACGCCGTGCGTGGGGGCTCGATCGCCGCCGGCGATCGGCGCTGTGTTCGCAGCCGATCGGAGCGCTGCCAGCGCATCCGGCATGGGCTCCACGAGGAGTCGGCCCGTCGTCCCGTCGACGGCGACATCGATGTCGTTCGGCACGGTCGAGATCTGTTCGCCGAGCCCGAGGACCAGCGGGATGCCGAGCGCACGCGCCACGATCGCCGCATGGCCGGTCGAGGTCCCGCCCGCCATCGCGATCCCCACGACCAGCTCGCGACGGAGCGACGCGACCGCCGACGGGTCGAGGTCGGCGGCGATCAGCACCGCAGGATGACCGTTCGCGTGCCAGAGATCCGGACGGCGTTCACCACGAAGCAGCGCGGCAACCCGACGGCCGATGTCGCGTACATCCGCGGCACGTTCCCGAAAGTAGTCATCGTCGACGCCGGCCAGGCTGTCCGCATGACCAGCCGTCACGCTCATGATCGCGTCGGCAGCGGGGATGCCTGCGGAGATCTGGTCCAGCGTCGGATCCACGATCCCCGGATCGCGCGCGAACATAGCCTGGGCGACGAAGATCGCCCCCACCTCCTCCCCTGCCCGGCTCGTCGTCTGCTCGGCGAGTTCCGCGAGCTCGGTGGCCGCGGTCTCGAGCGCCGCCCGGAGTCGGGCGGCCTCGACCGAGGGATCGGCGGACTGGCCCTCCGCCGCATGGCTTGCGACCCCGACGTACCCCTCGACTCCTGGCGGCTCCACCACGAGCGCACGCCCGTACCCGACTCCCGGAGCACCGGCCCGACCGACGAGCACGGCGCCAGGCGTACGGGCCGCGGTCGCTGTACGGGCCCCGGGCACGGTCCGATCCATCGGATCAGTCGCCGCCGACGACATCGGACAACGCCCGCAGCAGCAGGGCCGCCGAGGTGGCTCCCGGGTCCTGGTGGCCGATCGACCGTTCGCCCAGGTAGGAGGCCCGGCCCTTCGTGGCCAGGAGGGGGATCGTGGCGGACGCGCCCGCCTCGGCGGCATCTGCCATGGAACCGGTCACGGCTTCCGAGTCGCCACCTGCATCGGACGCCTCGCGTCCGGCGGCGAGCGCCGGCAACAGCGCGTCGAGCATCGTCTTCTCGCCGGCAACGGCCTTGCCAAGAGACTGGACCCCCCCGATCGCGGCATCGAGTCCGGCGATCAGGGCCGCGCTGGCGGTCGTCCCGTCCGGCAACGCGGCGATGGCCCCGCCCGCGCGCATCAGCGCGGTGCCATACAGCGGGCCGGCGGCGCCGCCGACCGTGCCGATCAGCGTCCGCCCGGCAGTCCGCAGGCGTGCGCCGCCGACGGCCAGTTCGCCGTCGCCCTCAGGCGGCCCGCCGTCGAGCATGGCGACGATCGCGCTGAAACCGCGGTCCATGTTGGTGCCGTGGTCCCCATCGCCGATGGCCTGGTCGAGCTTGGTCAGGGTCGCGGCCTGATCGTGCAGGCGTGTGGCGGCGAGGCGGAGCCAGGCATCGATGACGTCGATCATGGATGGATCCCCTGACGGCAGCTGTCGCGCCCGAGTCTAGAAGGCGGCGCGACCGGCGTGAACGTTACGCGGTGTGGAGCCGGCCGCCGCACCTGAGGGAGGCAGGTGCCGGAGGCCGGCTCGTGTCGAACGGCTCGGTCACACCTTCCAGCGTAGTGCCGGGGTGTGCACAGGGGCGTCCCACCACCGGGTGAGCTCATCATCGAGGCGCAGCAAGGTGACCGAGAAGCCGGCCATCTCGAGGCTCGTGATGTAATTCCCGACGAGCGAGCGCCCGATCGAGATGCCCTGACCGCCGAGGATCTTCGCGACGCTGTCGAACGCCACGTAGAGCTCGATGAGCGGGGTGCCACCCATGCCGTTCACGAAGGCAAGCACAGTGTCGCCCCGGCTGAGGCCGAGGTCCGAGACGATCGGCGAGACGAGCCACTCGGCCATCTCGTCGACGGGCGCCAGCTTCTCGCGTCGGCGGCCCGGCTCGCCGTGGATGCCGATGCCGACCTCGACCTCGTCGTCGGGCAGATCGAACGTCGGCGTGCCCGCCGCGGGAACGACGCACGACGTCAGCGCGAGACCCATCGACTTCCCCTCGTCGTTGACCTTGGCGGCGATCGCTGCCACCTCGGCCAACGACCCACCGGCCTCGGCATGGGCGCCGGCGATCTTCTCGAGCAGGACGGTGACACCGACGCCGCGCCGTCCAGCTGTATAGAGCGAATCCTGGACGGCCACGTCGTCGTTGGTGACCACGGTCGCCACCTCGATGTCGCCGCCGACCAGCTCCGCCGCGAGCTGGAAGTTCAGAACGTCGCCGGTGTAGTTCTTCACGATGTGCAGCACGCCCGCGCCACCATCGACTGCGCGGGTGGCGGCCTCCATCTGATCGGGCACGGGCGACGTGAAGACGGCACCGGCTGCGGCCGCGTCGAGCATGCCCAGCCCGACGAATCCGCCGTGCATCGGTTCGTGACCGGAGCCGCCGCCCGAGATCAGGGCGACCTTGCCCGGCTTCGGCCCGCCCTTGCGGAGCACGAGGTTCTGGCTCAGGTCGACCTTGACCAGGTCAGGATGCGCCGCCTCGAGGCCGCGCAGGCTCTCGGGGACGATGTCCTCGATCGCGTTGAAGAGCTTCTTCACCCTGGTGGGTGTGTTGGTCGCCATCGGATGGATCCTCCTCGAGTCGGGCTGTGACGGTTGGAAGACGTGAGCCTCAAGCGGCTTCGTGCGCGTGCTCGGCGACCGCCGCGCCAGGCACCGTGGCCGTGCGCGTGTGGCCGATGAACTGGTAGGCGAAGGCGCCCACGAGACCGCCGACGATCGGGCCAGCGACATAGACCGGGAGCAGGGCTCCGAGGTTGGTCTTCGAGCCGATGATCAGCTCGAGGATCTCGGGTCCGATCTGGCGCGCCGGGTTCAGGGCGGCGCCGGTGATCGGGCCGACCAGGATGATGATCCCGTACACGATGAAACCGATCACGATCCCAGCGAAACCGGCGGGAGCCCGGCCGTCGACCGCGGCTCCGAACACGGTGAACACGAGGATCGCCGTGCCGATGACCTCGGCCGCAAAGCCGATGCCGATGCCGGCGTTGGCATTGACATCGACCGCGCCCAGACCAAGGGCAACGGGGTCGTTGCCCGTCAGGATGATCAGCGTAAGAGCGGCGCCGATCAACGCGCCGACAAGCTGCGCCCCGATGTAGCCGATGGCCGTGCTGGAGTCGATCTTCCGCGTGGCCAGCAGGGCGATGGTCACCGCGGGGTTGATGTGGCAGCCGCTGATGTGCCCCACCGAGTAGACCGCCGCGAAGATCGCGAACGCGAAGGCGAATGAGATCGTCGAGAGCTCTGCGCTGCCGAACGGGTTCTCACCAGTGAGCAACAGGGTGAGCGGGACCGAGCCCGCACCGATGAAGACAAGGATGGCCGTGCCGATCGCTTCGGCCGTCAATTTCTGGGACATGGTCGGGGACGACATCGGGTGCTACCTCCTCCGGGTGGGTGGGATCAGCCGGGCTGGCTGACGTACGGGGCGAGCTCCGCTTGCAGGGCGGCCAGTGCGGCCTCGGCATCGGGGCCATCGGCCGTGAGGGTGATCTCGGACGACGGCCGGATGGTCAGTCCGAGAAGGGCGATGAGGCTCTTCGCATCGGCCTCGCGGCCGTCCTGATGGAGGACGATCCGGCTGGCGAAACGGCTGGCGGCCTGGACGAACCGGGCAGCCGGCCGGGCGTGGAGCCCGGATGGGTCGATCACGACGAGGCGGATCTCCGACATCGTCATGCCCGCGGGATCTTGGCCATGGACGACGCCGACTCGGCCGCGGCGACGACCTCGTCGATCGTGGCGCCGACGCTGGCCTGGACGGCGGCCAGGATCGCGCCCTCGACGAGCGGCGCTTCGGTGACGCGAACGCGTTGCCGATCGGAGTCCGTCAGGTCCTCGAGCGCCAGCTCCAGGCTCAGCGCAGCACTGCCGAGGTCGAGCAAGACGATCCCTCCGTCGGCGCGATCGAGGACGAATTGGACGGCCTCGGCGATCCGCGGGGCGCTGGTGCCGAGGCGTCCATCCTCGGTGCCACCGGCGGTCCCGACCGGGACGTCGGCGCCGGCCACCTGGGTGACCATGTCACGCAGACCGTCCACGAGTGTGCCGCTGTGGGAGACGAGGATCAGGCCCACCAAGCGCGCCTCCTTTCGTCGTCCGGGCGGGTTGCGCCCGGGTTGCTGGTTGGATGCGATCCTCGACCCGAGGTCATCAAGAAGAAAGCAAGGCCGCGTCAAGAGTTCGCCAGAATGTCGCGAACGCGCACGATCGTGGCCCGCGCGGCCGGGTGGTCGCGTTGCCCGTGCCGGGCGGACGGACTATCGTCGGCCGACCGTGTCCGCTGCGCCGATCGTCCCTCGCCACGACGTCGTCGATGCCGCCGACGTCCGAGCGGCCTTAGGCCGCTGCCGGGTCGTGGTCGAGCGACATGCCGGATACCTGACCAGGCTCGACGCCATCCTCGGCGACGGCGACCACGGCGACAACCTGGTGATCGGCTTCCGCGCCGTGGAGGCGCTGCTCGAGGACCTGCCCCCGGATACGCCGCCCGGCGAACTGCTCCGGGCCGTCGGCCATCGGCTCGTGGCAGCCGTCGGCGGTGCTTCGGGGCCGCTGTATGGCACCGCCTTCCTGGAGGCTGGCGCCACCGCTGGCGACGCACCGGCCCTGGAACCCACGATGCTTGGATCTATGCTGACCGCGGCGGCGGACGGCCTGGCCCGTCGCGGACGCTGCACCGTCGGCGACAAGACCATCCTCGACGCGCTTCGGCCCGCGGCGGATGCCTTCGTTCGAGCGTCGTCGGATGGCCGGCCCTGGTCGGACGCCATGGCCGACACGGTTCGAGCCGCGGCGCGGGGGATGCGGCAAACCCGACCCCTCGTCGCGCGACGCGGCCTGGCGCTGCGGCTCGGTGAGCGCTCGATCGGCCATCTCGATCCGGGCGCGGTGTCATGCATGCTCTTGCTCCGGGCGATCGCAGATGCGTGAACCCGCGACGTCTCCGGATGCGAAGGCACTCCTTGCCCGGATCGAGGCCCTCGAGCGCGACCGGCGGCGCGCGTTCGACGAAGCCCAACGCGAGGCAGATGCGCTGTTCGCCCAGTATCAGTTGAGCCAACTGATCGCCACCGGCGGGACCCTGGCCGATCTCGCCTCATCCGTGGTGCTCGAGCTCATGCGGCTGGCCGATGCCACGGGTGGCGCGCTGTGGATCGGCGGCCCCGATGAGCGTGTCATCTCGCTCGTCGCGACCGCCGGCGCGGACGGTGAAGCTGTCCCGGCCGAATTCACGGACGTCGATGCGCTGCACGCGTGGACAGCGATGCGACCCGGCGTGCGAGCCGTGACCCTCGGAGATGACGCCCTGCGGGCGGCTGTCGTGGTCTGGCCGCCAGCGGGTCGGGACCTCGACGAGGACGGCCTCAGGATCGCGCTCCTCGCCCGCCACGAGCTGGTCGTCGCGTTCCAGGGCGCCCGACTACGTCAGGCGCTTGAGCGCGAGCGACATGAGCTCGGGGCCATCGTCGATGGAGCGACCGACCTTATCCTGCAGGTCGACGCGGACGGCTGCGTCGTTCGCCTCAATCCGGCCGGCGAACGGCTGCTCGGGATGACGGCCGAGGATGCTATCGGGCGAAGTTGCGCCGACGTCCTCGGCTGCGAGATCGCAGGTGGTCACGCCCGCGGGGATTGCCCGCTCGGCGAGGTGCGTGCCAGCGGCCGGTCGATCGCCTACCGCGAATCTGCAGTCCGCGGCCATACCGGGACACCCATCCGGGTCGCCGGCAGCTACGCCGTCACGGCGACGGGTGGCGGCGAATCCGGATCGGACGCACGGGCGACCGCGATCCTCCGCGACATGAGCGCCGTCCAGGCGCTGGAAGAGTTGCGAGAAGGATTCGTCGCGACGGTCAGCCATGAGCTGCGGACCCCGCTCGCTCTCATCCGGGGCTATGCGGAGACGCTGCTACACCTTCCGCTCGAGCAGACCCAGCAGCGCGTCTATCTCCAGCGGATCGACGAGGCGACCAACCGGCTCGCCACGCTTGTCGATCAGGTCCTCGACGTGACGCACCTGCAGGCCGATCCGCTCATCCTGGAGCGCCGTGCGACCACCTTCGACTCGCTGGTGGCCCGCCTTCGCGGCGACTTGGCGATGTCTCGGCAGGAAGAGCGACTCGTCGTCGACGCGTCGGCTGACTTGCCGGCGATCGAGGTCGACATCGCGCGCGTCGGCCAGATCCTGGCCAACCTCGTCGGCAACGCACTCAAGTACGCGCCAGATGACAGCACGGTCGTCCTCGGAGCTACAGCGGCTGGGCACTGGCTGGCAGTGACGGTCGACGATGAAGGGATCGGCATCCCGGAGTCCGAACGGATGCTCGTGACCGAACCGTTCCATCGGGCCTGGAACGTGCGTGAGTCGCGCATCCCCGGCACGGGGCTGGGGCTGTTCATCTGCCGTCGATTGGTCGAGGCGCATGGCGGCGAGTTGACGGTCGGCGACCGGCCCGACGGCCGACCCGGGACGCAGGTCCGGATCACCCTGCCACTGTCGTCATCGGAGCGCAGCGATGGCTGACACGGTGCTGATCGTCGAGGACGAACCCGAATTCGCTGAGCTCGTCGAGTTGTGGGTCGGTCAGGCCGGCTACCGGACCGTGACGGCTCGGACCGGGCCCGATGCGCTGCGCCGCTTCTACGACGAACGCCCTGATCTCGTCATCCTCGATGTCGCACTGCCCGGTCTGGACGGCTGGCAACTGCTTGAGCGCCTTCGCGAGTTCAGCCGGGTCCCGATCCTCATGGTGACGGCTCGTGGTTCGGAAGCAGAGAAGATCCGGGGCCTGAAGCTCGGCGCTGATGACTACATCGCCAAGCCGGTGTCGTTCCCGGAGCTCATCGCCCGCGTGGAGGCCGCCCTCCGTCGCGCGGGAACGAGCGCCCCCGAGCGTCCGCGACGGCTCCGTCATGGCGAGCTCGTCGTCGACCTCGATGATCATCGCGCTCATCTGCGGGGAGCAGAGATCAGCCTCACCCCGACCGAATTCCGCCTGCTGGCGTTCCTGGTGGAGCACGGCGGGCAGCTGGTGACCCATCGCCAGATGCTCGGCGGTGTGTGGGGTGCGGGCTACGACCGCGACGTGCATCTGCTGCGGATGACGGTCCGCAACCTGCGGCTCAAGCTCGATGTGGCCGCGCCCGGTGAATCGATGATCGCGACCGAGTACGGCCTGGGCTATCAATTCGTAGGACCCCGAGCCACGGACGCGCCAGCGGGCTGATCCGGCTCGATCGCGCCATGGCGCTACGCAGCTACGCGTGGGTGCATCGACCGCTACGTGGCTGGAGAGCGGCCGTCGCTACCCTGCCGGTGACGCCGATCAGTCGTCGCCCGCCAGAGGTAGGTGGCATGCGTCGCTCGATCAGTGTCCCGCTCGTCCTGTCCGCCCTGCTCCTCGTCGGCGTCGTGTCGCCGGCGGCGGTGGCGGCGCGGTCCCCGGACGGCGTTCGCCGCGAGATCGTCACGTTCATCAGCAGAGAGGAACTGATCGCCGAGGGCAAGTCCGTGCTGGCCCGCGGTCGCCCGACCGCCGCCCAACCGCAGGCGCTCTGCCTGTTCGACTGCATCTATGTCAAGAACCGGCGCTTTCTGCGGACAGTCAAGCCATTCGTGACGATGGTCCAGGGCAACGGGCCGACCACCATCGCCATCGATATCAGCCGGACCGTCCGCAACAGCTTCTCGACGACCGTGAGCGTCAGCGCCGAGATCGTGACCGCCGGCGTGGGGTTCAACGTGGAGCGCTCCGAGACCGTCGCGTACAAGTCGAGCACGTCAGTCCCGAACGGTGCCTGCTGGACGATCCGCGCCTACAACGTGTTCTTCGAGTACGGGTTCGAGATCTGGCAGGAGCCGTTCATCGGCGCAGACAGGAAGATCGGCACCGGCTCGGCGCGCGACTTCCGGGGCATCGAGTTCCGACTCGCGAAGTGGTGCTGACGCGAACGGTCGTGGGCCTGGCGCTCGCATCGGCGATGGCGGCGTGCAACGGCGCTCCGCCATCGCCCTCGGCCGCGCCCGAGGCGGCCGTCGTGGCGCGCTGGGTCGCGGATGACGGCTCAGTCGTCGCCCTGAACGTGGCCCTGGCACGGCCCACCGACCGGCGGCGCATCCCCGAGCTCGCTCGAGCCTTTCGGGACGAGCATCCGGGCGCGCGCGTGATCGTGACATTCTTTGCCAGCGACGCCGGGCCGGAGCGCTTCGTCATCGGACACGTCCCGACCGATGGTGGCCCGCTCCCCGCGGGCGTTCGACCAGTCTCGGCGATCGCTACGTTCGACTTCAGGTCCTCACCGACGTCGACCGACGATGGCCGTCGGATGGATGGCCGTGATCCCGGCATCGGCGGCATCGACCTCGAATCCCGCGCCGGCAAGTAGTCCCCGCGCGATCGAAGCCCGCTCACGCACGTCCAGCGGCTCCACGACGTCGCGCTCGGCCACGGTCACCTCGGCGACGACCTCGACATCGCCCGGGCGCATGCCCTCGACGTGCTCGCGAAGCATCCGCGTGGCCAGCCCGGCCCTGCGATCCGTCGGGGCCACACCGACCGCAAGGAGGTCGGCCCGTGCCTCGCCATCCAAATGGCGCGAGACGACCAGCCCCACCACCAGCGTGCCCCGTACGGCCGCCGTGACGCGGGCGCCATCGCCCAAGGCGGCCGCGACGATCGCGTGGCCACCGGCCGGATCAGCCGGGGCAACAACGCGAGGTGCAAGAGCCAGCCGATCCCACGTCGCCGTATCGACGCGCGGCAGGATCGCAGGCGAGCCCACGCCTCGGTCGGTGACCTCCGGCTGGGTGGTCGATGGCCCGAGCGGATCCCACCAGCCGCGATCGATCGCTTCGCGAACCAGGCGGGGCACGACGACCCGACGCAGGGCCGCGGTCACGGGCGGGACACCGGCGTCTGCCGGCGGCTGATCGAGACCCACAGCCGGGGCATCGTCGAACGTCTCGGGGAGCGGCGCTTGCCCGTACCGACTTGCCTCGCCTGCCCACCGCTCCCGCCATTCGGCCGACGTCGATGACGGAACCTCGCGATGCGCGCCGGCCAACCAGGTCAGCGCCCAGGTCCGGGGCACCACCCGATAGGCGTCATACCCACCACCGCCGGTCGCCAGCCACCGACCCCCGGCATACCGATGCGCGATCGCATCGACCAACCGCGCGGCCGCACCATGGGCCGTCGTCGTCACATTCAGATGCGCCAGCGGATCCCACGCGTGCGAATCCGCCCCGTGCTGCGACACGATCAGATCCGGGCCGAACGACGCCGCCAGCTCCGGCACCAGCGACTCGACGCTCGCCAGCCACGCCCCCGCCCCGACACCCGGCAGCAGCGGGACGTTGACCGCGGTCCCTGCCGCCGCGCCCTCGCCCAGCTCACGGACGTCACCCGTTCCGGGGAACAGGTACCGCCCGCTTTCGTGGATCGAGAACGTCACGACACCCGGGTCGTCCCAGAACAGCGCCTGAACGCCGTCGCCGTGATGCACGTCGAGGTCGATGTACAGCACCCGCAGCCCGTCGCGCCGTGCGCGGGCGATCGCGAGTGCCGGGTCGTCGTAGATACAGAAGCCCGACGCCCGATCGCGCATCGCGTGATGCAGGCCACCACCGGGGTGCAGCGCGTGCTCGACGTCGCCACGCAGGATGGCCTCCATCGCCCGCATCGACCCACCCGCCACGGCCGCCCCCGCGTCGTGCATCCCCGCGAACGGCGGGTTGTCGCCGAGCCCGATGCCCGCTTCCGGAAACCCGAACGGGTCCGCCGAGAACCGCCGAACGGCCTCGATGTAATCACGGGCGTGGCATAACAGCAGGTCGGGATCGGACGCCGGTTCTGGCGCCAGCCCGGGCTCGGCACCGACCGACCGCAACAGGTCGATGCCGGGCCCGAAGCGGCGCGGCGTCAGCGGATGCCCTGGCCCGAAGTCGTAGTCGGTGGAGCGCGGTCCGAAGACGAGCAGCATGCCCCGCACGATACCGGGGGCGCTACCATCCGCGGATGCAGGACATCGGCCTCGTCCTTCTCGTCATCCTGGTTCTCGTGCTCCTGTGGCGCGGGCCGAAGACACTGCCTAAGCTTGGCCAGGCGCTGGGGCGTGGCGTGCGCGAAGCACGGGAAGAGGCATCCAAGGCGCAGGCCGAGATCCAGTCGCGCACAACCGACGACGATAAGAAGCCGTCCGACGAGGCGTGACCCCGGACGAGCTCGAGGCCCTTACCCGTCGGCCGGAGCCGGGCCCGCATCGATCGACCATCACCATCGACGGCATCGAGTTCGAGACCCTGGCCGACCTGCCGCCGAGCCGCGACGGCCTGCTGTTCGTGGGCTTGAACCCATCGCCGGTCAGCGTCCGGGCGGGCCACTACCACCAGGGACGGATCGGTCAGCGCTTCTGGCGCCGGCTGATGACCACTGACATCATCCCCGCCGCGACCGAGATCGCGACCGCCGATGACGCGCTGGTCGCCGCCGGCCACGGCATCACCGACCTCATCAAGCGGCCCTCCCCTCGCGACGAGGCGTCCGACCAGGAGCTGCGCGAGGGCGTCGGCCCGCTGTGGCAGAAGATCGCGTTGTGGCGCCCGGCCGCGGTGGTGTTCATCTACAAGCGCGTCGCCGAGATCGCGGCCGGTCGGGCGCTGGAGGAGCCGTGGGGTCAGCTCGTGGGTGTGGCCCTCGGTGGACGGCCGTGCTTCCTGATGCCCGGTCCGTATGCGTCGACCGAACAGGTCGACGAGGGGCTCAACCTGCTGCGGAACCTGGCTGCGGCGCTGCCGGTGGATCGCCCGTAGCGTCGACGGTGTCGACTGTGTCGACGGCAGCGTCGGAGGGCGCTGGGAATCCCATCGCGAACGCGGCGAGCAATAGCAACCATGCCGCGAGGGCGACGTACCCGATCACCAGCGCGATCGTGAAAGCCGATTCGCCGAGCACGAAGAACAGCCCGGCGATGACGCGATAGGCAAAGAGGGTCACTCCGGCGATGGCCGCCAGGATCCAGGCGCGCCGGGGCGAGTCGGCGGCGACTACGCCCAGGACGGTCGCATGCGCCATGTACGCCCACGCCAAGGTCGCCACCAATGTCAAGGCGACCTGCGCGATGAATGCGATCCAGTCGCCGATGCTCGCCTCCTGGATCCCGAGCTGCGCGAACCCGGCGATCGAGAGGATGATCCCGACGATCGCGAGAGCGACGAACCAGACGGCCAGCGCGCGCTCAGCGGAGATGGCCCCGTTTCGCCGCGCCGCGCTGATGCCGGCGGCGAGATAGAGGATCCCGAACGTTCCCGCGAGGGACTTGAACACCCCATATGCGATGTCGGCCGGACTTCCCGGTATGCCTTCGGGCCCGATGAGGATCGCGGTGATCTGTGCGTCAAGGAGATCCAGAAGCCCGATGGCCGTCAGCAGGCCGAGCCCGAACACGAGCAATGGCATCCTCCGGCGCGCATCCGGGTGACGGACGAACAGTGCCACGCCGAGGAGCGGGACCACGGCGGAAGGGATCAAGGCGTGCGCGAGGAGTGGGATCTGGTCGGGTTGCGGGATCGCGAACTGCCCCGCCCAGGAGCGCCATCCGGCGATGACCTGCACGAGCGCCACCACAGCGAACACCCACACCCACAGCGACCGCCGTGTCATGACGTCCGGCAGGTGGGGTGGGCGTGCGTCGGGGATCGGCCGCTCCGACAGTGTCTCGCTCACGTCGCGGAGTCTACAGACGGGTGTCCACGGAGCCACCGAGCGTCGGGGACCGCGGTGCGGAGCCGCGCGACGGACTCCCGCCGCGCAGCCTCGTCGACCGGGCCGAATATCGACCGAGCCCCACGCCGTCCATCAAGGTCGCCCGTGACGGCCAACTGCCCCTCCCCGACCACGAACGCCAGGGCCTCGGGCTCGAGGCCGGGAGTCGCCACGACACGCAACGGCACGTCACCCGCGTCGATGACGGCCCCGTCGTCGAGCTCCTCCACCGGGTATGGCAGGAACCGCCGACCGCCACGACCGACCAGCACGCCGATCCCGAGCTGCTCCCGGAGCGACTCCGCCCCGGCGGCATGGTCCGGCTCGGCGCTTGTCAGGGCGACCGCGTCGATGCGCCCGCCCCGCCGAGCAGCCTCCTCGACCGCGCGGTCGAGGCCCGGACCCGTCGGGTCGCCCGGATCGATCAGGACGAACCGTTCCCGCCCGATGAGGTAGGCGTTGACCGGCTGACCCGCGACGCCGCCACCAGCCGGCATCTCGATCCGCACGACGTCATCGGAGATCGACTCGACCACCACGTCCCCGAGCCGCCCGGTCGCCAACCGCGCCGCGACCTCGTCGAGCGACGTGACATGCAGGAGCTGCGTCAGCGTCGTCGATGTCGGCAGCCACATCGCCAGCTCGCCGCGCGCCATCGACTCCAACGCGTCGATCGGCCGCTGCCAGCCGTGGGCCGCGACCTCCTGTCCGACGAGTGAGGCCTCGGCGCCATCAGGCATCGATGCCGCGAAGAACCTCGTGTCGAACCGTCGCTCGAGGATGGGCGGCGTCACCCAGCGAGCGAGTGGCACCAGCAGGTCGGTCCGGAGCCGTAGGTCGAGGTCCTGCGCGATCGATGGGAATGTGGCCGGCGACTCGAGCAGCTGACGCCGAGCTGAACCCAGGTCGGCGCCATCCGCATGGTCGGCGAGCAGGATCCCGACCTCCTCGAACACCTCGCGGATGGCCGCCACGTACGCGGCGAGCGAATCGGTCGGTGACAGGTCGCCGCCGAGCGCCTCGGACGCCTGCTCGGGCGAGACCACGCTTCGAGCCAGCAGCGACGGGTCCGTGTCGGCGGCATCGACCCGACCGCCCGGGAAGACATGCACGTCCGGTGCGAACGCCATCGACGCCGGCCGGTGCGTCAGCAGGACCTCGAGCCCAAGATGACCCGGCCGCAGCAGCACTACGGTCGCGGCAGGTTTGGGCGTGGACAACCTCAGGACGCCGGCGCCGCGGCGAGCTGGTCGAGCAATCGATCGGGCGTCGTGACCGGCAACGAGCAGACGAAGTCGCGGCACACGTAGGCGGTCGGGCGGCCATCGATCGACGACCGGTCATGGAGCAGCGGGATCGCCGAGCCCGTCGCGGCATCGGGCGCGGCGACCGCCAGCACCTGGAACGGTCGCCACTCGGTGACGACCGGGCGGAGCAACTCCTTCGTCGCGGCGTCGGCCGGGTCACCGACGATCGCGACCTCGACCGCGTCCCCCGCCGCGAACGAGGCGGCGACCAGCCACTGCCCAAACCCTGTGGGGTAGCGCGTCATGAACGACGCGACCGTGCCGATCGCCCGTTCCGCGGCGTCGCGATAGCGGCCCTCCCCGGTGAACGCCGCCAGCCGCAGGAGGACGGTCGCCGCCATCGCGCCACCGGACGGCACCGCGTTGTCCTGGGGGTCCTTGGGCCGCGTGATGAGGCGCTCGTGGTCGTCAGCCGTGTCGAAGAAACCGCCGGCCGGGTCCACGAACCGCTCGAGGATCCGATCGGCGAGTTGCCGCGCCAGCACGAACCAGCGCTCGTCGAACGTCGTCTCGTACAGCGCGAGGAGGCCCTCGGCAAGATGGCTGTAGTCCTCGAGCACGCCCGTGCCCACGGCCCGGCCGTCCTTCCACGACCGCTGCAACGACCCGTCTTCGGCCAGCAGCCCATCGACGATGGTTTCCGCGGCCGCGACGGCCGCGGCCGTGTACCGCTCCTCCCCGAGCAGTCGACCTGCCTCGGCGAACGCTGCGATCGCCAGCCCGTTCCAGCCGGCGAGCGCCTTGTCGTCACGCGCCGGTTGTGGCCGGCCTGACCGCCGCTCCAGCAATGCTGCTCGTGATGCCGCCAGCGACGTCTCGAGCTCCGGATCGTCGCGGCTCGGCGGCTCGTTCGATGCGTCCCAGACACGCGACAGGATCGTGACGCCTTCCCAGTTGCCGTTGTCCGTGACGCCGTAGGCAGCCGCAAAGGACGACGCCGCCTCCTCCCCGAGAACTTCCCGGATCTCCTCGGCCGACCAGGTAAAGGTCGACCCTTCGACGCCCTCCGTGTCGGCGTCCTGGCTGGCGGCGAAGGCCCCGTCCTCCCGACGGAGCTCGCGCAGCATGTAGTCGAGCGTCCCGACCGCCACCTCGCGGTACCACGACGCCTCGAACGCCGATGACAACACCTGCGAGGCATGGAGATACACGCGCGCGAGCTGCGCGTTGTCGTAGAGCATCTGCTCGAAGTGCGGCACCAGCCAGCGTGCGTCGGTGGCGTATCGATGGAAGCCCCCGCCGAGCTGGTCGCGGATCCCGCCGTCGCCCATCTTCATCAGCGTGAAGCGGACCATGGCGCCGGGCGCGCGGTCGCCGGCCGCCATGCGCCGCAGCATGTATTCGAGCGTCATCGGCTGCGGGAACTTGGGGGCCCCGCCCCACGACCCATTCCGGGTATCGAACCCTGCGTCGAGCGCCGCGTTGACCGCCTGGAAGAAGTCGCCATCGATGACGACCTCGCCGCCGCCCGTCACGCTCCGCGCCTGTTGCACCAGCCCCGAGACGAGACGCTGACCCGCGGCGGTCACCTCGCTCCGTTGCGTCCGCCACGCCTCCGACACCCCCTCGAGGACCTGGCGGAACGACGGCATGCCGTGCCGCGGCTCGTCCGGGAAGTAGGTGCCGCCGTAGAACGGCTGCCCATCAGGGGTCAGGAACACCGACATCGGCCAGCCGCCACTCCCCGTCATCGCCTGGACGGCGCCCATGTAGATCGAATCGAGGTCCGGACGCTCCTCGCGGTCGACCTTGATCGACACGAACCGGTCGTTCAGGAGGCGGGCAGTCGACTCGTCCTCGAACGATTCGCGCTCCATGACATGGCACCAGTGGCACGCCGCGTACCCGATCGACAGGAAGATCGGCCGGTCGAGCAGCTTCGCTCGCGCCAGCGCATCGCCGCCCCACGGCATCCAATCGACCGGATTGTTCGCATGCTGGAGTAGGTACGGACTGGTCTCGCCCGCGAGGAGGTTGGGCATGACTCGATGGTACGCCGCACCCGCCGTCAGCTCCCGCGACGCGAAAGCGGTGCCGACGCGCACCGGATGTCATCGATATCGAACCGATAAGCGCCAGATAACGCCCCACGAGTATGGTGTGGTCGGCTCCTCTTCGACTAGGCTCGTGGTCTGGCGGAGCGGGGAGTGACCGCCGGTCGTTGGGGGATGCCTGTCGTGGAGCACAGGCCGTCGTGAGACGGATGATCGTCGCACTCCTGGCCGCTTTGATCGCCGTCGGCGTCATGGCGCCGGGAGCCCTCGCCGCGCGCGCCCAGACGGGCGTCGCCAAGGTCGTCCTGGTCGTGGGACCGGCCGGCGGCGCGACCGATCGCTATCGCGCCGAGGCACGCAAGGCCGCGGCCATCGCCCGCTCGTTCACGGCGGATGTGACCGAGATCTACTCGCCGAACGCCACGTGGCCGGCCGTCCGCGAAGCGCTCCAGGGTGCGAGCGTCGTGGTGTACATGGGTCACGGCAACGGCTGGCCGAGTCGCTATCGAGATGAGCTCTATCCGCCGAGCCAGAACGGCTTCGGTCTCAACCCGACCGCTGGCGGCGGCGACGGTAGCCACCAGTACTTCGGCGAAGGACCGATCGCGGAGAGCATCGACCTCGCGCCGAATGCGGTCGTGCTGCTCAACCACCTCTGCTACGCCTCGGGCAACACCGAGCCAGGACTCGCCGAAGGCACGCTCGACATGGCGCGGCAGCGCGTCGACAACTTCGCAGCCGGCTTCATCAAGTCCGGAGCAGCCGCCGTGGTCGCCGAAGCGCACGCCAGCCCGAACCACATGCTTCGAGCGGTCCTCGGTGGTCGGAGTGGCATCGAGTCAGCATGGCGACGTGCGCCCACGGCGAACGGCAATGTCTTCGGGTTTGACAGCGCGCGGAGTGCGGGCTATGTCGCCGAGATGGATCCCGACCGCGGCGACTCGGGCTTCACACGCTCGATCGTGCTGAAGCGGGGCCTGGCCTCGAAGGACGTCCTCCGACACGCGCAGGGTCGCGTCGGCGGCGCCCGATCCGTCCAGCCTGCTGTCGAGCTGGAGCCCAGCATCGCGCGTGCCGGCCTGGCCATGAAGACGCCACTGCTTCGCTCGACTATCGCCGGCGGCAACATCTGGTACCGCATCCCGTACAAGATCAAGGACCGGGACCGGTTGCCGGAAGGTCTGCAGGCCAGCGTGCGCTGGGATCCGCTCGACCCCGTGGCCCCCGACCCCGCGGCGTCCGACCCGACTGCCCCGGATACGCCGCCCGATTTCGGCTTGGTGACCGCCGAGCGCATCGGCGATGTCGTCGCGCCACAGGCGATGAAGGTCGACCGCACGTACATGTCGGTGAGGGTGGTGTCGCCCAAGACCCCCGGGCGATACCGCCTCTCCGTGATGCTGCACGACAAGGACGGCGTCGCCTACGACGCCGCGAGCCAGGCCATGGTGTCAGCGCTGATCGTCCGACTGACAGGCCCGCATGACGCGATGGTGGCCGCGCCTCGGTCGGTCGAGATCGCGCCTGGGGCCGCCCACAAGATGGTGGTCTGGATCACGAACGTCGGCAGCTCCCCGTGGGGTGCCGAGGCCGAGCTCGGAACGCGGACGGAGGAGAACTCCCGTAAGCCGACGGGCTCGGTCAGCGCGTCACGAGCCCGGGTCGTCGGCACGTGGATCCCGCTCGGTGCCGGCAGCCAGGTCGAGCTCGATGCGGCCGCCGCGGCCTCGGTCAGGCCGGTGGAGCTACCGGCCGGGTTCAAGCCACGGTCGGTCACCAAGGTCGACGTGCGGATGTTCGCGCCGAGCGCGCCAGGCGACTACCTGCTCCTGCTCGACATCGTGACGCCGCAGGTCGGCTCGCTGGCTGCCCAGGGCGTGGACCCGACCATCGTCCGCGTCAGGGTCGCGACACCGACCGCCGACCCGTCGGCGGAGCCGGCGGTCCCGGTCACCGTCAACCAGTAACGCCGCGCGATCGCGGCACCGGCGTACCATGCCCCGCGCGATGGTCGAGTCGAACGCGGTGCGCGGTTTCCTGCCCTCGGTGCATGGGTTGCACTTCCCGAACAACTGGCCGCCTGGGCCCACGGTCCGCCTCGGCATCATCGATCCGCGCTGGGTCGGGGTCGGCGATGCGACCGCCGGACTGTGCGGCGGGATGAGCTGGTTCGTCAGGGAGCGGTTCGAGAACGGTGCGACCGTGCCCGCGAACACGACCGCCCCGGCGAACGGCTCGCCGCTGTTCCGCGCCATCGTCCGCCGCCAGATCCTGTCGCTGGACTGGATGCGCGGGCCGCTGCGGTTCTGGTTGTCCGCCGGGACGTCGCCTGATCGACTACGACGGAGGACGCTGGACGTCGAGTGGCCACGCATCCGCGCCGAGATCGATGCGGGCCGCCTGCCGATGGTCGGGCTGATCCGACACCTCGGTTGGAACCCGTTCCATCTGACGAAGGATCACCAGGTGCTGGCGTTCGCCTACGAGACCGCCGGCCCGACCGGCACGACCACGATCCGCCTCTACGACCCGAACTGGCCGAACCGCGACGACGTGTCGATCACGCTGCTCCACGGCGGCTTCCTGCAGTCGACGGGCGAGCCGCTATTCGGGCTGATCCGGCTCTAAGCACGGCGCCTGATCACGGCTTGCCTGTTGCGCTGAGGAACTCACGGACTCGGCGATCTATGCGCGAGTCGAAGCGATGTCCCGCATCCGTCTCGAGGTACTTCCGGAGCCGCGGGCTTAAGTCCTTCGTCTTGAAGTACTTCGCGGGGTCGATTCCCGCGTGCGTCTTGGCATAGAACGCGGCGATGGCTTCGAACGTCGCGTCGGCCAGTTCGCCGAACGTGTCGGCGAGGGGCGAATCCTTCGAGGCGGCTTTGAGTCGATCGATTACACCTTCGCTTTGAGTCTCGAGGACAGGCCAAACCCTCTGCCAAATCTCAAAATGAGCGAGCCACTTTGACTGGTCACGGAGGGGACTCTTCGGCGACTTGCTCCTCTCGACAAGCCAACGCCAGAGGTACCAAGCAATCAGATTTCTCCGGGGCTGCTTGGGGTCGAAAATCCTGTCGTAGTACCGGTCCTCGTAGAGGAACTTCTTGGAGAGCCGATGAGAAAGCGATTCTAGATCACACCGGCAACCGCGTCGGCCATTAGTCCGCGAGTCACAATCGGGCGTCCCACCGCCTTGAGCTGGTATTCGCCATACGAGGCGGTTTTCCGCGCGTAGTAGTACCCGAGTCGGAGGAACTCCCGATGCAACCGGACCTGGAGGGAGTCGTTCGCGCGCAAGTCCGAAATCGGGATAGAGGTCTGACGATTGGTGGCCTCCACAATCTCCCGGACGAGGCTGTCATATGCAGAAGCTGAGACCACCTCGCGGCTGATCGTGACGACCTTCACGATTACCTCGACCTGGTCGCTTTGCTGTTTGGTCGTCGTGGCAATCGAGCGGCTGGTCTGCTGCCCGTTCACGATCTGCGGATTTACCAATTTCAGTAGTCGTTCGGTTCCCTCGGACGACGAGACCGACTTATCGCACACCACTGTCAGGCCGTTGTTCAAGTAGCGGAAGCGCTCGGGCTCGTCCCTGACGGTGTGGACAATCGCCGTGTTGACGGGGCTGGACTCTCCAACGAAGCCGCGAATGTTGCGCGCGAAAATGCGGTTCGGAAAGGCTCGGGTCACCCGACGAATCTCGCTCCCGCCGACGAGGTAGATACCGAGACGGACGCCGGCGTCTTCTGCTGTCTCGACCTCATCACCTGCGATCGCGAGCGTTAGCTCCGGAATGGGTTGTACGCCCGCGGCGTAGTCATCGTAGATGCTGCCGAGCTGACGGCCGCCAATAAAGCGAAAGTTGGAAGGTTGGCGATCCGACGCGGCGCTGCTGATACGCCCGGTGGAGACGAACTGGAAGTTCAGCGAGTGGCCCTTCCGTACCGCGTCCCGCGCGTCCGCAAGAAGCTTCTTAGTGACCGTCGAAAGGCCTCCGACCGCCTTGGCGAACTCCCCATCGGTCGCCGCGAAGTGGCCGGCCCATGCGTCAGGTGATTGAAATCGGTTTCCCGCTCAAGGTGCTTACCGTCGCCGCGGAACTTCGACTGGACGAGCGAAACGGACTGCAGAGCGTCGTCTATGAAGACGGCGTCGACGCCCCCATCCTTGGGCTTGGTCAGACTCGCGGTCGCGGCTGCCATGTCTTCGTCCGTGAGCTGGGAATAAACCCACCAAAGGCCCAAAAGGTCATCGGCGCTCAAGTGTCCCAAGCGCCACTCAGATTTGAAGTGGTGCTTGATCTCCAATTCAAGGACGCGAGGTCCACGAAAACTCCTCTGATAGTGGGTAGGTGAGATAGCGAGTTGAGTAGAGGATGAAGAGAGACACGGGAGCTGTCACAACCCGGCCCGACCTTGATCCCATGACAAGATCGGCTACACTCCGGGCATCCCTCCCGCCACGCAACGAAGGGCTCCGCATGACCCATACCGACCCCGAGACCGGTGGTGAGACCGGTCGCCGACCGACTGCGGCCGAGCTGTTCGCCGGGGTCGGGGGCTTCCATCTCGCACTCGATCGCGCCGGTTTCGATGTCGTGTGGAGCAACCAGTGGGAGCCTGCGACCAGAGCGCAGCACGCCTTCGACTGCTACGTCCGGCACGTTCGCGATGGCGACTTCCAGACGCACGGCCGCGCTGAGCGCGGAATTCCGACTCGGTCCGATAGCCTCGGCTTGACGCCCCACGAGGCCGTCAACGAGGACATCGCCAAGATCCTCGACAAGTTCGAGGCGGAGGTCAACGCGGTCGGTCGACGAGCCGCCTTCTCCACGATCCCTGACGTCGACCTCGTTGTCGGTGGGTTTCCCTGCCAGGACTACTCAGTAGCTCGAACATTGCGACAGGCACACGGGCTGGTCGGCAAGAAGGGTGTCCTCTGGTGGGAGATCCACCGGCTGCTCCGGCTGAAGCTCGCGACGGGCCGACCGGTGAACTACCTCTTCCTCGAGAACGTCGACCGACTGATCAAGTCGCCGAGCGGGCAACGAGGTCGAGACTTCGCCGTAATGCTCGCGTCCCTCGCAGACCTCGGCTATGAGGTGGAGTGGCGAGTCGTCAACGCCGCGGACTACGGCTTCCCTCAGAAGCGGCGGCGAGTCTTCATCATCGGGCGGCGCGGGAGAGCCGAGGGAAGTCCCTACGACCAGCTGACCCGCTCTGGCGTGCTGGCACGTGCTTTACCCCTTCGCGAGAAGGAGCCATTCGACTGGACCCCGGTGCCGCTCGATCGTGACGTGAAGGTCGTCAGCGACACATTCAATGTCGGGCCCGAAGCGAACACCCTTCGGCAACGCCGGTGTCATGCGAATCAGCTCGGGTGGTCGTGGGGCGGCTGTCTGGACCGGCGACGTCCGACCCGCCTGGGTCGGAGAGCGGACCGTCCTCGCCGACATCCTCGAACCCGCGCAGGACGTTCCCGCGCAGTTCTTCGTGGAAGGTGAGGACCTCGAGAGGTGGCGCTTCCTCAAGGGCGCCAAGAGCCTGACTCGGATCAGCCGGGCAACAGGGCATGAGTACACCTATGACGAGGGGTCGATCCCCTTCCCCGACAACATCGATGGCCCCTCTCGGACGATCCTCACCGGCGAGGGCGGCGCGACGCCGTCGCGCTTCAAGCACCTGATCCAGACTGGAGACGGCCGGTTCCGACGCCTGACGCCTCGAGAGCTGGAGCGTCTGGACGGGTTCCCCGGAGACTGGACGACCGGGATGTCTGACGGGAAACGCGCTTTCATGATGGGCAACGCCTTGGTCGTCGGGCTAGTCGAGCGAATCGCCGACGAGCTGATCAAGGAGATGGCCGTCCCGGTCGCCGAGACTGAACGGGCGGCCGCCTCGTAGCGGTGGCTGGCCTCCAACTTCCCAACCCACCGCCTACAAGCCCGGCGGTCCGAAATGTCATGCGCGCCAACCGGGCGCGAAACACAGGTCCCGAGCGGCGCCTCCGGGAGGCGCTACGTGCGGCGGGGCTCGGCGGCTATCGACTCAACTGGCGCAAGGCGCCGGGCCGGCCGGACATCGCCTACCCGGGTCGCAAGGTCGCGATCTTCGTCCACGGCTGCTACTGGCATCACTGCCCGCGCTGCTACCCGAATCTTCCGAAGTCGAACCCAGACTTCTGGGCGCGCAAGTTCGAGCTCAATCAGGAGCGCGACGCGCGGAAGCGAGCCGGTCTCGAGACGGCCGGTTGGATGGTTGTTGAGGCGTGGGAGTGCGATGTCCGAGAGCGCCTAGATCAGGTCGTCACCTTGGTCGAGGAGGGGTCAGGGCGTCCTGGCTCCCGAGAATTCGCTCGAGGTACGGCTGATTAAGCCAGAAGCTTTTCTTGATCACGTCGAAGCCACCTGGAGCTGGGTCCGTGTCCCGTGCGTCCCGCGCTTTCGGGCGCACGTGGATGAAGGCCGTCGCCGAGGCCGGGGGTAGATCGCGAGCCTGACCTTGGTCGATCATCTCGCGGAACCGCTCCCACTCCTTCCTAATCTCCGTCAGATCGTCCTCAGGCGGACTCCAGAAGAACGGTCGGCCGAGGTGCGTCGACGCGAGCGATGCTCGTCGGATCCGATGAACCGGGACGATGAGGAGGCGGTTTAGTCGGCCAAGAAGGTCCGACGATTCCCACTCCTCGTAGATCAGCTCCTGGTGCACGAAGGCAGGAAACGACATCGCTTCGACGACTTTGCCGGAGGCGTCCACGGGAACGGTCTTTACTTCGATGCCGAAACGCAGGAAATCGCCGCTTCGGCCTTGCTTTCGCTCGCCGGCGAGATTCCGCACGATAGTGGCCACGGCGGCCTTGCCACCCTTGCCTTCACGTCCTACTACCCGAGCAAGGCGGGCAAAGTCCCGGCCCGCGTGCGCCGTGAACCTTGAGAGAACAGTGGCTTCGAAGGCGGCCGCCGGGTCGGCCGCGGATGCCCTCGCCGGCGTGGGTTCCTTCCCAACCATCTCTCTATATACCCACCCGACGAATGGCTGCTTAAGGGACCATGCGCGGCTTATGGAGCCGTGTCCTGGCCCTTTGGTTGCAGCGCCGAGGATGCTGGTTAGACTTTCACTAACTCTGTCGCGGCGACCGGCAGCGACGAGGTCCCGGATCGTCTCCCAGTCCGACTGGATCGTTCGTAGCGTCGAATCGTCGGGCGACCAAATCCCCGCAGCCAAGGTTCGGAACCGCGCAATTGGCTCGAGTGGCTCCCAACCGTAGAAGATCATGAGCATTCGATCTAGCTTCTTCCGGACGTCGGCCAACTCCCAGGTTTGAGTTACGAGCCTTGCAAAGTCGATCATCGAGATGGAGATGCGTTCCTTCGCCTTCGCCTCTCCACCCGTGACAAGAATTGGAACGGACTTCAGCTCAATAGCGGCCGCCGGAAAGTCAGGGCCGGGCAGCGAGTTAGCGGGGATGCCGAACGATGCCTCGTATATTCGACCGACAATGCCCTTGGTCTTGGGTGAGCTCGGAACCATTGGCGCAAGGGTCGGTTGTAGGTCGATGAGCCAGCGTCCTTCGAAGCCCTTGGCACGCGCCTCGATTTCGGCACGCGTCGCGGTTCGATAATCGAACGAATCAGAAGGATGCATCCTGGGGCCTTAGAAGGGCGTTGAGTTCCATGGGGCCCGCGGCGGGGTGAACAGCGCATCCGCGGTCTGGAGGACGCCGGGCTGGCATTCGCGGACCCGGCCCGCAACGCCGAGATCCACGAACCGGAAACCACCGAGGTACGCCGCGGCCAGCGTCGCGATATCCAGCTCCAGGTCCGGCGCGTCCTTCGTCCGCGCCACCTCCGCCCGGCCATCCGTGACGGACAGCCGCCACCGGCCCGCGTTCGAGTCGAACATGTCGTCCGACACGTCCAGCACGAGCGAGCCGGACCCGACGTAGCTGCGCGCCGTCAGCGCCGCCGGCAAGTCGAGGATGCGCAGCCACAGCCCATCGACGATCGTGAGCGCCAGGCGGCGCGGCTCGAGCAGCCAGCTCTGGAGCGGATGCGGCACCGGGCCGCGCCGGCCGGCCACCGTCCGCACGAGGTCCATCGAAAGCAGCCATTGCCAGAGCGCCTGCTCGGCGACCGGATCCACCCCCGTGACCTCCAGGACGTTCATCGTCGACGCGGGGCCGGTCGGTCCCCAGCCGTTTTCGATCCGGTAGATCGCGTAGCCGCGCGGCTCGCCGTCGACCTCGATCACCGCCTGGTATTTGATCCCATCGCCGCGCCGCATCCACTCGGCGTCGGCGACGAGCCACAGCCGCCACTTCGGTTCGATGCGGTCGACGGCCCCTGGGATGCCTGGCCGAACCCGGTCGTAGATC
>CAVSKY010000009.1:0-100849 GCA_963728745.1 uncultured Chloroflexia bacterium
CAGCGTTGGACGGGCCGTAGCAGAAGCGCGATGCCGGCGATCACCACGAGCGTGACAAGGACCGCGGGCCATCCCGGCGAAGATGGCGATGTAGTAGACGCGTCGGACCTCGGTAGCAGATGGTCGGCCGGGGCTGGAGTCGCCTGCGCTGTCGCCCCGGCCTGACCCCCGGTGACGATCGGGGCGCTTGCGGCGAAGCACCGGTATCGACGGCCCGGCACGATGTCGAACGTGAAGCTCGAGCCGTCGACCACCGGAGTGATCTCCGTAGGCGGCCACAGGTCGTCGAGGCAGCCCACGCTCGCGAGCTCCCGTTCGGCGGAGAGCACCGTCGTCAGCATCACGGTAGCCGTGGCGCGGTCCACCATCACGGTGAACTCGGCCTGGACGCCCACCGCGTCCGGCACGAGGGTGATGTGGTCGGTGCTCGCAGTGCCGCCGGTGATCTCGATATCCCACTCCAGCGCTGGTTCGCCCTCGCCGCCCGCCACAGCGACGATCGACTCACCCCGAGCCAACACGGAGGCGATCGCGATCTGGGATATTGCGGCGGCAGCTAAAACGGCAGCCAGCGCGATGACGAGACGCATGTGTCGTTCCTTGCCCCCTGCGGTCCGACGACGATGACACTCTCGGGCTGACGTCTGGGCGCCCCCCGGCCGAGGAGAATCTACAGCCGTTCAAGTGGTGCCACAAATCAACACGTGGGGACCCCCGCCGGAAAGCCCCGACAATCCTGGCGCGCCTCACGGGATGCGGTGGCAGGCGGGCGAACTGCCCGACTACAACACCTGATGTCTCTGGGCTTACGCGGCGCTCGAAACATCACGGCCAGTTGGCCCTGCCGTAGGCGCACAGCCGGCTGAGGGCCTCACCACCTGCATGCACGTTGTGGTTGTAGTCGGCGATGCCTAGAACGGTGCCGGACCGCCGGTAGTTGCCCGACATCACGCCGATGAGGTATGGGCCCTTGGGCCACCACCCGAACAGCGGCCCGCCTGAGTCCCCGTCCCCCATATCACCGTAGTGCTGCAGTTCCAGCGAGTCGTCTGGGCCCGAGTCATCGTCGAAGATCGAGATAGGGGCCTGGCGGTATGGATAGTCGCCTTGTCCGAGTGCGCCCGGATAACCGACGTGCGTCCACCACGCCTTGTCCTCCCAGTCGTCGTCGTATGTCCGGTAGCCGAAGTAGCCGATCCAGCTCCCCAGCGGCTTCTCCAGACGAAGCACCACCATGTCGTTGCCGGCCTCGTGGTCCTGGTAGCCGTACCCACCGGTCACGAACGACGTCGCGCCGGGCCCTGCGAGGCTGGAACTGCAGTACCAGGCGGCAGCGAACTCCCCGGACCAATTTCGACCATCCCACGCTTCGTCCGGGATGAGGTGGGCACAAGTGGCGATGGTGCGGTCCCCCACGAGGGTCGCGGTCCCGCTCATGGGCTTCTTTCCGGGCACTTTGCAGGTCAGCGTTCCGACGCATGTCCACGGCCAGGCATCAGGGATGAACGGCTGCCGGTCGTCCGCACCGAAGATCGCCTCATCGACCAACGGCCAGACGTGCCCACCGTGCGAGGCACGCAGGATCCGCGGCATCACCAGATCGGCCAAAACGGGGCGATACGTCAGTCGGGCCCACGCCGGTCGATACCACCGCCCGCCGGTGTCGTCGACGCCGCGCCAATGCTCGTCGACCACGACGAGTCGGTCCACCGCCGGCGTCCGGCTGAACTGCGGCGGGATGGTCTCCGTGAGGCCCTCGGAAAGCATGGCCTTCGCCAGCTCCTGGATCCCGACGCGGCGATCACCGTCATAGATATCCAGATGCAGGGACGCCAATTCGACTGCGATCTCGTCCGGAGTGCGTTCCGAGGCGGCGTCGTCCTCCTGAGGCAGTTCAACTGGGGCGATCGGTGGGTCCAGGTCGGGTGCAGCGTTCACGGCTTCCCTCCAGAGGTTCGACAGGCAGGGAAGCATAGATGCGGCCCGTCTTGCGCCCTGCTGGGTCGCTCGGCGAGACGCGACCTTGGCTCGTCGCCGAATCGGGAACCATTCGCCCGCCTGCCACCCCGATACCCGTAGCGCGCCATGATGGCCGCGCAGCGGAGGCCTGATGGACCGAGTTCTCGTCGAACGCGCGATGGCGGGCGATCGAGCCGCGTTCAACGACCTGGCGGCCCTCTCGGTCGGGCGGCTCTACGGCGTCGCGATGCTCATCCTCCGTGACCCCGATCGCGCATCGGACGCGACGCAGGAGGCGCTCATCGCCGCCTGGCGCGACCTCTCGGCGCTGCGCGACCCGGGGCGCTTCGACGCGTGGGTCCACCGCGTGCTCGTCCGCGCCTGCCACACCGAGGCGCGCCGCGATCGACGGCGGCGGACGGTCGAGATCCGCGAGCTGCCGCTCGACCACCATGCCGCGGCCGACGAGCTGCCGGGCTTCGTCGATCGCGATCAGCTCGAACGCGGGTTCCGCCATCTCAGCGTGGAGGAGCGCGCGATCGTCGTGCTGCATCACGCACAGGGCTTCCCGCTGCCGGAGATCGCCGACGTCCTGGGCCTCCCCCTCGGGACCGTGAAATCGAAGCTGCATCGCAGCCTGCAGACGATGCGAGCGACGCTCGACGCCGACGCTCGGGTCGTCACGATGGACGGGGAGCGGATCGCATGACCGCGCGATACGACCTCGAGCGACAGGTCTCCTCCTGGCTCCGCTCGGAGCTGCCGACCTCGCCGCCACCCGGGCTGCTGGAGGCGATCCAGCGCGAGGTCGAGGTGACCCCTCGGCGACCGGCCTGGCAGATCCCCGACCGCTGGTTCTGGCGGCATGCCGCCGGTCTCCGCGTGGCGGCGCGCGGTCTGGTCCTCGTGCTGGTGCTCGCCGCGCTCGTCGTGGTGGTGCCGCTGATCCTCGGCATCGTGGGCGCCCCGCGGCCGGCACCGCCGTTCGGGCTGACCCGCGCGGGCCTGATCGCGGTCGATACGGCAGAGGGCATCGTGGTCGCCCTCGCCGACGGGACGCAGCGGACGGTCATCGTCGCGGAGGGGCAGTCGGTCAGCCCGACCTGGTCGAGGGACGGGCTGCACCTCGCCTTCTGGCACCGGCCGGCGGACAGCGGTCCGTGGAGCCTCATCGTGGCCGACGCCGCCGGGCAGGACCGCGAGGTCCTCGTGGAGGGGATCACGCTCAAGGTCCGCGAGGAGTCGCTGTTCCAGCCGAGCAATCTGTCGTGGTCACCCGACAGCACGCGGATCGCCTTCGCGGCCGACGTCGGTTCCGGGACCAGCATCATGGTCGCGAGGCTGGGCCGGTCGGGGGCGACGCAGATCACGGATCCAGCGCTGGAAGGCATCGACCCCGCCTGGTCACCGAACGGCGCGGTCATCGCGTTCCAGAGCTCGGCCACTGGCACGTTGCACGTCGTCCAGCCGGACGGATCCGGCGCTCGGCGGCTGTCGTCGTTGACCGACACGTTCCTGTGGCCCGACTGGTCGCCCGACGGCTCGCGGCTGGCGACCACCGCGGGCTTCGAGGAGCAGTCGGACATCTTCGTCGTGTCGGCCGACGGATCGGTCGTCACGAACGTGTCGCACGACGCGAGCGAGGAGTACTCGCCGACCTGGTCGCCCGACGGATCGCGGCTGGCCTGGGCACGGGTGCCGGTCGGCGGCTCGGCGCGCGGCTACGTGGTCGTCGCCGATCCCGATGGACCGAACCTGACCGAGATGCGCGTCGACGCCGACCTCGCGCCACCGGTGTGGTCGCCCGACGGCAGCCGCGTCTACAGCTATGTCCAGGCACCCGACGGCACGTTCGCCGAGCTGGTGATCCTCGACCCCGAGGGCGTCGCCCCGGTCGTCCGGTCTACCGGCGACGGGAAACATCGGCAACGGCAACTGGCAGCGGCTCCCCTAGCAACCGTCACCGGCTTGGTCTCGAGAAGGAGGTTCCCATGCGCAGGCTCGTCGTACTCGCCGTGGTGTGTGTCCTTTCGGCGGCGTGCAGCAGTTCCGGTGGCGCCTCCGCGTCGGCATCGGCGGTTGCCGCGGCTTCAGAGAGTCCCGCTGCGGCGACCGCGAGCGCGGCCGCAAGCGGCGGGGCCACGCCGATCCCGGGCTGTCTGCCGGCGTGCGTGGACCCGAATCTCGTCCGCCCCGGCGACCTGCCTGCCGGCGACTACACGACCAAGTACTTCTTCGGCGGGCAGCTCACCGTCATCGGTGCCGGCCGGCTGGACCAGCTTCGAGGACAGCACGGGCGAATTCGGGCTGCGACCGAAGGGCCCCGAGGACCGCGCGCTGCTCTTCTGGATCGATGTCTATCCGATCGTGGATGGGACGGGCACGGCCGAACCAGTCGCCGGCTTCGATGGGACGGCCAAGGCCATGGTCGATTGGCTCGAGGCCAACCCGAACATCGCGGTCATCGAGAAGGGGGCCGGAAGCCTCGGTGGACTCGAAGCGACGACGCTGGAGTTCGGTCGCTCACCGAAGGCCGTCAACGTCGACGAGGAGTGCCCGGCCGAGTTCCGGCCCTGCGTGGGAATGCTCAGCTTCCCGCAATGGGAGGGCGGCTTCTACAGCGAAGGCGGGCCGTTCCACGTACGGATGATCGCGGTCGATGCGACCTGGGGCGGGGAGTCGCACGGCCTCTACGCGATGATCTCAGCGGCGGACGATGCCGTCTTCGCCGAGTTCGCCCCGGCCGCGACCGAGATGATCGAGGGAGCCCGCCTGCCGGAGGGTGTCGGCACCTGACCCTGGTCGTTTCAGGCGACCCCTAGGGGAAAGGCGGCGGCGACCGCGAGGGTCACCGCCGCAACAAATCGTCTGGGCATTCGTCAGGCGGCGGCCTTGGCGTTGCGCTCCGCGCGGAATGTCCGCAGCCCAGCGAGCACGAGGATCACGGCGATCGCGACGATCACCCAGTCGATCAGCCCGGGCATGTCGGTGATGATCGAGATCCCGACCGCGGCCAGGATGACCGCCGGGACCAGCGGCCACGGACTCCGCTCAGGCGGATCGGCGGCGAAGCCGAGGATCCACACCGCTGCGAACCCGCCGGCGACGGACAGCATGAAGGCCATGCCGTCGGTCGGGTCGGTGAACAAGGCGGACAGGATCACGCCGACGCCGAAGCCGGAGATGATGCCGGCGGCCACGGCCCAGCCGTACTCGCGTGTCAGCAGGAATGCGACGAGGCAGGTGATGCCGACCGCCAACAGCACGTACTCACCGGTCCCCGGCACCAACCTCGAGATGACGATGATCACGCCGATGGCGATCAGTACCAAACCGGCGACCGACCGCTCAGGCAGGATGCCCTCGACGTGGTGCTGGCGTTCCGCGCCACTGGAAGTGGATCGCGTCTGTGCTGTCATGACCTGGACCTCCCTGTCTTGGATTGGATCGACAGCTGTGACTCTCTCGTCGCGGATCCATGTCGACATGAGCAGGGACTACTCATTTCTCGGCAAGACGCCGTTCGATGGCGTCGAGTCGTTCGAGGATCGCCGCGAAAGCGGGGTCCGCCTCGGTCGGTCCCACGCGATCGAGATCCGCTCGGACGCCGGCCAGCTCGTCCGGCACGGACAGACCGCGGGCCTCGAGTCGCTTCGCGGCCAACGCCATGGACTGCGTGGCTCGGCGGCGTGCTCGCGCGGGCAGCGTATCGAGGAAGACGACCAGGACCACCGACGTCCAAAGGACGATCCCGAGATTGGAGACGAGCGTCGCGACCAGATCGGCAGGCAGCCAGGGGAGCTCGATCGCCTTGGTCCCGATCGCATACCCAGCGACGTGCACGACCAAGCCCAGAGCGAGCGTCACGACCATGGCGAGCGCCGAGATCCTGCTCGACGCAGCCCAGGATCGTGCTCGCTTCGGGTGCGCGACGACCCAGGCGACTTCCTTCTCGACGACCCGGGATCGGCGGTCCATCTAGCGACTTTCGACCTGGGAGCCACCCGACGTGTCGACGCTCGTCGTGGCGCCGCCGGCGACACTGATGCGCGAGCCACCGGTGGCCGACCCGGCGACCGAGTCCGTCGCCGTGACGTCGGCTCGGCTGCCACCCGAGAGATCGGCGTCGACCGTGGTCGTAGTCAGACCACCGATCTCGGCGACGGACCCGCCGCTGATGTTGAGCGTGAGCGCGCCCGCAGTCCCGGTCGCCGTCAGCACGGAGCCGCCGCTCAAGTCGACGTCGAACGTGTCGGCCGCCAGGCCATCGATGGCTCCTCGCGACCCGCCGCTCAGGACGATCCGCTCCAGTTGCGCCGTGGCGAGGGTGACCTCGACCTTCTCGTTCGTGGTGTATCCCTTGGAGCTGCGGATCCGCAGGGTGTCATCGACGACTTCGGTCACGATGAGGGGCAGGATGTTGCCCTGCGCGCGCACTTCGATGGGCGACGCCGCGCCGATCCCCACGGAGAGGTGGATGCCGGCACCTGCCTCGATCCGCGAGAACGAGTCGGTCGGGCGGGTCTCGCTCGTAACCTCGCCTTCGCCCCGCGTGCCCAACTCACTGCAGGCAAGGGTCGTGATCGAGAGGGCCACAAGCGCAGCTGTCATGAGCATTCGCGTCTGTCGTCGGCCTAGGGAAGCCATGGTCAATTCCTTTCGGGTCGGCCACGTCATCTGAGCGGCCAGGGTCGGATGGTCTCGTCCGGGCGCGTCGGCGACATGAGCAGCGCCTACTCATTTCGTCCTGCTCTCGTCGACCGGACCGGCATACAGGCGCTGGAATGCTGACCGGACGCCCGGATCTGATCGGATCTGCTCCGTCCACCCTGCCCGGATCCGAGCCCACCGATCGGGCCTGATCCCAAAGCCTGCGAGAACTTCCTGGATGCGGCGCTCGGAGTCGCTCCCGGTCCGAATGAGGGCGCGACAGACATCGACATAGTCGGCCAGGCTCACGCCATCGACGGCTGAGAATGGGTCGTCGGCTGCGCGCTCTGACGGTGTCACTCGACCTCTCGGGTAGATTGGACTCGATCTTGGGGAGGGGCCCGGCGATCCGAATGAGTAATCCCTGCTCAATCCCACCGGCCGTTTGATGCTGGCGGCAACGCCCCTGATCGGACGCGAACAGATCGTCGCCCGCGCCGAGCGGCTGCTGGATGGTCGGTCCGGAGGCATCGTCCTGGTCGGGGATGGCGGCATCGGCAAGAGCCGCATCGCCAGCGAAGTCCTGCGCCTTGGCACCGAGCGTGGATATGCGACGGCCAGTACGGTCGGGACGCAGGCGGCGGCATCGATCCCGCTCGGCGCGCTGAGTCACCTCCTCCCTCCTCTGGCGGTGCCGGGCGGAAACCTCCTCGTGGCTGCCCGGACGGCGCTCCAAGAACGTGCCGCCGGCCGCACCCTGATGCTGTCGGTGGACGACGCGCATCTCCTCGACAACCACTCGGCGACACTCGTTCTGCAACTCACCCTGGCGATGCCGACCTTCGTGGTCGCGACGATCCGGACCGGCGAGCCGGTCCCCGACTCGATAGTCAGCCTCTGGAAGGAGGGGCTGGCAGAGCGCATCGAGGTCGGTCCGCTCGACCGACCTTCGATCGAGGAGGTAGCCGCACAGGTGCTCGGTGGGCCGATCGATGGCGTGCTGGCGTCGACGATCGTTGAGCGGGCCGACGGAAACCCGTTCATCGCGCGCGAGCTGTGTCTTGCAGGCCTCGACACCGGATCAGTCGAGCAGCGCGACGGCGCGTGGATGCTCGTCGGCGAGCTCAGTCCGTCGGCGCGAGTGGTCGAGCTGGTCGGGGCGCGCGTCATGGGCCTCGATGACGACGAGCGGCGCGCGCTCGAGGTCGTCGCCCACGCCGAGCCACTCGGCCTGCGTCTGGCGGAGGAGCTGGTCGAGTTCCGAATCGCTCGTCGCCCTCGAACGCCGTGGACTGCTGGTCCTTCGCGAGGACGGTCGGCGGCGCGAAGTGTGGCTCAGCCACCCGTTCTACGCCGACGTGGTCCGAGCGACGGCGGGGCCACTCCTCGCCGCCTCGATCAGGGGCGACCTTGCGGCGGCCCACTCGGCTCGGATGCGGCGTCGGATCGACCTCGTCCGCGTCGCGACCTGGCAGCTCGAGGCCGGCCAGGCGGATGCCGATCTGCTCCTGCAGGCGGCCCATGAAACCTACCGCGCGCGGGACATGGCCGGGACCGCGCGCCTCGCCGCGGGTGCGTGGGACGCGCGTCCCGACGCGACGGCGGGCTACCTGTTGGGTACGGCTATCGGGTTCCTGGGTCGGCAGGACGAGGCGGATGCCATCCTCCAGGCGGCGACGGCACTTGCGACGACGGACGAGGAACGCGTGCGGCTCGTGCTGTCGCATGCATCGGTGCTGTCGGCAGGCCTTGGGATGCCGGATGCCGCCATCGCCTTGCTCGTGGCGGCCGATGACCGAGTCACCTCAGATGGCGCCCGAGCGAGCCTGCGCGCCCAGCGTGCGCACTTGCTGGCATTCCACGGTCACGTTGACGAGGCTCTGGGGCTGGCTGAGCCGCTCATCGCATCGACCACCGGTCCGGCCGTCGTCGTGGCAGCGATGGCGTCCCTCATCGCATACACGCTCAGAGGTGCGTACGACGTTGCGGTCGAAGTCGCCGAGCGGGTGCTGCCGGAACATCGCCGGCTGTGGGATGAAGAGCTCGTCGTGATCCCTCCGGAACTCATCGAACTAGCGGCCGACGGGGCGAGAGTCGCTCGCGGTGAGCTGGATGCTGTCAGGTCGGCCCCGGGTGATCGGGATGATCGGGCGATACCGGCGAACAGGCCGATCGCGATGCTTCGCGCATATCACGCCGGTATCGCGGCGATGCTTCGAGGCAGGCCCCTGCAGGCGGCGGCCATCCTGGAGCGTGCTCGTCCACAACGCTCCGATCCCATCGCCTCCGCCATCCACGCCATGACAGCCCTGGCCGCCGCCCAGGCAGGCCGAGCCGATGTCGCGGTCCGATCCGTCGCGCTCGCCGAGGCTTCGATGGAGCGGGAGAGCCGGACGATCAGTCCACTGATCGATGAGGCTCGGGTCTGGACGTTGATCGTCCAGAGGAAACCACAGGACGCCCGTCACGCCGCCGCCGCCGCGATCGATGAGGCGATCGAGGCCCACTGCTGGGGAACTGCGCTGGATCTGACCCATACCCTGGCGAGGATCGGTGGGCTCGTGGTTGCGACGCGGGCGTCGCAACGGATCGGCGATCGAGTCGATGGGTCGCTGGCGACGGCACGTCGCCTGCACATCGACGGTCTGGGAGGCGGCGACACCGACGGCCTGGAGCGTGCGTCGAAGGCCTTCGAGGGTCTCGGCGCGATGCTCTTTGCGGCCGAAGCGGCCGCGGACGCGGGGCGTGCCGCTGCTCGGCGAGGCGAGGCTCGACGATCGATGCGGTCGTTCCAGCGCGCACAAGCGCTGGCCGCTGCGTGCCAAGGCGCGCGTACACCCGCGCTCGTGATACCGGTGGAACTGACGCCACTCACCGCGCGGGAGCGGGAGGTTGCGGGCCTTGCGGCCGCGGGGCTGTCCAGTGAGGTGATCGCCGGCCGCCTGTTCCTCTCGGTCCGGACCGTCGACAACCACATGCAGCACATCTACCAGAAGCTGGGGATCGCATCTCGCAAGGACCTGACCGCCGCGATGGGCAAGCCCCCGACCGAGGCTGACCCATCTCGGATTGAGTAGGCGTTACTCATGACCCAGGCGCGCACAAGTCGATGATCGCGGTATGACCCGATCGATCATCGGGCGCGGCCTTGGAGGGATACGTCGTGGTTGACCTGCTCGAACGCAACTCGGGGAAGTCGATGGTGTCGGCTCTGCTCGCCGGCTTGGTGCTGGTCGGTTGTGCAGCGAGTACCGCGCCGAGTAGCACGCCGGCACCGCCGGCCACCGCCGCGCCAAGCCAGGCGCCGTCCAGCTCGTCTGAACCAAGCCTGACACCAGCGCCGACCAACGTGCCGCAGCCGACGGCTGGGGGATCGGTAGGGGCACGGTTCAATGTCGACCTGGCACTTTCGACGGGCCGCACGGTCACGATCGAGGTGAAGGACGACTCCGGTACCCTCATCGAGGCGGCGTCGGGGACGCCGGGAGACGGCGCGTCCGTGGCCGAGGGCACGATCGATCTGAGAAACGGCGCTCCGAACGAGCTAACCCTGACTTGGTCGGGTCCTCCGTGCGCCACCGACAACTTCCTGCTCATCGAGGCCGGGGCGGCTCGCATGACCGTCGTCCAGCCCATCTGCAGCGGCGATGCCATCGCCCTGGACCGGGTCCTGGTCCTGACCTTCTCTAGCTCCGTGTCGGCCACGAGCGTCGAGGCGATCCTCCAGACGGGAGGTGACACACCCGGGTAAGCCATCGGTGTGGCCGTGGAAGGCGCACCTCGGCATCCTGCTCCCGCGCTCCGCCGACCACAACGCTGACGAGTGGCTCGCCCGCGTCGGCTATCGGGCGGGCGAGTCGGGCTCGTCGAACCGATCGATGTAGGCGCCGTAATCGGGCGTCTGCCGCGTGTAGTCGCTGATCATCAAGGGTGACGAGATCATGAAGTCGGCCGAGGCACGGTTGCAGGCGATCGTCCTTCTTGTTGTCATGGGCAACCAGGCCGATGGTCTTTTGGGGCCCCAAGGGACGTTCCATATATCGACTCCTCGCCTCGATCAGTCCGAACCCAGGATGTCGATGAGGGTGTCCACGGCGTCGGTGAGCCGCTCCTGGTCGTCGAACTCATCGACCTGATCCTTGAGTTTCGCGGCAGCCGAGCCGGCAGCCTCGAGATCTCCATTTTCGAGCGCTGAGCGGACTTGTCCGGCTTGGCGCTCGAGGTCCTTTCGCTCCTTGCCTTTCAGCCCATCCTTGCCGGCGGTCGCGCTGATCGCGGCATCGACCTCGTCGAGGGCAGCCAGGGCACGACCGACGACGCTGGGCGTCGCCGGCGGGGCCGCGGTCGGGGACGGGACGGCGGTCGGCGACGGGACGGCGGTCGGCGACGGCGTCGCGAGCACGATGGCGCTGGGGGACGCCGAAACGGTGGGTGCCGAGGAGCCGGTTCGCAACGCGTTGCCCAGCACGGCCCACAGGAGTACCGCCGCCAGCACCACGACCACCGTTCCCGCTGAAGCACGCTGGAAGCGACGAGAGAGGTGGACTCGACCATCCGCTGGAGGCGCTGCGCCTTGTGCCGACATCGTGTCTACGGGCACTGCCATCGCGGTCGTGGCATCGGTGCCGAGGTCGGCCTCCGACGTCGGCGCGCTGATCGCCGCGATCGGCCCCGAGCGGCCCCACGCTCCGAGCGCTGCCGTCATCGACGACGCGAAGTCGAGTGCGTCTGGGCGGTCGACGGGGTTCGGAGCCAGCGCCGCGGCGATCGGTTCGTCGAACGCCCGGAGTTCCGGAACGACCGTCCGACACGCTGCGCGCGGGCGCTCGAGCGGACGCGGCGAGCTCGGTCAAGGTCGTTGCCGGCCTCGGAAGCGTGCCGGTCAGCCCGGCGAAGGCAGCGACGCCGAGGGCATAGATGTCGGCCGCGGCCGTCGCCGTACCAGCGGCGAGGACCTCCGGCGCGAGGTAGGCCATCGTCCCGACGGCGGTTCCCGGCGTCGTCAGGTCGTCCAACGCGCCGTCATCGGCACGCGCCAGCCCGAAGTCCGCCAGCTTCGCCCGATCCGATGCGAACAGGATGTTGGACGGCTTCACGTCCCGATGGACCACACCCCGAGCGTGGAGATCGGCCAACCCGTCGGCCACGGAGACGAGGGTCGGGATGAGCTCGTCGGGAGTCAGCCGTTGGCCGTCGCCCGACCGATCGGCCAGCGAGCCGCCTTGGCAGAGCTCCATCACGAAGAACGGCTCTCGACCACGCTTCGGGTCGCCGGCATCCACGTCGAAGATGCTGACGACCCCCGGGTGCGCGGCCGCGGCCAGGGTGCGCGCTTCCCGCTCGAACCGCTCGGCCACGACAGGATCACTCGCGAGGTTGGGCAGCAGCACCTTGACCGCGACTTCGCGACTCAGGCGCTCGTCATTCGCCCGGTAGACGGTCGCCATGCCGCCCGCACCGAGCGGGGCAAGGATTCGATAGCGCCCGGCGAGGAGGTCTCCGCTGGCTGGCATGGCGCCGAGGGTACGCCAACCATCGCGAGACGATCGAGGGCGTCCCCTGCCTGGGGGAGCTAGTGTCGGAGGCTAGGCGCGATCGCCGGCGGCCGCAGGACGTGGCACGCCGTCGATGGGTCGCGTCACGTCACGCATGGCGGGGTTCACCAGCCACCATCCCATCCATCCGACTGCCAGCGCGAGCGGGATCTGGAACGGCGGCGATAGCGCAAGGATGCCAACGACCCCGCCAACCGCCATCAGGACGGTGGCGCCGCGCGGGAAGACGCCTGCGCGGTAGCTGGCGATCCCAAACAGCAACCACCCTAGGGCGAATGAGCCGAACGTAGCGGCCGCTCCGATGAGGATCGATCCGCTCGGTGCGGTCCTGAGGAGCTCGGGGGCGCTCGCAGCGATGAGCGGAGCGACGAACGCCTCGTACCACCAGTCGCCGGCGAGCAGCAGCGTCCCAAGCGCGGCGACGAGGTAGCCGATCAGGCCGAGCCGGCCCGCCGACGTGGCCTGTACCGCGTAGAGACCGGTGAGGGCCATGAGCAGAGCAAACATCGCCAGGAGCGCGAGCCCGTTTCGAAGGCTGTGGGTCGCGATCGCCATCGACTGCGACATGGTGAGCGCGAAGACCAGCTGGGAGATCTGGTGGACGAGCATCAGCCCGGCGGCGGTGAGACTCGCGATCCCGGCGAGACGGACGAACGACGAGGTGACCACGGTGGCGCCCTCCCTCTGGCCCGTCCGGCGGTTCCTCGCGACGGCGCCTATGTGAGCGGCCACACCAAGTCATGCAGTCGGGATGCTTCCGACCAGCCTACACCCGAGGTGTCCGCTTCCTGACCAAACCTAACCGCAACGCGGCAGGCGTACGCTGGCAGGAGGGAGGCCATGATGTCGAAGCAGCTCGGTGCGTTCGTCGTCCTGACGTTCGCCATCTCGTGGGCGATCTGGCTGGCGATGGTGGCGGGCTCGGTGAGCATCGAGACGACCCCAGGCCTCGTCCTCAACGTGATCGCGATCGCCGGCCCGAGCATCGCGGCGTTGATCCTGGCGATCGCGATCGGACGCGGCGAGCTTCGGCGGCTGCTGGACGGTTTCTCGCCCGGGCGGGTGTCGCCTCGCTGGGCGCTGGTCGCCCTGATCCTGCCCCCGGCGATGATCGCGCTCGCCATCGGTTTCTCGGTCGGCGTGTTCGGAGCGGCCATCCCGGTGGTCACGATCGCCGTGGTCGGCGCCCTGGTCGTCGAGTTCGTGCGTGTGCTCTTCCTCGGCGGCCCCCTGGGAGAGGAACTCGGCTGGCGCGGTTTCGCGCTGCCTCGGCTCCAGGCGACGCGATCGGCATTCAGCGCCAGCGTCCTCCTGGGCGCGATCTGGGGTGTCTGGCACATCCCGCTCTATTTCGTGTCGGGAACGGGCCAACAGGAAACCGCTGCCTCCGCCGGCGCGGCGTTCGCCATCGGCGCGTTCGTGGTCTGGACGATCGGCCTGTCGATCCTGTTCACATGGCTGTTCAACCAGACCCGCGGCAGCCTGATCGTGGTGATGCTCTTCCATGCGGCCGTGAACCTCGGGGCATTCGTCCCGGCCGCCGTCGGCTCGACAGGCGCGGCGTCGTTCCTGTACGCGCTCGTCACCTGGATCGTGGCGTTGATCGTGGCGGCCCGCTTCGGTCACGAGAACCTGGCGACGCGGCGTCGAGTTACAGAACAGGCGTTCGCCTCCGCAGGCTAAACCTGCTAGACTACGCAGCCGGCGCCCAAGAATGGTGCCGAAAGAAAGCGCGGCAACACGATCACTCCTCTCTGGTTTCGGCGAGATTGGTTCGCTGAAGCCGCACGAGATGGAGTGTTTTCATGTTCACGTCAACCACAGACAAGACCTTGACCTGTAGCGACTGCAGCCAGGAGTTCGCGTTCACCGCGAGCGAGCAGCAGTTCTACGCAGATCGACAGTTCAGCGAGCCTCGTCGCTGCCCGTCGTGTCGTGCCAGCCGCAAGGCGGCGCGCGGCGATTCGGGCGGTGGCTACTCGAGCGGCGGCTACTCGGGCGGCGGTTACGACCGCGGTCCCCGGGAGATGTTCAGCGCCACGTGCGCGAGCTGCGGCCGCGAGGCGCAGGTCCCGTTCCGACCGAACGGCACCAAGCCCGTCTACTGCAGCGACTGCTTCCAGAAGCAGCGCGCGTACTAGACCTCGACTGATCGATCGATGAAGCCCGGCGGACCCCGCCGGGCTTCATCGAATTCATGGCCGCCGCGCGACAATGGCACCGACACGAACAGCGGAAAGACCGACGAAGAGGAGACACCATGGACTTCAACGGCATCCTGATCGGGTCGGAGGACCCCAAGCGCCTGTCCGACTACTACCGCCAGCTCTTCGGTGAGCCCGGCTGGGACGACGGTGGCTACACCGGCTGGCAGATCGGCTCGGGTGGGATCTCGATCGGACCCCACAGCGAGGTCCACGGCAAGAACGCCGCCCCTGGCCGGATCATCTGGAACATCGAGAGCGATGACGTGAAGGGCGACTTCGAGCGGTTCAAGGCTGCCGGTGCCACCGTCATCCGCGAGCCGTACGACTTCGAGGGGGCGCCCGGCGCGTGGATCGCCACGTTCGCCGATCCCGACGACAACTACTTCCAGCTGATCACGCCGTTCGATCCGACCACGATGGGCTCCGGCGACTGACCGACACGGTGCCCGGACGCACCCGGTACTTTGGTTCTGGTATTGCTGGGACCGGGCGCGCGATGCATCGTCAGTGCCGCGAAGCCTCAGCGACACCCCGAATGGTGACAGGACACTGGGGCTTCGCTCCAACTGCGAGCGGTCGGCGGCGTACCCGCACGAGCGCTCAGGGGGCCAAGGATTGAGTCGTCTCGATCGGCGGGGACGAGCCATCGTCACGACCGCCATGGCGGCGCTGCTCATCGGCAGCGCCCCGATATCGACCGTCAGAGCGGTGACAGCGCCGGATCCGTCCGATGTCGTCCTCGTCCTCGATTTCTCGGCCTCGATCCTCGACGAGCGCGCAGACCGCAACCGCTTCGCGGCTGCCCTCGAGCGGATCGCGGATCGGGTCGACGAGACGTCGACTGACCTCATCGCTGGCGACACCACCGTGTCGATCGTCCAGTTCGCCGCGAAGGCCGCCGACTACTCCAGTTGCGCTGAGCTGAAGCTCCTCGGCAGCCCGGAGGCGGTCGCCCACCTCGCCGTGTGCCTCCGCTCGGTCGCGTCGGCCTATCGGAAGGGTCTGACTCCCGCGCTCACCCGGAAGATCGGGATCGACACGAACTACGTCGCGGCGATGAACCAGGCGGCGAAGCACCTTCCGCCGGACGCAGTCCGACCCGCGCTGATCCTGTTCACCGACGGCAGGCATGACGTTCGGGGCGTCCCCGCGAGCCAGGTACCCGTCGTTCGGGAGCGACTGTTCGGCAGCCGCTCCCCGTTCGCGCTGTTGCCGGTCGGCATGGGCCTCGACGCAGCCGGGCGCGCTGCGCTGGAACGGGGCCTCACCGGCATGCGGATCGTCAGCGAAATGCCGCCGTGCGTCAGCGGGAGTACGTTCGACTGGCCCGAGGTCGTCTTCGACTCACCTGCCGAGGCGGGAAATGCTGTCGCGGTAGCGCTCCAGAACGCGACGTGCACCTTCACCGTAGTGGAGACCCCTCCCCCGGCGCCGGTACCCACGGTCGGGGCCGTTCGGGGCGTTCATCTCGCCCCCGGGAACGGCGCGATCACCCTGAGCTGGTCGGCGCCTATCAGAGCGCCCGGGTCTGCCGCAGTGGTCGACTACCAGGCCCGTTGCAGAGCCGGCGACGGCGAGTGGATCGAGGCAAAGGAAGAGGTATCGCTCGAGACCACGGCCATCGTCGAGGGACTGACGAACGGGGTCGACTACCAATGCGAGGTGGCGGCGGTCGGCTCCGCGTCCGAGGGGACGTGGACCGCCGCGGCGACCGCCGTCGCGCCGATGGCGCCACCCGCGGCACCCGGAAAGCCATCGATCGTCGCAGCAGACCGGTCAGTTCGGATCGATGTCCCACCGGGCACCGCGCCGGCGGTGTCCGCGTACCGCTACGAATGCTCGGGCGACGGAGGCCTCACGTGGTCTCCCCCAGTCGAGGTCGGCGCGGCCGATACCTCGGCACGGGTCGGCAACCTCACGAACACCGTGCCATACATCTGCCGGGCGTACGCCGTGAATGCCGTCGGGATGAGCGCGGCATCGGCGGTGTCGGACGCCGTCATGCCATGCGGATCGGACCTGGAGTGCAACCCGCTACTCCTGCCGATCCTTGGGGCCCTCGTCGCCGTGCTGGCGGGCGGCTTGTTCGTGGCATTCGCTGCGTTGTACCGAGGCCGTCGGCGCGGGTACGTCGTGGCCGTGGTCGATGGCGTTCACAGTGTCAATCTGGGGCACCGGTCGCGCCTGGGGCTCAAGGTCGTTCGTGATCCGGACACCAAGTTGGTGACCGGGATCGTCGGCGCTCGAGGTCCGAAACCGGAGATCCGCATCCGTCGGCTTCGCGGTGGTCGCTTCGAGGTGACGGACAAGACGGGCCGACACGTGACATCGTCAGGCGAGCCGATCGTTGCGGTCGACTCCAGAGGCGGGCGGCACCAGCTCGTCTTGCACGCATTCGCCACGAATGCCGCATCGACGGTGTCGGCCAGCTAGCAATATCGGGGCCCGAGGTCCCTTACCGGTACCTTGACATCCGCCGCCTCGCGGTCGTACCGTCCTTCCTACCATGAGTGTGGAGGACCATCGTACTCGTGCCCTTCGCGAGACACTGGCTCCCTACGGCGAGGGCAAGTCGGCTGATCGAATCACGAAGCTGTCGATCAGCCTGCCGACCGAGCTCGTCGAGGTCGTCCGGGCCACGGCTCGCGAGTCTGGATCGACGGTCAGTGCGCTGATCGCCGCTGCCCTCCGGCGAACGATCGAGGATGCCGAGCAGGCCGACATCGATCGAGCCCTGGAGGCACAAGCGGACGAGAACCGCGACTTGGCGGACACGTTCATGCCAACGTCGGCTGCGCTCGTGTCGAAGCTCGAGTGGTGACCTCCGAGGCTTCAGCAGGTGGAGCGCGACGCGGCGACATCCATTGGATCGACCTCCCGACTGTCGGCGGGCACGTGATCCGCGGCCGGCGACCGGTCCTCGTGGTCCAGGGTGATCGACTTCGTCGATCGTCCACTGTGATCGTGTTGCCGATGACGACTTCGGCGAAGGCCGCGGCGTTCCGACCACCGTTCCTCGTCGAAGCGCTGGCACGAGACACAGGCCTTGGGCGAGACGGCTGGATCAAGTGCGATCAGCCATTCACGGTACCGACGACGATGCTCGGCCCTGCGAGCGGCCGCCTCGATCCCGCGACGCTGGACCGAGTCGACACAGCTCTCCGCTTCGTGCTGGCGATCTGAGCCTCGAGCGATATTCGACCTGGTGCTGTGGGCTCGTCAGCCGGCGGCGAGACCCAAGGCCTTGAGCCGCTCAGGCCGAAGGATGAAGTCCATCTCCACGATCCGGTCACCGCGGATCGTGACGCCCACGACCGCGAAGAGCCGCCCGTCCCGGTAGACGACGGCGCCCGCGCCGCCGTTCACTGTCGCGTGGCGTGCGCCCGCCGCGAATCGCCCGAACGAGGTCGCCTGCGCGGCGACCGCATGCGCTCCCCGCACCTCGGCTACGCCCGCGAATGGGCCGCGATCGGCGGCGGTATCGGCACGCACGACGACGTCGGGGTCGAGGATGCGCAGGAGCGCCTCGAAGTCGCCGCCCTGCGAGGCGGCGACGAAGGCGTCGATGATCTCCCGCTGGCGGGCGAGCGGTACGTCGGAGGACGTCGGACCGGCGCCTCGGACCCGGCGCCGGGCGCGACTCGCAAGCTGCCGGGTCGCAGTCGGCGTTCGGTCGACGATGAGCGCGATCTCGTCGAACGGCAACCCGAACGTGTCGTGCAGAACGAACGCCAGCCGTTCGGCGGGCGGCAGCCGATCGAGGACGATGAGGAGGGCGAGGCCGATGGAATCCGCGAGCAGCGTCAGGTGCTCGGGGTCGGGTGCGGCGGACTGCGAACCACCCTCGATGCTCGAGACGATCGGGTCCGGCAGTTGGACACCGACGAGCTCTTCGCGGCGGGCGGAGCGCGCCCGCAGCCGGTCGAGGCTGAGACGGGCGACGATCGTCGTCAGCCAGCCGCCCAGGTTCTCGACCTCGGTCGCGTCCGCTCGACTCGCCCTGAGCCAGGCGTCCTGGACGGTGTCGTCGGCCTCGGCCAGAGAGCCGAGCATCCGGTACGCCACGGAACGCAGGTGCGGGCGGTGGTCCTCGAATTGAGCGGCGAGCCATTCCGAGTCGGTCATCCGGTCACGTTCTCCGGTGAGGGTCCGTCAACCGAGTGACGACCGCAACCAGTAGAACGTGACCGAGGACCTCCGATGACCAGCGCTCCTGCCTTCGTCCGCGCCTCCAATCCACTCTCCCGACGGCTGCTCCGCTTGGGCCTGCCAGCTGGCCCGAACGTGCTCCTGACCGTACGCGGTCGGACGAGCGGGCAGCCGCGCACGGCCCCCGTGGCCATCGTCGAGCTCGACGGCCGGCGATGGATCATCGGCGCCTACGGCGACGTCCAGTGGGTCCGGAACCTGCGCGCTGCTGGCCAGGCCGAGATCCGCGTTCGCGGCGGCAAAGAGTCCGTGGCCTCGAGGGAACTCGACCGGACCGAGGCGACCGACTTCTACGCCCGGATCCTCCCGACGTACGTGGACCGCTTGCCGTGGTTCGGGCGCCTATTCGCTCGAATCCTCTTCGCCGCTGCGGCGCCGGAGGTCCGCAGCGACCCAGAGCTCGCGGCGCTTACGCGTCCCGTGTTCGAACTTCGATCAGAAACCAGCTAGCCGTCCCGTCTGAAAGCGCTGCTACTTGGCCTGGCCGCGCAGGGTGCCGCGCGTCAGCAGCAGCACGCCTGGGTACGACCGATGCGTACCGACCTTCACGGGAACATCGAGACGCGCAGCCAGGCGCTTGGCCGCGAGCTTGACGGTCGGGACTTTGTCTCTCGGGGCCATGTAGAAGGGGATGACCTGCGATTCGGTGGCTGCGGCGGCTTCGCGGATGGCCTTGACGAGTGCCGCATCACGCTTGCTGAGCGGCCGATCGGCCGCGGCCTTCTTCTTCAGTTCGGCGATCGCGAACGGCTTGCCGTAGGTGTACGGCTCAGGATCAGTCGGCATGGATGTGTTGTCTCCGATGACACTGACGACGACATCCGAGACGCTAGCACGAACGGCAATCATTCCGATAACCGAATTGAGGGCCGGGACTAGGGAGCGGCGGCTGCCTCCCAGCCGTCGTACTCGCCACCGCCAGCCTTGGCGGCGTCCTCGGCCACGCGACGGATCTCGCGGATCGACTCCGCGTTGACGACGTAGTCGTGGTTCGCCTTGACGAGCCACGGATCGCTCCCGGCCGCCGCCGGCTGGACCACGGCGGTCAACCCATTCCCTCGAAGCTGTTCGGCTGCGATGCCGGCGCCGTCCTCGGTCTGGAAATAGAGGTAGTGGACGGTGTCCCGCGGCTGGCGGAGGTCGGCTCCCGCCTTCCGCAGCTGGGCGATCACCTGCCCGTCCATCGAGTCGATATCAGGGGGCTGCTTGCCGAACAGGCGTCTGAGCATCGGTCCTCCTGCTGCCTACGGTCGCTTGGTCCGTCGATGAAGGTACGCGAAACGCGCAAGCGAGGTGGGCGTCATCAGGTCGACCGCAAAGGACGATCGACATGCACGAACTCCTGCTCAGCCATGCACGACGCGTGGCCTTCCAACGCTCGCTATTCCGTCGGGACTGCGCGCATCCCGTGGCTACGACGACATTCGCGCCGGACGCCGTCGCCTGTCCTGGCTGCGAGGCTACCGACAGCGAGTGGGTCAAGCTTCGGATGTGCCTGACGTGCGGATCGGTCGGCTGCTGCGATAGCTCGTCGTCACAGCACGCACGCGCCCACTTCGACGCGACCGGGCATCCGGTCATGCGCTCGATCGAGCCCGGCGAAGCCTGGACCTGGTGCTACGTGGATCGGGCCTACACGAGCTGAGCCAACCGATGGACGTCGCGGACGTAGGCTGGATGGGTGATCGACGTCCAGGAACTCGTCAAGCGCTACCGCAAGGCGGACCGCAACGCGGTCGATGGCATCAGCTTCCAGGTCGCGGCCGGCGAGTTCTTCGCGCTGCTCGGGCCGAACGGTGCCGGCAAGACGACGACGATCTCGATCCTGACCACGACGCTGGCGCCGACTGCCGGTCGCGCCACGATCGACGGCCACGACATCGTGACCGAGGCCAGCGCCGTCCGCCGTCGCGCCGGCATCATCTTCCAGCGCCCGAGCCTCGATCAGAACCTGACCGCGGAGGAGAACGTCCGCTTCCACGCGATCCTGTTCGGGCTCTATCCGTACCGGCCGACCTTTGCGTCGATGCCCGCGGCCTACCGGAAGCAGGTCGCCGAGCTCGCCGCGATGCTGCGGATCGAGCGCGAGATCTTCGACCCCATCCGGACCTACTCGAGCGGCATGCGCCGCAAGCTCGAGATCGTCCGCAGCCTCCTGCACCGGCCGCGCGTGCTGTTCCTCGACGAGCCCACGGCCGGCCTCGATGCACCGAGCCGCCGGACGCTGTGGGAACATCTGCGGACGGTCCGCGCCGAGAGCGGCACGACGATCTTCCTGACGACCCACTACCTCGAGGAGGCCGAGCAGGCTGATCGGATCTGCATCATCGACGGCGGCCGGATCGTGGCCGAGGGCACGCCGGCGACGCTCAAGGCCGACCTGTCAGGCGAGTACCTGGTCGTCGACGCCGACGACCGCGGCCATCTCCGGCTCGAGCTCGAGCGGCTCGACCTGCGCCCGACCGGTGAGGGCCCGTATACGATCCCGGTCGATGGCCGAGGGACGCACGCCACCCTCAAGGCGATCGACACGCCGCTGACGCTCGTTCGAACCGAGTCCCCGAGCCTCGAGGACGCCTACATGGCGATCGTCGCGCGCGCCGAGGGTTCCGGCGATGACTGAGGTCTCGGCGATCCTCGCCATCGCGCACCGCGATCTCGTGAAGCTGCTGCGCGATCGACTGCGGATCCTGGCCGACTTCGCCCTGCCGCTGACGCTGGTGCTCCTGCTCGGACCGACGCTGCAGGCGGGGTTCGGCGAGCCAGGCGGGATCGACATCATGACGTTCGTGTTCACGGGCGTCCTCGCCCAATCCGTCTGGCAGTCGGCGTCGATGGGGATCATCTCGCTCATCGCCGACCGCGAGGAGGATTTCAGCCAGGAGATCTTCGTCTCGCCGATCTCGCGCTACTCGATCGTCGCCGGCAAGATCATCGGCGAATCGCTGGTGGCGCTGCCGCAGGCGCTTGCCGTGCTCGGCCTGGCGGTCGTGCTCGGGATCCCGGTCTCACCGGCGACCTTGCTCGTCGTCCTGCCGCTGGTCCTGGCGATGGCCGTGTACGGCGGCGCGTTCGGGATCCTCGTTTTGTCGAACCTGACCAGCCAGCGGACGGCCAATCAGATCTTCCCGTTCGTGATGCTGCCGCAGTTCTTTCTGGCCGGCGTGTTCAACCCGATCAACGACCTACCGCCGGCGCTGGCCGTGTTGTCGGCCATCTCGCCGATGCGCTGGGCCGTCGAGGCGGTCCGGCACCTGTACTACGCGACCCAGCCCGGGCTCGTCGCGCCGGAACTGACACCGGCGCCACTGGTCGCGGCGATCATCGGCGTGTCGTTCGTGGGGTTCATCGCCGTGGGAACAGCCCTCTTCGTACGAGCCGAGCGGAACCGCTGACCCGGTGGTGCCTCGACTCAGCCTTACCAGGGCCCAGATCCTTGCGTTTCGCCGGGAGGTCAACGTCCTTGACGAGCGGCTGCGGGCGGGTGCCGATTCGCTTCGGGCGGCGGCGTGGGCGGGCCTGACGGACAGCATGCCCCGTGCGGCACTCCTGTCGATACACGCGCGTGTCGAGAGGACCGAGCCGTCGTCCTGGGAGGACCCGGCGCTCGTCCAGATCTGGGGACCGCGGTTCAGCGTGTACGTGGTCCCGAAGCGCGACGTTGCCGTCTTCACGCTGGGCAGACTCGACGAATCCGGGTCGAGCCGGCGGCAGGCCCAGGACATCGCCGCTCGCATGGCGACGTTCCTGGCCGGCCGACGGCTGCGGCATCGTGACGTGGGCGGCGCGCTCGGCATCGGCAACGGGATCCGATATGCCGGACCGACGGGCACCATCCTCATCCGCTGGGAAGGTGCCCGGGCGCCGACGATCTGGACGGTGCCGGCCCCAGATGTGGATCCGCACGACGCGCGGCTCGAGCTCGCTCGGCGGTACCTGCACGTCTTCGGCCCCGGGACGGTCCGTGGCTTCGCCAGATGGGCGGGCATCGGCGGCTCAAGCGGACGGGCGGCGTTCGAGGCACTCGGCGACGAGCTCATGGTTGCGCGGACACCGATCGGCGATGGGTCGATCCTGGTTGCCGACGAGGCGGCGTTCCGGGCGAAGGCGGGGCCACCTGCCTCTGCACGCCTCCTCCCGAGTGGCGACGCGTATTACCTCCTGTGGGGTTCGGATCGCGAGCTGCTCGTCGCCGACGCGACTCGACGATCTGAGCTCTGGACTTCGCGCGTCTGGCCGGGCGCCCTGCTCGTTCGCGGTGAGATCGTGGGTACATGGCGACGCGCGAACGAGAAGGTGTCGATCCAGGCCTGGCGTCGCCTCTCACTCGCGGAGCACGACGCTGTCGAGGCAGAGGCAGCATCGCTGCCCCTGCCTGGCGCCCAGGGTCGGATCGTCGTCCGCTGGGATCCGGCCACCTAGGCTTGGTCGCGGAAGCGGCGACGACCGCTCAGGCCGCCGCCGCTCCCACGAGTCGATCTACTCGAATTGGATCGATTCGACGATCTGCCGGATCACCTCTCGGGTCGCCGGCGGGGTGGTCTTGCCCGCTGTGGCGTCGACCCACACGTTGGTCCCATCGACATCGATGATCCAGAGATCGATCGTATCGCCGAGCGCGTCTGGCCAGCGGCCGTCGCCCGGCCCGTCCTGCTCCGCGTACCAGAGCATGAACTCGCGGGGCGCACAATCGACGTCCTCGCGGATCCTGATCGACACGAGGTGTGCCGGGTGCCCGCCGATGGTGACGTCTGAGGGTCCGCCGACCAGGTCGGTGCCGGGGATCGACGAGACCGCGGCGGCGAGCTCGGCCGGGGTATCACCTGCCGGTGGGTCCAACGGTTCCTTCGCGCAGGGATCCGCGTTGACGTTGGTCGGCGGATAGCCCCAGAAGATGATCGCCGCCTGGTTCGAGGGCGTCTGGATGCGAAAGTCCCCGTTGCTGATCCACCCCGCCGGCATGTCCACCGAGAAGGCCGCGCCCGAGCGGACCATCGAGTGCCTGCCGCGAGGGATCGGGCCAGACGCGATGAATGCGGGTGCACTCGGCGATGGGCTGGGCGACGACGACGCGGCGATCGACGGCGAAGCGGTGATCGACGGCGACGGCGAGACGGACGGAGTCCCCCCTCTTCCGGGGTCGCTGGGCAGCAGGTTATAGCCGACGAGCGCGACGACCAGCACGGCGGCGGCGGCCATCGCGAACTTCGCGAACGTGTTCATGTCGGGTGTCCTCCACGGGCCGATGACGACCCGCTGATGGGTTCGGTCGATGTCGGAGCGAACCGCGTCGAAGACGCGCTCGGGCAGCTCCGTCGCGCCCTCGTCGAGGAAGGCGCGGATGAGTCGCTCGGTATCGCGCGACGCGGTCATGCCAGTCGCTCCTTGATGGATGGCGTCCGGTCGTCGGCCTCGAGGCTGGCCCGGAGCGCCGCTGTGGCGAAGTGGATTCGGGATTTCACGGTCCCGATGGGGATATCGAGTCGATCCGCCACCTCGGCTACCGGTAGCCCGAGGTAGTGGTGGAAGACGAGCACGGCCCGCTGCTCGAGCGTCACCCTCCGGAAGGCCCGCTCCAGCTGGTCGCGGTCCTGGACACTGAGCGTGTCGTCGGGGCCGGACGTGGCCTCGACTGGCAGGACCCGGATCGCTGCAGCCCATCGCCGGCGACGCCTGGCCTCGGCGTAGCAGGCGTGGGTCAGGATCCGGTGGAGCCAGGGTTCGAACGCCTCGGGATCACGCAAGCTGCGCAGCTCGCGCCAGGCGGTGATCAGTGCTGCCTGGACCGCGTCCTCGGCCAGGTCGGCGTCGCGCAGGATCCGAACCGCGATCGCCATGCACTTGTCGCCGGCCGCGCGAGCGAGTACGTCGAAGGCTTCTCCGTCGCCCTGCTTCGCCCGGTCAACGAGACCTCGCTCCACCCGACCCTCCTCGTCCGATGACCAGCCGATAGCCGGCCGGTCACCATTGAAGAGCCGCCTAGGCAGCCTCGCGGTTCATTCTGCGCTGGACATCGAGTACCACCGACGTTCGGGACTTGCCAGCGCTGGGGCCGAGGGCCAGACTCGACGGACTTACGGACACAGCCCATGGCGGGGGCTCCATGGGTCTGGGTAGTTGCCGGCGCGCGCCCGCGCGCACGGAACATGACGACGTCGCTCACCGACGTCCAAGGAGGAGTCATGCGCCCGACTCGCTTTGCCACGGCCGCTGCCGTGGCGTTCATCGTGCTCCTGCTGCCGCTCTCGGCCCTGGCCGCCCCGATGACCCCGGGTGGCTCCACGGAGGTGACGGTCGGCAGCAACGACGACCTGTTCTCCCAGAACAAGCAGAACGAACCCGGACTCGCGGTGAACCCCGTCGACACCGACATCCTGGCGGCCGGCGCCAACGACAACATCGACCTCGAGGCCTGCAACGCCGGCGACGATCGCACCTGTCCGTTCACGCCGGGTGTCGGCCTGTCCGGCATCCAGTTCTCGACGGACGCCGGCAGGACCTGGACGCAGCCCGACTACACCGGCAATTCGGCCCGCGTGACCGCGAGTTGCATCGGCCAGCCTGACCTGGCGCCCGGACAGCCGCCCGCCACGGACACGGGCTGTGTGCCGGACCCGAACGGGCCGATCGGCACGGTGCCCAAGTACTTCGAGAACGGTCTCGTGTCCAATGGCGATCCTGAGCTCGCCTTCGGCCCTGTGCCGGACGCGAATGGCGACTTCTCGTGGGATAACGGCCAGCGGCTGTACTACGCGAACATCGCGACCAAGGTCCCCGGCCAGGAGCCTTTCAACGGCCCCGCCGCGATCGCGGTCTCGCGGACCGACGACATCGTCGGAGCGATCGCCGGGGACAATGACGCCTGGATGGACCCGGTGGTCGTGACCAAGCAGAACTCAGCGCTCTTCAGCGACAAGGAGCAGCTCTGGGCCGACAACGCCGAGTCGAGCCCGCACTTCGGCAACGCCTACGTCTGCAACGTCGGTTTCCGCGGCACCGCCGGTTCGGAGCCGGTGCTGTTCGCCCGATCGACCGACGGCGGCGACACCTGGCGGCAGCGCCAGCTCACCGCCGCCACGAACAACAGCCAGACCGGTGGCCGCCAGGGCTGCGCGATCCGCACCGACAGCGACGGCGTGGTGTACGTGGTCTGGATCGGCACCGACATCAAGACCCGTGAGGGCGTGTTCTTCCAGGCGCGCTCGTTCGATGGTGGCAACAACTTCGAGAAGCCGCGAGCGGTCGTCCAGCCGGTGGCCGGCATCGGCCAGTTCGACCCCGCCCAGGGCCGGTTCACCATCGACGGCATCGCCGGGGCGCGGACCAACACCTTCCCGAGCATCGACATCGCGAACGGCGCCCCCTCGGGCGCCGATGCCACCGATCAGATCCTCATCACCTGGTCGGATGACCGAGCCGGCACCAACAACGAGCGAGCCTTCGTGGTGAGCTCTACGGACGGTGGCGACTCGTACTCGGCGCCGATCAACGCCAACGACGGCACCGACCGGGCGAACTTCCCCGCCATCGCGATCTCGCCTGATGGCACCGACGCGTGGCTCGTGTACAACGCCTGGCTGGATCCATGGCGGAACGACACGACCTCGGCGCGACGGGTGCTCGGTGTGGTCCGCCACGCGGAGGTGAACGCCACGACGGGCGTCATCGGCGGATGGACCACCGTGCTCCGGGGCGCAACGGGTGACGGCCGTGCATCAAGCGCGAACGGCCTCACGTCGGAGTTCCTCGGCGACTACAACTACGCCGTCGCGACTCGTGACTACGGGTCGGCGGTGTGGAACGACATGCGCAACGGCGCGACCTGCCCGGCGATCGACGCCTATCGACAGGCGTTCGTCGAGGATGTCGTCGCTGGCGAGGCCACGCCCATCGTGGGTGATCGTCCACGCGAGCGGTCCGCGGCAGCCGAGCTGCCGGCAGCGCACTCGACGGCCCTACGACCAGGCCCGAACAACCAGTGCCCGGCGACGTTCGGCAACTCGGACATCTTCGGAGGCACATTCAGCGACGACAGCTAGCGCTTCGCCGCTCAGAAAGCTGCCCCGCCGACCTCGCGGTCGGCGGGGCAGCGCCGTGCTCGCTGGGTCGGTCAATGAGGCAGTGACGCGTCCGACATGGCGGACTTGACGGTCACGCGGCCGGTCCGAGCCAACGCGGCCGTTCGGCTCCCGACCTCGAGCTTGACGTAGATGTTGTCGAGATGCTTCTTCACCGTCCCTGGCGTGATCCACAGTCGCTCGGCGATCACAGCGTTCGTTGCCCCTCCAGCGACGAGGTCGAGGATCTCGCGCTCGCGCATGGTCAACGATCCGTCGTCGTAGGCCGCGGATTGGATCGAACGGAGCGCCTCGACAGTCGCCGCTAGCGCGCGGTGGGACTCGTACGCAACGAGCGACGGCCGCAAGAACGCGAGGAAGAGCAGGTCACGCTCGACGAAGTTCCGACCGCCACGCTCGACATAGAGCGTCCAGTGAAAACCATCCTCGCCGGGAAGACGGGTCTGGACCATGTGCGACATCGACGGGGACACCATCAGGGCGAAGAACTCGGTCTGACGAAATACACGCATGTCAACGACATCGGTGAACCGCAGCGGTGCGAAATGCTCGTCCCCGGTGCGGAGCTTGTAGCGGCAGAATGGGTCGGCCTTCATGACTTCCCGCTCGTGGGCGGTGGGTGCCCGCGGTTCGGCGCGGCCGAGCAGGTTGGTGCTGATGGTAGGCGTCGGGTCATCGCCGTAATGCGCATACGTCGCCATCTCAAGCGGGACTGACCGCGCGACCGTCTCGAGTAGCCACGCGTCGGCACGCTCGGCGCCTGAGGCGGCTCCACCGAGCGCGGCCCCGAAGGCGAGAACCGCCTCCATGTCGGTCCTGGAGAGGCGCGTCATGAGGGCGCGAACAATACGCCGTACGGCATATCGACACAACGGTGCCCGCCCCCGACGCTGGCGTTGGGGTCCGGATGAGGCCCTACCGGAGGGAACACCCGATGCAACGCAAGAGATCCATGCTGGCCGCGATCGTCGTGGCGATCGCCCTCGTCGGAGCGATCGCGACCGCCACCATCGCGTCCCCGGCATCCGGCGTGACACCGACACTGCTCGCGAGAGGCACGTATGACACCTTCAAGGTCATGTCGAACCCGGCCGACGGCGGACTCTTCAAAGCCGAGGCGAAGGAACCGGTCGACGTCCTCGTCCGCCAGCATGCCTATGCCCCCGGCGGCTCGACCGGCTGGCATTCCCACCCGTATCCGGTGTTTGTAACGGTCATCTCGGGCCAGGTGACGTTCTACGAGCGCGATGACCCGAACTGCACGCCGATCGTCATCACCGCCGGCCATGGCTACGTCGACTCCGGCGCCGGCCACATCGGTCGCAACGAGACCGGTCAGCCGGCCGTCGACATCAGCGTGATCGTCGCCCCTGTGGGCGCCCCGTTCCGCGGCGAATTCGACGTTCCGGGGCCCAACTGCGACTTCTGAGCCCGGCGATCACTCCGTCCCGATGCCGCCGCTGCCAAACAGCGGCGGCATCGATCTGCTTGGCTACGGTTTCAGCGGCAACCGGGTGATCCAGTACTCGTCGGTCGTGATACCGAACCGGGCGTTGACCACGTACAGGCCCCGGAGCGTCACGGTGGCCGTTGTCGGCACCGAGACGGCACCCGGCGCCGGGGTGATCTCCCCGTCGCCGACGATCCGGGCGTGTCGGAGGTTGCGCGACAGTCGAAGCACCGCGACCAGGTTGTCCTGGTTCCGAACGGCGTAGAGCGTCCGGCCGCGCAGCTCGAGGCCGTCGCCGTTGCTGACGAGATAGCCGCCAGTGTCGATCTTCCTGGTCTCGCCCGTCCGCGGGTTGACGCGGAACAGGAAGCCGGTGTTCGACTGGACCATGACGAGCCACCCGCCGCGAGCCGCGATGCCGTTGGCGTTGAACCCGGGCTGCATCTGGAAGTCGCCGGTCAGCGGCATCAGCCGCACGACTGACGGATCCGGCAAGCGCCCGAACCGCCCGAGCGGGATCACGGCCAGCTGCGCGTTCTGGGAGTCGGTGATGTAGACGGCGTTGCGGGTGATGTCGAGGTCGTTGAGGAAGCCGCTGCCGCTGAACGTGTAGGTTTGGAGCGGATCACCAGTCAGCGCGTCGTACACGCGGACAGTGCCGGTCGAAGCGCCGGCGACCCACAATCGACCCCATCGATCGAGGTGCAGGCCCGTCGCCATGCGGCCGGCCATACCCTCGACGAGGATGTCGCCCTCCCCGGTCACGGCACTCCCCCGCCAGATCGCCCCGTCCTGGAGGCCACCGGCGAACAGCCACGGGCCGAAGGATTCGATGCCCTCGGGTTGGAAGCCTGGCGGCAGGTCGATCCGGGTGGGCAGGGCGGCGAACTTGTCATTCGCGGCGACTGCCGGCGCGACGGCCAGCGAGAGGCCCATCACCAGGGCGATGAGCATGGGTAGGCGGCGAGGGGTCGATGTCATGACGGGTCCTCGTTCGTGGTGTCCGGGCGTTTTCAACCGTAGGCGCACGGGCGTTACGTCCGCATCACACGGACGATCGGAGACAAAAGGGAGCGCGCCGGCGGGCGTCCCCCTGGCTGCACGGTCAACTACGTTTTCCGTCAGCCTGTGCGGTCCCCCAGGGCCGCGATGCGCCCGCTGGCGCGCTAGGCGATTCGACTCCGCCCCCACCGGAGCTCTCGGTACTGGGAGGAGGTTCCCGGGTGACGGTTCGATCGATGTCCACCCTATGCCCCGGGTCGTGGCGGTCATGCAACCCGCGACCGAAGGCAGGCTTGCAGCGACATTGCAGGGGCATATCAATGGTGCCGCGCGTCACCGAAGGCACGCGAAAGACTCGCGACGTCGGTCCGCCGATGCGGTGACGCCGCGAGCCGTTGCGTCCCTGGCGAGCCGCGGGCTCAGGCCTGGGAGGTGGTGGACGAGTCGGCGGTGATCCACCGGAACAGCGTCGGAACGAGTGCCACGGCACCGACGCCGACCAGGATGTAGATGATCGCCGAGATCGGGTTGGTCTCACCGAATGCGTCACCGGTGATCGCCGCGACGAGATCGAACTTGGCGATCCCGACCAGCAGCCAGTTCACGCCACCGACGATGACCAGAAGAAGGGCGAGTGCCCGGAGATACTGCATGAGCTCCACTCCTACATGCTGTGCCCACGTCATTCCGCGGACTACTTGCTTGTCGACCCTCTGTATAGGGTTCGTCGAGACATTACCGCGCTGAGCGAACGCTTGTCAAGCCTTCTGGGCGTGATATCTTAGACAAACGATGTACACCATCAAACAAGCCGCGCTCCGAGCGGGCGTCAGCGTCCAGCTCCTCCGAGCGTGGGAACGGCGCTACGGGATCGTTCGTCCAGACCGCACCCCCTCGGGGTACCGGCTGTACGACGAGGCCGCCATCGACCGTCTGCGCGCGATGCGCCGACTCGTCGACGAGGGTTGGGCGGCGAGCCAGGCAGCTCGCGAGATCGAGGCGCACGGCGTGCCCGTCTCCCCTGCCCCGTCGCTGCGCTCACAGGGGAACGGGCTCGACCGGGACACCGACATGACCCAGGCGTTCGTGGAAGCCGCGGCCGAGCTGGACGACGCTCGCCTCGAAGCGATCCTCGACGAGCTGTTCGCAGCGAGCTCGTTCGAGCACGCCGTCGAACAACGGGTGATGCCTGCCCTCAGGGGGCTCGGCGATGCCTGGGCTGCTGGCACGGTGTCGGTCGCGGCGGAGCATGCCGCCAGTCATGCGGTCCTGCGTCGGCTGTCCGCAGCATTCGAGGCGGCCGGCCGGCTCGACATCGAGTCGCCCGTCCTGATCGGCCTCCCGCCGGGAAGCCGCCACGAGCTCGGCGCACTCGCCTTCGCGACCGCGGCCCGGCGTCGCGGCATCGGCGTCGTCTATCTGGGCGCCGACGTACCCGAGCGCAGTTGGCGCGATGCCGCCGATGTCGTAGGCGCTCGCGGTGTCGTGATCGGCATCCCGACGCCCGAAGATCGCGAATCCGGCGAGGGCGTCGCCCACGAGATGAGCGCGATGGGTGACGTGGTCGTGGCGGTAGGCGGCCTGGGCGCGACCGGCGCGGAACTCCCCGCCGACGTCATCAGGCTCCCGGACGACATCCCGAACGCAGCCGCCGCGCTCGAGCAAGCGCTCGCCGACCGACGCGACTAGCTGCGTCTCTTCGCGATCACTCGTCTCTTCGGGATCGCTGCGTCCCTTTCGAGGGCCCGCCCTGATCCCGGCTTGATGTCCACTTTCTGCGGGCGAACGTACCCACCCTGCCTGATGTCGATGGGCGGCATCGGTAACGACCAACCTCGGTGATGACGCCCACTGACATCGATCGGAGGATGTGCGCCCGGCAGGAGAAAGTGGACATCAACCCTCGTCGACGGCGTGATCGACCCAACCCAGCGACCGCTCGACCCCCTTGTGCCAGCGAGCCAGACCGGCGGCGCGGTCACGCTCGGTCATCTGCGGCTCCCAGCGACGCGGCGCAGCATCCATCGACCGAAGCTCGTCGAGATCCCGCCAGAACCCCACCGCGAGCCCGGCGGCATAGGCCGCGCCAAGGGCACTGATCTCGGTGATCGCTGGCGCCACCACGACGCTGCCCAGGATGTCCGCCTGGATCTGCATCAACAGGTCGTTCCGGGTCATCCCGCCGTCGACCCGCAGCTCCCCGGGGAGTGACGCCCCAAGGTCGGCCGCCATCGCGGCGCCCAGATCAGCCACCTGGTAGGCCGTGGCTTCCAGCGCTGCCCGTGCAATGTGGGCCCTTGTCGAGAACCGCGTCAGGCCGGCGATCACGCCGCGCGCGTCGGGCCGCCAATGCGGCGCGAACAGCCCGGAGAACGCCGGCACGAACACGACATCGCCCGAATCCGGCACGGAACGAGCGAGCGCCTCGATCCCATCGGTCGTATCGATGAGCGCAAGATCGTCGCGCAGCCACTGGACGAGCGAGCCCGCGACCGCCACCGAACCCTCGAGCGCGTACGTCGCGTGCGTGCCTGGACCACCGAGCCGCGCAGCGACCGTGGTGATCAGCCCGTGCGTGCTGGGCACGGGCGTCGTACCGGTGTGCATCAGCATGAACGCGCCCGTGCCGTACGTGCACTTCGCCTGGCCAGCGTCGAAGCAGGTCTGCCCGAACAGCGCCCCGTGCTGGTCGCCGAGGATCCCGGCGATCGGCACGCCCTCGAGATCGCCGATGGCCGTGCCGTAGACCTCGGATGAGCCGCGGATCTCCGGCAGCACCGACCGGGGGATGCCGAGCTCCTCGAGGATCTCGTCATCCCAGTCGAGCGTCGCGAGGTCCATCAGCATCGTCCGGCTCGCGTTGGTCACGTCGGTGACGTGCAGGCCGCCGGTCAGATGCCACACCAACCACGAGTCGATCGTGCCGAATGCCAGCTCGGATGGATCGCGGTCGACGTGGTCAAGGATCCAGCGCAGTTTCAGCGCGCTGGAATAGGTCGAAACCGGCAGCCCGGTCGTCGCTCGAAATCGGTCGATGTCCCCGATCCGCGCCGCGGCGTCCGCGGTCCGCGTGTCCTGCCACACGATCGCGTGCTGGACCGGTCGACCCGTCCGCCGATCCCAGACCACACTCGTCTCGCGCTGGTTGCTGATGCCGATCGCGGCGAGCGCCCCGGCGCCCACGCCGGCGGCACGCAGGGCGACTTGCACGCACGTCCGCACCCGCTCGATGATCTCGTCGGCGTCGTGCTCGACCCAACCAGGCCGCGGCGTGATCTGGCGATGCTCGAGCTGGTGGCTCGCGACCGGCTGCCCGCCATGGTCGAACAGGATGCATCGACTGCTCGTCGTGCCCTGGTCGATCGCGGCGACGAGCGACCGCGCCGCGCCCGTCACTAGGACCCGATCCTGCCTCGCGTCCAGGTCGTGCCGGGCATCGCGACCATCAGCACCCACGTCGCCGCGAACCGACACTCTTTGGTCGTGCACGTCGAGATGTCGACTGGCTCGGGCTCCAGCGACAGCTCATCACCCGTGATCTGGTACTTGAAGCCGCGGCCATTGATGGTGATGCCGTCCTCACCCTCGAGCGTGTACGTGCCGCCGTCGACGTCCTCGCCGTTGAAATCCTTCGACCCGAAGCGACCGTCAGCGGTGAAAAAGTGCGAATGCTCGCGCTGGACCGCGCCGACACATGGCTTGCTCGGGTCGATGAGCGTCGTAGTACCCGGGTCGACGCCAGGCACGAGCACGTTGCCGTAGACGGCATCCCCGAGGAACTCGTCAAGCCCGGCGCCCGTGAGCAGGGCGACGATCCGGGCACAATCGTGCACGCCGACCCACTCTCCGACGATCTCGGAGCCGGCGGCGCTGGTCGACTCCGAGGCGGCGGGCACGGGCGACGGCTCGGCCGCCGGCGCCACAGACGGCGCTGATGACGCGACGCTACCGCCGCACGCTGCGACGATCACCATCGCGGAGGCGAGGAGCGCGGACCGGATCACCCGCCAATGGTATGACCCGGGCGTCAGCTCAGTCGAAGTCGAAGATCGTGTTGCCTTCGTAGAACGTCAGCACGTACGAGCAGCGCTCGCAGACGAGCATCAGGACGCGGTGGGCGGTCAAGCCCCAGGCGCTGTCGAACTTGCCCTCCTCCTGCCGGAACGTGGCGTTCCCACAGAGGGGGCACATGGGCAGGTTCTTGCCACCGAGCAGGCTGGGGTCGTCAGTCGGTTCCGTCATGCCCGAAGTGTGCATCACCGCTCCATCGCCACTCCATATTCCGGCGCGAGCATGCGACGCATCAAGCCCAACACCAAGGAGTCAAGGCAACCATGCGCAACGTCTTCATCGGTCTTCTCGTCGTCGCGGCGCTCGTCGTCGGCGGCGGGTTCATCGCCCAGACCGCCTACCAGGCGGGTCTCACGACGGCGATCACCACCGCGGCGGCCAACGCCCCCGATGGCACCGTCGTCACGCCGGTCGTGCCCGGCGCGAACCCATACGGCTATGGCTACGGCTACGGCCCCGGTTGGGGCTGGGGACACGGCGGGTTCTCGATCCTCGGGTTCCTCGGCACGCTGCTGTTCATCTTCCTGATCATCGGCCTGCTGCGCGCCGCGTTCTGGCGCGGTGGCGGCGGCTGGGGCAACGGCCGGCGCTGGGATGGCCCGGGCAAGTGGGGCAACGGCGAGCACCGCGGTCGATTCCAGCAGGGGTTCGACGAATGGCACCGCCAGGCGCACGGCGACTCGGGGCCATCGGCCGGATCGACGACGTCCACGGACAAGCCGGCCTGAACCGACCCCCACGGATCCCGCGCCCTCCCGACTCGTTCGGGAGGGCGCATCCGTGTCGTTAGGATGCTGCCCGTGACCAACCGAACCATCCTCGTCGTCGATGACGAGCCACGGATCGTGGAGCTGGCACGCGACTACCTCGAGCACGCCGGCTTCGCGGTGTCGACCGCGACCGACGGACCCGCGGCACTCGACACGGTGCGGCGGCAGCGCCCCGACCTCGTCGTGCTCGACCTTGGGCTGCCCGGGCTCGATGGGCTCGACGTCACCCGTGAGCTGCGACGGGAGGGGTCGATCCCGATCGTGATGCTCACCGCTCGCGACGACGAGCTCGACAAGCTGCTCGGACTCGAGCTCGGGGCCGACGACTACCTCACAAAGCCGTTCTCGCCACGCGAGCTGGTCGCTCGGGTCAAGGCCGTGCTGCGTCGTGCCGATCGCCCGGTCGACGCCTCGGACATCGTCCGTGTGGGCGACCTCGTGCTGGATCTGTCCCGGATGCGTACCGTGGTGGGCGGCACGACCGTCGAGCTGACCCCGACCGAGTTCACGCTCCTTGCCACGCTTGCCCGCCAGCCCGGACGCATCTTCACGCGGAGCCAACTGCTCGACGCGCTGCACGGCGTCGCGTTCGAGAGCTACGAGCGCGCGATCGACTCGCACATCAAGAACCTGCGCCGCAAGCTCGAGCCCGATCCGCGCCAACCCCGCTACGTGCTGACGGTGTACGGCGTCGGATATCGACTGGCGGACGACCGATGAACGACCGCGAGGACTGGGGGGCCTACCGCCGCGAGATGTGGCGGCGCCGGCGATCCGGCGAATGGGGCGACGGCCCGTGGCGGCGGCGCGGTCCCGGAGTCGGGTTCGGGTGCTTCTTCCTGATCTTCGGACTCATCGTGGGATCGCTCGTCGCCACGGCGGCGGTGATCGTTTCGAATCTGGGACCAGTTCCGTCGATCATCTCGGCTGTCGTCGTAGCCATGGTCATCATCGCGGTCGCTTCGGGTGTCGTGCGGATCGGTCGCAGGCTCGACGACCTCGCCGAGGCGGCCGAGCGAGTCGAAGGCGGCGACTACCGCGTGCGAGTTCCAGCGCCGGACCAGGGTCCACGACCGGTTCGGAAGCTGTTCCGCGGTTTCAACACGATGGTCGAGCGGCTCGAACGCGACGAGGACCAGCGGCGGACGCTACTCAACGACGTGAGCCACGAGCTCCGCACGCCGCTCAGCGTGATCGCCGGCAACCTCGAGGCGATGATCGACGGCGTCCACCCGGCCGATGAGGCCCACCTGTCGGCGATCCTCGAGGAGACGCGGGTGATGGAGCGCCTCATCGACGACCTGCGGACGGTGGCGCTGTCGGAGGCCGGCACGCTCCAGCTGCACCGGGAACCGACCGATCCGGACGTGCTGGTCGACGAGGTCGTGCGTTCCTTCCAGGGGGCGGCAGGCACGACCGGGGTGACCGTCACGGCCGACGTCCCAGCCGACCTGCCGATCCTCGACATCGACCCGGTCCGCATCCGGGAGGTGCTCGCCAACCTCGTGGCGAATGGCGTGCGGCACACCCCGCCGGGTGGCACGGTCACGGTCCGCGGCGAGGTGACCGGCGACCGCCTCGAGCTCCGGGTCGCGGACACCGGCCCGGGCATCGATCCCGCTCTCCTCCCCCACGTCTTCGACCAATTCGTGAAGGGCGCCGGATCGAGCGGGTCGGGCCTCGGGCTGGCCATCGCCCGCCATCTCGTGGCGGCCCACGACGGGGAGTTGGAGGTCGAATCCACGGGGAGTGGCGGTACCACGTTCCGCATCCGACTGCCGCTCTGAATTTTCGTGGTGCGAGAATGCACCACTTGTCGGATTCCCGATATACGAGTGGGACCTTGTAGTACCAAAGTACTGATGGACGCGAGCGGGGGCTCGCGGCTGGCACAGGGGACGCTGCCGGGGGCGGTCGCAGGGGTAGCGGGGGAAAGAGGGGTTCGGGGCCATGCGTCGTTCGATCCTGGGCGCAGCGTGTAGCGCTGCCCTGGTCATGCTTGCCACGATCGGCTGTAGCGGGAGTCCGCCGGCGAGTCAGGCGGTAGCACCGGCACCACCTGCCGTCGCGCCCTCCGCCCTGCCGGATACCGGGCCGAGCCAGGCCCCGAGCATCGAGCCGAGCACCGCACCGACCCCGGTGCTGAGCCCGGTGATCGACCCGACCGCGCCGGCGTACGCCGTGTTCGAGGCATCGCGGTTCTCGAACGGCGCGACGATCGACAACACCTGGCTGCCGCTACAGCCCGGCCGGCAATGGATCATCGAAGGCGTGACGATCGAGGCCGGCGAGCGTATCCCGCACAAGATCTCGTTCACCGTCACCAGCCTCACCAAGATGATCGCCGGCGTGCGCACCGCGGTCGTGTGGATCGAGGACATCAGCGACGGCGTCCTGGTCGAGAAGGAGATCGCGTTCTACGCGCAGGACGACGACGGGACGGTGTGGTACCTCGGCGAGCACCCCGAGGAGTTCGAGGACGGCGAGTTCGTCAAGGCACCGACGTGGATCCATGGCCTGGAGGACGCACGGGCCGGGGTCAAGATGCTCGCTGATCCGACGCGCCATACGCAGGCCCTGTACCAGGGCTGGGGGCCGGCCGTCGAATGGTCCGACTACGGTCGCCTCGACGAGGCATCGCCGGAGGACTGCGTCTTCGCGGGCTGCTACAAGGACGTCGTCCGTTTCGCCGAGTCGAGCCTGGGCGAAACCGGCATCTACCAGCTCAAGACCTACGCCAATGGCATTGGCGAGATCCGCGTCGGCTGGCGTGGTGAGTCCGAGGCCCGCGAGGAGCTCGAGCTCAAGGCAGCAGCGACGCTATCGAGCTCCGCCCTCGCCCGATACGACGCGATGGCACTGGATCTCGAGGCGCACGCCTACCAGATCAGCCCGAAGGTGTACGGCCAGACCGAACGCTCGCAGTAACCCGTTCCGCGGCGGCGGCGCCGCCGCCCCGCCCTAGGGTCGGGTCACGCGCACGTCGTCGACGGCCGCCTCGACGATCGAGTCGTTCGCGCCGTCGGTGGCCACGAACACGATGCGGATCGTCTGGCCGGCCCACGCCGTCAACGCGATCGACGCCGACGCCCATGACGGTCGGTCGGTGTTGGCCGCCCCGACCTCGGACCGCACCAGCGTCCGTGTCCCATCGCCCTCCTCGACGAACGCCTCGAACTTGTCGGCCGAGCTCGAGGTCGAGCCGTGCGCCAGGTAGTAGCGGAAGGTCAGCCGTCCGACCGTACTCGGTAGCGCGATCTCGGCCGAGCGGACCGATGTCGACCCGCCATCGAGGTCGTTGGCGCTGTGGTACGCGCCGGCGGCCGATCCGGTCGACAGCGCGCGCGAGCCGGATGTGACCGTGTTCGCCTGGTAGTTCGTGCCGGCGGGGTTCGCGCGGTGCCACGCACCAACGGTCGCGGTATCGGTCCCGAGCGGGTCGACCACCCAGCCCCGGCTGACCTCGAAGTCGTCGAGGAACGGGCCGCAGTGGGTCTGGGTCAGCCCGATCGGCGCGTACGGGCAGCTCGCCAGGTTGATCAGGTACAGGATGGCGGACTTGTTGCGCTCGGTCTCGCGGGTGATCAGCTCGTCGGCCGGATAGAAGCGGCTGGTCGAGGTGACGCCGCGCGGATACATCTCGAACGTGTACATGAAGATCCGATGGCGTCCGTACGCCCAGTCGATCTCATCGCCGTCGGTGATGTACAGCGAGCTCGACTGCATCGGGGTGTAGCCGTTGCGCGACGCCAGCCGTCGGCCGAGCTCGCGAAGCGCCGAGTAGTCGGTCGCGGTCATGTCCGCCGGGACGTCGGTCCGGGTGTAGCCGTACGGCCACAGCACCTGCTGGCCGGCGGTGTGGAACGTGATGGCCGTGCGGATCTGCTGACGGCCGTTGACGACGCGGCTGTCGATGAAGTCGCGCATCGCCCGGGTCTCCGGCGCGGAGAACGGCTTGGGGCCGCGATACGTGCTGGCGGACCTCGTGCCGGACGAGCCGCCGCAGCACGCCCAGTTGTATTCGTAGTTGCGGTTCAGGTCGGTGCCGATGTAGGAGCTGCCCGCGTTGGGCTGGCGGTTCTTGCGCCAGGCACGGTACGTGGAGCCGCCGATGTCGTACTCACCGCCGTCGGGGTTGACCATGAACACGATGAAGATCTCGCGGGTATCGACCAGCCCCTTGATCGTCGAGCTCGTGGTGTAGCCGTCGGTCAGCCAGCGCAGGACGGCGAGTGCCTGTTCGACGGTCAGGTGCTCGCGCGCATGGTGCAGCGCATCGAACAGGACCTCGGGCTCGTTCTCGTCGTCGGCGACGTTGTCCGAGATCTTGGCGGCCCAGATCTGGCGGTGCTGGTAGCTCTCCCCGATCGAGAACTTCTCGACGATCGCGGGGTGGTCGGCGACCGCCTTGTTCAGCTCGGCGACCATCTCGGCGTAGTCGTGGTACTTCGAGTCCTTAGCTGGAAAGCCGGCCGCCACGGGGGCTGCCGTGGCGAGCAGAAGGAGAACACCGGCGAGGAGCGCGGGCAGGCGTCGCATCGATGCAGTGTGCCGGGTCGGGCAAGGGCGCGTCACCCCGCCGATGGACCTAGTCCTGTGCCACTTGTAATAGTGTGTGAGACACAGTATAGTGCCGCACATGGACCTCACCGAACTCCTGGCCGGCGGCCGGCAGGAACTGCGTCGCGGCACCGTCGTGCTGGCGTGCCTGCTCCTGCTCCGTCGACCCGGCTACGGCTACGCGCTGCTCGACCGGCTGCGCGACCTCGGGTTCGCCGTCGATGCCAACACGCTCTACCCCCTCCTCCGGCGCCTGGAGGGGCAGGGCGTGCTGACCAGCGAGTGGAACACCGAAGAGTCACGGCCTCGCAAGTTCTACCGGACCAGCCCCGACGGCGACCGTCTCGCCACGGAGCTCCTCGAAGACTGGAAGCGGCTCGATCTGTCGATCCGCGCCCTTGCCCAAGGAGAAGAGAAGTGACCGCCCTTACCGATCGATACGTCTGGGCCGTGCTCCGCGCGGTCCCCCGCTCGCAACGGACCGAGCTCGAGCCAGAGATCCGCGCGCTCGTCGCGGATGCCATCGAGGCACGGAACGGAGAACCGGAACAGGCCGAGCGCGCTGCGCTGACCGAGCTCGGCGACCCGAGCTTGCTCGCAGCCCGTTACGCCGACCGCCCGCAGTACCTCATCGGACCCAACCTCTTCCCGGAGTGGAAGCGACTGCTTACCTTGCTGGTCCCGATCGTGGTCCCGATCGTGTCGATCGTCGTCCTGGCGGCCAACCTGCTTTCGGACGCGCCAGTCGGCCAGGCGATCGCCAGCGCCATCGGGACCGGGTTCACCGTCACGATCCAGATGCTGTTCTGGTTCACGCTGGTGTTCGCGATCGCCGAGCGCTTCGGTGGCCAGGAAGCGCTCCGCGGCAAGGCGTGGAGCGTCGACGACCTGCCAGCACTCCCCGAGAGCGGTCGCCTCGGCATCGTCGACGCGATCAGCACGGTCGTTGCCAACGTGTTCGTGATCGGCGGGATCCTGTGGGTCCAGCTGCTGCCACCGATCGTGCTCGACGGCCAGGCCTTCCCGTTGTTCGACCCCGCCCTATGGTCGTTCTGGCTGCCGTACTTCGTCGTCGTCTCGCTCCTTGAGATCGGCTTCACCGTTTTGCTGTACCTGCGCGGTCGATGGACGCTGACCTTCGCGGTGATCAATGCCCTGCTGGGTGTCGCGTTCGCCGTGCCCGCGCTATGGCTGCTGCAGAACGGCCTGCTGTTCAACCCGGCGCTCGTCAGTGCGGTCGGCGAGGCGACGGACGGCACGTGGCTCGACGTCACGGGCATCGTGCTCGGTGTGACCGTGGTCGTCGTCGTAGCGACGGATGCGATCGACGGCTTCCGCAAGGCGTTCGCCGCGTCGCGCCGCTGACGGTCACGGTCGGAACATCTGGGGCCGGTCCGGAGTCTCACCCCAAACGGACCGGACCCCAGATGCCCGGCGGCCGGCCGTTGCACAGGAGGATCGCACGATGCGATCGATCACTCGGGCCGGAAGGCGGACCATCGCCCTCGCCGCCGGCCTCCTCCTGGTCGCCTTCAGCGCGGCCCCCGCTCTAGCCTGCGGCGGGCTCATCGGACCCAACGGGGCGGTCAACCTCCTGCGGACGACGACGTTCGCGGGCTACCACGACGGGGTCGAGCACTACGTGACCTCGTTCGAATTCGCCGGGGGCGGGGGTGCCTTCGGCAGTCTCACGCCACTCCCCGGGATACCGACGAGTGTCGAGAAGGGCGGCGACTGGACGCTCCAGCGCCTCCTCCGTGAGACGGACCCGGTGCCAGAGAGCGCGCTTTTCGCTCTTGACGCTGCCCGCTCGGCTGCGCCGAGCGCCGAGGTCCTCATGGAAGTGACCATCGATGCCCTCGACATCACGGTCCTGCGCGGTGGCGCGGCAGAAGTCGGGACGTGGGCGACCGACCACGGCTTCCGCCTCCCGCCCGACGCGCCCGAGGTCCTCGACTTCTACGCCCAGCGCAGCCAGATCTTCCTCGCCGCTGCATTCGACGGTGAGGCGGCTGCGGCCCGCGGCCAGAACGTCGGCGACGGCACGCCTGTCCACATCACCATCCCGACCGACAACCCGTGGGTCCCGCTGCGGATCCTGGCCCTCGGCAAGTCCGAGAGCGAGGTGGTGCAGGCCGATGTCTACCTCCTGACCGACAAGGCACCGGCCCTGCTGCCGGCCCCCGACGGCTTCAACGGGATGACGCTCCAGCATTCGCGGCCGGCCAACGACCTGCTGCTCTCGGATCTACGCTCCGACCGTGGCATGGAATGGATCCCCGGCACGGCGTGGCTGACCAAGATCGCGCTCGATGGGACGGCCCCTCAGTTCGGCTACGACCTCGCGGTCGATGCGTCCGGTGCCAATGCGCCGTCCCGTGTCGCCGCCGGTCTCGACCTGCCCGGCGCGAGTGATCCCACGGTCATGGCCACCATGCGCTGGTTCGCCGGCGTGGTGTTCGTGACGATCGGGATCGGTGCGGTGTTCGTGTGGCTCGCCCGGTACCAGATGGGTTCGCGCTACCGGCCGGCCTGATGGATCTTTCCAGGTCCCGCCGGCCAGGGCGCCTCGCTCTGTTCGGCGGGATCATCCTCTCCCTCGGCCTGGCGGGGATCGCCGCGGCCTGGGTGCGGGCACCGGGGCTGAACGACGGTCCCACAAGGGCCGACATCGGGATCCACTTCTCGAAGTTCAGCCCGACCGAGGTGGTCGCCACTGCCGGTGTCCCGATCACGATCAGGTTGGTCAACTCGGACCCGATCGACCATGAGTGGCTCGTCGGCGATGCGGCGTTCCATGATCGCCACCGGACCGGCACGGAGCCGGAGCACGGTCTGCGCCCCACCGAGGTGTCGCTGCGGGCCGGATCCAGCGCCACGACGACGGTGACGTTCGCCGCTCCGGGGGACTACCTGTTCATCTGCCACCTGCCAGGGCACGAGGCGTACGGGATGGTGGGCGTCCTGCGAGTGCTGCCGTCGGGCTGATGTCCACTTTCTCCTCCCCGGCAGACCCCACCTGGCTGATGTCACTGGGCGCCATCAGGGATCGGGTAACGACAGGCGGTGGAGGCTGCCAGGCGCACGGCGCCTAGCTTCGAGGATCCAGCTTGGGCGGCTCGTGGGTGACGGGTGGCAGATCCAGGTCGGCGACCCACGTCGCGATCTCGTCTGCGGCGGCGACCCACACGCCGTCCATCGACTGCGCTCGCTCGATCAGCTTCTCGAGCGCGGCAACGCGCGCCGGTCGGCCGCTGATGAACGGGTGCATCGTCAGGTCGAACAGCCCGCCCAGCTCGACGATCGCGTCGAACTCCTCGGCCCAGCCGTCGCACACCTCGCTGGGGCGGAGGATCGGCGATGACGCGTAACCGGGGACGTAGTTGTAGCGATTCCAGTCGTCGAGGCTCCAATGCATGGGCAGCTCGACGAGACCCGATGCCCACTTGTACGGGTGGTCGGAATCCATCATCCCGGAGTCGTACGTGAACCCGTGGCGGGCGAGCAGGTCGGGTGTGCCGAAGTTCATGTCGCAGGACGGCGGTCGATAGCCGATCGGCCGGACACCGACGACAGTGTCGAGTGCCTCGAGGCCACGCCGCAGGTAGCCCTCCTCGGTCGACTCGTCCTTGCCCCGGACGCTCTCGTGCATGTAGCCGTGATGACCGATCTCGTGGCCGGCGTCGCGGATCGAGCGGGCGACCGTCGGCCACGCCTCGGCGACCCAACCCGGGATGAAGAACGTCGTGCGAAGCTTGCGCCGGTCGAGCATGCGCAGCAGTCGAGGCACCGCGACCAGCGGGCCATAGCGCTGGTGACCGATGACATCGAGGTAGTCGATGACCTCGGGGTGATCGGTCAGCATCACCGCCTCGGCGTCGACGTCGAACGTGAACATCGCCGCCGCGCGGATGCCGTCCGGCCAGCGGAAACCGGGGGGCAGTGGCTCCATCGCCCAACGATACTGGCGGGGTGCCTGCCCTGCCCGTCGTCCGCGCTGCCGTGCTCGAGGAGGTCGGTCGGCCCGTCGTGATCCGCGAGCTCGAGCTGATCGAGCCACGGATCGGCGAGGTACGCGTGCGGATGCTCGCGTCGGGCGTGTGCCACTCCGACCTGCATGTCCGCGACGCGGAGTGGGATCGACCGACCCCGATCGTCCTGGGTCACGAGGGTGCCGGCGTCGTCGAGGCCGTCGGGCCGGGTGTCACCACGCCACGGGTCGGGGAACTGGTAGCGCTGTCGTGGCTGATCCCGTGCGGCGTGTGCCGGTCATGCCGGCGCGGCCGGATCTGGGAGTGCCCAGGCTCCCCGTCGTACCGGCACGCGCTGCTGGACGGCACGACCGCGTTCCGGGACACCCGCTCGTACTGTGCGATCGCCACGATGGCGGAGGCCTCGGTGGTGCCGGCGGCGGCCGCGATCCCACTCCCCGACGGCGTCGACCCGGCCGCGGCGGCATTGATCGGGTGCTGCGTCACGACAGGTGTGGGCGCGGTGCTGAAGACCGCGGCCGTGCCGGCTGGCTCGTCGGTGGCGGTGATCGGTCTGGGCGGCGTGGGGCTGTCGGTCGTGATGGGCGCCGCCGTCGCCGACGCGTCACGGATCGTCGCCATCGACCGGGTGGCCGGAAAGCTGGACGTCGCTCGGTCGGTCGGGGCCACGGACGGGCTGCTCGCGGATGATGACGCCGCGTCGACGGTCGAGGCCCTGCGCGACCTGACCGATGGCGGCCCCGATTTCGTGTTCGAGGCGATCGGCCGGCCGGCGACCGTCGAGCTCGCGATCGCCGCGCTGCCGCCGGGCGGCACGGCGGTGCTGGTCGGGATGACGCCGATCGGCGAGCGCGCGGCGTTCGAGGTCTATCCGTTCGTGGACGGCTCGCGCCGGATCCTCGGATCCAACTACGGCTTCGCCGAGCCCATGATCGACTTTCCCAGGTATGCCACGTGGGCGGCTGACGGGCGGCTACCGATCGACCGCCTCATCGACCGCCGGATCCGCCTCGACGAGATCGAGGACGCATTTATGGTGATGCGTGAGGGCCGTTTCGTGCGCCAGGTGATCGAGTTCTAGGTCCGCAGGGTCGCTCGGGTGCGCGGCTTGATGTCCACTTTCGGGGCCGGCGGTGACCCTGCTTCCTTGATGTCACTGGGCGACATCAGGCGGGTGACGGCCACGCGATGCCGCCCATTGACATCAGCAAGGGAGGGTGCGCGCCGGCGGAGAAACTGGACATCAAGGACTGGGCGGCAGATCCCCCTCCGGCGGGGGCAGCACCGGCGGCGACGGCTCATCGATCGGCGGCAAGAGCTGGCCACCGGTGATCAGGCGCGTACCTCGGCCGTGGGTGATGAACGACCATGCCCAGCGCACCAGTACCACGAGCCGGTTCGCGAAGCCGATGAGGTACGCGATATGGATCCCGAGCCAGAGCAGCCAGGCGGTGAACCCACCTTGCTGGCCCAGCGGACCCAGCCACGGGATGTCGGTCACACCGGAGAGCCGGCCGATGACCGCCACGTCGCCGTGGTTGCTGTAGCGGAACGGCTCCCACGGCCGACCCAGGATGCGGCGCCTGATGACCTTGGCGGCATACGAGCCACCCTGGATGCCACCCTGGGCGACGCCCGGTGTCGGCCGATCCGGTTTCCACGGTTGGACCGCGGCATCGCCGACCACGAAGATCTCCGGGTGCCCGGGCACGGTCAGATCAGGCTCCACGAGCACGCGCCCGTTCCGGTCGGTCTCGGCGCCGGTCGCCGCGGCGACCTTGCGCGCGAACGACGACGCGATGACGCCGGCGCCCCAGAGCACGGTCCGTGTCGGGATCTCTTCCTCGGGCGCCTCGCGGTCGGCTGAGGGCCTGACCCGCACCGACTTCTCGTCGATGTGGGTGACCGTGGTGCCGAGACGGACCGTGACGCCGAGCCGTTGGAGCTGCTTCAGGGCGGATGCGGAACGACCCGGCGGGTAGGTCGGCAGGATGCGGTCCATGGCCTCGACCAGGATGATCCGGGCATCGGCCGGGTCGATCGCCCGGAAATCGCGCTTGAGCGTGTCCCGGGCGATCTCGCCCAGGGAGCCTGCGAGCTCCACGCCGGTCGGGCCGCCCCCGACCAGCACGAAGGTCATCCACTCGCCACGCCGGTCCGGATCAGCTTCCCGTTCCGCCGCCTCGAACGCGATGAGGACCCGCCGCCGCACCTCCACCGCATCCTCGAGGGTCTTCAATCCCTGGGCATGCTTCGCCCACTCGTCGTGGCCGAAGTAGGTGTGATGCGCGCCGGTCGCGACGATCAGCGTGTCGTACGCGATGGGCCCGCCGTCGGAGACCTGGACCTCGTGCTTGTCGACATCGATGCCGACGGCTTCGCCGAGGATGACCGTAGCGTTCCGTTGGCGCGACAGGATGGAGCGCAGCGGCTGGGCGATCTCGCCCGGCGACAGGGCGCCGGTCGCCACCTGGTACAGCATCGGCTGGAACAGGTGGAAGTTCCGGCGATCGAGCAGGGTGACGGCGACCTCCGGGTCGCTCCTGAGGCTACGCGCCGCGTAGAGGCCGGCGAACCCGCCGCCGACGATGAGGACTCGGTGTCGTGCCCGCTCCGGTGGGCCGTCGGTCACGCCGCCGGCGAGTCGTCAGGATTCCGCGAGCCGCCCGCGACGATGGCGCGACGTGGACGTGCCACGGCAGGCCGGGACACCGTCGGTCGACCCGGCACCTCGGTCATGGCGGCCAGATCGGGGAGTGCCGCGCGGTTCTGCTCGAGCTCCTCTTCCGTGTTCCACCCTTCCCACTCGTCGCTCTGGTCGACCCAGATCTCCGGGGCGCGATCGATCTTGGAGATGGGGCGCGGACGGCCCGCCGCGACACCGCGCCCGCCGAGGTCCAGCCCGGGGCCGACCGGGGTCAGCCGCACCGGACCGGCGGGGTGCGTATCGACGACCTCGAGCTCGCCCGGCAGCGGCAGGGCGTCACAGCGGTAGCAGCGCGACAGACGAAGGGCGTTGACGGAGCGGCAGTTGGCGCAGACCCACAGCGCCGCTGGCCGGCGGCCGCGCAGGCGCATCCGGGTGGTGCGCGGCTGCACCACATATCGATACAGGAGCCAGCTCGCGGTGGGTCCCCCCAGGAGGACGATGGCCATGATGACAGGCGGGATGGCCCCGATGCCCGCACGGATGGTGTCGATCAGTTGGCCGATGTCGAATTGCACGCTCACGCCCCCTGCACATCCCTAGACTACACCGGACCGGACCGATGTCACGCATGGAATCGAGCAGGCGCGATGCGCCGCCCTATTTGTCGCGTTCGGCGGCCGATGTCAGCGCCGCCTGGGCCGCGGCGAGACGCGCGATCGGCACACGGAATGGCGAGCACGAGACGTAGTCGAGTCCGAGCGCCTCGCACTTGAAGATCGATGCCGGGTCCCCGCCGTGCTCGCCGCAGATGCCGACCTCGAGGTCCGGCCGGGTGGCGCGGCCCTTGTCGACCGCGATCTTCATGAGCCCGACGATCGCGTCGTCCAGCGTTTGGAACGGGTTGGCCGGCAGGATGCCCTCCTCGACGTACTTGAGGAGGAAGCCGCCCTCGGCGTCGTCGCGACTGTAGCCGAACGCCATCTGCGTCAGGTCGTTCGTGCCGAAGCTGAAAAAGGCCGCGTCCTTGGCGATCTCGTCGGCGACCAGCGCGCCGCGCGGGACCTCGATCATCGTGCCGAACTTGTAGTCGACATCGACCCCGCCGGCTGCGGCCTCGACGGCCTGCACCTCGGCTTCGAGCAGCTCCTTGGTCCGCTTGAGCTCATTGGGATGGCCGACCAGCGGGATCATGATCTTGGCGATCGGGTTACCGCCGGCCCGCTTGACCGCGATCTGGGCGTTGAGGATGGCCCGCGTCTGGACCTTCACGAAATCCGGGATCATCAGCCCGAGGCGGACGCCGCGCAGCCCGAGCATCGGGTTCTGCTCGTGCATCGACTTGATCGTGGCGAGCAGCTCCCGGTCCTCCTCGCTGGCGCCCCCGGTGGACTCGGCCCGGGTCACCTTGACCAGCTGCTCCTCGAGGTTGGGCAGGAATTCGTGGAGCGGTGGATCGATGAGGCGGATCACCACCGGTAGCCCGTCCATCGCCTTGAAGATGCCCTCGAAGTCGCCCTGCTGGAGGACCTCGAGCTTGGCCATCGCCGCATCGAACCGGGCGATCGCCTCCTCCGCCTCGGCGTCGAGCGCCTCGCCGGCCGCCCGCTTCTCCTTGGCGCGCGTCGCCTGGTTGGCGACGAGGATCGCGCCGCGCACGATCTCCAGGCGCTCGCCCTCGCGGAACATGTGCTCGGTGCGGCACAGGCCGATGCCCTCTGCCCCGTAGCCCCGGGCCTGGGCGGCTTCCTCGGGCTTGTCCGCGTTGGTCCAGACGCCCATCCGCCGGATCCCGTCGGCCCAGCCGAGGAGCGTCTGGAGCTCGGGCTGGTCCTCGAAGCGGGCGCTGATCGTGGGGAGCGCGCCTTCGTAGAGGGCGCCGGTCGTGCCGTCCAGGCTGACCCAGTCGCCTTCCTTGAACTGGGTGCCGGTGACGTTGCACTTGGCCTGCTTGCCACCGTAGTCGATGAGCAGGTCCGCGGAGCCGGCGACACACGGCTTGCCGATCTGGCGGGCCACGACCGCGGCGTGGCTGGTCGCGCCGCCGCGCGCCGTGATGATGCCCTGGCTCACGGCCATGCCGTGGAAGTCGTCGGGCGAGGTCTCGATGCGCACGAGGATGACCTTCTCGCCGCCGTTCACCCATTCGACCGCGGTATCGGCGTCGAATACCGCCCGGCCTACCGCGGCGCCGGGGGATGCATTGAGGCCGTTGACGATCTTGGTGGCGCTCGCGAGGGCCTTCGGGTCGAAGGTGTCGCGGAGCAGCTGGTCGACATGCGCAGGCTCGATGCGGGCGATCGCCTCTTCCTTGGTGATCGTGCCCTCGGCGACCATGTCGGTCGCGATGCGCACCGCCGCCGCCGCCGTCCGCTTCGCGGACCGTGTCTGGAGCATGTACAGGCGGCCGCGCTCGATGGTGAACTCGAGATCCTGGACGTCGCGGTAGTGCGACTCGAGCTGCTGCCCGATGCGCTGGAACTCGGCATACACGTCGGGCATGTCGGTCTGCATCTGCGAGATCTTCGGGGCGGTCCGGATGCCGGCCACCACGTCCTCGCCCTGGGCGTTGGTGAGGTACTCGCCGAAGAGGACCTTGTCGCCCGTGTTGGGATCGCGCGTGAACGCGACCCCGGTCCCCGAGTCCTCGCCCATGTTGCCGAACACCATCGTCACCACGTTCACGGCGGTGCCGAGGTCGTCGGCGATGGCCTGGTTCTTGCGGTAGTCACGGGCGCGCTTGCCGAACCAGCTCGCGAAGACCGCCTTGATGGCAAGGTCGAGCTGCTCGTTCGGGTCCTGGGGGAAGAACTCCTGCGTGTGCTCCCGATAGACCTTCTGCGACCGGACCGCGACTTTCTGGAGCGCCGCAGCATCCAGGTCGGTGTCTGCCTCGACACCCTGTTCCTTCTTCGCCGATTCGAGCTCATGGTCGAACAGTTCGCCGGGAACGCCCATCACGATCCTGCCGAACATCTGGATGAATCGTCGGTACGCGTCCCAGCCGAATCGCTCGTTGCCGGTCAGTTCGATCAAGCCCTTCACGGTCTTGTCGTTCAGGCCGAGGTTGAGGACCGTGTCCATCATCCCGGGCATCGAGAACTTGGCGCCCGAGCGGACACTCACCAGGAGCGGGTTCGCCGCGTCGCCGAAGCCCTTGCCGGTGCGCTCCTCGACCTGGCGCATGGCGGCGAGGACGTCGTCCCACAGCCCGTCGGGCAGCCGCTCGCCGGCGGCGAAGTAGTCGTTGCACGCCTCGGTCGTGATCGTGAACCCGGGTGGCGTCGGGAGGCCGGCCTTGGTCATCTCGGCCAGCCCCGCACCCTTGCCGCCGAGCAGGTCGCGCATCGTGGCGTTGCCCTCGGCGCCGCCGTCGCCCCAGGCGTAGATGTAGCGCTTGGCCGCCTTGTGCGGACGGTCCGCGGTCGCGGGCGAGGGCGTGGACGTCGTCATGTGGGCGCAGCCTCCGGGGGGCGGCGGGCGCTCAGCCCGCGGCGAGGGTCGGACGGGTGCCCCGATTGTACCGTCGCGCTTGCCGGGCCCTCGGTTGCGAGCAGGTTCCGGAGGCGACGGCCATGGGCGGGTACCATCCTCGCGTGACCGAGCTGGCCGCCACGCCCCCCACCCCCACGACTCCCGCGCTCCCCGCTGACGCGCCGGCGGGCGTAATCTCGACGGACGACGAACGCTATAACGCCACGCTGATCAAGCGTCTCGACCAGCACGAGAGCCTCGCCTATTTCTGGGTGAAGTTCGATGGCGACCCGACGCCGTTCGAGCCCGGTCAGTACATGACGATCGGCGTGTTCGTCGACGGCAGGATCGTCCAGCGCCCGTACTCGGTGGCGTCGCCCCCCATCGACGCGGGGGACAGCGGCTACGAGATGTACCTGCGGCTCGTCGTCGGCGGGACGTTCACGCCGGTGCTCTGGGAGCTGCCGGTGGGCCACCGGATGCGCATGATCGGACCGAAGGGCAAGTTCATGCTCGAGCCCGAGGACGACCGAACGCACTTGTTCATCAGCTCGGGGACCGGCAACGCGCCGTTCATCTCGATGATGCGGCAGGCGCTCGCCGACGGCCGGCCGCGGCGGGCCGTCTTCCTCAACGGTGTGTCGCATGTCCGCGACCTTGGGTACCGCGACATCGTGGAGGGCTGGGAAGGGAGTGGCGAGTACCCGGTCCGCTACATCCCGACGGTGTCCAGGCCGGATGACCCGTCGAATGCGGAGTGGATGGGTCGGACCGGGCGTGTCGAGACGATCGTGGCACCGATCGTAGAGGAGCTCGGGCTGCGGCCCGACGGCACGGTCGCGTACCTGTGCGGCAACCCCGACATGATCCAGTCAGCCGAGGAGACCCTCCTCGGGCTGGGCTTCGGCGAGGACGCCGTCAAGAAGGAGCTGTACTGGCCGAAGGGCAAGGAGCCGCGCGGCGCCGCGACCGCCGATCTGGCGGCCGCGATCGATGCGGCCGAGGCGAACGCCGACCAGTAGGCCGACGTTCGCCCTGGGATGCGCAGATCAGCGTGCGAGCCGCTGCCAGGTCGCGGACGTCGACGGCGGCACGGTCCAATCCATCTGGTCCCCATCGCCGGTCGCGACGTCGAATAGCCACGTCGTCCGGTCGTCCCGGTACGTCGCCAGGATCTTCGTTCCGTCGGGCGAGAAGAGCACGTTCGCGCCATCCGTCCCCTCGGGATGCGCCGCCCCCATGGACACCGGTGGGTGCTGACCATCGATCGATAGGAGCGTGAGCCGATAGCCATCCGCGGCGTAGCGCTCCACGACGAACGAGCTGCCATCGGGCGAGAAGATCGGATTCAGATCAGTGAAGTCGAAGTCGGGGGCGAAATCGACACCGGCCTCCGTCCCTGAATCGATATCGAGGATATGGGTCCGCCCCTCGGCCCCTGTTTCCCAGGTGGAATAGGCAAGCTTCGTGCCGTCCGGCGAGAGGGTCGGGTCGTTGATGACAGCGGGCCCGACGACGATCGGCTTCAGACCCGTTCCATCCGATGCCACGAGATAGAACCCCTGATCGGCCGAGCCCCCGGGCGTCACGCCCTGCGTGGTGATGACGAGTTGATCGTGGTTCGGTCGCCACACTGCGCTGGCGACCTCGATCTCCAGCTGGAACGTCGTGGTCGAGCCGTCGGACGGGTCCATGATCGTGACCTGGCTCGATGGGTCACCGTTTCGTGCGAGTGCGATCCGGTCCCCCGTGGGTGACCACTCGAACCAGGAGATCTCCGGCGCTGGCTCGGCAAGTTGACGCAGGCCCGTTCCGTCGGCATTCGCAAGGAATAGCGCCGCTGGACTGCCGGGCGTTCGCCGGTCGAACGCGAACCGCGTGCCGTCATTCGAGAACCACGGGTTCGACTCGAGCTCCGGGCTGTCGATCAGCGTCGTCGTCGTACCTGTCCCCGGGTCGGCCGAGACGATCCGACCGTCGACCGTGCTGAACACGATCGAGCCGTTGCGTGCCAGACCGAACGGCTCCGGCAGCCGTGACGTCGAGCCGATGAGGAGGGCGGCGCCAACCAGGGCCGCGATGAGGATGGCGAGGGTCGCGAGGATGGCGATCGCGCGCCACGGGACTGGGCGCATGGGCTGGGTGCGGGCGAGGACGCCCATCGGGATCCACCTTTCAAGGGTCGCCCAGGCGGGCCGCTGCCGATTCGCCGCGGTCTGCCGGAGCATGTCGTCGAAGTAGTCGGGGACCCGCGCCGGTGCGAGCTCGGTCATGAGCTCCGGGATCTCGCGCTCGAAGCGCTCGAAGGTCGTCATGCGAACTGTCCCTTCGGCACCGGTGCGTTCTCAGGGTCGATGTCGGCCAGCGTCGAGCGCATGAGCCCCATCGACCGGTGGAGACGCGACTTCGCTGTGCCCAGTGGGATCCCCAGCGTGCTGGCGATCTCGGGCACCTCGAGGTCGAAGTAGTAGCGGAGCACGACGACCGCGCGCTGATCGGGCGGCAGTCGTCGGAGGATCTGGTCGAGCAGGTCGCGGTTCGCGGTCACGACCGAGACGTCGCCGACCGATGGGCCATCCATCGGTGACAGCTCGACCTCCATCGGCCGCCGGCCGCGCCGGCGCAGGATGTCGATGCAGGAGCGGGCCACGAGGCTGCGCAGCCATCCCTCGAAGCGATCCGGATCGCGGAGTGACGGCAGGCTGCGCCAGGCCCGGATGAAGCCGTCCTGGACCGCGTCTCGCGCGAGATCGTGGTCCCGGAGGATGAGGCGGGCGGCCGCGTCCAGCCGCGCGACGAACATGCCGGCAAGGACGGCGAAGGCGTCATGATCGCCCCGCTGCGCTTGCTCGACGAGTTCTCGCTGGTCCACGGCCCACCGGACTTGCGTGTCGGCGCGGCGATTTCGTCGCGCTCAGATGGTAGTCGTCGGCGGTGTGCCCAAACGTTCCATCGACGCTCGAAACGCCGCACGTGACCGGTCTTCCGCTAGCCGTCTTCTCGGTGCGCCGCCCGATAGTGGGCGACGAGCGCATCGCCGCCCCAATCGGTCTCGAGGTCGCGCCAGACAGCGTGGATGTGGTTCGCGCCGTTCTGCGTGTTGTCGTACTCGAGCAGGAACGACGGTCCGCGGACGGCGTAGTAGTGACCGCGCCCCGGCTCGTCCGGTCCGGCCCAGGCGAACGTGACCGCGTCGAGCCCGGCGTCGACGATCCGCTCCCAGGCCGTTGCGGCGACATCGTCGGGAGCGCGTCCGAGGTAGTGGCGGATGAGCCGTTCCAGGGCGGTCTGCTCGTCGTTCGACAATTCGTCGTAGCGGATCCCGGTCGGGATGGCGCGAAGGTCGGCTCGGGCGCCATTGCCGCTGTGGATGTCGGGCGGCGCGACGGCGTCGATCACGGCGGCCGCACGCGCTACTCGCGACAGGTTCGCGAGCAGCTCGCGCGCCAGGCCCTCCTCACCCGTCAGCGCTCGCGACCCTGCGGTCGACCCCTCGGGCACCACGGCCGGGTTCGAACCAAGGAACGAGGGCGTGCAGCCTGCGATGCGACCGCCCGCGATCGCTACGTGGATGGCCACATGGTGGCCACCGATGCGCCATGACCACGGTCCGGCCGAGGCCGGGTCGCCGAAGACGGCGAACCAGTACAGCTCGGGGTCGCGGCGCGTCCAGTTCGACCGGCCAGCAGCCTGCTCCAGCGCGCCGAGCACGGTCTCGAGCGCCATGATCGCCCGGACCTCGATCGCCCCCCGCTCGCTCATCGCCGCGGTCACGACGTCGAGGGCCTTGAAGCGCTGCTCGATCCGCATGTCCGCGAGCGCCAGGCCGCCGCGCTCGCCGGGTGTGTACGCCCAGACATAGCGCTCGTCGTCGTCGAACGGGTAGATCGCCCGTTCGCGCTGTCCGGGATCGAGCGTGGCCAGCCACGCCCCGACGGTCCGGCCGATCTCGTCCGCGGCGGTCATCCCGCCCTGGCAGCCTCGAGGCGGTCGAGGATGAGCCGGGTCACGCCTTCGACCGGCACGCGCTCCTGGGCCATCGTGTCGCGGTCGCGCACGGTGACCGCTCCGTCCTCCAATGAATCGACATCGACTGTGACGCACCACGGCGTGCCGATCTCGTCCTGGCGCCGATACAGCTTGCCGATCGCGGCGGTGTCGTCGTAGACGGCCGTCGTGTGGCGCTGGAGGTCGGCCTTGATGCGGTGACACAGCTCGACGATCTCAGGTCGCTTCTTGAGCAGCGGCAGGACCGCGACCTTGTACGGAGCGAGATCCGGATGGAGCGCCAGCGACACGCGTGTCTCGCCGCGGACCTCCTCCTCGCGATAGGCGTCGATCAGGAACGTGAACGGCGCCCGATCCCCTCCGGCCGACGTCTCGATGATCCAGGGGATCACGTGCTCGCCGGTCGCCTGGTCGAAATACTCCAGCCGTTCGCCGCTCGCCTCGGAGTGGCGTGACAGGTCGAAGTCACCACGGTTGTGGACACCCTCGAGCTCCTTCCAGCCGAAGGGGAAGCGGTACTCGACGTCGACGGCTTTCTTGGCGTAGTGGGCGAGCTCGTCGGCCCGATGCTCGCGGAAGCGCAATCGCGACGGCGTCACGCCGTACTGCTCGTACCAGGCCCGTCGCCGCGACAGCCAGTCGTCGAAGGCCGCGGCGGCTTCCCCAGGACGGACGAAGTACTGCATCTCCATCTGCTCGAACTCGCGCATCCGGAACACGAAGTTGCCTGGGCTGATCTCGTTGCGGAACGCCTTGCCGATCTGGGCGATCCCGAACGGCAGCTTCTTGCGCGACGACTGCAGGACGTTCTTGAAGTTGACGTAGATGCCCTGGGCGGTCTCGGGCCGGAGATAGACGACGGCCGCCTCCTCCTCGACCGGGCCGAGGTAGGTCTTGAGCATCAGGTTGAACTGGCGTGGCGGCGACAGCGGTCCACCATCGACCGGGCAGCGCAGCCCGAGCCGTTCGATGACGCCCGGGTCGAGCAGCTCCTGCGGGCTGAGGTCCTCGGCGCCGGGCAGCTCGTCGACCCTGAAGCGGCGGTGGTCGGTCTGGCATTCGACCAGCGGGTCGCTGAAGCTGCCGACGTGGCCTGACGTGATCCACACCTGGGGATGCATCAGGATGCCCGCGTCCAGCCCGACGATGTCGTCGCGCATCTGGACCATCGCCCGCCACCACGCCCGTTTGACGTTGTTCTTAAGCTCGACGCCGAGCGGCCCGTAGTCCCAGACCGCGTTGATCCCGCCGTAGATCTCGGACGAGGGATAGATGAAGCCGCGTCGCTTCGACAGCGACACGATCGTGTCGAGCTCGGCGACGGCCGGGGCGACGTCGTCCTGATCGCCGGTGGGCGTGGTCACGAGGAAGGTCTCCGCTGATACGCGACCGTGGCATGGCCGCGCGGGATGGCTGGGGCTCGATGCTAGCAGAGCCCCGCTATGACGCGGTCGGACCTGACGGGAGGCAGGCTGCCAGCAGGCGCACCGCGTTGCCACCCATGACGGCGGCGATGTCAGCGTCAGACAGCCCTTCCGCGAGCAGCGCCTCGGTCAGCAACGGCATCCCGGTCGCATCGAACGGCGTCGGCACGGCGCCGTCGAAATCGGAGCCGAGCCCGACGTGCTCGACGCCCGCGAGCTCGACCGCGGCGACGATCGAGTGGGCGATCGCGGTGGCGTCATCGCCGCCGCTCGCCACCGGCCAGAACCCGATGCCGACGAGGCCGCCGGTCGCGGCGATCCCGCGGACCTGGTCATCGGGCAGGTTGCGGATGCCCGGGGCGGCCGCGCGCACGCCGGTGTGCGACGCGACGACCGGTCGTGCGGCCAGGGACAGGACATCGTCGATCGTCGCCGACGAGGCGTGGGCGAGGTCCATGATCACCCCGGTCGCCTCCATCTGCGAGAGGAGGTCGCGACCGGGCGCCGTCAGGCCGCCCTTGACCACACCGTGGGCCGAGCCGCCATAGTCGGTGTCGAAGAAGTGCGCCGGCGACAGCATCCGGTAGCCGGCCGCCGTAAGGACCTTGAGGTTGGCGAGGTCGCCCTCGAGCACCTGGGCGCCCTCGATGGCCAGGAAGGCGCCAGTGATCCGGGGGTCGATCGCTCGCCGGGCGAGGTAGCTCTCGAGGTCGTCTCGGCTCTCGATCAGTGTGAGCGCCGCCGCCGAGTCGGCCGCCATCGAGCGCAGCCTGCGGGCGAGGTGGAGCGCCCGCGCCAGCGTGCTTCCCCACGTGGCACGTGGCCAACGCTGCGCGAGCGCGAGCAGCGTGACGTCGTCGGTGCGGTCGTCGTTGCGTTCGAGGTTCGCACGCCGGGGCACCTTGGTCGATGCGGCCATGCCGACGATGGCCACGCCACCCTCGATCAGCCGCGGGACGTCCACGTGGCCGTAGCTTGCCCGCCGCCGGAGGTCACGGCCCCACAGGAGCGAATCGGCGTGCAGGTCCACGACCGTCAACGACCGGTGCAGCTCCACGGCCCGTGGTAAAGCACGGTAGGGGCGCGGCTGGAGGACGCGATTGCGACGCCGTTCGACGACTCCCGACACGGCGCCGCCGAGTGCGGCGGCGCCGGCCAGGGCTGCGGCGAGTGACGCGATCGTCCCCGCCGCGATCGCGGCGGCGCGGGTCAGGCGCGCCACCGCTCCAGGATCATGCTCGGGTTTCGGTCTCCTCGACCTCGACCGTCTCGGGCTTTCGGTTGGTTCGCGTCAACAGGAGTGCCGCGAACGAGCCCAGGCCGAGCAGTGCGAGCAGCAGGCGGACACCGCCCAGGCTGCTCGGTCCGCTCTGGTCGAGCGTGTCGGTCGGGGGCAGGGTGTTCCCTGGCGCCGTGCCTTGGGTCGGTGCAACGGCACCGGTCGGGGCAGCGTCCCCGGTCGGCGTCGGGGTCCCTTGCGTCGGCGCAGGCGTGCCTTGCGTCGGGGCCGGCGTGCCCTGGGTCGGGGCCGGTGTGCCCTGCGTCGGGGCGGGCGTGCCCTGGGTCGGCGCAGGCGTGCCTTGCGTCGGGGCCGGCGTGCCCTGGGTCGGCTGGACGCCGCCACATTCGATCGTGAGCGGGATGAACCGCCCGACCGAGTCCATCGGCGTGTAGCCGTCCTCGCTGTCATCGGCGATCAGGACGTGGGCGCGGAGTGTGTGGCTGCCGGGCGCGAGCGGCGTCGAGCCCTCGAAACCGTCGGCCAGGGTACCGTCGCCGTTCACCCAGGCGAACTGCCCGTGGGCCGGATCATCCTGGATCTTTTGCTGGCCGTCGATGTTGATGTATGCCTCGTCGGGCCGGGTCTGACGCGCCTTTTCGTCGCCCTGCGCGAGGACGAGGGCGTAGAGGACCTCCGTATCGCAGTCGTACTTGAGGTAGAGCTTGGCGCGGACCGGCCTGCCAGCGACGCCACCCGCGGTCATGTCGACGAAGAAGTCGGCGCTCAGCGACCAGTCACCGATCGCGCCGTCGACCGTCGCGGAACCCTCGTTCGGGGTTGGCGCCGCGGCCATGGACACGGGCACGAACGCCGCCGTGAGGAGAAGGGCGCCGGCCACCATCGCGGCCGCTGTCCGAGCCGGCGACCATCGCCGACGTCGCCCTGTCGAGAACTTCCGCATTCGGACCTCCTGGAACTCCGGGACATCCCGGGTCGGTGAGCCGCCAGCGGATTCCCCCTGATCGACTCGGATTACCGCCGCATCATGGCAGTGCGCGACCCGCCGGGTCCAGTACGAATGGCCTATCCGGCATCAATTCCGCGTGAACGGATACCCACCTGCAACGTTCATGACCGCACGTCTCTGCACGAGACCGCATTCGGGCGGTGGTGCCTACACGCACCACCAGGTCATGGGCCGATGGTCCCGCCGTCTCGGACTTAGGTGAGCGCGCGGACCTCGTCGAGAAAGGCCAGGGAGCGCGCTTCACGCTCCAGGACGTGGCGGACGAAGTCGCGCAGTGCGGTCTCGGCCTCGCGCTCGACGTCACCGAGAAGGCGCAGGCCGGCCAGCGCTTCGATATCCAGGCGCTGATACGCCTTGAGCAGCTTGAGCGCCTCGAGCGTCAGACCTGTCCGATCGTGCGGCGGCCCCGGACACCGCTCGCAGACGATGCCACCCAGGGGCGGGACCCAGCGAAAGCGCTCGTCCGATTCGAGCACGCGGTCGCACTCGACGCAGCGATCGACCTCTGGGCGAACGCCCAGCTCATCGAGCAGATGCATCTCGAACCAGCGGGCCACGCGGCCCGGCGCCATACCCGCATCGAGCAGCTCGTAGGCCCGCCGCAGCAGCGCGTACAGCGGCTCGGCAGCGTGCCGCTCCTCGAGGCTCCGATCCGCGAGCTCGGCCAAGTACCACGCGGTCGCGGCGCTCTCGAGATCGTCGCGGAGCTTGAGCCAGGCGTGGCCGACGCTGACCTGCGTAACGACGTCGAAGGTCCGGCCACGTGCCAGGGCGACGGTCAGCTCGGCGAACGGCTCGAGGCTGCCACCAAGCCGCGAGGTCGGCTTGCGGATGCCCTTGGCGATCGCCTTGAGCTTGCCGCTTCCGGGCGTGATCAGGGTCAGGACCCGGTCGGCCTCGCCGAGGTCGAACCGCGAGAGCACGATCGCGTCGGTGGTGTAGCGTCGAGGGATCGGCATCTCGCTCCCGACGGTAGCACCCCGGCCTCCGAATCGTGCCTGCGTGAGCGCGTTTCGTGCGGTGTGGCTTGTTGTCACCGATTTCGTGTCGATCGCAGTCATCCGTATCGAGATGACCCGCGTATCCGTATCAGGCGCCGGTGCGGTCGCGTCCCCCGCATCGGCGCTTATCGCTGCCCGCGAAGGGCCCCTTCGGTGGCCAATCAACAGGCTACTTCCGGCGGACATGTTTCGGTGTACACTGGCTGGGTGACCACCGCATCGCCGGACCTGGACCTCGCCGACCTCATCGCCGACACCGAGGGCGAGATCGTCCGGCTCGTCCGCGATCGCGATCCATCCACCCACGGGCTGTACGAGATGGTGCGCTATCACCTCGCGCTCGATGGCAAGGGCGCCAACGGCGGGAAGCGGGTCCGACCGCTGCTCGGGCTGCTCGCGTATGCCTCCATCGCCGGCGATCATCGCAAGGCGCTACCCGGCGCGGCCGCCGTCGAGCTCGGTCACAACTTCAGCCTCGTCCACGACGATATCGAGGACGGTGACACCGAGCGGCGCCACCGACCCACGCTGTGGACCGTGCACGGCATCCCCCAGGCGATCAACGCGGGCGACACGCTGTTCAGCCTGTCGCGCATCGCGCTCCATCGACTGACCGACCTCGGGTTCTCCGACGCGAAGGTCATCCGACTCATGCGCCTGTTCGACGAGACGTGTCTGGCGCTGTGCGAGGGCCAGTACATCGACATCGCGACGAGCGAGTCGAACGAAGTCATGTCGGTGGAGGCGTATTTCGACATGATCGGGCGCAAGACGGCGGCGCTGATCGCGGCCTCGATCGAGGCTGGCGCGCTGCTGGCGACCGATGACGAGGAGGTCATCAGGCGCTATCGCGCGTTCGGTTGGGCGCTGGGGATCGCGTTCCAGCTCAACGACGACCTCCTCGGCATCTGGGGCGCCGAGCAGACGACCGGCAAGGAAGCGTCCGACGTGGCCCACAAGAAGAAGACACTGCCGGTGATCTACGCGGTCGAACAGGCCGGTCCCGAGGATCGCGCGCGCCTCCTCGAGCTGTACGCGATGGCGTCGCCGACGTCGGACGAGCTGGCAGAGATCGTCCTGATCCTGGAGCGGGTCGGCGCGCGCGACTACACGCGCGACACGGCGCGCCGCTACCGCGACGAGGCGCTCGCCGAGCTGGATGCCGCGGGCGTGGTCCTGCCGGCCGCGCGGGCGCGCCTCGAGGAGATCATCGTCGGGGTGATCTCGGCCTAAGGTCCCTGGCGCGATGGGGCGGGCGGGGCGCGCCTGGCCCGTGGCGCGAGCTCGTTCTCGCCCCACGGGAGCTGGCGACATGCAGGCACTGACGATGCACGGAAATCTCGTCCCCCGGCAGGAACCGCTCGATCCTCCCGCCCCGCGAGAGCGAGCGACGCCGGGGCGACGATGGATGTCGGCTGCTCTCGCCCCACGATAACGACGATGGTGGGTCGGGGGCGCTGTTGCGCGGGGTTGGGGGCATGAGCGCGGCAATTCTGCTGGGATCGTACGAATCGGCACGTCGATGGGCACAAGGACGCTGAACGAGCCCATCGGCGCGTTCAGCGGGTCCTGCCCAAGCACGGGCTCGCTCCGGAGCCGGCCCTTGTGGGTAGCGAAGCCCTGGTTTTTCCGATGGGGCCGTAATCGAAGGCCGTACGGGCCGACCCCGGCCGGTGCGCCCTTAGCGGTCCGCCTCGTCGTCCTCGAGCTCGGTCGCCTCGCGGGTGCGGACGACCAACACCTTCGACACGCGCCGTCCGTCGGTCGATTCGACGGTCAGCGTCAGGCCGTCGACCGACACCTGGTCGCCGGGTTTCGGCACGCCGCCGATGCGGTGGTAGATGAACCCGCCGACCGTGTCGTACTCGTCCTCGTCCTCGAGCGGCACCTGCATCTCGAACAACTCGGCGAGGTCGTCGACCGCGGCACGCCCATCGACCCGCGCCTCGTCCTCGGACAGGCGCTCGATCATCGGCTCTTCCACGTCGTACTCGTCCTGGATCTCGCCGACGATCTCCTCGATCAGGTCCTCGATCGTGACGAGGCCGGCCGTCCCGCCGTATTCGTCGAGCACGATCGCGATGTGCACCTTGCGCCGTTGGAGCTCATGGAGCAGGTCATCGACCGTCATCGACTCGGGCACGAACACCGGCGTCCGTAACAGCGAGCGGAGCGACGGCGGATCGGGTGCGTTCGCCTTGAGGAACGGCAGCAGGTCCTTGGCGTAGATGATGCCGATGATCTCGTCGATCGACGTCTCGTAGGCCGGAATCCGGCTGTGGCCCTCGGCCACGATCACGTCGATCGCGTCGTTGATCGTCGCGTCGACCGGCAGGCTGATCATCGCGATGCGCGGGACCATGACCTCGTGGACGCGTTGCTCGCCGAGCTCGATGACCGCGTGGATCATCTGCTCCTCCTCCGCCTCGAGGATGCCCTGCTCGCCGCCCTGCTCGATGATCAGGCGCAACTCCTCGGAGCTGATCCGCTCCTCAGCGGGGACGTCGGCCCGGAACAGCCGGCTGATGTAGCGCGTGACCAGCGTGAGGGCACCGACCAGCGGCGCGAACACCGTGCCGAGGAACTCCATCAGTCGCGCCGTCGAGAAGGCGACGCGCTCCGCGTGCGCCAGACCGATCTGCTTGGGCACCAGCTCGCCGAATACGATCGTGAACAGCGTCAGCAGGATCGTGACGACGACGAGCGCGATGCCCTCGGCCGCATTCCGCAGCGGGCCGAACTGGCGGAACACGTCGGCGGCGCCATCGACGAGGCTGACCGCCGCGAACGCCGAGGCCAGGAACCCCAGGAAGTTGATGCCCACCTGGATGACCGCGAGGAAGCGGCCTGGGTTCGACTTGAGTCGTTGGACCCGGGCGGCACCGCGATTGCCCTCATCGATGAGCTGCTGGATCCGACTGCGTCGGAGGGTGACCAGCGCGATCTCGGTGGCCGAGAAGATGCCGTTGAGCAGGACGAGGACGACGATCAGCCCGAGCTCGAGGACCGGGCCGCTCACGTGGAGCTATCACCGACTGCGGGCTCTGACGAGTCGGCGTCGGACGCGGCGTCGACCTCCAGGGCGGCGTCGACCGGTGATGCTGCGTCTGCCGTGGGTTTGGCGCGTGGCTCGCGGATCCGCGCCGGCACACCGACCGCCAGCTTGCCCGGTGGGACGTCCTTCGTGACGACGGCTCCGGCGCCGGTCTTCGCACCCGCGCCGATCTCGCGAGGCGCGACGATCATGGTGTCCACGCCGATGAACGCCCCCTCGCCGATCGTCGTCCGGGCCTTGCGCGTCCCGTCGTAGTTGGCCGTCACGGTGCCCGCACCGATGTTGACGTTGGCTCCGATCTCGGCATCGCCGAGGTAGCTCATGTGGTGTTGCTTGGAGCCCGGGCCCAGGTGGGCATTCTTGAGCTCGGCGTAGTTCCCGACTTCGGCACCGCGGCCGACGACGCTGCCCGGTCGCAGGTGGCTGTACGGCCCGACGGTGGCGTCGTCCTCGACAGTCGACGCCTCGACGATCGACGCCCACACGCGGCTGTTGCGGCCGATGGTCGAATCGAGGATCTGGCTGCCCGCGCCGATGACGCTCCCCTCCCCGACCGAGGTGGTGCCGCGGAGGATCACGTTGGGCTCGATGGTGACGTCGGGCGCGAGCGTCACGTCCCAGTCGAGGTAGACGGTCGATGGGTCGCGCATCGTCACGCCGTCGCGCATGTGCTGTTCGTTGCGACGGACCCGTAGGCTCCACTCGGCGGCGGCGAGCTGCGAGCGATCGTTGATGCCATCGAACCGGCCGTCGTCCTCGAAGGCGACGGCGCTCACGAGCCGGCCGTCCTCGCGGGCGAGGCGGATGAGCTCGGTGAGATACAGCTCGCCGGTCCGCGGCGACGGCAGCAGCGCGCCGATCCGGCGACGCAGCCACGCGGCATCGAATGCGTATAGGCCGGCGTTGACCTCGTTGTTGGCGAGCTCCTCCTCGGTCGCGTCCTTGGCCTCGACGATCGACTCGACCGTGCCGAACTCGCTGCGGACCACGCGACCCAGCCGGGCGGGATCCGCGGCAAAGAACGTGGCGAGGGCGATGGCCGCGTCGTCCTCGCGCCGCGCATCGAGGATCGCCCTGAGCTCATCGCCGGTGACGAGCGGCACGTCGCCAGAGAGGATGAGGATCTCGGTGGCGTCCTCGGGTACAGCTTCGAGGGCAGCGCGGACCGCATCGCCGGTGCCACGTGGCTCGTCCTGGAGCGCGAAGTCGGCGCGATCGGCGAACGGGGCGCGGATCGCATCGACCGGCGGCGAGTAGACGACGACCGGTCGGGCTTCGTGGTCGGGGCTACCGGGGGACCCGGCGGCGTCCGCCCACGCATCGAGCACGAAGGCGAGCATCGGGCGGCCGCACAGCGTGTGCAGGACCTTGGGCAGCGACGACTTCATGCGCGTGCCGAGGCCGGCCGCCAGCACGACGGCGGTGGTCCGAGCGGTCGGGGTGCTCACGATCGAGCCCGATGGGTCGGGACTTGGGGGGTTCATGCGCGGCGTCGGGCGTGCGCGTGGCGTTCGGCGCCCCCGCTGCATCCGAAGCCCGACGGGCGGAAGGGTAGGTTCATCAGGTAGTCCGCCGGATGGTATGGGCGCCCCGTGAGAGCGTCAAGCGAGGGGCGGTGCTCACGGGCGCCGCGCGATCACCTCGATCTCGACCCGCGCGCCCTTCGGCAGGCCAGCCACGGCGACCGTGCTCCGGGCAGGTGGCGGGTCCGTGAAGAAGCCCGCGTAGACCCCGTTCATCGCAGCGAAGTCAGCCATGTCGATGAGGAAGACCGTGGTCTTGACGACATCGCCGAAGCTGACGCCGGCCGCGTCGAGCACCGCCCCGACATTGCGCAGTACCCGTTGGGTCTGCTCCTCGATGGTGCCCGGGTGGATCTCGCCGGTCGCTGGATCGAGCGGGACCTGGCCGGCGCAGAAGACGAGGTCGCCCGCGACGATGGCCTGACTGTACGGCCCCACCGCTGCGGGTGCATTGGTCGTCGAGATGGCCTGGCGGGTCATGGCACCTCTCCCTCGGTCCCGGGCTTCGCGGTCCGGATGGTCGTCGCGATGATCGATGGCGGTCCGTCGCCGATGGACGGGATCGTGCCGTCGTCGACGGCCGTGCCGACCAGCGCCGCGGCTGCGTCCGCCTCGCCGTGCGAAGGATAGAGCGTCCACAGCGTCGGCCCGGAGCCGGACAGGCCGATCGGTTGGCCGAGCACCCGGGTCAGGGCGCGCCTGACCCCGACCAGACCCGGTTCGACCAGGATCACCGCCGACAGGAGGTCATTGGCCGATGCGAGCACACCGGCGCGGGCAAGGAGGTCCGTTGCCGACAGCCCGTTCCCGAGCTCCTGGGCGAGGTGCGCCGACGTCATGCGGATCGATCCGTCGCCGCTGCCGCGGGCGCCGTCGAAGACCGCGAAGACGTCCGGCGTGCGCACCGCCACGCGGGGCGTCACCAGCAGGATGCCCGGGTGACCGTGGACGCCGGTGAGCGGCGTGACGCGCTCGCCACGGCCTTCGACCAGCGCGGGGCCGCCGTGCAAGAAGAATGGCACGTCCGAACCGATACTCGCAGCGGCGTGGCGGCGGCGTTCGGCGTCGACCTCGAGCCCCGCACCCCACGCCTCGAGCGCACCATCGAACGCCGCCGCGGCGTCGGACGACCCGCCACCGAGCCCGGCGGCGACGGGGATCCGCTTCTCGAGCCTGGCCGCCAGCGACGGCGTCGCGGGCCGACCGGGACCCTCGCCGACGGCCGTCCGGGCGGCCGCGATGGCCCGCAGCACGAGGTTGTCCTCGAGCGGACCGGCGTCGAGGCCGCTGACATGCAGGGTGTCCGCGCCGCCGGCTGCCCGTGCCGGCGCGAGGGTCAGGACGTCGTGGAGCCCGAGCGGCACGAACACCGAATGCAGGTCATGGAATCCGTCGGGCCGGCGGCCCACGACCGACAGGGTCAGGTTGAGCTTGGCCGGTGCCAGACGGATGACCGGCATCAGATGCGCGGCATCGGGGCTGCTCGTGGTCATCCGCGGCGGCCCCGCTGATCCTGCCCGATGGGACCGAGCGCCTCGCGCAACACGAGCCACTCCCCGACGGCCAGCGTCTGCGGGCGCCGGTCGGGGTCGATCCCGGCCGAGGCGAGGGCCGCGGCCACGCGGCCCGCATCGATGGGGAGCTGACGCGCCAGCACGTTGTGGATCATCTTGCGTCGCTCGCGGAACGCGGCCTGGACCAGGCGCCAGAGCTGGTCCTCATCGTCTGCGTCCAGTCGATCGTCGGCATCGTATGGCTCGGCCACGATCACGGCCGACTCGACGGCAGGCTCGGGCTCGAAGGCGTCGGGTGGCACCCGGAACGCCACCCTGACGCGGGCGTGGTACTGGACGAAGACCGACAGGTAGCTCATCTTGCCGGGCGGTGCGGCGATCCGTTCCGCGACCTCGCGCTGGACCATCAGGACGAGCCGCCGTGGCCGGGGCGGCCCCCCGAGCAGGGCGTGGAGGATGGGAGACGTGATGTGATACGGCACGTTCGCGACGACGTCATAGGGCGGCTCGACGAGCCGAACGAGATCCTGGTCGAGCGCGTCACCTTCGACCAGCGTCAACCGGCCACCGTCGAGGGCCAGGGCGAACCGATCGCGCAGGAACGCGGCCAGGCCGGTGTCGAGCTCCACGGCCGTGACCGTGGCGCCCGCCTCGAGCAGGCCGCTCGTCAGCAGGCCCAGGCCGGGACCGATCTCGAGGACGCGCTCGCCGGGCATCGGCGCGGCCTCGTCGAGGATCGCCGAGAGCACGTCGGGGTCGGCCAGGAAGTTCTGCGACAGCGCGTGCCTGGCGCGGAGCCCGGCAGCGCGAAGCGTCTCCCGGACCTGCTCTGCATCGATCGTCGCGGGCACGCTCAGCGCGCCATCAGCGGGTCGCGAGCGGCAGCGACGGACGGGCGTCCAGGTCGAGCGACGCGCGCTCGCCGAGCTCGAACCGGCGAGCAGCCGCCGCGCCGATCATCGCGCCGTTGTCAGTGCACAGACCCGGTCGCGGCACGATCAGCGGCACGCCAAGGTCGGCGGCGTCGGCCGCCAGTCGCTCGCGCAGGCACGCATTCGCTGCCACGCCGCCGCCCAGGATGATCGACTTCGCGCCGACCTCGCGGGCGGCACGGGCCGTCTTGGTCGCGAGCACGTCGACCACCGCGTCCTGGAACCCCCACGCGAGCTCCGCGGTCGTGGCCGCGGACAGCGGCGTCGCGGTGTCGTCGGGCGCCATGCCCTCCCCGGCTCGCGCGTCCGCGACGATCCGGCGTGCCGCGGTCTTGAGGCCGGAGAAGCTCAGGTCGTACGTATCGCCCATCCATGCTCGCGGGAAGCTGATGTCACGGCGGACGGCGCCCTCGGCAGCCTTCTGGATCGCCGGTCCGCCCGGGTAGCCCAGTCCGAGCAGCCGCCCGACCTTGTCGAACGCCTCGCCGGCGGCATCGTCGACGGTCGTGCCGAGCAGGCGATACGTGAGGTGATCGGTCATCTCGGCGAGGAACGTGTGACCGCCCGAGACGACGAGCGCCACGAGCGGGAACACCGGCTCGATCCTCGCGCCCTCGTCTTCACCAGGGTCGAGCAACCAGCCCGCATAGACGTGACCCTCGAGGTGGTTGACCCGGAGCAGCGGGCGATCGTGGACCCAGGCCAATGCCTTGGCGAAGTTGATCCCGACGAGCAGTGAGCCGGCCAGGCCGGGCCCATACGTGACGGCGATGCCGTCGACGTCATCCCAGGACACGTTCGCGTCCGCCCACGCCTCATCGAGCGTCGGCACGATCCAGCGCAGATGCGCCCGGGCGGCCAGCTCGGGCACGATCCCGCCGGTCGGCGCATGCAGCGCGACCTGTGACGCGACCACGTTGCTGAGGATGCGGCGACCACCCTCGACGAGCGCGATGCCGGTCTCGTCGCACGACGATTCGATCGACAGCAGGAGTGGGCCGCTCACGGGCGGCCGTCCACCACGGGGTCGTCCGGTATCGTCGGCCCGGTCGGTGCCGGCGACGCCTCGAGCTCGGCGCGCAACCGCTCGATCCGGGCGCGCATGGCTGCATCCGACAGTGGCAGGGTCGTCATGATCAGCGCGTCCTCCTGGTCGTCGCTGTAGTAGCGCGGCCGGAGCCCGACCGGCCGGAAGCCGTACTTCTCGTACAGCTTCCGCGCGGCGAGGTTGGACAGGCGCACCTCGAGGGTCGCCTCATGGGCATCCCGGTCGACGGCCACGTCGAGGAACGCCAGCAGGAGGCGCTCGCCGATACGCTGCCGGCGCCAGGCAGGGTGGACGGCGAACGTCGTGATGTGCGCCTCGTCGACCATCAGCCACATCCCGCCGTACGCGGCGACGTCGTCACCGACGCGCGCCACGAGGTAGTGCGCGAGGCGGTTCGACTCGAGCTCGCTGCGGTATGCGTGCGGCGGCCACGGCGCGCTGAAGCTGGCGTGCTCGATCGCCTGCACGGCCGCAAGATCATCGAACCGCATCGGCTCGATGATCACCCTTACCGGTGGTCGCGCGACCATACGATCGATCCGTCGGCCGCGCGAACGCCGCGGGGCAGGGTGACGTAGTCGGGCACGAGCGTCTCGAGCTCGCTCGGGCCGTCGGCTCGCAGGCGCTCCGCGCCCATGCGGATCAGCTCGTGGCCGAGCCTCGCGCGGGCGAGCTCGCCACGCGCGAGCGCGTCGGCAGGGGCGCGGCCGTCCAGGTCCACTGCGACCAGCCGCTCCCAGGCGCCGAGCTTCGGCTCCGTACCGGCCGGCAGCGCCTCGGGCGCCTGGCCGGCGCGCACCATCAGCCGGTCGGAGGGGCCGGCCGGCAGAAGCAGCGCAGCGCGCTCGACGCCGGAGGCGGCAAGCAGGGCTTCGGCGGTCGACACCCCCACGACCGGGATGCCCAGACCGTGCGCGATGCCCTTGGCGGTCGCGATCCCGACGCGCAGGCCGGTGAACGCGCCGGGGCCGGTCCCGACCACGATCCCGGTCAGGCGTGATCGCCGGATGTTCTGCTCGCCGAGGAACCGCTCGATCGAGGGGAGCAGCGTCTCGCCGTGGCGATGGCCGGCAGCCCAGGTCGAGATGCCGTCGGCCACCCCGTCAGGCGAGCCGGTCGCGATGACGACGGCAGTGGTCGCGGTATCGATGGCGAGGATGGCCGGACGGCGGCCGTCGTGGCTCACCCGGCCGCCTCGAGGTAGCGGCGATAGCGCTCGCTCCAGGCGACCAGCGCGATCGTCCGTGGCTCGTCGCCGGTCCCGTCGATCCCGACGTCCAGGCGATCGAGCGGAAGGGCATCACCGAGCCGCTCCGGCCACTCGACGAGGGTGACCCCGGTCGCCTGGCGCTCGTCGATGAGCCCACCTGCCAGCGCGTCCTCGGCACTCGCCAGCCGGTATGGGTCGATGTGGAAGAGCGGCAAGCGCCCCTCGTACTCGGCCATCAGGATGAAGCTCGGCGAGGTGATGGTGTCCGTCACGCCGAGCCCAGCCCCGAACGCCTTCGCGAGATGCGTCTTCCCGGCACCGAGCTCGCCCCACAGGCAGACGAGGTCGCCCGCCTGCGCGACGGCGCCCATCGCCCGCCCGAGCGCGCTGGTCGCCGCGGGGTCAGCGCACACGCGGACCAGCGTGTCGGCCGCCTGGGCGGGCAGCGAGGTCATGCGAACCGCTCGATGTCGCCGAGCGGGACCGCCACAATCGAGCCATCGTCGAACCGCACGGTGCCGGCCTCCAGGTGGACGCCACCGCTGAACCGACGCGGACCCACCAGCCCGGTCCACGTCCCCTCGCGCCCGGACAACTGCCCGGCCCGGACGCGGACGTGGTCCGGGCGGGGCGGCGGCAGCTCGAGCTCGGGCTCATCGAAGATGAGCATCGGCGGATCGGCCACGATCGCGACGTCGTGCCCCTCGAGGGCGTCGAGGATGTCCATGACCGGACCGGCCAGCGGCCGTCGGACGGCGCCTTCCAGCACCAGGACCGCGAACGACGGCAGACGGTGGAGCGCCGCACGCTGGCGAGCCTCGGAGGCCAGGTAATCGCGGCGCTCCTTGCTGGCCAGACCGGCCACGATGATCCCCTTGACGCCCATCGCGCGGGCCCGCGTGAGGGTCTCGGCATCGATCCGCGAGCCGACCACGAGGACCTTGCCGGCCAGCCCGACATCGACCGACCCACCCCGCAGCTCGCCCTCGACCCACGATGCGACGTGGAGCGCCCCGCGCGTCGGTCCGCCGAGGGCGACGATGCCCCGCAGTGCCTGGCCCGTCGCCCGCACCACGATGCGGGTCCCGGCGTCCACCTCGCGCACGATCCCGGCGATGGGGCTGTCGATCGGCTCGGTGACCTCACCACCGGCCACCCGCCACCGGCCGCGCCATTCGAACAGCAGCTCGCCATCGGCGATGTGCCCGCCCGGGCTGGGCTTGGCGGTGTCGGGCACGAGCGCGTCGACCAGCTTGACGTCGCGGACCCGCTCGATGATCGGCGCGCCCGGAACCACCGACTCGCCGGCAGCGACCAGGGCGCGGTCCCCCGGCGCGAGCGGGAACGTGACGTCGACCGGACCTTCGAGCAGCCGTCGCAGCCGGACGAGGCCGAGGTCGGCGGGCGGCGCGGCCGGTTCGTGCTGCTCGATGTCCGCGTTCGGCCCGCCGTCACCCTCCGGGACGTGCCCGTTGTGCTCGCCGTCGTGCTCGGTCACGCGTCCGACCCAGCCCACAGCGAGGACTGCCACGCCGCCAGCAGGTCACGCCGCCGATCGGCGCGGTCTGGCAGCTTGAGCGGCACGTCACGCAGGTCGACCACGAGCCCGCCCAGCCCGCCGGCGACATCGATCGCGAAATGGCGGCCACGGCCACCCAATCGGACGCGATCGCGGAACTTGAACTCGGCGACCGCCGTGGCACCCGGCGGCAGGTCGACGAGCTCCAGACCGCCGGGGACGAGATCGAGCTCACTGGCGCCGTCCGAAGCGTGGACCACGACACTGCCCGCTGACTTGCCGGCGCGCAGCCCGGCCGGCGTGACGACGCTCCCCAGCGGAGCGAGCAGATCGTCGACGAGGTCCGAGAACAGCACCCGCCGCTCACCGGCGTCGGGGATCGCTCCCAACGCGCCGAGCAACCGGGCGTGGTCGAATGCGTACTGGCTCGCGCCCGGCCGCCGGAGCACGTCGATGTGCGCGAGCGACACGGCCGGCGCCGGGACGGATGTCCAGACGCCGCTCGAGACCACGATCAGGTCGGGCACCGGACCGTCGTCGAAGCGGGCCGTCGCAGCGCCCAGCCGGACGAGCGCGGCGCGTGCGGCGGCCATCCGCAGCGCGGCGCCCTCGCCCGCGGCATCCGACCACGGCGCGATCCGCAGCTCGCGCATGCGGTCGCGGATGCGATGGCGGTCGGCCGGCACGGTCGTCCACACCAGCACGCCGTCGACCACCGCGTCATCCGGGTCGTCCGGGGCGACCGCCGCAGACGGGACGACGGCGATCCGGACCGACGATGGCCGGCCGCCGGCAGCCGGGATCGCCACCGCCCGGGCGCCCGCATCGTGCCCCAGCACGATCGCCTCGATCCGGCGGTTCAGGACATCGGCCAGCGCGCGTGTACCGGCCGCGAGCGCGCGGCGCGGGTCGTCGACCGGCAGCGCCAGCTCGAGCAGCAGGTCGGCGAGCGGGTCCTCTGCGTCGGGGTCGCTCGTCGCGGTCGGCTTCGCCACGGCCGGGGCGAGCAGCACGTCGCCCGGCCGGGCACCGACGTCGCCGAAGATATCGAGCCCCTCCGACATCGAGCCCGACAGGATGATCGGGAGCTCCGGCCGGCGCTGCGCCACCGCCGCGACGAGCGTCGCCAGCTCGCGGATGCCTGCCCGCTCATCGGCGCGCGGCGGATCGCCTGCCCCGACCACGATGGCTGCGACGTCGCGCTCCAGGAGCAAGCGGGACATCGCGAGCGGGTCGGTCGTCTCGACGCTCGCCCCGCTCGGGCGCCAACCACTCCGCCCGGCCGTGGCCACGAGCCCCGCGAGGGTCCGTTCGGAGCCGGCAACGACGGCCAGTCGGCGCGGTCGTCGGCTACGCACTTCCAGGCGCGGCAGCGCGTCCCGCTCGAGGCCGACGATCCCGAGGGCGTGGGCGACGACCGGATCGGCCGCGACGGTCCGCGCGACGAGCAGCTCGATCGCCGGATCGAGTTCGGCACCGGCCGGTATCGACAGGCTGCCGATCAGCCGCCATGCCCCCGCGGCCCGACCGATGAGGGCGGTGGAAACGGTCGCGGCGCCATGGTCGATCACGAGGAATGCGTGCGGCTGCGTCACCGCCTGATGCTACCCGGACTCGAGCGGACCGGCCGACCGGCCGATCGGGTGTGGATCCGGCTCAGCCGTCCCAGACGAGCTCGTCGTCGAGCTCCTCGAGCCTGGCGATGAGCAGCTCGATCCCCGTGTCGTCGGCCATGATCTCGGTCGCCGACGCCAGATCACCCCCGAAGACGCCACGCAGCACCGGGTCGAAGAACAGCATCGCGTTGGCGCCCAGCGCGCGATACGGGCGGCTGGCCTCGAGGAAGTGGACGGCGGACGAGGTCAGACCGCGCAGCTGGATCTCGCGCGCGACCTGCTCGACCAGCTCGTTGCGCAGCTCCTCGTTCGGCTCCATCGGGAAGCTCAACGGACGCTACCCGCCTGCCCCGTCGCCGGGCTGGTGTGCGCGATCGCGATCTGGAACGCCTCGTACGGCGCCGCGCCGCGCAGCGCGAAGGTGACGTGCTCGATCCCGGGCGAGCGCTCGAGCTCGTCGCGGACGGCCGCGACGGTGATGCGCGCCGATTCCTCGAGCGGGAAACCGCCGACGCCGGTGCCGAGCGCCGGGAACGCGACACTCGTCGCACCGATCTCGCGGGCACGGGCCATCGCGCTGCGGGTAGCGGCGTCGATGACTGGACCGCTCGTCCGCCGATCGCGGTCGAGCGAGACCGCGTGGATCACGGCGCGCGCGGCGAGGTTACCGCTGCCGGTCACGATGGACTCGCCGAGCGGCACCGGCCCCTGCCGGACCGCGGCGAACTCGATGGCGTCACCCCCGGCTCGCTTGATCGCACCCGATACTCCCGTCGACATCCACAGGCTCAGGTTCGCGGGATTGACGATCGCATCGACCTCGAGGTCGCAGATATCGCCGTTCCAGAGCTCGATGCGCGCCACTACCCTCTCCACCCGGATCGCGTGAGCGTCCGCAGACCGATCGCTCCGGCTGCGGCATGGTACACCCGGGGCAGACGCCCAGACATCTGGGTCACCACCTCCCACGTGTTGGTGGTGCGCAGCCGCGCCAGGTCCTCCACGGTGATGCGTTCCGCACCCTGGGAGCCGAGCAGGACGAACTCGTCGGCGGGCCCGACCGGCGGTCCGGGCACGTCCGTGACGTCGGCCATCACGGCATCCATCGTGATGCTGCCGACGAGCGGCACCCGGGTCCCGCGCACCAGCACCTCGGCCCGGTTGGCGAACGCCCGGGCATAGCCATCGCCGTAGCCGAGGGGCAGCGTCGCGATCCGGCTGGGCCGTGTGGTCGTGAACGTGGGGCCATAGCTGACGCCGTAGCCGGCCGGCAGGTCGACGACGCGGACCGGGCGAGCGTGGAGCGTCATGACCGGCCGGAGGCCGCCGCCGCCCGGCGCGCGCAGGTCGCGGCCGGCCAGCTCGTCCGGCACGATGCCGTAGATCGACAGGCCGGGGCGAACGCCGCCGTAGCCTGCCACCCCGGTCAACAGGCCGCCGCTCGCCGCGACGTGGCGTGGCATCCCCGCGTCGTCGGGCGGCGCGTGGCCGGCGCCCTTCAGCTCCGTCGACGCCGCCTCGAAGCGCTCCAGCTGGCGCGCGGTGATCGGCGCGTCGTCGCTCGCCTGTAGATGGGTCCACAACCCGACGAGGCGGGCCACGCCGGAGCGCCCGATCGCGTCGGCCATGGCGGCGACCTCGTCGGCTGCGACCCCGCCGCGTCCGAGACCGGTCTCGACCTCGATCTCGAGGCGGAGCGGGCCGGGCGAGGCAGCCCCATCCTCCCGGGCGGCACCCAACATCTCGTCGAGGCTGTCTCGATCCCCGGCGGCGACCGTGATGTCCGCACGGATCGCGTCGGGGACGAGCGCCGGCGGGATCGCATACAGCACCCGGATCGGGACCGCGATGCCGGCGTCCCGCAGCTGGAGCGCCTCGTCCATCGTCGCGACGCACAGCCCATCGATCCCACCTTCCGCGAGGGCCCGGGCGATCGGGACGGCGCCGTGCCCGTAGGCGTCGGCCTTGACGACCGGGTGCACCGGTGCTCCGCCGGCGAGCGAACGGAGCGCGGCGACATTGCCGACCAATGCGTCGAGGTCGAGCTCCAACCAGGCCAGCCGCGGCATCGGCGGCAGGCCGGCGTCCGCGAGTCGCCGTTCGATGGGCGGCCGGGTCGAGGGCGTCACCGTCGCGTCGGCGGTGTCGTCACGACGTTCAGACAGGCGCCCCGTCGGGTTCCGGCACCGAGACCGACTCCTCGCGGACCCGGAACCCCAGGCGCTTCCCGCTGCTCCGCCGCTCCGCGATCGTCGCCAGGCGCCGGCGGGCGATCGCGAGCCCGTCCGGCAGGTCGGAGGCGAGCAGGCCGGCATCCCCGAACCGCTCGCGCAGCGCGTCGGCCGCCGTCCCGTGCAGGTACACCCCGAGCCGGGCGGCGGCGTACGGCGTGAGGCCTTGGGCCAGGAGCGAGCCGATCGCACCGGCGAGTACATCGCCGGTGCCGCCTGTCGCGAGCGCCGGGTTCTCGAACGGGGCGACGACCACGTCCCCGTCCGGAGCGGCGATGACCGTGCGCGCGCCCTTGAGCACCACCACCTGCCGCCAGGTGGCGGCGGCATCCCTGGCAGCCGCGACGCGCGCATCATCATCATCGGCGAGGTCGCCGTCCGCATCGGGAGCCACACCGCTGCCGGCCCGGAGTCGATCGAACTCGCCTGCGTGCGGGGTCAGGACGGCCGCGCGGCGATCCCCATCCCACCAGCGATCCACCGACGCGAGCGAGCGGAGCGCCTCGGCGTCGAGCACGAGTGGCGGCCGTTCCTCGCCGCCGGCGTCGATGAGCGCGCGGACGAGCTCGGCCGTCGCCAGCCCGGGCCGCAGCCCCGGGCCGACCACCAGGGCGTCGTGCTCGTGGTCGAGGATGCGAGCGAGGGCCGGTTCGGGATCGATCTCCTCGACGTCGTCCTCGGGCAGCGCCATCGTGGTCGCCTCGACGACCTTGGCCGCGAACAGCGGCTGGAGCGTTTCCGGCACGGCGAGCGTGACCAGCCCGACCCCGGTGCGGCCGGCGGCTCGGCAGACGAGGAGCGCCGCGCCCGCGTAATCCAGCGAACCGGCGATCGCGAGGAGCTTGCCGAACGAGCCCTTGTGGCCGCGTGTCGGTCGAGGCGGGAGGAGCGCGACGGCCGACTCCTCGTCGAGCCGCGCCGCGTCCTGTGGCCAGGGCCGCTCGTCCGGACCGCTCGTCGTCGCCGGCGCCGAACCGTCCGCCTGCCGGCCGAAGCCGAGGGCCCGGCGCTCAGGCACGTGCTGGCTCGTCGTTGTCGGGCGCATCGGCGGCGAGGGCGGCGGCGCCATTCGATTCGGCCAGGTCCCGAAGACGCTCGATCCGCGCCAGGATCCGGCGCTCACGGTCGTCGAGTCGATCCTCGATGTCGGGCGGGAACAGGTAGCGGCCACCCGCAGTCCGCAGGCCGAAGGCCATCGCGACCGCGTAGTCGGCCTCATGGCTGATCGTCACCGCGATCCGGCCCATGCCGAGCTGCGCGGCACGGGCCGCCGCGCGGCCGTGCAGGCGGACGGCCGGCTGGCCGGTCGGCAGCCGCTCGATCTCGATGTCCCGCCAACCGATGCCCCGCACGCCGAGCCCGAGCACCTTCGAGACCGCTTCCTTGGCCGCCCAGCGGCCGGCCATCGTTTCTGGCCGCCCGCGCACGTAGCGCTGCTCGGCCAGCGTCAGGACGCGGTTCGTGAAGCGCGAGCCGAAGCGCTCCAGCGAGGCGCGGATCCGATCGACCTTGATGATGTCGATCCCGAGCTCGGTCATGCCGGCGAGCGCAGCGTCGACGGGCGTGGCCGTGGGGTCGGCACCGCCCGCCATCGTCTCACTCCACCGTGACTGATTTCGCGAGGTTGCGAGGCTGGTCGACATCCGTGCCGCGGGCGATCGCCACGTGATACGCGAATAGCTGGAGCGGGATGATCGCCAGCACCGGGCTGAGCGCCTCGTGCGTGTCCGGCACCCAGCAGATGTCGTCGGCGTAGCGCTCGATCTGCGTATCCCCTTCGGTCGCGACCGCGATCACGCGGGCGTCCCGCGCCCGACCCTCCATGACGTTCGACACGAGCTTGTCGTAGACCGACGAGCGAGTCGCGATGGCCACCAGCGGACATTCGGCATCGAGCAGCGAGATCGGGCCGTGCTTCATCTCGCCGGCGGCGTACCCCTCGGCGTGGACGTAGCTGACTTCCTTGAGCTTGAGGGCGCCTTCGAGGGCAGTCGGATAGGAGTACCCGCGACCGACGAACATGAAACCGCGGGAGTTGACGTAGCGACGGGCGAGCTCGGCCGCACCGGACTCATTCTCGAGCGCTCGCTCGGCGGCCTTCGGCAGCGCATGCAGGGCCGCTCCCAGCTCCTGCTCCTGCTCGAGGCCCAACGCGCCGCGTGCCTTGGCGATCGCCGCGGCCAGGATCACCAGCGTCGTCACCTGGGCGACGAACGTCTTCGACGCCGCCACCGCGATCTCCGGCCCGGCCTGCAGGAACAGGACGCGGTGCGCCTCGCGCGTGATCGCGCTGCCGACCGTGTTCGTGACCGCGATGATCGGGGCGCCGCGCTCGCGCGCCAGACGAGTCGGGGCGATCGTGTCGGCGGTCTCGCCCGACTGGGTGACGGCGATGACGAGCGTGCGCGCGTCGATCGGCGGGGGGCTGTAGCGGAACTCCGAGCCGACCGTGGCCCGGGCCGGGATGCCCAGCCAGTCCTGGATCGCGGCAGCCCCGACGAGCGCCGCGTAGTACGCCGACCCACAGGCGATCAGCTCGACCCGATCGATCTGTGCGAGCGTGTCACCGAACCCCTCGAGCTCCTCGAGCCAGATGTGGTCCTCGCGCGTGACGCGACCGGCGATCGCCTGGCGGAGCGACTCGGGCTGCTCGTGGATCTCCTTGAGCATGAAGTGCTCGTAGCCGCCCTTCTCCGCGGCCTCCGTCGTCCACTCGATGGTCGTGACCTCGCGCTCCTGCGGCGTGCCATCGACGTCGGTGATCGTGACGCCGCTCGGGCGCAGGTCGGCGACATCGCCGTCCTCGAGGAACTGGACCTGATCGGTGTGGGCGAGGATGGCCGCGACGTCGCTGGCGAGGAAGGACTCGCCATCGGCCAGCCCGACGACCAGCGGCACGTCCTTGCGGGCACCGACCAGCCGGTCGACCTCGGCTCGGTGCATCACGGCGATGGCGTAGGCGCCCTCGACCTGGCGGAGCGTGCTGCGGACCGCGTCGGCCAGGTCGCCCTGGTAGCACTCCTCGACGAGGTGCGCGAGCGCTTCCGTGTCGGTCTCCGATGTCAGGCGGTGGCCGCGCGCCTCCAGCCCGTCACGCAGCTCGCGGAAGTTCTCGATGATCCCGTTGTGGATGACCGTGATATCGCCCGTGCAGTCCTGGTGCGGATGGGCGTTGAGGTCGTTCGGACGGCCATGGGTCGCCCAGCGCGTGTGGGCCAGGCCGATCGCCGCGTGCGGCGTGCGGTCGGCGATGGCCGCCCGCAGGTTCTCGAGCTTGCCGGCCTTCTTCTCGACGAAGAGGTCACCGCCATCGTCGACCAGCGCGATGCCCGCCGAGTCGTAGCCCCGATACTCGAGCCGGGCGAGTCCTTCGATGAGGATGGGGCCGGCCTCCCGGGGTCCCGTGTAGCCGACGATGCCGCACATGTACTTGGCTGCTCTCCGTTGCGAATCCTCGCGCGGATGGCTCGCGGTAGCGTCGCCATCCTCGGACGGATGGCTCGCCGGAGCGTCGCCTCCGTCCTCGGAGGAGCACGTGCCACCCCGGCCGGCTAGTTTAGCCGCTCGCCCGCGAGGGTCGCGAGCGCGTCGGCGAGCTCGGTCACGAGCGCTTCGTCAGGTCCCTCGACCATGACCCGCAGCGCGGGCTCGGTCCCGGACGGCCGGACCAGGACACGTCCCGAGCTCCCCAGCCGTGCGCTCGCATCGGCGATCGCGCGCCGCAGCGTGGGGTCGCCCTCCCATTGGTCCTTGTGACGCGCCTTGACCGCACGCTGCTGCTGCGGGAGCAGCGTGATCGCCTCCGCGAGCGTCGCGAGCGGCGCATTTCGCGCCGTCATCACGCGCAGGACCTCGAGGGCCGTCACGATGCCGTCGCCCGAGGTGGTGTGCTCCAGCACGATCACGTGCCCGGACTTCTCGCCGCCGAGCATCGCGCCCGCGACCTGCATCCCCTCGAGGATGTACTTGTCGCCGACCGGCGTGCGGACGACCTCGCCGCCGGCCGCCTCGACCGCGCTCTGCAGCCCGCCATTGGACAGGATCGATACCACCAGGCCGCCCGGCAGGGCGTCGCGTTCGAGCCGCTCGAGAGCGAGGATCCCGAGGACCTGGTCGCCGTCCACGATCCGTCCCTGCCCATCGACGGCGATCAGCCGATCGGCGTCGCCGTCGAGTGCGAAACCGACGTCCGCCCCGCGCTCCGCCACGGCCCGGGCGAGCGACCCCGGCGACGTGGCGCCCGACTCGACGTTGATGTTGACTCCGTCCGGCTCCACGTGGATCGCATCGACCCTGGCGCCGGTCGCAGCCAGGATGTCGCGACCCGCCACACCGCCGGAGCCGTTCGCGCCGTCGAGAACGATATGCAGCGAGCTCCCCTTGATCGCGGCAGCCAGCCCACGGCGATGGTCGAGGTAGCGCTCGATGGTGTCGCCCGCGTCGATGCGCCGACCGAGCGTGGCGTTGCCGACACCGCCGAGCTCGCCTTCGCGCCAGATGAGAGCTTCGAGCTCGTCCTCGATCGAGTCGTCCAGCTTCAGACCGTCGGCGTCGAGCACCTTGAGCCCGTTGTCGTCGGCCGGGTTGTGCGACGCCGACACCATGATCCCCGCGCGGTAGTCGCCGGACTGCGTAAGGTGGGCGAGCGCCGGGGTGGGGACGACGCCGACGACGTGCACATCGACGCCGAGGCTGGTGGCCCCGGCCACGATCGCGGCGACGAACATGTCACCAGACCGCCGGGTGTCCTGCCCGACGACGATCGCCGAACCAGGCTCCGCGAGGCGTTTGGCGGTCGCGCGGCCGAGCGCGTAGGCCATGGTCGGCTTGAGGTCGACGTTTGCGACCCCGCGGATTCCATCAGTCCCGAACAGCTGCCCCATCCGCTCAGGACGGCGGCGGCGTCGGGCGCGCCGTCACGACCACCTGCACGCGCTGCGGGTTGGCCACCACGAGCGAGACCCCGGGCGGCAACGCGGCTGTGACGGTGACATCGGTCGTGCCTGGACCAAGGGTCGTGACGTCGAGATCGACGGCCAGCGTGGCGCCGATCAGGCGATCGAGGTCGGCCGTACTGCCGCCCACCGTGATCAGCACACGGTCGACGCCGGCCCGGTAGGCGAGATCGGGTTGGACGCCGATCATGCGCAGCCCGACCTCGAAGGAGCGCGTCGCCGTCACGGCGCTGATCCCGACGGACACTGACACCTCCTGGACATCGAGTGCGACGACCCCTGTCGGCAGCGCGAGGGCGACCTCGAAGGTGCGCGATGCGGATAGCCCCGTGATCGGGATCGGCACGGTGTCGATCGTGCCGAGCGCCTCGAGCTCGTCGACGTCGCCCTCCACGGTGATGAAGCGCGGCTCCACGCCAAGTGTCGTCTGCTCGAAACCGGCGGCCGGGGAGCCCGTGACCTGCGGGTTGACGGGCAACTGCCGGGTCTGGCGGTCCGAGAAGATCGGGATCGTGACGCGCGCGGTCGCAGGCTCCAATCTGACCTGGGCGACGGCATCGCCGACGCTATCGATCGGCACGAGCTCGACGTCCTGGTCGACATCGAGGCCGGACGGCTGCACGATCACCGACGCCCGCGCGGCGACCACCCGCGCCAGGACCGAAGCCGGCCCGATGACCTTGGCCTCGGCCGGGTTCACGGTCACGGCGCCGACCGACATGTTGACCGGGATCTCGCCGCGCTCGACCTGGACCGGCACGGTCTTCTGTGCGACCCGATCCAGCTCGACGGTGACGGTCTGCGGTTCGAAGCCGAGCACGCGAACGCGCGGGTCGATGGAACGCAGCTGGATCGGCACGCTCCGCCGGCCGCCGCCGGGGGTGACGTCGCTGAGATCGACCCACGCCTCGAAGTCGGATGAGATCGGACGCACGTTGGACGGCGTGAAGTAGCGGATCTCCGTGACGGGGCGGAGGGTGGTGAGCATGAACGTGTCGTCCGGCTGCTCGCGGGGCGTGACCGGGACGACGCCCGTGAGGGTGGCGGAGCTCTGGGACAGCACGAGGCCGCCGTACAGGAGCGTGGCGAGACCGATCGCCGCGAGTTTGAGGGGCCAGTTGTGGATGAGGACCCCGAGGACTCGGGTCACCGCGGGGCTCGTACGGCCGACGTGGACGGGGGCTCCGGCGTGGACCGCCACGCGCTCAGGGCGCGGCGGCGGCGACCCTGGCTCGGGTCGAGCAGCTGGCGGATGGTACGGGCGAGCTGCGACTCGTTGAGGTTGCGCACGATCCGGGATCGCTCGACGAGGCTGATCTGGCCGTTCTCCTCGGACACGACGACCACGATCGCGTCGGTCTGCTCGGCGATCCCGAGCGCCGCGCGATGGCGGGTGCCGAAGCGTTCGACTTGCACGGTCGTCTCAGCCAGTGGCAGCAGGACACCCGCGGCCAGGATCGTCTCGCCGCGGATGATGACCGCGCCGTCATGGAGGGCGGTCCGCGGCGCGAAGATCGTTCGGATGAGGTCGGCCGACACATCGCCGTGGATCATCACGCCGGTCTCGGCGGTGTCCTCGAGGCCGGTCTCGCGCTCGAGCACCATCAAGGCGCCGTGCCCCTCGGCGGACAGCTCCGCGGCGGCGCGCGCGACTTCCCTGGCCACGTGCTCGACGGCGCGCAAATCGGCACCGGTCAGCATCCACCCGAACGAGCCGACGCGGCCGATGCGCTCCAGGGCGCGGCGGATCTCCGGCTGGAAGATCACGACGAGCGCGAACAGGCCGACGACCGCACCACCCTGCAGGATGCGAGTCAGCAACTCGAGTCCGAGGGCGACGGCAAGCACGTACACCACGATCAGGACGCTCACGCCGATGACCAGTCGGACCGCCCGCGTTCCCCGGATCAGGCTGAAGAGCCAGTAGATCAGCAGCGACGTGATCGCGATGTCGAGAAGGGTCGTCAGTCGGACCTGTTCGAAGATCGAACCGATCAGCTCCGGCATCGTTTGTGGAGTGTAGCATCGCGCCCCCTCATGACCCGCTCAGCGGGTCCCGAGGTCAGGCGCAGATGGCCTCGAGGCGCGGGTCGTCCGGCAGGCGCGTGGCCAGACCGCACAACCGCTGGCGGGTCGATGGATCGCCGCCGAGCTCGACGAGGCGCGAAAGCAGCACCAACTTGTCCGATGCGGCCGCGCGCCAGCCGCGGTCGACGTAGAGCTCGGCGAGCGCCAGGTGCAGCATCGGGTCGGCTGGGTTGGTGGCAAGCGCCTGGTAGCACGCGTCGATGGCGGCATAGACCTGACCAGCGGCGCGATGGCCGCGCGCGGCAGCCAGTGCCGCAGACCTCGTGGCCTCCGCCTCACCAGCGGCGGCGGCGTTCTCGACGGCGGCCATCGCCGCCGCGGGATCGAAGGGCGCTGGCGGTTGCTCGGGTTCGGGCCCGATCGGCCCATCGAGCAGCGTCCGTGCGCGGCCGAGCGCCTCCCCCGCGGCTGCTGCGGCGGTCGGATCCGCGGCGAGGCGATCGACCATCGCCTGCAACGCTTCGCGGCGCCCCCGCGCCTCGGCCAGATCGAGCGCCCGACCGGCCGAATCGATGGCCTCCGCGTGGCGGTCGGCCAATTCCAGGACAGGAACGAGCCGATCCAGGGTCTCGGCGGCGTGGACGCGGTCGCCGAGTGCGAGCAGCATGTCGACCCGGCCGCGGAGCGCCGTCTCGTCGCTGGGTGAGCGGTCGAGCGCGAGGTCGTAGGCCGACAGTGCCTCGGTGGGTTTTCCGAGGCGCGTGAGCACGAGCCCGATGCCGACGAGCGGCAGCGCGCGATCCGGCGCCACCCTGGCCGCGTCGCTGTACGCGTCGAGCGCCTCGTCGAACCGCCCGCGCTGGCTCGCGACGTGACCGCGCCGAAGCGCGTCCTTGTAGCGCTCGAACAGGGCCTCGCTCATGCGGCCGTGCCGATCAGCTCCACGAGCAGCGCCTTCTGGACGTGGAGCCGGTTCTCGGACTGCTCGAAGATCAGGCTGCGTGGACCGTCCATCACCGACGAGGTGATCTCCTCCCCGCGGTGCGCCGGCAGGCAGTGCATGGCCATCGCGGCGGGTCCCGCGGCATCCATGAGGGCGTCGTCCACGCGGTACAGCGCGAACGCGTCACGGCGAGCCTCGGTCTCGACCTCCTGGCCCATCGACGTCCAGGCGTCCGTGTAGACGATATCGGCGCCGGCGACGAGTTCCTGGGGGTCGTGTCCGAAGACCAGGCGTCCACCGTTCTGTGCCGCTCGGGCCTGGGCCGTCGCAACGATCCGGGGATCCGGCGCGTACGCGGCCGGATGCGCGAGCCGGACCTCGGCCCCGAACGCCGCGGCGACCAGCGCGAGCGAGTGATACACGTTGTTGCCATCGCCGACGAACGTGATGACCGCGCCATCGAGTCGGCCGAGGTGCTCGCGGATCGTGTAGACATCGGCGAGGGCCTGGCAGGGATGTTCGCGCAGGGTCAGCCCGTTGATGACCGGCACCGAGGCCTGGGCAGCGAGCTCGAGCACGACCTCGTGCGGGCCGGTGCGGGCGACGATGGCATCGACGAATCGCTCGAGGTTGCGAGCAACGTCGCGGACCGCCTCGCGCGCGCCCATGACCGCGTCCTCCGGAAGGTAGATCGCAGCGCCGCCAAGTTGCGTCATGCCGGCCTCGAACGTGACGCGTGTCCGAAGGCTCGGCTTCTGGAACAGCATCGCCAGGGTCCGGCCGGCGAGCAGCTTGTCCTGGTGGCGTCGCGTTGCGCGGAATTCCGCCTTCAGCGCGGCGGCCGTGTCGAAGACGCGGGTGACCTCGTCGACCGACAGATCGGCCGCGCTCAGGAGGTCGCGGCCGCGCAGGGTGGGCGTGTCGGTCGAGGCCGTCATCCCGCCACTCTAACGGGTCCTATCACGTGCACCGGAGGCCCGTTGGTTCGGCAGCGGAATGGCCCGAATGCCGGACGCCGGCAGCGATCGGCGCTCAGACGCTGAGCTGGCCCGCCTACGTAGCGCGGCGGATGAGCGTCGAGCGCAAGGCGCGGGCGAGGACGCGAGCGAGCGGACTCAGATGTCCGTGAGCGCGCGCCCGCAGACGGCAACGCCGCGATCGGCGCTCAGGCGCCGCGCTAGCGATCGGCGCTCAGGCGCCGCGCTAGCGCTTGGTGTACTGGGGAGCCTTGCGGGCGCGCTTGAGCCCGTACTTCTTGCGCTCCTTCATGCGCGGGTCGCGGGTCAGCAGCCCGGCCTGGCGCAGCGGCAGGCGGTTTGCTTCGGCGTCGACCTCGAGCAGTGCGCGCGCGATGCCATGGCGGATCGCCCCGGCCTGGCCGTGCACGCCGCCACCCTCGACCTTGATCATCGCGTTGAAGCGACCCTCGGTGCCGGTGACCCGGAACGGGAGCCGCACCTCGGCCTCGTTGACGGCGTTGCCGAAGTGTTCATCGAGCGATCGACCGTTCACGACGATCTCGCCCTCGCCCGGCAGCAGCCGGACGCGCGCGATGGCCGTCTTGCGGCGGCCGGTCCCGGAGTAGAAGGCGGGGATAGACATGATCGAAAAGGCTCCTCGTCAGGCGAGCGGCTCAGGCTGCTGAGCCTGATGGGGGTGGTCGGATCCGGCGTAGACCTTCAGCTTGCGCAGCTGCTGGGTGCCGAGTCGATTGCGCGGCAGCATGCCCTTGACGGCACGGCGGATGACCTCCTCCGGCCGGCGCTCCAGGAGGTGACCGAGCGTCTCCTCCTTGTACCCCTGCGGGTAGCCGCTGTGGCGGATGTAGAGCTTGCTCTCGAGCTTGTCGCTGGTGACCGTGATGCGCTTGGCATTGAGCACGATCACGTGGTCGCCCGAGTCGAGGTTGGGCTGGTAGGTCGGCTTGTGCTTGCCTTCGAGGACGCGCGCGATGCGCGACGCAAGACGGCCGAGCGTCTCGTCCGTCGCGTCAACGACGTACCAGCGTCGCTCGATCTCGCTCTCACGGACCGAGATGGTCTTCGCGTTCATCGTTCCTCGTGTTCTCCATTCATCCTGGCCGTGGCACCGCGCCCGATGGCGACGTGCCGCAGGCACAGTCCCTTTGCCGGGGCCGCCGGCCCCTTCATTGCCGATCGCGGGTCGGCGAGTGCCGCCGGGACCGCGTCGATGTCCTTCTTGCCGAGGCCGATCTCCAGCAGGAGACCGACCATCCGTCGGACCTGTCCCCGAAGGAACGAGTCGGCCCGGACGTCGATCGTCACATGCCGACCCGATCGCCGGACTCGGACCGCGGTCACGGTCCGGACCGTTGATCGGTCCGCCGCCCCGAAGGCCCGGAAGTCGTGCCGGCCGATGAAGGCCGACGCGGCTCGCGCCATCGCGGCGGTGTCGAGCGGGTCCCGCACCCCGAGCGCAGTACGCTCGCGAAGCGGGCTGGGCGGCCCGTTCCAGACGGTGTAGCGGTATTCCCGGTACCGCGCCGCGTAGCGGGGGTTGAACCCGTCCGGCACCGGACGCAGGTCCCGGATCGCAACGTCCCGAGGCAGGGTGGCCTCGAGTGCTGCGCCGAGCTCCGCGATCGTCAACCGGCCCGCGTACGAGAAGGCGATGACCTGTCCCGTTGCGTGGACGCCGGCATCCGTTCGTCCGGCCCCGTCGACCCGCCTGACCACCCCGTCACCGAGGCGGGCCAGCGCGTCTTCCAGGACCCCTTGGACGGTGCGTTTGCGCGGGTTCACCTGGAACCCTGCGAACTCCGTCCCGTCGTATTCGACCGTCGCGCGAAGACGCGTCGGCGACACCCTCTCGGGCATCTGCTGGATCAGACCAGTTCGATCTGGACGATCTCGGCCGCGTCACCGCGGCGCTGGCCGATCTTGACGATCCGGGTGAACCCGGATGTGCGATCGGCGTACTTGGGCGCGATCTCGTCGAAGAGCTTGTTCACGACAAGCGGCTCGTTCGGAAATTGGGCGACGACCGCGCGACGAGCCGCGAGGTCACCGCGCTTCGCCAGCGTGATCACCTTCTCGACCCGGCCAGAGATCTCCTTGGCCTTCGCCTCGGTGGTCTTGACCCGCTCGTAGCGCAGGACCGATACGGTCAGGTTCTTGAACAGGCTCATGCGCGGTCCCGTCTTGCGACTGAGCTTCCGACCACTGATCCGATGCGCCATTTGGTCAGGCCTCGGGCTCGTCCTCGAACGGCTCCTCACCGTCGAGATCGTCGAGCACGTCGCCCTCCGCGTCCGGGACGATGAAGCCCCGCATGCGCAGGCGCTCCTTCATCTCGTCGAGCGACTTCTTGCCGAAGTTGCGCATCCGCAGCAGGTCGTCGTCCTTCAGCTGCAGCAGCTGGCCGACCTTGACGATGTTGTTGCGCTTGAGCGAGTTGTAAGCGCGCATCGGGAGATCGAGCTCTTCGATGGGCATATCGAGCATGTTCGGGGGCAGTGCCGCGACGCCGGTCACGGCAACGGCGGGGACGGCCGCCATGCCGACCGTGACGAACGGCCGGAACTGGTTGACCAGCACCTCGGCCGAGCGGCTGAGCGCCTCCTCGGGGCTGATCGTGCCATCGGTCTCGATCTCGATCGTGAGCTTGTCGAAGTTGGTCATCTGACCGACGCGCATGCTCTCGACCCAGTAGTTGACCTTGCGGACCGGGGTGAAGATCGCATCGACCGCGATCACGCCGATCGGCAGCGCCTCGGCACGCTCGGCGCCCAGATAGCCGACGCCACGCTCGACCGTCAGGTCCATCTCGATCGTCACGTCGTCCGTGTCGATCGTCATCAGGACGAGTTCCTGGTTGATGATCTCGACGTCGGCCGACTCGGCGATATCGGCAGCCGTGACGGCACCGGCGCCGCTCTTGATGAGCCGGAGCTGGACCGGATGGGCCGCGAAGCTCTTGAGCCGGAGCTTCTTGACGTTCAGGACGATCTGCGTGACGTCTTCCTTGACGCCCGGGATCGTCGAGAACTCCTGGTAGACGTCGCGGATCTGGATGCTGGTGACCGCCGCGCCCTCGAGCGAGGAGAGCAGGACCCGTCGGAGCGCATTGCCGAGGGTGACGCCATAGCCAGCCTGCAGGGGGCCGGCCTCGTACTTCGCGTACGTGCCGACTTCCTCGACGGACTCGATCTGCGGATTCTCGAGTTGTTCGATCATGTGGGGCCTGTCACCTCGAGTAGTACTCGACCACGAGCTGCTCGTTGAGGTCGAGCGGCATCTGGTCGCGGCTGGGCGGCGTTACGACGGTGCCGGACAGCGACCCGGCATCGACGCTCAACCACTCCGGCGCCTGGTGGTTGCGGAGCGTCTCCTTGACGACTTTGAACGGCTCGCGAGCGCGTCGCGACTCGCGGACCTCGACCTTGTCGCCCGCCTTGAGCTGGTACGACGGGATATTGGTCGGGACGCCGTTCACGGCGAAATGACCGTGCGTGACGAGCTGGCGGGCGGCCGCACGCGACGGTGCCATCCCGGCCCGATACACGACGTTGTCCATCCGCGTCTCGAGCGATCGGAGGAGGTTCTCGCCGGTGACGCCGGGGCGGTTCTCGGCGGCGATGAAGTAGTTGCGGAACTGCCGCTCGAGGACGCCGTAGGTCTTGCGGACCTTCTGCTTCTCGCGCAGCTGCAGGCCGTACTCGCCGACCTTGCGGCGGCGCACGCCGTGCTGACCGGGCGGCGTCGGACGCCGCTCGAACGCGCATTTCTTGGTATAGCAGCGCGAGCCCTTCAGGAAGAGCTTCGCGCCTTCGCGCCGGCAGATCCGGCAAACGGCTTCGGTGTAACGGGCCATGGGACTCCGGGCTAGACGCGGCGCCGCTTGGGCGGGCGGCAGCCGTTATGTGGGATCGGTGTGACGTCGGTGATGGCGCTGACCTCGAGGCCGGCGGCCTGCAGTGACCGGATGGCCTGCTCGCGGCCGGCACCCGGTCCCTTCACGTAGACCTCGACCTGGCGCATGCCGTGCTCCATGGCGCGCTTCGCGGCGCCGTCAGCGGAGAGCGCCGCCGCGTACGGGGTGCTCTTGCGGGAGCCCTTGAAGCCGGCCGTGCCGGCCGAGCCCCAGCTGATGACCGCGCCGTTGAGGTCGGTGATGGTGATGATGGTGTTGTTGAACGTGGCCTGGATGTGGACGTGCCCCTGGGGGACGTTCTTCCGCTCGCGCCGACGCTGCTTGACCGCCTTCTTGCGTTCCGCCATGCCTGGTCAGTCCCTCGTCACTTCTTGCGCCGGATGCCGACCGTCTTCTTCGGTCCGCGTCGCTGGCGAGCGTTGGTCTTGGTGCGCTGGCCGCGGACCGGCAGGTTGCGCCGGTGGCGGAGGCCGCGGTACGAGCCGATCTCGATCAGCCGCTTGATGTTGAGCGCCGTCTCCCGCCGAAGGTCGCCCTCCACCTTGTAGCGACGGTCGATCAGCTCGCGCAGGCGGTTGACCTGCTCCTCGGTGAGGTCGCGAACGCGCGTATCGGGATTGATGTTCGTTTGGGTGAGGATCTTCTGGCTGGTGGGCAGGCCGATCCCATAGACGTACGTGAGCGCGATCTCGACGCGCTTCTCACGCGGGATGTCGACGCCGGCGATACGTGCCATCTGCTCAGCCCTGCCGCTGCTTGTGCTTGGGGTTGGTGCAGATGACCATCACGGTGCCGTGGCGCCGGATGACCTTGCAGTTATCGCAGCGCGCCTTGACGGAAGCTCTGACCTTCAACGGATCCTCGATCGTGTTCGTGCGGGCGTGATCATTTGAGTCGGTAGGTGATGCGGCCGCGGGTGAGGTCGTACGGCGAAAGTTCGACGCGGACCCGGTCACCCGGCAGGATGCGGATGAAATTCATCCGTAGCTTGCCGCTGATGTGGGCGAGCACCCGGTGGCCATTCTCGAGCTCCACTGCGAACATCGTGTTGGGGAGCGGCTCGATCACCGTTCCTTCAACTTCGATCGCATCCTTCTTGGCCACAGGCTGGTGTGCTTCCCTTTCTCACGCGGAGTGCCGGCCCGGACGGGCCGACACACGAACGCGTAGCGTATCAAAAGACGCCGATCGGAGCAAATGGGGCGTCGACCTCAGACACTGGTCAGGACCTCCGGGCCGTTGTCGGTGATGGCGATCGAATCCTCGAAATGGGCGGCCAGCGAGCCATCGATCGTCGAGACCGTCCAGTCGTCGTCGAGCACGTGCGCCCGGTAGTCGCCGAGCGTGAACATCGGCTCGATCGCCAGACACAGGCCGGGCTCGAGCTTGCGGCCGCGTCGACCGGTCCGGTAGTTGGGGACCTGCGGCTCCTCGTGCATCTCGGTCCCGATCCCGTGACCGACGAACTGGCGCACGATGCCGAAGCCGTGCGGCTTCGCGACGTCCTCGACGGCAGCCGAGATGTCCTCGATGTGATTGCCGGGTACGGCCGCCGCGATGCCGGCCAGCATCGCCTGCCGGGTCGCATCGATCAGCCGCTGCACGGGCTCGGGTGGCACGCCGACGAAGAAGGTGCGGGCAGCATCGCCATGCCAGCCCTCGACGATCGCACCGGCATCGACCGACACGATCTGCCCCTCGCGGATCGTCCGCTCGCCTGGGATCCCATGGACGATCTCATCGTCCAGTGAGATGCACAGACTGGCCGGGAACGGCCGGCGCGGGTTGATGCCCGGGTAGCCCTTGAACGACGGGATGGCGCCGGCCGCCCGGATGTGCGCCTCGGCGAGCCGGTCGAGTTGCGCGGTGGAGACCCCGGGCTTGAGCTCGCGCTCCACGATGGCCAACACCTCGGCGACGACCTGCCCGGCACGGCGCATGCGGGCGATCTCGGCGCGTGATTTTCGGGTGACCACGTCAGGCGTCCGTCGCCCGTCGCTCGCCGGTCACGGCGGCATGGAGATCGCGCGCGACGTCGTCGATCGACTGCAGCCCATCGACCGAGCGGAGGATGCCGGTCTGTGCGTAGTGGTCGATGACCTCGCGAAGGCTGGCGAGCTGCAGATCGAGCCGGGCGCGGATCGTGTCGGGCTGGTCGTCCTCGCGCTGGATCAACTCGGATCGATCGATGTCGCAGCGGCCCGGCACCCGCGGCGGGTTGGTCCACTCGTTGTAGACATGGCCGGCCGCCTGGCAGACCCATCGACCCGACATGCGCCGGATCAGCTCGTCGTCGGGGACCTCGATGTGGACGGCCTGATCGACCCGGTCGCCGCGCTCGGCGAGGGCGCCGTCGAGGGCTGCCGCCTGGGCGCTGGTGCGCGGAAAGCCATCGAGGACCGCGCCCTCGGCAGCATCCGGCTTGGCGAGCCGGTCCTGCAGCATCCGGATCGTGATGTCATCGGGGACCAGCTGGCCGCGCTCCATGAACCGCCGCGCCTCGAGCCCGATCGGCGAACCGTCGCGGACCGCGGCGCGGAAGAGGTCGCCGGTCGCCACGTGCGGGATACCGAGCTTCTCGGCGAGGAGGGCAGCCTGTGTGCCCTTCCCCGCCCCTGGGGCTCCGAGCAGGACCAAAACGGTCATCGACCCGCCGGGCGAACCGCCGCTGTCACCGAATGAAACCCTCGTAATTTCGCATCATGAGCTGGGCTTCGATCTGCTTCATGGTCTCGACGACCACGGACACCACGATCAGGAGGCTCGTGCCGCCCAGCCCGATCGCACCGAGGTCCGGGAAGATGGCCCCGACGATGGTCGGCGACACCGCCACGATGGCGAGGAACATCGCGCCCGCGAAGGTGATCCGCGACACGACGCGCGCGAGGTAGTCCTGGGTCGGCCGGCCCGGGCGGATGCCCGGGATGAAGCCACCGTTCTTGCGGAGCTGCTCGGCGGTCTCGTCGGGCTTGAATGTGAACGCCGTATAGAAGTACGTGAAGCCGACCGTCAGCAGGAAGTACAGGACGATGTACAGGACGGAGTTCGGGTTCAGCAGGAACACGATGCCGTCCGCCACGCTCTTGACGGCCCCGATCTCCGACGCCGTGAAGTACGACGCCAGTTGCACCGGGAACAGCAGGATGCTGACCGCGAAGATGATCGGGATGACACCGGCCTGGTTGACGCGCAGCGGCAGGAACGTCTGGCCGCCCTGGTACATGCGCCGGCCACGGACGCGGCTGGCGTACTGGACCGGGATGCGGCGCTGCCCTTCTTGGATGTAGATGATCACGGCGACCGCCGCGATCGCCACGATCCCGAAGGCGATCAGGGCGGCGATGTTCGGGTTCACCGTGAACGCGCCGATCGCGCCGGGCGCCTGGCTCACGATGCCGGCAAAGATGATGAAGCTGATGCCGTTGCCGATGCCGCGCTCGGTGATGAGCTCGCCGATCCACATCAGGGCGATGGAACCGGCGGTCAGCGTCGCGATCTGGGTCAAGGTGTCGAAGCTGCCGAGATCGAACGCGCCGGTCAGGACCTGGCTGTTGTTGAGGAGCGCCAGGAAACCGTAGGCCTGCAGCAGCGCCATCGGCACCGACAGGTAGCGCGTGTACTGGGTGATCCGGTTGCGGCCGTACTCACCCTCGCGGCTGAGCGCCTGGAGCGAGGGCACCACGCCCTGCATCAACTGCATGATGATCGACGCGTTGATGTAGGGGTTCATCCCCAGCGCCACGACCGAGAAGTTCGACAGCCCGCCACCCGAGAACAGGTTGAGCAACCCGAAGATCGGGTTGCCCTCGAGGAAGGCGGCGAGCTGTTGACGGTCGATGCCCGGTACCGGCACGGCGGCCAGGAACCGGAAGACGATCAGCAGGCCCAGGACGACCAGGATCCGGCGCCGGATGTCCGGCGCGCGGAAGGCGTTCAGCAGCGATTCGAACACGGGTTATCGAGCGTCGTCGTCGGACGAGTTCGTATCGGTTGCGGCGTCGGAGTCCGTTGGTTCTGCAGTCTCTTCGGGTGCGTCGCTCGCCTCGGTCGGCTCGTCCGCGGTGACGGCCTCTTCCGCGCTAGCGACCGCTTCGTCGGGGGCCGCCTCGTCGGGGGCCGGCTCGTCGGCGATGACGTCGTCGGCGGTGACGTCGTCCGCGCTGTCTTCGTCCGCGGTGACCTCGTCCGCGGCGATCTCGTCGGCGGCTTCTGCTCGCTTCGTGGACTTCGGCGCCTTCGGCGGCTTGGCCGGGGCCTCCTCCGCCGCGGCCGAGTCCAGCCCGATCGCCTTGAGCGGCTTGGTCGGGACCTCGAGGACCTGGACCGTGCCGCCGGCCGCCTCGATCTTCGACCGTGCCGAACCGGTGAACGCATCGGCGACCACGAACAGCGGCGCGCCCAGCTCACCGGCGCCCAGGATCTTGAGCGGCTTGTCCAGGCTGCGTACCAGCCCGACCGCCCGGAGGATGTCCTGGTTGACGGTGATCTGCGCCTTCGACTTGCCCTTGGCACTTGTCGGCGCCTCGGTCTCGAAGGCGCCACGCTCCACCGCGGCTGCGATGGCGCCGACGTTCACGACCTCGTATTGGAGCTTGAAGCGGTTCTTGAAGCCGCGCAGCTTGGGGATGCGCACGTGGAGCGGCGTCTGGCCGCCCTCGAACCACGGCGGGATCGAGCCACCGGCGCGTGCCTTCTGGCCCTTGGTGCCGCGGCCGGCGGTCTTGCCCTTGCCGGCGGCGATGCCACGACCGACGCGGGTGCGCTCCTTGCGCGATCCCTCGGCGGGTCGCAGGTCGTGCAGTTTCATGCTGATCCTCCTCGGACCGATGGCTCGCAGTGGCGTCGCCTCGGTCCTCGGAGCGGCTTCCGGAGGCACGCTTCGCCCGCTCGCCGGCCTTGTCGTCGATCTCCTCGACGGCGACCAGGAACCGGACCTGGCGGACCATGCCGCGCGTAGCGTCGTTGTCGGGCACGACCGACGTGCTGCCGATGCCGTGCAGGCCGAGGGCCTTGATCGTGGCCCGGTTCCGCGCGATATGGCTGATCGTCGACTTGGTCTGGGTGACCCGCAGCTTACCGGCCATTCGAGGCCTCCGCCGTCGGGGCTGGCTGGCCGGAGATGTGGCTCACGAGCTTCACGCCTCGTCGCGCCGACAGCTCCTCGGCCGAGTGCAGGCCGCGCAGCGCCTCGATGGTCGCCCGCGTCACGTTGACCGGGTTGGTCGAGCCGTAGATCTTCGAGAGGATGTCACGCACGCCGGCCGCCTCGAGCACGGCGCGCACCGAGCCTCCGGCGATGACGCCGGTGCCCTGCGATGCCGGCTTGAGCATGACCTTGCTGGCGGCGAACTCGACGTTGACCTCGTGGGGGATCGTCGTCCCGACCATCGGGATCTTGATGATGTTCTTCTTCGCGTCCTCGACGCCCTTGCGGATCGCCTCGGGCACCTCGCCGGCCTTGCCCAGGCCCGCCCCGACGTGACCGGCGCCATCACCGACGACGACGACCGCGCTGAAGCTGAAGCGGCGGCCGCCCTTGACGACCTTCGCCACCCGGTTGATCTGGACGACGCGCTCCTCGAGCGCGAGCTTGTTCGGATCGATCCTTGCCACGGTGCTCCTCTCAGAACTCGAGACCGGCGCCACGAGCGGCATCGGCGAGCGACTTGATCCGCCCGTGGTACCGGAACCCGGCTCGATCGAAGACCACGCGCTCGATCCCGGCGGCCTTGGCCCGCTCGGCCACGAGACGGCCGACGACGGCTGCCTCCTCGGCCTTCGTGGACTTGGACGCGCGGAGGTCCTTCTCCAGCGTGGAGGCGGCGACGAGCGTCCGGCCGGACGCGTCGTCGATGACCTGCGCGTAGATGTGGTTGAGGCTGCGGAAGACAGCCAGACGCGGCCGCCCGGCCGAGCCCGCCATGTTGAGGCGGATCCGGTCGTGGCGCTTGCGTCGGGCAGCACCTCGGCTGGCGAGCTGCGTCATCGGGTCAGTCCTTCGTTCTCGTGGTGGCTATTTCTTGGCGCCGATCTTGCCGGCCTTGCCCGCCTTGCGGCGGACCTGCTCACCGGCGTAGCGCACGCCTTTGCCCTTGTACGGCTCGGGCTTGCGGGTCGCCCGCACCTGCGCGGCGACCTGGCCCACCAGCTCCTTGTCGATGCCGACGACCGCCAGGCGGGTCGGATTCTCGAGCTCGAAGCTGATGCCATCGGGCGGGTCGATCTCGATCGGGTGGCTGTAGCCCAGGTTGAGCGTCAGCTTGCTGCCGCTTAGCGCGGCGCGGTAGCCGACGCCGGTGATCTCGAGGCCCTTGCGATAGCCATCGGTGACGCCGATGACCATGTTGTTCACGAGCGTCCGGGTGAGGCCATGGAGCTGCTTGTGCATCTTCTGCTCGGTGGGCCGGCTGACGACGATCGAGCCGTCCTCCTGGGTGACCGACATGTCCGGATGGAGCGACCGGCTGAGGGTGCCCTTGGGCCCCTTCACGGTCAGCTCACGGCCCTGGATCGTCACATCGACACCCGACGGGACGGTGATGGGCAAACGTCCGATACGCGACATCGTTCGGCCTACCAGACGTACGCGAGCACTTCGCCGCCGAGCTGGGCCTGCCGTGCCTGCTGGCCGGTCATGATGCCCTGGCTCGTACTGACGATGACGATGCCGAGGCCACCGAGCACCCGCGGGATGTCCGTCTTGCGCGCGTAGACGCGAAGGCCGGGCTTGCTGATGCGCTTGAGGCCGGAGACGACCGGGACCTTCCCATCGACGTACTTGAGGGTCAGGCGCAGGACCGCCGTGGGTCCGTCCTGGTCCTCGGCGACGTCGGCGATGAAGCCCTCGTCCTTGAGGATGCGGGCGATCTCGCGCTTCGTCCGCGATGCCGGCACGACCACCTCGGTGTGGCGTGCCCGCGATGCGTTCCGAACGCGCGTGAGCATGTCCGCGATCGGGTCGGAGATGTTCATTCGGTCTTCCTACCAGCTCGACTTCGTGACGCCGGGCAGCTCGCCGAGGAGCGCTCGCTCCCGGAAGCAGATGCGGCACAGCGCGAACCGTCGCATGAAGGCGCGCGGTCGCCCGCACACGAAGCAGCGGTGGTACGCCTGCACCGGGTGCTTGGGCGTTCGCTTGGTCTTTGCGATCATCGATTTCTTGGCCATGGTTCTCCCTCCCCGCGCCTACGAGGCGAAGGGCATGCCGAGGAGCTCGAGGAGCTTCTTCAATTCCTCGTCGGTCTTCGCCGTCGTCACGATGCTGATCTCCAGCCCGCGGAGACGGTCCACCTTGTCGTAGTCGATCTCGGGGAACGCGAGCTGCTCACGCATCCCGAGCGAGTAGTTGCCGCGGCCATCGAACGACTTCCCGGGCACGCCCCGGAAGTCGCGGATGCGCGGCAGAGCGAGCGTCGTCAGGCGGTCCAGGAAGTCCCACATCCGCTCACCGCGGAGGGTCACCTTGGCCCCGATCGAGTTGCCCGTTCGCAGGCGGAACTGGGCGATCGACCGCTTGGCCTTGGTCACGATCGGCCGCTGGCCGGTGATCGTGCTCAGATCGCCCATCGCGGCGTCGAGCGCCTTGGCGTTGGTCAGGGCCTCGCCCAGACCGATGTTCACGACGATCTTGGACAGGCGCGGCACCTGGTTGGGGTTGCGGTAGTCGAACTGTTTCTGGAGCGCCGGGACGACCTCGGCCGCATAGCGCTCGTGCAGGCGGCTGGTCACGACTTCACCTCCAGCTGCTCCCCGCAGTGGCGGCAGACACGCACGCGGCGTCCGTTGTCGAGCGTCTTGTGGCTGATGCGGGTCGGCTTGCCGCAGCTCCCACAGACGACCATGACCTTGCCGATCGGCACGGGCTGGGCGATCTCGAGGATGCCGCCCTGCTGGATCTTGGGCATGCGGTCGGTCGAGCTGGTCGTCTGGCGCGGCTTCGTGTGGCGCTTGGCGATGTTGATGCCCTCGACGACCACGCTCACGCCACCGGTGGACGAGCCGCGACGGAACACGCTTCGGCCGCCACGCGGCGCTGGGGCGCGCCGGATCACGCGCTCGACGGTGCCGCGCTTGCCGGCGTCCTTGCCGGACAGCACGACGACCGTGTCGCCCTTGCGGATCTCGGGAACCTTGGGCGCCCTCGCGACGGCAGTTCGGACGGCCATCACAGCACCTCCGGGGCGAGCGACACGATCTTCATGTAGTTGCGATCGCGCAGCTCACGGGCCACCGGGCCGAAGATGCGCGTGCCACGGGGATTGCCCTGGTTGTTGATGAGCACGGCGGCGTTCTCATCGAAACGGATGTAGCTCCCGTCGGCGCGGCCGTATTCCTTGTTCGTGCGGACGATGACCGCGCGGACCACGTCGCCCTTCTTGACGGCGGCGTTGGGGATCGCCTGCTTGACGCTCGCGACGATCACGTCACCGACGCCGGCCGTGGTCTTGAGGGAACGACCCATCACCCGGATGCACTGGATGCTCCGGGCGCCGGTGTTATCGGCCACCTTGAGTCGCGTCTGGGGTTGGATCACGAGACCGCCTCCTCCTCGGACCGATGGCTCGCAGGAGCGTCGCCTCGGTCCTCGGAGCGGTTGTTGGCAGCACTGTCGCCTCGGTCCTCGGAGCGGTCGTCAGTAGCCACGTCATCACCGTCCGCGGTCGCCGCGGCCGCGTCCTCGCCGCCCTCGTCCTCGGCTGCCTCGGCCGCGCGGGTCCGGCCAGGATGGGCCGCCGCGTGGATGGCCTCGGTCACGGCCGCCTCCTCGGCGACCACGACCTCACCGGGCAAGCCGTGCTCGCCGGCGCGCTGGACCACGCTGACCAGCCGCCAGCGCTTCGTCGCCGACATCGGGCGCGCCTCCTCGATGAGGACGGTGTCGCCGATGCGCGCCTCGTTCTCCTCATCGTGGGCCTTGAACCGGGTCGTCAGGCGGATGACCCGCTTGTACAGCCGGTGGCGTGCCAGTCGCTCGACGGACACGACGATCGTCTTGTCCATCCGGTCGCTGACGACGCGGCCGACCTTCGTCTTCCGCTTTCCTCGCACCTTGGGTGTCGCTCCTGTCATCGCGTGATGTCCTACGCCGTCTTCTCGAGCTTGCGCTCGCGCTGGACGGTCAGGATCCGCGCGATCGTCCGCCGCGTCAGCGGGATGCTGCTGTAATCCTTGAGCTGTCGGGTCGAGAGCGCGAAGCGCGCTCCCCACAGGTCCTGCTTCGCTTCCTTCAGGGCGTCGTCGAGCTCGGCGTCGGAGAGCGAGCGGATCTTCTTGAGGTCCATCGTCACGCCTCCTTCGCGCCTTCACGGACGACCATCCGGGTCGCGACGGGCAACTTGTGACCGGCCAGGCGCATGGCCTCGACCGCTTCGGCATGGGCGACGCCGGCCATCTCGAACAGGATCCGGCCGGGCTTGACGACCGCGACCCAATGGTCGGGGGCGCCCTTGCCGGAGCCCATCCGCGTCTCGGCCGGCTTCTTGGTCGCCGGCTTGTCGGGGAAGATACGGATCCAGATCTTGCCGCCGCGCTTGACCGAGCGGGTCATCGCGCGCCGGGCCGCTTCGATCTGGCGGCTCGTGATCCAGGCCGGCTCCTGGGTCGCCAGGCCGTACTCACCGAAGGCCACCGTGTGGCCACCCTTGGCCAGCCCGGACATGCGCCCGCGCATCACCTTGCGATGCTTGACGCGTCGCGGCATCAACATCTCAGGCTCCCGCGCCTGGCGGCGTCTGGGCGCCGGCAAGCTCGGGTCGGCGGACCGGCTCGGGCGCGAAATCGCCCCGATAGATCCAGACCTTGACGCCGATGCGGCCGTAGGTGGTGTGGGCGTGGATCTGGCCGTAGCTGATGTCCGCGCGCAGCGTGCCGAGCGGGATGCGGCCTTCCTTATCCCACTCGCGGCGACCCATCTCGGAGCCGCCCAGCCGACCTGCGACGGCGATCTTGACGCCCTTCGCACCGGCCTTCATCGAGCGCTGGATGGCCTGCTTCATCGCCTTCTTGAAGGCGATCCGGCGGGTCAGCTGGCCGGCGATGTTCATCGCCACCAGGTGCGCGTCGAGCTCGGGCTGGCGGATCTCCTTGATCTCCAGCTTGACCTTGCGGTTGCTGAGGCCGCCGATCTGCTGGCGCAGCACCTCGACGTTGGCACCGCCCTTGCCGATGACGATGCCCGGCTTGGCAGTATGGATGGTGACGGTGACGTGGTTGATGCCACGCTCGATCTCGACCCCGCTCACGCTGGCATTCGAAAGCCGCCGCTCGATGAGCGTGCGGATCGAGATGTCCTCTTTGAGCGAGGCTGTGTATTCCTTGTCCGCGTACCACTTCGCGGTCCAGGTGCGCGAGACACCCAGGCGGAAGCCGTACGGATGGACCTTGTGTCCCATGTCAGGCCTCCTGGTCCGCGACGACGATCGTGATGTGGGTCATGGGCTTGTGGATCGGGAACGCCCGGCCCTGTGCCCGCGGTTGGAACCGCTTGATGGTCGGACCCTCGTCGGCGATCGCGTCCACGATCACGAGGTCCTCCGCCGACAGGTTGTGGTTGTTCTCGGCGTTGGCGGTGGCGCTCTTGAGCACGCGCGCCACATCGGCCGCGGCCTTCTGCGGCATGAAGCGCAGCAACGCCGTCGCCTCCTCGACCCGCTTGCCCTTGATGGCGGCAGTCACGAGGCGGGTCTTGCGCGTGGAAGCGCGCTGGTACTTGGCGGTGGCGGACACTCGCATCGGCGGCCTACTTCAACGCCGTCGACCGCTCGGTGTGCTTGCCATGCCCGCGGTAGTTGCGGGTCGGGCTGAACTCACCGAGCCGGTGGCCGACCATGTTCTCGGTGACGTACACCGGGATGTGCTTCTTGCCGTTGTAGACCGCGATCGTATGGCCGATGAACGTCGGGAAGATCACGGACGCACGCGACCAGGTCTTGACGACCTTCTTCTCGTTGCGTTTGTTCATCTCTTCGATCCGGCCGTTGAGGCGCTCCTCGACGAACGGGCCCTTCTTGATGGAACGGGACATCGACCCCTACCTCCTACTTGCGATGCCGCGAGCGGACGATCAGGCGTCCGGTCGTCTTGGACCGCCGGGTGCGGTAGCCCATGGCGGGCTTGCCCCACGGGGTCTTGGGCGGCATCCCGGTCGGGGACTTGCCCTCGCCACCGCCGTGCGGATGGTCGCGCGGGTTCATGACGACCCCGCGGACCTCCGGGCGCTGGCCCATGTGCCGGGCGCGGCCGGCCTTGCCGAGGTTCTGGTTCTCGTGATCGAGGTTGCTGACCTGGCCGACCGTCGCCATGCACGCCATCGGGATGCGGCGCATCTCGCCCGACGGCATGCGCACGGTGGCGTAGCCGCCCTCCTTGGCGAGGAGCTGGGCCGACGTCCCGGCGGAGCGCACGATCTGGCCGCCCTTGCCGGGGGTCAGCTCGATGTTGTGGATGGTGGTGCCGAGCGGGATGTTCGCCAGCGGCAGCGCGTTGCCGATGCGCGCCTCGGCGTCCGAACCGGCGACCACGACGTCACCGACCTTGAGGCCGTGCGGCAGCAGCATGTAGCGCTTGTCGCCGTCGCGGTAGTGGAGCAGGCCGATCCGCGCGGAGCGGTTCGGGTCGTACTCGATCGTCGCGAGGCGGGCCGGCACGCCGGTCTTGTCGCGCTTGAAATCGATGCGCCGGTAGTGCTGCTTCTCGCCGCCACCACGGTGGCGGACGGACAGACGGCCCTGGTTGTTCCGGCCGGAGCCGCGCTTCTGCGGCTCGAGCAGCGGCTTGTGCGGCTCCTTGGTCGTGACCTCCTCGAAGGTCGAGCGAGTCATCTGGCGGAGCCCCGGCGAGGTCGGCTTGTAACTGCGAAGCGGCATCGTCAGACCCCCTCGAAGAATTCGATCTTCTGGCCGGGAGCCAGGGTGACGATGGCCTTGCGCCATGGGGTCGTGTGACCGACGATCCGGCCGCGCCGCGTCCCGCGTCGCTTTTCCTTGGCCTTCGTCGTCAGGACGTTGACCGCGGTGACGGTCACGCCCTCCTTCTTGTAGAGCTCCTCGACGGCGGCCTTGATCTGGATCTTGTTGGCGTCGTCATGGACGGCGAACGTGTACTTGCCGCGCCCGGATTCGTCGATCGACTTCTCGCTGACGATCGGGCGCAGGATGATCTCGGGGGCGGTCAGGGTGCTCACGCGTCCACCTCCTGGCTGCCACCGCCGTAGACGGTCTCCATGCGCGCGAGCGCGGGCTGCTCGATGAGCACGAGGTCGGCATCGATCAGGTCGACGACGTTCAGCGAATCGGCGAGGATCACGTTCACGGTCGGCAGGTTGCGCGCCGACAGCTCGAGGTTCTGGTCGCGACCCGGCGCCACGACGAGGACGCGGCCGCTCGCCTCGAGCGCGCGGAGGACGCCGGCCAGCTCCTTGGTCTTGATGGCGTCGAGCCCGAAGCCGTCGATGACCTTGAGCTGCTCGTCGCCGAGCTTGGCGGTCAGCGCGCCACGCAGCGCCAGGCGCTTCATCTTGCGCGGCAGGCGCTGCTCGTACGAGCGCGGATGCGGGCCGAAGACCGCCCCGCCGCCGCGGTAGTGCGGAGCGCGGATGCTGCCCTGGCGAGCGCGACCGGTGCCCTTCTGGCGATACGGCTTGCGGCCACCACCGCGGACCTCGCCGCGTGTCTGCGTGTCATGCGTGCCCGTCCGGCGCGCAGCCAGCTGGGCGGTCACGACCTGGTGGAGGACGGCTGTGTTGACCGGCGCAGCGAAGAGCGCATCGCTGAGCTCGACGTTGCCGACGGCCTTGCCGGTCCGGTCGTAGAGGGGGGTCGATGGCATCTCAGGCCTTCTTCACGAGGATGAGCGAGCCACGCGCACCGGGGAGGCTCCCGGCGACGAGCAGCAGGTTGCGCTCGGGATCGGTGCGCACGACCCGCACCTTCTTGATGGTCACGCCCTCGTCGCCCATGTGGCCGGCCATCTTGAGGCCGCGATACACACGACCCGGCGTCGTGCCCGGGCCGATCGAGCCCGGCTCGCGATGGTGGTCCGATCCGTGAGTCTTGGGACCGCGATGGAAGTTGTGGCGCTTGATGTGACCGGCGAACCCCTTGCCCTTCGACACGCCCGACACGTCGACGTCGTCGCCGGCATCGAACAGGTCCGCGATCGAAAGCTGCTGGCCGACCTCGTAGTCGTCGACGCTGTCGACCCGGAACTCGCGCACCGTGGCCAGGTTCTGGGCGGCTTTCGGCAGCGACTTCAGCTGGCCCACCTCGGGCTTGCTGAGCTTCTTGGACGGCTCGGCGCCGAGCTGCACGGCCGTGTAGCCGTCGCGCTCGCTGGTGCGCAGGCGCGTGACGGTATTGGGCTCGATGGCGAGCACGCTCACGGCCACCATCGTCCCGTCGTCCTGGAACACCTGCGTCATGCCGACCTTCCGGCCGATCAATCCGATACTCATCGCTCGTCCGTCACATCTTGATTTCGATGTCGACGCCCGCAGCGAGGCTGAGTCGCATCAATGCGTCGACGGTCTTCGAGCTCGGGTCCAGGATGTCGACGAGCCGCTTATGGGTGCGGATCTCGAACTGCTCCCGGGAGTCCTTGTCGATGAACGGCGAGCGCAGCACCGTGAACTTTTCGATGCGCGTGGGCAGCGGGACCGGGCCGAGCACGTCCGCGCCGGTGCGCTGCGCGGTCTCGACGATCTGTGCCGCCGACTGATCGAGCAGTCGGTGATCGTAGGCCTTGAGGCGGATCCGGATCCGCTGCTTCGCCATAGCGTCCCTACTCGACGATGCTGACGATGGCGCCGGCACCGACGGTCCGGCCACCCTCGCGGATGGCGAAGCGCTGGCTGACCTCGAGACCGATCGGGGTGATCAGCTCGACGCTCATCTCGACGTTGTCGCCGGGCATGATCATCTCGGCTCCCTCGGGCAGCCCGATCGCGCCGGTCACGTCCGTCGTGCGGAGGTAGAACTGCGGCCGATAGCCGTTATAGAAGGGGGTGTGGCGGCCGCCCTCCTCCTTGGTCAGCACATACACCTGCGCCGTGAACTTGGTGTGCGGCTTGATCGAGCCCGACTTGGCCAGGACCTGGCCGCGCTCGATCTCCTCGCGTTCGATGCCGCGGATGAGGCAGCCCACGTTGTCGCCGGCCCGGCCCTCGTCGAGCAGCTTCTTGAACATCTCGACGCCGGTGACCACGATCTTGCGCGTCGGCTTGACACCGACGAGCTCGACCTCGTCGCCGACCTTGACGATGCCGCGCTCGATGCGGCCGGTGGCGACGGTGCCGCGACCCTTGATGCCGAACACGTCCTCGACCGGCATGAGGAACGGCTTGTCGACCGCCCGCTCGGGCGTCGGGATGTAGCTGTCGACCGCGTCCATCAGCTCCTGGATGGGCTTGTACGCGTCGTTCGTGGGATCGTCGGGTGCCTCGAGCGCCTTGAGCGCCGAGCCGCGGATGACCGGGATGTCGTCGCCCGGGAACTCGTACTTGCTCAGCAGCTCGCGGACCTCGAGCTCGACCAGGTCGAGCAGCTCCTCGTCGTCGACCATGTCGACCTTGTTGAGGAAGACCACGATGTACGGCACCTCGACCTGGCGCGCCAGGAGGATGTGCTCGCGGGTCTGGGGCATCGGCCCGTCGGTGGCGGCCACCACCAGGATGGCGCCGTCCATCTGGGCTGCGCCGGTGATCATGTTCTTGATGTAGTCGGCGTGGCCCGGACAGTCGACGTGCGCGTAGTGGCGCGCGTCGGTCTCGTACTCGACGTGGGCGATGGCGATCGTGATGCCGCGCTCGCGCTCTTCGGGCGCGTTGTCGATCGACTCGAACGCGCGGTACTCGGCCTCGCCCTTGAGGGCGAGGTACTTGGTGATCGCCGCTGTGAGGCTCGTCTTGCCATGGTCGATGTGGCCGATCGTCCCGACGTTGACGTGCGGCTTGGTGCGCTCGAACTTCTTCTTTGCCATCGTGCTTGCTCCCTAGACCTTGGACTTCTGGACGAGTTCCGAGGCCAGGCTGGCTGGCACCTCGGCGTAATGACTGAACTCCATCGACGACGTGGCGCGGCCCTGCGACATGCTCCGCAGGTCCGTCACGTAGCCGAACATCTGGGCGAGCGGGACGAACGCCCGCACGACCTGGGTCTTGTGGCCGACCGTGCCGCCCCGATCCTCGATCGACTCGATGTGCCCTCGGCGGCTGTTGAGATCGCCGATGACATCGCCCATGAACTCCTCCGGCATCGTCACCTCGACCCGCATGATCGGCTCGAGGATGGCCGGATCGGCCTTGCCGAAGGCGTCCTGGACGGCCATCGAACCCGCGATCTTGAACGCCATCTCGGACGAGTCGACCTCGTGGTATGACCCATCGAACAGGGTCACCTTCACGTCGACCACGGGATAGCCCGCGTAGATGCCGGTCTCGAGCTTCTCGCGGATGCCCTGGTCGACCGACTTGATGAACTCGCGGGGAATCGTCCCGCCGACGATCTTGTCGACGAACTCGTAGCCCGCGCCCTTCTCGGCCGGCTCGAGCTTGATGACGGCGTGGCCGTACTGGCCCTTGCCGCCGGTCTGGCGGACGAAGCGGCCGTTGCCCTGCGCCTCGCGGCGGATGGTCTCGCGGTAGGACACCTGCGGCTTGCCGATGTTCGCCGCGACCTTGAACTCGCGGATCATCCGGTCGACCAGCACGTCCAGGTGCAGCTCGCCCATGCCGGCGATGAGCGTCTCCGACGACTCTGGGTCGGTGTGGACGCGGAAGGTCGGATCCTCCTCGGCCAGGCGCTGGAGCGCGATCGCCAGCTTGTCCTGATCGGCCTTCGTCTTGGGCTCGATCTTGACCTCGATGACGGGCTCAGGGAAGGTGATCGACTCGAGGATGACGGGGTGCCCCTCATCGGTCAGCGTGTCGCCGGTGAACGTGTCCTTGAGGCCGACCGCGGCGGCGATGTCGCCGGCATAGACGGCGTCGATCTCTTCACGGTGGTTCGCGTGCATCTGGAGGATGCGGCCGATCCGCTCCTTCTTGCCCTTCGTGGTATTGAGGACGTAGGAGCCCGACTTGA
>CAVSKY010000010.1:0-117202 GCA_963728745.1 uncultured Chloroflexia bacterium
TTCCCGTCGGGCGCGCGTGGGTTTCGACGATGGCTCCGGTACCCCGGCGACTCGATTGCTGCGATCTCGATGTGGCGAGACCGAGCGGCTCGGGCGCTGACGCCGACTCGGCGCGTCCGGTCGCGGACCAAGCGGACCTGCTGTTCGAGCCGCTAGGCGCGCGTGCCCTCGGGTTCGCCGATCGTCACGACGACCACGTCGGTGAGCCGGACTTCCCCTTCAGCTGCAACGAACGATGCTCGCGGCCGGCGACGCCACCTGCGGTCGACGCCGCGCTGGCCGTCACCAGGATCTCGCCGGGCCGGCCGCGGCCGCGAGGCGTGCCGTGACGTTGACGGCGTCACCCATCGCCGTCAGCTCCGTGTCGAGCCCCTGGCCCACGGAACCGACGAACGCGACACCGCTGTGGACGCCGATGCCGATGGGGATCCACGGCCCGCCCGGGCGGTCGTGCCCGGTCACCTCGAGTAACCGGCGCGCCGCGTCCACCGCGTGGCGAGCGTGCTCATGGCCCGAGTAGGCCGGGATGAAGATGCCGATCACCTCGTCGCCGACGAACTTGTCGACGATCGCGTTGAAGTCGATCAGCGCCGCGAATGCCTCGTCGTAGAAGCGACCCATCAATGCTCGGAACTCGGCCGGGCGCATGCGCTCGGCGAGGGCGGTCGACCCTCGCACGTCGGCGAAGAGCAGGGAGCAGTCGACCTCGGCGCCGCCATGGTTGGCCTGCAGCGTCCGGAAGCATCCCTCGCAGTACTTCGGGTTCTTTGCCCAACGCGCGTGGCCCAGATACCGAAGTACCCAGCCACCTGGCGGCCCGAATGGCGCCGCGCACATCTTGCAGCGCGGCGGGCTGGGGATGCGTCGATGCCGGCGGCGAAGTCTGACGACGCTGGGATCGGTGCCGAGCAGCAGGCGACGCCACAGCTCGGACTCGGGCGGGAGGTCGCTGCTGGGGATCTGGTCCGATTGGCTCACGTACACCCCGCGATGGATCGGCCGATCAGTCGGGCGGGTCGTTCCCGACCAGCCCGTCCACTGACTCGCGGATGAGGTCGGCATGCCCGTTGTGCCGCGCGTACTCCTCGATCATGTTGAGCAGGATGTAGCGGAGCGTCGGGGCCTGGTCGCTCGCGCGACGCTCGGGCCCGCCGGTGGTCGCCTCCGCGAAGAGGGCACGGGAGCGCTCGACGGCATCGCGCCACATCCCGTACAGCTGCTCCGGGGAGTCGTCGGCGGCCGTCCGCCAGTCCCAGTCGTGCTCGGCGTCCCAGTCGACCGCGTTCCATGGGGGCAGTTGTTCCTGCGCCTGCAGCCACTCGGTGGACATGTCGTCCTCGAAGCGGGCCAGGTGCTTGAGCACCCCGCCCAGCGTCAGCGACGAGGTGCGGATCGTCTTCCGCAAGCCGGCAGCATCGAGTCCGCCGCACTTCCACGCAGTCGTCGCGCGCTGGCGCTCCAGGAAGCCAAGGAGGGTGGCGATCTCGTCGCCGTCGAACGGAGGATCCGGGCGACCCTGCTCCGCCCGATATCGACCGTGCTCGTCCAGATAGGTCATGGTCGTTGAAGGATATCGGCGCCGATCCGTCGCGGACGTGCGATGCGACGCACCGCAGCTTTCGGCATGGTCGTCGCGCCGGGCGGTGGAGGCTGGCCGCATGGCGCTGCTCGTCGGGACGTCCGGGTTCGACTACAAGGACTGGCGCGGGCCGTTCTATCCGCGCTTCATCAAGGGCGGCGATCGACTGGCGTACTACGCCGAGCACTTCGATACGGTCGAGCTGAACGTCACCTTCTATCGGATGCCGGCGGCGTCGGCGTTCCGAGGCTGGCGCGACGCCGTTCCCGATAGGTTCGTGTTCGCGGTGAAGGCCAGTCGATACCTGACCCACATCAAGCGTCTGGAGGACCCGCAGGGATCAGTCGAATACCTGATGGACCGAGCATCGATCCTCGGTGATCGACTTGGGCCGATCTTGCTGCAGCTCCCGCCGAGCCTGCAGGTCGACTTCGACCGACTCGAGCGGACGCTGGAAGCGTTCGGAAAGGGGGTGCGCGTCGCGGTCGAGCCGCGGCACAAGAGCTGGTTCGTGCCGGCGTTGTGCGACGTGCTGCGACGGCATGACGCCGCGTTCGTGCTGGCGGATCGTCGATCCCGGCCGATCACGCCGCTGTGGACACCCGTCGGCTGGACCTACCTGCGGTTGCACGAGGGGAGGGCAGCTCCCCGGCCGTGCTACGGGCGGACCGCGCTGCGCTCCTGGGTCGATCGTCTCGCTGGCGTCGACAACGGCTACGTCTACTTCAACAACGACCACCGGGCGTGTGCGGTAGCGAATGCGACGACGTTCGCGCAGTTGCTCGAGCCTGGTCGGTCTCCCTAGGGGGCCCTCGTCAGATCCTCTCCCCCGAACCGCTGCTCCGAGATCTCGGTCAGCGTCCCGTCAGCGCGCAACTCCTCAAGTACCACATTCATCGCGTCGATCAATTCGTCTGCGTCGGACGCCCGGCGCGACACCACGATCGCCCGCGGCTCGGTCACGACCGGATCGTCGCCCAGCACCATCAGGTCTGGGTCATTGGCGACGTCGATCGGGAGCAGCAGTTTCGTGACGATCGCGTCGACCTGGCCCGACCGGAGATCCGCGAGACACGCCGCGTCGTCGGCCATCGAACGCACCGCCGCCGCGTCGGAAAGCCCCAGCGCCCAGCTCTCACCGATGCTGCCGGCCACGACGCACAGGGTCGCCCCCGCGAGGTCCGCAGGCCCGGACCGGCGAACCAGCACGTACCCCGGCCACTGGTAGTACGGGATCGAGACGATGTATCGGGCCGACTCATCCGCGGACAACGACCGGCTCGGCAGCGCCACCTGCCACGTGGGTTCGCCGTCGGCGAGCATCTGGTCGACCGGCTGGACGATGCGCTCGACCCGCAGACCGAGCCGCAAGGCCACTGCCTCCGCAACATCGACATCGAAGCCAGCCAGCGTTCCGCTCGCAGACAGGACCTGCGGATCGTCCGGACGGATCGCGATGCGGATCGAGCCGCTCGACTGGATCGCATCCATGAGGCTCGGCCGGTCGAGCAGGCGCTCGATCGTCGCGCCGATGGTGGCCAGATTGGCGACGACCGCGATCAGCAACGCGATCGTCGCGGCGATCAGCAGCCAGCGGCGGCCGAGCGTCGGGACCCCGAACCGCCTCGGGACCGTCAGCGGCGTCGCGACCGATCCCTCGCGAAACCCGAGTCGGGTTGCCAGCTGACCGTGCAGCTCGTCGACGAACTCGGCCCGCGGTTCGATGTGCCCGCTCGGCCGATCCAGTGCTCGGAGGCGCGCCTTCAGTCGCTCATCGTCCATCGGTGCGCTCCTTCAGGATCTGCCGGAGCCGCTCGCGGGCCCGACTCAGGAGGGACTCGGTGGCCGATTCGCTCCGTTCCAGCACGGCGCTCGCCTCACGAACCGACAGGCCGTCGACATAGCACAGGACGACCGCCGCACGTTGCAGTGGCGGCAGGTCCCGCAGCGCGCCGATGAGCGCCTCACGATCCTCGATCGCGTCGGTCGGGGCGTCGACAGTCGCGCTCGGGATCTCGCGAACGATCAGTCGAAGGTGCCGCCGCTCCTCCCGATCGAGCCGACGATAGTGGTCGGCCAGTTTGTTGCGGGCGATCGTGCACAGCCAGGTGATGTGAGTCGACCGGCCCTCGAATGTCGATCGACGCTCGATGGCCTGGAAGAACGTCTGCTGGGTCATCTCCTCGGCCAGCGCGCTGTCGCCGCCGCAGCGCGGGAACAGATAGGCATAGACCTTGGAGACCGAGGCCTCGTACCACGCCCGAAAGGCGAGCGGGTCCGAGAACGTCTCGGTCAGCTCGCGCTTCCGTTGCGCAGGCTCGGGCTCCGGCCGCATCGCCATGACTGGAATCGAACCCCGCGTCAGTCGAGCAGTTGGATCTTGAGGATCTTGTTCTCGAACTGGGCGCTGAGGAAGAGCATCCCGTTGCCATAGGCCAGCGCGAAGGCGTCGGTCGGAGCCGGCCACGATCCGATCGGCTGGCCATCGGGCGTGAGGGTCTGGACGCGCGTCTTGTCGACGATGTGCAGTCGACCAGACTCGTCGACGACCACGTCGGCGGGATGCTCGAAATCCCCCGCCTTGGTTCCCCGCGACCCGAGGGTCCACAGGAACGTCCCGGAAGTATCCCAGGCCTGTACCCGATGGTTGTCCCAATCGGCGTTGATCAGCGTCCCGTCCTGGGTCACAGTGATCCCGAACCCGGGGGCGGCCCCCTCGCCGATCGTCGCGACGTGGACTCCGTCGGCGGTGAAGCGCTGGATGTCTTCCCGCTGGCCATCGATCACGAAGAGGTCCCCGCCCGGTCCGAGGGCGATGTCGAGCGGGTCGAGGAACTGCCCGTTCGCTGATCCGAACCGGCCCCATTGACGGACGAACGTGCCGTTCGCGTCGAACTGCTGCACGCGTCGATTCGCGGGCTCCAGGACGTAGACGCTGCCGTCGTCGCTGACCGCGATACCACCGACCGCGCTGTACGGGTCGGTCACGTCCCGCAGGAAGTCGAACTCACCGGGCATTCGTCCCTTGCCCCCCCAGCGCCGGATGATGTCCCCGCTCGCCGGATCGAGGACGAGAACCTCCGATTTCAGGGCGTTCGTGACGTACAGATTGCCATCCGGTCCGACGTCCATCCCCGACGGTTGGTCGAGCTCGCTGGTGGATGCATCGAACGTGGCGGCGAGCTCCAAGACGGCGACCGGGCTGGCCGTCTCCTCCGGGTCCGGCACCGTCGACGCCTTGGGGAACAATGCGGCCAGCGCGGGCTCGGCGAGGGCGCGGATGACGCCGGCGTTATCGCCGACGAATACCATCCCGCCGGACACGATCGGGCTGTTGTCGAGGTCCGCCTTCACGTCGTACTCCCAGAGCTTGGCGCCGTCGCTCCCGTTGAACGCGGCAACGCTCCGGTCCATCGCGAGGACGACGGTGTCCCCGACGATCGCCGGCGTCTGCCCGCCCATCGGTCCGGTCGGGGCCTGCCATCGCACGGTGCCCCGCGCGGCATCGAACGCGAACAGCCCGTCGGCGCTTGATGGTGAGATGACCGCGTCCCCCGCCACGGTGGGCGGTGCGACCTGATTCCCGGAGATCGTCCGGTATCGCCAGCGGTCCTTGCCTGTGACCCGATCGAGGGCGTACAACTCGCCGATCGGCTCCTCGCCCGTCTGAAGGGAGGCAACGAAGACCGTGTCCGCGGTGATCGCCGGCGTACTGACACCGCCCGAGATGACCTGGTAGCTCCAGCGCTCGGCCCGATCGGCGAGACCGATCACCCGCAGCTTGCCGTCGTCGGTCCCGATGTACGCGGCGTCATCGACCACGGTCCCGGCGGCTTCCTTGACTCCTTCGGGCGCCTGCCACGACCAACTGGTCGATCCATCACTCGTGGCCAGGCCGAGGAACCGACCATCGCTGGTCCCCAGGTACACCGTGTCGTCGACTACGACGGGATGCCGGATCGCCGGGATCGGCACCGTCCACCGCACCTTGCCGCTCGCGAGATCGAGGCTCGTGAATGCCCCGGCGCTGTCGGCGACATAGACGGCTCCCGCGGCGATCGCCGGCGAGCCGAGGCTTTGGCCATCAACGCTGGCTGTCCACCTCAGTTGCCCGGTCGAGGCATCAAGCGCCACGACCGTGGCGGCGTCGCAGCCGGTGATCAAGAGGCCTGCGCCGATGACCCCGGTCCGATTGCCAAGCGCACAACCGATCTCAGTGCGCCACACCTCGACCGGCTTGGTCGTCGGGGCGGGACCTGGGTGGACACCGCTCCGCGCTGTGTCCCCTTTGTAGAACGGAACGTCCACGATAGGCGGTCGCGCGGTGAGCGCCGAAGGCGCTGCCAATTCCTGGGCGACGGGGGAGGGGGCCCCAGCCTGCGACGGCAGCGCTTGGCCCGGTGACACGCCTCCGCATCCGGAGACGATCGTGGCGACAAGGGTTGCCGTGACGGTGATGATTCGGTACGACATCGGAGCGCCCTCTGCTGCGTGTGAGGTTAGACGCTCCCCGTCGCCATCTTCCTTCGATTTTGCCGCCGTGTGCTCCGCACGACTTAGTCCGGGGTATTGACAAAGTATCCGGGCGGGCTAGGATGCCCTTTGTCAACTCACCGGACGAAGTGCCGGAAGGCATGAAATGCCCGTGGGAGTGAGGAGGGGCGTTGGCCCGCACGGAGTTCCCGACGAAAGCGACCCATGCGCAGACCCGCGCGCACAACGCGGCGCTGGTCCTCCGCGCGCTCTACGACCTCGGGCCGATCTCCCGCGCTGACATCGCCAGGCTCACCGGCCTCACCCGCACGAGCGTCGGCGAGCTGGTCAGCGACCTCGAGCAGGAGGGCCTGGCGGTCGATGTCGGGCGCGGACCAAGCACCGGCGGCAAGCAGCCGACTCTCGTCGCGCTCAACGCCGGCGCCCGCACCGTCATCACCCTCGACCTCGGTGAGCGCACGTTCACCGCGGCGCTGGCCAATCTCAGGGGCGAGATCGCGGCCCGCACCAGCCGCGACCTCGATGGCCGCGACGGCGAGCAGGCGATCGACGTCGTCCACGAGCTCATCGACGAGGTCCGCGCCGCGGCGACCAGCCCGATCCTCGGGATCGGTGTCGGCACGCCAGGCATCGTCGACCAGGCCGGCACGATCCGCTGGGCCGTCAGCCTCGACTGGCAGGACCTGCCGCTGGCGCGGATCCTCCAGGAGCGCCACCAGCTCCCGACCGTCGTCGCCAATGACAGCCGCGCCGCCGCGTTCGCGACGTACCTGTTCTCCGGCGACGAGCGACCCGCGAACCTCGTGGTGATCAAGGTCGGTCGCGGTATCGGCGCCGGGCTCGTCCTCAGGGACCAGCTGTTCGGTGGCGACGGCGAGGCGGCCGGCGAGATCGGCCACGTCGTGGTCGACCCCGACGGTGATGCCTGCCACTGCGGTAGATACGGCTGTCTCGAGACGGTCGCCAGTGCCCCCTCGATCATCCGTCACACGGGCGCGACCTCGCTGGAGGCGCTCGCCACAGCCGCGGCGTCCGGGGATGTAGAGGCACTGGGCGTCGGTGAGGACGGCCGGTCGAGCGCTCGGCGGCGCGATCGCCCACCTCGTCGGTGCCCTCGACGTCCGCCACATCACGCTGGTCGGAACGGTGACCGGCCTGGGCGAGCCGTGGCTCGACGCCGTCCGCGACGAAGCCACCCGACGAAGCCTGGCCGCGACCGGCCGCGAGACGACCATCGTCGATGGCGGCACCGGCGAGGACGTCACGCTCCTCGGCGCCTGTGCCCTCCTTCTTACGAGAGAACTCGGCCTGACGGTGCACCGATGATCGACGACCTCGACGGCCACGCACGCCTTGATGGGCACGAACCCCTCGACGGCCACAAGCCTGGTCCCGTCGCCGGTATCGACATCGGTGGGACCAAGATCGCCACGCTCATCGTCGACGCCGATGGCGCCGTCCTCGGTCGCGCTACCCACGCCTCCTCCGTGGGTGACCAGGGCGGCGCCGTCCCGTCCATCGCCGCTTGCCTCGATGAAGCACTCGCTGCCGCGGGCCTCAGGCGCCAGGACCTCGCCGCGGTCGGCGTCGGCGTCCCCGGTCGCGTCGACCCGGCGCGGGGCCACGTGACCCTCGCCGTCAACCTCGGCTGGACCGACTTCGCGTTGCGCGACGCCCTCGAGATGGAGCTCGGCGTCCCGGTCGTGATCGAGAACGACGTCCGTGCCGCGGCCATCGGCCTGCACGAGCGCCGGGTCGTCGGCGACACCGGTGACCTCGCCTATCTGGCGGTCGGCACCGGCATCGCGGCCGGCGTCGTCCTCGACGGCCGCCTCCACCGAGGAGCCCGAGGGCTCGCCGGCGAGATCGGCCACGCGATCGTCGACGTCGATGGGCCCCGCTGCGTATGCGGCCAGCACGGCTGCCTCGAAGCATTCGCCGCCGGCCCCTCGATCGCGAAGCGCGCCGGACATGCCTCCGCAAAGGAGGTCTACGAAGCCGCGGCCGCGGGCGACCAGGCCGCGACCGAACTGATCGACGACGTCGGGCGACGACTCGCCTGGGCGATCCACACGCTCGTCATGACCTACGACGTCCAGCGCGTCGTGGTGGGTGGCGGCGTGTCGCATGCCGGTACGCCGTTCGAGGCCCCGCTGCGCCGGGAACTCGCACGCCTGCGTGCCGCATCGGATCTCGCCGGGGAGCTGTTGCCAGCCGACATCGTCGATGTCCTGCCACCGGAAGCCGAAGCCGGCGCATGGGGCGCCGTCGCCGTGGCGAGGACCGCGTACCAGGGATCGGAGGTGGTGAGCCACGCCTGATGCCACCCAGCCGACTCCCACGAACCGGAACCGCCACCAAGAAACGGGATGGAAGGAGCACCAAGGAGGAGCGATGAACACGAAGATGAAGCGGCACTTGGGGTTGCTGTTCGGGGTGATGCTCGTCATCACCGCGTGCGCAGGCCAGACGCCGTCAGCCGCACCGTCGGCCGCGCAGTCCGCGGCCCCGAGCGTCGATGCAAGCGAAGCACCGAGCACGCCTGCCGAGTCGGCCTCGCCGAGCCCGCTGGCCGTTGACCCGGCCGAGGCGGTCATCACGGGCGTCGAAGCGAACGCCGAGATCGGTCTCTGGACCTTCTGGCTGTCGCCGACGTTCGACCCCTGGATCGCCGACACGATCGCCCGGTTCGAGGGGACCTATCCGGGCGTCAAGGTCAACTGGGAAGATCATCAGGCGACCTTCCAGGACGACCTCAAGAACTCGTTCGCGGCGGGCAATGCCCCGGACGTCATCAATCTGTCGGTCGGTGAGGGCTGGGTGTCGGATTACGCGACCCGCGACCTCCTCCTCGAGCTCGACAGCCGCGTCCCGCAGGAAGTCAAGGACGGCTACTTCGAGGGACTGTGGAAGTCCCAGCTTGTCGACGGCAAGAACTACCAGTTCCCCTTCTACCAGGGCGTCGCCGTCGAGCTGATCAACACCCGCCACTTCGAGGCCGCCGGTCTCGACCCCGCCGCCTTCCCGACGAAGGTCGAGGAACTGCCAGCGCTGTGCGCAACGCTCAAGGAAAAGGCGAGCGTGGTCTGCGACCTGCGCCTGACCGTCAACGACCTCCTCGCGCAGATGGTCTATGAGGGCAACGTCAAGGTCCTGTCGGACGACGGCAACAGCTTCACGTTCAATTCGCCCGACGCCGTCTCGTGGCTGCAGATGTACGTCGATATGGTCGCCGCCGGCACCGTCGACAACACCGCGCTGACCACCAAGGACGACCGCGTGGGTCTCCTGATCTTCTCTGCCGGCCAGGCGCCGTTCTACCAGACCGGCCCGAACCTCATCCGTGAGGTCAAGGCAAACAATGCGCAGCTGTACGAGGACCTCGCGGTCGTGCCGGCACCGGTCGGCAAGTCCGGGGTCATCGGCAAGGGCCTGATGGGCATGTCCGTCAAGGCCGACACGAAGTTCCCCAACGCCTCGATGGCGCTGGCCCAGTTCTTCACGAACGCCCGCACGCTTACCGAGCTTGCCAAGCAGTCGGCCGTCTATCCCTCGTCGCCGAAGGCGTTCGAGGATCCCTACTTCAGCTCCGACTCTCCGCTGATCGAGGACAGCGCTCGGGGCAGCGCCGGCGAGACCATCGCCAAGTACGCTGACATCGTGCCGACGGTCCCCAACAAGGCCGATGTCAACGCCATCGTCCTCACGGCCGTCGAGAAGGCTCTGTTCGGCGGCGTTGCCGCCCAGCAGGCGCTGACCGACGCGGTCGCCGAGGCCAACAAGCTGCTCGACTAGCGACGCAGCCCACCCATCGGCCCGCCTCCGTTCCCCCAGGAGGCGGGCCGACTCTTTGCAGGGACCCTGACCACGATGATCGGCAAGGCTCGCGCGACGCCATACCTGTTCCTGCTACCGGCACTCGTGCTGCTCGGGATCTTCGTCTTCTACCCGATCGCCGCAGTCGTCTGGTACAGCCTGACCGACTACGACATCGTCCGGCCACCGGTCTTCGTCGGCCTCGAGAACTTCGTTGCGCTGCTCGACGACGACACGTTCAAGCTCGCGCTCGTGCACTCATTCGTGTACCTGCTGGTCACGCCGATCCTGATCGTCCTGTCGATCTGCCTCGCGATCATCGTCAACCGCAAGCTGCGCGGGATCCACATCTACCGCGCCCTGTATTTCGTGCCGGCAGTCAGCGGGTCGATCGCAATCGGTCTGTCATGGCGCTGGCTGTTCGACCGAAGCGGGTTCATCAACTCGGTGCTCCAGTCGTGGGGTCTCATCGAGGAGCCGATCCAGTGGCTGGCGACGCCAGCGCTCGTGCTGCCCATCGCCATGCTGCTCACGATCTGGGCCGGCATCGGCTACTACTCGGTCATCTTCCTGGCCGGGCTGCAGAACGTGCCCGACGAGCTATACGACGCCGCCCGCATGGACGGTGCCAACGACCTCCAGAAGCACTGGTACGTGAGCATCCCGGCGCTGCGGCCGCAGATCGTGTTCGTGGCGGTGATCTCGAGCCTCGCCGCGCTCAAGGTGTTCGATGAGATCTACGTCCTGACCAACCGGACCGGCGGCATCCTCGATAGCGGCGTGACGATGGTCTTCTACCTCTGGGAGCAGGCGTTCGAGCGGTCGAACGCCGGGTATGCCTCCGCCATCGCGATCGTGCTGCTGGTCATCACGCTTGGGTTCTCGATCGTCAACGTGCGGCTGCTCGAACGGGGCGGCGTGGGCGAGGGCGGTCGATGACGTCGAGGGTGATGCGATGAGCGCCACGACCCTGACCGACATCCGCGGCGCTGAGCGGGCGCGACGGGGCGCCGATCGGCGAAGCCGATGGCTGCGCAACGGCGCGTGGTACCTGGTGCTGACGGCGATCGCGTTCATCACGGTCTTCCCGTTCGCGTGGATGTTCCTGACCTCGATCAAGGGGCCGTCCGACCTCATCACGTCGGTGCCGCCGCAGTTCCTGCCAAACGACCCGACGATCGCGGCCTACGTGCGGGTGTGGGACAGCCTCCCGATCGCCTCGTTCTTCCTGAACTCGACCACGGTCGCGGTGGCGACGGGTCTGTTGAACGTGCTGGTCGCGGCGATGGCCGCGTATCCGTTGGCGAAGATGCGGTTCGGCGGCCGTGATTTCGTCTTCTACCTGCTGCTCGCGACGCTGATCGTGCCGGCCCAGCTCACCTACATCCCGAGCTTCATCCTCGCCGTCAACGTCTTCCACTACTACGACTCGTTGCCCGCGCTGATCTTTCCCAACATCGTGAGCGCCTTCAACATCTTCCTGTTGCGGCAGGCGTTCCGAGGCGTGCCCGACGACCTGGTCGATGCGGCCCGGGTCGACGGCGCCGGGGAGTGGCGGATCTGGTGGTCGATCCTGCTGCCGATCGTCCGGCCGTCGCTGGCAGCGGTCGCCATCTTCACGTTCGTGACGTCATGGAACGACTTCCTGTGGCCGTCGCTGATGCTCCACACACCGGATGGGATGACGCTGCCGGTGGGGCTCGCGGCGCTGCAGGGGTTCTTCTCGTCGGACTTCCGCTCGATCGCGGCGGGGGTCACGATGACCGTAGTGCCGATCCTGCTGTTCTTCATCGTCGTGCAGCGCTACTTCGTGCGCGGCCTATCGGGCGCGGTCAAGGGCTGAGGTGACGGAGTCCATCCTCGCGCGGGTGATGATGGCGTTCGAGGGAGACGTGCTGCCGGAGCCCGTGGCCGCTCGTTTGGCGCGGGCGCCGGCGGCGGGCGTGACGTTGTTCCGGCACGGGAACGTGCGATCCCCTGGGCAGGTGCGGGCGCTTTCCGACGCGGTCCAGCGGGCCGCGGGCGAGTGGCCGGGGCCGCTGCTGATCGCCGCAGACCAGGAGGGCGGGCAGTTCATCGCCCTCGGCGAGGAGTCGACCCAGTTCGCCGGGAACATGGCGCTGGGCGCCGTCGACGACGTCGCGTTGACGGAGCGAGTCGGTCGGGCGATCGGCACCGAGGCGCGGGCGATGGGCGTGAACGTCATCTACGCGCCGGTGCTCGACGTGGCGTCGAATCCGCTGAACCCTGCGTTGGGGATCCGTGCCTTCGGGGACGACCCAGCGCTCGTCGCGCGGCACGGCGCGGCGATGGTCCGCGGCCTCCAGTCCGCTGCGGTGGCGTCCGCGGTCAAGCATTTCCCGGGCGCGGGGGAGGCGACCGGCGATCCACATCACGGCGTGGCGACCGTGCCGGCCTCGCGCGCGATCCTTGATGCGCGCGAGTTCGTCCCGTTCCGCGAGGCGTTCGCGGCAGGTGCCCGGCTGGCGATGTCCGCACACGTGACGTTGCCGGCGGTCGCGGGTCGCCCGGATCAGCCATCGACCCTGTCGCGGGACGTCATGACCGACCTGCTGCGGCGCGATCTCGGGTTCGAGGGCGTGACGATCTCGGACGCGCTCGACATGGCGGGCGTGGGGAGTGGCCCGGACGGGGTGCCCGATGTGGTCGCCGCGATCCGGGCTGGCGTCGACCTGCTGTTGGCGGGTGCGGACCCCGAGGCGTTGGATCGTATCGAACGTGCGCTGGTCGGGGCGGCGGAGCGGGAGCTGTTCGATCCGGCCGAGGTGGCGGCCACGGAACGTCGTCTTGCCGCGCTCCGCGAGTGGTTGCGGTCGGCGGGTCCCGCGCCGGACCTCTCGGTGGTTGGCGACGAGGCACATCAGGCGCTCGCCGCGGAGCTCGCGTCGAAGTCGATCACGCTTGTCCGCGATCCCGCGGGACTCCTGCCGTTGCGGTCGTGGCCGATCCGGCGCGTTCTCGCGGTCATGCCACGCCCCACCGACCTGACGCCGGCCGACACGTCGTCGACCGTGGCCCCCGCGCTCGCGGCCGCTTTGCGTCGGTACCATGCAGACGTGGACGAGGTCGTGGTCGAGCCCGAACCCGACGCGGCGGCGATCGCCGCCATCCGTGAACGGGCAAGGGACGCGGACCTCGCGGTCATCGGCACCATCGACGCCCATCGACGCCGATCGCAGCTTGACCTGGTCGAGGCGGTCGCCGCGACCGACACGCCCACGATCGCCGTCGCGATGCGAGGACCCTGGGACATCGCCGGCTATCCGGCCGGGGTGACGGCGCTCGCGACGTACTCGATCCTGCCGGGCTCGCTGGAGGCCCTGGCTGCCGTGCTTGCCGGCGAGGCGCGCGCAACCGGCCGCCTCCCGGTCACGGTCGATGCCGCCGTCACCGCCGGATGACGCTTCGCGACGAGATCCTCGAACAACCCGAGGTCGCGGCGCGCTTCCTGGCACGCGCGCCGGAGGTCGTCGGTCCGCTCGTCGAGTCGATCCAAGCCCACGACGTCGACCACGTCGTCATCGCCGCGCGCGGCACGAGCGACCACGCCGCGATCTACGCCCAGTACGTGCTCGGCGTTCGGCATGCGCTGTCGGTCGGGCTCAGCACGCCGTCGGTCATCTCGTTGTACGGCGCACAGCCGCGGCTCGATCGGTCGCTGGTCGTCGGGATCAGCCAGTCGGGCGCATCGCCCGATGTCGTCGCGGTGGTGGAAGCCGGCCGACGCCAGGGCGCGCCGACGCTTGCGATCACCAACGATCCGACCTCACCTCTGGCGCTCGCCGCCGAGACGTGTATCGACCTCGGTGCGGGCCCGGAGCTCGCGGTCGCCGCCACGAAGACGTATACGACCGAGCTGCTGGCGATCGCCATGCTGTCGGCCGCGTTGACCGGCGACCCGGAAGACACGGCGGCGCTCGCCGCGATCCCTGACGCGATGGCTGGCGCACTCGCGCTCGAACCCGACGTCGAATCGATGGCGCGCGACCACGCAGCCGCCGACCGCCTGCTCGTCCTCGCGCGCGGGTTCGAATATGCGACGGCCCGGGAGTGGGCGCTCAAGCTCAAGGAGCTGGCGCGGGTCTTCGCCGACCCGTACTCGGCGGCCGATTTCGAGCATGGCCCGCTGGCCCTCCTCGAACCCGGTGTCCCGGTCCTCGCGACCGTCCGGCCGGGTCCCACGGAGGGGCTGCTGGTGGCGCTGCTGGAGCGCTTGCGCGACGAGCTGGATGCCGCCATCGCCGTCGTGTCGGATCGACCATCGGCCCTCGGGCTCGCCCGCTGGCCGTTCGCCATCCCGAAGGGGACGCCGGAGTGGCTCGGCCCGATCGTCTCGATCGTGATCGGCCAGCTCCACGCGCTGCATCTGACGCATGCGCGGGGCCTCGACCCGGAGCGGCCGCGCAACCTCAACAAGGTGACACGCACCCGCTAAAGGGCGAGGACGGAACCCCGATCGGCCGCCAGTCGTCTGCATCCGAACCGCTCGCGGGGACGAATCCAGCGGTGTCAGCAAGCACGCCGTTGGCGCCGTGTTCAAGGAAACGGTTCTACACTGCGCCGCAAGACGTTCGCATTGCAACGGAGGATCGATGCAGCGACGAGGGGTCTGGAGACGACGCGTGTCGCGAGCCGTGGCCACGCTGGCTGTCGGCGGGCTGATCGGGTTCCTCGTGCCGACGATCATCGCCGACTTCACGGCGAAGCCTGACGCGCAGGCTCAGACCGCGGAATCGCCCGTCGCGCGGCAGTTCATCACGGCGTACGTCGCCGACGACCAGGCGACGCTCGAGCTCCTCGGGATACCCGCTGCAGTCAAGGCGAAGGCCGCGAGGGTGAAGGCGGAGTACCTCAAGGTCGATCCGCCAGTGCACCTCGGGTCCTTCGTCATCGGTGGCGGGTTCACCGTGCATGCGTATGCGGCGGACGTCGTCGACTTCGAAGGTGTCCAGGATCAGCTCGCCTGGCGTGTGGCGACGGGAGGCGGCACCGTACAACTGATAGATCCGCCGCCACGGGTCACCACGCCATGACCAGCGATGCGATCCGGCAGCCCGGCGAGCCGACTCGCCCGACGCCGGAGCCCTCTACGCCGAGTGCATCGGAGACCCTCCCGCCCGAGTCTGACGAGGTGGGTACGACGCCGTCCGAAGAGAGCACGGCACCGTCGACCGGCGAAGTGACGGGTCAGGCGAACGCGGCGACCGAGGCTGCGGCCGTGACCGCTGAGCCGATCCCGGCAGTGGAGGCAGCAGCACCAGCGGAGGCCATCACGACGGCCGAGGCCGTCGCAGCCACCCAAGCGGCGGCTGCAGACGCGCCCGCGGCGACGGGGCCGCGCCGTCGGGAACGGGTCGCGACCGTCATGCGCCGTTTCGCTGTGTTCGCTGTCGGGGTCGCATTGCTCGTTGGGGGCATCGCGCTGGGTGCCACGATCTTCCAGTCGACCCGCGCGGCGTCTACCCTCGCCCCGCCTGGCCAACTGGGGACCACGACCGAGCAGCCCGCCCTCGTGGCGCAGGAGTTCATCTCCGCGCTGCGAGCCAACGACTTCGACGGTATGCGCTCCTCGCTCCAAGGGGACGCGGTGGTCCATTTCGGCGATGAGATCGAGCGACGCGGTGTCATCAAGATCGACCGGGTCGAGGTCCTCGGCACGCATGTCGCTGGGCAACAGTCCGCGACCGAGATCCTGATGCAGTACAAGAACGACGGGGACATCCCGTTGTCGATCAACCTGGTCATCCTCGTGGATGGCGGAAAGATCGAGGGTTTCCGATGACGGCCGTGCGCAGCTTCTTCGACCACCTGGGCTTTGTGTGGAACAAGAACCTGTTCCGCCTGCTCATCGCGCTCGCGGTCCTCACCGCCCTGATCGCGTCAAGCGGCACGGTCTCGTTCCTGCAGGACGTGCTGGGCATCATCGCCAACGTCCCGGGCTTCGCGCTCCAGCTGTCCTTCGCCGCGTTCTACCTGATCATCCAGTTCGGGTTCCTGTTCTGGTTCCTGTCGCGGCCGCGCAAGTACGTCGTGACACCGGACGACAAGCAGATCGGGATGTCGTTCGCCGACTATCGCGGCCAGCCCGACCTGCTCGAGCACGCCAAGATGACGGTCGGGATCCTGAAGGGCGTGAAGGAGTTCGAGCTCCGCGGCGGCGAGATGCCCCGCGGCATGCTCCTCTCGGGCGCCCCGGGCACTGGTAAGACGTTCCTCGCCGCGGTCATCGCGGCCGAGGCCGAGCTGCCGTTCATCTACATCGATGCGAGCTCGATCCGCGGCATGTTCTGGGGCATGACCGAGATGATGATCATGAAGCTCTTCCGGGATGCCCGGGGGCTCGGTCGGAAGTACGCCCCACCTGGTCAGCGTGGCGCGTGCATCGTGTTCATGGACGAGATCGATTCGATCGGCATGAACCGGGGCGGCCAGAGCAGCGGCGGCATGATGATGGGCGGGATGATGATGGGCGGCAGCCAGGGGCTGAACACCCTGCTCAACCAGATGGACTCGCTCGCCGGCCTGGTCGAGGATCGCTGGCGATACAAGCTCCTGCGCTGGTTCGGCCTCGTCCGTGGGCCGGTCACCGACAAGCCACTGGTGTTCATCATCGGCGCGACCAACCGGCCAGAGGTGCTGGATCCGGCACTCATCCGGCCGGGCCGGCTGGACCGGATGATCGTCGTCCACGAGCCCGATTCCGACGGCCGGCGCGACATCATCGAGCACTACCTGGCGAAGAAGCAGCACGATCCGGACATCCCGATGGAACTGCTGCTGACCGACTCGATGGGCTGGACCCCGATCATGATCAAGACGATCATCAACGAGGCGCTCATCCACGCCCACCAGGAGGGTCGTGAGTTCCTGACGTACAAGGACTGGCTGGACGCCGCCGACGAGCGGACGATGGGTCTGAAGCAGCCGATCCGATCCTGGAACCTGACAGACCGTCGCGAGACCGCGTATCACGAAGCAGGGCACGCGGTGGCCGCCCGCTACCTCCGGCCGTCGTACCGGATCTCCAAAGCGACGATCATCCGGCGCGGGCACGCATTGGGTTACGTCCAGCAGAAGCCACTGGAAGAACGGACGTCGCTGTATGCCCGCTGGATCGAGACCCAGATCATGGTCTCGTTGGCCGGCCATGTGGTGGAGAACAAGTTCCTCGACACGCTGTCGACGGGGCCATCGAGCGATCTCGCCAGCGCGACGCAGTCGGCCGTGTTGTATGTCACGCGGTTCGGCATGGGCCCGACCAAGATCATCGCCCCGCTGCAGCCCAACCAGCTGCCTCCGGCTCCGTTCGTCGTGGCGGCGCACGAGATGCTCGACGACCTGTACGCGGAGACCGAGCGGCTGCTCCGCGAGAAGGAGCCGGCGATCCACCACCTGGCCAAGGCGTTGATCGAGCGTGACGAGCTGATCGGCGAGGAGCTCGAGGAAGTGTTCGCCGAGGTCGAGCGGTCGCGTCCGGAGTTGCTCGAGAAGTTCGAGCGGAAGATCATCCCGTTCCGGGACTTCGCGCCACCCGAGCGACTGATGGGCGATGGCTGGGTGCCGCCGGCAACGGGGCAGCAGGAAGCCGCGTCCGACGCGCCTGCGGCGAACATGCCGGGTTGGACCCCACCGCTCCCGGGCTCGTCGCGCGATCGCTCGCGCCGGGCCGATATGGATGGGGATCGGCCGGGTATGCCGACCGACATCGTGCCGCCCTGGGCGAACGCGCCGCGCCACTAGGTTTTTTGCGGCCGCCCACCCGGTCCGGTCACCCCACGACTGAACTGACGAAAGACCGGTGGGACCGCGCGCTCAGCCGTCGGTTCATCACTGGGTGACCGCGGCGACCAGAGCTCCCCGCCCTTCGGTCACCGCACGACTGAACTGTCGAACGAACGGACGGGACCGCCCGCTCAGCCGTCAGGCCAGTCACCGGGTGACCGACCGGACGAACGAACGCGTCGAACGACCGGTCCAGCCGTCGGTTCAGTCACCGGGTGACCGACGCGCTACAGGACCAGCAGCGCTGAGCCTCCCGGATGTTCCCCGGCCGCGAGCGCAGCGAGGGCCCGCCTGGGCGACACGGGAAAATCAACCGCGAATGTCGATGTCGTCGCGGCCAGCGCTTCGCGGTTGGCGCGCGTGTCCGCGAGGATCAGGAGGACGTGCTCGAGCCCGCTGTCCCGCAGCTTCAGCATCACGCGCCTCAGCTGACCCTGGCCATCGACGAGACGGGTGTCCTGCCTCGACTGGCAGATTGCTCGTCACACCGAGTCAGGCGATCGATGAAATCTACATCCCATGCTCGCTGATCGCCGGGGATCGGCAGCGGCACCTCGGTCCGAAAACCAAGATTCGGGTGCAGTCGCACGCGCAACCGTCCCAGGAGCGCGACCTGCCCCGCTTCGAGGACGGGGTCGGGCCCTGGATAGGCTCGGACCCTGATATCGAGGCCGACCGAGGCACCGACACGGGCGAGTTGATCGACTGAGACAGTCCGCAGCGACCCTCGCTCGATCCGGCCGACCTGTGACGGCGAGATCCTCCCGCTGGACCTCCCGACGGCGAATCGAGCGGACTTCCCGATCGTTTCCCGGGCCGAGACCTGATCATGCGCGTCCAGCCCTACGCCATATCGGCGGTTGCGAGACGGTGGCCTCGATCGATCGGGCGACTCACGGGTGCTCACGCTGCGAATCTTGATGCGAGTGGCTCATCTGCGGCTTATCGGTGAAACCTTTCGACGGAACGATGTCTCGATGAGGTATGTCACCTCGATCGTTTGCGCCCTTTCTTGCTGTCTTCGCCTTGCCCTGATCGTCAGTCCGGTCAGTGCTGACGACTCCGCCCCGGGCTCGCCCGACGTCACGATCACCCTTCGTAACGGAGTGAGCGACCGGGACGTGCGCGTGCCGCGTGGCGGCATCGTGCGGTTCGTCAATCGCGACGACGACCGCCACCGCATGCGTTCGCGAACGGGCGGCGAGTTCGATACCGGCAACCTCGAGCCCGGCGAGTCGTTCCAGGTCCGGCTTTCGACCCCCGGCACGTACGCGTACATCGATGAGCGCGAGGACGACGACTCGCGCTACTTCGGCCGGATCCGGGTCGGCGGTGAGGGCGGCACGACCGCGCGTGGCGACACGAATACCGTCGACGCGGGCACCAACACCGGTGCCGCGCCGGACGCCGCGGCGACGGTCACGATCGTCAACGAGGCCTTCGACCCTGGGACGACCACGATCGAGGTCGGCGGCACCGTCACCTTCGAGAACCTCGATGGCGACGAACACACGGCGACGTCAGCGGGCGCCGATGGCATCGATAGCGGCGTCCTCGCCAGTGGCGCGACCTATAAGAAGACCTTCACCGAGGCTGGCAGCTTCGCGTTCCTGTGCATGATCCACCCCGAGATGCAGGGCACGGTCGAGGTCGTCGGTGCGTCGGTTCCCGCGGCTCCGGCCCCCACGCCTACACCGCCTCCCGCGCTACCCAACGAGACCGCGGGTGACAAAGCCGCCGTCGACATCGTCGATCTGGCCTTCGAACCCGCCGATGTCGAGGTCGTCGCCGGCGGATCGGTGACGTGGACCAATACGGGTGTTGTGCCACATACAGCCACCGCGGAGAACGGCTCGTTCGACAGCAAGGCCCTCGAATCCGGCGCGACGTTCACGCAGACCTTCGCCACCCCGGGCACGTTCGCCTATCTCTGCCAGATCCACCCCGACATGCGGGGCACGGTCGAGGTCGTCGAGGGGGCGACGGGATCGGCCGCCGCGGCGCCGGAGTCGGCTGCCGCCGCAGTGGTACCCGAACAGCGCGCACAAGCCTCGCCGCCGGTGCGCTCCGCGGCGATCGACGCATCGCCGGCGACAGCCGTCGACTCGCCGTTGACCGCCGGGACTGTCCTCGCCGTCGCCCTCGTATCGATCGCGGTCGTGCTCTTCGCGAAGGTGCTCGCCGGCACCCCGCGCCGCGCCGACACGCGCGAGTTGATGGACTGAGCGGGCAGCATTCGCGATCGAGGCGAGTATCGAACCTTTTCCTTCGGGCTCCACTCATGATGGGTGACGCGTCGCGGAAGAGGCGCGCGAACGAGGGAGCGAGAGGGTGGACCGAACGCTCATCGAGGCGGCACGGTCCGGGGACGAAGAGGCCTTTACCTCGATCGCCCGTGGCTCGGCTGATCGGCTCCTCGCCGTCGCGTATCGGATCCTGCGCGACGTCGGGCGATCCGAGGACGCCGTGCAGCAGACTCTCGTCACGGCCTGGCGGCAGCTTCCGGAGCTCCGGGAGGTCGATCGCTTCGATGCCTGGATCCATCGGATCCTGATCCACGCCTGCTACGCCGAGGCAAAGCGGGCGCGTCTCTGGTCCGCAAACGTCCGAGTTCTGTCGGTCGACGGGCCGGCGACGCCCGATACGACCTTGAGCGTCGCGACGCGCGACGCACTCGACCGCGCCTTCCGGCGATTGCCGCCCGAGCAATGCGCGGTGGGAATGAGGTTCCTGCCACCCAGTGAGAGCGTGGGTGTGCCACCCAGTGAGAGCGCACCCAGTGAGAGCGCGGCGGCGTCCAGCCCGAGTCCAGGGCCGAGTCCGATCCGGTCTCCGATACCACTTCATAGCGGTCCCTTGGTGCCGGGCACGTACTTCATCGGTCCGGACCTGAAAGGCCTGTGGATGGAATGTCCTGCGCAGCCCATCCCCGGGTGCAGCAACACGATGCGGCTGATGTTCACCGTCCCGGATCGTTGGGCCGGGGTAGGTGGTAACTCGATCTGGCCTGACCTCGTACAAAATTTCCCGCCGGACGGAGCGGGCATGCTCTTCACGCGAGGCGGTTGGTTGCGCAGCGACCCCTGTGTCCCGTTCTCGGCGGACGCCAGCCCAGGCGCACTAGTTGAAGTCCCGGGTGATATCCCGGTTGACATCCCGTCGGGCCGACCGTTGATGACTTTGCGACCGCCCTGGCCGATCATCCGCTCCTCGACACGACGCCGCCAACAGCTGTCAGTCTTGCCGGCTACTCCGGAAAGTACATGGACCTGCAGGTGCCGTTGGACATCTCGGCGTGCCCGGTCGGGTATCAGCCTTGGGACGGGAATATCTACGCCCAAGGGCCGGGCCATCGCTGGCACCTGTGGATCCTTGATGTCGACGGCCAACGCGTAGTGGTCGAGGCCACGGACTACGCCGGGACGTCTGAGCGCGTGCGTGTCGAACTGCAGGCGATCGTGGACTCGGTCGTGATAGAGCCCTGAACCGGACCGCAACACTGCCGGGACGATTTGGCCCGAAACCTATAAGTCGCGTCTCCGCAGCGACAGGACTGCAAGCGCCAGAACCACCACGATCCAGATCGCGCTCCAGAGGAGAAACGTGCTCGGTGGCGGCGCCGACGCGAAGAACGGATTGGAGTCTGCGGCCTCACCCAGGGCGCCGGCGGCACCCGCCACGACGAGCGACGGCTCGAGGCTGTAGATCGTCCCGCGCCACAACCCGTCGCTCGGCAGCAGCCAGCGCGAGGCCTCGGCGGCCGCGACGAGCGGCCCGGCATCGAAGAACCTCCCGATCCCCGCGAACACCCCGGCCATCCAGCCGAGTCCGAACAGCACGACGCAGATCGCGCCACCGGCGATCGCCGGCAATCGGGTGCTCAACAGCATCGCGAACGTCAGCAGCACGACCGCCTGGGCGGACAGGAAGAAGACGGCGAGTAGCGGCTGCGGCGGTGCGTAGCCGGACACGAACCGGACCGCAGCGATCTCGAGCAACCCGGATGCCGCGGCGTACGCCGCGATCACGCCGACCAGCCCCAGCCATCGACCGATGATCAGGTCGGCTCGCCGGATGGGGCGGGCGAGCATCGCATGCGCCACGCCCGACTCCAGGTCGGCGGCGATGGCCGGCGCACCAAGGAACGCGGCGGTCATCGCCAGCACGAAGCTGAACATGAAGGCCACGAGGATGAGGATCTGCGACACCCCGACCGCGATCTCGAGGTCCGTCGTGTCGCCCTCCCGCGCGAGCGACACCAGGCGCTCGATGCCCCAGGTCGTCAGGGCCACGCTGATCACCGTCAGCGCGAGCAGGACCGCGAGGATCCGACGCCGTGAGGTCTCGGCGACAGTCAGGCGCGCGATGAGCAGGATCGCCCTCACGACTGCTGGCTCCCGTCGCCGACGACCCGCATGAACAGGTCCTCGAGGGTAGCGCGCCCGGCGTCGACAGCATGCACGCGGCCACCCGCCGCGACGATGGCCGCGACGAGGTCGGGAATCGTGTCGTCGCCAACCCCCGCCACCGTCAGCCAGCCCTCGCCGTCCGCCTTGACCAGACCAAATCGACCAAGGCCGTCCACCGCCTCAGGCGGCAGGTCTGTGGCACGGATGCGGACGCGCGCATCGCCGAGCAGGTCGTCGATGCGGCCGCTCGCGAGCACCCGTCCGTGATCGACGATGGCGACCCGGTCGCACACGCGCTCGACCTCCGTCAGGAGGTGGCTGTTGAGGAACACGGTCGAGCCCGCCTCGGCCGCCCGACGGACGATCGACCGCACTGCCGCCCTGCCGACCGGGTCGAGCGCCGACGTCGGCTCGTCGAGGATGACGAGGCGCGGTGCGCCGATGAGCGCCACCGCCAGGCCGAGCCGCTGCTGCATGCCCTTCGAGAAGCTCCCGACGGCATCGTCCGCGCGGTCGGCGAGGTCGACGATCGCCAACCCATCGTCGATCGCCGTGGCGGGCATCGAGGGGCCGCCGTCGACCGCCCGCAGTCGGGCGTGCAACTCGACCACCTCGCGGGCAGTCAGCCAGGGCTGGTAGCGGAACAGCTCAGGCAGGTAGCCGACGTCGCGTCGAGCGGCTCGATCGCCGAGCGGCGCGCCGAGCACGGATCCGCCGCCGCCGGTCGCCCGTGCGAGGCCGAGCAGCAGCTTCACGGCCGTCGTCTTGCCGGCGCCGTTGGGGCCGAGGAAGCCGAAGATCTCGCCGGGCTCGACCCGCAGCGTCAGGTCGACGAGCGCGTCGGTATCGCCGTAGCGCTTCGCGAGTCCTTGCGTGTCGATGACGGCGTCACCCCGCGCCGCGACGGTCATGGGGCCGTTAGAGCCCGGAGTACGAATGCAGGCCGCTGAACCAGAGCGATCCGGAGTACGTGATCAGCACCATCACGAAGCCGACTACCAGCAGCAGTGCGGCCGGCCGACCGGCCCACGAGCGCTGGTTGCGGGCGTGGAGGTAGACCGCGTAGATGAGCCACGTGACGAGCGCCGCGGTCTCCTTGGGGTCCCAGCCCCAATAGCGCGACCACGCGATCGAGGCCCACCACGAGCCGAGGATGATCATCGTCGCGAAGATCGGGAAGCCGATGATGACGGCTCGATACGCGACCTCATCGAGCACCTTGTGCGGCGGCAGCCAGGAGAACCGGTCGTGCTGTCCCTGGATGAGGTACGCGACGCCGGCCGCGAACGACGTCGCAAAGATCCCGTACGACAGGACGGCCATGCCGACGTGGATCGTCAGCAGCGGCGGGTTCTGCAGCGCCGGCACGAGCTGCGAGATCTCGCGCGGGAGCGAGGATGCGTAGAGGAGCAGCGCGAGCGCGACTCCCAGCGGGAGGAAGCCGATCGACCGGATCGGATAGCGCCGGACGAGCAGCGCGAACCCCGCGACCATCGACGTCGAGAAGGCGACCGTGAACTCGAACATGTTGCCCCACGGTCCACGCCCGACCACGATGCCGCGGAGCAGCAGCGATGTCCCGAGGACCGCCGCTGCGGCGAGCGTCAACCAGGTCGCGGCACGCGACAGCGGGCTGGGGGAGGCCGCGACGACGGCCGAAGCGCCGGCGCTGCCGCGCGAACCGTTCGTCACGAACGACCCCGTCACGACACCGGCGTATACGGGTCGCTGCGCTGTTCCAAGCGCGGGCAGCGCGACCCTTCGTCCGTTCGCCAGCATCACCGCGTGTCCCACATGCGCCGCGAACGCCAGCGCGACGAGCACGACGCCGATCGGGAAGAGGATCGATGAGAGTTCAGCCATGGTCATCTCTGCGTGGACGTACGAAGCGGGCCGGGAGTTGCGGCCGGCCTCACGCCACCGCGGCGCCTCCCGGCTTCGGGCCGACCTTGCTCCCCAGCGGGACCGGCCGCGCCCTCACGTTCAGCACGAGTCCGCAGTTCGGGCAGGTGTCGATCGCCGAGGGTCGGCCGAGGCCGCACATCGGGCAGATCACCGACAGCGCCTCACCGCCGCGGTCGCAGCGGACCGTGCCGGTCGGGTAGATCAAACCATGGGTTCGGCAGAAGGGGCGTCCGGGCGGGAAGATCGGCTGACCGTCGGCGCCGGAGCGGGCCACCTGTGGCCCTTCTTCGACCGTCAGCTTCGCGCGGGGCTTGGTGAGCTGGTAACCCAGCATCCCGAGCACCGTGAACGTCACGAGCGGTCCGACGACGCCGAGGAAGATCAGGAGCGGCATCAGGCCGATCACCGAGCTCCAGTCCGGGATCACGAACATCTCGGTGATGTCGAGGATCGTGTTCCAGAGGCCGTTGAGGGCGTCGATCACGTTCACGACGGCATGCTACCCGACGAGGGTCGGCGACGACGCGGGTTGCCTCGCTTCTTCGTGGCGCCGCGGCCCGGCTTCCATCGGGATGCGGTCGTGGTCGTCGCCGCTTGTTGGCGTCGCGGCCGTCGGTGGCCGGCGGTTCCCGACCGACGGGGCCGACAGCCGCCCCCGATCGAGTCGACCGAGCAGCCATTGCGCGCCCGCGGTGCGTGCGCCGATCGCCTGGACCGACGCGCGCAACTCGCGGTCATCGGTGACCACGAGCAGGCCCGCGACGCCGCCCATCCCGGCGACCGCCCTGGCCTGATCGACGAGGCCGAGGATCAGGTCGTCGGCCGAGCGTCGGCCCGCATGCCGGACGATCAACCCGGCCGCGATGCGCTCACCACGGAGACCGGGTTCCGGCGCGCCATCGAACACCAGCTCGATGCCGATCGACGCGGGGATCGCCGCGCGGAGTCGACCGATCAGGGCGGCCGGTGGCAGCCGATCGCCGCCGCCGCCGGCAAGGGCGGGCAGCAGGTTCGAGCCGTCGATGATGAGTCGGTCGGTGGCTGCCAGCGGGTCGCGCGAGGTCGGCATCGGCGAATCGTACGCGCGCGGCGAGCCGCGGCTACGATCGGGCGTGTGAGCCTGCCCCAGTGAGCCTGCTGCTGCTGGTCGACCTTGACGGGGTCGTGTACCGCGGTGCCGAACCCGTGCCGGGCGTGGCCGAGGTCCTGGCCGACCGCGCGGCCCGTGGCGACGACATCGTCTACGTCACCAATAACTCGATGCACTACCGGGCCGACTACGTGACCCGGCTGACATCGATGGGTTGCCCGGTGTCGGCGGAGCGCGTCGTGTCCTCGTCGCGAGCCACGGCGCTGCATCTCATCAACCACGAGCCGGGGATCCGCCGCGTGCTTGCAGTCGGCGCGGGCGGGCTGGAGCGCGAGCTGGGTGACGTTGGTCTCGATGTCGTGACGGCGGGGCACGCCGCCACGCGCATGCACCAGGAGGGCATCGATGGCTGGACCGCGGCCGGTGCCCCCGATGCCGTGGTGACCGGATTGGATCCCAATCTGACGTACCTGCGGCTGGCCGCCGCCGCCGATTGCATCCGGGCGGGCGCGCGGTTCATCGCGACCAACCGCGATCCTGTCTACCCCACAGAGCGCGGTCTGCGGCCGGGAGCTGGAGCGGTGGCCGCGGCGCTCGAGGCTACGACCGGGGTCACGCCGCTGACGATCGGCAAGCCCGAGCGGCATCTGTTCGAATCGGCGGCCGAGGCGGTCGGTCGCACGCCCGCCGAAGCGATCGTCATCGGCGACGCGATCGGCACAGACGTGGCGGGCGCGCGGGCGGTCGGGGCGCGCTCCGTTCTGATGCTGACTGGCATCACGACACGCGAGCAGCTCGATGCGCTCCTGCCTGGAGGAGGGACCGACCGCTGTCGCCGCGGACGCCGCCGAGCTGGCGGCCGCTCTCGATCAGGGTTGCGGGCTAGGAACCCACCATGCCACCGCGCCGTCTGCCGGCCATGATCCGCGACCGGGCGCTCGCGGCGGTGACGGCCATGATCCTGGTCGCCGGCTGCGGCACGCCGACCCCGAGTCCCGTGGACATCTCCGGGGCGTGGAAGCTCACGGGCGGCACCGTCGACGGTGCCCCGTTCCCACTCGTGGAGGATGCGCCGGTCACACTCAGCGTTCGCGGCACGTCCATCAGCGGACGATCCGCCTGCAACCACTATGGCGGCGAGATGGTCATGGAAGGCGGCGGGTGCGAGATGCGAGCTGACCGCGATGACCGCGATGGCCTGCGCCGAGCCCGCGATGGCCGCCGAGGCGGCCTTCGTCGCGGCGCTGCCGAGGGTCCGCGGTGCGATGCGCGACGGCGATCGACTGGCGCTGAGGGGGCCCGGCGTCGAGCTGTCGTTCGAGCACCTGGCGCCTCCACCGGTGGGCGCATGGTCGGCACCGACTGGGTCCTCGAGTCACTCCTCTCGACCGACGTCGTGGTGAGTGTTGCCGGCGACCCCGCGTCGCTTCGGTTCGAGCCCACCGGCTCCTTCCACGGTTCGACTGGCTGTCGCACGTTCGGCGGCAAATGGGTCCCAGTCCATGGCGGGATCACCACGACGGAGCTTGCGATGGACCAGACGGAGTGTCTCCCGGAACTCGCCCAGCAGGAGGGCCACATCGTGTCGGTCCTGGAGCAGTTCCGCCCGTCGGTGGATGGTCAGACGCTGACGCTGGACGGCGACAGCGGGCAGGGCCTGATCTACCGCGCGGTTCCCCAGAACCAGTGACTCGACGCTTTGCCAGACTCGGGTTCTGTCACCCCACGACCGAACCGACGGCTGAACGGGCGGCGTCGGATGTCCGTTCGACAACTCGGTCACAGGGTGGCGCGGATGACGGCTGAACGGCGAGGATCGGTGGTTCGTTCGTCGGTTCGGTCGCCGGGTGATCGGTCACGCTCGTCCATCGTCATTCGCTCGGCCGTGGTGAGCGGGGAAGCTAGCCGGTGGCGGCCAGCTCCGGGATGCCCGCCGCCCACGCGTCGAACTCGGCGCGCAGGGGTGCCAGCGTGGCCTCGTCGGCGAAGGCGACGTCGAGCGCGCCGCGGTCGATCGCCCAAAGCTCAGGGAGCGTCAGCCCGATCTGCTCGACCGCCGCGATGTACTCCTCGGACAGCGTCAGGTCCGAGACCGTGAGGTCATCCGTGTTGAGCGTCACGGGCACGCCTATGCGATAGAGCGGCTTGAGCGGGTGCTCGGCGATCGACGGAACGATGCCGGCCTGCCAGTTCGAGGTCGGGGCGAGATCCAGGGTGATGCCGCGCGCGCGGAGCTCTGCGCACAACGCCGCGTCCTCGATGGCGTGGGGGCCATGGGCGATCCGCTCCGGGTCGACCGCGAGCGTCCGGCGGACCTGTCCGGCCCCGCCCCACTCGCCGGCGTGGATGGTGAGGCGCAGGCCGTTGGCCCGAGCTGCCTCGTACGACCGGGCGTGCAGCAGCGGGTCCGGGTAGCCCGCCTCTTGGCCGGCGAGGTCCCAGGCGGTCAGACCCTGGTCGATGAACCTCGCCGCGGTCTCTGCCAGCTCCACGTTCCGTTCCGGGTCGTGTGACCGGATCGCGGTCGAGATGAGGCGGACCGCTACGCCGGCACGGGCCGATGCGACGTTCGCGCCGCGACAGACCGCGGCGATCCCGTCCGCGAGCGAGAGCCCGCCGGCGACGTGGAGCAGCGGTCCCCAGCGGATCTCGACGTAGCGCACGTTGTCAGCGGCCTTCGATTCGACCAGCTCGTAGGCGATGCGCTCGAGCGCCTCGGCGTCCTGCATCAGCGCGATCGGCAGGTCGAAGCGCTTGAGCAGCTGCGCCTGTGACGTGCCGGGCATCTCGCCGACCAAGCGCGCGCGGACATCCCGACCCAATCGCGCGGCGCATCGACCCGGCGCGTCCGCGCGAGCTCGAGTGCGGTATCGATCCGGACCGACCCGTCGAGGTGAAGATGGAGCTCGGCCTTCGGCATCGACTCGATGAGGCGGCGGCGAGCCTGGAGGGCGACCTCGTCGAGGTCCGGGGTGTCCAGCGCGGTCATCGGGCGATGCTACGATTCCGCGGCCTCGACCGTCGAGCCGCAGCGGGCTAACCGCCCACGGCGCCGCCCACCGCATCGCCCACCCAGCCGGAGGACCCAGCTGAGCCGCATCCCGGACATGGCGCGCCAGGCCGTCGCGACACTGATCTGGCTCGCGGCCGCCCTGGCCATCGCGCTGGGCGCGGCGGGGATCGTCGCCGGTATGGACACGCCCGCGCCCGACGGGAGCGATCGAACGGGCCGCACTCGCCAGGGAGACGCGGTCGTTGATCGCCACCTGGACGCGATCGAGGCCGAGCTGCGCGACCTCTCCGCGACGATCGGCAGCCTCAACGATCAGGCCCGGCTGATCCTGGCGTCGCTCTCGAGCAACGACCCCGACGCAGCCGACGTCGCGACTGCGCTGGGCACTGGGCTGGTCGCCGATATCCAGACGCGCATCGATCGGATCCAGGATGCCGTGACCAGCATCCCGATCGTCGGGACCCAGGCGGCCGAGTACGAGCTGACGCCGGCGACCGGGGAACGCTATACCGCGTACGTCGGCGGGCTCGCGTCGACGCGTGGGATCACCGAGTCGTGGACCCGGCTGACCGTGGGATCGCTGAGCGCGAGTCGGATGTCAGGGCTGCTCGCGGCCCACGACGAGGCGGTGGTCGATGCTGCCGCGCAGGGACGGCGGGGGGACTACGACCGGGCGCTGGGCCACCTCGATGAGGCCGATGGGGCGATCGCCGATGCCCGGACGCTGCGCGATCGACTGGCCGCTACGGTCGACGTGACGACACTCGACGAATGGCTCGACCGCAGCGCTGCCTACGACGTCGCCCTCCGGGCGCTGTACGTCGCGGTCCAGCGCGCCGACGGGCGGGTGACGAGCGCGGTCCGCGAGGCGATGGACAAGGAAGAGGCGGCCAAGGCGCGCCTCCCACCCGACACGCGCAGCCTCGTCCTGATCATGTCGGAGATCGGCCTGGGCGGGATGAACGCCGCCGCGATCGAGATCGAACAGGCGCACGCAGACCTCGACGAGGCCCTCGCGCCACCCCTCGCCGCACCCGCGCCTTGACCGAGTGACGGCGGGTACACTGCCGCCACAGCATCGCGACCGCCGCGACAGGGGCACCGCCAGCGGCCTGCAATCCCGGGAGGACCGTACCCACCGTGCAGCTTCGTGTCGTCACCGACCAGCCATGGGATGTCACGGCCGACGTCCTGGTGATCCCGATCATCGGCGAGCCAGGATTCGACGGTCCGATCGATGAGCTCGATCGTCGCTCCGGCGGCGCACTTCGAGCCCTCGCCGAGATCAGGGAGCTCCGGGCCAAGCGCTACACCTTCGCGCTGACCCCGGGCGGGGAGCTACCCGCGTCGTGGCTGCTCACCGTGAGTGCCGGCGAGGCCGACAAGGTCGACCGCGAGGTCGCCGTCCGCGTCGGCGCGACCGCCGAGCGCCGGCTGGCCGGTCGAGTCGTGCGGTCGATGGCGGTGTGGCTGTCGCCGCTCGTGGATGCGGAGGGGTTCGACGGCGATGCCGCGACCGCCGCGGAGCTCGTCGCTCGCGGCGTGGTCGAGGGCACGTACGACCCCAAGGCGATCTATCGACCTGAGATCGAGTCGAAGCCGCCGGTCCTCGACGAGCTGCTCCTCGTCGTCCCGGGCGGGGACAAGTCGGCCGTCCAGGCCGGCGGCGAGCGCGGGGTGATCATCGGCGAGGGCGCGAACACGGCGCGGACGCTCGCCAACCGCTCGGCAAACGAGATGTATCCAGAGATCCTTGCCGAGGAGGCGCGCGCCATCGCCGAGCGCCACGGTCTGTGGATCGACGTCATCGATGACAAGCAGGCGACCGAGCTCGGCATGGGCATGTTCATGGCCGTCGGCCGCGGCTCGGACAATCCGCCACGCATGATCGTCATGCGCTCGGGCGGGGAAGGGGAGCGCGACAAGCTCGACCGGCACCTGGCGATCGTCGGCAAGGGCGTCTGCTTCGATTCCGGCGGCATCAGCATCAAGCCATCCGAACGGATGGAAGAGATGAAGATGGACAAGGCCGGCGCGTGCACGGTCATCGCTGCGATCGAGACGGTCGCACGGCTCGCACCGGGGACGCCGCTGCTGGCGCTGGCGCCGGCCGTCGAGAACATGCCCGGCCCCCACTCGACCCGGCCTGGCGACATCGTGACCGCGCTCAACGGCAAGAAGGTGGACATCACCAACACCGACGCCGAGGGCCGGTTGATCCTGGGCGACGCGATGACCTACGCGGAACGGCTCGGTGCGACGCATCTGGTCGACGTGGCGACGCTCACGGGGGCAGTCGCGCGCGCGCTCGGACACCTCGTGACGGGCGCCTTCGGGCAACCACAGGGTTGGTATGACGACCTGTTGGCGGCGGCGGCACGCGCTGGGGAGCGCTACTGGCAACTGCCACTCATCGAGGACTACGTGCCGGACATGGAGAGCTGGTACGCCGACTTCCAGAATGCCGGATCGGCCGAGGGCGGTCTCGTCAAGAGCGCGCTGTTCCTGCGTGAGTTCGCCACCGTGCCGTGGATCCACCTCGACATCGCCGGAACGGGCTACTACCGCAAGCCGCAACCGTTCGGCGCGCGCGGGGCGACGGGCGTCGCGCACGCCACGCTCGTCGAACTGGCGCTCGCCGGAGCGCGCTGACGATCGACCCCCTCGGCGTCGTCCTGGCGATCGCGGGCGGCGCGCTCGGCGTCGCCGCCGACCGGTTCGCGACGCGCTGGCCGGAGCACGACGAGGAGCACCCACCCGGCCGCAGGGTCGATTGGCGGACCGTCGTGTGCGGCGCGGTCGGCGCTGTCTCGCTTGGGCTGCTGCCTGCGCGCTTCGCGGGCGATACGCTGGCGGCACTCGTCTTCGGGGCGTGGTTCGTGACGTTGGTCATCGGGCTCGCGACGGACCTCGACCAGCGCGTGCTGCCCGATGAGCTCACGCTGCCGGCCATCCCGCTGGCGCTGCTGTACGCGGTCTCGGGGTCGAACCCGTTGGTGGGCGGCGGACTGGTGCTCGCGATCGCAGCGGCCGTGCTCATCCCGGCGTTGCTGTACCTGCCGTCGATCCCGTTCGGGGCAGGCGCGTTCGGGATCGGCGACGTCAAGTTCCTGGCCGGGATGGGGCTGATGCTCGGCGGCGATCGTGCGCTCAGCGCGACATTGTTCGGGCTGCTGCTGTCGGGAGCGGTGCTGATCGTGCTGCTGGCCACGCGGCGCATCGGCCGGAAGAGCTTCATCCCGTTCGGCCCGTTCCTGATCATCGGGGCGCTGTGGGCGGTGCTGATCCGCGGGTGAGTGGCCACGTCTGCGCGCCGACCCACCCAGAAGCAGGCATCCTTGCGATTCATCGGCGACACGACTCCCGATAGCCCGCAGAGCCCATCTTGCTTGCTCGTCATTGCTCCCACGACCGATTCGCAAGCAAACCGCGCCGATCAGTCGATTCGTAGTCGCGTGAGCGATCAATCGCGAGGAGATCCGGGAGGCGCTAGGGGCTGACGGCCGCCGCGCCGCGCGATGTTCCTTTCAGGCACAGCGTTCTGGATGAATGAACGTGCCCGACCCTGAGATTCGACAGTTCGTGTCGAATTTGGGTATCGGCCACGCTCGTTCATGCGAATTCGGCTACTGGTGGGAACATCGCCGGATATGAGGCCCTCACCCCAGGACATCGACCGCATCACTCGGGCGCTCGGCTGGCGCCCGACGACCTTCAGGGCGGCCGCGCCTGAACGGGGCGCATCAGGGACGTCGGCGCGCTGGATCGTGGCGAACGCGACCGGTCAGTCGGCCTTCGCAAAGGTCGGAGCGACCGAGCTCACGGCCACGTGGCTCCGCCGCGAGCACCTGAACTACAGGGCGATCAGCGGCCGGTTCATGCCGGAGCTGCTGGGCTTCGACGATGACGGCGAACGACCCGTGCTGGCGCTCGAGGACCTGTCAAGCGCCACGTGGCCACCGCCGTGGTCGGACGCAACGGTCGCCGCCGTGCTCGACGCTTTCGCGTCGATCCACGCGACGGCGATCCCGCCCCATCTCGCCGAGCCCGAGGAGGGCTGGGAGGGCTCGGCCGACTGGAAGGCGATCGAGGCAGAACCCGCCCCGTTCCTGGCCCTCGGCTTGTGCTCGCCCGATTGGCTCGACCAACGCCTTGCCCGCCCTGCGTGCGGCGGCCGAGGCTGCACCTCTCGCCGGTGATGCCTTGATCCACGGCGACATCCGGAGCGACAACCTGTGCCTGCGAGCTGGACGCGCACTGGCGATCGACTGGAACCACGCTCAGGTCGCGAACCCGGAGTTCGACATCGCGGCATGGCTCCCGAGCCTGGAGGCCGAAGGAGGACCACCGCCCGAGGCGATCCTCCCGGACAGCCCGGAACTGGCGGCGTGGCTCGCCGGCTACTTCTGCGCACATGCTGGACAGCCTCCCATCCCCGAGGCGCCGCACGTTCGACCACTTCAGCTCGCGCAGGCCCGCACCGCGTTGCCATGGGCCGCGCGGGCCCTCGGCCTACCCGCGCCGGAAGGCCAGTAACCCAGCAGCGCGGTCCGCGGAGACTAGATCTTCGATGGGTTCAGGTCAGTGCGGCGCGGTGGAGAGGCCCACGAGGGCGGCGCTGACGCGCCACAGTCGGGCGGCGGCTCCAGTGTCGTATGAGGCGTCGCTGGACTGCTTGGCCTTGCGATCGGCGAAGTACTGGCCCGTCAGGCCCTGTGCCTCCGGAGAACTGGCCAGATAGACGGACGTCTCGGCGCCCTTCCGGGGCTTCTTCATGAACGGGCGCATGACAGCGATCAGGGGTCCCCAACCCCGCGCCGTGTCCTCTGCGCCGAAACCGGTACTCGTCATGCCGGGGTGGAGCGCCGTGGCGGTGACACCGGTCCCCTCCAGGTGCCGTGCCAGCTCGTAGGTGAACAGCACGTTGGCGAGCTTCGACTGGTTGTAGGCGCCCTGCCCTGCGTACGTCCCTTCTCCCATCAGGTCATCGAAATCGATCCTGCCCATGGAGTGAGCGCCGGACGACACCGTCACGACTCGAGCTGGGGCGCTGGCGATAAGGCGTTCCAGGAGCAGGTTCGTCAGCAGGAACGGCGCCAGATGATTGAGGGCGAAGGTGTGCTCCAATCCGTCGGCCGTCGTGTGGCGGTGTGCCCAGAACCCGCCGACGTTGTTGAGCAGCACATCAAGACGCGGGTAGGCTGCCAGGACTTCATCCGCCAGTCGCCGCACCTCGGCCTGCGACGACATATCGGCAACGAAGACATCGACCGACGAGTTGCCCGACTCGCGAGCGATGGCGATGGCGGCTTGTTCGGCACGTGGCCGGTCGCGGCCGGTAATGCCCACCCGGGCTCCGACGGAGGCCAGGGCGATCGCCGCGGCTCTGCCGATGCCGCCCGTGCCGCCGGTGATCAATACGTTCTTGCCGGTCATCGACGATGGCGCGTCCATGGTGAGCTCCTCAAGAAGCCGTTGCGAAGCGAGTGGCGATCAACCACGCCGACTGCCCGACGTCTCGGAACCGGAGAGCGTCGGGCAGGCCACGGATCGTGGTCGATCGCGATGGGTCAAGCTGGCGCGGGTGCCTGCACACGGCGCGGAGCGGCGGCTGCCGTGCCGTCTGGTCCGGCGATGATGTAGGCGACCATCGCGAAGAACCCGAGGTTGAAGATCCCGAGCAGCAGCAGGCTGATGAACCACGCCTTGCTGTCGAGCTGCCACGTGTTGAACAGGGCGCCGATCCAGGCGACAAGACCGGCGACCAGGCCGCCGATGATCGCCAGGACACCGACGAGGCCGAGCCCAAGCGACGACGCTGCGAGCGCGCCGCCTTGCAGCCCGACGATATCCGGACCGTTCATGACGAACACGCCGTTCGCGATGGCGATCCATACGCCTACGATGGCTACGACGGCGCCGGCGAGCATGGCGAGGCCGGCCGCGATGAAGAGTCTTGTCACGATCGCTTTGGACATGGGTGGTTTCCTTTCAGTGGGGGGCGAGTAAGGGCGGTCAGACAGCGGCGGGCAGGGCCAGTGGCGCCTCTGTCACCGGGTCGTCCGAGTGGGCCGCAGCCGGGCGCCGCTCCAGGACGTCGATCACGATCGTCCCCCGGGTGCGTCCGCTCGCAACGCGCTCGATCGCCTTGCGGGTCTCGCTCAGGGGATAGGTGCCGTCGATCACGGGTGCGATCTGGCCGGACTCGACGAGCGCCTTGAGGGCGACCAGGTCGTCGTGGTTCTGCGTCTTCAACGATGGGCTCGCCTGCTGGCGAACGAACATCGAGACGAGCATGGTACGGATCGTTCGGCCGAGCTTGCCGTTGGCGTGCCCGCCGCCGTTGGAGATCAGGGTCCCGGTGGGCTTCAACGCCCGCCGTGTCCGGGCCATCGAGTGGTTCCCGACGTTGTCGAGGATGAGGTCGAAGCGACCCGCAGTCTTGGTGAAGTCGTCCTTGGTGTAGTCGATGACGTGGTCGGCCCCGATGGATCGAACGAGGTCCACGTTCTTCGTGCTGGTCACCCCGGTCACCTCGGCACCGAACGACTTTGCGATCTGCACCGCGAACGAGCCGACGCCACCCGATGCTCCGTTGATCAGGACCGTCTGCCGGGGCTGGACCTTGCCGTTGTCACGGAGGAGCTGGAGAGCCGTGGTCGCGGACACGCCGACAGCGGCCGCCTGCTCGAACGTGAGGTTGGTCGGCTTGTGGACGAAATGGTCTTCGTGTGCTGCCACGTATTCGGCGAACGCGCCAGCGCCCCACCCGAACACCTCGTCGCCTGGTCGAAGTCGCTCGACGTCCTTGCCGATTGCCTCGACCGTCCCCGCGACATCGGTCCCCAGGACCGGGTTCTTGGGCTTTCGAAGGCCCGTGGCCATTCGCATCACGAAGGGCGAGCCAGTCATAAGGATCCAGTCACCGACGTGGACCGACGCCGCGTGAACGCGGACGAGCACCTCGTCATCCCCGACCTGGGGCTTCGGGATGTCCCGTGATCGCAGGACCTCGGTCGAGCCATAGCTGTCCTGGACGATTGCCTTCATCGATGCCGCTTCCCTTCGTCTATGCTGGACGGTGTACGCGAATATGTGTACGATGTCTACAGTAGTGAGTACAACGTACGCTGTCAAGAGGTAGTCAGATGGCCGCCGATCCAGAACCGAGTGCGGAGCCGCGCAGGCGTCTGAGCAGGGAGCTCGTTCTCCAGGCCGCGATCGCCCATGCCGACGCCGGCGGGCTGGATGCCCTCACGATGCGCTCGCTCGCTGTGATGCTCGGGGTCGCGCCCATGGCGCTGTACCGCCACGTTGCCAACAAGGACGACCTCATCGACGCGATGGTCGACGTCGTGTTCAGCGAGATCGGCGTGCCATCGGGCGGGGGTGACTGGAAGACGTCGATGCGCCGACGGGCGATCGCGATCCGCGATGCGCTTGTACGCCACCGGTGGGCGGTGGGCCTGATGGAATCACGACGAACGCCCGGTCCAGCGAATCTGCGCCATCACGATGCGGTGATCGGCAGGCTCCGGGCGGCAGGCTTCAACGTCGAGATGGCGGCCCATGCGTACTCGCTCCTGGACGCCTACATCTATGGCTTTGCGCTGACGAAGCTCAACCTGCCGTTCGAGACCGCAGAGGATATCGGCGAGGTCGCCCAATCGATGCTCGAGCCGTTCCCCGCCAATGAGTACCCCAACCTCGTCGAGTTCCTCGCTGAGCACGTGATGCAGCCCGGCTACGAGTACGGAGACGAGTTCGAGTACGGGCTCGATGTGATCCTCGATGGCCTCGACCGGATGGGCGCCGCTGCGACGGGCGCCTGAGGCGACGGGCGCCGCCGCGACGGGCGCCGCTGCGACGGGCGCCTGAGCGACGTTCCTGTCAGTCACACATTCCGGATGAATGAGCGTGGTCGACCCTGAGTTTCGACAGTTTTAGTCGAAATCTGGCCTCGGCCGTGCACGTTCGTTCCAAGAGCGCTACTGACAGGAACCTTGGTCCCGACCTTGGCCGCCCGCCGCCGCCAAACGGCGCCGCCGTTGGCCCCGATCAATTCCTTCGATTTCGAAGGTTCGATCGTGGCCGGCTTGAGCCCAGAACTGCACGATCCTTCGATTTCGAAGGGTTTCACCCGGATGAGGGCCCGCTCCACGGACAGCGACGGACCCCACGGCAGGTCCCACGACCGCACCGGGACCATCGACCCATCTGGCACGAACAGCCCGCCCCGGTAGACTGCGCAGACTGAAAACTGGACGTGACGAGTTATCATCCCGGGGAGCCGGATACGGGTTCGTTCTGCGGCTGTGCCAGTCCGAGGACGACGACCCACCGGCGGGTGTGACCGTCGCCCGACGCCGTGCCCCGTCCATGGTGTCGCCCTACGGAGCCTGCCGCACGATGACGTCGCCCACGTGATCCGCCGCTTCCGACGAACCGACCGCGCCGAGATCGGACGTCCCGGGCCGACTGGCTGGTCGAACGACGCCAGCCCGCGCGCGCCAACAAAGCGCATCCGGCGGCACCTCCCGACCCTCGCCCTGCTGATCCCGCTCGTCGTCGGGCTGCTCGGGGCGCCCGCCACGACGAGTACGGCCAGCGGCGACGAGCTGTCCGACGCGAAGGCCAGGAGCTCGGCGCTCAAGAAGGAGATCGCCGCGCAGAAGGCGCAGATCGCGGCGATCAACGACCTCCAGTCCGGTCTCGCTGCCCAGATCTCCGACACGAAGACCCAGCTCAGGAAGGTCGGCGCGGATCTCGACAAGGTCCGCAAGAAGATCGCCTCGATGCAGGCCCAGATCAACAAGGTCAAGGCCGTCTACGAGGACCTCGTCGCACAGCTCGCCGAGATGGACGCCGAGCTTCAGAAGGTGATGGCGCAGGAGGCCGAGAAGCGCGTCGAGCTGGCCGAGCGCCGCGCCCAGCTCGCCGATCGCGTCCGCAGCGCGTACGACACCGACCGGACGTCACCACTCGAGTCGTTCCTGTCCGGCGGCTCCTTCACCGATCTCCTCGCGGAGATGTCCTACTACATCGACGTCGGCGAGCAGGACCGCGCGCTGGCCGACCAGATCTCGAGGGCCAAGGAGACGCTGGCCGCCATCCACCAGACCGTCGCAGAGACCCGCGCACGCACGAACGTGCTGCGCCAGGAGACCGCCGCACAGAAGCGCGACCTGGACAAGGCGATGCGCGCGCTGCAGGAGACGAAGAAGGAGCTCCGCCGCCTCGAACGGCAGGTCGCGCGGACGCTGGCCGAGCAGAAGGCCCGCTACGCGGCGCTCATCCGAAACAAGAAGAACGCCGCCGCGATCATCCGAAAGGCGGCAGCCGACCAGCGAGCCCTCGCGAAGAAGATCGACGCGCTTGTCGCCGCGCAGGTACGGAGTGGCAGCATCCCGAGCAGGTTCAACGGAACCATGCGCTGGCCGATGGACAAGTTCACCGTCAGTGGCGACTACGGCTGCAGCTCGTTCGAGTACTACGCACCAGGGCATGGCTGCGAGCATTTCCACAATGGCATCGACCTCGTTGGCCCGGGGGGTTCGAAGATCCGCGCAGCCGCCGCGGGGGTCGTCGTTCAGTGCGACTGGAACTGGGCCGACGGCGCGGACCCAGCCTGGATCGTCGTCATCGCCCACTCGGGCAACTTGCGGACGTGGTACGCCCACATGCAGCCCTCGTGCCCTGTGAAGCCCGGGCAACGCGTCAAGCGGGGACAGATCATCGGCACCCAGGGCGCCACGGGCCACGCGACCGGAGCGCACCTCCACTGGATGGTGGAGAAGGACAGCGACTTCGTGAACCCCCGCCTGTTCCTGTAAAGCGATCCGTGGCGGCGTTCACGAAACGTTGACGCCGGCGCGGGGCGAGCGCGGCAGGAGCCCGTGCTAGCATCGGGCCACCGGACCACCCATCGACATCGGAGGCGCACCCTGACCGTGAAGCGCACGATGGCGATCATCCTCGCGGGTGGTGAAGGCGAGCGTCTGTCCATCCTGTCGTCGGAGCGCGCCAAGCCCGCCGTCCCGTTCGGCGGCAAGTACCGGATCATCGACTTCACGCTGTCCAACTGCGTCAACTCCGACATCCACGACGTCGTCGTCCTGACCCAGTACAACCCGCGCTCGCTCAACGACCACATCGGCCTTGGCCGGCCGTGGGATCTCGACCGCAACCGTGGCGGGGTCAAGCTGCTGCAGCCGTACATCGCCCGCGGCAAGGTCGCCGAGTGGTACCAGGGCACCGCCGACGCGGTGCTGCGCAACATGAACGTCATCGAGCACGACCCGTCCGACACCGTGGTCGTGCTGGCCGGTGACCACATCTACAAGATGGACTACCAGCCGTTCATCGCGGCCCACCGCCGGCGCCGCGCCGACGTCACGATCGCGGTCCGACGCGTGCCGCTCGCCGAGGCGTCGCGGATGGGCGTCCTCGCGCTCGACGAGAACGACAAGGTCATCGAGTGGCAGGAGAAGCCAAAGCAGCCCAAGACCGATCTGGCGTCGATGGGCGTGTACGTCTTCTCGAAGAAGACGTTGCGACGCTGGCTCTCGGATGACCGCGTCGACTTCGGGCGGCACGTCATCCCGGACATGCTCGCGGCGGGCGCCCGTGTCTTCGGCTACCGCTACAACGGCTACTGGCAGGACGTCGGCACGATCCAGTCGTTCTGGGAGGCCAACATGGCGCTCCTCGAGGACGACCCGGAGCTCGACCTGTACGACCCCGACTGGATCATCCATACCCGTTCCGAGGAGCGCGCGCCGGCCAAGGTCGGCCCGACCGCCCAGGTCCACCGTAGCCTCATCAGCCACGGCTGCGTGATCAACGGCACGGTCGTGAACTCGGTGCTGTCGCCAGGCGTCCGGGTCGAGGTCGGGGCGGTCGTCCGCGACTCGATCGTGATGTTCGACTCGGTCATTCGGTCGAGCGCGGTCGTCGACCGCTCGATCCTCGACAAGGAGGTCGTGATCGGGCAAGGCGCGATCGTCGGGAGCGGTCCCTATGACGACAAGCCCAACAAGCAGGAGCCCACGCGGCTCAACACCGGGATCACGGTCGTCGGCAAGCGCGCGGTGGTCCCCCGCGGCGCACAGCTTGGCAGGAACGTGCGCGTCGCCGCGGATATCCGCACGAGCGACTTCGTGAAGAAGGTCATCAAGAGTGGCGAGTCGGTGGAGCGGCGTGCGGGTGGGCGACAGGCGCACGACCACGGCCGCGGCGTGCACGTGCACGAGGTCGGCGCGGGCGACGTCGCCACGGGGGCGGTCCGCGGCCGACGCTAGGGAATCTGCCGTGCGCCAAAAGTCGGGGCTCGTGGTATGGATAGGCGATGCGCCGACGAACGGCCACGCCTCGGCCGCTCCTCGGCTGGATCGCCCTCGGTCTGGTGACGGTCGTCGCCGGCTGCGTGGCGAACGCCGGGTCCGTGCCGTCTGTCCCGGAATCGACGCCGAACCCGACGAGCTCGAGCGCCGCCGTCATCCTGCCCACCGACACCCCGTCCCCCGTCCCGACGCTTCCGTGGACCGGGTTCACGCCGACGCCCGCCCCGACGGGGTCCCCCGCCCCGACGGCGTCCCTTGCCCCGACGCCGACGCCAGCACCGTCACCACGCTACGACCCGCCACCGAAGCGTGGCCCGTTCGAGATGAACCTGTACCACCGCGGTGACTTCGCGACCCAGGTCACGAAGATCTACTGCGTCCCCGGTGCGATGCAGACGATGATGAACGTCATGGACAGCGGCGCGACCAAGGCGTCGAAGCGCGTCCAGGACCGCCTCCATCGGCTGGCCCGCCGATTGTCGACCGATCGGTTGCGCGGCCAGGGCTCGGAGCCCGAGGGCTGGGCCCGCGGACTCGAACACCTCGGCTACGGCCGGTTCAAAGTGGTCGCGGCCGCCGGTCGGGACGGGGCGATCAAGCTGGCCGCACGTGCCATCCGACGCACCAACCGGCCGGTCGGCCTGCTCGTGTGGCGTGGCGCCCACGCCTGGGTGATGACCGGGTTCAAGGCGACCGCCGACCCGGCGCTGACCGACGAGTACCGGGTCACGCACGTTCGCATCGTCGACGTCTGGTATCCCCGCGTCAGCTCGATCTGGGGCGCATCGGTCAAGCCCAACACGCTCGTGCCGGTCCGCAAGCTCCCGGAGGATTACCTGCCCTGGCGGCGGCCGCTGATGAAGTACCCGGAGAAGGATCGCAAGTTCGTGCTTGTCATGCCCGTGGGGGAACGCAGCGCGGCCTAGCCGATGGGCTAGACTCCGCGGGCCATGGCTTCCGCCGACCCCGGCGCGCCCACCGTGGGCCCGGCCGACGTCGAACGCTGGCTCAGCGACCTCGGTCTCGAACCGGTCGACCGAGCCGAGCGCGATGGGATCACCAGCTGGGATCTCGTGCTCGACGGCCGTCGCCGCTTCGACCTGCGGGTGACCGTGATCCACGATCCGTCACTCGCCCTGATCTGCTGGGCGCATTTCGCTCCGCCCATCGGCGACATGTTCCGCAAGTCGTACCGCAAGCTGCTGCGCTGGAACGACGAGTTCCCGTTCGCCAAGTTCGGGATCGGCGAGGACGAGCGCCCGCTCCTGTCGATGGAGCTGCCGATCGAGCGGGTCACCCGCCAGGACGGCGAGGAATCGCTCGGGTTGGCGCTGGCGCGCATCGTGGGGATCGCGGACCGGCTCCTGGAGGAGTCCGCGGGCTGGTTGTGGATCGGCGGTCGGATGCCGGACCAGTCTGAGCGGACGCGTCGCAACGCGGCCTTCCTCGACCGGTTCGACGGTCGACTGCCGGAGCTCATCGCAGAGCCCGCCACCGAGCCTCCGGGCGACCCCGCGACGGAGCCAGCCACATGACGCCCTCGCGGCGCGGTCGACCGCTCCTCCTGCTCGTCGCCGCCGCGCTGGCCGTGAGCGGCGTCATCGGTGCCCCCGCAGCCGATGTGCGCGCGGCGACCCCGGATCTCACGATCGTGAGCGCGGCCAGGTACGACGTCCAGCCGGCACAGAAGCGGGTCCGTGTGACCGTCGACCTGACGCTCGCCAACCGGCTCAAGGACACCAAGACGCGGCGCTATTTCTTCGATCACGCGTTCCTCGCGGTCCTGCCCGGCGCGAGCGGCTATCGACTGACCTGGGAGGGCGCCGGCCGGCCGTCCGTCGCGGTCGCCCGCAAGACCGCGACGCACACGTTGCTGCGACTCAACCTCGCCCAGGACCTGGCGAGCGGCCGCTCGGCCAAGTACCGCTTGACGTTCGATCTCAAGGATCCGGGCGGGAAGGCGACCCGCGATCTGCGCATCGGCGAAACGCTCGTCTCGTTCCCGGTCTGGGCATTCGCGAGCGACGACACCCCGGGAAGCTCGGTCACGGTCATCTTCCCCGACGGCTACGACGTGGCGGTCGAGGCGGGCCGCATCGCGACCCCGGCGAAGCTGGCCGACGGTCGGACGATATTCCGGAGCGGCAGCCTGGCCAAGCCGCTCGACTTCTTCGCGTACCTCGTCGCGGATCGGCCCGGCGCCTACGTCGACTCGACGGTCGCAGCGACCGTGGAGGGCCGCGAAATCGAGGTGACGGTACGCGCCTGGACGGACGACAGGCCATGGGCCAAGCGGGTAAGCCGGCTGCTCGATTCGGCGCTGCCCGCGCTCGGCGCACGGATCGGGCTGCCGTGGCCCGACTACGACCAGCCGATGGTCGTCCAGGAGGCGGTCAGCCGGTCGACCGGTGGCTACGCCGGCATCTTCGACCCGGCGGCCGGAACGGTCGCCATCGCGTACTACGCCGACGACTTCGTCGTGCTCCACGAAGCGGCGCACGCCTGGTTCAACGGCGCCCTCCTCGCGGACCGCTGGTCGAACGAGGCGTTCGCGTCGTACTACGGCTCGTTGGTCGCCACGGACATCGATGTCAAGGTCACGCCGGAGCGCCTGACGCCCGAGCTCGAAAAGGCTCGTATCCCGCTCAACGCCTGGGGCCCGGTCGGGACGGCGGAGGTCACGCAGGAGGACTACGCCTACGCCGCGTCGCTGGAGCTGGCGCGGGAGATCGGGGAGCGCGCCGGCCCCGACGGGTTGAAGGCGGTGTGGGCCGACGTGTCGGATCGGCGGAGCGCGTATCAGCCCGTCGGCGGCGGTGACGAGATCGTCGGCGGACCGGTCGACTGGCGCGGTCTGCTGGACCTGCTCGAGGTGCGCGGCGCCACGTACGAGGATCTGTGGCGGACATGGGTCGCCCGGCCCGAAGACATCGTGCTGCTCGATGCTCGGCTGGCCGCCAGGACACGCTACGAGTCGTTCCTCGAGACGGTCGGCGACTGGGACGTCCCGCTGTCGATCCGCGACGCGATGCGGTCGTGGCGGTTCAAGGAGGCCAACGCGCTGATCGACGGCGCTTCCACGATCATCGAGCTGCGCGCCGAGGTGGAAGAGGCTGCCGTCACGGCCGGCCTGAGCGCGCCGGAGTCGCTGCGCATGACGTTCGAGGATGACGACGGCTTCGATGACGCCGCGGCCGAGGGCGGCGCGGAGCTCGTCGCGATCGAGCGCTACGTGGCCGCCGTCTCGCAGCGACCGGCCGCGATGACGCCGTTCATGACGCTGGGGCTGTGGGGCGAGACTCCCGACGCGGACCTCGTTGCGGCCAAGGATGCGTTCGCGCGCGGCGACCTGGCCGGCGCCACGGCGGCCTCCGACGAAGCGCTGGCCTCCTGGGTCAACGCCGAGACGATGGGGCAGGGCAGGGCATTCAGCATCGGGACCATCGTCATCTCGCTGCTGTTCATCCTTGCGCTCATGATCGTCACGCTCCGACGCCGCCGACGGCGCCACGTCAGGATGCAGGCCTCACGCCTCCGGACCTGAGAGGGAGCGAGATGGGTATCGGTCGGGGACGCCGCCCACGGATCATCGCCACGCTGGCCATCGCCGGCGTCCTGGCGATGGTGGCAGTGTTCGCCCCGCCGACCGCCGGGACCGTGCACGCGGCCGACGACTTCCTGCGCGTCGCGGCCGATACGACCTATCGCGTCGACACGGGCGATCGACTCGTTCGCGTCCGGATCGATTTCACCATGACGAATCTGCGCCCGAACACGGTCCGTCGGACGTCGCTCGGCACGACGACGACGCGCTACTACTTCGACCGCCTCCTGTTTGCCGTCCCCGCCGAAGCCCGATCCCTCGTCTCGACATCGGGCGGGTCGCGCCTGGGCACCAGCGTCCGTGCCCGGGACGGCTTTCGCTCGGTGACGGTGCGCTTCCCGAACCTGTTCTATCGCGGATCTCGCTCGCTTCGTGTCGAGTTCACGCTGCCCGGCGGCAAGCCCCGCTCGAGCAGCGACATCCGAGTCGGGTCGGCGTTCACGACATTCACGACGTGGGCGTGGGGCGACGCCGGTCGCTCGACCGTGCGCATCGTCCTGCCGAAGGGCTTCGACGAGGACGGCTATGGCGATGACGTGACCCAGCGGACCCTCGGTGATCGGGTCGAGCTGACGTCGGGTCGGATCGCCGACCCGCTCGAGTGGTACCACGTCGTGGTCGCGGATCGTCCGTCGGCGCTGACCGATGTGAACTTCCAACCGGGTGGTCACAAGGTCGTCATCGAGGCGTGGCCCGAGGACGCGACCTGGCGCGACCGCGTCGTGGAGGTGCTGTCCGACGGCCTGCCCGCGCTCGAGGAGATGATCGGCTTGCCCTGGCCGCTCACCGACGAGCTGACCGTGACCGAGGTCCACACGCCGCTGCTCGAGGGCTACGCTGGCTTCTTCGACCCGCGCAACGACATCATCACCATGAGCGAGGATCTCGACGACCAGACCATCCTCCACGAGGCCTCGCACGCCTGGTTCAACGGGTCACTCCTGACGGATCGGTGGATCGGGGAGGGTCTCGCCGAGCACTACGCCGATCGCGTGCGCGAGCAGCTCCGCCTGTCGGACGACTTCGACCCGAAGGCCGTCGAGCGCACGGTCAAGAGTGCCTTCCCACTGGATGATTGGCCGGACCCTGCGCGCATCGACGACGCCGAGACCGAGGCCCAGGAGCTCTATGGCTATGGCGCTGCTTACACGGTGATCCGGAAGATCGCGGAGGACATCGGCGATGACGGGATGCGCTCCGTGCTCACCGCCGTGCGCGCGAGCGAGAACGCCTACGCCGGCGACGACGGACCGGAGGTGACCGGCGCGTCGATGGATTGGAAGCAATTCCTCGATCTCGTCCAGGGGGTCGGCGGGATGGAGACGGCCGACGACCTGTTCCGCGACTGGGTGGTGACCACCAGCGAGCGCGGTCTCCTCCAGACCCGGGAGGACGCCCGCGATGCCTATGCGGCCCTGGAGGCGGCCGGCGGGGAGTGGGCGGTGCCCAAGGGCGCCCGGGCGAACATGGCCCTGTGGCGCTTCGACGATGCCACGGCGCTGCTCGACGCCGCCGAACCCGTGCTCGACTCGCGAGATGACCTGTTGGCCGCCTCGGCCGACCTCGCGCTCAGCCCGCCGGCTGATCTCGAGAAGCCGTTCGAGAATGCGACGAAAGCCTCCCAGTTGGCGGCGATCGGTGACACCCTCGAGGACGGGATCGCCGCGGCCGCCGCCGTCGACGGGGCACGCGACGTGGTCGAGGCGGAACGGTCGCCGCTCGTCACGCTCGGGTTGGTCGGGGAGTCACCCGAGTCGCAGTACGGGGCCGCGCGGACGGCGTTCGAGGCTGGTGACGTGGAGGCGGCCACGGCTGCGTCCGCGGCCACGGTCGCGCTGCTGGCAGGTGCGGAGTCCGCGGGGACGACCCGGGCACTCGTCATCGGCGCCGTCGTCGTCGCCATCTTCCTCCTGCTGCTCGTCGCGGCCCTCATCATCCGGCGGCGGCGTCACCGACAGCTGGCGCTGAGCACCGCATCGGTCGGTGCATCGACTACACTCCCGGCCACGCCGGAGCCGGCGAGCGTCGGTGCACCTGAGGTCGGCCCTGAGGTCGCCCCTGAGGTCCCGCCGACGCTGAGCCAGACCGCACCAGGAGCCGAGCCGGACTGAATGGGCATCCAGCGGGCCCGACCTTCACACGAGATCCTGTCGGGCGATTCGGCCGACGTCTATTTCGCGCGTGCCGACAGCATCCTGGCTGCGGAGGGGCTCGACCCGGTCGTGACCATGGAGGTCTTCACACGCCACGACGCGGTCCTGTGCGGCATCGACGAGGCCAAGAACCTGCTGGGGCACGTGCTGGCGGAGTGCGACCCTGACGAGACGACCGTCGAAGCGCTCGCCGACGGCGACCGGATCAAGCCGCGCGAGGTCGTGCTCCGGATCCGCGCGCGGTATCGGCGGTTCGGGCTGTACGAGACGGCGCTGCTCGGGATGCTCGCGCAGTCGACCGGCTGGGCGACGGCCGCTCGCGAGATCGTCGATGTCGCCGCACCCGAGCCGGTGATCAGCTTCGGCGCCCGGCACGTCCATCCGGACATCACCGATGTCCTCGATTACGCGGCGATCGTCGGTGGCTGCGTCGGCGCCTCGACCCCGGCCGGGGCGCGGCTCGCCGGTCTCGCCCCGACCGGGACGATGCCCCATTCGCTGGTGCTGATCTTCGGCGACACCGTCGAGGCGGCGCTGGCGTTCGACCGCCATCTCGGGCCGGATGTCGCCCGGATCGTGCTGGTCGACACGTTCAAGGACGAGGCCGAGGAAGCGTTGCGGGTCGCGCACGCGCTCGGTGACCGCCTGTACGGGATCCGGCTGGACACCCCGTCAGAGCGTGGGCGCGTCACGGCCGACCTCGTCCACGAGGTGCGTGCACGGCTGGATATGGAGGGCTACCAGCACGTCAAGATCGTCGTGTCGGGTGGCCTTGACCTCGAGCGCGTCCGCTACTTCAAGGAAGCGGGTGCGCCGGTCGACTCCTATGCGGTCGGGTCGTACATCAGCGGCGCGACACCGATCGACTTCACCGGCGACATCAAGGAGATCGATGGGCGGCCGATCGCCAAGCGCGGCCGGATCCCCGGCACGACCCATTCGCCGCGCCTCCAGCCGATCGACCTGGCGAGGTACCGGCAGCTGATAGCAAATCCCGTCACGTAGTCCGGGCACTCCCCCGGGGCAGTATTCCACGGGTTCGTGCGACGATAAATCCGTGGACGATCAGATCCGCGACGACGAGACCGAGCCCGAATCGGCGTACGACCTGCTGCAGCGCGGCCAGGCGCTGCTCGGCTCGCGCCACCACGCCCAGGCGGCGATCGTCCTCGAGCGCGCCGATCGACTCGAGCCTCGCAAGGCGTCGATCCTCGAGGCCCTCGGCCGCGCGTACTTCAACTCCGGGCAGCACGATCCGGCCCGGGCGACATTCGAGCGCCTGCTCGAGATCGACCCATCCGCGCCCTACGCGCATTACGCGCTCGGACAGAGCCTGAAGAAGCTCGGCCGGCGCGAGGAAGCCGGCACCCACCTGCGGATGGCCTGCGCGCTCAGCCCCGACTCGTCGCTGTACCGCGACGCCCTCGCCCGCCTCGGGGCGGCCGCACGACCCAAGCACTCCCGCTAGTCGGCGCGTTCGGGCTCCATCACGCGGGCGAACCAGAACAGCCCCACGATCGACTTCGCGTCGCGGATCTCGCCGTTCTCCGCTGCGGCCACGGCGTCCTGCCAGGGGCGCCATTCGAGGATCAGACGCTCGTCCTCGTCCGGCCCGAGGCGGCCGTCGTCGCTCGCCGGGGCCAGATCGGTCGCGAGATACAGGTGCATCAGCTCGTCGGTGAAGCCCGGCGCCGAGTAGAACGACCCGAGCTTCCGCCACGCACCGGCGCGCATGCCGGTCTCCTCCTCGAGCTCGCGTCGAGCGGCGATCTCCGGATCCTCTTTCGTGCCATCAGCGATCGGGTCGAGGCCACCGGCTGGGATCTCGAGGAGGGCCGCGTCGGCGGCGAGCCGCCACTGGCGGACGAGCGCCACGCGCCCCTCGGCATCGAGCGCCACGATGGCCACCGCGCCGGGATGGCCGGCAAAGTCGCGGACGGCCCGCGTGCCGTCCGCGCGCTCGATGGTGTCGATGCGGAACTCGAGGAACTTGCCGCGATGGAGCACCTGCCGCTCGACGACGCGCTCGCGAAGATCGGCCCCGGGGTCGTCCTCCGGGGCCGTCGGCTGCTGGGTCGGTCGACCGTCGCTCAGGCGGCCACCGTGGCAGGCGCCTTTGCGATCGTCTCGCCGGTCTCGCGGTCGAACAGGTGGAGCTTCTCGAGCGGGATGACGAGCTCGATGATGTCGCCCGGGCGGACGCGATGCTCGGAGTCGACGATCGCCACGATGTCCTGCTCGGCGGCATTGACATGGAGCAGCTCCTCGTTGCCGAGATACTCCACGACATCCGCGCGGGCGCGGAACGATCCACGGTCCGGGCCGGCCTCGCCGATGTCGAGATGCTCGGGGCGGAAGCCCACGACGAGCTTCGTGCCGCTCGACACCCAATCACGGGCGTGCGGTGGCAGCGGCACGGACCAGTCGCCCGGGCCGCGCAGGCGGCCACCGTCGGCCGGGTCGAGCTCGACATCGACGAAGTTCATCGACGGGCTGCCGATGAAGCCGGCCACGAACCGGTTCGCCGGGTGGTCGTACAGCTGCTGCGGCGGGCCGACCTGCATCAGCAGTCCTTCGCTCATGACCGCGATGCGCGAGCCCATCGTCATCGCCTCGACCTGGTCGTGGGTGACATAGACGACCGTCGTCTGCAGGCGCTGATGAAGCCGGGCGATCTCTGCTCGTGTCTGCACGCGCAGCTTGGCATCGAGGTTGGAGAGGGGCTCGTCCATCAGGAACACCGCGGGCTCCCGGACGATGGCGCGTCCCAGGGCGACACGCTGACGCTGGCCGCCGGACAGCTCCTTCGGCTTCCGGGCGAGCAACTTCCCGAGCTGGATCGTCTCCGCGGCCTCGTTGACCCGTCGCTCGATCTCGGGCTTGGGGACCTTGCGCAGCTTCAGCCCGAAGGCCAGGTTCTCCTTGACCGACATATGCGGATACAGGGCATAGCTCTGGAAGACCATCGCGATGTCGCGGTCCTTGGGCGCGATGTCGTTGACGACGCGCTCGCCGATCCGGAGCGTCCCGCTGGAGATCTCCTCGAGCCCGGCGATCATCCGCAAGCTCGTCGTCTTCCCGCAGCCCGATGGCCCGACCAGGACCATGAACTCGCCGTCACCGATCTCGAGATCGAGGTCCTTCACGGCGTGGAAGTCGCCGTACAACTTGTTGACGCGTTCGAACGTCACGGTCGCCATGGGCGCAGCCCTCCGACCTGGTCCGCCATCGCGGGTCCATGCATCCAGGTCGCCGATGGCGATGTCCCACCCGAAGGCGGGACGCGGACGGACCCCGTACGTGGCGGCGCAGGGTCTCGCATCGTACGGGCGGGCGGGGATGGGCGCAACGGGTGATGCCGCGTAGCCCGCGGTCGCGCCCTTCGCGGATGGAACGCCCCCATGTTCCAAGCGGCGAAGGAAGGCTCGGTGCGAGCGCCATTTGCGGCCGTCGTTCGCCGAATGGAACCTACCCGTGTTCCAAGCGACGTACGAGTCGACCGATTCGCCGCCCTCCTTCGTCAGTTGGCACATCGGGATGTTCCAGTCGCGCCCAAGGGAACCGGCATCGCCGCACCGTCGTACCATCGACCGACGATGGAGCAGTCGATCGACCTCACCCGCCGCTCGTTCCTGATCCATGCCGGTCGCGGAACCATCGCGCTGGCCGTCCTCGGTGTCGCGGGCTGCGGACCGTCGGCCGTCGGATCAGCTGGGCATAGCGGGCATGCCGCGCCATCGGCATCGGCAGCGGGTGCGTCGGAGTCGCCGGACCGCGGATCGAGTCCGCCCGCCAGCGCTCCGCCTTCAGCCGCGACCACCGGCCTCACGTGGGAGCGCGCGAACCTGGGCTTCGTCTCGGCCTACGTGCTCGTGAGGGCAGGAGAGGCGGCCGTCGTCGACACGGGGGTTTCCGGCAGCGCCGGTGCGATCGGCGAGGCTGTGACGGCTGCCGGTCTCGACTGGGGAGCCGTCGGGCACGTCATCCTGACCCACCGGCATCAGGACCACGCCGGCAGCATCAACGGCGTGCTCGAACTGGCCACCGCCGCCACCGCATATGCCGGCGCAGAGGAGATCACCGGCATCGATTCCTCGCGGCCACTGACGGCCGTGGCTGACGGCGACACCGTCTTCGGCCTGCGCATCGTCGCCACGCCGGGTCACACGGCCGGCCACATCGCCGTGCTCGATGAGGCAGGCGGCATCCTCGTCGCCGGTGATGCCCTGGGGACGACCGGCGGGACGTTGGCGGGCTCGAACCCGTCATTCACCGAGGATGCCGCGGCAGCCAAGGCGTCGGTCGTGAAGATGGGCCAGCTGACGTTCGAGACGCTGCTCGTCGGCCACGGCGAGCCGATCCTCGAGGGCGCATCTGCGCAGGTCGCGGCCCTCGCCGCCGCCGGCTGAGGAGGCGCATGCAGACCCAGCCGGCCCTGCATGTCGCGCGCGACCGCTTCCACCTTGCCTGGGACCCGGCGATCCCGCCGATCGAGACGGTCGACGACGGCGCGGTCATCGAGTTCGACATGCTCGACGCGTCGGGTGGTCAGCTGACCGCGACCTCCACCGTCGAGAACCTCGCGACGCTCGACTTCGATCGCGTCGACCAGGTCAACGGGCCGATCGCGGTCCGTGGCGCGGCGCCCGGTGACACGCTGCAGATCGACCTGCTCGAGTTCGAGCCGGCCGATTGGGGCTGGACCGCGAGCATCCCGGGCTTCGGGCTGTTGGCGGACCAGTTCCCCGATCCGTATCTGCGCATCACCAACGTGCCAGGCGCCGGCGAGCGTGCCGAATTCCTGCCCGGCGTCCGTGTGCCGATCGTCCCGTTCTGTGGCGAGGTCGGCGTGGCGCCCGAGACCGGCCCGCGCTCCACGATCCCGCCCGACCTGCACGGTGGCAACATGGATACGCGCCACCTGATCGCCGGTTCGACGCTGTTCCTGCCGGTCTTCCACGAGGGCGCGCGCCTGTCGATGGGCGACGGCCACGCCGCGCAGGGCGACGGCGAGGTGTGCGGCACGGCCATCGAGACGCCGATGCGCGCGGTCGTGCGGGTGACCGTGCGCAAGGACCTCCACCTGACCGGTCCCGAATTCCTGACGGCAGACGTCGAGGCCGCGCCGACCGGTCGCCGCTACGCGACCGACGGCATCGGCCCTGATCTCAACGGCGCGGCGCGCGACGCCGTGAGTCGGATGATCGACTGGCTGGGCCGCGAGCACGGCCTCGCCCCGATCGACGCCTACCTGCTCACGAGCGTCGCCGTCGACCTGCGGATCAGCGAGATCGTCGACATGCCGAACGTCGTCGTCACGGCGCACTGCCCGCTGTCGATCTTCGATTGAGGGCGGCGGCCGCCGGTGGGCGGCCGCCGACGAACGCTGGGTCAGGCTTCGGAGACGATGTCCCCGACGCGCTCGATGGTCTCCGGCCGGTTTGACCGGAGGACGAAGTAGAGGACGATGCCTGCCAGCATCCAGATCGCTACGAATGCGGGCACCACGTCGATGGGTTGCGCAAGTGGTGGGATCGGGACGTTCAGGATCGGGATCGTGACGCCACCGAGCGCTCCGAGGAATGCCGGGATGAGCAGGATCACGCCCACGACGGGCACGACGACGTGCTTCAAGGGGTTGAACTCGGCGCGGCCCTCACCAAGGTAATAGCCGATCGCGGCGATGTTCACCGCGACGTACATGCCGGCGAACAGCAGCCCGAGGATGTAGCCGATGAAGATGTACGTCGTGAGCGGCCCGCCGAAGGCGTAACCAGCGAAGAGCAGGCCAAGCACGACCGCAAGCACGATCGCCAGGACGCCCTGGATGTGCACGGCATTCACAGGCGTTCGGTATGTCGGGTGGACGTCGGCCAGGGCCGCCGGGAGGATGCGCGCTCGACCGAGGGAGTAGATCGCGCGGGTCGAGGCGTTCGCGCCGGCGTTGGCGTTGGCAAGCGAGCTGTTGAGGATCGCGAACGTGATGAGGAGCGAGCCGATGCCCGGCAGGACCTCGTTCGCCATGCCGCCCCAGGGGTCGCCCTCGTTTGCCGTGAGGAACCCGCTCATGTTCTCCGGACCGAAATAGACCGTCGCGGCGTAGTAGTTGAAGACGTAGAACAGGCCGATCAGGACCGCCGACCAGATGACCGCCTGACGGATCGTCCGGCGCGGATCCCTCGTCTCCTCGGCGAGCGGAGCAGCCGCCTCGAAGCCCACGAACGCGAGCAGGCAGAAGACCATGCCCTGGAGTGCCGGCAGCAGGCCTTGCTCTCCCGGGATGAATACCGAAACCGTGTTGCGCGATCCTGCGTTGATGATCAAGAGGAGCGAGACGAGCAGGAAGATGCCGATCTCGATGATGCCCAGGGCGACGCCGACGCGGGTGGAGATCGTGATCCCGCGATAGACCAGCCCCCACACGATGAGGCCGCAGAGGACGGCGAGCGGCAGCCACAGCAGCTCGTGCGTGAAGCCCGTGATCGTGGTGATGAACGCGGCGCCAAATAGCCCGAAGGATGCGTACAGGGCGGCAGGCACGATCGGCTCGGCGAGCAGGAAGGCCCACGCCAAGAGCCATCCCGCGAAGGAGCCCAGACCTCGGGCGACGTAGGTGTACATCCCGCCGGCCGATGGCAGGTGCCTGGCGAGCTCGCCCATCGAGTAGGCGGTGAACAGCACGGCAACGAGCGCCAGCACGACCGCGAGCGGTGTGATGCCGGCGGCGAACGACGTCGCGGCCCCGATCGACAGCGCGGTCGCGACCGCCGGTGCCATGTGGGTGATCGACTGGAACAGGACCTCGGTCAGCCCGATCGCATTGCGTTCGAGACTGGTGTCGGTCGTGGACGCCACGGAGACCTCCTCTCCCTCAGCCCCCATCAGCCCCCCGTCCAGGCGACCGCTACTATGCCGCGACGACATGCAGACGGCAATGGACCCGGCGCGATCGATGGAGCCGTCCCCGCACGCTGCCGAGACGGTGGCCCGACTGGCGGAACTCGACGCTGACGCTCTGTGGGTCGTGTATCACGACTACGCCGGGCTCGGTCGGGCGAAGGCGGTGCCGAAGGGCCGCTTCGAAGAGGTCGCACGCGACGGCGTCACGTTCGCGATGGCGAACTGGGACCTGGCGATCACCGACGAGCAGGTCCCGCATCCGGAGTTCGGGGCTGATTCCGGGGACTTCCGGGCGGTGCCGGACCCTGCGACCCTCGTGGCGATGCCACATCGGCCCGGCGTCGCCCAGGCATTCGCGAGGTTGACCGACGATGCAGGCGTCTCGTGGCCTGGCGATCCGCGCGCGCTCCTCTCCGCCCAGGTCGTGCGGTTGGAGCGCCTGGACATCGCCCTGCAGGTCGCCTTCGAAGCGGAGTTCGTGCTGGTGCCCGGTACGGATCCGGCCGGCCTGCTGGCCGACACCGGGCGGATGTTCGCGGTCGAGGGTCTCGACGCGCAGTGGCCGCTGGGCGCTCGGATCCTGGCCGACCTCGACGCGGCCGGCATCGCCGTCCACCAGTTCGCCAAGGAGTACGGCCCCGGCCAGTTCGAGGTGAGCCTGCTCCCCACCGAGCCGCTGGCAGCCGCCGACCGGTTCCTGCTCGCACGCCAGCTCATCCGTGCAGCGGCGCGCGAGACCGGCGCGACCGCGTCGTTCATGCCCAAGCCGTACACGGACCTGCCGGGGAATGGCCTGCACGTCCATCTCGGTCTGAGCCGGGTCGGCGATCCCGATGTCGATCTCGTCGCCGACCCGGACGATCCGGAGCGCCTGGCGTCGACCGCCGGCCCGCCGATCGCCGGGCTGCTGGCACATGCGGCCGGTCAGTCGGCGCTCGCGTCGCCCACGCCCAACTCGTACAAGCGGCTGCTGCCGGGCTCCTGGGCGCCAGCCCACGTGTGCTGGGCGATGGGCAACAGATCGGCGCTCGTCCGGGTCCCCGGTCGGGGCGCCGGCCGGCACCTAGAGATCCGCGGCGGCGATGCCGCCATGAATCCATACCTCCACCTGACCGGGCTGCTCGCCGCCATAGCGGACGGCGTCGAGCACGACCTTGCGCTTCCCGCCGAGGCGCGCGTCGATGTCGGGCACCTCAGCGATGAGGAGGCCACCGCCGCGGGGTTCCCGCGGCTACCTGGCGATCTAGCGCTGGCCCTGGACGCCTTCGAGGCCGACGACGTGCTGCGAGCTGCTGTGGGTCCGATCGTCGCGCGCCACTATGTCGACGTGAAACGTTTTGAACAGGCCATCTACCTCGAACGCTCCGGCCTCGATGCCGGCTCGACCGACGTGTCCGACTGGGAACGGGATACGTACTTCGGATGTCTGTAGGGCCGCCGTTCGCCGTCGATCGCCGCCGCGAGGCACCGGGCGGACAGCCGGCGCGGCGCGTGGTGGAAGTGATCTTTCCGAAGGCGGATGTCGCCTATGTCGATAGATGGTCGGCGATGGCGGACGCCTTCGATCGGCTAAAGGACCAACGGCCGGCGACCTGTGGCGCGTACGCCACCTCGTACCTGCTGGCGCCGCTCGGTTACGGGACCGCCGACGGCGTCGACACGACGCGCGAGGATTACCTCGCCTACCTCGCGGGGACGGTGATCGAGCACGACGAGCTCGAAGACGTTCGACGGGCAGCGGCGGAGGCTGCGGCTGCCGACCTTTCAGACGCTCAGGCGATCCAGCGCTTCCCGCGCACCTGGTACGGCTGGCCGCTGCGTTCGTCGGACGACGACGCGATCACTGGGACGAGCCCGACCGGGACCGCCCGGGCGATCTCGCTCGGATCGGGCGGCGAGCTGGCGACGCTGCCGGTCCCGGCGCGTGACAGCGACGGCGTGGTGGTCCTGACGCCAGAGCGGTTCGAGGCCTTGCTCGACCTGATCCAGACGCATCTCGATGACTGGCAACTCCATCCGATCGCCAATCTCGAGGTCGACCAGCTGCTCGACGCCACGAGCGATGCGTTTCGGCCGGATGCCCTTGCCGGTCCCGATCCGGAGTCGACGATCCCGCGCGAACGCTGGGGGGTCGGCCACTTCGTCGGGATCGGCGCGCTCTGGCGGGACGGCGCTGGCCGGCGCTGGGTCCTGCTGCTCGACACCTACAAGGCGCGCGGCTTCAGCGGCTACGTCCCGATGCCGGCCGAATCGTTGCGCCGCGCGGTCGTGCGCGAGGACGGCCGGACCGGCGGTCTGCTGCTGGTGATGCCTCGGGCCTCGCTTGAGGCAGCGGCCACGGCGATCGGCGAGCTCGGTCTCGAGATCAGGATGTGGGGCAATGGCAGCCTCGAGCCCGAGGACTGGGAGTGGTCACTCGGGCGCTGACCGACCTGTGGGCTTGGGGTGGCCTATGGGGCTCGAACCCATAACCTTCGGAGCCACAATCCGATGCTCTGCCGATTGAGCTAAGGCCACCACGTGCCCGCGGCAGCGCGCCGAGAAGGCGCCATCAGGCCACGGGGCGAACGGGAGTGTATCGGAAAACCTAGGTCGGCTCTTCCTGGAAGATCGCCTCGCGCCGGCGGCGGATCGACGGGAGCACGGCGATCACCAGGACCACCACCGCGATGATCAGCAGTGCGAGGGAGACGGGCCGCGTCAGGAACGTCGTCGGGTCGCCGTGCGAGATGATCAGCGCCCGACGCATGTGTTGCTCCAGCAGGGGGCCAAGGACGAAACCGAGCAGCAGCGGGGCCGGTTCACCACCGAGCTTCACCAGCACATAACCCAGCACGCCGAACAACGCGATCGCATAGACATCGAAGGGGTTCTGGTTGATCGCATATGTCCCGATGCATGCGAACGTCACGATGGCCGGGAACAGCACGCGGTAGGGCACCTTCAGGAGCCGGACCCAGATGCCGATCAGCGGCAGGTTGAGCAGGACGAGCAGCAGGTTCCCGATCCACATCGAGACGACGAGACCCCAGAAGAGGGCGGGCTCGTCCTTGATCACCTGGGGACCGGGCGTGATGCCCTGGATGATGAACGCACCGACCATCAGCGCCATCACGGGGTGAGCGGGTAAGCCGAGCGTCAGCAGCGGGATGAACGACGTCTGGGCGGCCGCGTTGTTGGCGGCCTCCGGGCCCGCCACGCCTTCGATGGCGCCGTGACCGAACCGCTTCGGTTCCTTCGAGACGCGCTTCTCGACACTGTACGACGCGAACGAGGCGAGCACATGGCCGGCTCCGGGCAGGACGCCCAGGACCGACCCGATGGCCGTGCCACGGAGGATCGGCGCGGCCATGTTCCGGAGGTCGGCCCGCGACGGGAACAGATTCGCCACCGCCCGAACGACGACGTCTCGTCCGCGCTCCACTTCGAGATTGCGCAGAATCTCGGCGATCCCGAACATGCCGACCGCCACGGACACGAAGCTGATGCCCCCATACAGCTCACGGTTCCCGAACGTGAAGCGGGGCGTGGCCGTGTAGAGGTCCTGACCCACGGTCCCGAAGAGGAGCCCGAGCAGGATCATCGCCAGGGCCTTGACCGTCGAACCGCGCGCCAACGTGGTCGACGCGATGAGGCCCAGGACGACGAGCGAGAAGAACTCGGCTGACCCGAAGCCGAGCGCGATGCTGGCCAGGGCCGGCGCGAACAGGACCAGGACGAGGGTGCCGACCGTGCCCGCGAAGAACGACCCGATGGCCGCTGCCGCGAGCGCTGGGCCGGCGCGGCCCTGCCGCGCGAGCTCATGGCCATCGATGGCCGTCACCGCGGACGATGTCTCGCCCGGCAGGTTGATCAGGATCGCCGTCGTCGACCCGCCGTACTGGGCGCCGTAGTAGATGCCGGCCAGCATGATCAACGAGGTCACCGGCTCGTCGAACGTGAAGGTGATCGGTAGCAGCATCGCGATGGTCGCGGTCGGACCGATCCCGGGCAGAACGCCGACGAGCGTCCCGAGGAACACGCCGACGAAGCACCACAGCAGATTTTCCGGGCTGAGCGCCGTGGTCAGGCCGAGGGCAAGGTTCTCGAGCAGTTCCATGGGCGCGAGCTAGATCGGGATCCACGGGCCGACGAGCGGCACGCGAACGCTCAGGGCCACCACGAAGATCGCGACACTGACCACCGTCAGGGCGATGGCCAGCAGCACCGCCATCGGGACCCGGGTGTGCTGGCTCGCAAGCGATGCGAGGAGCGCCGTCACGACGATGGCCGGGACCAGGCCGAGCCCGCGCACTGTCAACCCGAAGATGAGGATCGCTCCGATGATCAAGCCCGCCGCTCGCCACGGCGGCGCAGTCAGCGCCCCGTCGCCGGTCTCGGACGACCGAGTGATGGCGATCAACACGCCCAGGATCGAGAGCAGGACGCCGACGACGAGCGGGAAGAAGCCCGGGCCCATGCGCACGGGATCGCCGATGTCGTAGGCCAACGCTCCGAGGGCGAAGGCCAGCCCGAAGCCGACGAACGTCAGCCCCGCAAGGACGTCCTTCGCGGACCGCGGCATGGGCACTCTCAAGGCATCACGCTCGGCGCAGGTGCCGCTGATGGTACGGGCCGGACGACGAGCGTCGCCCGGCCCTTATGCGCTGTTGTGCCGCGAGATCAGCTCCCGGCGCCGGCGAGCAGCGGCTTCCAGACGTCGATCTGCTCCTGCAGCTTGGCGGTGTGCGCTTCCGATGTCGCCTGATCCGCCGGCACCGGCGTCGTGCCGAGCTCGGCGAACTTCGAGATTACGTTCTCGTCGGTCAAGGCTCCTTGGAGGGCCAGCGAGAGCGTCGCGACGACGTCGTCCGGCGTCTCGGCCGGCACATAGAGTCCGTGCCAGACCCTGACCTGGACATCCGGCAGTCCACCCTCGGTCGTGGTCGGGACGTCGGGCAACGCGTCGATCCGTTCCGGGCTGGTGATCGCGTATGCCTTGATCGTGCCGGCCTTGATCTGGGTCGTCGTGTTGGTGGTCTGGTCGCACATGAAGTGGACCTGGTTGCCCAGGAGGTCATCCATCGCGGGCCCGGTGCCCTCGTACTCGACCTCGGTCACGTCTGCCCCGATGGCTTGCTCGATGAGCAGGCCGCACAGGTGGGACGCGGCGCCGACCCCGGCGTTGGCGTAGTTCACCGTCCCCGGGTTCGCCTTCACGTGGTCGACCAGCTCCTGCAGCGTACTGGGCGCGAATTCAGTGCCGCCGACGATCGTCATCGGGACCTCTGTCACGAGGCCGATGGTCTTGAACGATGTCAACGGGTCGTATGGCAGATCCGAGTAGAGCGAGGGCGCCGTCGACATGCCGATGTGGTGCATCAACACGGTGTATCCATCCGCAGCGGCCTCGGCGACCTGGCCGGCCGCCAGCGTGCCACCCGCGCCTGCAACGTTGGTGACGACGATCTGCTGGCCGAGGGTCGCGCTCATCGGCTCGGCGACCAGCCGCGTCACCGTATCCGTCGGGCCGCCGGCCGCGAAGGGGACGACGAACGTGATCGGCCCAGTGGGCTCCCAGGCCGCCAGACTCGCCGACGCACTCGGCGAGGCTGCGTCGGCGCTGGCCGAGGCTGCCGGCGCGCTCGATGCGGGCGCTGCGGGGGAGCCGGAGCCGGTCCCGCACGCCCCGGCGATCAGCGCGGCTGCCGCGAGCCCGCCGATCGATCGAAGCCGACGTCGCGGCGTCGGACTGGAAGGATGGATGTCCGCGAACGGCACGACCGTAGTCATGGGGGCACCTCCACTTGGCGGTGTTCGCAAGTCCTCCCCGACCCGGCGCCGAGCCTACCACTCAGAACCCGGCTTCCACCTTACGGCTTCCTTACGGATCACGACGAACGACGACCGCGCCGTTCGGCGCGGTCGTCAGTGCTTGCTCGTCAGGCGGCTCGATGCCGCCGTCATCACTCCGAGTCGGGTCGGTTCTCCGAGCCGGCATGGGTGGGTGCCGTCCACGGGGCGACGGACCGCAACAGGCGGACCGCGGCGCTCGTGTGGTCGATCGACGCGGCCACCTCTTCCCGTTCCGGCGCAGGCGTCGGAGCGGGCCATGTCTGGTCGGCGGTCGCCGCCGGATCCATGACCGGCACGGGGTCGGCCGTCGCGCTGGACGCCTCGTCGTCGACGGCGGCAGCCGGCCTACCGATGTCGGCCATGCCGTCACCCTCGCCCGTGCCGTTCGTCGCGTCGACGTCGGCTGCCGGCAGCGCGAACGCAGTGGCTTCCGGTGTCTCGCCGTCGCTACTTGCGTCGGCGCTGCCGATCGGTGCATCGCTCGTGTTGTCAGCGACGGCGGCCTCCGCGACCGCGTCGGTGTCCGCCTCGGTCTCCGTGGCGGCTTCCGTGGCCGCCGCGGCCTGGACCGGTTCCTCCGGCTCGGCGAACATCGCGACCGCGCTGGCGCGCGCCGTCGCACGGACCTGATCGAGATCCGGCGCCGGCGGCAACGCTTCCGCGCGAGCCACGATGGCGGCCGGATCGCCCGCCGCCGAGAGCTCTGCGAAGAACCCGTCGAGCGTCGTGCCGTACTCGGCGACGGCCGCATCGACGCCTTCGATCTCGCGCTCGATGATCGCGTCGTGCTGCCTGAGATAGTCATCAAGGCTCGAGCGGCGATCGGTGATCTTGTCGTCCGCCTCGGCGCGGATGCGCTCGGTCTCGCTCTTCGCCCAGTCCTGGATGTGGTCGACGTCCTCCTCGGCGAGCCGCTTGAGCTCCTCGGTCTCGATGGCGGCTCGCGCGCGCACCTTCTCGATGTGTCCCGCGGCGTCTTCCGCGACGCGCGCGGCGATCGTCTCTCGTTCGCGCTCCGCGGTGGCACGCATCGCGTTGGCAAGCTCGGACAGGAACCCTGGCCGCAACCCGCCACCATCACTGCGTTGTGGCTGGTCGGCGGTAGGCGGATCGGCCGAGGTCACCTCGGGCGATTCCGTCGTCCCGACCACCGACGTGCCATTGACATGGCCCGCTTCCGGGAAGATGGGATCGTCTTTCTGGTCCATTCGTCCTGCCTCGTAGGGCAGAGGAACGTACCGCGTCGTGAACGGTTTTGGCAACACCCAAGTGGTCTTGTGGCGTCTGGTGTGGTGCACGGGTGGTGCAGCGGGGAACCGCCTGCCCGTCTGACCGGCCCGTGACATCATGCGGCGATGGTCCTCGATGCGCGAGCGGGGCAGCCCGCCGACCCGGCCACGCTGGTCGACATCGACGCGCTGATCGCCGCCTACAACGACCAGCGGCCCGACCCATCCGACCCCGCCCAGCGGGTCCTCTTCGGCACCTCAGGCCACCGCGGCTCATCGTTCCGCAGCTCGTTCAACGAGGCCCACATCCTGGCCACGACCGAGGCGATCTGCCGCTATCGCGTGCAGCGTGGCTACAGCGGAGCGCTGTTCATCGGTCGCGATACGCACGCGCTGTCGGCGCCAGCGACGCGGACCGCGCTGTCCGTGCTGGTCGCCCGCGGGGTAGATGTTCACGTCGATGCTGCCGACGGTTACACGCCGACGCCTGCGGTGTCGCACGCCATCCTCGTCGCCAACCAGCCGAAGGACAGCTGGCGCCATCTCGCCGACGGGATCGTCGTGACGCCGTCCCACAACCCGCCCGACGACGGGGGTTTCAAGTACAACCCGCCCAACGGTGGGCCGGCCGATACCGAGGTCACGAGCTGGATCCAGGACGAGGCGAACCGGATCCTTGAGACAGCCGGGTCCGAGGGGCTCGACGGCTTAGCCCGTGCGACAGACCCGGAGATCGAGACGGCGGTCACGCCATACGACTTCCTCGGTCGCTACGTCGACGACCTGGGCGACGTGATCGACATGGACGCGATCCGCAATTCCGGGCTGCGCATCGGGGTCGATCCGATGGGCGGTGCGTCGGTCGCGTACTGGGGCGCGATCCGTGACCGATACGGTCTCGACCTCACCGTCACCAACGAGACGGTCGATCCGACCTTCGGCTTCATGACCCTCGACTGGGACGGCAAGATTCGGATGGACCCGTCGTCACCCTATGCGATGGCGCGGCTGGTCGGTCTGCGTGACCGATTCGACATCGCGCTCGGCAACGACGCCGACGCGGATCGGCACGGGGTGGTCACCCCGGGAGGTGGCCTGCTCAACCCGAACCACGTGCTGAGCGCCGCGATCGCATACCTGTTCGGCGGGGCGCGCGCCTGGGGCGCCGACGTCGGCGTCGGCAAGACGATCGTGTCGTCGTCGATGATCGATCGCGTCGTGGCCGACCTCGGCCGGCGGCTATTCGAGGTGCCGGTCGGGTTCAAATGGTTCGTCGATGGGCTGGTCGATGGCTCGCTGGGGTTCGGTGGCGAGGAAAGCGCGGGCGCTTCGTTCCTGCGCCGCGACGGCACGGCCTGGACCACGGATAAGGACGGGATCATCGCGGACCTGCTCGCGTGCGAGCTGACCGCCAAACAGGGACACGATCCCGGCGAGGCCTACGCCGGGCTCACCGAACAATTCGGGGCGCCGGTCTATCGGCGCATCGACCAACCGGCGACGCCGGCCCAGAAGGCTGCGCTCGGGCGGCTGGCCCCGACCGACGTGACCGCTACGGACCTGGCCGGCGATCCCATCACCGCCATCCTCACCAGCGCACCCGGCAACGGCGCCTCGATCGGCGGTCTGAAGGTCACGACCGACTTCGGCTGGTTCGCGGCGCGGCCGTCGGGCACGGAGGATGTCGCCAAGGTCTACGCCGAGAGCTTCCGCGGCGAGGACCACCTGGGGCGCTTGCTCGACGAGGCGCAAGCCCTCGTGTCGTCCGCTACCGGTCCCTAGGTCCTCACGAACTCGAGCTCGATTGACATGCGTCGTTGACGGCCGTGTCTGGAACCGTTGGCGACGGCCCACGCGTTGGCAGGCATGGTGCTCGTCCGATGACGAAGCGGGAGACCGATCGATGAGCGACGACCTGCGCGAGCGCGATGACGCGCCCGAGGGGAGCGATGTCCGCCCGGGAGACGGTACGCGGACCGATAACGCGGGGTCGGGGGCCGGAACCGCCGGACCCGCCCCCGCCGGGGGTGACCCCGAGAACGCCGAGCGAGTCGCCGAGGGACCGGCCGGCAACGTGGAGCCGCCGAGTGGGATGGGGACGTCGGCGGGCGGCGGGCACGGCGTCGGCAGCGACCGCCAGTCGTCGGGCGGCAGTGGCGACGGCGAATCGACCGCGGGTGACGATCCAGAGACCGATTGGCTCCGACAGGCCGCCGGCGGCGCGACAGCGAAGCCGACCGTCTCGAACGACTAAGTCCGGCTATCGCCTGTACAGCGGGATCCGCGCGCCGGTGATCGCGGCCGCGTCGTCTGACGCGAGGAACCTGAAGACCGCGGCGATCTCCTCGGGCGTCGTCCAGGACACCTTCTTGGGGTCGGTCGTGCGCTCCCGCTGCTCGTCGATCGCCTTGACGATGACGAGGTTCACGGTCACGCCGCTGTTCGCCGTCTCTCGCGCCAGCGTGCGCAGCAACGCCTCTTCGGCGGCCTTGCCGATCGCGTAGGGCGCCGCCTTGCCGGTCGGTTCGGCGGCGACGGGAGCCGAGACGCCGACGACACGGCCCCAGCCACGCTCGACCATCCCGGGGACGACGGTCTGGGTGACATGGAGCGTGGTCCACAGGTGCTGATCCAGCATCCCGGCCACGTCGGCCGGGTTGACCTCGGCGACCGGCGTGCCGCCTGCCCACCCGCCGACGAGGTGGAGCAGGACATCGATCCGGCCGAGGGTCGCCTCGGTCGCCGTCAGCGCGTCCCGGGTGGCGTCGCGGTCGCGCAAGTCCGCCACGACCGGCAGCCAGCGATCGTCGTCCAGCCCGAGATCGGTGGCCACGTCGCGCAGGTGGCTCTCGTCGGTGCCGGCCAGGGCGAGGCGTGCCCCAGCGTCGGCAAAGGTCCTGGCAGTGACGCGGCCGAGCTCGCCGGTCGCGCCCGTGATGAGGACCACGCGATCCGTCGTCGACTCCACGAGCGAAGCATGCCACCCGACCCGAAGATCGGCGGTCAGCTGACGACCGACGGTTCCGTGCGATCCGCTCCGCGTCGCCGCCCGCGGCTGATGTCGATGGCGATACGCTCCGAGTCACCCACAGCGACGGGCACGTCGACGGAGCCCACCGGCTCCAGGGCGGCCTCCAGGTGCCCCGCGCGCTCGTCGATGAGCCCTCGGTAGACCCGCTCGTACGCGTCCAGCATCCGCTCCACGTCGAAACGCTCGCGAGCGATCTCGCGCACGCGGGCACGATCCAGCCGCGGCGTTCGGTTGATCGCGAGGACTGCTTCCTCGAGGTCGTCAACGAGGTAGCCCGTCACGCCGTGCTCGATGGTCTCGGTGTACGCACCGGCGCGCCGCGCGATCACCGGGGTCCCCGTCGCCATCGACTCGACCGCGACGAGGCCGAAGGGCTCCGGCCAGCCACCGAGCATCAGCGTCGCCAGCGCCCCGACCATCAGCCGGTCCCGGGCTGACGGGTCGACCTCACCGCGCCAGTCGACCACACCCGCGTCGATCGCAGGGCGGACGACCCCATCGAAGAGGGCACGCTCCGAGCGCTCGTGTGCCTTGGCGGCGATGACCAGCCGCCGCTTCGTCCGCTTGGCGACCTCGATGGCCTCGGCGATCCCCTTCTCCGGCGTGAGCCGGCCGACGAGCAACAGGTACTCGCCGTGGCGATCGCTCGACGGCACGCCCGCGAAGTCGAGTCCGTGGTGGATCGTGGCGACCCAGTTCGCCTCCGGGTTCCAGCGTCGCTGGCTCTCGCTGATGGCGACGAGCGGGATCATCGAGAACTGATCGACCAAGTCGGCGGCTCCGCCGACGTCGAGCCGCCGATGGAGGGTCGTGACGACAGGGATCCTGGCATGCCGCGCGAGGAAGAAGCCCGACGTGTCGACGTGGGAGTGCACGACATCGAAGCGATCCAGCTCGTCCCAGGCGCGCGCGGCTGCCAACTGGAGGTACGTCGACATGTCGCCGGACAGACCCTCGTGCCAGAGCGCCCGCGGCACCACGGGAACGACCTCGCACGGGAGCTCCGAATCGCCCGACGCGAACACCGTCACCCGATGGCCCCGGGCGTGCAGCCCGAGCGCCAGCGATGACACGATGCGCTCGGTCCCTGCGTATGCCGGCGGCGGCAATGGCAGCACCGGCGGCGCGATCAAACCGATCCGGAGTGGCCGTGATCCATGCGTGTCGATGCTCCGCATCCCCGATCCCCGATCCCCGTTGCTCATGCGTCGGCTAGGCCGCCCGCCGTCGTCTGACGGCTCTGGTCTCGATGACGGCTCGCTTCGCCCCTTGCTCGGCGACGATCCGAGCGGGTTCGCGCCGGATCCACGCGCGCTCGACCTCGATCGACCTCCAGCCCGCGGGCAGCACCACCGGGCGGCATGGCCACTCCGCTGGGTCGCCGGCTCCCAGCCGGATCCCCGGGAAGCCGTACAGGAGGCTCATGAGGTACCCACCCAGGTTGGCGAAGAAGGGTCCTGACGGCGGCTTCTCCGGATACTTCGTCGGGTGCTGCTCCAGGGTCTGCAGGAAGCGCGGGCCGATCAACTCCGCGTAGCCTTCGCGAAGCAGTCGCAACGATCGGCGACGATCGCCGGCCCAGGCGGCCCACACGCCATAGAACGACGACAGCATCGGGCTGCCGATGTATCCCGGCGCCAGGTCAAGGTAGTACTCGAGGGTGCGCTGGGCGACCTTGGGCTCGAGGTCGAACCAGACGGGGAAGATCCCGGCGAGCGGACCCGGCGTGGCCCCCTTCTCCTCGTTGGGGTTGTACCGGTCGTGGCTCATGATCGCGCCGTTCTCCGCACTCGGACGCACCCGCAGCCCGGCGGCCACCTCGCGCCAGGCGGGCGGGACCTCGTGGCGCAGGCGCTCCGCACATCCCATCGCCTCGCGCAGCACCGTGATCGCCGACATCAGCGTGAAGGCGTCATCGTCGGCTGCCTTGTTCCGCTCGGCGATGCCCATCGTCTCGCGGAACGAGAAGCCGTCCCGTTCGCGGCTGACCCGGCTGGTGATCCAATCGGCGACGCCATACAGGATCGGCGCGGCGTCATTCGCCAGGAACCGCTGATCTCCGGTGGCGTGGCCGTAATCGGCGAATGCGCGGGCGACATCGAGCGACACGTGATCCTCGTGCCATGAGGCCCGGCCTGCACCGGGGGCCGTCTCCTCGCCATGGAGCGGTCCACTCTCCCATGGGAATTGCAGCCCACGCCGTCCGAGCAGCTTGGCTGTGCTCCGCGCCGCGGGCAGGGTCTGCCTGCGGAACTCGAGGAGGGCATAGGCGGCATCGGGCTGCAGGAAGAGCAGCGACGGGACGCTGAACGTCTCGATGTCCCACATGACGTGGCCGTAGTAGTAGTGGTAGTCGTTCCACCGAGCCAGGCCGTAGATCGAGGTGCTCGATGGCGCCGATGGGTGGACCGACGTATTCAGGTAGAAGAACGCCGCATCGGTGAGCCCCTGCCAGAGATCATCGTCGGCGTCGACCAGGATGCGCCCTTTCCACAGCTCCTCCCACTCGAGTTGGTTCTCGTTCCGGAGCCGGTCGAAGCCATCTCCGCCCGCGCGGCTCGCCAGGCGGACCGCGGCGCGCTCGGGATCGTGGTGCAGGACCTCCGGGATCAGGGCCGCGATCTGGCGCAGCCGGTATGTGCGGCCGGGCCTGGCCTGGACCTTGTAGTCGACCGCGAGAGAGCTCTCTCGTCCCCAGTCCGGACGGGTCTTTGTCGCGTCGGCGTCCCCGACGAACTCCGTCACGTGGGCGATCCCACAACGAGCCTTGCCGCCCAGCGACTCCCAGGCCATCGAGCCGTCGACGGCCTCCTCGTCACGTCCCGGCGGATCCATGTGGCGATCCACGGCCCGGCCGTGCAGCTTGCTGACGTCGACCATCGCCCGAAGCACCAGATCGCATGGCGTGTCGACCTCGACGCTGACCTGCTGCAGGACGAGCGTCGGTTGCTTCCGGCTACAGAACGTCAGCACCTCCACGGTGGCGATGGTGCCCTCAGCGGTGAAGGTGAACCGAGTCGTCAGCTCGCCGGTCGCGAAGTCGTAGCGCTGGTCGACGAAGTCGGCCTGCTGCGTCGACGTCGACAGCCAGACCCCGCCGATATTGATATCTCCCGCGATCGGGTAAGGCGCCTGCGCCGCCTCCTCGACGAGCAGCGTCGGATGCAATCCTGCGAAGCCATTGACGAGGGCGATGCCGGGGAGCAGCGGGATGTCGAGGACCCGCAGGCCGATGATGCCGTTGGACACATATGGCGGCAACTCGCGGGAACCTGAGGTCTTGACGGGGGGTGGGCTGACGGGCGTTGACATCTCGGCCGCGAGGATGACGGAGCACGCGCATCGAGGCGGTTGCTGGCCGCCGGTGACGTCTTGCAGGAATGCGAACGTGCGGTCAGCGAGCCGGCATCAGCCCCGCGGATGGACGATCCGCACCTCACCACCGGGCCGCGGCGCAGCGAGTTGCGCGGTCACCCGCGCAGGATCGTCGGCGAAGATGACGGCATTCCAGCGGTCGGGCTGGTCGAGGGCACCGGCGCTCGGCACGAGCAGCCCGTCGGCCGCGCCGGAGCTGCGGATCGCCTGGGCCACGGCTCGCGTGCGGCCCCGGTCGAGGATCCAGCCCGGGTCGTCGGGCAGGTCGAGCGCGCCACGCACCGCGTCGTCGCGCAAGTCGATCACGCGCTGCGTGTCGAGGTCGACCTGCACGAGTCGGGAATGCGCCTCCAGGTCGTCGGGATGGCGGCCCAATTCGAGGAGCGCGAGTGCCGGGTCGCCGCTGAGATAGATCGTCGGCACAGTCTGGCCGTTCCAGCGGTTCGGCTTGTCCGAGATCAGGTCGAGGGCCGTTGATGACGGCAGCTGATCCCCACGGCACGACCAGGTCGTGGCACGGACCGGTTTCGCGAGTGTCGCCAAGTCGGCGGGCATGATCGAGGACATCGTTGGCGTTTGGAACATCACGTGTTACGAACTCGGGCTGAGGCGCCCGGCAACCCGCGAATCGGGGCGCTCGCCCGCCGTATGGAACATGGCAAGTTCCAAAACGCGAAGGAGTGGTCCCTAGGGCCGTTTTCCTTCGCCGGATGTAACACGTGATGTTCCACGGGGCGCCCGGCGCGTGGCATGGCGCAACGGTGCAGGGGCCGGGCTATCGCTGACCTCAGGCGGGTGGCGGGTGCCGCTATCGCGCTGCTTGCAGCAGCTTCAGGACTGGCGGGCTTCGCGGTCCTTCGCGTGCTGGACGTCCGAGGCTGTCGACCACGGGACGAGCGCCCGGAAGAAGCGGAACGCGCCGGTCGGTTGGCCGTTCGCCTCGGTCGCTTCCTTATCGGTCGTCGGAGACGCCGCTGCACCGACCTGCTCTTCCTCGGGGACCTGCAACGGGTCCACGGGGAGTGGCATCTCGCCCGGACGCCCAGCGGCTTCCGGATCCATCACCGCGACACCCGGGTCGGAGGCAGGCTCCGACGCCTCGGGTATCGCGGGCTCGACGGCGTCCGGACCAGCAGGCGCGACGTCCTGGGCATCGTCGACCATGTCGTAGACGGCCACCGCACGCGATCGCGCTCGGGCGCGGGCCTCATCGAGGTCGGGTGGCGTCGGGACCGAGTCGGCGCGGCGGGCGATCTCGCCCGGGTTTGCCGTCTCGATCAGGCTCTCGACGAAGTGCGCGAGCGTCGCCCCGTAGTCGGCGACAGCGGTTTCGAGACCGGCGATCTCGGTGTCGATGATCGCTTCGTGGCGCAGGAGGTACGAAGCCATGTCGGCTCGACGCTCCTTGGACTTGCGTGCCGCCTCGCGGCGGATCCGCCTGATCTCCCTGGCAGCCCAGGCTTCGATCCCACGGACGTCGTCATCGGCCAATCGGCGGAGCTCGGCGGCTTCGATCGCGGCACGGGCGCGTGCCCTCTCGACATGGTCCTTGGCCTCGTCGGCGACCATCTCGTCGATGCGTTCACGTTCGCGCACCAGCGCGGCGTGCATCGCGTGTGCAAGTCCTGCGAGGAGTATCGGGGTCGATCCCGCTGGCCCCTGGCCCTCGGTCGTCCCAACCACTCCGGAAGCGTTCTGGTCCATTCGGGCTACCCCCAAGGTCGCCGAACGTACTGCCCGTTCTGGCTGATAGCAACAGGGCGCACACGAATGCGGTGCGCGCCGGAACCGGCCCTGAACGGCGATCCGGGGTACCTCGGTGGGCACCGGATGGGACCTTCGCGCGACAGACCCGACCGTACCCGCTGCCTACGGTGAGGACCACACCCCAACCCTCGCCGCCGCCCAGCGACGGCCCGCACGAGAGCCCGCCGCGCGAATGCCCGATCGACGAACCCGTTCCCGTCCCCGGCCGCTGTCGCTGGTCGTCGCCGCCGCGCTCATGTCGCTCATGGGGCTGGCGTCCGCCGGACCAGCCAGCGCATGGGACGGCGGGTCATACAGCTCGTCCTCCGAGCGCGAGCTCGTGACACTGACCAACCGCAGCCGCGCCGCCGCTGGGCTGCGCGCGCTCAGGGTCGACAGTGCGTTGACCTCCGTGGCCCGCTGGCGCAGCAAGGACATGATCCGCCGCGACTATTTCAGCCACGACATCCCCGGCTACGGCAACGTGTTCAAGAAGCTCGACTCGAGGGGCTACTGCTATCGGGTCGCCGGCGAGAACATCGGCTGGAACACGTATCCCGACGGCGATGCGACGGCAGCCATCCACCGGATGTTCATGGACTCGTCGGGCCACCGGAAGAACATCCTCGGTCGGTCATGGGATGCCATCGGCGTGGGCGCCTACAAGGGTTCTGACGGCAAGAAGATGTGGACTGTCCTGTTCGCGGACAAGTGCGGCTCTACGGCGAAGGCGACGCCGAAGCCGGCCGCGAAGGCGACCCCGAAGCCGAAGCCCAAGGCCACCCCCAGGCCGACACCGAAACCGACCCCTAAGCCGACGCCGGAACCCACACCGACACCAACCCCGACGCCGGCTCCGACCGCGCCTCCCGAGGGCTTCCATCGCCCGACCGACACCGGGATCGGCGATGGCGACGACGGCGGATCGCCGGGTGGTGGATCGCCGCCCGGTCAGGCAACGACGGGGACCGGCCTGCGCGTCGTGGCGGGTCCCGGGGCCGGCGGCCTGGTCGAGGCGATCGTCGGCGACGTCACCGGCCTGTTCTTCGGCACCTGACACGCGAGCCGCGGTACTAGCGCCATGCGGACCTTCGGGCGACTGCCCATGACCACACCGCACCGCTACGGTGCCCTCCGGACCCGACCACCCACCGAGGGACGCATGACCGCGCTGCTCACCCGCCTCCTCGACGCCCCCGACAACGGCACTCGCGACGGGATCATCCTCGAGGCGCGCGACCTGACCAAGGCCTATCCGCTGGGCGAGACGACCGTCCACGCGCTGCGAGGTGTGTCCTTGACGGTCGGGGCGGGGGAGTTCGTCGCGCTGATGGGTCCGTCGGGTAGCGGCAAGAGCACCCTTCTCCAGCTGCTCGGTGGTCTCGATCGCCCCACGAGCGGCGAGGTCGTGCTCGAGAGCGAGATCATCAGCGAGCTGTCCGACGACCGCGCCACACGACTACGTCGCGATCGGACCGGCTTCGTGTTCCAATCCTTCAACCTGATCCCGCTGCTCGACGTGACCGAGAACGTGGCGCTGCCGTTCACGATCGCCGGGCTCGATCCGGCACGTGGCGAGCTCGCCGCTCGGATCCGTGAGGTCATCGCGCTGGTCGACCTCACCGGCAAGGAGCATCACAAGCCCGACCAGCTGTCGGCAGGCGAGCAGCAACGCGTCGCCGTGGCCCGAGCGCTCGTGACGCGGCCCGCGCTGCTCTTCGCGGACGAGCCGACCGGCAACCTCGACTACACGACGGGGACGGAGATCCTCGACGCCCTCTGGCGGTCCTGCCAGGAGCGCCACCAGACCGTGGTCCTCGTGACCCACGACTCGAAGGCGGCGGCGTACGCCGACCGCGTCCACGTCATCGGCGACGGGCGCATCCTCGACACGATCGAGCTCGGCCGGCGCGCGGACCACGACGCCACGGCCCTGATCGCCCGGCTCGCCAGCCTCGGGCTCTGAGCCGGATGCGCGGTCTCCACGGTCTCGCGTGGCGGGGCCTGCGCGCCCGGCCGCTGCGCACGTCGCTCACGACGATCGGCGTCGCCCTCGGCGTCGCGGTCCTGTACGCCGGGCTCGCGACGAATGCCGGCATCGGGGCGGCGGTGGATCGGGCGGTCGCGACGATGGTCGGTCGAGCGGAGCTGCGTGTCGCCGCCTTCGGCGAGATCGGTCTGTCGGATGCGACCCTCGCGACGATCGCGGCGACTCCCGGGGTCGCGGTCGTGGCCCCGTCATTCGAACGGCGGACGTATCTCGGCACCGGGCTGCTCGGTCCGGGACCGTTGCCGGCGCCGGTCACGCTCGTCGGGATCGACCCCGAGCGCGAGCCACTGATCCACGACCTGACGGTCTCGTCCGGTACTGCCCTGGCGTCCGGGGAGCCCGAGGCGCTCGTGTCGGCCACCCTGGCCGCCGCCGACGGCTTCGCGGTCGGCTCCAGGGTCGGTCTCCAGGGCATCGACGCGCCGGTGTACCTGCGCGTCGTCGGCGTGCTGGCCGACGACGGGCCGTGGGCGGGCGCCACTGGGCGGGCGGTCGTCACCAGCCTGCCGATCGCCCAGTCGGTGTTCGGGGCCGACGGGCTGACGCGGGTCGACCTGGGTCTCGCCGACGGCGCGGACCGAGCCGCCGTCATCAGCGCCCTGGAGCAAACGCTGCTCACCGAGCCCTACGTGGTCTCATCGCCCAGCGACCTCGCTGCCGCGATGGAGGCGTCGACCGGCGACTTCGCCGCGACGACCGCGCTGATCGCGGCGATCGCCCTGTTCGCCGGCGCGTTCCTGATCTTCAACACCCTATCGATGACGGTCGTTGAGCGGGTTCGCGAGCTCGGGCTGCTGCGCGCTGCGGGCGCGACGCGTGGCCAGATCACGAGCTACATCCTCGTCCAAGCATCGCTGATCGGCGTCGCCGGCGCTGCGATCGGGATCGTCGCCGGCGGCGCGCTCGCCGGCGGCATCGCGGCGTGGCTGGGCAGCGTCGGCTCGGTGCCGCTCGCGTCGCCGGTTATTCGTGTATCGGATGCCCTCATCGCGCTGGCGATCGGTCTCGGCGTCACGCTCGCGGCAGCGATCGAGCCCGCCCGCCGTGCCGGACGGGTCGCTCCGGTGGAAGCGCTCAGGGCGCGGCTTGACCTGCCGTCGGCGCGCCGCGCACGGCTGCGCTGGCTCGTGGCGGTGTTCGGGACGGTCGGGCTTCTCGGTCTGTTGATCTGGCCGCGCGCCGCGGGCGAGGCGGCGCTGCTGCGCTCGCTGATCGTGTACGCGGTGCTGCTCGCCGTGGCGTTGCTGGTGCCGCTGGCGCTGCCGCTCCTAGCGCGACTGGCAGGGACGCCGTTCCTGGTGGTGTCGCGTCTCGAAGAGCGTCTTGCACGCGCCTCGGTCCTGCGCGACCGCGGCCGCGCGGCGTTGACCGTCGGCGCGCTGACGATCGGTCTCGCGATGATCGTGGCCCTCGGCGGCGTCGGCCAGCACGCCCGAGCAGCCGCGGGTGCATGGATCGCCGATGTCGTCCCAGGCGACCTGATCGTCACCTCGATCTTTCCGCGGGGCCTGGACGAGGGCCTCGACGAAACGCTCGGTTCGCTCGCCGGGGTGCGCTCGGTCAGCCCGATCGCGACCTTCGATCTCGCCATCCACGGAAGACGGATCGACGGCGCGGCGATGGTCGGCGCGGACCTCGCGGCGGACGGTCGCCTGCAGCTCGTCGAAGGCGACAGGACCGCGGCGCTCGCCGCACTCGACACCGGCGGGTCCGTCATCGTGCCGTCGGGCGTCGCCGCGCGTGATGGACTCGACATCGGCACACCGATCGTGGTCGCCGCGGTCGACGGCTCGGCGATGAACCTGCGCGTCGTCGGGGTGGCGGCACGCACCCTGCCCGGACCCACTGGCGAGTCGCTGCTCGTCGGCTGGGCGGACGCGGAACGGCTCGGGATCGAGGGCGCCGACGCGTTCGCCGTACGCTTCGTCGAAGACGCCTCCGGGGTCGATCGCGCGGCGCTGGCCGACGAGGCTCGGACGCTCGCGCTGGATCCTGTGCCGCTCGACCGGATCCAGGGAGCGATCGGCGCGGCACTCGATCGGGTCTTCGGCCTGTTCGACGCGTTGTCGTTGGTGGCCGTCGTCGTCGCGTCGCTCGGGATCGTCAACACGCTCACGATGAACGTCCTCGAGCGAGTCCGCGAGATCGGCGTGCTGCGCGCCGCTGGGATGACACGGCGACAGGTCTGGCGGTCGGTGGTGGTCGAAGCCGGCATCACTGGGTTGGTCGGGGCGATGTGCGGCGTCGTCGCGGGCATCGTGGTCGGCGGCCTGATGATCGCGCTATCGGGCGGCCGCTGGGACGCCGCCGCTGGGGTGCCCTGGCTGGCCGTCGGCGCCGCGTTCGTCCTCGGCGTGGCCCTGGCGATGCTCGCGGCCGCCTATCCGGCGCGCTTGGCCAGCGGTATCTCGATCGTCCGCGCCGTGGGGTACGAATAGGGCACACGACTGACTTCTTGCCCGGAATCACGGTGCTAGACTCGGCGCGTCGGTCGTCCCCCCAGAACGACCCCGTCACCGGAGCATCGCTTGACGATCGCTATCCCGCGCCTCGACCGGAGCACGGCCGAGGAGCGCGGTATCACCTTGGCGGACTTCCTCGTCCCCATCACCGTCGGCGAACGGACCCCCACGTGGATCCGGCACGTCGCGCTGGTCATCGCCGGCGCTGCCGTCGTCGCGCTGACGGCGCAGATCGTCATCCCGGCGGAGCCGGTGCCGTTCACGGGCCAGACGTTCGGCGTGCTCACCGTGGGGGCGGCCCTCGGCTTCCGGCGCGCCGCGCTTGCACTATTGCTGTACATCGCGATCGGCGCGGCCGGCCTGTCCGTCTTCGCGCCGGGTGGTGCGCAGGGCATCGCCCGGATCGTGGGTCAGACCGGCGGGTATCTCGTGGGGTTCCTCGTGGCGGCTGCCATCGTCGGCCGGCTCGCGGAGCTCGGTTGGGATCGGCGGATCGCCGGGTCGCTCGCGGCCATGGCGATCGGGACCGCTGTCATCTATGCGATCGGCGTGCCCTGGCTGAAGGTCGCCGCCGGCATCCCGTGGGAAGCCGCGGTGGCGGGCGGCATGACCAAGTTCCTCATCTGGGACGCAGCCAAGCTGGCGATCGCGGCGGGCATCTTCCCGGTCGCCTGGTGGATCATCGGCCGCCGGCCGGAGGATCGCTGACCGCCGCTTTGAGCGACCGGTAGGAATCGCGCAGGAGCCGCGCGACCTCGGGCCAGTACGCCCGACCGTCACCCGTCGGTCCGTCCGGATCGATGTCGGCGCCGCGGTCGCGCACCTCGGCGGCCTCGCCGCGTAGCCGGCCCGCGTCTGTCACGACGCCCGGTGGGACGTTGTAGATGGCCGCGTACAGCGACGTGATGGCGTCGCCGGCGGCGCTCCCGGCAGCCAAGCCGATCTCCCGGCGGACCACCCACCAACGCAGCTCGCGCCGCGCTACCTCGTCGGCATCGACGTCGTCGGGCAGGCCGAGCAGCCGGTACGCCCGGCCGATGTCCGGAGCCAATCGGTCGTAGTCGTCGCGGCCGGCGCCCTGCGGCGTGCGCGCGAAGCCCGCGGCGGCTCGCGTCAGGTAGACGCTCGCCGCCAGCGCGGTCGGCCACGACACCCCTGCCTGCTCGCGCAGCCCGAGCAGCAACCAGCCGAATAGCCGCGCCGGCTGGCGGCGGTAGTACGCCTTCCACATGCGGGTCTCGAGCGTGGCCAAGCGATCGGCGTCGAAGCCGGTGCCCCAGCGTCCCAACGGTGCGCTCCTCCTTCTCCCGCTATCGTGCCGCCGTGGATACGCAACAGGGCGACGCAGGGATGTTCGGCCCCGAGTCGGAAGCGTGGCGCCTCGACCGCGAGGCGATGCTGCTGCTCGGCGCGGGGCCGCGCGCGCTGCTGCTCCAGATCGCGCACCCGCTGGTGGCTGCCGGTGTCGCCGAGCACTCCGACTTCCAGACGGATCCATGGCGCCGACTCGATGGGACCCTGCGGAGCTACCTGCGCATCATCTACGGCTCGACCGCCGCGGCTCGCGAGGAGATCCGCCGGCTGAACGCGCTCCATCGTGGGATCCGGGGGGCCGGTTACTCCGCGCGTGATCCGGTGCTGTCGCTGTGGGTGCACGCGACGCTCGTCGACTCGACGATCGTCGTCAACCGCGAATGGGCCGGACCGGTGACGCGGGACGAGGCAGCGCGGTTCTACGAGGAGACCAAGCCGATCGCGCGGGCGTTCGGCGTGCCGGATGCGCTGGTGCCCGCTGATCTGGAGGCGTTCGAGGCGTATCTCGCCGAGCAGCTCGGGCCGGGCGGGCCGGTAGAGGTCGGGCCCGTGGCGCGGGAACTTGCGGCGGCGATCCTCCACCCGCCGCTCCCCGGGGTGCTGGCACGGTCCGGTCTCCACCCGCGGCTGTACGACTGGACGCTGTGGCCGTCGATCGGGCTGCTCCCGCCCGCGATCCGCGAGGGCTACGGCCTGCGCTGGGGCCCGCTTGAACGGGCCGTCGCCGGTTGGCTCGTCACGGCGTGGCGGGCCTGGAACCCGCTGCTCCCCGCGTCGTTCCGGCAGATGCCGCAGGCACTCGCGGCCGAGCGCCGCGTCGCGTCCGGAGGCTGAACGCGTGCTTGCCAGACTGCAGATCGAAGCCGAACGGTCTCGGCGGCAGCCTGAGGCCCGAGTCGCCGCGTATCTGTGCTTGTGATGCACGGATGGACGTGCACGGCACCTCTATGCGACCCGATCGCAGGCTTCGACCTCATTCTGCAGTCTGTGAAGCACACCCCGTGACGCCACGCTTCGACCTCGCTCTGCAGTCCAAGCACACGCCGGGGGACGCAGGCTCGTGGCGGCTCTCAGTAGATCGAGGGGAACCGCGGGGCGAACATCGTCGAGAGATTGACCGGGGTGGCGTCGTCGAGCGCCTGGAGTAGCGTCTTGTTCGACGACATCCCGTAGCGGCGGTCTGCGACGTACTGCTTGAGCGTGGCGTAGAACAGCGTCGAGCCCATCCGGTTTCGTGCCTGGTGCAGCAGGTTGCCGCCCTGGATGTAGACGATCTCGTAGTAGCACGCCGCCGTGTAGCTGTAGATCGACCGATCCAGCCGGCCCGTCGAGCAGCGGCTCGCCCGGCGCGTCCCGGTCACATCGCGGGCCACGAAGTCGGCGACCGCCTCGTCGGCGAACGGCTGGCGCGCCTGGTCATTGCCGACGAGACCGTAGAACCACTGGTGCGCGGTCTCGTGCGCGACGAGGTAGCGGATGTTGGCCCGGCTGACGCCGTACGGGATCCACGTCAGGCCAGGTGATTCCATGCCGTACCCGCCAGCCGACTGGACGACCTTGTAGATGGGATAGGGGTAGGTACCGAGCCGCGATCGCATCGACCGGAAGGCATCGGCGGCCGCGTCGACGATGAGTGCCCGGTTCGCCGAGGACCGGTAGTAGTAGCGCACCTTGGTCGTCCCGACGAGGACGGTCGTCGTCCGGAAATCGGGCGCAGCGGTGATCGTGACGTCGCGGACGTTGCGGGCAACGAGCGTCTGGGTGAGCCCGTTCGCGGAGCTCGAGATGCGGTCGGCGGTCGAGGCGATGACCAGGCGTCGATCCGACTTGACCGTGACCGTCACCTCCGGGCTGACCGGCGTGACGAACGGGTCCCCGTGGTTCGGTCGGGTGAACGCTGTCGCCCGACTCACCCACGGGATCCAGCGATAGGCGTCGACGATGCCGTTGACCTTGGTGAACAACCAGTTCGAGCCTGACAGCGAGCTCCGCAGCCGGGCCAGGTAGTGCACACGCACGCGGACGCTCTCGCCTGCGGGGAGGATGCCACCGAGCGGCACGATGACGGTCTGGTCGCTGACGCGGGCGCGTACGTTCCGGCCGTCGACGCTGACGGCCCGGAGCGACATGCCGCCGAGTCGCGCGGCGATCGTGTTGAGCTCGACGCGGTCGATCGGGCCACCGGAGGTATTCGTGATCTGCGCGATCGTGTTTGCCGAGAACCATCGACTGGAGTAGCTGAGCGTCAGCCCGACCGAGTACGTGGCCGACAGGCTGACGCTCGTCCGGTTGACGCTGCCCGGGACGATCGCGCTCGCGGTCGTCGCGGCGGGGGTCGACTCGGCGGGCGTCGTCTCGGCACCAGCGGCGACTCGTTCGCCGATGCCCTCGTCGCACGCGAGCGCAGGCGCGACGATGCCGAGGACCAACAGGACGCCCAGCCCGAGCGGAGCGGCGATGCGGGACTGCGAACGCCGAGACATCGACGGAATCGTACCCCGCGAGGTCCATCCGGCGGTCCCGGACCATGGTCCCGCGTCGCCCTACACTGCTCGGGCATGGCCACCGGCACCGTCACCGACGCGTTCCTCGATGCCGTCCGTGCCCGACTCCCCGGCCTGCGCCTCCTGACCGACGAGACCGACCGCGAGACCTATCGTCGCGACGAGACCGCCTACCTGCCGGCCGGCCTGCCCGGCGCCGTGGCACTCCCCGTCGACACGGCACAGGTCGCCGAGCTCGTGCGGGTCTGCGGCGAGTTCGACGTCCCGATCGTGCCGCGAGGCGCCGGATCAGGCTTGAGCGGCGGCGCGGCCGGCATCGATGGCGCCCTGACGATCGCCTTCACTGCGATGGACCGGATCGTCGAGATCGATCCGGCGAACTTGTGCGTCGTCGCGCAGCCGGGCGTCATCAACGCCCGACTCAAGGCCGCCGTCGCCGAGCACGGCCTGTTCTATGCGCCGGACCCGGCCAGCTTCGAGATGTGCTCGATCGGCGGGAACCTGGGCACCAACGCCGGCGGCCTGTGCTGCGTGAAGTACGGCCAGACCCGCGAGTCGGTGCTTGGCCTCGAGGTCGTGATGGCCGACGGTAGCGTCCTTCGCACCGGCGGCAAGAACGTCAAGGACGTGGCCGGCTACTCGCTGACCCACCTGATCATCGGGTCGCAGGGCACCCTCGCGCTGATCACCGAGGCCACGCTCCGTCTCCGGCCGACGCCACCGCCGCGGGCCACGCTGCTGGCGTTCTTCCCGACGCTCGAATCGGCAGGCGAGGCCGTGGCCGGGATCGCCGCCGCGGGGCTGTCACCCGTCACGCTCGAGCTGATGGACCGGTTCACGATCCGCGCTGTCGATGACGTCCACGCGCTGGGGCTGGACCGCGACGCGGCGGCCATGCTGATGATCGAGTCGGATCTGCCGGCGACAGCGGCGGCCGAGGAGCTGACACGGGCCGAGACGGTCTGCGTCGGGGTCGGTGCCACGACGACCGTCCGCTCGCAGACACCCGCCGAGGCCGACCTCCTCCGCCAGGCAAGACGTGCCGCGCACTGGGCGCTCGAAAAGATCGGCGACGTGAAGATGGAGGACGTCGGTGTTCCCCGGTCGCGGGTGCCGGACATGCTCCGTGCGATCGAGGCCATCGCCGCGAAACACGACGTCCGGATCGGCACGTTCGGCCATGCGGGAGACGGCAACCTCCACCCGGATCTCGTCCTGGAACGCGGCGATCCTCGGGGAGAGGCCATCACCAAGGCGGTCCAGCAGGACCTGTATCAGGCCGCACTCGACCTTGGTGGGACGGTGACCGGGGAGCATGGCATCGGGTCGGCGCGGCGGGAGTGGCTGGAGCCGCAACGGGGAGCCGACGCGGTCCGTTTCATGCGCGCCATCAAGACCGCGCTCGATCCGCAGGGACTGCTGAACCCGGGTCGCGTCTTGTAGTCGAGCCTCCCGTCCGAGTCATCCGCGCGCCCGTCGGCTGCGCATGACCAGACGAGCCACGACGGAGAAGTCGCGACGACGTCGAGGTTGATCGATCGGCCGGGAGCCGTGGAGGAGCCCGGTCGCCACTCGACTCCAAGGAGGGTCCCAACCCACCATGTCTTCCAGGAAGCTCGCCGCGTTCGGGACGGCGGTGGTCGCATTGACCATCGGCGCCGCCCCGATCCTCACCAGCGCGGCCGACCACCTCGATGCCCCCGCCCTCGGCGGGGCGACCGCCAACGGCCAGATCGCGCCGCATTCGGAGCACGGCGACCGCGACATCAACGATGTCTACGTCTTCCGGGCACCCGACAGCACGCGCCGGACGGTCATCGCCATGACCGTCAACCCGGCCATCAACCTGTTCGGTGGCAACTTCGGGACGAACGTCAGGTACATCTTCAACATCGACAAGAACGGTGACGAAAAGGCGGACCTCGCCTATGTCGCACGGTTCGGCCGTGTCGATCGCGACGATGACGACAAGTACCCCGAGCAGGACTACCGGATCAAGAAGTACACCGGCAGCGACGCTCGCTCGCTCGACGACGGCACGACCGTCGCCTGGGGCGAGTCGAACGAAGGGAGCGCTCGCACCCGCCAGAACCTTCGGGCCTGGGCGGGCGTCCGTTCCGATCCCTTCTTCTTCGACCTGACCGGGTTCATCGGCACGACGACGAAGCTGACCACCGGCACCGCCGTTGGCGGCGACGCGCTCGGCAACAACCCGACCGACTTCTTCAAGAACCTGAATACCAACGCGATCGTCCTGTCGATCCCGAACTCACAGCTGCCCGACACCATCGGCGTCTGGGCGGTCACGCAGTATCGGAAGGACGGCAAGTGGCGGGCAGGCGACCAGATGGGTCGACCCGCGATCAACACGGTCTTCAACCCGACGGCCGACAAGGATCTGTTCAACCGGACCCCGCCGAGCAAGCAGGCGACGGCCTTCAACGGCAAGTTCCGGAACAACGTGATCAACGGCCTGAAGTTCTTCTCGAGCCTCGATAGCGAAGGCGCGTACTCGAATGCTCAGGCGGCGGCCCTGGCCGACGTCCTGATCCCGGACGTGCTCGTCTACAGCCGCTCGAGCACCTTGCCAGCGCCGCTCAACGGGCGGGGCCTGGCCGACGACGTCATCGACGTCGAGCTCAACGTGACCACGGGCGGTGACCCGCTCGGCCTGTTCGCGGATCGCAACGCCACTGGCGCTGTGCCCGGGGACGGGGTCGGTCCGCACACCGACTATCTGTCGCGCTTCCCCTACCTCGGGAGGCCCCACTAGTCGGAGGCATCGGAGGGCGGCCCAGCTGTGGTCGCCCTCCGGTCGCCCCTCTGGGACGCCGATCATGATGTCGATCTCTGACGCACTCCCTCGCCGCCGACCCCGCGCTGCCGGCCTCCTGCTGGCGGCGTTGCTCGTGGCCGCGGGTTCGTACCTGTTCACAGCCGTTCGGCAGCCAGCCGCACCGCCGATCCCCCAAGGTCCGGCACCAGCGGCGTCGGCCGCCGAAGCCGCGCCGATCGACGGCGGCGGCGCACCGGTCGGCTCGATCGCCCAGATCGACCACTCGATCGAGGCGTGGGCGGCGAATCTCGAGACCAACCCGCGGGACTTCCTCGCCGCGACCAACCTGGCGGCGCTGTATCACGGACGTGGACGGCTGACCTACGACCTGACCGACTACGACCGCGCACTGGCGGCGGCTCGTACGGCGCTCGGCGTCGAGCCGATGCACGGCCCAGCGCGTGCGCTGGAGGGCGCGATCCTTTTCTCACTCCACGATTTCCCCGGCGCGTTCGCCTCGGCCGATGGGCTGGTCCGCGACGATCCGTCGCAGACGGGCGCCCTGGCCGTCCGGTTCGACGCTGCGCTGGAGCTCGGGCGCATCGATGTCGCCCGCGGCGACCTCGACGGCCTTCGGGCGGTCGGCGGACCCGCGGTGCTGATCCGCGAGGCGCGGTTGGCCTCCGTCACCGGGGATGCCGAGCTGGCGCTCGACCGTGCCCAGGCTGCCCGTGCAGCGGCCATCGACGATGAGGTCGATGACCTCGGCTTCTACGCGTACGCCGAGGGCGAATACGCCAGGTTGGCCGGCGACGCGGTCGTGGCACGAGCGGCGTTCGCCGACGCGCTCGAGCTCCGCGACGACGATGTCGGCGCGCTCGTCGGTCTGGCGCGTATCGATGCGTTCGACGGCAAGGCCGATGCGGCGATCGCCGGTCTTCGCCAGGCGACGGACATCGCACCGCAACCCGAGGCGCTCGCACTCCTCGGCGATCTCCTCGAGGGGCAGGATCCCGGAGCGGGCGCGGACTCTTTCGAAACGGTCCGGTTCATCGGGCAGCTTGGTGATGTCCAAGCCGTGACGTTCGACCGACAACTCCTGCGGTTCGAGCTCGATCACGGCGGCGCGAACGAGGCTCTTCTGGCCCGTGCACGCGAGTCGGTTGCCGAGCGGCCGGACTGGACCGGCCATGACACCGTCGCCTGGGCCCTCTACCGCGTGGGGCAGTTCGACGCCGCGGCCGAGTCGATCGCCACGGCCCGCACCCTCGGCGCCGACGATGCGCGCCTGCTGTTCCACGAGGGAGCGATCCAAGTCGAACCGCGGCGGCGACGTACTTTTAATTATAAATGGAAAGGCATTTGGTTGGCTGGGAGCGGGCGCGGACTCTTTCGAAACGGTCCGGTTCATCGGGCAGCTTGGTGATGTCCAAGCCGTGACGTTCGACCGACAACTCCTGCGGTTCGAGCTCGATCACGGCGGCGCGAACGAGGCTCTTCTGGCCCGTGCACGCGAGTCGGTTGCCGAGCGGCCGGACTGGACCGGCCATGACACCGTCGCCTGGGCCCTCTACCGCGTGGGGCAGTTCGACGCCGCGGCCGAGTCGATCGCCACGGCCCGCACCCTCGGCGCCGACGATGCGCGCCTCCGGTTCCACGAGGGAGCGATCCAACTCGCCCGCGGCGACGTCGAGACGGGGCAGCAACTGCTCCGATCGGCGCTTGACCTTGGGCCGGCTCTCGACCCGGCCGAAATCGACGAAGCCAAAACCATCCTTGGGGTCTGGATCGCCAAGGCGCGTGACGTCACCCCGACTCACCGACGGATCCTGGCTTCGGGCTCGGCGCAGGTACGCTCTGTTCATGGCCGACGCGGTGCTCGATCACAACCGCATCCTTCGCGACGCGGCACGAGCCGCACTGGCACCGCTCGGCTTGACGCAGAAAGGCCGATCTCGTACGTGGTTAGAGGATCGGATCTGGAACGTTATCGTCGTTGAGTTTCAACCTTCATCGTGGTCGCGGGGGACGTACCTGAACGTCGGAGTGATGTGGCTCTGGAACGCCAAGGACTACATCTCATTCGACTACGGGCCGTACCGAGTCCGTGAATTCGAGCGTGCCGACGCTGGACGATGGCCCGAGCGATGTCAGGCTATCGCCGCGTTAGCGGCGACCCGCGTCGAGGAGCTGCAAGCCACGACCGCGGACATCCGAGCTGCCGACCGACTCTTGTCGGCGCACCCTGCACCCGGCTGGCCAACGTTCCACGCCGCCGTCGCCTCCGCCCTCGTCCAGGATCTTGATCGTGCTCGCGGGTTCATCGATCGGCTACTCGCTGAGGACGCCGACTACGATTGGCATCGGTCCATGCAAGCCAAGGCCGCTGAATTCAGGTCATCGCTTGGTAACGCGGCCTCTAACCGCGCCTGGATCGTTGCCGAAATCGAGCGCGGCAGGGCCGCGCAAAAGTTGCCGCCGCGATCGACCGCAGAGATCGATGCATCTCTCGAAAGCTCTGGTGACGTTGACGCACGCTGAGTCATTGGGGCGTCGCCTACCATCGAAGGCGTGACACATAGCCTGCTTGGCGGCCGGCTGATCAGGATGGCGGCTGCTGTGGCGACCTCGGTCACGATCGCCGGTTGCATCGCTGAGTCGCCGGGAACCGTTGTGTTCGGTATCAACGAGTCCGATCAGGACGTCGTCGTCGCCTCATCCCATCACCGTGCCGGACCGTTCGTGCTTCCAGCGCACACCTGGGGCCGTCTGTTCGACGACTACGGGGATCCCAGCGGCGAGGTCACCGTCTTCGATGTCGACTGCGTCGTGATGGCGAAACAACCGCTCGCGCGTGCGATCGAAACGGTCCGGATCACCGCGTCCGGCGAGATCGAGTTCATTGGCCGCATCCAGGACGTTCTGCCACCTGGCGTGCATCGAGCGCCCGATAACGCCACAGGAGGCGGTTCCGGCTGGGAGACGGCTGACTGCTCGTGAGCAGTCGAACCACCGCGCTCTGAGCGGAACGGTCGTGCTCGGCACCCGAGCGTTTGACTTCAGGACGTGGAAATCAGAGATCGAGGCCAGCGAGGCCGTTGCTCCCCAGGATCTGCGAGATCTCACCACCGTGATGGAGGTCGTGCTCCACGACGTGCCACACGACCCAGCCGCGGTGATGTGTTCTCGAGGGTCGCACCACCGAGCCATCCAGGTCCGCAGCGGTCCAGCGTCGAAGGCAGTCGTCGACCATCGTCCACGTCCGCGTGAGCCCGTCAACGAGTTCCTCGGCGCTCCTGGGATGGTCGGCGTCGTCCTCCCATCCGGCGTCCTCTAACCGCAGATCCGGGACAGTCGTGCGGTCGACCCGGAACAGATCCCGGGTCGCCTGGTCACCTTCGCCGAGTACGTCATGGAACCAGTACGCGCGCGTTCCCGCCACGTGTGCGGCCAGCTGCCAGACCGCCCATTGGTGGGGCGCCGTCCCGAGGCCGAGCTGCTCGGGCGTGAGGCCGCGAAGCGCATCGATCACCAGGCCCTGGTGTTTGGCCCATCCTTCGTAGAACGGTTGCAGCGCGGCGACGGACATGCAACGAGCATAGGACCAGCTCGGGCATCCGCGCTGCCCGAGCGATCACGTCTTCGTTGACACGAGGCTCGATCCAACACCATGATGTGCGGCATATGACCGCACATCTGTATTGCACATGTGTGCACGCTCGACGCTCGCGCAAATCGGAATGACTACCGACCGCGATCTCCTTGTGCAGGCGAGCCGGCTCTACTACGAGCTCGGTGAGACCCAGAACGAGGTCGCCGATCGGCTCGGGGTGACGCGCCCGCAGGTCAGCCGGCTCCTCAAGCGCGCCCGTGCCGAGGGCATCGTCGAGATCCGGATCATCGACCGCCACACCGCGGAGTCGCCGGCGGCGGACGCCGTGAAGCGCCGGTTCGGACTCGAAGAAGTCCACCTGGCGCCGACGCTTGCCGGTCCAGAGGACCTCACGCGGCGCATCGTCGGCCGGCTGGCGGCTGACGTCCTTCGTGCAAGCGTCCGCGACGGTTCCATCATCGGGATCGGGCATGGCGCCTCCGTCGGCGCGGTCGCCGACGCCCTCGACGATGCCGCGACCCCGATCCGCGCGACTGTCGTGCCCCTTGCCGGCGGCTACTGGTCCACCGGCCCTGACCGCGATCCGTTCCGTCGCATGGCTGACGCCTTCGGAGCCACCCCCCACGGCCTGATGGCCCCGGGCCTGCTCGACGATGCCGGCACGAAGCGGGCTTTGGAGGGCCACGCCGGTGTCCAGGCCGTGCTCGATCTGTGGGCTCGGCTCGACGTCGCGTTGTACGGCATCGGCGGTCGGTCGTGGGGTGCCGCATCGGTCGGCGCGGACGTGGCGCGCGATCTGGACGACAGCGCGGCCGTCGGCGAGATCCTCATCGCGCCGTTCGACATTCGCGGCGCGTTCGTCTGCGAAGAGCTCCGTGAGCGGGTGCTCGCGTTCGATGCGCGACAGCTCGGCCGCGTGCCGGTATCCATCGGGGTCGCGGCGGGAGCGCGCAAGGTCGACCCCATCCTCGGCGCGCTGCGCTCCGGCGTCGTGCGAACGCTCGTTACCGATGTCGAGACGGCCGAGGCCGTCGCCGCGAGGGGCGCCCCGTGACGACGCCGGGCACCGCGATCCTCGGCATCGACCTCGGCGCGACCGAGGTCAAGGCCGGCCTGGTCGGGCTCGATGGCCGCTTGCTGGCGATGGCACGGGCCGGCTACGCGCTCCAGGTCGGGCACGGGCCGGGCTGGGCGGAGCAGGACCCCGGTGCGTGGTGGTCGGCGTTGACCGTCGCGATCGGAGCGCTCCGACCGCCCGAGCCTGTCGATGTCGTGGCGATCGGCGTCGACGGCCACGGGCCGACGCTGGTCCCGGTCGACGAGCGCGGCGAGGCGACACGGCCCGCGGTCACCTTCCTCGACACCCGCGCGACCACCGAAGCGGCCGAGCTCGCCGATGCGACGGGCATCCGCGGCTGGGCGCTGGGCCCGCTGCCGGCCGCGCTATGGCTGGAGCGCTACGAACCCGACGTTGCCGCGAGGACCCGCTGGTATCTCACGACTTGGGAGTGGCTGGCGTTCCGGTTGACAGGGGTCGCCACCGCACCGCTCGTCCCGGGGCAAGCGATTCCCGACCCGATTCGAGTCGCGGCAACGGGCCTCCGGCTCGACCGCCGGCCGGAGTCCACGGCGATGGGCGCCGTCGTCGGCCGGCTGACCACAGCAGCAGCTGAGGCATTCGGTCTGCAGCCGGGCATCCCGGTTGCTGGCGGGACGAACGATGCCTTCGCGAGCTATCTCGGCGCCGGGCTGACCAAGCCGGGTGATGCCTACGATCCGGGCGGTTCGGCGGGCGGCTTCGGCGTGTACTGGCACGAGCCCGTCGAGGTGCCCGGTGCCTTCGTGACACCAGCCCCGCTGGACGGCCTGTACAGCGTCGGCGCGGCGATGGCCGCGACCGGTCGCGCGCTCGACTGGTTCCGCGACGGTGTCGTCGGCGGCGGCGTCACCACCGAGCGCCTACTCGAAGAGGCCGGCACGACACCGGCTGGCGCGGACGGCGTCGTCTTCCTGCCGTACCTCGCCGGCGAGCGGTCGCCGATCTGGGATCCGGATGCCACCGGCGCATTCGTGGGGCTCTCGCTTGGACACGGTCGCGCCCATCTCGCACGCGCGATCCTCGAGGCGAGCGCGCTGGCGATCCGCCACGTCGCGGAGCCGATGCTTGCCGCTGGCGTCACGGTCAGCGCGATGCGTGCGTGCGGCGGCCCGGCTCGCAGCGAGACGTGGAACCAGATCAAGGCCGATGTCACGGGCTTCCCCGTGCTGGTGCCGGCCGTGCTCGAGACGTCCGTGCTCGGCTCGGCGATGCTCGGCGCGGTCGGCATCGGGGCGTCCCCCGACGTGGCCACCGCGGTCCGGTCGATGACCCGCATCGAGCGACGGCTCGAGCCACGCGCCGAGCACCGGGCCACGTACGACCGGGCATTCGACGTGTACCGCGGCCTCTACCCGGCCCTCAGGCCGATCCTCCGGAGCGCTTCGTGACCGCGACTGTTCGACAAGGCGCGATCCGGGTCGACGACGTCGACTTCGCCTTCCCGATGCGCGGCGGGGGTCGACTGTCGGTGCTCGATGGCATCGAGCTCGACGTGGCCGGCGGGGAGGTCGTAGCCCTGATCGGTCCGAATGGCTCGGGCAAGTCGACGTTGTTGCGCGTGATCGCCGGTCTGCTCGCCCCGGAACGGGGAACCGTCACACTCGACGGTCAGCCGGTGACCGGCCCGGATCCGCGGATCGGGCTCGTGTTCCAGGAGCCGCGGCTGCTCCCATGGCGCTCCGCCGCGGACAACATCGTGTACCCGCTGGAGCTCGCGGGGTGGCCGCGACCGGGCCGCGATGTGCGCCTCGCCGCGCTGATGGACCTCGTGGGGCTCGACCCGAGTGTGATCGGCAATCGCCCGGCGGAGCTGTCGGGCGGCCAGCAGCAGCGCGTCGCGCTGGCGCGGGCACTCGCGCTGGAGCCCGGCGTCCTGCTCCTCGACGAGCCGTTCAGCGCACTCGACGCGCTGAGCCGCGAGCGGTTCGACCTGGAGCTGCTGCGTCTGTGGGAGCGCACCACACCCACGATCGTGCTCGTCACGCACAGCATCGCCGAAGCGATCCTCGTCGCCGATCGCGTAGTGGTGCTGTCGCCGCGACCAGGACGCGTGTTGGCGGATCTCCCCGTCGAGCTGCCGCGGCCGCGGTCGATCGCCGATCTCGACGCTGCCGTCGTCACGACGACCGCCCGCGAGATCCGGCGGCATCTGGGCGAGGTCGCGGCCGCATGAGCCGCACCGCCCTCATATCCGTCGTCGGCGCGCTTGTCGTGTTCCTGCTCATCTGGCAGCTGGTCGTGATCGTGAGCGGGTTCCCGCCGTTCATCCTCCCGGCGCCGGGCACCGTCATCGCGCGGTGGGTCACCGCGTGGACGGCGGGCATCATCCAGCCCCACCTCGTGGCGACCCTGGGCGCGGTCGCGCAGGGCTTCGCGGTGGGCGCGGGATCAGCGGTCATCGTCGGCTACGCGCTCGCCCGGAGCGCGGCGGTCGAGCGACTCCTGTCGCCGTACCTCGTCGCCGCCCAAGCGATGCCGATCCTGGCGCTGGCGCCGCTGATCGCGCTGTGGTTCGGCCCCGGGCTCGCGGGCAAGGTGCTGATCTGCGCGCTGATCGTGTTCTTCCCGGTCGCGGTGGCGACGATGGTCGGCATCCGCTCGGTCGATGCCCGGCTGCTGGAGCTCGGCCGGTCCTTGCGGGCCACCCGCCGCCAGGTGCTGACCACGCTCGAGATCCCAGCGGCGCTGCCGAGCATCCTCGGTGGCATGCGCGTCGGCGTGACCCTCGCGGTCGTCGGCGCCATCGTGGGCGAGTGGGCCGGCGCGGAAAAGGGCCTCGGCGTGCTGATCAACCTCGCCCGCGGGTCGATGTTCGATACCCCGTTGATGTTTGCCACGCTCCTGACGCTCGCGCTCGTCGGGATCGTGCTGTACCTCGCCGTCGTCCTCGTCGAGCGGCGCCTCGTCGGCGCACGCTGACGCGTTACCGTGTCCACCCCAGGAGGTCCCGTGCCGTTCCGAATCACCATGCTTGCGCTCACTGCAGCGATCTCCGTCGCGCTCGCCGGCTGCAACCAGACGACGGTCTCACCGTCGCCACCGCCGCCGTCGCCCCAGCCCTCCGCGGACGGGTCTGCTGAGCCATCGGCCCCCCCGACGCCGCTGACGGTCGGGCTCGGCTTCATCCCGAGCGTCCAGTTCGCGCCGTTCTATCGCGCGGACCAGGCCGGGTATTACGAAGAGGCCGGTGTCGATGTCACGTTCCAGAACAAGATCGACCCCGACCTGGTGACGCTCGTCGGGCAGGGTGCCGTCGATGTCGGCCTCGCCGATGGGACCAGCGTCATCCCGGCGGTGAGCAACGGCATCCCGATCAAGTACGTGGCCACGATCTACGGCCGCTTCCCGTCGGTGGTCTTCGCGAAGGCGTCGTCAGGCATCGCCGAGGCCAAGGACCTCGCCGGCAAGAAGCTCGGGATACCCGGCCGGTTCGGCTCATCCTGGATCATGCTCCAGGCGTTGCTCCGCTCCGCCAACCTGACGCCCGGCGGACCTCGACGTCGTCGAGTATCCCGACTTCGGTCAGGGCGCGGCCGTCACGCAAGGGCGCGGTCGATGCCGCAACCGGGCTTCGTGAACAACGAACCTGTGCAACTCCGGCTCACCGGCGAGGAGGTCAACATCCTGCGAGTCGACGAGATCACGCCGCTGCCGGGCAACGGGTTGATCGTCGGCGCGAGTGCGCTCGATGCCAAGCGCGACGCGATCACGGGGTTCGTCGCTGCGACGCTGCGGGCGATGGAGGAGATCACAGAGACGCCCGAGGTCGGACTCGAGGCGGCGCTCATCGCCGTGCCGGAGCTCGCGTCGCAGCGTGACACGCAGGCCGCGATCCTCGACGCCACGATCGAGGTGTGGCGCGGCCCCGTCCAGGAGCGAGGCGGGCTGGGCGCCATCGAGCCCACGGACTGGGAAGCGTCCCTCGAGTTCCTCACGGAGCTCGGGCTGGTCCCGAACCCGGTGACCGTCGACGACCTGATCGACACCGGCCTGCAGCCAGGCACGGGCTGACGGGTGCTCGGCGGCGTCCGACCGAGCGGCTCGCGACGGTCGTGGTGGCTGCGCGAGGCGCTCGCCGCGGAGGCGGCAACGGCGCCACACCTGGCATCGGCCGCGCCCCCGTTGCGCGGCACGACGACCGCTGACGTCGTCATCGTCGGCGGCGGCTACACCGGGATGTGGGCCGCGCTTCGGGTCACGGAGCTCGAGCCGAGCGCGCGGGTCGTGCTGCTCGAAGCCGACATCTGTGGCGGTGGTCCGTCGGGGCGCAACGGCGGGTTCGTCACGAACTGGTGGGACGAGTACCCGACACTGCTCGAGCGGTACGGGTCGGACGGCGCGCGGGCGATGGGCGATGCGATGGAGGCGGCGGTCGACGAGATCGGCGCCTTCTGCGACGCGCACGGGATCGACGCCTGGTACACGAAAGCGGGATCGCTGTCGGTTAGTGCTGCCCCCGCCCAGGACGGCTCGTGGGACGACGCGGTTGCTGCGCTTCGCGAGCACGGGTTGGGGGACCGGTACGTGCCGCTAGCCGCCGAGGAAGTCGCGCGGCGCGTCCGCTCCCCGGTGTTCCGCGACGGGGCGTTCATGCCGGGTGCGGCCACCGTCCAACCGGCCAGCCCTGGCGCGTGGGCTTCGGCGCGTGCTGCTGGAACGCGGCGTGGTGATCGTCGAGGGCAGCGAGGTCGTCGAGATCGACGGCGTCCGGCCGGGGTCGCTCGGCAAGCTCGGTGCGCGCGCTCGTCGAGCGCCGTCGCGCCGCGGGAGCGGCCGCGGCATGCGCCCGGTCCGCGTCCGCAGTCGATCCGAAGCTGGTGACAGCGAGGTGCTGGCCGCCTCCGCGGTGGTCGCGATCAATGCCTGGGCCGCCGGCTGGCCGTGGTTCGCCGAACGGCTGGTCACGTGGTCGTCCTACATCGTCCTGACCGAGCCGATTCCCGATCGGCTCGCCGACATCGGCTGGACCGGCGGCGAAGGCGTCGCCGATGCGCGATTCACCTTGCACTACCTGCGGACGACCCCGGATGGCCGCATCGCCGTCGGGGGTGGCGGGGGCAGCGCCGGCTTCGGTGGGCGGATCGACGGCGTCTTCACGGAGGCGATAGGCGATGCCCGGCGGGCGGCGGCGGGGCTTCGGCGGCTCTTCCCATCGATCGCCGACGTGCGGATCGAGGACGCCTGGGGCGGCCCGATCGATATCAGCGCCGACCATCTGCCGTGGTTCGGGTCGGTCGGCGTGCGGCCGATCCATTACGGGCACGGCTACAGCGGCAATGGCGTCGGGCCGTCGCTGGTCGGTGGGCGGATCCTGGCCGCGCGCGCCCTCGAGCGAGTCGATGACCCGGCGTTGGCGCTGCCGCTGGCATGGGGCCGCGCTCCCCGGCGGTTCCCGCCGGAGCCGGCACGGTTCATCGGCGCACGGCTCATACGCGAAGCTGCCGCGCGGCGCGAATCGATGGAGGAAAGGGGTGAGGATCCCGGTTTCGTGCTGCGCGAGCTGAGTCGGCTGCCGCGTCGGATGGGCTACCACCTCGGTCCGGACTGAGCGCCGCTTCGGCAAGGATCGGCCCGAACCGGTAGAATGAGTTCTCCCGTTGAGTCACGGATGCCGTCCGTCCATGCGCAGAGGTCACACTTGAACAGCCGTCCCCCTGTCAAGCCACCGATCGATCTCCCGTTCAAGCACGTGATCGACGAGTACAAGCATCAGGCGCAGACGATCACCTGCACGTGCGGCTGGCACGGCAGCTCGCAGACGATCGACCGCGGCGGCTCCGAGTGGACGGCTCATCTGATCGAAGTGCGCGGTAAGAAGCGCTAGACGCTTCGTTCGCAAGCTCGACCCCCGACCCGGATCGCCCGATCCGGGTCGTTGCATGTCCGGTAGCCTGTCCGGCGTGCGATCGGGCGACCTGCTTGATTGCTCGCAGCGATCGTTTTCGGCTCCAAGTGGGCCTATGCGGCGCCGAGGCCTTGATATCTCCGGTCTTCGATCGCTCGCAGCGATCATCGACCCCCGTTAAGGCCCCAAGAGCGGAACGCAGGCCGAGACGGCGCCCTTCAGTTCGAAATCGATCCCTCTGAGCGATCATTCTCTGCGGGGGGCTCTGGGGTCGCAATCGAGCCCGATTCGGGTCGCTGTTTGTCCGGTAGCCTGTCGGGCGTGGATCTCCCCGCCACGGGCCCCTTCTCGATCCGCGCACGCCTGCTGACGCCCCTCGCTGGTGGCGGGACGCGGTTCGAGCCCGATGGGTTGATCGAGGTCGATGCGGCGGGGCGGATCGCTTATGCGGGGCCGTCCCAGGGGCGTGCGTCGGCGGCTGAGGCCTTCAACCTGCGGCCGTGGGTCCTGCTGCCCGGGATGGTCGACCTGCACGCCCACCTGCCGCAGCTCCCGAACGCGGGTCTCGGGGCGGGGATGGACCTGCTCGCCTGGCTCGAGCGTTACATCTTCCCGTTGGAGCGCGGCTTCGACGTGCCCACTGCCGAGCGGGTCGCGCCCGCGGCGTGGCGGGCATTCGCGGCCGCCGGCACGACGACCGCGCTGGTATACGGCGCGGTCTACGAGGCGAGCCTCGATGCCACGTTCCGGGCAGCTGAGGCGCACGGTATCCGGGCGATCGTCGGCAAGGTGATGATGGATCGGATCACGTACGACCCGACCATCGAACCGTCGACGATCCTCGACCGGACACTGGCCGAAAGTGCCCGCCTGATCGAGCGCTGGCACGGCGCCGACGATGGGCGATTGCGCTATGCCGTCACGCCGAGGTTCGCGGTGTCCTGCACGGCCGACCTGCTGCGCGAGTCGGCGTCATTGGCGGCCGCCACCGGCACCTACTGGCAGACCCACGTGTCCGAGGATCAGGGCGAGATCGCCGAAGTGGCGCGGCTCTTCCCGGACGCACTCGACTATGTCGACGTCTACGACCGGGCCGGCGGGCTCGGCGGGCGGACGGTGCTGGCCCACGCCGTCCATCTGTCCGACCGCGAGCTGTCGCGGTTGGTCGAGTCGGGGACGCGGGTCGCGCACTGTCCGATCTCGAACCTGTTCCTGGCGTCGGGCGTGATGCCACTGGGTCGCTACCTGGATGCAGGGCTATCGCTGGGACTCGGGTCGGATGTCGCGGGTGGGCCGGACCTGTCGATCTTCAGCGTGATGCGGGTGGGGTTCTACGCGCAGAACGCGCGGCTCGTGGCCGGGCTGGAGGTCGGCCGCGTCCTCCAGCCGCTCGACTGGATCCGGCTGGGATCGCTCGGCGGCGCGGAGGCGCTCGGTCTGGGGGAGGTCACCGGATCGCTCGAGGTTGGGAAGGACGCCGACATGATCGTGGTCGACCCGGAGTTCCTCGCGCCGATCCCGGGCGTGGCGGATGACGATGCAGAGGACCTAGCCAGCAGGATGATCTTCCGCGCGCATCCCGACATGGTCCGCGCCGCGTGGGTCCGCGGCCGCCGCCTGGAGGGCCCCGGGGCGCCGGGCTGAGAGAGCGCGATAAGCCGCAGGTGAGCGGCGAACGGCAGGATGGGTGCGTGCCGGATCGAGAACGTGCTGCCGACCGTGGATCGCGCCTTGCGCGGCGTGATCTCGTCACGATCGGGGCTGACCTACGAACGGCACGCGTCATGGCAGGCAAGACGCTCGTGGATGTCGGCCGAGCAGTGGGCATGTCGTACAGCAACGTGGGTCGGATCGAGCGGGCCGCCCTGCCTAGCGTGGGAGTCTCACAACTGGCCAGGTTCGGTGCGGTCGTCGGTCTCGACGTTCGGGTCCGCGCATATCCAGGCCCTATGCCACTCCGAGATTCAGCTCAGATCGCCCTGTTCGATCGGCTGCGGGTGCGATTGGGTTCGACGCTCGTCATGCGCACGGAGGTCCCGCTTCAGATCGAAGGCGACCTCCGAGCGTGGGACGCAGTCATCGACGGTTTCGAGCAGCCCGCCGATCCCCTGCACACGGAGGGCGAAACCCGGCTGTATGACGCGCAAGCCCAACTTCGTCGGATCGCGCTCAAGGCGCGGGATTCCGGCGTGGATACCGTGCTGCTGGTCATCGCCGACACGCCGCGCAATCGGGCGGCCGTCCGCGCTGCCAGGCAGATGATCACGGAGGGCTATCCGATCCCGCCCCGAGCTGCGCTGGCCTCGCTGGCGGCCAGCCGGCATCCGGGTGGGTCCGCGGTGATATTCATCTGACCCTTGTGCACGAGGTGACCATTCAGGAGCCTGAGGCCCGGTTGCGAATACTATGGGTGCATCGGGTGCACAAATCGTCCGCAGAGCCGTCCTGCGCCGACCCGTTGGTCAACGGGTGCACAAACGGACGCTCACGGGGCGGACCGACGGTCTCCAGGGTCCGATATGGTCACCCGGTGCACACCGAACCCTCGGGGCGCGCTAGCCGTGCCCGATAGCGTCGACCTGATCATCACCGGCGGCACCATCGTCGATGGGACCGGTGTGGCGCCGCACACGGGCACGGTCGTCGTCGAAGGAGACCGGATGCGGGTTCTCCCCGCGGACGCTGAGTTGCCCGCCCACGCGCGGACGACCATCGACGCGACGGATCGCATCGTGGCCCCCGGGTTCATCGATCTGCACAGCCATGGCGGTCTGATCATCCTCGCCGAGCCGCGCCACGAGCCCAAGGTCCGACAAGGCGTCACGACCGAGATCGTCGGCGTCGACGGCAACGGGTTCGCGCCGTTCGACCGGCGCGAGGACCTCGAGGCGTTCGTTCATCTCGATTCCGGCCTGGACGGCCGCCCGGACATCGACTACGACTGGCGGACCGTCGCCGACTACCTCGCCCGCTACGACGGCACGGTCAGCGTGAACATCGGGACGCTCGTCGGGAACAGCCAGCTCCGGATCGACGCCCTGGGCTGGGACGACGTCCCCGCCGACGCGCAGGCCATCGACCGGATGCGCGCGACTCTCCGCGATGCCATCGCGGACGGCGCCGTCGGCCTGTCATCCGGCCTCGACTACCCACCCGGCAGCTACGCGACCACCGAGGAGCTCGCCGAGCTCACCCGGACTGCCGGCGAGGAAGGCGGCTTCTACCACACCCACGTACGCTACTACCTCGGCGATCGTTTCCTCGACCCGTTTCGCGAGGCGATCGAGATCGGACGACGGGCCGGCGCGCCCGCCCACATCACCCATTTCTATCACCGCGCCGCGTACCCGGGCGGACCGGAACAGCTCCTCGGGCTCGTCGACGATGCCCGCTCCGAAGGCCTTGATGTCACGTTCGACACCTACCCCTACGAGTGGGCGAGCACACGCCTCCTGATCCAGCTCCCCCAATGGGTCCAGGCCGGCGGGCCTGCGCCCCTGAAGACACGCCTCGCCGATCGCACGGCCCGGGACCGGCTACGGAGCGACATCGATGCGCGGGGCGGCGCGGTCGCGCGTGGCGGGGCTTGGTCGGACATCCGCCTCGGCAACTTCAGACGCCCCGACCTCCTGCACTGGGAATCCCGCACGCTCGCCGACGCCATGCAGGAGACCGGCAAGGACGCGGTCGACACGATCTGCGACCTGCTGCTCCAGGAAGACCTCGGTGTAAGCCAGGTCACGAGCGGACCGTGGTCCAAGTCCCTCCCGCAATTCGTCAAACACCCGGTCGGCATGGTTGGCACGGATTCCACGTTCCTCGGCGAGAAGCCCAGCCCCCGCACCTACGGCTCCTACCCTCGGATCCTCGGTCAGTTCGTCCGGGACGAGCAGCTCCTCAGCCTGGAGCTGGCGATCCACAAGATGACCGGCGCAGCGGCCGCCCGACTGAGCCTCAACCATCGCGGCACCATCCGCGACGGCAACTTCGCCGACCTCGTCGTCTTCGACCCGGCGACCATCCGCAGTCACGCCACCTACGACGAACCGCGCCGCTTCCCGACCGGCATCGAGCACGTCATCGTCAACGGCACGCTCGTCGTCCAGGATGGCGAGCACACCGGTGCCACGTCCGGGCGAGGTATCCGCCTGGGCGTCGACTAGCGCCGTCGTGGTGGTATCGTCGCGGGCCATGACGACCCGCACGAACGTGCCCGATGCGCTCGTCGTCCCACCCGCAACGACCGTCCCCGGCCGCGCGCGTCCGGCCGCACCGCTGCGCCGCGAGGGTCCGGAGAAACTCACCGGGTTGGCGCTCTACACCGACGACATCGTCGTCCCCGGTGCGTGGTACGGCGCGACGATCCGCTCGACGGACGCGCACGCCACGTTCGAGGCGCTCGACCTCGATCCCGCGTTCGACTGGTCGAAGGTCGTGGTCGTCACCGCGGACGACATCCCGGGCGACAACATCGTCACCTCGATCAAGGCCGATCAGCCGATCCTCGTCCCGGTCGGCGGCGAGATCCAGCACCACGCCGAGCCGCTGGCGCTGATCGCTGCACCGGATAAGGCGACGTTGAGCGAAGCGAGGAAACGCGCCACGCCGCGGACGACCAAGCTGCCGGCCGTGTTCGACCCGGACGCTTCCGACCACGTCTTCGCAAGCTACGCGATCGACCGCGGCGATCCGGACGCGGCCTTCGCAGCGGCCGACCTCGTGCTCGAGGGCGAGTACCGGGTCGGGCACCAGGAGCAGCTCTACATCGAGAACAACGCGATGATCGCCGTCCCCACCGAGGGTGGCGGCGTCACCGTCACCGGCTCGCTCCAGTGCCCGTACTACCTCCACGCCGCGCTCAAGCGCGGGCTCGGGCTCGACGATCAGGCCGCCCGCGTCGTGCAGGCCGAGACCGGCGGCGGGTTCGGTGGCAAGGAGGAGTTCCCGTCGGTCATCGGGCTGCATGCCGCGCTGCTGGCGAGGAAGGCCCAGAAGCCGGTCCGCATGATCTACGACCGCCACGAGGACATCGCGGCGACGACCAAGCGGCACCCCGCGATCGTCCGCCACCGGACCGGCGTGACCCATGACGGCAAGCTCATCGCGCAGGACATCGAGGTCGTGATGGACGGCGGTGCGTACTGCACGCTGACACCGGTCGTGCTGTCGCGCGGCGCGCTCCATTCCGGTGGCCCGTACCGCTGCCCCAATGTCCGGATCCGCGCGCGAGCGACACGAACCAACACCCCGCCCAACGGCGCGTTCCGCGGGTTCGGGGCTCCGCAGACCGAGTTCGCGGCCGAGACCCATCTCAACCGGATCGCCGACGAGCTCGGCATCTCGCCGCTCGATATCAGGCGGCGCAACGTCTACCAGCCGGGCGACACCACCCCGACCGGGCAACTGCTGCGGGACAGCGTGGCCGGCGAGGAAGTCCTGGAGCGAGCGGCGGAGGCCGCGGAGTTCAGCCACATGCGGACACGGACCGGTGCCGCGCGGCGGACGCGCGCGGGCTCGGGATCGATCCCGGGCTCGGCGCTCCGTACGGAGCGCGACCGGACGGCGTCCGGCATCGGGCTGGCGCTCGCCTGGCACGGCGCCGGGTTCACCGGATCGGGTGAGGTGAAGCTCGCGTCGGTCGCGTCGATCGAGCTGACCGCCGAGGGCCGCGTCCGCATCCTAACCGCGTCGACCGAGATGGGGCAGGGGACAAAGACGATCTTCCCGCAGCTGGTCGGCGATGCCCTCGGCATCCCGGAATCAGACGTCGAGATCGCGCCACAGGACACGGCGTACGTGCCCGACTCCGGCCCGACCGTCGCTTCGCGCACCGCGATGGTCGTCGGCGGGCTGCTCATCAAAGCCGCCCAGCGACTGCGCGAGCAGGTCGAGGCCGCCACCGGCGGGCAGTTCGCGACGAGCGCCGCCGCATACGCCAGGGACAACGGCGCCACGCGCATCGACCAGCAGTTCGAGCCGTACCCGGGCGGCACGCCGTTCGACGACGCCACCTACACGGGCGACGCGTACCCGGCGTTCGGCTGGGCCGCCTGCGTCGCTCGCGTCGATGTCGACCTCGACACCGGCGAGGTCCATGTCCGGGACGTCGTGGCCGCCGACGACATCGGCCGGGTCATCCACCCGGTCCTCGCCGAGGGCCAGGTCGAGGGCGGCACGCTGCAGGCCGTCGGCTACGCCACGATCGAGGAGATCAAGCTGCGCGACGGCCGCTACCTGAATGACCGGCTCGCGACGTACATCATCCCGACCTCGCTCGACGCGCCGCGCATCTCGACGATCCTCGTCGAGGCACCGTTCGGCGGCGTGCCCCACGGCGCCAAGGGGGTCGGCGAGCTGCCGATGGACGTCGGGGCGCCGGCGGTCGTGGCCGCCATCGCCGATGCGACCGGTGTCTGGATCACCGACCTGCCGGCTAGCCCGGAGCGCATCCTCGCGGCCCTCGCCGATCGGCCGGCCGCGGCCGGTCCCCGACCCGCCGAGTCGGAACCAGAGAGCCAGCTGGCCTCATGACCACGTACGCCCTGACGGTCAACGGCACCCCGACCGAGGTCGATGTCCCCGGCATGCGCCGCCTCCTCGACGTCCTCCGTGAGGACCTGGCCCTGACCGGGACGAAGGAGGGCTGCGGCGAGGGCGAGTGCGGGGCGTGCACGGTGCTGGTCGATGGCGCCCCGGTCGACTCCTGTCTCGTGCCGATCTGCCAGGTGGTCGGCACCGAGATCCGGACCGTCGAGGGCCTCGCCCCGTCCACTGCTCCCGGGACGACCGCGCAACTCGATGCCCTGCAGCACGCTTTCCTCGTCACCGGCGGTGCCCAGTGCGGCATCTGCACGCCGGGCATGCTGATGGCGGCGCGCGCCTACCTCGACGCGGGTGGCACCGCTGACGAGGACGCGATCCGCGAGTCGATCGCCGGCAACCTGTGCCGATGCACCGGGTACACCAAGATCGTCGAGGCCATCGCCCTCGCCGCCAGCGGAGGAGCGAATCAGTGAGTCCACCCGAAGACCGCGTCGCGGTCCCCACCAACGGGCACCAAAAGGCGTTGTCAGATCACGAGCCGGCCGGCACGGAACGGGAAACCGGCACGCCCCCGACCGTCACGGTCGACCGCGGTCCCCGCGCGATCGTCCCCGCGGTCTCGCCCGGCCAGCTGGCAGCCGGCTTCGCCATCATCGTGGCCGTCGCCCTGCTCGTGCTCGGCCGGCGCCGCGGCCGGCGCGACTGAGGGCCGCCACCCCACACGATGTCCACTGAGCCGCCCGTCAGCAGCCCGCGCGATCTGGCCGGGGCCTATGCGGCCCTGTCCGCGGGGACCGCCGAGACCCCGGTCCGTCCGATCGCGGGCGGCACCGACCTGATGGTCGCCCTGACCGGCGAGCTCGGCCCGCCGCCGGCCAGCGTCGTCGACCTGTGGGCCATCGATGATCTTCGCGGCATCGCCATCGACGGCGGATCGCTGGCACTCGGCGCGCTCACGACCTACACGGACATCCGCCGCTCGGCGCTCTGTCGCGAGCACGTGCCAGCGCTGGTCGACGCAGCCGCCACGATCGGCGCCGCACAGATCCAGAACCGGGGCACGCTCGGTGGCAACATCGCGAACGCGTCGCCCGCCGGTGACACACTGCCGGTCCTGCTGGCGGCCGATGCCGTGTTCGTGGTCGGCTCGGAACGAGGTGAGCGTGAGGTGCCTGCCGCCGAGTTCTGGACGGCGTACCGGCAGACGGCCCTCGCGCACGACGAGCTCGTCCTGCGGATCCGCATCCCGCTCGCCGCGGACCGCGAGATCCGCTTCCGCAAGGTCGGCACGCGCCGCGCCCAGTCGATCAGCAAGGTCGTGCTGGCCGCCGCGTGGCGGGGCGACGCGGAGTGGCGTGATGTCCGTGTCGCCCTCGGGTCCGTGGCCGCCACACCGATCCGCGCGCACGGAACAGAGGCCGCCCTCGAAGGTCGGCCGCCAACCCCCGAGACCGCCGACCGGGCGGCGGAGACGCTGGCCGGCGAGCTGGCACCCATCGACGACGTGCGGTCGACTGCCGAGTACCGCCGCCTCGTCGCTGCGCGCATCCTGCATCGGATGATCCGCGACGCCGGCGGCTGGTGATCCCGGTCGCGTGACGCCAGATCGCGCGACGCTCGCGACCCTGTTCGAAGGGGCGCCGCGATACCTCGACCGCCTCGAGTCCGCGGGCCCGTTCGAGTCGACCGACCTGCTCTTCCACGTCGCTCGTGACATCGCCCACGCGATGCCCGAGGACGAGCAGATCGAGCTGATCGACGCGCACCCGCGTCTCGGCGCGCCACCCGGGACGGTGTCGGCGATGAGCTACGTCGAACAGGGGTACGACCGGGGAGCTGCCGCTCCCCTCGACGTCGCGGCCGAGCTCGAGCGCCTCAACGACGCATACGAAGCCAGGCACGGGTTCCGCTACTGCGTGTTCGTCGCCGGTCGACCCCGCGAGGCGCTGCTGCCCGGGATGGCCGCCGCGCTCGACTCCGACCGGACGAGCGAGCTCCACCGTGCCCTCGACGCCGTGGTCGACATCGCCATCGACCGCCATGCGAAGCTGTCGGCGTGATCGAGCTCGGCGCGAACCGCTACGGCAAGGCCGCGATCCGGGTCGTCCGGGTGGGCCGCGACACGAGCCCGCATCGACTTCGCGATCTCACCGTGGCGATCGCCCTCGAGGGCGAGTTCACCGCGGCACACGCGGACGGCGACAACACCCTCGTCGTCGCGACCGACACGATGAAGAACACAGCCTACGCGTTCGCCCGCGACCACCTCGACGGCGCGATCGAGACGTACGGCCGCGCGCTCGCCGAGCATTTCCTCCAGTTCGACCAGGTCGAGGCCGCGACCGTCAACATCCGCGGTCATCACTGGCAGCCGATCGATGTGGCGGGCAGCCCGGCGCCCGACGCCTTCGTTCGCGGTGGTGAGGGGACGAGGCTCGCGACGGTGAGCGCGTCACGGACCGGGACCACGGTCGAGTCCGGCGTCGAGGACCTCGTGGTCATGAAGACGACCCGCTCCGCGTTCGAGGGGTTCCCGCGTGACTCTTACACCACGCTCGCCGAGACCGATGACCGCTTGATGGCGACGAAGCTCACGGCCATATGGCAGTACGGGTCGCCCGATCTCGAGTTCGACCGCGTCTTCCAGGACGTGCGCACGACGCTGCTCGAGGTGTTCGCCGACCATGACAGCCCGAGCGTCCAGACGAGCATCTGGATCATGGCCAAGGCGATGCTCGAGCGGCACCAGGAGCTCGACGAGGTCCGGATGGTGCTCCCAAACCTGCATCACTGGCTGGTCGATCTGTCGCCCTTCGGGCTGACCAACGACAGGACGGTCTACGTCGCGACGACCGAGCCGCACGGGCTGATCGAAGCCACGATCCGTCGATCCGAGGTGTCCTGATGCCACCTCCCGGTGTCGTCGTCACGGGCCCGCCGGTCGACGGCAGCGAGCGCGTCCTGACCGACGAGGCGCTCGCGTTCATCGCCGATCTGCAGCGTCGGTTCGGCCACGTCCGTGTGGACCTCCTCCATCGGCGCCATGAGCGGCAGGCGGCGCTGGACGCGGGCGAGGAGCTCGACTTCCCGGCGGGCACGCGCCACATCCGCGAGTCGGACTGGACGGTCGCGCCGGCGCCGGCCGACTTCGATGATCGGCGGGTCGAGATCACCGGTCCGGCCGAGCCCAAGATGATGATCAACGCGCTCAACTCGGGCGCCCGGGTCTTCATGGCCGACCTCGAGGATGCCCTGTCGCCGACGTGGGCGAACGTCGTGGGTGGTCAGGCGGCGCTGATCGAGGCCGTCCGCGGCACGCTGGCGTTCGACTCGCCCGAGGGCAAGTCATATCGACTCGGCGAGCGGGTGGCGCAGCTCGTCGTCCGCCCGCGCGGCTGGCACCTGGTCGAATCGCACGTGCTGGTCGATGGGACGCCGATGTCGGCGTCGTTGTTCGATGCCGGGCTGTACCTGTTCCACAACGCCGCCGAGCGGGTCGCCCGCGGATCAGGCCCGTACCTGTATCTGCCCAAGCTCGAGTCGCACCACGAGGCGCGGCTGTGGAACGAGGTGTTCGTGCACGCACAGGCCGAGCTGGGCGTCGCGCGCGGCTCCGTTCGGGCGACCGTGCTGATCGAGACGATCATGGCTGCGTTCGAGATGGACGAGATCCTGTACGAGCTTCGCGAGCATGCCGCCGGCCTGAACGCCGGCCGCTGGGACTACCTGTTCAGCGTCATCAAGCGGTTCCGGGCCGATCCCGCGCTCGACTCGCCGGATCGATCGCAGCTGACGATGACCGTGCCGTTCATGCGTGAGTACACGCGGCTGCTGGTCCAGACGTGCCATCGGCGCGGTGCGCATGCGATCGGCGGCATGGCGGCGTTCATCCCGAACCGGCGCGACCCCGAGGTCACCGAGCGGGCGCTCGCCAAGGTCCGCGAGGACAAGGAACGCGAATCGCGCGACGGCTTCGACGGGACCTGGGTCGCGCATCCTGACCTCGTGCCGATCGCGACGGAGATCTTCGATTCCGTCCTGGGCTCGGAGCCCAACCAGAAGGATCGCGTCCCGAACCTCACCGACCCCGCCGTCAGCCCCACGGCATTGCGCGATTTCCGGGTCCACGGCGGCGCCGTCACAGACGACGGCATCCGGGCCAACGTCCGCGTGGCCTTGGCATACCTGGACGCGTGGCTGGGTGGCACGGGCGCCGCCGCGATCGACAACCTGATGGAGGACGCCGCCACCGCCGAGATCGCGCGGTCCCAGCTCTGGCTGTGGCGCTCTCGCGGGCTGCTGTCGGTGGAGCGTTACGCCAAGGTCCGGGACGAGGAGCTGGCACGTCTCGGCGGCGCGGCCTCCGGCCGGCTGAAGGACGCCTGGGAGATCCTCGACCACCTCGTCCTCGACGACGAGTTCGCCGAGTTCCTGACGCTGCGCGCCTACGCGATGCTGGAGTAAGGCGCACGGCGCACCCCCGGGGCGTGATGTCCACTTTCTGCCGCGGAGCGTTGGTTCCCTTATTGATGTCAGTGGGCGACATCAGGGCGAGGGCGAGCTAGGAAGCAGTGGGCGACATCAAGGCGGGGGCGCTAGCAAGCAGCCGGCGACAACGTGCTGATGAGCGTCGGTGCAGCCCAGGTGGTTACCGTCCGCGGCATGGCGTGGACCGCGGAGAACAGGCGGGCACGGCACCCTGAGGTCCAAGCAGGGTGGGAGTTGATCGGTGCCATGGTCAAACGGCGCCGCCGCGCGCTTGGCTGGACGCAGCGCGAGCTGAGCTGGCGGTGCGGGCTGGACCAGGCGGCCATCTGCCGGCTCGAGCGCGGGACCTTGCATGGCCTTCGCTTCAGGCGCTTCGTCGCGATCGTCGCCGCGATGAACGGCCTCGATGTGGCCGCGCCGGCACCCGAACGTCGACCGCGGGTGATCGATCTCTTCGGCGCCCCGGATAAACCGCCCGGCGACGGCCCGCTGCCCGACTGGCTACCGCACCGCGATGGCGGCCATGTGGCGAAGCCGCCAGCGCCTCCGCCGCCTGTGGCCGCCGCCCCTGAGCCGCCCTTCGCCCTGATGCCGCCCATTGACATCAACAAGTGAACCAGCGCTCCGGCGGAGAAAGTGGACATCAGATCGTGGGATGTCACGTGACAGGGACGTTTCGAACGCGGAACCGAAGGACGGTGACGGCGCCCGACCGCGTGCTACTGAGCGGCTCCAGGTCGATCCTTCCGACGCCAGGCGGCGAGAAGCGAACGCCGTCACCGAGCAGGACCGGCAAGACATATACCAGGATCTCGTCGACGAGCCCCCGCCGCAGGCACTGACCGGCCACATCAGCACCGAGGATCTCCAGGTTCTTGCCGCCTGCGGCGCTGCGGGCCGTGGCGACCGCTTCCCCGATGTCGCCGCTGAGGAACGTGACCTCCGGGTCCGGCGGCTCCGGAGGCTCGTGGGTCAGGACGAACACGGGTCCGGAGACGGGATAGGTTTCGCCGCTCGATGCCGGCGCCTGTTCTCTGGCGGCGGCCATCCTCTTGCCTACTTCGTACGTGCGCCGGCCGACGAGCATGGCGCCGGTCGCCGCGGCGATCTCCGGGAACTCGTCCGGGGCCACGTAGTCGAAGATCCAGTCCATCGCGTCGCCAGGACCGGCGATGAAGCCGTCAAGCGACATCGACCTGTTCACGACCACCTTGCCATCGCCGTTGCTCAGATCGCTCAACTGTCCCTCCGAAGAACCGTTGGGATGTTCCCTGAACGATAGACCTGGGACATCGAGACATCAGATCGTGGGACATCAGGCATCGACGTCGTCGAGCAGGTAGGTAGTCATCGGTCCCAGGCCTTTCACATCGAGCTCGCGGCGCTCGAACCGGTACTCGTCGCGCACTGCCTCATACGTTGCCGGTGCGACCTGGACACGGCCCGGGATGCCACTCGACTCCATGCGCGCGGCCGTGTTGACGGTGTCCCCCCACACATCGAAGAGCATCCGGCGGCGACGGGCTCGTCCGCGATCGCGATGGCTCTGCTGAGCATCTGCTTCACCCAGCGATCGGGCCGCGCTCCAGGAACTGCCCGAAGCCGCGGCGGCCGACGAACTCGCCGTCGCGGATCACGTCGCTGCCGCGCACGAGGACATCGCGGATCGCGCCGCTGACCTCCGTACCCTCGTAGGGCGTGTAGTCGCTCGTGTGATGGAGTGCGTCGGCGCTGATGACCCGTCGCGCTGCCGGATCGAAGACGACGATGTCGGCATCGAGCCCGACCTCGAGGGCGCCCTTGCTCGCGATCCCGAACCGAGCCGCTGGGGTCGTCGACAGGAGATCGACCAGCCGCTGGAGCGTGATGCGACCTCGCGCGACACCCTCGCTATAGAGCAGCGTCAGCAGCGTCTCGATGCCCGGCGCACCGTTGCTGACTCGATCGAACGGCACACCCGAGCCAGCCTCCGCTTTCTCGACGGCCATCCGGTCGGGGACATGATCGGTGGCGACGAGGTCGAGCGAGCCGTCGGCGAGGCCGGCCCACAGGGCGTCGCGATCGGCGTCCGACCGGAGGGGTGGCGAGATCACGAAGCAGGCACAACGGGTGGGGTCGGGCTCGTCGTAGCACGCCTCGGTGAGGACCAGGTAATGCGGGCACGTCTCCGCGGATACGCGGACGCCGGCCGCCTTGGCACGACGGACCTCATCGAGCGCGGCCGCGGACGAGAGGTGGACGACATGGACGGGCGAGTCGGTCGCGCGAGCGAACGCGAGTGCTCGGGCCGTGGCGACCGCCTCCACGTACGGCGGGCGCACGGTCGCGTGGTAGCGCGGTTGCGTGTCACCACGCTGCAGTGCCGCGGCGATGCCGGCGTCCAGCAGGACCGGGTCCTCGCAGTGGACCTGCAGCATCCCGCCTTTCTCGCCCATGACCCGCATCGCATCGAACAGCGCCTGATCGCCGAGGCGAAAGTCGAACACCATGAAGGCCTTCGAGGTGGCGACGCCGGCCGCGATCGTCGCAGGCAGCTCTGCCACCGGATCATCGGCATGGCCGGAGATCGCGAGCGACAGGCCGTAGTCGATCGCGCTGTCCGAGTCCGTGGAGGCACGCCACTCCGCGAGCCCGGTGCGGAGCGATCGCTCGGCCCGTGGCGACGACCCCGTTCCGGGGTTGTTGAACGAGAGGAACGCGGTCGTGCCCCCATACGCCGCGGCGACCGAATCCTGGAAGAAGCGGTCGGGCTCCTGGTCCGAGGCGACCCGGGTGTGCGTGTGCGTGTCGATGACCCCGGGGAGGACCAGCATCCCGGTCGCATCGATCACGCGATCCGCGGCCGCCGCCAGCCCATCGAGTGACGGCTCGATCGCCGTGATGCGACCGCCGTCGGCCGCCAGGTCAGCGCGCCGCGACCCGCGTGCTGTGACGATCGCGCCGCCGCGAACGAGGAGGTCGGTCAAGCGCCTCCGCCGCTACCACCACCGTCAGCTCCGCCGCCACCTCGCCGACGACCCCAGACGCCCGTAGTGATCAGGATGACGACGATGATCGCGACGATCACGGCGATCTGGGATCCGTCCACGCTCAGTCCTTCCGCTCGCTCGCGTCTTCGGCGTCCGCCGCGTCAGCGTGTCTGGGTGGCTGCTTTGCCTTCTCCCGCCACTCGTCCGGCCCGAATACGGCCGAACTGGCCTTCCAGTCGGTCGAGGTCGAGAACGGGCCCTGCTTTTCGCGACGGCCACCGCGGGTGACCAATGCGACCCCAACGAGGATGATGACCACGAGCCCGATCGTCAGCAGGATGGGTCCCATCTCGGTCGACATCAGCTCTCCACCTCACTGATCCGGATCGGTTGGGCCCCGTCCCACAAGGCGCGCCGACCGACCTCGCGCAGTCGATCCCCCCAGCCCTCGTCGGGGTCGATGGAGGCGAAGTGGTTGGCCGCCAGCTGGCCGACCTTCGACGATGTCGTGCAAGCGCCGTACGGGAAGAAGATCTCGCACTCGCTGATGCCGCCGGGGTACATCGCCAGCATCCCGGGCGCCGGATGGGAGGTGTGGTTCTCGTAGTCGATGCCGGGGCGGAAGTCGCCGTACGGGATCCACGTCGACTCGCCCGACCAACGGCAATGGATGAGCTTGGAGTCGATCGGCAGCATCCGTCGGATGGCCTCGATCGTCTGGGGCGCGGCCGGCTCCCAGCGGGCGCTAAAGTGCAGGTCACCGACCTCGATCCGCAGGCTCCCCATAGCGCGGAGGATAGCGTGGCCGCCGACCCCGGAGCGCAACTGCCGACGATCAGTACCCACGTCCTCGACACGGAACGTGGGGTGCCGGCGAGCGCGGTCCACGTCACGCTCTATCGACTCGACGTCGGTGATGGCAAACCGGTGCGCATGACCCAGGCGCTGACTGATGCCGACGGACGGGTCCGCGACCTCCTCGAGCGACCGTTACAGGTCGGGGATTACCGGTTGGAGTTCGACGTCGCACATGAGGACGGCTCGTTCTTCACCAAGATCGCGGTCGACCTGCGGATCACCGACGTCGAGCGCAGCTATCACGTGCCGTTGCTCCTGGCGCCGTTCTCGATGACGACCTATCGGGGGTCGTGAGCCAGCGGCTAGCGGATCACCGGGAACGCGTCGACGTCGATGCGCGGTCGCCCCGACGTGCCCGACACGAGCAGCTTCACGCTATGGAGCCCCGGCGTCGACCACGACCGGCTGAACAGGACGACCTTCGAGCGCGACGTCGATCGGTAGAGGTCGATCGTCTGGACGTACACGCCGTCGACGTAGACCCTCGCCTTGCCGCTGGTCGGCCCCTGGCGGCCGACGACGGCGATCGCCAGGGCGTCGCGCTTGAACTCGACGGATGCGCCGGCCCTACTGGAGGTGCGCATGGTGCCGTTGCTGGCCGAGGTCGAGCGGGTCGACGACCAGCTGCCCGCGTAGCGAGCCAGGCTCGTCCCCTCCTGCAGCAGGGTCGCCTTCACGGCGGGGGACTGGGCCTGTGCCCCCACGTTGCCGGCACCATCTCGACCGGCGATCGCGAACTGGGTCACGGTGCCGAACGTCATCGAGACCTTCTTGAGACGTTCCGTGACCACGCTATCCACGGTGGTCCAGGACCCGGTGCCGATGCGCCGCCGGACCACGTAGCTCGCCACGCCGGTGTGGTCATCGGTCGCGGCGGGCCACGACACGATCGCGCTGACGGTCGAGCCGATGACCGTGCCGGCATTGATCCCGTGCCGGTGAACGGGGAGGGCCGTCGGGCCTGTCGTGTCGACGACGCGCAGCGCGTTGACGAGGCGACCCGTCACGGTCTTGCCAGAGGTGGTCGCCAGCGTCGTGCCGCGACCCAGCACCAGCGCCTTCAAGGCCGTCGGTGATGGCGGATCGGCCGCCGCGCCTGCGGCGAGCGCAGCGACGCCGCTGACGTGTGGCGCGGCCATCGACGTTCCCTCCGACCACCCCCAGCATGGCGAACATCCCGGCTCAGAGGGGATCGTCGACACGATGTTGGTCCCAGGGGCGGAGATGTCGACCTTCGTCGCACCGTAGTTCGAGAAATCCGCAAGGCTGCCGCGCTGATCGATCGCCGCCACGCTCAGCACGTTGGCAAGCGGGGACTCGGCTGGATAGAAGTCGTACGTGCTGCTGTCGATGTTTCGGCCGATGCCGGCTACGCCATTCCCGGCCGCCGCGACGAACAGGGCATCCGAGTCGGCGATCGCCAGGTCGAGGACCGGACTCTCTTCGCTGCCACCCCACGAAGCGTTGATGATGGGTACGTCGAATGACGCGGCGTAATCGATGGCGTCGACCGCCATGTCGTCGGTGCCGCATCCAGTGTCATCGATGAATTTGACGGCCATGATCCGGACCGCCGGAGCGACGCCGACGACCCCGGATCCGTTCAGCGACGCGCCGATCGTGCCCGCGACGTGCGTGCCATGGGCGTCCTGGCCGGCGTCATGCACCGACGCGTCGTCGTTGCAGAAGTCCCAGCCGTGGATGTCGTCGACGAAGCCATTGCCATCGTCATCGATGCCGTTGCCGTCGGTCTCGCCGGGGTTCGTCCAGGCGCGGCTAGCGAGATCGGGATGGGCGAAATCGACGCCGTCATCGATTACCGCGACCACGATCGACGACTCGCCGTGGGTCACACGCAGGGCTTCGAGCCCATCGATGTCGACATCGACGATGCCGGTCTTGGACTCGGTACCGACCAGGTGCTGTCCCGTGTTGTGGAGGCCCCATTCGATATCGAAGCCGGGCTCGTTCGTGATCTCGTCCGCGAGCTCACGCTGGTAGTTCGGGGCGACCGCAAGGATGCGCGGGTCCGCGTCGAGCTGGCGGCGGACGGTAGCCGGCGATACGCCACGACCGACGACGACCTGCGTCCGGCCGCTGGCGCTGGTGGACCTGACGTCGAGGTCGAGGTCGCGTGCGATCGACCGCCGTTGGGCGGCGGTCACGTTTGCTCGATATCGGACGAGGACCTCGTCACCTACCGCGTTCGGGACGACGGGATCCGCGGCGGTCACGCCGGTCGGGGCGATGGCGCTCGCTGCGAGCACGAGCAGGAGGAACAGCGGGTGACGGGATGCGCGCATCGACCCTCATCGTACGCCCGTCGGTCGTTCGAGCGTGACAGCCTAGATGTCACGGGTGGGTCCTAGTGTCCGGGGCATGGAAGCGCACGTCATCCCATTGCACCCAACGGTCCGGCTGGAAGGCGACCGGATCGTGATCGAGCGTCTGTCCCTGTCGGACCCGACCCTCGCCGCGTTCCTGGGGGAGCGACCGGCGGGGGATCGCGGTCCGATCGTCGAGCGCGCCCTGCGTATCGGGCTGATCGCCCTGCAGGACGCGGGTGTCACCGTGAACGTCGATGCCGTGCGCACCGAGTTCGAGCGACTCCTCCGCCAGGCGGAGCAGGTCAACGAGCGGGCGGCGACCGCACTCGAGCAAACGCTGCGCGCCAATTTCGCCGACGGCGACGGCCGGCTGCCGCGCACGCTCGAGAAGTTCCTCGGCGACCGGGGCGCATTGCGCTCGATGGTCGACGAGCTGTTCGACGAGAAGAAGCGCGACAGCGCCATCGGCCGGATCGGCTCGATGCTGGAGCGCTACTTCGACGGCGACGCGTCGAAGCTCGCCGTGCTCCTTGACCCGACCCGACTCAACTCGCCGATGCACCAGTTCCGCCAGGAGATCGCGGCCGGCTTCAAGAGCCTCGAGGAGCGGCTCGTGGCGATCGAGGCCGCGGCCGCTGCCCGGGGTGCCGAGCGGGCCAGGTCCGCGGCGAAGGGCGCCGACTTCGAGGACCTGCTGGCAGGCATGCTCGGCGATATCGCCCGCGGCGCCGGCGACCTCCTCGATCGGACGATGCTCGATGCTGGCGCAGTGCTCAAGTCGAAGAAGGGTGACTTCGTCCTGACCGTGGATCCCGCGATCGCCCGCGGCTGCGACCTGCGCGTGGTGATCGAGGCAAAGGACCGTCCGATGTCGATGCGTGCGATGCGCGACGAGCTGCGCGAGGCGCGCGAGAACCGCGGAGCAGCCGTGGCGGTCGCGGTGTTCACGCCGGCACATGCCCCGACCGGGGTCGGGCCGTTCAGCCTGGTCGGTGGCGACGTGTACTGCGTCATCGACCCGGATGCGCCCGAGCCGGCGACGCTCGAGGCAGCCGTTCGGCTGGCGCGGCTGCTCGCGCTGGCATCGCTTGCCGAGCGCGAGGTGGCCGTCGATGCCGCCGCGATCGGATCGGCCCTGACCGCGATCCGCGAGCAGCTCGAGGTGGTGCGTCAGCTCAAGTCGCAGCTGACCTCCATCTCGAACGCCACCAAGGCCGTGTGGACCGGCCTGGACACCATGCGGGCAGGGATCCTGGCGCGCGTCAGCGAGGCCGAATCGGAGATCCGAACCGCCGCCGATTGACGGCAACGGGGTCCCATGCGGTTTAGGACGCGCAGGCTAGCCCCGACCCGGACCAAGGGGTGCTGCGCAAGGGTTGTCGGGTGGGGGATGATGTGCGCGAGTCAGCGCCCGTCGATGCGGACGATCGGCTCCTCCGCGGATCCCACGAGCCGGAGAACCCATGCGCCGCATCGCTGCCCTCGCCCTTGCCGCCACGGTCGCGCTGTCCCTGGTCTCGCCGGTTGCGGCCGCCGATCCGCCGCCGCCAGCCGCGGAGCCCTCGGCACCTGTCGAGCCGATCACCACGCCCGAGGCGACCCCGCCGGAACCGACCGTCGAGCCGACGCCGGCTCCCGAGCCGCCGCCCACCGGCGACCCCGCGCCGACCGTCGAGCCAGATCCGGCCACGGCCCCACCCGCCACGACGGAACCCGCCGCGACGGAACCCGCCACGACCGAACCCGCTGTCGCGACCCCGACTCCCAGATCGAAGCGCCTGCCCGATGCCGTCGACGCCAGAGGCCGGCCGATCGCGACCGGTCGATACATCGTCGTCCTCACCGAGACCGCCGATACCACGAAGGTCGTGACGCGCCATCGCCAGGGCGAGGGCACCAAGGCCGACCGCTCGTTCAAGCACGCGTTCCGCGGGTTCACGGCCAAGCTCGACGCGGTCCAGCGGCAGGCCTTGCTCGCCGACCCGAACGTCAAGGCCGTCGTCCCGGACGAGGTCATCGAGGTCACCGCCCAGACCATCCCGACGGGTGTATCGCGAGTCGGCACGAGGACATCACCCCTCGCGCAGATCAACGGGGTCGACGAGCAGGTGAATGCGGACGTCGCGATCGTCGATACGGGTATCGCGGCGCATCCGGACCTCAACGTCGCCGGTGGCTACAACTGCTCGAGCGCCGATCGGGCGCGCTGGACCGATGAGCACGGTCATGGCACCCACGTCGCGGGCACGGTCGGCGCACGGGACAACACGTTCGGCGTCGTCGGCGTGGCGCCGGGCGTCCGGTTGTGGGCCGTCCGCATCCTGAATTCGAGCGGCAGCGGGCTGCTGTCGTGGTACGTGTGCGGGCTCGACTGGATCCTCGCCCAGCGCGACCCGAACGACTCGTCGAGGCCGCTGATCGAGGCGGTCAACATGAGCGTCGCGAAGTCGGGCGCCGACGACTCGAACTGCGGCTTCTCGAACAAGGACGTGCTCCACCAGGCGATCTGCCGCCTGTACGCCGGCGGCATCACGGTGGTGGCTGCGGCCGCGAACGAGCATCGGAGCGCGTCGGGCTACGTGCCGGCCGCGTACAACCAGGTGATCACCGTCTCGGCCCTCGCCGATACGGACGGGAAGTCGGGTGGACTCGGTGGCAGGCGCTGCTACTCGTGGGGCAGCTACGACCGCGACGACACCTTCGCCGACTTCAGCAACTACGGCTCCGACGTCGACGTGATCGCCCCCGGCAAATGCATCTGGTCGACCAAGCCCGGCTCGACGTACGCCTATTCATCGGGCACCTCGATGGCCGCACCGGCGGTGACCGGAGCCGTCGCCCTGTACAAGGCGAGCCGACCACTGGCGACCCCGTCCGAGGTCCGTGAGTCCCTCCGTTACCTGGGCAACCAGGGCTGGTCCACGTCGACCGACCCGGATCCGTACCACGAACCCCTGCTCAACGTGTCACGGATCGGGTCGCTCGGCACCTTCTCGATCTCGGCGCCGACGACGGGCAGGATCGGGTCGAAGGGTGGGTCGGGCTTCGTGCCCGTCACGATCGCCCGAAGTTCGACCTTCTTCGAGCGCGTCAGGTTCAGGGTCGATAGCGCCCCGCCGGGATGGAGCGCGGTGATGGCGACATCGAGCGCCTTCGGCTGGACCGCCAAGACGGTCTCGGTCCGGGTGACGGCGCCGTCGACCGCAAAGCCGGGTACCTACCAGGTCCAGGTCAGCGGCACCAACTGGGGCCGCACGAAGTCGACGACCGTCAACGTCCAGGTCGCCGCGGACCTGCCGACCGCCAAGGCGCCCAGCGTGGCCATCCTGAGCGGCAGCGTCCTCGGCCGATCGTCGACGGGCACGGACAGCGTCACGCTCCGCCCGGCATGGGCGGCCGCGACCGACCCGTCAGACCCGATCGTGGGCTACGAGGTCGAGCGAAGCGTCAACGGCAGCGCATATGGCTTCACCGTCGCGACAGCAGGCACGGCCAGGTCCATCTCCGTCCCCGGTCTCCAATTCGGCACGTCGTACCGGTTCCGTGTCCGGGCACAGGACAGGGACGGCTCGTGGAGCCCATGGGTCGCCGGACCGGCCGTGATCCCCGGCGCGGTGAGCGACCGGTCTACGCTCGTCACCTATCGCGGAACGTGGACCCGGTACGCCCACAGCCTCTCGACCAACGGTTGGATCACGACCTCGCGGCAGGCCGGCGCCACCGCTCGGCTGCGGTTCACCGGTCGGGGCATCGCGATCGTCGCGCTGACGAACTCGACCCGCGGTCGGGCGACCGTGTACGTCGACGGCGTGTACCGAGGGACGATCGACATGCGCTCGTCCGCGAGCGTCGCGCGTAAGGTCGTGTACGCCCGCAACTGGACGTCGAGCGGCACGCACACGATCGAGCTGCGGGTCGCGGGCACCTCCGGTCGACCGTCGGTCTCGCTCGACGGGTTCGTCGTCCTGCGCTAGTCGACGAGCCGGGCCGTGAGGCCCCTGCAGCCCGAGGACAGCGCGCATTGACGAGATCGCTTGCCCGCGTGCGCTATCGTGACCGTCCGATGCACCGGGCCGGGTACCCGTGTGCCGCACGAGAGGTAGTGACGCCGTGGCGAGAGCGATGTGGAAGGGGGCCATCCAGTTCGGCCTGGTCACCATCCCGATCAAGCTCTATCTGGCGACCGAATCCAAGGGCATCAGCTTCAACATGCTCCACAAGGAGGATCTGTCGCGGATCCAGATGAAGGTCTGGTGCCCGGTCGAGGACGAGCCGATCTCCCGCAGCGAGACCGTGAAGGGGTACGAGTACTCGCCGGGTGAGTACGTCGTCGTCACCGACGAGGACCTCGAGAAGGTGCCGCTCAAGACGGTCCGCTCGATCGAGATCGAGCAGTTCACGAAAGCCGAGCGCGACGACAACGCCGTCCGGTTCGTGAAATCCGCCTACTACGTCGAGCCCGACAAGATCGGTCGCAAGGCGTTCTACCTCCTCAAGTCGGTGCTCGAGGACGAGGGGCTCACCGCGATCTGTAAGGTCGTCATCAAGGATCGCGAGGCACTCGCCGCGCTCGATCCGTTCTCCGAGACATTGCTGTTGACGACGCTCCATTGGCCCGACGAGATCCGCTCGACCGAGGATCTCGAGCTCCCCGAAGAGGAGTTCGACTTCAAGCCGGCCGAGCTCACGATGGCCAAGCAGCTCGTGTCGGCGATGACCGGCACGTTCGACCCCAAGCAGTACAAGGACGAGTACCGCGAGGCGCTCGAGAAGATCATCGAGGCCAAGGTCGAGGGCAAGGAGACCGTCGAGATCGAGGAGCCCGAGGAGCCGGGCAAGCTCATCGACCTGATGGCCGCGCTCGAGGCGTCCGTTTCGCAAGCCAAGGCAGCTCGGGAGGCGGGCGCCGAGAAGCCGGTGTCCGTGGCCGAGGCGCGCGAGAAGAAGGCAGCCGCCAAGAAGCCTGCCGCATCCCGAGCTCGCGCCAAGGCCGCCGACGAAGACGAGGCTGCCAAGGCAAAGCCGGCCCGCAAGCGCAAGACCGCCTAGCGGAACCGCACCCGCGGCCGGCGTCGCGGCAGCGGGCTCCTGCAAGGCGCCCGCCACCGGGCCGTTTGCTGCCAGATAGTCGTCCGAGGACTCGTAGGCACACGACGCGGCCGCGATCCGCCCCTCCACGTGCGGGCCACGCACGACCGGGCTCCGGTTCGCGGTCCAGAGCACGCCTAACAGTCGCTCGACGAATATTTGGCAGAAGTTGCACCCGGGGACCGTAATGTCAGTCGATGCCGCGGTTCGCGGCAAGAGTTGCACCCGGTGACGCGTTAGCGCCCGGAACGGACCCGGATCCAACTGCTGTTCGCCATAACGCTCCCCCGGCGCAACTTCTGCCAGATCCGGGGCGCTTGCCCGCGGGTTTGCGGCACACTCCTCACGATGCCCCTCGAGGAATACCTCCGCAAACGAGACTTCAAGCAGACCCCGGAGCCGCCGCCGGATCCGGGCACGGCCGCCAGCGGTCGCAGCGGCCGGTTCGTCGTCCAGCGCCATCGCGCGACGCGGCTGCACTACGACTTCCGGCTCGAGATCGATGGCGTCCTCGTCTCGTGGGCCGTGCCGAAGGGCCCGACGCTCGACTCCAAGATCAGGCGGATGGCGGTCCACGTCGAGGACCACCCGATCGAATACTTCGATTTCGAAGGGATCATCCCGGCCAAGCAGTACGGCGCGGGGGACGTCATCGTCTGGGATTGGGGCACCTGGGAGCCCGAGGCCCCCACGCTCGATGGCCGCAAGAGCGTCGCGGACGGCGAGCTTAAATTCAGACTCAACGGCGAGAAGCTGAAGGGCCGCTTCACGATCGTCCGAACGAGCGGTCGTGGCGGGAATCGGCCGTTCGAGAGTGACGATGGCGACCAGTGGCTGCTCATCCACAAGGGCGACGAGCACGCCAGGCCCGGTTGGGACGCGGAGGACCACCCGCAGAGCGTCAAGACCGGCCGAACCAACGACGAGGTCAAAGCGAACCGCGACGCGATCTGGATCAGTCAGGCGCCGGCTGCGACCGCCGAGATCGACCTCGCGGCGGCAAAGGCCGCGCGGCTCCCCCAGAAGATCGAGCCGATGATGGCGACGCTCGCGACCAAGCCGTTCGACGACGACGACTGGCTGTTCGAGATCAAGTGGGACGGGTTCCGCGTCCAGGCCGTGGTCGATGATGGCAACGTCAAGATCTTGACGCGAAACCTCAACGACGCCGCGACCTATTTCCCCCGGCTTTTCGGATCGCCGAACAAGTGGCTGGAGGCGAACCAGGCCGTCATCGATGGCGAGGTCGTCGCGGTCGACGAGGCGGGCCGGCCGGATTTCAGCCTGCTGCAGACGAAGCTCGGCCAGAAGGAGGCGACCGGGCTGCTGTACCAGGCGTTCGACCTGCTGTACCTCGACGGCCGGTCGCTGCTGGACGTGCCGCTCGAGGACCGCAAGCGGCTGCTGCGGAGCGTGCTCAAGGACCATCCCCGCGTGCGTTTCGCGTCCCACGTCGTTCGCGACGGCAAGGCGTTCTTCGAGGCGGCCAGTGCGCTGGGAGTCGAGGGCATGGTCGCCAAGCTGCGGCGGTCGCGCTACGAGCCGGGCAAGCGCAGCGGTTCGTGGTTGAAGATCAAGATCCGGCCGGAGCAGGAGCTCGTGGTCGGTGGCTGGACCCCGGGGAGTGGCAACGCGCGCGACCTCGGCGCGATGGCCGTCGGCGTGTACGAGGACGGGAAGCTGCGGTTCGCCGGCAAGGTCGGCAGCGGCTTCACGGGCGCCATCCGCGGCGACCTGCTGAAGCGCCTCAAGCCGCTGGTCCAGGATGACCCGCCGTTCGACCCCGCGCCGCCCAAGGATTACCGTGGCCGCTGGGGTGGCGACCTCAAGGACATCACGTGGGTCCGGCCCGAGATCGTGATCCGCGCCGAGATCGGCGGCTGGACGCGCGACGGCCAGGTCCGGCAGACGGCCTACAAGGGCATCGAGGCCGGGCGCGACCCGCAGACGGTCGTCAAGGAGACCGCGGTCGCCACGTCCACCGCGGTCCGTGCCGCCGAAGCCGCCGAGCCCGCACCCGCCGAGGAGGAGTCGATGCCCCAGGAGGCCAAACCTTCGAAATCGAAGGGTTCGAAGTCATCGACGGCCGCCAAGCAGGCGACCCCGGAATTCGCGGCGGCCACTCCCGAGGAGCTCGACGCACTCGACGCCCTCGCCAAGGAGGGCGTGTGGCAGGTCGGCGGTCGCGAGCTCAAGCTGACCAACCTCGACAAGCCGATCTTCGAGGCAGATCCGCCCGTCACGAAGCGCGAGCTCATCCGTTACTTCGCGACGATCGCGCCGGTCATGCTGCCGCATCTCTTCGACCGGCCTCTGAACCTGCAGCGCTTCCCGAACGGTGCCGGTGCACCCGGCTTCTGGCAGAAGGACATCCCGGAGACTGCTCCCACGTGGCTCAAGCGCTGGCACGAGACCGGCGTCGACGGCCGGACTGACCGTGATGCCAACGACCACCTGCTCGCCATCGACGCGGCCAGCCTCGCCTGGCTCGGCAACCAGGCGAGCTTCGAGGTCCATGCCTGGACCGGGAAGCTGCCCGAACCGTGGCAGCCGACGTTCGCCTACGTCGACATCGATCCTGGCGAGAAGACGACCTGGGAGGAGACGCTGACGCTCGCGCGGCTGTACCGGACCGCGCTCGGGCATCTCGGCGTTCGCGGCTACCCCAAGACGACCGGCAAGCGCGGCATCCAGATCTGGATCCCGATCGTCCACGGCAAGTACGACTTCAGCGACACGAGCAACTGGGTCGAACGTGTGTCGAAGGCGGTCGGCTCGACCGTCCCCGAGCTCATCTCCTGGGAGTGGGCGAAGGCAGCCCGCAAGGGGCGTGCCAGGCTCGACTACACGCAGAACGCCTCGATCAAGACGCTCGTCGCGCCGTACTCCGTCCGGCCGGCCGCCGGGGCGCCGGTCAGCACGCCGATCTCGTGGGACGAACTGGATGACCCCGACATCCGGCCCGACCGCTGGACGATCCGGAACCTCCCGGAGCGCATCGAGAAGGTCGGGGACCTGTTCGCAGCCGCACAGACTGATGCCCAGGAGCTGCCGCCAGTCTGATGGCCGCGGGGAACTCGCCGATGCGTTGACCGGGCGCACCGGAACCGCCGGCGGGCCAGCGGCCGTCGCGCTGACACGACTACGCTTTACGACTCCGAAACGGCCGGGGCGGCACCCTTTCGGACGATCCCAATCGACCCGGGGGAGCAGCAGAGGTGACGGCTATGCGCCGATTCTTCCCGATCCTGACGACCATCCTGTTCGCGGCCACGATGGTCGCGGGCGTCGCTACAGCGTCCAACCATGTCACGACCTTGAGCACCACGTTGTCCGGTGCCGAGGAGATCGGCGGTGGCGACAAGAACGGCAAGGGCTTCGTGTCGCTCGACATCTTCGTGAACGGGACGATCTGCTGGGAGGGCAAGGTCCAGGCGATCGAGCGCGTCGCGGCAGCCCACATCCACAACGCTCCGGCCGGGGTGAACGGTGGGGTCTTCGTGGATCTCGATCCGTTCGGCGCCGATGTCACCGGGAACAAGGCCGAGCACTGCGTCGTCACGACCGCCGCGAACGCGGCCGCCATCGTGGCGAACCCGAGCGGCTACTACGTGAACGTCCACACGGCGAGCTTCCCAGGCGGAGCGATCCGAGGTCAGCTGGGCGACTAACCCGGCGAAGGCATCGTTACGCGGCCTCGATGCGGGTGACCCATTTCACCCAGTCGAGGCCGCGACGGCCCGGAACGACGAGCCGGCACGGAGCGCCGTTCGCAAGCGGGAGCGGCTGACCGGCGACCCCGGTCGCCAGCAGGGCGGTTCGTGCCTCGTCGGCGGTGAGGATCGTCGACCACCCGGTGATCGACTGGACTCGGAGGCTGCCCCGATCCGGGATGGCCATCAACGCAGGCAGCGGCACGCCCCGCCAGGTCGTCTCGATCGCCCAGCCCGACGTGCAGTCGAGGACGGCGGTCATGTCGACCTCGCCGAGGGCGTGGAGGTCGGTTAGAGCGAGGCTACGGTCGCCGACCGTCAGGCGCCACGCATCGGGGTCGATCGATGGTGGTCGCTCACCGTAGAAGGTGGTCGATGGCGGGACACCGCCCGACGGGTAGCCAGCGCGACCCGGTGAACCGCCGGGTGCCACCGCGGACACTGTCGAGGACGGTCGCGAAGCCGAACGCCGCGAACCCGGCCAGCGCCAACCCGCCTGACGCGAGCACGGTCCGTCGCGAGACCCCGTTCCGCGGCGGCGGTGCGACGACCCGCCATCGATGCGGCAACAGGTGGACGCCGATCACCGGCACGAGCACCAGGCCCAGCCAGGCGTGGAGCGTCAGGACCGTCCACGAACCGACCGTCAGCAGCTCGCCCCCGGCCACCCACAGGAACCCGCCGGTCAGCGCGCCGGCGACCAGCAGCGCGACGGCTGCGGCGAGTGCGAGGCGTTGCCATCGACCCGACTCGACCGCTCGCGGCACCGATCGCCGCAGTTTCCAGATCGTGGCCGCGACGAGCGCGCCACCCAGCAGCCCGTGCAGGGTGAATACCCAGCCCGCCTCCGGGTCGCCGGCCTTGAGCGACAGCAACCCGGTCGCGCCGATGCCGACGACGAGGAGCGCCAGCACGCGGTCGAGCGTCGCGTGACTCATGACGGACGAAGTCTGCGCCCGGCAAGGCGTCAGGTCGATGACAGTGGCACGATTCCCGTCATGCCCGACGACATCACGCTCCGAAACCCGCGGCCCGACGAGCTGCACGACTACTGGCGGCCGCTGGCGGACGCCTTCAGCGAGAGCCTGACCAAGGAGGAGATCGAGGCCGAGCGACCGCTCATCGACTTCGACCGGTTCATCGGCGCATTCGATGGCGAGGTGCGGGTCGGGACGGCCGGCGCCTACACGTTCCGCATGACCGTCCCGGGCGGCGAGGTCGGCACGCCGGGCATCACCGGGGTCGGCGTCCGTCCCGACTACCGGCGGCGCGGGATCCTGCGCCAGATGATGGATTGGCTGCTCGACGACGCGCGTCGACGCGGCGAGCCAGTGGCGATCCTGACGGCAACGGAAGCGGCGATCTACCAGCGGTTCGGGTTCGGGCCGGCGTCGTCGACGTCGTCGTTCACCCTGGAACGGGCGGCGTCCGAATTCAGGGAGCCGGTCGACCTCGGGCCGGGTGCGCAGATCCGGATGGTCGACACCGACGAAGCGACCAGGCTCTTCTCAGCGATCTACGACCGGGTTCGGCCAGGCATCCCAGGGGCGGTCGACCGCATCGAACCGAAGTGGCGGCTGTGGCTCGTCGCCGACGCCGAGTGGATGCGGCGCGGCGATGGGATCAAGTACCAGGCCGTGATCGAGGTCGACGGCGAGCCGCGCGGCTACGCGATCTACCGGATCGAGAATGGCTGGGGACCGACCGGGCCCGCTTCGACGATGAACGTCCTGGAGGTCACCGGGGTGGATCCGGTCGCCGAGCAGGCGCTCTGGCAATGGCTGCTGTCGATGGACCTCGTGCGGACGGTGGCCGGCCGGCGCGGCCCGGTGCCGCATCCGCTCCAGAGCTGGCTGCTCGAGCCGCGCCGCCTGGCGCTCACGATCGTCGACGGGCTGTGGCTGCGCATCCTCGACCTGCCGGCGGCGCTGACGGCGCGGCAGCTACGTCGGGTCCGGCTCGCTCGTGCTGGACGTGTCGGACGACATGTTCGACTCGAACGCGGGCCGATGGCGGCTATCCGTTTCGGATGGGCGCGCGGAGGTTTCGCGAACGAAGGACGCGCCGGACCTGGAGCTGGACATCGCGACGCTGGCGGCGGCGTACCTCGGCGGGTTCCGGTTCGTGGATCTGGGCGTTGCGGGCCGGGTCCGCGAATGCCAGCCCGGCGTCCTCCAGACCGCGGACGCGCTGTTCACCCCGCCGCGTGCCCCCTGGAATTCGACGCCG